>NZ_CM173513.1:0-3530860 GCF_057785975.1 Vibrio sp. QJM3NY_21
GTGTCATCTTCGCTTTGGTTGCAATGCTTGCAACAGCTTCAAGAAGAGTTACCAGCTACAGAATTCAGTATGTGGGTACGTCCGTTACAAGCGGAGCTCAATGGTAATACTCTAACTCTATTTGCACCAAACCGATTTGTACTCGATTGGGTGCGCGATAAGTACCTAAATAGCATTAACCGTTTGCTACAAGAATATTGTGGTAATGATATCCCGCATCTTCATTTTGAGATTGGAAGTAAACGAGTCATTGCTCCAAGGTCTGAGGCTATCGCCCCTGCTCGTACACGTACCGCTGCTGATGTAGCTGCTGAGTCGTCTGCACCTGCGCAGCTGCAAGCACGCAAACCAGTACACAATATCTGGCGTGATGAAGAACCTGTAGCAGTTGACCTTAATCACCGTTCAAACGTGAACCCAAAACATAAGTTCAATAACTTTGTTGAAGGTAAGTCGAACCAACTGGGTTTGGCTGCGGCACGTCAGGTTTCTGATAACCCAGGAACCGCTTACAACCCGTTGTTTTTGTATGGCGGTACTGGTTTAGGTAAAACGCACTTGTTGCATGCGGTGGGTAACGCCATTGTTGATAATAAGCCGAATGCTAAAGTGGTTTACATGCACTCAGAGCGCTTTGTTCAAGACATGGTGAAAGCGCTCCAAAACAATGCGATTGAAGAATTTAAGCGCTACTACCGTAGTGTTGATGCATTGCTTATCGATGATATCCAATTTTTTGCTAACAAAGAGCGCTCTCAAGAAGAGTTCTTCCATACCTTTAATGCGCTGCTTGAAGGCAATCAACAGATCATCCTAACGTCTGACCGTTATCCAAAAGAGATCAACGGGGTAGAGGATCGTCTTAAATCCCGCTTCGGTTGGGGTTTGACGGTTGCGATTGAGCCACCTGAGCTTGAGACTCGTGTGGCGATCTTGATGAAGAAAGCAGAAGACCACCAAATTCATCTTGCGGATGAAGTGGCGTTCTTTATTGCGAAGCGTTTACGCTCTAACGTTCGTGAGCTAGAAGGCGCATTGAACCGTGTTATTGCGAATGCAAACTTCACTGGCCGTCCGATCACGATCGATTTCGTGCGTGAGGCACTGCGTGACTTACTTGCCCTGCAAGAAAAACTGGTCACCATTGATAACATTCAAAAGACAGTCGCTGAATACTACAAAATCAAAGTCGCTGATCTATTATCTAAACGTCGTTCTCGTTCTGTTGCTCGTCCGCGCCAATTGGCGATGGCACTGGCTAAAGAGCTGACTAACCACAGCTTGCCTGAGATTGGTGATGCATTCGGTGGCCGTGACCACACGACCGTGCTGCACGCTTGTCGTAAAATTGCTCAGCTGCGTGAAGAGAGCCACGACATTAAAGAAGATTATTCGAACTTGATTCGTACCCTTTCTTCTTAATACACAGTATTCTTAACCTTAATAAGCAGAATCTTGGCCACGTACTATGACGCAGTGCCATTTAGACCGTAAGAGCAAGATATGAAATTTACCATTGAACGTAGTCACCTGATAAAGCCATTACAACAAGTATCTGGCGCACTCGGTGGCAGGCCAACGCTTCCAATTCTAGGAAACCTACTGATTAAAGTAGAAGATAACGTGTTGTCGATGACAGCGACGGATCTAGAAGTTGAATTGATCAGCCGTGTAACGCTTGAAGGTGATTTCGAAGCGGGCAGCATTACCGTACCTTCACGTAAGTTCCTAGATATCTGTCGCGGTTTGCCAGATAGCTCAGTGATCACTGTGGTATTGGATGGTGACCGTGTTCAGGTTCGTTCTGGTCGTAGCCGTTTCTCATTGGCAACATTACCTGCGGCAGATTTTCCAAATATTGAAGATTGGAGCAGTGAAGTTGAAGTGTCAGTGACACAAGCTGAATTGCGCGGTCTTATCGAGAAAACACAATTCTCAATGGCGAACCAAGACGTTCGTTACTACCTCAACGGTATGTTGTTTGAGATTGAAGGTTCTATCTTACGTAGTGTTGCAACTGATGGTCACCGTATGGCGGTATCTCAAGCGCAACTGGGTGCTGATTTTGCTCAGAAGCAGATCATTGTTCCTCGTAAAGGTGTGCAAGAGTTGGTGAAGCTACTCGATGCTCCTGAACAGCCAGTAACGCTGCAGATTGGTAACTCTAACGTGCGTGCTGAAGTGAACAACTATGTCTTCACTTCTAAGCTGGTTGATGGTCGTTTTCCTGATTATCGCCGCGTAATGCCACAAAATACCACTAAGACATTAGAAGCCGGCTGCGATGAGTTACGTTCAGCGTTTTCTCGTGCTGCGATTCTGTCGAATGAAAAATTCCGTGGTGTTCGCGTTAATCTTGTAGATACCGAGATGCGTATTACGGCGAACAACCCAGAACAAGAAGAAGCGGAAGAAGTGCTAGACGTCACCTTCGACGGTGACGCGCTAGAGATTGGCTTCAACGTAAGCTACGTATTGGATGTATTGAACACACTGCGTTGTGAACAGGTTCGAATCTCAATGTCAGACGCGAATGCGAGTGCGTTGATTGAAAATGCACAAGATGACAGCGCGATGTACGTTGTTATGCCGATTCGTTTGTAACTGTGTTTATTTATACATTATGTTTGCTTATCAACAACGTTTGTCTATCGAGCCGTGATTGAAGATTAATATGAAGACGTTATGCCTTTATCGCGCTTAATCGTAAAGCAGTTTAGAAATATTGAAGCCTGTGACATTCAACCGTCATCAGGCTTTAACTTTCTTATAGGGGCTAACGGAAGCGGCAAAACCAGCGTCCTTGAAGCGGTGTATCTGCTCGGACATGGTCGCTCGTTCAAAAGCTCCTTAACCGGTCGTATCATTCAAAATGAGTGTAGCGAACTGTTTGTCCATGGCCGTTTTATGACCTCGGATCAATTTGAGCTGCCAATTGGCATTAATAAGCAGCGCGATGGCACCACAGAGGTTAAAATAAGCGGTCAAACTGGGCAAAAATTGGCTCAGTTAGCCCAAGTCTTACCTTTGCAGTTGATTCACCCCGAAGGGTTTGATTTACTAACCGATGGACCTAAGCATCGTCGCGCATTCATTGATTGGGGAGTCTTCCACAGTGAGTCGGGTTTTTATGATGCTTGGGGCAGGGTAAAGCGCCTCAATAAACAGCGTAATGCATTATTGAAAACGGCGACGAACTATCGAGAACTGAGCTATTGGGATCAAGAATTGGCCCGTTTAGCTGAAAGCATCAGCCAGTGGCGTGCCACTTACGTTGAACAGCTTAAAGAAGTCGCCGAAGAAATTTGCGCGACCTTCTTACCTGAGTTTGAGATAAAGATTAACTACTATCGAGGTTGGGATAAAGACACCCCATACGCCGAGATATTAGAAAAGAATTTTGAAAGGGATCAGCAGCTTGGTTACACCTTCAGTGGGCCAAACAAAGCGGATCTAAAGATAAAAGTGAACGGCACTCCAGTGGAAGATGTCTTGTCACGAGGTCAGTTGAAGTTGATGGTGTGCGCGCTACGAGTAGCACAAGGGCAACACCTCACTCAAATGACAGGTAAGCAGTGCATCTACTTGATAGATGACTTTGCTTCCGAATTAGATAGCCAACGCCGAGCACGTCTTGCTGAGTGTTTAAAGGCGACCAAGGCTCAAGTTTTTGTAAGCTCTATTACCGCTGATCAGATTGCAGATATGCATGACGAAAATAGCAGGATGTTTCATGTGGAACATGGCAAAATAGAGCAAGGATAATTAGTCAGAGAGTAACTATGTCAGATAATTACGATTCATCGAGTATTAAAGTACTGAAGGGTCTGGATGCGGTACGTAAGCGTCCTGGAATGTACATTGGCGACACGGATGATGGTACCGGTCTGCACCACATGGTTTTTGAGGTGGTAGATAACTCTATTGATGAAGCACTCGCTGGTCACTGTAATGACATCATCGTAACTATCCATGAAGATAGTTCTGTGTCAGTAAGCGATGACGGCCGTGGTATTCCAACTGAATTGCACCCAGAAGAAAAAGTATCAGCAGCAGAAGTAATCATGACGGTTCTTCACGCTGGTGGTAAGTTCGATGATAACTCGTACAAAGTATCTGGTGGTCTGCACGGTGTTGGTGTTTCAGTAGTTAACGCACTTTCTAAGCAAGTTACTCTGACTATCCATCGCGGTGGCAAAATCCACACTCAAACATACTGCCACGGTGAGCCTCAAGCGCCACTAGCGGTTGTAGGTGACACGGACAAAACAGGTACAGAGATTCGTTTCTGGCCGAGTGAAGAAACCTTCACTAACATCGAGTTCCATTACGATATTTTAGCTAAGCGTTTACGCGAGCTATCATTCTTGAACTCAGGTGTATCAATTAAGTTAATTGATAAGCGCGAAGAAGACAAAATGGATCACTTCGAATACGAAGGCGGTATCCAAGCGTTTGTTGAGCACTTAAACACCAACAAAACACCAATTATCCAGAAAATATTCCATTTCGATCATGAGCGTGAAGACGGTATTACCGTTGAAGTTGCGATGCAATGGAATGACGGTTACCAAGAAAATATTTATTGTTTCACCAACAACATCCCTCAGCGTGATGGTGGTGCTCACTTAGCGGGTTTCCGTGGTGCACTAACACGTACATTGAACAGCTTCATGGACAAAGAAGGCTTCTCGAAGAAAGCGAAGACTTCAACATCAGGTGATGATGCTCGTGAAGGTTTGACGGCGATTGTTTCGGTGAAAGTGCCAGATCCTAAGTTCTCAAGCCAAACTAAAGACAAACTGGTTTCTTCAGAAGTGAAGTCTGCGGTTGAGTCTACAATGGGTGAGAAACTGTCTGAGTTCTTAATTGAGAACCCAGGTGAAGCGAAAATCGTTTGTTCGAAAATTATCGATGCAGCACGTGCTCGTGATGCAGCGCGTAAAGCTCGTGAGATGACACGTCGTAAAGGCGCATTAGATTTAGCGGGTCTTCCAGGTAAACTAGCTGACTGTCAGGAAAAAGATCCTGCACTGTCTGAACTGTACATTGTGGAAGGAGACTCTGCTGGCGGATCAGCTAAGCAGGGTCGTAACCGTAAGAACCAAGCAATCCTACCGCTTAAAGGTAAAATCCTTAACGTAGAGAAAGCACGCTTCGATAAAATGCTGTCTTCTCAAGAAGTCGCAACGCTCATTACAGCACTTGGTTGTGGTATTGGTCGTGACGAATACAACCCAGATAAATTGCGTTACCACAACATCATCATCATGACCGATGCCGATGTCGATGGTTCTCACATCCGTACTCTGCTACTGACGTTCTTCTACCGTCAAATGCCTGAACTGATTGAACGTGGTTACATCTACATTGCTCAGCCACCGCTTTACAAAGTGAAGAAGGGTAAGCAAGAGCAGTACATCAAAGATGAAGATGCGATGAACCAGTATCAAGTATCTTTGGCTTTAGACAATGCAGAATTGCACGTAAACCCTGAAGCACCTGCGTTTACTGGTGAAGGCTTAGAGAAGCTTGTTCATCAATACAATGCAGGTATTAAGCTGGTTGATCGTATGAGCCGTCGTTACCCACGAGCACTGATTCACGAACTGATTTATGTACCTCGCCTAACCGCTGAGCAGTGTCATGATGAAACGGCAGTTGAAGCTTGGGGTAAGCAGCTTGTAGAGCAGCTAAATGGCAAAGAAGCGGGTGCGAGCCAATACTCTCTTGAAGTTGAAAAACACGAAGAGCTAGGTTTAAGCGTTCCTAAGATTGTAGTACGTACACACGGTGTAACTCATGAGCACGTACTCAGCATTGACCTTATCAACTCGAAAGAGTTTGGTAAGCTAGCAGACCTTTCTGAAGCGCTTGACGGCTTGATTGAAGAAGGCGCTTACATCAAGCGTGGTGAGCGAACTCAAGCGGTTTCTAGCTTTGTTGAGGCTCTGAACTGGTTAGTGAAAGAGTCTCGTCGTGGTCTGAGCCTACAACGATACAAAGGTCTAGGTGAGATGAACCCTGATCAGCTTTGGGAAACGACAATGGATCCTGAAACTCGTCGTATGATGCAAGTAACGATTGAAGATGCTGTTGGTGCTGATCTGTTGTTTACTACGTTGATGGGCGACCAAGTAGAGCCTCGTCGTAACTTCATCGAAGAGAATGCATTGAAAGTAGCAAACCTAGACGTTTAGTATCTTTGATACTTTGCTTTTTCGCTTAATTTCTGTGTCAGAGGTGCTCACATACATTCGTATGCTCCGCGCCTCTTCCTTGAACTAAAACGAAATAGCTTCGTCTCAAAAAACTAAATTTGTTATTAAAAAGACTGCCAAAAATGGCGGTCTTTTTTGTTTTTAAGTGATTGAAAAATATTGAGTTGAAAAAATAATTGAAAATAATCCCTTGAAACTATTTTGCTCAATCCACATATCTAGTTGTGAAGAGGATGACTGTCTTGCTCTACAAGAGAAGAAACAGAACCTTCATAACCGTTGCTAGAGTATCGCTCAATAGAGGATAACTTTGGCAGCACACAACTTAAAAATTGATTCATTGCCATGTCCCAGCGTTGTCGCCAATAGAGGTGAAACCCGAGGAATGCGAATTGAATCCCTTAGCTGTTTACTGGATCACTCACAGGTTCGATCTCAGTAAAAATCACGGCTAAGACTATTGCTTACTAAAAGGATAGCATTATGAGAACTGTAGATTTCACTCCACTTTACCGCAACGCAATCGGCTTCGATCGTCTATTCAACATGATGGAAGCGAACACGTCGAAAAATACTTCTGGCGGTTACCCTCCTTACAATATCGAGCAAAAAGACGAGAACAATTACCGTATTACTATGGCAGTCGCTGGTTTTGCAGATGATCAATTAGACCTTACTCAAAAAGAGAACATGCTAATTGTTAAGGGTGAGCGTAAAGCAGAAGCCGAGAAAACTTTCGTATATCAAGGTATCGCAGAGCGCGATTTCGAGCGTAAATTCCAACTGGCTGACTATGTAAAAGTGGTGGGCGCAAGCATGGAAAATGGTCTTCTTCACATCGACCTAGAACGCGAAATCCCAGAAGCGATGCAACCGCGTAAGATTGCTATCAACGGTAATGGTCTAATCGAAGGCTAATACCCGTCATACTTGAAGCTACAGCGTTGTTGACGTCGTAAATTCCCCCTAATCACATAGGTTCCCTATGCTCATCGGGTTGAATTTTCTAGTCGCCTAGCTGAACCCCCAATTATTTAGGGTATTCAAGTGACAAAAACTATCGGGAAGTAGAAGTGAAAGAGCACCAATACCTTGAAGAAGGATGGTGCTCTTTTTGTATTTGGCCTACAGTAACCTAAAAGGTCTTATTGCTGTTCTGAGTAAGCCTTTTTCACTTCTTCAGCAATGATAGCAATGCCTTTCTGCATCGCTTCATCATCTTGTACGTAGTTCATACGCAAGCACTGGTGAGCATGATCCCACTCGTCTTCTTGGCCGATAAAGAAGTATTCACCCGGAACAATCAATACGCCACGAGCTTTGAGGCGATCGTACAGCTCCATGGTGGTAATCGGCAGCTCATCAAACCATAGCCATAAGAAAATCGCGCCTTCAGGCTTGTGGATACGGAAGCGAGGGTCATCGATCGCTTCTTGTAAGAGCTCAACTGCACGTAGAGATTTATCTTTATAGAAAGGTTTGATTACCTCGCTGCTTAAGCGCAGTAAATCGCCTTTTTCAATCATGTGGTTAGCAATCGCAGGGCCAACACTATTAGGTGCTAGGCTGATAATGCCATTCATGTTGGTCAGTGCTTGTGTTACTTCTTCGCTCGCAATCACGATACCGCAGCGCACGCCTGGCAAGCCAAGCTTGGATAGGCTCATGCATAGAATCGTATTTTCATTCCAGAACGGTTCAACATCTTCAAAGATGATGTTTGGAAACGGTAAGCCGTAAGCATTATCGATCAGCAGAGGAATGTTGTTTTCACGCGCTAGCTTATCCAGTTTACGGACTTCTTCGTCGGTTAGTACGTTGCCGGTTGGGTTAGTTGGACGAGAAGCACAGATAGCCGCTACTGAATCATCAACCTTGAGCTTTTCAAAATCGACGTGGTATTTGAACTGTCTGTTTTCAAGCAACTCTATTTCTGGGTGATATGAGATAAATATATCGTCATCAATGCCAGCATCGCCGTAACCGATGTACTCAGGCGCGATTGGCAGCAAGATTTTCTTGTGTGAGCCATCTGGCTGCTGACCTGCTAACAAGTTGAATAAGTAGAAGAAGCCACTTTGGCTGCCATTAGTTAGGCTAATGTTCTTCTCACTGATGTCCCAGCCGTAAGTATCTTTTAGCATTGTAGCTAACGACTTGATGAAGCTGTCTTTGCCTTGCGGACCATCGTAGTTGGCGAGGGCGGCGATGAGTTCTCCACTGGCGAGCATGTCGGCACTGGCTTGGTTAAAGTAATCGAGCATGGCTGGGATAGCGGCTGGGTTGCCACCACCGAGCATGATTGCGCCAGGAGTGCGCAGGCCATCATTCAAATCATCCATTAAACGAGTGATTCCAGAGTATCGATTAAATTTTTCACCAAACTTAGAGAACTGCATTACTTATTTTACCTAATTCATTGTGATTGCTTGTTATGTGTCATTAAGGCAGACCTTATGTCTACCAACAGTGTATTCCTTGAACATACCGCAATGTTTTTGCGACGCATAGCGCCAAATGCTCTAACACGAAAAAAACTTCTATAAAGTTTAACTAATGAGTGTCTGCTTTCTTATTGAACGAGTGTTTCGTGATCAAAAAAAGGAGAAGCCTAAGCTTCTCCTTTTAATTCCTGTGGGTTATTTCAATCAGCGCTTACTTTGAGCCAGTATAAACGACTAATACCTTGTCATCTTGGTATTGGCGTTCGAACGCATAGTAGCCCTTGCTGCTACGGATGATGTGCTTACCTTGGGCTACCGCTGGGTGGCGTTGGCGGAATTGGCCAAGCGCTTGCCAGTGTTCCAGCAACTCTGCTCGTTCACCTGTGATTTGATCCCAAGGCATATTAGAGCGAGTGCCTTGCATTGGGTCGGAGCCTGTTGGGCCGAAATCACGAGCGATTTCATCACCGTAATAGATCTGCACTGCACCGGGAGCCAGCATCAACGCGTTTGCAGCTTTGGTCTGTTTCGCAAAGTCGCTGCCATGTTGTGTCCAGAATAGGGAGGTGTCGTGAGACGATAGGTAACTCAGTACGTTGAATTCGCTGTCGTTGTTGATCTTCTCTGCGTAACGAAGGTAATCAGCATCAAGATCGGATAGGCACTTGAGCGCCTTTGGTGCGATATCACTCTGGAATTCAAAGTTTATGATCGAATCAAAGCCGTTAGCAAAATAGTCTGATTTGACTACGCTGTGTGCCCATACTTCGCCTGTCATCCAAAAAGGTAGGTCATCCAGGGCTTTGTCTGGGTTGTTTTGCTTCCATTCTGCAAGCGCTTGGTTAGTGCTCTTTTTAAGCTCTGCCCACGCGTCTAACTCAACGTGCTTGGCGGTATCGACTCTGAAACCATCGACACCGTAGTCGCGCACCCAGTCAGACAACCAAGTGATGAGATGCTCTCGAGGTGTTTTGAGTTCATCCGTGGCGCTGGTGGACTTGTTGCGATAGAAATTAGGTAGCCCGGTTGTCTCTGTCGATTCTGTTTTGAAATCGGGTAGATGAGCCAAAGACATGGTGAGGTTGTTGTACCCCGGTGAGTCATAAGCGCCGATATCACTGCGCAACCACGCTTTACCCCACCACTTTTCCCAAGCGTCTTGGTCGCTGTAGGATATGAAGTTATTGAAGTAGTGCCATTTTTGACCTGCCTTTGGTTGCCAGTCGGTCCAGTTCTCACCAAGCGTTTGTTTAGCTTGGTCATCGGTCAGGTTGAGTTTACCAAAATCGAACTCTTGCATGTCGGCAAGTGTTGCGTAACCCGTGTGGTTCATTACCACATCCCAAACGACACGAATGCCTTTGCTGTGTGCTGTATCGATGAAGGTTTTCAGCTCGTCTTCGGTACCCATGTTGTCATCGAGCTTAGTCCAATCTTGATGGTAGTAGCCATGATAGCCGTAATGTTTGAAGTCACCGCGATCACCACCGCCAACCCAGCCGTGGATTTGCTCTAGTGGAGAGGTAATCCAGATAGCATTGGCCCCGAGCGATTCAATGTAGTCGAGCTTTTCGGTTAAGCCTGCTAGGTCACCACCGTGGAAGGTGCCGATTTCATCTTGTCCATCTTGACTGCGACCATAGCTATTGTCGTTGTCAGGGTTACCGTTGTGGAAGCGATCGGTCATCACGAAGTAAACCGTGGCGTTGTCCCAACTAAAATCAGCTTTGGTTTCTGGTTCTACTTTCTCTAGTAGCAGAACACCTTGGCTGTTTTCTGCAGGCTGCATGGTGACGCTGCCATTAGTTACTGTGACTTGTTTGCCTGAAAGAGCGTCTCTTACCACGGTGCCATCATCAAAGGTTTGAGCAACATCGATAGTGGTTGGCTGATCACTAGGAACCGGACAAGCAAAGCTTTGTACTTGTTGCTGCTTTGGCTTTACTTGAACCGTCAGCTCATTAGTCTGAGGGTTGAGCGTAAATTGGTAGGTGTTAGCACGAAAGACCTTAATATCAATTTCAGATTTATCGGCGCAGTCGTCTAGGCGAAGGGGCTTATTGAATTTGATGCGGCTCTCTTCAGCCAGCGCAAAGTTGGTACCACAGGTATTTTGAGTATCGCTGATAGAGAAGGTATAGCTACCTTTAGCGAGTTCCTGTTCAGCAATAACTGTGCCTTTACCTGTTGATTCAAATACGACAGTGTTGTTATCAATTGTCAGCAATAAGCTGTCATCACTGGTTTGGCTGCATGCGCTGAGTGCGAGTATTGAAAGCGCGAGTACTGTTTTTTTCATTGTTCCCTTCCCCTGAATAAACAGGTTATTTATAGCAAACAATGCCCTCTACAGTCTGAGTGCTGATTCATTCAGTTAATCAATAACACCTCTACAAACAAATGCTTGGTTCACAAAAACAAAAAGGGAAGCTTTCGCTTCCCTTTGGGTGTTTACAGTTAGTTACTCAGAGTATGACTTAGAGCAACAATCTCACTCGTGCTTATTTTTGCAGTAGAGAGATGTCAGCAATCTGTAGGAACAGGTTACGTAGGTTGTTCAGTAGCGTTAGACGGTTCTTCTTAAGCGCTTCGTCATCAGCCATCACCATTACGTTATCGAAGAATGCATCAACGGGTTCACGTAGGTCAGCAAGCTTGCTTAGGGCTTCTTGGTAGTTGCCTGTCGCGAATGCTGGTTCCAGTGCTTCCGTCATTACTTCAACGTTTTCAGCCAGCGCTTTCTCTGCGTCTTCTTGAAGAAGAGCTAGATCGATTTCTGCTGGTAGTTCGCCATCGAATTTCGCAAGGATGTTACCTACACGCTTGTTCGCTGCTGCTAGTGCTTCTGCTGCTTCCAGTTCACGGAAGTGAGAAACCGCTTTAACACGTTGGTCAAAGTCAGCTGGCTTGGTTGGACGACGTGCTAGTACCGCTTGGATGATATCAACGCTGAAACCAGCATCTTGGTACCATGCGCGGAAACGACCTAGCATGAAGTCGATAACGTCAGCTTCTACGTTGTCGTTAGTTAGCTTGTCGCCTAGTAGCTCTTTCGCTTTACCGATTAGATCAGTTAGGTCTAGGTTGTAGCCGTTTTCAACGATGATACGTAGCACACCTAGTGATGCACGACGTAGAGCGAATGGGTCAGAACCTTTTGGTGCTTGGCCAATACCGAAGATACCTACGATAGTGTCTAGCTTGTCTGCCATTGCTACAGCAGAAGATATGCCAGTGCTTGGTAGTGTGTCACCTGCGAAACGAGGCATGTACTGCTCGTAAAGTGCCAGTGCTACTTGCTCGTCTTCACCATCGTGCGTTGCGTAGTGCATGCCCATCACACCTTGAGTATCCGTAAATTCGAATACCATTGATGTCATTAGGTCACACTTAGCCAGTAGGCCTGCGCGCTTAGACTTTTCAACGTCAGCATCGATTTGCTCAGCAATGTAGCCTGCAAGTTCTGTGATGCGGTCTGTTTTGTCTTTGATAGTGCCCAGTTGCTTCTGGAAGATAGCTTGATCTAGTTCAGCAAGACGGTCGATAAGCGGGCGCTTACGGTCGGTGTTGAAGAAGAATTCAGCATCAGCAAGACGTGGACGTACAACTTTCTCGTTACCTTCGATAACGTGACGAGGCTCTTTAGACTCGATGTTCGAAACGAAGATAAAGTTCGGTAGTAGGTTTTTCTCTGAATCGTATACAGGGAAGTACTTCTGGTCGCCTTTCATGGTGTAAACCAAAGCTTCAGAAGGCACTTTTAGGAACTCTTGCTCAAACTTAGCAGTAAGCACTACTGGCCATTCAACCAAAGAGGTAACTTCTTCAACAAGGTCATCTTCTAGGTCAGCAATACCGCCAACCGCATCTGCTGCTTTTTTAGCATCAGCAAGAATGATCGCTTTACGCGCATCGTAATCTGCCATTACTTTACCGCGCTCTTCTAAGATCGCAGGGTATTGGTCAGCAGAGTCGATAGTGAACTCTTGTTCGCCCATGAAACGGTGGCCACGGATAGTACGAGCAGAAGCTACGCCTAGGATTTTGCCTTCAACAAGCTCATCACCTAGTAGTACTGTCAGTGTTTTCACTGGACGGATAAATTGGATGTCTGAGTTACCCCAGCGCATTGCTTTAGGAATGGGTAGGCCAGCCAGTGCTTTCGCAGCGATGTCCATTACCAATTTTTGAACTGGTTTGCCAGCCACTTCTTGTTTGAAAAGAAGCCACTCACCTTTGTCTGTTTTCAGACGGTCAGCTTGCTCAACAGTAATGCCGTTACCACGAGCCCAACCTTGTGCAGCTTTAGTCGCGTTGCCTTCAGCATCGAATGCTACAGAAATTGCAGGGCCGCGCTTCTCAACGACTTTGTCTGCTTGGCCTTCAGCCAGGGCGGTCACTTTAAGTGCTAGACGACGAGGTGCTGCGTACCACTTGATGCCTTCGTGAGAAAGCTCAGCCGTTTTAAGACCTGCTTCAAAGTTAGAAGCAAAGGCTTCTGCTAGAGAACGAAGTGCCGTTGGTGGAAGCTCTTCCGTACCCAGTTCAATTAGAAAATTCTTCGCCATGATTATTTACCTTCCTTTTCTTCTACAGATCGGCACATTGGGAAGCCAAGTGCTTCACGTGACGCGTAGTACGCTTCTGCAACAGCTTTAGTCAGGTTGCGGATACGAAGGATGTAACGTTGACGCTCTGTTACAGAGATAGCTTTGCGCGCATCAAGGATGTTGAATGCGTGACCTGCTTTTAGAATGCGCTCATAAGCTGGAAGCGGCAGTGGCTTCTCAAGCTCAAGTAGCTCTTTACACTCTTTTTCGCACTGGTCGAAGAAAGTGAATAGGAAATCTACGTCTGCGTGCTCGAAGTTGTATGTTGATTGCTCAACTTCGTTTTGGTGGAAGATGTCACCGTAAGTCACGTTAGAACCGTCTGGTGCTACGTTCCATACAAGGTCGTAAACAGAGTCTACTTCCTGGATGTACATTGCTAGACGCTCGATACCGTAAGTGATCTCGCCAGTTACAGGCTTACACTCAAGGCCGCCAACTTGTTGGAAGTAAGTGAATTGAGTCACTTCCATACCGTTTAGCCATACTTCCCAACCAAGACCCCATGCGCCTAGCGTTGGGTTTTCCCAGTTGTCTTCTACGAAGCGAATATCGTGAACAAGCGGGTCGACACCAAGAACTTCAAGAGAGCCTAAGTACAACTCCTGGATGTTATCTGGAGAAGGTTTTAGAGCTACTTGGAATTGATAGTAGTGCTGCAGGCGGTTCGGGTTTTCACCGTAACGACCATCGGTCGGACGACGAGAAGGTTGAACGTATGCCGTAGACATTGGCTCTGGGCCAAGTGCACGTAGACATGTCATTGGGTGAGAGGTGCCAGCACCTACTTCCATATCTAGTGGTTGAACAATGGTACAACCGTTTTGTGCCCAGTAATCCTGCAGCGCGAGGATCATTCCCTGGAAGGTTTTGATATCGTATTTTTGCATAGTCAGGTTCGCGCGATTCTTTTAAATGAATGAGAAAAATAACCTCTGAGTATACCGAGATATTGGTAAAGCGAGTAGGGGTAATCTTGTTTAATTAGTGGTCTAAAATGTCGTTTAGTGGATTTTTTTGCCTTTAATGTTTGTTTTTCGGCACAAGTGGATATTTTGATAACTTTGACACTTGTGTTTGAAAGCGTGGGTGATTAAAATCTCGCGGTCTTTGGGGAGTAGCTTACTTATTCATATCCTATTGAATGAGTTCGTCCGTCAACATAATTGATGCAAAATCATCATGGCGTTCGAGGCAACCACCACCTTGGTGGTGCTTAGCAAGACCTTAGACAAGCATCGTGAACCGGGATGGGGCGCGAGGTTTGTCTTTGGTTAAATATAATAATCTCCGTCCCAAATGAGCATGTCGTGAGCGTTTTAGCAATTTCAATTACAACTGTCGCCTTAGCCGAGATCGGTGATAAGACTCAGTTGCTATCCCTTTTATTAGCCAGTCGATATCGCAAGCCGATACCTATTATCGCGGCTATCTTCTTTGCCACCATTGCCAATCATGCTCTTGCTGCATGGCTCGGTGTCGTTATCGCAGATTACTTATCTCCTGAAATCTTAAAATGGGTGCTGGTGGTCAGTTTCATTGCGATGGCGGGCTGGATTCTGATTCCGGATAAATTGGATGACGATGAGCAGATCTCGAATCGAGGCCCATTTGTCGCCAGCTTTATCGCTTTCTTTATTGCTGAGATTGGCGATAAGACTCAGATTGCGACCTCCATTCTAGGGGCTCAATATTCGGATGCATTAACGTGGGTGATTCTCGGCACTACCATTGGTATGTTGCTGGCGAATGTGCCAGTGGTGATCATTGGTAAGTTATCGGCAGATAAGATGCCTCTTGACCTGATTCGCAAGATCACGGCTTTGTTATTCGTGGGTTTGGCTATCGCAGCGGCGTTCTATTAAGCGGTGGTATTGAGTCTTATTATACTCAACCAGTGGAGTAATGTGTTGTAGGTCATACTCTTACAGTATTGTGGGGTTTATCGAGCAAATGGACATATAACTGTCATACTTGTCATGATATTTTAACCTTGTGAGTTAAGAACACGAGGGCATGATTATGTTGACGCGTTATATGGGTATTACTCCACAAAGCCAAAGTTATCTATTTACCTTTGGTCTTGCACTTACACTATTAGGCATGGTGTTGACGGACATGTGGCTACCAATGGTGGCTGGTTCGATGATCATGACCGGGCTTGCAGTAGAAGCCTGGATTCGGGTCGCGCATATTATTCCTATGCGCAAAGATATCCGAGAAATTCAGCATCAGCTTGAGCATCTGCAAAACAAGTCTAGAAACGAATAAACAAAAAGCCGCTCGTACTCTGAGTTCTGTTTAAGAACATAAGGTACGAGCGGCTTTTTTGATGCTTGATATTTAGGTGAGGCGTTATGCCTCCAACCCTTTTCTTATCAAATATTGGTAAGGCAAAGCTTCAGTCGCTTGGCCGACTAACTGATGATCCATAAAACGACAAAAGCTCGGAATATCACGAGTTGTCGAAGGGTCGTCAGCTTTTACCAGTAACACATCGCCATCCTGCATGTTTCTAATTGTCTTCCTGACCATCATTACTGGTTCTGGGCAACGCAGGCCTTCAGCTTCTAAAGTATGGGTTGCCAGTTCAGGTTTGAATGTCATGGTTTGTATCTCTATATCTATCTAACGAGTGAATAATACGTCTGCAGAAAAAATATGCAATAAGTGCTTGGCAAGTGGAGTCATTTCCTATAACTTAATTAACAAGTTGATAACAACTTGAAGCAAAGGCAACTAGCTAAGGAGTGGCGATGTTGACAGGATTAGATAGATTAACAATTTATTCAGTTCTCTGTTTTATTTCTTTTTGTGCGTTAGTACTACGCTCATCGACAGAGACCTCACTGATGCCAATATTTGGCATAATAGCAACGATTATTGGTATTTGGGTAGAGATGCGCCGTTGGCAAGTCATAGCCGAAGAGCAAGAACACTAACCCGAATACAACAGCGAATTCCGATACGACAACATTCCGACACTATCCCCAAATTTTCTTGGGCTTCCCCGCGTAATTGCGGGATTTTTTTTATCTAAAGCATGCTATAAACAACGTAGTGATCAATGACAATTGTATACAGCTAGGTAAGTGGCGTGGAATTAGAAGACATCTATCGTAGAGACCTAAATTTATTGGTCGCCTTAAAGGTATTGATTGAAGAAGGAAGTGTTAGTCAGGCTGCGATTCGGCTTAACTTAAGCCAATCAGCAACCAGCCGTGTATTGGGACGACTTCGAGAGTTACTCAATGACCCTCTGTTTACACGCCAAGGTCAGCATCTTATTCCCACCAAGAAAGCACTCGAAATCAGTCAACGTATTGATCAACCTTTAGAGTCATTCCGTCAACTGCTTAGCCCGAGTGATTTTGACCCTTACTATTGCAGTGAGCGTTTTCTGATCGCAACCACCGACTACGCGATGCAAACCATCTTGCCGTATGCGTTACCTAAGATTTACGAGCAAGCGCCTAATATTTCTTTGGAATTTGCGCCGCTGCAGCATGAGCATTTGTTTAAGCAACTCAGCACCGAACGTGTCGATATGGCTATTTGTCGCCCGAGTGGCAGCATCGCACCACTTCATCAAGAAGTATTGGGGCCGGTCGGTGTGTCGTGTCTGTTATCTAAAAACCACCCATTGGCGGATCAGCCTTTAAGCCTTGAAGACTATGTATCACTGCCGCACGCGATGATTGCGATCAGTGATGGTGTTAAGGCTTTACTTGATAACGCTTTAGCTAATCAACAGCCTCGCAAAATGGTGCTGCGTGCTTATCACCTCGAAGCCGCATTGGCGATTGTCGATAGGATGCCGTTGGTGATTACTGTTCCTGCCGATTTGGCTTATTTGGTTGCTGAGCGTTATGACTTGGTCGTCAAGCCGTTGCCATTTGAGTTTATGCCGTTTGATTACTCATTGATTTGGCACTCACGTTGCGATTCTTCAGCTTCGCAACAATGGTTAAGAAGAGTGGTTAAAGAGGAGTGTGGCGAATTGATTCAAAAGCGTATTGCGGATGTTGGCTTAGGTTAACTGGGACTTAGCTTTGGTTTACTCGATCCTAATGACAAAAACACAAAAGGGCTGATTACTATCAGCCCTTTGTTATTTTGGGTTATCCAAATCTAAAGCTGTTGCTTAAGGTTTGATAACTTTATGTTTGAGAATCTATAGTTTAATGACTACGCGACCAGTGATTTGACCGTTAGTGATGTCTTCTGCTGCTTGAATTGCACCGTCTAAAGACACTTCTTTGGTTGCTTGCGCGTAGAAAGACTCAGGTAGCAATTCCGCTAGTTGTTCCCACGCTTTAATACGTTTTTCACGAGGGCACATTACCGAGTCCACACCTTGTAGGCGAACGTTACGTAGAATGAATGGCATTACCGTGGTTGGTAAGTCAAAACCGCCTGCTAGACCACACATTGCAACCGCACCGTTGTAATCAATTTGCGCCAATACTTTTGCAAGTACTTTGCTACCTACCGTATCGATAGCACCAGCCCACAGTTGTTTCTCAAGTGGCTTTGCCGGTTCTTCTAGTTCAGCACGCTCTACAATGCGTGATGCGCCTAGTGATTTTAATAGCTCGCCATTTGCAGAAGCACGACCAGTAACCGCAGCCACTTTATAACCTAGTTGGTTTAGTAGCGTAATAGACACGCTGCCTACGCCGCCACTTGCACCCGTTACTAGGATTTCACCGTCTTCTGGTTTGATGCCAGCATCTACAATAGCTTGAACACAAAGCATTGCTGTAAAGCCTGCTGTACCAATAGCCATTACTTTTTTAGCGTCTAGACCTAATGGCATTGGCACTAACCAATCACCGTTTAGGCTTGCTTTCTCCGCCATGCCGCCCCAGTGGCCTTCACCAACACCCCAGCCAGTTAGAACAACTTCGTCGCCCGCTTTGTAGCGTGGGTCTTCTGATTGTGAAACCACACCAGAAAGGTCGATACCAGGAACCATAGGAAAGTTACGAACAATGCGTCCTTTACCTGTAATCGCCAAACCATCTTTGTAGTTCAAAGAAGAGTAACTTACATCAACCTTCACGTTACCTTCTGGTAATTGAGACTCATCAATTTGAGAAACTGACGCGATAGTTTTTTTGTCTTCTTGGTTTAGTACAAGTGCTTTAAACATGATCTGCTCCGTGGGAGGAATATTAGGAAACTGAAGTAACTTTAGTTGAATCACCGAAGAAAAAATAATGAAACATCAACATTGAGTCTATGCATTTTGTGCATAGATGTGAGTGGCGCTTTTTCTCTTGCTAAGTTCGCTGAACGAATCGATACATTATTGGACGCCGAGCAATAAAAAGTGCAGCTATATAAATATAGCTGCACAAATTATTACCCTACAAGTATTACAATCAACGAGCGCTATGGGCGTTCAAATACCGTTGCAATACCTTGGCCTAAACCAATACACATGGTTGCTAAGCCGTATTTCACGTCTTGCGCTTCCATTAGGTTAATCAGGGTTGTTGAGATACGAGAGCCAGAACAGCCTAGTGGGTGACCCAGTGCAATGGCACCACCGTTAAGGTTTACTTTCTCGTCAACCACATCCAGTAGACCTAGATCTTTCGCACATGGAAGAGATTGAGCAGCGAATGCTTCATTCAACTCAATAACACCCATATCTTCAATTGTTAAGCCTGCACGTTTCAGTGCTTTCTTGGTTGCTGGTACTGGGCCGTAACCCATGATTGAAGGATCGCAGCCAGCGATAGCCATCGACTTCACGCGAGCGCGAATCTTCAGGCCAAGTGCGTTGGCTTTCTCTTCGCTCATGATAAGCATTGCCGATGCACCATCAGACAGTGCTGATGAAGTACCTGCTGTTACCGTGCCATTTGCTGGGTCAAATACCGGGCGAAGCTGAGATAGACCTTCAACTGTCGTTTCTGGGCGAATGACTTCATCGTAATCCAGAGTGAACAGTGAACCGTCTGCTGCGTGAGCTTCTGTTGGCAGGATTTCGTTTTTGAAACGACCTTCAACTGTTGCTGCTTGAGCTCGAGCATGTGAGCGTGCTGCGAATGCATCTTGGTCTTCACGGCTAATACCGTGCATTTTACCTAGCATTTCAGCGGTTAGACCCATCATACCGGCAGCTTTTGCTACGTGTTTAGACATGCCTGGGTGAAAATCAACACCGTGGTTCATTGGTACATGACCCATGTGTTCGACACCACCGATTAGGCAGACTTCAGCATCGCCAACCATGATAGAGCGGGTTGCATCATGCAGAGCTTGCATAGATGAACCACATAAACGGTTGACCGTCACCGCACCAATCTCAATCGGTAGACCAGCAAGCAAAGCAGCGTTACGTGCAACGTTGAAGCCTTGCTCTAGCGTTTGTTGTACACAACCCCAGTAAATGTCTTCAATCTCTACAGGGTTTACTTCTGGGTTGCGCTCTAAAATGCCTTTCATCAAATGTGCAGACAGATCTTCAGCACGAGTGTGACGGAAAGCTCCACCTTTGGAACGTCCCATTGGGGTACGAAGGCAATCAACAACAACTACATTATTCATTTTGCTATTCCTTTTCCAAATGTGGGTTACAGAGAACTGGCTTGTTGACCGTCGTAAAAGCTTTCGCCTTTCGCTGCCATATCAAGCAATAGTTGAGGAACTTGGTACATTGCACCTAAGTCTTGGTAGTTCTTCGCCATTTCAACGAAGTTACCAATACCCACACTGTCTAAGTAGCGGAATACGCCGCCTCTGAATGGAGGGAAGCCTAAACCGTAAACCAGTGCCATATCCGCTTCTTGCGGTGTCGCGATGATGCCTTCTTCTAAACAAAGCACCACTTCGTTGATCATTGGAATCATCACACGTTGGATAATTGTCTGGTCATCAAAGTCTTGTGGCTGTTGGCATACGTCAGCCAGGATAGGAAGAATGTCTTCAGAGAAGGTTTTCTTCGGGCGACCGCGTTTGTCTACGCTATACGTGTAGAAACCGCTGCCGTTCTTCTGGCCGTATTTTTCAGCGACATAAAGCGCGTCAATCGCATCACGCTCTTCTTTACCCATACGCTCAGGGAAACCTTGCGCCATTACTGCTTGGGCATGGTGTGCTGTGTCTAAACCAACAACGTCTAGTAGGTATGCTGGGCCCATTGGCCAACCGAACTTACGCTCCATGACTTTATCGATTTTAGTGAAGTCAGCGCCGTCACGTAACAACATGCTGAAACCGCCAAAGTAAGGGAAAAGTACACGGTTTACGAAGAAGCCAGGGCAGTCATTAACAACGATAGGGGATTTGCCCATTTTCGCTGCGTAAGCGACTACGCGATTAATTGTTTCTTCTGAAGTATGCTTGCCACGGATGATCTCAACCAAAGGCATGCGGTGTACTGGATTAAAGAAGTGCATGCCACAGAAGTTTTCTGGGCGCTTTAAAGATTTCGCTAACAGGTTGATTGGAATCGTTGAGGTATTTGATGTTAGAACCGTGTCTTCACCAACTAGGCCTTCAACTTCGCTCAGTACTGCTGCTTTTACTTTCGGGTTTTCTACAACCGCTTCCACAATCACATCAGATTGTTCAACACCAGCATAATGCAAGCTTGGAGTAATAGAAGACAGAATACCTGCCATCTTGAATCCATCTAGGCGACCGCGTGATAAGCGTTTATTCAACAGCTTAGAAGCTTCGTTCATACCAAGGTCAAGAGACGCTTGTGCTATGTCTTTCATCATCACTGGCACGCCTTTCAGCGCAGATTGGTAAGCAATACCGCCACCCATGATGCCAGCACCGAGTACGGCAGCACGCTCAGTTGCTTTATTTGCAGATTTACCAGCCTGTTTTGCTAAGCCTTTAATGTATTGGTCATTAAGGAATAATCCAACAAGAGCTTTTGCTTCTTCTGATTTCGCTAGTTTAACGAAGTGTTTACGTTCGATGTCTAATGCCGCATCGCGATCGCTACGTGCTGCTTCTTCAATAGCAATAACTGAAGTAATTGGCGCTGGGTAATGAGGGCCTGCTTTTTGAGCAACAAGGCCTTTAGCCATGGTAAAGCTCATCATCGCTTCTAACTTACTCAGTGATAGCGCTGATGTTTTTTGTTTACGACGTAGTTGCCAATCGATTTTTTCATTTGCAGCCAGTGAAACAGTATTAATCGCTGACTCTAGTAGTTTGTCTGTATCAACAATCGCATCTAACAAGCCAATCTTAAGCGCTTCATCTGCGCGGCATGCTTTCCCTTGCGTGATAATTTCCATTGCGCTGTCTGCACCGATAACACGAGGTAGGCGCACACAACCGCCAAAGCCAGGCATGATACCCAGTTTTGTTTCTGGTAGACCTATGCTGGTGGTTTTGTCGCCAATACGGAAGTCCGTTGCGAGTACGCATTCACAGCCACCGCCAAGAGCATGGCCACGCATCATTGAAAGAGTTGGTACAGGAAGATCTTCGAGCTTACTAAAGATTGAATTAGCGAATCTTAACCATTCATCAAGTTCTGCTTCTGGCTTAGCAAATAGGCCAAGAAATTCAGTGATGTCTGCGCCTACAATGAACGCGTCTTTGTTTGAAGTTAAGATTAAACCACGTAATCCAGCGTGAGCATTAAGAGCATCTAACGCTTTGTCTAGTGATTCTAAAGTAGCGAGGTCGAGTTTGTTTACAGATGCCGGCGCGCAGAAGCTTAGTTCAGCGATACCATCTTGTAATTCCTTTACCTGTAGGGTGTTAGCTTGGTAAATCATTGTCTATCTCCATGACATACAATCCACGATTGTTTGAGAGAATCTTGTTATCTTTCTATTATTGTAGAATACCTGGTAAGACCAGTTATCTTAGTCTGTACCTCTGCCTGATTAATTTCAATACATTTTTTAAACAATTGTTTAACATTGTGCGATGGCACAGATCCTCTAACCGTTATTATTCACGCGTGATACACTTCGCCGCTCTTAATAATTAAGTCAACGATATGAATGAACAGCCCTATTTAATACCGTCAGCATCGGCTCTGTTTGAAGAAGAGATAAAGAAGAGCGTCTTCATTACTCAGCTTGCTCATACACCAAGTGTAGAAGTTGCTAAACAGTTCGTAGAGCAGGTAAAAAAAGAGCATTCTTCAGCGCGACATAATTGTTGGGGGTTTGTGGCAGCGCGACCGGAAGACTCTATGAAATGGGGTTTTAGTGATGATGGCGAACCATCTGGTACTGCGGGTAAGCCTATCTTGGCGCAGTTATCGGGTTCAGGTGTTGGTGAATTAACGGCTGTTGTGACTCGTTATTCTGGCGTAATCAAGCTCGGAACGGGTGGTTTGGTTAAGGCTTACGGTGGAGGAGTACAACAAGCTCTCAAGCTGCTTCAAACTATCGAGAAAAAAATAACCACAAAATTACGGCTAGAGTTAGACTATAGCTTCGTGCCAATTGCACAATCTATTATGGCTCAGCATCAGGCTGTTGAGGTCCAAGCGGATTATGGTGTTCAAGTTGAGCTTATCATTGAGATAGAGCTCCTGCAGGTAGATTCGTTTACCCAGACCATGATCAATAAAAGCGGTGCCAAGGCACTGGTAACGAAAGTTAAAGACAACTAGGAAGTTTGAAGCATTTCGCTTCGTTCAATAGCTCATGCAATTTCGCTCAATTATTCGAATCGTCGGATTATTATTAGCACTTTTTAGTGTATCAATGCTCGCACCTGCGCTCGTCGCACTTATCTATAGAGATGGTGCGGGTGTGCCATTTGTGACGACTTTTTTCGTTCTATTATTCTGTGGGGCAACTTGTTGGTTCCCCAACCGACGATATAAACATGAGTTGAAAGCGCGTGATGGCTTTCTTATTGTTGTGTTGTTTTGGACGGTAATCGGCAGTGCGGGCGCATTGCCGTTTTTGATCGCCGATAACCCGAACGTTTCGGTTACCGATGCTTTCTTCGAATCGTTTTCTGCATTAACAACTACAGGTGCAACAGTTATTGTTGGCCTCGATGACCTACCTAAGGCAATTCTATTTTACCGCCAGTTCCTGCAATGGTTCGGTGGTATGGGTATCATCGTATTGGCGGTCGCCATCCTTCCTGTTCTCGGTATCGGTGGTATGCAGTTATATCGAGCTGAAATCCCAGGCCCAGTCAAAGACAGTAAGATGACTCCGCGTATTGCTGAAACTGCGAAAGCACTTTGGTATATCTACCTGAGTTTAACTATTGCCTGTGCCGTGGCGTTTTGGCTTGCCGGTATGAGTTTCTTTGATGCTATCAGCCATAGCTTCTCTACGATTGCGATTGGTGGCTTCTCGACTCACGATGCGAGCATGGGCTATTTCAACAGTCCTGCTATCAACATGATTACGGTCGTGTTCCTCCTTATATCAGCATGTAACTATTCACTTCACTTTGCGGCATTTGCTTCAGGTGGTGTGCATCCTAAGTATTATTGGAAAGATCCTGAGTTTCGCGCCTTTATCTTTATTCAAGTTGTACTGTTCTTAGTTTGTTTCTTATTGCTACTTAATCATCACTCTTACGATTCGTATTACGATGCTTTCGATCAAGCGCTGTTCCAGACAGTATCTATTTCAACAACCGCAGGCTTCACCACCACCGGTTTTTCTGAGTGGCCGTTATTCTTACCTGTACTGCTTCTGTTCTCTTCTTTTATAGGTGGCTGTGCAGGTTCAACGGGCGGTGGTATGAAAGTCATTCGAATCTTATTGCTTACTCTGCAAGGTGCTCGTGAAATGAAGCGTCTTGTTCACCCGCGTGCTGTCTATACCATCAAGGTTGGCGGTTCTGCGTTACCACAACGTGTTGTTGATGCGGTTTGGGGCTTCTTCTCTGCATACGCATTGGTTTTTGTGGTTTGTATGTTGGCTCTTATTGCTACTGGGATGGATGAGCTGAGTGCTTTCTCTGCCGTAGCGGCAACATTGAATAACCTTGGCCCGGGCTTAGGTGAAGTGGCAATGCACTTCGGCGATGTGAATGATAAGGCCAAATGGGTGTTGATCGTATCTATGCTGTTTGGTCGTTTAGAGATATTCACCTTATTAATTTTATTGACCCCTACGTTTTGGCGTAGCTAAGGACAACATTGTGGCAAAAGCTCTATTTTTGTATTCAAGCCGTGAAGGGCAAACCAAGAAAATCTTGAACTATATAAAAGAAGAAATGAATGAGTTCGAATGTGAGCTTCAAGATCTGCACACTGTTAGTAATGTCGACTTTGCTCAGTACGACAGAGTATTGATTGGTGCATCTATTCGTTACGGCCACCTTAATAAGAAGCTATACCAGTTTATTGATGCCAATCTTGCTCAGTTGCAATCAAACAAGGTCGCTTTCTTCTGCGTTAACTTAACGGCTCGTAAAGAAGACCAAGGTAAAGATACTCCTGAAGGTAGCGCTTATATTAAGAAGTTTCTTCTCAAGTCACCGTGGCAGCCGACTTTGATCGGTGTATTCGCGGGTGCCCTCTATTACCCTCGTTATAACTGGTTCGATAAAACCATGATTCGCTTCATTATGAATATGACAGGTGGAGAAACGGATACAACCAAGGAAGTTGAGTACACGAACTGGGAAAAAGTCTCTTTATTCTCTAAGAAACTGCAAGAGATGTAAGAGAAAAGCCTACTTTTGAGGCGTTTTGTGCTCTTTTTAATCGAACGAATAAAAAAACGAGAAAAACTTCAAAAAGGGCTTGCCAGTGTGATCGAAATCTCTATAATGCGACCTCGTTGAAACGGGAAGGCTTCGTAAGAAACCAAAACAAATCAGCAGGTCAAATTAGCCAAGCTAAGCGCTTGAAAAAAGTTTTGAAAATAGTGGTTGACACTAAAACTTAAATCGCTAAAATGGCCGTCCGATTTGAGCGAAGCTCAAAAAGGAAAAGCTCTTTAACAATTTAAACCTATCAATCTGTGTGGGCACTCGTTGATGAATATCAAAATGTTTTATCGTTAGATAAAACAGATTCTTCGGAATCAAAATTGATTTCAATGAACTGAGTGACCAATACGTTTAACTACTTGTAGTTATTCGGCACAGTCAATTCATTACCATTCTGTTGGAATGGTAATAGCTTTAGAATTACATGTTCATCAATCTTTTTCGAAAGAGCGAATGAATATTAGTTTTGAAGTCAGTATTCGTTGAGTCACAAAATCTTAAATTGAAGAGTTTGATCATGGCTCAGATTGAACGCTGGCGGCAGGCCTAACACATGCAAGTCGAGCGGAAACGACACTAACAATCCTTCGGGTGCGTTAATGGGCGTCGAGCGGCGGACGGGTGAGTAATGCCTAGGAAATTGCCTTGATGTGGGGGATAACCATTGGAAACGATGGCTAATACCGCATAATGCCTACGGGCCAAAGAGGGGGACCTTCGGGCCTCTCGCGTCAAGATATGCCTAGGTGGGATTAGCTAGTTGGTGAGGTAATGGCTCACCAAGGCGACGATCCCTAGCTGGTCTGAGAGGATGATCAGCCACACTGGAACTGAGACACGGTCCAGACTCCTACGGGAGGCAGCAGTGGGGAATATTGCACAATGGGCGAAAGCCTGATGCAGCCATGCCGCGTGTATGAAGAAGGCCTTCGGGTTGTAAAGTACTTTCAGTTGTGAGGAAGGGTGTGTAGTTAATAGCTGCGCATCTTGACGTTAGCAACAGAAGAAGCACCGGCTAACTCCGTGCCAGCAGCCGCGGTAATACGGAGGGTGCGAGCGTTAATCGGAATTACTGGGCGTAAAGCGCATGCAGGTGGTTCATTAAGTCAGATGTGAAAGCCCGGGGCTCAACCTCGGAACTGCATTTGAAACTGGTGAACTAGAGTGCTGTAGAGGGGGGTAGAATTTCAGGTGTAGCGGTGAAATGCGTAGAGATCTGAAGGAATACCAGTGGCGAAGGCGGCCCCCTGGACAGACACTGACACTCAGATGCGAAAGCGTGGGGAGCAAACAGGATTAGATACCCTGGTAGTCCACGCCGTAAACGATGTCTACTTGGAGGTTGTGGCCTTGAGCCGTGGCTTTCGGAGCTAACGCGTTAAGTAGACCGCCTGGGGAGTACGGTCGCAAGATTAAAACTCAAATGAATTGACGGGGGCCCGCACAAGCGGTGGAGCATGTGGTTTAATTCGATGCAACGCGAAGAACCTTACCTACTCTTGACATCCAGAGAAGCCAGCGGAGACGCAGGTGTGCCTTCGGGAACTCTGAGACAGGTGCTGCATGGCTGTCGTCAGCTCGTGTTGTGAAATGTTGGGTTAAGTCCCGCAACGAGCGCAACCCTTATCCTTGTTTGCCAGCGAGTAATGTCGGGAACTCCAGGGAGACTGCCGGTGATAAACCGGAGGAAGGTGGGGACGACGTCAAGTCATCATGGCCCTTACGAGTAGGGCTACACACGTGCTACAATGGCGCATACAGAGGGCAGCAAGCTAGCGATAGTGAGCGAATCCCAAAAAGTGCGTCGTAGTCCGGATTGGAGTCTGCAACTCGACTCCATGAAGTCGGAATCGCTAGTAATCGTGAATCAGAATGTCACGGTGAATACGTTCCCGGGCCTTGTACACACCGCCCGTCACACCATGGGAGTGGGCTGCAAAAGAAGTGGGTAGTTTAACCTTTCGAGGAGGACGCTCACCACTTTGTGGTTCATGACTGGGGTGAAGTCGTAACAAGGTAGCCCTAGGGGAACCTGGGGCTGGATCACCTCCTTATACGAAGATAGTCACGATGAGTGTCCACACAGATTGATTAGGTTTAGAAAAGCAAAGAGAAGAAGAACTCCCAAGGTTCTTCAAAGTTTGTTTCTACTTTTTAAAGTAGAGATAAATTGCAGTGTCCCGTTCGTCTAGAGGCCTAGGACACCGCCCTTTCACGGCGGTAACAGGGGTTCGACTCCCCTACGGGATACCATTGGGTCGTTAGCTCAGTTGGTAGAGCAGTTGACTTTTAATCAATTGGTCGCAGGTTCGAATCCTGCACGACCCACCATTTCCTCCCAAGGAAATAAAAATATGGGGCTATAGCTCAGCTGGGAGAGCGCCTGCCTTGCACGCAGGAGGTCTGCGGTTCGATCCCGCATAGCTCCACCATTCTTTCTCCATGAAGGAATTAAAACTATCATGGGCGATTAGCTCAGTTGGGAGAGCACCTGCCTTACAAGCAGGGGGTCACTGGTTCGAGCCCGGTATCGCCCACCATCTTTAAGCATTCTCGTAAGAGAGTATTTAGAAATGGTTTTGAAAGTTTAAAACTTGAAAAACTCTTGCTCTTTAACAATTTGGAAAGCTGACTGATTGATTACTTACGAGTAATTCAATCAAATTTAAAAGTTCTCAATGTTTATCTTTCATTAGATAAACACAACAAACACATTCAAGTGTCTTGTATTCGAATCAATGTTTACATTGATTCACAATTGAGTCCGGCAAACAGTTATCAAGAATTAACCCTTCTTGATGACAACCAAAAACCTTGGTTAGTTGCCATACGCTTATTTGTCTTCACTTTTTAAAGTGAAAGCAAATAGAAACCCTTTCGGGTTGTATGGTTAAGTGACTAAGCGTACACGGTGGATGCCTTGGCAGTCAGAGGCGATGAAAGGCGTAATAACTTGCGATAAGCCCAGATTAGGTAGTAATAACCTTTTGAGTCTGGGATTCCTGAATGGGGAAACCCACTTGCATAAGCAAGTATCCTGTTGTGAATACATAGCAACAGGAGGCAAACCGGGGGAACTGAAACATCTAAGTACCCCGAGGAAGAGAAATCAACCGAGATTCCGAAAGTAGCGGCGAGCGAAATTGGATTAGCCCTTAAGCTTTTAATGAGACAGACGAAGGCTCTGGAAAGTGCCGCAATAAAGGGTGATAGCCCCGTAGTCGACATCTCATAATCAGTGAAAACGAGTAGGGCGGGACACGTGATATCCTGTCTGAATATGGGGGGACCATCCTCCAAGGCTAAATACTACTGACTGACCGATAGTGAACCAGTACCGTGAGGGAAAGGCGAAAAGAACCCCTGTGAGGGGAGTGAAATAGAACCTGAAACCGTGTACGTACAAGCAGTAGGAGCACCTTCGTGGTGTGACTGCGTACCTTTTGTATAATGGGTCAGCGACTTAATTTTAGTAGCAAGGTTAACCGTTTAGGGGAGCCGTAGGGAAACCGAGTCTTAACTGGGCGTACAGTTGCTAGGATTAGACCCGAAACCAGGTGATCTAGCCATGGGCAGGTTGAAGGTTGAGTAACATCAACTGGAGGACCGAACCGACTAATGTTGAAAAATTAGCGGATGACTTGTGGCTAGGGGTGAAAGGCCAATCAAACCTGGAGATAGCTGGTTCTCCCCGAAAGCTATTTAGGTAGCGCCTCGGACGAATACTACTGGGGGTAGAGCACTGTTAAGGCTAGGGGGTCATCCCGACTTACCAACCCTTTGCAAACTCCGAATACCAGTAAGTACTATCCGGGAGACACACGGCGGGTGCTAACGTCCGTCGTGGAGAGGGAAACAACCCAGACCGCCAGCTAAGGTCCCAAAGTATAGCTAAGTGGGAAACGATGTGGGAAGGCTCAGACAGCCAGGATGTTGGCTTAGAAGCAGCCATCATTTAAAGAAAGCGTAATAGCTCACTGGTCGAGTCGGCCTGCGCGGAAGATGTAACGGGGCTAAGCTATACACCGAAGCTGCGGCTACGTACCTTAGGGTATGTGGGGTAGGGGAGCGTTCTGTAAGCCGTTGAAGGTGTGCTGTAAGGCATGCTGGAGGTATCAGAAGTGCGAATGCTGACATGAGTAACGATAAAGGGAGTGAAAAACTCCCTCGCCGGAAGACCAAGGGTTCCTGTCCAACGTTAATCGGGGCAGGGTAAGTCGACTCCTAAGGCGAGGCCGAAAGGCGTAGTCGATGGGAAACGGGTTAATATTCCCGTACTTCTTACAATTGCGATGGGGGGACGGAGAAGGCTAGGTGGGCCTGGCGACGGTTGTCCAGGTTCAAGTACGTAGGCGGAAAGTTTAGGTAAATCCGGACTTTCATTAACGCTGAGATACGATGTCGAGCTACTACGGTAGTGAAGTCATTGATGCCATGCTTCCAGGAAAAGCCTCTAAGCTTCAGATTGTAAGGAATCGTACCCCAAACCGACACAGGTGGTCGGGTAGAGAATACCAAGGCGCTTGAGAGAACTCGGGTGAAGGAACTAGGCAAAATGGTACCGTAACTTCGGGAGAAGGTACGCTCTTATCAGTGAAGTCCCTTGCGGATGGAGCAGACGAGAGTCGCAGATACCAGGTGGCTGCAACTGTTTATTAAAAACACAGCACTGTGCAAAATCGTAAGATGACGTATACGGTGTGACGCCTGCCCGGTGCCGGAAGGTTAATTGATGGGGTTAGACTTCGGTCGAAGCTCTTGATCGAAGCCCCGGTAAACGGCGGCCGTAACTATAACGGTCCTAAGGTAGCGAAATTCCTTGTCGGGTAAGTTCCGACCTGCACGAATGGCGTAATGATGGCCACGCTGTCTCCACCCGAGACTCAGTGAAATTGAAATCGCTGTGAAGATGCAGTGTACCCGCGGCTAGACGGAAAGACCCCGTGAACCTTTACTACAGCTTGGCACTGAACATTGAACCTACATGTGTAGGATAGGTGGGAGACTATGAAATTGCGTCGCTAGATGTGATGGAGTCGTCCTTGAAATACCACCCTTGTAGTTTTGATGTTCTAACGTTGGTCCCTGAATCGGGATTACGGACAGTGCCTGGTGGGTAGTTTGACTGGGGCGGTCTCCTCCCAAAGAGTAACGGAGGAGCACGAAGGTGGGCTAAACACGGTTGGACATCGTGTGGTTAGTGCAATGGCATAAGCCCGCTTGACTGCGAGAATGACAATTCGAGCAGGTGCGAAAGCAGGTCATAGTGATCCGGTGGTTCTGAATGGAAGGGCCATCGCTCAACGGATAAAAGGTACTCCGGGGATAACAGGCTGATACCGCCCAAGAGTTCATATCGACGGCGGTGTTTGGCACCTCGATGTCGGCTCATCACATCCTGGGGCTGAAGTCGGTCCCAAGGGTATGGCTGTTCGCCATTTAAAGTGGTACGCGAGCTGGGTTTAGAACGTCGTGAGACAGTTCGGTCCCTATCTGCCGTGGGCGTTGGAAAATTGAAAGGGGCTGCTCCTAGTACGAGAGGACCGGAGTGGACGAACCTCTGGTGTTCGGGTTGTCATGCCAATGGCATTGCCCGGTAGCTAAGTTCGGAATCGATAACCGCTGAAAGCATCTAAGCGGGAAGCGAGCCTTGAGATGAGTTTTCCCTGGCACTATAAGTGTCCTAAAGGGTTGTCGTAGACTACGACGTTGATAGGCAGGGTGTGTAAGTGCTGCGAGGCATTGAGCTAACCTGTACTAATTGCCCGTGAGGCTTAACCATACAACACCCAAGGGGTTTTGTGGACTCAGAAGTACCAGACCTTGAATGAGTTTGAAGAGAAACTTTTATAGCTCTATTAAATAGAGAAGCAGCTTTCCGAATTTTAAAATTTGCTTGGCGACCATAGCATTGTGGACCCACCTGATTCCATGCCGAACTCAGAAGTGAAACACAATAGCGCCGATGGTAGTGTGGGGTTTCCCCATGTGAGAGTAGGACATCGCCAGGCTTTAAATATCGTTACCTGTGTATGCATGTAACAACATCTACAGTGTACTAATCTGTTGATGACAATTTGTTGGAGGGATGGCTGAGTGGTCGAAAGCACCGGTCTTGAAAACCGGCAACCGTTAATAGCGGTTCTAGGGTTCAAATCCCTATCCCTCCACCACCATTGAAAAGCCCGCTGAGAAATCAGCGGGCTTTTTTCATATTTGTCGTTTAGAAAAACAAAAAAGAGCACTAACGTGCTCTTTATCTGTGACTCCACACCGGCTTGTTATCACTTATAGATAACTAGTCTTGGAGGTATTTACCTTCAGCGACCTGCCAAAATGCTCTAATTAAAGGATTTTCTAACTGCGATCGCTTACAGCACACTCCCAATTCAAACGGCTTGATTGGCTCTATTTTTAAGCGGTCGACTTTATCTCTCACAGGGCTGTTGTTAATTACAACGTCTGGCGCGATACCAACCCCACAACCAAGAGCAACCATACTTACGATCGCTTCATGACCTGATACCTGAGCGTAAATGTTGGGCTTTATCTTCATCTTTTTGAACCACGCGTTCGCACGTTCTCGTGCAGTACCTGCTTCTGGGATGATAAAAGGTACTTCATTCCAGTTTGGTTTATCTGATTGCAGCTGCTGGCTAAAACTACTCACACCGGATGGGATGATGACTGACAGTGGTATATCGCTGATGGTTTCGAACTCTAATCTTGAGGGAAGAATGTCTGGCTTCGCTGAGATAGCGATATCTGCTTCATCATTTAAAATTTTGTCGATAGATTGAGCCGGATCGCCTGTAGAGAGCTTAAATTCAATGTACGGATGAATAGCTCTGAATTCTGTTATGAGCTCAGGTAGATGGCTGTAACTAGCCGTTACCGAGCAAAATATGCGAATTTCACCTTTAAGTTCTTGCTCACCACCTTTCAGGTGAAGATTGTATTGCTGCCACTCTCCAACGATGCTTAATGCTACTGGCAATAGGTGCTTTCCTGCTGGAGTGAGATCAACACTGCGGTTATCTCTGATAAGCAATTCTTGCCCCGTTTCTTCTTCAAGTTTTTGTACCTGACGACTAAGTGCTGAAGGACTGACGTGCATAGCAGCAGCGGTTTTGCTGAAACTTTTGCTATCACATAAATGTATAAATAATTGTAGAGATTTTATGTTCATGTTTTGCGATCGTTTCCATGTTGCATTTATTGCAATAACTAATTGTGAATATATCACTTTCAGCAACGGAGTGTCTGTTTTAGTATGAAGTCATTCGATAGAGAGATATCGACCTTACGGACTTATTTTTAAAGGAGTGCCCTAGAATGGCTAACTATTTCAATACATTAAACCTTCGTGAACAACTTGACCAATTGGGTCGTTGCCGCTTCATGGATCGTGAAGAATTCACGACAGAAGCTGAATATCTTGAAGGTAAGAAAATCGTAATTGTTGGTTGTGGTGCTCAAGGCCTAAACCAAGGTCTGAACATGCGTGATTCTGGCTTAGACGTATCTTACGCTCTACGCCAAGCGGCAATTGATGAAAAGCGTCAATCATTCAAAAACGCTGATGAAAACGGCTTTGTTGTGGGTAGTTACGAAACGCTAATCCCTCAAGCAGATCTAGTTATCAACCTTACTCCAGACAAGCAACATACAAACGTTGTTGAAACAGTAATGCCTCTAATGAAGCAAGGCGCTGCTCTTGGTTATTCTCATGGCTTTAACGTTGTTGAAGAAGGCATGCAATTACGTTCTGACCTTACGGTTGTTATGGTTGCGCCTAAGTGTCCTGGTTCTGAAGTACGTGAAGAGTACAAGCGTGGCTTCGGTGTACCAACACTGATCGCTGTTCACCCAGAAAATGACCCTAAAGGCGAAGGTTGGGATATCGCTAAAGCTTGGGCTGCTGGTACTGGCGGTCACCGTGCAGGTTGCCTAGAGTCTTCTTTCGTAGCTGAAGTTAAATCTGACCTTATGGGTGAGCAAACTATTCTTTGTGGCATGCTTCAAGCGGGTTCTATCGTATCTTACGAGAAGATGATTGCTGACGGTATTGAACCAGGTTATGCAGGTAAACTTCTACAATATGGTTGGGAAACGATCACTGAAGCACTTAAGTTCGGTGGCGTAACTCATATGATGGACCGTCTATCTAACCCAGCTAAAGTTAAAGCGTTTGAGCTTTCTGAAGAGCTAAAAGATCTAATGCGTCCGCTTTACAACAAGCACATGGATGACATCATCTCTGGCCACTTCTCTAGCACTATGATGGCTGACTGGGCGAACGATGACGTGAACCTACTAGGCTGGCGTGAAGAGACAGGTGAAACTGCATTCGAAAACTACCCAACTTCTGACGTAGAAATCTCAGAGCAAGAGTACTTCGATAACGGTATCCTAATGGTTGCTATGGTTCGTGCTGGTGTTGAGCTAGCATTCGAAGCTATGACAGCATCTGGCATCATCGATGAGTCTGCTTACTACGAGTCTCTACATGAGCTTCCACTAATCGCAAACACAGTTGCTCGTAAGCGTCTTTACGAAATGAACGTTGTAATCTCTGATACAGCTGAGTACGGTAACTACCTATTCGCAAACGTAGCAACACCACTACTACGCGAGCAGTTCATGCCTTCAGTTGCAACTGACGTAATCGGTCGCGGTCTAGGTGAAACATCTAACCAAGTAGATAACGCGAAGCTAATTGAAGTAAACGAAGCTATCCGTAACCACCCTGTAGAGTACATTGGTGAAGAGCTACGTAGCTACATGAGCGACATGAAGCGTATCGCTGTAGGCGGTTAATTAGTCGCTTAGATACTGACAAATTTGCAGAAAAAGCGAAGCAGTATCACTAACTCCTTACAGGTTGGAGTTATAAATAAGCAACACAACATCTAATAAAAAGGCTTGGTCGCCGTTGACCAAGCCTTTTTGCTTTTAGTAACAAAGTCTTAAAAATCAATTAAATGAACATTGTTTGATCAATCTTCGTCGACTTTTAGTTCTTGATTGATCTTCAGAAATACAAAAGGGTTGGTGCTTTCACACCAACCCTTTCAGTTTTCTTGCTTTACGCTTACTTGTCGGCAATCTTTGCTTCTAAGTCCGTTAGCTTTTGTTCCATTTCAGTCAGCTTTTGGCGAGTGCGCAGTAGTACTTGTGTTTGAACATCAAATTCTTCACGGCTTACAACGTCTAGCTTGTTCAGTTGGCCTTGGATAACCTGACGAACTTTTTGATCTACGTCTGAACCAAGCTCTTTTACTGGTTGAGGCATAGAATCGTGGATCTGCTTAGCAATCTGCTCTAGTTTTTTTGGATCAAACATATCAATTAAAACTCCTGAATATTTATCACTATTCTATTTAATCACACTTGAGATGTCGCCTATGGCGTACAAAAAAAGGCCACCGAAGTAGCCTTTTTATTGTTATTACGACTTAGTGATTACTTATGATCAGCTAATTCTCTGTGCGCTGCTTTTGCTTCATCGACGCGAGCTAGCTTTTCTAGGTCTTTGTCTTCAACAAATACAGGTAGAGGTTTGTGTTTTTCAGCCAAGTAGCTGTAAATCACAGGCAGTACAAATAGCGTGAAGATAGTACCAATCGCTAGACCTGCAACGATTACGATACCAATACTGAAACGCTGAGCTGCACCCGCACCACTTGCGTACATCAGTGGGATTAGACCCGCGATCATCGCAGCCGTTGTCATCAGGATTGGACGAAGACGAACCTTCGCCGCTTCCATTACCGCTTCAATACGAGTCTTGTGATTGTGTAGCTGTTCTTCTTTTGCTACCTCACAGATCAAGATACCGTGCTTGGTAATCAGGCCGACCAAGGTGATCAAACCAACTTGCGAGTAGATGTTCATCGTTGCCGCACCCCAAGCCAGAGCGATTAGGGCACCACAAATCGCCAGTGGTACAGATACCATGATAACCAGTGGATCTTTTAGAGATTCAAACTGAATCGCCAATACCAAGAAGATGATAGCCAACGCTAAACCAAAGGTCGCGTAAAGTGCGCTACCTTCTGTTACGTATTGGCGTGCTTCACCCATGTAGTCATGGTTATAGCCACTTGGAAGCTTATTGGCAGCTGTGTCTTCAAACCACGCAATTGCATCACCCATTGCAGCGCCTGGAGCCGGTACCGCACCAATCGTAGCCGAGTTCAATTGGTTGAAGTGAGGAAGAGAGCGAGGCTCTGCCACAACATCAATCGTAATCAAACTACCTAGAGGAACAGCGTTACCATCAGCGGCACGTACGTAGTAGTTGTTCATCGACTCTGGATTCAAACGGAACTTACGTTCAACTTGAGGGATAACCTCATAAGATCGGCCATTCAAGTCGATACGGTTTACGTAGCCATCAGACATCATAGTACCAAGCGTGATACCGATATCTTGCATGGTCACGCCGTATGCGCCCGCTTTATCCTTGTCAATGTTGATCTTCATGGTTGCTGAGTCGTAGTTCAGGTCGAGATCTGAATACACGAACAGTGGATTTGAAGAGACATCAGCCAGAATGTCTGTGGTGATTTGGAACAAGCTTTCAAAACTGTTTGGCGTTGTAATAACAAACTGAATTGGAAGACCTGAACCGGCACCTGGTAGTTCTGGCATTTGGAATGCAGTTACCGCCATTCCTGGAACGTCTTTCACCAAATTACCAACGCGGTTTGCTACTTCAGACTGGCTTGCTTCACGCTCACTCCATGGAACCATAGATGCGATACCAAAAGCTTGGTTTGCATTAGGCACACCTGTAAATACTTGCGCGTAAGCTACTTCTGGCTGATCAGACAGAATCTTGTTTACGTCGTTCATGGTGTTTTGCATGAAGTCTAAGTTCGCATTCGACGGTGCTGTACCCATCAACATGATTACACCTTTATCTTCTGAAGGTGCTAACTCACTAGGGATGAACTTGAACAACAACGGCAAACTTGCAAATACGATGATAGCAAAACCAATAAATACTGGACGATGTTGCATTACCGCACTAAGCATACGCTCGTAACGGTTAGTCATGCCATCCAGCACGCTGTGAACTTTCTGCTCAAACTTACTCGGCTCAGCGTGAGCTTTTAGCATTTTTGAACACATCATTGGCGATAGCGTTAGTGCCACGATACCCGAAACAAAAACTGAACCGGCTAGGGTTAACGCAAACTCTTTAAATAGCGAGCCTGTGATACCACCCATCATTGCGATTGGAGCGTATACCGCACCTAGCGTTAATGTCATTGCAATAACAGGGATCGCAATTTCACGAGTACCGATAATTGCTGCTCGGAAAGGGGATTCCCCGAGCTTGATATGCCGGTCGACGTTCTCTAGTACTACGATTGCATCATCTACTACCAGGCCGATGGCGAGTACCATTGCCAGTAGTGTCATCAGGTTCCAAGAGAAGCCCATTGCCTGCATCACCATTGCCACACCAATCAAAGACAGTGGAATAGTCACGATAGGGATCAGTACCGCTCGGAATGAACCTAAGAACAAGGTAATTACGATCAATACGATTAATGCTGCTTCAAGGATGGTCTTAATAACCTCTTGAATTGATTCGTTAATCGCAATGGTTGAATCGTACATTACATTCATAGAGATGTTGCTTGGTAGGTTCTTCTCTAGTTGAGGAAGAAGCTCAAGTACATCTGCAGCGATGTTGATTGGGTTAGCACTTGGTGCCGCGTTAATAGCTGCAACAACCGCTTCTTGACCATTAGCACTTGCGCGGTAAATGTCGTGGCTTTTCTCTAGCGAAACCTTAGCGATGTCGGATAGGCGAATGATCTCACCTTCACCGCTCTTCACTACTAGGTTTTCTAATTCTTCAGTGTTTGATACCTGAGTATCTGCACTGCCGTTGTAAAGCACGAACTCACCGGTCGCTTGACCTGTCGCGGATTGGTAGTTGTTAGCGTTCAGTACCGTCATCACATCAGATGCAGTTAGGCTAACCGCCGCCATTTTTGATGGGTCTAGCCATACGCGCAGTGCGTATTTCATACCACCATATAGGTCAACTTTGGATACACCATTTACCGTAAATAGCTGCGGGTTGATTACACGCTCTAGATAATCAGTAATTTGGCTCGACACCAACTCGTCACTGGTAAAGCCAATGTAGAGTACCGCTGTCGTTGAACCCGTAGACATAGTTACGGTTGGATCTTCGGCTTCTTTAGGAAGCTGAGACCGTACCGAGTTTGTCTTGGCCAGTATGTCTGACAACGCCGCATTCGGGTCGGTGTTCAGCTTCATGTTTACGGTAATCGTAGAACTACCAAGTACAGAAGAAGAAGTCATATAGTCGATATTATCCGCTTGAGCCACAGCCTGTTCGAGGGGCTGGGTGATAAAGCCTTGGATAAGATCGGCACTTGCACCGTAGTAACTCGTGGTTACGGTTACTACGGTATTCGTCATTTCAGGGTATTCACGCACCTGCATTTTGAAGATTGCTTGTAAGCCAAGCAGAGCAATCAAAAAGCTGATGGATACCGCTAGAACTGGACGTTTAATAAAAACATCAGTAAAGCGCATTGTGCCTCCAGTTACAGCTTAGGTGTTTCAGATGGTGGAGTGATTGCATCACTTTCAACAACCTTAACTTTGGCACCGTTACTTAGACGTACTTGGCCAGAAGTTACAACCGTATCGCCGGCTTTAACGCCTTCAAGGATGTGTGCAATCTCAGCGGTACGCTCACCTACTTTTACAACATGTTGAGCAACACGTTGAACGCCGTCTTCTTCCGTCAGGATGTAAACATTGTCACCATATAGAGTGAAAGTAATCGCTGTTTGAGGCAACGTTACTTGGTTCTCTAGCTTAGGCAGAATGATGTTAGCGCGAGCGAACATGCCGCTACGAAGTTGGCCATCATTGTTTGGAATATCTGCCTGAACTTGAATAAGACCACTTTGGATACTAACTGCGGGTTCGATTGCACTGATAGAGCCTTCAAACGGTTTCTCTGGGTAAGCATCAACAAAGATGTCGATAGCCTGACCAACATTGATACGAGAGATATCTGTTTGAGATACCGTAAAGCGTAGGCGCATCACGCTGGTATCTTCTAAACGAACGATATCTGTACCTGATTGCAGGTATTGACCTAAGTACACGTTACGAATACCCACTTTGCCATCGAAAGGAGCACGAATTTCACGGCGTTCGATAGATGCTTTTAGGCTTTCAATATCAGCAGATAGAGAGTAGTAGTTTGCTTCTGCTTCATCGTATGCTTCTTTTGAAATAGAACCTTTCTTATACAGGCCTTGGTAGCGTTTGTATTTTGCTTTTGCCGCAGGCAGGCGAGCTTCAGAACTCTTTAGATTTGCCTTTTCTACGCCAGAATCAAGGCGAACAAGAAGTTGGTCATTTTTAACATCAGTACCAGAACCAAAGGAGATTTGGTCAATAACACCGCTGGTTTCATTTGCTAGCGTGACACCTTGGTTAGGTTCGATGAAGCCGATAGCTTCAATTACTGGAACCCAGTCGATCGGCTGAACTTCAGTAACCGTTACTGGAAACTCTGGTTCAGGGCGGTTGGCCATATACTCAGCAATTTTTTGTTGTTTGAACATGTTGAACCCAATAACGCTGCCGAAAAGAAGTACAGCGATGAGTAACATGAAGAAAGTCCACTTTTTCATTATGGTCAAAACTCCGATCTAGTGTTTAATTATTGCATCCCAACTGGCTTCTATTGCAGATTCTAGTTCTGCCTCGTCGAGTTGGTAAAATCCTAAAGAATGCTTTCGCGCTAGAGATACGCTAGCCGCTAAGCTCAAGCCACCTAATACTTCGTTATTAAGTGGTTTAAACAGTCCTTGCTCTTTACCTTCATTAAATAACAGCTCAACTTGGGCAAACATTTCACGTTCTAGTTCCCTGAAGTTTAGGCTATTTTTGATGGGTAGAGAGTCATACTGAACCCGATTTTTTATCGCGGCTAAGTTCGTTCCTGCTAAGTTCCATATGTTTAACCACATAGTACGATAGCGTTGCTTAATTGGATCCGAATCATTAACCCCTTCTTGAACAGCATCTGCTACCCGTTGAGTCACGAGCACTCGAACATCATCGATCAAGTGGTCTTTATCGTCGAAGTAGCGGTAGATAGTGCCTGCAGCCACTCCTGCTTCTTTTGCTAATTTTTGCATTGAAAGGCCTTGAAAACCGACCTCTGCAATGAGCTTTTCAGCGGCAGAAAGTATTTGTTGGCGTTTATCCTGAGGTGCATGAGTTGTCATTATTCCATCACCAATGAATGAACGTTCATTCATTATAGCCCAAGAACCATACACATGTGCAACAAAGTTTTACACAAACGCCGTAAAAATCTTGTATAAGAGAACGTAGCATTCGTGCTATTGCAGCATTATTATAGGCGCGCAATTGAATTCGCCCCTCTAGACCAAATTGAGAATCAAATGAGACTGAACCCAAGACAAGATGAAGCCGTGAAGTATGTTTCTGGCCCCTGCTTAGTATTAGCGGGCGCTGGATCGGGTAAAACACGTGTTATCACCAACAAGATTGCTTACTTGGTTCAAGAGTGTGGCTACAAGGCTCGTAATATTGCAGCGGTAACCTTTACCAATAAAGCGGCACGTGAGATGAAAGAGCGTGTGGGTCAAACTCTCGGTAAAGGTGAATCTAAAGGTCTGATCGTTTCAACGTTCCATACTATGGGTTTAACAATCATTCGCCGAGAATACAAAGCGCTGGGTCTGAAAGCGGGCTTCTCGTTGTTTGATGACCAAGACCAGTTAGCTCTACTTAAAGAACTAACCGAAACACAGATCGATGGTGATAAGGATCTGCTGCGTTCTTTGATGAGTACCATCTCAAATTGGAAGAACGACATGCTGACGCCAGATCAGGCGAAAGCAAGAGCTCAAGGTGAACAAGAGCAGTTGTTTGCATTCTGTTTTGAGATGTACCAGAAACAGATGAAGGCCTATAACGCACTCGATTTTGATGATCTGATTGCGATGCCAGTATTGCTACTGAAAACCAATCAAGAAGTGCGTGAACGCTGGCAGTCTCGTATTCGTTATTTGCTGGTCGATGAATATCAAGATACCAACACTAGCCAATATGAGTTGGTTCGTTTACTGGTGGGTGAACGTGGTCGTTTGACGGTCGTAGGTGATGATGACCAATCTATTTACTCATGGCGTGGCGCAAAACCACAAAACTTGGTTCTGCTAGGTGAGGATTACCCGAACCTACGTTTGATCAAACTAGAGCAAAACTATCGCTCAACCAGTCGAATATTACGTGCGGCGAACATCTTGATCGCCAACAACCCACACGTTTATGAAAAGTCACTGTTCTCAGAGATCCCGGACGGTGAAAAGCTCAAGGTACTGAATGCTAAGAATGAAGAGCATGAAGCAGAGCGTATTACCGGCGAGATCATCGCCCACAAGTTTCTGAATCGCACAGAATATAAAGATTACGCAGTACTTTACCGAGGTAATCATCAATCGCGCTTGATTGAAAAAGCCTTGATGCAGAACCGTGTGCCTTACAAGATCTCTGGTGGTACCTCTTTCTTTGCTAGAGCTGAGATTAAAGACATCATGGCTTACCTACGTGTGTTGGTGAACCCTGATGATGACAACGCCTTCCTGCGTATTGTGAATACGCCGCGTCGTGAGATCGGCCCTGTTACGCTGGAAAAATTAGGCAGCTACGCCAACATGCGCGGTAAAAGTCTGTTTGAAGCCAGCTTCGAAATGGGTTTAGAGCAAACGCTGACGGGCCGTGGTTTAGAAAACCTACGTCGCTTCGGTGATTGGATTGTTCGAATTTCAGATAATGCTGAACGTGGTAATACAGTTGAGGCGGTTCGCTCTTTGGTTCGTGACATCAATTACGAAGATTGGCTCTACGAAACCTCTCCAAGCCCGAAGGCCGCAGAGATGCGAATGAAGAACGTGTCTGATCTCTATAGTTGGATTGTGGCCGACCTCGAAGGTGATAATTATGATAAAGAAGAGAAGACGCTACGAGAGGTTGTTCAACGTTTAACTTTGCGCGACATGATGGAGCGTGGGGAAGATAATGACGATGCAGACCAAGTTCAACTAATGACATTGCACGCTTCGAAAGGCCTAGAGTTTCCGTATGTATTCTTGATGGGGGCCGAAGAGGGCATCTTGCCACACCAAACCAGTGTTGATGAAGGTAATGTAGAAGAAGAGCGTCGTCTTATGTACGTAGGGATTACGCGAGCGCAGAAAGAGCTGACTTTTACTAAGTGTCGTGAACGTCGTCAGTACGGTGAATTGATTAAGCCAACACAAAGTCGCTTTCTTGATGAGTTACCTCATGATGATGTGGAGTGGGAAAGCGTGAAGAAGCCTCAATCCGCAGAAGAAAGAATGGAGAAAGGACAGGCACACATTGCTAATATTCGTGCGATGTTCAACAAAAAGTAGCGTCTGGTTCTGAAAGCATTAAATAGAGACAAATAAAAAGGTGACCATAGGGTCACCTTTTTTGAATCTGGCATTTTTAATTATAGATCGGTAAATTACAGACCAGCAATCATGTGCTCGATAGCATCTTTGATTTCGTCGTCTGAACAGTCCATACATGAACCTTTCGCTGGCATTGCATTAAAGCCGTTGATTGCGTGGTTAGCTAGGATATCGCGACCTTGAGCTATACGAGGTCCCCAATCACCAGCATCACCTGTTTTAGGGGCGCCACTTACGCCAGATGCGTGACAAGCGATACAAAAGGTACCGTAAACTGTTGCGCCATCACGAGGGCCTGTTGGTTCTGCGGCTACTGGTTCGCTGCCGACTAGGTAAACTTGACCAACTGGTTTGATGCGTTCAGCAATTGCATCTTGCTCTGCTTCGCTAAGACCTGAAGCCATTGCGCCAGTTGAAAAGGTTAAAACTGCGATGACAACGCTTAAAATTCGACGAGACATATCCATTAAACTCACTTTACATTCCCAAGGTAAGTACGTGCTTACCAATTTATAGTGTTGGAGGGTGTTTTGGCTTCACCAGCAAAGAGCAACTGTTAAACCAATGTAAATAATGGGTGATTATATCCCGATAAGTTGTTGCAATAAACAACAACTTATAAGCTGTGGCGGGTTGTAGTACTCAAATAAGGGGTTTATCACATATTAACTGTCGAAAAAGAGACCAAACAGAAAAAAAAGTTAAAAAAGTACTAGACGGCATTGGGTGATATACGTATTATTCCACTCCGCCGACAGGGCATGCGCCTGTAGCTCAGCTGGATAGAGCGTTGGCCTCCGGAGCCAAAGGCCGAAGGTTCGAATCCTTTCAGGCGCGCCATCCGGTCTCTTACTTCGGTAAGTGAGAAATTGGCAAAAAAGAAATAATGGTGGCTATAGCTCAGTTGGTAGAGCCCTGGATTGTGATTCCGGTGGTCGCGAGTTCGAATCTCGTTAGCCACCCCATTCTTTCTTTACAAAATATCGGTAGCTTCGGCTTCCAGTGTTGATTCATTATTCCCAAGAGTCGATACAAAATTAGTCGGTGAATAGCGCAGCTTGGTAGCGCATCTGGTTTGGGACCAGAGGGTCGGGGGTTCGAATCCCTCTTCACCGACCACTATTTCAATAATCGCTTTTAAGCGGTTATATAAAAAATTAGTGGTGGCTATAGCTCAGTTGGTAGAGCCCTGGATTGTGATTCCGGTGGTCGCGAGTTCGAATCTCGTTAGCCACCCCATTAATTTTGGTAACTTCTTTGAAGTTCCCAGTTTGAGAAATCAAACGAAACGTCTCGGTGAATAGCGCAGCTTGGTAGCGCATCTGGTTTGGGACCAGAGGGTCGGGGGTTCGAATCCCTCTTCACCGACCACCTTAAGAAGCCTCGTCAGAAATGACGGGGCTTTTTTACGCCTGGAATTTAGATAATTTGAGACCAGAGGGTCGTGGGCTGGATCGCCAGTCCGATCAAATCCCTCTTCACCGACCACCTTAAGAAAGCTCATCAGAATTGATGAGCTTTCTTTCTATCTGGAGAAAAGATAATGGTGTATTCGGGGGCTGGAAGCCCAGTCGCATCAAATCCTTCTTCACCGACCACCTTTAAGAAAGCTCATCAGAAATGATGAGCTTTTTTTTCATCTGTAGATCACTAGATTGGAACCCAAGTGGGGTTCGCCTGATGTTCAAAGAATGTCTCTTCACCTATCACTTAAGAAGCCTCAACTAGCCGTCCGCGTCAGAAATGACGGGGCTTTTTTACATCAGGAATTTTAGATAGTTGGGGCCAGAAGATCGTGGGCTGGATCGGCAGCTCGGCGGTTCGTCAGGCCACAGGAAGCGCTTCCGTGCCGAATCTCTCTTTATTTACCACAATAGAGGCTTCAGTCGAAAGGTTGAGATTTTTGACATCTGTCGTTGAAGTTATTTTTGATTTTGAATACTGATACCCTAAATATTTCAACGTCTTGTTTGATATAGCCTTCGCAAGATCCATCGTTTTATATAAAGCGATCTCTTACCTTTTTTCTAGATTATCGCGCCTTTCTAGAGGTGTCTGCTTTATTAAATGGGCTGATCGATATCTAATTTTATATAAAATTCACCGCCAATCATTCGACAAATTAATAGGTTTGGTCTAAAGATTTCTATGAAAAGTGAAATTTGACGCTAAATATGTTCTCTAAGGCCTGTATTTGACAGTTTTCTTTACATCAAGTCGCTCAAAATCGTCTCCATTTTAGTAAGTTTTTCGTTTCACTGGTTGGTATTCGTTGAAATGATGTTAGGGGTAATATATATGGTTAATATGCTTCTATCTGGTTGTTTTGTTTGCTTAAATGACAAAAATTAGTGTTTGTTTCTATAGTGTTAATTGTTTTTTGGAATAATTATTTGTTTTTAGTGACTAGTAGTGAGATCTGCTTTTAACCATAGGTTTAACTCTACAAGTAAGTGGTAGTAAGGGATTTGTGAGTATTTGTTATCGACAATAGAATGTTGATTTTTATTACTATATGCTCTCTGGGTGAATAGTTATGTGGTGCTTTTGCTTGTTAAGCGTTTAATGTCGACTTTTTATCCTATTTTTGTTGCTTTTCTGTGAATTATTTGCCAAATTGTCAACCGTATAAAATATCAGAACAATATTCTGGTAAGAATGGATTCAATTTTGCAGACAGGGCAGAGAGCTGCCAAAGCAGTAGAGGTCTGGTAATGTCACTTTTAGAAGTAAAAAATCTTCGTATCGAATACCCATCTCGTCATGGAGTTCACGCAGCAGTAAAATCGCTTTCGTTCAACATTGAACGTGGTGAGATTGTTGGCGTTGTAGGGGAGTCTGGTGCCGGTAAATCAACAGTAGGCAATGCTGTGATCGATCTACTGAGCCCTCCTGGTCGCATTGCTAGCGGCGAGGTATTTTTGGATGGCGAAAAAGTCTCTGGCTTATCTCCTGAACAGATGCGTTCTGTTCGCGGCTCAAAGATTGGTTTTATCTTCCAAGACCCAATGACTTCTCTTAACCCTCTATTCACAGTAGAGCAGCAGTTAAAAGAAACGATTCATGCCAACATGAAGGTTTCGGATCAAGAAGCTTACCAACGCTCATTAGACTTGATGAACCAAGTTGGTATTCCGCAACCAGAAAACCGTTTAAAGCAGTACCCACACCAATTCTCTGGCGGTATGCGTCAGCGTGTTGTTATCGCGATCGCATTGGCAGGTGAACCTGACTTAATCATCGCAGATGAACCAACAACCGCACTGGATGTGTCTATCCAAGACCAGATTTTGGGTTTAATTCGCGACCTATGTATTAAGAAGAACGTAGGTTGTATGTTGGTCACGCACGACATGGGTGTCGTATCTAACGTTACCGATCGCGTAGCGGTTATGTATCGTGGTGATTTAGTTGAGTTTGGCCCGACGGCGAAAGTCCTTGGTACTCCTGAACACCCTTACACGCACAGTCTTATCTCAGCGGTTCCGCGTTCAGATCGTAAACTCGATCGTTTCCCTCTTGTGAGCTACATCGAAGAAGCGCACGAGATGGAACCACTTGATGTGAAAAACCACTGGTTAGGTCAAAGCCAAGATCACCGTGATTACACTGGCCCGTTGTTGAATGTTGAAAACGTCAACTTACGCTTTACCACCAAGGATTCTTTCTTTGAGAGTCGTCGTGAGTACGTTCAGGCGTCAAACAATGTGAGCTTTGAAGTACACGAAGGTGAAACTTTTGGTCTTGTGGGTGAATCTGGTTCGGGTAAATCAACGATTGCTCGTGTGATTGCTGGCTTGTACGCACCCAACTCAGGCAAAGTGACCTTTGAAGGTATTGACCTTACTGGGCTTAAGTCTGAGAAAGAGCGTCGCCCAATGCGTCGCCAAATGCAGATGGTGTTCCAAAACCCATACACATCAATGAACCCTCGAATGAAGATCTTCGACATCATTGCTGAACCTATCCGATTCCATAAGCTTACGCGCAACGAGAATGAAACTCGTCAGATCGTTCACGACCTGCTAGAGCACGTTGGTTTAGGCAAGATGGCTGGAGTTAAATACCCACACGAATTCTCAGGTGGCCAACGTCAGCGTATTTCTATCGCTCGCGCCTTGGCAACTCGCCCACGTCTTCTGATTTGTGATGAACCTACGTCGGCGCTGGATGTGTCGGTACAGGCTCAGATTCTTAATCTATTAAAAGACTTACAAGACGAGCTCAACCTAACCATGCTGTTCATCAGTCACGATTTACCGGTTATTCGTCAAATGTGTGATCGTGTTGGTGTGATGCAAATGGGAGAGCTATTGGAAGTAGCGCCAACAGAGCAGTTGTTCCAATCGCCTCAGCATGAATACAGCAAACACCTAATTTCTTTAATGCCTGAATTTACGGGTTTAAGAGAAGAAAAAGCAGTGGCAAAAGCCGCGATATAAAAATCAGCAGGCTGGAGTTTGGCTTGCTAAAAACAATAAACAGACGCAAATACAACAACTAGGGATCTGGATTCCCGCATGAAGGAGTTATGCAATGAAAACCATGAAAAGCAAATTAGCAGTAGCTTTAATGGCAGCTGGCCTAAGCTTTAGTGCAGCAGCAGCAGATATTACCGTTGGCTACGCAGCTGACCCGGTATCACTTGACCCGCACGAGCAGCTGTCTGGTGGCACACTGCAAATGTCTCACATGGTGTTTGACCCTCTAGTACGTTTCACTCAAGAGATGGATTTTGAAGGCCGCCTAGCATCTAGCTGGGAGCGTGTTGATGATACGACTTTCCGTTTTAACCTACGTAAAGGTGTGAAATTCCACTCTGGTAACGAACTGACTGCTGATGATGTTGTGTGGACTTTTGAACGTCTACAAGCTTCTCCAGACTTTAAGTCTATCTTCACGCCATACGAAAAAATGGTAAAAGTGGATGACTACACAGTTGAGCTAGTATCAAAAGCGGCTTACCCACTAGTACTACAAACAGCAACTTACATCTTCCCAATGGACAGCAAGTTTTACTCTGGTCAAACAGCGGAAGGTAATGATAAATCTGAGCTAGTTAAGCACGGTAACTCGTTCGCTTCGACTAACGTTTCAGGTACTGGCCCATTCATCGTAACTCAACGTGAGCAAGGCGTTAAAGTAACGTTCGAGCGTTTCAACGATTACTGGGATACAGAAACTGAAGGTAACGTAGACAAGCTAACACTTGTGCCAATCAAAGAAGATGCAACGCGTGTAGCAGCTCTTCTTTCTGGTGACGTGGATATGATTCATCCTGTAGCACCAAACGATCACAAGCGTGTTAAAAACGCTAAGAACATCGATCTAGTAACGCTACCTGGTACTCGTATCATTACGTTCCAAATGAACCAAAACAGCAACGAAGCACTGAAAGATGTGCGCGTTCGTCAAGCAATCGTTCATGCGATTAACAATGAAGGTATTGTTAAGAAAATCATGAAAGGTTTCGCGACAGCTGCTGGTCAGCAAAGCCCAACAGGCTACGCGGGTCACAACGAAGATCTAGTTCCTCGTTACGATCTGAAAAAAGCGAAAGAGCTGATGAAAGAAGCGGGCTACGAAGATGGCTTTACACTAACTATGGCAGCGCCTAACAACCGTTACGTGAACGATGCGAAAGTAGCGCAAGCGTCTGCGGCGATGCTGTCTAAGATTGGTATCAAAGTTGATCTTAAGACGATGCCTAAAGCACAGTACTGGCCTGAGTTTGACCTATGTTCAGCAGACATGATGATGATCGGCTGGCACTCAGATACAGAAGATTCAGCTAACTTCAACGAGTTCCTAACAATGACTCGTAACGAAGAGACTGGCCGTGGTCAATACAACTGTTCTGGTTACTCAAACCCAGAAATGGATGCGATTGTAGAAGCTTCTAACACTGAAACTGACCCTGTTAAGCGTTCTAAGATGCTGAAAGGCGTTGAAGCAACACTTTACAACGATGCAGTATTCGTACCTCTACACTGGCAAAGTGAAGCGTGGGGCGCGAAATCTAACGTAGGTGCAGCAGACGTAGTAAACCCAATGGTTATGCCTTACTTCGGCGACCTAGTTGTAAAATAATCTAGCTTGCTAGAATCGAGAGCCTGAAGCTTTCAGGCTCTCAATATTATTAAGATATAGATTTAAGTTTCGGTATTTGGTCTTCCTTCAGTCTGGCTAAATACCTTTTTTAAGACTGAATTTTTTGTTGTCTAGTCGCGGATTTCGATTAGACAGTCATGGATAGATAAGGGGCAAGGAATGGTTACGTTTCTGGTCAAGCGCCTGTTTCAGGCACTGATAGTGATGTTTGTGATCAGTTTGGTGGCGTTTGCCATTCAGGATAACCTGGGCGACCCGTTACGTGAGTTAGTCGGTCAATCTGTTTCAGAGGCGGAGCGTCAAGCGCTACGCGATGAACTCGGCTTAAATGATCCCTTCGTTACAAAATATACTCGCTTTATAGGCGCAGCCCTACAAGGTGATCTTGGTACTTCATATTTCTTTAAACGCCCTGCTGTGGACGTAATTTTAGACAAATTGGTCGCGACGCTTGAACTTGTGTTCGGTGCTTCTCTGATTATTGTTTGTCTGTCGATTCCATTAGGCGTTTATTCTGCAATACACCCAAAAAGTTTCTTCACTAAATTGGTCATGGCGGGCAGTAGTATCGGCATCTCGGTACCTGTTTTCTTAACTGCAATCATGCTGATGTATGTGTTCTCTATTGAGCTAGGTTGGCTACCGTCATTTGGACGTGGCGATACTGCAAACTGGTTTGGTTGGGAGTCTGGCTTCTTAACGCTCGATGGCCTTGCACACTTGGTACTGCCGAGCATTGCTCTAGCATCTATCATGCTGCCTCTGTTTATTCGTCTAGTTCGTTCTGAAATGCTAGAAGTTCTAAGTTCTGAATACATTAAGTTTGGTAAAGCGAAAGGCCTAGCGCTAAACAAAATCTATTATCAACACGCATTGAAAAACACCATGCTACCGGTTCTTACTGTTGGTGGTGTTCAGATTGGTACTATGGTGGCATACACCATTCTTACTGAAACGGTTTTCCAGTGGCCCGGCACAGGTTTCTTATTTTTAGAAGCGATCAACCGTGTAGATACACCACTGATTACCGCATACGTTATTTTTGTTGGTCTTATTTTCGTAGTGACTAACACGATTGTTGATTTGCTTTACGGTGTTATCAACCCAACCGTTAACATCACAGGGAAAGGAGCATAATCATGGAACAGACATCGACAGTGCCGTCTCGCTGGGAACGTTTTAAGCAATCAGACATTGTGTATTACTTCTTACGCGACAAAGTGGCAATGGTGAGTTTCGCCATTTTCTCAATCTTTTTAGTGATGGCATTAGCAGCACCTATTCTAGCGCCAACAGACCCGTACGACGTGACATCGATTGATATCATGGATTCAGAGCTTCCACCATCATGGATGGAAGATGGCGAAGAACGTTTCTTGCTCGGAACGGATGAGCAAGGCCGTGATATTTTATCTACTATGCTTTACGGTTCGCGCTTATCACTGACCATTGGTTTCTTAGCGGTAGGCCTACAACTGACGCTTGGTATCATCATTGGTTTGTCTGCGGGTTATTTCGGTGGCCGTATTGATAGCTTCTTGATGCGTTTTGCTGATGTTCAGCTTTCGTTCTCAACCATGATGGTTGCGATCATTGTCTCGGCCATCTTTAAGGCAAGTTTCGGTAGTGACTTCTACGCGCAATATGCCGTTGTTATGCTGGTGGTGATCATCGGTATTGCAGAATGGCCACAGTATGCGCGTACTATCCGTGCATCGGTATTAGCAGAGAAGAAGAAAGAATACGTAGAAGCGGCACGTGTGATGGGCTTTAGAGCGCCTCGCATCATGTTCCGTCATATTCTGCCTAACTGTTTATCTCCAATTTTGGTTATCTCTACGGTACAGGTGGCAAATGCCATCATGTCAGAAGCGGCACTTTCTTTCCTAGGTTTAGGTCTTCCGGTAGACCAACCGTCACTGGGTGCTCTGATTAGTACAGGTTTTAACTACATTTTCTCAGGAGCATGGTGGATCACAGCATTCCCAGGTGTGCTTTTGGTAACATTGGTTCTAGTTATTAACCTATTAGGCGACTGGTTACGTGACGTGTTTAACCCTAAAATTTATAAAGGGTGATAGCTCTGATTGATTTTTAGATAAAAAAGTCACTAAATTAAGAGCCGTAAGCAATTACGGCTCTTTTTTTGCTTAATGGATCTGGAACTTAGTATCATTGATAGTGTCAATAATACTTAAAATGGAATTCATGTTTTATCGACATTGATTCGGTAATAATTAACCCGTAAGGGTTTAAGTGGTGGTTATGAAATTGACAATGAATGCTGTATGTCGTGCTGTGATGAGAAATTATCGTATGGGGCTTATCGCTGCATCTCTTTTGGTCTCGAGCCAAGTGAATGCAGAGTCGGTTCTATGTGATGCCACTCAAGCAAGCACCAACCAATTACCACAGCTAGAGCAGTCATGTCCGATCGGTAAGGGTGTGTGGGGAAGCAAGGCGCCTAAACGTCATTCAGATAACGAGCTGTTTTGGGTTCAATGTGGCCTGCTGAACAAGCCTTTGTCACTGAACCGAGCAAAGTCCCTATATGAGAAGATCTCAACTAACGTTTGGATGAAGCCTGAAGGCGGAGACTATCGTTGCTTAATCGGACCTTATTCTACCTTCTCTGATGCGAGAAAAGACTTAGCTCAGGTGCGCAAGGTTCCCGGCTATGGTGAAGCCTTTATTCGCATGGTCGATAAGTCGAAAACCTCATCACAGCCTATCGTTGCAAAAGCGGCAGAGCCAAAAATGGTTAAGCCTAAGGCTCCTGTAAAACCAAAACCTGCTCCGAAACCTGTGGCAGCTAAGCAAGCGGCAGCGGTAACGAGTGCTGCAGCTATTCAGGCGCTACCAAGCGGTAACGCGAATTCAGATAACGATTTGGAAATTGAGATCCGTGTGACAGCCAATGTTGCGGGTAGCCAATATGCGATTCCTTACCTTCTAGACCATCAACAACAGTTCTATATGGAGCAAGGTAAGCCTTGGAGCCGCCTAGATTTCGATAGCGCTGAATTGGTGTGTAGTCAGGTCAACATGAAGCTGATTAGCGAAAAGCAGTGGCAGAGCATCTTGAGCTCAAAGGTTATGGAAAAACAGAACTGGCCAATGCATCTACCTTATTGGGGCGCAGATAAGAAAGGCCTGTTTACCAACGGAAACGTAAACCAATTGAAAGGTTCTTCACTGCTTAATGTCATGTGTGTGAAGTAGCGTTAAGAGTCTTGGAGTTACCGTAGGCCGAAAGGCACCGATAAAAGAAACCCCAGCGATGTGCTGGGGTTTTTTAATGTTAGTCAACTGACATCATTGGTAGGTTATTTACAATGCTGAACATTTTGTCTTTATCAATAGAGAACAGACCGTATTCAGGCGCTGATTGGTAGACTTGGCCTGGTACTTGACCTGGTTCACGGCTCCATTTCATACCGATGTAAAAATCTCCAAAATCACGACCGATATAACGGAAGCGAGTTTTGTAATCCGACATTTCACCCGTTTCTTGTGCTTGTAGTAGTGGGTTGTTTAAATCATCTGCCACTAGAGTCCACTCTCCAGGAGTATGGAAGCCTTCCGGCATAACAGAGTCATAGTCATAAGTTGTTTGGTCATAGCTGTACTGGCCAAAACTGTATGTTAGCTGCGTGCTATCATCTTCACCTTCGTTTTCTACCATCAAATCAAATTCAACGATACCTTCGTTTACTTTATTCTCAACAGGCTGAATATGAGCGAATGGCATGTTTGTTGAATCTAACCAGAACAATTCATCAGTACCGATCTTTACAAGAATTTGATATTGGGTTTCGCCATTTACTTCCGTTTTCTTTTGGTAAAGCATTTCGTAGCGACTTTCGCCGTCATCTAGCTTTCCATCGCTCAGACTTACAGGCCAGCAATCTTTCTCTTGAGAATCTAAGTATCCAGTTGCATCATCAAGTTCGGACAGCATCTCTATGATTTCACTACCGTCGTTAAGACCTAATCCACTATTTCTGAAGCTATAGCCTATGTTAGCTTCATAAGGCGAATTGTCACCATTAGTCGCACCCCAACAGAATCTTAAGCCGCTATTTGAGTCACTTTTCATTAGGCTAGCGTAAGCAATTTCACCGTCATTTGGAGCAAAGCTACCCATCTTCCACTCTTGATTGTTGAAGTGTGCTTCAGTAAAGCCAAGTTCTGGTGCTGGTGGATCAACTTCATCACTTGGCTTTACGTTTGGTAATGAAAAACTAACCATTTCAGATTCAATATCATTCTCTTTACCACCAGAGAAGTTGATACCTTTAGCGACGTAAAGCATGACACCGTTAGTTTCAGCTGTTGGTTTTCCAGTTAAGGTTACTAGGCCGCTATCGTCAACCTGCACAGAAACACCAGGAATTGAGTTGTGTGCTGGTTCATTGTCGTGAGCCGCATAGTTTGCGTAATATTCAACATCACCAGACACATTTGAGGTAAATAACTCGCTAATATCTAGCTGTTCAGAGAATGCTTCACCGGCTTTAAGTGACCAAGTATTTGTAATAGTCTTTTGCAGATTGGCTTTCACTGTCGGTTCAATAGTAATATCACCTAGTGAAATAGTTGGTAGATCAAAACTTGCAGGCTCAGACACCATGAATGTCGCAGCGTGGCCATCATCAGCCGTGATGTTGAACTGTTTTGTGTCTGCGGTTGGTACCTCCGGATGACCAGAGATAAGCAGTTTGCCCGATTTGGCGTCGTACTTTGATGTCAGTCCTTTTACGACATTACTAATGTTGGAATCATAAGTTAGAGTATCGTTCTCGCGATCTGTAAATAGGCCGTTAACCATTAGCTCTGCTGAGAAAGCTTCACCCTGTTTCATTGTCCAGTTATCAGTAATCTCGTGCTGTAATTCTGATTGTGCTTCCGGATCTACTTTTGGTGCAGTATTTACCAGTGAAACATCGAATGAGAATGTAGTGCTTAGCTCACTCAGTACTTTGGAGCTAGCAGTGGCACGATCAACTGCTGTTAGAGTAACAATGTAGCTGCTTAGCGTAGGAACAAAGCTATCTTTTGCTGAGATAGTTAATGTCTCGCCTTCTAGCGTTATCGTAATTTCTTGCTCACCATTCACTTCAGAACGAGCGATAGCGATGTTTTGATATTTATCTTCAGAACTGTACTTATCTTGGAATAAGTTTTCAGGAACAGTGATAGTCTGCTCAAACCCTTGACCTTCAACTACCTCTAGCTTTGCAAATTCTGATTCGAGATCAGCTTGCGCAGTAGGGTCTACCAGCAACTTGTAGTTAGGCACAGCTGTTTCTGGTTGGCTTGGATCGATAACAGGCTTCTCGTTAACGATCTCCTCAGAGCCCTTGTTCTCTTCTGTTACGATCTTTTTAGAAGTTTCAGCAGCGGTCTCGGTAATGCTATTTACATTATTTTCGTAGGCTGCAGGATCTTGTGCTTTGGATTCAGTAAGAATTTGTGCAGTTTTGTGCAACTGTGCGCTTTCAAGATCATCTTTTGAAGTTGCTACAAAGTCTGAAAATAGATCGATAGGTTCTTCAATCGTTCCGCCTAAATTTTCGTTTACAGATGTCGTAGCATCTTCGAATGAGCTATTGTTTTTCTGCATTTCAATAGCAACAAGGTCGGTAATTGGAGAGATAACTAATGCAGTTTTATCGGTACCTTCAGGCGTGCGGAATACAACGCTGTTAGCCATTGGTTGGCCTTCATGGTCCATATCTGTGGTGTAAACATCCATAAAATCAGAATAGCTATCCGCTTTAGAGCTCAACGCTGAAAGCTCTTCAGCAAGCGCTTTAGTCATATCGCCTGGACGAAGTGTTTTTATGGCTAGTTTTCCATCAATTTCAGTATCTACTGGAAGTGTGATTTTACCATCTTGGTCTGTTAAGCCAAAGATAGTATCTGTGCCTACTTCTAAAACGCCAGATTGACCGACATCGTCAAATATAACTGCATTTTTAAAGTAGCCGTCGAAGCCAGTAATCACGATACCGCCTGGGGTTGCTTCGTCAGATGAACCACCATCTGAACCGCCACAACCTGATAATGCAATAGCCACTGACGCTGCTAGTAAACTAACCTTCTTCATTCTTTCCATCCTTACCGAGTGAAATCTATTATTTTTTTGAAGTTATATAAAAACGGGCTAGTTTTTACAGCTTGTATTCGGTAGGTGCAAGATACGAAAATTAATAGAAAATCCGTAAAAATTGTCATTAAAAACAATTTGTGGAATTGGTTATTTGCAATGTGTATGTTCGGGATTGATCGTATTGGCTGTGGGAATGAAAACCCCGCCGGAGCGGGGTATTGACATCAATGTGTTCCGTTAGTCTTTGTTAGATATGCCTGTCCATTCAATGTTGAATTTAACTGCTTCTAGGTATTCGCTATCGCTGTCTTTTACCTTACCAATTACGCTGTATACGTTATTAACAGTTAGTGCTGGTAAGTCAAAGTCAACAGATGCATAGTTGACGCCGTTTTCTTCATTTGTGTAGCACTCAATCGGTGTGCTATTGAACTCTTTAGATTGCAGTGAATCAATATCTTCACCTGTGAAGTAAAAGCCTGAGAAGAATTCTTTAACGGTTTTACATGTAAAATCATTGTTTGGAACATCAAAGTATAAATTTGCGTCCATAGTACCTTCATCACCGTTACTTATATCTTCAGTTAGCGATAAAGTAATAACGCCAAGGTTGTAAGTTATGTCTGCTTCTGCTGGTAAGTAAGCGTTAAAGCCGCGCTCATCACCTGACATTTCAGATGTCACATTGATGCGCTTTTCGATGTCTGCTTTATTGCTGAAATATGTGTATCGTTCTGCTGAATCTTCAGTAGAGTCTTTCATTCGGTGAATGATTGTTTTAGCACCAGTAGAAATATCATCTGCGTCTTCAAACACTTCGACTTGGAAGGTTTCAACTAGGTTTTGTCCATCTTCTACGAATTCAAATGTCGCAAAAAGCTTACCGTCGATAACTTCGTAAGTTGCATTTTCAGTTTGAGTATCAGCAGCAGAACAGCTTGTTTTATTTGCGATGCTTCTTACGTTGCCTAGTACAATGCCGTCTTCAAACTTGATTGAATCACACCAGATGCTTGCGTAGTTCTGCTCATTTTCACCGTTTGAACTACCGTGCTCTAGCATGTACCAAGTCTTACCTTCTAGAGGGTGAAGGTCTGGTTCTGGAACCACACCTTCAGCGACTTTAGGTATCAACATTTCTTGGTAAGCTGCAGCGCCTTCGTTATCAACACCACCAACCATGAATGCTTCAGAAGCGTCAGCAGCCGTTGCTTTGGTTGGCGTACCCGAAATGGTAATGATTGGGTTCGTACCTTCTTGTGGAGATACAGTTAGCCCTGGGATTGTCATAGCACCAGTACGGTAAGAAACAATGTCACCATCTTTGTCTGTGAATAGGTTTACAATATTGATGGTTTGTTCGAATGGAACGCCAACCTCTAGCTGCCAGTTGCTAATTTCAGCTTGTAAAACATTATATTCCGCATGGTCAACAGTAGGAACTTGGTTCGCAGCTTCAATTTTAACGTTGAAAGTCGCGATCGCAGAGCCAACGACTTCCGGTGTTAAGTCTTTATCTTCTGCCGTTAAAGTAACTTCAAAGTCACCAGAAGCATTGATGTAATCTGATGCGAATAGAGTCAGAGTATTATCTGTTAGAGTGACAACAATACCGCTTGCTGCTGGGATGTTGTGAGTAACAACTGGTGTGATTAGGTTTTGGTCTTTATCAACAAATAAGCCCGTTATATCAAGAACGATATTTGATGAGCTACCATTCTCTTCTAGTATTGAGATTTTACCTTGCTCTGTTTCTAAAACGCTTGCTGTTACAACCAGCTTATTGTTGGCTACAACAACAGGGTCAAGATCGTCACCAGGAGCTGCATTATCTCCAATAACTGGTTTTAAATTGTTGTCTGCTAGTTGTGCTGGAGTTAGCGTATCAACGATCGCATCTGCTTTTTTTGCAAACTGCTCGGATTTTTCTACATAAGTAGTAGGGTTAGCCGCTTTCGATTCCGTTAGGATCTGTGCTGTTTTGTGTAGTTCAGCATTTGCATCAGCACCTGAAACGAAATCAGAGTAAGGGTCGATAGGCGCTTCTTCTGTGCCACCTAAAGCTGTGCTAACAATCGCTACTGCTTCTTCTTCAGTCACTGGCGCAGCGTCTGTGCCTTTTGCCATTTCAATCGCAACTAAATCGGTAATTGGAGAGATTACATCCGATGAAGTTGGAGCTCGGAACACAAGCTCATGAGCCATTGCTTGAGCTGGGTGATCCATATCGATTGTGTATTTGCCCGCGTATTTGCTGCTATCGTGGTTCGCAAGTGCAGTTTGCACTGCGCCGCTAGGTGTTAGTGTTTGAAGTGCTAGTGCACCTGAAACGTCGCCAGATATCTCAATTTGGCCTTGGTCGTTAGTAAGACCGAAAATAACGTCAGATCCAATGTCCAAAACGCCATTGTTGTTTTTATCATCAAACACAACCGCTTGGTTAAAGTAACCATCAAAACCTGTAATTGTTACACCGCTCGGAGAAGGCGAAGTTGAATCACCATCTGAACCACCACAGCCTGTTAGGGCGAAAGCCACTGACGCTGCTAGTAAACTAACTTTTTTCATGTCATATCCTTTGTAAAGAGCTCTAGCCAAGCTCTGTTTGCTTATTGTTTTGAGTTTTATATTTCCCTGGTGAATGTTTTACTGGGTATAGATCGTTTTATCAACACACGTAAATTCTGAAAAAATCCATAAAATATATTTGATTTTATTTATAGGTTTCGAGTTTACGACTGTCGTTATCAAGCGGATGTCGAAGGAACGGTGAGTTATGAAATGATGTAGGGGTTACATTGGGTTAGTATGCGGTGTTTGGTTATGAGAAACGCTTCCAATCGGATACTGAAACTGTGATGACCATGTATTGTAAAACCATGGTTGATGGAGTGTGTACAGATTACGTAACAGAACAAAAAAATGCGACCTTACCTGAAGCCGATACTTATATATTCAGTACCGGCTTACAGGCTCTTTGGAACTTCTAGGCGTTAGGGTCTAGATATTGAACATTGAGTTTGATCTCTTCGACTTTATGACGCCACTCAGTTTTAGGGCGAAGGATTATGCTAAAGACTTCGCCATGCTTGAATTCATCGAATTCGAGAAAGTCGACATCAAAGTAAGAGTATTGAAGGTTGCCCAATGGCTGCTCATCACACTCGATAGGTTCATAGGCCTCACCGATGGTTTGTCCGATGATCTCACCGTACACCCCTTGCCCGCCGATAGAATAGTGATCAAACTTGTTGAGTAAATCTTCGCAAATAACCGTTGTATTGTAAGACTGTATATTGAGGTCGCCATCCATCTTGTCCGGCCAGGTGGGGTCTTTTAGTTGGTAATTACCAATGTGCATGCCATACCAACCAAGGTAGTATTGGCCATCGTTGGCGAGATACATGTAGTTCTGCATAGTCATCTGCAGCGCTTCTAAGCCTGTTGTGGTATTTATACGCTGTTCTATTTGAGTTTTTGAGGCGAGCGTATAAGTTTCATAGTCATTGTTCATTTTCACTTGTGCCACATGAGCGGTGGTGAAAGTAGGGTGACTTGGGTACGTCTCTAAGATTTTCCAGCTCATGTCATTGTCAAATATTGACTGGGTGCTAGAGGCGATAATAGTGTCGTCATCAACATAATAACTCCCCACTTTCCTCAGTTCATATTCATTTGGGCAGGTGGTTAAGGTGTTCGAAGATGCGAAGAACACTTCATCATTGATGAACTTAAAAGCTTCGCAGTATACCTTTTCATAATTGTAAGTTTTGCCTGCAAATCGATGGCTGGTTTCCAGTCGATACCAAGTTTCACCAATCAAAGGGTGCAAGCCATCTTCCTCTAGCCCTGAAGAGATTGAAGGGAGAGAAAAGCTGGTCGTAACCCATGCATTCTCTTCTGAACCATGGTAATTATCTTTGGCGCGAGCAATAAGCTGAGTTGGCGCCTCACCTGCTTTCGGGGTGCCTTGGATGCTTGTCTTTCCACCGAGATTCGAAACAGAGAACTTCGGATGATTAACGGCGATTTGTGTCGTCAGTAGGTCATCATCAGGATCTTCAAATAGTCCTGTAATATCAACCGAGTGGTTAATCGGAGAGTTTTCCGTTAAGGGCCATTGATTGATTTCGTGTTGAATACTCTGTTGGATCGCTGAGTTTACTTGTGGTTTTTGATTGCGGTCTGTTCGTTCGCCTTCATTTGACACAATCAACGTTTGAGTAACAGTGTCAATTGGTATGAATTCTTCTCGTAAAAACTCAGGCTCTACGGTGGCAGTCAATGCAGAGGTAGCCACGACCTTGAGCGCCTGTTTTGGTTTACTTTCAATGAAAGTCTTTAGGGATGCTTCTGAATCATTCGATGGAGTGGAAGCTGCCTCGTTTGAGCCAGTCCTAGAGAACGCCGGGTAGGATAACGATGACTTGGTTTCTTTTAACAATGACTGAATGGACGGTTCTTGCGAAGCTAACCATGATGGAAGCCCAAACAAACTACTACACCCAACTAACACAGCAAGAGATACACGTTTTTTCATGCGTTATACCAATTTGCTCTGTAGCCAACAGCGAGAGAACTTAAGATCTTTCTCAATCAGGCTTGCACTACATTCTAGGAGCTCGCTGATCTCTCTATTTTTCAGACCCATTAAGTACTTGAGCTTGAGGGCTTGAGACTGCCGAGGATAATGAATACTGAAGTTATCTATCGCTTTATTCATGATCATTAATTGCTCGAACTTATCGTCTGGGCTGTCGCTTTGTATGGTTATCTGTTGGCGTTTTTTTGCCTGAAGGTGGCGAGCATTATCGATTAAAATCTGACGCATCACTTTTGCAACCATAAGGAAAAAGTCTTTTTTATTTTTGATCGATTGAAGGTCAGACGAGGAGATCTTCAAGTAAGCGTCATGAATCAAAGCAGTCGTGCTGTTCATGCTGTCGCTCAGTACTTGATTATTAGCACCATATTTTTGGGCGCTGCGAGACCGTTCTTGTTGAGCAATGTGTCTTAGTTGTAAATAAGCAAATTGATATAAATCGGTTTCGGCACTTTTATCGCCGGATTGCCATTGTTGGATGACTTGTGTGATATCTGGAGTTGCAGTAGCCATTAGCTGTTAGACCTCACCTTGGTAAATTCGGAAACGGATAAGGTGCTGATATTATGTGATTTGTCAGGGTTTAGTGAGATTTTTTGTTTGAATCTGTAGAGTATGCCTTGATCCCAATCTTGACCTGCAGGTAAATATTCCCATGCGGTGAAATGCTGCTGTGGTACTGAGTCATACCAACGCACGGTGACATTCATCTGGGCAAGAGAAGTTGTAGGCTCTGGGTTAGTTAGCCACCACATATCTCCAAACTTTTCTGTAACCTCTTGCGTGTATTGCTGGTGGTTTGTTGAGCATGTCTCAGTGTCGCTTGGGCCAAGAAAAATGCGTTTATCTTTAATGAGTAGGCATTCATTTATGATGTCGGCTTGTTGATATTGAGTATGTTGCCAAACACCTTCATATGGGATGTGATTGCCGCGATCATTGGTGTAGGTAAACCAAATCATCTCAGCTTTGTTTGAGTGACGGATGTGTTCTTTCTGTCCCAAACCTTGGGTTTTTTCCATCAATAGCTCAGTTTCTGTATCAAAATCCAATGCAACGGTACGGTACTTCCAGTCCCCTTCATCGTTGTAGTCTTCAATTGAGAATCCACTCAAATCATGGCGTGTGCAGCCTTTTTGAGCGCAACTGGTAAAGCCTGTCCAACCATCGCTGTTGGATAATGGCTCGCGAATGATCTTCTGGGGTGTCTGGTAAGGGCGTAGGTTACATCCGTTAAAATAGTCGCCGGTTCCTGGGAACTGAATGAGTTCTGTGTCTGTGATTTGGTAACTAAGTTCTCCAATTGGACCTTTGTATTTTGGATTAGTATGGTGAGCTAAGTCGTAAAAGCAGGCGCGTCCGGCATAGTCTTTCTTGGCAATAATAATATTATGAAGCACTTTGTCTTTCGGAGAAAAAATGATTTCCTCCGAGGCAAAGTTATTCTTGATGTATTCTTGGCTCTGGTTGAGGTGTCTTGCAGCTTCTTTGACTGAAACAAGGTCAATGCCTAATTCTTGAGCATCTAAGTAGCTTAAGTCGAGATTTTTGAGCTTCTTTTGAAACTCTACGTCAGATAAAACTTTACTCGCTAAGATGATTTCATCACGGTGTTCTGGCGTGTCATCGAGTGACAGCAGTAAGCGGGTCATATTGATGCTGCGGCTTGGACGTGTCGATGACAAGGTAGGGGTGATGACTTCTTGCCCTGATAGTGTCGTCAATAGGTAGCCGGAGTTATCAGTGCCAATAAAAAAGCTGACGATATCACCTGAATTGTATTGGAATGCCCCTTTATCAGTGGTGCCCGAAAGATTGGAGCTGGTTTCGTAGTAAAGCCCTGATACTGGGGAATCAATAAAATACCCGGTGAGAGGTTCACTACCATTAGCACGAATGTAAAGGCTTGTTGAATAGAGAGTTATCAGTAGGAGAAGTATTTTTTTCATAATTAATTATTGGATGACTTTTCTTTATTTTTGTTAATCACGGACTTTTCAGGTGATGGCGTCAGCATGGCTAATAGCATTTTTTGTTTAACGTCTTTGGGTAAATCAGGGTTTGATAATATCCGACGTCTAGTGAGTTCAAGCATCGTGCCTACTGACATTTTTGCTGCATCACTGCCTTTGGCATGAAACAGCAGGCTCGTCACTTCATACATCATCTCTTCCGCGACTAGCTTTTCTTTTTGTAGCTGGACGTTCTTATGGAATATCGCTGTTGAAAATGTGGCGCCTGACAGCAGTAATAGGATTGTTAGAGCACTCTGCACCGGACGCCGCTTTAAGAGCTTTGCTAATGAATAGAGCGGCTGCTTCTCTCTCAAAGAAATGGGGCGGAACTCTAAGATACGTACTATATCTTGGCGCAATTCACTTACGCTGGCATAGCGACGATAAGGTTCGTGGTTTGTCGCTTTTTCTACAATTAGATTAATATCTAAGTTTGAAGAAGAGTCAAAAATCAATGCTAGAACCTTACCCAGTGAGTAAATATCACTTTGTTGAGTTAAGAAGTGACCTGCAATCTGCTCTGGGCTGGCATAGGCCTTGCTGTAGGCTGTTAGTATGGAGGCATCTGAGCTTTGGTGGGGTGCAGGTTGTTTGACCTTTTGGGTTAGATTGAAGTCGAGAATCTTAGGTGAACCCAAAGGGTCAATTAAGATATTTTCAGGCTTGAGATCAGCATGCAGTACTTGTTTCTGATGGGCATGTTCAATTGCTGAACAAATTTCTTTAAATAAACTGAGCTTTTGTTTTTCACTGAAAGAACGATTCTGTAAGTACAGAGAAAGTGTTTCCCCTTCAACCCGTTCCATCACAATGTAGACCGACTCTTCGTAGACTCCGCCGTCAAACACTTTGGCTATACATGGATGGTTTAAATGTGCGAGTAATTGCGCTTCTTGGAATAGAGCATGCTCACCTAAAATATGTGAAAGAGCTGGCTGTATGAATTTGATCGCTAAGTCTTGTTCAAAGGTCCTATCTGCTCGACTGGCTGAGTAGACAACTCCCATACCACCGCGACCGAGCTCATGAGATATATAGTATTTATCTACTAAGGTGTCGGTGAGGCTAAGTTCGGATCCTGTTGCTTGTTGTGCGTGAAAGCCGAGCAGTGATGTGATCTGCTCTGAGGATACTTCGTTAATGAGAGGAAGTATTTGCTGATATAAGCTGGGTTGTTCTTGCTCTAGTCGCTCTAAATAGAGACTTTTTTCCGCGTCGGAGAGATCCATGAGGTGATAAAAAACCTCAGTAGAACTACTGCTTTTATTTTGCACAACTGATCTTTTTTATGTTTTTTATTATGCGCGCATTCTATAAGAATTTTAGATGCTTTTTCGATATTTTTATCAATTGCATATGAAAAAATGAGCTAACGAGTCGCATTTTTGAGAAATGTTCAGGGAAAAATGATGTGTGATCTTCTCCCCAAAGTTTGGTTCTTGATTATTTCTCAGAGACTCATGGGAAATAGTTGGTTAAAGGTTCGCTTTATGAAGGTGGACTATGCAAATTGCTCTCTAACCTTATTTGTTTCGTATTGCCATTGACTCACATAAATGAGGTTATAAAGATATGAAATTGAATAAGTGGTTAGAGGGCGTATCCCCTCAATTCGAAGCGGGTGGTAAGTACGAAAAGCTCTACCCAGTGTACGAGGCGTTCGCGACGATATTTTACACGCCTGGCACCGTAAACCGAGGCCTGACCCACGTTAGAGATAGCATCGATCTCAAGCGCATCATGATTCTAGTGTGGTTAGCGACCTTCCCAGCCATGTTCTGGGGAATGTACAACGTCGGGCATCAGAGTGTTTCGGCGCTAACATTCAGTTATCAATTGAATGAACTCGCCTCTCTGATTGAGAGTAGTTGGCGCTTGTCGTGGGCATTTGGGGATGCACAATCATTGATGGCAAGCGGTTGGGGTAGCCAGATGCTGCTTGGTGCACTCTATTTTCTGCCTGTTTATGCCACCGTGTTTGTTGTGGGTGGCTTCTGGGAGGTCTTGTTTGCAGTCGTTCGTAAGCACGAAGTTAATGAAGGCTTCTTTGTTAGCTCGGTGTTGTTTGCACTAATCCTCCCGCCAACCATTCCGTTATGGCAAGCCGCATTAGGTATCACTTTTGGTATTGTTGTCGCCAAAGAGTTGTTCGGCGGAACCGGTCGCAATTTCCTCAACCCCGCACTTGCAGGTCGTGCGTTTCTCTACTTTGCCTATCCGGCCAACATGTCGGGAGGCTTAGTATGGGTGGCAGCTGACGGCTATTCAGGCGCGACGCCGCTCAGTCAATGGTATGAAGGTGGTAGTACTTCGCTAATCAACAATATGACTGGCGAGGCGATCACCTGGATGGATGCATTTGTCGGTAATATTCCGGGGTCGATGGGTGAGGTTTCTTCACTGTTGATTATGCTGACTGGTTTGATTCTCATTTTTATGAATATAGCTTCTTGGCGTATTGTTGCTGGAGTCATTATTGGCCTTGTGGTGACTTCTAGTTTGATGAACTGGATCGGATCCGAAACCAATTCTATGTTTTCGATGCCCTTCTATTGGCATTTTGTTTTGGGAGGTGTCGCCTTTGGTACGTTCTTTATGGCGACCGACCCTGTATCAGCAGCCTTCACCAATAACAGTAAATGGGCTTACGGGATTCTTATCGGTGTTATGACGGTAGGTATTCGAGTGCTTAATCCTGCTTATCCAGAGGGCATCATGCTAGCCATCTTGTTCGCCAACCTGTTCGCTCCACTGTTCGACTTTATTGTCAAAGAGCAAAACATTAAACGTAGGCAACAACGAACATCGCGTTGATTTGAGTGTAGAGAGAAGTTACTCCCAATAAGAAAGGCTTGCATCGATGCAAGCCTTTCAATTTTTATCACGATTGATTTGAAGTTGATTTAACTCCACTTCAAATCAATCTCGAACGGTTGTGTGTTGCCACAATGCTCGCCGCACATTTCATCATAAGCGCTGTTATGGATAAGCGTCGCCGATGCTACACCTTGGTCACTAAAGTGGTCACGCGCCTGATTGACGCTCAAAAACTTCATTGGGTGCTGGTGGTTGTCTTTGATCAATTGCTTGTGCTCGCCAATGATTTGGTAAGCCAAGTAGATCCCGCCTTCAAATGATTCAATTAGTAGATTCATTACAAACTCCATTACTGTTCTAGATAGGTCTTCGTTTTTGTATCTACGTTGATGGTTGTTTGAAGGTTCATTTGGGGTAAAAATGAAAAAAACCAGAAGCACAGCTTCTGGTTTATCTAGTGGCAATCGAATCAACCACGAGGTCAATTGATTTTTGTTGTAACGCCGAAGCCTTGAATAATTTCGTCAACACATATTATCTTCATCTCACAAGATGCGAAATTAAAGCGAAATATCGTAAATTTAATTTCAATAAATTGGGTTGTGATGTGTGTTTATTTTTTTCGTTAACCAGAAGCGAGAAAATTTTAAGTCTTTTTCAATTAAGCTATCACTGCAGGTTAGAAGTTGGCTAATTTCTTGAGTTTGAAGGCCCATGAGGTATTTCAGCTTGAATGCTTTCGATTGTCTTGGGTAATTCAATGTAAAATTTTCAACCACTTGATCCATAATGATTAGTTTCTCAAAATTCACTTGTTCTGGATGGTTAATAGATGCAGGTTGTTGGCGTTTTTGTGCCTGTTGACGTCGAGCATTATCAATGAGTATCTGTCGCATTATTTTTGTTGCCAGCAATAAAAAATCGCGAGTGTTTTTTATTGATTGAGTGTCAGCAGAAGAGAGCTTGAGGTAGGCATCGTGAACCAAAGCCGTTGTATTGTTGATACTATTCCAAGATACCCAACAGCTTTGTTCATGCTTGGTTGTACTCCGTTTTCGCTCCTGTTGGGCGAGTGTGTAAAGGTGTGAGTAAGCGAAATGATAGAGTTTTTGTTCTGCTTCTTTATGTCCTGCTTTCCAATCGCTCACAATGGATTCTATATCAGTCAGTTGGCTACTCATGGTTAGCAGTTTCCTTTTGTTGATTCGGCCCTAATTGTTCGTGGGGAAATTATCCGTAACAATTTCTTCTTTGTTTTTGTTGGTATACCAGGATCGCCTAAAACAGCTTTATGGGTATGTTTAAGTACTGTATTGATCGATGCTTTTGATTTAGGGCTTTCTTTTATTAGAGACAGTGTTCGGACAAATTGCTTTGTGACCCTTTCAGAAGCGCGCTTTTCTATTTGAAGTTGCTGGCTTTTTTTGATCAAAGGAGTGTAGAAACCTACACCACACCAAATAAGCACGGTAGACAAAGCACATTGAACCGGACGGCGTTGGCATAGCTTCAGAGCAGAATAGAATGGTTGGTCTTGATATGCTGTGATTGGGCGGCAAGCGATTATCTGCTTAATGTCGTTGTAAAGTTCATTGGTACTCGAATAGCGCAGTAAGGCGTGGCGTCGTGTTGCCTTTTGAATTATGCAGCGAAGGTCACCCTGACTTATCGGTAGTTTAGGAAACATGAAAGTTAAGATCTTTCCTAGAGCGTAAATATCACATTGGACAGTGGGTGGACTTCCGTTGATTTGCTCTGGGCTAGCGTAGTCATGGCTGTAGGCATTGATTGTGATTGGGTAAGCAGACAATTGGTCATTGATTCCTCTCATTAAATTAAAGTCGAGTATCTTCGGGTGACCTTCACAATCGATTAATATATTTTCTGGCTTTAAATCGGTATGCAGAACTTGGTGTTTGTGTGCGTGTGAGATAGCAGCGCATATTTTTAAAAATAGACTGAGCTTCTTTGTTTTATTCAGTGAATACGTAGCAAGGTATTCATTGAGGGTACACCCTTTTATGTGTTCCATTACAATATAAACAGAACCTTCATGCGTCCCTCCATCCATCACTTTGGTTATATATGGATGGTTCAACGTCGCAAGTGCTTGGGCTTCATGAAATAAGTATTCTTTATCTATGAGGTGAGACAGTGTTGGCTGAATGAGTTTTATGGCAAGGTTTTGATGAAATGTCTTGTCCACTCGAGTCGCCGCATAGACAACACCAATACCTCCACGACCTATTTCGTAAGACAGGTGGTACTTATCAATGTATGTATCAGAAAAATTCGCTTTTTTGTTTGTAGCTTGGAGGGCGCCTACACCAAATATATGTGTAATAGGCTCTAGCTCTGAGGTGCAGATAAAGGGATAAATTTTGTCATATAGATCGACTTGGTGTGCTTTTAATTCTTTTAGGTATTTTGTTTTTTCTGCCTCAGATAGATCCAATAATTGATAAAAAAGATCGGTGATGCGGGTGTTGGCTACTGACATTATCACTTGTTCAAGAATTACTATGAACGGGATTCTATAAGTACGAACAATATATTTTGCTGAGATTTGACAATCTTTTATAATTTTTTATATATCAGTGCGTTGTGCGTTCTTTTTTTGTTCAAGCTGGTTAATAAAAAGCAGGCCTAAGCCTGCTTCTCTCTTCAATCTTATGATTTGCGATTAACGCATCGTTACAAATTCTTCGCTGCCTGTTGGGTGGATAGCCACAACAGAGTCGAAGTCTGCTTTGGTTGCGCCCATCTTCATTGCAACGCCGAAGCCTTGAAGCATTTCATCAACAGTGAAGCCGATGCCGTGCAGGCCGACTACTGTCTCTTCTTCACCAGCACAGACAAGCTTCATCTTACAAGGTTGACGGTGCTTGGTTACTGCTGTGTACATTGCAGTGAAGCCAGATGTGTAAACCTTGATGTTGTCTTTGCCGTACTTCTCTTCAGCTTCTTGAGTCGTTAGACCGATCGTGCCGATAGGTGGGTGGCTGAATACAACAGTAGGCACTAGCTCGTAGTCCATCTTAGCGTTCGTTTTGCCGTTGAATAGGCGCTCAGAAAGCTGACGACCGGCTTTAACCGCGACAGGTGTTAGTTCGATGCCGCCTTCCATGATGTCGCCAACACAGTAGATGCCAGGAACATTTGTCGTTTGGAACTCATCTACCTTGATGTAGCCGCGGTCGTTGGTTGCAACACCCGTTGATGCTAGGTTGATAGCGTCAGTCGCTGGGTGGCGGCCGATAGCCCAAATTAGGTGGTCAACGTTTTGAGTGTTGCCGTTCTCTAGGTGCAGAGTCAGAGTACCGTCCGCTTCTTTCACAACTTCTTTAGGTACAGAATGCGTGTGAAGTGTTGGGCCTTCCGCTTCCATTACTTCAACCAATGTTTCGATGATCATTGGGTCAAAGCTACGAAGTGGTGACTCTTTACGACAGAACAGGTGTGTTTCTGTGCCAAGTGCACTTAATACGCCTGCGATTTCTACCGCGATGTAGCCTGCGCCGATAACCGCAACACGCTTTGGTTGCTCCATCAGGTCGAAGAAGCCGTTTGAGTCGATACCGTGCTCTGCGCCAGGGATGTTTGGAATAGTTGGACGACCACCCACTGCGATCAGAATGTGATCAGCTGTGTAGTGCTCACCGTTAACTTCAACAGTCTTCTCATCGACAAACTTAGCAAAGCCTTTGATTACGTTTATTTTGTTGTTACCCAAAACGCGATCGTAAGATTCGTGGATACGTCCAATGTACGCTTGGCGGTTTTCAACCAGCTTGCCCCAGTTGAAGCCTTTTACTTCAACGTCGAAGCCGTAGTCTTCTGAATATAGGTTGATCGCTTCAGCAACCTGAGCGCCGTGCCACATCACTTTTTTAGGAACACAACCAACGTTTACACAAGTACCACCAAGGTCTTGAGCTTCGATAAGTGCAACTTTTGCACCGTGCATTGCTGCGCGGTTAGCTGATGCGATGCCGCCTGAACCGCCACCGATACAGATGTAATCAAAATGAGTCGCCATTACTTTCTCCATTTATTGAAGGCTGTAGTCACAGTGAGAACACTGGATACCTACGTCCTATAGATTCTTAAATTGTCTAATTATTATATTGAGGGCAGATTGGTTGAACTCAATCTCCCTGTTTGAAATTTATTCGTGTATGTCACAGTCTATTGAAGAACCTTCAACCTATGCCATCGAGTTTGAGATTACTCGGGTACGATCCACTCTACTTTGAAGTGACCGGTTGCCGGCGCAATTGCTTCCTTCAAGAATGGAAGAATTTCGTTCATTTGGCTTTCTAGCTTCCAAGGCGGGTTGATCACAATCATGCCTGATGCTGTCATGCCACGCTCGTTGGTGTCTGGTGATACGCCAAGTTCGATTTGCAGAATCTTGTTGATGCCTAAGCCTTCAAGTCCTTCGATCATGTCTTCGATATCACAGCGGTTTACCACTGGGTACCAAATTGCGTAGATACCGGTTGCCCAGCGCTTATGGCTTTGAGCAATCGCAGTCACAACATCACGATACTCTTTTGCCAGCTCGTAAGGCGGATCGATCAGTACCAAACCACGACGCTCTTTTGGTGGCAGGCTGCCTTTTAAGCGTTGGAAGCCATCTTCTTTATAGATAGACACCTGACGATCGCGGTGGAACTCTTGCTCAAGCAAAGGGTGGTCTGCAGGGTGAAGTTCGGTTAATACCATGCGGTCTTGATCACGCAGGTGTGCACGTGCAACACGTGGTGAACCTGGATAGAAACGCAGTTTTTCGCCATTGTTGAGTGCAGAGATAGACTCAAGGTAGCTTTGAATGTCTTCAGGAAGATCTTGTTGGCCCGCTTCACTTGCAGACCATAGGCGTGCAATACCTTGTTTGTATTCGCCCGTTTTTTCAGACCATTCATGCGTTAAGTCGTAACGACCTACACCAGAGTGAGTGTCATGATAAACAAAAGGCTTATCCTTTTGTTTCAAAGAATTAAGAATAAGGCTCTGTACGATATGCTTTACTACGTCGGCATGGTTGCCTGCGTGGAAGCTGTGGCGATAACTTAACAAATTAAACTCTCGTAACACTCTCGTTTTAGAGTGTGGTTAGTGTAGGTAGGGTTAATCTGACCATTATAACCCTCAATGAGCTATAAATTCTCGAACAATTCAGAAGCAGTCGCTAGCTATATGCAGTTAGTTATTGGTTCTACTATTGAAATTTGCCTTCATGGCCACTATTTAATAACTATTCGCAGGTGATTTTTTAGGGCGCTCCTGAGCCTGATGACTGTAAGACGACCTCATTATAGAAAGACGAAAGTCTCCAAAGCCAAAGGAATGTTTATATGTCTAATCCGCTATTAACCTTCACGGACTTACCTCCGTTTTCACAAATCAAGCCTGAGCACGTTAAGCCTGCGGTTGAGCAAGTGATTGAAGAGTGTCGCAACAAGATAGAACAAGTACTTGAAGGTAATACTTCACCAAGCTGGGACAACCTCGTTGCTCCGATTGATGAAGTGGATGATCGTCTAGGCCGCATTTGGTCACCAGTAAGCCATATGAATTCTGTGATGAACAGCGATGAGCTGCGTGACGCTTATGAGAGCTGCCTGCCGGTACTTTCTGAATACGGTACTTGGGTTGGCCAACACAAAGGTTTGTTCGAAGCGTACAAAGCGATCAAGGCAAGCGAAGCATTCTCGGCATTAAATCGAGCTCAACAAAAAACCATTACTGACGCACTGCGTGACTTTGAATTGTCAGGCATTGGCTTACCCGCAGACGAGCAGCATCGCTACGGCGAGATCAGCAAGCGTCAGTCTGAGCTAGGTTCTCAATTCTCAAATAACGTGCTTGATGCAACCATGGGTTGGAGCAAGCAGATCACAGACGTAGCTGAACTGGCCGGTATGCCTGAATCAGCACTGGCGGCAGCGCAAGCCGCGGCAGAAGCTAAAGAGCAAGAAGGTTACCTACTGACTCTGGATATCCCATCATACCTACCTGTGATGACCTACTGTGATAACCAAGATTTGCGTAAAGAGCTTTACGAAGCCTATGTAACGCGCGCTTCAGATCGTGGTCCAAACGCAGGTAAGTGGGACAACACTGAGATCATCACAGAGCAACTTAAGCTGCGTCATGAGATAGCACGCATGCTTGGCTTTAGCACTTACAGCGAAAAATCTCTGTCGACGAAGATGGCAGAAACGCCAGACCAAGTACTTGGTTTCCTTAACGACCTAGCAGTAAAAGCCAAACCACAAGGTGAGCGCGAAGTAGAAGAGCTACGTCAGTTTGCTGAGAAAGAGTTTGGCGTCTCTGAGCTAAACCTGTGGGATATCGCTTACTACAGCGAGAAACAAAAACAGAACTTGTTCGAGATCTCTGATGAAGAGCTTCGTCCATACTTCCCTGAGTCGAACGCGGTTTCTGGTTTGTTCGAAGTACTAAACCGTGTGTTTGGTATGTCGGTAACAGAGCGTGAAGGCGTGGATACATGGCATGATTCAGTGCGCTTCTTCGACATCTTTGATGCGACAGGCACATTACGCGGTAGCTTCTACCTAGATCTATACGCACGTGAGCACAAACGTGGCGGCGCTTGGATGGATGACTGTCGCGGTCGTCGCATTACTCAATCTGGTGAGTTACAAACGCCTGTTGCTTACCTAACGTGTAACTTCAACAAGCCAGTCGGTGATAAGCCTGCGCTATTTACGCACGATGAAGTGGTTACCTTATTCCACGAATTCGGCCACGGTATCCACCATATGTTAACGCAAGTTGATGCGGGTGCGGTTTCTGGTATCAATGGCGTGCCTTGGGACGCGGTTGAGCTACCAAGTCAGTTCCTCGAAAACTGGTGTTGGGAAGAGGAGGCGCTGTCGTTTATCTCTGGTCACTTCGAAACCGGTGAAGCGTTACCTAAAGAGATGCTAGAAAAGATGCTAGCAGCGAAGAACTTCCAATCTGCGATGTTTATCCTACGTCAGCTAGAGCTTGGCTTGTTCGATTTCACGCTACACACAGAATACGATCCAGAAGTCGGTGCTCGCGTACTAGAAACACTAGCGGATGTGAAGTCTAAGGTATCGGTACTGCCAAGTCTTGATTGGAACCGTTTCTCGCACAGCTTTGGTCACATCTTTGCTGGTGGCTACAGTGCAGGCTATTACAGCTACCTGTGGGCAGAAGTATTGTCTGCAGATGCGTTCTCTGCATTTGAAGAAGAAGGTATCTTCAATACTGAAACGGGTAATCGCTTCCTGAACAACATCCTTGAGATGGGTGGCAGTGAAGAGCCAATGGAGCTGTTCAAACGCTTCCGTGGTCGTGAGCCTCAAATCGACGCGATGCTGCGTCATGCGGGTATTCAAGCTTAGGTTTGTGATTACCTTATTGCTAGCTGCATAGCTTATATTAGGTAACAGAGCTTAGATTCGAGACGACATAAGCTAGATAGATTAAAGGCTGAACATTGCGTTCAGCCTTTTCTTTTTGGGACACCCCAAAGAATCTAGTTCGTATGTGAGCTAGGGATTCACATTGCGATTGATAGGGTTTTGCAGCGAAATTAGTGTCTCTGTCGACTGAACCTCGTCAATCGCCTGCAATTTATCAATCAGTACGAACTGCAGCTCTTCGATCGACTTACACATCAGCTTTACAAAAATATTGTAAGCACCGGTGGTGTAGTACGCCTCGACTACTTCATCTAAAGCATTCAGCTTCGCAATGGCCGAGTGGTAGTCGCGGGCTGCGTTAAGGTTAATACCAATAAAGCAGCATACGTCGTAACCTAGCTTTTTGGTGTTTACCACAACTTCTGTTCGCTCAATAATGTCTGCTGATCTCATCTTTTCGATGCGAACGTGAATCGTCGCAGGGCTGACATCGAACTGCTTTGCCATTTCAGCATAAGGAGTACGTGCATCTTCCATCAAAGTTTTGAGAATGGCACGGTCTAGATCATCTAGACGAGCTGTAGTTGTGGACATGCATAATCCTTAGATTGAATGAAAAACATACCGGCTTGAGTACACATCATAGCCAAGGGTGATAATATTAGCAGTAACTATAGGGTTAGGGTGAATTCAGTGCGATTTTCGTTATTTTTTATTGTGATGTGTTGGAGTGTTTTTGCTTCAGCTCAGGCAAAAGATGTGTTGGTTATTCACTCTTATCATCAAGGTTTTTTTTGGACGGATGATTTCCATAAAGGGTTGGCTGAAGAACTCGATCGAGATGGGTTGTCTTACCGGGTTGTTTATCTCGATACCAAGCGAACTCAAAACGCTGAATACTTAGAGCGAATTTATCAGCTATACCGCACCAAGCTGTCGCATGAAGAGTTTGCCGCTGTAGTCGTCAGTGATAATAACGCCCTCAACCTGATGAAACGCTTAGCGCCCGAACTCAATGGCACGCCCGTTATTTTTGGTGGCATCAACAATTTCTCTCCGCAAATGATTGAAGGCTTGCACGCAACCGGTATCACTGAAGATATTGATATGGCGAGCAATATTGAGCTGATCAATCGACTTCAATCGACGGTTAAAAAAGTTTATGTGGTTACTGACCACTCGGTAACGGGTGAAGCTATTCGCGCTCAAGTGGCTCTCTTCTTACAAAAACGTCCTGAGTTTTCTGGGCTGGTGGAGCAATATACGCCTGATTCTTATCAAGAACTGATGACGTTCGCGCAACGCGCTGATCTAACTAAAAGCTTGTTGTTCTGGGCCTACTACCGCGACATCAATGGTCGTGTCAGCAGCAAAGAAGACTGGCGTCAGCTCAACAAAAAAACTCAGATGCCATTGTATATTGTGCATGATTTAGGACTTGGGTTTGGTGCGATTGGTGGCGTGATCCACAGTGGAGAAACGCAAGGACGAGACACTGGGCGAGTGCTACTGAATGTGCTCGCTAATCCGGATAAACCGCTGCCCCAAGTGGTTGCTGGCGCGCCAGAAATCAAACTTGATTACCAACAAATATCACGATGGGATTTGGGCGCAGAGAATGAAGCGGCGGTGACTTTTCTCAACAAGCCTAAGTCATTTTTAGTGCGCTACCGAGATGAGATTCGCACCATAGGTTTACTGTTTTTGGTTATGTCGTGTGTCATCGCGACCTTGGTGTATTACCTCAATCGCCTTAAGAAAAGTGAGCGTACCAGCCGACAAAGCCAACTGTTATTGGAGTCGATATTCGACCAAAGCCTGCAGTTCATGGGAATCATTGATAAGGGCGGTGTATTGCTGTCGAGTAACAGCAAACTGCATGAGCTGCTTTACAACCAAGGCTATAAATTGGGAACACCTCTTCAAAGCCATCAACACTGGGAAGACTCAGCAAGGCAAGAACTGAAAGAATACTTTATCTCGAGCGATGAACACCAGATTTTGCGATTTGAAGCTGAGGTGTGGTGTCGTGATCGTGGTGCGATGGTGTTGGATATCTCTTTAAAGCCTATGCCGGGCAGTGAAGAGGATGATGTTCAGTTCTTATTTGAAGCTCGTGATGTTACCTCGGGTAAGCTCGCGGAGAATAAGTTGTTCCAGCGTGAAGCGAATCTCAAGCTGTATTACGACAAACAACCCGTGATGATGATTACGCTCGATGGCAATAATCGCATTCAACAAGTGAACCAGTTTGCTGAGCAGTTACTAGGTTACCCGCTAGACCAGCTATTAGGTCATCGTCCTAGAGAGTTCTATGTCGATGAAAACTCAATGATCCCGCGTCATATCTTATTGCAGCCACAACATAAGATTCGTGGCGTATGGCGTCGTGATATTGAATATCGCCATGCTAATGGCAGCACAATCTGGATTCGTGAAAATATTCGCCCGCTGGTTGAGTCTGATCAGCTGTTGATTGTTGGAGAAGACATTACCGAAACTCGTGAGTTGTCTGAAAAGCTAGAATATCAAGCTCGTTATGACTTGCTGACGGACACGTTTAACCGTAACCACTTTGAGCAAGAGCTGCAAAAGGCGCTCAAAGAGGTTGAGAGCCACATGCGAACTCACGCGATGTTGTTCTTGGATTTAGACCAACTTAAGGTCTTGAACGATACGGCGGGGCATGAAGCGGGAGATGCCGCAATCATGTTTAGTGCTAAGCTGCTGGAAGAGGTTCTGCCATACAATGCCGTGTTAGCGCGAATGGGTGGTGACGAATTTGCAGTATTAATGAAAGACTGTACTGAGCGAGATGCGGTGAATGTGTGTCGCAGTATTATCTCGACGATGAGCGAGAACCCATTCTTGTGGGGTGATATTCGCCTTAATCTTACCAGCTCTATTGGTATCCGATTAATTGACCATACTGCGGCCACACCACAGATGGTACATGCTCAGGCCGATGCTGCTTGTCATGCTGCTAAAGAGGAAGGGCGTAACCGTTACAACCTTTACCATCAAGATGATGAAGACCTGCGTCGTCGTCACCTAGAGATGGAATGCGTGAATCTAGTGCATGAGGCTTTGGCTAACGATCGCTTAGAGTTGTTTGCTCAGCGCATTCTTGGTTTAGACAAAGACAGCGAGAAAATGCACTTTGAAATCTTGGTTCGCATCAAGAATATCCACGGTGAATACATCTCTCCGGGGATTTTCATGCCAGCCTCAGAGCGCTATAACATAGCGCATTTGATTGACCGCCAAGTTGTCAGTCAAACCTTGAGTTGGTTGGAGCAACGCCCTGAGGTTATTGAGGAACTAGGGATGTGTTCAATCAACCTTTCTGGTCATTCGATGGGTAATCGAGAATTTGTCGAATTCTTGATTGAGAGCTTGAGAGACTCGTCGATACCGTGCCATAAAATCTGTTTAGAGATCACCGAAACGGCTGCGATGAGTAACATGAAGCAGGCGATCAAGTTCTTCACTCGCATCAAAGAGCTTGGCTGTATGATTGCACTGGATGATTTTGGCTCTGGATTATCGTCGTTTGGCTACCTGAAGAAACTGCCGGTCGACATTGTGAAGATCGATGGCTTGTTTGTGCGTGATATTGATGTCAACGAGATGGACCATGTGATGGTTCGCTCGATCAATGATCTCGCCAAGCAGATGGGCAAGCACACCGTGGCTGAGTTCGTTGAAAATACCCAGATCATCGATAAGCTGATCGAACTGGGTGTGAACTACGCGCAAGGCTACATCATAGGCCGACCTAAGCCACTCGCGGAGCTCGTTGAAGAGTTAAGACAAGAACGAGAGACAGAGCCATTGGTTTAGGTAAGCCGACTTTAGCCGGGAATACTTTTCACCGCTAATATGTATTGTTGAGGCAATCAGGTAAACTGGTTGCCTCTTTTGTTTTGAATACTACTGTCTGTTGGAGACGACCTTGCAACTACAACTGATTTGCGAAGATGCTACCCAAATCGATCATCTAAATGACTTAGCGACCCGTTGGAATTTATCTCATGATGAAAACAGCGATTTTGCTTTGGTACTGACTTGCGAGCGACTTGAGCTACGTAAAGTCGATGAGCCTAAGCTTGGCGCTATTTTTGTTGATTTAGTGGGAGGCGCAGTCGGTCACAGACGTAAGTTTGGCGGTGGTAAAGGTCAGGCGATTGCTAAAGCGGCAGGTTTAAAAAAAGGTGCAACGCCAACTATCCTCGATGGTACCGCTGGTCTAGGACGTGATGCGTTTGTGTTGGCGTCGTTGGGCTGTAAAGTACAGATGGTCGAGCGTCACCCTGTTGTGGCAGCACTGCTCGATGATGGCTTGCAGCGAGCTCAGCAAGACCCTGACATCGGTGGTTGGGTAACTGAACGTATGAAGTTGATTCATGCTTCAAGTCACGATGCGTTAGATAAACTCAGCAACGATCCAAATTTCGAACAGCCTGATGTGGTCTACCTAGACCCAATGTACCCGCATCCTGAGAACAAGAAGAAATCGGCGTTGGTTAAGAAAGAGATGCGTGTATTCCAATCATTGGTGGGTGCCGATATGGATGCTGATGCTTTATTGCAACCCGCCCTTAAACTCGCATCTAAGCGAGTTGTGGTCAAAAGACCGGATTACGCAGCATGGTTAGATGAGCAAAAACCAAGCATGGCGATCGAAACCAAAAAGAACCGTTTTGATGTGTATGTGAAAGCATCAATGACTTAATTGAAGCATCAATAACTTAGAGACACGCTAAGAAAGTTTCCCGTCATAAATACGATAAATTGCCATTTAACACTTGCGATAGTCGCGTTACGGATGTATATCTAACTAAGAATCATTATTATTCTTAGCTGGAGTTGTAGCATGGCTAAACGCTTTTGTAAGTTAAACCGTCGAGATATCACTGAACACCTAGGCGAGATCCACAGCTTGGTTACCCAACCTAAGTTTGTGTGTCGTTCTTGTGCGCGTTCTTCGGCGGATCAAGCGAACCTGTGCAAACCAACAGCAATCCCACCGATTGATTGTCAGAATAAACCCGTTGAAGAAAAAGTCGCGTGTGGTCTACTTGCCGAAACATTGCCAACTCCAGAAGTCTCTCTTATCGAAGTCATGGACAGTGCTGAGCCAGTTGTACAAATCTTTGATCCTGCTATCGTAGAAAAAGCGGATAAAGTCGCGTTGAAAAAAGCCAAGCTGAAAAAATTGATGGCGAAGGCGAGCGGCGATGAGAAAGCTGAACTCAAACAAGCGAAGAAAGCGGCGAAGAAACAAGAGAAGTACAACAAAAAGCTAGCGAAGATGATTAAGAAACAGCAAAAGCTGTTCAAGAAAAGCCAAAAACTGGAAAGTGATTTTGAACGCATCAACCTACAACTTGATGACGTTGCCTTCACTGAAAGCAAGACTCAGGTGGTGAGCCACAATCACATCCACTGAAGTTAATTCGAAGAGCTTATTGCTACACAGATGATTTAAAAAGAGCGACCTACGGTCGCTCTTTTGCTTTCTGGGTATTATTTTAAATAAGAATCTTGCTAGTCAAACAAAGCTTATTAGTTAAATACAGCTTGTTAGCTTAACGCGCTAGGCATTGCTAGCATCTCTCGCAACACGCTTCTTCACCCACGTCTCATTGACGAACAAAGAGAACAAGATAACGGCACCACCAATAGACAATCGAACCAAATCGACATCTCTGTTCCAAATCAGGATGTTCACCACAAGGCCAGCTGGAACTAAGACATTGTTCATCACAGCCAGTGCGCCAGCATTGACCATGCACGCGCCTTTATTCCACATAAAGTAACCCAGCCCCGAAGCAATCAAGCCAAGGTAGATAAGGATTCCCCATTGAAGAGTGGTGGTTGGCAGCTTCTCTGGATTGCCCAGTAGCATGAAAGCAACGGAAGCGACGCATAACGCCCCCAAGTAGAAGTAACCAAATACGGTTCGCTGAGGTAATTCAGTCGATTCCTTCTCCATCACCACCTTGTAACTCACCTGACCGATAGCAAAGCACAGGTTCGCGCCTTGCACGACGAGGAAGCCAACTAAAAAGTTCTCATTGATGCCCGCAAATTTAATGAATACCGCGCCCAATACCGCAATTGCCGCAGTCACTAAGTACCACGGAGAGAATTGCCCTTTGAGGAAATCATAAATAAGCGTGACGTAAATTGGGGTAAAAACGGTAAACAAAAGGACTTCAGGGACGGATAGCAGCAAGAAAGACTGATAGTAGAAGCAGTACATTAAGCCAAGCTGGATGCCACCAATGGCCATCAATTTAGCGATCAGCTTACGCGAGACGCCACGGAACTTAAGGAAAGGAAGAAACACGATACCTGCAAGGGCAACACGCATCAGTACAGAGAACCAAGCATCAACCTGACCAGCAAGGTAAACGCCGATCAGGCTAAAGGAGAAGGCCCATAGGAGGGTAACACCAGCTAAATAGCTCATAGTAAAACTTCGTTAATAAGATATGAGCTGTATGTTACCTAACCTTAATTCATTAGTCTTCTGAATCTCTTAGAGGCACGACCAGCATATCAACCGGAGAGGCGTTGATCAGTTGTCGTGTTGAAGAAAGTAGCTTGCTCCAGAAGTCTTGATGGTGACCACAAACCACCAAATCAACATTGAACTCGTTGATGGTGTCACACAGCTCATGACTCAAATCGCCACTGCCCACTAAGGTATGGGTGATTGGGTATTGAGCATGCTCAGCAAAATTTTGCAGCTGAACTCGAGATGCTTCCATCGCGTTATGTTGGGTTTCTGCCATGTTGATATCAATCAGGCCGGTATACAGCTCTGCGTAGTTAATATCGATATGGATAAAAGAGACTTTGGCTTCCAATGGCTTAGCCAATGCTACCGCTTTATCCACAATTAATTTGCTGTCTTCTGATAAATCGACCGCGACCAAAATATGTTTGTAACTCATATCGCTACCTCCTTTATTCATTGTCTGATTTAAGATTAGCACTATGCGATGGCTTTTTTTGCTGAAGTGATCTCATATCCACTGTCTTGCGTAATGACAGCTCGAAATATTGGTTAACTAATGGCCTGCGAGATATTCATTAAATAGTGATATAGTAGAGAAAATTGAGGATGTAATTAGGAGTCTTAAATGCTGTCAAAAACTATGGTTGAGCAACTGAATGATCAAATTAACCTAGAATTTTTCTCATCCAATCTATACTTACAAATGAGTGCTTGGTGTGAAGACAAAGGATTTGAAGGTGCAGCAGAGTTTCTGCGTGTTCATGCAGTAGAAGAAATGGAACATATGCAGCGTCTTTTCACTTACGTAAGTGAAACAGGTGCAATGCCAATTCTAGGTGCGATTGAAGCGCCAAAACATGAATTTGATAGCCTTGGTGCAGTGTTCCGTGAAACTTATGAACATGAGCAGATGATTACTCAAAAGATCAACAAACTGGCTCACGTTGCTTTCAGCACACAAGATTACTCAACCTTTAACTTCCTGCAATGGTACGTTGCAGAGCAACACGAAGAAGAGAAGTTGTTTAAAGGTGTATTGGATAAGCTAGAGCTTGTTGGTGAAGACGGTAAAGCACTGTTCTTTATTGATAAAGACCTAGCGCAATTGGCAAAAGATGGTTCATCTTCAATTATGGAAGCTCCTGCCGTTTAGGTAGTACGGGAAAGACACTGATTATCTTTTTCTTTTGAGTTTTCTTATGAAGATGTAGGGAGGAAAGGATGATCAGCGGCGACACTATTCTATTTGCACTAATGGTTGTGACTTGCGTGAACTGGGCGCGATATTTTACTGCGCTAAGAACACTCATTTATATAATGCGAGAAGCACATCCTCTACTTTATCAACAAGTAGACGGAGGTGGATTCTTCACAACTCATGGCAATATGACCAAACAGGTTCGCTTGTTTAGTTACATCAAAAGCAAAGAGTATCACCATCATCACGACGAAGTGTTTATGTCGAAGTGTGATCGCGTAAGACAGTTGTTTATACTTTCTTCCGCTCTGTTGGGTGTAACCTTGCTGTCTTCTTTTATCGTCTAAGTTATTTAGTACGTGTGAAGTAGAGTTTTGGTGTAAAGCTTCGGTTGTTGGTTCGCTAAGCCAAGTAGTGCTTTGCTGCTGTCTGCAAATTGTACAATTGAACATCAATTGCAAAGTTTAAAATTGCCGCTAGAATAGCGAGCAATTAGTAAGGATGTGCTGTTTATGCACATCCTTTTTTATTGATGGCATTTCGAGAACAGGGCGTACTCGAGGTGCAAAAGTGAAGAAAGCAGAACCCCAATGAGTGAAAAGTTTGATGTAATCGTAATTGGTGCGGGCGCCGCGGGCTTAATGTGTGCTGCGGAAGCGGGTAAACGTGGCCGACGAGTGCTGGTGGTTGATCATGCAAAGAAACCAGGCAGAAAAATTTTAATCTCAGGTGGCGGCCGTTGTAACTTCACTAACTATGATGTTTCAGCCAACAACTTCCTATGTAACAACCCTCACTTCGTGAAGTCAGCCTTATCTCAATACACCAACTGGGATTTTATCTCGATGGTGAGCAAGTACGGTATTGAGTTCGAAGAGCGAGACCACGGCCAATTGTTCTGTGTGAATGACCATACTGCAAAAGACATCGTGAGCATGTTGCTTGAAGAGTGTAAGCAGGCGAAAGTTGAACAGCGCTACCGTTGTGATGTTCACTCCATCGAAAAAACAGACGCTGGCTTTAAGATGCACCTTAATACCGACGAAGTTGAGTGTGACTCGCTTGTCGTGGCGACGGGCGGTTTATCGATGCCGAAACTAGGCGCGACGCCATTTGGCTATAAGATTGCCGAGCAGTTTGGCTTGTCTGTGATGCCGACTACTGCGGGTTTGGTGCCATTTACTCTGCATAAAGAAGACAAAGAAGCCTTTGCTGAGCTTTCAGGAATCGCGATTCCTGCCGAGATCACCGCGCAAGACGGCACCTTATTCAAAGAAGCGTTGCTGTTTACTCACCGCGGCCTATCTGGCCCTTCGGTATTGCAAATTTCTTCGTTCTGGAAAGCGGGTCAATCGGTTTCGATTAATCTAGTACCAGAAGTGGACGTTGCTGAACTACTTGAAAACTCTCGTGAGAAACACCCAAATCAGAGCCTGAAAAACACCTTGGCGAAAGCATTACCAAAGCGTTTTGTGGAAGTGTTGATTGACCGCAAAGAGCTGGAAGACAAGCCGCTCAAGCAGTTCAATGAAAAACAGCTGAATGACATTGTAGAGCATCTAGAGAACTGGAAAATTGCGCCAAATGGCACTGAAGGTTATCGAACGGCCGAAGTGACTCTAGGCGGTGTAGACACCAATCACCTATCTTCAAAAACGATGGAATGTAAGACGGTCTCTGGCCTTTACTTCATCGGTGAAGTCATGGACGTAACAGGTTGGTTAGGAGGCTACAACTTCCAATGGTGTTGGAGCTCTGGCTTTGCAGCAGGCCAGTGGATTTAAGCTTTGAGCTTATCCATTAGATTTTAAATTACATAAAAATGGCGAGTCATATGACTCGCCATTTTTGTATCTATAAGCGGTAATCTAGCTCTAGATTCGAATTTATCGATAGCTTTTCGTGCTCAATCGAATCTTTTGGCTCATTTACTCATTTACTCATTTACTCAGTCACGCAGGTTTGTTTTTTGAAAACTTGACCTGTTGAATCACCAAGCCGGCAATGATCAGTACCAAGCCAAACAGTGTCGCTGGGTGAATCTCTTCGCCGATAATCGTGGAAAGTAGCATCAACGAGATAAACGGTGAGGCAAAAATCAGATTGCTGATACGCGCTGTGTTGTTGGTCAGTTTTAATGCCGAGAGCCACAAGACAAAGGTAATACCCATCTCGAACAGGCCAACATAAGTCACGGCCATCCAACCTTTCGCTGTGATTTGGCTAAAGCTCTCGCCTTCGTAAAGGGTTAAACCGATCGCGAAGGGCAATGCGACTAAGAAACCAAGCAATACGCCAATCACAGGGTCAGCCTTGTTTTTGGTGTTTAGAATCCAGTATCCCGCCCAAAGCAAGGTTGAAAGTAATGCCAGAGCCACACCGAGTGGACTATCGAACTGCATTCCTAGCACATCGCCTTTGGTGGCAATGACCACCACACCTGCATAACTGAAGGTACAAGCAATCCAATCTTGCTTACGAATCTTTTGCCCCAGAAAAACCGCCGCCATCAAGGTTAGCGTAATTGCCCAACTGTAGTTGATGGCCTGAGCTTGAGATGCTGGCAATAGGTCGTATGCTTTGAATAGAATCAGGTAGTAGGCCAGTGGATTGACCAGGCCGAGCAGTAGGTAATACCAAGGGTTTGAAAGAAACGTAGTGCTCAGCTGAGAAAGCTTGCCTTGAAAGGCGCAGATGGCGATCAGTGCTATCGATGACACTATGCTGGCAATGGTCAGCATTTGAATCGGCGAAAACTCAGCAAGGGTCAGCTTAAAAGCAGTAGCAACTGTTGACCACAGTAATACCGCGGAAAGGCCAAAGCCCAAGGCACGACGTTCGTTCATAGCAACTCATTCTAATTTGATGGGACAGAATACGGAGCGCCTAGTCTATCTGTCGAAATTTAATACGGCAAACTGGACATTTATCCAGTATCAAAATACCATTTAATGAGTTACTTCCAATTAGGCTAAATCATTATCATGCAATGGATTATCGAACATCAAGCACCGCTTATTGCTGCAATTTCTGGCGCGCTCGTCAGTGGCGGTGTGGTGGGTTGGTGGATCAAACAGAAGTTCTCTTTTCAACAGCGACTTCTTGAACAGCAGCTAGAGTCCGACCGTTTGCTGCATGAGTCTCAACAATCCCAGCTCAAATCCTCGCTCGCAGAGGCACAACAAGAGCTCAATGAGTTGGATGATGACCGAGACAAAGCGGCATTCGAGCTCAAGCAAGCGCACGGCAAGGTGATGGCCGCGATGGAAAAGCTGCGCTACTTTGAGGCGGTCAAGCAAGAGCGCCAACAGTATGCCGATGATATCAATGTTCTTAAGGAGCATAAGTCTGAGTTAGAGGCTGAGCTTAGAGAGCAAGAGGCAAGACATGACCAAGAAAACCTCGCCAATAGTGAAAAGCTGCAACTGCTAGAACAAGCAGAATATCGACTTAAGCAGCAGTTTGAACTGTTAGCGAATCAACTGTTTGAGAGCAAAACCGCTAAGGTCGATCAACAAAACAAGCAAAGCTTAGAGGGTTTGTTGTCGCCGCTGAAAGAGCAACTAGAAGGCTTCAAGAAACAAGTGAACGACAGCTTTAGCCAAGAAGCCAAAGAGCGTCATACCTTAGTTCATGAGCTTAAAAACCTGCAACGTCTTAATGAGAGCATGACTCGTGAAGCGGTGAATCTGACTCAAGCACTAAAGGGCGATAACAAACAGCAGGGTAACTGGGGCGAAGTAGTACTGGCACGGGTTCTGGCAGAATCAGGGCTGCGCGAAGGCCATGAATATCAAACTCAAGTGAACCTGCAAAACGATGCGGGCAAGCGTTACCAGCCGGATGTGATTGTGCATCTGCCACAAGACAAGCAAGTGGTGGTGGATTCAAAAATGGCTTTGGTGGCGTTTGAGCGTTACTTCAATGCTGAAACTGATCAACAACGTGATGCTGCATTGCGTGATCACTTGGTGTCGCTGCGAGCGCACATCAAAGGGTTAAGCCAGAAAGATTATCATCAGCTTAAAGGCATTCAGAGCTTGGATTATGTGTTGATGTTTATTCCGGTAGAGCCTGCGTTTCAGGTGGCGATTCAAGCCGACCCTAGCTTGGTCAAAGATGCGATGGAGCAAAACATTATCTTGGTCAGTCCTACGACCCTGCTGGTGGCACTGCGCACCATTGATAACCTGTGGCGTAATGACAGACAGAACCAGAACGCGCAAGTTATCGCTGAACGCGCAAGCAAGCTTTACGACAAATTACGCCTGTTCGTTGATGATATGGAAGGTCTCGGCAGTTCATTAGATAGAGCCAACCAAAGCTACCAAGGAGCAATGAATAAGCTAGTGACTGGGCGTGGCAATGTGATTCGTCAGGCTGAAAGCTTCAAACACCTTGGTGTTGAAGTGAAAAAGTCGATCTCGATTGGGATAGCTGAAATGGCGCAAAATGAGGCTTTTTCAGAAAATGTCTCTTTAGTAGAAAGACAACCTACTGAGGATAAAGTAAACTAATCGGCCGCAGTGCCTCTAAATAGAGAGTGTGCTGTCGATGAGAACTTACCATGGTAGATAACAGCATTATGGACACAAGCGTGCAGACAAATTCAGCAGTAGAGTCAGAAACCACACACTTTGGTTTCGAAACAGTCGCAAAAGACGAAAAAGTCGCGAAAGTAGCAGAGGTATTTCACTCTGTAGCCGCTAAATACGACATCATGAATGACTTAATGTCGGGTGGTGTTCACCGCTTGTGGAAGCGATTCACGATTGATTGCAGTGGCGTTCGCCCGGGTCAACGTATCCTAGATCTTGGTGGTGGTACTGGCGACCTGACTGCGAAATTCTCGCGTATCGTGGGTGAAAAAGGCCACGTGGTTCTTGCTGATATCAACAACTCAATGCTGAATGTTGGCCGCGATAAACTGCGTGATAGCGGTATTGTTGGCAACGTACATTACGTTCAAGCCAATGCTGAAGAGTTGCCTTTCCCAGATAACTACTTCGATTGCATTACCATCAGCTTCTGTCTGCGTAATGTTACCGACAAAGACCAAGCGCTGCGTTCAATGTACCGTGTGCTGAAGCCGGGCGGTCGTCTGTTGGTTCTTGAGTTTTCTAAGCCAGTACTTGAGCCTCTTTCAAAGGTTTACGATGCCTACTCTTTCCACCTGTTGCCAAAAATGGGTGAGCTGATTGCCAACGACGCAGACAGCTATCGTTACCTAGCAGAATCTATCCGCATGCACCCGAACCAAGAAACCTTGGAAGGCATGATGCAAGAAGCGGGTTTTGAAAATACGAAATACTTCAACCTAACGGGCGGCATTGTTGCGCTGCACCGTGGTTACAAGTTCTAGTCGAACTTGGTAGCAGGCTCGTAGGGCGTGCTAAAAATAAGAATAAAGACAGAACGGATAGGTTAAGGCTTATCCGTTTTCAAAGGTAAGGACAGTCATGCCATTTGATCCATTGGTAACCGCGGTTATTGAAACCTCTTTAAATACTTTCGTGAACGATGATCCAGCCTTGGTTCGTCGTTTGTCTCGTTTAAAGGGGCAGATCATTCAAGTTAATTTGAAAGAGTTGAATAAAACACTCACTTTCGTTTTCAGCCAACAGATCGATGTGTTGTCGGAATACGAAGGGCAGCCTGATTGCTACCTATCTTTGAACCTATCGGTACTGCCTGAACTGCGTGAGCAATCGAACATCACCAAGCTGATCAAGCAAGATAAGCTGATCTTAGAGGGTGATATTCAACTGGCTCAGAAATTTGCTCAGCTGATGACAGACTGCAAGCCGGACTTAGAAGAGTGGCTATCGCGCGTAACGGGCGATGTGGTTGCGCATACCGTGGTACAAGGCGTTAAAAACGTCGGTGGTTTTGTGGCGAAGCAAGCAACTAAGCATCAAAACCATGTTGCTCAGATTCTGACAGAAGAGTGGAAGATTGCACCGGCTCCGTTAGAAGTAGTGCATTTTTGCGATCAGGTTGATGACGTAAAAAGCTCGGTAGCTCGCCTTGAAGCTAAGTTGAACGCTCTGTTGGAGAAAGCATGACCCCAACAGAACTGAAACGTCTTTATCATATTATCAAGGTACAGTTAGAGTACGGCCTTGATGAATTGATGCCTGAGCACCATTTGACTAAAGCCCCATTGTTAGCGAGAAAGTCTCTGTTTTGGCTCAAGAACAAGCATCAAGATAAAGAATTGGGTCAGCGCTTGCGTCTCGCTTTGCAAGAGTTAGGGCCTGTGTGGATCAAGTTTGGTCAAATGATGTCAACGCGTCGTGACCTATTTCCTCCTCATATCGCTGATCAATTGGCTTTATTGCAAGACCAAGTGGCGCCATTTGATGGTCAACTGGCCAAGCAAGACATGGAAAAGGCACTGGGTGGCAGTCTAGATAACTGGTTTACCGACTTTGATATCGAGCCATTGGCTTCTGCTTCTATTGCTCAGGTGCATACTGCAAAGCTAAAAGAGAGCGGCCGCGAGATTGTTCTGAAGGTAATTCGACCTGATATTCGCCCGGTGATTGATGCAGATCTAAAACTGATGCACCGAATGGCGCGTATAGTCGCTAAGTCTCTTCCTGAAGCACGTCGTTTGAAACCTGTTGAAGTCGTTCATGAGTACGAAAAAACGCTAATCGATGAACTGGACCTGCGCCGTGAGGCGGCAAATGCCATTCAGCTACGACGTAATTTTGAAGGCAGCGAAGAGCTGTATGTTCCAGAGGTTATCTCTGATTTAAGCAGTGAAAGCTTGATGGTGTCAGAGCGAATCTACGGTATTCAAGTATCGGATATCGCGACATTGGAAGCTAACGGCACCAACATGAAATTGCTGGCTGAACGTGGCGTGACGGTATTCTTTACCCAAGTATTCCGAGACAGCTTTTTCCATGCGGATATGCACCCAGGCAACGTATTCGTTAACCCTGAAAATCCAGAAAACCCTCAGTGGATTGGCTTAGATTGTGGCATTGTCGGCACGCTAAACAGTGAAGATAAGCGCTACTTAGCAGAGAATTTACTGGCTTTCTTTAATCGAGATTATCGTAAAGTTGCAGAGCTACATGTCGATTCAGGTTGGGTGCCACACGACACCAACGTTAACGATTTCGAGTTCGCGATTCGCATGGTGTGTGAGCCAATTTTTGCAAAACCACTTGGCGAGATCTCATTTGGCCATGTGTTGCTAAACTTATTTAATACAGCAAGACGTTTCAACATGGAGGTTCAACCTCAGTTGGTGCTTCTTCAAAAGACCTTGTTGTATGTCGAAGGCCTAGGCCGTCAGTTGTATCCGCAACTTGATTTGTGGGCAACGGCGAAGCCTTTCCTTGAAACCTGGATGATGAATCAGGTGGGGCCGCAAGCTGTGATTAACGCAGTAAAAGAGCGAGCGCCATTCTGGGCAGAAAAACTGCCAGAGCTGCCAGAGCTACTTTATGACAGCTTGCGCCAAGGTAAAGCCATGAACCACAGAGTGGATCAGCTTTATCAAGGTTACCGAGATAGTAAGCGTCAGCAAGCAACAGGAAAGTTTTTGTTTGGCGTTGGAGCTACTTTAGTCGTATGCTCCGCAATATTAGTTTCAAGCCCTTATGAGCAGCTATCTATGGGCTGTGGCATCGCAGGTGTCACATTTTGGCTGCTAAGTTGGCGAGCTTACCGTCGTTAGACAGTAGACTCCCTTAATATTTTTTATGTGTAGACAGACCCGAGGACAATGACAATGGGTGGTATCAGTATTTGGCAACTTCTAATCATTGCTGTGATTGTAATTTTACTTTTCGGAACGAAGAAACTGCGCGGCATGGGCGGTGACTTAGGTTCAGCGGTGAAAGGCTTCAAAAAAGCAATGAGCGATGAAGACAAGCCTGCAGATAAGAAAGACGCAGACTTTGAACCAAAGAACATTGAACAGCAGAAGAAAGAAGCTAGCGCTGAAACGACTGCTGAAACAAAGAAAGACAAAGAGCAGGCGTAAATCGTGTTTGATATCGGTTTTTGGGAACTGGTATTAATATCTGTCGTTGGGTTAGTCGTTTTAGGACCTGAGCGTTTGCCTGTGGCGATTCGCAGTATTTCCAAGTTTGTTGGACAAGCGAAAAGCATGGCAAATAGTGTGAAAGATGAACTTTCTCATGAGCTTAAGGTGCAAGAGCTGCAAGAAAACCTACGCAAGGCGGAAAAAATGGGTATGGAAGATTTATCTCCAGACCTAAAAGCATCAGTTGATGAACTTAAGCAGGCCGCTGCTCAAGTTCAACGCCCGTATGCTAAGCCTGAGTCTGATAAGCCGAGTGAGACTGAACCTAGTGTCACGGAAACTGTGGAATCTGAAACCATTCAGGTTAACAGTGAAGCTTCAGCACCGTCAGATAAGAAAGCCGAATAGTCTCGCAAGGAGGAGTCGCCAGATACTTGAGTCGCTAGATGTTTAAGTCGATAGCTATTTAAGTAGATATCTATTCAAGTGGATACCAATTCAACTGGATAGATAGGTGCGCGGCTCCTTTTCGATCTTCCTGTTTAAGAGGTTTGACATGTCTTCGACTGAGCAGACACAGCCTTTAATTAGCCATCTTCTAGAACTGCGTAATCGCCTATTGCGCGCGATTGTTGCGGTTCTGGTGGTGTTTGTTGGGCTAATTTATTTCGCTAATGATATTTATGAGTTCGTCTCTGCACCTTTGGTAGATCGCTTACCTGAAGGCGCGACGATGATCGCAACAGATGTAGCGTCACCATTTTTCACACCCTTAAAACTGACCTTGATCGCGTCTATATTCCTCGCGGTTCCGTTTATTTTGTATCAGGTGTGGGCTTTTGTCGCTCCGGGCTTATACAAGCATGAGAAGCGCTTGATCATGCCGTTATTGGCTTCAAGCTCATTGCTGTTTTACTGTGGTGTGGCGTTCGCTTACTTCATTGTATTCCCGTTGGTATTTGGCTTTTTTACCGCTATATCATTAGGGGGAGTAGAGTTCGCAACCGACATATCGAGTTATCTTGATTTTGTACTCGCGCTGTTCTTTGCCTTTGGTATCGCTTTTGAAGTGCCAGTCGCCATTATCTTGCTATGTTGGACGGGTGCAACGACACCTAAAGAACTGGCAGAGAAGCGTCCTTACATTGTTGTCGGTGCGTTTATTGTCGGCATGATGCTAACGCCGCCTGATATGATTTCGCAGACACTGTTGGCGATTCCAATGTGTATTCTGTTTGAGATTGGCCTGTTCTTCGCGCGTTTCTATGTGCGTAAACCAGATGCGGATGAAGAGGAAGAAGCGGAGTCTTAATTCGCAGATGCCATGTTTGCAGATGCTAAAGCAGTAGTCATCACGGATGAGCATGATCGTTAGAGTTCTTCAGTAAAAATCACATAATAAAAAAGCGGCCCTAGGCCGCTTTTTTATTATGTCTGTTTATCGAATCTTTAACTGATAACCACAGTTTTGGCATATATAGAGCTCTTTGATGCCCCAAATTTTATGCCATAGAGTTCGATGTTGACGTTGTAAGTGTTGTGAATGGTCACACATAATCAACTGCCTCCATATGCAGGCGGTTGATAGTATACATATCACATTGTTTTCTCAAATAAATTGAGGGTAAATCCGTAATATTCACTTATTAATAGATTAATCATAGATTAAATAATGATTTAGCATTGATGGTGGTTATGTTTTCGACTTCTTCAAGGGTAATTCCGCGTAATTCAGCGACGCGTTTTGCCACCAGTTCGGTGTACGCGGGCTCGTTGCGTTTACCGCGATTCGGTGTTGGTGCCAAATACGGGCAATCTGTCTCTAGGATGACGTAATTCATATCAAGATGTGGGATTACCTTATCCATCCCCGAGTTCTTAAAGGTCGATACGCCGCCTAAACCTAAATGAAAGCCTAGCTCGTTGATCGCTTGAGCTTCCTCTAAGCTGCTGCCAAAGCAGTGGAATACGCCGCGTAAGCTTCCATCTTGTTCTTTGCGAAGTAGGGTGAGTGTTTCTTCAATGGAATCTCGCGTGTGGATCACCACAGGTAGATTGAGATCTTTTGCCCACTGCAGCTGAGTCACAAACGCCATCTCTTGTTCTGCTTTAAAGGTTTTATCCCAGTACAGGTCGATACCTATCTCACCCACGGCGATAAAGTCATGCTTATCGAACCAAGCTCGAATGGTTTTCAGGGTCTGTTCGATATTTGCATCCACATAACAAGGATGTAAGCCCATCATTGAACGACATACCTCCGGAAACTGAGCTTCCGTCGCGAGCATTGGCTCGATAGATTCTAAATCGATGTTAGGCAGTAGAATCGTATCAATGCCTTGAGCAAGCGCGCGTTGCACGACTTGTTCGCGGTCTTCATCGAATTCGCTCGCGTAAATATGGGCGTGGGTGTCGATCATTATTGTGTCCTGAAAGCAGTCTTTTCTGAGTTGTCATGAGTATACGGCAGTGTGAGGAGAAGGTCATTTTTTGCCATTTATCCCTGTTTTTGAGTGGGTTTTATATTTTACTGTTAGCGTCCTGAGCCATCAGTGATATGCTTTTGCCTGTATTTTGCACTTTTCATATCTAAGCATTTCGGTGCTTAGACTAGGCAAGGAGAATCTAGTGTCTGTTTCAATTCAAGGTCAATTCCCAGGTCGCCGTATGCGCCGTATGCGTAAGCACGACTTTAGCCGTCGCCTAATGGCAGAAAATCAATTGTCTGTGGATGATCTAATCTACCCAATGTTTATTCTTATGGGTAAAGAGCGTCGTGAGCCTGTAGAGTCAATGCCAGGCGTTGAACGCCTGTCTATCGATCTTATGCTTGAGGAAGCGGATTACCTGTCAAAATTGGGTGTTCCTGCAATTGCTCTGTTTCCGGTAGTGAACCAAGATGCTAAAAGTTTATGCGCGGCTGAAGCTCATAACTCTGAAGGTTTGGTACAACGAGCAGTACGCTTACTCAAAGAGCACGTGCCAAATATGGGTGTGATTACTGACGTAGCACTGGATCCGTTCACTACTCACGGTCAAGACGGCATCATCGATGAAGATGGTTACGTGATGAATGACGAGACGACTGAAGTCTTAATCAAGCAGGCTCTGTCTCATGCTGAAGCGGGTGCTGATGTGGTTGCACCGTCGGATATGATGGATGGCCGTATTGGTAAAATCCGTGAAGCGTTAGAAGAAGCTGGCTACATTCATACTCAAATCATGGCGTACTCTGCAAAATATGCATCGTGCTACTACGGCCCATTCCGTGATGCAGTTGGCAGTGCTTCGAACCTGAAAGGCGGTAACAAGAAGAACTACCAGATGGATCCAGCCAACAGCGATGAAGCGATTCATGAAGTCGCGATGGATCTTAATGAAGGTGCGGACATGGTGATGGTGAAACCAGGCATGCCTTACCTTGATATTGTTCGTCGTGTTAAGCATGAATTGCAAGCTCCAACGTTTGCTTACCAAGTATCTGGTGAGTACGCGATGCACAAAGCGGCGATTCAAAACGGCTGGCTGAAAGAGCGTGAAACTGTCATGGAATCACTGTTGTGCTTTAAGCGTGCTGGCGCTGATGGCATCCTGACGTACTTCGCTAAAGATGTTGCAGAGTGGCTTGCTGAAGATAACGCACAAGCTGCTGAGCACCTGCAAGGTAAGTAAGTACGATCAAGCAAACTATATGATCACTAAAGGGTTGGCCGTTGTGCCAGCCCTTTTGTTTTATGAGGATGAAACAAGATGTCTGTCATTGTGCGCGAAGGCTCATTAGAAGAGGTTGTTTCTGTTGTTGAACAGATTACCGAGTTTGCCAAAAAAGAGAGTGTAGCGTCTTTATCGGAGCGATTAGCGGGTAAAACAAGCTTGATCCTCGTTGCTGAAGAGACGGGTGTGTTACTGGGTTTTAAGATCGGTTATGAATTGGATGAAAACACGTTTTACAGCTGGTTTGGGGGCGTATTACCGATCGCAAGGAATAAAGGTGTTGCACAGGCGCAATTAGATACTCAAGAACAGTGGGTGAAGCAACAGGGCTACCAACAGCTAAAAGTGAAATCTCGTAACCAGTTTCCTGCGATGCTGCGTCTGTTATTGAGAAACGGTTACCTAATCGAAAAATTAGAAGAAAAAGAAGACATTAATGCCCATAGAATTCATTTTTTGAAGCAAATTTGAGCACTGTGGTTAATGGGTTATAAATTAAATGAGATTTATTATCATTTAATTGTTGACTATTAAATGAGAATCATTATTATTAACTTCGTCTTAGGGAATGAGGAAATGTTCACAAGGATGTTAAGTACTCAAGTATCTACTTGGTTACTCAACAGAATTCTCGCGAACTTGTACTAAGTTCTTTTTGACACGACATTGCTCACATTGCTTCCAGTGTAATTTATAGCTTTTAGGTAAAGCTGTGGTATTCAATTTGAATGGCTTTACCGGTTTTTGCTAGGCGACATCTTCGGGTGTCGCTTTTTTTATACCTCCATTTCAACAAGATGCATATTTAGTGGCACGTTTTTTTATGAATAAAACGCCATCAGCATTCTTTTCCACAATGCAAGATCGAGAAAAGATCGTTGATCATATGTTCGATCTGTAATTTTATCCTTTATTTTCAGTGGTTTATTTGCGTTTTTTTGGTGGTTTACCTTAGTTCTCAACAGGGTGGGTAAATAATATAAACAGAGTTATCCACAGAACGCTTGTGTCTAAGAACAAAAAATAACAACAAATCGATTATTACGAACACAACCGAGTGAACGGATACAGATCGACAACGTAGAATCCAACCAACAGACGTGGCATTCTTAACAGATAATTTCTGTACTTACTGGATTCACAAACATTATGGCTCGTATTCCTGATAATCCATTGATTCTGATCGATGGCTCTTCTTACCTATATCGCGCGTTCCATGCTTACCCTGGCACCATGAGCAATGGTGATATCCCAACGAATGCTGTTTATGGTGTGGTTAACATGCTACGCAGCATGATGCGTCAATTTGCTTCTGATCGTATTGCGGTTATTTTTGATGCGAAAGGGAAAACGTTCCGTGATGATATGTACCCAGAGTACAAAGCAAACCGCCCACCGATGCCTGACGATCTTCGTTGTCAGATAGAGCCACTGCACAATGTTATTCGTGCGATGGGTTTGCCACTTATCTCTATTCCTGGCGTTGAAGCGGATGACGTGATTGGTACGTTGGCTTCTCAAGCTTCTGCGATGGGTATGCCTGTGCTTATTAGTACCGGTGATAAAGATATGGCGCAGCTGGTCGATGACAACGTTACTCTGATCAACACCATGACCAACGTGGTGATGGATCGTGAAGGTGTTATTGAGAAGTTTGGTATTCCGCCTGAGCTTATTATCGATTATCTCGCGCTGATGGGCGATAAAGTGGATAACATTCCGGGCATTCCAGGTGTTGGCGATAAGACTGCGACGGCATTGCTGCAAGGTATCGGTAGTATCGAAAAGTTGTATCAAAACCTTGATGATATTGCGGCGCTTGGTTTCCGTGGTTCGAAAAACATGGCTAAGAAGCTGGCTGATAATAAAGATAATGCTGATATGTCTTACAAGCTTGCGACGATTAAGTTAGATGTTGAACTTGAAGAGACACCAGAGTCACTCGTTAAAGCTCAGCCAAATATCGACGAGCTGATCAAACTATACGGCCAACTGGTTTTCAAATCTTGGTTGAACGAGCTGCTTGAAGGTGGCAGTGGTGTGGTTGAGGCGGATGAAAGATCTGCAGCAACGGGAGCTGGTGCTTCTGCAGCAACGTCTACCGTGGAGATGAATACGTCTGCCGTGACGATTGATCGCAGCAACTACGAAACGATTCTAGATGAAGCTTCATTCAATGTTTGGCTAGAAAAGCTTAAAGCCGCTGAATTGTTTGCTTTCGATACTGAAACAGACAGCTTAGATTACATGGTCGCAAACCTCGTTGGCTTGTCATTCGCAACCGAAGAAGGCGTTGCCGCTTACGTGCCGGTTGCTCATGATTACCTAGATGCACCGCAGCAGCTGGATCGTGATTGGGTACTTGAACAGCTTAAGCCGATTCTTGAAGATGATGCTCAAGCAAAAGTGGGTCAAAACCTGAAGTACGATATGAGTGTGCTAGCTCGCTACGGTATCGAGATGAAAGGCATCAAACACGACACTATGCTGGCGTCTTACGTTTTCAATAGCGTAGGTGGCAAGCACGATATGGACAGCCTAGCGCTACGCTTCCTACAGCATAGCTGCATCTCATTTGAGCAAATCGCAGGTAAAGGTAAGAAACAACTTACTTTCAACCAGATTGAGCTGGGTGAAGCGTCTCCATACGCTGCAGAAGATGCTGACGTGACACTACGTCTGCATAACCGCCTGATGGAAAACATCGAGCAAGATGAAAAGCTTAAAACCATCTATGAAGAAATCGAAGTACCACTGATTCCTGTGATGTCTCGCATTGAGCGTACTGGCGTATTCATCGATGACATGCTGTTAGGGGCTCAATCACAAGAGATTGCGGTTCGTCTGGATGAGTTAGAGCAGAAAGCTTACGAGATTGCAGAGCAAGAGTTCAACATGAACTCGCCAAAACAGCTGCAAGCGATCCTGTTTGAAAAAATGGGTCTACCGGTTATCAAGAAAACGCCATCAGGTGCGCCTTCAACTAACGAAGAAGTGTTGCAAGAGCTGGCCCTTGATTACCCGTTGCCTAAGCTGATCATTGAGTATCGTGGCCTTGCGAAACTGAAGTCTACTTACACAGATAAACTGCCGAAGATGATCAACGCTGAAACGGGTCGCGTTCATACTTCTTACCACCAAGCGGTAACGGCAACCGGTCGTTTGTCTTCGACTGATCCAAACCTACAAAATATCCCAATTCGTAATGAAGAAGGTCGTCGTATTCGCCAAGCATTCGTTGCACAACATGGTTGGAAGATCCTAGCGGTCGATTACTCTCAAATTGAATTGCGTATCATGGCGCACCTATCGGCTGATAAAGCGCTGCTGGAAGCGTTCCAACAAGGCAAAGATATTCACGCGGCAACGGCTGCTGAGATTATCGGCGTGGCTATTGATCAAGTTACCACTGAACAGCGTCGTCGTGCTAAAGCCGTTAACTTCGGCCTTATTTACGGCATGAGTGCCTTTGGCTTGGCTAAGCAACTGGGGATTCCTCGTGGTGAAGCACAGCACTACATGGACACTTACTTTGAACGCTACCCTGGTGTAATGCAGTACATGGAAGACACACGCAGCGCTGCTTCAGAGCAAGGCTTCGTTGAAACCATTTACGGTCGTCGGTTGCACCTGCCTGAAATCCAATCTCGTAATGGCATGCGTCGTAAAGCCGCTGAACGTGCGGCGATCAATGCACCGATGCAAGGTACTGCAGCAGACATCATTAAGAAAGCGATGTTGTTAGTGGATGAGTGGATTCAAGCGGAAGGCGATGGTCGTGTGAAGCTATTGATGCAAGTACACGATGAATTGGTATTTGAAGTTCAAGAGTCAGCTTTAGCCGAAATTGAAAGTAAAGTACAAGAATTGATGGAGTCAGCCGCTGATCTAGAAGTACCGTTAGTCGCGGAAGCAGGCCACGGTGACAACTGGGATCAAGCCCACTAATCAGTTTTTGACCTTATTGAGTGAATTAGTATGAGCCAGTGCACAAACACTGGCTTTTTTTTGTCTCGAATAAAGTTAAACCGTAAGAAGAATTTAGGTGTTTTAATAAAACATTCATGAAAAAAAACTACAAAAATTGTTTTCATTTCTGAGCAATTGTTGTACATTAAATCTTGTAGGGTACAGAGGTAAGATGTTCTATCTTTCAGACCTTTTGTTTCACGTTATTGGATTAGGCTGATTCAGCCGCCCCAGTCAGTATTTGACTGGGGCGTTTTTTCTTGTGCGAAAGAAAAATATTTCTAACCTACTATTACTCCCGTAAACTCGCCCTTTTTAGTGTCTTTTCTTACGCTTTCTCAAGCACAGTGATAAACACCTGATTTGCCTTAGATCTGGAATTCGATCAGCATTTGGTAATTTAAATCCGTCTCTAATTTGATTGTTTTATCATTTAAAATAACTTTTATTTTACAAGTTGCCGATAAAGGATTGATAGCTTACGCCTTATTTATCAGTGTATTGAGTGGGTGAATGCTCAATGTAATCCATGATTTCTTGTTGTTTCTCAGTACTGTATTTCAGCGCTTTGGCGGTGATTTGGATGGATTGCGCCATAGAAGAGATATTGTGGGTCGCTTTCACCAAGGTTTGCTGCATGGGTTTTAGGATGAGTAGATAGATAGCAGTCAAAGCGATAACAATGACAGCGATAACGGCTGCTAACGCAATGATGATCTTGGTCTGAATATCATCCAATAGCATTTGACTGGTCTTTTTAAAGGCGAGTCGAGATTGGTCTAAGGCTTGTGGGAGTTGATTGAGTGATGTCTTGGTAGAGCTCGCAAGCTTGTTGATGCTTTCAACGGTTTGATTCAGGGCTTTTTGTTGGTCTTCACTAAGGTTGGGGTTGTTGACGATCGCTTGCAACGATTGTGATATTACCTCGAGAGATTCACTTGCCTCCTGAGCGTACTTCTCCATGCCGTCGAGATCTAAGGTCATATCAACATTGACCAGAGCGGCCTCGGTCTTGGGCTGTTCCGATTCAGATGTTACACCGGAAAATGAGATCAATATAAGCGCGATGGTCGCCAAGGGTTTTTTCCACATGAGCATTCCTTTCTCATTGTTCTGTTTATTTAGATGTGTCTTTTAGTATGGTTCACTTCTCTCGTTTCTAACTGATTAATCTTGTCTTTAATTCTCAAGATTTAGGTTTAACTCACTAATTTGTGGGCAAAAAAATACCCCACCTATATAAGGCGGGGTATTGATAAGACTAAATCACTTGCTGTAAGTGCTTTAACCTCTAATTATAGACAAAGCTATAGATAGAAGAACTACTCTGCGTCGTTGTGCTCTTCGTCAGCCAGTTCATCAAGAATCTGGTCAGCAAAAGCTGGGGCAAACCACTCATCCATCTTGGCTCGCAGTTGATCAACGCCGATGCCCTTCATTGAAGAGAAGACATCAACCGCTACATCACCACCGAAAGATTTCGCATCATTACGGATTTTCAGTAGTTGCGCTTTACGCGCACCACTTTTCAGTTTGTCTGCTTTTGTTAACAAAACTTGCACTGGGATGCGGCTATCGATAGCCCAGTAGATCATTTGTTGGTCAAGGTCTTTCATTGGGTGACGGATATCCATCAATACCACTAAACCTTTCAAGCTTTCGCGTCGCTGTAGGTATTCACCTAGCGACTTCTGCCATTTTTTCTTCAGCTCAAGAGGGACTTGAGCAAAGCCATATCCAGGTAAATCGACGATATGACAACCGTCCGTTACCTTAAATAGGTTAATTAGCTGAGTTCGACCGGGTGTTTTACTGGTTTTCGCCAAGCCTTTTTGGTTTGTAACGCGATTTAGCGCGCTAGATTTACCAGCATTGGAGCGTCCTGCAAACGCAATTTCGATCCCTTCGTCTTCTGGTAAATGACGAATATCAGGTGCACTGGTAATGAAATGCGTGTTTTGATAATGAATTTTTACGCTCACTGTTAACTCCATCTCGACTTTGTGTAGTCGATTGATTACTTTTTTGTGAATTTGTGTAAAATAACCGTGCTCGGCATAAGGTCGCCTATTGTACCATGAGTGGCAACATAGAGTGGTACTGGAAGCTTGATAATTATAATGGAATGTCATGAAGAAATTAGCGCTAATTTTGAGTCTTTTAGCCAGCTGCTCAGTATGGGCTCAAGGTAGTATTGAAGCTGGTAAAGCCAAATCACAAACATGTGTTGCCTGCCACGGTGCTGACGGCAACAGTCTGATCACGCAGTACCCTAAACTGGCTGGTCAACATGAGAAGTACCTAGAGAAGCAGTTAAAAGAGCTTAAGCTCGGTATGACCAGTGGTGGTAAGCAAGGTCGTAATGAACCTGTAATGGGTGCAATGGCGATGTCTTTATCTGAAGAAGATATGGCTGACCTAGCGGCGTACTACGCATCGCTACCTATCTCTAGTAACTCTACTCCTGAGAATGTAGTAGATGAAGGTAAGGTTCTTTACACCGCGGGTAACGCAGAACGCGGCGTAACGGCGTGTATTGCTTGTCACGGTCCACGTGGTAACGGTACCGAACTTTCTGGTTTCCCTAAGATTTCAGGCCAGCACGCAGATTACATCAAGGCTCAACTTGAGAAATTCCGCGATGGTAGCCGTAATAACGACATGAATGCGATGATGCGTGATGTAGCTAAAAAGTTAACAGACGCAGATATTGATACCTTATCGAAGTACGTTGGTGGTTTACACTAATATGTCGGTTTCTTGCTCTTAGCCAGAGTAAAGAAATGTACGCTCGAGCGAGATTGAAGAGACGCCCCGATCAGTAATGGTCGGGGCGTTTTCTTTTGTATTGGTTTTATTAATATGTTTTGCGCTGATGTCTGATTTATCAATGTGTGATCGATTTGTGTACAAAAGTGTGAACTTGAACTCTTGTAGTCTTTTTGTAACACGGTAAAGTAACGGCCATCAGCTAGGAGCTGACTTAGATACGGATGGTCATCTAGTCTAACGGTATAGACAGAAACGGATCAGGCTAGGACAGCCCAGCAACAAGGTGTTAGAAAAGGATAGCCAAAACTCATCAGGACGATGAACAACAAACAAATTTGGCATGGAAAGCACCAATAACAAATGGAGATTTGTGTACCAAGTTGAGTATGCAAATTTTGGCCGATATAGGCAGATTTAGAGAGCGATAGGTTTTCCTATCGCTTTTTTTATTGATTTGATGAAAAAACACCCAATACCTCTCCACTATAAACTCAGTTTCTGGTATGTTTCGCATCCCTGTTTAAGGATGTGCTATGTATACTTGTCCCTTATGCCATCACCAAGGCGTGAATCACTATTTTGAAGACAAACGCAGAGCCTATCTGCAATGTCAGCAATGTGAACTGGTATTTGTTAAACCTGAACAAAGGTTAGAAGCAAAAGAAGAGAAAGCACACTATGATCTCCATGAGAACGATCCTAGTGATGCAGGCTATCGCCGTTTTCTATCTCGCATCGCGGATCCATTAACAGACAAAATTTCATCTAACTCACACGGGTTGGATTTTGGTTGTGGCCCAGGCCCTACGCTATCTATTATGTTAGAAGAAGCCGGACACACCATGGAGTTGTACGATATCTATTACCACCCAGAAGCTTCTGTGTTGGAAAAAACGTATGACTTTATGACTGCCACGGAGGTGATAGAGCATCTTTATCACCCAGACAAAGTGTGGCAGCAATGGTTGAATTTAGTTAAACCCAAGGGCTGGATTGGTCTTATGACTAAACTAGTAATAGACGTAGACGCGTTTGCTGGTTGGCACTACAAGAATGACCCGACACATGTCGTCTTCTTTAGTCGTCAAACATTCCAGTTTTTGGCAGAGCGGGATAAGCTCGAACTAGAATTTTTTGGAAATGATGTAATTTTACTGAGGAAAGTGCAGTAATGGGTCGTAGTAAGAAATCAAGAAAACCGGGAGCACTTGGCGCTCCGGAACCTATGGTTACTCGTAACCGTAGTGAATCTGATGTTGAAGGTCGTGAACGTAAGCGTGTTAAAAAGCGTAAAGGCCTTAAGTCTGGCAGCCGTCACTCAGATGGTAGCGAAGCAAAACAGCGTAAAGCTGCACTAGCTCGCGACCCTCGTTTAGGCAGCAAGAAAAAAATCCCGCTGATTGTTGAACCAGCGAAGAAGTCGACCAAACAAGAGCGCAAGCTATCTAACGAACAAGAGTTAGAGATGCTTGAGAATGATGCTCAACTGAACACATTGCTAGATCGTATCGAAAATGGTGAAAACCTAGGTGCAGGCCTGCAGAAGTTTGTTGATGAGAAACTTGATCGTATCGAACACCTAATGGGCCGCTTAGGTCTGCTAGAGCCAGAAGACGATGAAGAAGAGATCTTCGAAGAAGCACCAGTTGCATCTAAGAAGAAAGCAAGCTCTGACGAAGACTTGCTATCTCAATTCGAAGATTTCGACTTAGACAGCTTTAAAGGTTAATAGCCAATGAACGTAACCTTATTAGCAATTGCTGGTGGAATTATCATTCTCGGCTTGGGCTCTTACGCAGGTTACCTTCTACTTCAAGTGAAGAAGCAGACGGAGTTGCAAAAGCAGCATCAAGCACTTGCCATTGAAAAACGTAACGCGACGATTTACGAAAACGTAAATACTCTGTGCTTAGCGGGTATTCAAGGCCAGTGTGACTTACCTGAGATCAGTATCCGAGTGTGTATCATTATGGATAACGTTCAGGGTGATGAGCGTGTCGATTTTGATTCTGAGTATCCTGCTCTTTCTGAGCTGTACCATATCGTAAAAGATATGGCTCGCGGAGACGGAAGGCAGGAACTGACGAAGAAAGAGCGCATGCAGCAGAATCTCACACGCCATAAGGCGGAGACTCGCTTGAATGATTCGGTCATTGAAGATTTGAAAAGGTTGCAGGAGAAGGTTAAGCCTCTCAACAACCAAATCAACATTCAGATGATCTAGTCGCTAAGACTTTTAAATATAGAGGCTTGTTTAACATTTAGTTTTTAGACGCGCTGCTTTTAATACCTATGCATTTAAGAATTTTTGTCCTAAATGCATCTTGTTTTTAAGTCGCCTTGTCTTTAATAGACGATGTTAAATGAGCCTTCTTACCTTTTGCGTCTCGTTAATCCCGACGCTTTGTTAGTGATCAAGCTAGCAGTTCTGAGTTTTTGTCTGAAAAATTGATTTTGTCTTGGAACGACCTTACTGGTCGTGTGGCAAAATAACCCGTCTATATTTTAATGTATGTAAAATGATTTGAGAGACCTTAGGTTCTCGCGGATCTAAATTGGAATTACCGCTATGTCGAGCAAGCCAGTAACAACGAATCAGCAAATCGTTTGGGATCAAGAGATCTTAAACAAGTACAACTATTCGGGACCTCGTTACACTTCATATCCAACAGCGTTGGAGTTTCATGAAGCGTTTACCGTCGCTGATTACGACATGGCGTGTACTCAGTACCCTGAGCGTCCACTCTCTCTTTACGTGCATATCCCGTTCTGTCATAAGCTTTGTTACTACTGTGGTTGTAATAAAGTCATTACTCGTCACTCGCACAAAGCGGATGAGTACTTAGATGTGATTGAACATGAAATCCGCCAGCGCGCCTCTTTGTTGAATGGCCGTCAAGTGACGCAATTGCACTTCGGTGGTGGTACGCCAACGTTCTTGACCAAAACACAAATTACTCGCTTGATGATGATTCTGCGTGAGGAATTTAATTTCACTGCTGACGCTGAAATCAGTATTGAAGTTGACCCGCGTGAGATTGAGCTAGACGTACTTGACCACCTGCGTAACGAAGGCTTCAACCGCCTGAGCATTGGTGTGCAAGACTTCAATAAAGAAGTGCAGAAACTGGTTAACCGTGAGCAAGATGAAGAGTTCATCATTGCGATGGTTAAACGAGCGAAAGAGCTAGGCTTCCGTTCAACCAACCTTGATTTGATCTACGGCCTACCAAAGCAGACTCAAGCTTTGTTCGCGGAAACATTGAAGCAAGTGTTAGAAATGAAACCGGGTCGTTTATCGGTATTTAACTACGCACACATGCCGCAACTGTTTGCTGCGCAGCGTAAGATTAAAGATGAAGACTTACCTGAACCAAAAGAGAAAATGGCAATCCTCCAAGATACCATTGAGACTTTAACGGGCGCGGGCTACCAGTTCATTGGTATGGATCACTTTGCTCTGCCTGAAGACGAGCTAGCAGTAGCACAGCGTGAAGGTATTCTGCATCGTAACTTCCAAGGCTACACGACCCAAGGTGAAGCTGACCTAATTGGCTTCGGTGTTTCTGCAATCTCTATGGTCGGTGATGCTTACGCTCAAAACCAGAAAGAGCTGAAGAAGTATTACGCTCAGGTGAATGACCTTCGCCACGCGCTTTGGAAAGGTGTTGCTCTAGACAGTGACGACCTTCTACGTCGTGAAGTGATCAAACAGCTTATCTGTAACTTTAAGCTTGATAAAACCATGATCGAATCTGAGTTCTCGGTTAACTTTAATCGTTACTTCAAAGAAGATTTAGGGCTACTGCAAACCTTTATCAACGATGAGTTGGTAGAAGTTGACGATAAAGAAATCCGCGTGACTTTACGTGGCCGTTTGTTGATTCGTAATATCTGTATGTGTTTCGATAAATACCTACGTGCTAAGGCTCGCCAACAGCAGTTCTCTCGTGTGATTTAATCGCTCGATTGAGAACAGAAATATAAAAAATGCCAGCATTATGCTGGCATTTTTGTGTCTATCTGTAAGTCAATTCTCTATCTACTTTACATCATGCTTTCTTTTCTGCTTTGTTTTACGTTGCAGAGGTCGGTTGGCCATTGCTCAAAAGGAACCGGGCGACTGTATAAGAACCCCTGTGCCTGCGGGCATTTCAGCTGTTTGAGTAGATCCGCTTGTTGCTGAGTTTCTACACCTTCTGCGACTATGCTTACCTTGAAGCCCTTGGTGATATTGACGATGGCTGCAACGATAGAGCTATCTAGGTTCTCTTTTTCGAGCTTGCTGACGAAGCTGCGATCGATCTTTAAGCAATCAAATGGCAGTTTGTGTAAATAAGCCAGTGACGAATAGCCGGTACCAAAGTCATCAATTGCAATCGAGATGCCTAATGCTTTTAGCGTCAGCATGTTATCGATGATGGCAGGGTCATTGTCGACGATGCGTGACTCAGTGATCTCTAGTGTCAGGTTGCTTGCTGGTAGCTTGGTGTCACGTAGCGTTCCTTTAACTTGTTCAACAAAGCCACTTTCACTCAGTTGATCGACCGACAGGTTAACGTGAATAGAGAAGTCCTTGCTCCACTTTCCTGATTCAATCGCGATGGCAGTATCTCGACACGACTTATGTAGAATTTGCTTGCCGATATCGTAAATAAGCCCGCTCTCTTCAGCGAGAGGAATGAATTCAAGTGGTGAGACTATTCCTTCGTCGGCTATCCAGCGTGCTAAAGCTTCAGCCCCAATGGTCGATCCGGATTCTAGATCAATAATAGGTTGATAGAAGGGTTCGAACTGTTGAAGTTCAATCGCTCGGTTCATCCGCGCTAGCATCTTAGTACGATGTCTTGATGCTTTACCCATCTCAGGGCTGTAAATGCTGACACTGGCTTTGTCTTGTTTTGCGTTGCTCAAAGCAATGCTACTACTACGCAGCAATAGCGCAATGTCGTGGACGTTAGATACACCGACGACGCCCATCGATACCTTAATGACGACACTTTCTGATTCCATTGAAAATGGGGAAGCAAAGGTTTGAAGCAAGCGATTAGTCAGTAGTTGAGCTTCCTTGCTTTGGATGACGTTCGGGGCGTAAATGGCGAATTCATCACCGCCAGTGCGAGCTAATAGGTAATCGGATGGCAATGTGCCTCTTAAACGAGCGGCCGCAATGATAAGCAATTGGTCACCATTGTAATGACCAAGGCTGTCATTGATGTCTCGAAAGCGATCAATACCCACTAAATAAAGTGTGCCTTTTTCGTTTGCAGGGTTTTTCTTGGCAGCGTCGATAAAGCCTTCTCGACTATATAATTTGGTTAGTGAGTCATAGGTAAGCTGAGACTGTAATGCTTGAAAGGAAGCCTTTAAGTTGTTGGCCATTTCATTGAATGACTCCACCAACATGCTGGTTTCATAGATATGCCCTGTCTTTGGCATGCTCGTGCCCCAATCACCTTTAGCAAGACGCTTTGCCGCATCCGCTGTTGAGGTGATGGGTTGGGTAACGCGATTAAACGCAATTAACCCAGCAATGACACCAATGCAACTCAGCGCTAGCCCGAGCAACCAACTGTTTCTTTGGTTTTCAGGTAATTCACCGAGTAGGTTGCTTTCAGGGATCGACATACCAATAAACCAAGTGATGCCGTGCTCATCTTCATAAGGGGTGATCTGGTTGAAGTATCGTTCGTTGTCTAGGCGAAAGCTAAAGCGCTGCACGCCCAAATTATCGATTAGGTGAAATTGGTCTACGTAGCTAGCACTTTCACGTATTACCGGGTTAGCACTCTCTGATGCCAGTAAGCGTTGGCCCTTATTGGTTTTCCCTGTTCCCCAAGAGACCACACTGCCTCCGCCCGAGTGAGCGACCAAGCGTTGCTGCTTATCAATGATATAAACAGAGGCATCCGTTTTATCTTTGAGTTCTTTGAGAAACGCATTAAAGGTATTGATCTTAATGTCGCTAACGACGACGGCTTTGAATTCGTTGTCATCATAGATAGGGGCGAGGGCAGATAAGGTGATCTCTTGTCGTTCATCTGCATTGGCATAAATTGGCGACCATACAGCCTTTTTTTGCGTAGCAACGGGTGTGTACCAAGGGCGGACTCTCGGGTCGTAACCTGAAATCACCGATCGAATGTCTTCGCTGATCTTGCTGCCACGGTAAATGACCAGCTGATCGTTAGTACGGTCGTCTTGTACCATCAAGGTATAGCCGTTGTTAGCTTCTTTACGAAAACCGACATAGTTACCATCTTCAGAACCAAAGCCGATCACATCGAGTTGAGGTATAGCTGTGAAATGGTCTGAAAACGTATAAAGAATGTAGTCTTGGACCTTGCTAAGGTTGCCCGCTTGATAAAGATGGTGGTAGCCAATGTTATGGCTGAGCGAGAGGTTCGCGTGAAATGGTTTTTCTAAAAAATTGGACAGGCTTTGATGAACATGGTCAGTAAGTGATGTTAGTTGGCGTGCACTAACATCACTCACCATCTCTTTGTAGCTTTGCTTTTGAGTGAAAACCATTACGCTCATAGTGAACAGAAAAATCATCACGAATGGCAGAACCACCGCGGTTCTCAATGTAATTTGTGTTTTCAAAGACATCTTTAGCTACAACTTTAGTGAATGGCATACCTTAATTGTACCGACACTATTCAAACCAAGCGACCCTTTTTTGGTTAAAAAGTCGCTGTATCGAAAGTCATATCTGGTCAGTACAGTTCTTTGAGTTTACGGGTTAGGGTGTTTCTTCCCCAACCTAAAACCTTGGCTGCATCCTGTTTATGACCATTGGTATGGTTGAGTGCAGCCTCTAGCAGTATACGTTCAAACTCTGGCAGAGCATAAGTTAGTAGCTCTTTTTCTCCGGAATCAAGCGCACACTTTGCCCAATTAGCGAGCAGTTGTTGCCAGTTATCTCCAGTCCCTGAGGTCGTCACCACTTTTTCTTCCAACAGTTCTGGAGGCAAGTCTGAAGGGAGTATTTCACTGCCGCTTGCCATGACTGTGAGCCAACGACAGATGTTCTCAAGCTGACGTACGTTACCCGGCCAATTTAGCTGATTGAGCTTCATGATGGTCTCTGAGTGCAGTGTCTTCACTTCGACACCAAGCTCTTCAGCGGCTGATGCTAGGAAGTGGTGAGTCAGCTTTTCAATGTCCTGTTTACGTTCGCGCAGTGCCGGAATATGGATTCGGATAACGTTCAGTCGATGGAAAAGGTCTTCACGGAAACCACCGTCATGCACCAAGCGCTCAAGATCTTGGTGGGTTGCTGCAACGATACGAACATCAACCTTAACCGCAGAATGCCCACCGACACGATAAAATTGACCATCAGAAAGCACGCGCAGTAGCCGAGTCTGAATATCGAGTGGCATATCGCCTATTTCATCAAGAAACAGAGTGCCGCCGTTGGCTTGTTCGAATCGTCCTTGGCGAACACTGTTAGCGCCAGTAAAGGCGCCTTTCTCGTGGCCAAACAGCTCTGATTCGATCAAGTCTTTAGGGATTGCCGCCATGTTTAATGCAATGAATGGCTTTTTAGCTCTTGGGCTGTGACGATGCAGAGCGTGCGCGACTAATTCTTTACCAGTACCAGATTCACCATTAATAAGAACCGAAATGGATGAACGAGACAAACGGCCAATAGCTCGGAAAACTTCCTGCATTGCCGGTGCTTCACCGATGATTTCTGGTGCGTTGGTCTCTTCGGCTACTTCGCTGGCTTGTTCTCGCTTTTGCTCTTGGCTGTGTGCGATGGCTCGCTCTACTAGAGTCAGTGTCTCATCAATATCAAACGGCTTAGGTAGATACTCAAAAGCCCCTTTTTGATAAGCATTCACCGCTGCATCGAGGTCTGAGTGCGCGGTCATAATGATCACTGGCAGGTCGGGAGAGCGCTGGTGAACTTGGTGTAACAGCTCAATCCCGTCAATGCCAGGCATGCGAATGTCGGACACCAAAACGTCTGGTGTTTCGCGCTCAAGAGCAAGCAATACGCTCTCAGCATCAGCAAATGTTTCACACTTTATATCCGCAGATGAAAGTGTTTTCTCTACGACCCAGCGTATAGAACTGTCGTCATCGACGACCCAAACGTATCCCTTACTCATAATTCAATTCCTTTGCAGCCAAATCTATTGTGATAATCATTGTTGTTTTTATGATGTCTTTAATCTTTGTGTTACCGAGTTAAGCCTTTCATCTAGCTGTCCAATCGCGAGGTTCTGTTGACCTAAATGGGTAGGTAAATCGTGAATGTGGTGTTACCCGGCCAGCTCTCAACATCAATTTTTCCATTGTGCTGATCGATCAGGTTTTGAGAAATCGACAGTCCTAGCCCTGTGCCACCCTCTCGTCCGCTGACCATTGGGTAAAACAGCGTATCTTTTAAATCATCGGGGATGCCGGGGCCGTTATCGCTGATCTCAATGCGCGCTGCGAGTTTGTGTCTCTGCCCATGAATATTGGCTTGATGCACCGTTCTGGTGCGAATGGTGATTTTCCCTGATTCTTGCGCCTTTAAAATCTGTGCCGCGTTACTCACGATATTGAGCATCGCTTGTTCAACTTGTGCTGAATCCATCAGAATGTCCGGTAAACTCGGGTCGTAATCTCGTTCGATGGCGAGTGTTGAACCCGACTCGAGTTCCACGAGCTGCCTGACTTTCTCAAGTATCTGGTGTAGGTTCTCTTCTGACTTCGTCCCCGGCTTCTGAGGGCCAAGCAGGCGATCAACTAACGCTCTTAGGCGGTCGGCTTGCTCAATAATGATCTGCGTATATTCATTAAGAGACTGATCAGGAAGCATTTTCCCAAGTAACTGCGCCGCACCTCTTAAGCCACCGAGTGGGTTCTTAATCTCATGTGCTAACCCGCGCACCAACAGCTTAGCTGCTTGTTGTTGTGCGTGTTGGTTGAGTTCTTGGCTGAGGCGTCTTTGCTGGTCTATCTTGCGCATCTCAACCAATAACAGCGTCTCTCGTTGCCAAGAGATTGGGCTAACCGTGACTTCAAGCATCAGTGGGCGGTTATCAACAACGAAGGTAACGTCACTGTCGGTAATGCTCTGGCCACTTTGTAGCGGTTGCGTCAGAAGCGCCAAATCCAGTGAGGCGTGTTGGATGAGTTGGCTCAATGGGTGATCGACGATGCGTCGCGCGCTTTGTGAAAAGAGTTGTTCAGCCGCCGGGTTGGCGTATCGGACATACAGTTGCTCATCGAGCATCAATGTTGAGGTCACCATGTTGTCGAGAATGGCGCTGGAAAGATGATGTGTATCTATGCTGTCGCTTTTGGCTGATCGATTCACTATTTCGTCCTTGAACTGGTGTTTTTCTCACTGCACCAAATTGGTGCGCAGCTAAGTTCAAGTATGGCGCATATCAACCAGAAGCTAAAGATAATTCATTAGAGTCGCTGAAAGCTGCTTCGATTAGGTGAAAAGTAGAGGTAATTCAGTCTCTTTTAACACATTGGCCTACTTGAGCGTCGCTCGATGTAAATACACGGTGACTGGACTAGTAGATGCAATAAGCTTGCCGCTTCTATGTGCTTGAATTGCAATGGTGTGAGTACCTCGATCGATACCTTTCAGTTCCCAATTCGGTTGGGTTTGTGGGGCGCCATAGCGACGACCATCGAGCATCAATTGCAACTGTTCTCCAATACCAAGCTTGCGGCTAAGTTCTATTTGAATAGGGATTAAGCCGCGGTTGCTACGGATGGTTTGGTCATGAACGGGAGTCAGCATGATGAGGGCTAGTTGAGCTGGTGCCTCACGTTTCGTGCTTTCTGTTTTCCCCTGAGCCTGAGCTGGCGTTGCCGTTTTAGTTGTAGATGAAGCTGCAGCATCAACGGGCGTCGAGGCTTCAAATTTAGGAGCCGGCGCTGATGCTTGCACATCCGGTAGGCGAAGAGATTTGGCATCTTGAGCGCTAGGGTTATCACTAAAGTGGAGAACACCATCCTCATCCACCCAGGTATACACCGTTTGAGCAGAGCACGAGATCGCGACTGTTAACCCGATCAGGAACAGTATATTTTTCATATCTTTAGCCTCTTTTCACCGCTAGGTGATTTCACGTTTGGCGTTGGTTTTGTTATTGATTTTATTGTTTTTATAGCAGTAGCCTCTGAGGGCTTTTGTCTAAGGTATGGTACGAGGAAGCAGGGGGAGGGAGTATATAAAAAAGGCCCGCCTGCGAGGCGAGCCTAATATTTAGTCAGCGATTCTTACAAGGTTGCAGTAAGAAATGGCTTATCTCTACAGGAGATTAAACTGAGTAGTACAGTTCAAACTCAAGTGGGTGTGTTGCCATGTTCACGCGTTGTACGTCGTCAGATTTCAGTGTGATGTAAGAATCAATGAAATCGTCAGAGAATACGCCGCCAGCTGTTAGGAACTCACGATCGTCGTCTAGCGCTTTAAGTGCTACTTCTAGAGATTCAGCAACGGTTGGGATTTCAGCCGCTTCTTCTGCTGGAAGGTCGTATAGATCTTTATCCATAGCTTCGCCTGGGTGGATCTTGTTCTTGATACCGTCAAGGCCAGCCATCAGCATTGCTGAGTAACATAGGTATGGGTTCGCTGCTGGGTCACCAAAACGTAGCTCGATACGACGTGCTTTCGGGCTTGGTACTACTGGGATACGGATAGAAGCCGAACGGTTACGTGCTGAGTAAGCAAGCATTACCGGAGCTTCAAAACCAGGTACAAGACGCTTGTACGAGTTCGTTGACGGGTTAGCAAATGCGTTGATTGCACGAGCGTGCTTGATTACACCACCGATGTAGTAAAGCGCCATTTCAGATAGGCCGCCGTACTTATCACCAGCAAACAGGTTAACGCCGTCTTTTGCTAGAGATTGGTGAACGTGCATACCAGAACCGTTGTCACCAACTAGTGGCTTAGGCATGAATGTCGCTGTTTTACCAAATGCGTGAGCAACGTTGTGCACAACGTACTTGTAGATTTGAGTCTCATCCGCTTTTGTTGTTAGCGTGTTGAAGCGAGTTGCGATTTCGTTTTGACCCGCAGTTGCTACTTCGTGGTGGTGAGCTTCAACTACTAGGCCCATCTCTTCCATTACTAGACACATTGCTGAACGGATGTCTTGAGATGAATCTACAGGAGCTACTGGGAAGTAACCGCCTTTAACGCCAGGACGGTGACCTTTGTTACCGCCTTCGATGTCAGAACCTGTGTTCCAAGCTGCTTCTACATCATCAATCTTGAAGAAAGAACCAGACATGTCGTTTGAGAACTTAACGTCATCGAATAGGAAGAATTCTGGCTCTGGACCAACTAGAACTGTGTCTGCGATACCCGTAGAACGTAGGTATTCTTCAGAACGCTTAGCGATAGAGCGTGGGTCACGGTCGTAGCCTTGCATTGTTGCAGGCTCAAGGATGTCACAACGGATGTTTAGCGTTGCATCTTCTGTGAATGGGTCCAGTACAGCTGAAGCTGCGTCTGGCATCATTACCATGTCAGATTCGTTAATGCCTTTCCAACCAGCTACTGAAGAGCCGTCAAACATTTTACCTTCTTCGAAGAAGTCTGCATCAACTTGGTGAGAAGGAATAGAGATGTGCTGCTCTTTACCTTTTGTATCAGTAAAACGTAAGTCGATAAATTTAACTTCGTTCTCTTGGATCAGGGATAGTACATTTTCTACTGACATCTTGGATAACCTCCAGTGTTATTAATTCGGTATTAGCTCGATTCGGTTGAAACTAGCATTGATTAATGTCTATAAGTGCATTAATCGATGCTGATTTATGTATAGCCAAAAACGTGCCAAAAAAATTATTCCATTAATTTCAATGATTTACTTGTTTACTTGTTTCGTTAATTCTGGTTTTTGCACCAAAATGATCTCCTGGCGCACCTTATTGGTGCAATTGTTTATCTGTGCACCAATATGAAACATAAGCGAGCACCATTCAGCAATGAATTGCCTAAGTTGTCAATCCACTTTTGTTATTTTGCCGGAGATTTGGCTGCCCATCTTGCGGCGGATGCTTTTTTAGAATCCTACGAATTAGACTGTTAGATACTGTATTGAATCAAAGTTAAGCGGATATGAATCGCTAATAAAGAAAAAAGCCTTGGTTGAGATCACATATTTCTGGGTTTTTGTCTAAAATCTGGTATATTATTGACCGTTTTTTAAATCAAGCTAGCGGTTATTATCCAAACTTTTGAGATAATTGACGGCTACCTTTTATGAGTGAATCGAGAATCCATGTCTACTCCACAGATTGATAAGTTAAGAAATATCGCGATCATCGCGCACGTTGACCACGGTAAAACGACTTTGGTTGATAAACTACTACAACAGTCAGGCACTCTTGAGTCTCGTGGTGAAGCTGAAGAGCGTGTCATGGATTCGAATGACATCGAAAAAGAGCGTGGCATTACAATCCTTGCTAAGAACACAGCAATTGACTGGAATGACTACCGTATCAACATCGTAGATACCCCTGGACACGCGGACTTCGGTGGTGAAGTTGAACGTATCATGTCTATGGTTGATTCAGTTCTTCTGATCGTTGATGCAGTTGATGGCCCAATGCCTCAAACTCGTTTCGTAACGCAAAAAGCTTTCGCACACGGCCTTAAGCCAATCGTTGTTATCAACAAGATTGACCGTCCTGGTGCTCGTCCTGATTGGGTTATGGACCAAGTATTTGACTTGTTCGACAACCTAGGCGCGACTGATGAGCAACTAGACTTTACTGTTGTTTACGCTTCAGCTCTAAACGGTTGGGCAACAATGGAAGAAGGCGAAGTTGGCACAGACATGGAACCATTGTTCCAAGCTGTTGTTGATACAGTAGAAGCACCTGCAGTTGACCTTGAAGGTCCACTTCAAATGCAAATTTCGCAACTTGATTACAGCTCTTACGTAGGTGTTATCGGTGTTGCTCGTGTTACTCGTGGTTCTGTTAAACCAAACCAACAAGTAACTATCGTGAATGCTGAAGGCAAAAAACGTAACGGTAAAGTAGGTACTGTACTTGGTTACCTAGGTCTTGAGCGTCACGAAGTAGAACAAGCTAACGCTGGCGACATCATTGCAATCACAGGTCTTGGTGAACTGAAAATTTCAGACACTATCTGTGACGTAAACAATGTTGAAGCAATGGAACCACTGTCTGTTGATGAACCAACAGTAACAATGACTTTCCAAGTAAACACTTCTCCGTTCGCGGGTAAAGAAGGTAAGTTTGTAACTTCACGTAACATCCTTGAGCGTCTTGAAAAAGAATTGGTTCATAACGTTGCACTACGTGTTGAAGAAACTGAAAGTCCAGACCGTTTCCGCGTATCAGGCCGTGGTGAGCTTCACCTTTCTATCCTGATCGAAAACATGCGTCGTGAAGGTTTCGAGCTAGCAGTATCTCGTCCAGAAGTAATCATCAAAGAAGAAGATGGTCAGAAAATGGAACCGTTCGAAACGGTTACTATCGATGTAGTTGAAGAGCACCAAGGTGCGATCATGGAAAGCATCGGTCTACGTAAGGGTGAGCTAACAGATATGGCACCAGATGGTAAAGGCCGTGTTCGCATGGACTTCATGATGCCTTCTCGTGGTCTTATCGGTTTCCAAACTGAATTCCTTACAATGACGTCTGGTTCTGGTCTTATCTACCACTCGTTCGATCACTACGGTCCTTACAAAGGCGGTATCATTGGTCAGCGTAACAACGGTGTTCTAATTTCGAACGCAACGGGTAAAGCACTGACTTACGCATTGTTCTTCCTTCAAGCTCGTGGTCGTCTATTCACAGAGCACGCTGATGAAGTTTATGAAGGTCAAGTAATCGGTATTCACAACCGTTCAAACGACCTGACAGTAAACTGTCTGAAAGGTAAGCAACTAACGAACGTTCGTGCATCTGGTACTGATGAAGCACAAGTTCTTTCTCCACCGATTAAGCACACTCTAGAGCAAGCTCTTGAGTTTATCGATGAAGATGAACTAGTAGAAGTAACGCCACTAAACGTACGTATCCGTAAGAAACTTCTTACTGAAAACGACCGTAAGCGTGCTGCACGTCCAGCTAAGGCTTAATTGCCAGCTGACTAGCTTCTAGCTATCAAGCAATACGTTTTAGAATAAGTAAGAAAGCCCCGAGTAGCCTAGCTACTCGGGGCTTTTGTTTTATGTGATATTGAAGTAGATACGGGTAAACGAGATGAGAGATACAAAGAGCGTTCAAGTCTTCGTCATCCTCAGAGGGAGGAACGACCGAGTTGGGGATCTAGCTTTTGATACCTAGATGGCTTGTAACAAATAGAACCCGTTCTTCGACTGACATAAATGGCACCTCGACCACCTCATACCCAAGCTCTTGATAGACTCTGACCAACGCGTGGTGAACCTCTAATGCCTCTTCAAGCGGATAAGGCCTCACATCATCTTGTACGTAAATAGATGCCTCAGGGCGACAGAACAAGGCTTGTGAGTGATAGCCTTGGCTAGCTTCTCGGTAGATTTTGTCAATCTCAAGGTTCGCCTGAGTTAAGTAACCGCAGATATCTGGAATGGCGCGATCGAGCAACGCAACCGGATGCTGGTTGGCCTGTTCCTTTTGCTCATTCATGACAGTGAGACACAGGCGAGCAAAGCCCGGTAGGTCTAACCAAGGTAAGATACTGTTCTCAAGTTGGCTCTGCTGTTCAATTAACTGTCGAGAAGATTCCGCGAAGGTTGGGTAACCCATGTCACCCAAGGCATTGATCAGTGTTGTCTTCCCGGCTCCGGGACCGCCAGTAATAATGATAGGCTGCATCGTGTTGTTTCTCTGTAGCGCTACTTCTGGTTCAGTTGAGCTAAGAACTTATCCGACTCTGCTATCGCCGCATTCATCTGTTCTATCGCGTAGGCGATGTCTTTTTCTAAGCTCATAAACTCTCCCTGCAATGAACCAACGGCACTCGCATTGAGGTTGTGCTTGAGATAAAGCGTGTTGTCTCGAAGAGTGTTGAGTACCGGATCCATTTTCTTCTCAGCTCTTTTCATCGCTGACAGCATGGTTTGGTAAGACGATTTGGTTTCACGCAGCTTTTTCTCACTTGATCGACGCAGTGAATCACTGGTGTAGAGATCTAACTCACCCTGCCACTCTTCAAATAGCGCATCGGACACATCTTCAATCGCAGCAATGCGGTCACTGACATTTTGTGCGGCTTTCTCACTGTCTTGGTATTTATCGTTAATCTTGTTGTACATGTCTTCAAGGTCACCACCACTGAAGTTAGTCAGGCTACTCAAGGCTTCAAGTGCGCTGGTAAACTCTTCCTGAGCATCCTGCTGAGACTCTTTCGCGTCTTCCACTCTGTCGACCATAATGTCACGCTTGTGGTAGCCCACTTGCTCCATAGCGGAGTAATAAGCTGACTGGCATCCAGTAAGAGTAAAAATAGAGAGGACTATAACTATTAAATAAGGCATCCTAGTTTCCTATAGTTAAATAATATCAATCGTAGTAAATAACTGCTCAACCTAGCTTGTTAAAATGCTCGATAACGGCGTTAGAATTTTTGATTGTAGAATGACTACTTATCGAAAAACTCTTCCTTGTTCTCAAGCCTTTTTCCTACGCTATTTTTGAACATTTACTTACTGTGATTAATACAACGGAATATTAATTAGGACTATGAACGAGTTACAAGGGAGTTACAAGTTGAAGATAAAAAAGGTCGCCACACTCAGTATTCAGTTTTCTCGCTATCTTTTGGCGCGAATGACGCACGATAGAGTCAACGTGAATGCGGGCTATTTGGCGTACATTACCTTGCTCTCGATCGTACCGATGTTGACGGTTTTGCTCTCTATCTTATCGTCATTTTCAGTTTTTGCTGATGTTGGCCTAGTGATTCAAAACTTCGTTATTACCAACTTTGTTCCAGCATCTGGAGATGCGGTGCATGGTGCTCTACTAGAGTTCGTGGCCAATACCGGCAAGATGACGGCGGTGGGCAGTGTGTTCTTATTCATTGCGGCATTGATGCTGATCTCCAACATCGATAAGAATCTTAACTACATCTGGCGAGTAACAGAAAAGCGTCGGGCCGTGTTGTCCTTTTCAATGTATTGGATGGTGCTAACGCTTGGACCTATTTTGATTGGGGCGAGTATTGCTGCAACGTCGTATGTGACATCATTGAACTTGTTACAAAACGAAGTCGTGTCGAGTGCCTTTAATACCGTGATTCGCAAGCTCCCTTTGATTACCTCATTCTTTGCGTTTTTCGGTCTGTACCTGTTGGTTCCCAACAAAAAGATACACTTTTCTCATGCGGCAGCGGGCTCTCTGGTTGCGGCTCTGTTGTTCGAACTCAGTAAGAAAGGCTTTGCGGCTTACATTACTCAATTCCCCTCTTACCAGTTGATTTATGGCGCATTAGCGGCGATTCCCATTCTTTTTGTCTGGGTGTATTTGTGCTGGTTGATTGTGTTGGTGGGTGCCGAGGTGACGGCCGCGTTGGGCGAGCAGGAACAGTGGAGTGACTCGCAAGAAATGGTACACTCGTCGGATAAAGACAAAATCACAGAGCAAGGAAACAACAGTGATAGCACTGATCCAGAGAGTAAGTGAAGCTGCCGTCCGTGTTGATGGCGAAGTAGTGGGTGAGATTGAGCAAGGCTTATTGGTTCTGTTAGGCGTAGAAAAAGGTGATGACGAAGCCAAAGCCAAACGTTTGATGGAACGAGTGACCACTTATCGTGTCTTTGGAGATGAAGACGATAAAATGAATCTCAATGTAAAGCAGGTAGAAGGTAAGGTATTAGTGGTTTCTCAATTCACTCTGCCAGCTGATACTAAGAAAGGCACACGAGCAGGATTTTCTCGCGGTGCTCACCCAGAAGATGCAGAGCGTCTTTACAACTATTTCTCTGACCAGTGTGAATCAGTGTTACCAACGGAACGTGGCCGATTTGCAGCCGACATGAAAGTGTCTTTGGTTAATGATGGCCCAGTAACATTCTGGCTGCAGGTTTAGGCTTAAAGGAATAAGCATGTTTAAACTCATAACACCGACCACCGAAAATCAACTGAACAAGTATTACCATTTTCGCTGGCAGATGCTCCGTGAACCTTGGCGAATGCCGGTAGGTTCAGAGCGCGATGAATACGATGCCATGAGTCACCATCGCATGATTGTCGATGGTCGAGGTCGCCCGATGGCGATTGGTCGTCTCTATATCACCCCAGATCTAGAGGGGCAGATTCGCTATATGGCGGTGAAGAAATCTCGCCAGAGTAAAGGCATGGGCTCACTTATCTTGGTTGCGCTAGAGTCACTGGCACGTCAAGAAGGGGCGAAGCGTTTGGTGTGTAATGCACGCGAAGATGCGATCTCATTCTATGAGAAGAATGAGTTTGAACGTCGTGGTGAAATTAATGATCAACGCGGCCCTGTGCGTCACCAACAGATGGTGAAACCTCTTGACCCAATGGCTGATGTACTGCGCAAACCAGAATGGTGTAATGAGCTTCAGCAGCGTTGGGAAAATCAGATCCCGATCAGTGACAAAATGGGCATCAAGATTAACCAATACACGGGTTATCAGTTTGAGTGTAGCGCTCAGTTGAATCCCAACCTTAACCCTCATAACACCATGTTTGCTGGCTCAGCTTTTACCTTGGCGACTCTAACGGGTTGGGGAATGACTTGGCTACTGATGAAAGAACGTGGGCTGACCGGTGATATCGTACTGGCAGACAGTAATATTCGTTATCGTCACCCAGTCGAGCAAAACCCAGTCGCATCTACGTCATTGGATGGGATCAGTGGCGATTTAGATCGCCTCGCGTCGGGCAGAAAAGCTCGCATCATCATTCATGTGACCATTAACAGTGGCGATGTGGAAGCAGTCGAGTTTACGGGAACCTATATGCTGATCCCTGACTACAAAAAGCGATTATCAACAGACTCCAACGTAAGCGTATAGCTGACACTGGCTAACAGATACAGATACAGATACAGATAGAAGGCGCTACTCCTGTGGAGTGGCGCTTTTTTGTTGGCAGTCGTTAATCTCGGAATACTCTGCTTGGGTGAGCTTTCCTGATATTTGGTGGCATTGATCCGATAAGGAAATAGAGAGAGTGTGTTGCTCGATCTTAAGCAAATCGAGCTCTCCAGAGACATCACCGTTGAGTGTTTGAACTCTTTGTGTACCTTGCTCTGCTGCGGACGCACCAATAATGTGCATTGGTTCAAGAGTGAAGCGACCACGGTCAAAATTCGCATTAAGCTCTGGGATTTCAAACACGTTATCAGTCGAGGCTTCAGAAAGCTTATCGTTAAAGGTCATCACACCTTGGCGAACACTGCCAGTGAGTTGCCCTGTGGTTGAATAACCGAACATCAAGGAATCGCCATACAAGCCTGCGGCTTGAAGTTCAAACTCACCATAGCCGGTTGCATCAAGCGGTAATTCGAGTTGCTGCAGCATGGGTGCTATGGGTAACCCATCGGCAGAGATATCTAAGCTCCATGGCTTACTGATTTGGTTGAAGTCGAGTGTCGCGTTGGCTTCAATATAGCCGTGCTTTAGTGGCATAAACAGGCGTGTCAGCGTCCATTTTCCTTGTTCGCTATTCATTTCAACTACGGGTTGAACACTGACAATATTTTGATAGCTTGCATCGTTGGCGCTAACCATCAACTTGCCTTGCCACAGCCCTAACTTTCTCTGTTGCAGCAGCTGAACCTGATGTCCTTCTACATGCAGCCCTGAGACCTGCCAGTAGGGTTTGGTTGCGAGTTGGATAAGTTGGCTACGTTCTATATTAAGTCTGTCAATAGAGGCTTGCTGAAGCTGTGTCAGCCAAGGCAATAGGCGAGCGGATGGTAGAACTTTATTTTTGCTTTCCGTAATCCACTTTATGCCTTGCAGGTCGAGCTGCGCTAATTGAATGCTGTTAGGGGTTACTTCGCCATTAAGTTGAATAGTGCCTTGTAATAATTGAGTATAGAAATCTTCAATCAGAATCTGGTTCGGATCTAAATTGAGCTTGATACTTGGCTCTATGAACATGTCATCATCAATGGTCACTCCCTCTGCTTGCAGAGAGAAAATGGCCTTCTGTTGCTTCCACAGCTCAAAAGGCAGTTGGATATTTTCTAGTGACGCATCAAAAGCGGTTAAGTGGCCATCTTGCCATTCCACGTCGCTGCGCAGAATATCTAAGCTATTGATGTGATTGATCTGAATACCTGCTATATCCCACTCTTTGCTTAGTAGGCTTTGGGTCTGTTTCTGATTGAGTCGTAAGCTATCGACGGTCACATTCACCAACGACCAATCTTGCTGATACTGCTCTGCTTGTCCTGAAATCTTGGCACCGCGCCAGTCAAATGAAGCGCCATAAAGCGTGCTGTCGCTAGGTTTTAAGTCTAGGTCAAACAACAGGTTATCGAAGGCTTCTCCTTGCCAATACAGCTGCGTGGCTGAGAGTTGGATTTTGCCATAAGGCAGCAATGCGTTGTTGTCATCCCACGTTGGATCGGAGATCTGGAGGTCGATGCCTCGCGCATTAAAGTCTGGGGTCGAAAAGTCGAGATTATTGATGGCTAGCTGATGGAGCTTGATGTTTGGTTGGGTGAATAACGGCGTGAATGTCTCTAGATCGCTTACCTCCAACTGTAGGCCACTGATCAAGACGGAGTCCAAGACCAGTTTAGCTTCTGTAATCGAGCTGGGACTGAACCAAAGATCGATCTTGTCGATATAGAGAGGTTTTTGTTTATCAGGTTGGCTTTGGGTAATGCCCATCAAGGTGATGTGATAAGGCGCCTGATACTCAACGTCTTCAATGAGTACAGGTTGTTCAAGCGTATGCTTGATAAAAAAGTTAGCAACATCCGATCGGTATTGAGTTTGTAGGCTTAATAACAACGCTGCGATAGTCGCAACGATGATTGCCACCACAATGCCAATCACCATGAATACCTTTTTCATTCCCTGAAAGCCTTAAATTTCAATAGTCTCAAAACAGAGTGGAACAAAAAGGGGCAAGCAGCAACAAAAAAGCCCCTCAAAAGAGGGGCTTGCTACAAAAATATCACTTTAAATTGGGCGTTCGCTTTTGGCTTGGCCCGAGCAGATGTTGGGTTAGTCTAGTTGAGGGCCTGCCGCAACCAGTGACTTACCTTCAGCATTGTCTGTGTACTTATCAAAGTTGTTGATGAAGCGCTCTGCTAGATCTTTCGCTTTGCTTTCCCATTGTAGTGGGTCAGTGTAAGTATCACGTGGGTCAAGAATCGCTGGGTCAACATCGTGCAACGCTAGCGGTACTTCTAGGTTAAACATAGGGATAACCTTAGTTTCAGCTTGGTCGATTGAGCCATCTAGGATAGCGTCGATGATGCCACGAGTATCTTGGATTGAGATACGTTTACCTGTGCCATTCCAACCTGTGTTCACTAGGTAAGCTTCAGCGCCAGCTGCTTCCATACGCTTCACAAGCACTTCAGCGTACTGAGTTGGGTGAAGAGTTAAGAATGCCGCACCAAATGCCGCAGAGAACGTTGGTGTTGGTTCAGTAATACCGCGCTCTGTACCTGCTAGCTTAGCTGTGAAGCCAGATAGGAAGTGGTACTTAGTTTGCTCCGGAGTCAGCTTAGATACTGGTGGTAGCACACCAAACGCATCCGCTGTTAGGAAGATAACTTTTTGAGCGTGACCTGCTTTTGATACTGGCTTAACAATGTTGTCGATGTGGTGAATCGGGTAAGAAACACGAGTGTTCTCTGTTTTTGAACCGTCATCGAAATCGATAGAACCATCACCACGAACCGTTACGTTTTCTAGCAGAGCATCGCGACGGATTGCATTGTAGATTTCTGGTTCTGCTTCTTTAGATAGACGAATCGTCTTCGCGTAACAACCACCTTCGAAGTTGAAGATACCATCGTCATCCCAACCGTGCTCATCATCACCGATTAGCTCACGCTTAGGATCGGTTGATAGGGTTGTTTTACCTGTACCAGACAGGCCGAAGAAGATGGCTACATCGCCTTTCTCGCCAACGTTTGCACTACAGTGCATTGAAGCAATGCCTTGCAGAGGAAGCAGGTAGTTCATCATTGCGAACATGCCTTTCTTCATCTCACCGCCGTACCAAGTACCACCGATGATTTGAACGCGCTCTGTTAGGTTGAAAGCAACGAAGTTTTCAGAGTTTAGACCCTGCTTTTCCCAGTTAGGGTTAGTTGTTTTAGCACCGTTCATTACCACGAAATCAGGTTCGAACGTTGCTAGCTCTTCGTCAGTTGGACGAATGAACATGTTCTTAACGAAGTGCGCTTGCCACGCTACTTCAGTGATAATACGCACACTTAAACGCGTATCTGGGTTAGCACCACAATAACCGTCGATGACAAACAGGCGCTTGCCAGATAGCTGAGTTGTCACAAGCTCTTTCAGCTCACTCCAAACTTCAGTTGTAATCGGTTTGTTGTCATTTTTGCCTTGATCTGACCACCACATGGTATCGCGCGTAGTGTCATCTTTAACAATGTACTTATCTTTTGGTGAGCGGCCAGTAAAGATACCAGTGTCAACCGCAACAGAGCCTAGTTCCGTTACTACGCCTTTTTCGTAGCCTTCCAAACCTGGCAGTGTCTCTTCAACGAATAACTGCTCGTAGCTAGGATTACGAAGAACTTCAGTAACGCCAGTCAGTCCGTGCTTAGTTAGATCAATTTGTGCAGCCTTAGTATGTTCCATAACGGTCATAGGTGCTCCTTGTAGGATATTTTGTAGGGATTTTGTATTAATTTTTTATTGTTATCTGCTCACCATGCTAGCAACGAGACTCTGGGGAAACAGGGATACAGCTCAAAAAGTATCCATATTAATCTTGGGGTTTTAAGCGTCTCGTCACATATTGGCCTAACTAGTCTATCCTGTACGCAAACCTTTGCGCTAGGGGCGAGAACATTATTAATTGATTAAAATTAAGCGGTGATTTTATTACGAGATGTTACGGAGTTTGCGCTATTTTGATCACAAAAAAGGCCAGCTTAGTGCTGACCTTTTTGGGGTAAATTACGTGTTTTTGGTACGCTGTAAATTAATGAACCGTATTGTCGCCTTTATCTGCTGCTTCTGCGTACAGTGCATCAACGTCGCCCTTATCGAACGAGTAGTTTGTGCCACAGTAATCACAGTGAAGAGCAACACTACCTTCCGTACTCAGGATGTCGTAGATCTCCTCTTGAGCAACGGTAATGATAGCGGCACCACTGCGTTCACGAGAACAACCACAGAAGAACTCGACAGGTTGAGGGGTAAATACCTGAACCTTCTCTTGGTTATATAGGCGGTATAACAAATCATTTGCTTCTAGAGAGAATAGCTCTTCGTTTTTAACCGTGTCAGTTAACTGCTCCAGGTGCTCGAAGTCATCTGGCGTGCCGGTGCCGTCTGGCATAACCTGCAGTAACATACCTGCAGCGTGTGCTTTGCCTTCATGTTCACCCGTACGTAGCCACAGACGAGTCTTAAGCTGTTCTGAGTTAGCAAAGTAACCTTCAAGAACGTCAGCAAGTGTTTCGCCTTCAAGACCAACGATACCTTGGTAACGCTCACCTTTTTTAGGATCGATAGTGATCACTAGGTGGCCTTTACCTATAAGGTCGTGCAGGCCAGCGTCGTCAGCAATATCACCGTCAAAGCGCGCAACACCACGAATCTTCTGATCGTTATCGCCATTAATAACAGCGAGAGTTACTGGGCCATCACCTTGCAGTTGCATCGTGATAGAGCCTTCAAACTTTAGGGTCGCCGTTAGCAGCGTCGTTGAAACCAGTAGCTCACCCAACAGCTTTTGTACTGGCGCTGGGTATTCCTTGCTAGAAATAATCTGTTGGTACGCTTCGTCCATCTGTACCAATTCACCACGTACTGATAGGTCTTCAAATAGGTAGCGATTTAAAACATTACTTGTAGACATTGGGTCTGCCATTTGGCTATTCCTTCTAGCTTATTGAGTCTTGAACTTGATGATGTCACGACGTTGCTTTTTATCTGGACGACGTTCTGGTGCTGGGCTATGAGCATTTAGCTTGCGTTGTTGTGCAAACTCTTCTCTTTTTGCCAAGCTTTCGGTGGTTTCTTCATAGAGGGTTTGAGCGACTGGCGCTCCGCCGCGGTGTGCGGATATTTTCTCTATGGTGACCGTCTTTTCTTCATTCCCTTGGCGCAGGGTAATCACTGCCCCAAGTTCTACGATTTTGCTGGGTTTGCTGCGCTGACCATTATAGTGGACTTTACCACCATCGACCATGTTGCGAGCAATTGAACGAGTTTTATAAAAGCGTGCTGCCCACAACCATTTATCGAGTCTGACAGCTTCATTAGTCGTTTTCATATAGGACAGTGCCTTTTCAGTTAGAAATGATGCGGTTTAACTGTTATTCACAGCATGCAACTTATGTTGTTTGATGACGCTTATCACACTTAGTAGAAGCTTATGTGGAGGCGATTGGCTTTTTTTTCAAGGAAGATTACAAAATAGCTCAGGTAATGCCGATTTATAGATTTGCTATGATATAGTTCAGGATCTTATGCTTTCAATAAGCAGGAACAGAATGTATGAACAAAAAAGCTGATAGTTTAGTAGGTTACAGCTTTATTCGTTATAGAAAGGGTTAGGGAACGTGAACTTTTTAGAGCTCAAACTTCGCATGGATAACTCTCCGGTGCTGAGCCGATTTTTAGAGAATGGATTTTTACTCCAGCAGAAACTGAGCCTTGTTCTTTGTTGTGTGTTGATCGCAGCTTCCGCATGGATTTTAGGACAGCTTGCATGGTTTATTGAACCTGCTGAGCAAACCGTCGTGCCATGGGCAGCAACGGTTTCATCGTCTTCAACGCCTCAATCGACTCTTGATATCTCTTCTTTGCAGCAGAGCAACATGTTTGGTGCTTATAACCCAACCACGCCTGCTGTGGTTGAGCAGCAAGTTATCCAAGATGCGCCAAAGACGCGACTGAACCTCGTTTTAGTGGGTGCAGTAGCCAGTTCTAATCCAAAACTGAGCTTGGCGGTGATTGCCAATCGCGGCACACAAGCGACCTACGGAATTAACGAAGAGATTGAAGGCACTAGAGCTAAGCTCAAGGCCGTATTGGTCGATCGTGTGATCATCGATAACTCTGGGCGAGACGAAACCCTGATGCTTGAAGGTATTGAGTACAAGCGTTTGTCTGTATCAGCGCCTGCGCCACCTCGTACCTCTTCTTCTGTGCGTGGCAACAACCCAGCTTCTGCAGAAGAGAAGCTAGATGAAATTAAAGCGAAGATAATGAAAGATCCGCAACAAATCTTCCAATATGTTCGACTGTCTCAGGTGAAACGCGACGATAAAGTAATTGGTTATCGCGTGAGCCCTGGCAAAGATTCAGAACTTTTTAACTCTGTTGGGCTCCAAAACGGAGATATTGCCACTCAGTTAAATGGACAAGACCTGACAGACCCAGCCGCTATGGGCAACATATTCCGTTCTATCTCAGAGCTGACAGAGCTAAACCTCGTCGTCGAGAGAGATGGTCAACAACATGAAGTGTTTATTGAATTTTAAAACTTTGCGTCTAACGAAGGACGAAAGTGTAGGAGAAGTACGTGAAGCATTGGTTTAAGAAAAGTGCATGGTTATTGGCAGGAAGCTTAATCTGCACACCCGCAGCCATCGCGAGTGATTTTAGTGCCAGCTTTAAAGGCACGGATATTCAAGAGTTTATTAATATTGTTGGTCGTAACCTAGAGAAGACGATCATCGTTGACCCTTCGGTGCGCGGAAAAATCGATGTACGCAGCTACGACGTACTCAATGAAGAGCAATATTACAGCTTCTTCCTAAACGTATTGGAAGTGTATGGCTACGCGGTTGTCGAAATGGACTCAGGTGTTCTTAAGATCATCAAAGCCAAGGATTCGAAAACATCAGCAATTCCAGTCGTTGGAGACAGTGACACGATCAAAGGCGACAACGTGGTGACACGTGTTGTGACGGTTCGTAATGTTTCAGTACGTGAACTTTCTCCTCTGCTTCGTCAACTAAACGACAATGCAGGCGCGGGTAACGTTGTGCATTACGACCCAGCCAACATCATCCTTATTACGGGCCGAGCGGCGGTAGTAAACCGTTTAGCTGAAATCATCAAGCGCGTTGACCAAGCGGGTGATAAAGAGATTGAAGTCGTTGAGCTAAAGAATGCCTCTGCGGCAGAAATGGTACGTATTGTTGATGCGTTAAGCAAAACCACAGATGCTAAAAACACACCTGCCTTCCTACAACCTAAATTAGTTGCTGATGAGCGTACCAATGCGATTCTTATCTCAGGCGACCCTAAAGTACGTAGCCGTTTAAGAAGGCTGATTGAACAGCTTGATGTTGAAATGGCGACCAAAGGCAACAACCAAGTTATTTATCTTAAGTACGCAAAAGCAGAAGACTTAGTCGATGTGCTTAAAGGCGTGTCGGACAACCTGCAATCAGAAAAGCAATCTTCAACCAAAGGCAGCTCATCGCAACGCAACCAAGTGATGATCTCCGCTCACAGCGATACCAACTCTCTGGTTATTACCGCTCAGCCGGACATTATGAACGCGCTGCAGGATGTGATCGCACAGTTGGATATTCGTCGTGCTCAAGTCTTGATTGAAGCTCTGATTGTTGAAATGGCTGAAGGCGACGGCGTTAATCTTGGTGTGCAATGGGGTAACCTAGAAACGGGTGCCATGATTCAGTACAGCAACACTGGTGCATCGATTGGCGGCGTAATGGTTGGTTTGGAAGAAGCAAAAGATCAAACGAGTACTGAATACTACACTGACAATAATGGTAATCGAGTCCCTTATAGCGTGACCGAATCCGGTGACTACTCATCTTTAGCTTCTGCACTTTCTGGCGTTAATGGCGCCGCAATGAGCGTAGTGATGGGCGACTGGACTGCATTGATCAGTGCGGTAGCAACCGATTCAAATTCAAATATCCTATCTTCTCCAAGTATCACCGTGATGGATAACGGCGAAGCGTCGTTCATTGTGGGTGAAGAGGTGCCTGTTTTAACTGGCTCGACCGCAGGTTCAAGCAACGACAACCCATTCCAAACGGTTGAACGTAAAGAAGTGGGTATCAAGCTGAAAGTGGTGCCACAAATCAATGAAGGTGACTCGGTTCAGCTGCAAATAGAACAAGAAGTATCGAACGTATTAGGCGCCAATGGTGCGGTTGATGTGCGTTTTGCTAAGCGTCAGTTAAATACGTCAGTGATTGTTCAAGACGGTCAAATGCTGGTGTTGGGTGGTCTGATTGACGAGCGAGCATTGGAAAGTGAATCTAAGGTGCCGTTCTTGGGTGATATCCCTGTTCTAGGGCACCTGTTCAAATCAACCAGTACTCAGGTTGAGAAAAAGAACCTAATGGTCTTCATCAAACCAACCATTATTCGTGATGGTATGACAGCCGATGGTATCACGCAGCGTAAATACAACTTCATCCGTGCTGAGCAGTTGTACAAGGCTGAGCAAGGACTGAAATTAATGGCAGACGATAACATCCCTGTATTGCCTAAATTTGGTGCCGACATGAATCACCCGGCTGAAATTCAAGCCTTCATCGATCAAATGGAACAAGAATAATGGCTGAATTGGTAGGGGCGGCAAGTACTTATCAGCGCTTGCCGTTTAGCTTTGCGAATCGCTATAAGATGGTGTTGGAGTATCAACATCCAGAGCGCGCACCGATACTTTATTATGTTGAGCCACTGAAATCGGCGGCGATCATTGAAGTGAGTCGAGTGGTGAAAAATGGTTTCACGCCACAAGCGATTACTCTCGATGAGTTTGATAAAAAACTGACCGATGCTTATCAGCGTGACTCTTCAGAAGCTCGTCAGCTCATGGAAGACATTGGTGCTGATAGTGATGATTTCTTCTCACTAGCGGAAGAACTGCCTCAAGACGAAGACTTACTTGAATCAGAAGATGATGCACCAATCATCAAGTTAATCAATGCGATGCTGGGTGAGGCGATCAAAGAGGGTGCTTCGGATATACACATCGAAACCTTTGAGAAGTCGTTGTCGATTCGTTTCCGTGTTGATGGTGTGCTGCGTGATGTTTTAGCGCCAAGCCGTAAACTGGCTCCGTTATTGGTTTCGCGTGTCAAGGTTATGGCTAAATTGGACATTGCGGAAAAACGCGTGCCACAGGATGGTCGTATTTCTCTGCGTATTGGTGGCCGAGCGGTTGATGTTCGTGTTTCAACCATGCCTTCTTCGCACGGTGAGCGTGTGGTAATGCGTCTGTTGGACAAAAACGCCACTCGTCTAGACTTGCACAGTTTAGGTATGACAGCAGAAAACCATGAAAACTTCCGTAAGCTGATTCAGCGCCCACACGGCATTATCTTGGTGACCGGCCCGACAGGTTCAGGTAAATCGACGACCTTGTATGCTGGCCTGCAAGAACTCAACAGTAATGAACGAAACATTTTAACCGTTGAAGACCCAATCGAATTCGATATCGATGGCATTGGTCAAACACAAGTGAACCCTAAGGTTGATATGACCTTTGCGCGAGGCTTACGTGCCATTCTTCGTCAAGATCCTGATGTGGTTATGATTGGTGAGATCCGTGATTTGGAGACCGCTGAGATCGCTGTTCAAGCTTCTTTAACGGGTCACTTAGTTATGTCGACCCTTCATACCAATACAGCAATCGGTGCGATCACGCGTCTGCGTGATATGGGCATTGAACCTTTCTTAATCTCTTCTTCGCTGCTGGGTGTTTTGGCTCAGCGCTTGGTTCGTACTTTATGTAACGAATGTAAAGAACCTTATGAAGCCGATAAAGAGCAGAAGAAACTGTTTGGGTTGAAGAAGAAAGAAAGCCTGACGCTTTACCATGCCAAAGGTTGTGAAGAGTGTGGCCATAAGGGATACAGAGGCCGTACCGGTATTCATGAGCTGCTGATGATTGATGACTCAGTACAAGAGTTGATTCACAGTGAAGCGGGTGAACAGGCGATTGAAAAAGCAATTCGTGGCACAACACCAAGTATTCGAGATGATGGCTTGAGCAAAGTTCTGAAAGGGGTAACGTCCCTAGAAGAAGTGATGCGTGTGACCAAGGAAGTCTAGTATGGCGGCATTTGAATACAAAGCACTGGATGCCAAAGGCAAAAGTAAAAAAGGCTCAATTGAAGCAGATAATGCTCGTCAGGCTCGCCAAAGAATCAAAGAACTTGGCTTGATGCCGGTTGAGATGACCGAGGCTAAGGCAAAGACAGCAAAAGGTGCTCAGCCATCGACCAGCTTTAAACGCGGCATCAGCACGCCTGATCTTGCGCTTATTACTCGTCAAATATCCACGCTCGTTCAATCTGGTATGCCGTTGGAAGAGTGCTTGAAAGCCGTTGCCGAACAGTCTGAGAAACCTCGTATTCGCACCATGCTACTCGCGGTGAGATCTAAGGTGACTGAAGGTTATTCGTTAGCAGATAGCTTGTCTGATTATCCCCATATCTTCGATGAGCTATTCAGAGCCATGGTTGCTGCTGGTGAGAAGTCAGGGCACCTAGATGCGGTATTGGAACGATTGGCTGACTACGCAGAAAACCGTCAGAAGATGCGTTCTAAGTTGCTGCAAGCGATGATCTACCCAATCGTGCTGGTGGTGTTTGCGGTGACGATTGTGTCGTTCTTACTGGCAACGGTAGTGCCTAAAATCGTTGAGCCGATTATTCAGATGGGCCAAGAACTTCCTCAATCGACACAATTTTTATTAGCATCGAGTGAATTTATCCAGAATTGGGGCATCCAATTACTGTTGTTGACCATTGGTGTGATTGTTCTGGTTAAGACCGCGCTGAAAAAACCGGGCGTTCGCATGAGCTGGGATCGCAAATTATTGAGCATCCCGTTGATCGGCAAGATAGCGAAAGGGATCAACACCTCTCGCTTTGCACGAACACTTTCTATCTGTACCTCTAGTGCTATTCCTATCCTTGAAGGGATGAAGGTCGCGGTAGATGTGATGTCGAATCATCACGTGAAACAGCAAGTACTGCAGGCATCAGACAGCGTTAGAGAAGGGGCAAGCCTGCGTAAAGCGCTTGATCAAACCAAACTCTTTCCCCCGATGATGCTGCATATGATCGCCAGTGGTGAGCAGAGTGGCCAGTTGGAGCAGATGCTGACAAGAGCGGCTGATAACCAAGACCAAAGTTTTGAGTCGACCGTAAACATCGCCTTAGGCATTTTTACCCCAGCCCTTATCGCTTTGATGGCAGGCTTAGTGCTGTTCATTGTGATGGCGACGCTGATGCCGATGCTTGAAATGAATAATTTGATGAGCGGTTAATCAGTCGCTCATAGGACGTTAGTTTTTGGATTATCGAGACGAAGGACATCATTACCTTCAACTCGCTGTCTGTAATTTGGAGAAAATAATGAAAAATAAAATGAAGAAACAGTCAGGCTTTACCCTATTAGAAGTCATGGTTGTTGTCGTTATCCTTGGTGTTTTAGCAAGTTTTGTTGTGCCTAACCTGTTGGGCAACAAAGAGAAGGCGGATCAACAAAAAGCCATCACTGATATCGTGGCGCTAGAGAACGCGCTCGACATGTACAAACTGGATAACAGCGTTTATCCGACAACGGATCAAGGCCTTGATGGATTAGTTTCTAAGCCAAGCAGCCCAGAGCCTCGTAACTACCGTGACGGTGGTTACATCAAGCGTCTGCCTAACGACCCATGGGGTAACGAGTACCAATACCTAAGTCCTGGCGATAACGGCACAATTGATATCTTCACTCTTGGCGCTGATGGTCAAGAAGGTGGTGAAGGTATTGCTGCGGATATCGGCAACTGGAACATGCAGGACTTCCAATAAGCTTCGGCTTGTTGTCGGTTGATACGTTCCTGTTGTTTGATTCGTTATTGTCGCTTGATACGTTATTGATGGTAGTACGCAAAAAATGGAGTCTACAAGGTGAAAACTAAGCAAACACAGCCAGGTTTCACCTTGATTGAGATTCTTTTGGTGTTGGTATTACTGTCAGTATCGGCGGTCGCGGTGATCTCGACCATCCCTACCAATAGCAAAGATGTTGCTAAAAAATACGCTCAAAGCTTTTATCAGCGAATTCAGCTACTCAATGAAGAGGCTATTTTGAGTGGCTTAGATTTTGGTGTTCGTGTTGATGAAAAAAAATCGACTTACGTTCTGATGACTTTGAAGTCTGATGGCTGGCAAGAAACTGAGTTCGAAAAGATCCCTTCTTCAACTGAATTACCGGAAGAACTGGCACTGTCGCTGACATTAGGTGGTGGCGCGTGGGAAGACGATGATCGTCTTTTTAATCCGGGAAGCTTATTTGATGAAGACATGTTTGCGGATCTGGAAGAGGAAAAGAAGCCCAAGCCACCACAGGTCTACATCTTGTCGAGTGCTGAAATGACGCCATTTGTATTGTCGTTTTACCCTAACACGGGTGACACAATACAAGATGGTTGGCGCATTCGAGTGTTGGATAATGGTGAGATTCGATTACTTGAGCCGGGAGAAGAAGATGAAGAAGAATAACCGTTCTCCTTATCGTTCTCGCAGTATGCTTCTTGGTTCTCGAGGAATGACTCTGCTTGAAGTATTAGTTGCGCTGGCTATTTTTGCGACGGCGGCGATCAGTGTGATTCGTGCTGTTACTCAGCACATCAATACACTCAGTTATCTCGAAGAAAAGACCTTCGCGGCGATGGTCGTTGATAATCAGATGGCCTTAGTCATGCTGCATCCTGAGAAGCTAAAAAAAGCGCAGGGCACGCAAGAGTTAGCGGGAAGAGAGTGGTTCTGGAAGGTGACTCCCATCGATACAAGTGATGATTTGTTAAAGGCATTTGATGTGAGTGCGGCAACCAGCAAGAAAGCGTCTCCAGTCGTTACGGTGCGCAGTTATGTGGTTAATTAAGAGAATGTGGTTAACTAAGATCGTGTCGCTAACTAAAAGCATGTCGGCAAATAAGCGTACGCCGCGTAAACAAGGTCTATCTTCCAAAGGGAGAGGCTTTACCTTAATTGAAGTCTTGGTCTCGATCGCTATCTTTGCCACGTTAAGTATGGCGGCTTATCAGGTGGTTAATCAGGTGCAGCGAAGCAACGAGATCTCGATTGAGCGCAGTGCTCGTTTGAACCAACTGCAACGCAGTTTAGTCATTTTAGATAATGATTTTCGCCAGATGGCGGTGCGAAAATTTCGTACCAACGGTGAAGAAGCATCATCTAAGCTGATTTTAATGAAAGAGTATTTACTGGATTCCGATAGTATTGGCATCATGTTTACTCGCCTTGGTTGGCATAACCCGCAACAGCAGTTTCCTCGAGGTGAGGTGACGAAAGTGGGTTACCGCCTCAAAGAAGAAACACTTGAGCGAGTGTGGTGGCGCTATCCCGATACACCAGCAGGCCAGCAAGGCGTAATTACTCCTCTGCTTGATGATGTCGAAAGCTTGGAATTTGAGTTTTATGACGGCAGTCGTTGGGGTGAAGAGTGGCAAACCGATAAATCATTGCCTAAAGCTGTACGACTAAAGCTGACCTTGAAAGATTATGGTGAGATAGAACGTGTTTATCTCACGCCAAGTGGTACGTTAGACCAAGCCGATGACGCTGATGACTCTTCAAATAGTGAGGGGAATAATGGCTAATCGAATCAATCGCCTTACTAAGAGAAGCTCTGCCTTAGGTCGTAAGCAGCGTGGTGTGGCACTGATCGTGATCCTGATGCTACTGGCGATCATGGCCACCATTGCGGGCAGTATGTCCGAGCGTTTGTTTACCCAATTCAAGCGCGTTGGCAACCAACTGAATTACCAACAAGCTTACTGGTATAGCATTGGTGTAGAAGCGTTGGTGCAAGACGGTATTAGGCAAAGTTACAAAGACAGTGATACCGTGAACCTAAGCCAACCATGGGCGTTAGAAGAGCAGGTATACCCATTGGATTATGGCCAAGTCAAAGGTCGTATCGTGGATGCACAGGCTTGCTTTAATCTTAATGCCTTAGCCGGAGTGACGACCACTTCAAGTAACCAGGCTCCTTATTTAATCACGGTTTGGCAAACCTTACTGGAAAACCAAGACGTTGATCCTTATCAGGCTGAGGTTATCGCAAATTCAACGTGGGAGTTTGTTGATGCTGATACACGAACTACCTCTTCGTCTGGCGTAGAAGACAGCACCTATGAAGCGATGAAGCCCTCTTATTTAGCGGCGAATGGCTTGATGGCCGATGAATCCGAGTTACGAGCGGTTTATCAGGTCACTGGTGAGGTGATGAATAAGGTTCGCCCCTTTGTTTGCGCTCTGCCAACCGATGATTTCCGTTTGAACGTGAATACACTCACGGAAAAGCAAGCGCCTTTATTGGAAGCGATGTTTGCGCCGGGCTTAAGTGAGTCGGATGCCAAACAGCTGATAGACAAACGCCCATTTGATGGCTGGGATACGGTGGATGCTTTTATGGCTGAATCTGCCATTGTTGGTGTAAGTGCCGAAGTCAGCAAGAAAGCGAAAGCATATTTAACTGTAGATAGCGCCTATTTTGAGCTAGATGCAGAGGTATTAGTTGAGCAGTCACGTGTACGTATACGGACGCTTTTCTATAGTAGTAATCGAGAAACAGTGACGGTAGTACGCCGTCGTTTTGGAGGAATCAGTGAGCGAGTTTCTGACCGTTCGACTGAGTAGCGAACCACAGAGCCCTGTGCAGTGGTTAGTTTGGTCGACAAGCCAACAAGAAGTGATAGCAAGCGGTGAACTGTCTAGCTGGGAACAGCTTGACGAGTTAACGCCTTACGCTGAGAAGCGCAGCTGTATCGCTTTATTGCCGGGAAATGAATGCTTAATTAAGCGTGTTGAGATCCCTAAAGGTGCTGCTCGCCAGTTCGACTCTATGCTGCCGTTTTTGTTAGAAGACGAAGTCGCACAAGATATCGAAGACTTACATCTGACCATTTTAGATAAAGATGCCACTCACGCTACCGTGTGTGGTGTGGATCGTGAATGGTTAAAACAAGCTTTAGACCTGTTTCGCGAAGCCAATATAATCTTCCGCAAGGTGCTACCAGATACACTAGCCGTGCCTTTTGAAGAACAAGGCATCAGTGCATTACAGATCGACCAACATTGGTTATTACGCCAAGGTCACTCTCAACGTCAAGGTAACTATCAAGCCGTATCAATCAGCGAAGCATGGTTACCGATGTTTTTGCAAAGTGATTGGGTTGTCGCTGGTGAGGAAGAGCAAGCGACGACTATCTTCAGCTATACCGCGATGCCGAGCGACGACGTTCAACAGCAAAGCGGTCTCGAGTGGCAAGCAAAGCCTGCCGAGTTGGTGATGTCTTTATTGAGTCAGCAAGCGATCACAAGCGGCGTAAATTTACTGACTGGCACCTTTAAAACCAAATCTTCATTCAGTAAATATTGGCGTGTTTGGCAGAAAGTGGCGATTGCTGCTTGTTTGCTGGTGGCCGTGATTGTGACTCAACAAGTGTTGAAGGTTCAGCAATACGAAGCGCAAGCACAAGCCTACCGCATGGAGAGTGAGCGTATCTTTAGAGCGGTGCTGCCTGGTAAACAACGCATTCCGACCGTGAGTTACCTCAAGCGTCAGATGAGCGACGAAGCCAAAAAATACGGTGGTTCAGGCGAAGGTGATTCCTTACTTGGTTGGTTAGCTTTGCTGCCTGAAACCTTAGGGCAAGTGAAGACGATCGAAGTTGAAAGCATTCGCTACGATGGCAACCGTTCTGAGGTTCGACTGCAGGCTAAAAGTTCTGACTTCCAACACTTTGAGACCGCAAGGGTGAAACTCGAAGAGAAGTTTGTCGTTGAGCAAGGGCCATTGAACCGCAATGGCGATGCCGTATTTGGCAGTTTTACTCTTAAACCCCATCAATAACCTGCGTAAGGAGATCAGTGATGAGAAATATGATTGAACCACTCCAGGCGTGGTGGACTTCAATAAGTCAAAGAGAGCAACGATTAGTTGTTGGTTGCTCAGTTTTATTGGTGTTGGGTGTCGTTTATTGGGGGTTATTACAGCCACTCAGTCAGCGAGCTGAACTTGCACAAAGTCGTATTCAAAGTGAGAAGCAGCTTCTTGCTTGGGTAACGGACAAAGCGAATCAAGTGGTTGAGCTACGAGGCAGTGGTGGCATCAGTGCGAGCCAGCCTTTGAACCAATCTGTGCCTGCTTCTATGCGCCGTTTTAATATCGAGCTGATACGCGTGCAACCACGTGGTGAGATGCTGCAAGTGTGGATTAAGCCTGTGCCCTTTAATAAGTTCGTTGACTGGCTGACATACCTGAAAGAAAAGCAGGGTGTTGAGGTTGAGTTTATGGATATTGATCGCTCTGATAGCCCTGGGGTTATTGAGATCAACCGACTACAGTTTAAACGAGGTTAATGTGAAACTCGGTTTATCTTTCAAATATGGCCTGTTATTCAGCGTCATTTTTATCGTTTTTTTCTCGGTAAGCTTGTTGCTGCATTTGCCTGCCGCTTTTGCTCTCAAGCATGCACCCGTCGTGCGTGGTTTAAGCATTGAAGGTGTTGAGGGTACAGTTTGGCAAGGTCGCGCTAACAATATTGCGTGGCAGCGTGTCAATTATGGCTCAGTGCAGTGGGACTTCCAGTTCTCGAAACTATTCCAAGCCAAAGCAGAACTGGCGGTTCGCTTTGGCCGTAACAGCGACATGAACTTATCAGGTAAAGGACGTGTCGGATATAGCATGAGCGGTGCTTACGCGGAAAACTTAGTGGCATCAATGCCTGCCAGCAACGTGATGAAATATGCGCCTACTATCCCAGTGCCAGTGTCTATTGCAGGGCAAGTTGAACTGACAATCAAACATGCTGTTCATGCTCAACCTTGGTGCCAATCGGGCGAAGGTACGCTTGCTTGGTCTGGTGCAGCTGTCGACTCGCCAGTGGGTTCATTAGACCTTGGTCCTGTGATTGCGGACATAACCTGTGAAGACAACACAATTGCAGCCAAAGGCATTCAGAAGAGCGAGCAAGTGGACAGTGAGTTTTCCGCGAGCGTAACGCCTAACCAACGCTACACATCAGCGGCGTGGTTTAAACCTGGTGCTGAGTTCCCTCCCGCGATGCAGAGTCAGCTTAAGTGGTTGGGCAACTCTGATAGCCAAGGTAAATACCAATTTACTTATCAAGGCCGCTTTTAGCCCGGAATCTACTTCTGAGCTAGTATCTGTTGGTTAGTACATTTGGCGATCAAATCGCAAGATATAAAAATGGGCACCTCACTGAGGTGCCCGTTTTTTTTGTTCTGAGAATCTAGAGGATATCTGACGGTTAAAGAGAGCAAACTCGCCTAATCTTTACCTTGTAAGATCTCTGCCCAAGGTAAGTCTGCATCACCAAGAACAATGAAGTTCGGGTTCTCAAGCGTCTCTCTTTCATTGTACGAGAGTGGTTCTAATTGAGTGCTTAGGATTCGGCCTCCCGCTTCTTCAACAATGCATTGGGTTGCCGCGGTATCCCACTCTCCGGTTGGTCCAATACGTAGATAACAGTCCACAGCGCCTTCGGCAACCAAGCATGCCTTCAGCGCTGCTGAACCTAGAGGAACCAAATCATAGTTCCAAGCAGAGCTCATACGGTTAGTGATGCGATTGATGTCTTGGCGACGGCTGATTGCCATCGCGATGGATTGGTTTGGCAGCTCGTGACGATGCGTTTTGATTTTTACACTGTCATTGAGGTCTGGGATCTTCCAAGCGCCTTTGCCACTGTAAGCGTAATAGCTCACGCCTGAAACAGGTGCGTACACGACGCCCATTACCGGCTTGTTATGCTCAATTAAGGCGATGATTGTTGCAAAGTCGCCACTTCTTGCGATGAACTCCTGCGTGCCATCGAGTGGGTCAACCAACCAGTAGCGATCCCATTGAGAGCGTTGCTCTAGGCTGATGTCGGCGTCTTCTTCGGATAATACGGGAATATCAGGCGTCAATTCACTGAGTTTTTTTAATATCAGCTTATGTGCTGCAAGATCAGCACTGGTTACTGGAGTGTCATCACTCTTGGTGAACTCTTCGTAATCCTTTTTCTCGTAGATCTCTAAGATGAGTTGGCCTGCAGATCGAGCAATCTCAATGATAGAGGGTAGGAGGTGAGACAAATCTTTTGTTATTGGCATAAATATTCTCTTACTCTTCGAGCGAGCCTAAATGTTCTAATTATTGTTTAATACACGAAGGGCTAATAGTAGGGCTGTAATACTGCGAGCCTCACAGAAGTCGAGATGCGTTAACAGTTCTTCTGCTTGAGCAAGTGGCCAGCGCACAATATCTAGTGGCTCTGGCTCATCACCTTCTAGTTTCTCTGGGTAGAGTTCTTCTGCGATAAACAGCGTCATTTTGCTAGAGAAATAAGAGGGTGCAAGGATCACTTCTTTAAGAGGAGTGAGCTTGTTGGCACCGAAGCCAATCTCTTCTTTTAGTTCACGAACGGCGGCTTGATTGGGCTGCTCACCTGGATCAATTAGCCCTTTTGGGAAGCCGAGTTCATAGCGCTCTGTGCCCGCTGCGTATTCACGCACTAACAGAATATCGCCTTGTTCAGTAATCGGAACCATCATTACTGCGTTGCGGCCGCTGGGCTTCATGCGTTCGTAGGTACGCTCTACACCGTTGGAAAAGCGTAAATCGAGGGACTCGATAGAGAATAGTTTTGATTGAGCGACAGTTTGTTGAGCCAAAATTTCTGGCTTGGTCCTTTTTGTCATTGCGCTCGCTCCTTAGCTCATTGGAATTCTTTCTTATAAAGTCATTCTAATATAGGGGAAATAGAGTTGAGTTCCTAGATCCGAGTTTTCATATCCTGGAATTATTGGATCAGGAACCGATTGCGATCACTTGAATACCTTACTGCAAATGGTAACGCGCCCGTCATTATTGGCATTGAACGAGAAATAGACGGTTCGGAAGTGCTCTGCTGTTTTAAACATAAAAAAAGGTTGATGCTTGCGCATCAACCTTTTGATTGAATCTTTAACTTTCTACTGGCTAAGACTTCATGAGTACTTAGTCGTAGTAGCACTTAGTTGTAAGGCACTTGGTTGTGAAGTAGCTAGTCATGAAGTACCTAGTCGTAAAGTGATTAGTAGTAAGAGTGCTCACCGCGATCGTGCTCAGTTGCATCACGAACGGCCGTCAATTCACCTTCGAATTGTTGAAGAAGTTCTTTCTCGATGCCTTCTTTAAGCGTTACGTCAACCATAGAACAACCGTTACAACCGCCGCCGAATGCAACGATAGCTGCGCCTTCTTCAGTGATCTCTACTAGGCTAACGTGACCGCCGTGGCCAGCAAGCTGTGGGTTCACTTGTGTTTGGATTGCATACTCAACACGCTCTATCAGAGTTGCGTCGTCTGATACTTTACGCATTTTAGCGTTTGGTGCTTTTAGCGTGAGTTGAGAGCCCATTTTGTCAGTTACGAAGTCAATCTCAGCTTCGTCTAGGAATGGTAGGCTTAGCTCATCAACGTATGCCGAGAAAGCGTCGAAAGAAAGCTTAGTGTCAGATGCTTCGATAGCATCTGTTGGGCAGTAAGAAACACCACACTCAGCGTTTTGTGTGCCTGGGTTTACCACGAACACACGAATGTTTGTACCTTCAGGCTGCTGTGACAGCAGATTGGCAAAGTGAGTTTGAGCTGTTTCTGTAATAGTAATATTTGACACGACGAATACCTGAGTAGATTTGTAGGTTATTAGCGCCATTCTACTCCTGTCAGATTTGTAATTCAGCCCTTTTTTGTTGGATTGCTGTACAAGTAGCGATTCACAGCAATTATCCAGAGGGCTCAGGAGTGCGGCAGATGCAGTAAATATCAATTCTTTTCACGCCCACTTCAAGTAGTAATTGGCATAATTGATACACTGTACTGCCTGTGGTTACAACATCATCAATTATCGCGATGTGAGAAGGGACAGTTCCTTGAAAGTCTTGTTTTCGAAGCGTAAAAGCGCTCTTTAGATTATGTAAGCGTGCGGATTTAGTCAGCCCTTGCTGAGAAGCGGTTGAGCGAATTCGACGGAACAGCACCTCATCTTTAACGCCAAGTTCTTGAGCTGTGTAATTAGCGAGCAGCTGACTTTGATTAAAGCCTCGATGAATATATCGACGCCAATGTAGAGGTACGCTGGTGATCAGCGGAGCAGGATGCTCGATACGTGAAGCCAATAACTTTGATAGATCACGTGCAAACCAAAACTTATCGGCGTACTTCATTTGTTGAATGTAACGTGCTGTTGGAAAGGTGTAGTCCCCAACGCAATAGAGACGATGCCAAGGTGGAGGTTGAGATAAGCACTGACCACATTGCTCGACGGTAGTTAGGGTTTTTAAGCCACACTGCTGGCAACGCGGCACTGGCTCGAAGAGATTAAGGCAATCATTACACCATCGCGGATGATCATCATGAGAGGATTTATCCAATTTACATAGGTGACATTGAGGTGTGACCAGCCGTGGTGTGTGTTTTTGTAGCCAATCAGATAACATAGCTCGCAGTGCTTTTGGGTTATGGTGTTCTTTGTACTCACCATACTGAAACGTACCCTTGATGGTGGATGAAATAAGTAGGGAATAATGAGAATGAGTGACGCGTTGTATTGGCATGTTTCAGGGCAAGGACCTGATTTAGTTCTGGTTCACGGCTGGGGTATGAATGGTGCGGTATGGCAGCAAACTGTTACCGCTTTAGAAGCTGACTTCCGAGTGCATGTTGTCGATCTTCCAGGGTATGGACACAGTGCTCACAGCCACGCTCAAGATCTTGAAGAGATTGCTCAACAACTGTTGGTCGACGCGCCCAAGCAAGCGATTTGGGTTGGTTGGTCGCTGGGTGGTTTGGTCGCGACGCACATGGCTCTCCATCACTCAGATTATGTAAGCAAATTGGTGACTGTCGCTAGCTCCCCTAAATTCGCAGCCGCAAAAGAACCCGTATTATGGCGAGGCATTCAGCCAAACGTATTAACCGCATTCACTGAGCAGCTAGTTGAAGACTTTCAGACCACCATCGAACGTTTTATGGCATTGCAAGCTATGGGCAGTCCTTCAGCAAGGCAAGATGTAAAACAGCTCAAGCAAGCGGTGCTGTCTCGTCCGCTACCGAATCCAGATTCTTTGTTAGCGGGTTTGAAAATGCTGTCAGACGTTGACCTCCGTGAACAATTACCGCAGATCTCTGTGCCTATGCTGCGCTTATACGGTCGATTAGATGGGCTTGTGCCAATCAAGGTTGCAAAAGACTTGGGCAAAGCCTTACCTCATACCGAACAATACATCTTCACTCAGTCTTCACATGCGCCTTTTATGACTGAAGCCGACGCCTTTTGCGGTGAACTGGTCAGCTTCGCGCGAAATAATCGCTAAATTTATCGCTGGCTTGGTCGATATATAACCTAATACCAATCACAGTAAGTAAGTGTTCAAAAATAGCGTAGGAAAAAGGCTTTGAGAACAAGGCAGAGCTTTTTGATAAGTAGTTATTCTACAATCAAAAGTTCTAACGCCGTTATCGAGCATTTTAATAAGCTAGGATGAGCAGTTATTTACTACGATTGGTATAACACCAAGGCGTTGCATGATACTCAGACCTAACTCTCTCCTGAGTTGATTGCGGTAAGTTTTGGGCTATGCCTGCTGTGTAACTCAGTAAAGCAGTGTTATAGCAATAACGATGGGCGATTCTTGAGGAGTTCGCGATGATTGTGTCACCTGCAACTGCAGTGAGTGTGCCACTGATCGCCCCATCCGTTAATGTGCAAACAGAGCAAGTTGCGCGTGATAATAGAGTTCGAGAACCTGTCGCTCCCGCCGTAGCATTGGCGAAAACCAATGCAGAGCGAAAGGTAAAACCGGACGATAAGCGAAGGCAGCAGTCGGCTTGGGATCCTTCAGACCATCCTGGTTATGAAATGGAGAACGAGTCAGAGGCCAATTCGATTAGCCAAGAAGAGCCTCAAGATCCTTTTGATAGGTTGTTCAGCTTATTGGCACTGAGAACATACAGTGCCGATCAAGGAAAAGGTTATACCATGCGTTTCCGCCTGCCAAAGCATGTTTTAGATGCGGCGATTCAAGAGGGACAGATGGAGAAGCGACGTAAGGTCATAAAATATCATTATGGTCATGCTGTTGCGCCTCATGCTCCATCAGGAATGCTGGTCGTGTTATAAATCGAAAACTTATGACCCAACCAAACTTCGATGTCTTTTTTGAACACATAATAAAAAAACCTGCATACCCTAAGGGATGCAGGTTTTCTGTTTTTACAGGCTATTTATTTCGCGACACGCAGTCGTTTCATTGACCTATTATTTCTTCGCTTTAGCAAAGGCAGCGGCAAAAGCACCACCCATCGCCGCGTTTTGTTGCGGTTCTTCACGGCGGCGTTGTCCACCTTGCGAATTTTGATTCGGGCGGTTTTGCGTGCGAGGTGCACTTGAACGTTGTGCGCGGTTGTCTTGGCCGGGTTCATCTTTCATACGCATGCTTAGCGCAATACGTTTGCGTTGAACATCGACTTCCATCACCTTCACTTTGACGATTTCCCCCGTTTTCACGACTTCATGAGGATCAGAGACAAAACGATCGGTTAGCGCTGAAATGTGCACCAAGCCGTCTTGGTGAACACCAATGTCAACGAAGGCGCCAAAGTTGGCTACGTTTGAAACTACACCTTCTAAGATCATGCCGGGTTCTAGGTCAGACATGCTATTTACGCCATCGGCGAAGGTTGCTGTCTTGAATTCAGGACGAGGATCTCGACCCGGCTTATCCAGCTCTTTGATGATGTCGGTTACCGTAGGTACACCGAAGTTCTCATTGGTGTAATCAACCGCATGTAAACCACGTAAGAAGCCTGTATTACCCACCAGAGACTTGATGTCTTTCTGGTTCTTCTCGGCGATGGCTTTCACCAATGGGTAAGCTTCTGGGTGAACTGAAGATGCATCTAGTGGATTCTTACCATCCATGATTCTTAGGAACCCCGCACACTGTTCAAACGCTTTTGGCCCTAAACGAGCGACTTTTTTGAGTGTTGTACGCGCTTCGAAGCGACCGTTTTCATCACGGAAGTCCACGATGTTCTGAGCGATGGTGTTAGAAAGGCCAGCAACACGAGTTAACAGGGCGGCAGAGGCCGTATTCACATCAACACCAACCGCGTTTACACAGTCTTCGACAATCGCATCTAGGCGCTTAGCGAGCATAGTTTGGCTCACGTCGTGTTGGTATTGGCCCACACCGATCGATTTAGGGTCAATCTTCACCAGTTCTGCCAGTGGATCTTGCAGACGACGCGCAATAGACACCGCACCACGAATCGATACATCCATGTTTGGAAATTCTTTCGCTGCTAACTCAGAAGCAGAATAAACCGAGGCGCCCGCTTCGCTAACAATGATTTTTTGTGCTGTAAGGTTGCCACGCTTAATCACATCAGCAACAAAGCTGTCTGTTTCGCGTGAAGCCGTACCATTACCAATCGCAATCAAATCAACATTGTATTGGCGAACCATCTGCTCAACCACGTGCGCAGACTTGTCGTATTGCTTCTGTGGTGGGTGAGGGTAAATGGTTTCTGTTGCTAGAACCTTACCCGTTGAATCCACCACGGCGATTTTCGAACCGGTGCGTAAACCCGGATCCAAGCCCAAGGTTGCACGAGGGCCAGCCGGTGCCGCCATCAACAAGTCTTTAAGGTTGGTTGCGAACACTTCAATCGCTTCGATTTCACCGCGTTCTTTCATCGCGCCCATCAACTCAGTTTCCATGTGCATAGAAACCTTGATGCGCCATGCCCAGCTAATCACTTGCTTACGCCATGCATCCGCAGGAGCGCTGCTCAGGGTAATACCGTAGTGATCAGAGATGATGTTCTCGCAGTAAGAACCACGTACACCTTCTTCTTGCTCTGGGTCAGCATTCATTGCCAGCGTTAGGAAGCCTTCATTTCGGCCTCGCAACATCGCAAGCGCACGGTGTGAAGGTACTTTGTTGAGTGTTTCGTTGTGTTCGAAGTAATCTTTGAATTTCTCGCCTGCTTGTTCTTTCCCCGTCACGACACGTGAAACGAGTTCTGAGTTGCGCGTGAGGTGTTGGCGAATCTTTTCAAGTAGGTTTGCGTCTTCAGCAATGCGCTCCATGATGATCGCTCGTGCACCATCCAGTGCCGCTTTGGTATCAGCAATGCCTTTATCGCTGCTGATGAAGTTAACGGCTTCGGTTTCAGGATCGTGCTGTGGTTCATTCCAAAGTGTATCGGCAAGTGGCTCTAAGCCTGCTTCGATTGCGATCTGACCTTTGGTACGACGCTTTGGTTTGTATGGCAGGTATAGATCTTCTAGGCGCGTCTTGCTGTCGGCTTGAGTGATATCACGCTCTAATTCTGGCGTGAGTTTGCCTTGGTCTTGAATCGACTTAAGAATCGTTTGGCGGCGATCGTCAAGTTCGCGAAGGTATGAAAGGCGACTATCAAGGTTACGTAGTTGGGTATCGTCTAAGCCACCCGTGACTTCTTTACGGTAGCGGGCAATAAAGGGAACGGTGTTACCGTCGTCAATTAGGTTTACTGCGGCGGTGACTTGCTCTGAACGAACATTCAGTTCTTCAGCAATCAGTCGACAGATAGCTTGGCTCATCCGATGAATCTCTTATTTAATATCATGACAAATACATGGGGGTGAGCGTACGCTTTTTCTAGCTTTGGCTGTGTAATTATCCTGTCAGAAGTCGAATTTCCGTTTGTGATATCCGCTTTGTGCGAGATCTCTCACACGTGATGTAAGCCTAAGTCGCCTTAAACCTGTCAATATGTCTTAATTTAATTGTAAGTTGTTGATTTTTAATTACATGATGTTTTGATGCGTATTTCTCACCTGAAATGTTTTTTGGGACTATCTAGGAAACTCGCCCAAATACCGTAATATTTAACTTGTCGACAGGGAGTTGGCAGGAACAGGAAAAAGCCTAATGGACTAGGTATCTTCAGGATGAAGATTTGATTACTTAGGATGAGTGGTCAGCAAGGAAGTAATAATCTCTGGATGAGATTCGCCAGTCAGGATGACAGGCTAGAATGGACACCGCTAGGATGGCGATGAACAAAAAGGAAATTGGTTAAAGGATTTAGCCACTATCAAGGACAGATGCAGGGAGCACCTTATCTCGAAGAGATAAACAGTAGCCGGATTGCTGCGATAGAGACTTAACCCCGCCAGGCGCAAGCCTAGCGGGGTTTTCTTTTATCTGGAGTTTGAGTTTGTCTGCTCGACCTGTGATGGCCGGTTAATCACGCTAAGCCATAAGCCATAAGCCATAAGCCATAAGCCAAGGCATAAACTTTACGCGTCGTCTGCGTAGCGAATCGAGTTAATGAACCACTCTTTATCGCCTTCCGGTGTGGTTACCGTAAACTCATCATCCACTTCTTTCTTGAGCAGAGCTCTAGCCATTGGCGAGTCGATAGAGATATAACCTTTCGCATCACCGTAGATCTCTTCAGGGCCGACAATACGAAACTTCTTCATTTCCCCATCATCATTCTCAATTTCCACCCAAGCACCGAAAAATACCTTACCTTCTTGTTGCGGTGAGTAATCAACGATAGTCACATCAGGTAGGAATTTTCTTAAGAAACGGACTCGGCGATCAATCTGACGAAGCAAACGCTTATTGAAGGTGTAATCTGCGTTTTCTGATCGATCTCCAAGGCTTGCAGCCCAAGTGACTATTTTGGTTATTTCTGGGCGCTTCTCGTGCCATAAGTGGTCATGTTCTGCTTTGAGCTTGTTATAACCTTCGCGGGTGATAAGTTTGGTTTTCATAAATCTGACTTAATGAAATGATGATCTAAGATAGAATATATAGAAAGGCAACATACGTTAACAATTATTTAGGCGACTTTTTCCCCAATAATGTTACATTTTTAATGTCTTATACCAATATACAATTTACCAAGAATGCTTAACCTCAGGTTTAAGCTTTAATAGGTGGAACCATTACATGCAAGAAAACTACAAAATTTTAGTGGTCGATGACGATGCTCGTCTACGTGCATTGCTAGAACGCTATCTGTCAGAGCAAGGCTTTCAAGTGCGTAGCGTGGCAAACAGTGAGCAGATGGACCGCCTGTTAACCCGTGAAAATTTTCACTTGATGGTATTGGATTTAATGTTGCCGGGCGAAGATGGTCTTTCGATCTGTCGTCGTCTAAGAAACGCAAACAACTCGCTACCTATCCTTATGCTGACGGCAAAGGGTGATGAAGTGGATCGCATTGTGGGCTTGGAAGTGGGTGCGGATGATTACCTGCCAAAACCATTTAACCCTCGCGAACTACTAGCGCGTATCAAAGCGGTAATGCGCCGCCAAGTGATTGAAGCGCCGGGAGCGCCAAGCACAGAAGAATCTGTGGTTGCATTTGGTGAGTTCCGCTTGAACCTAGGTACACGTGAAATGTTCCGCGGCGAAGAGCCAATGCCTCTTACCTCCGGTGAATTTGCGGTTCTGAAGTCACTGGTCACTAACGCTCGTGAGCCAATGTCTCGCGATAAGCTGATGAACATGGCGCGTGGCCGTGAGTATTCAGCGATGGAACGTTCTATCGATGTTCAGATTTCTCGTCTGCGTCGTCTAGTTGAAGAAGATCCAAGTAAACCTCGTTATATCCAAACGGTGTGGGGCTTGGGTTACGTATTCGTTCCAGATGGCAAAGCAGTCTAAGCCGGTTTTGTAAGCTCTATATCAGCTTCATCGGTTCTGTGAATTTACGGGTCATCTCATTAAAATGCGATGGCCCGTTTTGTATTCAGCACAAGGGTTTAGAGTTATAGTTTCCATTATATCCCTTTATCATCCCCTCAATTTAGGTCTTCTATGCGCATACGTAGCTCCTTTACTCAGTCGATAGTGCTCTTCTTAACCCTGTTGGTTGCCAGCCAAATTTTTTCGTATTACGCGGTGTTCAATTATGCATTGATGCCGAGTTTGCAGCAGTTTAATAAGATTCTGGCTCACGAGCTAAACCTCGTCTTGGATCAAGGCAGTGATATCGAGATTGATGCACCACTACGTCAACGTGTGCTTGAGCAGCTAGGAGTGACGGTTCACGCCAAGGACAGCGAAGCTGCGGGTGAGTATTACCATGCAGTAGCAATCGACCTGATGAGTGAGGAGATGACCAAAGAGTTGGGCTCTGAAACCGAAGTGCGATTGATCTTGGGTAAAGATAGCTACGTGTTGTGGATGGACATCGCACAGCTGCCTAACTCCTTGATTCGTATTCCTCTGTCTGAGCTGCAAGAAGAAGACTTTGCGCCTCTTTTCCGTAACAGCCTGATCATGGCGATGTTGATTGTCGCGGGTGGCTGGCTGTTCATTCGCTTGCAAAACCGGCCTTTGATAGCGCTAGAGAAAGCCGCCCAAGGTGTGGGGCGTGGTGATATTCCACCACCGCTACCAGTACAAGGTGCGCAAGAGATCCGCTCGGTAACTCGAGCCTTTAATCAGATGTCGAAAGGTATCCAAGAACTCGAAGAAGACCGCGCTTTGTTGATGGCAGGTATCAGTCATGATTTACGTACTCCGTTAACGCGTATTCGCTTAGCGACCGAGATGATGTCACCAGAAGACAGCTATTTAGCGGAAGGGATCATCAGTGATACCGAAGAGTGTAATGAGATCATCAGCCAGTTTATGGATTACCTAAAGCCCGTTGATCGAGATTCATTCCAAGAGGTATTTGTCGATGATATTGCCCGAGAAGTTTCTAGCTCTGAAGGTGGCTACGAGGTACAAATTGAAACCGATATACCAGATTCGATGAAGCCTGCACTAGGGAACCCGATCGCGATGAAGCGTGCCGTGAGTAACTTGGTGGTGAATGCGCTGCGCTATGGCAATGGTTGGGTCAAGGTATCGACTGGCATGACGGCCGATAATAAACTGGCTTGGGTGACCGTTGAAGATAATGGCCCGGGGATCCCGCAAGACCAAGTCGGCAAGTTGTTTGAACCGTTCACGCGTGGTGACACCGCTCGTGGCAGTGAAGGTACCGGCTTAGGCTTGGCGATTGTGAAACGTATTGTCAGCCAGCACCAAGGTGCTGTTGTGGTTAATAACCGCAGTGAGGGCGGGTTAAAAGCGCAGATCAGTTTCCCTGTGAAGCCTTAAATACTATTGGGAGTTGGGGACCTGTATAGAGATCGTCGCTCTTGCTTGATGAAAGTAACGCACACTAAAAAGGCTTCCTTGAGGAAGCCTTTTTTACGTTTGAATGCGGTCTCAGTGTTAACTACGCCTTGGAGTAAACATCGCGCTCGCCTAGCCAGCGGTTGATGATCGCCTTGGCGTTGTCTGGGTAGCTATCGTGAATATGACGCGCAATACGCTGCACTTCAGGGATCAAACGTTGGTCTCGTACCAAGTCGGCAATCTTGAAATCCGCTAAGCCAGTTTGTTTGGTGCCAAGCAGTTCACCGGGGCCACGGATCTCTAAGTCTCGCTGTGCAATCACAAAGCCATCGTTACTTTCACGCAGCACACCTAAGCGCTTCTGAGCGGTTTTAGACAGCGGAGAGTGATACAGCAGTACACAATGGCTTGCGACCGAACCTCGGCCGACACGGCCACGCAGTTGGTGCAGTTGCGCTAGGCCAAGACGTTCTGGGTTCTCGATGATCATTAAGCTCGAATTCGGTACATCCACACCAACTTCAATCACGGTTGTCGCAACCAATAGATGCAGCTTGTTCTCTTTGAACTCTCGCATCACCGCTTGTTTCTCGGCGGGTTTCATTCGACCGTGCACTAAACCAATTTTTACGTCAGGCAGTTTGCGTTGCAGCTCTTCTGCCGTATCAGCAGCAGCTTGAGCTTCCAGTACTTCCGATTCATCAATCAGCGTACACACCCAATAGGCTTGTTTGCCTTCATTAAGACACGCATTTTTCACACGTTCGACAATGTCATCGCGCTTGGTATCAGGAATTGCCACGGTTTGAATTGGTGTTCGACCCGGTGGCAACTCATCAATAATTGAGGTTTCAAGATCGGCATAGGCCGTCATCGCTAACGTTCGTGGAATCGGTGTTGCCGTCATTACCAACTGATGGGGGTAATAACCTTGCTTTGCACCTTTCTCACGTAGCTCTAATCGCTGGTGGACGCCAAATCGGTGCTGTTCATCAATGATCACGAGACCAAGGTTTTTGAACTCGACATGCTCTTGGAATAGGGCATGAGTACCGACCACCATCTGCGCTTCACCACTGGCAATACGTTTTAGTTCAGTTTCACGAGCCTTACCTTTGAGTTTACCTGCCAGCCAACCGACTGGAATGCCCATCGCCTCAAACCAATTGGCAAAGTTAATCGCGTGCTGTTCTGCCAATAGCTCGGTTGGTGCCATCAGTGCCACTTGCTGACCATGTTCGAGTGCGCGAACGGCTGCCAGTGCGGCGACTAAGGTTTTACCTGAACCTACATCACCCTGTACTAAACGCATCATAGGGTGTGGCTTTTCAAGGTCGGCTTCGATCTCTTTAGTCACCCTTACTTGAGCATTGGTTGGTGAAAACGGAAGTTGAGCTAACAACTTATCTTTGAGGGTGTTTACCTGAGGGAAAGGCATCGCTTTGTCTTGCTGTCCTTTGCTACGAACAGACAACATCGATAAATTTTGAGCCAGTAGCTCTTCCATAATCAGGCGCAGTTGCGCAGGGTGCTTGCCTTCATCAAACAGCTCTAGATCAATACCCGGGGGCGGCCTGTGAATGGTATGCAGTGCTTGTGCGAGGGTAATTTGGTGGTCGTATAAACCTGATGGGAGAAGCTCATTAACTGCGGCCTTGTCGATTAACTCTAAAGCTTGATCGGTAAGATTACGCAGTGTGACTTGTCTTAGCCCTTCGGTGGTTGGGTACACCGGAGTTAGGTTGGCTTCAACGTCTGGCTGTTGCCTCGGCGCAAAGAATTTGTAGTCGGGATGGACAATCTCAAGCCCCATATTACCGCGCTTGATCTCACCATAAGCATGCACTTGTTTGCCTTCGGCAAAGTTATTCTTCATGCCTGCAGTGAAGTTGAAAAAACGTAGGGTAATAGTGCCATTACCATCACTGATCTTTACTGCGAGCATCTTACGTTTGCCGAAAATGGTATCGACGTGCATTACCTTGCCTTGCACTGCTGCCCATAAACCAGCATGCAGTTTTACGATGGGATAGATACGCGTTCGATCTTCATAGCGCAAAGGCAGGTGAAACAGCAGGTCTTGTACATTGTTAAGCCCAACCTTCTCTAGTTTCTCTGCGACTTTAGCGCCGACTCCAGATAAAGAGTTGAGAGGGATAGCAGATAAAAGCTGTGACATAACAAGGCTCATAAACGTAAGAGAGATAATCTATTCAAGCATTTTACTGGATTTTTGTACAGGGTAAAGCTTAGAAGCAGATGAGGGATGAGAGTGAACGAGATTCGAAGGGAATAAGAGTAGATGCGGGATACGGGTAAACGAGATGCGAAGAGATTAAGAGCAGGTTCGGGTTGCGAGTAAGCTAGATGCGAAGGGAATAAGAGTAGAGGCGGGATGCGGGTAAACGAGATGCGAAAAGATTAGAGTAGATACGGGATACGGGTAAACGAGATTCGAAGAGATAAGAGCAGATACGGGATGTGGGTAAACGAGATTCGAAGAGATAAGAGTAGATACGGGATGCGAGTAAACGAGATACGAAGAGATAAGAGCAGATTCGAGACTTGGGTAAGCGAGCTAAGAAAAGAACAGGGCGGTACAAAAAATTAAAGCAGACTCGAAATACGAAGAGTTGAGGTGGTGAAAAGCTTTTGCTCTTCGCATCTCGAGACTCGTATCTCTCATCTGCTTTATTTATCTGCTTTTAGATCAGTTCTTACGACGTTTTACTTTCAGCGCGTGTGGCATCACACGTAGCTTTTTCATAATACTTGCAAGATGAACACGATCTTTGGTCGTCAGCAAGATAGTCACTGTGTACAGGCGTCCATCACGTTCTTCGGTTGAAATACCGTGAATGTTTGAGCCCGTTTTCGAGATAACGTTCGTTAACTCTGCTAGTGCACCTTGGTGGTTCTGGATGTCGATCTGAAGTTCAGCTGTGAACTCTTGATCGTAATCGTCAGACCATTCCACCGCCATGTATTTGTCTGGTTCTTTTTGGTAGCCACGAACGTTTGGACACGTTTCGCGGTGAACCACAAGACCACGACCGGGAGATACATGAGCAATGATGTGATCGCCTGGGATCGGGTGACAACAATTTGCAAAAGTCAGTAGTAGACCTTCAGCTCCGCGGATAGCTAGTTTCTTCCTAGGCGCATCGCTGTTGTTTTTCACTTCAGTCAGTTCGTCAGCATCACCCAGTAGGCGACGAGCAATGACGATACTCATCAGCTCGCCAAGACCAATCGATGCTAGCAAGTCTTCAACGCTTTCTAGGCGTAAGTCAGACAATACATGCTCGAGGTTCTCTTGGCCGATATCGGCAATAGAGTGCTCACCAAGTGCGTGATTCAGTAGACGACGACCTAGGGTAATCGACTCTTCACGGCGCATGGTCTTCAGAACCTGGCGGATCTTAGTACGAGCGCGTGAGGTCACCACGTAGTTGAGCCATGCTGCATTTGGACGTGCGCCCGGAGCACTGATGATCTCAATAGTTTGACCATTCTTCAGCGATTTGCTGAGTGGGTAAGGGTTCATGTCGACACGAGCCCCTACACACATATTGCCGACGTCGGTATGTACCGCGTAAGCAAAATCGACAGCTGTTGCACCCGCAGGAAGTTCGACGATGCGACCTTTCGGCGTGAACACGAAGATCTCATCTGGGAACAGATCAGATTTAACGTTTTCAATGAATTCGAATGAGTTACCTGCGCTTTGTTGCAGCTCAAGTAAGCTCTGCATCCAACGCTGTGCTTTAACCTGTGCGGTTGTCCCATTGCTACTGCGTGAGCCACTGCCTTTGTAAGACCAGTGCGCCGCGACGCCTTTATCGGCCATTTGCTCCATATCTTCGGTACGGATCTGAACCTCTACAGGTACCCCGTGAGGGCCGATCATTGACGTATGAAGAGATTGGTAGCCGTTGGCTTTTGGTACCGCAATGTAATCTTTCATGCGGCCCGGACGTGGCTTGTACAAGCTGTGAGCCTGGCCAAGTGCGCGATAACAAGTGTCTGGGGTATCAACCACTACGCGGAAAGCGTAGATATCCATAATGGTGTGAAAGCGCTGTTCTTTGGTTTTCATCTTGTTATAGATGGAGAACAAGTTCTTTTCACGACCTACGACGCGAGCAGATAAACCGACTTCTTCAAGACGGCCTTCAATTTCGCTATGGATACGTTGGATCATTTCCTTACGGTTACCACGCGCAGCTTTCACTACATTTCTGAGTACGCGATAACGGTTAGGGTAGAGGGCTTCGAAGCCCAACTCTTCTAGTTCGGTCTTGATGTTATGAATACCAAGACGGTGAGCTAGCGGAGAATAGATCTCTAAAGTTTCACGAGCAATACGACGCTTTTTGTCAGGACGAAGTGCCCCAAGCGTACGCATGTTGTGAGTACGGTCAGCTAATTTGATCAAGATAACGCGGATGTCTTGCACCATGGCGAGAACCATCTTACGGAAGTTCTCTGCTTGCGCTTCTTTGCGATCACGAAATTTAAGCTTATCCAGCTTAGATACACCATCAACCAGTTCAGCAACGGTATTGCCGAATTGAGCTTCTAGCTCCTCTTTTGTAACTTCAGTATCTTCAATTACATCGTGGAGTAGTGCGGCTTGCAGGGTTTCGATATCCAGACGCATTTCTGCCAGGATTCTTGAAACAGCAACAGGATGGATTATGTATGGTTCACCCGTTGAACGGGTTTGCCCTTCATGGGCATTTCTCGCTACCACATAAGATTGACGCAGAGCCTCAATTTGAGGCTCTGTTAGGTATTCTTGGGCAACGTCTTTGAGGCTATCGAATAGATACAAATTAAAGGCCCGGAAGGTTAATTAGTTCGAATGACGTTGATTCTATCAGCGAGTGTGAGCGATGCTGCTTACTGCTGCAAGTTCAGCCGCTTCTTGCTCTTGTTGCTCTTGACGCTCACGAGCATCTAGTACGTCTTTAGTGATAAGACCTTCTTCGATTTCGCGAAGAGCGATAACCGTCGGCTTATCGTTTTCTTCAGGCACTAGTGAATCTTTGCCGCCAGTTTGCATTTGACGTGCGCGGCGAGCCGAAATAAGAACTAGGTCGAAACGGTTGCCAACTTTTTCAACAGCGTCTTGAACAGTTACGCGTGCCATGAGGACTCCAAATAGTAATTAACTAATAAATTTTATATGACGAGAAAGTATACAAGTTTAACTAGAGACTTTCTAGCTCACCGTATACTTATCTCAATGGAAAATCCAGTTATACCAATCACAGTAAATAAGTGCTCAGAGATAGCGCCGGAAAAAAGTTTGAGAACAAGGCAGAACTTTTCGATAAGTAGTGACCCTACAATCAAAAATTATAACGACGTTATCAGGCTTTTTAGCAAGCTAGAATGACCAGTTGTTTACTACGATTGGTATCAGAGATTATTCCGCTAGTAGTGCTGTAAGCATGCCGCTGTATTTAGCTGCTTGCTTATCTTCTTTTAAGCGCTCCGCACGAATGATTGCTCTGAAGTCCATTAAGGCTGCATCAAAGTCATCATTCACGATCACATAATCGTATTCTGCATAGTGAGAAATCTCAGATTTTGCTTCGCTCATGCGTTTCGCAATAACTTCGTCGCTATCTTGACCGCGAACATTCAAACGACGCTCTAGCTCACCATTTGATGGTGGAAGAATGAAGACACTCTTCGCTTGAGGCATTTGTTCACGGATCTGACGAGCACCTTGCCAGTCGATATCTAGGAATACATCGATACCGCGGTTTAGGTTTTCTTCAATCCAAACACGTGACGTACCGTAGTAGTTGCCGAATACTTCAGCATACTCTAGGAACTCACTCTTCTTGATGAGATCTTCAAAGTGATGTTTCTCTACAAAGTGGTAGTGAACACCATTTTCTTCACCAGGGCGCATACCGCGAGTGGTGTGTGAAACAGATACCTTCATTGCGTAGGTTGGATTGGTTTCCAGCATTGCTGAGATCAAGCTCGATTTACCTGCGCCACTAGGTGCAGATACGATGTAAAGAGTACCTATGCCCATCTGTATATTTCCACTGTTGGTTGGATTGAGTGAAGGCGATAAACCGACACTATAAAAGATAGCACTGACCCTAATTTTTGTTCCGGTGGTGCATCTACTAATTGTTTCGGTGGTTACATCTATAAAGAGGTAACGAGTGAAACTAATCGAGACAACTGGTGAAAATTAGGTCAGAAAAATGGAGGCGAAGAGTAGCATATTTAGATGATTGAGAACAACTGGCTTGATCGTTATTTATTCTCAAATGATCCTTTGTCTGATCTTCCTATAAATGTAATGACCTATCATGTTCAGTTTTTTATGTGATCTGAACAAAATTTGTTGAAGTTTTAATCTCAATCCTTACAATCCGCGCAAACGATTAAATGCTGTATATATCTAGTGATATGGACTAGATGTTTCTACTACCGAGCCTACCTTGGTGACTACAGTTTTTAGTGTAGAGACCCCTCTATTCTCACAGCATTTGAATCTCAAATTTTTTAATTTATTACATAGGTTTTGTTGTGAATACCGACTCCACCCTTAAAGCCCAGAAAACGTCTGGCTCGCTTGACACCATGTTCAAACTCTCAGAGAGAAAGACCACGATCAGCACTGAGCTATATGCAGGTTTTATTACCTTCTTAGCGATGAGCTACATCTTGGCGGTTAACCCAGCGATTTTAGGTGGCATACCAGGAATGGACAAAGGGGCTGTATTTACGGCTACCGCTCTTTCTGCTGCTATCGCAACGCTTATCATGGGCATTTGGGGTAACTACCCAGTGATGCTGGCTCCAGGTATGAGCATGAACGGCTTCTTCAAAGGCTTACTGTTAAGTGGTTCAGTCGCTGTACTTTGGAATGAAGCGCTATTTGGCATCTTCCTATCGGGTATCCTTTATCTCGCTTTCTCATTGACCAATATTCGTAAGTCGATGATTGAATCGATTCCTGAAGATTTGAAGTTGGCGATTACCGTATCTCTCGGCTTATTCATTGCTTTCTTAGGACTTAAGAATGCAGGCATCATCGTGTCTAACCCGTTTGTACTGGTTGGCTTAGGTGACATCTCAGACCCACAAGTGGTTATCGCTTATGTGAGTATCTTCATCGCTCTGGGCTGTATGGTTCGTGACATTAAGCTGGCAACGTTTATCTCGTTTGTTTCAGCGATTGCATTGACGATTTTGGCTGATGTGTTCTTAGGTACATCAAACGCACCAATCCCAGATCAATTCGTTTCTATGCCACCAAGTATGGCGGGCAGCTTCGGTGCGATCTTTGATTTCTCAGCTTTCACCCCTGAGAAAATGTTCGACCTATTGTTCATCGTCCTTATCTTCCTGATTGTCGATTTCTTCGATGGCTTAAGCACGATTGTTGGTGTTGGTCGTGATGCGGGTATCATCGACAAAGATGGCAAGGTACCAAATGCGAAATCGGCTTTAGTTGCTGATGCGGGCGGAACAGTGATTGGTTCGATTCTTGGTACCACATCGATCACTGCTTTCTCTGAATCGGGTATTGCCTCTTCTCAAGGTGCGAAAACAGGTTTAGCGGCAGTCATGGTGGCTGGCTTATTCCTAGTGTCTCTATTCCTATACCCAATCTTCTCTATCTTCTCAGCGGCAATGGTCGCGCCTGCGATGGTAGTGGTAGGCATCTACATGGTGGGTCGCCTTGGTCAGATTAACTGGGAAAAGAAAGAGTCACGCATTGCGGCTTTCTTCACCATCATGTTTACAGTGCTAAGCTTCTCACCAGCAAACGGCATGGCGATGGGCTTCATCAGCTACGCATTTACTATGGTTGTGGCAGGTAAGCGCAAAGAAGTACACCCACTTATCTACGGCCTGTGTGTGGTGTTCTTAACTTACCTGATTCTTCTATAAGGTTAATTCGCCACTACCAATTAGCCACTAAAAAGTCGCTAAGTAAAAGACAAACAGATGGCTCTGCAGTGAATGTGGGGCCATTTTTGTATCTGTTGTATCTGTTGTATCTGTTGTATCTGTTGTATCTGTTGTATCTGTTGTATCTTAAATTTATGCTCGTTCTTGCTGAACGTTGAGTTCAACTTACCGCCATTCTGCTGATGTTCATCTAAAAAGGGCGACGGTGGTCGCCTCTTTACGTTTACTAGCCAACGAAGTGTTCGTTATTAGAATTTGTACGTTGCGCCAGCGTAGAAGCTACCAAGTTGAACGGTCACATCATTGTATAACCAGTGGCCAGTATCAACGCTGAAGGTATCAACTTCGTAAGCCACACGGAAGTTTAGGTTCTCAAGGCTTGCTGGTGTGTATTCTACACCTGCGCCCAGACGCAATGCTGTTTCATCTTTGCTACCATAGTCATCAACATCAAATGAAAGCTGCGTTAGACCTATGGTACCAAATGGACGCCAACCGCTATCAAAGGTGTAGCCAAGGTTTGCAGCAATAGATATGCCTGCTGTCTCGATAGCATAACCTGACAAGCCTGATGCTGTTATATTACTGTATTTGGTGAATTGTGTTTCAACGCCAACAATGCGGTTAAATTGATAGCCACCAATCAACTTAAGCGTTGAGTATTTTGTTTCTAGTGTAGAAAACGCGGCATCGTCATCGTAAGTTGTGGTACCAAAACCACCACCTAGGTAAAAGCCAGATACGTCTTTCTCAACTGCTTGCTCTTGGGCACTGGCAAAGGCAGAAAATGCTGCCAGAAGGATCACTGCTTTTTTCATTAGATTCATCTCATCGGGGATAAAAAGTGGTGCGCATTATGTGTTCAATGGCAATATAAAACTAAAGATGGAATTCATATAAACTTCATGAGTTGTCGGTTTATTGATAATTCCCCTTTTATATATTTTTATCTTTATTGCATAATTCATTGATATAGTTGATGTTGTATTTTTTCTGTAAGAACTTTTGCTTTAGGTAGATGGATTGTACTCAATGCTTACGCAGTTGACTTGGTAATGGTAGGATCCAGCTCTTCACGCGTGTGTTTTTTGGTTGTGTGAGCCCTAATTTCAGTAATAGTGAGTGTATGCATAGAGTCTGTTTTTCCAATTTGATTCTCGATCCAACGACTCTAACTTTATCGAATGCCGATGGTGAATGTATTCAATTACGCCCGCTTCCATATGCAGTGTTGAGTTTGTTACTTGAAAACCAGGGTGTTCACGTTACTCGTGAACGACTATTTGAAACGTGTTGGGGGGGCGCATTAGTCACTGACCAAGCGATCACTAATGTCATTTCAGGTTTAAGGAAAAACTTCGAGCAGTTGGGCGCGCGCGATGTCACCTTGAAAACAGTCAGCAAAATTGGCTACGTTCTGAACATTCACAGTGGCAAAGAGCCGATTAAGAAAATAGGAAACCGAGCAATTCGGGTTAGCCAAGAGCAAGAAATCGTTTTAGAAGAGGTGAGCCTTAAGCCTGCCCCTACCTTGAAAATGAACATGTATTCTTGGCATGGGTTTGTAACGGTATTGCTGCTAGCCTGTTTGGTGTTCGTTTTTTTTACTAAGCCTTTTATCCGAAAGCCACAGTTTCTCCAGCCTAGTGAGTATCAACATTTTCAGATTGGCGTGACCGATTTTTATCTTTATGACAGTGCTTATTTAATAAGTGACGGTCGACTGCTCGCATATGAATTAGCGACTCAATCGTTTCCAACCTGTCATGCGGATATGTATCTGCGAATCGCAGAGTCTGCTTATGACGACGACGTTTATATGATTAAAACTTTTGCTTTTGCGAAACACGGCAGTAAGAACGCAAGCTACGTGAATCATTCGGTGAGTATTGATGATTTATCAGAGACGGTGGTGAAAGCAATTAGGAGGGCTCGATCAATATGCGGATAAAATCGGTCGTCGTTTTCAATATTGCGCTTGCTACCTGTGTCATCGGTGTGGCGTTGTATCAGTGGAAGTTTGAGCAACAACAGTTAGCGGGTAGTCGTTGGGCATGTGTTCAGCTTGATGAGGGGTTTGTTTCGCAAGGGTATCGTCACTATCAAGAGATCGCTGATCGCTCTATTTTAGAGTTTACCTCAAATGACAGTTTGCTGATTTTTCAGAAAGGTTATGTTCAGACACTTGTCGGAGAAACCAAGCCCTACGAAGTCTATTATGAAGCAAACTACATTGCTGAGAATGGTCTCCTATCGGTTGCCTATCAACATATCGACTGGAATCTAAAGCCAACTGGCAATGAGATCTTTGTTCGTGATATGGACGCTCTGGTAAGAGCTAAAATTGAACTGATGTATAAAGTGAAAGGTGACCAGTTGTTTTTGTTCAGTAAAGGGCATGCAGAAGAGAGGAATCATATCTGCTATTCCAAATGACGATTTTGAACCATATTCACTCCGATATCAGCGTGTACTATTATGACACTTTCAAACTTAGGCACTTAATTTAATTGAGTTTATTTTTAGTGGTTTTGATTTGTATAAAGAAGTGTATCTACTTATCTACGGCCTGTGTGTGGTGTTCTTAACTTACCTGATTCTGCTTTAAGGCTATTAGCCACTAAAAAGCCGCTAAGTAAAAGACAAACAGATGGCTCTGCAGTGAATGTGGGGCCATTGTTTTATCTGTTGTTTCTTACCTTTGCTTCTTACTGGTGGTTACCGATGAATTGATGGCGATGCTTTGACAGTACGCGACTTATATTGATGCATGCTATTGTAGAGACTGGATTAATTATTTTTTGAAGAGTGACTATGCCTTCTAACTTGCCTAAATCTTTTAGTAAGCCGTTTTTAAAAGTATTCCACATTATGGAAGCGGTATTGCTGGTGGCGATCACACTGGCGACCTTGTTTGCGATGGTCGAAGAGTTCATGCATGTCTTCGCTGAACGCCGAGTGCAATTGACCGACATTCTGCTGATGTTTATCTATTTAGAAGTGTTGGCGATGGTTCAGCAGTTTGTGATGAACGGTAAGATCCCAGTGCGATACCCCATCTACATCGCGATGATGGCAATTGCTCGTTACATCACTTTAGGCATGAAAGAACTCGATGCGGTATTGATCGTTTGGTTATCTTTAGCGGCATTTATCTTGGCCGCAGCAACACTCTTGATTCGTGTTGGGCATCATTATTGGCCATATGTCGATCTAAGAACCAAGCAGCCGGATGAGTAAATCAATCAGGTTATAAGCTAATAAGAGCCCAGCCATGTTGCTGGGTTTTTTATTGTCCTTAGTGTGTCTAAAAGACATAAACATGTCTCTTTTTTTACTGAAATTGTGCTGTCAATAAGACTCTAATTGTTGTTTTTACCTTGATGTACAAGGCTTTGTGTCTTGGCATGAATGTTGATTAGTAAGTATTAGACTCATATAAGGAACACGCTATGCATTTTGAAAGCACTCATTATAAACCTGAAATCTTCTCCGAAAAGGTTGCACTTCTTGTTACTCGACTTCTCAAAAAGACACTTAACTTGTTTTATGGAAAACACTTAGCCAAACGAGCCATGTTGTTGGAAACCATAGCGGCGGTGCCGGGCATGGTGGCGGGAGTGTTCAATCACCTCAAAGCTCTGCGTCGCATGAAAGACGATGGTGGTTGGATCAAAGAGCTACTGGACGAAGCGGATAATGAACGGATGCACTTGATGATTTTCCTTACCGTTACCAACCCGTCCATTATAGAGCGCATTTTAGTGATGCTATTACAGTTCATCTTTCTACTCATCTATGGATTGATTTACTTAGTCTCATCTAAAACGGCACATAGGATCGTTGGGTATTTTGAAGAGGAAGCTTGTAATAGTTACTCCGAACATATCTCGAAAATTCAAGATGGCACGTTGCCCAATCATCCCGCACCTGAAATTGCGATTAAATATTATCGCTTACCCGAGAATGCTACGTTTTTGGATGTGCTTTTCTGCATAAGGGAAGATGAAGCTAAACATAGAGATAAGAATCACGACATTGCCGATCTCTATAAAACCCAAGACTTACCCGATCATCAGTGCTAATCATCAAAAAGACATAATGATGACAAATAAAGCTCAACAACCAGAAAATAAGGTCGTCTTAATTACTGGTTCAAACCTGGGATGGGGTTGAGCTTTTCTATGCATACTAGAAATACGGACTTACCTGAGGGGGAGTGCTTAGAGAGTCGTACTATGAGTAAATTTCTTAAGATCAAAGCGTTATAAATGAGCTTAATGGCGTAGTAGGGCTGTAATTTAAGCCAACCGAACAAAAAAACATCAATTATTTTCAAATAAAGCTTTACAACCCGACCCAGATCACCAAGAATGGCCTCGCTCTGTTTTCAGAGTTATTAAATGAAACATCAGTTGTAAAGTAAAACCCTTAGTATTGCTTCATTGTTATTCTCAGTGTTTCCCTTGGCTTCATAGATACATTAAATAATTCAAGCTTTCAGCGCATCGCACTTTTGGCGATTAATTTTTTATTTTTATATAAGGGACACATCATGTCTAACAAAACAAACGGCGTAGTAAAATGGTTTAACGAAGAGAAAGGTTTCGGTTTCCTAACTCAAGACAACGGCGGCGCTGACGTATTCGTTCACTTCCGTGCTATCGCATCTGAAGGTTTCAAGACTCTTAAAGAAGGCCAACAAGTGTCTTTCGAAGTAGAGCAAGGCCAAAAAGGTCTTCAAGCTGCAAACGTTGTAGCTCTATAAGATTTTAAGTCGGCGCAGGTTGCATTAGCAACTTGCGTCACTTTCTCCCTTAAATCTTTCCCCTCTAGTTCCACCTGTAATACCCCCTCAAAATATTCTAAAATCCTTTGCTAAATCCGCTTCTCTGTTCTATCTATAGCTGTATCTATCTCTTGCTCCAAACAAATCTCCTGCGTAACAACCTGCTCACTTACTCATCCTGATTGGCATTATTGTATCCATAAAAAAAGCCCCTAAAACTAGGAGCTTATCTTGATCTAATCAACACTGATTCAGCTAATGGCTTATTCACAGCGTGTTACTGACAAACTGTTATTCAATATTCTGGATCTGCTCACGCATCTGTTCGATAAGAACCTTAAGCTCTACGCCTGATGCTGTGATGTCTGTGCTGATAGACTTAGACGCTAGCGTGTTTGACTCACGGTTGAACTCTTGCATCATGAAGTCAAGCTTACGGCCACAAGCACCACCCTTCTTCAATACGACATTTGCTTCTTTCACGTGAGAGTCTAAACGGTCTAGCTCTTCTGCTACGTCTGACTTCTGCGCAAGTAGGATAAGTTCTTGCTCAACACGAGAACCTTCAAGTTCAATTTTAGCATCTTCAAATTTGGTAAGAAGGCGCTCACGTTGCCATTCTAGGATCTCAGGCATGCGTGTGCGAACTTTAACCACTTCTTCAGTGATCGCATCTAAGCGCTGTACGATTAGCGCCTTCATGTTCTCGCCTTCACGAGCACGAGCATCAATGAACTCTGCGATGGCATCGTTGAATGCTTCCAGTAGATCTTTGTTGATGGCATCCATGTCTTGCTCTGGCGTTTCCATCACGCCAGGCCAGTTCATAACTTGGAATGGGTTCAGACGGCTGTCTTCACCTGTCATGGTCATTACTTGGTTAGCGGCGTTGATTACTTGCTGAGCCAAACCTTCGTTAATGCTTAGCTCGCCTTTCGCTGCTGGGTTTGCTTCAAAACGTAGGTTACATTCAACCTTGCCGCGAGCTAGACGCTTACGGAAACGCTCACGTAAGATTGGCTCTAAACCACGGAACTGTTCAGGCATACGGAAGTAAGTTTCAAGGTAGCGTTGGTTTACACTACGGATTTCCCATACTGCTGTACCCCAATCGCCTTTTACTTCTTTGCGTGCATACGCGGTCATACTATAAATCATCGAATTTTCCTGTCTTTTATCATTCTGAAAATAACGCGCACGCATAGTATCACGATACGGGGTGCACCCGAAGCTTGTCTCTTTTCCGCGATAAATAGCCTTTCACGGTAAGTACCTTTGAGTCGTAAGTCTCTTTAAGTCGTAAGTCGCTTTGAATGGTAAATAGATTTGAAAGATAAACTGCTATATAATCTTGCCCCAATCAAAACTGTCTCACCCCTTTCTTAGGTGATGCACTCTTTCGATAGTAAATCACTTCAGACTGTTAATAAGGTAGATACCAATGCGTCCAAATGACCGCGCTGTAGATCAAATTCGTCCAATTAAAATTACTCGTAACTACACAGCTTATGCTGAAGGTTCTGTATTAGTTGAGTTCGGCAACACTAAAGTTCTATGTAATGCGACGGTAGAAGAAAACGTGCCGCGTTGGTTAAAAGGCCAAGGAAAGGGTTGGGTAACCGCTGAATACGGTATGCTTCCACGAGCAACACACACTCGTAACCGTCGTGAAGCGGCGAGCGGTAAGCAAGGTGGTCGTACGATGGAAATCCAACGTCTGATCGCGCGTAGCCTACGTGCTGTTGTTGACCTGAAAGTAATGGGTGAAATCATGATCACTGTCGATTGTGATGTTATCCAAGCAGACGGCGGTACTCGTACTGCTTCTATCTCAGGTGCAAGCGTTGCAATGGCTGATGCTATCAACAGCTTACTTGCAAGCGGTAAACTGAAAAAGAACCCAATGAAAGGCCACGTAGCGGCAGTTTCAGTGGGCATCGTTGGTGCACAAGCACTGTGTGACCTTGAGTACGTTGAAGACTCAGCAGCTGATACCGACATGAACGTTGTAATGACGGAAGACGGTAAGATGATTGAGATTCAAGGCACCGCAGAAGGCGAACCGTTCAGCCACGAAGAGCTGATGCAGCTTTTAGCCCTAGCGAATAAGGGCATTACCGATATCGTCGAAGCGCAGAAAGCTGCGTTGGCCGACTAGTTTTTAGATAGCTCCCACATTGGGGGCTATTTTTTTATCTTCGTCGTATTCGCGCCCTCCGCGTTGTTAACTGCGCTTACTCACCCGAATCACTTACTACTCGTAAGCTCACGGGGTTCGCGAGCTTGTTGCCTAGCGGAAAGCACGACTACTTAGAAGATACTGAGATGAGTTTAAGTTAATTAAGTTTTATTGAATAAACGTAGAGGAAAAACATGAAAGCATATCAACGTGAATTTATTGAATTTGCACTAGAGAAAGAAGTACTTAAGTTTGGTGAGTTTACTTTAAAGTCTGGCCGTAAGAGCCCTTACTTCTTCAATGCTGGATTGTTTAATACAGGTCGTGACCTAGCACGCTTAGGTCGCTTCTACGCAGCAGCATTGGCAGATTCAGGCATTGAGTTCGACGTACTATTTGGCCCTGCGTACAAAGGTATCCCAATTGCAACGACAACAGCGGTTGCACTTGCTGATCACCACGATGTGGACACGCCTTACTGCTTCAACCGTAAAGAAGCGAAGAACCACGGTGAAGGTGGCAACCTAGTGGGTAGCGAACTTGAAGGTCGTATCATGCTAGTGGATGACGTGATCACTGCAGGTACAGCGATTCGTGAGTCGATGGAAATCATCCAAGCAAACGGCGCTGACTTAGCGGGCGTGCTTGTTGCGATTGACCGTCAAGAGAAAGGCAAAGGCGAATTGTCTGCGATTCAAGAAGTAGAGCGTGACTTCGGTTGTGCGATTATCTCAATCGTTAGCCTGACTGATTTGGTGACCTTCCTTGAAGAGAAAGGCACCGACGCAGCACATCTTGAATCTGTAAAAGCGTACCGCGCTCAATACGGTATCTAATTCGTAAGCTGAAGAAGTTGAACCTGATGGTTTAGCGCTCTAGGTTAAGAATCGAAAAAGCAAAAAGGCCCGAGAGAGATAACTCTTTCGGGCCTTTTACTTTTCTATTGAGATGAGCTGCTTTCTTATCTATTTATAACGAATGCCGCGTTCCATTTCTGGGTCTTCCATGGTTTTGAAGCGCTTGTGTAGCCACATCCATTGTTCTGGTGCTCGTAAGATAATTTTCTCAAGATAGCGGTTTAGATAAGCGGCTGCGGCTTTTTCATCTTTGCGTGGATAGTCATCTTCTATTGACTCATCCGCCATGATTTCATACTTACCATCGGCATTTCTAAACCCTGAACCCGGAACAAGAGCGCATCGGCTAGTGTAAGCCAGAATACTGGTGCCTGTTGTGGTACATGCATCTTCTACTGCGAAGAAAGGCACAAACACAGACTTGTTACGGCCGTAGTCATGATCCGGCAGATAGAAAAGGATCTCACCCTGACGCAGGATTCGAATCATACGCTTAACGTCTTTACGATGGATAAGGCGGTTGCCGTTCTGAGTACGACCACGGTATTGAATGAATTCGTAAGCTGGGTTGTTGTGCGGGCGATAAACACCTAAACCAGAAATACCAAGAACGGCCATTGCTCGCGCAGTGATCTCTAGGTTCAAGGCATGCACACAGCACAACAAAACACCTTTACCGTTGGCTTTGTGAGTTCGTAGTGTTTGGGTGTCTTTATCTACTAGGATTATTTTGAAGCGCCACGTCGGCCAAAACCAAGTAATGCCGGTTTCGATCAGCGCCATACCAGTATTCTTAAAATTCTCACTGACCATGGCAGCGACTTCGTCTGCTGGCTTATCTGGGAAGGCGAGTTCCAAGTTACGTGTTGCGACCGCTACGCGCTTTTTACCATAACGAGCCCCAAGAGACCCCAATGAACGACCTAGCAGTAATAATATACGGTAAGGGAGAACATTAACGATAAGCGCCAATAACCCAAAACCGAACCACACTCCCCAATATTTAGGGTGGAGCAGTGCCAGAGTAAAAGGTGGCTTAGTAATAACGTGTTGTGCAGTGCTGTTTGTCGGAGAAGTTTTCGTCGTCATAACCATCACTTAAGATTTGATTGCTACTTAATTTGATTGCTACTTAATCTGAGCGCTTAACAGAGCCCAGTAAGCATCAAAATTTTCGGTTGGTTGATATTTGAAGTCAGAACGTACAAATCGATTCAGACTGCCTTCAACCTGACCGAGCAGTTGAGCCGCTAAGATCTTCTCATCAACAGGGAACGATTTCCCTTCACGAAGCTTCCTTTCACGTAAGATCTGGCGAAGTTGAGTCTCAATACGCTCAAAAAGCTGATTGATGCGTTCACGCAGGCGCTCATTCTCAAACATTAGGGCATGGCCCGACAAAATACGAGTCAAACCAGGGTTGCGCTCAGAAAAGACTAAGATAAGTTGCATCACGAGGCGGATACGCTCAAGAGTGTCTTTTTCTTCATCGAGAATACGGTTGATTCGAGACATCAACGCTTCTTCAATGAACTCTATTAGGCCTTCAAACATGCGAGCTTTGCTTGGGAAGTGGCGGTAGAGCGCAGCTTCAGATACGCCGACTTGCTTGGCCAACTTTACCGTTGTGATACGAGAAGCACCTTCGGTCGATTCCAACATTTGTGCGAGAGCTTGTAGGATTTCTTCACGACGGTTTGATTTTCGAGTACCAGCCATCTATTTACTTCCTTTCCTAAAGATGAGGATTGAGTGAAGCAGGATTATAAACACCATTCAATTCTGTTTCCTAGTTTTGTGAGCCCTAGGTCAACAGAATCGAGAGGTGTCAGCAGATTGTCAGAGCAAATTTGTGCGTTTATGCACCAATAAGCTGTTGGATCTGATCGAGGATCTGGAAACCAAGTGTGTCTTTACTATCCAGTGGCAGAGATTTATCACCGTCTTTCCAATAAAGGTGCAATTCATTACTGCTGCTATTGAAGCCTTGGCCTTCGACAGAGACATCGTTAGCACAAATCATATCGAGGTTCTTTCTTTCCAGTTTGCCGCGCGCGTACTTCTCAACGTCTTGAGTTTCTGCAGCGAAGCCGACAGTAAATGGACGGCCTTCTGTCATTGAGGCAACAGAAGCGACAATGTCTGGGTTCTTAACCATTTGAATGGTCATGTCGTCTTTACCATCGACCTTTTTAAGCTTTTGGTCTGCAATGGACTGTGGACGATAGTCGGCTACTGCAGCGCAGCTAATGAATATATCGTGTTGAGCTGCATTGGTACTCACAGCATCAAACATCTGTTGTGCGCTGTCGACATCAATGCGATTAACCTTGTTTGGCGTCGCAAGTGAAACAGGGCCACTGATTAGAGTCACTGTTGCACCTTGTTTAGCGGCCGCTTCAGCCAGTGCATAGCCCATCTTGCCCGAACTGTGGTTAGTAATGTAACGCACAGGATCGATAGCTTCGCGAGTTGGACCTGCAGTAATCAACACAGAACGGCCAGCAAGAGGCTTAGGTTGGAAGAAGTCTTCGCAACGGTGCACTAGCTGCATTGGCTCTAGCATGCGCCCCATGCCGACATCGCCACACGCTTGTTCGCCTGCAGCAGGGCCCCAGATTTCACAGCCACGACGTTTTAGCGTCGCGATGTTTTCTTGAGTTGCAGGGTGGCTGTACATCTGTTGGTTCATTGCCGGAGATACCGCAACTGGCGCATCGGTTGCTAAAACCAAAGTGGTCAGTAGGTCGTTACCCATGCCTGCGGTCATGCGTGCAATAAGATCAGCGGTTGCGGGTGCTAATAAGACTAGGTCAGCCCATTTCGCCAGTTCGATGTGCCCCATGGAAGCTTCAGCAGCAGGATCAAGCAAACTATCAGACACTGGCCTTCCAGAGACGGCTTGCATGGTGAGAGGAGTGATGAACTCCTTGGCTGCATTCGTCATGACGACTTGTACCTGCGCACCACGTTCAATTAAGCGTCGAGTCAGTTCGGCACATTTATACGCAGCGATACCACCACTAATGCCAAGGAGGATTTTTTTCCCTGCTAGGCCTTGTTGGTCAGCGCTGCTCAGTTGATTAACCAATGTTTGCATGATTCTGTTCCTTAATTTCTCTGGGACTTACGATATCAGAACAAAGGATTAGTGCCTAGAAGCAGAATTCGAACAGACTTGATGCTCATCAAGTTGGTGTTATCAAACCTATCAATTACACGGTTTTGCTAGGCATTAGTCTTCTTTATAACGCTGTGGAAGCTCTCCGTAGACAAACGGATTAGGGTGATGGATCGTATTCATCACCCTAAATAGCCTTTATATGCCTATAAGTAAGATGCCGGTTGAGTCGATGCCAAGAGAAAAGTTACTGAGTCGAGGGCCAGATTCTCTAAGTGATGCGGAGTTGTTAGCGATATTTCTTCGAACGGGTACACAAGGAATGAATGTTTTAGAGCTTTCTGACAAGTTGATCAAAGATTTTGGTTCGCTGCGCCAACTTTTTTCTGCAACCGAGACAGAGTTTTGTGCTCATAAAGGGATGGGGCAGGCGAAATATGTCCAGTTGCAGGCCGTTTTAGAGATGACGCAACGTTATTTGGCCGAAACTTTATCTCGAGGTGATGCACTCACTAGCCCAAGCCATACCAAGTTGTATCTTTCGAGTATATTGCGTGATCGTCAGCGAGAAGCCTTCTATATCTTGTTCTTAGATAACCAAAACAGAGTAATAAAGGATGAAGTGATGTTTGAAGGAACCATCGATGCAGCATCAGTTTACCCTAGAGAAGTAGTGAAACGGGCACTTCATCATAATGCAGCGGCATTAATCCTAGCGCACAACCATCCTTCTGGTGTTGCGGAGCCAAGCCAAGCAGATAGGCGAATTACACGCAGATTAACCGACGCATTGGCGCTGGTGGACATCCGAATTCTCGACCATTTTGTGGTTGGAGATGGCGAAGTTATCTCTTTTGCAGAGCGCGGATGGATTTGAATCACATTTTAGGTTGTTAGTTGCGTTAAATCTGCTATCATTCCGCCCACATTTTAGAACCTTAAATCAGCTCTGATTACTCAAATAGCTGCCCTGTTCAAAAAAAGATCACGAAATCCTTAAAAAGGATCTGTTCGGGTCTTGAGCAATGCATGTCAAGTTAGTATAATACGCGACCTTTGATAGCCTTGAATGGATTTTCCATTATGGTTTTTACCTCTATTTTCAGAATTGATAGAGAGGTTCGGCCACCAAGGTTGATATCGAGCTGAAACGATTTGGAGAGACATTCATGTCCCGAGTATGTCAAGTAACTGGTAAGCGTCCAGTAACGGGTAATAACCGTTCACACGCACGCAATGCTACCAAGCGTCGTTTTCTGCCGAACCTACAAACTCACCGTTTCTGGGTAGAGAGCGAAAAACGTTTTGTTAAACTACGTCTAACTGCTAAAGGCATGCGTATTATTGATAAGAAAGGCATCGATGCTGTTCTTGTTGATATCCGTGCACGTGGCGAAAACGTTTAAGAGGAATTAAGCAATGGCTAAAGGCATTCGTGAGAAAATCCGTCTAGTATCTTCTGCTGGAACTGGTCACTTCTACACAACTGACAAGAACAAGCGTAACATGCCAGGCAAATTTGAGATCAAAAAGTTTGATCCAGTAGTTCGCCAGCACGTTATGTACAAAGAAGCTAAAATCAAGTAATTGATAGCCCCTTTGTCTCTTCTTTTATAGAAGAATAAATTAAAAACCCAGCTTATAGCTGGGTTTTTTTATGCCCAAAATTTAGGAAGCCCCAGTATTTTGAGAAACCTGAGGTTTTTTGAGAAGCTTAAGCTTTTTCGAGAAGACTAAGTGTTTTTGAGAGGCGTAAGTTTCATTGGCTCAATTTGGCACCTACCGCACAGACGTTACACTTGCCGATGGGCTTATGTGATAGAAAACAGCGCAACATAGCAAGTATCGCCTTTTTCACGATATACTGAACACTCAATAGGTTAGATGAGCAGAATCAGATGAGATATCGTGGACGCCGATGGAACAACATACTCATGTTCAGTGTGATTGCTTTTATTGGGGTGTTAAACCTTCCAACATTGATCAAGGCTTATTTGATCGAGCCCGAACCTGAAGTTACGGTCAGCAGCCCTTATCCTTCTCTTTTAAATCCAGCCGCTGAGCTTCAAGCTTTGCACTTTGCTAATTGGTCAGTTGTGCTAGAAGACGATCATTGGGTTTATCAATTTAAAGATACAGCACTTCCTCAGACTACCAGTGCGCGAGAGTTGTCGCAGCGATGGAAAGAGCTTGTGGGCACCGAAGTCGATTCTCAAACCTATACCGACCTCTCACCACAACTGAATACCCCGCACACCATCGAGGTGTGGTATCAAGATCAAGAAGAACCACAACGCATTACCTATTATCAACTACCTCAGTTCTGGCTGCTAAAAAACTGGAATGATCAGTGGTTGGCGGTGTCTATTGAAGAGAGCTACTTGTTTCCAAGCTTTGGCTCAGACCAGTCATTTAAGTCAGACAAGCTATCTATATCAGACAAACCACCTAAATCGGACGACTAACTATGCCTGAATTACCCGAAGTTGAAGTAAGCCGTATGGGGATCTCGCCTCATTTAGTCGGTGAGAAGATTAAATCCCTGACTTTTCGCACGCCTAAGCTGCGCTGGGATATCCCTCAAGAACTTAAGAAATTAGAAGGGCAGTTGATTCGATCAATCTCGCGTCGCGCAAAGTACCTATTGATTGAAACCGATATGGGCACAGCCATTGTTCACCTTGGTATGTCTGGTTCACTGCGTGTTTTAGATGCCGATTTTCCGCCAGCAAAACACGATCACGTGGATCTTAAGTTAACCAATGGCAAGATATTGCGTTACAACGATCCGCGCCGCTTTGGTGCGTGGCTCTGGTCGGCGCCTGATGAGATACATACTGTATTACTGGGATCTGGCCCTGAGCCACTAACCGATGACTTCAACGCTGATTACATTGCTGAGAAAGCAGAAAAGCGTAAAGTGGCCGTCAAACAGTTCATTATGGACAACAAAGTAGTGGTCGGTGTGGGAAACATCTACGCCAATGAAGCGCTGTTTTCTTCACGAATTCATCCACTTCGCCCTGCTAATAAGATAACTCAAGCCGAGTGGGTCTTGTTAACTCAAGAGATTAAAGAGGTGCTTGCGACTGCTATCAAACAAGGTGGCACCACTTTAAAAGATTTCGCGCAAGCAGATGGCAAGCCGGGGTATTTCGCTCAAGAACTGCAAGTTTATGGGAAAGCCGGTGAAAAGTGCCCTACCTGTAAAGCTCTAATCCAAGAGTTAAAAATAGGGCAGCGGAATACGTTCTTTTGTGAACACTGTCAAATCTAGCTGTTTTGGAAAGGTCACTTTTTGATTAATGAGCCGAGTGTAGAACTCGGCTGTGGTAGCATGATCCGTTATATTTCAAACCACTTTATCCACAAGCATATCATATGGATTTTGACCAAAACTATCGTAAGTTAACTCGCACCCTCATAGTGCTTTTTTTTACTGGCATTGCACTCTTATCGCTTTCTCGTGCAATGTTCTACTTTCAGATCGTCGACTCTTCAGAACTGATAGGTATTGAGGCGGATGTCTGGCGTGCCTTTTGGGTTGGTTTTCGTTTTGATGCTAAAGTTGTTGCAATAGGTTTTGCACCACTGTTACTTGTTGGACTTATCCTTTCTAGTTTTTCTTATCTATATCAAAAATTCATCCGGTTTATACCTAACTACAGCGCATTGATATTTTTTCTACTTTCAGCAATGTCTATTGCCAACTATTACTACTATGTCACTTATGGGACTTATATTGATGTCTTTGTTTTTGGCTTAGTTGATGATGATACTGAGGCCGTTCTTGAGAATGCTTGGGCAGACTATCCGATATTGCGCTCTTTTCTTACCGCTATCTTCATCGGATTGTTAGGCTATTTGGGTTCAAGTAAATTAACCACCTATTTTAATGAAAAAAAGTGGGCTGATCGTCGATGGTGGCAAGTTGTAGTGTCAGTCGTTATGGTCATTGGGGTCACAGTGATGATAGCTCGTGGTTCTATCGGGACGTTACCTTTGAAGCGCTATCATGCAAATGTTTCACAATACGCACCTTTAAATAATATTACCCCGAATGCGTTTATGGCGCTTGATTGGGCCAAGAGTGACTATAAAAAACAATCTAAATTTGAGCCTATTTCTAAGCAAGCACTAGAGCAGCAAATGCTCAAGGTATTGGGGCAGCCTAATCCGATTTATACGACGCCTAAAAATGATTACCTAGAAGCCCATCAACCTCACGTCGTAATGGCATTGATGGAGGGGCTTGGAAGCAATGTGCTTGTGGAAGATGACCCAGAAAACAATGATCTTTTGGGCTCTTTAAGAAAACACTTTGATGAAGATTTTGTCTTTGAGCGTTTCATGGCGGGTACATCTGCGACGATAGACAGCATTGTTATGATGCTGTTCCATAGTGCTATACCGACAATCAGCCACTCAAATGCACAACGCGTTGAGTTGCCAAGTTCTGCTGTCTTGCCGTATAAACAGGCGGGCTATGATGTCGTGTTTATATATGGTGGTAACAGTATGTGGCGTAATTTGGCAAATTATCTACCACGTCAAGGTTTTGATGCTGTTTATGACGAAAATAGCATCATCAAAGCATTCCCAGAAGCTAAAGAGGAAACGGATACCTGGGGGGTTCCAGATGAATTTATCTTTAAGTTTGCTCGTAAATTGCTTGATGAAGCGGACAAGCCGCAGATGATATATATCATGACGGTGACCAATCACTCCCCATTTAGATCACCTTCAGACTATCAAGTTAAGCCTGTACAAGAAAGCTATCGACTAAAACAATTACTCGGCCCAATGGAAGAGGAAGCGAAAGATCTACTTCAGGTTTACCAATATGCGAACGACTCTTTGGGGCAATTTATTACTGGTGTTAAGGCATCACCGTTAAGTAAGCAAACCTTGATAGCTGCTTCAGGTGATCATCGTGTACGTTATTTAGCGACGAATACTAAGGAAGAGTTCGGTCTTACGTTTGGCGTACCATTCTATATGTATGTCCCAGCTGAAATTTTAGACAATACAGACTATGTGTATGATCAATATCGGATTGGTTCACATCGAGATGTCTATCCAACCTTGTATCATTTCAGTTTGTCTAGCCAAGATTATGTCTCTCTAGGCGGTGAAAACATGCTATCTCAAGATGGTGTGAGTAATATTGGTTACAACAGCTCTCGAACAATTACTCAAAAAGGGGCTTTCGCTAATTCTAATGCGGAACAATTGTATCCTTGGCGAGATGACAATAAGTTGCTAAATCACAAAAAGTCGACGGAAAACCCCGACTCTAATTGGGCTAAAGATTATCGTAAGTTACAAAATTATTATTTGCGCTATCAAATTACGTCAGCTCCTTAGGTTGTAGAAAAACATCAGCCCTTCCATAGTGGAGGGCTGATTGTACTTAGGCGTGTTTCTTAGTGTGAAGTGCTTTTGCAATAACTGTTGGAACGAATTGAGTAACATCCCCACCATGAATAGCGACCTCTCTGACTATAGTAGACGAGATAAAGGCATACTCTTCAGCAGGTGTTAAGAACACACTTTCCAAACCTGGCATTAACCTACGATACATGTTGGTTAGTCCAAATTCGTATTCAAAGTCGACTGTAGTACGCAAACCTCTAATTAATATATTTGCTTCTACTTCTTTGGCGAAATCGACCATGAGTCCGTTGAACCCTTGTGCTGTAACGTTACCTAGGTGCTTAGTGACTTCGATACAAAACTCTACACGTTCTTCTAATGTGAACATGGTGTTTTTACTCGGGCTAGCAGCTACGGCAATGATCACCTCATCGAACATTTCAGCTGCTCGTTCTATTAGATCAAGGTGTCCATTGGTGAGTGGATCAAAAGTACCAGGGTAAAGAACTTTCTTGTTCATAATTGTTTCTCAAACTGTTGGTAGAGTGATTGATAAGTTTGAGCCGTGGTTTCGATCTCAAATTTACTTAGATGCTGAGCCGCACCATCGATGAGCCTATCTCGCAGCTCTTTCGAGTGGTAGATAGATTGAATGTGTGCGCTTAATTCTTTGGCATCTGCTATTTCAAACAACAATCCAGATTCATCATGTGTAATAACATCAGGGATTCCTCCTGCTTTTGAACCCACGACGGGTAACCCTGCTGCCATAGCTTCCAAAATGACAGAGCCCATCCCCTCGGTGTGAGATGTATGAATCAGTAAATCGGCAGCTTCAAACCAGTTACCGACCTCTTTCTGGTTCCCCATGAAATAAACATTCGATGCACCAGCTGCTTGTGCTTTAAGTGCTTCGAATTCAGGGCCATCACCAAGCAGAGCGAGCTGTATATCATCGTTTATTTCATTCAGTAATTTTGCAGCTTCAATCGCTATGTCGAAGCCTTTATGTTTGTACATTTTTGCCGCTTTTATGACAAGAAACTTGCCTTTAAATTGTTCACGTATTTTTTTAACTTCGATTGGATTTGATGTATATCTTGCTGGAGAGTCCGGTATGAAGACAGCGTGAGCCTTGGGGTGCCTTTGCTTGACCACTTCTACGACTTTGTTACTGACACCTGTAATAGCAGACGCTGCTTCATAAGCTCGTAGAGATAGGGCCTTTTTTTTCAAAGGGTTGTCAATGCGACGGGTGATAATGTAAGGCTTTTTGAAGAGTTTTTTTTGTATGTAGGCCCAGTAAATTGCTCGACCTTCATGTACATGCATTAGGGTACAATCTTTAGTAATTATAGAACGATGCCCTAACAAAAAGTGCTTAGAAGGGAATACGCGACAGTTGAGTCTTTCAACTTCTACAAAAAAAGGGCTGTTAGGGTTAGCAACAACAGTCAGAGTATAGCCGAGCTTAATTTGTTCTTTAATTAAGACTAACGTTTGTCGTTCTCCACCGCTAAATCCAGTAGCAAGATTGACATGGCAAATGTTCATTTTTATTTCTCGCTTACTTCGTATCTTGATTTTGGTAATTATGCTGGTTGTGTTTTTTTGTTGATGTTCTGATCCACAGGTCGGAATACTTCACAATAGTGTAGTGTGTCGAGAGCATCGATAGTAATAGCCCTTGCTTACCATCTAAGAATCCCGCTTTTAGAATGTACATCTTAATGAAGCAAGATAAAGCATGAGTAATGATGCTAGAAAAACGACCTTTTTTACCTTGTTTAGCTTTATCAGCACTCCAAGCCAAAGCATAAGAATTGGACTTTTTGAGGTAATGCTCAAGGTCGTTATAGGTATAGTGAATCGCGTCACCAGAAAGATTTTTTACCACCATTGATGTACCAACAGATACTTTTTCATGGACTTGAGCAGTATTATATTGAGTTAGGTTTGTCGGGTATAAACGTACAACGCGATCAGGATACCAACCACAATGGCGAATATAACGACCGAATACCCAGCTCAATCGGCAAATACTGTAAAGTGTCCGAGCTTCATTTTTCGTAACGGCTTCTTGGATGCTGACCTTTAATTCATCGGTCACTCGCTCATCAGCATCAAGCCAAAGCACAAAATCTGATTCTACGAATTCTTGTGCGATGCGACGCTGTGGTCCAAAACCAGGCCAATCGGTATTGATATGAAACTTCTCAGTATATTGGCGTGCAACCGCTTCTGTATCATCAGTACTTCCTGAGTCGAGTACAACAATCTCATCTACCCAATCCGCGACAGTTCGTAAGCAGGCATCAAGGTTTTGAGACTCATTTTTTACAATGAGTGCGACAGCGAGGGTCGGCTTTGAATTAGTTTGCATTAAGCGGTTTACCTTGTGTAATGATAGTGAATGATTGCACCACAGCATCAAGTGAGATTTCAGCCATAACATGTTCACCTTTGACTCGAGTACTCCATGGTAATTCAGAGGCTAGTTTTTTATGCTGTAGTTGTACGTGTTTTTCATACACACTCACGACAGAGGATAAGTTGTTATATGGGCCAGTTCTTAGAGGGTTACTATGCCCATACAGTCCAATCACAGGTGTACCTTGGGTGGTGGCCAAATGTGCAGGGCCTGAATCAGGAGCAATAACAACAGCGGCTTCTTTTAGAATAGCTGTCAGTTGTTTTAATGAGGTTTTTCCTACAAGGTTTAGAGCTGGTTGAGTCATCTTTTCTGTGATCACCTTCGCTAGAGTGACTTCCCGTTCAGCAGGAGAGCCACAAATTGCCACTTGATAACCTTGAGATACAGCGTAGTCGGCAAATTCTGCATAGCGTTCAGGTAACCAGTTACGTTCATCTTTACTTGCTGCTGGACTAATGACGACAGTGGGGCCTTGCCCTAGTGACTCTTTAGCAAATTGAGTATCTTCAACACTGATAGGTAAATTCCATTCAGGTATAGAACGAGGCACACCAAGATAGTTAACAAAAGAATAAAAACTGTCGAGAACATGTTGAGATTCAACATCCTCGAGCTTCTTATTGGTAAATAGCCACTGAGCTTCCTTTGCCCGTTTAAAATTAAAGCCGACCTTATACGTTGCTTTGATTCCTAGAGTGAGTAAGCTAGCTCTTAGGGCGAGTTGCATATGAACTAAAACATCAAATTTTCGACCAGATAGTTGCTTCCATACGGATTGCATTCCGGATAGCCCAGCCTTTTTATCAAATATGACCAGTTCGACGCCTTCTAGCCCTTCTAGCAATTGAGCTTCAATCTTTCCGATAATCCAGGTGACCTTCGTTGTAGGCCATTGTTTTTGCAAAGCTTGTATAACTGCTACCGCATGGCAAACGTCACCAATCGCTGACAAACGCAAAAAACAAACAGATTCAGGTGGTTGAGTAAAAAGGGGCATAAAAAACGCTCATAAATTTAATTGTCTAAGATTATGCAGACAGCGCCGATAAATGTAAAATAGTGCTCGTTTTACACTTACCAAATAGCAGATGGCTCACATATGACAGCAGAAAACCAAGGAAAACCAGGAAATACTGGTCTTAAAAGGATCATTAAAGCCACGGGCTACTCTATCAAGGGCTTGAAAGCTGCCTTTAGATATGAAGCAGCAATTAGGCAAGAGTTGGTTCTGTTGTGTGTCGCGATTGTTGCGTTGGTTTGTTTGAATTTCAGCGTGATAGAAACCATTTTGTTGTTGGGTGTTGTGGTATTGGTTTTGATTGTAGAGTTGATCAACTCCGCGATAGAGGCGGTTGTCGATCGGGTTGGCGTTGAACATCATGAGTTAAGTGGTAGGGCAAAAGATATCGGTTCAGCTGCTGTGTTAGTTGCGCTACTATTCGCGGGTTTTACTTGGGCTTTCATTTTGTTCAATAACTATTGGTAACAATGACTAATGATCAAAACTATCCGAACAAATAACTCTATGATTTGGTTTGACGACCAACTATTAGCACATCCTCCGGAGCAGGTATTTGATATTAGATACTGGCAAGATCGAAAGCGAGTGATGGGCAGTGCAACAGGCCGCGGCACTACATGGTTTGTTGATACAGGCAACCTTCCTGCCGCTCTCAGACACTATCGACGCGGTGGATTATTTGGAAAAGTTGTTCATGACAGTTACTGGTTTAATGGTTGGGAAAATACTCGTAGCTTCATGGAAATGATGCTGCTTAATGAGTTGATTGCGGCTGGCGTGAATATTCCGAAACCTATAGCGGCAAGAGCGGTCAAAAGTGGAACCACATATACAGCGGACTTGTTAAGTGAAAAAGTTGCTGATGCCACAGACCTTGTGGATATCCTGACAACAACCCCAGTCTCGGCAGGCCTGTATCGAGAAATTGGACACCAAATAGCGAAGATGCATAGTGTGGGTGTTAATCATACCGATTTAAATATTCATAATATTCTTATCGACCAGCGTGATCGAGTTTGGATTATCGATTTCGATAAGTGTGGTTATGGTAAAGGAAGTTCTTGGAAGCAATCCAATCTCGAACGTCTGAGGCGATCTTTCTTCAAAGAATTGAACAAACGTCAAATTCATTGGCAAGAAGAGGAGTTCGATACTCTTCTTGCTGGGTACAATGATTATTTTGCTAAATAGTCATCTATAAAATTAGTTAGGATAGTAAATATGTCTTTGAAACAGAGGCTACATGCGCACGGGTGGTTTATTCTGGTGAATGCTCTCGTTGCCATGTTGATTGCATGTCGTTATTTCTCTTTTTTGCCTGAGTTTCCATCTGAGCCACTAGCAGTCGTTTTTATTATTGTGTCTGTTTTTGGACAGATGACGCTGATTGCGGCATTAATCGGTTTAGTCGCGTTACCTAGTTTGTTTCTACCGAAGAATTCAAGAAACCTAGTGCAAGCAATCACCGCTTCAATTGGCGTCACAACACTTTTCATCGATACAATTGTTTTTGCACAGTACCGTTTCCATATCAATGCAGTTGTTCTTGAACTGGTACTCTCCGGGCAAATTGTCAGCTTCCCATTGATCACTTGGGTTATGGTTATTGGTGGTATCGCTTTACTGCTTGGACTTCAGTGGGCTTTGATCCGTTGGTTGGAAAACGATGCACCAGTACGTTCGTACAAGCTAGGTCGTAAGTTTGCTTGTATTACTTTCCTAACACTATTAGCAACTCATGGTATTCACATTTGGGCAGCTGCGCATGCGTATCAGCCCGTGACAATGGTGAAGCGCTACTTACCTCTGTTCTATCCAGCGACGTCAAACAGCATGATGAAAAAGTATGGTTGGATAGATGAAGAAGCGATTACTCGCCAAAAGTCACTGACGTTAAATCGTAAGAGCGACCTTAACTATCCGCTATCTCCTTTGAAAATAGAGAGTGTTGAAAAACCAGTCAACATTATGTTCCTTGTTGTCGATTCTTGGAGATATGACACATTTAATGCTGACAATACACCCGCTATGTGGGAGTTCGCTCAAGACGGTTTAATCTTTGAAAACCATATGGCTGCAGGTAATGCGACTCGCACCGGTATTTTTGGTCTGTTTTACGGTATTCCTGGTACATACTGGCATGGCTTTTTAGCGAATCAACAAAGCCCTGTTTTCATCGATCGCCTACAAGAACTCGATTACGATTTAGGTATCTTTACTGCTGCACAGCTAAGAAAGCCTGAGTTTAACCAAACAGTATTCACCAATGTTGAAAATCTTCGTATTGGTTCGAAAGGTAACCGTCCTTCGGCACTTGATGCTAATTTGACGAAAGATTGGCTAAATTGGTATGAAAATCGTGATCATTCGAAGCCTGCATTTTCATTCCTGTTCTATGATGCACCGCATGGTTATGACTTCCCTAAAGGCTTCGAACCTCGTTATGAACCAATGTTACAAGTGGTTAACTACTTGAAGCTCAATAATGAGACCGATCCCCAACCATTCTTTAATCGTTATAAGACAAGTGTGCGCTACGTAGACTCTGTGGCAGAACAAGTGCTGAACAAGCTTAAAGAAACGGGCGACCTTGAGAATACGCTTGTAATTATCACAGGTGACCATGGCCAAGAAATGAATGATAACAAGATGAATTTCTGGGGGCACAATAGCAACTTTACCGATGCTCAAGTGAAAGTGCCTTTTGCGATATTTGGCCCGGGCATTAATAAACTAGACACGAAGTGGTCTTCACAAAGCCTGACTAGTCACCAAGATGTTGTGCCAACAGTTATGAAGCATTACCTCGGTGTAACCAATGACGTCAAAGATTACTCAGTAGGAGAGGATCTGCTGGGTGAGCACGTTGATAGAGATTGGATCATCTCATCGAATTATAGTGGGTATGCTGTGATCTCAGATGACAACATCTTAGAAGTCGGCGCTGGTGGTCAATATCAATTTATGGACAAAACAAATCGTCAAATTAAGGGAGAAAAGCCAAATTTCACTTACCTTCAAGAAGCTTTAGAACAAATTAGCAGGTTTAATAAATAAAATGAATGTTATAACTATAATTGTACCAATATATAATGTTGAGAGCTTCTTAGATGACTGTTTAATGTCAATTGTTAATCAAACTTATGATAATATTGAGGTGATACTGGTTGAAGATAAATCTCCTGATGGGAGCTTGTCTATTGCAAGGAAGTATAAAGAACAGTACGGTTTTAAATTAATTGAAAAAGAAGTTAATCAAGGGTTGTCAGAAGCAAGAAATAGTGCGCTTGATATAATGACTGGTGATTTTGTTTTATTTCTTGATAGTGATGATGCGTTACATCCTAGAACTTGTGAGTTTTTAATTTCTGTATATTGTAATGATAAGCCTAGTATTATTAGTTTTAGGAACTTTCGTTTTGAAAGTGAAGTAAATTTCAATGATATTGATGTCACTCAGTGCACACCAGTAAATGTAACCCCTCTTGAGGAATTAAGTAATGGTATTATGGCTTGTGCTAGGTTGTATAAATCTGAGTTGTTTGATGGATTAAGATTTCCTGTAGGTATGGTATCTGAAGATACAGCAACTGTTCCAAGGTTGTTATGCCGAGCTGAAGGGTTGTCGACTATTAACATTACATTTTATGCTTACAGAAGAGCATTAGCTAACTCTATAACATCAAATGGGGAGCTGTTAATGAAGGATTCCCCTAATGCTATTAGATTGTTGTTAGATAGTAAGGAAGTTCCTAAAGAAATAATTCAATACTTAACATTGAAAATGTTTATTACACTGACTCGTCGTTTTATTATATCGAAGTTTCTTTGGAAAGTAGAGTTAGATTCGTATCTTACTAAGAATGAAGATTTATTGATTTTATTGCGAGATATTCATGATATTCCAGTTCAGTTAACAAAAAAAGATAGAAAATATGCAATCTCTTTGATTTCTTATATTAAAGGTCATCAGATTAAAAGTTTATTTCCTTTTATTATGAGTTGGTCAGGAAAGATGCTAAAGAGCATGTTGAAGTTTTAGTTTTTTATTATTCTCGTGGTCATTGAGAGTGCTTGGTTTTCTATGGTTTCAGGCTTATTCATAAAACTGATGAAATTCACATTGACTCCTAAGTAAAAGAAGCATGTGAACAGGTACATGATTCCACTCGTGATAATCAAGAGTGTGAGCATTAAAGCGGTGTTACTTACTTCTTATGGTTTGAGTTAGACTATGATTTCTCAAGCCTGAAAATGGAGGTAGCTAAAGCAAATTTTCTTCCATTTAACCTATGTACTATGTCGAATATTTGACAGAGGATACCTATTCACATCCTCATCAAGTTGCTACCTATGTTGAAGAAGTATTTAGCCTTAGTTATACGGCACGCGTTCTAGATATTTACGAAATTCTAGAAGCAAACTGTGGCGAGAATGCGTCGATGGTGTTTATCAATGCCGTTCATCCAACATCGTCGGCCCAAGCCTCAATCCAATCGAATGATTAAGAAGGTAATGAAAGAGAAGTCGACATATAGTTTCTACTTCAAGACCAAACGCGCGATTGAGGCAGTAATCGACCGATTCCTCGACTAGACTCTCCCAAAGCTCACAGGATCGTTGACGTTTCGAATTGATGATAATTTTGAGATATTCGAACCTGCATCCTCAGATTGTTCGGGTATAATAAATGTTAGTTTTAAAGTTTAGTGTTAAAGAGGTTGTATGAACTCACTTTTATCTTTGATCGGTCGTACCGATGCTTTGTTTACTCACGACATTGGTCAGCATGAAGCTGAGCTGTCTCGTATTGTTTCGGATTCCCGTTTTCTTGTGCTTGGTGGTGCAGGCTCTATTGGTCAAGCGGTTACTAAAGAGATCTTTAAACGCAATCCAAAGAAATTGCATGTTGTTGATATCAGTGAGAATAACATGGTGGAGGTGGTTCGAGATATTCGTAGTTCTTTTGGTTACATCAATGGTGACTTTCAAACGTTTGCTCTCGATATCGGCTCGATTGAGTATGATGCGTTTATTAAGGCAGATGGCCAATACGATTACGTGTTGAACTTATCGGCACTTAAGCATGTCCGTAGTGAAAAAGATCCGTACACGCTAATGCGAATGATTGATGTGAATGTGTTTAATACTGACAAGACCATTCAACAGTCTGTCGATGCAGGTGTGAAGAAGTACTTCTGTGTCTCGACAGATAAAGCGGCAAATCCAGTCAATATGATGGGAGCATCAAAGCGTATTATGGAGATGTTCCTAATGCGTAAAAGTGAAGAGATGGCTATCTCGACAGCACGTTTTGCTAACGTGGCATTCTCTGATGGTTCTCTATTACATGGCTTTAACCAACGTCTATTGAAAAACCAACCTATCGTGGCGCCAAATGACATTAAACGCTACTTCGTCACGCCTCAAGAGTCTGGTGAGTTATGCTTAATGTCGTGCATTTTTGGTGGAAACAGAGACATCTTCTTCCCTAAACTTAGTGAAGCGCTTCACTTAATCTCATTTGCAGATATTGCTGTGAAGTACCTTGAGCAACGCGGTTACGAACCTCATCTTTGTGAAAGCGAAGATGAAGCCCGTGAGTTGGCGAAAACACTTCCATCACAAGGCAAGTGGCCTTGTTTGTTTACGTCTAGTGACACTACTGGTGAGAAAGACTTTGAAGAGTTTTTTACCGATAAAGAAACACTCGATATGGAGCGTTTTGCAAACCTAGGCATTATTAAAAACGACCCTTTGTATCAGCAAGAGTTACTGAATTTATTTGAAAGTACAATTGGTCAAATGAAATCAGATCGAGAGTGGAGTAAAGAGCAAATCGTCGAGCTATTCTTTACTATGATTCCTGACTTTGGACACAAAGAAACAGGCAAATATCTAGACAGTAAAATGTAGGAGAGATCATGAAACCTGCATCATTAGTTGAATTTGTTCGTGATACTTACCAAACCAATGAGTTTGTTCCTTTGCATGCGCCAACATTCAATGGCAACGAGAAAGCTTACGTCACAGAAACCATTGAGAGTACGTTTGTCTCAAGTGTTGGTAAATTTGTGGATCAGTTTGAATCGAAGATTGAAGCTTACACCGGAAGTGCTAAGGCGGTAGCTGCTGTCAATGGCACCGCGGCTTTACATGCAGCACTCTATATGGCGGGCGTACAACGTGGTGATTTGGTTGTTACACAAGCTTTGACCTTCGTTGCGACTTGCAATGCCCTGTACCACATGGGTGCAGAGCCAATTTTTGTTGATATATCTCCGGTAAGCTTAGGCTTGTGCCCTAAAGCTGTTGACCACTATCTAACACAACACGCTGAGTTGACTGAAAAAGGTTGTATCCATAGACAAACAAGACAACGCATCCGCGCTGTGGTTCCGATGCACACTTTCGGCCACCCTGTCGAACTCGATGAGTTAGTCGCCGTATGTTTAAAGTGGCAACTGGTCTTAGTGGAAGATGCAGCAGAAAGTTTGGGCTCTTTCTATAAAGGCCAACATACAGGTACATTCGGTGATTATGCTGCGATCAGCTTTAATGGCAATAAAGTTATTACAACCGGTGGCGGTGGTATGGTTCTGTGTAAAACTCAAGAGCAGGGTGCTCGTACTAAGCACGTGACCACGACAGCTAAGGTCCCACACCCTTTTGAGTTTTATCATGATGAGCCTGGCTTCAATTATCGAATGCCAAATTTGAATGCCGCATTGGGTTGTGCACAAATGGAAGTGCTCGAATCATACCTAGCTCAGAAGCGCCAATTGGCTGAACAGTACCAACATTTTTTCTCCGGTTCAGAATTTACATTCGTGACAGAGCCAGAATACGCGACATCGAATTATTGGCTGAATGCGATTATTTGCCCAGACACAGCATCACGAGCACAAATTTTGGAAGAAACCAACTCTGCGGGTGTCATGACGCGTCCTATTTGGCAGTTGATGCATCGTCTTCCTATGTTCGAGAACGCATTGCGTGGTGACTTGACGCAGTCTGAGTTTATTGAAGCGCATTTGATCAACATTCCGAGCACACCCATTCAACTGTCTAAAGGCGCTTAATGGAAAACAAGATTCAGAAAGTAGCGGTTTTTACTGGAACAAGAGCAGAGTATGGTCTGCTCTTTTGGCTTTTGAAAGATATTCAAAGTGATCCCGATTTAACACTGCAGCTTCTCGTTTCAGGGATGCACCTTTCGCCGGAGTTTGGGGAGACCTATCAGCAGATAGAAAAAGATGGATTTAAGATTGATGAAAAAATTGAAATCCTGCTTTCATCTGATTCTGCCGTAGGTACAGCTAAAAGTATGGGCCTTGGTGTCCTTGGGTTTTCGGACTCTTTAGCACGTCTACAGCCTGATGTATTGGTTATACTTGGCGATCGCTTTGAGGCATTAGCCGCTGCTCAAACGGCGATGATTTTGCGTATTCCTATTGTTCACTTGCATGGTGGTGAAATTACAGAAGGCGCATACGATGATGCGATTCGTCATGCAATTACCAAGCTGAGCTACCTGCATGGTACGTCGACAGACGAATATCGTCAGCGCGTGATTCAATTGGGTGAGGCACCTGAGCGAGTAAGAAATGTCGGTGCAATAGGCCTTGACCACCTTAAACGTGCTGACTTCATGTCATTGGGCGAGTTGGGGGAATCTCTCAACTTTTCTTTGACTAAGCCGTTTTTCTTGGTGACTTATCATCCGGTGACACTCGGCAATGAAGCGCCAGAAGCATCCTTTCAAGCTTTGCTAGATGCTTTAGATGCTTTTCAAGAGCATCAAGTTATTCTGACTTACCCAAATGCCGATGATGGTGGGCGTCGCATCATTCCGATGCTGGAAGCTAACGCTGCAAGCCAACCAGAACGCGTATTGGCAATCCCTTCGTTAGGGCAAGTGCGTTATCTAAGCGCAGTGAAGCATGCTTCGGCGGTTATTGGTAACTCTTCTAGCGGCATTATTGAAGTGCCAGCGTTTGATGTCCCGACTGTCGATATCGGTGTACGTCAGAAAGGCCGTTTGGCTGCTAAGAGTGTGTTGCATTGTGAAGCAAATCAAGTCGATATTGAGCGAGCGATGCTCTCAGCAGTGGCTCGTGACTATAAAGAGCCAACGGAAGCGATAGAGAACCCTTACGGGCAGGGAAACACCAGTGGCAAGGTCATTGAAATGATCAAAATATTGGATTTCAATCCATGTAAGACATTCCACGATTTGCCGAACTAACAAAGTTATAAATTTAGCTTTTAGTCACTTGAAAATTAAAGAGAGAGCGGTATGACTCTGATTATTGCCGAAGCAGGCGTAAACCATAATGGTGATGAAAAACTGGCATTTGAGCTGGTTGACGCAGCGCATCAGGCGGGGGCTGATATTGTAAAATTTCAGACGTTTAAAGCGAAAAACCTCGTAACTGAAGAAGCTAAGCAAGCAGACTATCAGGTCACTAATACACAAAAGCAAGAGTCGCAATTAGCTATGCTAAGTCGCTTAGAGCTCTCCTATGATGCCCACCATGAATTGGTAAAACACTGTGAGAAACTCGGCATAGAGTTTTTATCAACGGCTTTTGATTCAGAGAGCTTGGATTTCTTAGTCAACGACCTTGGTTTAACTCGTTTGAAGCTACCGTCTGGTGAGCTAACCAACGCACCTCTTGTGTTAGAGCATGCTCGCACAGGGTGTGATTTGATTGTTTCTACCGGTATGGCGACGTTGTCCGAGATCGAAACGGCGTTGGGAGTTATTGCATTCGGTTATACTGCGGATGATAGCGCGACACCTTCAGAACAAGCCTTCCAAGAGGCTTATGCTTCCGATGAGGGTCAGCAAGCTCTAAAGACTAAAGTGACCATTTTACACTGTACGACAGAATACCCAGCACCGATGGAAGAGATTAACCTGAAAGCGATGGATACTTTAGGGCGTGCTTTTGACTTACCAGCTGGATACTCAGATCACAGTCAAGGTATTACTATTCCCATTGCTGCCGTTGCTCGTGGGGCAGTGTTGATCGAAAAACATTTCACGTTGGACAACAACATGGAAGGACCAGATCACAAAGCTTCCCTTGAGCCTCAAGATCTAACTGCAATGGTGAGCGCTATTCGCCAAGTCGAGAAAGCACTTGGTAGTCGTGTTAAAACACCAACGGTATCAGAGGTGAAAAATAAAGCGGTGGCGAGGAAAAGTCTGGTCGCTGATCGTGATATTGACGAAGGTGAAGCATTTTCACCCGAAAACATGACGATTAAAAGACCGGGTAATGGTATGTCACCTTATTGCTATTGGGACATGCTCGAGCGCACTTCTTCCAAGGCATATCGAGCTGGAGAGCTGATTCTTGAGTAGCGTCGTTTCTAAGCTGCCAATTGTATTAATTGGTGGGGGCGGCCATGCTAGTGTGCTTGCTGATATCTTACTTCGCCAAGGGCGTGAGATAGTTGCGGTGATTTGTCCTGATGATGTCTCCCAGCGTAGGGTTTTCTCGGGGATTAAGCAGTTTCTCAAAGATAGTGACGTAGAACAGTTTTCTCCCAATGACGTTAGACTTGTGTTGGGTATTGGTGCGATGCCTAAATCTAACTTGCGGGAAAAGATCGCGAGCTACTTCATTGGATTAGGCTATCGATTTGAAAGTGTCATTGCTGAAACTGCATTTTTCTCTGAATATGCAACTATAGAACATGGTGTTCAAATTATGGAAGGAGCAGTTATACAGGCTGGTGCATCCATAGGGCGGCATAGCATCGTCAATACTAGCGCGATTGTAGAGCACGATTGCCAGATTGGTGCTCACAACCACATAGCTCCTAAAGCAACGTTGTGTGGCCAAGTCAAAACTGAATATGGTTGTTACGTAGGGGCGAATGCAACGGTGATACAAGGTGTTACATTAGGCACACTTTCTATTGTCGGAGCGGGTGCTATTTTAACGAAACCCCTACCACCACAAAGCATATGTTATCCTTTTAGAAGCATTATCGAACCATACTAGCTTGCTGTAAGTTGCCAAGCATTCAAAAAATTAAAATTAGGTGTGCTATGAGTCATTGTTGGAACAACGTGCTAATTAAACCAGACAACACAATTCGAGACGCGTTAGAAATCATTAATAACGAAGCGCTACGAGTTGTGTTAGTTGTCGATGAAGGACATGCACTGCTTGGTGTCGTTACAGACGGCGATATTCGACGTGGTTTACTCAATAACTTGCCGTTGACTGAATCTGTGTCAGAGGTGATGAACACTAATCCGACAACAGCACTCGAAGAGTCTTCTCGAGAAGAGTTAATTGAGTTGATGGAAAGTCGGGGGATATTGTCGATCCCATTACTCGATGCTAGTGACAAAGTTGTTGGGCTAGAAACTCTTCATGGAGCACTTCATCAACCGAAACACCAGAATCCTGTATTTATTATGGCTGGTGGGTTTGGCACTCGTCTTAAGCCGCTTACCGATACGTGCCCTAAACCTATGCTGCATATCGGCAATAAGCCAATCCTAGAAACCGTTATTCGAAGTTTTATTAAAGCAGGCTTTGTTAACTTCTACATTTCTACTCACTATATGCCTGAGCAAATTCAAGCGCATTTTGGCGATGGGAATGAAATGGGTGTGAATGTTACCTATGTTCACGAAGAGCAGCCTTTAGGTACAGGTGGTGCACTGGGATTATTACCTAAGGATTTACCAAAAGATCTGCCACTGATCATGATGAATGGCGATGTTTTGACTAAGGTCGACTTCCAACGTCTTCTTGATTTTCACGTTGATAACGGCGCTGACGCAACAATGTGTGTGAGAGAGTACGACTATCAAATCCCATATGGTGTGATTAATGGCGAAGGCAACAAAATCACCAGTATGGTAGAGAAGCCAGTTCAGCGCTTTTTTGTGAATGCAGGCATTTATGTAGTGTCACCTGACGTCATTGATTCGGTACCTAAAAATCATCGAGTGGATATGCCAACGTTGCTTGAAGAGCATATGAATGAGCGTGATAACGTTTTAATGTTTCCAATTCATGAATATTGGTTGGATATAGGTCGTATGGATGACTTTAATCGCGCGCAAGCAGATATTCATACACTAGGGCTGGACTAAGTTTTGAAAACTGTTGCTGTTATCGGGTTGGGTAATATTGCTACCCGACATAGAAGAAATTTAAAGCTATTGTTTCCACAGTGCAGACTACTGGCTATGTCGGCGAGTGGGAGAGTTCCAGCAGATCCTGTATCTGATTGTGACCAAGTCGTCTCTGATCTTGATGAGATCATTCGCTCAGATGTGGAACTTGTTATTGCTGCATCTCCTGCCCCTTTCCACGCTGAGCATACAATCCCGTTATTGAAGGCTGGTATTCCAACATTGATTGAAAAACCAGTGACAACACGTGTTGAAGATGTGCACAACTTACAGACTGTCGTTGATAAAACGCAAACTCCGGTTGCTGTCGGTTATTGCTTACGTTACTTGCCTTCAAGTCTGGAAGTAAAAGCACTATTAGACAAAGGGGCAATTGGAGAACTCTACAATGCGTATATTGAAATAGGACAGTACCTACCTGATTGGCGCCCAAGTAAAGATTATCGAAGCAGTGTATCTGCTAATGCAGAATTAGGCGGGGGGGCACTATTAGAGCTCAGCCATGAGTTAGACTATGCGCAGTGGCTTCTTGGCGATTTAACTTTACAACACGCTCACTTACGTTCTTCAGATGAACTGGGCTTAGAGGTGGAAGATTTGGTTGATGTTGTCACAACTACCCAGGGTGGTACTTTGGTCAATATTCATTTGGATTTTTTACAGTGCCAAGCTTATCGACGTTGCCGCTTTGTTGGCAGTAAAGGTACGGTTGAATGGGACCTGATTAAAAATGAGGTTAAGCAGACCAAAAATACTGGTGAAAGTACTGTTTATAGCGACCCGGCTTGGGATAAAAACAAAATGTACCTCAATATGTTGCAAGACTTCATCAATATGACTAAAGGCAATAAGCATAGTTGTATTGACCTTCAACAGGCTGGCAAAACGGTCGAGTTAATCGAAACAATTAAGCAGCATGCTCAAACTCAAACTAAAGGCTAGGCTATCCAATGAAAAACTATGCATTTATTTTTGTTCGTGGGGGCTCTAAAGGCTTACCTGGCAAGAACATTAAACCACTTGCTGGTAAACCCCTATTGCAATATTCGATTGAAACAGCGAAAGCCTGTGCATCGATTAGCGATGTTTTTGTTTCAACTGATGATAGCGAGATTGCCAAAGTCGCCGTGGGTTGTGGTGCAACATTGATTGAACGCCCACAAGAACTAGCAACAGACACGAGCCCAGAGTGGCTTTCATGGCGTCATGCTGTTGAGTGGGTACAAGCCAACTATGGCGACTTTGCTCACTTTATTAGTCTGCCAGCAACGAGTCCTTTGCGCAGTGTTGAAGACGTGGAATCGTCGATCCTACAACTTCAGAAAGATTCTGCGGATATTTGTATTTCCGTGACTCCCGCAAGCCGCAGCCCATTTTTTAACATGGTAAAGAAAGACGAACACGGCTTGGTTGAATTAGTGAATAAACCAAGTGGTGAAGTAACAAGACGACAAGATGCTCCAGAAGTATTTGATATAACTACCGTTGTTTATGCAACAACCCCTTGCTTTGTCTTGGATAATTACGGACTGTTCAGTGGCAAAGTGACGAGCATCGAAGTACCGAAGGAAAGGGCAATAGATATCGATGATATTTATGATTTTAAACTAGCAGAAGCTATTGTTATGGGTGAAGAGTGATGAATGAACTTCTAAAGAGTAAGACGATATTAATTGCTGGAGCTGGGGGCTTATTGGGATCTCGTTTAGTTCCTGCTGTGCTTGCTCAGGGGGCAAAAGTTATTGCTGCCGATATCAATGTTGATGCGACGAAAGAACGTTTAGAGAGTGTGGGAGTTGAACTGGATAACGAATTATTTTCGTTAGTTGAGCTGGATGTGACCAATGAGCACTCAGTTAAGGCTTTTTTCGAGGGGTGGAATACGCCGTTAGATGGGGCCGTAAACACGACTTACCCAAGAAACAAAACCTACGGTAAGCATTTCTTTGATGTGAGCTTTGACAGTTTCAATGACAATCTGTCTCTGCATTTAGGGAGTGCGTTTTTGTTTGTCCAGCAAGCTGCTGCTTACTTCAAGCGCACAGAACACCCGTTATCACTAGTGAATATTTCCTCGATATACGGTGTTGTTGCTCCGAAGTTTGATATTTATGACAACACTCCGATGACGATGCCAGTAGAGTATGCAGCAATTAAATCAGCGATTCAGCATTTGAGTAAGTACGCTGCAGCCTACGTTAATGACAGCCGTTTTCGTACAAACTGTGTTAGTCCAGGTGGGATCTTCGACCATCAACCAGACGCATTTTTAGAGGCCTACAAAAACAACACCCATGGTGCAGGCATGCTATATGTAGAAGAGGTTGTTGGTTCTGTGCTCTTCTTGCTCTCTGAGCAGTCTCGTTATGTAACAGGGCAGAATATCGTCGTGGATGACGGGTTTAGTCTTTGATTTAAAATAAAAATTGGCTTATTGGTAGTAGTATTGGTTATGAGGAGCTGTTACCCGGTAATACCTCCGAAAAGTAACCGCATGAAAAAGTAGTGCTTTTCTCTACCACCTAACAATTAAAGTTGCCTTTTTAGAGGGCGGATATTATGGTTGCCTTATCTAGGCCTTTAAATATGTAAAGTAGTTGTTTAAATAATTTGCAATACGCTTATCCCTCTCTCCTTTGACAACAGCTATTGGTGGGATAAGTTGGATATTCGCCTCAGGGTAGATTTTTGACAAGGTATAGAGGGCAGTAGAGGAGAGTCCAATTATAGTACTAGGCCGGACTTTTATTTTCATAAGTTCGATTTCAATTGGGAAATCTGGCATATGGTATTGCACTCCCTCTAGGCCTTTTACCTGCTCAGTGACGTGCTCTGCTTCTGTACGATGAGGGATGTATAGCAAGGGTTCTGATTGATTTGGTGTGATAGCAGCACGGATTAAATTCAAATACTCTGCGATTTTGATTCGTCCTGACTCATCAACACTACCTTGACCAATAAAGACATTTTTAGGTTTGCCCCCTCCTGAGCTCAGACTAATTTGCTCCCGCAATACCGATAATTTGTTCTCACGTAGCACCGTTATGCAGTTTTCGAAATGGAAAATGGAGAAAATCTCGGTGTTATCAAAATATCCCAAACGTCCTATCGGTTGGATGCCTTTTAAGCGAAGTTGGAAGTCTTGTAGCCAACGAGGTCGATAATATTTGGCCTTTGATTCAATATGATCGTAGTAATCAAAAAACGTCATAGTGCCATCATCGAAGAAAACATGTTTTTTGAATGGTAAGTTTCGGATAAGTAGTTTGCTGCGCCATGAAAAGTACTCACTATAGAATAGAGTATCTAGCTGACCTTGACTTAGGGTCATAATTTGCCTGATGATTTTCGGTGTAATGGTCGTGCGCTTATTACGAGGAAAACGAATCACTTTCAGCCAGTCATTTTCATTCAATAACGAAGCCATCTGACGCTGTCCTATTGAATTGTCTTGTTCAATCAACACCAATACGTTTTTGTTGGCTTGATAAGCGACACGAGCTTCATTGGCACAAATGTATTGAAAAGGGGAGGTAACTAAAAAAACGTTCATAAGGATCTCGTTGGTATATAAAGGGCAATTTTATTTTTTATTTTTTAATTTTTGACCAGATTTGGATTTTTTTCTTAAAAATTACCTTTTTTAAATTTAGGAAAAACTTGTTTTTCATAGGCTTTCTTTCTTCTAATTCATCTTCTAGCTGGAGTATTCCGCATAGATCATTATAGATTACTCTCCAGTCTATAGAGTATACACCTGCATCAATGGCATGTTCTTCGGCAGTGATTTTATCAATATCAGTTACCTTGATTTTATCGCTATATGAACGTTCAAAGGTGTGTAAGCGTCCATTTGAATGAATGATTCCAGGTTTGTCAGAAAACATCATTGGTACCATGCCACCAGTTCCTGAGTTCGCAACAAAAGCATCAGTAGTATTAGCATAAGAGACTTTATCTTTGTAATCCTTACCGATGAGACTAACGACTTTCAAATTTTTTTCATTCTTAAGTTGCTTTCGAATAGCAAAAAAAACAGAGTTATCACGAGCAATATCTTTCGGACTATCAGGAACCCCTCCCGCAAGTGAAGTCCAACCATCAATGAATAAAGTGATACTGCTGTAGTGCCTACTTAACCTTTTTGCGATCTTTACACAGCTTTGTGACTGTTCTATCCAAGATCTTTTCTGTGCTGTAATACCAAACCAGAGGGTTAGTTCTGTATCTACATGCTGGCTCACATGACTGCTTTGGAGGAACTTATGCATCTTGGTTGCGGTTGATGAGTCATAGTCTCCTCCTTTGATACAAGGGAATAAGTAACAACCTTGCTCTTTGACTTGCTTTAATTGTTTATTGTTTGGCAATTCTCGATAAAAGCAGTTCTTATCTGTGTAGCAATACTCATCAATATTCGATAGTTCGCTCAGAGCGAAATAATTTACATATTGGTCGTAAATATAGTGATAAGGTCTAACCTGAGAGAAAATCAGACCATCGATATTCTTACTGTTCTTATAGTAGTTGAAAGTTAATTGATTATCACAAAGTAACCTTTCTATCTCATTGATTTCACTGGCATTTAAAGGGTTGAAGACTTGATCTTCGCAAATGTAACCATTTACAAAGTCATAAATTTGTATCAAATACCATGGGTTTGCATTTTGCTCATCTGTGAAACAAATAATATTTGCTTTTCGATAGCGTTTACTTTGTCGACTAAAAGTAGCTATATTTTTAGTTGGATGCTTGATCGACAAGTCTTTCGAGGTAACTGCGTCGATAAGGAATTGTGTTGCTTGGGCTTTATCAAATGAAAAAAGCTCTTCTACATTATTCATGATTTAATACCTTACTTCATTTGAGAATCTTTGTTCATTTTATCGATTACAAAAGCAATATCTTCTGGAATATCAATAGCTAATGAACCTGATTCAACTTCGACCATATCAACGATGTAATCGGACTCTAAGAAGCGTAGTATCTCAATATCTTCGACTTGCTCATGGCGAGTTTTTACTTTCTTGCTGTAGAAAAACGCTAATTGTTCTTTTGAGAAGGCATAGATACACACCTGCTTGTAACCAAATTTATATTCACCCGTTTTAGTCTGAGGAATGCAAGCTCTACTCATGTAAAGTAGCTTACCTGATTGACTGAATGTGACCTTAGGGACAGTAAAAGAGCGGAACTCTCTTTCTGAAGTGATAGCACACATCGCGTTAGTCACATTACCGGTTTTTAAAAAAGCCTTAATCACCGTATTGATGTCGTTTGGGTTGATAAGTGGCTCATCACCTTGGACATTAACGATGAAGTCACAGTCAAGCTGCAAGTTGGCCTCTGCAAGTCTGTCTGTACCGGTTAAACATTCTGAGCTTGTCATCACTACTTGCCCCCCAAAGCTTTCAACGGCGCTTTGGATGCGAGCATCATCGGTTGCCACATACACTTTATCTTGGCCTGTGGCTAGACAGCAACGCTCCCATACGTGCTGTATCATTGGTTTCCCACAGATATCGACCAATGGCTTGCCTGGGAATCGGCTAGACTCGTAACGTGCAGGAATAACGACAGCGAAAGTTTTTTCATTGCTCATAATTAGAATCTCACAGTTGAAAAGTCATCGATAATCAAGTGTTGCTGCAAATGACACTGCTCAATCATCTTCTCTTTTACATTGGAATAAGGCGCGTAGAACACAAAGTCGATGTGATTCTGTTGAGCGGATGACATATCAGACTCAGCATCGCCAAACATGACTGCATTTGTGTTTTGTTCTTGCTCAAGAATACGTTGGATAAGCTCAGCCTTTGGTGTGGGAGAGCCAAAGATACCATCAAAGTGAACATCTAAACCTCGTTGGGCAAAGACACCTCTTAACTCACCTTGTTCAGAGCCGCTCGCAACGTATCGCTTACCCTTGCATTGGTCAAGAAATGCCATAAAACTAGGGGTTAGCTGTGCCATTAAATATAAGGTGCGACATTGTTTGGAGAAGTCTGCCAAAATCAGCTGCTCAAGTTTATTCCTTTGTTCCTTTTTAATATCGAGGATATTATCGAGAAAGTGCGCGACATGATGAAAGCGAGACTTACCAAAGTTATGACGGAAATAATCGATGCATTCAATAATAAGATCTTGAGCTGAAAAATGCGCCTCCAGCGCATTTTTCATAGCTTCGATTTTCAATTGGTTGGAATCTAAAATGACCCCATCACAATCAAAAATGTATATATTATAATCACTTAACTGGGGCATAGACAGAGCCTTTAGCAACCGGGTAGCTGGTTGGAGTCAAAGATGTGATTTCTAGGCTTTTCTCATGCGCATGATAAAGATTCAAGATATCTACCATCTCTTGCTGGCGAACGTCATCTTGAGCGTAACCATCAAAACCAACCACGGAAATGGCGTTGACTTGTGATTCCAGCAAAGCCCCCAGGATGTAAGCTGTAGTAATATCGTATGGCGTTGTTGTATGAGTGCCTTGCGTTGCAAATGTATCTTTTACAACCTCTAATCCATAATCAATTAAGTTTAAACCTTCAAGCTCTGACAACTCAGAAGATGTAAAGCGACATTTTGGAAGGATGATGGTTTTATCTAACCCTTTGTAGAGTTTTGACTCTGACAAGAACTTTGAATTGTGAGAAATAACATAGTAGTCAATTAATTCAGGTGCAATGTGTGCGGTAGTATTAATTGAAATAACCACAGATTGAGTGTTCTTAATATACATCTCAATTGCGGAAGCATATTTTTCTGTATTTGGAGCATTAGCAATAACAAGTACATCTTTCCCATCAAAGAGGCCTTGCATGTCTTGGCTTCCAGTAACTTCAGCTTTATTGTTAGAAAAGCTCAAAGCTGTATTCAGTACTGCCCCATTGTATGACGTTGTACCTTCTAGTTTGCTAAGGTAGTCAATCGCCCCAATGATTTCGTCGGTACCGTAGTGAGTATTGGAGAGTAGGTTTTGAATATAGGTTGGGTGTACATCATTCTGAGCACCTAAGAAATACAATAAGTTACTCCCCCAACCGTAGTCTTTTTGCATTGCTTCAAAATGACGAATAACCAATTCATAGATTGGTTTGGGTTTATACTTGGAATCACCTTTGTCTAGGTAAGCCAGTAAGCTTTCAGTTTGAGTGTTGCCTGCGCCTCGCCCCATACCAGTCACTGTCGTATCTAACCACGATACACCAGCTTCCATTGCTGAAAGTGTGTTATCTAAGCCTTTACCCATGTTGTTATGAGTATGGATACCCATAGGGCCAGCCCAATGAGTACGAAGCGCCGTTACAATGCGTTGTACTTCTTGGCCATCCATATTGCCTAGTGAGTCTGCAAAATAAAGAGCATCTAAACCTTCCCAACTCGCTGCTTGACGTGCTTTATCCGCAATAACGTCATCGGGTTTACCACCAGCTTGCATAAGGTTGTAACCTACGATGTACCCCAGTTTTTTCAAGTGAGTGACGATAGGCGCTGAAAGATCTACTTCATGAAAGTGTGCTGCAACACGAACGAGTTCAATTTTACTGTTAGCCGCAGGCACGAAGAGTTCATCAATCGCGTCTTCGATTGGTATGCCTGATTCAAGGATAGTTTTCGCATCGACCATAACACCGTAAGTTGGGCCTTCAGGTAAAGTCAGGGTATTGATGAAATCTTCAGTCGTGTAAGCGAATGCGCCTAAGAAGCCGATCTTTGCAAAGTTGCGTAAGCCTAACTCGACGTAGTCGATGTTTGCGCTTGCTACGCTGTTAAGGTATTGATCGACAACTTCTGGGTTGAAATCCCAGTTATTATAGTAGCCACCATCACGTAATGTGCAATCGAGGACTGAAATGGTATCAGTATTCATTTTTAAATGACCTTTTGATAATACTAAACTAAGTAGAAGATAGCAAAAATTGGTATCTATCGAAAATAGAGGTCTATTTAAGTTTAGACATTGAACTTAAATAATAACCTTAAGTGGGCTAAAACTTCGTATTTATTTCGGAAATTGTTTTATTTATGGCACCTACGTTTTGTTCGACAATTGTTTTTGCATTTACTGTTTGTGCTTTTCGAGAGTCTAAGTTGGTAAACATTGAAATTAACTGGTTGTTTAATTGGTTGTTGTCAACAGCACTTATAGCATTCGCTTTAAGCATTTTTTCAACAATTTGTTTAAAATTGTAATAGCTAGGGCCGGATATTACAGGGACACCTAAAGCTGCCGGTTCCAATACATTGTGCCCACCAACCTTGTCGCCAAGTAAACTGCCGCCCATAAAACAGACATCGGCAGCACCCATTAAAATCAGCATCTCACCCATGGTATCCCCTAGGTAGACTTGAGTCCTGTCTGTTATAGGGGCTTGTTTACTCATTTGCTTCGTTCTTCGTTCTGTCTCAAAACCGAATGTTTGACTGAGCTCGAATACGTCATCAAATCGCTCAGGATGGCGAGGAACAACAATCAGCAAGGCGTCAGGATTAGACTCTAATACTTGTTTATGTGCAGCAAACACTTGTTCATCTTCACCCTTATGAGTGCTGGCAGCTATCCATACAGGACGGTTTGCACCAAGCTCATCCCTTAGTGCTTTGCCCTTTTCTCTTACTTCGTCTGAAATTTGAATATCAAACTTAATTGAACCAGTGATAGCCAATTTGTTTTTATCTACACCTAAACATTCGAAGCGTGCAGCGTCAGATTCAGTTTGGCAAAGTATTTTGGTTAGGCAGGGATGCAGCAAATTAAATAGTGGTTGAACCTTGGCATAGTTGTTACATGACTTTTCTGATAGACGAGCATTAACGACGGTAATTGGAATCTCTGCTTTATTAACCACGTTAAGTGTATTTGGCCAAAGCTCGGTTTCGATAATCAGCATCTGTGTTGGGTTCACCGCTTTTAGAAAGCCCTTAACAGCAAAGCTAAAATCGATAGGCATGTAGCGGTGCTCAACCAACGCACCTAATTTTTCAATTTGCTCTGCACCGGTACTGGTTGTCGTTGTGACGACAATAGTTTGGTCTGGGTTTTGTTTTTTGATCTCTTTGATCAGAGGTACAGCAGCGATACTCTCGCCGACAGAGACGGCATGAATCCAGATAGGGCGTTGGTTCGATTTGATCCGGGGTGTTATCCCAAAATGTTCTTTCCAACGGCGCCCAAACTTCGGCTTATTTGGCTTACTTTTATATAAGCCAAATAATAATAGCGGGGCTACAAGCGCAAGAAGCAGCGTATAGAAAAGTCGGATTAACATGCACTTACCGAAATCGCTTCTAACTTGTGGATGCTCTCGATGACTTGCTTTGGTGATAGCTCTGTTAGACATTTTAAATGCTTAAATTCACACTCACGCTTGAAGCAAGGGCGACATTCGATGTCCGTATGGACAATATCTACTTTTTCAGCCAAGGGTGGAGTGTATTTTGGTGAAGTTGAACCGTAAACGGCAACAACATTACAACCAACAGCAGCAGCAACGTGCATTAAGCCAGAATCGTTGGCCACCACAGTTTGACAAGCGCCAAGCAAGTCTACTGCTTCAATGAGGCTGGTTTGACCGGCTAATACATGAATTTTTGATTGTAACTGTTCAGGAACAAGTGCCTTTATGTTGTTACACGTTTCGACATCTTTTTGAGAACCAAACAACCAAACTTGCTTGCCTGATTTGCTCATCGACGTTGCGACTTCTGCATAATGCGTTTCAGGCCATTTCTTAGCCGGGCCGAATTCTGCACCAGGGCAAAGGCCTGTGATGGCCGTATCCTGAGTCAGTTTAAACTTCGCTGTCGTTTTTAACTGCTCATCTTTGAGAATGGTTAGAGCGGGTCTCGGTAGCTGTTCTAATCCCCCCAAAGAACTAGAGTCAATCATCTCTGCTTTTGGATGAGCAAGCGCGACATAGCGCTCCACCATGTATTGGAACGATTTTTTGTTAGGGCGAAGGTCATTCAATAGACCATAACGCATTTCGCCTTTCCAGCCAGTACGCTTTGGAATGTTTGCAAACCAAGGAATCAATGCTGACTTGGCTGAGTTTGGACAGATAAAAGCTTGGTCATATTTCGTATCACGAAGCGTTTTACCAATGGCTCGGCGCCCAAGTAAATTGAACTCACCATGGCCAAGAGGCATCTCAATCGCTTGATTGACTTCGGGCATACGCTCAAGAATCGGTTTACACCAACCGGGTGCAATTACGTCAATCAGTGCATTTGGGTGTTGTTGTTTGAGTGTAATGTACAACGACTGTGACATTACCATGTCGCCCACCCAAGATGGACCTATTATCAGAATCTTCTTCATCGTGTATACGTCTTGAGCCACAGCTCTCTGTCTTCGTAAGGGTTATAGGTACTTTCTGGATCGGGTTGAGTCGTCAAGAAACGCAATACCCACATGTATTGCTCAGGACGTTTCCTTACCGCACCTTCAATAAACTGATTCATTCTTTGTGTATCTTGATGATCGCTTTGTGAAGGGTAATCTTCCCAAGCTGGGAGTACATCAATGCTGAATTGACCCGTTTGAGCGTCATAGTTTGAGAATACAGGAATGATTTTTGCTCTACTGACTTTAGAAAGCTTACCAAGCCCCGGCAACGTTGCTTTTGATACATTGAAAAAATCAACGAAGATACTGTGCTCTCGACCGTGATCTTGGTCAGGTAAGTAGTAACCTAAGTAACCATCTCTTACTGATTTGATAAAAGGTTTGATGCCATTGTCACGTTCGTATACCCGGCCACCGTATTGAACGCGTTGTTTATGCATTAACCAGTCCGTCACAGGGTTCTTCTGTCTCTTCGCCATCGCAGAAACGGGTAAACCTTGAGAGGCTAGATAGATAGCGGGAATATCAATCCCCCAGCTGTGAGGCACTAATAGGATCGCTTTGTGCCCTTGTTCCAGCGTTTCATGAATATTGTTAATACCACGAATGGTTGTGTTTTTGGTTAACCAGTTTTGACTGCGTAGTGAGAGAGAGGCAAAGTTAAGCAAAAATGAAACGGCAGTGGTTAGCGTTTTCTCAAGCAGTTGTTCTTTCTCTTCGTCACTTTTTTCTGGAAAACAGAGGCCGAAGTTAATCCAAGCATTATTAATGGTGCGACTTGGCTTTTTAATCGAATACTTTGCCAGCTTGCAGCTTAACCAGTACTTTGTTTTTTGTGGGAAAAACACCAAGGGTATCCCCACCAAAACACCAAGCCAAGTACCCCAATGTTTAGGAGCAAGAAAGTCCCACTTGAAGGTGGGATTGTAGGCCGCTGGATCGAAGTCGTTGCGCTTCTCAGTCATTGAAAGCTCTCAGTCATTGAAAAGTAAGAGAGTGATTATTGGTTCTGCAGAGTCATGTATTCCGCAACACCTTCTGCAACCGTTTTAAATACCACATCACAGCCAGCAGCGCGAAGCTTGGTTAAGTCTGCTTGTGTGAATTCTTGGTAAGCGCCTTTTAAATGCTCAGGGAAAGGAATCGTTTCGATTTCACCTTTACCGTGGTGTTTAATGACCGCTTTGGCTACTTCGTCAAAAGACTCAGCATTGCCGGTGCCTAGGTTAAAGATGCCAGAAACACCATTTTCTAAGAACCACAGGTTTACGGCGGCAACATCACCTACGTAAACAAAATCACGCTTAAAGGTTTCGCTACCTGCGAACAGTTTAGGGTTCTCACCGGCGTTCATTTGGTTGTTTAGGTGGAAAGCAACAGAGGCCATGCTGCCTTTGTGATCTTCACGAGGGCCATAAACATTGAAGTAACGGAAACCCGTAATTTGAGGTAACGTCTCGTTATGCGCTACAGCATCAGCGGTTAAGCGGCGAACATAGTTATCAAATTGTTGTTTAGAGTAACCGTAGACGTTCAATGCGCCTTCGTACTCTTTCTCTTCGATGAAAGTATTTGTCTCACCGTAAGTAGCGGCAGAAGAGGCGTATAGGAAGGGGATTTCACGCTCAACACAGTAATGAAGTAGCTCTTTTGAGTACTCATAGTTGTTGAGCATCATGTATTTACCATCCCACTCGGTCGTTGCCGAACAAGCACCTTCATGGAAAATAGCTTCAATAGGGCCGAAATCATCGCCAGCCATAACTTGAGTTAGGAAGTCGTCGCGATCCATGTAGTCGGTGATGTCTAGGTCGACAAGATTTTTAAACTTCTTACCATTTTTTAGGTTGTCGACAACTAGAATATCGTTGTGGCCTGCTTCGTTCAGCGCCTTAACAATATTGCTGCCAATCATACCAGCCCCGCCCGTTACGATAATCATACTTTTCCTACTCTTTTGAATATAAAACTACCGCGAGTATAGCAAGGAATGACAAAGGCGGGCTAGTGCAAACCCAGGTTACTCATTCATTAGTATATGAATTAACTTCATGAATTTAGCTATCCAATGCGACGTCTAAGATAAACATGGTGAGCGACTTATGAGCGGATGAATATTGAGCTTCGCAGACCAGATGTTATCAGCTCGATCTATCCGCTTAGTGGCGATATACTGAACCACTAAACGGATAGGGATACTAGTAACTAATGAAAACACGTGACAAGATTGTTTACGCTGCTCTAGAGCTTTTTAATGAGCACGGCGAGCGTAGTATTACGACCAATCATATTGCTGAGCATATCGAGATTAGCCCTGGTAACCTCTACTACCACTTCCGTAACAAACAAGAAATTGTACGTGATATCTTCACCCTCTATTCAACAGAGTTGCTTGAAAGGTTCACGCCGATTCAAGGCCAGCAAGAAAGCCTGACGCTACTAAAGACCTACTTAGATTCTATCTTCACACTGATGTGGAAGTACCGATTCTTCTATGCGAATCTACCTGAAATATTGTCACGTGATGAAAAACTCCATCTTGATTACATGGCTGTGCAAGAAAGATTGCAAACCAACCTTGTCGATATTATGAGAGCCTTTGTTGAGTTGAACTTGCTTAAAGCAACGGATGCGGAAATGAAGTCGATGGTGACGTCTCTTCACTTGATCGCATCGGGTTGGTTGGCGTATCAATCTGCGATGTCTCCAAAAGCTCAAATTACAGAGCAAGTCGTTCATCAAGGAATGCTACAGATGATCGCGACGGTTAAACCGATTGCGACAACTCAAGGCTTTGAGCAGCTGACACTGTTGGAAGATGGTGTGAAAGCTTTGAACAGCTAACGCCAGATGCGGGTAATCGAGATTCGAAGAGCGGTGGTTACTCATTAATACGATTACTGCACTCGCTTTTTAAAGCTCTTGGTTAACATGTTATTCGTATCGATTTCTTCATCACGCATTGTAAATAGCGACGTCATTCCCTACAGCGAGGTACGAGCGTGATAGGGAATCTTTGTGTTGTGGTGAATTAAACATGACAAATAATATATGATACTGAGATTCCAGATATTTCGTCCCTCAATTCTGGAATGACGAGGTTTTGTACGTGACTAGTTCAAGGCCTCTTAACTCTTTTGGGTTGCTCAAGATTAATTAGTACCTTTTCCTCGTACCTACTTTAACCCTTCTGTATCTGGAGCATTCGCACCCGCATCTGCTTTTAAGCTCTTCGCATCTCGGCTACCCGAATCTCGAATCTGCTTTTAAGCTCTTCGCATCTCGATTACCCGAGTCTCGCATCTGATTTCAAGCTCTTCGCATTTCGGCTACTCGAATCTCGCATCTGCTTTTAAGCTCTTCGCATCTCGGCTACTCGAATCTCGCATCTGCTTTTCAGCTCTTCGCATCTCGGCTACTCGAATCTCGTATCTGCTTTTCAGCTCTTCGCATCTCGGTTACTCGAATCTCGCATCTGCTTTCAAGCTTTTCGCATCTCGGTTACTCGAATCTCGCATCTGCTTTTAAGCTCTTCGCATCTCGGTTACTCGCATCCCGTATCTGCTCTTTATCGAACTAACCAACTCTTTGGATTCTGAGCTTGGCTGTTTCTACGAATCTCAAAGTACAGTGATGGGCGCGTTTGGCCGCCAGTGTCACCAGCAAGTGCAATCGCTTCACCGGCTTTAACTTTGTCACCTTCTTTCTTTAAAAGTGCTTGGTTAAAGCCGTAGAGCGTCATATCGCCTTTACCGTGGTCAAGAAGAACCACTAAGCCATAACCTCGTAAGTACTCGGCAAATACTACCGTGCCTGAATAAACAGACTTAACTTGCTGACCATACTTAGCGTTGATCACCATGCCTTTCCAGTTAATTTGTCCCGTTTGGCGTGAACCGTAGTTATGCAGAACTTTGTCTTTGATTGGCCAAGGCAGTTTGCCTTTACGTTTGGCTAACCCATCCATAGGGATTGCATTACGTCTCTCGCGAGCCGCTTTCTCTGCTTTCGCTATTTCAGCTTTTAGGCGAGTTTCATTGCGCTGAAGTTCCGCCAAGTAACTCTTATCACCCGAAATGTTCTTTTTAATACTGCCAACGGTTTTCTTACGCTGAGTTTGAGTTTTGGCTAACGTATCGCGCTTGGTGGTTTGCTGTTTTAATAGTGATGCTATCTGTTCTTGCTCAAGTTGACGCTGTTTATGGCTTTCTTCTAATTCAAGTTGCGTCTGTTCAATCGTTTTGATTGTTGCGGAGCGCGCTTTGGCAAGGTGTTGGTAATAGTGACTGATGCGATCTTCTTCCACACCAGTGTTGAGGATGTGAGAAGACGCTTTCGCTCGACTTGTCATGTAGTAAGTTTGAATCAGTTGTTCTAACTTGTCGGTATGGATTTTTTTCTGAGCCGTAAGCGCTTTAATCTTGGTGTCTAAGTTAGCAAGATTTGCATTAGCGGTATTGAGTTGCTTTTTACTGTCTAGAATCGCCTTTTCAAGCGACACAATGGACAGCTCTTGTTTCTTGAGGTTTGCCTGTAGGTTATCGAGTTTTTTCTGCTGTGAGGAAAGGTTTTTTTGTTGGCGAGATATTTCGCTCGATACGCCTTTCAGTTCCCCCTGAGAGGCGGCAAATGACGATGTAGATAACAGAGCAGCGCAAAGGCTGGTAGATATCAGAAGAGTCCGGCTAATGGCTCGAATTTGTTTCATCATTATCGTCATTTAGTTGTATTCATCTGCTCTTAATTTTTCGAATTTCGCTGAATCGAATCCCGAATCTGCTTTTAAGCTCTTCGTATCTCGGCTACTCGAATCCCGCATCTGCTTTTAAGCTCTTCGTATCTCGGTTACTTGAATCCCGCATTTGCTTTTAAGCTCTTCGTATCTCGGTTACTTGAATCCCGCATTTGCTTTTAAGCTCTTCGCATCCCGGTTACTCGAATCCCGCATCTGCTTTTAAGCTCTTCGTATCTCGGTTACTCGAACCCCGCATTTGCTTTTAAGTTCTTCGTATCTCGGTTACTCGAATCCCGAATCTGCTTTTAAGCTCTTCGTATCTCGGCTACTCGAATCCCGAATCTGCTTTTAAGCTCTTCGTATCTCGGTTACTCGAACCCCGAATCTGCTTTTAAGCTCTTCGTATCTCGGTTACTCGAACCCCGAATCTGCTTTTAAGCTCTTCGCATCTCGGTTACTCGCATCCCGAATCTGCTCTTAAATCCCATCACCATGGATGAAGTTCTGAGAGCGACCGTTAAACCCCTGATCCATATCCAAAGACGGCTTGTCAGTTTTCGGCTTTCCAACAATTTTTGCAGGAACGCCAGCGACTGTCGTATGAGGTGGAACTGCCTGAAGAACCACAGAGCAAGAACCAATCTTCGCGCCTTCACCCACTTCAATGTTACCGAGTATTTTAGCACCGGCACCGATCATTACACCTTCTCGGATTTTAGGGTGACGATCGCCACCTTCTTTACCCGTACCACCAAGGGTCACGTCTTGAAGGATAGATACATCATTTTCAACGACAGCGGTTTCACCAATCACAATGCCTGTCGCGTGGTCGAGCATGATAGCTTTGCCGATACGAGCGGCTGGGTGAATATCCACTTGGCAAGCAACCGAAATTTGGTTCTGTAGGTAAGTGGCAAGTGCGATACGGCCTTGTTTCCATAACCAGTTCGCCACTCGGTAACCTTGAAGTGCGTGGTAGCCTTTCAGATAAAGCAGAGGCATCGAGTACATCTCGACCGCAGGATCTCGATTTACCGTCGCGCAAATATCACAAGCAGCCGCATCAATAATAGATTGGTCCTGCTTAAATGCTTGTTCAACCACTTCACGCACTGCCATTGCTGGCATTGAAGCCGTCTTTAGCTTGTTTGCTAGGATATAGCTAAGGGCTGCGCCTAAACTTTCATGGTTGATGATCGTGGCATGATAAAAACTCGCAAGCATAGGCTCTTGCTCCGACTGCTGTCGAGCTTCCTTCACAATGCATTGCCAAACTTTTTGTTGTTCACAGTGTTTCATTTTACCATCCATTATTTTAAACCAGATACGTGTAGCGAGATGAGAGATGCGAAGAGCGACAAGAACAGATTAGAGTAGCGAGATGCGAGTAACGAAAAGCAGCCTTCTTTAAGCGCTCAACCTGCTTTTACTCTTTTCGCATCTCGTTTACTCGAATCTCGTATCTGCTCTTATTATCTTTCTGATTTTTTATCTCGAGCAAGTAAGTCTTGCGCCGCCAGGTGTGCATCTTTCCCTTGATACAACACTTGATAAATTTGTTCAACAATTGGCATCTCAACGCCCATGCGTTCTGATAATAACCAAACTTCTTTGGTGTTGCGATAACCTTCAACGACTTGGCCAATTTCTTCTTGTGCGGTATCCACATCTTTGCCTGCGCCAAGTGCCAAACCAAAGCGACGGTTACGTGATTGGTTATCAGTACAGGTTAGTACTAAGTCACCCAACCCAGCCATGCCCATGAAGGTTTCTGGTTGCGCGCCAAGAGCTGCACCTAATCGGCTCATCTCAGCTAAACCGCGAGTGATAAGCGCGGTACGTGCATTGGCACCAAAGCCAATACCATCCGACATGCCTGCGCCAATTGCGATAACATTTTTAACCGCGCCACCCAGTTGCATGCCGATGAAATCAGAGTTTGCGTATACGCGGAATGTTTTGCCGCAATGAATCTTCTCTTGCAGCTCTTCTAAGAAAACTTCATCAGGTGAAGCGACAGAGATAGCCGTTGGCATACCCATCGCTAACTCTTTGGCAAAAGTAGGGCCTGATAGAACAGCCAGTGAGTAACCATCACCAAGTACATCGTGAGCGACATCTTTAAGTAGGCGGCCTGTTTCTGGCTCTAAGCCTTTGGTTGCCCAACAGATGCGAGAGTTCTCTGTTAAGTGAGGCTTAAGGCTATTTAAAACGATACCAAACACGTGGCTTGGAACGACAACCAAAAGGTCTCGGCTTGAAGTCACGGCTTTTTCTATATCTGACTCAATAATTAAGCTGTCTGGGAAAGCGATATTGGGTAGAAACTCATTGTTCGCACGCTCAGATTCAAGGCGAGCCATATGAACAGGGTCATGTCCCCAAAGAACAACATTGGCACCGTTACGCGCTAGAGAGATCGCTAAAGAGGTTCCGTAAGAACCGGCGCCTATCACTGTCATCGCAATGTCTTTACCGTAAGCGCTGTCTTTACCGTAAGCGGCTTTCGCGTGAGTCGGGCGAGTTGTTTCTGTCATGCTTCCACCTAAAAATAATGAGGGAAATCGAAGAGTTCGGGAGAAACTCTTTACTAAGAAGAGAAAGAGCTCTACTAAGAAAAAATATCTCTATCAAAGTACAGTGTAAATAAAAAATGCACATCGCAGAAGCTGCGATGTGCATTTAAAAGCTAACTATTTAACGAAAACTAGCTATCTAATAAAAGCCCAGCTTCTTAAAAATAAGCGATTTGAGCATTAGTCAGAGTAGTTCTATTTCGAAACTTAAGCTCTACTTGAAAACCTAAGCTCTATTTGAAAACCTAAGCTTGCTCGCCTTCAGTTTGTTCAGCTTGTTGAGCTTGGTTTTGTAGGTAGTTCATGAACAAAGCATCAAAGTTTACTGGCGCTAGGTTCAGTTGTGGGAACGTACCTTTAACCACTAGGCTAGAAATCGTTTCACGAGCGTATGGGAACAGGATGTTCGGGCAGAATGCACCTAGGCAATGTGCCAGTTGGCCAGCTTCCATTTCGCTTGCAGAGAAGATACCACCTTGTTGAACTTCACAAAGGAATGCAGTGTCTTCTGCGTTCTTAACCGTAACAGTTAGACGTAGGATGACTTCGTAAACGCCTTCGCCAAGTTCACGGCTTTGAGTGTCTAGGTCCAGTTTTACATCTGGGTTCCACTCTTTTTGAAACATGTCTGGAGAGTTTGGCGCTTCGAAAGAGACGTCTTTTAGGAAGATACGTTGGATTGCGAAGTTTTGTTGTGCGTCTTGTTGTGCTGCTTCAGCCATTTTCTTGTCCTTAAAAATTTTAAATTAGACTCTGTTCATTATATTTATCGAACAAAGCCTGAAAGTTAGTATATCGGTCAGCCGCTTCTTGCCTTTAAGCTATTTCTTGCCTTTAACCTATTTCTTACCTTTAACCAAAGGAAGATTAGCTTCGCTCCAAGCCACTAAGCCACTTTTCAGTACGCTTACGTTTTCGAAACCGGCTTTAACCAGTAGGTTAGCGCTTTCTTGAGCAGTTTGACCTGTCTTGCATACTACGATGATTGGGTCTGCTTTGTGGCTTTCAAGGCTACCAAAGCTATTTGCTTTGATATCTGACGGCAAAATGTGAACTGCGTCCGTAATATGGCCCTTTTTGAACTCATCCTTAGTACGAATATCAACCACAATACCATTTTCACGGTTAATCATGTGTGTGGTTTGCGCTGCCGTGATCTCTTTGTAGGCTGCGTTTGATGTCTTGATAACGTTCGCAATGATGGCAACAACCAAACCGATCCATACGATGGCTAAAATCATATTCTCTTGAACAAATGGCACTAACTCTTGCATATCTTGAACTCTTATTCGTTATTGGGCGAAAAACTATAGGTCAGGAGTATAGCGATAAAGGATAGGAGAATACAGAGGAAGCATAGGGTTGTGATGACAGGTGAGATGTAAAATGGTTTCTGTCTACAATTTATGCATTTACTTGAACACATTTATTCACTAATATTGTCAATTGGTTGTTTAAGCTGAACAATCAGTTGAGGTTATTCTTAACCTCAGCATATAAACGTTTATATTAATGGGAATCATTATGAAAAAAATGGCTTTAGCAGCAGCACTAGCTGTTAGCTTCTCTGGCGGTGTTTTTGCAGCAGCAGAAGGCGCAGCAGCAGGCGCTGGCGCATCAACAGCAGCAGCGGGTACAGCAACAACAGTAGCAGTAACAACTGCAGCAGTCGCAGTAGGCGCAGCAGTTGCTGTTGCTTCTAACGACGGCGGCGCTACAACTACAACTACAACTAACTAATTTATAGTTGTAGTCTGTATAAAACCATTTTATGTGAAAGCATAAAATGGTTTTTTTATATTAAAGTGTCCTGAATATCCTCGCTAGGAAGCAAAATAATCATGTTCAAACCGCTTATCGTATTTTTAGGGCTACTACTTTCTGGTTGCTCACAACAGTTCCAAGATCTTAACGCCACATTTAATGAAGCTCTCTTTGGTGATGCTGACGTCAGTACCACGGCCGAATATATTCAAGATCTGCCTTACGCTAGTATCTATGCCGAAATTAATGACCAAGGTAAGATTTTTATGGTGTTGGCTTTTGTTGGTCAAAATCCTGTAACCGGGGCTGAACAACTCAAATGGATGTCATCAGACAAAGCCATGATCATCACCGAAAATGGACGCATCGTTCAAACCTTACTCCTGCCTTATGAAAATCTATCTGGTTTAACCGTTAAATCGGCCAATGCATTAGTACCGAGTTTTGATTTGTCGGCAGCGGCCAAGGCTCAAGAGTGGCAAGCCACTTACGATTGGCAACCAGATTATCGATTTGGCTACAGTGCAAACATCGTTCGAACATACATTAGTGAAGAAACCGTACAAACCCCGATTGCGAACATTGAAGCGCGTAAGTTTGTCGAGCAGATCCGTTACCCAGCCTTAGGACAAGATATTGAGAACCAGTATTGGGTAAACAAAAAAGGACAGGTCGTCAAAACGGTTCAATACCTTGGCCCAGAGATGACCCGTTTAGAGCTGACCTTGCTAAAACCTTATCAAACGAATAAGTCAAAGCCCAATCAAATTAAAGAATAAAGTGGTGAGTGAATAAAATGAATTATTTAAAAAAACTAGGGTACACAGCAGTACTTACGGTTTGTAGCGTTCTAGTGCCACCACTTGCCACGGCTCAAAGCCAAGTTCCAGTGCTTACGGTTGAGTTACCGATGCAAGGTATCACGCTGCAATATTCGCAACCTACGCGCTTAGAGCAAGTATTAACGGACGCCAATGCGAATGGCGCGTTAGGGTACTTCCCGCTGTCTGCTCAGCTATTTGATCGTAATGCTCAACCGCAGGTAGACAACGTAAAACAACAGGTGTTGGATAAGCTCAAGCATTTAGCCTTACAAGAGCCACAAGCAGAATCTGTGCTTAAGCAGCTCGCATCTTTTGATTATCAAGCACGTTACTTTGTTGAGTTAGACCAAAATGCAGTGATGTCTCAGGCAGACAAGAATCCCTTATTGGTTTCAAAAAAGCTAACTGTTGCATCAAAAAAGCCAGCTATGGCATCAACACAGCTAGCTATGGCATCGAAACAGTCAGCTTCGCAAGGGGTTAGTGCTAAATCAACGGAACAACAGCACTTTGAGTTATATCTAACCGCTCGCCCAACCTCTGTGACTGTAGTCGGCGCGGTAAAGCAAGCTCACACGCTGCCTTTGGTTGAACACGCTCAGCTAGATAACTATTTAACGCGGTTGCCAAAAGACCAGTTGCTAGATATTGCTGATAACAGCACGGCATCTGTCATCCAACCCGATGGGCAAGTGAATGAAATCAGTTATGCCTACTGGAACAGTAACCCCGCTTATTTTGCTCCCGGTGCTATTATTTTTATCGCCTTTGATTCGCTCCCTTCTGAGTTTTCCACTTTGAATCAAGACATTGTCGAACTTCTACGTCATAAGGTTAATCTGTAATGTCGGCTACTCAATCATTTCCATTAACTCTGCTCGCAAGTTCGATTACGGGTGCCTTACTGGCTGTCAGCAGCTTTGCTGTTAGTGCACAAGACCTTTCTGCCACCACGCAAGAGCAGCAGCCTTCTCAAGTCGAGGTTTCGGGCTTTAGTACGCCAACGCTAAAACACTCTCAATCGGACTTTGGGGGGGTGGGTTTAATGCAAATGCCTACCGCGCGTATGGCTCCAGAGGGTGAATTCAACCTAAGTGCATCGTTCAATAACGAATATTATTTTTATAACGTTAGCCTGCAATTGATGCCTTGGTTAGAAACCACCATTCGCTATACCCAAGTTCAGGATCTGCTTTATAGCGGTGGCGGGAATCAAGATTGCTCGCAAAACTCATTCAGTGGTTGTACTAAGTACACTGACAAAGGCATCGATTTTAAAGTTCGTTTAATGGAAGAAGGCTACTATTTACCGGAGCTTTCTGTCGGAGTGCGTGACTTTGGAGGTACAGGATTATTTGATGGTGAATTTGTTGCGGCGAGCAAGCGATTTGGCCCACTTGATGTCACGTTAGGCATGGGTTGGGGCTACATGGGCACCAGTGGTAATATTACCAATCCGTTCTGTAAAGCCAGTGATAAATTCTGTGAGCGTGAGTCAGATACGAAAGGTAACGGAGGGATGGTCGACTTTGAGCGTTGGTTCAAAGGCGATGCGGCAATTTATGGTGGTTTAGAATATCAAACACCTTATAAGCCATTAACGCTGAAGCTTGAATACGACAGCAATGATTATTCACAAGATTTCCCAGTAATGCGTGGTGGTGTCGACATGACACAACATACGCCATGGAACGTGGGTGCTGTGTACCGTTTTACTGATTGGGCGACGGCAAAAGTCAGTTATGAGCGTGGTGACACCTTAACCATGGGCTTTGACTTAACCACCAACTTTAATCAAATAGCCTCCGTTTGGCGAGATACCGAAGCGGCAACTTTGCGACCAAGCGAAGCAAGCAGCATGGATGAGGTTGAACTGGCCAAGTTGACCCAAGAGCTTGAGACCGTTGCGGGTTATGAGCAAGCGCAGATCTTGGTCGACGACAATACGCTGATTGTGAAAGGCGAGCAGGTCAAATACCGCAATCGAGAAGTTGCGCTGGAACGTGGAGCAACGGTGATTGCCAACCATGTCCCTGACTATATTGACACCTATAAGATCGTTGAAACCAGCAACGCAGGTGAGTTAAATCAAACCGCTATCGATGCCAATCAATTTAAGCAAGTCGCTACATACCAGTATTTGGACTCGGATATTCAAGACGCTGCACAGCCAAGTGATGTTGAATCGAAATCGGCGATCGCTTATCACGACGGCAGAGAACGTTTCGATGTGTCTGTCGCGCCTAACTTGGCGCAATCTTTTGGCTCAGCGGAAGATTTTTACCTATATGCTCTAGGCTTATACACCAATGCGTCTTTCTGGGCGACCAACAACATTGAGCTGTCTGGCTCTTTGTATATAAACTTGATCGACAATTACGACAAGTTTAATTATGAAATTCCACAAGATGGCACAGCGCAAACACCACGAGTGCGAACGCTTTTCCGTTCTTACGTTGACGAGCCTGTTCGTTTAGATCGCTTGCAGCTGACATGGTTTGAAGACTATGGCAGCGGTATCTACACTCAAGCCTATGGTGGTTACCTAGAGAGCATGTTTGCGGGTGTGGGTGGTGAAGTACTTTACCGCCCATACAACAGCAACTGGGCAATTGGTGCCGATGCCACTGCCATCAGTCAGCGTGACCCAGAAAGTTGGTTTGGTACGTTTGATGAAGAGCTGCAATACCATGAAAAAGATCAGGCTTACTACAAGGTGATTGATAAAGGCACCACCGGATTTGTTACCGGCTACTACATGCCGCAGTGGGATTTCTTAAGTGATACTTTGTTTAAAGTTGGTGTGGGTAAATTCTTAGCGGGAGATATTGGTACTCGTATCGATTTCTCTAAGCAGTTCAAGAGCGGTGTTATCGCCGGCGCGTTTGTTAGCTTAACCGACATGACCACCGAAGAATACGGTGAAGGCAGTTACACCAAAGGCTTTTACGTATCGATCCCATTCGATCTAATCACGGTTAAACCGAGCTCAAGCCGTTCACAATTCACATGGCAACCGCTAACTCGTGATGGTGGACAAGTGCTGAATAAGCAATACAACTTGTTCGACCAAACCGACGCTCGCTCACCTTGGTTCCAAAGACCAAGTAGCGTGAAGTAGAGCGGAAAGAGCAGTATCGAGATGCGGGTAATCGAGTAGCGAAGAGCGAGAAAAGATAGATACGGGTAACGGGATGCGAGATACGAAGAGCAAGGAAAGAGCGGTATCGAATAATCGAGATTTGAACCTGCTCTTATCTCTTCGTTTACTCGTATCTCGATACTGCTCTTAAGCTCTTCGTCACTCGTTTACTCGCTACCCGCATCTGCTCTTCAGAATCCCGTATCTGCTCTTTAACCATTCAACTAGGTTGATAATAAGCATAAATTGTGGATAATGTTCACGAATTAAACTAACCGTGTGCAGTGGTATTTTTTGCGACGTTTAGTTGCTCAGTTAGTTAGATAGCCCTATTCAATTTTTAGCGTCTTTTTGGGCCAGCTAAGTGAGTAAATCAAATAAGTTACGCAGTGTGATGTCGCGGATTATCAAAGGGCGGTAGCATTCCCCTCACTCATTGAAATGGGAGTCATATCTTGCTACTTCCCCCAAACTTCCTCTTGTGTAACTGATGAAATCAAAATACCTCTATTCTTTGGATGCCCTTTTAGGCGCCAGACACATTCCGTTTCTATGAATTGGTAAACATGAAGATTAATAAAAATAGCCTCCTTTTAGCGTTCCTTCCTGCATTATTGGCAGGCTGTACCACTCCGGGGACTCACCTTTCTACCGACAATAAGAATGTGATTCAGCCTACTGAGGAACAGCAAAAATCTGACATCTCTGATGTGGTTAATCTTTATCCGCTGACGGCTCAATCAGTATCGAGTTATCAAACTAACGTTTTGTCGGCTTCACAAGCCAACCCGGAACTTGATATTGATATCGCAAAATATGAATACCAAGTGGGTATCGGTGATATCTTAAACATTACCATTTGGGACCACCCTGAATTGACGATTCCTGCGGGTTCGTACCGAAGTGCAGAAGAAGCCGGTAACTGGGTTCGTTCAAATGGCACTATATTTTACCCATACATTGGTAGTGTTAATGTTTTAGATAAAACAGTGGATGAGATTCGTACTGAAATTACGAAGCGCCTTTCTCAATATATTGAAAGCCCCCAAGTTGATGTGAATGTAGCAGGGTTTCGTTCTCAAAAAACCTATATTACCGGTGAAGTCGAAGCTCCAGGGCAGCAGGCGATTACTAATATTCCCCTAACTTTACTCGATGCAGTAAATCGTTCTGGCGGTTTGTCTGAAGATGCCGACTGGCGCAATGTTTCATTAACACGTAATGGTGTACAAGAGTATGTCTCTTTATATGCGCTAATGCAGAAGGGAGATTTGACTCAAAATCGATTACTACAAAAGGGTGATATTGTTCATGTGCCTCGTAATGACGCTCAAAAAATCTTTGTTATGGGTGAAGTAAACGACCCTAAACTATTGAAGATTGACCGTGCGGGTATGAGTTTGACAGAGGCACTTAGTAATGTTGGTGGTATTAATCAACTGGCAGCCGATGCGACTGGTGTGTTTGTTATTCGTACTTCTGATGACAAGTCGGAACGCATGGCGGATATTTACCAGTTGAACATGGAAGATGTCTCAGCATTGGTCATTGGAACCGAATTTGATTTGAAATCTTATGATATTGTTTATGTTACAGCTGCTCCGATTACTCGCTGGAACCGAGTAATAAGCCAGCTGCTCCCAACCATTACAGGTTTTAACGAATTATCTGAATCTGTGTTGCGTGTTCGTGATTGGTAAATAGCCCATATTGATAATCAGGTTACATGTTGTGTAACCTGATTTTTTTATACTTATAAATACATTACAGTTTGCAGGTAAACTAAGTTTATAAGCTCGTTTAGTTTATAGCTACGTTTAGCTTAATAAGCCCATTACAGTTAGAAGTCAGTTATGTTTAATAAAATTTTAGTCGTATGCGTGGGCAACATTTGTCGCTCCCCGACTGGAGAGCGAGTTTTACAAAACTTGCTTCCCAACAAAGAAGTGGCCTCTGCTGGTATTGCTGCCGAGAAAAGTCGTTTAATTGGTAAGCCTGCAGACGACACGGCGATTTTAATCGCTGCAGAAAACGGGGTCGATGTTGAAAATCATCAGTCTCAACAAGTGACGCCACAGCTTTGTGCCCAGTATGATTTGATCTTGGTGATGGAGAAGGGCCATATGGAGGCGCTCACTCAAATCTCGCCGGAAGCGCGTGGTAAAACCATGCTGTTTGGTCGGTGGATTGGTCAAAAAGACATTCCTGACCCGCACCGCCAAAGCCGCGAAGCGTTTGAATACGCTTACAAGTTGATTGACGAAGCCGCACAAGCGTGGGCAAAAAAGCTCTAGAGAAGACAGTTAGGCGTTAGCTAGAGTTCGTTAAGCTTTAGGATGCCCAGTTAAGCTTTCGAGATAGCTAGTTAAGCTTTAGAGATACCCAGTTAAGCTATACACACAGCCATTAATCGAATCATATAAAAGAGAAGCCAATAAGCCGTACTTAACTTCTCTTCAAAATACTAGTTTAGGAAGTCGTAATCTGATGACAACACAACCATCTCAGCAATCACACACAGATAACTCTGATGAGATAGACATAGGGAAACTGCTTGGTATCTTATTAGATGCTAAATGGTTAATCATGCTGACCACATTCGTTTTTGCTGTGTTTGGTATTGCGTTTGCCCTACTTTCAACGCCGATATACAAAGCCGATGCCCTGATTCAAATTGAAGAGAAGAGCTCTGGCGGCATTTCTTCCATGGTTGGTGACATGGGAGACATGTTCTCTCAGGAGTCTTCTGCCACAACAGAAGTGGAGATCATCAAATCTCGTATGATTTTGGGCGAAACAGTCGATAAGTTTAACCTCACAACTGTGACTTCACCCAACTATGCACCCATCGTGGGTAAAGGTTTTGCACGCTTAACTGGCGACATCAACCACATCGCAGTAAGCCGTTTTACTTTGCCAAGCTACGCGAACGGTTACGCACACACCATTCAGATTATTGATGCTGAGCAGGGCACTTACCAATTGGTTCGTGACGATGAGCGCGTTATCTTGCAAGGAAAAATAGGTGAGCTTGCCACTGCAGATGACTACAGCATGTTTGTGGCAGGTTTTGAATCGCATAACGATTTTGAATTTTCAATAGGTCAGCGTAGCCGACTAGAAGCAATCGAATGGTTGAAAGCTTCTTTGTCTCTGTCTGAGCAAGGTAAGCAGACCGGTATTTTGAAGCTAAGCTTTGAAGGCGAAAACAAACAACAGATTTCTGAAATACTTAACCACATTAGCCAGATCTACTTCTTACAAAACGTGAAGCGTAATTCAGCAGAAGCAGAGAAGAGCCTAGAGTTCCTAGAGAGCCACCTTCCGGGCATTAAATCTGAGCTAACTGGCTATGAAGACGTACTAAATAATTACCGCCAAAAGAACGAATCGATCGACTTAGGCTTAGAAGCACAATCAACCTTGAAAGTAATGGTAGAGCTTGAAGCGCAATTGAATGAGCTAACGTTTAAAGAGAGTGAAATCAGCCAACGCTTCACTAAAGATCACCCTGCATACAAAGCCTTGCTTGATAAGCGTAAAACGCTATTGGGTGAGAAAGAGCGCCTAAACAAACAAGTACAAAAGCTACCGAAAACACAACGTGAAGTACTGCGTATGACACGTGACGTTGAAGTAAACCAACAAATCTACATCCAGCTTTTAAACAAGGTTCAAGAACTGAGCATTATTAAAGCCGGTACGGTTGGTAACGTTCGTATCTTAGATGACGCTCAGGCTTATGCTGGTGCCGTTAAACCGAAGAAGCCGTTGATTGTTGTATTAGCGACGCTACTGGGTGGTATGTTGAGTGTGGCGTTTGTATTAGTGAAAGCAGCATTCCACCGTGGTGTTGAAAGCCCAGACCAAATTGAACAAATTGGCCTGCCGGTTTATGCAGCGGTACCAAAATCTGATTTGCAGATAGAGCTGACTAACCGCTTTAAATCGAAGAAACAGAAGACTAAAGGGACCCAAGCACTGCTTGCTGAATCTAACCCTGCGGATCTTTCGGTTGAAGCACTGCGTGGCCTGCGTACCAGCTTGCACTTTGCGATGCTGGAAGCGAAAAATAACATCCTGATGATTTCAGGCCCGGCACCGGGCATTGGTAAATCATTCATCTCGACCAACTTTGCCGCAGTAGCTGCTAAAACAGGTCAAAAAGTGCTGTTGATTGATGCCGATATGCGTAAAGGTTACCTACAGCAAAGTTTCGGTGTGAACTGGGACAACGGCCTTTCTGATGTATTAAGTAGCAAGGCAGAATTCGCTCAGTCAGTGAAGTCGACCCCAGTTGAAAACCTAGAAATCATTACCCGCGGCCAAGTACCACCAAACCCATCTGAGCTGCTGATGCACCCGCGCTTTGCAGAGTTAATGGAATGGGCATCTAAAGAGTATGACTTGGTGATTGTCGATACCCCACCAATACTGGCGGTAACCGACCCAAGCATTGTTGGCGCCTTTGCTGGCACCACATTAATGGTTGCTCGTTACGGCCAAAACACCGTAAAAGAGATCGACGTTGCTCGTAACCGTTTCGCACAATCGGGTATAGAAGTGAAAGGCGTTATCTTCAACGCCATCGAGAAGAAAGCATCAAGCTCGTACGGTTACGGTTACTACAACTACACGTATTCGAGCGACAAGAAGTAAAGAAAGCAGATACGGGATTCGAGTGGCGAGATACGAAAAGCGCCACTCGAATCAGCTCTTCATCTCTTCGTTACTCGTTTACCCGATACCCGCATCTGTTCTTTTAGCTCTTCGAATACCGTTTACCCGTCACTCGCATCTGCTTTTTAAGCTCTTCGCATCCCGTTTACCCGTCACTCGCATCTGCTCTTTTAGCTCTTCGCATCCCGTTTACCCGTTACCCGCATCTGCTTTTTAAGCTCTTCGAATCCCGTTTACCCGTTACTCGCATCTGCTCTTAAGCTCTTAAAGCCATAACCGGACAAGCCTTATTTACACCCCAATCTTTATGCCCCTTCACATTCTCATCTGAAATCAAGAATTGCTCTTGCAACGCAGCCATCAAACCAAACAGTGCCTTACGCTGCGCAAGCGTGAAGTTATCTTCTGGTTGCAGAGCAGCATTACAGCCACCGACCATACAAACCCCAATATTGCCCTTGTTGTGTCCTTTCACATGCGCGCCGGTTTGTGACAGTGGCCTGCCAAGTTCGACATCCCCATTGCGACGAATAACAAAGTGATACCCGACATCGCGCCAGCCTTTCTTTTTATGCCATCGGCGAATCTCGGCTACGTCTACATCTTGCTTTGGCGTTGTGGCGCTGCAATGCACCGTAATAAAAGAGAATACCGGGCAATGAGGCAAACGAAGTAAAACCGAAACGAGACTGAAGGAATAGGGCGCGAGTGAAAAACAAGGCTCTAACGAAAGGCTTCGTTCTTCCGTGCTAGCCCGCTCTTCCGAGTCAGCCAGTTTTTGTGAATCAGCAGACGCTTCTAACGGCTGGTGTGGAACTCGATCAGTTGCTGGTGGAGTGTTTGACAAAATAAATCCTCTTGTTATTGTAAATAGGCGATTAAAGACGTTGATAACGATTCTTTTAAATTAGGGTGCAATGCGATGTGTTGTCGCAAACTGGTGGCTACGGTTTTTGCATAGCCAGAGTGGTGACTGACATAGTGCAAAATACATCACGCAATAACCCAGTGGTTGGCTACGCCGTGCTCGGCTGATCATCCAACAAATATCCTCATAGCTGGGATTTTCAAAGTGAGTATCTTCAAAGAGCAGATTTTCACAACGAGAACCTTCAAGATCAGGCTCTTCGAAGCGCTGGTCTTCGAAATGCTTATCTTCATAGCCCTTGTCCTCATCAGCCTTGTAAACCCCAGCCTCACTGATCTCGAAGCCATATTGGTCCTCACACAACAGTGGGTGACGCGACTGGTTGAGGGAATAAGGTCGGCATTCGATGCTCGCCATTTCGGGTTGGTACGCTGAAATAAAAAGAGAAACTATCGCCTTCATTAAGCACCTTATTGCTGCATGGGGAGGGCAATGTACTTCAACATTCTTGATTGGGGTTGGCGGTAATAGCGCGAAAATGGAGGAACACAAAAAAGTGAGAGGTGCTTCGAAAAGCTACTGCTCAATAAGATTAACGTTGCATATTCATCCGAGGCAATTAACCAAACATCTTTTCTTACAACTTATCTCATAGGCCTTTCGCCCCCAAAGCGCCAAAAAGTGTTGTTAATGCCCTTTATATCAATGGATTTCTGTATGAATGCCCAATTACAAGGAGCGTTAACCATGTGTGTTTCTCTTATTCTTTCTTTTATCCCATTAAAAACCGGCTCGCCCATCAGCAAGTTGGTGTTATTAAAATTAGCCGATAACGCAGATGCGCGTGGCGTGTGTTTGCCTTCCCTAAATTACTTGGCGCAATATTGCGAAGTGTCGGTAAGAACCGTGAAACGACACGTTAACGAGCTCGAAAAACAAGACTTTGTGAAGTGAATAAAGCGGTTTGATGATTCAGGACGACAGCGCAGCAATATATATCAGCTACGCCTACCCAGCGACAGCCACATTCAGCAGATCGAACTAGACCAAGTAGATAGGGATTTAGACCTAAATGATCAAACCGATCATTCAGACACTCCCCTGGGTGACACAAGATCCAACACGGAGAGTGATCATCCTGCACACATAATCTTTCATAAAGAACATAAAACAGAGTTGAGCTTGAAAAGCGACATCTTGGATGACACTGATGTGTTTGATCCTCCAAGCGGTTCTGATGAGCATGAGACCTCCACCTCCACCTCCACCTCCAAACCCCAAAACAAAACCAAAAATGAAGCCGTGATTCACCTGCTCACCAAAGAGGGCAGCGCGCCGATTTATCATGAGTTCACCACCATATTAGAACGCACCTACCCAAAGTTAGATGTGCTGCAAGAACTGCATGCAATGCAAGCGTGGCTGTACATCAACCCGGATAAGCGGAAGCCCTTCGAGCACATTGGCCACTTTGTGAATGGCTGGCTAAGAAGAAGTGCCCAAGCCCAAGCCAAAGCGAAGCAGAGCTCATCGCCAGTCTTTAAGCAAACAAGAACGGCTAAGCAAGCTAAAGCGGTTAAGCAAACACAAGCGGTGAAACCCTCAAAGAAAGCTCAATCTATAAAATCCGTAGGATCAATAAAAGTAGATGTGCCCACAGCTGCTTCAAACCAAGCAAAGCCAATCAAAAGCAATCAAGCCCCTAGTTCAATCCAAATCGCCCGGCACGGGTTCTAAGCAGGGACCATTCGATCATTCACAGACTAAGCGCTTGTTCACACAGCTAAAAGCTAAGGCAAACCAAACGCTAATACAGACAAAAAACGTCAAGAGACAAAAGTAGAATTAGGAGAGGGAAAATGGACGATACCAGCCTAAACAAACTGACAACGGAAGAAAAAGTAACCATTTTAGAGAAAGAGATAGCGCGAGTTGAAGGGCGCATTGGCGAGTTCTTGAAACTACTCGTTAACCACTACCCACAAGGGCTAACACACACCGAAATTAAAGAAATTTTGGTGGTAAACAACAACCCAAGCTTCGTCTCGCTGTACCGAAACGGCAACATTTTCATTGATATAGAAAAGCGCTATTGCGACGTAGCACAAGAAAACCGCTACTTCATAGGTACTCAGTACCTGCAAGACGTACAATGTTTTCGCTGGGTAAATGCGTGGTGAGATGTTTGACTAGACAGGGTTAATTTCAAACTGGTTAATATGCACTTACTTTGCTAGAATGCGCAGCATATTTAAAATCGTATGAAAACCGCATAAAGCGTACAAATTGTAATTATTGCCTTTAGGAGCCAAACCTAAGGGCGGTAGCGTACCCAAATTCAAATGGGCAGCAAGTAAAAACGCTACAAACCACAGAAAGGCTGCTTTAAAGGCCTATTGGGGCGATTTTAAAAAGGTAGAAAAATCTAGGTTTTATAAAGGGCTGTCTAAAATAGACTGTCTCAAAGTGAATAAAAAATGTCTCAGTGTGTTTAATATAACTGAGGTGTTTTTGTGAGTAAATGACTCGCAGAATTAAGAATTAAGAATTAAGAATTAAGCATTTAATATTTTAGGAATAAATATGACGTCCATGTTTGAAAATACCAAAGTAGCGATAATTGGCTTGGGTTATGTTGGCTTGCCGCTCGCTGTAGAATTCGGTAAAAAAGTGCCAACGTTAGGCTTTGATATCAACCAATCTCGCGTTGATGAGCTTAAAAGTGGTTCAGATTTTACGCTTGAATGCTCGGCAGAAGAGCTTAAAGAAGCGGAGCTTCTTACGTACACGGCAGACCTTAATGCACTCAAAGAAGCCAATGTTTATATTGTTACGGTACCGACGCCAATTGACGAGCATAAACAACCAGACTTGACTCCATTGATTAAAGCATCAGAAGCTTTGGGTTCGATTGTCAGTAAAGGCGACGTTCTGATTTATGAATCTACTGTGTACCCGGGAGCAACAGAAGAAACCTGTATCCCAGTGGTGGAGTCCGTGTCAGGGCTAACGTTTAATAAAGATTTTTTTGCTGGCTACTCTCCAGAGCGTATTAACCCGGGTGACAAAGAACATCGAGTGACGAATATCTTAAAGGTTACAAGTGGCTCGAACCATGAGGTTGCCGAATTTGTTGATCAACTTTACAAAACTATCATTACAGCAGGCACTCATAAAGCTTCAAGCATCAAAGTAGCAGAAGCGGCAAAGGTAATAGAGAACACTCAACGTGATGTAAACATTGCCTTGATTAATGAACTTTCAATTATCTTCAATAAGCTAGATATCGACACCTTAGAAGTATTAGAAGCTGCTGGCACTAAATGGAACTTTTTACCGTTCCGTCCAGGTTTAGTCGGTGGTCATTGTATTGGTGTTGATCCATATTACCTAACACACAAAGCACAGACTGTTGGTTATCATCCTGAGATGATCCTAGCTGGTCGTCGTCTAAACGATGGCATGGGCAAGTATGTTGTCTCTGAATTGGTAAAGAAGATGCTCAAACAACGCATCCATGTTGAAGGAGCAAACGTATTAGTGATGGGGCTTACTTTTAAAGAAAATTGCCCAGATCTGCGTAATACGAAAGTGGTTGATATTATCGCTGAACTAAAAGAATACAACATCAATGTCGATGTTGTTGATCCTTGGTGTTCAAATGAAGAAGCACAACATGAGTACGGCTTATCGTTAACTCAGCCAAAACCTAACCATTACGATGCCATAATCATGGCCGTAGGCCACAATGAATTTAAGGAAATGGGTGCATCAGAAATTCACGCACTAGGTAAAGAGTCTCACGTACTCTACGACTTAAAATACGTACTGGATAAATCAGACGTAGATATGCGTTTATAGGTTGGTATACGGGAGGGTGGATGTTAGTTAATTAACAGAATGTTTATCCCTCCTTACCTCCTTATCTCCTTAAGCACTGAATCGTTAGCAAAGAGACATCATGACTAAATTCGAACAAATCAAAAGCGAACTTGTTGCTACTCCCAAAACCTGGTTAGTAACCGGAGTAGCCGGCTTTATTGGTTCCAACCTTCTAGAAACGTTATTAAAACTAAACCAAAAAGTGGTCGGCTTAGATAACTTTGCAACCGGCCATCAACGTAACCTAGATGAAGTAGAAGGTTTAGTTGAGGTTAACCAGTGGGATAATTTTACCTTCATAGAGGGTGACATTCGCAATTATGAAACCTGTCAGGATGCCGTTAAAGGGGTGGATTATGTATTGCACCAAGCTGCGTTGGGCAGCGTGCCCCGTTCTATTGCTGATCCTATTACTACTAATGCAGCGAATATCACGGGTTTTCTTAATATGCTGACTGCTGCCAAAGAAGAGCAAGTAAAAAGCTTTACCTATGCGGCGAGTAGCTCGACTTATGGCGACCACCCAGCGCTGCCTAAGGTTGAAGAGAATATCGGTAACCCCCTATCTCCTTACGCAGTAACCAAGTATGTAAATGAACTTTATGCGAATGTGTTTGCTCGTACTTATGGTTTTAAAACTATAGGGTTGCGCTACTTTAACGTATTTGGTCCTCGTCAAGATCCAAACGGTGCTTACGCAGCGGTGATTCCAAAGTGGACAGCATCAATGATTGAAGGCGAGGAGGTATTTATCAATGGTGATGGCGAAACCAGTCGTGATTTTTGTTTCATCGATAATACGGTTCAAATGAATATTCTGGCAGCTACTGCGGAAGATTCTGCCAAGGATGAGGTGTATAACGTGGCACTGGGTGACAGAACCACCCTAAACGAGCTTTATGCTTCAATTCAAAATGCGCTTAATGGGTTAGGTTTTAGCTTAGATACAGCTCCAACCTATCGCGATTTCCGTGCGGGTGATGTTAGGCACTCGCAAGCAAATATTGCAAAAGCGCATGACAAGCTCGGCTATGTTCCAGCGTTTCGTATCCAAGATGGTATCAATAAGGCGATGCCTTGGTACAAACAATTTATAGGCTAACAGAATGAAAATACTGGTTACTGGCGGTGCTGGCTTTATAGGCTCAGCAGTAGTTCGCCATATTATAAATAATACTACTGATTCAGTTATTAACGTCGATAGCTTGACCTATGCCGGTAACTTAGAATCTCTTATAGAAGTGGATTCGAATGACCGTTATGCATTCGAACAGGTAGATATTTGTAATCGTTCAGAACTAGATCGAGTATTCAACGAGCACAAACCTAGCGCTGTAATGCACCTTGCTGCAGAGTCGCATGTCGACCGTTCAATTACAGGCCCAGCAGCGTTCATCGAAACTAACGTTGTCGGTACTTATACATTATTAGAAGCGGCGAGAGCTTACTGGAATGACCTAGATACAGAGGTTAAGCAGGCTTTTCGTTTTCATCATGTATCAACAGACGAAGTCTATGGTGATTTGCCGCATCCAGATGAAGTTGAAGAAGGTTCAAAGCTACCATTATTCACAGAAGAAACGTCGTACGAACCGTCAAGTCCATACTCAGCCTCAAAGGCAAGTTCCGATCACTTAGTGCGTGCATGGCTTCGTACTTACGGATTACCAACTATGGTAACCAATTGCTCAAATAACTACGGGCCATATCACTTTCCGGAAAAGCTAATTCCATTAGTGATTTTAAATGCATTAGAAGGAAAAGAATTGCCAATTTATGGTAAAGGTGACCAAATCCGTGATTGGTTGTATGTAGAAGATCACGCTCGCGCCCTGTACAAGGTAGTGACCGAAGGTAAAGTAGGCGAAACCTATAACATTGGTGGCCACAACGAGAAGCAAAACCTCGAAGTTGTGAATACAATTTGCGACATCCTCGATACGTTAGTACCGAAAGATTCTGCGTATGCAGAACAAATCACTTATGTTCAAGATCGGCCTGGCCACGACCGACGTTACGCTATTGATTCAAGCAAAATGCAGCGTGAACTTGCCTGGGTACCAGAAGAAACCTTCGAAACAGGCCTTAAAAAGACCGTTCAATGGTATTTAGACAATTCAACTTGGTGCCAAAATGTACAAGACGGTTCATACCAACGCGAACGTTTAGGCGTTGATATATCTCAAGAAGGTGAAAGCTAATGAAAGGGATTGTTCTAGCGGGTGGTTCAGGGACACGTTTATACCCTTTGACTCGCGGGGTATCGAAACAGCTATTGCCTATCTATGATAAGCCGATGGTGTTTTACCCAATATCTACATTAATGCTGGCGGGTATTAAAGATATTCTAATCATTACAACATCTGAAGATAATGCCGGTTTTATGCGTTTATTGGGTGATGGTTCTGATTTTGGTATTAATCTAGAGTATGCAATTCAACCAAGCCCTGATGGTTTAGCACAGGCATTTATCATCGGTGAAGAGTTCATTCGTGATGACAGCGTCTGTTTAGTTCTTGGTGATAATATCTTCTACGGTCAGTCTTTTTCTAAAACGCTGCAAAGCGCAGCGTCAAGAGAATCTGGTGCCACGGTATTCGGTTACCAAGTCAAAGATCCAGAGCGTTTTGGTGTGGTTGAGTTTGATGAAGAGATGAAAGCCGTCTCTATTGAAGAGAAGCCTCAAACACCAAAGTCCAACTATGCAGTAACGGGGCTGTATTTCTACGATAATCGTGTGGTGGAAATGGCCAAGCAAGTGAAGCCATCACACCGTGGCGAGTTAGAAATTACAACCCTCAATGAAATGTACTTAAATGACGGCTCGCTAAACGTAGAGTTACTCGGTCGTGGTTTTGCATGGTTAGATACTGGAACGCATGAAAGCCTGCATGAAGCCTCGTCTTTCGTGCAAACGATTGAACATGTTCAAGGCTTAAAAGTCGCGTGTCTAGAAGAGATCGCATGGCGCAACGGTTGGTTGAGTGACGAGCAAGTGTCTACTCTAGCTAAACCGATGATGAAGAATGATTATGGGCAATACCTCACCCGTTTAGTTAATGACAAACAAGGTATAAAGTAATGCGTGTATTAATCACCGGTTGTCACGGTCAAGTTGGTTCAAGTCTTACTCAAAAGCTCAGTGAACGTAAAAATACAGTGGTGCTAGCTCTTGATAAAGAGCAACTCGATATAACAAATAGCGATGCTGTTTTTGCAGCAGTTGAGGTATTTCAACCAACGGTGATTATTAATGCTGCAGCGCATACTGCTGTTGATAAAGCAGAAGAACAAATTAAATTATCGTATGCAATAAATAGAGATGGCCCAAAATACCTTGCTGAAGCGGCTCAAAAAATGAATGCTGCGATACTACACATCTCAACAGACTACGTTTTTGAAGGCAAAAAAGCCGGTGAGTATGTGGAAACGGATGCGACAAACCCGCAAGGCGTTTACGGTGCCAGTAAACTTGCTGGTGAAACGGAAGTGGCAAAAGCATGTGGAAAGCACGTTATTATTCGCACCGCATGGGTATTTGGAGAAAATGGCAATAACTTCGTGAAAACCATGCTGCGTTTAGGTGAAAACCGAGACGCCTTGAGTATTGTTGGTGATCAGTTTGGTGGGCCTACCTATGCGGGTGATATTGCAGATGCATTGATTCAAATTGCGCAGCGCATCACTCAGGGAGATACGGTGGATTACGGTGTTTATCACTACTCGGGTTTGCCTCATGTGAGTTGGCTTGACTTTGCTGATGCTATTTTTGATGTTGCGGTTGAGCAAGGAGTACTAGCAAAGAAACCGAGTTTAACAAGCATCACCACCGACCAATACCCAACCCCTGCTAAGCGGCCAAGTAACTCTCGATTGAGCAACGAGAAAATCATCCAAAATTTCACTGTTAAAGCGAGTGATTGGAAGGCGGCATTAAACAATATTCAAGCGTATACAGGATCATAAAATGAAAGTCATCGACACTAACATTCCTGATGTGAAAATTATCGAACCTACTGTGTTTGGTGATGAGCGTGGATTTTTTATGGAAACTTGGAATCAAAAGCAGTTTGAAGAACTGGTAACCGGCAAGCCAACTCTGTTTGTTCAAGATAATCACTCAAAATCGAAGAAAGGCATTTTACGTGGGCTGCATTTTCAAACTAAAAACACGCAAGGAAAATTGGTTCGTGTGGTTTCTGGCGAAGTGTTTGATGTAGCCGTTGATATTCGTAAAGGTTCGCCAACTTACGGACAATGGGTGGGCGAATATTTGTCGGCAGAAAATAAACGTCAATTGTGGGTGCCTGAAGGTTTTGCTCATGGCTTTTATGTAACAAGCGATGAAGCGGAATTTGTTTATAAATGCACTAACTATTATGACCCATCGTCTGAAGTATCTATCAAGTGGGATGATAAAGATATTGGAATTCAATGGCCAATTAATGAGCCACCCCAACTTTCATGTAAAGATACTAATGCGATATTTTTAAATAAGATTGTTAAAATCAATGATGCCTGATGATAATATAAGTAAGCTAGGGATTAAAAGTTTATTAAAGCTTTTTTCAGGAACATTTTTAGTAAATGTTTCTTACACTATTTTGGGGTTTATTAATACGATCCTATTGGTGAAGGTTCTTGGTTCATCCCATTATGGTACCTATATATTCTGCCTTAGTATAGTGTCACTTTTAAGTATTCCTATCCAGTTTGGTGTACCTACCATGGTTATGAGAGAGTTTGCTGCCTATCAAATGATAAAACGGTGGGACTTAATAAAAGGCCTTGAAATTAGCTCGCATGTTTTTGTTTTAATTATGTCATTTCTTATTGGTGGTATGGCTATAATTTTTATAACGATGAACGCGGAACAGTATTATGAAGACAAATATAACTCACTTTTAATAAGTGTTGCACTTGTTCCTATCTTGTCTTTTGGTGCATTAAGGGACTCAATGCTGAAGGGTTTCAGGTATGTTGTATTAGGTTTGCTTTCCGAGTGTATTATACGACCGCTATTTCTACTGATATGCTTAGTCGCTGTGATTGGTTTTGGTATTGAAATAAATAATTCTAACATTCTAATTAAAGTTTATATTATTTGTTCTATTATATCGTTTATTATTGGAATATATATATATAGCCTCAAAAGACCCATTATATTAAATAGTGAAGTTCCGACATATAAAAATAAAGAGTGGATACTGGTTGCTCTTCCTCTCGGATTTACAACTGGTATTCAAGCATTAGGGCTTCAATTAAGCACTGTTAGTTTGGATTACTTTGGTGAAAGTTCCGATATTGCATTTTATCGTGTTGCAGTTTTGATATCTGGTTTTGTAGTTGTCATACTGCAAGTTATAAACTCAGTTGTCGCTCCTCACTTTTCCAGGCTATATGCCAGCGGTGATCTTAAAAGTATAGAAACTCTAATTGCAAAAACAATGAAAATTGTTTTTGCAGCAACAATACCAATTGTGATTGGTATTATCGTTTTCGGAGAGTGGATTCTACAGTTTTTTTATGGAATCGAGTTCGCAGCATCATTTTATCCCCTAGTTATTTTAACTCTCAGTCAAGGTGTAAATGCTTTGTTTGGCATGGTCGGTCTGCTATTAAATATGACAGGATTTCAAAAAAGTGTAACTAAGCTTGTTTTTTTTACCTTTATAATAAATGTCTTCCTTCATTTTTTATTAGTTCCTAAATATGGAGCTACCGGAGCTGCAATTTCCTCCTTTATTTCGATGTTTTTTCTTAATTTTCTATGTTGGCTGTTAGTAAAATTCAATCTAAAAATTAAATATTTTATATAATAAGAGATTTTTCATGTCAATTAAAGTAATAAATAATCAGTCAGATACAACTTATATATTCTTTGGTGGTGTTGCTGGTGGGATGGGCTTACCCCAATTTGAATTTTTGAATTTTTCTGAGAGTTTAAATGGAAATAAAATATTTATTACAGATGAGAAACAGTCTTGGTATTCCATGGGCGTGAATAGCGATACCCATTCAATAAAGGAAACAGCATCATATATAAAATTAGAACTGGAAAAATTAAAAAGCTCTAAAATAATTTGTTGCGGAAACTCAATGGGTGGTTATGCGGCTTTAATTATTGGCCTGTTAATAAATGCAGATAGAATAATTGCGTTTTCTCCTCAAACGACGGTTAGAATGTTATGGATTATTTTAAATGGCGATTATAGGTGGTTCCTTAAAATGGTTAAAGCTAACGTTAACACGTTTTTTTTTCCAGTTGATGTCAAAGATTTATATATTAATGGAGTGGATTCAAAGGTTGAAGTTTTTGTGGGGAACGCTGATAAGTACGATGTCAAACATGCGAATAGGTTAAAGGGAATTAATAATGTTTTTATAAAATACTTGCCAGATTCCGATCATAATTTGATTAAGGAATTAAGAAGAAGTGGGGATTTATTGAAAATATTTAACGGCGAGGAGTTTTATGAACATTATAACTAAAATAAAAAAAATTATAGGTAGGAAAACTTTTTTTGATAACGCTAACGTGGGACATGGGTTTAAATCGTCAATTAACAGAGTATATAATAGTGGTTCAAGGGATTCTATTACTATAGGAAGTAATTGTACATGTGGAGCCGATGTATATTGTACATCAAGTGCAAATATAAAAATTGGTGAAGATACTTGGATCGGACTAAGAACTACTTTGAGGGCATCAGATTTTATACACATTGGTAGTAACTGTGCAATATCTACTGATGTTTTAATTCAAGATAATAATAGCCATCCAATATCAAAGCATCAAAGGCGATTGCATATTAAGAAAGGTAATGAAAATGGTGGGATTGATCTGTGGGAAGACAAAAACGTTGAGAGAAAAGGAGTTAAAATAGGTAATGATGTTTGGATTGGTACAAGAGTTATTATTTTAAAAGGGGTTGAAATAGGTGATGGTGCAATAATTGCGGCAGGATCTGTCGTAACTAAAAATGTACCTGAGAATTCAATTGTTGCCGGTAATCCAGCTGTTTATGTCAAAAGCATAGAAAGAGAAAATGAAAATGAACAAGAAAGTTAACCTATTTATAGTTGGTGCTCCAAAATCAGGTACTACCTCCCTTTATTCTTATTTGTGCCAGCACCCTGATGTGATTGGTGGAATAAAAAAAGAACCTCATTTTTTTTGCAAAGATTTTGTCGGCTTTCGGTGGTTCAATAACGAAAAGGAATATGAAGAAAACTATATTAGTAAGGAAGAGAAAAAATATGCAATAGATGCATCAGTAATGTATTTTTTTTCAAAGGATGCTCCCCAAGAAATTTATAAGTATAACCCTGATGCTAAAATCATAATTATTCTCCGTGATGAAGAAGAATTTTATCTCTCATTTCATAATCAAAATTTATATAATCGAGATGAAAATATATCTAGCCCCAACAAAGCATGGTATTTGCAATCTGACAGGAGTAAAGGATTAAAAATACCCACGACTTGTAGAGAGCATGAATTCTTACAATATAAAAAGCTGATAGATTATAAACACTACTTGCGTAGATACTATGAAGTATTCCCAGATAAACAAATAATAGTAATACCTTTTAAACCATGGGTAAAGGATTTGAAAGGATATCAAATGAAAATTTTTGATTGGTTAAGCCTTTCAAAAGAATATAAAACTGAATTCATTAAGGAAAACTCAAAAAGAAAGCATCGATTTAAAATTTTATCTTATTTGACCAATCAACCGAATAAGAAAGTCTTATTAGTTAGCAAGTTGGTAAAAAAAGCTCTAAATATAGAAGGAGTTAGCCTAGCAAGTAAGATTAGAAATCTAAATACAACAGACGCGAAATATGAAGTTCTAGATTATTCAATTAAAAAGGAAATTGAAGTTATTTCAAAATCTAATGAAAGCTATTTGAAAAGCAGATTTTTTAATATAGAGTGAATCTGCTTCTTCGGGGGGGATATATGATCTAGATCAGAGGTTTAAGCTGAAATAGAGGTGTAATGTACTCCCCAAAATTACCATGTATAATATTGAAAAGTAAAAGTTTTCCTTGAAGTTGGTTGTTTTTGAACCAGTTAGTTGATTGAATTCAGTAAGTTTGGAAGTTCACCATGTTAAGAAAAAGTTTTTTTAAGGTTTATAGTAATTCATTCTACATAAATAAGAGGATTAAATCGATACTTAGAAATGATAAGTTAATTATTTTAAATTTACATCGAGTTGCTCCATATGATGGCAGCGCATATGCGCCACTGGAACCAAAGTATTTTGAGTCCTTGATTATATTCCTTAAAAAAAATTTTGAAATTGTTACTTTTGGCCAGGTTGAATTTAAAACAAGTTTGCCTAAGGTTATATTGAGTTTTGATGACGGATATAAGGATTTTATTGATTATGCTGTGCCAATTATGGAGAAGCATGGTGTTAGGTGTAATCAGAATGTAATACCTAGGTGTATTACTTTAAATACAGTCCCAGTGAATGTTAAATTACAAGATTTTATTGGTTTAGCACCTATTGAGTTAATTAAAAAGCTAAAGAATTCCTTGGAATTAGATGTGGATTTGAATCAACCAAGGAAGAGTATTGGTTATCAAGCATCAAGAGAAATTAAGTACCTAACTGCTGATTCCTTTTTTGAATCAGAATCTAAAATAGGTGAATTTTTAGAGCATTATGGTGAGTTTTTGGTGGCTGATGTTATGAATATAAAAGAAGTTAAGCAAGTATCAGAAACTCACGAGTTAGGAGTACACTCTTATGCTCATTTATCAATGGGTCACCAAAGCCGAGAGCACTTTATTGAAGATACAATCAGGTGTATGGAGTTTTTAAAAGAAAATCTATTGGAATCGTCGATTTATGCTTTTCCGAATGGAGACTTTAGTAAATACCAGATAGAATATTTACAAGATAGTGGGTTCAAAAATATTTTATTGGTAGGTGATGATTTTTCAAAGATAAGCGGGAATGTCCATAATCGATTCACTTTTGATGCAAGTAGCAACGATGAAGTGATATTTAAAGCTCTAGGTAGATTGAAATGAAAATAGCATTGGTCATAGGGGATTCGCCTAATCACTTATATTTGGCTTCACAGGTTTCTGAAAAGTACCCTGTGAGTTCTATAGTTTTGATTAGAAAACGTAGTGTAGCTAAACAAAAAAACACTAGTATTATAACTAGGGTTGTGAATAAAATTTCTGGTTATCCACTTGATAAGGTGTGGACAGAAATGATGCTAGATTATGAAAGAAAAATAGACCGTGCTTATCGAGACGGATTTCTACAAGCAGATTCAGTGAATGATGATATTGTTTTAAAGCACTTAGAAGAAGATAAACCTGATTTAATTATAGTTTCTGGAACTGATCTGCTAAAAGAAAGATTGATTGTTGCGCTTACAGCCAATGGAAAAATAATGAATTTGCATACAGGCCTATCTCCTTATGTTAAAGGCGGACCTAATTGTACAAATTGGTGTCTAGCCGAAGGCAAATTGGATCTCATTGGAAACACTATAATGTGGTTGGATGCTGGTATTGATACTGGAAATGTTATTGCGAGTGCTAAAACGCCGTTGTTAGGCAATGAATCGCTTAAAGAACTTCATTCTAAAGTGATGGAGCATGCTCATGACCTTTATCTAGAGCAAATTGGTAAGTTTGTTTCAGGAGCTAAGCTTGCGAATGTGCCCCAAAAATCGATTGCACACGGCACATTATACTTGACAAAGCAGTGGGGTGCTATTAAGAGGTTGATGGCTTTTATAAATTTCAATATTAAATATAATGCTAGTAATTTAAAGAGCAATGAAACGATTATTACAATAAGTCAGCGTTCGAATGAAGAAAATTAGTTTAGTTTTACCCAATTTGACGGGTGGCGGAGCCGAGCGTGTTAACATAGATATTGCAACTGAATTTTTGAAACAATATTCCGTCGATATTGTTGTTTGCAATGCTTTTGGCTCGTTTGCTGAGGAGACAAAAAACAATTTCAATGTTGTAGATTTACGAAGCAATAGCAACGTTAATATTATAAAATCTTTAGTAAAGTACATAAATGATGAGCAACCTGATTATTTAATCGCGTCCATGTGGGGGCTCACAGCGCTTGTACCGTTAGCTAAGCTTTTGGCTAAACATAAACCGAAGCTTTTACTAATTGAGCATAGTTCTTTGGTAAACCAATTTAGGCATTCCCAGTTAAAGATTAGACTTTGGCTAAAGGCTAGTACCTTCATAGCTTATAGGATGGCAGATGTCGTTGCAGGCGTCTCTTTAGGGGTTGCAAAAGACATGCAGAAGTTGGCAAACTTAAAAAACACACCTGAGGTGCTCTATAATCCAATCCCAATTGTGAAGTCACAAGCAACGAAGAATCATAATACAGTCAATAAAATAGTTACAGCAGGGAGGCTTATCGAAGCTAAAGATCATGTAACATTGATAAAAGCTTTTGCACAACTGGACAAAGCATCGCATAGTCTCACAATTCTCGGTGATGGGCCATTATTAGCCCCCCTAAAGCAATTGGCAAAAGACCTTGACGTTTATGATAATATCACCTTTCCTGGGTTTGTAGAAAACCCTAGGGACTACCTTAGCCTTTCAGACCTTTTCGTTTTATCTTCTAATAGAGAAGGCTTCGGAAACGTAATTGTTGAAGCACTTGGTTGCGGTACTCCAGTCGTATCTACTGATTGTAAGCATGGACCGCGTGAAATACTAAATGATGGCGAATATGGTAGCCTCGTTCCTGTCGGTGATGCAGAGGCTCTTTCTGCCGCAATTGAAGAGTCGTTATCTAAAACGCACGATAAACAAAAGCTTATTAACCGTGCTAGAGATTTTGCGCCAGAAGTTTCAGCTAAACGTTACTTAGAAGTATTAGGCCTAGAAAAATAATGAAAAAGAATGTGTTATATGTTGCTTATACCGGACTACTTGAACCACTAGGACAATCTCAGGTTCTTGCATACCTCACGCGGCTTTCTAGTCATTATAATTTTATTTTGGTTACCTTTGAAAAAGAAGTTGATTTAAAAGATAGTGCTGAAGTTAAACGGCTAGAGTCGTTAACGAGGCAATATAATATTACCTGGTTGCCTAAGAAGTACCACAAAAAACCAAGACTATTAGCAACAGTATTTGACATGATTACAATGTTAAATCTTACTTTTAAGTTAGTTATAAAGCACAAAATAAAGCTTATGCACTGCCGAAGTTATATTCCTTCTATCGCTGCAAATATTGTCAGCCGAATAACTAAGACACCGTTTATCTTTGACATGAGGGCGTTATGGCCAGAAGAAATGGTTGATGCTGGGAGATTAAGTAGGAATTCGGTAGTTTATAAAGTTTTAAAGTATTTGGAGTGTAAGCTATTAACTAACTCTGCAGTGAATATCAGTTTAACTAACATAGCAGTTCCTTACCTTGTAAATACTATTCCTAATTTATCAAGAAACAAATTCTCTGTAATTCCTACTTGTGTCGATCTTACTCGTTTTGATTCATTGGTTAAAGCTGATAACCCTCTTTCGAACACTAAACTAGGTACTATGGGCACTGTTATTAGCGGTTGGTATCACCTAGACTGGCTGTTTAATACACTAAAAATTTCGAAAGAGCTATTTTCGGAATCTGATTTTAAAATTGTGACTCGCGATGACCATCATGAGTTAAATCAACTTGCGAACCGCTATAATTTATCAAGCTTTTCTGTTGAGCAGTGCTCTGCAGATGAGGTGAAAACAGCAATTGATGAGTTGATGTTTGGTATCCTATATTTTACTGCCGGGGTGAGTAAAATAGGTTCAGCGCCAACGCGTATGGCTGAGTTCTTAGCATGTGGGAAACCTATCCTTGGAAATCGTGGAGTAGGTGATATGGCCGATTTAATTGAGAAATACAATGTTGGTGTTGTGATTGAAGATGGCAGCGATGAAGAAATCAAACGTGGTTTAATATTGATGCATGATTTTTTGCTAGACCCCGATTACCCAGAACGTTGTCGAAAAGCGGCAGTAGAGCTTTTTTCTGCCGATGTTGGGGCAGAAAAATACCATCAAGTGTATGAGCGATGCATAAAATGAAGAAGATTTTATTGTTATCTAAATACACTCGGAAGGGCGCGAGTACTAGGCTTCGAACCATGCAGTATTTTAATGCCCTTGAACAAGCTGGATTTACAATTCGACAACAAGCGTTGTTTAATGATGATTATTTGACTCGATTGTATAATAAAGAACCGATTTCTAAATTATTACTTTTCAAATGCTTTTTGCTTCGAATTTTTACGTTGTTTCGCCTCAAAGCGTATGATGTGATTTGGATAGAGTATGAGTTGATACCATACTTTCCTGCTTGGCTTGAGCGAGTCATTAAGTTATTAGGTGTAAACTACGTTGTCGATTACGATGATGCTATATTCCATAATTACGACCTGTCGTCCAATAAAACTGTTCGTCGCTTACTTGGTCATAAAATCGATAAGGTCATGGAAAATGCTACAGCGGTTGTTGCAGGCAATGGCTATCTTGCTAGTCGGGCACATACTGCTGGGGCTAATAGGATTGTAACAATACCGACAGTTATCGACTTAAACCGCTATCCAGCAATACCTCTGAATAAAGATGATAGTCTAGTTATTGGCTGGATAGGCTCACCTTCCACTCAAAAATATGTCGTTCAATTTTCTGACGTGTTTATCGAGCTATCAAAACAGCACGATTTTACGCTCAGGCTTGTAGGTGCGAGTGAAGATATTGTTGAGCAGCTTAATGGTATTAAAGTTGAAGCGCTTTCATGGCAGGAAGAAAACGAAGTCGATTATATACGCAGTTTTGATGTTGGCATTATGCCACTTGAAGATGGACCCTGGGAGAAGGGAAAATGTGGCTATAAATTGATTCAATATATGGCTTGTAGTGTTCCTGTTGTTGCTTCTCCAGTAGGTGTCAATTCCACTATTGTTGAGGACAGTGAATGCGGTTTATTGGCGAGTAACCATAGTGAATTTATTGCATCTCTAAATCGTTTATTAATAGATCATGAACTACGCGCTGTTATGGGAAAGGCTGGTCGTAAGGCTGTTGAAAATCGATATTCTGTACAAGCGCAATCAAGCGTGATTATTACCCTTTTTGATTCTATTTCAGGTAACAATAAATAATTATGTGTGGTTTTACTGGATTCATCTCTTTTAGCTCTCAAAGTAATGACTTTCTTTATCATACGATAAAGAACATGAACGCACAGCTGGTTCACCGTGGACCAGACAGCGACGGTTTTTGGTGTTCTGAGAAAGACGGATTAGCCTTCGGTCATAGGCGACTAGCTATTCAAGATTTGTCCCCTGCGGGTCATCAGCCAATGGCTTCAAATAGTGGCCGCTACATGATGGTGTTTAATGGTGAGGTATATAACCATTTAGAATTGCGAGAGCAGTTTCCTGATGAAATTTGGCGAGGACACTCTGATACTGAAACGATTTTAGCTTGTATTGATGCTTGGGGGTTTGGAAAAACTTTAAAGCAACTGACTGGCATGTTCTCTATTGCCCTATGGGATGTGGAGCAATCAAAGTTGTTTTTAGCAAGAGATAGGCTAGGTGAGAAGCCGCTATTTTACACTAATCAAAATGGCAGTCTGATTTTTGCTTCAGAGTTAAAGGCACTTAAACAACATCCAGCTTTTCAGCCCGAAATAGACCGCGATGTATTGTGTCTATATATGCGTCATAATTGCGTTCCTGCGCCTTACTGTATCTACAAACAGACTTTTAAGTTGATGCCCGGTACATTTTTAACGATTGATTCTAAGCTCTCAATTGTTGAGTCACAATACTGGTCTGCTGAAGATGTGGTAAACAAAGGTTTAGAAAATCGTTTTGCTGGAACAGCACAACAAGCTGTAGATAAGTTGGATGAAGTGTTGACGATGGCAGTTAATCGACAAGTGATTTCAGATGTTCCATTAGGGGCGTTTTTATCTGGTGGTGTCGATTCTACAAGCATTGTGGCTTTGATGCAGGCAAATACTAATAAGCCTGTAAAAACATTTACTATGGGTTTTGATAATAAAGCTTACAACGAGGCTGAACATGCTAAGGTTGTAGCTAAACACTTAGGTACAGAACATACAGAAATGTATGTAAGCCCACAAGACGCCCTTGATTGTATTCCTAATCTTCACAACGTTTATGATGAGCCTTTTGCTGATTCTTCGCAAATACCGACCTTTTTAGTCTCCAAATTAGCGAAGCAACATGTAACCGTTGCGCTGTCAGGTGATGGTGGTGATGAGCTATTTTCAGGTTATAACCGCCATCAGCTTGCCCATACAATGTGGCCAAAAGTTAGTATACTGCCATTTGCAATTCGAACGTTGTTATCCACTGGAATAAGTAGTTTTTCTCCGCAGCAACTCGATGGGTTGAACACTCTTTTACCTAAAGCAAAAAAAATGCGTCAATTGGGCGATAAGCTGCATAAAGCAGCCGCGGTACTAGAAGCTCAAAGCTCTAAGGATTTATACTTGAGGTTGGTTTCTCAATGGAAGGCGCCTGAAGAATTAGTATTGCTAGGTAAGGAACCAAAGTCAGTTATTACGAAAAATAACTTGTCTGAAAGCTTGACCGTACCAGAGATGATGATGGCTCTGGATATGATGACTTATATGAGTGATGATATTTTAACTAAAGTTGATAGGGCTGCAATGGCTGTGTCATTAGAAACTCGAGTACCAATGTTAGATCACTCAGTTGTAGAGTTTGCTTGGTCGTTGCCCTTTGATATGAAACTTAGACATGGTGTGACAAAGTGGCCTTTACGAGAGGTACTATATAAATATGTGCCTAAAGAGCTAATTGAGCGTCCAAAGATGGGCTTTGCACTTCCTCTCGATACATGGCTAAGAACATCATTAAGAGAATGGGCAGAGGGATTAATAGCCCCGGTAAAATTGCAACGTGAAGGCTATTTAAATGAGCCTATGGTCACAAAGCTTTGGCAAGAACATTTAACCGAGAAATGTAACCATACAGCACAGTTATGGTGCGTACTGATGTTCCAGCAATGGCTTGAGGCTGAGGGTTTATAAATGCTAGCGTACTGGACATTATTTTTTTTAGTCGCTGCTTTTGCTTTTGCTGAGCCAAGACGTACGGAAGGTTATAACTATTCTGGAAAACGTTTACCGGTTGTCTGGGTGATTGTACCTGTTGTCATTACTTTTTTAGTCGGCTTTCGGGTGGAAGTTGGAGGGGACTGGTATGCTTATCTTGGTTATTTGGAAAGAATCAATGGTTTAACTTTACAAGAGGTACTTCGACTTGGAGACCCTGGTTATCAGTTGCTTAACTATATCGCCAGTGCTGTAGGTGGTGGGATATATACTGTTAATCTACTCTGTGGTTTCTTTTTTAGCCTTGGTTTAATGGTGTTTTGTAAAAATTTGCCAAGACCAATGCTTGCGGTAGTCGCGGCTATTCCTTACATGACTATTGTGTTGGCAATGGGCTATTCACGCCAAGCAACAGCATTGGGCTTTGGAATGATCGCTCTTAACGCATTAATACACAAATCTATTTTTCGGTTTTCTGTTTGGATTATTGTTGCAACGTTATTTCATAAATCGGCAGTTTTGCTGATTCCTGTAGCTGCACTGATCTCTTCAAAAAGTCGAATGTTAAGTGTTTTATGGATCGCCATTGCTGCTGTAGGGGCTTATGTTACCTTGTTACAAGATAGTGTTGATGCACTTTATACCAATTATGTAGAAGCCGCATATCAGTCCCAAGGTGCATTAATTAGAGTCTTTATGTGTGTCGTGCCTAGTGTGCTTTTTTTATATTACCGCAATCACTTTAACATGCTTGTTAAAGAAAAACAGTTGTGGGGTTGGTTTTCATATGCATCATTAATTTCGTTCGCCATTTTGTTTTTAACATCTGCTAGTACTGCGGTAGATCGTGTTGCACTATATTTGCTACCACTACAATTAGTTGTTTTCTCCCACTTGCCTGAAGTTTTAGGAAATCCAAATAAGAAGAATAAACAATGGGTCCTGCTTATTTGTAGTTATTATTTCCTAGTTTTGTTCGTATGGCTTTTCTTTGCTGGGCATAGTTTTGCTTGGTTGCCTTATCAGTTTTACCCATTTACCTTGTTGTAATTAATTATGAATAAAGTAGTTTTTTCCGCCAATACATCTTGGTATTTGTATAATTTCAGATCGTCAACGATAAATGCTTTTCAGAAAAATGGCTTTAAAGTTGTTTGCTTGTCCCCTGCTGATGATTATTCACAGAAGCTAATTTATGAACTTGGTTGTGAGTGGCATCACCTTGAAATGGACAACAAAGGCAGTCACCCTGTTAAAGACTTAGCATTGGTTTATAGGCTTGTTCGCTTTTTTCTTGAAATTAAACCTGTTGTCACTTTTAACTTCACGATTAAAAATAATATCTATGGGACTTGGGCTGCTCGACTTAGTGGTGTGAAATCCATTAATAATGTATCTGGTTTAGGCACTGCTTTTATTAACGATAATTTAACGTCTAAGGTGGTGACGTTGCTTTATCGCTTATCCCAACCTTTTGCCAACAAAGTATTTTGCCAAAACCCAGAAGATATGGATTTATTGATTAGCAACAAGCTTGTACATAAAGACAAATTGACGCTGCTGCCTGGATCTGGCGTCAATATAGATAAGTTTGAACCGTCAATGAAAGTAAGTCGTTGTGCTGACAAACCCTTCCGCTTTTTGTTTGTTGGAAGAATGCTTGGTGATAAAGGGGTTCGAGAGCTTATAGCAGCAGCTCATAAACTGGCTGAAAACGGTTATGTATTTACGCTTGATCTGTGTGGTTTTGCGGGTGTGAAAAATGCTTCAGCTTTGTCATCAGATGAGTTAAATAAATTATCTAAATTCGATTACATTAACTGGCTTGGTCCAAATGATACGATAGCGCAGGTTTATGCTAATGCAGACTGTGTTGTATTGCCTTCTTACCGTGAAGGTATGCCAAGAACATTATTGGAAGCAGGTGCTATGGGTTTACCAAGTGTAACGACGAATGTGCCTGGCTGTAAGCATGTTATTACACATGGTTTTAACGGCTTGCTGTGTGAAGTGAAATCTTCAGATTCTCTGTATGAACAAATGGTTGCAATGCTTAAACTTGACGAAGAAGCATACATTCTAATGTGTTTAAATAGTCGAGCGCGTATTGCAGAAGAGTATGATGAACAAATTGTAGTTCAACATGCCTTGGAGTCCGTTATGAACCTAAGTTATGACTTACCTGTCCTTAATAAATAAAGGTTAAGAACGCATTGGCGGCTTACGGCCTTTTGTTTGATCATACTAAAAGCTTAGTCAGTCTTTGTTCATCGATTTTAGTGGGGTGGAAACCATAAGTTGGAGTCTACCTTTCCTCCGTTTTACAGCGTAACTATATACTTAGCCTCGATATTCACCATAGTAGGTTATGTTCTTTAGTGTGTGTATTCTCATAACTTCGTTCGTTCATTTGGAGCATTGACTTTGCTTGATTGGTTACTGACCCCTGCTGTTCAGGTATTTTGCTTGTTCATTGCAACAGTCTGCGGCTTGATACGCTTTCAGTCTCACTCTGATAGAGTGTTTGGCATATTGTTGTTGGTGCTTTTTAGTTGTTCTCTTGTTACGACAGAGCAAGTTATCTCAAGTTTTTCAAATAAAGGCTTACTCACCTTGATGTTGCTAATGGTTTGTTCGCTGGCATTAGAAAAAACAAAACTCCTACGGGTGATTACCAACTATGTGATTGGGTCTCACTATTACTCAACCTTACTCAGGTTATTTAGTTTAACTACTTTATCTTCAGCAATATTGAACAATACAGCCGTTGTTTCAACTATGTTGGCACCGATCCGCAACAACCCGCATCACAAGGCCAGTAAACTACTTATCCCTCTTTCTTATGCGGCCATACTAGGCGGGACCTTAACCTTAGTTGGTACGTCCACGAACTTAATAGTAAACAGTTTGGTTATCGACTCTGGTTTGCCCAGTTTGAGGTTTTTCGACTTTACCGCGGTGGGCTTATGTTTGGTGCTTGGCTGTGGGATGCTTTTGTTTGCATTAAGCCCATTATTGCCAGAGTATGATAAGAACCAAGTTCAGATTCGCGACTATATTATCGATACTGAAGTTGCCTCAGATTCAGAACTAATAGGAAAATCTGTAGAACAAAACGGTCTTCGTCACTTAGAGTCATTATTTTTGGTGGAAATCTTGCGTAATGAGCGCCTGATATCCCCGGTAACACCACAGGAAGTCATTCTGCCTGGCGATCGTTTGCTGTTTAGCGGCGATGTTAAGAAGGTCACTACTTTAACTCAATTTGGTGGGTTGTCTTTATTTGCCAGTGATATTGGTTTGCCCTTAGATAATCTTTCTGAGGTGGTGATTCGCCCTGAGAGTCACTTAATTGGCAAAACACTCAAGCATGCGGGTTTTCGCGCCTTGTTTGATGCAGCGGTTGTGGCGATTAAGCGCGATGGTGAGGCGCTATGTGGTAAGTTGGGTGACGTAGAATTGCAAGCAGGTGATTATTTAGTGCTTGCAGTGGGCGAGGATTATGCTGCTCGTAACAACATTGCTAAGAACTTCTTTTTATTGAGCGAAGTAGAAACCGAACATTGCCTAGATGGCTGGAAGGAGAAACTGGCAATAGGTGGCTTTCTTGCTGCTATTGTGTTTGCTGCTGTCGGTGTGGTGTCACTGTTTAAGGTGATGCTCATTCTCCTTGGTTTGTTGCTACTTTCTGGCTGCTTGAGTGCCAATGAAGTATTACAGCGCATACCAAAGAACATTTGGTTGATTATTTCCTCTGCATTATTGCTTTCCCAAGCGCTGTCTAACAGTGGTGCGCTTGATAGCTTAGAAACAATGGTACATTCTTATGACCATTTGTTCACACCGTTTATTGGGCTTGTAGTGGTGTATTTGTTGGCATGGCTGATGACCGAGCTAGTCACTAACAATGCGGCGGCGGCATTAGTGTTCCCGATAGGTATTGAATTAGCGTCAAGCTTATCAGCCAACCCTCAAGCTTTTATACTTGCTATTGCCTTTGGTGCCAGTGCGAGTTTTATTAGCCCGTATGGATACCAAACTAACTTGATGGTGTTTAATGCTGGGCAGTACAAGCTGCAAGATTTTGTCAAAGTAGGCGTACCCATGTGCCTGCTTTATGGCGCGATTGTGTTAACCGCAATCCCCGCCTTTATTGGATTGTAAATTAAGGATTTCTTTGAAATGAACATTTCTCAAGAACGCATGACTCACCTAAAGCAATTAGAAGCTGAGTCCATTCATATTATGCGTGAGGTAGCGGCTGAGTTTGATAACCCAGTGATGCTGTATTCGGTGGGTAAAGATTCTTCTGTGATGCTACATCTTGCGCAAAAAGCGTTTGCTCCCGCGATTCCACCCTTTCCGCTTATGCACGTAGACACTACGTGGAAATTCAAAGAAATGATTGAGTTTCGTGATTACATGGCTGAAAAAGTCGGCATGAAGTTGATTGTGCATCAAAACCCTGAAGGCGTGGAAATGGGCATCAGCCCATTCGAGCATGGTAGCTCTCTACACACTGACGTCATGAAAACTCAAGGCTTGAAGCAAGCGTTAGATAAATATGGCTTTGACGCTGCGTTTGGCGGTGCACGTCGTGATGAAGAGAAATCTCGCGCCAAAGAGCGTGTGTATTCGTTCCGTGATGAGCACCACCGCTGGGACCCGAAAAACCAACGTCCTGAGCTGTGGAATGTGTACAACGGCAAAGTGAACAAAGGTGAAAGCATTCGCGTGTTCCCGTTATCAAACTGGACTGAGCTGGACATCTGGCAGTACATCTACCTAGAGAACATTGAAATCCCAGGCTTGTACCTAGCGGATAAACGTCCTGTGATTGAGCGTGATGGCATGCTTATTATGAAAGACGATGAGCGCATGGAGCTGAAAGAAGGCGAAGTGGTTGAAGATAAGATGGTCCGTTTTCGTACCCTTGGCTGTTACCCGTTAACGGGCGCAGTAGAATCAGAAGCCGCCACTCTGCCAGAAATCATTCAAGAGATGCTGCTGACTACGACCTCTGAGCGTCAAGGGCGTGCTATTGACCATGATTCTTCTGGCTCTATGGAGAAGAAGAAACGCGAAGGGTATTTCTAAGCCGTTATGACGACTCCATACCAACGTAAAAACCATGACTCGGTAAGCAGTGATGTCGTATGGCATAACTCAACAGTCACCCATGAAGACCGTGTTGCGCTAAAAGGGCAAAAGCCCGTAATCCTTTGGTTTACTGGCCTTAGTGGCTCAGGTAAATCGACTGTTGCTAATGCCGTTGAAAGTAAACTGCTGCAAATGGGCAAGTACAGCTATTTGTTAGATGGTGACAATGTGCGCCATGGTCTGAACAAAGACCTGGGCTTTTCAGACCCTGATCGCGTTGAAAACATCCGCCGTATTGGTGAGGTGGCGAAACTGTTTGTGGATGCGGGCAATATTGTATTAACCGCATTTATCTCGCCGTTTATTTCTGATCGCCAGCAAGTACGTGAACTCGTCACCGAAGGTGAGTTTATCGAAGTGTTTGTGGATACGCCGCTTGAGGTGTGTGAAGCACGTGACCCGAAAGGACTCTACAAGAAAGCGCGTGCTGGTGAGATTAAACACTTCACGGGCATTGACTCTGAATACCAAGCGCCGGTGAATCCTGAAATCCACCTTTATACAGCAGACTTAAGTATTGAAGCGTGTGCGGACTTCGTTGTTGCTGAACTTGAAAAGAAAGGTTATCTACAACTTGGAGAGTGTGTCTAATGCATTACGACGTATTTAACGGTGATGCTGACGGTATCATTGCGTTGTTGCAGTTGCGATTCGCTGAGCCTAAGGAGTCTACACTGATTACTGGAGTGAAGCGTGACATCAAACTGCTAAAGCTAGTGGATATCGACACGGCTGAATCTGTGACGGCGCTGGACATCTCCATGGAGAAAAACCTGCCAGAGCTTGAAGCGCTACTAGAGAACAACGTAAAAGTGTTCTATTGCGACCATCATCGCAGTGGTGATATCCCGCAGTCAGATAACCTCGACGCGTTAATCAATTTGGACGCAGAAACCTGCACCAGCTTGTTGATTAATGAGCACCTAGGTGGACAGCACGCTAAATGGGCGGTTGCGGCGGCATTTGGTGACAACTTGTTTGCTTCTGCAGAAAAACTAGCCCAAGAGATTGGCTTAACCGAGTCAGAAACCGAGTTCTTAAAAGATCTGGGTACAATGATTAACTACAACGGTTATGGCGCCACGTTAAGTGACTTACACATTGAGCCAAAAGCACTTTATCAACAGCTGACGGCTTACGCTGACCCATTGTCGCTACTCGATGATGAACACTCACCGTACCACACGCTGAAGAAAGGCTATGAGCTTGACCGTAGTCAAGTGCTGAGCACCGTACCAAGTCATTTAGACGCGCAGTGCAAAGTTTTTGAGTTGCCATGTGAAGCGTGGGCAAGACGCATCAGCGGTGTGTTTGGAAACGAGCTGGCAAATCAAAGCCCAGATCTGGCGCATGCGGTATTAACGCTCAATGCAAACCACCAAAATTACACAGTGAGCGTACGCGCACCGCTGAATAATCGTGTGGGTGCGGATGATATCTGTACCTCATTTCCAACCGGCGGAGGCCGCAAAGCAGCTGCGGGTATCAACGAGCTCGCACTGGCGGATAAGCAGAGGTTTGTTGAAGTGTTGAGTGGGTATTACTCACGAGGTTAAAGGTCAGAGGAACAAGGTGAAAGGAAGAACGGAAGTTTAAAAACCATAAGTTAAAAGTGAGTGGTAAATAATCATTGAAGTTTTAGAACGGATGGGAAACGCATCGTACCTCGTACCTTGCAACACATTATTACGTCATTCGGGTGCTTGCGAGGCAAACGTCCGAAGTCGAACAAAATTAAAATTGTTTCGGGCATTGTTTCCCGATAAAGAATATTAGGAGAACGACATGTCTCACAGCTCAGAGCTTATCGCAACGGACATCGAAGCGTATCTGAAAGTCCATGAAAACAAAGATTTATTGCGTTTTTTGACGTGCGGTAACGTTGATGATGGTAAATCCACACTGATTGGTCGTCTGCTTTTCGATTCAAAGCTGATTTACGAAGACCAAATGGCGGCTATTGAGAAGGATTCTCAGAAGTTTAATACGACCGATGGTGATTTTGATTTAGCGCTTCTTGTAGACGGTCTTCAGTCAGAGCGCGAGCAAGGCATCACCATTGATGTAGCCTACCGTTACTTCTCTACCGACAAGCGTAAGTTCATCATTGCCGATACTCCAGGTCATGAACAGTACACGCGTAATATGGTAACGGGTGCGTCTACGTGTGACCTAGCGATTGTAATGGTCGATGCGCGTCACGGCATCCAAACGCAAACCCGTCGTCACAGTTACATTTGTAGCTTGCTGGGCATTAAGCACATTATTGTGGCTATCAACAAGATGGACTTAATGGAGTACAGCCAAGACGTATATCAGAAGATTAAAGCGGACTACCGCGAGATGGCGAAAAACTTCAACATCGACGACATTCGCTTTGTGCCTATTTCAGCGCTGAACGGAGACAACGTGGTGACGCCAAGTGAAGCGATGGATTGGTACCCTGGTGCAACGCTGATGAAGCTGCTTGAAACGGTGAAAGTTGACCAAGACAAAGACCTTGAGCACATGCGCTTCCCTGTTCAGTACGTGAATCGTCCAAATCTGAATTTCCGCGGCTTTTGCGGCACGCTCGCGTCTGGTTTAGTACAAGTCGGTGATGAAGTAACCGCGCTGCCATCCGGTAAGAGTTCACGCGTGAAGTCTATTTACACCTTCGATGGCGAATTGGGTACCGCACGCCCAGGGCAAGCGATTACCATCACCTTGGAAGATGAAATTGATGTGTCACGCGGCGATATGCTGGTACACAACGGTCATGAGCCTAAAGTCACCAATAAAGTGAACGCTCACGTCGTATGGATGGGTGAGAACCCAATGCGTACGCACAAAGAGTACATCTTTAAATTCGCGACCAAATCTTGCGTTGGTAAAGTGACTGGTATCCCTCATAAGATTGATGTCAATACGTTAGAGCAGCACGCTGAAGAGAGCGAAACGTTAGACCTTAACGAGATTTCTTTGTCTGAGATTACATTGACGGATAAGATCGCTGTCGATACTTACCAAACACTGCCACAAACGGGTTCATTCATTGTGATTGATCGTCACAATAATGTGACAGTGGGCGCGGGTATGGTTGCATCGATATCGGATGAAAAAGTAGAAGAAGGTCGAGATTACTCTCCATCAGAAAAAGACTTGAATGCCTACGTGCGTAAGCACTTCCCTGAGTGGGGTTGTGCTGAGGTATAATCTCAATTAGATTGTAACTGAATAAAAAGGGCTCAATCTCATATCGAGATTGGGCCATTTTTACGTTTAACTTGAAATATTTTAGACTTGAGCGCTTTTGCTCTTAATCATTTTCAATTGAAAACCTAAGCCATTAATACACTTTTTCTGGAAGGTTGCGACAAGTTCTAATCCAGCTTGTAATGCGCCAAACATAGCTCATGGCTACGGTGTAAGAGGCAAAGCACATCAGAAATAGGATAAACATGGTTGATTCGGTAATTTCTAGGAACTCACCAAAAATACCGAACCCAGCGAAGCTACTTGCGATTAAACAAATGATAGCCAGAGTTTGACGTGATGTGCATCCAAGGCGTTGGAAGATGTGGTGTAGATGTTCTCTGTCGGGCTTGAATGGGGAGTCACCGCGGCGTACGCGTCTGAACATGATGGCAGCCATGTCCATCAGCGGAACAGCAATTAACCACAGTGCAGTAATTGGTCGTATCAGAGGGTTGGCTATATCTTGGCTAGCGCCCAGCAGTAACCAGATTACGGTAAAGCCAATCATCATACTGCCGGCATCGCCCATGAATATTTTACGTTCGCGGCCAAGAATGCCGAGATTCATTAAGATATAAGGAATGATCGCGACAATAAACACCACGCATAAATACGCTAAGCCGTGTTGGCTGTCGACTTTGAGTAAAATCGCGATACCAGCAAAGGTTACAATCGCAAGCCCACCTAGCAAACCATCGATGCCATCCACCATGTTGAACGCATTGATAGCCCCAATCACTGCAAGTATTGTTACTACGGGGCTAAGAATCCCTAAATGCAGATCTCCAGTACCGAAAAGGTTACCAATATTCTCTAGTCGAATGTCGGCGAAATACATCATGCTGATGGAGAGAATAGCTTGAACCACAAGTCGTATCTTGAAGCTAATGTCGAATTTATCATCAAGCGCTCCGATAATAATAAGCGCTATAATGGATGCTAAAAAGAGTGGGCTATGAGGGATAACATCCGGGTGGGTAACGATGAATTGGCCGATAGTTAAGCTGATCGCTATACCTCCTACCAATGGGATCGCGCCTGTGTGTAGCTTTCTCTCATTCGGTTTATCCACTAAGCCAATGGATTTCGCCACTTTTCGCATCAAAAAGAGTGAGGAAAAGGAAAAGAAGCCAACAAATGATAGCTCTAATAACATGATTAACTCTAGCCAAATTTTTGTATGAATTTTAATTGCGTGTATTTTACGCTAAAAACTGTTTTATGTACATGCTGTTGATTATGATTGTTGTCAATGTAGCTACTGACTTTTATAGCTATTAAGCATGATACTCAAACACAAAATGATATTTTTTTTCATATCCGATCCTCCTACCTGCGCCCTTTCTTGATCTTCCGCTACAGTTTTGACTGTAAACTGTAGTAAAATTACGCTAATTTGTTTTTATACCGATTTATTTTGAATTGAACGAGGTCAGTCCTATGTCAGCTAAGAAGCCAATGGCTCTAGTGATCCTTGACGGTTACGGTTACCGTCAAGACAACCAAGACAACGCTATCGCGAACGCTAATACACCTGTATTAGACGGTCTTATTGCTAACCAACCTAACACGCTAATCTCGGCTTCTGGCTTAGATGTAGGCCTACCAGATGGTCAAATGGGTAACTCAGAAGTGGGTCACACCAACATCGGTGCGGGTCGCGTGGTATACCAAGATTTAACGCGTATTACTAAATCAATCGCAGACGGCGAGTTCGGTCAAACTGAAGCGCTAGTGAATGCTGTTGATAAAGCGGTTAAAGCAGACAAAGCCGTGCACATCATGGGCCTTATGTCTCCAGGTGGCGTTCACTCTCATGAAGACCACATCTACGCAGCTGTTGAAATGGCAGCAGAGCGTGGCGCAGAGAAAATCTACCTACACGCATTCCTAGACGGTCGTGATACACCGCCACGTAGCGCAGAAAACACATTAGCTCGTTTCCAAGAGCTGTTCGCTAAACTAGGCAAAGGCCGTGTGGCTTCTCTTATTGGTCGCTACTACGCAATGGACCGTGATAACAACTGGGATCGCGTTCAAGAATCTTACGACCTGCTTACTCAAGCGAAAGGTGAATTCACGTTTGATACAGCTGTTGCTGGCCTAGAAGCGGCTTACGCTCGTGATGAAAACGATGAGTTCGTGAAAGCGACGGAAATCAAAGCAGAAGGCGAAGAATCTGCCGCTATCGTTGATGGCGATGCGGTTATCTTCATGAACTACCGTGCTGACCGTGCGCGTGAAATTACTCGTGCATTCGTACCTAACTTCGACGGTTTTGAGCGCAGCGTATTCCCAGCAATCGATTTCGTGATGCTGACTCAATACGCTGCAGACATCCCACTTCTATGTGCATTCCCACCGGCTTCTCTAGAGAACACTTATGGTGAATGGCTATCAAAAGAAGGCAAAACGCAGCTACGTATCTCTGAAACAGAGAAATACGCGCACGTGACGTTCTTCTTCAACGGCGGTAAAGAAGACGAGTTTGAAGGCGAAGAGCGTCAGCTTGTTGCTTCTCCAAAAGTAGCAACGTACGACCTACAGCCAGAAATGAGCGCGCCAGAGCTTACTGAAAAGCTTGTTGCAGCAATCAAAGGCGGCAAATACGACGCTATCGTGTGTAACTTCCCTAACTGTGACATGGTTGGCCACACTGGCGTTTACGATGCAGCGGTTAAAGCCGTAGAGTCGCTAGACGAATGTCTGGGTAAAGTAGTTGAAGCAATCAAAGAAGCCGATGGTCAACTGCTTATCACAGCAGACCACGGTAACGCGGAAATGATGGTAAACCCAGAAACGGGCGGCATCCACACGGCTCACACTAACCTACCAGTGCCACTTATCTACGTAGGCAGCAAAGACGTTGAGTTCAAAGAAGGCGGCAAGCTGTCTGACCTAGCACCAACGATGCTGTCTCTGTCTGGTATGGATATCCCAGCTGAAATGTCAGGTGACGTGATCGTTAAGTAATGGTTTGGCTCAGCGGTTCACGTTGAGCTTTGACGATTTTGAAAGCCCGCACTTCAAAGTGCGGGCTTTTTTATAGATGCGAGATACGAGTAAACGAGATTCGAAGAGCTAAACGTTATTTGTAGAGTATGCAGTGTTGAATGAGCAGTTGTTCTAAGTTTTGTTTTTGCAATGCGATCACATCAACAATTACTCTCGTTTCTTTCGGATGAGCTGACGGTAACGTTCGGTAGATAATACGAAAACGATCGAGGTGAAATTCGCGAAAGTTTTTCACTCCAAGATCTAGTAAAGAAGGGGCAATGTTTGCAGCATGAGGGTTATCAGAGACTAAGGCTTCAAATCGGTCGAGAAGAGCTTCTATGCGTTCAATAACAGCCACTTCACTAGAATAATCACTTAAGTAATTAATTAAAGCATCAAGTAGTTGCTCAAAGGTGTCTGTGTACTCGATGGTTGTCATATTATTGAACCGACTGCTTACGCTTTGCCAGTTTATCTCGAATCTGAGAGCCGGAGTTTACTCGGCCATGTTTTTCATCATCAATAGAAAACGACAATAGTTTCATTAGCGCTATAGCTTCATCTCTACGTTTTCGATCTTCATAAGATTCAATCGTATAAGCGGGCTTACCATTTTGAGTAATGGTCATAGGCTCAGATAAATCGAGGTTAGCCGCGTGCTTTTTTAAGTAACTTATCGTTTCAGTGGACATTATCATCATCTCTTAATGTAGGAGTTTAAATGTAGACTATATTTAGTCTGATAACAACGGCGCTTCTTGATGGTGAAACTTTATATTATTGATCTAGCGAGATAAGGTTTGCTTCTTTTTATTCAAAACCGAACGCTCAAAATCCAACAACCATTCTTTGCGGTTCATGCCGCCAGTGTAGCCCGTTAATGTACCGTTCGCCCCAATCACTCGATGGCAGGGGACAACAATGCTAAATGGGTTCTTACCGTTCGCACCACCTACTGCTCTTACTGCTTTCGGGTTATCCATTCTTTTCGCTTGCTCGCCATAGCTGATGGTTTCCCCATAAGGGATACTGGTTAATGCGACCCAAGCTTTGAGTTGAAAATCGGTACCTTTGGGTTCTAAAGGTAAGTCAAAACGGGTGCGTTGGCCTGCAAAGTATTCGTCTAGTTGGCGAGATACTCTAAGGCATAACTCGTCGGGGTTTTCTGTAATCTCTGGTTCGGTATTGATATGGTCAATTTCAATAAGCGACACACCATTACTAACAATGATCATCTTGCCAATCGGTGCGTCATAGAACATTTTGTAAGTGGTGTCTTCCATGTCATCTTCCTTCTTCTAGTCTCTTTCTGCTCTCAAGCTCTTCGAATCTCGATACCCGAATCTCTCATCTGCTCTTAAATCTTTTCGCTTCCTGATTACTCGAATCTCGTATCTGCTCTTATATCTTTTCGCATCCCGGTTACCCGCATCTCTCATCTGCTTTTTTAGGCTCTTCGAATCCCGTTTACTCGCATCTCGAATCTTTCTCTACTCGAAGCGCAAACAAATACCCAGAAATACCGCCCATGATGTTTCCTAGTGCTAAACCAATAAACAGCCCTTCTACGCCATCGATTTGGCTGCCTATCCACGCAAAGGGCAAGGTAAACACAAACAAGCGCATGAAGCTCCATTGGAAGGCTTTCAGTGGTTGATGCATCGCGTTCATGCCGCTGATCAACATCATCACAATGCCTTGAAATCCATAGCTAAAGGGCACTACTAGCAGGTAATGCCACAATATGCCTCGTACGGATTCTTCTTGAGAAAACAGGGCGGCCAAAGGAATGCTTAGCGGCACCATCATTAAGAAAATCAAACCTTGGAACATCACAGCAAAACGCATACTTAGAAACAGTGCCTTAAAGCTGCGTTGAGGGTTGTTCGCGCCAAAGTTCTGCGCCATGAAAGGCGTAAGGGCAGAAGTCAGAGACATCAACACAATGATAAGAATGGATTCAATACGCTGGGCAGCACCATAAGCAGCAACGGCTTCAGTCCCTTGCTTGGCCAGCATCATCATTATGATGGCACCCGCTAATGGATTCAGTGCGTTAGACAGAGCGGCTGGTGTGCCTATTTTTAGGATTTGTCGCCAGTCACTGACGATGTTTATCAGCTTAGGAGGAGCAAGCAGTTTTTCTCGCACCATCAACACGTACAGTGAGCCACACAAAGCACCAAACCAACTGAAACCACTGGCAATGGCTGCGCCTTGAATCCCCAGTTCAGGAAAAGGCCCATAACCGAAGATGAGTAGTGGATCTAAAACGCCATTAATAAGCCCAGCCAGTAGCATGATCTTGGCGGGCGTTTTTGTATCACCTGTTGCTCGAATCGCGCTGTTGCCTGCCATGGGAATGACCAACAATGGGATCGCGAGATACCACACCGACATATATTCCGATATCAGCGGCAGCAACTCTTGCTTTGCCCCTAACAGGGTAAACATAGGTTCTAAGAAGGTAATACCTAGCGTAGAAGCGCAGCCGACAAGAAGCAGAGCCAGCAATAAGCCATGACAGGTAAAGCGTGCTGCATTTTGTGCACAGCCTTGGCCAAGCAATCGCCCAATACATGTCGAAAGGCCGATGCCGATTCCCATGGTGATGCAGTTGATGCCAAAGGTGACTGGAAAGGTAAAGCTCACCGCAGCTAAGGCTTGAGTACCCAGCAATGAAATAAAGAAAGTATCGACGAGGTTAAACATCAAGATCGCCACCATACCGAATATGGTCGGTATGGTCATGGTACGCAATGTACTCTCAATTGGGGCAGTTAATAGCCCGTGCTTATCTTGCATGTAAAACGCCGATAGAAACCAAAAGCGTAGGATAAACAGATGCGGGCGGGAAGGGAATAGCTTAAAGAGCAGATACGAGATGCGAGTAATCGGGATACGAAGAGCTTAAAAGCAGAAGCGGGATTCGAGTAAGCGAGATGCGAAGAGCTTAAAAGCAGATACGAGATGCGGGTAAACGAGTATCGAAGAGCTAAAAGCGGAGAAAAGAAAAGCAGCCTTCTTTTGCTTAACCCCCTGACATTTACACAGGATTATTCGCAGGGGCGTTTTTGTTTTTCGTATCTCGCATCCCGTTTACTCGCATCTGCTCTTATCTGCCTTTTAGATCACAATTTTTATCTTTTCCCCCTTGGGTTCTTCCACATCGCCCCAACATATTGGGTAACCCCATGCCAATCGTGGCAACTATCAAATTAAATGGAAATTATCAGGAGATCTGACCGATGAATATCCGTCCTCTACACGACCGAGTTATCGTTGAGCGCCAAGAAGTTGAATCTAAATCTGCTGGTGGCATCGTTCTAACTGGTTCTGCCGCTGAAAAATCAACGCGCGGTATTATTCTAGCTGTTGGCAAAGGCCGCATTTTAGAAAATGGTTCAGTGCAACCATTGGACGTTAAAGTTGGCGATACTGTTATCTTTTCTGAAGGCTACGGCACTAAAACTGAAAAGATCGACGGCAAAGAAGTTCTGATCATGTCTGAAAACGACATCATGGCGATCGTTGAGTAATCCGCGCCACACATTGAACTGATTTAATAAAGAATTTTAAAGGAAATTAAGATGGCTGCTAAAGACGTTAAATTTGGTAACGACGCACGTATTAAAATGCTAGAAGGTGTAAACGTTCTGGCTGACGCAGTAAAAGTAACGCTAGGTCCTAAAGGCCGTAACGTTGTTCTAGACAAATCATTTGGCGCACCAACGATCACTAAAGATGGTGTTTCAGTTGCACGTGAAATCGAACTTGAAGACAAGTTCCAAAACATGGGCGCACAAATGGTTAAAGAAGTGGCTTCGCAAGCGAATGACGCGGCGGGCGACGGAACAACTACAGCAACAGTATTGGCTCAGTCGATTATCGCTGAAGGCCTAAAAGCGGTTGCTGCGGGTATGAACCCAATGGATCTTAAGCGCGGCATCGACAAAGCGGTTATCGCGGCTGTTGAAGAGCTGAAGAACCTTTCTGTTCCTTGTTCAGACACGAAAGCTATCGCGCAAGTAGGTACTATCTCTGCGAACTCTGATTCGACAGTGGGTAACATCATTGCTGAAGCGATGGAAAAAGTAGGTCGTGATGGCGTTATCACGGTTGAAGAAGGTCAGGCTCTACAAGACGAGCTAGACGTAGTTGAAGGTATGCAATTCGACCGCGGTTACCTATCTCCTTACTTCATCAACAACCAAGAAGCAGGTTCTGTTGACCTAGATAGCCCGTTCATTCTTCTTATCGACAAGAAAGTGTCTAACATCCGTGAACTTCTTCCGACTCTAGAAGCGGTTGCTAAGGCATCTCGTCCACTTCTTATCATCGCTGAAGATGTAGAAGGCGAAGCGCTAGCAACTCTTGTTGTGAACAACATGCGTGGCATCGTTAAAGTGGCTGCGGTTAAAGCACCTGGTTTCGGCGACCGTCGTAAGTCTATGCTGCAAGACATCGCTATCCTAACGGGCGGCACGGTAATCTCTGAAGAGATCGGCCTAGACCTTGAAAAAGTAACGCTAGAAGACCTAGGTCAAGCTAAGCGCATTACGATCACTAAAGAAAACTCAACCATCATCGATGGTGCGGGTAATGAAGAGATGATCAAAGGTCGTGTTTCTCAAATTCGTCAACAAATCGAAGATGCGACGTCTGACTACGATAAAGAAAAACTTCAAGAGCGCGTAGCTAAGCTAGCTGGCGGTGTTGCAGTAATCAAAGTTGGCGCTGCGACTGAAGTTGAGATGAAAGAGAAGAAAGACCGCGTAGAAGATGCACTTCACGCAACTCGCGCTGCTGTTGAAGAGGGTGTGGTTGCTGGTGGTGGTGTTGCACTTATCCGCGCTGCATCTAAAGTTGCTGGCCTTGAGGGCGACAACGAAGAGCAAAACGTAGGTATCCGTGTTGCACTACGTGCAATGGAAGCGCCTATCCGTCAAATCACAACCAATGCTGGTGATGAAGAATCAGTTGTTGCTAACAATGTTCGTGCTGGCGAAGGTAACTACGGTTACAACGCGGCTACTGGCGAATACGGCGACATGATTGCTATGGGTATCCTAGATCCAACTAAGGTAACGCGTTCTGCACTTCAGTTCGCAGCATCAGTTGCTGGTCTTATGATCACAACAGAAGCGATGATCACTGACAAGCCACAAGATTCTGGCCCTGCAATGCCTGATATGGGTGGCATGGGCGGTATGGGTGGCATGGGCGGCATGATGTAATCATCCCCCTTTCTCGTAACAGAGAAAGTCATACATAAGCTTTAAAAAACGGAGACTTCGGTCTCCGTTTTTGTTTGCTCGTTATAATTGGATTCGTCGTTAAACTGAGATTCCAGATACTTCGTTCCTCAGTTCTAGAATGACGGTTGTTATTACTGGAGTTATTTTGCGTTTCGTCATTCCCTATAGCGAGGCACGAGCGTGATAGGGAACCTTTAGTGTTGTGCATCGAAATGTGTGCTGACGGCTACTCTTACTTCTCACCGTATCCCTTTCTTTATATTGCTCTTTATGGTTTTGCGTCTTATATTCAACAGTACAGTTATGACATTGATCTAACATGGATAGCTGTTGAATAAAGGATAATAAATGCTTGATTGAAAATGGATTAATCAAGTCAACAATAAGTCAGTGGAGACTCCCCAATGAAAAAATTACTTTCAGTACTTGCTGTTTCTGCAGCGGTAATGGCGCCAGCAGCATTTGCTTCTTCGCCTGTTATGTTTTCAACGATCAACGGCTTCAATGCTCCGGATTCAGATGCGGTTGGTGGTGTACGTTTGGCTCTGCTTCACGGACAAGTGAACGACGTTAAAGGTGTCGACCTTGCGGTTGTGGGTATGTCAGAAACACAAACCACGACGGGTGTGAACCTGGGTATTTTTGGTGCGCATAAAGTAAACCAAGAAATGACCGGTGCTTCTTTGGGTATATTCAACTGGAACCCAGGAAAAACAACGGGCTTGAACTTGGGTGCAGTGAACATCACCAATGATGTGAAAGGCGCGAACGTGAGCTTCGTCAACTACTCTGAAGGCAACACTATGGTTGATGTTGGTGCGGCGAACCTTTCAGAAGTGTCGACAGTTCAGGTTGGTATCTTCAATAAAACCAACAAAATCGAAGGCGTACAGATTGGTCTGATCAACTGTGCTGATAACGGTTTCTTCCCGTGCTTCCCGATTGTCAATTTCGCTAAATAGAATATGAATTTCACGAAATAGAACGCGGTTGAGCCTCTAGATTCACTATTGGTGAGTTAAGTGATTTATTAGTGCTCAAGCCTATCAATGCCTAAATTCTTTTGTTTAGGCATTATTCTTTTGTTTAGACACTGTTCTTTTGTTGAAGCACTGTTGTTTCAATCCCTTTTCCGATTTACATACCTCAAATTAGTTAATAAGCACTTGGTTTTATACTTTCTATTGCAGTATTTTTACTTATAAGTACAATGTGCGCTAAAATCACAACGTCGACTTATATGCTTTGATAAAACACCATACCATCGATTTTAAAAAGGCTTTCTTAAGCCTTACCGCCAGTTTTTTAGTCGTTTTGGGCTTATTGCTCGTTGATTCAGCGGAAGAATCAGATAAACAGTATGGAATCGAAAACCAAGGTGTCACGCGCTCTCTTGCTGAGCTCACAAAGATCATTAATGCCCTTGAATACAACATCACGGCACTTTACCCACTGCATGGCGATACTTATGTGTTCTCGCATGAAAAAAAGGTAGAGGGTGAGACGTGCTATTTCATCAGTGAGGAGCAACAAGCCCCTCGTTTTGACTTCATGTTCTCAGGCCCTAGCGAAATGTGTGATCCGAAGTCAGATCTTAACTCTGAAGCCGGTAAGCGCTTATTCATCGCTCCAACCATGGCTTATTTTGCCAATACTATTGATACCATCTCTGCGATTTACTTTATCTCGAAAGAGAAGTTTATTATCTCTTCGCCTTCTGATTTTGCTCGCACGATTAAGGGCGATACCTTTGACTCTGTGGTAAACAGTCGTCCGTACTGGGTGAATACGATTCGTTTTGGCTTAGCGCAAGGTCAAGAGCAAGTTGTCTATACGGGCCAATATGATGATTACCTGACGGGTAAAAAAGTCGTGACGTTAACCAAAGGCATTTACGTTAATGGTGAGTTTAAAGGGGTATTGGGTGTCGATGGCTATGTCTCTAACCTCGTATCGAACCCTACTCATGGTTATAAAGTCACCAGTACTCGAGGCGCAAACAAGTACGGGGTTATGGACTTTACCTATTCCAAGCCTTTGTATGTTGATGACATTAACACCCAGTTATATCTCAGTATTGAAGAAGAGAAGAGCGAGCACTTTCTGCATGTATTGGAGATGGAGAAGATTCAGCTTTCGATACTGTTTGTTTTGTATTTGCTCTCGGTTTTATGGCTATGGCGTTTTTATACAAGACAAGAACACCAGCGTTTGAATGACCTAGCAATGTGCGACCCATTAACTGGTTTACTGAATCGACGCGGCTTTGAAGCTCGATTACTGGCTCAGGACGAACAGCCGATTATTGGTGTTGGCGTGTTTGATATCGATGATTTTAAAGTGGTTAATGACCGCTATGGCCACAAAACAGGGGACGAGGTGATTTGCCATGTGGCTCAGTTGATGCTGAACAGCGTTAGGCAGCAAGATATCGTGGCACGGTTTGGTGGTGAAGAGTTTGTTGTCGCGATCACGGGGGAATCCTCAGAGCTGCTTTCGTCGATCTTTGAGCGAATTCAAAACGACATTAGCCTGCAAAGTTATCGATGTCCGACGGGTGACAAGGTGAGTATTTCTGTTTCTGGGGGAGCGACGCTCTATTCTCTGTACAAGTTCGACAGTGTTGGTCACTTGTGGGAAAACCAGAGTATTCGTTCTTCGGATGAGCAACTTTATAAGGCGAAAGCCGCGGGTAAGAATCAAGTGTGTATTCACGTGCATTAAGCGCTTGTCTAAAAACTCAAAGCCTAGTCGTTTGACTAGGCTTCTTTTTCGTTTCTAAGAATTCGTTTCTAAGAATTTGCCTCTAAGAAATAGAATCTAAGGACAAAATGTCTTTAACATAAACGCATCTAAAATTAGAGGTTACTTCTTCACGCGACCTTTATTCATCCACTTCTGATGCACACCACGACGCAGGCTTTGGAAACTGTTTTCCACCTTGTCGACACCAAGCAGTATGACAAGCGCCATTAAAGTGATGATGACAGACTGAGAAAGGTGTCCTAAGGCAATCATCATCCCCAACGCAGCCAACACCCAAATAATCGCCGCAGACGTGACGCCATGAATCTTGCCATCCAATGTCATCATTACCCCGGCCCCAAGAAATCCCACCCCCGTTATTATCTGACCAAGCACACGGGCTTGATCGAGTGTGTTGGGAGATAAGCTAATCGCCATGGTGAGAAAGAAATAAGTACCGCTGATAATCAAAATGGAGGTTCGTATTCCAACGGGTTTACCGCGGGTTTGCCTTTCGATTCCGATTAATGATCCACACAGCATACATGCTGCGAGGCCTGCCCAGCTAAAGGGGGCAAGGTTGAGAGTTTGTTCTATAAATTGTGGCATATCACCCCTCCTAAAAATTTAGAATAGAGCCGAGTATGCTAATAATAGACCGGACGATCGAACAAAAAATTTTTGTCTTAACGGTTGATAGAGGTGACTTAAAAGCTAGCAGCCGCTTGTCGTTAATTCAAAGCTAGGCGCAGAAGAAGAGGTTGCTTCGTTGTAAAGTAAGAAGCAGTCTTCCGAAGATTTCTTCTTACTTTTGGTCATGAAACGAATCCATGGTATTTCTTTAGAAGTATTATGGAAATACCATTCAGCAGGATCATTCGCATTAAATATGGAATCTGCGAAAGTACTTTCAATCAACAGACTCCAAGCATTTGCTGAGTCTGCCGCTGGGTATCCATATGCAAGTTCTATGTTGTCACCTTCGATTGTAATTTTAGCAGTGCTTAACTTTTCTAAACCTTGCTGAATTGCAATCGGGTAAACCATGTCAGCAGCACTTTGCATACCGCCTCTCAAACCTTGAAGGGCTGAAATACGAGCATCACTCTGTAGATTGAGAAACTTAGAAGCGGCAGTCACCGACACAATACCCAGAATGACAATTACGATAACCAATTCGATCATGGTAAAGCCTCGGTTAGAGGACCAGTTATTGTTCGGATGCGTCTTCATTTTGGTAACTTCTTTATTCAATATGTAAGTCGAGTGGTGTCTTGCTGCTACGGCCGCCAATCTCGCGAGTTAACTTAGGTACGAGGTAGCCAGAAACCTCAGAGATCAAACCCTTAAAGTGCATCTTTGCTTCTTCATCGGAGATATAGAAGTGAGCGGCGCCCTGAACTTTATCAAGTACATGCATATAGTAAGGTAAAACACCGGCATCGAATAGCTTTTCGCTTAATTCTTTCAAAGAGTTAGCGCTGTCATTTACGCCTTTTAGCATCACGCCCTGATTAAGCAGAGTAGCACCACTGAGTTTCAACTTATGGAAAGCTTGTTTGAGCTCCACGTTGATTTCATTGGCATGATTAATATGGCTGACCATCACCACGTTGAGGCGAGTTCGAGCTAACAATTGGCATAGCTCATCCGTCACTCGAGCAGGGATCACAACCGGTAATCGGCTATGAATTCGAACGGTTTTTACATGCGGAATCTGTTCGATGGCATTGATCAGCCATTCGAGTTCGCTGTCTTTGGCCATCAAAGGGTCACCACCGGATAAGATAACCTCGTTGATCTCTGGATGAGTGGCCACATAGTCGAGGCTAGTTTGCCACACAGACTTAGAACCCTTGTTGTCTTGGTAAGGGAAATGACGGCGGAAGCAGTAGCGGCAGTTGATGGCGCAGCCCCCTTTTACAATCATTAGCGCGCGACTTTTGTATTTGTGCAGCAGTCCTGGAATTGCGTTTTCTTGCTCTTCTAGTGGATCGGCGGAATAGCCTTGATGAACCTCGAACTCTTCGTTGAGTGGTAACACCTGACGCAATAGAGGGTCGTGTGGGTTGCCTTTTTCCATTCGCTCAACAAAGCTAAGAGGGACTCGAAGTGAAAACAGCTCACGTGCTGCGAATCCTTTTTGCCACGGTGTTGGGTCTATTTCCAATGCTTGAAGCAGTTTTGTCGGGTCAGAGATCGCATTCGATAGTTGTTTGAGCCAGTTTTGCTCAACAGATTCGACTTTTCGGGTTATGATATGCGGCATTGAAATTAACTCAAAGATGTGGAAGAGAAAATCATGGCGTCAGTAAGCACCAATGAATTCAAAGGCGGTTTAAAATTCATGTTAGATAATGAGCCTTGCGCAATTATCGACAATGAATACGTTAAGCCAGGTAAAGGCCAAGCGTTTAACCGTGTAAAACTTCGTAAACTGCTGTCAGGCAAAGTGTTAGAGAAAACATTCAAGTCAGGCGAAAGCTTTGAGCTTGCAGATGTTGTTGACGTTGAACTAGGTTACCTATACAACGATGGCGAATTCTACCACTTCATGAACAACGAAACATTTGAGCAAATCGCAGCAGACGTAAAAGCAGTCGCTGATTCAGCAAAATGGTTAGTTGAAAATGACGTTTGTACTCTAACGTTGTGGAATGATAACCCTATCACAGTTACTCCGCCAAACTTTGTTGAGATCCCAGTAACTGAAACTGATCCTGGCCTTAAAGGCGATACACAGGGTACGGGTGGTAAACCTGCAACTCTAGCAACAGGCGCGGTAGTTCGCGTACCTCTATTCATCGCTATCGGTGAAGTTGTTAAAGTTGATACTCGTACTGGCGAATACGTTGGTCGTGTAAAATAATTTGATTGTGTCCACCTTGTTTAAGGTGGCCCAGTGAAATAGAAAAGGTCGCTTATGAGCGGCCTTTTTTGTATCTCGAGATCAGATGCGCGTAAACGAGATGCGAGATACGAAGAGCTTGAAGGGCAGATGCGAGTAAACGAGATTCGGGATACGAAGAGCTTGAAGGGCAGATGCGAGTAAGCGGGATGCGAGATACGAGATACGAAGAGCGGGAAAGGCAGATTCGAGTAAACGAGATGCGAGATACGAAGAGCGGGAAAGGCAGATTCGAGTAACCGAGATGCGGGATACGAAGAGCTTGAAGAGCAGATACGAGTAACCGGGATGCGAGATACGAAAAGCAGGAAGATCAGAGCGAGTAAGAGAGATAAGAGATTCGACAAGCAATAAAAAAGCAGAGCTGGATAACCTAGCTCTGCTTTCGCTTTTCTGCTTTTAAGCTCTTCGATACTCGTTTACTCGAATCCCGAATCTGCTCTTAACTGTTAGATCATGAAGATGAAGATAACAGATAGCGCGCTGATTAGGCCTGCAACGAAGTAGCAGCCAACTTTACCTGCAACGCCGACGTGGAACTTAAGGTCGTGCATGCCGTGGTGAAGACGGTGCATTGCGTGCCACATTGGTAGTGCTAGTGTGCCGATGATGAATAGCGCACCGATAATGCTGGTGGCGAATTCAGATACACGTTCATAGCTCATTGCATCCGCATCGATAATGCCCATAGGCACTAAGATACCCAGCACTAGAATCGTGATCGGAGTGATCATCGCGAACCAAGTACCGCCAGCGCCAAATAGGCCCCACCAGATTGGTTCATCAGAGCGTTTCGGATCGTGGTTAACAGGTTTCATTTTGTAATTTGTGTTCATAACGAAGCTCCTTACACCACCATCAGAACGATTAAAGAAATAAATGCCACCGCTGCCCACTGGGTCAGTACGATGATTCTTTTATCTACCAATTTGCCTTTAAGGCGGATTGGCATTACTTGAGGCATCATGCTGAAGAAGGTCTGAGCGTGCAGTAAGCTGCCTAGCAGTGCCACGATATTAATACCGATAACGATAGGGTTAGCCATAAAGCTCAACCAACCTTCCCACGCTTCAGGACCTTTCACTAGCGAACCCAAACCGAAGGTTAGGAACAGAGTGAATAGAATCAAAGGCAGTACAGTCGCTTCACGTAGCATGTAGAAACGGTAGAACGGATGGTTGCTCCACCACGTTCTCTTCATTTCACGAACATAAGGTTTACGATTGCTCATATTACGCTTCCTCCGTCGCTTTAACCGGCTCGCCATCAGGTTTGAACATCGAAATAACGAAGTCCATTGAAGACTCAACTTTACCTTGGTTTACTGCAGCCGCTGGATCTACTTTCTTCGGACATACATCAGAACAGTAACCTACAAACGTACAGCCCCAAGCGCCATTGTCGCCATTGATAAGCTTCATACGTTCAGCTTTACCATTGTCACGGCTATCTAGGTTGTAGCGGTGAGCAAGAGCAAGTGCCGCAGGACCGATGAACTCAGGGTTTAGACCAAACTGAGGACACGCTGCGTAACACAAACCACAGTTGATGCAGCCAGCGAACTGTTTGTACTTCGCCATTTGCTCTGGAGTTTGGATGTTAGTGCCGTCTTCTGGCTTGCGGTCGTTACCAATGATGTAAGGCTTGATTGCTTCAAGGCGCTCGATGAACGGCGTCATGTCGACAATCAAATCTTTCTCGATTGGGAAGTTAGCCAATGGTTCAATCTTGAAGCCATTCGGGTAGTCACGTAAGAAGCTTTTACATGCCAGTTTTGGCACGCCATCAACCATGATGCCGCAAGAACCACAAATCGCCATACGACAAGACCAACGGTAAGACAGGTCTTTATCTAGGTTATCTTTGATGTAACCAATCGCATCAAGTACTGACATGGTTTCATCAAACGGAACTTCAAAGGTTTGAAAGTGAGGTTCTGCATCGTGCTCAGGGTCATAACGCAGGATTTCAATTTTTTGGATTCGATTCGCTGACATTATGCTTGCTCCTCTTCGCTCTTCTTCGCATTCTCTTCTGCTGCTTTTTCAGCGGCAGCGGCTTTCTCGGCTGCTTCACCGTATAGACGAGCTTTAGGTTGAGATTTAGTAATCTTAACGCCGCTGTAGTCGATAGTTGGTGCTGCATCTTCGTTGTAGAAAGATAGAGAGTGTTTCAGGAAGTTCACATCGTCACGTTCTGTGCAGTTGTCGTCTAGACGTTGGTGTGCACCGCGAGACTCTTTGCGAAGAATCGCTGAGTGAACCATTGCTTCAGCAACTTCAAGACCGTAGCCCACTTCGATAGCGTAAAGTAGGTCAGTGTTGAACACTTTGCCTTTGTCTTTAATGCTGATCTTCTTGTAGCGCGCTTTCAGTTCAGTGATTTTGTCGATGGTTTCTTGCATCAAGTCTTCTTGACGGTAGATACCACAACCCGCTTCCATGGTGTGACCCATTTCAGTACGGATATCAGCCCAGTTCTCATCGCCTTCTTGAGCTAAGATACCTGCGATGCGATCTTCAACCGCTTTAATTTGCTTAGTAATGGCTTCTTCATTCCAGCCTTTGAATTCAGCTGCACGTTTCACGGCTTGTTCACCGGCTACGCGGCCAAATACTACGAACTCAGCCAGAGAGTTAGAACCTAGGCGGTTTGCACCGTGCAGGCCAACTGAAGCACATTCACCAACGGCGAATAGGCCTTTAATGCGAGTCTCACAGGTACCGTTAGTTTCAATACCACCCATGGTGTAGTGAACAGTTGGGCGAATTGGGATTGGCTCTTTTGCTGGATCAACGTTTACGTACGCTTTTGCAAGCTCACAGATGAACGGAAGACGCTCTTGCAGATACTCTTCACCAAGGTGGCGAAGGTCAAGGTGTACGACATCACCAAGCGGGTGCTTGATGGTGTTGCCTTTCTGCTGCTCGTGCCAGAATGCTTGAGAAACTTTGTCACGAGGACCCAGTTCCATGTATTTGTTTTTCGGCTCGCCCACTGGAGTTTCAGGGCCCATGCCGTAATCTTGCAGGTAACGGTAGCCGTTCTTGTTGACGATGATACCGCCTTCACCACGACAACCTTCGGTCATCAAGATGCCAGTGCCCGGTAGGCCTGTTGGGTGGTATTGAACGAACTCCATATCACGCAGTGGAACACCGTGGCGATAAGCCATTGCCATACCGTCGCCAGTTACGATGCCGCCGTTGGTATTGCAGTGGTAAACACGACCTGCGCCACCGGTTGCTAATACAACAGATTTCGCTTTGATCGTAACAAGCTCACCTTCAGACATATGAATCGCGATTAGGCCTTGTACTTCGCCATCTTCAACGATCAAATCCACCACAAAGTACTCATCAAATCGTTTGATTGTGTCGTACTTCATCGAAGTCTGGAACAGAGTATGAAGCATGTGGAAGCCGGTTTTATCCGCTGCGAACCACGTTCTCTCTACCTTCATACCGCCGAATCGGCGTACGTTTACTTCACCGTTTTCTTTACGACTCCATGGGCAGCCCCATTGTTCCATTTGGATCATTTCGCGAGTCGAGTTTTCAACAAAGTATTCAACAACATCCTGTTCACATAGCCAGTCGCCACCGCCAACAGTATCGTTGAAGTGGTTATCTAGGCTATCTTCGTCTTTAATTACTGCTGCTGAACCGCCTTCTGCTGCTACCGTGTGCGAACGCATTGGGTAAACTTTAGAAATCAGTGCTACTTCCAATTCAGGATTAGCTTCAGCCGCAGCGATAGCTGTACGAAGACCAGCGCCGCCTGCGCCGATGACTGCGATATCTGTGGTAATTGTCTTCACAGTTATTCTCCAGTGTGATGCGGAGTATTCCGCTTGTTATTATAAAAAGCTTATTTAGGAGATTCTAAATCGTAGGAACCATTTAGCACCCCTAAGCCTTAAGTGGTAGGTTCAGTGTACGAGAGGAAGGTATTTGAAAAGTTGATGTATTTGGGTTTTTAGGTCGGTAATGCATATGGAGGCATAGAAATTATAGGTTATGTGACTGCAATCACGGCAATGAATTGTTGATAACGATTAACCCACAGGACTGGTGTTAACGGCTTGTTGAGTATGATTTTCGTTATCAATGTTGATGTGGAAGCTGTATTGATAATTGTATTGTAGAACGTAATTTTCTGGCTTCATTAAAACAACATTTTGCTTTCATCAATAGACAGATAGAAGCTTACAAAAGAGACGAAAGGTGGTAATTTTCGTCGCCTAGAATTCAGTGATATGGAACTTGATAATGCACTCTACATGGCAACCGGCCGCAACCATTAAGCAGTTAAAGCAACGTGCTGATATCCTTAATCAAATTCGTCAGTTCTTTACAGAACGAAACGTGATGGAAGTGGATACGCCTGCGATGAGTCACGCTACGGTGACGGATGTGCATTTGCATACGTTCAAAACTGAATTCGTAGGGCCGGGTTATGCGCACGGCCAGCCATTGTTCTTTATGACTAGTCCAGAGTTTCATATGAAACGACTGTTAGCGGCGGGCAGTGGCTGTATCTACCAAATTTGTAAGTCTTTTCGTAATGAAGAAAACGGCCGTTACCATAACCCTGAGTTCACCATGCTGGAGTGGTATCGCGTTGGCTTTGATCATCATGACTTGATGGACGAAATGGACGTGTTGTTGCAACAGATACTGAAGTCAGGCACTGCAGAAAGAATGACGTATCAACAAGCTTTTATTGATGTGTTAGGTGTTTGTCCGTTGGAAGACTCGATGGATACGTTGAAGCAAGCGGCTGCACCACTTGGACTCAGTGATATTGCAGATCCAGAACAAGACCGCGATACGCTATTGCAGCTTCTTTTCAGTATTGGCGTTGAAGCGAAAATAGGCCAAGACGTTCCTGCCTTTGTTTATGACTTCCCAGCATCGCAAGCAGCGTTAGCTAAGATCAACCCTAATGATGCTAGGGTAGCGGATCGCTTTGAGGTGTATTTCAAAGGAATCGAGTTAGCAAACGGCTTCCATGAGCTAGATAAACCTCAAGAGCAACTCAAGCGCTTTGAAGATGACAATGCAAAACGTATCGAGATGGGCTTATCGCCTCAACCGATTGACCATCACTTAATTGAGGCGTTAAAAGCGGGCTTGCCAGACTGTGCCGGTGTTGCTTTAGGTATTGATCGTCTGATCATGTTGGCTTTGGGCTATGACCATATCGATGACGTGACGGCTTTTCCGTTCCCGCGTTCTTAGCTTTTTGTTTTTGTTTTTTTTGTTATTGAGAGTTAATGGTCATTAGCTATTAACGGTTAACTATTAACCATTAGCTCTCAGCTTCCAACTCGCTTCACTAGCTGACCAGAATTCCGGTGCCACTAGCTGACCAAGATACCGGTGCCCACTACAGCAACAATGGCGCCGAACCAAGCGTAGGCATTTGGCCTCTGTTTGGTGTACAACCAGAGTATTGGTAACAACATGATGGGTGTGGTCGAAGATAATAGAGCGACCATGCCGACATTGCCTTCCTGTAGCGCATATAAGATCAGCGTCATTCCTACAGCCATCGCTAAAAAGCCATTAACCGCAGTAATTGCGAATATTTGTTTATTCATTGGATTGATCGCGCGCGAAAGCTTGGCGCCTGTTAAGCGAAACAGTGAGTGAGCAACAAAGGCGGTGATCATTCGAATGGCAGAGGCTGCAATTGGGTCGATACTGGTTTGCATCACGGGTTTGGCAATAATGCCGCCCAATGCTTGGCAGATCGCGGCGGTGATTCCCAGCGCCACACCAATCCACACCGTACCCTTAATGGTTTCGAGTTGGTTATTCGATTGCCCTCGACGACCAAAGAAGATTGCGGTTAATACACCACTAAACACCAACGCCGAGCCAATAAGCTCCACCGAAGTCATGCTTTCGCTAAACAGGAAGTAACCAAGAATCGCCGAGAAAACGGCGTGACAAGAGAACAGCAAACCCGCTTGGCGCGGACCCATGCGGTTCAAACAGGCAAATAGGGCGGTATCACCAATGAAGATGCCAATTAGGCCAGATAGCATCATGGGTGTGACTAGGTCGGCTTCGACACTTGACCACCCACCCGTAAACCAAGCCATGCTCGATAAGATGATCGCGGTACAACCCATTCGCCAGCGGCTATAGGCAAAAGATCCTAAGTGTTGAGCGGGTTTTACTGACATCAGGCTCGCAATCGCCCAAAGAAAAGCGGCAGCTAGAGCTAACCATTCGAATCCCATCTGAATAACATCCTTGTGTCTGGGATAAATTAGCTCATCAATATGCATCAAACCGAACTGAGAACAAAGTGATTCTTATGAAAGAACGACTTTGTTTCAGTGATTAGTTTATGTCAGCTGTCGCTTGCTGGTGTGGTTCAACTTACTTTGCTTGAGGTGCGCTATACCTCAAAGTGCTATACCTTAAAGCGCTCTACGTCTTGGCGCATTGACTCAGCAGCACTGCTCATTTCATTTGAGCTATTGCGACTGCTTTCCGCTTGTTGTGCTAGATCGTCAGAGGCATCTTTGATTCCTTGCGTATTGCGGCTGATGTCCTCGCTTACGGCGCGTTGCTCTTCTGCAGCACTCGCGATTTGCAGCGCCATATCGTTGATTTCAGTGATCGCTTGCGTGATTTTAGTCAGGCTGCCATGGGCTTGTTCTGCGAAGCCAACACTATTCTCTGCCAGTTGAGTGCTGGTGGTCATGCTTTCAACGGCATGTTCGGTATTCTTTTGCAGCGTATCAATCATCACGCGGATTTCTTCGGTCGAGCCATGCGTTCGTTGGCTGAGCACTCGAACTTCATCGGCCACAACCGCAAACCCACGACCTTGTTCACCCGCACGAGCGGCTTCAATCGCTGCATTCAATGCCAACAGGTTGGTCTGTTCGGCAATGCCTTGAATGGTGGATAGGATCTGATTGATGCTTTGCGCATTGCTCTCTAATTCACGAATCACATTGGCGGCGTCTTCAACTTGAGTCGCAAGGCCAGTAATCGCATCACGGTTTTGTTGGATTACCTCTTGGCCTTCATTACAAGCGGTAGCGGATGCCTGAGAAGCGGATGCCGTTAATTCGGCATGGCTAGCCACTTCGGCTGCGGTAGCCGACATTTCATGAATCGCGGTCGCAATTTGGTTGATATCGTTTTGTTGATTCTCAACGCTAATCGAAGATTGGGTCGCCAGTTGATTGGCTTTCTCTGCATGGTTGTTGAGATCGTGGCTGTGCTCTATCACGCCCTTCAACATGCTTTGCATCTGGCTTAAGAACTGGTTCACAAGCTCGGCAAGTTTACCAATCTCATCCATACGTGTGATATCAATGCGTTGGGTAAGGTCGCCTCTGCCTTGAGCGAGTTGAGTCAGCGCTGTAGACAGTGTTTGTAATGGAGAAAGTAGGCGGTTGATAACCACGGTACTCGCTATTGAAATGATGATGTACAAAATCAAAGAGGTCAGCGTGATGAATTGAATGGCATCGGAGACTGCAGAAAACGCCATGTCTTTATCGATAACGATACCTAACGACCAATCAGTATTCGGGACATTGGCAATATAGACCAGCTTATCGCCTTGACCAGGCCAAGTTAGAGTGGTGATCATTTGGTCTTGAAGCAGTTGTGACACCTTGTTGGTTGTGAGTTCGGGGTTCAAACTGGTCAGTGGTTTCTGACTCAGTTCTTCATCACTGTAAGCCACAATGTTGTTGTTACCATCGACTAAAAACGCAAAGCCATCGTTATCCAGTTTTACATTGAGTACGGTATCGATAATGCTGGTTACGGTTAGATCGGCCGCGAGAACACCTTGTCTATCACCACTGAATGCTTTCGCAAAGCTGATGACAATGCTGCCGTCAAAGTCCTGATAAGGTTCGGTAATGATGAGGTCTGATGTTGCGTTTGCATCTTTATACCAAGGGCGAGTGCGCGGGTCGTAGCCTGCTGGCCAATCTTCACCTTTGTCGCCATAGGCGATAGTGCCATCGCTGAACCCTGCATAAACAGACAAGAATTGTCCGGCTTGCTTGGTGATCAATAACTCGCGATCAGAGTTGCTATTGCTTGAAATGGTCGATTCATTGGCAAGCATCATATCACTGCGGATTGAGAGCCAATCGGCAATGTAATTGGTGGTGCCAACACTGACATTTTTCATTTCTTGGTTGATCGCGACTTCAGTCTCTTGAGTCAGCTGATTAACCGATATCCAAGCTTGAGCGCCACTTACGACGGCAATAATGACCGCAATGGCGATCTGAATTTTAAACTTAATAGTATGTCTCAAGGTCCATTCCTCTTTATTAGACAAAAACCTAACTACGGTGACGTACTTGATATTGAAGTGATGTGTTTCTTATAGGGGTATATTGTCGTTGTCTTAGGCAGAATGAATGTGTTTAAAATCATAAATTCTAAATATATTTACTCTGATTTTTGTAAAACAGTGAAGTAAAGTCACAGTTATTTATTGATTTAAAAATCAATCACTTGTTGTGGCCATTGTGCGTGAGATAGCGCTAATAGGCGCTAAATTTACATTTAGCACCTTAGTCGGAATAAAAGTGATCGTTGAACGTCTATTAGGTGATGATGAACAACGCGAGGTAGACCATTAACAAGCCGACAAGACCTAAGATGATACCCATCTTCGCCATGTCTTTACTTTCGATGAGCCCGGTCGAGTAGGCCAACGAGTTTGGTGGTGTCGATACGGGTAAAATCATACCTAGCGATGCAGAGAAGGCGACCACAACCAGTAGTCCTTGCAGGCCTCCTATCGCAACCAAGCTTTCCATGGATGCGCCAATCGCAGCGGCGATCGGCATCAACAAGTTGGCAGTCGCGGTGTTCGACATGAAGTTCGCCATTAACCAACATACGATTGATAACGTTAGCACTACCGCCGTTGGTGAGAGCGACTCATAATCAATCGCGTGTGCGAGTGCCACGGCTAAGCCTGTTTTATCTAGTCCTATACCAATCGCAATACCACCTGCTACTAGCCACAATACATCCCAGTTAATCAGCTTAAGCTCTTCTTTGCCCATGATGCCGGTGAGAGTAAAGACAGCCAATGGAATGATAGACACCACATAGGTGTTCATGCCATGCAGTTTGGTGGTCATCCACAATAGGATGGTGGCGGCGAAGGTGACGTAAACGACAATCGCACGCCAGCTTTTTCTAAATTGCCCATCAAGCTTGAGCACCATGTTTCTTTCCTTGGACGGAAAAAATTTCTGAAGTAGGAACCAAGCGATGGTCAGTTGAATGATTACGAAGGGCAAGCCCATCATCATCCAGCTTAGGAAGTCGATACTGTTCTCACCCGTCAGGTATTGCAGTGCGATCGCATTGGGCGGTGTACCGATTGGTGTCGCGATACCACCGGTGTTAGCAGCAATTGGAATACACAACACTAACGCCTTGATCCCCATGTCGCCTTTTGGTGCTGACGCCACGATTGGGCCTAGCAGTGCGAGCATCATTACCGTTGTTGCGGTATTTGACATGAACATTGAGAATACGGCGGTGATCAGCATTAAGCCGAGCATAATGAAGCGCGGTTCTGTACCAAATGGTTTGAGCAATACTCGCGCTAAGTTGTTGTCGAGTTCGTACTTAGATGCCGATATTGCGAGAGCGAAACCACCCATGAAGAGGATGATGATTGGTGACGAAAATGCACCGAATATGTCGGTATATTTGATTAACTCACCGAGATCGTGTCCCGCTGGTGGATTTCTAAATAGGTGTAAGCCTTTGTCGGAAATCATCACCAGTTCAAGCGCAATGATCAAAATGGAAGTGGCGAATACCGGAACGGGTTCAAGCACCCACAGTAGAGCGGCCAACAAGAATATTGCCAACAAGCGGTGTTGAATCAGCGTGAGATCATCGATTGGTATTGAATCTATCGGCATGAATAACACGCCCAAGGGAATCGCAAAACAAATCAACAGCTTGGCCAGAACGCCAACATTGAGTTTAGGCATGTACAAAGACCCTATGAATAAAATATCTTCAAATAGAGTAAGTTATCTGGATTTTTGGTACTTGGAGACGGGTTGTAAAATCGGAAAGTTGTTTAAGGTTTCGACAGTTGTTTTGTTTTTGGTCAATCTTTTTATGAGGCAATTCGACGTACTGCTCGTTGGGAGCAAGGTTGTCGGTAGTTAGATTGGTTGAAACCTTGAAGGGAGATATCTCGAACTAGATAAGAAAAAGGCGCGTTATTCTCTAAAAATAGAAAACTAACGCGCCCTTAAAGCTTACTAAGTTAACTCAGAGAGTTAGACTTGGTCTGTGTTCTCTGTTGAATCAACAGCTTCAGTCTCAGCGTCTTTGCCCGCGATATGCGCGAAAGGGGTGCCTAGAACGGTTTTCTCGCCATTTTGCATCGTTTCGTCAAACTTGATTGCGTCTTTAGCGAACAGGTTGATAACCGTTGAACCAAGCTTAAAGCGGCCCATCTCTTCGCCTTTCTTCAAGACGACGGCTGTATCACCTTGTGCAGGGTAATCCCACTTATAAACTGAGTTACCGCGAGGTGGAGTAATGGTGCCAGCCCAAACTTGCTCGATGCTGCCAACGATAGTTGCGCCAACCAGCACTTGTGCCATTGGGCCAAACTCAGTATCAAAGATACAAACTACACGCTCGTTACGTGCGAATAGGTTTGGAACGTTCTCTGCCGTTAACGGGTTTACAGAGAAAAGGTCACCCGGAACGTAGATCATCTGACGCAGTGTGCCGTCACATGGCATGTGCACGCGATGGTAATCACTTGGCGACAAGTAAAGCGTTGCGAATTCGCCGTCTTTAAATTCATCCGCTAGAGCAGCATCACCACCCAATAGCTCACGAGCTGAGTAGTTATGGTTTTTAGCTTGAATCAGTTGACCGTCAGTAATTGGGCCAAACTGACTTACGCGAGCATCAGCGGGGTGAACAATCACGGATTCGCCTTCAGCGACAGGGCGCATGCCTTCTTTCAATTCACGTACGAAGAATTCATTGAATGTTTTAAAGTGTTTTGGATCGCTATGCAGAGCTTCATCCATGTTTACTTTGTATTGCTTGATGAACCAGTTGATGATCGCTGTCGTTAAGCCACCCGCTTTAGCAGACGCCAGTTTGCCGACTAGGCGAGTTAGCCCATGCTGTGGGATCCAGTACTGCAATCCAACTTTAATCTTATCCATTGTATTAATTTTCCAATGCTAATTGTTTTTCAATTAAATCTGTCGATGACGGTTTAGGGCGCGAGATGTTACTTAAATTCGCGCCAATTGTCAGTAAATGCACACATTTGTTCACAAAAACGCGATTAGAGATCGGCTTTCTTGCTGCGTGAGTACTGACGGTTATCTTTGTTGTCAGCCATTGTTTCAATAATGCGATGGTAGCTAGCAAAACGTAAGCGGCTAATTTTACCGTCTTCAACGGCTTCACGTAGCAGGCATCCAGGATCGTCATTGTGTTTACAGTCACGGAATTTACAACCACCTAGGTATGGCTTGAATTCAATGAAAGCATCTGTGACTTCATCGGGTTCTAAATGCCATAGGCCGAATTCACGTACCCCTGGGGAATCGATAAGATCACCACCAGAAGGGAAGTGATACAAGCGCGCTGCTGTGGTGGTGTGTTGACCCAGACCTGAGTTTTCAGAAACTGCGCCTTCTTCAATGTCTAATGTTGGCATGAGTGCATTCACGACGCTGGATTTACCTACGCCAGATTGACCAACGAAAATGTTGATACGATCTTTCAGTTCGGCTTCCAACTCTTTGATGCCGTAACCCGACTCTTTACTGACGAACATGACTTTATAGCCGATTTTCTCGTATATTTTCAGCGTTTCGCGGTATTCGCTAATTTGTTGTTCTGTCAGCAAGTCGACTTTATTGAGCACAACTAACGGGGCAATATTCACCGTTTCAGAGGCGATCAAGTAACGGTCGATGATATTAAGTGATAGCTCTGGCAGTACAGCTGAAACGATAACCATTTGGTCAACGTTAGCAGCAACCGGTTTTAGGCCGTCGTAGTAATCAGGGCGAGTTAGCATTGACGTTCTTGGCTCAACGGCTTCTACAACACCAGAGATGCCGGCCATTGATTCAAGTCCTGCGCGCCAAATGACTTTGTCTCCAGAAACTAACGTTTCAATACTGCGGCGTAAGTTACAACGGTGAACTTCGTTGGTTTCAAGATCTTCGATATCGGCATGTTGGCCAAAGCGCGTAATTACGAGTCCGCTTTTTGTTCCGCCAAGCATGTTCTCATCCCACTGGATAGAATCTTCTTTCTTGAGTCGCTTGTTCTGGTTGCTACGTACACGACGCACTTGACCTTTGGTTAACTTCTTTTTTTTAGCCACAATTTTTCACTTAACACATCTAACTTGATGATTGAGGACTCAAACGGAATGTTGTTGGTACCATTGATTTCGATGGCCCTAAAGCTAGTTTGAGTATAGTTATTTGGGTATAGTACCTCTTTTATACATAAACAAATAGGCGACGCCTTATGTCCTTTAGCGATCAGAACCTTATTTGGGTTGATCTAGAGATGACAGGACTTGATCCTGAAACTCATAAAATCATTGAAATTGCTACTATCGTTACTGATAGTGAGCTTAACATCCTGGCTGAAGGACCTGTTTTGGCTATTCACCAACCTCAGAGTGAATTGGACAAGATGGACGAGTGGTGTACAACCACCCACACCGGTAGCGGCCTAGTGAAACGAATTCAAGAAAGCACGGTTTCAGAGCAAGAGGCTATTCAACAAACGATTCAGTTTCTTGAGAAGTGGGTACCAAAAGGTAAATCACCGATTTGTGGTAACAGCATTGGCCAAGATCGCCGTTTCTTATACAAACACATGCCAGAGCTGGAAGAGTACTTCCATTACCGTTATGTCGATGTAAGTACCCTGAAAGAGCTGACTCGTCGTTGGAAACCCGAAGTACTCGATGGTTTTTCAAAGTCGGGAAGTCACCTTGCATTGGATGATATTCGTGAGTCGATCGCTGAACTGCAGTACTACCGAAAAACGATTATTAACATCTAATCAGATCAAATGATCACGTTTATCTAACTTTTCAGGGGCATAAGAGCTGATTTTTTTGCAAATCTGCGTGCTTTTACAGCAGTTGAGTAAAAACTTTCGTAATTTTGCATTAAGGACTTGCATCACAAAAAAATGCTCTTATAATTCGCAGCCCTGAACGACGAAAGACGTTTCAGATTGCGATACTAGCTCAGTTGGTAGAGCGCAACCTTGCCAAGGTTGAGGTCATCGGTTCGAACCCGATGTATCGCTCCAATTTCTTTCTTAGGATTGATGTTGGGAAATAGACTCATTGACTTAAACAATGCATCCGGACGCGGGATGGAGCAGTTTGGTAGCTCGTCGGGCTCATAACCCGAAGGTCGTCGGTTCAAATCCGGCTCCCGCAACCACATTACAGTTACACGTTGAACACTGCCTTACAGTAGAACTTAGCTTCTTAGCAGACAGGATTAACGGTTAGCTTATGCGATACTAGCTCAGTTGGTAGAGCGCAACCTTGCCAAGGTTGAGGTCATCGGTTCGAACCCGATGTATCGCTCCAATTTCTTTCTTAGGATTGATGTTGGAAATATAGAGTCATTAACTCAAATAATGCATCCGGACGCGGGATGGAGCAGTTTGGTAGCTCGTCGGGCTCATAACCCGAAGGTCGTCGGTTCAAATCCGGCTCCCGCAACCACATTACAGTTACACGTTGAATACTGCCTTGCAGTAGAACTTAGCTTCTTAGCAGACAGGATTAACGGTTAGCTTATGCGATACTAGCTCAGTTGGTAGAGCGCAACCTTGCCAAGGTTGAGGTCATCGGTTCGAACCCGATGTATCGCTCCAAATTCAGTTCTTAGAAGTCATCTCCTAGAGAAAGTACTCAGAATGAAAATGGTTTAGTCTCATTGTCCTTAAACGGTAATGATGCGAAAAGAGAAACATCCGGACGCGGGATGGAGCAGTTTGGTAGCTCGTCGGGCTCATAACCCGAAGGTCGTCGGTTCAAATCCGGCTCCCGCAACCACATTATAGCTAAACGTTGATAGCTTCTTTGCAGTAAGAACTTAGTTTCTAGCAGACAAGTTTAACGGTTAACTAAGCGATACTAGCTCAGCTGGTAGAGCGCAACCTTGCCAAGGTTGAGGTCATCGGTTCGAACCCGATGTATCGCTCCAATTTCTTTCTTAGGATTGATGTTGGGAAATAGACTCATTGACTTAAACAATGCATCCGGACGCGGGATGGAGCAGTTTGGTAGCTCGTCGGGCTCATAACCCGAAGGTCGTCGGTTCAAATCCGGCTCCCGCAACCACATTACAGCTAAACGTTGATAGCTTCTTTGCAGTAAGAACTTAGTTTCTAGCAGACAAGTTTAACGGTTAACTAAGCGATACTAGCTCAGCTGGTAGAGCGCAACCTTGCCAAGGTTGAGGTCATCGGTTCGAACCCGATGTATCGCTCCAATTTCTTTCTTAGGAATGATGTTGGGAATATAGAGTCATTAACTCAAATAATGCATCCGGACGCGGGATGGAGCAGTTTGGTAGCTCGTCGGGCTCATAACCCGAAGGTCGTCGGTTCAAATCCGGCTCCCGCAACCACATTACAGTTGAACGTTGATTACTTTCTTGCAGTAAGAACTTAGCTTCTTAGCAGACAAGATGAACGGTTAGCTTATGCGATACTAGCTCAGTTGGTAGAGCGCAACCTTGCCAAGGTTGAGGTCATCGGTTCGAACCCGATGTATCGCTCCAAATTCTCTCTTTTTAGAGAACAGAGTCATTAACTTAAATAATGCATCCGGACGCGGGATGGAGCAGTTTGGTAGCTCGTCGGGCTCATAACCCGAAGGTCGTCGGTTCAAATCCGGCTCCCGCAACCACATTACAGTTGAACGTTGATTACTTTCTTGCAGTAAGAACTTAGCTTCTTAGCAGACAAGATGAACGGTTAGCTTATGCGATACTAGCTCAGTTGGTAGAGCGCAACCTTGCCAAGGTTGAGGTCATCGGTTCGAACCCGATGTATCGCTCCAAATTCAGTTCTTAGAAGTCATCTCCTAGAGAAAGTACTCAGAATGAAAATGGTTTAGTCTCATTGTCTTAAACGGTAATGATGCGAAAAGAGAAACATCCGGACGCGGGATGGAGCAGTTTGGTAGCTCGTCGGGCTCATAACCCGAAGGTCGTCGGTTCAAATCCGGCTCCCGCAACCACATTACAGTTAGGCGCCATTTATTGCCCAAGGCAGTAAGAGCCGCGATTAACTAATGCGATACTAGCTCAGTTGGTAGAGCGCAACCTTGCCAAGGTTGAGGTCATCGGTTCGAACCCGATGTATCGCTCCAAATTCTTTCTTAGGATTGATGCTGGAAATATAGAGTCATTAACTCAAATAATGCATTCGGACGCGGGATGGAGCAGTTTGGTAGCTCGTCGGGCTCATAACCCGAAGGTCGTCGGTTCAAATCCGGCTCCCGCAACCACATTACAGTTACACGTTAGTCACTGCTTTACAGTAAGCTCTTAGCTTCTTGGCAGACAGAATTAACGGTTAACTAATGCGATACTAGCTCAGTTGGTAGAGCGCAACCTTGCCAAGGTTGAGGTCATCGGTTCGAACCCGATGTATCGCTCCAGCTTTCTTCTAAAAAGCTATTAAGACTCTTTAAGCCACCGTGTTTTTCTTTAGATCACAGAGTTTAAAGACGACCTTAAAGGTCACGCTCTTTCTTTAATGCTGCGAAGCATAATCCCCCCAAAAAGCAAATAATCCTCCATCATGGTGGATATTTTTTTGTCTTAAATTTTTCTTAGCAACTGGAATGCTAGTAAACATCAGGTCTCTGAAGCAGATACTTGAGGTTTTTCACATCTATAAACAGACTTATCCACAAAATGTTAGGTGTGGATAACTTGGTTGATAAAGTTATTTCAGACTTAATTCTTTACATATCCCCAAAAGATCTTTCTTGTTTTCAATATATTAGCTGAATTGTGGCGATCGTAACTTGTTGTTTTTTATCAGTTTGAGTGTTTATCTTGAATTTGATAAAAGATCGTTAACTTGTTGTTTTTTGATCTTAATCATTTATCGGTACTGTGTTTAACTTTGTGAGAGTGTCGGAAGTTTACGAGAGTTCTGAATTTTTTCCACATTGCTAAAATTGAGAACAAGGTCAAACATTGTTCTAAAATTATGTGCAACGGGTTGTCTTAAATATTGGACTATTTAGGTAGGTTAACGAGCTAATCGTTGCTGCTAAAGGGCTAGGCGTCTCTCGGTAGTCCTTTTTCCACGATACGGATAAGTCTGTGCTTTTTGGTGGAGACTTTATTCTTGCCTTCTTGGATGCTACTGGCATTCGGCAACTGTTGTAGTTGTTTATTCAAAGCCCACTCAATATGCACATCTAGCATTTCATTTTTGCCTTGATGAGATTCTAGTGTTTCAACAATGCGTTGTTGAAATGGCGCATTGCCCATCGCAACAAAGATATTGCGCAACCACTGGGTGTGGCCGATACGTCTTATTGCTGAGCCTTCCATTTTCTTTAGGAAGGTTGCTTCGTCCCAACTTGAAAGTGAAACCAGATCGGCTTCTTGGAAATCTTCTCTGCGATGAAAGTCTTTTTGCTCTGTGAGTTCGGCATGACGATTCCACGGGCAAACTAACTGACAGTCATCACAACCATAAATACGGTTACCAATTGCGTCTCTAAATTCTTCAGGGATCACACCATCGTATTCAATGGTTAAGTACGAAATACATTTTCGAGCATCCACTACGCCATCAGCAATAATGGCACCCGTTGGGCAAGAAGTGATGCATGCGGTGCATTTGCCGCACTCATCGATACTTGGCGTATCTACTGGGAGAGGGATGTTAACGAGCAGTTCTCCTAGGAAGAACCAAGACCCCGCGTCTTTATCGAGAATTAACGAGTGTTTACCTGTCCAACCCAACCCCGCTTTTTGAGCGAGCGGTCTTTCTAAAATAGGCGCTGAATCCACGAAAGGACGTGAGTCTAAATCTTCGACCTCTTTTTCGATTCTTTGTCCCAGCTTTTTCAACTGGTTACGGAACAATTTGTGATAATCGCGGCCTAAAGAATAACGGCTGATATAGCCTTGAGTGGTATCGCTTAGGTTAGAAGCAAACTGAGCTTCTGGTGGCAGGTAGTTCATTCGGGCGCTGATCACTCGAATGGTGCCTGGATGAAGTTCATCAGGACGTGCGCGCATCATTCCATGTCGAGCCATCCAATCCATTTCGCCGTGGTTGCCAGCATCTAGCCATGCTTGAAGAGGGGCTTCGTGTTCGCTTAAATCAACATCGCAGATGCCAACTTTTTGAAAGCCGAGCTCTTTTCCCCAGATTTTAATTTTTTCAGCAAGATGGTCTAGATTCATGGCTTCATTCTTAATTCTTATTTTCTCTATTTTACAATTAGAGATAAGGCTAATTAAAACTAGGTTCGGCAAAAATGGGGGCGGATCTTAACGGATCTTAGTGATATTGACCAGAACTGACGTGTTTTGATCAGTATTTTTCATAGAACTTACACTTGAGTGCTTGTCTACTAAAAGCATCACGGTTTACTATTCTTGTTCTTTTGATTTTTATATAGTCAACGATCGATTTTTAGAGAACGTATTCATGAGCACGAAACAATTTACTTTGAAAGATGAACAAGCAACGATTCAATTAGGAACGGAGCTTTCTAATCTTTGCTCACAGCAGACGACTATTTATCTGCATGGTGATCTTGGCGCAGGTAAAACGACCTTCAGTCGTGGCTTTGTAAAAGCACTTGGCCATCAAGGAAATGTAAAGAGCCCAACGTATACTCTAGTTGAACCTTATCAACTTGCCGATTGGCAGGTATATCACTTCGATCTTTATCGCTTAGCCGATCCTGAAGAATTAGAGTTCATGGGGATTCGTGATTACTTCACACCAGATGCTATCTGTTTGGTTGAATGGCCTGAGAAAGGCTATGGGATGCTACCAGAAGCCGATTTGGACATTGATATTCGTTACCAAGACGACCACCGTATTGTTTCTTTAACCGCTAATAGTGAATACGGACAGCGCTTACTTAGTCAGTTGGAGTTATGTTGATTTCTAGACGCCTTATTTCAGCAGTAGCCATGATGGCTGCTGTTTTTTCTATACTGTTTTCTTCACTTGTTTCTGCAAACTCACTGAAAAGTTTAAGGGTTTGGCCTTCCCCAGAAGAAACTCGTGTGGTTATTGACTTAAAATCAGAAGCGGACTTTAGCTATTTCACCTTGAGTAGCCCGAGTCGTTTAGTGGTCGATTTAAAACATACTAACCTTGCAACTAAGTTACCGGTCGTGGTGAAAGATAGCCCCGTTCTATCTAAGATTCGTAAGAGTTCTCCGCCAGACAAAAATACCTATCGCTTGGTTTTTGAGCTGAAGAAGTCCTCTACAGCGGAGTTGTTTAAACTCAGCCCGACTCCTGGTGGTCAGTACGGACATCGTTTGGTGATCGATCTACCTCATGGTGCGGCAAGCAAGGGGACTACGACGTCGAAGCCGAGTAAACCAACGGTGAGCAAAAATATTAATCAGGTTAAACGTCAGAAAGACATTCTGATCGTGATTGACCCTGGTCACGGTGGTGAGGATCCAGGCTCTATTGGTCCAAGTCGTAAGTATGAAAAAAATGCGACTCTGAGTATTTCTCGTAAGCTTGCTGCACAGTTGAATGCGGTTCCTGGGATCAAAACTCGTATGACCCGTAACGCCGACTACTTTGTAAACCTTAACCGACGTGTCGCGATTGCTCGTGAAAATGAAGCTCATCTGTTTATCTCTATTCACGCGGATGCTTTTACGACCCCTCAACCAAGAGGTGGTTCGGTGTTTGTGTTGAATACTCGACGCGCAAATACTGAGATCTCTCGATGGATCGAGAACAAAGAGAAGCAGTCTGAATTACTCGGTGGTAGCGGTGCGGCTTTCACTGGCAATATTGATGATAAGAACGTAAACCAAACTCTGCTTGATTTGCAGTTCAGCCACTCACAGAAAGAGGGCTATAAGCTTGCAACCACCATTCTGTCTGAGATGGGTAAGGTTGCTAAGCTTCATAACAGTAAACCAATCAATACCAGTTTGGCGGTATTACGTTCACCACAGATACCATCGGTCTTGGTCGAGACGGGCTTTATTTCGAATCCGACCGAAGAGAAGCTGCTCTTCCAACGTTCGCACCAAGATAAATTGGCACGAGCGGTGACCAAAGCGGTCGTTAAGTATTTGAAGGCTAACCCGCCAGAAGGGATTATCTTGTCTAATGCAACGTCGTCAACGGGTAGCGTGAGCCAACATAAAGTGTCTCGTGGTGAATCTCTGTCTGTGATTGCGAGTAAATATGGCACCTCGACACAGACGTTGATGAAATTCAACAATCTGAAATCGAGCAGCCTAGCGATCGGCCAAGTGCTTAAGATCCCAAGCAGTACTTCAGGGTCATCATCAAGCAGCGCAGTGAAAACCAAGACCATAACCCACACGGTTAAGTCTGGAGAGTACCTAGGCAAGATAGCCAGCCGTTACAAAGTACGGGTAGCTGATATCAAACGTGAGAACCGCTTGAAGTCTGAAACATTGAAAGTGGGTCAGAAGCTACGTATTACGGTTGAAGTGAAAGATGTCCCTCTGCGTAAACATAAAGTCGCAAGAGGTGATTATCTTGGCAAGATTGCGTCGAAATACGGCGTGAGTGTTAACAGTATTCGCCAAGCGAATAAGCTACGATCTGACAGCCTAGCGGTAGGGCAGGTGTTGATTATTCCGCACAAGTAAGCTTTTTAACGCAGACATGTTTCCATCAATGGCAGTAAGGTAGCTGTAAATATGACGATCAAAATACTGCCAGCTCGGTTAGCTAACCAAATCGCAGCGGGTGAAGTGGTAGAAAGACCAGCCTCTGTTGTAAAAGAGTTGGTTGAGAACAGTTTGGATTCAGGTGCCACACGTATCGATATTGATATCGAGAAAGGTGGCGCTAAGATGATCCGCGTTCGTGACAACGGCAAGGGCATCGTCAAAGATGAGCTTGCCTTAGCGCTGAGCCGTCATGCTACCTCTAAGATCCATACCCTTGATGACCTTGAGGCGATCGTCAGCCTTGGTTTCCGTGGTGAGGCGCTCGCGAGTATTAGCTCTGTTGCGCGCTTAACCATGACTTCACGCCCTGCCACTCAAGATCAAGCTTGGGCAGCACACAGTGAAGGCCGTGACATGCAGGTGAAACTGCAGCCTGCGGCGCATCCCATTGGTACTTCGGTCGAGGTGTTGGACCTGTTCTTCAATACGCCAGCACGCCGCAAGTTCTTACGCACCGAGAAAACCGAATTCACGCATATCGATGAGCTGCTTAAACGCATCGCATTGAGTCGCTTTGATGTGACGATTAACCTTCGTCATAACGGCAAAATGATTCGTCAGTACCGCGCTGCCAAAACACAAGTTCAAGCAGAAAAACGCATCGCTGCGGTATGTGGCAATCCTTTTGTTCGTCATATGCTTAAGATCGAACTTGAGCATCAAGGCCTAAAACTTCATGGCTGGATCACCACGCCAGAAGGAGCAAGACAACAAAGCGATCTACAATACTGCTATGTGAATGGTCGTATGATGCGTGACAAGCTGATCAATCATGCGATCAGACAAAGCTACGAAACCAGCCTACGTCCAGACCAATTCGCAACTTATGTACTGTTTATTGAATTAGACCCGCATCAGGTGGATGTGAATGTTCACCCTGCAAAACATGAAGTGCGTTTCCACCAAGCTCGCCTTGTGCATGATTTCATTTATCAGGCATTGAGTGATGGACTAGCCCAAAGCAAACAGATTAATGCGGTACCAATCAAGCGGTCTGCGTTTCATCAATCAGAAGCAACGAATTATCAGCAAGATAATGCAATTCCTGAATCTAGTGATGCGACGAGTTACCCAACGCAAGAAAGCACTGTCCCTGCTTATTCGGATCAAAACCCAGCATCTGATCAAAGCCCTCCATCTGAAAGGGCGCGACATGCTATTGATCAAACGCCTTCATACCCAAGAAAGGCTGAGTCTGAACAAGCGAATGATCAGCCTCAACACAGCGTTAATGATGGTGGGCAACACTATAGCTCAACAGCCAACCGAGGTTCATCGTCTAGCAGGGGCTCTTCAACCAACTTAGATTCGTCTACTAGCATTAGTTCAGCTAACACAGGCTCGTCGGCTCGCGAAACCAGTTTTACCGGGTCTCCTCGTCAAGAGTGGATCGAGTCTCGACCTGAACCTAAAAAAGAGAAAGAGCCACACCAGCATCATGGTGAACCCGCGCCCTCTAAGCGAGAAGTGAAAGCCTACAAAGAGCTTCTGAAAACGCCAGATTTTGATGATCAAGTTGTAGCTCCATCATCTCCTCAAGAGCATGTGGCACCAGTAGGAGCCAGAGACAACATAGAAAATAGAGAAAACATAGAAAATATAGAAGCTAAGCCTGCTCAACAGAATCCTGTTCATTCAAAGCCAAGAGCACCTGTGACGGACTTAGGCAAAGCCGTCTCGGTAGTGGAACGCCAGTATTTGGTAATGGGAAACAAAAACGGCAGCGTATTGCTGTCTCTAGCCAAAGCGGAATTGCTACGTGTGATTGGCCAACTTGATACTCGAGAAGGGGCGTTAAAAAGCCAACCGCTATTGGTGCCTTTATCGATTAAGCTTGGTAGTGAACTTGTCGAGGTTGCTAAGGCGTTGAGCCAAACACTGGCGTTATTGGGGATTGAGCTTAAGGCGCGAAACAGTGAAGCGGTAATGGTGATGGGCGTGCCTTCTCCTTTGAGGCAGCAAAACTTACAAATTTTGATCCCAGATCTGTTATCTTACGCGGCTTCATTAAACGCTCAGATTGTCGATAATCACGCTGCTACTGTTTTTAACGCAGATAATGGTTCTAACGCTGCTAATGTTTTTAACGATATGTTGCCATCATTGGTCAACTGGATCGGGATTCAAACGGCACAAGTAAAAAGCGACTACACTTTATCTGAAGCGGTTCAACTAGTTGGGGAACTTGAACAGCTTTGGCATGGTCTACTTCCATTAGATGATCCAGAGTTTGTCAATCCTATCGACTTTTCAGCGACCATAGCCGCGTTTACGGTTTAACTTTTTCGCGATGGCATTTGTCTTTTTAGCTGAATACGTCGCGACACAAAGCCCTTTTTTATAAAGCGCTCTAACAGAGAAACAAATACAAAATATCATGACTGAAAAATTACCTTTAGCGTTGTTTTTAATGGGCCCTACGGCATCAGGAAAAACAGATTTAGCTATCCGCTTACGTCAGAAATACCCAGTAGAGATCATCAGTGTCGACTCAGCATTGATCTACAAAGACATGGATATCGGCACCGCTAAACCGGATGCAGGAGAGCTCGCGCTCGCGCCCCATCGTTTGATTGATATTCTCGATCCAAGCGAAGCGTATTCTGCGGCAGATTTTCGTCGTGATGCGATCAATGAAATGAATAAGATTGTAGCGGAAGGAAAAATTCCGTTACTGGTTGGTGGCACAATGCTGTACTACAAAGCATTGTTGGAAGGCTTATCGCCATTACCGGCCGCGGATCAAGAGATTCGTAAGCAGATTGAAGCGGAGTCTATTGAACAGGGTTGGCAGGCATTGCATGATCAATTAAGAGAGATAGATCCCGTATCCGCTGAAAGAATACACCCAAATGATCCACAAAGGCTTTCAAGGGCATTGGAAGTTTACCGAATTTCGGGTAAAACATTAACAGAGCTAACTCAAACGAAAGGCGATAGCCTGCCATTTCGTGTAAAACAATTTGCAATAGCTCCCAAGGAAAGGAAAGAGCTCCATCGCCGTATTGAACTTCGCTTTGAGAAGATGATAGAGGCGGGGTTTGAAGATGAGATGAAGGCGTTATATGCCAGAGACGATCTTCACCCTGAACTGCCATCGATCCGATGCGTTGGTTATAGGCAGATGTGGGATTATTTAGATGGGAATTGCGATTTAGACGAAGCGGTTTTCCGTGGTGTCTGCGCAACCCGTCAATTGGCCAAGCGACAAATCACCTGGTTACGCAGTTGGGATGATTTAACTTGGTTGGATAGCGAAAACATTGATCAGGCGTTAGAAACTCTTTCAGATGCAATAGCATCTGATTAGTATTGCTGTGTATAATGTGATCGCTTTTTGCGTGAATATACTCTGAAAAGGATCAGTTATTGAGGCTTTTAAAAATCACAGCCTTTCAATAACAACGGAGTTTTTTTATTCGTTTAGCTCAGATGCAAAGGCCGCACCTTTTTGTGCACCACTAGCTAAATAATTACAACAAAATATAAATAAGGAAAATAAAATGGCTAAGGGGCAATCGCTACAAGACCCATTCCTAAATGCACTCCGTCGTGAGCGCATTCCAGTCTCTATCTATCTTGTTAACGGCATCAAGCTGCAAGGTCAGATCGAGTCTTTCGATCAATTCGTGATCTTATTGAAGAACACAGTAAACCAAATGGTTTACAAGCATGCGATTTCTACTGTGGTTCCTGCTCGTGCAGTTAGTCACCACAGCGGCGAGCAACAGCGTGCGCCATCTGATCGTCCAGAGAAGACTGAAGATTAATCGTTCAATTGATACAGCTTGCGCTGTAATAAGGAGTTGGTTGCTTGTTTGACCGTTATGAATCCGGCGAGCGAGCCGTACTTGTTCATATCAACTTCACGCAAGAGGGAGAATGGGAAGACCTAAGCGAATGTGAAATGCTGGTCTCCTCAGCGGGGGTAGAAACGCTACAAGTGATTACTGGTAGCCGACAATCCCCACTCCCTAAATACTACGTTGGAGAAGGTAAAGCCCTAGAAATCGCTCAAGCCGTTCAGCTGACCGGTGCTGAAATTGTGATTTTTAACCACTCTCTCTCTCCTGCCCAAGAGCGAAACCTCGAGCAATTGTGTAAATGTCGTGTGATTGATCGCACGGGTTTAATCTTAGATATCTTTGCACAACGTGCGCGAACTCATGAAGGTAAGCTACAAGTTGAGCTCGCTCAGCTTCGTCATATCTCTACCCGATTGATTCGTGGTTGGACTCACCTTGAAAGGCAAAAAGGTGGTATTGGTCTTCGTGGTCCAGGTGAAACTCAACTGGAAACCGATCGACGTTTGTTGCGTGACCGTATAAAAGCGATATTACGTCGTTTAGCGAAAGTGGCTAAGCAGCGTGAACAAGGACGACGTGCTCGTAATCGAGCTGAAATCCCAACAATTTCTTTGGTTGGTTATACCAACGCAGGGAAATCAACACTTTTCAATCAAATCACTAGTGCAGGTGTTTATGCGGCAGACCAACTGTTTGCAACTCTAGACCCAACACTACGTAAGATTGAATTGGCAGATGTCGGGCCTGCAATTCTCGCAGATACCGTAGGTTTTATCCGTCATCTACCACACGACTTGGTCGCTGCGTTCAAGGCTACGTTACAAGAGACGCAGGAAGCTGACATTTTGTTACATGTTGTTGATGCCAGTGATGACCGCTTTCGTGAGAACATTCAGGCTGTTCATGAAGTATTAGAAGAAATCGATGCTCATGAAGTGCCAACCCTTGTAGTCATGAACAAAATTGACTGCATGGAAGACCAAAAACCTCGAATTGAAAGAGACGAAGAGGGCGCACCACGCGCTGTTTGGGTTTCTGCAATGGAAGGAGAAGGAATTGAACTGCTGTTTGAGGCTTTAACTGAGCGTTTAGCGAGTCAAATGGTTCAATTCCGGTTGTGTATTCCACATCAACATCAAGGCCGTATTCGCAGCTTATTCTTCGAGATGAAATGTATTCAACAGGAAGAGTATGATGAAAATGGTAACTTGTTGATAGATATCCGAATGCAACAAATAGATTGGTCTAAACTTGAAAAAAGAGAAGGGGCGCTCTTAGGTGACTTTATCGTTACCAAAGAGACTGCTACAGTATAACGTCATATCAAATGATGGAGCTTTCTAATGGCGTGGAATGAGCCTGGAAATAATAACAACGGCGATAATAACGGCCGCGATAATGACCCTTGGGGTAAGAACAATAATCGCGGCGGCCGAGATCAAGGACCGCCAGACTTAGACGAAGTGTTTAGTAAACTAAGTCAAAAGTTAGGTGGCAAGTTTGGTAAAAAAGGTGGCAACGGTAACGGGCCATCTATTGGTGGTGGCGGTGCGATTGGCTTTGGTGTCATTGCTGTCATTGCGATTGCTATCTGGTTCTTCGCTGGTTTCTACACCGTTGGCGAAGCAGAAAGAGCCGTTGTACTTCGACTGGGTCAATTCGACCGTATCGAAGAACCGGGTCTTAACTGGCACCCACGCTTCATCGATGAAATTAAAGATGAGCAACTGGTTAACGTTCAAGCGATTCGTTCTCTACGTGCTTCTGGCACCATGCTAACGAAAGATGAAAACGTTGTGACGGTTGAAATGGGCGTTCAATACCGTGTTTCTGACCCGTACAAGTACTTGTATCGTGTAACGGATGCGGATGATAGCTTACGCCAAGCAACTGATTCTGCGCTTCGTGCGGTAATTGGTGACTCACTAATGGATAGTATCCTAACAAGTGGTCGTCAGCAGATTCGTCAGAGCACTCAAGAAACGTTGAACCGTATTATTGATAGCTACGACATGGGTATTCTGATTGTTGACGTGAACTTCCAGTCAGCACGTCCACCTGAGCAAGTGAAAGATGCATTTGATGATGCTATCGCGGCTCGTGAGGATGAAGAGCGTTTTGAACGTGAAGCTGAAGCTTACCGAAATGACATTCTTCCAAAAGCAACAGGTCGAGCTGAGCGTTTGAAGAAAGAAGCGGTCGGTTATTCTGAGCGTATTGTTAATGGTGCTTTGGGTCAGGTTGCTCAGTTCGAGAAGCTTTTACCTGAATACCAAGCTGCTCCTGAAGTAACACGTAACCGTATGTACCTTGATACAATGGAAAAAGTGTACTCAAGCACATCGAAAGTCCTGATTGATTCTGAATCAAGCGGTAACTTGCTATACCTACCAATTGATAAGCTAGGCGCACAAGGTGGTTCTCAGTCGGGCACTCGCCCTGCAAAAGCATCATCAACTTACGATCAAATTGAGTTAGAAACTCAAGCGGATCCAAAGTCTAGCACTCAAACTCGTTCAGACAGTTCACGTCAAGGGAGATACTAATAATGCGTAAATTAATGATCCCTGTATTAGTTGTGACGATTGCCCTTCTATTGATGTCACTATTTGTGATTCAAGAAGGCGAACGTGGCATGGTAATTCGTTTTGGTCGAGTTCTCGATGACAACGGCGTATCACGAATCTATGAACCAGGCTTGCATTTTAAACTGCCACTGTTTGATCGCGTAAAAGTACTTGATGCTCGTATTCAAACGATGGATGGTCGTTCTGACCGTTTCGTAACATCAGAGAAAAAAGACGTTCTAATTGATACCTACGCAAAATGGCGTATTGCTGATTTTGGACGTTTTTATCTGAGTACCGGCGGCGGCAATATCATGACGGCAGAAGCACTTCTTGAGCGTAAAGTGACAGATGTTCTTCGTTCTGAAATTGGTGCTCGTGAAATTAAGCAGATCGTGTCAGGCCCTCGTAATAAGGACATCCTGCCAGACTCTGCTGATAGCGAAGTTGTTACAACGGTAGCGGCTGCAGAAGCTCTAGAAGTTGATGGCGAACGCGACAAGATCATGGAAAACGTTTTGTCTGGAACGTCAGAAAGTGCGATGGCTGATTTAGGTGTTGAAGTTGTTGATTTCCGAATGAAGAAGATTAACCTTCCTGACGAAATCAGTGAATCTATCTACCGCCGTATGCGTGCAGAACGTGAATCGGTTGCTCGTAGACACCGTTCTCAAGGTCGTGAGAAAGCAGAAGTTATCCGTGCTCAAGCTGAGCTAGAAGTAGCAACAGTTCTTGCAGAAGCTGACCGTACAGCTCGAATCACTCGTGGTGATGCAGATGCAGAAGCAGCGAAGATCTACTCTGATGTGTACAGTAAAGATCCTGAGTTCTATGGCTTCATGCGTTCATTGCAAGCTTATGAGACTTCATTTAGCGATAAGAGCGACATTCTAGTACTGGATCCGAAGACTGACTTCTTCCAATACATGAATCAAGCGAGCGGCGCTCCAGCAAAATAAGCTGATGCGTTAGCGGATGCTGAGCTCAATAAGCAAAATACGTTAAAACTTAAAAGGCTCCCATTATGGGAGCCTTTTTGTTTTCTATTCTTTGAAGACTAAAGACTAAAGACTAAAGACTGAATATTGGCCATTGCGTCCTCGAGGGAAATCAAGCGACAGAGCCTTGCTTTGAGAGAGCCTAGCGGTAGGTCATGAAAGCGATAACGACGCCGGCAACCACAAGGCAACCGCCAATTCGGCGCAGTTGCGTGTCTGGCTGTTGGCTTAATTGAGCAACCATGTTTCTCCAGCCATTGGGTGCAATCAAGGGCCCCAGCCCTTCAACGATAAGAACAAGCCCGATTGCGAGCCAGATAGAATTAGACATGTTGCTGCCTTTTGCCTGTAAAAAGATAATAATATCAGCATCTTTACGGATTTTCGCGGTGTCATTGCAAATTTGCTTGTCGTTAGCTTTAACAATTATGAACAAAAAATGACTGCAAGAAATGTGATTCGGTGCTAGAATCCATTTTTAATTAGCAACAGAAATTGGAAAGATGGGAAATAACGTAGTCGTTCTAGGCACCCAATGGGGTGATGAAGGTAAAGGTAAAATCGTTGACCTTTTAACTGAAGATGCAAAATACGTGGTTCGCTACCAAGGCGGTCACAATGCAGGTCACACACTTGTAATTGACGGTGAAAAAACCGTTCTTCACTTAATTCCATCAGGTATCCTACGCAATAACGTTAAATGTGTTATTGGCAACGGTGTAGTATTATCGCCTGACGCACTTCTTAAAGAAATGAAACCTCTTGAAGATCGCGGTATCCCAGTACGTGAGCGTCTTTTCATCTCTGAAGCTTGTCCTCTAATTCTTCCGTACCACATTGCAATCGACAACGCGCGTGAAATTGCTCGTGGCGCTAAAGCTATCGGTACAACGGGTCGTGGTATCGGTCCTGCTTACGAAGATAAAGTTGCTCGTCGCGGTCTACGCGTTGGCGACCTTTTCGATAAAGAAGCATTTGCTGAGAAGCTAAAAGAAGTTATGGAATTCCACAACTTCCAACTAGAGCACTTCTACAAAGCTGAAACAGTAAGCTACGAAGAAGTTCTTGAGCAAGCGATGAGCTACGCAGACATGTTAACTGCGATGGTTATCGACGTAACTGACGAACTAGACGCAGCACGTAAGCGCGGCGACAAGATCATGTTCGAAGGTGCTCAAGGTACGCTACTAGATATCGACCACGGTACTTACCCATACGTAACGTCTTCTAACACGACTGCTGGTGGTGTTGCTGCAGGTTCTGGTTTTGGTCCTCGTCACATCGGTTACATCCTTGGTATTACTAAGGCTTACTGTACTCGTGTTGGTTCAGGTCCATTCCCAACTGAGCTATACGATGGCCTTGAAAAACAAGACCCAGTTGGTAAGCACCTAGGCGATGTTGGTCACGAGTTTGGCGCAACGACTGGTCGTCTACGCCGCACTGGTTGGTTCGATGCTGTTGCTATGCGTCGTGCAATCCAAATCAACTCTCTATCTGGTATCTGTCTAACTAAACTAGACGTTCTAGATGGCCTAGAAGAACTAAAAATCTGTACTGGTTACAAGATGAAAGATGGTTCTATCCTAGAAGTTTCTCCAATGGCTGCTGAGTCATTCGAAGAAGCGACGCCAATCTACGAAACAATGCCTGGTTGGTCTGAAAACACATTTGGTGCTAAATCTATCGACGCGCTTCCACAAGCTGCTCTAGATTACATCAAGCGTATCGAAGACCTAACTGGCGTTCCAATTGATATCGTATCAACTGGCCCAGATCGTAACGAAACTATCATCAAGGTTCACCCATACGGCGCATAATGCCCGCTGAGTGATTACCAGGCACTAACCGTGCTGTGGTAATTAAAGTACTTTGTTACTTTGTTAATTAGTTAATTAAAGTGCTCTGATAATGAAATAGTTTTCTAAAAGCCGACTTTATTAAGTCGGCTTTTTAATACCTGCAATTTAGCCACGCACTCTTTGATGGTGATCTTTTAAGCGTCATCAGGCAAAATATTGCCCATTAGCGGCAAGTTTTGTCTAAAGCCGTCAGGGTTATTGCCGATACAGATATCATGGAAAGTGAAGTTCACCCTGTTTTGTGCGTGTAGAAATCCTCTGCGGCCCTCAATAGATAACTTTAGCGACAGATAATAGAGTGCAGGTATGAAGCTACGAATTGTAGCAGCTTCATTGATAATGGCGCTGAGCTCACCCTTGAGTCATGCAAATTTGACTGACGTGGGAGAGCCCGTTCCAATATATACAGAAGCTGAACTGATTAATTTAATTGAGAATAATCAACATCTAGAGCGAGTGAAAGCTGATAAGTGCCAGTTAGTTGAAGATATCGTTGCTCGTGCGACGCGTATTAGCTTGCCTTCTTATGAGTTTTTATACGGTGATATGTTGGCTTGGGGCGTGTGTGTTCCACAAGATGTCGAGCTTGGCATTTACTATATGGAAAACGCGGCGCATCAAGGTTTACCGGCTGCACTAGAGCAGCTAGGTCGTTATTATTCTCGTGGAACCTTGGTTCAACAAGACAAAGAGCGCGCGATTCCGTATTTACGTGAAGCGGCCTCTATGGGTAACCTAAGTGCGAGTATTCACTTAGCGGAACTCTTGCTGCGTGATTACGGTAGCCCGTTAGATTATGAAGATGCTTACCGCTGGTTATACAACTCGGTGACTGCGGATGATAGGCAACACAAACGCATCACCGTGCTTCGTAGCGGTCTGGAACAGAGAATGCCGGACAACATTATCGCTCGAGCAAAACGTCGAGACGTGTTCTGGTAATTACGAATATTAATTAAGGTTGATGATGAACGACTGCACTCGTTAGCCATCTATCTTGATATAGAAAGATATCGTATTAAAAAGGCCTCGTAGGTAAATACCTATGAGGCCTTTTTTGATCTGAACTGCTTTTTTGTTTAACCGCTTTTTAGATTAAAAAGAAAGCGCAGTGATTTATAGTCCTAGCCGTTATTGAACAACTTCACCAGATTCAATCACCGTCTTACGAACGACTTTGGTGAAATCGAGTGCTTCTTGGCGAATTTTATCTTCATCGACCGTTAGCATGTCGCGGTCTTGCATGATGATCTTACCGTCAACTATGGTGTGGCGAACGTTACCCGAGTTAGCTGAGTAAACTAATGCAGAGTATGGGTTGTAGACCGGAACCATGTTTGGCGCTTTCGTATCGATCACTATGATGTCGGCGAGTTTACCGGCCTCAAGAGAACCGATCTTATCTTCCATGTGTAGCGCTTTTGCTGCGCCCATTGTTGCCATGTCGATCACTTTGATCGGCGGCATTGCGGCACGATCTTTATTCACCAGCTTGTGAACTTTAGCGACTTGGTTGAATTCATCAATGGTGCTCAGTGTGTTACCAGACATTGGGCCATCAGTACCTAAACCAATACGAACGTTTTCGTCGTACATCTTAAGGGCAGGAGATACGCCTTTTGCTGACTTGATGTTGGCACTCATGTTGTGAGCGACACCCATATCCGATTTTTTCACCAGTTCGATATCATGATCGTCAACGAGGATCATGTGTGCACCCACCAAGTTTTTGTTGAGTGCGCCAATGCTGTCCATGTATTGAACCGGTGATAACCCATCTGAACGCTCGGCGATTTTCTCTTCTTCACGGTGTGATTCTGCAAGGTGAATCATTACTGGTACATCGAGCTCTAGAGAGAGCTTAGAGATCTTCTGCAGTATCTCTGTGGTGTTGGTGTAAGGCGCGTGTGGTGCAAACGCGGGTGTGATACGCGGGTGGTCTTTGTATTCTTCAATGAAATTCAGCGCGTATTGGATGCCTTCTTCCGCGTTGGCAGCGTCTGCGACTGGGAACTTAATAACGGTTTCACCAAGAATGGCACGCATACCGATCTTATCGACAGTTTTCGCAACTTCATCTTCGAAGTAGTACATGTCGGCGTAAGTCGTGACACCGCCTTTTACCATTTCAACGTTACCGAGATTAGCGCCAATGCGTACCATGTCTCGCGATACCAGTTTCTTCTCTAGAGGGAAGATATAACGGTGAAGACGGTCAGGCACATCATCGGCCAACGAACGGAAAACCGTCATCGATACGTGAGTATGAGTATTGATGAGACCTGGCATCACGATATCGCCATCCACGTCTAACACTTGTTTCGCTTGGTACTGCTTCTCTAGTGAAGCATCACCAACGGCAATGATTTTGTTGTCTTTTACGACAACAGTACCGCTCTCATAAACCGTTTTGTCTTGGTTCATGGTTAGAACCATCGCATCGGTAATCATCAAGTCAGCTTTTTCCATTGCTGAACTCGCAAATGGAAATAGAGCGAGGCTTGCCATTGCTGAAGCCAATAGGGTGCGTTTTAGTTTCATATCAATACTCAGAACAGGAGTTGGTAAAGTGTCAGGATAATAGTGTATTTCATTCATGGCGCAAACGTTTGTTTTATCGTTTGCTTGAAATTTTGATGATAGTCCGCCTCTATGAAGCGATGTTTCACAAAGTGAAGATATGTATCAATCTTAGGTTATTTTAGGCTTTTCCAAAGCATATCTGTAGCTTACCCCTAGCATCAGATATACTAGGGGTATATACATTCCTTGCTTAAGCAGGCCCGCCTATGTCAAAAAACACACCAATGTCAGAAAACACGACAGCGACAACCACTGTTGATCCTTTTGCCGACCGAGAGTCGAAAAATTACGAAAACCCAGTACCAAGCCGAGAGTTCATTATTTCGTTTCTAACAGACGCGAATATCCCAATGAACCGTAACGATCTATTCGAAGCTTTGGGTTTGGCTGGAGAGGAACAATATGAAGGGCTGCGTCGTCGTTTACGTGCAATGGAACGTGATGGACAGCTTATCTTTACCCGTCGTCAGTGCTACGCATTGCCTGAGAAGATGGAATTGATTAAAGGCTATGTGATTGGTCATAAAGACGGTCATGGTTGGGTTCGCCCAGACGGCAGTGTGGGTAAAGACAATGATATCGTGTTGCCGCATCACCAGATGAAAACCATCATGCACGGTGATTACGTACTGGCTCAGCCGACTGACAACAGTAAACGTGGTCGTCGTGAAGGTCGTTTGGTTCGTGTTCTTGAAGAGCGCAAAACCCCACTTGTTGGCCGCTTCTTCCTAGAATACGGTCATTCTTACGTGGTTGCTGATGATTCTCGTATTAGTCACGACATCCAGATCCCTACCGAGCATAAAGGCGGTGCTCGAATGGGTAATGTGGTTGTGATTGAAATTACGGATCGTGGTGGTCGTTCTCGTAACATGATGGGTAAAGTGACCGAAGTTCTTGGTGAAAACATGGCTCCGGGTATGGAAACGCAGATCGCGATCCGTACTCACCAGATCCCACAAGAGTGGCCTGAAGCGGTAGATAAGCAAATCGTAAACCTCGGTGAGCACGTTCCTGAAGAAGCAAAAGAAGGACGTGTTGATCTACGCAAACTGCCATTGGTTACCATTGATGGCGAAGATGCACGTGACTTCGATGATGCGGTTTACTGTGAAGCGAAGAAAGGCGGAGGCTGGCGCCTGTGGGTAGCGATTGCTGACGTAAGTTACTACGTTCGCCCAGACACTGCGCTAGACAAAGAAGCGATTAACCGTGGTAACTCGGTATACTTCCCGTCACAAGTTGTGCCAATGCTGCCAGAAGTCCTTTCTAATGGTTTATGTTCATTGAACCCTCAAGTTGACCGTTTATGTATGGTGTGTGAGATGACTATCTCAGACAAAGGTAAACTGTCGGGTTACAAGCACTACGAAGCGGTAATGAACTCTCATGCCCGTCTGACTTACAACAAAGTTGGCGCTATCTTAGATGGCAATGAAGAACTTCGTGAGCGTTACGAGCCAGAAGTGCCGCATCTTGAAGAGCTTCATAAGATGTACAAGGTACTTAAGAAAACGCGTGACGAACGTGGTGCGATTGAGTTTGAAACGGTAGAAACTAAGTTTATCTTCAATGCGGATCGTAAGATTGACCGTATTGAACCAGTCATCCGTAACGATGCACACAAGATCATCGAAGAGTGTATGATTCTTGCGAATATCGCATCGGCGTCTTACGTAGAAAAAGCGAAAGAACCTGCACTGTACCGTGTTCACGATACTCCGGGAGAAGAGCGCTTAACGGGCTTTAAGAGCTTCCTTAGTGAGCTAGGTTTAACGCTGGAAGGTGGCCTGTCGCCATCACCAGTAGACTATGCACAACTGATGCAACAGATTAATGAGCGTGAAGATCGTGAGTTAATCCAAACCATGCTACTGCGCTCGATGAAGCAAGCGGTATACAACGCGGACAACGCGGGTCACTTTGGTTTAGCTCTTAAACGCTATGCTCACTTTACCTCGCCAATTCGTCGTTACCCAGATTTGTTATTGCACCGCGCGATTAAGTACCTTATTGCGAAAGAAGAAGGCCGTCAGAGTGAGCGTTGGACGCCAACCGGTGGTTACCACTACACTTTCGATGATATGGACTTCTACGGCGAGCAGTGTTCAATGACTGAGCGTCGTGCTGATGATGCTACGCGTGAAGTGAACGATTGGCTGAAGTGTGAGTACATGCAAGACCATGTCGGCGAAGTGATGGATGGCGTAATTGCTAACGTGACTGGCTTCGGCTTCTTTGTTCGTCTCACTGAACTGCACATCGATGGTCTGGTACATATTTCAGCGCTAGCGAATGACTACTATCAATTTGATGCTGTTGGTCAGCGTTTAGTCGGTGAAAGCTCAGGTAACATCTACCGCTTGGGTGATTCGGTTAAAGTGAAGGTTTCTGCGGTTAATCTAGAAACTCGCCAAATCGACTTTGATTTAGAAGACACCGATCGTCAGCCTCGTGGTAAAGGTAAAACGGCCAAGAAGCGTGCAGCTGAAGCGATGAAAAAGGCGAAAAGCAAAAAGCGTTCAGCGGTGAAGAGTAATAAGCCGGGTGTACCTGCGACGCCTTTAGTTGAACCCACTAAGCGACCAGACGGTAGCTCTGAAAGTTCAGCTAAGAAGAAGTCAGCGAATAAAACCGGTGCTGCGAAAGCGCGAGCTAAGAAAAAGCGTACCGCAAGTCGTAAGCCAAAGGCTGATAAGTCTTAAGTTTATAAGTCTTCAGCTTAATAAGGGGCTTTGCTAGTTAGGTTTAGCACAGCGCTAATTTAATGCGACATGACTTTAACGCGAGATGACTTTAACGCGAAAAGATTTTAATGCGAGAGTATCAGGCGCAAGACGCATACTCTCGAAATAAACAACACAGGGGTGGGTGCATCGGGTTTGATGTCATTCATCTCTGAGCAATAAGAGTAACCAGAGACAATGAGTAACGAATTTATTTACGGTATTCACGCGGTGAAAGCCGTACTAGAAAAAGATCCAGCACGCTTTATTGAAGCGTACGTGCTTAAAGGTCGTCAAGACGATCGTCTTCTTCCATTACTGAATCAACTGCAGCAATTTGGTGTGTCGATTCAACAAATGGGCCGTAAGCCGCTTGATGAAAAAGCACAGGGTGCAAATCACCAAGGTCTTATTGCTAAGGTGAAGCCTGCTAAGCAGCTTAATGAAACTCACCTAGACGATATCCTAGCGCAGCACGAACAGCCTCTGCTGTTGGTTCTAGATGGCGTAACAGACCCTCATAACCTAGGTGCTTGTCTACGTAACGCGGATGCTGCTGGTGTGGCGGCTGTTATCGTACCTAAAGATCGCTCTTCGCCGCTAACGGCAACCGTAAGCAAGGTAGCGTGTGGTGCGGCTGAAACCGTTCCTCTAGTGCGCGTAACCAACCTAGCCCGTACAATGCGCGCTCTACAAGAGCAAGGTGTATGGTTCGTGGGTACCGCAGGTGAAGCGACGCATGACATCTACCAAGCGAAGCTAACGGGTCCTCTTGCGGTAGTTATGGGTGCAGAAGGTGACGGTATGCGTCGTTTAACGCGTGAAACCTGTGATGACCTAATTAAGATTCCAATGTCAGGCAGCGTGTCGAGCCTCAACGTTTCGGTAGCATCAGGCATCTGTCTGTTCGAAGCGGTACGTCAGCGCCTAGCTCAATAGCGTTAAGCTGAGTCAAAAGGCAGAACGACTCTAAGTTCATGAATTTATTAGCGCTCACCACTTGCTGGTGGGCGTTTCTTTTTAAGGCGTAGAGTGACAAATTGACAGAATCACAGATGGCTAGATGGCGAAAGAAAAACTGTTTCATTATTAGCCAAATACCGCTTGCCAATACCGGGTTCTTTCTATAATATTTGCCGTCCTTAAAACTCGGTCATTTTTCTTTAGTTCCTTGCTTCCCTTGGACGACCGAGCCTTTCGTGGAAGCTAATAATCCGTAAGGAGCAACCAAATGCGTCATTATGAAATCGTATTCATGGTTCACCCTGATCAAAGCGAGCAAGTTGCTGGCATGATCGAGCGTTACACTGGTTCAATCACTGAAGCTGGCGGTACTATCCACCGTCTAGAAGACTGGGGCCGCCGTCAAATGGCTTACCCAATCAACAAACTTCACAAAGCTCACTACGTTCTTATGAACGTTGAAGCTGGCCAAGAAGTGATGGACGAGCTAGAAACTGCTTTCCGTTTTAACGATGCAGTTCTACGTAACATGATCATGCGCACTAAAGGCGCTGTGACTGAGCAATCTATCATGCTTAAGCAAAAAGAAGAGCGTGCAGAGCGTGCTCCTCGTCGTGATGACCGTGAAGAACGTGCACCACGTCGTGAAGAAGAAGCTAAGCCAGAAGCTGCTGCTGAGTAATTCTTTTTTGGCCTTTTAGGTCATTAAATTTTATTCAACTCGTTTAGGTATTTTCACTACAAGCATTTGCTTACGCTTATTTATAAGCCTGTGTTAATACCGCATTATTAAATTTAGATCAGGAGATAGCCCATGGCTCGTTTCTTCCGTCGTCGTAAATTCTGCCGTTTTACTGCAGAAGGCGTACAAGAGATTGACTACAAAGACGTAGCAACTCTAAAAAACTACATCACTGAAGCTGGTAAAATTGTACCTAGCCGTATCACTGGTACAAGTGCTAAATACCAACGTCAGCTAGCTCGCGCTATCAAGCGTTCTCGTTACCTAGCTCTACTACCGTACACTGACAAGCATCAGTAATCGGTAATAGTTAACAATAGTTTAAGAGGACTAAGATAATGCAAGTTATTCTACTTGATAAAATCGGTAACCTAGGTGGCCTTGGCGACCAAGTAAACGTTAAATCTGGTTACGCTCGTAACTTCCTTATCCCACAGGGTAAAGTAGTTATGGCAACTAAAGACAACGTTGCTATGTTCGAAACTCGCCGTGCTGAACTAGAAGCTAAAGTTGCTGAGCAACTAGCTGCTGCAGAAGCTCGCGCAGAGACAGTTAACACTCTAGAAGGCGTTACAATCGCTTCTAAAGCTGGTGACGAAGGCAAACTATTCGGTTCTATCGGTACTCGTGACATCGCAGATGCTATTACAGCAGCTGGTGTTGCAGTAGTTAAGAGCGAAGTACGCCTACCTGAAGGCGCTCTACGTAACATCGGCGAATTCGAAGTAAGCATCCAACTTCACTCTGAAGTTTTTGCTACTGCGAAAATCGCTATCGTTGCAGCTGAGTAATTTCAGTACCAAGACGAATTCTTTCTTTTGAAAGTTTTAAACACCAGCTTCGGCTGGTGTTTTTTTATGTCTGAAATATAGGAAAATATAGCGAAGGGGTTATGGTAAGTAAAAAGCTTACAGTGATCCAAAAGCCCTTATTGCTGAACAGGCTGTTCTCAAGGTTATAAGTCGCCTTAAGACTAGAACAGCTCTTGATACTAGAACTGCTCTTGAGATTAGAATAGTTCTTGAAACTAGAACTGAAAGAGCAGGTTAATCGACAGCACAGAGTCTTCTTTGCTTAATCCATCAGGTACCTTATCGTGGTACTGGCGAGAGTGAGCTATTTTCAGCGCGATATTGTCAGTAATATCGTTGATCGCTTCTAATTCAGTATCAAATTTCAGGTTACTGTGGCCAGATACTAACGTCACATCAGCCTTGAGCTGCAAATTCTTCAACACCTGCCATGATGTATTCACATTGCCACGGAAAATCGCCTCTTCAACAATCTCTGGGAAGATGATGTCATCGTCGTCCAATTCATCGAGATTAGGTTCTTGGTAACGAAAACCCGGTCCGACTTCGACTTCCAACACAAACTCTTCAGTGTTCGAGAACTGATAACCCAAACCACTAGATATTGTGTAGTCTTTAAAGTAAGCACTGTATCGTGAATCGACACCTTTAAAGCTGCCGTAAAGGTAGGTTTTAGGACTTAACTTGTAGTCACTCTGAGCCGAGTAAGTCGATTGCCTTTTATCTTCTTCACCGTCTTTGTAGAGGTTGTAGTATTTCCATTCGCCACTGGTTCTATGACGGCCAGCCGTATACTCACCGTTTAGGCGGGCATTTAGCGATCGTGAATCAGAATTACCAGTATGCGACTGATACCCAAATTCGACTTCCGTCTTGAGTGGGTTCGGCAGTTCTGTGTCACTCGTATCACTTGGTGCGATATCCATATCTTTTTCAGGTGTCGGTGCAACGACGATCGGCTCAACAGTAGGTTCTGAAACTACTATAGAGTCGAGGATTGCATCGACAGAGGCTTTAGTATCATCATCAGCTAAGGCCAACGGAGAGCTCAGAAGGCTGGTGCTTAGAAGACCAGAGCTTAGAAGACCAGTGCTCAGAGCCAATAATTTGGACACGCATACCTCTAGTTATACAGTGAGTGAATGGCAGGATCGTAATGCTACCCTTGGTTAATTCCGTCAGCAATAGGTAAATTCTTCCTGAAGAATAAAACAAACGCTTAGGAACGGATTACAAATGAGTGTTCTTGGGTATAATGAACGATCATTATTAGTTATTGAGTGTAGTCATAGTGGATACCAAAAGTCAGAAATCAGCCAACGATCAGGTGGACGCCATCAAGGTCCCGCCACATTCATTAGAAGCTGAGCAATCTGTTATTGGCGGTTTGTTATTGGATAACGAACGCTGGGATACAGTTGCTGAAAAGGTTGTGGCCAAAGACTTTTATAGCCGTCCTCACCGTCTGATCTTTGAAGCGGTAAAGGATATCCTTGAAGAAAGTTCTCCTCTGGACCTGATTACACTCTCTGAACATTTAGAGCTTCGTGAGCAGCTAGAAGACGTAGGTGGCTTTGCTTACCTTGCTGACTTAGCCAAAAACACCCCAAGTGCCGCTAACATTAATGCGTATGCTGATATCGTGGCACAGCGAGCACTGGTTCGCAGCCTGATCGGTGTGGCGAATGAGATCGCCGATTCTGGTTATGACCCTCAAGGTCGTACATCGGAAGAGCTGGTTGATCTTGCTGAAAGTAAAGTCTTCGCGATTGCAGAAGGCCGAGCAAGTGAAAACGAAGGCCCACAAAACGTTGATAGCATTCTCGAGAAGACGCTAGAACGTATCGAAATCTTATATAAATCGCCACAAGATGGTGTTACTGGTGTCGACACTGGCTTTAACGACCTCAACAAGAAGACAGCAGGCTTGCAGGGTTCTGACTTAATCATTGTTGCTGCGCGTCCATCGATGGGTAAAACTACGTTTGCGATGAACTTGTGTGAAAACGCGGCGATGAAGCAAGACAAACCGGTTTTAATTTTCTCGCTAGAGATGCCAGCTGAACAGCTGATGATGCGTATGCTTGCGTCACTTTCTCGCGTCGACCAAACCAAGATTCGTACCGGTCAATTAGACGATGAAGATTGGGCGCGTATTTCGTCGAGTATGGGTATTCTTATGGATAAGAAGAATATGTATATCGATGATAGCTCGGGCTTAACACCAACAGAGGTGCGTTCGCGTGCTCGACGTATCGCTCGTGAGCACGATGGTATCTCTATGATCATGATAGATTACCTTCAATTAATGCGTGTACCCTCGTTGTCTGAAAACCGTACGTTAGAGATCGCCGAAATTTCGCGTTCCCTAAAAGCGCTAGCGAAAGAGTTGAACGTTCCGGTTGTGGCACTTTCTCAGCTTAACCGTTCCCTAGAGCAACGTGCTGATAAGCGCCCAGTAAACTCGGATTTGCGTGAATCAGGTTCTATCGAGCAAGATGCCGATTTGATCATGTTTATCTATCGTGATGAGGTTTATAACCCAGACAGTTCACTGAAAGGCATCGCTGAGATCATCCTTGGTAAGCAACGTAACGGTCCTATCGGTTCGGTTCGTTTAACATTCCAAGGTCAACACTCCCGATTTGATAACTATGCAGGTCCTGCATTTGATGATGAGTAAGTTAATGACTTATATGAAAGCAGCGACGGCAAGCATTGACTTAAACGCGCTCGAACATAACCTGAACCAGATAAAGTCGAAGGCTCCACAGTGTAAAGTTATGTCGGTTGTGAAAGCAAATGGCTACGGGCACGGCTTACTGCATATCGCTAAGCACTCGAAAAACTCAGATGCTTTTGGTGTGGCACGTATTGAAGAAGCCTTACAATTGCGAGCTGGTGGTATTGTTAAACCCATCTTGTTGCTGGAAGGGTTTTACTCTTCGGGTGATTTACCCATCCTGGTGACCAATAACATTCAAACCGTGGTGCATTGTGAAGAGCAATTAAGCGCGCTAGAGAATGCAGATTTGGAAACACCCGTTGTGGTATGGCTTAAAGTCGACAGTGGCATGCACCGATTAGGTGTTCGCCCTGAGCAATACCAAAACTTTGTTGAGCGTTTGCATCAATGTGCGAATGTTGCCAAACCTCTACGTTACATGAGCCACTTTGGTTGTGCTGATGAACTTGATAGAGCAACCACCGTTGAACAGACTGAGCTTTTCTTATCTCTCACTGACGGCTGTGAAGGTGAGCGTTCACTTGCTGCCTCTGCGGGTCTATTGGCTTGGCCTAACAGCCACCTTGATTGGGTTCGCCCGGGAATCATTTCTTACGGTGTTTCGCCTTTTGCTGATAAATCAGCGCAAGAGCTTGGCTTTAAGCCTGTGATGACTCTGACCTCACATCTGATTGCGGTTCGTGATGTTAAAGCAGGTGAAAGCGTAGGCTATGGCGCTAACTGGACCAGTGAACGTGATACCAAGGTTGGCGTGATCGCGATTGGTTACGGTGATGGTTATCCACGCATGGCACCTAACGGCACTCCAGTGTTCGTTAATGGACGAAAAGTACCGATCGCAGGACGTGTGTCAATGGACATGCTAACGGTCGACCTTGGCCCTGATGCTGCAGATCAAGTGGGCGATGAAGCGACTCTGTGGGGTAAAGGCTTACCTTCAGAAGAAGTAGCAGATCATATCGGCACTATCGCGTACGAGTTAGTCACTAAGCTGACTTCACGTGTTGCGATGGAGTATGTGAAGTAGCTATGGATCTTGTAAACTAAATGATGTTCAAGCGAACGACTCGACACTGGTTAACGTCAGCTATGGCATTGCTCGGTGTTAGCTTTTCTTCTTCTGTCTTGAGTGAAGAAAAAGATTCAGCCTTTGTCCCTTTCTATTTTAGTACTGAAACATTGGGCAATACCTTTGGGGTTGCGGGTGTCGCAAAGGGTGTTTGGCAACCTCAAGCCGCTCTGTTTGGTATGGCGCTTTATTCAGACAAAGACAGTTATGTCGGTTTTCTATCGGCCTTTAACTACGCTTTGTCTGAGAATATCTTGTTTAGTACTCAGATGTACCAAGCGCGCTTCAACGACAATCCTTATTACATTGGCTCTCAAGGCGATAACGATTCATCTATTGATGATAAAACCATTGCCGATGGCTTAGAGCAAAACTATCAGTTCGAATTTAAGTATTTGCTACCTTGGGGCAATGTTGCAGAACATGGCTTGTTAGGGGCTTTTCAGCCAATCAAAGATGTGAGTTTTGCTTCGCCAGTCGAGTCGGGTGTCAGCTCGATTATCTTCACGCCTTTTTATACGGCACGTGAGCTAGAAGGTTTAAACAACACGGAAGAGGCGACAGGCTTTAGTCTGGCATTGGATTGGGATAACCGTGATAGCACACGTAACCCAACCACGGGCTCTCATACTAACCTTGAATTCACGACTGGCGCAGAAAGCTGGTCTAACGATGATTTATGGTTGAAGTGGACGTTCCAAAATAGCCAGTACTTCGCATTAGGCCCTTTAGGTGACCTGTTCGACCAACAAGTCGTGGCACTCGATTTCTATACCGCTGATACACCAACCTGGGATAACTGTTCTGGGCAAGATTGTGCTCGTCCACCGGAAACTGAACAAGCTCGATTGGGTGGTTTATATCGCTTACGAGGTTATACCGGAGGTCGCTATCATGGACGTTCTGCGGTTCATTACTCTGCTGAGTACCGAGTGATTCCTGACTGGCAACCTTTGGGTGATATCCCACTGATTAACTACTACGATTTGCCTTGGTGGCAATGGGTGGCGTTTGCCGAAGTCGGGCGCGTTGCTGATGAGTACGATATAAAAACACTGCACTCGGATATGAAATGGAGCCTAGGTGGCGCGGTTCGTTTCCAAGTAGAGGGTATTGTTGTTCGTGCTGAGTTAGCTCGAGGTGGTGATGAAGGGACCTTTAGGGTCATGATAAACCAGCCTTTCTAATCTGGTTTTACTAACTCGAATATCTCATATTTTTAAAGGGTGACACATAACTGTGCCACCCTTTTTTGTTGTCTATCATTATGTTTTTAATGGTTTTTTATAGCTAGCTACTTAAGGTTATTCACCTTGAATGGTCGCAACAACCGTACGGCTGCCACCACAATCTCGATGCTCACCTAAGTAAATGCCCTGCCATGTTCCTAAAGCTAAACGACCATTAGTGATGGGTATTGTCACACTGGTGCCAAGTGTCGATGCTTTAATGTGGGCTGGCATGTCATCATCGCCTTCATAGGTGTGTCTGTAGTAGGGTGCTCGCTCAGGTACAAACTTATTAAAGTGTGATTCCATATCGGTACGGACGGTAGGATCTGCGTTCTCGTTTAGCGTGAGGCTGGCAGAGGTATGTTGGATAAAAAGATGTAATAAACCAACAGATAGAGAATTGATATCGTGTATCTGTTGTTCAATTTCATCAGTAATGAGATGAAATCCACGCTTTCGTGCATTTAGGTGTATAGTCTTCTGAATCCACATACGCCATCCTTTATAATGTATTTGGAAAAAAAGTGGTTTAACGCTATCTTTTGAACTTGAATTTATCAGGTATCGCTCACATTTAATTATGTTAGAGCTAGAGTCTGTACCGATTCTTGTATCAGGAAATCGAATCCTGATTTATCTCAAGGTACAGCTCTTCATATGCGGCATAATACGTCGTGAAAAAAAATTACAAAGAATCTTTCAGTGGTGACGCGGTTTGGTCATCACAGAAAAATATAAACTTTCGCCTAATCGGGGGTTCTATTCATCACCCAGGTGACGTTTAGAATAAAACCTACAGTAACATCGGGATAGATACCATGTTGAAAAATATCAACCCAACGCAAACACAAGCGTGGAAAGCTCTAACTGCACATTTTGAGTCTGCTCAAGATATGGATATGAAAGAGCTGTTTGCTCAAGATGCAAAGCGTTTCGAGAGCTTTTCTACTCGTTTCGGTTCTGACATCTTAGTGGATTACTCTAAGAACCTTATCGATGCTGAAACGATGCAGCACCTATTTGCTCTTGCGAACGAGACTGAAGTTAAGTCTGCAATCGAAGCAATGTTCGGCGGTGATGCAATCAACAAGACTGAAGGTCGTTCAGTACTTCACACTGCTCTACGTAACCGTAGCGACAACCCAGTAATGGTTGATGGCAAAGACGTAATGCCAGCAGTGAACGCAGTACTAGCAAAAATGGAACTGTTCACGCACCGCATCGTTTCTGGTGAGTGGAAAGGTTACACAGGTAAAGAGATCACTGATGTAGTTAACATCGGTATCGGCGGTTCGGACCTTGGTCCATACATGGTGACTGAAGCACTTACGCCATACAAAACTCGCCTGAACATGCACTTCGTTTCTAACGTAGATGGCACTCACATTGTTGAGACACTTAAGCCTCTTAACCCAGAAACAACGTTGTTCCTAGTAGCATCGAAGACATTTACGACTCAAGAAACAATGACGAATGCACACTCTGCTCGTGATTGGTTCCTGGCTGAAGCGGGTGATGACGCACACGTAGCTAAGCACTTCGCAGCGCTATCAACTAACGCAACTTCAGTTGCTGAGTTTGGTATTGATACTGACAACATGTTCGAATTCTGGGACTGGGTTGGTGGTCGTTACTCACTATGGTCTGCAATCGGCCTTTCTATCTCTCTTTCTATCGGCTTCGATAACTTCGCTGAGCTACTAGACGGCGCACACGAGATGGATAACCACTTTGCTTCAACTGAGTTTGAAAGCAACATTCCAGTGATTCTTGCGCTTATTGGTGTTTGGTACAACAACTTCCATGGCGCTGAGTCAGAAGCGATTCTACCTTACGATCAGTACATGCACCGTTTTGCTGCTTACTTCCAGCAAGGTAACATGGAATCAAACGGTAAGTTTGTTGACCGTGAAGGCAACCCAGTAGAATACCAAACAGGTCCTATCATCTGGGGTGAACCTGGTACTAACGGCCAACACGCTTTCTACCAACTGATTCACCAAGGCACTAAGCTGATCCCATCAGACTTTATTGCGCCTGCAATCAGCCACAACCCAGCATCTGATCACCACCAGAAGCTAATGTCTAACTTCTTTGCTCAAACTGAAGCACTAGCATTCGGTAAGACAAAAGAGACAGTGGAAGCTGAATTCCTAGCGGCTGGTAAAACAGCAGAAGAAGCAGCGGAGCTTGCTCCTTTCAAAGTATTTGAAGGCAACCGTCCAACGAACTCAATTCTTGTGAAGCAAATGACTCCTCGCACTTTAGGTAACCTAATCGCGATGTACGAGCACAAGATCTTCGTTCAAGGCGTTATCTGGAACATCTTCAGCTTCGACCAATGGGGTGTAGAACTTGGTAAGCAACTAGCAAACCAAATTCTTCCAGAGCTTGCTGATGATGCTCAAGTAACCTCTCACGACAGCTCAACTAACGGTCTAATCAACGCATTTAAAGCGCTGAAAGCTTAAGACTGTTTAAGTAACACCAAGTAATAACTGTAAACGCCAACCTTTCGGTTGGCGTTTTTTATGTCCGTTGATTTTACGGCAATAAAAAAGGCTGACGTATGTACGTCAGCCTTTCATTTTTTATTTACTCGATTGTCTCTATTCGAAACAGATCTCGATGAAGGCGTTACCCCATTGAGATGTGAAAGGCATGATGATAATAGCACCTTCACACTTATGACGAATGGTGTGGCCTTTACCTGATACGACGATTGGCGTTGCCATGTCGAAATCAAAGCCGCTTTCTGCAAGAATTCGTTTTGCACCACCAGTCACCATATTAGTGATTTCACCCACCATATCGGTCACTTCTTCGTTCAAGCCATTTGGTCGTTCACCCAACATGTTTTCCATGATTTCTAGGGCAAGACCTTCATCAAAAGTGATCGACATTGAGCCACGAGATTGTGTGCCAACCATACCAATTAGGCCGGATACATCACCACGAGCGATCTCATCTTTCTTAACTCTTGGTTTTTGTGGCTTCAATTCAAGAGAAGCCATCGTTTTTAGTACATTCATCAAAGAAGCTAAAAACGGGTTTACAAATTCAGCGCGCATAATGTTCTTCTATAATCTTATTCTTTCATTTCGGAGGAGCAAGATTGGCAAATGCCATGCGATTCAATGACATGATTGGTCAATTGAAAGCCATGCTTCTCAGCGTTACTAGCGAGTAGAGTGACAAGCGCATCGTCTTGCAATTCTATCACAGTGCCACATTTATCGCAGATCAGTAGTTGGGAGAAATGTTTGTTCGCATTGCAAGAACAGCAACATATGAAGCTATTGGTTGATTCAACTCGGTGAATGAAACCTTGTTCCAACAAGAAATCCAAAGCACGATAAACTGTAGGAGGCTTGGCTTGCGGTTCACTGACTTTCAACTGCTCTAATAATTCATAAGCACTGGAGGCTTTTTTATTAGAGAAAATGAGCTCAAACACTCGCTTTCTCTGAGGTGTTAATCTAACGCCTCGAGATGCGCATATCCCTTCAACTTGCTCTATTAATGTGTGGTCCAAATTTTTCACCATTCAATCGGACATCCCTATTCAAACCCTATTTCTAGGTTACTACGTTTTGGGAGCCAATGATTTCTATTAAAGTCAGGTACAGAGCGTATTGTGACCCACGACTTTGAATAAGACAAGGTAACTCAAAATGACAGTGTGACTCAAGGCATAACTGATTAATGAGGCTGAATTAGAGATCTGGTGAATGTGTTTATAAAAAAATGTGCAATAAGGTGCTTTTATAAAATGCTCTCAATCGACATTGGCTTGTCATCGACTAAGAAAGGTTTAGCGTTACTTGGCGCGGGAGCGGCTTTGGTAGTTGGTCACCCTGAACTTATCACCGCGAGTGTATCGGCAGATGGTGTGCAATTCGGGGGTATTATTGGCGCAAGTGCTCCAATAGTATTTGGCCTATGGGAAATCCTACGTAATGAGTTCAAGTAATGGCAGAGTATCAGACAGTAATTATCGCAGTTGTCAGTGCGTTATCTAGCGGGGTGGGTGTAGGTATTACACTCAAAACTGATGTTAAGTGGTTGCGCTTAATGATGGAAAAGATGGATGAGCGTTTGACTCGACTTGAAAGTAAAAGCCCTAATTCATAGGGCTTTTTTGAACAGTAATATAATTTTTGGTTAAATCTTTGAGTGTGGAGGTTATCAGCTTAAAAACGACCAAAGCTCACTACTTACTACTAAAAGAATAAGGCTAGAAAATACGATAATGAAGAGCCACTTGATGCCTAACAATTCATTGAATGAAAAGTCACTCTTATTGTTACTATCAAAGTTGTCTCGTCGCATTGTGTATGAGCTAAGTCTACTAAAAAGCTCACCGAGTATATGGACTGTGAACCATGAACTATGTTCTAGTTTCAAATCGTTTGTATAGAAGCTATCTAACCGTTTGACTTCAGGTAAGTCTTTTACCGAGAGTACATTTATAGAATCAAGTTCAATCCCATGCTCAGTTTCTAAAGTTTTTAGACTTTTTAGGTGTGAATCTAAAGTATCAACACTTTCGATATGATCTGGAGTTAGTTGAAACTCGGCTTTATTATGGTGAAACCAATGCCCATTTTTGTAGACATTAACCGATCTATCGGTTCCATTCTCAGTGTATTTAACTACGTATTTGCTTAAGCTCGAAATGACAAACTCTTTACCATCTGGCTTTTCATCAAAGACTCGCCAAGGTTTAAGTGTTGCTATGTAGCCATTTCTTAAAGTTTCAACAACAGGCATCCAGCCTTTGGTTCTTTTCTTAGTTACATATTTGCCGTTATTGGTTGATAGGACAACTTTCACAGGTACTTTGTTTACTAAGTGGTTAATGCTAACTTTATAGTGGCTACACCCATAAAAAGACACGGGCTTGTAAGTCCTAGTTATAGTTTCGAACGGCTGTAAAACTAGTGGATCATCATTTAAATCTTCTAGCTCTATGTAGCAATTATTTCCGATAGAAATGCAAATACCAAAGATAGCTTCAGATTTATCTTTCAGGTTTTGAAGGGTTACATGGCTTGGATAGTGGTCATTGTAAAATGCACTGCTACAAAAAGAAGTCGAACCTATAATTTTAATAGAGCGTTTTAGTCGATATTGAGCCACTGCAAACCATACACCTAGAGCCGCGACAACTAGACTAAGTAAGGCTCCCACTACAGATACAAGGATGCTCAAGATGGTCAGTGTTGTTCCATCTAGTTTACTAAGCACTTCAATAGCTTGAATCAATTTATCCATTAGTTGTGTCATTTAACATATTTTAAGGGATAGCATATCAAGTGTGGTCATTAAAGCCAGTTTTCATAACTGATTCATATGCTTCATAATTGAGCCTTGTTATGTAACATAGATGGGAATAACTGAGTATATACCTGCCACAAAATATTCAAGTTTCGATGTCCCGTAACTTGAGCCACTTCTTCAATAGAGTAGCCCATTTCAAACAACTGGCTTGCTCCCTCTCTTCGTAAGTCGTGATACCTCAAATCTTCAATGCCTAATTCGTTTCTTACACGCTGAAAGCCTGCATTAACACTTCGTGAGTTGTACGGGAAAATAAGTTCGTCTTTGTTCCTGAATGTTTTCGATTCCCTGTGTATAATCGCCCAATTATTTTTGACTACAATGTCCACTGTGAAGCGTGATTCACCGCTTTGAAGTGTTCTTTTTTTAATGCTAAATGATGCCTTCGTTCCACCCCGTCAATACGTACTATAGGCGTACTGAACGGGTGAGTTTGCGGCAGAACTAGCGAGTTTCTGTATATATATGCAGTGTATAGATTTTGAGTAACGCTTTATGAAACCTGACAATACCAGTAAATACGCGGCTAACCGCTTATCCGTCGCTCCAATGCTCGATTGGACTGACCGCCACTGTCGTTACTTTCACCGTTTGCTTTCTCAGCAGACGCTTCTGTACACGGAAATGATAACAACGGGTGCGATCTTACATGGTAAGGGCGACTTTCTAGAATATAACGAGCAAGAACATCCTCTTGCACTTCAACTCGGTGGTTCAAACCCGGTTGATTTGGCGGCGTGTGCCAAGCTTGCTGGTGAGCGTGGCTATGATGAAATCAACCTTAATGTCGGTTGCCCTTCCGACCGAGTTCAGAATGGTCGCTTTGGTGCTTGCCTAATGGCTGAGCCTGAGCTGGTGGCAGATTGTGTGTCGGCGATGAAAGAAGTCACTGATATTCCAATTACCGTGAAAACGCGTATTGGTATCGACGACCAAGACTCTTATGAGTTCTTAACTAAGTTTGTTTCGACGGTTTCTGAAAAAGGCGGCTGTGAACAATTTACTATTCATGCTCGTAAAGCATGGTTGAGTGGCCTTAGCCCGAAAGAGAACCGAGAGATTCCACCGCTAGATTACGATCGTGCATACCAAATCAAGAAAGATTTCTCTGATCTTGTGATTGCCGTGAATGGTGGCGTTACTACTCTTGAGCAAACTAAAGAGCACTTGCAACACCTTGATGGTGTGATGATCGGTCGTGAGGCTTACCATAGCCCATTTATCTTGGCTGAAGTTGATCAACAGATTTTTGGTTTAGACACGCCAATCAAGAAGCGCTCACAAGTGGTTGAAGAAATGTACCCGTACATAGAGCGTGAGCTTTCAAATGGTGCAAGCTTAGGACACATCTCTCGTCATATGCTTGGTTTGTTCCAAAGCATGCCGGGCGCAAGACAATGGCGTCGTTACATCAGTGAAAACGCACATAAGAAAGGTGCAGGTATCGAAGTGATGCAGACAGCATTGGCTAAGATCCCTAAAGAGCTAAACGTATAACCTCCCTCGAGGTTAAAAGTTCGAGCTTAAAAGCCCAAGGTTAGAAACTTAAGGTTAAAAAACCAAGCTTAAAAACTTAAGCTTAAAAACCTAAGGTTAAATTCGCCACTAGAGGCTAAATTTGCCATTGATAGTTTCTTTAAAAGCCACGCATTTAGATGTGTGGCTTTTTATTTGCCTGATAAGTAAGGGTTTTATTGGTTTCACTAACTTGGTATGGAAGCTGCAATGTTAGAAAGTAGGAAAGATAGGTCATTAACTCATTAGGGAGACCATTATGTTTGAATTAATCTTTGTTCTTATTTTCGTCGCAACTCTACTTGTCACTGGTATCACGTTTATGACGGTATTGGCTGCAACCGGAATCGCGTTAGTCGTCATGTTGGTCTTGGGTATGATGGGGGTTGTGTTTAAGTTGCTGCCTTGGTTAATTGTGATTGCATTGGGTATCTGGTTTTTCAAAAACTTTGTACACAGTTCTAACCAAAGACGTTACTAAGGTCATGGTGTCGTCAAATCTTTGATCGTCATCGGTTTATCGTTTTAGAATTTAAGATGTGTGATAGAATTTTCCCCAATAATCTATGAATGTGCATACAATTAGCACAACGATATGGAATTGGAGCTATCTCAAATGAATAAAATGCCATTAATTGCTTTAGTGGGAATGCTATCTTTAAGCTCGGCAGTGTCTGCTGAAGAAGAGTTTTCTTACACGGCTAAAGTCGGTGCCGATATGTGGTGGGGAAGTACAAAGCTAAACGAAGTTAGACAAGATGATGATTCTAACTCACCTTCGTTGTATCTCGCATTTGAGCATAATGCCCCGATGCTACCAAACGCTAGCTTTCGCTATACTTCTGTTGATGCAGATTCATTGGCTTTCGATAAGTACGACTACACCTTCTATTACACGTTGTTAGATCACAAGCTGATGAACTTCGATGCGGGTGTGACGTTTACTCAGTATTCAAACTCGAATTATATCGAACCGAAAACGGGTGGCGCTCAAACAAGCTTTGATGAATTCACTTGGAGCTTCTACGGCAACGCAGAGATCAACGTTCCTGAGACCAATTTCGATATCATCGGTACGATGGAGTTCGGTGATAGCAGTGGTATTAAGAGCACGGATTTGATGGCAGGTGTTCAGTACCGAATTCCTGTAGCAGAAACTGAGATAGCACTGCGTGGTGGTTACCGCGTGATCGACCTTGATTCGGAAGAGTTCTTCTCTTCAGAGGTTGGCAAAGAGTTTGTCATGGTTGATGGCTGGTTTGCTGGCGCTGAAGTGCGCTTCTAGGCCATAGAAAGCAAATTTAGAACGAATTTTGAGAACGCCACTTTATTAAGTGGCGTTTTTTTATATCTATTGGTTATATCCTTCTGGAATTAGTTAGCACATTCATCACTTTCGACCATCCTTTATACAGAGAGCTAATTAGCGTCTATTCTTATAAGGTCTATGTTGTGAGGTCAAAGCAAGGGATGGAATATGACACTCAATGAATTACGAAATTTATATAGAGAAAATCTGTTAGTTGAAGCGATCATAGAGCCCTCAATTCAAGAAGGGGCTTGGGTTGTGGAGTTTCGCCATATGGGAGGTGGCTTTGTTCTGCTTACTGATGTTCATGGTGAAGAGTGCCATTACGCGGATTTAGACCTAGCATCTAAGTCGGCAATGGCGGTTGGCTTTCAGCAAGTGCGTATTGAAAACCAGTAAGTCAATTTAGGTTTCAATCGGTTTTTACTTCCAAAAAGTTATAAAACATACTTTTCTATTCTTTCTTGTTATTAAAAGGAGTGGTTAATCTATCGTCACGCAATGATTAGGGATGTCGTGACCATGTCTTTAAATAAGAAAGAGTCTTCACAAAATAATAATGCACAGTCTGGGGCTAATGAGTTACCTGGGCTAGCAGCACCACTTAATGACCAACAATTGGGTCATCTTCAACACACTGTTTCTGAGTTATCTTCACAACAACTGGCATGGGTCAGTGGTTACCTTTGGGGAGTGAGCCAAGCTCAGCCTGTCGGTGCAGCTGCGCCAATCGCTCAAGCGGCTGCTGCAGTAGCGGCTAAACCAGCGGGTAAGCTCAGCATTATCTTTGCTTCTCAAACAGGTAATGCTAAAGGTGTCGCTGAATCGCTTGAGGCAGAAGCTAAAGCCTTGGGTATTGCTGTCGAGCTTTTCGATGCAAGTGATTATAAAGGTAAGAACCTAGCCAAAGAGACACACGTCATTTTTGTCGCTTCAACCAATGGTGAGGGCGAAGCCCCTGATAACGCTATTGAGTTGCATGAATTCCTACAATCGAAGAAAGCGCCAAAATTATCAAACCTACAATACGGTGTGATTGGTTTAGGTGACTCAAGCTATGAGTTCTTCTGCCAAACGGCTAAAGACTTCGATAGCTTCCTCGCTAAGCTTGGTGCTCAATCGTTTGTCGACCGTCTTGATTGTGATGTTGATTACGAAGAATCAGCAACGGAATGGCGCGCTAAAGCATTAGAGCAAGTAAAAGAGACGCTATCGACAGGCACTGAAGCTGATGTGGTTCAATTACCAGTCGGTCAAGCGGCTGCCGGTCATTCGCAATACACTAAACAAAATCCATACACCGCGACACTATTGACGAGCCAAAAGATCACCGGCCGTGATTCGGGCAAAGATGTTCGTCATATCGAGATTGATCTTGATGAGTCGGGTATTACTTACCAACCGGGTGATGCGCTAGGCGTATGGTTTGAAAACAGTTCAGAACTCGCTAATCAGATTCTTTCTAAGGTTGGGTTGTCTGGTATCGAAAGTGTTGATGTCGATGGTGACAACTTATCTATCCACAGCGCACTCGTCAGTAAATTCGAAATTACATCTTCAAATCCTCAACTAGTGACTAAGTTTGCTGAGCTTTCGGGCAGCAAGAAGTTAATTAAGCTGGTGGAAGATAAAGACAAGCTTCGTGAATACGCGGGTAATACTCAAGTTGTCGATGTTTTAGCTGAGAAGAAAACTAAGCTATCGGCTGATGAATTGATTGGTCTACTACGTAAGCTGACCCCACGCCTCTATTCTATTGCATCAAGCCAAGCTGAAGTGGATGAAGAGGTTCACTTGACGGTTGGTTTGGTTGAATACCAAAAAGGCGATGAATCTCGTTTAGGCGGAGCTTCTAGCTTCTTAGCCCAACGTCTTGAAGAAGGCGGTGAAGTGAAGGTGTTTGTTGAGAACAACAATAACTTCAAACTACCACAAGACGACAATACACCAATCATCATGGTCGGCCCGGGTACCGGTATCGCACCGTTCCGCAGTTTTGTTCAAGAGCGTGAAAACAATGATGCTGAAGGCAAAAGCTGGCTCTTCTTTGGTGACCGAACTTTCACTCAAGATTTCTTATATCAAGTTGAATGGCAGAAGTACCTTAAGTCTGGTGCGCTAACCAAGCTTGATGTTGCCTTCAGTCGAGATCAAAAAGAAAAGGTTTATGTTCAAGACCGCTTAATTGAACAAGCAGATCAGGTTTGGCAATGGCTTCAAGAGGGCGCTTACCTCTATGTATGTGGCGATGCGACTCGAATGGCGAAAGATGTTCATGAAGCATTAGTTACAATTGCGGAAAAACATGGCAATCAGAGCCGCGAGCAAGCTGAACAATATATTAATGATTTACGTAAAGCGAAACGTTACCAAAGGGATGTGTACTAATGAGCAAGCAAGTAATAGAGCAAGAAGTGCTAGGTCAAGTACTGGGACCTTTGGCTGACAATGAACGTCTTAAGCGTGAAAGTAAAAATCTTCGCGGTACGATTGAACAAGATCTCCAAGATAGAATTACGGGTGGCTTTACTGCTGATAACTTCCAGTTGATCCGCTTCCACGGTATGTATCAACAAGACGACCGTGATATTCGTAATGAACGTACCAAGCAAAAGCTAGAACCTTTACATAATGTCATGCTGCGTGCGCGTATGCCTGGCGGGATCATCACTCCGAAGCAGTGGCTCGCGATTGATAAATTCGCAGATGAAAGTACCTCTTATGGTTCTATCCGTCTCACAACTCGTCAAACTTTCCAGTTTCACGGTGTGTTGAAGCCGAACATTAAGTTAATGCACCAAACACTAAACAGTATTGGTATTGATTCCATTGCAACTGCGGGTGACGTAAACCGCAATGTTTTGTGTACCACAAACCCGGTTGAGTCTGAGCTCCATCAAGAAGCCTACGAGTGGGCGAAAAAGATCAGTGAACATCTATTACCTAAGACTCGTGCTTATGCAGAAATCTGGTTAGATGGTGAAAAGCTAGCAACAACGGACGAAGAACCTATCTTAGGTAGCAACTACTTACCACGTAAGTTCAAGACGACGGTTGTAATTCCTCCACAAAATGACGTAGATGTGCATGCTAACGATCTTAACTTTATCGCGATTGCTAAAGACGGAAAGTTGGTGGGCTTTAACGTATTAGTGGGCGGTGGTCTTGCAATGACGCACGGCGATGCTTCTACTTATGCGCGTAAAGCTGACGACTTTGGTTTTGTGCCATTAGATAAAACGTTAGATGTAGCAGCGGCGGTGGTAACGACTCAGCGTGATTGGGGTAACCGTTCGAACCGTAAGAACGCCAAAACCAAATACACACTAGACCGTGTTGGTATTGATGTATTCAAAGCAGAAGTAGAAAAACGTGCAGGCGTTGAGTTTTCTGAAAGCCGTCCTTATGAGTTTACTGGCCGTGGCGATCGTATCGGTTGGGCGGAAGGCATTGATGGTAAGCACCACTTAGCGTTATTCATCGAAAATGGTCGTTTACTTGATTTCCCTGGGAAAGCGCTGAAAACAGGTGTTGCTGAAATAGCGAAGATCCACAAAGGTGACTTCCGCATGACAGCGAACCAAAACCTCATTGTTGCTGGTGTACCTAAGAGCCAAAAGACAAAAATTGAAAAGCTGGCACGTCAATACGGTCTGATGGATGATGCCGTTTCCGAGCAGCGTAAAAACTCAATGGCTTGTGTGGCATTCCCAACATGTCCTTTAGCAATGGCAGAAGCTGAGCGTTTTCTTCCTGAGTTTGTAACGGATGTTGAAGACATTCTGAAGAAACATGGATTACCAGAAGAAGATAACATCATCCTTCGTATCACGGGTTGTCCAAACGGTTGTGGCCGTGCAATGTTGGCTGAGCTGGGTTTAGTCGGTAAGGCTCCGGGGCGTTACAACATGCACTTAGGTGGCAACAAAGCCGGAACTCGTATCCCGAAGATGTATAAAGAGAACATCACTTCAGCTCAGATCTTAGAAGAGATTGATTCGCTGGTGGGACGTTGGGCTACGGAACGTAACGACAATGAAGGGTTCGGTGATTTTACAATCCGAGCTGGCATCATCGAAGAGGTGATCATTTCAAAGAGGGATCTGCATGCATAATTCTGTCGCTTCAAAACTGAAGTTAGCAGAGCTACTCGCATTGACTAAGACGGAGCAAATACTTCGTCTTGGACAAATCAATGCTGAGTTAGAGCAGCTAACCGCATTAGAAAGAGTTAAGTGGGCACTAGAACATTTAGAAGGGACACATGTTGTGTCTTCTAGTTTCGGAATCCAAGCGGCGTTGATGCTGCACTTAGTGACTCAAGCAAAACCAGATATTCCGGTTATTCTTACGGACACTGGGTATCTATTCCCGGAAACGTATCAATTTATCGATGAGTTAAGTCAGAAGTTGACTTTAAACCTTCAAGTTTTTCGTTCTCAGCAGAGCCCTAATTGGCAAGAAGCGCAATATGGCAAACTTTGGGAGCAAGGTATAGAAGGGATAGAGAAGTACAACAAGCTTAATAAAGTTGAACCGATGAGAAGAGCGCTGGATGAACTCGAGGCTGGCACTTGGTTTTCTGGGTTGAGAAGAGAGCAATCTCAATCGCGTGCAAACTTGCCTATCTTATCTATCCAAAATGGTGTGTTTAAGTTCTTGCCAGTAATTGATTGGACAAATAAAGATGTTCATTATTACTTAGAAGAGCATGGTCTCAGTTACCACCCACTTCGCGAACAGGGGTACCTTTCTGTTGGAGATACTCATACGACTAAGAAATGGGAACCGGGTATGACTGAAGAAGAAACCCGTTTTAATGGTCTAAAACGAGAATGTGGTCTCCATGAAGACGATGGAGAGCAATATGGCTCTGGGATTTAGACTCATTGCCATTTAAAAAGCTGCCTCAAGGCAGATTTTTTAGTTTCTAGCATGAAAATTAGAGCAATTGTGGATAAGTCTGTGGTTATTCTGTAAGTACTTTGTAGTTAAACTTGCATAAATAAGGCTTTGAGTGTTTATTCGTCATCTAACCGTTATTTTTACATTTTTGGGTAATAAACACTTGCCAATGTGAGGAACATCTCTATAATGCCGCCTCACTGACACGGTAGACGCCACAAGGCTTCAGCGAAGAATGTTAGTAAGGCAACTAGCTTTAAGCGATTATTCGCTTCTACTTTTTAAAAGTAGAAATTAATTTTCAAAAGTGTTTGACACTGAGAATTAAAACGCTAGAATGGCCGCCTCTTCCGAAGTGATGTAAGTCACAACGAAGAGAAGCTCTTTAACAATTTAAACCTATCAATCTGTGTGGGCACTCGTTGATGAATATCAAAACGTTTTATCTTCCCTTTTTATTAAGAGAAGTAAAACAGATTCCTCGGAATCAACTTTGGTTTCAATGAACTGAGTGACCAATACGAATAACTACTTTCTCTTGTAGAAAGAAAGTATTTGGCACAGTCAATTCATTATCTTTCTGTTGGAAAGATAATAGCTTTAGAATTACTTTTTGTAGTTTTGAAGTCAGTATTCATTGAGCCGACAAAATCTTAAATTGAAGAGTTTGATCATGGCTCAGATTGAACGCTGGCGGCAGGCCTAACACATGCAAGTCGAGCGGAAACGACACTAACAATCCTTCGGGTGCGTTAATGGGCGTCGAGCGGCGGACGGGTGAGTAATGCCTAGGAAATTGCCTTGATGTGGGGGATAACCATTGGAAACGATGGCTAATACCGCATAATGCCTACGGGCCAAAGAGGGGGATCTTCGGACCTCTCGCGTCAAGATATGCCTAGGTGGGATTAGCTAGTTGGTGAGGTAATGGCTCACCAAGGCGACGATCCCTAGCTGGTCTGAGAGGATGATCAGCCACACTGGAACTGAGACACGGTCCAGACTCCTACGGGAGGCAGCAGTGGGGAATATTGCACAATGGGCGAAAGCCTGATGCAGCCATGCCGCGTGTATGAAGAAGGCCTTCGGGTTGTAAAGTACTTTCAGTTGTGAGGAAGGGTGTGTAGTTAATAGCTGCGCATCTTGACGTTAGCAACAGAAGAAGCACCGGCTAACTCCGTGCCAGCAGCCGCGGTAATACGGAGGGTGCGAGCGTTAATCGGAATTACTGGGCGTAAAGCGCATGCAGGTGGTTCATTAAGTCAGATGTGAAAGCCCGGGGCTCAACCTCGGAACTGCATTTGAAACTGGTGAACTAGAGTGCTGTAGAGGGGGGTAGAATTTCAGGTGTAGCGGTGAAATGCGTAGAGATCTGAAGGAATACCAGTGGCGAAGGCGGCCCCCTGGACAGACACTGACACTCAGATGCGAAAGCGTGGGGAGCAAACAGGATTAGATACCCTGGTAGTCCACGCCGTAAACGATGTCTACTTGGAGGTTGTGGCCTTGAGCCGTGGCTTTCGGAGCTAACGCGTTAAGTAGACCGCCTGGGGAGTACGGTCGCAAGATTAAAACTCAAATGAATTGACGGGGGCCCGCACAAGCGGTGGAGCATGTGGTTTAATTCGATGCAACGCGAAGAACCTTACCTACTCTTGACATCCAGAGAAGCCAGCGGAGACGCAGGTGTGCCTTCGGGAACTCTGAGACAGGTGCTGCATGGCTGTCGTCAGCTCGTGTTGTGAAATGTTGGGTTAAGTCCCGCAACGAGCGCAACCCTTATCCTTGTTTGCCAGCGAGTAATGTCGGGAACTCCAGGGAGACTGCCGGTGATAAACCGGAGGAAGGTGGGGACGACGTCAAGTCATCATGGCCCTTACGAGTAGGGCTACACACGTGCTACAATGGCGCATACAGAGGGCAGCAAGCTAGCGATAGTGAGCGAATCCCAAAAAGTGCGTCGTAGTCCGGATTGGAGTCTGCAACTCGACTCCATGAAGTCGGAATCGCTAGTAATCGTGAATCAGAATGTCACGGTGAATACGTTCCCGGGCCTTGTACACACCGCCCGTCACACCATGGGAGTGGGCTGCAAAAGAAGTGGGTAGTTTAACCTTTCGAGGAGGACGCTCACCACTTTGTGGTTCATGACTGGGGTGAAGTCGTAACAAGGTAGCCCTAGGGGAACCTGGGGCTGGATCACCTCCTTATACGAAGATACTTACGATGAGTGTCCACACAGATTGATGGTTTAGATTTAGTTAAAGCCAGAGCTTTAATTAATAACGTAAGTTATTGATTAAAGCTTTTTGCTTTATGCTCTTTAACAATTTGGAAAGCTGACTGATTAACTGACTTACGAGTCATGTTAATCAAATTTAAAAGTTCTCAATGTTTATCTTTCATTAGATAAACACAACAAACACATTCAAGTGTCTTGTATTCGAATGATCAGAAATGATTGTTCATTTTTTGATTCTACTTTTCTTAAAAGTGGAAACAAAAAGTAAATTGAGTCCGGCAAACAGTCATCAAGAATTAACCCTTCTTGATGACAACCAAAAACCTTGGTTAGTTGCCATACGCTTATTTGTCTTCACTTTTTAAAGTGAAAGCAAATAGAAACCCTTTCGGGTTGTATGGTTAAGTGACTAAGCGTACACGGTGGATGCCTTGGCAGTCAGAGGCGATGAAAGGCGTAATAACTTGCGATAAGCCCAGATTAGGTAGTAATAACCTTTTGAGTCTGGGATTCCTGAATGGGGAAACCCACTTGCATAAGCAAGTATCCTGTTGTGAATACATAGCAACAGGAGGCAAACCGGGGGAACTGAAACATCTAAGTACCCCGAGGAAGAGAAATCAACCGAGATTCCGAAAGTAGCGGCGAGCGAAATTGGATTAGCCCTTAAGCTTTTAATGATGCAGGTGAAGAGTCTGGAAAGTCTCGCAATAAAGGGTGATAGCCCCGTAACCGACACATCATAATCAGTGAAAACGAGTAGGGCGGGACACGTGATATCCTGTCTGAATATGGGGGGACCATCCTCCAAGGCTAAATACTACTGACTGACCGATAGTGAACCAGTACCGTGAGGGAAAGGCGAAAAGAACCCCTGTGAGGGGAGTGAAATAGAACCTGAAACCGTGTACGTACAAGCAGTAGGAGCACCTTCGTGGTGTGACTGCGTACCTTTTGTATAATGGGTCAGCGACTTAATTTTAGTAGCAAGGTTAACCGTTTAGGGGAGCCGTAGGGAAACCGAGTCTTAACTGGGCGTACAGTTGCTAGGATTAGACCCGAAACCAGGTGATCTAGCCATGGGCAGGTTGAAGGTTGAGTAACATCAACTGGAGGACCGAACCGACTAATGTTGAAAAATTAGCGGATGACTTGTGGCTAGGGGTGAAAGGCCAATCAAACCTGGAGATAGCTGGTTCTCCCCGAAAGCTATTTAGGTAGCGCCTCGGACGAATACTACTGGGGGTAGAGCACTGTTAAGGCTAGGGGGTCATCCCGACTTACCAACCCTTTGCAAACTCCGAATACCAGTAAGTACTATCCGGGAGACACACGGCGGGTGCTAACGTCCGTCGTGGAGAGGGAAACAACCCAGACCGCCAGCTAAGGTCCCAAAGTATAGCTAAGTGGGAAACGATGTGGGAAGGCTCAGACAGCCAGGATGTTGGCTTAGAAGCAGCCATCATTTAAAGAAAGCGTAATAGCTCACTGGTCGAGTCGGCCTGCGCGGAAGATGTAACGGGGCTAAGCTATACACCGAAGCTGCGGCTACGTACCTTAGGGTATGTGGGGTAGGGGAGCGTTCTGTAAGCCGTTGAAGGTGGTCTGTAAGGGCTGCTGGAGGTATCAGAAGTGCGAATGCTGACATGAGTAACGATAAAGGGAGTGAAAAACTCCCTCGCCGGAAGACCAAGGGTTCCTGTCCAACGTTAATCGGGGCAGGGTAAGTCGACTCCTAAGGCGAGGCCGAAAGGCGTAGTCGATGGGAAACGGGTTAATATTCCCGTACTTCTTACAATTGCGATGGGGGGACGGAGAAGGCTAGGTGGGCCTGGCGACGGTTGTCCAGGTTCAAGTATGTAGGCGGAAAGTTTAGGTAAATCCGGACTTTCATTAACGCTGAGATACGATGTCGAGCTACTACGGTAGTGAAGTCATTGATGCCATGCTTCCAGGAAAAGCCTCTAAGCTTCAGATTGTAAGGAATCGTACCCCAAACCGACACAGGTGGTCGGGTAGAGAATACCAAGGCGCTTGAGAGAACTCGGGTGAAGGAACTAGGCAAAATGGTACCGTAACTTCGGGAGAAGGTACGCTCTTATCAGTGAAGTCCCTTGCGGATGGAGCAGACGAGAGTCGCAGATACCAGGTGGCTGCAACTGTTTATTAAAAACACAGCACTGTGCAAAATCGTAAGATGACGTATACGGTGTGACGCCTGCCCGGTGCCGGAAGGTTAATTGATGGGGTTAGACTTCGGTCGAAGCTCTTGATCGAAGCCCCGGTAAACGGCGGCCGTAACTATAACGGTCCTAAGGTAGCGAAATTCCTTGTCGGGTAAGTTCCGACCTGCACGAATGGCGTAATGATGGCCACGCTGTCTCCACCCGAGACTCAGTGAAATTGAAATCGCTGTGAAGATGCAGTGTACCCGCGGCTAGACGGAAAGACCCCGTGAACCTTTACTACAGCTTGGCACTGAACATTGAACCTACATGTGTAGGATAGGTGGGAGACTATGAAATTGCGTCGCTAGATGTGATGGAGTCGTCCTTGAAATACCACCCTTGTAGTTTTGATGTTCTAACGTTGGTCCCTGAATCGGGATTACGGACAGTGCCTGGTGGGTAGTTTGACTGGGGCGGTCTCCTCCCAAAGAGTAACGGAGGAGCACGAAGGTGGGCTAAACACGGTTGGACATCGTGTGGTTAGTGCAATGGCATAAGCCCGCTTGACTGCGAGAATGACAATTCGAGCAGGTGCGAAAGCAGGTCATAGTGATCCGGTGGTTCTGAATGGAAGGGCCATCGCTCAACGGATAAAAGGTACTCCGGGGATAACAGGCTGATACCGCCCAAGAGTTCATATCGACGGCGGTGTTTGGCACCTCGATGTCGGCTCATCACATCCTGGGGCTGAAGTCGGTCCCAAGGGTATGGCTGTTCGCCATTTAAAGTGGTACGCGAGCTGGGTTTAGAACGTCGTGAGACAGTTCGGTCCCTATCTGCCGTGGGCGTTGGAAAATTGAAAGGGGCTGCTCCTAGTACGAGAGGACCGGAGTGGACGAACCTCTGGTGTTCGGGTTGTCATGCCAATGGCATTGCCCGGTAGCTAAGTTCGGAATCGATAACCGCTGAAAGCATCTAAGCGGGAAGCGAGCCTTGAGATGAGTTTTCCCTGGCGCTATAAGCGTCCTAAAGGGTTGTCGTAGACTACGACGTTGATAGGCAGGGTGTGTAAGTGCTGCGAGGCATTGAGCTAACCTGTACTAATTGCCCGTGAGGCTTAACCATACAACACCCAAGGGGTTTTGTGGACTCAATAGAAAGACAGACCTTGAATGCGTTTGAAGAGATACTTTTATAGCTCTATTAAATAGAGAAGCAGCTTTCCGAATTTTAAAATTTGCTTGGCGACCATAGCATTGTGGACCCACCTGATTCCATGCCGAACTCAGAAGTGAAACACAATAGCGCCGATGGTAGTGTGGGGCTTCCCCATGTGAGAGTAGGACATCGCCAGGCTTTAATTTCGACTTTGTCTATTTAATAGACAAGTCACCATAGAGTTCTAAGTTTCTTAGAGTTTTATGTTGACTTTCAAAGTGGAAAGCGTATTATACGCGTCCTGCTTAAGTGCTAAGGCACTGAAAGCGTTCTCTTTTTAGAGAACACGCTCTTTAACAATTTAAACCTATCAATCTGTGTGGGCACTCGTTGATGAATATCAAAACGTCATTTTTAGGAATGGCAGTTACTTCGGTAACAAACTTGATTTCAATGAACTGAGTGACCAATACAAAATTAAGTTTACTTAATTTTGGCACAGTCAATTCATTACCATTCTGTTGGAATGGTAATAGCTTTAGAATTACATGTTCATCAATCTTTTTCGAAAGAGCGAATGAATATTAGTTTTGAAGTCAGTATTCGTTGAGTCACAAAATCTTAAATTGAAGAGTTTGATCATGGCTCAGATTGAACGCTGGCGGCAGGCCTAACACATGCAAGTCGAGCGGAAACGACACTAACAATCCTTCGGGTGCGTTAATGGGCGTCGAGCGGCGGACGGGTGAGTAATGCCTAGGAAATTGCCTTGATGTGGGGGATAACCATTGGAAACGATGGCTAATACCGCATAATGCCTACGGGCCAAAGAGGGGGATCTTCGGACCTCTCGCGTCAAGATATGCCTAGGTGGGATTAGCTAGTTGGTGAGGTAATGGCTCACCAAGGCGACGATCCCTAGCTGGTCTGAGAGGATGATCAGCCACACTGGAACTGAGACACGGTCCAGACTCCTACGGGAGGCAGCAGTGGGGAATATTGCACAATGGGCGAAAGCCTGATGCAGCCATGCCGCGTGTATGAAGAAGGCCTTCGGGTTGTAAAGTACTTTCAGTTGTGAGGAAGGGTGTGTAGTTAATAGCTGCGCATCTTGACGTTAGCAACAGAAGAAGCACCGGCTAACTCCGTGCCAGCAGCCGCGGTAATACGGAGGGTGCGAGCGTTAATCGGAATTACTGGGCGTAAAGCGCATGCAGGTGGTTCATTAAGTCAGATGTGAAAGCCCGGGGCTCAACCTCGGAACTGCATTTGAAACTGGTGAACTAGAGTGCTGTAGAGGGGGGTAGAATTTCAGGTGTAGCGGTGAAATGCGTAGAGATCTGAAGGAATACCAGTGGCGAAGGCGGCCCCCTGGACAGACACTGACACTCAGATGCGAAAGCGTGGGGAGCAAACAGGATTAGATACCCTGGTAGTCCACGCCGTAAACGATGTCTACTTGGAGGTTGTGGCCTTGAGCCGTGGCTTTCGGAGCTAACGCGTTAAGTAGACCGCCTGGGGAGTACGGTCGCAAGATTAAAACTCAAATGAATTGACGGGGGCCCGCACAAGCGGTGGAGCATGTGGTTTAATTCGATGCAACGCGAAGAACCTTACCTACTCTTGACATCCAGAGAAGCCAGCGGAGACGCAGGTGTGCCTTCGGGAGCTCTGAGACAGGTGCTGCATGGCTGTCGTCAGCTCGTGTTGTGAAATGTTGGGTTAAGTCCCGCAACGAGCGCAACCCTTATCCTTGTTTGCCAGCGAGTAATGTCGGGAACTCCAGGGAGACTGCCGGTGATAAACCGGAGGAAGGTGGGGACGACGTCAAGTCATCATGGCCCTTACGAGTAGGGCTACACACGTGCTACAATGGCGCATACAGAGGGCAGCAAGCTAGCGATAGTGAGCGAATCCCAAAAAGTGCGTCGTAGTCCGGATTGGAGTCTGCAACTCGACTCCATGAAGTCGGAATCGCTAGTAATCGTGAATCAGAATGTCACGGTGAATACGTTCCCGGGCCTTGTACACACCGCCCGTCACACCATGGGAGTGGGCTGCAAAAGAAGTGGGTAGTTTAACCTTTCGGGGAGGACGCTCACCACTTTGTGGTTCATGACTGGGGTGAAGTCGTAACAAGGTAGCCCTAGGGGAACCTGGGGCTGGATCACCTCCTTATACGAAGATACTTACGATGAGTGTCCACACAGATTGATTAGGTTTAGAAAAGTTAAGAGATACTAGTGTCCCGTTCGTCTAGAGGCCTAGGACACCGCCCTTTCACGGCGGTAACAGGGGTTCGACTCCCCTACGGGATACCATCTTTAAGTATTCTCTTCTATCAGAGTATTTAAAAATGGTTCATTAGTTTGAATCAAGCTCTTTAACAATTTGGAAAGCTGACTGATTGATTACTTACGAGTAATTCAATCAAATTTAAAAGTTCTCAATGTTTATCTGCTCTTAGTTAATAAGAACGGTATAAACACAACAAACACATTCAAGTGTCTTGTATTCGAATCAATGTTTACATTGATTCACAATTGAGTCCGGCAAACAGTTATCAGGAATTAACCCTTCTTGATGACAACCAAAAACCTTGGTTAGTTGCCATACGCTTATTTGTCTTCACTTTTTAAAGTGAAAGCAAATAGAAACCCTTTCGGGTTGTATGGTTAAGTGACTAAGCGTACACGGTGGATGCCTTGGCAGTCAGAGGCGATGAAAGGCGTAATAACTTGCGATAAGCCCAGATTAGGTAGTAATAACCTTTTGAGTCTGGGATTCCTGAATGGGGAAACCCACTTGCATAAGCAAGTATCCTGTTGTGAATACATAGCAACAGGAGGCAAACCGGGGGAACTGAAACATCTAAGTACCCCGAGGAAGAGAAATCAACCGAGATTCCGAAAGTAGCGGCGAGCGAAATTGGATTAGCCCTTAAGCTTTTAATGATGCAGGTGAAGAGTCTGGAAAGTCTCGCAATAAAGGGTGATAGCCCCGTAACCGACACATCATAATCAGTGAAAACGAGTAGGGCGGGACACGTGATATCCTGTCTGAATATGGGGGGACCATCCTCCAAGGCTAAATACTACTGACTGACCGATAGTGAACCAGTACCGTGAGGGAAAGGCGAAAAGAACCCCTGTGAGGGGAGTGAAATAGAACCTGAAACCGTGTACGTACAAGCAGTAGGAGCACCTTCGTGGTGTGACTGCGTACCTTTTGTATAATGGGTCAGCGACTTAATTTTAGTAGCAAGGTTAACCGTTTAGGGGAGCCGTAGGGAAACCGAGTCTTAACTGGGCGTACAGTTGCTAGGATTAGACCCGAAACCAGGTGATCTAGCCATGGGCAGGTTGAAGGTTGAGTAACATCAACTGGAGGACCGAACCGACTAATGTTGAAAAATTAGCGGATGACTTGTGGCTAGGGGTGAAAGGCCAATCAAACCTGGAGATAGCTGGTTCTCCCCGAAAGCTATTTAGGTAGCGCCTCGGACGAATACTACTGGGGGTAGAGCACTGTTAAGGCTAGGGGGTCATCCCGACTTACCAACCCTTTGCAAACTCCGAATACCAGTAAGTACTATCCGGGAGACACACGGCGGGTGCTAACGTCCGTCGTGGAGAGGGAAACAACCCAGACCGCCAGCTAAGGTCCCAAAGTATAGCTAAGTGGGAAACGATGTGGGAAGGCTCAGACAGCCAGGATGTTGGCTTAGAAGCAGCCATCATTTAAAGAAAGCGTAATAGCTCACTGGTCGAGTCGGCCTGCGCGGAAGATGTAACGGGGCTAAGCTATACACCGAAGCTGCGGCTACGTACCTTAGGGTATGTGGGGTAGGGGAGCGTTCTGTAAGCCGTTGAAGGTGTGCTGTAAGGCATGCTGGAGGTATCAGAAGTGCGAATGCTGACATGAGTAACGATAAAGGGAGTGAAAAACTCCCTCGCCGGAAGACCAAGGGTTCCTGTCCAACGTTAATCGGGGCAGGGTAAGTCGACTCCTAAGGCGAGGCCGAAAGGCGTAGTCGATGGGAAACGGGTTAATATTCCCGTACTTCTTACAATTGCGATGGGGGGACGGAGAAGGCTAGGTGGGCCTGGCGACGGTTGTCCAGGTTCAAGTATGTAGGCGGAAAGTTTAGGTAAATCCGGACTTTCATTAACGCTGAGATACGATGTCGAGCTACTACGGTAGTGAAGTCATTGATGCCATGCTTCCAGGAAAAGCCTCTAAGCTTCAGATTGTAAGGAATCGTACCCCAAACCGACACAGGTGGTCGGGTAGAGAATACCAAGGCGCTTGAGAGAACTCGGGTGAAGGAACTAGGCAAAATGGTACCGTAACTTCGGGAGAAGGTACGCTCTTATCAGTGAAGTCCCTTGCGGATGGAGCAGACGAGAGTCGCAGATACCAGGTGGCTGCAACTGTTTATTAAAAACACAGCACTGTGCAAAATCGTAAGATGACGTATACGGTGTGACGCCTGCCCGGTGCCGGAAGGTTAATTGATGGGGTTAGACTTCGGTCGAAGCTCTTGATCGAAGCCCCGGTAAACGGCGGCCGTAACTATAACGGTCCTAAGGTAGCGAAATTCCTTGTCGGGTAAGTTCCGACCTGCACGAATGGCGTAATGATGGCCACGCTGTCTCCACCCGAGACTCAGTGAAATTGAAATCGCTGTGAAGATGCAGTGTACCCGCGGCTAGACGGAAAGACCCCGTGAACCTTTACTACAGCTTGGCACTGAACATTGAACCTACATGTGTAGGATAGGTGGGAGACTATGAAATTGCGTCGCTAGATGTGATGGAGTCGTCCTTGAAATACCACCCTTGTAGTTTTGATGTTCTAACGTTGGCCCCTGAATCGGGGTTACGGACAGTGCCTGGTGGGTAGTTTGACTGGGGCGGTCTCCTCCCAAAGAGTAACGGAGGAGCACGAAGGTGGGCTAAACACGGTTGGACATCGTGTGGTTAGTGCAATGGCATAAGCCCGCTTGACTGCGAGAATGACAATTCGAGCAGGTGCGAAAGCAGGTCATAGTGATCCGGTGGTTCTGAATGGAAGGGCCATCGCTCAACGGATAAAAGGTACTCCGGGGATAACAGGCTGATACCGCCCAAGAGTTCATATCGACGGCGGTGTTTGGCACCTCGATGTCGGCTCATCACATCCTGGGGCTGAAGTCGGTCCCAAGGGTATGGCTGTTCGCCATTTAAAGTGGTACGCGAGCTGGGTTTAGAACGTCGTGAGACAGTTCGGTCCCTATCTGCCGTGGGCGTTGGAAAATTGAAAGGGGCTGCTCCTAGTACGAGAGGACCGGAGTGGACGAACCTCTGGTGTTCGGGTTGTCATGCCAATGGCATTGCCCGGTAGCTAAGTTCGGAATCGATAACCGCTGAAAGCATCTAAGCGGGAAGCGAGCCTTGAGATGAGTTTTCCCTGGCACTATAAGTGTCCTAAAGGGTTGTCGTAGACTACGACGTTGATAGGCAGGGTGTGTAAGTGCTGCGAGGCATTGAGCTAACCTGTACTAATTGCCCGTGAGGCTTAACCATACAACACCCAAGGGGTTTTGTGGACTCAGAAGTACCAGACCTTGAATGAGTTTGAAGAGAAATAACTTTTAGATTAGCTTTCCGAATTTTAAAATTTGCTTGGCGACCATAGCATTGTGGACCCACCTGATTCCATGCCGAACTCAGAAGTGAAACACAATAGCGCCGATGGTAGTGTGGGGTTTCCCCATGTGAGAGTAGGACATCGCCAGGCTTTAAATTCGACTTTGTCTATTTAATAGACAAGTCACCATAGAGTTCTAAGTTTTCTTAGTATTTTATGTTGACTTTCAAAGTGGAAAGCGTATTATACGCGTCCTGCTTACGTGCTAAGGCACTGAAAGCAAAGCTCTTTAACAATTTAAACCTATCAATCTGTGTGGGCACTCGTTGATGAATATCAAAACGTTATTACTTAGGTAATAGCAGTTACTTCGGTAACAAACTTGATTTCAATGAACTGAGTGACCAATACAAAGTTAAGTTTACTTAATTTTGGCACAGTCAATTCATTACCATTCTGTTGGAATGGTAATAGCTTTAGAATTACATGTTTACTTCGGTAAATATTAGTTTTGAAGTCAGTATTCGTTGAGTCACAAAATCTTAAATTGAAGAGTTTGATCATGGCTCAGATTGAACGCTGGCGGCAGGCCTAACACATGCAAGTCGAGCGGAAACGACAACATTGAATCTTCGGAGGATTTGTTGGGCGTCGAGCGGCGGACGGGTGAGTAATGCCTAGGAAATTGCCTTGATGTGGGGGATAACCATTGGAAACGATGGCTAATACCGCATAATGCCTACGGGCCAAAGAGGGGGATCTTCGGACCTCTCGCGTCAAGATATGCCTAGGTGGGATTAGCTAGTTGGTGAGGTAATGGCTCACCAAGGCGACGATCCCTAGCTGGTCTGAGAGGATGATCAGCCACACTGGAACTGAGACACGGTCCAGACTCCTACGGGAGGCAGCAGTGGGGAATATTGCACAATGGGCGAAAGCCTGATGCAGCCATGCCGCGTGTATGAAGAAGGCCTTCGGGTTGTAAAGTACTTTCAGTTGTGAGGAAGGGTGTGTAGTTAATAGCTGCGCATCTTGACGTTAGCAACAGAAGAAGCACCGGCTAACTCCGTGCCAGCAGCCGCGGTAATACGGAGGGTGCGAGCGTTAATCGGAATTACTGGGCGTAAAGCGCATGCAGGTGGTTCATTAAGTCAGATGTGAAAGCCCGGGGCTCAACCTCGGAACTGCATTTGAAACTGGTGAACTAGAGTGCTGTAGAGGGGGGTAGAATTTCAGGTGTAGCGGTGAAATGCGTAGAGATCTGAAGGAATACCAGTGGCGAAGGCGGCCCCCTGGACAGACACTGACACTCAGATGCGAAAGCGTGGGGAGCAAACAGGATTAGATACCCTGGTAGTCCACGCCGTAAACGATGTCTACTTGGAGGTTGTGGCCTTGAGCCGTGGCTTTCGGAGCTAACGCGTTAAGTAGACCGCCTGGGGAGTACGGTCGCAAGATTAAAACTCAAATGAATTGACGGGGGCCCGCACAAGCGGTGGAGCATGTGGTTTAATTCGATGCAACGCGAAGAACCTTACCTACTCTTGACATCCAGAGAAGCCAGCGGAGACGCAGGTGTGCCTTCGGGAACTCTGAGACAGGTGCTGCATGGCTGTCGTCAGCTCGTGTTGTGAAATGTTGGGTTAAGTCCCGCAACGAGCGCAACCCTTATCCTTGTTTGCCAGCGAGTAATGTCGGGAACTCCAGGGAGACTGCCGGTGATAAACCGGAGGAAGGTGGGGACGACGTCAAGTCATCATGGCCCTTACGAGTAGGGCTACACACGTGCTACAATGGCGCATACAGAGGGCAGCAAGCTAGCGATAGTGAGCGAATCCCAAAAAGTGCGTCGTAGTCCGGATTGGAGTCTGCAACTCGACTCCATGAAGTCGGAATCGCTAGTAATCGTGAATCAGAATGTCACGGTGAATACGTTCCCGGGCCTTGTACACACCGCCCGTCACACCATGGGAGTGGGCTGCAAAAGAAGTGGGTAGTTTAACCTTTCGGGGAGGACGCTCACCACTTTGTGGTTCATGACTGGGGTGAAGTCGTAACAAGGTAGCCCTAGGGGAACCTGGGGCTGGATCACCTCCTTATACGAAGATACTTACGATGAGTGTCCACACAGATTGATGGTTTAGATTTAGTTAAAGCCAGAGCTTTAATTAATAACGTAAGTTATTGATTAAAGCTTTTTGCTTTATGCTCTTTAACAATTTGGAAAGCTGACTGATTGATTACTTACGAGTAATTCAATCAAATTTAAAAGTTCTCAATGTTTATCTTTCATTAGATAAACACAACAAACACATTCAAGTGTCTTGTATTCGAATCAAACTTTAGTTTGATTCACAATTGAGTCCGGCAAACAGTTATCAAGAATTAACCCTTCTTGATGACAACCAAAAACCTTGGTTAGTTGCCATACGCTTATTTGTCTTCACTTTTTAAAGTGAAAGCAAATAGAAACCCTTTCGGGTTGTATGGTTAAGTGACTAAGCGTACACGGTGGATGCCTTGGCAGTCAGAGGCGATGAAAGGCGTAATAACTTGCGATAAGCCCAGATTAGGTAGTAATAACCTTTTGAGTCTGGGATTCCTGAATGGGGAAACCCACTTGCATAAGCAAGTATCCTGTTGTGAATACATAGCAACAGGAGGCAAACCGGGGGAACTGAAACATCTAAGTACCCCGAGGAAGAGAAATCAACCGAGATTCCGAAAGTAGCGGCGAGCGAAATTGGATTAGCCCTTAAGCTTTTAATGATGCAGGTGAAGAGTCTGGAAAGTCTCGCAATAAAGGGTGATAGCCCCGTAACCGACACATCATAATCAGTGAAAACGAGTAGGGCGGGACACGTGATATCCTGTCTGAATATGGGGGGACCATCCTCCAAGGCTAAATACTACTGACTGACCGATAGTGAACCAGTACCGTGAGGGAAAGGCGAAAAGAACCCCTGTGAGGGGAGTGAAATAGAACCTGAAACCGTGTACGTACAAGCAGTAGGAGCACCTTCGTGGTGTGACTGCGTACCTTTTGTATAATGGGTCAGCGACTTAATTTTAGTAGCAAGGTTAACCGTTTAGGGGAGCCGTAGGGAAACCGAGTCTTAACTGGGCGTACAGTTGCTAGGATTAGACCCGAAACCAGGTGATCTAGCCATGGGCAGGTTGAAGGTTGAGTAACATCAACTGGAGGACCGAACCGACTAATGTTGAAAAATTAGCGGATGACTTGTGGCTAGGGGTGAAAGGCCAATCAAACCTGGAGATAGCTGGTTCTCCCCGAAAGCTATTTAGGTAGCGCCTCGGACGAATACTACTGGGGGTAGAGCACTGTTAAGGCTAGGGGGTCATCCCGACTTACCAACCCTTTGCAAACTCCGAATACCAGTAAGTACTATCCGGGAGACACACGGCGGGTGCTAACGTCCGTCGTGGAGAGGGAAACAACCCAGACCGCCAGCTAAGGTCCCAAAGTATAGCTAAGTGGGAAACGATGTGGGAAGGCTCAGACAGCCAGGATGTTGGCTTAGAAGCAGCCATCATTTAAAGAAAGCGTAATAGCTCACTGGTCGAGTCGGCCTGCGCGGAAGATGTAACGGGGCTAAGCTATACACCGAAGCTGCGGCTACGTACCTTAGGGTATGTGGGGTAGGGGAGCGTTCTGTAAGCCGTTGAAGGTGGTCTGTAAGGGCTGCTGGAGGTATCAGAAGTGCGAATGCTGACATGAGTAACGATAAAGGGAGTGAAAAACTCCCTCGCCGGAAGACCAAGGGTTCCTGTCCAACGTTAATCGGGGCAGGGTAAGTCGACTCCTAAGGCGAGGCCGAAAGGCGTAGTCGATGGGAAACGGGTTAATATTCCCGTACTTCTTACAATTGCGATGGGGGGACGGAGAAGGCTAGGTGGGCCTGGCGACGGTTGTCCAGGTTCAAGTATGTAGGCGGAAAGTTTAGGTAAATCCGGACTTTCATTAACGCTGAGATACGATGTCGAGCTACTACGGTAGTGAAGTCATTGATGCCATGCTTCCAGGAAAAGCCTCTAAGCTTCAGATTGTAAGGAATCGTACCCCAAACCGACACAGGTGGTCGGGTAGAGAATACCAAGGCGCTTGAGAGAACTCGGGTGAAGGAACTAGGCAAAATGGTACCGTAACTTCGGGAGAAGGTACGCTCTTATCAGTGAAGTCCCTTGCGGATGGAGCAGACGAGAGTCGCAGATACCAGGTGGCTGCAACTGTTTATTAAAAACACAGCACTGTGCAAAATCGTAAGATGACGTATACGGTGTGACGCCTGCCCGGTGCCGGAAGGTTAATTGATGGGGTTAGACTTCGGTCGAAGCTCTTGATCGAAGCCCCGGTAAACGGCGGCCGTAACTATAACGGTCCTAAGGTAGCGAAATTCCTTGTCGGGTAAGTTCCGACCTGCACGAATGGCGTAATGATGGCCACGCTGTCTCCACCCGAGACTCAGTGAAATTGAAATCGCTGTGAAGATGCAGTGTACCCGCGGCTAGACGGAAAGACCCCGTGAACCTTTACTACAGCTTGGCACTGAACATTGAACCTACATGTGTAGGATAGGTGGGAGACTATGAAATTGCGTCGCTAGATGTGATGGAGTCGTCCTTGAAATACCACCCTTGTAGTTTTGATGTTCTAACGTTGGCCCCTGAATCGGGGTTACGGACAGTGCCTGGTGGGTAGTTTGACTGGGGCGGTCTCCTCCCAAAGAGTAACGGAGGAGCACGAAGGTGGGCTAAACACGGTTGGACATCGTGTGGTTAGTGCAATGGCATAAGCCCGCTTGACTGCGAGAATGACAATTCGAGCAGGTGCGAAAGCAGGTCATAGTGATCCGGTGGTTCTGAATGGAAGGGCCATCGCTCAACGGATAAAAGGTACTCCGGGGATAACAGGCTGATACCGCCCAAGAGTTCATATCGACGGCGGTGTTTGGCACCTCGATGTCGGCTCATCACATCCTGGGGCTGAAGTCGGTCCCAAGGGTATGGCTGTTCGCCATTTAAAGTGGTACGCGAGCTGGGTTTAGAACGTCGTGAGACAGTTCGGTCCCTATCTGCCGTGGGCGTTGGAAAATTGAAAGGGGCTGCTCCTAGTACGAGAGGACCGGAGTGGACGAACCTCTGGTGTTCGGGTTGTCATGCCAATGGCATTGCCCGGTAGCTAAGTTCGGAATCGATAACCGCTGAAAGCATCTAAGCGGGAAGCGAGCCTTGAGATGAGTTTTCCCTGGCACTATAAGTGTCCTAAAGGGTTGTCGTAGACTACGACGTTGATAGGCAGGGTGTGTAAGTGCTGCGAGGCATTGAGCTAACCTGTACTAATTGCCCGTGAGGCTTAACCATACAACACCCAAGGGGTTTTGTGGACTCAGATGTACCAGACCTTGAATGCGTTTGAAGAGAAATAACTTTTAAATACAGTTTTCCGAATTTTAAAATTTGCTTGGCGACCATAGCATTGTGGACCCACCTGATTCCATGCCGAACTCAGAAGTGAAACACAATAGCGCCGATGGTAGTGTGGGGTTTCCCCATGTGAGAGTAGGACATCGCCAGGCTTTAAATTAAATCTTTAGGTTGACCGACCTGGAGATATGGACGCTCACTTAGTGAGTTGACCACTGCGGAGTGGTAGTTCAGTTGGTTAGAATACCGGCCTGTCACGCCGGGGGTCGCGGGTTCGAGTCCCGTCCACTCCGCCACTTATTCGATAACCTCGCCTAGTGCGAGGTTTTTTCGAATCTGACGTAGTAAAAAGTTTTAGGGGTGTAGCTCCAATTGGCAGAGCAGCGGATTCCAAATCCGCGTGTTGGGAGTTCGAATCTCTCCACCCCTGCCATATACGAAGCCTCAGCAGAAATGCTGAGGCTTTTTTGCATCTGTTGCTTCTACGGAGCAATGTTGGGAGCTGGATCGCCAGCCCGGTCTAATCTCCGGAGTGCTGGCTCAGTCCACCCCTGCGATATTTAAGGCTCTAGACTGCGCGTCCTAGCAGAAATGCTAGAGCCTTTTTTATGCCTGTCACCTTTAATGTAACGCTAGAAGTATTAAGTGCTCCTTTAGCTCCCCCTATTTAGTCGAATCGCTTAATACCTATTGAATACAACCTTGCTGTATTTGAAGACTTAGTCGAACACTAGAGCTTTCTGTTCAGCACTGATCTGGCTGCGTAGTTTCTGGTAGTGACTAAAGCTATTGCTGTTAGGCCTTGAGTCTCATTATTTTTTCCGGAAGAAATGCTTATGCAACGGAACTCTTTTCTAGTGGGTAGACTCGCTAGTGTTGTAGAAGAACGAGTTCTTTGCATGCTTCACTTCTAGCAAGATTTTTGTCTAAGATCGCTGTTTATCATGTCGTCTGTATCATGATTAAACATCCTTTGTAGTTATTTTGGTTCTGGCCAAATCTAGTGTTCAATCCACATTAAGGTTTCTGATTACTCTAGTACTAGTGCATAAAATATCGAAGTAAGTTCTATTGTTCATGTATACCTTTCAACTAGATCTTGAGTGAGGGGAGCTGTGAATTTGACTTTTATCAGGTATAAAAAAGGCCACCTATATTAGGCAGCCTAGTTTAATATTTTGAGATGTTAATCTAACTCTTTCTCAGCTTGTTTCGCTTTCTCTATCATCGGAGTAATTGTTGAACCTTGAACTAAGATTGAGAACACAACAACAGCGTATGTCATGACGAGGATTATCTCTTTAACATCTATTGCCTTGTCTTCAATCACCCAGATACCTGAAGGGATTGAAAGTGCCATGGCTAGAGCTAGTCCACCACGCAACCCACCCCAAGTTAAGATCTTGATTGACCAAGGGTTGTAAGTTCTAAAGCGTTTGAATCCGATATAAGACAAGAAAACACTTAGGTAGCGTGCGCTTAGCACTAGAGGTACTGCGAACGCCATTAAGATCCAGTCTTCTTGGTGGAATTTGAATAACAACATCGACATACCGATCAATAAGAACAAGACGCCATTTAAGAATTCATCTATCAATTCCCAGAAGTGGTCTAGGTGATCCTCACTCTCTTTCGAGAATCCAATAAAGCGCGTCCAGTTACCAATCATGATACCTGATACCACCATTGCTAACGGTCCTGATACATGTAGGACTTCAGCAAAGGCATAACCAGCTGTCGGAATACCTATGGTTAATAGCAACTCCATCGAGTGGTCATCGGTGTTGCTGATTAGGTAATGGAATATTAAACCTAGAACAAAGCCATAGACGATACCACCGATAGCCTCTTGGACGAATAACATGGTCACGCTACCTACAGTCGGTGCTTCTGTACCGAACGCAATGGTAAATAGGGTAACGAAGATCACTAGGCCAAAACCATCGTTGAATAGAGATTCTCCCTCGATTTGAGTAGAGATTCGTCTGGGAGCATCGAGCTTCTTCACTATAGCTAATACAGCGATTGGATCGGTTGGAGAGATTAGAGAACCAAAAAGTAAGCAATAAATTAGGTCAAATTGAATACCGATAAACTGACAGAATCCATACAGTACAAAGCCAATAAAGAATGTCGAAAACAGTGTAGCGCCAAGAGCGAGTACCGTTATTTCCCATTTCTGATCTTTTAGATTAGGTAACTTAATCCCCAAACCACCTGCAAAGAGTAAGAATCCCAGTATTCCTTTCAGGAGGAAATCTTCAAAGTTGATACTGGCAACGGTTTCTGAGGCGATGTCAGCCAATTGGAACCAATTGTTTTGTCCCGCAATGATAATTAATAGAGATAACATCATTGAGCCAGCTGTAATGGCGATGGTTGTCTGCATTTTACCAATTTTGGTATTCACGAAAGCAATAAGCATGGCAGCTGCGGACAAGAAGCATAAGGTGTAATAGACCGACATTGGGATCCCAACATGTAACAAAGTATGAATATGAATTTTCGTTGTCTCATGCTCAAATAGCAAACATTTTTTTGTCATGACTTGGTAATCAATTTCATCTTTTAGACGTCTAGACTCCTTTTTAATGTGTGGTAGGATGGAGAGATAATTAAAGGAATGAGGTTGTACCGTGGGAAGTAATGTAAGGCAAAAGATTGACGCTCTGTTGAAGCAACGAATTTTACTGATTGATGGTGGCATGGGTACCATGATTCAGGATTATAAATTGGAAGAGCAAGACTATCGTGGTGAGCGCTTTGCTGATTGGCATAGTGATTTAAAAGGTAACAACGACCTTTTGGTACTTACACAACCTAAGCTTATCAAAGATATCCATATGGAATATTTGGAAGCCGGTGCTGATATCCTCGAGACCAATACCTTTAACTCTACAACCATCGCTATGGCCGACTACGATATGGAAAGCCTTAGCGAAGAAATTAACTTTACAGCTGCAAAATTAGCTCGTGAAGCGGCAGACGAATGGACGGCAAAGACCCCAGACAAACCCCGTTTCGTAGCGGGTGTGTTAGGTCCAACTAACCGAACGTGTTCTATCTCCCCAGACGTTAATGATCCGGGCTATCGTAATGTTAGCTTTGATGAGCTTGTTGAAGCTTACTCCGAATCGACACGAGCACTTATCAAAGGCGGCTCAGATCTTATTCTTATCGAGACTATCTTCGACACGTTAAATGCAAAAGCATGTTCTTTTGCGGTTGAATCTGTTTTTGAAGAGGTAGGCATCACGCTTCCTGTGATGATCTCCGGTACCATTACTGACGCTTCAGGTCGTACGCTTTCAGGGCAGACAACAGAAGCCTTCTACAACGCCCTTCGTCATGTTAAACCTATCTCATTTGGATTGAACTGTGCATTGGGCCCTGACGAACTGCGAGAGTACGTTGGTGAGATGTCTCGTATCTCAGAATGTAACGTTTCCGCCCACCCTAACGCGGGTTTACCTAATGCGTTCGGTGAGTATGACCTTTCCCCTGAAGATATGGCTGAACACGTTAAGGAATGGGCCGAGAGTGGCTTCTTGAACCTAATTGGTGGTTGTTGTGGTACGACGCCAGAACATATACGTCACATGGCTGAGGCCGTTGAAGGCGTAACTCCACGTCAATTACCTGATTTGCCTGTGTCTTGCCGTTTATCTGGCTTAGAACCATTAACGATTGCCAAAGAATCTCTATTTGTGAACGTCGGTGAACGTACTAACGTTACCGGCTCTGCTCGATTTAAGCGATTGATTAAAGAAGAGCTCTACGACGAAGCTTTGAGTGTTGCTCGAGAGCAAGTTGAGAACGGCGCTCAGATCATCGATATCAACATGGATGAAGGGATGCTAGACGCTGAGGCGTGTATGGTTAAATTCCTTAATCTATGTGCGTCTGAGCCAGAGATCTCGAAAGTACCAGTCATGGTCGACTCTTCAAAATGGGAAGTTATCGAAGCGGGTCTGAAATGTATTCAGGGTAAAGGCATCGTTAACTCTATCTCATTGAAGGAAGGGAAAGAAAAGTTTGTCGAGCAAGCTAAACTGGTTCGTCGTTATGGCGCAGCAGTCATCGTGATGGCGTTCGATGAACTAGGGCAGGCTGATACTCGAGAGCGTAAAGTCGAGATTTGTACTAATGCCTACAATATTCTTGTTGATGAAGTAGGTTTCCCGCCAGAAGATATTATTTTTGACCCGAACATTTTCGCAGTAGCTACTGGTATTGATGAGCATAACAACTATGCGGTCGATTTCATTGAAGCAGTAGGAGATATCAAACGCGATCTCCCTCATGCGATGATCTCTGGTGGTGTATCTAATGTTTCGTTCTCATTCCGAGGCAATAACTACGTTCGTGAGGCAATCCACGCAGTATTCCTATACCACTGTTTTAAAAACGGTATGGATATGGGCATCGTAAATGCTGGGCAGTTAGAGATTTACGATAATGTGCCTGAGGATTTGCGTGAAGCCGTTGAAGATGTAGTTCTAAACCGCCGAGACGACTCAACAGAGCGATTACTCGATATCGCGACTGAATATCTAGAGCGTGCAGTTGGCAAAGTTGAAGATAAATCGGCGTTAGAGTGGCGCACCTGGCCAGTAGAAAAGCGCTTAGAGCACTCTTTGGTGAAAGGCATTACTGATTTCATCGTTGAAGATACCGAGGAAGCTCGTGTTAATGCCTCTCGCCCTATCGAGGTGATTGAAGGTCCATTAATGGATGGCATGAACGTAGTTGGTGACCTCTTTGGTGAAGGTAAGATGTTCCTTCCTCAAGTGGTGAAATCTGCCCGTGTTATGAAGCAGGCGGTAGCCCATCTAGAGCCATTTATTAATGCAACCAAAGACGTTGGTGCAACTAACGGAAAAATCTTACTGGCGACCGTAAAAGGCGATGTTCATGATATTGGTAAAAACATTGTTGGCGTTGTCTTGCAGTGTAATAACTACGAAATTATCGATCTGGGCGTGATGGTTTCATGTGAAAAAATCCTTAAGGTCGCTAAGGAAGAGAACGTCGACATTATTGGTCTTTCCGGGCTGATTACTCCTTCTCTTGATGAAATGGTACATGTTGCCAAAGAGATGGAGAGACAAGGCTTTAAACTGCCTCTTCTGATCGGTGGAGCAACCACATCTAAAGCGCATACAGCCGTTAAGATTGAGCAGAACTACTCTGAACCTGTGGTCTACGTAAACAATGCCTCACGTGCTGTTGGTGTGTGTACTTCTCTACTCTCTAACGAACTGAAACCTGCATTTGTTGAGAAGTTGGATATTGATTACGATCGCGTTCGTGATCAACACAACCGTAAAAAGCCGCGCACTAAGCCAGTCTCGCTAGAGAGAGCGCGTGCCAATAAAGTTGCTATCGATTGGAATGCGTATACTCCCCCTGCACCCGCTAAACCGGGAGTACACATCTTCAAGGACTTTGATGTGGCTACTTTACGTCAGTACATCGACTGGACCCCGTTCTTTATGACATGGTCATTAGTTGGAAAGTACCCAGCAATTCTCAATCATGAAGAAGTGGGCGAGGAAGCGAAACGCTTATTCAAAGATGCGAATGATTTGTTGGATCGAGTGCAGAAAGAGAAGCTACTTGAAGCTCGCGGGATGTGTGCGATGTTCCCAGCAAACAGTGTTGGCGATGATATTGAAGTGTATACCGATGAATCGCGTACTGAAGTGTTAAAGGTTCTGCACAACCTTCGTCAACAAACCGAAAAGCCCAAAGGATTTAACTACTGTTTGTCAGATTACATTGCGCCAAAAGACAGTGGTAAAGCGGATTGGATTGGTGGTTTTGCAGTAACGGGTGGTATTGGTGAGCGAGAGCTGGCTGATGAATACAAAGCCAATGGTGATGACTACAACGCGATCATGATTCAGGCGGTTGCAGACCGATTGGCTGAAGCGTTCGCTGAATACTTGCATAAAGAAGTGAGAAAGGACATTTGGGGCTACTCACCTGATGAGAATTTGTCTAACGACGATTTGATTCGCGAGAAGTACCAAGGTATTCGTCCAGCCCCGGGTTACCCTGCTTGTCCAGAGCATACAGAGAAAGGCACGTTGTGGGAGTTGATGGACGTTGAAAAAGCAATCGACATGTCACTAACCACGAGCTACGCAATGTGGCCAGGTGCCTCAGTGTCTGGTATGTATTTCTCACATCCTGATGCCCGATACTTTGCGATTGCACAGATTCAACAGGATCAAGTGGATAACTATGCCGACCGTAAAGGTTGGGATATGTTGGAAGCTGAGAAGTGGTTAGGTCCAAACATTAACTAGTTTGAATCTATGACGGGCTTTGATTCGTAAAAATAAGAGGGTTGCTTAAGAGCAACCCTTTTTGTATCTGTCGTTTGGTGATTTTAACTAATCGAGCAACCGTCGTTTTATTCAAACAGCTCTTGATGCAGTTTTTGAATCGCTAACTTGGAGACAGATTCATCAAGCAAGAAGCACAGGTTGTGTGGGCTCGCTCCGTAACAAATCATACGTAGGTTGAAGTCTTCAAGCGTGCCGAATACTTGCTTCGCATAGCCTTTGCTTTCACTCATGTTGTTGCCAATAAGAGCAACAAGGCATAGGTCGTGCTCAATATCTACGGAACACAACTCTTCAAGCTCAAGGCGAGCGGCTTCAGGTAACTCAGGAGCACCACCAGAGGTATCTGTTTGATCGAGAGTCAGTGATACACTGATCTCTGAGGTAGTGATAAGATCGACAGAGATCTTATGTTTAGCAAGGATCTCGAACACTTTTGCGAGGAAGCCATAAGCATGGAACATATTAGCGCTGCGTAGCGTAACCATGGTTTGGTTGCAGCGTAGGGCAAGCGCTCTGAACAGAGGGGAGCTTTCAACTTGTTGACGAATCCATGTGCCACCGAGCTCTGGTGCTTTTGATGAGCCGACAAATACCGGGATTTGATGGCGTAGTGCCGGGACTAGAGTCGAAGGGTGTAATATCTTCGCGCCAAAGTTTGCCATTTCCGATGCTTCGCTAAAGCTGATCTCTGGGATAGGAGATGCTTTCGATGCGATACGTGGATCCGTGGTGTAGATGCCCGGAACATCAGTCCAGATTTCTAAACCAATCGCTTGTACAGATTCTGCAATCAGTGCCGCTGAGTAATCACTACCACCACGACCTAACGTTGTGGTGTTACCTTCGCTATCGGCGCCGATAAAGCCTTGGGTAACGACAACTTGCTGTTGGCATAGTGGAATCAATTTCTGTTGAGCTAAGGCTGCAATATCTTTTAACAGTGGTTCAGCTTTGCCGAAGTCACCATTGGTGCGCATCACTTCTCTGATATCAAAACGGACAGCGGGTGTGCCACGCTCGCGAATGATTTGAGCGAGGATATGTGTCGACATTAGTTCGCCACATGCCACTAGGTGATCGGTGAGTTTAGTACTGGCTTGGAATGATGCCGCTTCGGCTGCACTCGCAATGTCATCGAGAATGCAGTGCACATCTTTTTCAATGCTAATTGGGTCAGCTAGCTGATCAAGAATCGCGTTATGAATGTCAGTCAATAGCGTCAATAATTCCTGACGACGAGTTTTGTCTTGGACACCATTCGCTAGTTCAACCAGCAAGTTGGTGACGCCTGAGCACGCGCTGCTCACAACCAGTTTCGTATTCGAGTTATTTTCAATAATGGCAGCACAACGGGTCATTGCTTCAAAGTTGGCAACACTTGTTCCACCAAACTTAGCGACATTAAAAGAACCAGCTACATTAGATGCACTCACGATATATCTCCCACGACTTCCTAAAATAAAATTACGGTTGGGTAATCCAACGTCCGATGTTTTTCGAAGAGAGTATTTAGAGCAAAAAGAGAGGAATTATTAGAATAGTAACCTCAGAAGCTCTTCACCATATAGAAATGGCGACAGTTGCCGGGATTCAGCCCGCTCAACCGATAATAAAGGTCCTGCATCCTTTTATTATCTCGGCACTGCTCCCCCTTGATGCTTTGTATTGGAAATGCGGTTCCACAAAACATCTGCCTGGGCAGTGCTCCTCTTCTGCTAGATAGCCATTTCATTGAACGTGTTTGCGGTAACAATGTCAATCCGTAACTGGAGATATTTAAAAAATAATTTTAACAATTATGTGACACTGGTGTGACCTCAATACTTTTAGCTAATTGATGACGGTATCGATTTGCTTTAGGGTGGATTGTTCACAACATTAACGTAAGGGATGTACATGTCTAATTTAACACTCACTACTGCTATCGAGAGCTTTTATCCGCCACACCGAACGTTAATGGGGCCGGGGCCTTCAGACATTTCTCCTCAAGTTTTACAGGCCTTAAGCCGTCCTACTATTGGTCACCTCGACCCGTTATTTATCGCGATGATGGATGAACTGAAACAACTTCTTAAGTATGCATTCCAAACAGAGAATGAATTCACTATTGCTGTTTCTGCGCCCGGCAGTGCAGGTATGGAAACCTGTTTTGTTAACTTGATTGAGCCCGGTGAGAAGGTGATTGTTTGTCGCAATGGCGTTTTTGGTGAGCGTATGCGAGAGAATGTTGTGCGTTGTGGTGGTGAAGCGATCCTTGTTGATGACGAGTGGGGCAAGCCCGTTTCCGTTGAAAAGGTAGAAAAAGCATTGGCAGAAAACCCTGATGCTGTTGCTGTCGCTTTTGTGCATGCAGAGACGTCTACTGGAGCGTTATCGGATGCTCAAGCGATTTCAGCAGTGGCTCGTCAGTCTGATGCGTTGTCGATTGTTGATGCGGTGACATCACTAGGTGGTGTGCCATTGTTGGTTGATGAATGGCAGCTCGATGCGGTTTATTCTGGCAGTCAAAAATGTCTATCTTGCGTTCCTGGACTGTCTCCAGTGACTTTCTCTCAACGAGCGGTTGAGAAGATGAAGGCGCGTCAAACGCCGGTACAAAGCTGGTTCCTAGATCAAAGCTTAGTACTGGGTTACTGGAGTGGAGAAGGCAAGCGTAGCTACCACCATACGGCACCCGTGAATAGCCTGTATGCTTTGCATGAGTCGTTGGTTTTATTGAAAAATGAAGGCCTGGATAATGCGTGGTCACGTCACCATGCGATGCACCAAGAGCTTAAAGAAGGTGTAGAAGCACTAGGATTAAAGTTTGTGGTTGATGAAGAGAGTCGTCTTCCGCAGCTCAATGCGCTTTATTTCCCTGAAGGAATCGATGAAGCCAAAATCAGAACACAACTTCTAGAAGAATATAACCTTGAAATTGGCGCGGGACTTGGTTCTTTGGCTGGCAAGGCTTGGCGTATTGGTTTAATGGGTTATGGCGCTCGAAAAGAGAATGTCGCTTTGTGCTTAAAAGCGTTGCAAGACGTTTTAAAATAGCGGTAATAAACTCAAGTTCAAAAGAAAAGCGCACGAGAGATCGTGCGCTTTTTTGTGTCTAGACTAAACGTCAATATGGTGAATTAACTCTAGATTTCTTGGCGTCATTTAGCAGAAGAAATGTTATTTTCAGCTTCTGATATTTTCTTATATTGAACCTTGGAAAAGTCTCTATTTGGGAACAAGAAGCTCGCTTCACTACGAATTTGTTCTGCTTTACTGTGATCGCCCAATCCTTGATATGCAAGAATCAGGTTGCTGTAGAAAGCAGGCCTTGGCTTTCGTTTTATGATCTCTAACGACCAATCTATATAAGGTTGGATCAAGCTAGGATCAGCTTTGTAGAGGCCGATATTTAGATAGGTGCTGTATACGTCCCAATCATAGCGATCTTTCCAGACTACAGGATTTGTTACCTGCTTAAGAATATCCGGGTTTCTGGGTTTAGAAAGTTCAAATTGAGTCAGGACATAATTGGTGTGTAAGGCACTCAACATATAAAAACTGACCAAGATAGGGACGACTAAGCTCGATACTCTAAATAGGGTTTTACTGATGATACTAAACGGCTGTTGGTAGTGACGAGAAGCTCGTTGATCGACCCAGTAAATCAAAATGATAAAGGTTATCCAGTGAATCGCCGAGTGGTAAAAAGGATACTCAAGCTGAGAATGTAAGAGTATCGGTATAAATAGTGCGAGCAGTGCTAGACGTGTTCCCTTCGCTGAGCTTGCTATACGTGACATGACTAAGAACGCAGCAAGCAAGATCCCGATGATTGGTACTATTCCTCCCTCAACCCCCCAAAACAAGAACTCATTGTGTGGGTGATCCATTGAAGGAAGGCCGGGATGATAATTTGAGTTAAGTTGATGTTGGCGAGCCGTGTATAGCGTGTATTCGGATTCGAATTTTCCGTAGCCATAACCTGTAAATGGCTTTTCGATCATCATATCGAGCGCTTGTGGGAAGGTATAAGCTCGTGGGCTTTCTAAGTTAGCCCTTTTACTGGCGAGGCTATCAGTTGTACTGAGACTGATTACCGAAAAAGCGACCACGATACCGACTACCACTGATGCGCACCATCCGTAGAAGCGTTTCTTGGTCGAGAATTTGTATAGATAAGGCAGAATGCAAACAAACCCAATGACGGCAGCCAACCATCCGGTACGTGATGCGATGATGATCAGCAAAGGTACGGTTAAGGTCGGGGTTAGGTATAGTAAGAACGACTCGCTAATTTTGTGATTATATTTAGCGGGCTGTCTCGCTAAAAGATACGCTGAAAGCACAAAACCAGTAGCTAAAAAGCTAGCCATAACATTCGGTTGTTGGAATATCCCATAAGGTCGATTAGCCGCAGTGTTGTAACCAAATAGATTGCCGGGTTCCAGTAAGAAATATTGCACGTAACCAAAGAGTGCTTGTATAACCACAGCAAGCACAATGAACCACAACATGCGTTGCTTGTGTTTATTGCTGAACTTAAATTGCTGAAGTACGACGAATAAAGCGAAGCCCGCCCACAATCCCAGTAGTCGACCAGATGCGGCTTGAGGAAAGGCGTTACTGTAGAGCGTGGGTAGCGTAAGTATCACGCAACTGATCAGCAAACCAACGGTTAACTTGGAATATTTGAGTACTCGGTTAGTCGCGAGTTGGTAGAAGCCAATTGCTAACGTAAAGCTAAGAGCTAACCAAGTGGTTGGGTTAAACGATAACGCAAGGCCTGAGCCTCCAGGATTCGGCATGAAAAAATGCATGGCTAACAAGAATACAACAGCTAAAGAAGCCAGAAATGCTTTATTGAGTGGTAGCTGAGTTACCTGATTTTCTAGTTGGGTACCGCTAGTGTGTATTGTTGCCATAAATCCCTAACCTTATAAAAACAGAGCTTGTTCCTTTTGAAACAAGCTCTGTTACTTTAACATTTTTCTGTCTGCTCGCAGGGCGCTATTTTACACCTACTTCAAATTTAACATAGGCTTAAGGAAGCGAGCAGTGTGTGAACCTTCGACTAACGCCACATCTTCAGGTGTACCTTCTGCAACAATCTCACCGCCCCCTTGGCCACCTTCAGGACCAAGGTCTAAGATCCAGTCTGCTGTTTTGACGACATCGAGGTTGTGCTCAATCACGACAACCGTATTACCGTGATCACGCAGCCTATGTAATACCGTCAATAGCTGCTGGATATCGTGGAAATGAAGACCTGTTGTTGGTTCATCAAGAATGTATAAGGTTTTTCCCGTGTCTCGTTTAGACAATTCACGCGCTAATTTAACACGCTGCGCTTCACCACCAGATAAGGTTGTCGCTGCTTGTCCGAGGCGAATGTAAGAAAGGCCAACATCCATCAATGTTTGCAGCTTACGAGCGATAACAGGAACAGGGTTGAAGTATTCTCGAGCATCTTCCACTGTCATCTCTAGAACTTCGTCAATGGTTTTGCCTTTGTAGCGAACTTCTAAAGTTTCACGGTTATAACGCTTACCTTTACACACATCACACGGCACATACACATCTGGCAAGAAGTGCATCTCTACTTTGATGACACCGTCTCCCTGACACGCTTCACAGCGACCACCACGAACGTTAAAACTGAATCGACCTGGCTTGTAGCCACGAGATCGTGATTCTTGGGTACCGGCAAATAACTCACGAATTGGCGTGAAAATACCAGTGTAGGTTGCAGGGTTTGATCTAGGGGTGCGACCGATAGGGCTTTGATCAATATCGATCACTTTGTCGAAATGCTCTAAGCCTTTTATCTTTTTGTGCTGCGCCGGAACTGCGGTTGTAGCACCGTTTAATTGAGTGTGGGCAACTTTAAAGAAGGTGTCATTGATTAGTGTAGATTTACCTGACCCCGATACCCCCGTAATACAGCTGAACAAGCCTACAGGGATCGTCGCAGTGACATTCTTTAGGTTGTTCCCCGTTGCGCCAACGATCTCGACGACCTTTTTCTTGTCGATAGGCGTTCTTTGTTTTGGTATCGCAATTTCTTTGGCGCCACTCAGGTATTGCCCGGTTAAAGAATTCGGGTTTTCGATGATGTCTTGCATGGTGCCTTCTGCGACCACGTGTCCACCATGCACACCCGCACCTGGGCCGATATCGATAACATGGTCAGCACAACGGATTGCGTCTTCATCATGTTCAACAACAAGCACGGTATTTCCTAAGTCTCTGAGGTGAACCAAAGTTTGCAGTAGACGTTCATTATCACGCTGGTGGAGGCCAATTGATGGTTCATCGAGTACATACATAACACCCACTAAACCAGCACCAATTTGACTTGCGAGACGAATCCGTTGCGCTTCACCACCAGACAGTGTTTCCGCACTGCGTGATAAATTAAGGTAATTCAAACCAACGTTCACCAAGAAATGCAGACGGTCATTGATCTCTTTCATTACTTTATCAGCGATCTGACCACGCTGACCGCTGAGCGATAAGTTTTGGAAAAACTCGAGTGCATCAGCAATGCTGAGCTCAACGATTTCGGGCAGTGTGGTATCGCCAATGAAGACATTTCGAGCTTCTAATCTTAAACGCGTGCCATTACAGCTAGAACACGACTTTGTTGATATGTACTTGGCAAGATCTTCACGCACCGCGCTAGATTCAGTATCGCGGTAACGGCGCTCCAGCGTATTTAAAATACCTTCAAATGGGTGACGTTTGACTCGAATATCACCACGATCATTGATGTATTTGAATTCCACTTCAGTACGCCCTGATCCTTTAAGAATGATCTCTTGAGTCTTTTTAGGTAGAGAGTTGAATGGCACATACAGATCAAAACCATAATGGTCTGATAGCGACGTTAGCATCTGAAAATAGTAATAATTCTTCTGATCCCAGCCTTTTATCGCACCTTCTGCAATGCTTAGGTTCTCATCTAAAATCACTCGACTTGGATCAAAATATTGTTGAACACCAAGTCCATCACAAGTACCACATGCACCTGCAGGATTGTTGAATGAGAATAGGCGCGGCTCAAGTTCTTGCATGCTGTAGCCACACTTTGGACAAGCAAAGTTAGCTGAGAACACGATCTCTTCTTGTTCGGTGTCATCCATCCAACCGACAACAGCGATACCACCAGATAGCTCTAATGTGGTCTCGAATGACTCGGCTAAACGTTGTTGAAGATCAGGACGAACCTTGAATCTGTCTACCACGACTTCAATGGTGTGCTTTTTGTGCAGTTCCAATGTGGGTGGATCGGACAGATCACAGGTCTCGCCATCAATACGAGCTCGGATAAAGCCTTGCGCAGCTAGGTTTTCCAGTGTCTTTACATGCTCACCTTTACGTTCTTTGACGATTGGTGCCATCAGCATCATCTTTGAGCCTTCAGGCAGTTCTAATACCTTGTCGACCATTTGGCTGATGGTTTGCGCCGCTAGAGGGATATTGTGATCAGGACAGCGTGGCTCGCCGACTCGCGCGTAAAGTAGTCTTAGGTAATCATAGACCTCAGTGATGGTACCGACGGTTGAGCGAGGGTTGTGAGAGGTCGACTTTTGTTCTATCGAGATGGCTGGAGATAAACCTTCGATATGGTCGACATCGGGTTTTTCCATAAGAGATAGAAATTGACGGGCGTAGGCCGACAAAGACTCAACATAACGACGTTGACCTTCCGCATAGAGAGTATCAAACGCAAGTGACGACTTTCCTGAACCTGATAAACCAGTGATAACCGTCAGCTTATCACGGGGTATGGTTAGGTTAATGTCTTTGAGGTTATGCGTACGAGCGCCTCTAATTTCTATTTTATCCATCTCAATAGACCATGTAATTTTAAGTGGCTAAAGTATTACATAGAGTGAGATTTGTGCAAAGTTTTACTGGATAAAAAAACAGTAAACAAAAAAAGGCGACTCTTTTGAGTCACCCTTGGAATCATTTAATGTGCTGTTAACCAACCGCTAATTGCTGTTAACTCAATAGCTAAATAGCTAAATAGCTAAACCGATCAATAGCTAAACAGCGAGTAAGCCAAAATTAGCGATTAAGCTTCTTTTGTTGTTGAGTGCTTACCTAGCTCGATTTGTTGCTGATCTTTTTTGTATAGGTTTTCAAAGCAGTAATTTGTTGCTTCGATATAGCCTTCAACACTACCGCAGTCAAAACGTTGACCTTTAAATTTGTAAGCCAATACACAACCTGCTTTTGCTTGTTTTAGCAATGCATCAGTGATTTGGATTTCGCCGCCTTTGCCTGGTTCAGTCTGTTCGATAAGCTCAAAGATATCTGGAGTCAGAATGTAACGGCCAATGATTGCTAGGTTGCTTGGCGCAGTGCCTGGTTCTGGCTTTTCTACCATGTCATCAACACGGAAAAGATCATCTTTAATCATTTCGCCAGAGATAACACCGTATTTGTGAGTCTCTTCCTCTGGAACTTCTTGGACTGCCACAATTGAACAGCGGAACTGTTTGTATAGTGCAACCATTTGAGCCAGTACGCCTTGCTGTTCGTTAACACAAAGGTCATCAGCAAGCACTACTGCAAAAGGTTCATCACCCACAAGTTCGCGACCCGTCAAGATAGCGTGGCCAAGGCCTTTCATTTCACGTTGACGAATGTACGTGAAGTTTGCTGCTTCAATCGTCTCACGGATATTGATCAGTAAATCTTCTTTATTGGTGCCGCTGATCTGGTGCTCAAGCTCGTAGTTCTTATCAAAGTGGTCCATCAATGAGTGCTTACCACGGCCAGTCACGATGCACATGCCGTCCATACCGGCTTCGATCGCCTCTTCAACGCCGTATTCAATCAGAGGTTTGTTTACGACAGGCATCATTTCTTTCGGCATTGACTTAGTTGCAGGTAAAAAACGTGTACCGTAGCCAGCTGCCGGGAAAAGGCACTTTTTGATCATGGTAAGACCCTTTATCTATAATAATTATGGATTCAACCTGAATGGTTGATATTTCTGAGGGCAACTCTAGCATAAGTGATGTCGAAAATTCAGCAACAATCCGTATGGTTCACTAGAGCTTTCCTCAAAATTATCGTTAGTTTAAGAGGCTGATCAATTATGCAAGCAAGTTCTGGTTTGCCCATGCAATAGCTTGGACTCTATTCTTAACGGCTAACTTACGAAATATTTGATAAAGATGAGATTTGACGGTGAATTCGCTAATAAACAAGTCATCGGCTATTTGCGTGTTTGATGAGCCTGATTGAAGGCAGCGAATCACTTGCAGCTCTCTAATAGTTAAGTCGACATTGGTTGGGGTGGTATTGGTGCTCACGATATTTCGATAGTAGAACAACAATTGGCTTGCCACTTTTCTAGGTAGCCAATTGTCTCCATTGATCACCTCTTCAAGCCCCTTCGCTATTTTGGCTTTCTCTTCAGAGTTGTAAAAGAGACCTTTTAATACGCCAAACGTAATCAACTCCGATGTGGGAAGAGCTTTGGGGACGTTGAATAGAATGATCTCATGATTTTTCCACATCACAGGTAGATTTGGATGAAGGTTGATTAATCGAGGCACCTCTTTGTAATCAACCAGTAAAATTCGGTTGCTCTGCTTGCGATCAAATAACATCAAATCGTCCGGTGTCATTTTGTAGAGAATAATAGATAAGTGTTTTTCTATCTCTTTTACATGTAGATAGGTGTCGTTTGGAACGATGCAAATAAAATGCAAAGTGCGAGCATATCGAGATTTTCTCATTGAAACTCCTTGTTGAACTGGGATGAGATTTCACGTTGTCATGCATGCTTTCGCTTCTCTAGCGCCTTAATGGTGACTTGCGTTGAATATCAATTATCAAAGTAAATGAGAGGTTTGTAAGTGGAGAAAAAAGCAACATCGCTCTGAATATCATGATTTGTTACGTTTTTATTCTTTGTAGTGAGGCGAGAATAGGAATGCGATTTATCACTGCAGAAAAGCATGCTATTCTTGTGCGCTAAAATTTTCTGAGACTATGAATTTAGACGGAGCAAATCATGGCTAGCCGTGGAGTTAACAAAGTTATATTAGTGGGTAACCTAGGTAATGACCCTGAAATTCGTTACATGCCCAATGGCGGTGCAGTAGCGAACATTACCATTGCAACGTCAGAGTCATGGCGTGATAAAGCAACTGGCGAACAGCGTGAAAAAACAGAATGGCACCGTGTTGCTCTGTTTGGCAAGCTGGCGGAAGTTGCAGGTGAGTACCTACGTAAAGGTTCTCAAGTTTACATTGAAGGTCAACTTCAAACGCGTAAATGGCAAGATCAAAGCGGTCAAGATCGCTACACAACAGAAGTCGTTGTTCAAGGCTTCAACGGTGTAATGCAAATGCTTGGCGGTCGTGCTCAAGGCGGTGCTCCTGCTCAAGGTGGTATGGGTAACAACCAACAGCAAGGTAGTTGGGGTCAGCCACAGCAGCCACAGCAGCAGCAACAAGCACAACAACAATACAGTGCTCCAGCTCAACAACAGCCGAAAGCACCTCAACAAGCTCCTCAGCAGGCTCAACCTCAATATAATGAGCCGCCAATGGATTTTGATGATGACATCCCATTTTAAGCCCTGTTTTTAATATATTATAAAGACAGTATTAAATTGGAAAAAGCCGCGTTTATCGCGGCTTTTTGTTACCTAGAATTCTTAACGCTTTATTTACAACGTCAATTTATAGTATAAGTAGCAATACGGTATAATGTGAGTTGAAAAGGATTTCGTTATTCATGAGATATACCCCGACACTAAAATTGAGCACTCGATTGGTCGCATTTGTCACTGTGATAGTGATCAGTGCGATGTTCATTCTTTTTATTGGTGGCACACTTTCCTTTAAGCGTATCGGACAGGAATATTTAGACCATTATTTGGTTGGTATTGTCGACGTTGTAGATAAAGAGATGGAAGATCCTGACGCTGCGTATTCGATGCAGCGTTGGATGCCTAAGATGTTGCAGGCGAGCAATATTGTTGAGATGAAACTCTCGAACCAGACTGGTATCGTTTATCGCTTCAAAGATACCTCCCCACAAATTGATCCCAATCGTCTTTATGAAAGAAGCTTTATTCTAGAGCGCAATGAAGGTTATCGAATCGAGTTTAAAGCATTGCCTCCTTATATTGGTTATAGCTACTCAATGGAAGCAATGTGGTCAATTACTTTGGCAGTTGCATTGATCCTTTTCTGTCTGGCTCGTGGTGTTCGTTGGTTGAAGGAACAGTTGATGGGTTCTGAGATCTTGGAAGAGCGAGGAAGAATGATCCTCGCAGGGCAAGTTGAGGCTCATGCAAAGGGAGATGAACTTGAATGGCCATACACGGCAAGTGAAGCCTTGGATGTCTTGATCGAAGAGCTGCAAGATGCTCGTCAAGAAAGAAGCCGCTTCGATACCTTTATTCGTACCCATACCTTCCTAGACAAACTCACAGGCACGGCAAACCGAGTCTTATTCGATAACAAGCTTGAATCGGCTTTGCATGAAAGCGGTGCTCGAGGTGGTGTGTTACTGATACGTATCGACGAATGGGAGCAAGTTCGTGATGCTAATGACAAGCAAGTTACTGACGGCTTTATTATCGAAGTTGGCGAAGTATTGTCGAATATTGTTCAACGCTATCCAGATGTTATTTTTTCTCGCTATTACGATGCTGATTTTGCCGTATTTATTCCGCATCAGGGGGCTAAAGATATTGCTACCTTGGCGGCTCAGTGTTTAAGGCAGTTAGACAAGCTAACCCCGCCGGAACCTTTAGATTCTGATAATTGGTGCCATATTGGCGTAACCATGTATACCGAAGGTGAGCGTCACAGTCAGATCATGGATGAAACGGAAACAGCATTAAAGAGTGCCCAGCTGGAGCGTATTAATAACTGGAGCCGTTACCCTAAGCAGAATACAAATGAGTTGGATAGAGGCAGTGTTCGTTGGAGAACATTATTGGATAAAGCGCTGCTTCCTGAAAATTTAGTAATCTTTGCTCAGCGATGTTATCTTATGCCGGAATCTGGTCAAGCTAATGAATTACATAGAGAAATATTCACTAGAATTCAGGATCCTGATAAAGGTTTATTGAAATCTTCTCGATTTATGCCTGCGGTAGAGCAAGTGGGTTATCAAGCTCAAATGGACCAATCGGTGCTAAAGGTTTTGTTGAAATCGCTGAAAGAGTCAACTCAGCCTCTCAACTATTCGGTGAATCTGAATGTTACTCCATTTGCGAATAAACAGCATTTTAAGTGGTTTAGAAGTGAGTTGTTACAGCTCTCTGCTCAGCACCGCTCTCAGCTTGCGTTTGAGTTTCCAGAAGGGCACTTGATTGCCCATCTTGATTATATGAGACCGGTGGCAAAGATGCTGCGAGGTTTAGGGTGTAAAGTTGTGGTTGGCCAAGCTGGACGAACCATTGTTAGCACTCACTATATAAAAGACTTAAAGGTCAATTACATTAAGCTTCATCGAAGCTTAATAAAGAAAATCGATCAAAGGCATGAAAACCAACTGTTTGTCCGAAGCTTAATTGGGGCATGCGGTGACTCTCCAACTCAAGTTATTGCTGTTGGAGTCGAGACAAAACAAGAAAAGAACACCTTGATAGAGTTAGGCATTAACGGCTATCAAGGGAGATATTTCGACGAAGAACAACAAATTATCCCTTTGCCTAATCAAGTTGAAAAGGTCGCGAAAGCGGAATCTGTTGTGAAAGTTGGACGAAGAAATCGATGGCGTAAGAGTAGTAGTTAACAATGAATTTTAAAGCGATTTTAGACAAGATAAAGCCAACTAATAATAAAGGCAGCTCTCAAGTTGTCATGTTAGGCAACGATGCCATTTATATTTCATCGACAGAACAAGAACCTCAAGTAACTAGCATTCCCGTGGTTAATGGGGACTGGGAGAGTGCGCTAAAAAAATCGCTTAGCAGTGAGGCGTTTACTAGTAATAGCCTCCAGCTGATTGTCTGTGCTAACTACTACCAAACCTACCAAATTGATAAACCGGATATTCCAGAGAGTGAATGGTCGGTTGCCCTGCCTTTTTTACTCAAAGATCTTGTATCTGAAAGAGTGACCGAAATTATTGCAAGTGCGGTCGCGTTACCGACGTCGAATAAGCTGCAAGTGTATGTTCTACCTAAAAAGCTGTTAGACAAGCTTTTGAATATTGCTTATTCGGTTCAGGTTGAATTAATAGGTGTTGCTCCTGAAGATGAAATCTGGGGTTACAGTGCTGGCGAACTGTCTAATTTTATCCTTTTACAGCGCAGCGCCAATTCACACTTTAAGCTGGGTGCGTTTGTTGAAAATACCGTTTGCTTTCAAAGAACCATCCGTAGTGTTGTTCCACCTTTAACGGGTGTTGCATCAAGCGCTCTGCAGTTAGATGGCCTTGCTCTAGAACTCCAACGCTCGATTGATTACCTTTCTTCTCAAATTAAAGGTACTCAACTTCATCAGTTGAAAATCTGCTGTGATGAGGAAGATGAGTCTGAGTTACAAGGCGCGTTAAATAACACATTGAGTTCGACCGTTTCTCTGCTCGTTGAAGGTGAGCGTGATAATTCAGAGAGTTTGTTGGTTAAGCTTGCGGCTGAAAAAGAGGCTTTTAATGTCAATCTTTACCCTGAACATCTCAAGCCTAAGAAAGAATATTTTACGCTGACGAATGTTGTTGCGAGCTGGGGGCTCGTTTGTGTGCTGCTACTTGGTGGTTACTCTGTAATGCAGTATCAAGCTTCTAATCTAGATAAAACCCTAACAGCTTTGCAACATGACTCGAACCAGCTTAACAAGCAAGTTAACCAATTGAATAGTAAGTTAACTCAGCATAAACCGTCTCCAGAGAAAGTGGCGGCAGTTGCGCGTCTCAAACGTGAGACTCAGGCTAAAAAAGAGGCTTTGAAGGCGGTAGGACAATACGACGAATCACAACAAGTCGGGTATTCTGGCGTCATGAATTCCTTAGCTAAATTAGGCCGAAATGACATCTCTCTTTCGCACATCTACATGACTCACGATACTTTAGATCTTAGTGGCTTTGCTCGTAACGCAAATGTGGTTCCTAACTGGATTGGTCAGTTTAAAAGTGAGCTTAATTTAGTTGGACGTGCTTTTGAAAAACTAAAAATTGGGCGCAATGATCAGGATGTGGTGACGTTTGAGCTAAGTACTCGCAGGGAGAGTAAATAATGCAGCAGTGGAACCAGCTCAGCGATAAGTTTCTTGCATTAAGTCAGAGAGAAAAATGGCTACTTTTCGTGTGTGGTTTTGTTGGCCTATCGATGTTGTTGTTCACCTTGTTGGTTGAGCCAGCGTATCTCGATTTACAGGCTAAAAATGCTAAGACGATGAATCTGACTCAGGCAAACCAGAGACAGCAAGGTGAGTTGCTCGTTCTTCAAGCTAAGTTAAACAAAGACCCAGACAAAGATATTAATCGAGAGTACAAAAAACTGCTGGTGGAGAGCCAAGATCTGTCACTTCAGCTTTCCCAGATTGTCGATGGACTGATCACTCCTTCTCAAATGTCTCAACTATTGGAGAGTGTTCTTAATGCCGGAAATGGACTTAAGCTAGAATCGCTAGAGTCGTTAAAACCAGAAGCAATTTCGAATAATCAAGAGACCAGTGAATATTCAGGCTACTTTCTTCACCCTGTAAGAATGGAATTAACGGGCAGTTACTTTGATATTTCCGCTTATCTTCAAGCGCTTGAGTCTCTTCCTGTCAGTTATTACTGGCGCACATTTCAGTATTCGGTCGAAGAATACCCTAAAGCTCGACTGGTGTTTGAGGTTTACACACTAGGTACTAGACAGGAGTTTATCGGTGGTTAGAACTCTTTTGTTGTCATTACTTTTTAGTAGCCAAATGGCTTGGGCCGAACAGGATCCTACGGCGCCATTAGGCTGGTTGACGCCACAACAAAAAACAACGTCAGCTAAAAAGGCGCCAACTCGTTATCGCTTACCTTCTCTAGAAAGCATTGTGTGCAAAGGCGATACACCTTGCTATGCCATTATGAATGGTCAGATTCTCGGTCAAGGAGAAATGATCAGAGGGTACCGAGTTAAGAACATAGATCCAGAATACGTCACTCTGCAGAGAAGCTCTAAGCAGTGGAAATTAGAGATGTTCTCTTTAGATGTTAAGAATAATTAAGGTTAGAGTGAAGACATGCGTAAACTTGTAGTAGCAATCCTAGTGTCATCTTTAGTCGGCTGTTCGATGGGACATAGAGATCCCGTTGAGATCAAAGAGTCTTTAAACGAATCAATTAATGAAGCGAATAGCAAAGCGCTTCGTGATCTTCCTTCGTCAGTACAAGATGATCTGATGCCTCAGCTTAATTCGGATGCGATGTCTCCGGGTATGGAAACCGTTAAGCGTTTTCGTATTCAAGCTAAAGGTGTTGAAGCGAGGACCTTTTTTGCTAGCTTGGTAAAAGGCACTGAATACAGCACGGCTATTCACCCAAGCGTTGCCGGGAAGCTGACTTTAAACCTGACAGATGTGACGTTAGACGAAGTGTTGGCTGTTGCTCAGGATATGTATGGCTACGATATAGAAAAACGCGGCAAAGTTATTCAGATTTACCCTGCTGGTCTACGCACAGTGACGATCCCAGTTGATTACTTACAAGTGAAGCGTTCAGGTCGTTCATTGACGACCATCACCACCGGAACGATCACGACTTCTGACTCGAATTCATCGAGCTCTTCAAGCTCGAACTCAAACTCGTCAAATTCATCCAACTCTTCTAACTCATCGAATTCTACATCGAACGGCGGTACAGAGATTGAAACGACCTCTGAAAGTGATTTCTGGCCACAGCTTGAAGCGGCAGTTGCTCACCTCATTGGTTCTGGTGATGGGCAAAGTGTAGTGGTAACGCCACAAGCCAGTGTGATTACGGTTCGTGCTTACCCTGACGAAATTCGTGAGGTTCGAGAGTTCTTAGGCATTTCTCAGAAGCGTTTGCAGCGCCAAGTTATCTTGGAAGCCAAAATCATGGAAGTGACCTTAAGTGATGGCTATCAACAAGGCATCAACTGGACCAAGATGTTCTCGTCGAATGGTACTAACTATACGATAGGTATGGGCTCTATTGTTAAAGATGCCGCTGGTGCGATTATCCCAAGTACATTGCCAGGCATGGACCCAATCGGCGCTGCTTTAGGTGGTCAATCTAACCTTGTTGTTTCTGGTGGTAGCTTTGAGGCGGTATTGAGTTTCATGGGTACACAGGGTGACTTGAACGTCCTATCTAGCCCAAGGGTGACTGCTGCGAATAACCAAAAAGCAGTGATAAAAGTGGGTACCGACGAATACTACGTAACTGATTTATCAAGTGCAGTTGGTAGTGGTGATAACGCGAATGTGGCCCCTGAGGTTGAGTTAACCCCATTCTTCTCTGGTATTTCTCTGGATGTGACCCCTCAGATCGATGATAAAGGCAGTGTGTTTTTGCATGTTCATCCTGCCGTTATTGAGGTTGCAGAAGAGGTGAAAGAGCTTAACCTTGGTTCAACTACAGGTATTGTTTCACTTCCATTGGCAAAAAGCTCTATTCGTGAATCTGACTCAGTGATTCGTGCGCAAGATGGTGATGTTGTGGTGATTGGTGGATTAATGAAGTCAAACACCAGTGATATCACGTCGAAAGTACCATTCCTTGGCGATATCCCAGCACTCGGTCATTTGTTCCGTAATACCAGTCAGTTGACGCAAAAAACTGAGTTAGTGATCTTACTAAAACCAACGATTGTTGGCGTGAATACTTGGCAAACTGAGTTAGAACGCTCTAGAGATCTGCTGCAGCAGTGGTTCCCTGATGAAGAGTAATCGCTTATTTTCTCAATGTAGATTGGCAGCATCTAACTAAGCTAGGTCACTTATGTATCAAGCTCACTTTGGTTTTGAACAACTGCCATTTACTTTAACGCCGAATACCGATTTATTTTATGGTTTAGCGCCTCATTTCGAAGCGATTCAAACGGTGATCTCGGCGTTAGAAATGGGCGAGGGCGTGATTAAGGTCACCGGAGAGGTTGGTACTGGAAAAACCATGGTTTGTCGGATGTTGGTCAATCACCTAAATGATTGTACAGCTCTTATTTACCTACCAAACCCTATGCTCTCTGGTGCTGATTTACGCCAAGCCGTTGCTAAAGAGCTGGGTTTGACTATCGATAATGAAGCAACCTTAGTTGATAACATTCAGCATAAGCTCATTGAGTTACACAACTCAGGTTTAAGAGTGGTAGCGATTCTTGATGAGGCTCAAGCTCTATCGGATGAAGCTCTCGAAACATTAAGGTTGTTCGGTAACCTTGAAACTGAAGATAAAAAACTGCTGCAAATTGTTTTATTAGGTCAGCCTGAGTTGGATGCTCGATTAGAGGCTTATCACCTTAGGCAGTTTCGTCAAAGAATCACGTTTAGTTCAACACTGAGGCCGCTGACTCTCGATGAAACGGTGGCGTATATTGATAATCGGATTGTTAAATCTGGTGGTAATCCTAGATTGTTCAGTTTGAATCAAAAAAAGGCGATTTGTCGCTCCTCGTTAGGTATTCCAAGATTGATAAATCAACTATGCCATAAGGCTCTTTTGCTCTCGTTCAGTGAAGATAAGAAAAGTATCGACAATCAGCACCTGTTTTCAGCCATGCATGAAACTTACGATGTATGTAAGCCTAAATTTAAAACGCCAATACTGTGGGGTTGGAATTAATTATGAGCGTCATAAATAACGCCTTGTCTGAATTGGCAAAGAAAAAGTCAGCGACGTCGATTGAAGCGGCAGTGGTGCCTAAAGTGAAAACACGCTCCCCATTGGTTTGGTTAGTGACAGGTTTCACTTTGAGCTTAGCGATGGGCGGTTGGGCAATATCACAAGGCCCAGCCGTTGAACATTCAATCTCAACTCGAGGTGCTCAAGTCCAGGTCTCTGTCGTAGAGAGTTCTGGAGAAATGCAGGATGTTGTCACTCAAACACTCTCATCGCCAACCAAGAAATTAGTGACGCTAGATTTAACGCCCCATTCAGCAGAAAACACAGTAGCGGCCAATAACGTTCAAGCTAAGCCAACGACAAGGTCGAGTACTTCTAAAACGACAACCCCTAACGTTACGCCTAAACCGTTAAGCACGGCTAAAGCGACTAATACTGACATTCCAAAGCCGATTTACGTTGCTAGCGTGGCAAAAAAAGATCCGGATCCTATCTCTAATGAGAAAGAATCTTCTGACAGTTCAGAAAATAGCGAAATGTTGATTGAGCAGGTAGAGCTAACGCCTGAGCAATTATCAGTAAATGCACAAGGGCGAGCTCAGAAGGCACTTGATGCGAATGATCTTACTGGTGCTTTGAAAGGTTACACCGAAGCCTTGCGTTATACGCCACGAAATGAAGAGGTTCGTCAGAAACTCGCGATTCTCTATTTTGGCAAGGGTGACACTCGCAAAGCCTACGAGCTGTTTCAATCTGGTATCAAACTTAATATCAACAGCGAAAAGCTACGGTTGGGTTTATCTAAACTGCTGGTTAAAGCTAACCAAGCAGAAGCAGCTTTAAGCCCGTTAATCCACATGCCACCAAATCCTACTCAAGATTATTTGGCAATGCGTGCTGCATTGAGTCAAAAATCTCAGCAAGAAGACATCGCGCTCGAGAGTTACCAAAAGTTAGTCGAGGTTGATTCAGATAATGCTCGCTGGTGGCTTGGCCTTGCGATTCAACAAGAGCGTCAACTTGATTTTTCTGCTGCAAAAGAGTCATACCAAGGTGCCTTAACCAGAGTTGGAATCTCATCTCAATCGCAAAACTTTGTGCGTGACCGCTTAAACATAATCAAAGCTTTAGAGGAGAGTGGCGATGCAAATTAGATTAAGAAAAAGGCTAGGTGATTTGCTCGTCGAAGAGGGAATCATCACTGAGGCCCAAGTTGAACAAGCTCTTGCTGCTCAAAAAAGTACCGGTCGTAAGCTGGGTGATGCGCTGATTGAACTTGGTTTCTTATCAGAACAACAGATGTTGAGTTTCTTGTCCCAGCAACTCGCTATTCCTCTCATTGATTTAAGTCGAGCGGTTGTTGATGTTGAAGCGGTGCAGCTTTTACCTGAAGTACATGCTCGTCGCCTTCGTGCATTGGTTATTGGGCGCCAAGGCGATACGTTACGTGTAGCCATGAGTGATCCTGCGGATCTGTTTGCTCAGGAATCATTACTTGGGCAACTAGGTGACTACGCGCTTGAGTTCGTTGTCGCTCAAGAAAGACAATTAGTGGATGGCTTTGATCGCTATTACCGCCGAACCAAAGAAATTGCGTCTTTCGCCGAGCAGCTTCATGCCGAACACCAAGTCAATGACGCCTTTGATTTTGATATTGCTGGTGAAGACAGTGACGAAGTGACGGTTGTTAAGCTGATCAACTCGTTATTTGAAGATGCAATCCAAGTCGGTGCATCTGATATTCATATTGAGCCAGATTCAAACGTATTGCGTCTTCGTCAGCGTATTGATGGCGTGCTGCATGAAACACTGCTGAATGAAGTCAATATTGCCTCTGCACTCGTACTGCGCTTGAAGTTAATGGCAAACCTCGATATCTCAGAGAAGCGTCTTCCTCAAGATGGTCGTTTTAACATTCGAGCCAAAGGCCAGTCGGTCGATATTCGTATGTCGACCATGCCAGTTCAGCATGGTGAGTCTGTGGTGATGCGTTTGCTTAACCAATCAGCAGGCTTACGTAAGCTAGAAGCGTCGGGTATTCCCAATGATCTTCTTGTTCGTCTTCGCCAACAATTACGCCGTCCTCATGGAATGATCTTGGTTACTGGCCCGACGGGTTCTGGTAAAACGACAACCTTATATGGTGCGCTAAGCGAATTAAACGAGCCGGGCAAAAAGATCATTACCGCGGAAGACCCGGTGGAATACCGCCTCCCTCGAGTGAACCAAGTTCAGGTAAACCCTAAGATCAATCTCGATTTCTCTACTATCCTCAGAACTTTCCTTCGTCAGGATCCCGATATTATCCTTATTGGTGAGATGCGCGACCACGAAACCGTTGAGATTGGCTTGAGAGCCGCACTGACAGGTCACTTAGTCTTAAGTACGCTGCATACCAACGATGCAGTAGACAGTGCGTTACGTATGATGGACATGGGTGCTCCCGGTTATCTCGTGGCAAGTGCCGTGAGAGCGGTGGTGGCACAGCGATTAGTTCGTAAAGTGTGTACTGATTGTAAGGTTGAGGATGAATTGGATGAACCTCGTAAGCAGTGGTTGAGCGTACGTTTCCCTAATCAAGTGGCTGTGCCATTCATGAAAGGTCGTGGTTGCCAGAACTGTAACCTAACCGGTTATCGCGGGCGTATTGGTGTATTTGAAATGTTGGAGCTAGAGCAAGACATGATGGATGCCCTCAGAGCGAATGACGCGGTTGGCTTTGCTCAAACGGCAAGGCGGTCTAAAAACTACAAACCGTTGTTGGCTTCTGCGATGGAGTTAGCTTTGCAAGGTGTCGTGAGCCTCGATGAGATAATGCACCTTGGTGAAGGCGATGCTTCCGGTGCCACAGATCCAATTTATCTGTAGGGGTAGAGTGATATGCCAACGTATCGTTATGTAGGTCGCAGTTCTGATGGCAGCCAGGTTACGGGTCAGTTAGAGGCGAATAACGAAGATCTTGCCGCAGAAAGTTTGATGAGTAAGGGAATTATTCCCACCTCAATCAAGCTGGGTAAAAGTGGTGGTTCAGTCTTGGATATGGATGTATCTAGCCTGTTTTCACCCAATGTTCCGCTTGAAGTCTTGGTTCTGTTTTGTCGACAGTTATACAGCCTAACCAAGGCAGGCGTACCACTATTAAGGTCGATGAAAGGCCTGACTCAAAACTGTGAAAATAAGCAGCTGAAAGCAGCGCTAGAAGAAGTGGTTGCTGAGCTAACCAATGGCCGTGGATTAGCAGCATCGATGCAGATGCATCCCAAGGTATTTAGCCCGTTGTTTGTCTCAATGATTGGGGTTGGTGAAAATACCGGTCGTTTAGACCAAGCTTTGCTGCAATTGGCTGGATACTATGAGCAAGAAGTAGAGACTCGCAAACGAATCAAGACTGCGATGCGTTATCCAACCTTTGTGATCAGCTTTATTTTGGTCGCGATGTTCATTCTCAATATTAAGGTTATTCCACAGTTCTCTAGTATGTTTGCGCGCTTTGGTGTCGACCTGCCGCTCCCAACTCGTATCTTAATTGGTATGTCGGAGTTCTTTGTTAATTACTGGGGCTTAATGCTCGCGGTTATCTTTGGTCTTATTTTTGCTTTCAAAGCATGGGTTAAGACAGACAAAGGATTGGAGAAGTGGGACAGGTTACGCTTAAAAATACCCGTGATTGGTGGGGTAGTGAATCGAGCGCTACTTTCGCGTTTTTCACGCACATTCGCCTTGATGCTAAAAGCCGGTGTACCACTGAACCAATCACTGTCGTTGTCTGCGGAAGCGTTGGATAACCGATTCCTTGAGTTGAGAGTACAAGCTATGAAAGCCGCAATAGAAGCCGGTAGTACGGTTTCTTCAACAGCGATCAATAGCGAAATTTTCACCCCACTGGTGATACAAATGATTTCGGTGGGTGAAGAAACCGGCCGTATTGATGAGCTGCTACTTGAGGTATCCGATTTTTATGATCGAGAAGTCGATTATGACTTAAAGACCTTAACCGCAAGGATCGAACCTATTTTATTGGTGGTTGTGGCTGGTATGGTGCTGATCTTAGCTCTGGGTATTTTCCTACCTATGTGGGGAATGCTGGATGCAATCAAAGGCTAGGGAATGCTAAATAACCTACAACGCTCACGTTTTGTTATTTGGAGTGTCGTTATTCTTTTTCTTATTGTGGGGGTGCTCTCTGCCTTTAAAACGGTAGAAGAAGAAGCGACTAACACGGCATTGATCGTTGCGAGCAAGAGAATTTTAGAGCAAGCAAACCTGTTCAAACAACAGTATTTGTTATCGGGTGCTGAGCAAGATAATGACTCGGAACATCCTAAAAGTTATAGCCGAACAGGCTGGATAATGCCGATTCAAGGAGATGAGCGAGACTGTCATTATTGGCTTGAGGAATTATACCCTCAAGAGAGCATTTTAGGGCTCAGTTCACCGAGTGTTGAAGATAAAAGTGATAACATACAGTTTCATTGTCGTTATCATTATAGTGATAAGTATCAGATAGATATATTGCTCAAAAAAGAAAGATTTAGTGTGAAAGCCAATATTTTGGCTTTGTGAAAATATTGACAGTTTTTCTGTGGTTTTATACGTGTGCAAATGTATAATGCGCGTTAGCAATTAGATGAGTAGGTAGAAAATGCTTAAAAATCAAAAGGGTTTCTCCCTAGTCGAGTTGGTTATAGTGATTGTTGTCGTTGGTTTATTGGCGGTCGCTGCTTTACCTCGTTTCTTAGATGTGACGGATGCAGCCAAGAAATCAAGTATTGAAGGTGTCGCTGGTGGTTTTGCAACCGCCGTTTTGTCGGCAAGAGCACAGTGGGAAGCAGAAGCTAGGCCGTCAGAGAATATAGGTGTTGAAACATATAATACTGTAAATTATGATGGTGTTGATTTTTGGTTAACAAGATCAAAGAACAGTAACAATGTCGATACCGATTTTAGAGATGGCTACCCATGGACTCTGAACAACGACTCGAGCACGGCACCACAAGATATTTCAGATGAAACCTGTTCTGAGTTGATGGAAAATTTACTGCAGAACCCACCTAAAGTTGGTGCGGTTTCAGATGTTGCTAGCGACTCAAATTACAAATATTCAGCGCAAGCGAATTCAGGTGATGCAACGTGTACTTACATTCAATTAGAAGGTAATACCGAGCACCAATTTGTTTACGAAATTAAAACTGGTCGTGTGACCGTAACTTTGCAGTAAGTCTGCGTAAAATTAAACATAGAGAGAGCTTAACTATGAAAAGACAAGGCGGTTTCACCCTAATCGAACTAGTGGTTGTAATTGTTATTCTGGGTATTCTTGCTGTAACTGCGGCACCACGTTTCCTAAACTTGCAAGATGATGCGCGTGCATCTACTCTCGATGGTTTACGAGGTGCTGTAGCTGGTGCAATGGGTATTTCTTATGGTAAAGCCGCTATTGCAGGCATAGAAACGCTTGAAGTAGATGCTGGTGATTTGCCAGCGACTACTAGAGACGATATCGTATATTCTTTCGGTTACCCTACTGCAGCAGAAGATGGAATCTTAGAGTCTATTGATTTATCAGAAGAGTTTGTTGTTCTTCAAAGTTCAACAGGTGACGAAGCTGACCATGAAAATACCACTATTGATATCGGTTTAACTGGCTTTACTACAAACTGTGTTCGTTATACTGCTGCCACAGCCGCTGATGAACCTGCTGAAGTTGCTGTTATAGCTGGTGCTGCTGGGACTGCTTGTGGTGTCCCTGCAAACTAACTAACTGATAAGTTGAATCAATATGAAATGGCCAGCTCCTGCTGGCCTTTTTTCTATCCAAAGCACACAAAGATCAAAGCTATTCACATACATAATATCGTAAGCTTCGTTATCTTGTATAATCAGTATTCGCTAGGCAGTTAGAGGCTCATTATGGATAACAGCCCCATATCCAAAGGCTTTACTCTGGTAGAGCTGATCATCGTTATCATTATCCTCGGTATTATTTCAACTTTTGCCGCGAGTCGCTTCGCTGGTACTTCTAGCTATTCTACTTTTACTGCGCAAGAGCAGGCCATCTCCGTTATTCGCCAAATTCAAGTGAACCGAATGCAATCGAATGTTTCAGCTGCTAATGATAGTTTTCGTCTTGCTATTAATAGTAATTGTCTAGGTTCAGTAACTGCTTGCAGTTTGAATCTATCGAATAGCGCTCAAAAAACACAAGCCGATGCCCGTAGCGATTATGTGAGAGAATCCGACATCTCATTTTTCCCGACGAATACCATTATCGACTTTGATCTATTGGGTAACCCTTCGGTGAGCACTGGGGTTAATATTACTATTAATTCAAATGCCTCCAGTAATAACGCTCAGGTGTGTATTAATTCTCAAGGCTATGTGCATGAAGGTACGTGCCTATGATTCGCTCACGTGGCTTTACTCTAATTGAAAGCATTGTGGTGATTATCGTATTGGGCATTGCGATGGTCACTATTACCAGCTTTTTGGTACCACAAGTTGCAAGTTCGGCCGACCCACACTATCAAAACCGCTCCGTAGCCTTAGGCCAGAGTTTGATGAATCAAATTTTAGCTCGCGGCTTTGATGAACACAGTGATTTTGATGGTGGTTTGATTCGCTGTGGCGATGCAGGTGCGACCGCTTGTTCTGCTCCCAATGAACTCGGAGTGGATGGTTCAGAGGCAACCCCCGCAGCTTTCAATGATGTTGATGACTATATCGGTTGTTGGTACACCGATACAACGGAGTCAGCGTGTGTATCATCAACGAAGTACCCGCTCGCTAATATCCTAGACGAAAATATTGAAGACAGTTACGCCAATTTTCGTGTTGAAATTTCGGTGTTTTATGACCAAAACATGGACGGAACTAACGATAATACTATTGGCACGATGAAGCGCGTTGAAATACAAATATTTGGTGGTAATAACCGCTACAGCGTGATTACCTATAAGGGGAACTACTAATGAAACAACGTGGTTTTACTCTTATAGAAATGATCGTAACCATTGTTGTGGTTGCTGTCATCGGTCTCGCTATCGCAGGTTTTGTTGAATATGGCATGAAAGGGTATGTTGAGACTATCGATCGACAAAAAGTACAAGTAAAAGGTCAATTTGTTGTTGAGAAAATGTCGCGAGAAATCAGTCACGCGGTTCCCAACAGTTTTGATTCGAGTATCACCCCTGCTTCGGCCTTTGCTCAAAAATGTCTTACCTTTTACGCTATTAAGTACTCAGGTTTTTATCACCTTGATGAAGCGACCGACGATCTGAATTTTATTATCGGACAGGACTCCCCAATACTTGATGCAGACGATTTCCTAATTATTAACCCAACCAACTACTCCGAGCTAGAAGCTGGTTCGATTAAACGGATTTCGGTCTCAGGTTTAGTTTCCACGAATAATGTGTTTACCGCATCTCCCGTAAGCCTTAGTAGTCAGTCAATTGCTCAACGCCACTATATTTATGATAGTAGTGCCTCGGTGAGTTACTGTTTAGTGAATGATACTGTTCAGAATCAAGGCTTAATTCAGCGCAATGGAATCACCGTTGCGGATAGCATCAATTATGCTCAAAGTAACTTCCGCTACGAAGAGCCAAGCTTGCAGCGAGGTGGCGTGATTCACATCGATCTTGTGCTTGAGCAAAACAGTGAAGTAAGCGTTTACCAACAAGATGTGCAGGTACTCAATGCGCCATAGAAAATCATCTCAACAAGGCAGTGTTTTGATCGTCGCGATATTTGTTATTGTGGTGATGGGCTTTCTTGCGACCTCTTTAGTACAAGTTCAGTGGTCAAATCACGATACATTAACGCGTAAACAGCTTGGAACACAGGCTTGGCTATTAGCACATTCAGCGAATGAGTGGGCACTTACTCAAGTTTACCCTTTGACGGTATCACCTGCGGTTTCAACAAGTGTTAGCGCTGTCTGTAGCAATTTAAATTCAAATCAATTGAGCAGCGGCATGTCGACTATCTGTACTGTCGGAGAATTAACTTGTAACCAGATTGGAACTTTAGATGGCGTTGGCTTTTTCAAAATAGAATCAACAGCCATTTGTGGTTCGGGTATTAACCAAGTGCAACGAATTCAAGAAGTTTGGGTGAGGGAGTAGTTATGATAAAGCATTTTTCAATATTATTAGTTGCGCTTTTTTTATCTCCATTAGTTCAAGCTAATATTAATACTAACCCTCAGTTTGAGTTCGGTACGATTCCCACCGATAAATGTACTATTTCAGGACCGTCAGTAAGTTGCAACCTTGATTTTGGTAATACTTATACGTCACCTCCGCTTGTTTTTGTTATGGCAACTGTCAATTCTAGTCGCTCAAATTTTAATTCAAACACAACTGAATATCCCTCAGATTTGCGTGTTATGTCAGTATCGACATCTGGAGCATCTGTGAAGCAACTTCTCCCTCCTACCACGAAGGCGTGTGTAAGAATGAAGCCCGGTGGGAAATGTGGCAACCCTAATAACAGTGGACATAAAGTAGTTAATTATGTTGATGCACCCATGGAAAATATCGATTATTTAGTTATTGAACCGGGAGTGCTTGAGTTCGATAACGGTGCAAAAATCGTTGCGGGTGAAGTTAGCTACGATAAAACATATTCTAATGCCGGGGGCTTGGGAAATAAGAATAAGACAGTGCGTTTTAGTGATTTTGGATTAAACCAAAGCTTTAATAGCTCTCCAGGTGTGTTAGTTCAAATTCAAACAGTTCAGAATCGCACTAATGGTTCTCCATTGTGGTTGACTCCTATAGCATTAAACCCCTCTCGTTCTTCGTTTTCTTTGGTACTTGACCGATCTGAGGTTAGTCGTAATAGTGATTCAATAACTCCAGAAAAGGTTGGTTTTGTCGCAGGATTAGGACAAGGTTTTGTTAATGGTCGTAAATTTTGGCTTGGTCAAGGTTCCACTAAACAAACAACAACCTTGAATGACAATATAATTAAACCGATTACTGAAGGGTGCAAACTTGTTAGCCCTTTTTCAGTATCAGGCTTTACTTCTACACCGACTTTACTTGCATCTAAAAGAACTCGGAACGGTAACAATGGTGGTTGGCTACGTAGATGTTCGGTAAGCAAAGCAGGGGTTTCTCTTATCAACGAAGAGGATATGACCAAAGACCCTGAGAGAGGGCATGTTGTTGAACCTTTTTCTTATTTCCTATTTGATAAGCCACCTATATCTGAGATCTGTGAGCTATTTCCATCTCCAGCCCAAACATGGGCAAGTAGTAGTTCAGCTGCATTGCGTTTATCTAATCAATCAAACATCTCTGGAGCTCCAATGTCTGGTGGGCAACGCTTTGTTGGTTTTAGCCAGGAGAGTATTACCGATGAGAATACCCCTGGGTGTGATGGTTTGTGGTGTTCTGGGGACTCCGGTTTGATGGTTGATAAGCAGGAGTTGGAAAGCTTTAAAGTATCGTCAGAGGTCATTAATGTTTGGCAAGAAGATCGTACTTTCTCTAATGATGAGATCATTGGTCAGTTAAGTGTAGGTAAAGGTACCGTAACTTTTACTTCTGGCACTTATTGGATTGATGAGATTGATATCAATAACGCGGGTAATATTGAAATTCCTGACGGGCATAAGGTTACGATTCACGCACGTAAGGTGAGCGTGAGCAATAATAATAGCTCGTTCAGTGCTTTAGGTGAAGCTGAGTTCGTTCTTTTGGTCCATGCAAAGTCAGGTGGCGGCCTGACGTTAAGTCAAAATGCCGTGTTTACCGGGCTTATCTATAGTGAATCTGTTGTACGGTTAAGTAATTCGAGCATTGTTTACGGTGCGGTAACTGCGAATGAAATTTATATGGCGAATTCAGCTCAGATTATTGCGACTGACAATCATTGTTTTCAACCTTCGGATGACTATGAAATTGATATTTCCCCGGCAACCGATTTAGCTTTGATGTGTGGCGACGACTCCCCTCAATTTACCATTAATACCTCTAATAATGGTGTGGCTGAAAGTCTAGGCGTTACCGTAGTTATTACGCCAGACGCTGATGAATTCGACGTTTCTCTGCTACAAGGTTCAGGTACTTACCCGAATTATGTTTCAGATGACGATGGTGAATTAACTTTAAAAGTTGTCGCTAAAGATACTGCCAATATTGATTTTGATACAGGTTATAAGCTAACAGCGACATTAGTCGATGATTCTGGCAAAGAGGTCGAAAGTCAGTTCAAGTTCGTGCCATTTAAATTCTCTTTAGTGGATGGCAATACTCCAACAAATCGCCTTGACGTTATTGCGGGGCAGGCTACACCGACAGTAACTAAAGTTTTAGCGTGTGATTCTGGTGATTCAATCGTAGTTGCTGAAAACTATGTGGGTGAAGCTGGGGATGAAGTTACTATTGCTCATGAGCTTGATAGCTCTTGGAGTGGTTCCGATGGTTCGCTGACTTACTTACCTGAGTTCAAAAAAGGCAGCGCCTCAACAGACTTAACTATTTCTGAATCAGGTCTTTTCAATGTTACTTTAAAAGATAGTAGCTTTGATTGTACTGGTTTCGCTGGTTGTCCCGAAGATGGGAATTATGATGTAGAGGGAAGTTTCTCGGTCTACTCTCGCCCTTGGAAATTTGCTATTTGCACCAACAAGAGCTCAGATGGAAACAGCAACGAGAAAGACTCAGATAGTTTTGCTGCTGCCGGAGCGCCATTTGATGTTTATGCTCGTCCAATAAAGCATACCGATTCATCTGCAGTTTGCACTAATGATAACTTGTTGACGAACAATTACTTTAAGTCGACAGCAAGCGTCGAAGTTACAACGACTTTAGATACACCTCTAATTACGGTTTATCCTGACGCTAAGTTAGGTGATTTAACCCCTGTAGCCCAGCTAACTAAACAAATTTCGTCGAATGACCAGGCGAGTAAAGGCTATAAGTTCGATAGTTTGAAGTACTCAGAAGCGGGTAGCTTTAACTTTATTGCGACAGAAACTGGGAGTTTCTACGGTTCAATTTTAGGTGGCTTATCTGGCAGCAAATCGATAGGTCGCTTTTACCCTAAATACTTTGTGCAAGCTACTCCGGAATGGAATGTCGCCAATCAAAATGATATCGCATACCTAAGTCAACCTTATGATTCTACAGTTCACCAAGTATATCCAATGGCTTCTGGTGAAGATGATACGGATAATGTTCTTAATAATTACCGGTTCTTTAATGCAGAGTTACAAGCAAAGTTTGGTGTTTTAGATGATAGCAACACTGATAACGGCTTCTTGTTAGATACGGGCTCTGGAACATGGTCAGCTGATCGTAAACATTGGTTGCTGAATGACAATGCAGCTGAGCTTCAACGAGTTGTGGATTTAGATGGTGTTAGCCGAAGAGATACACCGTTTAATACATCAGATGCTAACTCGACGATTACAAACTTTGGTTTAACGATCGAGGGAACGGATCCTGTGTCATTTACAGATTCTGACCCTGTTACCAGTTCGGCAGCATTCCCAGTTCAACCTCCTGCCCGCTATGGCCGAATGGCGCTTGATGATATTGGCGGTAACTCCGGTAGTACTTTGACGATTCCACTTCGTGCTGAGTTTTGGGATGGTAGTGACTTTGTTGTGAATGACGATGATGATCGCAGCACCTTTAATGGTTCAAATTTCTGTAAGCAAGTCATTTGGACCAGTAATACAGTCAAAACTACACTAGCTTCACTCAATGGCAGTGGAAGTGTTGATGATGGCGAAGAAGAAGTAACAGCGAATCAAAATACGCCTGCTGGTGCAGATGCGCCACGTGAGCAGGTACGATTGTGGTTAAGAATGGATGACTCTGCACCAACGGCTAAAACTGGTGAAAACCCTGTTGTTTGTTCAGGTAGCGATCAAGATCAACCATGGCTACGTTACAACTGGCGCCAACTAGGTGATGAAGATCCCTCCACCGTTGTCACATTCGGTATCTACCGCGGTAACGATCGAGTGATCTACCGAGGTGAAAGTGGGTTAACAGGTCAGTGAAAATATAATTTTTGCCCCTTAAGTTAGGAATCTGTAAGAAATTGCGGGTTTCAGTCCATGTTTATACTTCAATGCCTTGCCGTGACAGCAAGGCATTGGTACATTTAGTGCAATTTTTGTCTTCTAATTCTTGCAGGATGAGCGAAGAATATGTTTAAAAAACTTCGTGGCATGTTTTCAAACGACCTATCGATTGATTTAGGTACAGCCAATACCCTTATATATGTAAAAGGCCAAGGCATTGTTCTTGATGAGCCTTCCGTTGTCGCTATTCGCCAAGATCGTACGGGGTCTGCAAAGAGTGTGGCTGCTGTTGGTCACGCTGCTAAGCAAATGCTTGGTCGTACGCCTGGTAACATTTCAGCGATCCGTCCAATGAAAGACGGTGTAATTGCTGACTTTTACGTAACCGAAAAAATGCTTCAGCACTTTATTAAGCAAGTGCATGACAACAGTGTGCTTAAACCAAGCCCTCGTGTTTTGGTTTGTGTACCTTGTGGTTCAACTCAGGTTGAGCGTCGTGCTATCCGTGAATCAGCATTAGGTGCTGGTGCTCGTGAGGTTTACCTAATCGATGAGCCTATGGCTGCTGCGATTGGTGCTGGCCTACGTGTATCTGAGCCAACAGGTTCAATGGTTGTTGATATCGGTGGTGGTACGACTGAAGTTGCGGTAATCTCACTAAACGGTGTGGTTTACTCGTCTTCTGTACGTATCGGTGGTGACCGTTTTGATGAAGCGATCATCAACTACGTTCGTCGTAACTACGGTAGCTTGATCGGTGAAGCGACAGCAGAGAAGATCAAACACGAAATCGGTTCAGCTTACCCTGGCGATGAAGTCGATGAGATCGAAGTACGTGGTCGTAACCTTGCTGAAGGTGTTCCTCGTAGCTTTAGCCTAAACTCAAACGAAATCCTAGAAGCGCTTCAAGAACCGCTATCAGGTATTGTATCTGCAGTAATGGTTGCACTAGAACAGTGTCCACCAGAGCTTGCTTCTGATATCTCAGAAAACGGTATGGTACTAACGGGTGGTGGTGCACTGCTTAAAGATATTGATCGTCTGCTAACAGAAGAAACGGGTATCCCTGTTGTTGTGGCAGAAGAGCCATTAACGTGTGTTGCTCTAGGTGGCGGTAAAGCTCTAGAGATGATCGACATGCACGGCGGCGACCTGTTCAGCGAAGAATAATATCTAGTGTTAGGCTCTTTTCTTATCTAGTTTTATGTAAAGAGCCTAGGACCTTGTCTATAGGATCAAATGTAGCTCTAGGACCAAATATAGAATGAAGCCAATTTTTGGTAGAGGTCCCTCTCTACAATTGCGCCTGTTTTTTGCTGTAATTTTATCAGCCAGCCTTATGCTGGCTGATAGTCGTTTAGATGCTTTCTCAAATGTACGCTATCTATTGAACAGCATGGTTGCACCTATTCAATATGCAGCCAACTTACCTCGTACTATGTTCGATGGTGTCTATGACCGTTTTAGTACTCGTAAAGGCCTTATCGAATCCAACCATAATATTAAACGAGAAGTCTTGCGCCTGAAGAGCGAGCTAATTCTGCTTGAGCAATACCAAGAAGAAAACAAGCGCCTCCGTAAGTTGTTAGGATCTCCGTTTATCCGTGATGAGAAGAAAGTCGTCACAGAAGTTATGGCGGTAGACACTTCACCATATCGTCATCAAGTTGTGATCGACAAAGGTCAGATTGATGGGGTGTATGAAGGACAACCGGTGATCAACGAAAAAGGCATTGTCGGCCAAGTGACTTTTGTTGCTGCTCACAATAGTCGTGTCCTGCTACTCACTGATGCAAATAATGCGATTCCTGTTCAAGTCATCCGTAACGATATTCGAGTGATCGCTTCGGGCAATGGCATGATTGATGAGATCCAACTAGAGCACATCCCAACCAGTACCGATATACAAGAAGAAGATCTATTGGTGACATCTGGACTCGGTGGAGTATATCCAGAAGGTTACCCAGTCGCCTACGTTACTGCCGTTGATTACGACCCGAAACGTGAGTTTGCCGTTATCAAAGCGGAGCCTGTGGTTGAGTTCGATAAGCTCAGATACTTGCTGCTAGTATGGCCTAATGAAAACAAACAGATGCAAGCGGATCAATCCAGCATAGAACAAGCATTGTTAGAGGGCGAAGATGGCCAATAGCGTTTTAAGAAGCAAGGTAGTCATTGGCTGCTCATTTTTAGTAGCACTAATTCTGCAAACGATCCCTTGGCCTGGTAGTTTGGATCTATTTAGACCATCTTGGTTACTACTGGTTACCTGTTACTGGGTTTTGGCTCTACCTCACCGTGTTAACGTGGGTAGCGCTTTGATTCTGGGCTTATTGTGGGATCTGTTGATAGGCTCGACGTTAGGTATTCGAGGCATGATGATGGCAATCGTTATGTACATTATTGCGATGAATTTCCTAGTCATTCGTAATATGGCGCTATGGCAACAAGCGATGATTATTGCCGCGTTAACGGTATTGTTTGAGGTGTTGATCTTCTTTGGTGAATATTTGATCCAAGATGTCGTTTTCAATCCATTATCGTTATGGAGCGCATTGATTAACTGTATACTTTGGCCTTGGATGTTTCTATTAATGAGACGCGTACGTCGTCATTGGCATGTAAGGTAGAGTGACAATGGAAAAGAAGCATTTAGTTTTGGCATCCGGTTCACCACGCCGCAAAGAACTGCTATCTCAACTTGGTTATGAGTTTTCTGTCCTGGTAACTGATGTTGAAGAGTGTAAACACGCCCAAGAAACCGCCGAAGAGTATGTTAAGCGACTATCTTTAGATAAAGCCTTAGCTGCGTTGTCTTTATTGAAAGATAACCCTTCTGAAAAGCAGCATGTCGTTCCTAGTTCTGATAATGTAGTTTCTAGTGTTGATAATGTAGCTGTTGGCTCTGGCATCGTAGCTCTTGACTCTGATGCTATTTCTCTTGATTCTGAAACAGTCGTTCTTGGTTCTGACACAGTCGTCGTAAGCCAAGGGCAAGTGCTCGAGAAACCCACCGATTTTGCCGACTCTAAGCGCATGCTTACTCAGTTAGCAAATGAGCGTCACCAAGTGATGACAGCAGTGTCTGTGGTTTCAGAAGACAAACAAAGAACAGAAATCATTATTACCGACGTATGGTTTAAACCCCTCAGTGAACAAGAAATAGAACAATACTGGCAAACAGGGGAGCCATGCGATAAAGCCGGTAGCTATGGGATCCAAGGTTTGGGTGGGCGCTTTGTTACCCGAATCGAAGGTAGTTATTACGCCGTTGTCGGCTTGCCTTTATATGAAACGGACCAGCTACTGCAAGAATTCTTATAATTACTAATCTGAGGTGCACCATGAGTGCTGAATTGTTGCTGAACGTGACCCCGAGTGAAACTCGCGTGGCCATGATTGAAGGGGGGGCTCTTCAAGAGATCCATGTCGAACGAGATGCTCGACGCGGTATCGTAGGAAATATCTATAAAGGACGTGTAAGCCGTGTTCTTCCGGGAATGCAGGCGGCTTTTGTGGATATAGGCCTTGAGAAAGCAGCTTTTCTACACGCCTCTGATATTGTTCCACACACTGAATGTGTCGCTGAAAACGAAAAGAAGCAATTTCAGGTCCGTGACATCTCTGAGCTTGTTCGCCAAGGACAAGACATTGTGGTTCAAGTCGTCAAAGATCCTCTTGGTACCAAAGGTGCCCGTTTAACGACTGATATTACTTTACCGTCTCGTTATTTGGTCTTTATGCCGGGCGCAAGCCATGTCGGCGTTTCTCAACGTATCGACAGTGAGTCTGAACGTAACCGCCTTAAAAAAGTCGTGTCTCGTTACTGTGATGAACATGGTGGCTTTATTATCCGTACTGCAGCAGAAGGCGCAGACTCGAATGAGTTGGCACAAGATGCGGCATTCTTGAAGCGATTGTGGCTAAAAGTGTTAGAGCGTCGTGGTAAACACAAAGCTCGTACTCGTCTATACGGTGAACTTTGCCTAAGCCAACGTATCTTACGTGACTTTGTTGGTACTGAGTTGAGCCGAATCCAGGTCGATTCGCGTTTAGAATATGAAAACCTAAAAGAATTTACTTCTGAGTACGTGCCAGAGCTGACTGAAAAGCTTGAGTTGTATGAAGGTGACAAGCCTATCTTTGATATGTACGATACCGAGAACGAAGTTCAACGCTCTTTGGATCGTAAAGTCGAATTAAAGTCTGGTGGGTATCTGATTATCGACCAAACGGAAGCGATGACGACCGTCGACATCAATACCGGTGCTTTTGTCGGTCGCCGTAATCTAGAAGAGACAATTTTCAACACCAACGTAGAAGCGACGCAAGCCATTGCTCGTCAGCTGCGTTTGCGTAACTTAGGTGGCATCATCATTATCGACTTTATCGATATGCTGTCTGAGGAACATCGTAAGCGAGTACTAACTTCTTTAGAGGCGGCGCTAGACAAAGATCGTGTGAAAACCAATATCAATGGCTTCACACAGCTTGGCTTGGTTGAGATGACGCGTAAACGTACTCGTGAAAGTATTGAGCATATTCTGTGTTCGAGTTGTCCTGCCTGTGAAGGCCGCGGCAGTGTGAAAACAGTTGAAACCGTTTGTTATGAAATACTTCGAGAAATCACACGTGTGAATCGTGCGTATGACGCTGACAAGTTTGTTGTGTATGCGGCAGCCGCTGTTGCTGAAGCGTTAGAGGGCGATGAATCTCACGCGCTCGCTGAGCTTGAAGTGTTTATTGGTAAACAAGTTAAAATCCAGGCTGAGCCTCTGTACATACAAGAGCAGTTTGATGTTGTTATGATGTAATGGATATTTTGTGAGCTCAAGCGTTACTCTGATTCTTCGTGCATGTTTATGGTTAGTGGTTACTCTCTTAGTAACGCTAGCCATTGCCGTTACTACACTGCGTGTAGCCTTACCCAATTTAAACAAGTATCAATCTGAAATTGAAGTTTGGGTAAATCAACATTCCGGTTTTGAATTTTCTATTCAAGACGTGGGTGGTTTTTGGCGCAACACTCACCCTTCTATTGCCCTACAAGGTGTTAAAGCCAGCCTTCCAAATGCTGAAGATGTGACCTTCTCTGTTGAGCGTGTTGAAGTCGAGTTTGACTTGATTCAATCGCTTGTTCAGATGCGTCCGGTTGTGGCCGATCTGGTCATGAATCAAATGTACCTTGATATCCGCTCTATTGATTTGTTTGCTGGGCAAAACGGCAAAGATAAACCTAAAGAATCGAACTCTTCAAAGCGAATTATGCAAGAGCTGGATAACTTGTTGTTGAAAACATTAGTGGATGTTACCGCTAAAAATTCAACCCTTGCCTATCGGACTATTTCTGACGAAGACCGCCAACTCGACATTGAAACTTTAAAATGGCAAAACTCAGGTAAACATCACCTTGCGGAAGGTGTGGTGAGTATTAAAGACGCCAACCTAAATTCCTTGTCAGTGAGTGCTAACTTTGTTGATGGTGGATCGTTGACCGATATGACGGGCGAGTTCTATGTGAGCGCGGATAATATCTCGGTGAAGCCTTGGTTAACCCGCTACATGCAGGCGGAGTCAGGTGTTGAAACCGGTACGGTCAGCCTTAATAGCTGGTTAACGTTGAAAAACAGTAAGCCAGTTAATGCTTATGTTGAGGTATTACCTTCTGAACTGACTTGGAACGAGGATGGCCGCCACGATTTGATGATTGAATCTGGTGTGTTTAAGCTTTCTCCATTGGAAGATGGTTGGCAAGTAAATGGTCACTCACTTAATTTGAGAACCGATGACACGCCTTGGCCTGAACTTGATGTCGCATTTAAGTGGAACAAAGGTCCGTGGCAACTCAATGTTTCTGAGCTTGATGTTGCAACACTAACGCCGTTGATTAAGTTGTTGCCGGATTCTGAACAGTCCACCCAAATGATTAACTCGTTGGCTCCCGGTGGTTTGGTTTCTGATATTCGAGTTTCAATGGATTCAGGTATCGAAAGCTTACGTTATTCTGCGAGTTTTTCTGATGTGGCTATCGAGCAATGGGAATTAGTCCCGGGTTTTAGCCAAGTTTCAGGGAGTGTGTTTGGTTCTGCCTCAGAAGCGAAAGCCAGTTTGCATGTTATTGATGATGTGTTTCCTTATGGCGATGTATTCCAAGCCCCTCTAAATATCAAACAAGGTCAGGTTGATATTGTTTGGCAACAAGATGAAAACGGTTGGAAGCTTTGGTCCGATAAAATCACGGCAGCAACGCCAGATTTACAAGTTTTGGGCGCATTCCGCTTGGATTTCCCGAATGATGCAAGCCCATACCTGTCTTTTTATGGTGAGGCGGACGCTTACAATGTGGGCGAAACATGGCGTTACTTACCGACATTAGCGCTTGGCCAAGATTTAACTGATTACCTTTCTACTGCGATTCAAGCCGGTAAAGCCGACACCGTTAAGTTACTTTGGCATGGTGAGTTAGCCCAATACCCCTACACCAATAACGATGGTATTTTCCAAGTTTGGGTTGGGTTAGAGAACGCGAAATTTAGTTTTGATACCGGCTGGCCACTGATTACCGATCTTCAACTTGATCTGCTATTTGAAAATGATGCGATGCATCTAGATTCTCGTTCCGCTCAATTGATGGATGTGACGGCAGACCGAATCACAGGACGCATTCCTTATTTAGGGGAAGGCGGCCATATTGAAATTGAAGCTAAAGCGACGGCGTCAGGTAATGCGGTTCGTGATTACATGACGGCTTCACCATTGGTTGATTCTGTGGGTGCCGCCTTAACGGCGCTGCAAGTGAGTGGCGATGTATCGTCTGAATTCCAACTCAATATTCCTTTTGATTCCGAAAAAGAGCCAAGAGCGTGGGGTTATGCTGATCTCAAAGATAACCATGTAGAGATTGAAGCTCCGCCAATGGTGCTTGAAAACACGACAGGACGTATTGAATTTGATAATGATGTGATTACGGCCAACGGTCTCGCTGCCGATTTATTAAAGCAAGGTATTTCCGTTGACTTTAAAGGGCTCAATGATGGGCCTGGATATACCGTTGATATCGATGTATTGGGCGATTGGGACGTTAAGCCTCTAGAGCCTTATATTGGCGAGCAATGGTTAAGCCGTTTATCGGGTCATGCTCAGTGGCAAAGTCAGATTGATATTCAGCTCAACGATATCGGTTTTAGTTACCAACTGGATTTGCAGTCAGATCTTAAGTATTTGGCCAGTGATTACCCATACCCATTGGCGAAAAAATCATTAGAAAGTGGCTCAGCAAGGCTACAGGCATCGGGTAACCAAGAAGCGATTACTGCACGTTTACAGCTCCCTAGCACCAAGTATCAGGCTGAAATTGATATTACAGGCGATGTTCCCAAGTTAACGGCGACTAACTTAGTGCTTGGTCGGGGTGGTTATAAAATTAGTCCTGTCGTTGGCCATCATGCGTTAATTCGCACTGACAAGTTCAATGCCGATGATTGGTTATCGGTTGTTATGGAACCGGTGAAGCCTTCAGATGCTGTGCTCAGTCAAATGAACACGCCAACCATTCCTGCACCAAGTCGCATTACGTTCGAGAGTAAGGAGCTGATCTTAGGTGGTATTCCTTGGAATGATGTCGATTTTAGCGCTCGTAAGAACAAACAGGCGTGGCAGATGGAAGTGTCTAGCCAAGAGATCGAAGGGGATATTAATTATCTGCCTCCATACGATTTAACGGTTTCGCTGGATCGCCTACATTTGTTCGTTCCTGAGTGGAGTGACAAGAAAAACCAAGAACAATTGCTTCAACGAAAAGAGCAAGAAGCCCCATTGATCTCTGAATTGGATAGAAAGATCCATGATGCGATGCCAAATCTAAAATTGACCCTTAACGATTTTTGGTTGCAAGGCTATAAGGTCGGTAAGGTCGATGTTGAACTGGCTAGGCAAGACGATCGTATTGAGTGGAAGAAGATTCAGGTTCGAAGCGGCGGAAACAAAGCGGATGTGAGTGGTTGGTGGGAGTTGAAAGGCGATAAGAGTCATTCATCGCTAGCCGTTGATGTTGAAGGCGAAAACAACAGTGAATTAATGGAACGTTTTGGTATTACTTCAGGGATTCAAAAAGCGCCTTTCGCACTGGAAGGTCAACTGCAGTGGGATGGATCTCCTTGGGGTATTAAAATGGATACCCTTGACGGAAACGTTGAAACCAAATTCGGCAAAGGCATTATTTCAGACGTAAGTGGTGCTGCTCGATTGCTTGGTTTGTTTAGCCTAGATTCAATCATTCGTAAGATGCAACTCGATTTCTCTGATGTGTTTGATAAAGGCATGGCGTTCAACAGCATCACAGGTACGGGTAAAATTCAAAATGGCATATTCCTGACGAATGACTTGAACATGGATGCCGTCGCAGGCGAGATGCAGATCAAAGGTATCGCTAACCTGAATACGCGTCAGGTTGATGCTGAAGTGAACTTTACTCCTGATATTACCTCGGGCATTCCAGTCTTAACGGCCTTTGCGGTAACGCCTCAAACAGCGCTGTATGTATTGGCGGTGACTACGGTTATATCGCCGGTGGTTGAAGTCTTTACTCAAGTGAATTACTCGGTAAAAGGCCCATTGGATTCACCTACGGTGAGTGAGCTTTCTCGTAGTTCTGGCGAGTTCCAGCTACCAGAAAAATTGAGAAAACTAGCTGAGTAGTTGTTAACAAGCCAGTCGGTTAATATACGGTCAAATGCCGATTTCTGAATCATAATGAATAGAGGAGCGAGACACATGGATAGTGTTGGGTTGATTCAAATGACATCTGGCCCTAGCCCTGAATTGAACCTTGCTTACCTTGCTCAAGAAGTAGCAAAGTGCAAAGCGTTAGGGGCTAAGTGGGTTGTTTGCCCTGAAAACACGTTAGTTTTTGGTAGCAAAGCCGATTATCACCAGTATGCAGAGCCCTTAAATGATGGCCCATTACAGAAGAAACTGTCTGAGTTAGCTACGCTTCATCGAATCTGGATTATTGTCGGTAGCATGCCGATAAGTACGATTAAAGGCGTGACTACTACAACATTGGTGATTGATGATTTTGGCAGCTTAGTGGCTCATTACGACAAGCTACATATGTTTGATGTTGATGTGGCCGATGCGCATAAGTGTTATCGAGAGTCCGATATTTTCACTCCGGGTGACCGAGTTGTGACGACAGAAACGCCTTTTGGTCGCTTAGGTTTGAGTATTTGTTATGATGTGCGCTTTCCACACTTGTATTCAGAGTTACGTAAGCAAGGTGCGCAGATCATTATCGTTCCAGCGGCGTTTACAGCAGTGACTGGTCAAGCGCATTGGGAAGCCTTATTAAGGTGCCGTGCGATCGAAACACAATCGTGGATTGTCGCGGTAGGGCAAGGTGGTAAACATCCTTGCCAAAGAGAAACATGGGGACACTCAATGGTGGTTGATCCATGGGGACGAGTGGTCGCACAATTGGACCAAGAGCCTAAAAGTATGGTGGTTGAGATAGACACATCCAGTTGTGAGTCAATTAGGCAAAATATGCCAATAGCGCAACATTCTCGATTCACCAATCAATTTTAATTACAAACAAGAGCCATTTATGAGCATTAATCAAATTGAAGAAGCACTACTGAACCCAACAGGGCTGACGGAGCAAAATATCGCAGATACATTGGCGAGCATTGCTACCCGCCAAATTGATTATGCTGATATCTACTTTCAGTCAAGCTGGCACGAGTCATTAGTGCTAGAAGACAGCATCATTAAAGACGGCTCTTTCAATATCGATTGTGGTCTTGGTGTACGAGCCGTCTCTGGTGAAAAAACCGGTTTTGCTTACTCTGACCAAATCCAATTGGATGGCCTTAAACAGAGTGCAATCGCGGCTCGCGGTATCGCTAAGCAAGGCCAAAACGGCAAGGTACAAGCTTTCAAGCGCAACTCTAACCAAGCTTACTATGACGCGGTAAACCCGCTAGCAAGCTGGGAAAAGCAGCAAAAGACAGAATTGCTTAAAGCGCTTGATGCTTACATTCGTACTAAAGAGCCGATGGTGACTGAAGTATCAGTAAGCTTAAGTGGTGTACATGAGCAGATGCTGGTTGCGGCGACGGACGGAACTTTCGCGGGTGATATTCGTCCGCTTGTTCGTTTGTCTATCAGCGTACTGGCACAAAAAGGCGATCGTCGTGAGCGCGGCAGTGCTGGCGGTGGCGGTCGTTTTGGTTACGACTTCTTCTTAAGTGATGCTAATGGTTCTCAGGTTGCTTACCAATTTGCTGATGAAGCAATCCGCCAAGCGTTAGTTAACCTTGAAGCGGTTGCAGCACCTGCTGGTGCAATGCCTGTCGTTCTTGGTTCGGGTTGGCCGGGCGTTCTTCTACATGAAGCGGTAGGCCACGGTTTAGAAGGTGACTTCAACCGTAAAGAGTCTTCAGTATTTTCTGGCAAAGTAGGCGAGCAAGTCACATCAAGCCTATGTACGATTGTTGATGACGGGACATTAACGGATCTACGTGGTTCATTGAACGTAGATGATGAAGGCGTTAATGGTCAGTACAACACGCTAATCGAAAACGGCATCCTAAAAGGTTACATGCAAGATAAGCTTAATGCTCGTCTAATGGGTGTAGCGCCTACAGGTAACGGTCGTCGTGAGTCTTATGCGCACCTTCCTATGCCGCGTATGACAAACACTTACATGCTGCCGGGTGAACATACTCCTGAAGAGATTATCTCAACGGTTGAAAGAGGCATCTATGCGCCAAACTTCGGTGGCGGCCAGGTTGATATTACTTCTGGTAAGTTCGTGTTCTCCGCTTCTGAAGCGTACATGATTGAAAACGGCAAAATCACTCACCCAGTGAAGGGTGCAACGCTCATTGGTTCTGGTATAGAAGCGATGCAGCAAGTGTCTATGGTAGGTAACGACCTTAGCCTTGACCGTGGTGTTGGTGTGTGTGGTAAAGCCGGCCAAAGCGTTCCAGTCGGTGTTGGTCAACCAACATTGAAGCTAGACTCTCTTACAGTAGGTGGTACTGAGTAATTCAGGCTAACCCCGTTTGATTAGAGTTTCAGTTTCTTAGAAAATAGAAGCTAGAAGCTAGAAGTTAAAAGTTAAAAGCGCCTCCAATGTGAGGCGCTTTTCTGTTTTTGGGCTTTTCTGTTTCTGGAGTACGATTTACTAAACCGAACAGTTACATATTTTCTTCAGCAAACTCGGCCAGTCGGCTTCGTACCACACCATTGAGGTGAATATTGGCACTGCCTTCGAAGTCTTTAAAACGCTCGACCATGTAGGTTAAGCCTGAAGTTACAGGGGTTAAGTAGGATGAATCTATCTGAGCTAGGTTTCCTGAACAGACGATCTTGGTGCCTTCACCACAACGGGTGATGATGGTTTTGATTTGTGAAGCGGTGAGGTTCTGACACTCATCCAAAAGGACAAAGGCATTTTGAATTGAGCGGCCTCGCATGAAGTTAATCGATTTGAACTGGATATTGGCTTTGTCACAGATGTACTTCATTGACCCTTCGGTGCAGTGATCGTTCTTGTGCAGAGCTTCCAGTGTATCGGTCACTGCCGCTAACCAAGGCAGCATTTTTTCTTCCTCGGTGCCGGGAAGGAACCCAATCGACTCACCGATATCGGGCGTGTTTCGGGTTACGATGATCTTATCGAATTGTTTACGCTCTATGGTTTGCTCAAGTGCGGCAGCCATGGCTAACAGTGTTTTACCACTGCCTGCAGCGCCGGTGAGAATCACCAAATCAATATCAGGGTCGAGCAGTGCATCAATCGCCATCCCTTGATAGACATTCTTAGGTGTAATGTCCCATGTCTTGCGGTTCATTAACCTTTCTCGACTGAGATCTCTGAGCGTAATGCGTTCGGCCTCAATCTCTTCTACACGACCAGCAAAGTCACTTTCTTCGTCAATCACATATTGGTTGAGGAAGGTTGGATCGAAAGGTGCTCTTGCGAGGGTGTGCAGCGTTTTTCCGCCTAAACTTCTACTCTCGACGTTATCGACGCCATCCCAGAATGAGCCTTCGAGTTGTTGAAAGCCTTTAGTGAGGTATTGGATGTCATCAATCAATTGGTCGGTTTGATAGTCTTCAACAAAGCGGACCCCAGCGCCTTTGGCTCGTAAGCGCATGTTGATGTCTTTAGTGATAAGAACCACTTCGCGTGGCGCGCGTTTGTTTTGAAGGTAGAGGACTGCGTTGAGGATTCGGTTATCGCCTGCCTTGTCATCGGCGAAGGCTTTGATGCTTTCTTGAAGTTCGTAATCAGCGAGTATTGAAATACTGCCAGATGCGTTTATGTCTTTAGAAAAAGGAATGCCTTCCGATATTTGGTCTGGTGTGGCTTCCCTGAACAAGTCTTCGAGCGTTCGAATCGCAATTCTCGCATCTCGAGCAACGTCTCTTTTACTGTCTTTAATTCTGTCGAGTTCTTCTAGCACCGTCATGGGGATAACGACATCGTGCTCTTGGAAAGAAAATATAGCGAAGGGTTCGTGAAGTAGGATATTAGTGTCTAAAACAAATAGCTTCCGGTTGGTCTCGCCCATAGCATCTCCTTGCCGACGTGCGGCTTGCCTTGCATTCATTGAACGTAGATAAAGCTCATATAAAGATTAGTATCTCATTCCGGTGATAGTCAACTACTCACCTAAACTTCATCTAGAGAAATATCGCCATATCGTTGTGAATGAATATGGCGTGTTCATTTAAGAGCAGCAATCTGCTACCTATAGATTAACCATGATTTTTTGACAGTTTGATTGCATTGGCGAAAACAGAAAAAAAGTGTGAAATCATCGCCTTTAGGCGTGACCTAAATCACAGCATCGAGTAATATTAGCGACCTTTTTCTGCACCATTTTCTTGAGATATTTATTATCGAGAGCGCACTTAAAAAGTGGCTGCAAACTAGGCATTTTTGGCTATATTTTTAATGCAGGAGCGATAACGCTCTTGTTTAAATTGCAGTTCAAATGACCAAATTCCAACTATAAGATTGAGGTAGTCGATTCATGACATTTGCTTTGGGGCAACGCTGGATAAGCGATACGGAGAGCGATTTAGGTTTAGGTACCGTTGTAGCAATGGACGCTCGAACAGTGACAGTAATGTTTGCAGCATCAGAAGAGAATCGTGTCTATGCACGCACTGATGCTCCCGTAACCCGAGTAACGTTTAATGTTGGCGATGTCATCGAATGCCAAGAAGGCTGGTCTCTATCTGTCGAAGAAGTTATCGAAGATAAAGGGCTACTGACTTATTTGGGCACTCGTGAAGACACTCAAGAGACAGAGGTGACTCTGCGTGAAATATTCTTAAGCAACCAGATCCGCTTTAACAAACCACAAGATAAGCTGTACGCAGGTCAAATCGACCGTATGGATAACTTCGTACTGCGTTACCGTGCGTTAAGCAATCAATACCAGCAACATAAGAGCCCGATGCGTGGCTTGTGTGGTATGCGCGCTGGTTTGATTCCTCATCAGTTGTACATTGCTCATGAAGTGGGTCGTCGTCACGCTCCGCGCGTTTTACTAGCTGATGAAGTGGGTCTAGGTAAAACCATTGAAGCAGGCATGATCATTCACCAACAGGTGTTGTCTGGCCGTGCTGAACGCATTCTGATTGTGGTCCCTGAAACTCTGCAACACCAATGGTTAGTAGAGATGATGCGCCGTTTCAACCTGCACTTCTCTATCTTTGACGAAGAGCGTTGTATTGAAGCCTTCGCGGAGTCAGATAACCCATTTGATACACAGCAATACGTTCTGTGTTCTTTAGATTTCCTACGTAAGAGCCGTAAGCGCTACGAGCAAGCACTTGAAGGTGAGTGGGATTTGTTGGTTGTCGATGAAGCGCACCACCTTGAGTGGAGCCAAGATAAACCGAGCCGCGAATACCAAGTGGTTGAAGGATTAGCTGAAAATACTTCTGGCGTACTGCTACTGACAGCAACCCCTGAACAGCTGGGTCGTGAGAGTCACTTTGCACGTCTGCGTCTGCTTGACCCTGATCGCTTTTACGATTACGAAGCTTTCGTTGAAGAAGAGGACCAATATGCCCCTGTTGCTGATGCAGTAACGGCATTGTTCTCTGGCGTGAAGCTTGAAAACAGCGCGAAGAACCAGATCACAGAGCTTCTGTCTGAGCAAGATGTTGAGCCTCTGTTCCGTGTTATTGAAGGTGATAGCAGCGAAGAAGAGCAAGCCTTAGCTCGCCAAGAACTTATTGATAACCTTATGGATCGCCATGGTACTGGCCGTGTTCTTTTCAGAAACACGCGTGCTGCAATCAAAGGCTTCCCTAAGCGTAATGTAAACCTACTGCCGATGGACATTCCAACGCAGTACACAACCTCGATGCGTGTATCGGGCATGATCGGTGGCAAGATGGCACCAGAAGCTCGAGCGATGAAGATGTTGTACCCAGAAGAGATCTTCCAAGAGTTTGAAGGTGAAGACTCAAGCTGGTGGCAGTTCGATTCACGTGTGAACTGGTTGATTGAAAAGATCCAAGACAAGCGCAGCGAAAAGATCCTAGTGATTGCGTCGCGTGCGAGTACCGCTCTGCAATTGGAACAAGCTCTGCGTGAGCGTGAAGGTGTGCGTGCAACCGTATTCCATGAAGGCATGTCGATTTTAGAGCGTGATAAAGCGGCGGCTTACTTTGCTCAAGAAGAGGGTGGCGCTCAGGTTCTTATCTGTAGCGAAATCGGCTCTGAAGGTCGTAACTTCCAGTTTGCTAACCAGTTAGTGATGTTCGATTTGCCATTCAACCCAGACTTGCTTGAGCAACGTATTGGTCGTTTGGACCGTATCGGTCAGCTGCGTGATATCGACATTCACGTTCCTTACCTAAAAGGCACATCGCAAGCGATTCTGGCGCGTTGGTTCGATGAAGGTCTGAACGCATTTGCAGAGACGTGCCCTACAGGTCGCACGGTTTACGACAAGTACTCTGATGTTCTTATTGAGATGTTGGCTTCTGGTAACACTGAGCAACTTGATGAAGTGATTGAAGAATCAGCCAAGCTAAACCAAAGCCTGAAATCGGATCTAGAGAAAGGCCGAGATCGCCTACTAGAAATGCACTCAAATGGCGGCGAAAAAGCGCATGAGATTGCAGAAAAGATCGCGTCGACTGACGGTGATACTAATCTAGTGTCTTTTGCACTGAGTCTGTTCGATACCATTGGTTTGAACCAAGACGATAAGGGTGAAAATGCGCTAGTTGTGACGCCATCTGAGCACATGATGGTTCCAAGCTACCCAGGCCTACCTTATGAAGGTGCAACCATCACGTTTGATCGTGAAACTGCGCTGTCTCGTGAAGACATGAACTTCATTAGCTGGGAACACCCAATGATTCAGGGCGGTATTGATCTGCTATTGAGCGAAGGTGTGGGTGCGTCTGCGGTATCGCTATTGAAAAACAAAGCGTTACCTGTTGGTACTATCCTGCTTGAGCTGGTTTACCTTGTTGATGCACAAGCGCCAAAGCGCAGCGGTATCAGCCAGTTCTTACCTAAGACGCCGATTCGTTTGATGATGGATGGTCGTGGTAACGATTTATCTGCTCAGGTTGAGTTCGATAGCTTTAACCGTCAGCTAAGCCCTGTGAACCGTCACTTGGCAAGCAAGTTGGTGAATTCAGTACAGGGTGAAATTCACAAGCTAATTGAAGCTGGTGAGACGCATGTACTGCCGAAGGTTGAAGAAGTTCGTCAGCAAGCCCAGAAAGATATGCAAACCAACTTGAACGGTGAGCTAGAGCGTCTACAAGCGCTTAAAGCGGTGAACCCTAACATTCGTGATGAAGAGCTAGAAGTTATCGAAGCTCAAATCAATGAACTGACCGGTTACATCAGTAAAGCTCAGGTTCAGCTGGATTCGTTACGCTTGATTGTGGTTTCTCACAACTAAGCCAGAACTAGAATATCGCTAGCTTGACGCTTTAACGAAATAAGGCCTTCATCACGAAGGCCTTATTTGTATCTGTAGCTTGGTTAACAGTTTAGTTCAGAGTTCGGTTAGCAGTTTGGCTAATAATTTGGAGAGCTGATTACATCAACCATTTCCACCAAACGAACAGAGCTAAGAAGCCAAATAGGTAAACCAGACCTGCTACAGACAACCATTTTAGCTTAGTGCCAATCGCAAGCGCTTTAGGTAGTTCTGCTTTGCTCACCAAAATGAAATTCAGTAATGCGAAGAAGGGGGTCGTGATAAAAGCGAGTATCATCGCGAAATCGAGCATTGGCATCAGTGCTGCGCTGAAAAACATCACGATTGCTAGCGCAGCGATAGATACGATGATTATCCACCCCTGTAGCATTCTTGGGCTGCTCTCTTTTTTAAGCAGTAGACGCTGTGATTCAGCAAGTACGCGTGAGTAGCCATCGATAACAGTAATGGTACTGCCAAAAATACAGAAGAAGGCGACGATTGCGATCAGTGGACGAGACCATTCACCAATTGTTGAGGCGTAAATACCGACCAACTGATGAGTGAAGCCAACGCCAGAGCGAGACAATTCAACTCCTGAGCCGTGAAGTACCAGAGCACCTAAAGCAACGAATACCAGTGCAAGCAGTGCCGTACCAATGTAGCCTACATTGAAATCGAACAGGGCAGATTGAGCGGTCACGTCTTGTTTCTCTTTTTGGCTTTTTAGCCACATAGAGGTGATGCTTGAGATCTCGATAGGCGCAGGCATCCAACCCATAGTCACCACGATAAATCCGATAGCAGCCAATGACCAAGGTGATGGTGGCACAAAAGCGGCATCAGGTTCGACTGGAGAGCCAATAGCAATCGCAACAGCGGCTAGAGTGGTGATGGTCAGGACAGCCATGATCGCTTTAGATAGCGTATCGAGAGCACGATAATGACCTGCAAAAAGAATGATCAAACAGGTCGCTAAAACGATCATGCACAAGGTGCTGGTGGCTAAATCAAAAGGAATAAAGTAGCTAAGTAGGCTTGCACTGAACAACAGCAAGGCTGCGGTATTGACCACGGCGGAAATGGCACTCAGTATCGAAAAGATAACAAGGTAAGGTCGGCCAAGGTTAGAGTATCCTTCCACCAAACTTTGTCCGGTGCCAAGGGTATATTGGATACCAGCTCTAAAGAATGGGTACTTAAATACGTTAACTAAAAGAATCAATGCGACTAGTTGCCAACCATAAATGGCGCCAGCTTTCGTTGAAGCGACTAAGTGAGAGCCACCAACAGCTGCTGCGGCCATCATAATACCTGGGCCAAGAGACTTAATTAAACTTGATAGGGGAGCTGAGGTTGGTGTTTTTTCTGTGGTGGCTTTAACCGTACTTTCCATCATTTTTCCTTTGATGCTGACTTCTTATAATCCGTTATCCTATCAATACCATGTTTTGTAAGATCGTCAACTTTTATGTACGGAAATGTTGAAAATTGTATTTATTAATAAACGAATCAACCGTAAATTATTTATTAACCAGTAATTAAGAGGCTTTAATGGCGTTAGAACAGTACACACCACCGCGTGAACCGTGGATTGATATTGTTTATCAAGATGACGATATTCTTGTGGTGAACAAGCCTGCAGGCCTGCTTTCGGTGCCAGGGAGATTGCCAGAGCATTACGACAGTATGTGGAGTCGGTTGGTTGTCGAATTTGCGGAGATTCAGGTGGTGCATCGACTGGACATGTCGACATCGGGCTTGATGCTGCTCGCTAAACACAAACAAGCTGAGCGTCATTTGAAGAAGCAATTTCAATATCGACTGACACACAAACTCTATTACGCCCGAGTATGGGGTTCAGTAGAAGAAGTAGAAGGTTTGATTGATCTGCCGCTCATTTGTGATTGGCCAAATCGACCAAGACAAAAGGTGTGCTTCGAGGATGGCAAGTCATCACAGACTCGCTATGTGGTGGAGCAGCAAGAGCCTCAAACGACATTATTGAAATTGCTGCCGATCACTGGTCGCTCTCATCAGTTGCGTGTTCATTGTATGGCGATAGGGGCTCCAATTGTTGGCGACGAGTTTTATGCCACGCCAGAGGCGTTTGAGTATAGCGATAGGTTAGCTTTGCACGCGTGCGAACTGAGTTTTTATCATCCGGCTAATAATCAGCTCTTCAAAGCCTTCGTGCCATGTAATTTTTATCCTCAAGCATTGCCACAAATAGAACAGCACTTTGAAATTGCGCCTGAGCTTCCAGACTACAGCAAGCTAAAAGCTTAGAATGGTTAAATCAATACCAATACAAGGACGTACAATGCGGAAGTTGAAAGTGGTCTTTCTTGACAGAGCCACCATCCCATCTCAAATTCATTTAAAACCTATCAGCTTTGAACATCAGTGGGTTGAGTATGATTTTACTTCGCCGGAGCAAGTGTCTGAACGAATTGAAGGCGCTGATGTGATTATTACCAATAAGGTGGTGCTCAACGAATCGAATTTAGCTCAAGCACAACAGCTTAAGCTAATAGCTGTTTCAGCTACAGGTGTGAACAATGTCGATGTTGGTTACTGTAAGAGTAACAACATCGCGGTGACAAACGTGCAAGGTTACGCGACTCAATCGGTACCTGAACATGTTATCGCGATGCTGTTTACGTTAAAGCGAAACCTCGTTGGTTATCATCAAGACATCGAAGCTGGCGAGTGGCAAAAGGATCAACAATTCTGCTTCTTTACTCATCCGATTCAAGATGTTGCAGGCAGTACATTAGGCTTAATCGGTAGTGGCAGTTTAGGGCAAGCGACTGCGATATTAGCAAAAGCGATTGGTATGAACGTAATCTTTGCTGAGCGTAAAGGGGCTGACTCTTGTCGAGAAGGGTATCTGCCTTTTGATACGGTGTTACAACAAGCAGATGCAATCAGCTTACATTGTCCATTGACCAAAGCGACTCGAGACCTGATTTCAGAGCGAGAGCTAGCAATGATGAAACCAAATGCGGTGTTAGTTAATGCTGGCCGCGGTGGACTCGTGGATGAACAAGCTTTAGTTGAAGCTTTGAAAAATCAAGAGATTGCGGGCGCGGGTATGGATGTGTTCACACAAGAACCGGCTGACAACTCGAATCCATTACTGGCTAACAGTCATTTGCCAAATTTACTGTTAACGCCACATGTGGCGTGGGGCAGTGATAGCTCAATTCAAAAGCTGTCTGATATCTTAATCGATAACATTGATGCCTTTGCTTCAGGTAAGCCGCAGAATCTCGTCAGTTAATTCACAGTAAGCGGTTATACGCTCAGCTTCAGACATAAAAAAGGTTGGCTTTGAGCCAACCTTTTTAGATGTTTTGTCTGTAGTTCGACTTAGCTTATCTGCCAGAAGCCAGAAGCCAGAAGCCAGAAGCCAGAAGCCAGAAGCGATTAGCCTTGAGGTTTGATGACCAATACATTGATTGGTGAATTCTGTACGACTTTACTCGCCACTGAACCCAGTACCACTTTGTCGATTTTCGAGCGCTTATGACTAGGCATCACAATCAGGTCTGCCCCAAGCTTTTCTGCGTAATCTAGAATCGTTGTGTAGGTTTTACCTTCTGCAACGTGAACCTTATAAACTACTTCATCGTCGATGTACTTGTCTGCAAACTCTTTCAGCTGATTTTTCACATCGAGCTTCATTTGGTTTGCTGCATCTTTCGGGAAGTAAGACGCAACCATCGACATGTGAATGCCCGGCAATACGTTCAAGATGTGGATTTCAGCATTACTGTGCTTTGCGTGCCATACCGCTAATTCAACAGCTTTGTCAGAAAAGCCTTTGTCGTTAAGATCAACAGGAACAAGGATTTGTTTATACATGTGTTTTTCTCTTTTTTATCAGCGCTTAGTCTTGACCAAGCGCTGTGATTATCCTTTCCATGTAATAAAGCCAAATAGAGTTGAGCACTACTTGGCTCTATCCATTACGCGCTAATCTCATCCTTACGAGCACGCCTTCTTTGGTTCATCGCTAAGCCAATTAGAATCAGTAGGGATGGTAAGAATACCCACTCTTTCATTGGTCTTTCTGCGTCTTGGATAACTGATTTAATTTCCCAATCAAAGTCAATGCCAGCCGCTTCTGCTGGGCTACCGAACTCAACCATGTCGACAATCATCTTGCCTTCAGATTTCGTCAGCATTAAGCCCATTGAAGCAATGCGGTCTTCACTTGTTGTCGCAGAATCTTCAAATGGAAGGCGAACCGTCTTCTCAGAATAGTCACCTTCTAAGTTTTCGCCACCCACTCTTAACTCAAGAGATTGTCCCACAGATAGACCTTCTGTGATTTGAGCGATCTCAACTCCAGGTGAAAGAACTTTCTCTGGATAAATCATGTCCCACCAGAAGCCAGGGCGGAAGAAAGAGAAAGTTAGAACCAATAATAGGATCGTTTCCCACCATTTGTTCTTGGTAAACCACCAACCTTGCGTTGCAGCGGCAAAGATAAGTACCGCAGTTACAGAAGAGAAAATAGTGAGGAATAGATGCCACCAAGAATCAATGCCCATCAACAGTAGTTGGGTATTGAAGATGAACATGAATGGCAAGATCGCAGTCCGGATATCGTAGGTAAAGCCTTGAATACCAGTACGGATCGGGTCTGATTTCGCAATCGCGGCGGCCGCAAAGGCTGCCAAGCCAACCGGAGGTGTATCATCGGCTAAGATACCGAAGTAGAACACGAATAAGTGAACTGCAATCAGAGGAATGATCAGGCCATGCGCCGCGCCTAAGGTAACAATTACCGGAGCCATCAGTGTTGATACAACGATGTAGTTCGCCGTTGTTGGTAAGCCCATACCTAGGATTAAGCTGATTACCGCAGTAAATAGCAGCATAAGGATGATGCTACCGCCTGAGATGAACTCAACGAAGTCCGTCATTACCAAGCCGATACCCGTGAGAGTCACCACGCCGACAACCGTACCCGCTGCAGCTGTCGCTACACCGATACCGATCATGTTGCGCGCGCCTGAAACCAAGCTCTCTAATAGATCAACGAAACCGGCTTTAGTTTGCTCTGCAAGATCGTCCGATTTGTTCATCAGAGTCATCAAAGGACGCTGTGTGATCAAAATGAAGATCATGAATACCGTTGCCCAGAAGGCAGAAAGACCTGGAGAGAATCGCTCTACAGTCAGACACCAAACAAGCACCACGATAGGCAGTAGGAAGTGCAGGCCAGACTTAATGGTTGGGCCTGGATCGGGTACTTCTGTTAGCTCGGCATCGATGTCCATGCCACCTTCAGCGGCATATTTTGCTGATACTCGAACCAAGGCTACATAAGAGATCAATAGAGCAACGGTAACAATAGGTGTCGCTGCATCGCCAAAGACATCTTTCGTCCAGCCGACACCGTAGTAAACCGCAGCACTGATGACACATAGCCCAAGAATGGTACCAGTGAAAGACAGTAGGCTTTGAACGATAGTTGGTGTGTGGCGACGAGGTAGGCCAGTCATACCAGCTTTACATGCTTCTAAGTGAACAATGTAAATCAGGGCGATGTAAGAGATAAGAGCAGGCAATAGCGCTGCTTTAATCACTTCTACATACGAGATACCCACATATTCAACCATCAAGAATGCAGCAGCACCCATGATTGGTGGAGTTAATTGACCATTGGTTGAAGCGGCAACTTCTACAGCACCGGCTTTTTCACCTGAGAATCCGACTCTTTTCATGAGAGGGATCGTGAAAGTACCCGTGGTTACAACGTTAGCGATAGATGAACCAGACACAAGACCGGATAGGCCAGATGCAACAACGGCTGCTTTCGCTGGGCCGCCTTTCATGTGGCCAAGTAAAGAGAACGCAACCTTGATGAAGTAAGCGCCTGCGCCTGCGCGTTCTAGCATTGCACCAAACAGTACAAACAAGAATACGAATGACGTAGAAACGCCAAGAGCAACACCGAATACACCTTCAGTTGTTAGCCACAGATGCGACATTGCCTTGTTCAGGCTTGCACCTTTATGGGCGATAACGTCTGGCATGTGTGGACCGCCAAAGGTGTAAAGTAGGAATACTGCAGCCACAACCATAAGAGGTGGACCTAAAGCGCGTCGTGTTGCTTCAAGCAGTAGAACCATACCAAATACAGCAGCAACAATATCGAATGTTGTTGGTGCGCCTGAACGTTCAGCGAGTTGAGTATAGAAAATATAGATATAAGAAGCTGAAAAGCTACCAACCAGCGCTAATATCCAGTCGACCGCAGGAATTCTATCCCGAGGCGAATTTTTCATTGCTGGGTAAGCGGTAAAGGCTAGGAAGATGGCAAACGTAAGATGAATTGCTCGAGCTTCAGTGTCGTTTAAAATTGCGAAGTTAAAAATGAACGGCAGCGGAGATGCATACCAAAGTTGGAACAGTGACCAACATAGAGGCACAAACCATAAAATACGGCCTTGGATACCGCGAGGGCTACGCGCACCAGTGTCTGATTGTGCCACCATTTCTTGCACATCTGGAGACGGTGATGTTGTCTGCGTCATGTACTTTATCCTTATTATTGATGGTCTGCCTTTCTTACGAACAACGAGACGTTATTTATTTCCTATCTAGTGTAGTGAATCGATAGGGAAATGCGTTTTTTGTTCGTCTTTGTCTTAGGCTTGATACGAAGGTAAGTTCGCCAAATTGGAGAAACTTAAAGGTTTGTCTCTTTTCACTTGGGTTATTTTTATAAAACGTGAAAAGCCAATAAGGAGGACATGCCTCCTTATTGGTAGAGCAGGCTTAAAGTAGAATTACTTTAGAAGGCCTACTTCTTTGTAGTATTTTACTGCGCCAGGGTGAAGAGGGATTGAGATACCCGCTTTAACCATGTCTTCTTTCTTCAGGTTCGCAAATGCTGGGTGCAGGCGTTTGAATGTAGCGAAGTTTTCAAATACCGCTTTAGCAACGTTGTATGCGACTTCATCAGAAACGTCAGACGTTGTTACCATAGTTGCTGCAACACCGAAGCTGTTTACGTCAGCATCTGTACCACGGTACATGCCAGCTGGAACTGTGCTGTATGCATAGTATGGGTTTTCAGCTACGATCTTGTCGATCTGTGGACCAGTTGCTGAAACCAATTTTGCATCACAAGAAGTCGTTGCTTCTTTGATTGATCCGTTCGGGTGACCAACCATGTAGATGAATGCATCAATCTTGTTGTCACAAAGAGCTTGTGAACGCTCAGAACCTTTAAGTTCAGAAGCAAGCTTGAAGCTATCGTTAGTCCAACCCATAGCGTCCATTACAACACCCATGGTTGCACGGTCACCAGAGCCTGGGTTCCCAATGTTTACACGCTTACCTGCTAGGTCAGACACATTGTTGATACCAGCATCGGTACGAGCGATGATGTTGAACGGTTCTGTATGTAGAGAGAACATAGCGCGAAGTTTTTTGTATTCGCCCTGATCTTTGAATTTACTTGTACCGTTGTAGCCGTGGTATTGCCAGTCCGATTGAACAACACCGAAATCTAGTTCACCAGCACGGATGGTGTTAACGTTGTAGATCGAACCACCAGTAGATTCTACAGAACAACGAATGTTGTGGTCTTTGCGGCCTTTGTTCACAAGCTTACAAATAGCACCACCAGTTGGGTAGTAAACACCCGTTACTGAACCTGTACCAATTGTGATGAACTCTTGAGCGTTAACTGCGCCAGCGCCCATTACAGCAGCTGCAATAGCCCCAACTTTAATAAGTTTGGTAAATGCCATGAATTTCCCTTCCTTTATTCATTATTAACCCTGAAACAAGTGTAGTCGTTTCTGGAGTTTCCTATTTGGAAACGGCACCTTTTTCAATCCATGTGATGAAAAAGTGGCTGAATAATATCAAAAATTGGCAGAAAATTACTCAAATGTTAAAAGATATAGCTAAAAAATCTAACAAATGACGGTTAGATCTTGTGTTTGATTTGCTACTGAGTTTTTTAAAATCAATGGTTTAGTGGTGTTTGAGGAGGGGGAGATAGATATTCTAGGATGTGATTTGGATCACGAAGCGAATCGGTGTTCGTGATCCATTAATCAGGTTTATGGTTATGAAACTGTGACCAATTATCCTGCGTATTCAAACAGTTCGCACACAGAATCAAACAATTGCTTCGTGGTAACTGACAAGGTTGGCGTGATGAAGATAGTATCATCGCCTGCAACGACACCTAGTATACCTTCCGACTTACCTAATGAGTCCAATAAACGAGCAATAAGCTGCGCCGCACCTGGGCCGGTGTGTATCACCACCAATGCATTGTTGTGGTCGATATCTAATACTAATTCTCTCAGAGAGCTAGAAACTGTCGGAACACCAAGTTCAGCAGGAAGACAGTAAACCATCTCCATTTTTGCATTACGAGTTCGAACTGCACCAAACTTAGTTAACATACGCGAAACTTTAGATTGGTTGATACTTTCAAAACCTTCATGTTTGAGGGCATCGACAATCTCGCCTTGCGAACCAAAACGTTCTTCTTTTAGTAATGATTTAAAAGCACGAACTAAGTTGTCTTGTTTTTCTGTATTGCGCATATGTCATTCTTATTCATTAACAAAGATGTTTGCATATTCTCGCATACATATTCAATTTTAGCTAAAATATCACGGCAATTTGTTAGTCATATCACTGTAAAAATTTAATAGAATAATGTGTTATTAGTGTCGACTTATTTTGTTATTTCAGTCGATTATCGCCATAATGCGAACTTGCTGTGTAGCACGGTTTTATTGACTTGCGCGAAGTCGCAAAGCTGGCGTTAATTGATTGTAATCACTTTGTGATTAATATATTTTTTTAACGATAATTTAGCTCAAGAACTACCCTACCAAGAATTTATAAGAGAAAGCTCTCAAGGAGAATAACAATGAAAGTAGCTGTTATTGGTGCCGCTGGTGGCATCGGTCAAGCCCTAGCCCTACTACTAAAGAACCGCCTGCCTGCTGGTTCAGATCTTGCACTTTACGACATCGCTCCGGTAACTCCGGGTGTTGCTGCCGATCTTAGCCATATCCCAACACCTGTTTCGATCAAAGGTTACGCGGGTGAAGATCCAACACCAGCACTAGAAGGTGCGGATGTTGTGCTTATTTCTGCGGGTGTTGCTCGTAAGCCTGGTATGGATCGTGCGGATCTTTTCAATGTGAACGCTGGCATTGTTAAGTCTCTTGCAGAGAAAATCGCAGTTACTTGTCCTACTGCTTGTGTTGGTATCATCACTAACCCAGTAAATACAACAGTACCAATCGCTGCTGAAGTACTTAAGAAAGCGGGCGTTTACGACAAGCGTCGTTTATTCGGTATTACTACTCTTGATGTTATTCGTTCTGAAACGTTTGTTGCTGAGCTGAAAGATAAAGATCCAAGCAACATCCGTGTTCCTGTTATCGGCGGTCACTCAGGTGTAACGATCCTTCCTCTACTTTCTCAAGTTGAAGGCGTAGAGTTTACTGATGAAGAAATCGCAGCGCTAACAACTCGTATCCAAAATGCGGGTACTGAAGTAGTAGAAGCTAAAGCTGGCGGCGGCAGTGCAACACTATCGATGGGTCAAGCGGCTTGTCGCTTCGGTCTTGCTCTAGTGAAAGCGCTTCAAGGCGAAGAGAACGTAATTGAATGTGCATACGTTGAAGGTGAAGGCGAGCACGCACCGTTCTTTGCACAGCCAGTTAAGCTAGGCAAAGAGGGCGCAGAAGCGATTCTTAGCTACGGTGAACTGAGCGACTTCGAACGTAATGCTTTAGATAGCATGCTTGAAACGCTAAATGGCGATATTGAGATCGGTGTTGAATTCGCTAAATAAGCGGGACACCATTTAACTCAGCCAAAAGATAGTTAATAAGAGCCGATCATTATGATCGGCTTTTTTGATCCTAAAATTCAAGTTGCTCGTATCTGTCTATATAACCAAGGTCGAGGTAAAGTTTATGGCTACTGTTGAAAAGGGTATGAATGTCCACTATTTGGGGCGCTTAGGAAAAATATTGGTCATTGATGAGCAAGAGCAGTACGCCTTGGTAGAGACTTACAATGGGCATGAGCAATACGCAGTGCCAATGGAAGAACTTGAAGAAATTGAAGTACAACTGCCGCTGTCATTAGAAGCGAGCCGATATTGAATTTGATTCTCTTACAAATATTTGTTCAAAACTAAAAAAGAGCCCTGAGGCCCTTTTTTGTTATTTATATAGAAGCTAGAAGCGAGTTGTCTATTAACCTGCTTACTTGCTACGTTTAACAGCTAAGTGTGCGAGCGTGGTTAGCGCTTGCTTATATTCTGAATCAGGAAGTACAGAAAGCTCAGCAATCGCTTTATCTGCTTCTTCATAGGCTTTATTTGTTGTGTACTCTAACGAGCCTGTCTCTTTCATCACAGCCATAATGTCGTCGAGACGCTCCATACCATTGGCTTTTTCAATCGCTTCTCGAATCATACTGGTTTGTTCAGGAGAACCATTATGCATTGCGTAAAGTAGAGGCAGTGTTGGTTTGCCTTCTGCAAGATCGTCACCAACGTTCTTACCCATCTCTTTACCATCAGCAGTGTAATCCATCACATCATCAATCAATTGGAATGCAGTGCCTAGGTATTTACCGTAGTTTTGCATAGCCGTTTCGATTTCAGGTGATGATTCGCTAAGAATTGCACCGATTTGCGTTGCAGCTTCAAACAAGCGAGCGGTCTTCGAGTAGATGACCTGCATGTAACTTTCTTCTGTGGTGTCTGGGTTATTACAGTTCATTAATTGTTGAACTTCACCCTCGGCAATCACGTTAACTGCTTCACTCATTAACTCAAGGATCTTTAAGGATCCTAGCGTTGTCATCATCTGGAACGAGCGAGTGTAGATAAAGTCACCCACCAAAACGCTAGCGGCATTACCAAAAGCTGCGTTGGCTGTCGCTTTACCGCGTCTCATGTCCGACTCGTCGACGACATCATCATGGAGAAGGGTTGCGGTGTGAATAAACTCGATAAAAGCTGCAGAGGTGATATGAGCTTCACCTTGATAACCAAGTGCACGAGCAGATAAAAGAGCAAGCAAAGGACGTAGGCGTTTGCCACCACCGCTAACGATATAAAAACCAAGCTGGTTGATTAAACTTACGTCAGAATTAAGTTGGGCTTGAATTGTTTCATTCACTTTTGCCATATCATTGGCAGTAAGCGTTTGGATAGCTTTAAAATCCATTGTTCATCCGGCTGAAGTTAGACCCTGTAAGGCTTATACGTTGTATATAATTGTTGAATAATACACTAAAAAACGTTGATTAATACATCACTTAAAGGCATCATTGCCGCACTTTTCTTTGGCGAACATGTTTTCGCCAATATTTTAAAAATATGGCTTGTCATAGCGGCATGATTCCCGTAGAATCTGCGCCCTATTGATTAGTTTAGCGCACACCCGAGTTGTAGAATTAACAACCATAGGCTGTGCGGAAAAAGCGGAGTAAAATATGTACGCTGTTTTCCAATCTGGTGGCAAACAACACCGAGTAAGCGAAGGTCAAACACTTCGTTTAGAGAAATTAGACGTTGAAACTGGTGCAACTGTAGAATTTGATAAAGTTCTTCTTGTTGCTAACGGCGAAGAAATCGCTGTTGGTGCACCTCTTGTTGAAGGTGGCAAAGTTACTGCAGAAGTAGTACAACACGGTCGTGGCGATAAAGTAAAAATCGTTAAGTTCCGTCGTCGTAAGCACTCGCGTAAGCAAGCTGGTCACCGTCAGTGGTTCACAGAAGTGAAAATCACTGGCATTAACGCTTAAGTATTAGGAGAGTTTAACAATGGCACATAAAAAAGCTGGCGGTTCTACTAATAACGGCCGCGATTCAGAAAGCAAACGTCTTGGTGTTAAGCGTTTTGGTGGTGAATCTGTTCTTGCAGGTAACATCATCGTTCGTCAACGTGGTACTAAGTTCCACGCTGGCACAAACGTTGGCATCGGTAAAGACCATACTCTTTTCGCTCTTACTGAAGGTAAAGTGAAATTTGCAGTAAAAGGTCCTAAAAACCGTAAGTTTGTAAGCATCGAAGCTGAGTAATTTAATCTTTTATTAGATTATTTATACTAGCTTTCAAGCTGAATTCAAAAGCCCTGCCGATTCGGCAGGGTTTTTTATTTATAGCGAGAATAAAAAAGTAGACGCTCTTGTTTTGGTTTTGATAAGCCGTTCTATTTTTGAGAAACAGTTTGGTTTTATTAAGAAGCCGTTTGTTTTTTAAGATACAGAAAGCAAAGAACCTCTCCTTATTTGTTCCTTGGTTGCAGATCGATCTAGATCTTAGGTGATCGATCTAAACACGGATCTGCTAGAATTTATATCACTCCTTGATGAGTGGTAACGCAACGTAAGTGCGGAGTTAAAAAATGAAATTCGTTGATGAAGCATCAGTAAAAATAGAAGCCGGTGATGGCGGTAATGGTACAGTAAGCTTTTGGCGCGAAAAATTCGTCGCTAAAGGTGGTCCTGACGGCGGTGATGGCGGTGATGGCGGTGATGTTTACATTCAAGCGGATGAAAACTTAAACACACTGATCGATTACCGTTTCCAACGTTTTTACAATGCTGAGCGTGGCGAAAATGGCCGCGGTGGTAACTGTACTGGTAAACGTGGTAAAGATATGACGATGAAAGTACCGGTAGGTACTCGCGCTGTTGATATCCACACGAATGAAATCGTTGCTGAAGTTGCTGAGCATGGCAAGAAAGTTATGGTTGGTAAAGGTGGTTGGCACGGTCTTGGTAACACGCGCTTTAAGTCGTCTGTTAACCGTGCTCCTCGTCAAAAGACAATGGGTACTAAAGGTGAAGTTCGCGAACTGCGTTTAGAGCTTCTTCTGCTAGCGGATGTTGGTATGCTTGGTTTGCCAAACGCTGGTAAATCTACGTTTATTCGCTCAGTATCTGCTGCGAAACCAAAAGTGGCTGATTACCCGTTTACGACGCTAATCCCTAGCTTAGGTGTGGTAAGTGTTGTCCCTGAGAAGAGTTTCGTAGTTGCCGATATCCCTGGCTTGATCGAAGGCGCAGCTGATGGCGCTGGTCTTGGTATTCGTTTCTTGAAGCACCTTGAGCGTTGTCGCGTTCTTCTGCATATGATCGATATTTTGCCGATCGATGGTTCTGATCCTATTCAGAATGCACTGACGATCATCGATGAGCTTGAGCAATACAGTGAGAAAGTTGCACAGAAACCTCGTTGGTTAGTGTTCAATAAAGTTGACCTAATGCCTGAAGAAGAAGCGGACGAAAAGATTCAAGAAATCGTTGAAGCTTTGGGTTGGGAAGGCGAGTACTTCAAGATCTCTGCTGTAAACAAGATCGGTACCAAAGATCTTTGCTTTAAACTGGGTGAGTTCATGGAGAACCTACCTCGTGAAGTTGAAGCAATTGAAGAAGAAGAAAAAGTTAACTTTATGTGGGATGACTACCATAAAGATGCAATGGCCGGTAAGAATGTCGTTACTGAAGATGACGACGACTGGGATGATTGGGATGACGAAGAAGATGACGGTCATGTTATCTATGTTCGTGATTAATAATCCTCGTAGTTTCTTATAAGCACTTTGGTCGCTTTTTCTAAGATACGCTGATAGTTTTATTAAACCGCAATGAAAATTGCGGTTTTTTTGTATCTAAATCATGACGTCTTGCTGTTTTTTATGCAAAATTTATCTTTAGATAATTAACGCCTATGGGAAGGAAATCATGGCATCAAAACAAAGAGCGATCTCAAGGTTAGTCGCTCAATCAGGACAAATGTTATTAGCTCATGGCGCCGAGAGCACATTGGTCGGTGACATTATGCGCCGCATCGGTATTGCTTGTGGGGTGAATGAGGTTGAAGTTGCACTGTCAGCCAATGCGTTGGTTGTGACAACAGTAATGGATGATCATTGCATAACGACGACTCGAAGTTGCGCTGATCGTGGCATTAATATGCAGGTGATAACCGAGATTCAACGCGTGTGTATCATGATGGAGAAAGGGATTCTAGATTATGATTTAGCTTATAATAAGATCCAAGGGATCAGTCCTGAACGCTACAACCGTTGGTTAGTTGTCGTAATGATAGGGCTATCGTGTGCTTCTTTTAGCCGTCTTGCTGGCGGAGATTGGCATGTCTTTATGATGACGTTTATAGCTTCGGCTTGCGGTATGATTGTGAGACAAGAGATCGGTCATCGTCATTTCAATCCGTTATTAAATTTTGCTATTACCGCTTTTGTCACCACCACCATTTCAGCTCAGGCGGTGCTCTACAATATTGGAGGTCAACCCACCATCGTGATGGCTTCTTCAGTATTGATGTTAGTGCCTGGTTTTCCTTTGATTAACTCTGTAGCAGATATGCTTAAAGGCCACATTAATATGGGGTTAGCGCGTTTTACTATGGCCAGTCTATTAACTCTAGCGACAAGCTTAGGTATTGTCGCAGCGATGAGCCTATCTGACGTATGGGGGTGGGTGAACTGATGACTATTTTTGAACTTTTTGTTGGGTTACTCAACGACATGTTTTTTGCTGCGATTCCTGCGGTTGGTTTTGCATTGGTGTTTAACGTACCGCAACGAGCATTAATTTATTGTGCGCTGGGAGGTTCCATTGGTCACGGTAGCCGTTATTTGATGATGCACTTTGGTATTCCTATTGAATGGGCGACGTTCTTTGCTGCTACATTGGTAGGCATGATAGGGGTGCATTGGTCGCATAAATTGTTAGCACACCCGAAAGTATTTACGGTTGCAGCCTTGATTCCGATGGTCCCTGGCGTGTTTGCCTTTAAGGCGATGATTGCCATGGTTGAGATTAACCGAGCCGGATACAACCCAGAACTATTGGCATTGTTGATGGAGAACTTTTTGAAATCGATGTTCATTATCGCAGGGCTTGCGGTTGGCTTAGCAGTGCCTGGGCTGTTATTCTACCGTCGTAGACCTATCGTCTAGCTTCAACTTCATTTTCAAGTAAGGACAGGACTTTCGATTTATGATCATCAGCATGATAGCGGCAATGGCGAACAACCGTGTAATTGGTAAAGACAATCAGATGCCTTGGCATTTACCTGCAGATTTCGCATGGTTTAAACGTTCAACTATGGGCAAACCTGTCGTTATGGGGCGTAAAACTTACGATTCAATTGGTCGCCCTTTGCCGGGGAGGCTGAACGTTGTAATCAGCCGCGACGAGAGTTTAGAAATCGAAGGCGTAACGACGGTAACTTCGATTGAAAAAGCACTAGAGCTGGTAAGTGATGTTGATGAAGTGATGATCATCGGTGGTGGTTCAATCTATGAAACCTGCTTACCAAGAGCGAACAAGTTATACCTGACTTATATCGATTTTGATGTGGATGGTGATACTCAATTCCCAGACTGGGGAGAAGGTTGGAAGCAGAGCTTTAATGATACTTATCAAGCGGATGAGAAAAACAAGCACGATATGGAGTTTGTGGTTCTCGAGCGTTAACGGTGGTTATTAAGAGTTAGGCTCTGAAAATGCTTGCGTTACTGTGCACAGCTAGCGCAAGCTTCTCGTATCTCGTATCTCGTATCTCGTATCTCGTATCTCGTATCTCGTATCTCGTATCTCGTATCTCGTGTTTCTATAGCGCTTTTTGAGTGAAAAACTGTTTGTCTTCCCAGCGAAGTATCGTCAAGTCTCCCCCCCACACACACCCAGTATCAAGTCCAATCACATCTTTTCCTGAGTAACCTTCTAGCGCAGCCCAGTGTCCAAAAATAACTGTTTTATCCAGCTTTATACGTTGTGGTAGGTCAAACCAAGGCACTAACGGCTCAGTGGTAATTTCGCTTGGCGGAAGTTTACAGGCCATATCGAGTCGGCCATCAGTAAAACAGAAGCGCATTCTAGTCAGGCTGTTTATCGCATAGCGATAGCGCTCAATCCCTTCTAAATTTTGACACCATGAGTCAGGCGTGTTGCTGTACATGTTTTCGATAAGCCATTGCCACTGCTCTGATTTTAATAAATCAGCTATTTCCAGACTTTCAATACGCGCTCGCTCTAGATCCCATTGAGGTGAGATGCCAGCATGAGACATTACGAACTCTGGATGTTCTTGAATCAAAGGCTGTTGTCTTAACCATTCGAGCAGCTGTTCTCGGTCTTCTGCATCAAGAATGGGTTGAGTCTTGTCTTTTGCTTTAGCTGGAAATAGCCCTAAGGAAACCGCAAGTAGATGCAAGTCATGGTTGCCTAATACAACCTTAGCAGCGTTACCTAGGCTACGAATAAAGCGTAGCGTCTCCAATGATTTAGGACCACGGGCGACTAAGTCACCAGCAACCCATAAGGTATCTTGCTGCTTATCAAAATTGACGGTTTTAAGCAGTAATTGAAGTTCGTCGAAGCACCCTTGGATGTCTCCGACAATATAATTCGACACAATAATTTCCTGTAGATACGGATGTACGACTAATTAAGAATATTAGGGATTGCGAGTCTGAATGGATCAACTTCAGTTATGAAGTCGATGCCTTTGTTATCAGTCATCACATAATGACCTTGCATAACACCCACAGGAGTTTCGATGACGGTACCACTGGTGTAAGTGTATTCGTCGTTGGCTTCAATCACGGGTTGTTGCCCAACCACGCCATCACCTTCTATGGTGAGTTGTTTGCCGTTGGAGTCGGTAATCAGCCAGCGGCGAGACATTAGTTGAACCGTTGTTTTACTGAGATTTTTGATGGTAATAATGTAGGCGAAGACGTAGCGGTTCTTCGTTGGTTCAGATTGTTCCTCTATGTATTTAGAGTGAACCTGACATTTGATACAAGGCGTAGATATATCCATATTCGCACCTTTTGTTGTTGGTATACTTTAAAGTATTACATAAAAAACAGGCTCCTCACCGAAGTGTAGGAGCCTTTTAGAATTATTTGTCAGCGCTGTGAGTGTCGTACAACCAGTTTGCCATGTCGACAAACTGCTCGAGCGTTAAATTTTCAGGACGCATGCCTGGGTTAACACCCAACTCTTCAAGTACTTCCTTGTCGATTAGGCTCTTGTAGCAGTTACGAACCGTTTTACGACGCTGGTTAAAGCCTTCACGACATACACGATCTAGCCATTTCAGATCTTTTGCCGGGTAAGGTAGCACTTCGTATGGCTGTAGGCGTACTACTGCAGAATCTACTTTCGGTGGCGGAACGAAGGCCGTTGGTGGCACTTCTAGCACAGGCGTCACTTTACAGTAGTATTGAGCCATTACCGTAAGACGACCATAAGCTTTAGTACCTGGGCCGGCCGCTAATCGGTTAACCACTTCTTTTTGAAGCATGAAGTGCATGTCTTGCACGTCTTTATGGAACTCAAAAAGGTGGAACATCAATGGTGTCGAGATGTTGTATGGCAAGTTACCGAAAATACGTAGCTTGTTGTTTGGCTTAACAAGTTGTTCGAAATCGAACTTCATTGCATCGCCTTCATAGATCGTTAGCTTATCAGCCAGATCGGGATGGTTGCGAAGACGTTCAGCCAGGTCTCTATCCAATTCGATAACTGTAAATTTATCGACAAGCTTACCCACTGGCTCAGTAATTGCGCCTAGACCAGGACCGATCTCTACCAAGTTTTGACCTGGTAGTGGGTTAATGCTAGATACGATGCCATCAATAATGTATGGATCGTTAAGGAAGTTTTGACCAAAACGTTTACGCGCTTTGTGCCCTAAGTGGACATCATTTCTCATTGCTTTTTCTCTACTAATTCAATGGCGTGCGTGAGCGCTGTTCTAAAGCTCCCTGTATCGGCTTGGCCTTTCCCTGCCAAGTCTAAGGCGGTACCGTGGTCGACTGATGTTCGAATAAACGGTAAGCCAAGCGTGATGTTCACTGAACGACCAAACCCTTTGTATTTCAATACTGGGAGTACTTGGTCGTGATACATACCTAAAACAGCATCTGCATCTTGCAAATATTTTTCATTAAAGATGGTGTCTGCTGGCAATGGGCCAACTAAATTGATGCCATCTTTTTGGCGAATTTTTTCTAGCGTCGGGGTGATGGTTTCTATCTCTTCACGTCCCAAGCAACCATCTTCACCTGCATGTGGATTCAAGCCACACACGTAGATAGTTGGTTTCTCAATAGCAAACTTTTCAACCAAATCTTTATTCAGAATTGCAATAATTTGCTCTAATCTGTCTTCGGTCACTGCTTGAGATACATAAGCTAGTGGGATGTGCGTTGTTACTAGCGCAACACGCAGCCCTTCTGTTGCCAACATCATCACCACGAGCGGTGTATTGGACTTCTCTGCAAAGAACTCGGTATGGCCACTAAAAGCAACGCCAGCTCGGTTAATTACACCCTTGTGAACAGGGCCGGTGACAATAGCATCAAATTCATCATTCATACAGCCAATTGCTGCGGTTTCTAATGTATTTAATACGTAGTGGCCGTTCGCTTCATTAAGTTGACCCGCAACGGCGACTTCAGCGAGTGGAACATGTTTCACAACCAATGTTCCAGAGCGTTGAGGTTGCTTGGGCGCGGTTGAATCGTAATCCAACAGCTCCACCTCGATCCCTAACATTTGAGCTCGCTCTGCTAGTAGGGTTTTGTCCGCACACACCACGAGCTGATGTGGCCAGCTTTCTTGGGATAAGGCGAGAGTTAAATCTGGCCCAATTCCCGCAGGTTCACCTGCCGTAATGACAAGGCGTTTAGTTGTCATCTTGGTCATCCTCAACCATTTCAACAAAAGCACTCGCTCTTACTTCTTGTAGCCAAGCGCCAGCTTCTTCGTTGAACTTACGGTTAAATAGAATTTGGTATGCTTTATTTTTCAAAGCAGAGTCTGTACGGTCTACTTCTCTGCGATCAAGCACTTCAACAATATGCCAACCATGCACGGTTTTGAATGGTGCACTGATTTTACCTTCAGGTAGTGTTTCTACTTGGTGCTTGAATTCAGGTACATACAAATCCGGTGTTTGGTAGCCTAGTTCACCATCTTGCACTGCAGAGCCTGGATCTTGGCTGTATTGCTGCGCAAGTTCACCAAAGCTCGCTTCACCCGCGTTAACACGACGCGTGATTTCCTCTAATTGCTCCTTGGCACCGTCGTCACTTAAGATGACGGTCGGCTTAATTAGGATATGACGAGCATTAACTTCCGTTACCGCTACCGTTTCCAAGCCTTTCACATCTTCAATTTTCAAAATATGGAAACCAACGCCGCTTCGGAAAGGACCGATGATGCTGCCTTTATTCTGCATTTTGATTTGGTCTGCAAAAATGGTAGGCATCTCTTCTTTACGCATCCAACCCCAGTCACCACCTTGTAGCGCTTTAGGGCCTTTTGAATAAGTATAAGCCATGGTGCTGAAATCTTTGCCTGAGTTAAGCTCCTCAACCACTTCTTTAGCTTGAGCTTCTAGCTCTTCTTTGGTTTGGTCATCATTAAAGCGAAGTTGGATGTGTCCGATTTTGTATTGAACGGTCGCGTTAGTCTCTTGCGCCAAGATATCCGCAAGGTTATCGACTTCAGCTGGAAGAATGTTGATACGACGACGCACTAAGGCGTTACGCGCTTCACTTGCCGCAATCTCTTTTCTTACTTGTTCGCGAAATGCATTGTAACTAAGGCCTTCTTCAGCAACCGATGCTGTTAATTGTTCTACAGTCTGGTTGTTGTCTTTCGCGATGCCTTCGATTGCTTGATCAAGTCGAGCATCATCAATACGAACGCCAATACGTTCCGCTTCTTGTGTTTGAATGGTATCGATGATCAGCTTTTCAAGCACTTGCTCATTGAGCACGTCTTGCGATGGTAGTGTCTGGCCGCTTTTCTTAGCATTTGCGCGCAGCGTCTTCATTGAAGCATCGATGTCACTTTGTAAGATAACGCCTTCGTTAACGATAACTTTTACGCTGTCTAGTTCTACCGGCGCTGCGTAGCTTACTGATACAGTACAAGCCGCTGCGATGGCAATTAATGTGCGTTTCCACAATGTCATGTGTAATCCTTTAAATTTACTGACGTTTTATCAGTAAAGAAAATTAGTTGTTTAAGAAGAATGGACGGCCGTATTCTAAAGAGTTTCCAGAGCTATCAAAGCCTGAAATGTTTGATCCCGATCCCGCCGATGTACCGAAGCCCACAATACCAAAATTGACACTAAAGTTGTTTTCGTAGACAGGATCAGCATTGATGTCTGAATAGCCGCTACCAGTCCAGCTTCGGAGTTCGTTGCTATAGGTAACTCCCACGTACCAACAATCATCTTTATAGCGCAGGTTAGCTAACCACTCGATAGCAATGTTTTCGTTCATATCATGGTAGTACTGGGCGCTGGCGTACCATTTCGGAGTGAATTGATAACCTGTGACTAAACCTGCTTGTGAGATACCTTCCCGTGTAATCTCATCAATATTAGTAATTGTCTCGCCGACATTATCTTCAATGTACTCTTTAGTGACGTAGCGGTAGTTTGCTTGCACAAAACCGTTACTGTCTATTCGATATTCAATTGTACTATTAGCTAGTTGCATTTCTGCTGAGTCGATATCGTATTGAACGCCACCATGGTAAAAAAGGTAGTCATCGTAATTAAAGTCGACCTCAACTGCCCAAGATGAATAATTAGATTTTTCTGTTGAATCGTTGTTGCCAGTTGATTGCTTTGTTTCTTTATCGATATAAAAAATTTGACCGAAAGAAATATTAAGACGTTCTTTGTACTCGTCATCAAAGAAGCGAGAAGACGCACCATAGCTTAGCTGATTTGCAGCTGCTATAAAATCAACCCCACTGTATTTCCTACTTCTAAATAAGCCGTAATAATCTGTCTGTAAAAGAGTAGTATCGTAGCGAGCAATGTTATTTTGTTCTTCTTCGGGAACGTAAAGGTATTGAACTTGTGGTTCAAGAGTTTGTGTGTACCCGTTCATTAATGTAGTGTCGCGCTCAAGTACAATACCGGCATGACTTCTAAATTCGGGTATAACTCTGCTAACACTTTCTTCTAAATCAGCATACTCTGCTAGAGATGTATCTACACCACTCAGGTCTTGGTTATAGTATGTTCCAAGTAGACGAGCCTCGGTTGTCCATGTACCCCAAGTTGTACTTAATGGTACTTTTAACCCTGGTTCTATGTGCAATCGTGTTGCTGTTGGTTTTCCTTTTGCATCTGTATCAAATTGAGAGATATGACTAATCATATCCACCTCTACAGAGTCCCATATAATAGGAGCGTAATAGTTAAATGTTAGCTGCGGCATTAAACGATAGGCTTGGTTATCTCCATCGGTAAGTACTTGGAAGTCACGAACTGCGATGGATGCATCCCAGTTTAGAGATCGGTAAGTAACTTGTCCTGATTGTAAAAGCTGACCGTCTTCTCTATTACCGATATTTGAATCCACATCTGAAAAATAATTAACATCACTAACCTTTGAATAGTCGATGTCAAACTTCCATGCTTGTTGATAGATCCCTTCAAAGTTGAACTGCCCACCCCAACGACTGCCTTGTTCCGGGTATTTATCATCACTTTCTAGGAACTCAAACTTTAAGTTACTTTCACCAAAATTACTTAAATGACGGAACTCGTTATTCAGTTGCGTTCCACGTTCTGCCATATATTTAGTTGTGATAAGTAGATCGTAGTTTGGTGCTATATTCCAATAAAATGGTACTTCGGTTTCGAAACCATCACTAGAGCCGTATGAAATCGTTGGGTACAAAAAGCCAGTTTTACGTTTATCACCCACTGGAACGGTGAGATACGGTAGATAGAAAACAGGAACATCTAGAATTTCAAAACGCGGATTGTAGAATGTGGCTTCTTCTTCATCTTGATCGAGTTCAATACTAGAAGCTTTTAACCTCCATGATTTATCACCTAGTGGGCAGGATGTGATAGATCCGTCTTCCATGGTATAAACCGCTTTGCCAGTGCGAGATATATATTGGGCATCTCCTCGGCCTGGTTCACAAAGAAACTGATATTGAGTGTTCTCTAATTCGATTTGATCAGTATTTAGATTATTTGTCGCTTTATCGGAAATGGATTTTATTTGACCATCACTAAAGTTTACGTTGCCTTCAGCTACAACGATATTTTCTTGTTGGTGTAGGGTCACATTATCAGCAAGGATGATCTTGTTCCCTTGCGTAACTCTTACGTCACCCGAATAGATTGCCTTGTCACCATTGATAGCTTCTAAGCGATCTGACTCAACATGAGCGGGTAGCTGTGTCTCGTTTTCTGCAGCGGGCTCGATCAAGCATTGATCTATAGAGGGCATTTCCTGCACACTACTATCGGTGATTGTTTCAGCTTGAGTTGTCGACACGTATAATGCCGTACTTATAGACGCGGCTAACAAGGTGCGGGAAAAAGATTGCATGAAGTTGAACTATCCTGTGTCACTAGATGAAGGGTTGATCTAGTATCAATCCAATTAATAAAGCATTTTCCTTATGATAAAGGAAATATTAGCATTCAGCATCATCAGACAGCGTTACTCAGATAAAATTCATAGATAGAGAACACATAATGCAAATATTTGGCAAAATTTTGGGCGCGTTTTTTGGCTTTTTATTTGGAGGGCCGCTCGGTTTAGTTTTTGGTCTGTTTTTAGGGCATCAATTTGATAAGGCTCGACGTTTAAGCCAATCGGGCTTCAATAGCTCTGGTTTTGGCCGAGGTCCAAGCCAAGCTGAAAGACAAAACGAGTTTTTCAAATCTGCTTTTGCAGTTATGGGACACGTTGCTAAAGCTAAGGGGCAGGTTACACCAGAAGAGATTCAGCTCGCTTCTACAATGATGGAGCGTATGAACCTGCATGGTGAACAACGTAAAGCGGCTCAAGAGGCTTTCCGCGATGGCAAAGAGAGTGACTTTCCATTAAGTGATGTACTTGAGCGTGTGAAAATCTCATCGGGTGGTCGTTTTGACCTTCTGCAGTTTTTTCTTGAGCTACAAGTATCTGCAGCATTTGCCGATGGAAGCTTGCACCCAAGTGAGCGTCAGGTTTTGCATAAGATAGCGCAAGGTCTTGGGTTTTCTGCGGAACAGCTAGAGCGCCGTTTACAGATGCAAGAAGCAGCATTTCGTTTTCAACAGCAAGGTGGAAGCTTTGGTGGGCATCAAGGTCACGGACAGTCATCGGGGTGGCAACAAGCTTCACAGCAAAACCAGTTGGCAGATGCTTTTAAGGTGTTAGGAGTGAGTGAAAGTGCCGATGGTAAAGAGGTGAAGAAAGCCTACCGTAAGCTGATGAATGAACACCACCCTGATAAGTTGATGGCGAAGGGCTTACCACCAGAAATGATGAATGTCGCGAAAGAAAAGTCGCAAGAAATTCAAAATGCTTATGACTTGATAAAGAAGGTCAAAGGTTTTAAGTAATCGAACACTAAACCGAGTAATAACAAAATTACTCGGTTTTTTATTAAAGGGAATTATATGACGGTAACGTATCAGAATGTTCTAGAGTTTTGGTTCGATGAATTGACGCCTAAAGATTGGTTTACTGGCGGTGGAGAGATCGATACTTTGATTGAGTCTCGTTTTGCTAAACTGCACAAAGCCGCTATCCAAGGTGAGCTATTTGAATGGCGACAAAATGCAGAAGGACGCTTGGCTGAAATTATCGTGCTTGACCAGTTTTCTCGGAATCTTGGTAGAAATAGTCCAGATGCGTTTACTGCAGATCCTATGGCGTTGGTTCTAGCTCAAGAAGCGGTAGCGGGTGGCTTTGATCACCAACTCAATCAACAACAGAAAAGCTTCCTGTATATGCCTTATATGCACAGTGAATCTTTGCTGATGCATGAACAAGCGGTGCTGCTTTTTTCTCAGACAGGGCTAGAGAATAACCTTGATTTTGAGTTTAAGCACAAGGTGATCATTGAGCGTTTTGGTCGTTACCCACACCGCAATGAAGTACTAGGTCGAACTTCGACTCCTGAGGAAATTGAGTTCTTACAGCAACCAGACTCAAGCTTTTAATTGTGGAGATACGGTCAAAGAATTGAGAAGAGGCTAGTGGTTAATAAAACCTCTAGCCTCTTTTTTTGTTTAGCTTTAGTGATTAACTCTCGCGTTAGAACTAGTTTGCTTGGTTAAGTGACCAATCATAGTCATAACTGGTTTTTTCAGTGTTCGTCACCGGCTTTGTTCGATACTGGTCTAAGTGTTGAATGAGTTGTTTTTCTGTACCAAAATCCACAGCAAACCATTCGTAAATCGATGATAGTTGAAGTTTGTTGTTTTCAATTAACACGCCCTTATCACTATTTACAAAATCACTAGCAGCTTGTTCTAACAAGGCTTCAGTGTTGTCAGAGGTAAAAGCTTCAGACTGCAAGTTAGGGCAACCCAAACTCGCACAATTCACTGCATAATGCGTACGTGGATCTTGCCAAATCGGTCTTAAGATTCGATGTTCAATATCATTGAGTGTCAGCGACTTCCCATTTACCTTCACTACATCATCTCCCCACGGTCCAAAACTAAACAGTCCGCCGAGCTTGGTGATGGATTTAATCGGGTACGCATCAAGAATCAAATCGACAGTCACGGCGTTATATAAATTAACCCAGTAGGCATACTGCTCTGCTTTTGAATAGTCGAGTGGATTCAACTGCTCTAGCCTCTTGATGTATTGCTTGAGCTTTGTCTTATCTACAGTGCTCACAGCTTGATAGCGAACTAGGGTGTTTTGCCCTTGTTTAACTAAGTAGCTATCGATAAATTGCTGCCAGTCTTGATGAGATACCTGTTCTTGGTTGGTTTCATTGCTTTGGTTCCAGTATGGCCAAAGATCAGGTTTAGGCGCAGACCAAGCTAAGGTTGAGAAAAGTAGGCTGACAATAAAAAGTAGTTGTTTCATGGCATTCTCCTGATGACTGACTACTTAGACCTTATGCTTTACGATTTTCTTTCATAGCTCTTCAGTTAAATAGCGGAACTGCTCTAAATAAAGGGCAGAGCTTAATAAGCACATTAAGTTAAGCTAAAAGCTCAGCCAAATAAAAAAGGTTGGCACTAGGCCAACCTTTTATATGTACACAAAACTGTGTGATGCTATTTCAGGAAGCTAGGAATCTTAGCTTCAAACTCTGAAATCTTATCTGCGTGTTGAAGCGTTAGGCCGATGTTATCTAGGCCATTCAGCAAGCAGTGACGACGGAACTCATCAATTTCAAACGAGTATTCTTTTCCATTGGCAGTGACTTTGAGTGCTTCAAGATCAACTGTAATTTCTGCGCCTTCGTTTGCTTCAACGAACTGGAAGATTTCATCAACTTCCTGCTCTGTAAGACGAACAGGAACCATCTGGTTATTGATCGAGTTACCGTAGAAAATGTCTGCAAAGCTTGGCGCGATCATCACTTGAATACCGTAATCTGCAAGCGCCCAAGGTGCATGTTCACGAGATGAACCACAACCAAAGTTTTCACGAGCCAGTAGAATTGAAGCGCCTTTATAGCGTGGTGCGTTCATTACAAACTCAGGGTTTGGCTGTTGGCCTGCGTCATCTAGGAAGCGCCAATCGTGGAATAAGTGCTTACCAAAACCGATACGGTTCACTTTCTGTAGAAACTGTTTTGGAATGATCGCATCGGTATCGATGTTGGCCGTATCTAGAGGAACGACTAATCCGGTGTGTTGTTGAAAACCTGACATGTTAAATCCTCTAATTAAAGTTCACGAATATCGACAAAGTGACCAGCGATTGCTGCTGCTGCTGCCATTGCTGGGCTAACTAGGTGCGTACGACCATCACGGCCTTGGCGACCTTCAAAGTTACGGTTTGATGTAGAAGCACAGCGCTCTTGTGGACCTAGACGGTCGTTGTTCATTGCAAGACACATAGAGCAGCCTGGTAGGCGCCATTCAAAACCTGCTTCGATGAAGATCTTATCTAGGCCTTCTGCTTCAGCTTGCGCTTTTACTTGCTCAGAGCCTGGAACGATCAATGCTTGAACATGTTTCGCTACTTGGCGGCCTTTTGCTACGGCAGCAGCTGCACGCATGTCTTCGATACGCGAGTTAGTACAAGAACCTACGAAGACTTTATCGACGTTGTAATCCGATAGCGACTTACCCGCTTCAAGACCCATATAAGCCAGAGCTTTTTCTGCCGATGCCTTTTCAACAGGGTCTGCGAAGCTTTCTGGTGCAGGGATTGGTGTGTCTACTGAGATAACCTGACCTGGGTTGGTTCCCCAAGTGACTTGTGGTTTGATGTCTGTAGCTTCTAGCGTAACAACCGCATCGAACTCTGCATCAGCATCGGTTTTCAATGTGTTCCAGTATTCAATAGCTGCTTGTAAGTCTTCGCCCTCAGGAGAGAACTTACGACCTTTGATGTATTCGTAAGTGGTTGCATCTGGAGCAATTAGACCCGCTTTAGCGCCAAGCTCGATCGCCATGTTACATACCGTCATACGACCTTCCATTGTAAGGTCCGTAATGGCCTCACCACAGAATTCAACCACATAGCCTGTACCGCCAGCGGCTGTTGTCTTGCCGATGATAGCTAGTACGATATCTTTTGCGGTAATGCCTTCAGCGACTTTGCCTTTTACTTCGATCTTCATGGTTTTAGCGCGAGCTTGTTTTAGCGTTTGAGTTGCTAGAACGTGCTCAACTTCTGAAGTACCGATACCGAATGCTAATGAACCAAATGCACCATGTGTTGCTGTGTGTGAGTCACCACATACGATGGTCATGCCCGGCAGAGTAATACCTAGCTCAGGGCCCATTACGTGAACAATACCTTGGTATTTGTGGTTTAAGTCGTAAAGCGTGACACCAAACTCTTCACAGTTTTTCGATAGCGTTTCCATTTGGATACGAGCCATCTCACCAGAAGCGTTGATGTCTTTCGTTTGTGTCGATACGTTGTGATCCATGGTTGCAAAAGTTTTGCCTACTTGGCGAACTTTACGACCTTTTTCTCGTAGGCCATCAAAGGCTTGTGGCGACGTTACTTCATGGACTAAGTGGCGATCGATATAAAGAATTGGCGTTTCGCCTTTCGCTGCAACCGCAACGTGAGCGTCATAAACTTTTTCGTATAAGGTTTTTGCTTGCTGGTTTGTCGACATAGCTTTTCTTCCTTGGGAGCATCAGTCCCAGTGTTTGTTTCTAGCCAAGTCATGCTATTTAAGCTGACTTGGCTTGATATTATTCTTATGTACTTGCTTCTAATCTAAGCATCTAGCTTATGAAGCTAAGATGTACTCAGCGATCTTGTCACCCATTTCAGAGGTAGTCAGCGCTTGGTTTTTGCCTGCAAGGTCAGCGGTTAGCTCGCCTGCAGAAAGTGCTTTAGATACCGCTGTTTCGATATCTTGAGCTGCGGCTTCTTCGCCTAGGCTGTAACGAAGCATTAGCGCCGCAGAAAGAATTTGCGCTACTGGGTTCGCGATGTTCTTGCCTGCGATATCTGGCGCGCTGCCACCTGCAGGTTCGTATAGGCCGAAGTTACTTTCGTTCAAGCTTGCAGAAGGAAGCATACCCATAGAACCCGTGATCATTGCACACTCATCAGAGATGATGTCACCGAAGATGTTTGAACATAGCATTACGTCAAACTGAGATGGATCTTTGATTAGCTGCATGGTCGCGTTATCGATGTACATGTGGCTCAGTTTCACATCTGGGTAGTCTTTCGCGACTTCTTCAACCACTTCACGCCATAAGATAGAGCTCTGTAGAACGTTCGCTTTATCGATTGAGTAAACGTTTTTGTTACGTAGACGTGCAGATTCAAACGCAATCTTTGCAATACGTTCGATTTCGTAACGGTGGTAAACCTCAGTATCAAAGGCTTTTTCAGTTGCGCCTTCGCCTTCACGACCTTTAGGTTGGCCGAAGTAGATACCGCCTGTTAGTTCACGAACAACAACGATGTCGAAACCATTACCTGAAATATCAGCACGTAAAGGAGAGAAAGACTCTAAACCCTTGTGGATTTGCGCTGGACGTAGGTTACAGAACAGTTGGAAATGCTTACGCAGAGGAAGTAGGGCACCACGCTCTGGTTGATCGTTTGGTGGAAGGTGTTCCCATTTAGGACCACCAACTGAGCCAAAAAGTACCGCATCAGATTCTTCACAGCCCGTGACTGTCGCTTCTGGAAGTGGACAGCCGTGATTATCAATTGCAATACCACCAACATCATACTCTTCGCGAGAAAAGCTAATCGCGTGCTTCTTTTCGATCGCGTCTAACACTTTATGTGCTTGTTGCATTACTTCTGGGCCAATGCCATCACCAGGTAGTACGGCAATTTTGTATGATTTATCTGTCATGTTAATCCTTTAATTCTTGTTACTGAGCGGTTTGGCTCGTTTTAAATTTTGTCCCTAAAGCCAACAACATCGGCTCTAGGGCTCTGTTATTGGGGTCTTAAACTGTCGCGAATTTTTGCTGCTTCATTTCAGCAATAGTGTCTGCGCGTTGAATGCTATTGATAACGTGTAGCAACGCTTGACCAGAAGCTTCAACGATATCCGTTGAAACGCCCGTACCGTGGTACTTACGGCCTTTATAGTTAGCAATGATGTCCGCTTGACCTAAGCCATCTTCGCCTTCACCTTTCGCAGTAAGGTCGAATTTATCCAACGCGATTTCGTAGCCTGTTAAGCGGTAAATACATTGGTATAAAGCATCAACAGGACCGTTGCCGACAGCCGCTTCGCATTTCTCTTCATCACCACATTGCAGCTTGATGCTGGTGGTAGACATAACACTACCAGATTGTACGCTTAGGTAGTTAAGTTTATAGAAGTCATCTTCGTCACGTAGATTCGCGAAGTGCATTAATGCTTCTAGGTCGTAATCGAAGACTTGTCCTTTACGGTCAGCAAGTTTCAAGAAGTCTTCGTACAATGAATCTAGGTTGTACTCATTATCTTTATAACCCATTGCGTCCATGTGGCTCTTAACTGCCGCACGGCCACTACGGCTTGTTAGATTCAATGCTTTGTTTTTCAAACCAATCGACTCAGGCGTCATGATCTCGTAAGTGTTCTTGTTCTTAAGCATGCCGTCTTGGTGAATACCTGAAGAGTGGCTGAATGCGTTAGCACCGACGATTGCTTTGTTGTCTTGAATTGGCATGTGGCAAAGTTGGCTAACCAACTTACTGGTACGGTGAATCTCTTTATGATCCAAGCCGGTGTGAACCCCCAAAAGCTCTTGACGAGTTTTGATGATCATTGCGATTTCTTCTAAAGAACAGTTACCCGCACGTTCTCCAATACCATTGATTGTGCCTTCAATTTGGCGAGCGCCCGCTTGCACAGCAGCAATTGAGTTCGCAACCGACATACCTAAGTCATCGTGACAGTGAACAGAGATGATCGCTTGATCGATGTTGGGTACGCGATCGAATAGCGTTTTGATAATGCCACCAAACTCATTCGGTACTGTGTAGCCAACGGTGTCTGGAATGTTGATGGTTTTCGCGCCCGCGTTAATCGCGGCTTCAACCATGCGACATAGGTTATCGATAGGGGTACGACCTGCATCCTCACAAGAAAACTCCACATCGTCAGTGTAGTTACGCGCATGTTTGACGGCTTTCACTGCCATCTCGACAACATCGTCGTAGCTGCGGCGTAGCTTATCTTGTACGTGTACCGTCGATGTTGAAATGAAAGTGTGAATACGGAATTGGTCCGCTACTTTTAGTGCTTCTGCAGCGGCGTCTATATCTTTTGCAACGGCACGAGAAAGCGCACAAATACGGCTGCCTTTGATGTGTTTTGCAATCGTTTGAACCGATTCAAAATCACCTGGAGAAGAGATAGGGAAGCCAGCTTCGATAACATCCACACCCAGTCTCTCAAGAGCATAAGCGATCTGTAACTTCTCTTTTACCGTAAGGCTTGCTGCCAATGCTTGCTCGCCGTCACGTAAGGTAGTATCAAAAATTATTACTTGATCGTTCATGGGTGCTTCCTTATATCGATAATGAATCGATTGCTATCCAAATTATTATTAAGAATGATGTTCTTTTAAAAGTGCCAGTTACAAAAAAACCCGCTCAGTGCGGGTTTTAATATTTGTGTAGTTCTTGACCCACAACTTACCCGCGCGATTGGTTCACGATAAGGAGAAGTTTCAGCAGTAGAGAAGAAGAAAAAATCATTACACAAATATCCGTAAATAAACTGTTAACACCATATTTACCGTAATTTATTCTGAGCGTCAAACAAGAAAATCCAATATCAGCGTACATTGGCAGTGTTTTGGTTTGGTTTGTGCTGTTTTTTATCTCCTCTTTGGCTAAATCGACTGATTGGTGGTTTTGTATTGGCGGGTTAGTTTATCGTTTGGCTGATGTGTAGGTTAAAACTTTGTAGTAAATCTTTTTGATGGAACGATTCACCAAAAAAATTATAAGTGTGACCCTATTAATTAATCACTTGATTAAATAGTGAGTAATTAATCTTCTACTGTTACGTCTGTTTATCTCTATAATTAATCGGATGATTAATTATAGGGATGGATTTTTGCCATGACGGCACGAAAAGCGGGGCGGCCTCAGCAGAACTTAGATGTTCGACAGTTATTGATTGAGCATGCTCGCGATCTGTTTGTTGTTCAGCCATACGACAAGGTCTCGACACGCCTGATCGCTGAGCGTGCGGGTGTGAACATTGCGATGATCCGTTATTACTTTGGCAGTAAGGCTGGGTTATTTGAGGCGATGCTACGTGAAACCCTACGACCGATGCAGCTACAAATGCAGAAGTTAGTTGAAGAGAGCAGTCATGAAAACTTTCTCGATTTAATGCGGACTTACTACAAAGAGATGGTCAAGGTGCCCAAGTTTCCTCGCTTGATTGCCCAAGTGATGAATATGCCTCCCTCGGAAGTGCAAAGAGAGTTGCTCGAAAAGGTTTTCCTCGATGTGGCGAAGCCAGCCCAAGATGTCATTTTTGAAAAGTTGGTGGCACAAGGTGTCTTGAGAAAAGAGATGGATCCCAAGCTCTGTCGCGTGTCGTATATAAGCTTAATGGTATTTCCATTCATTGCACCGCCCCCTCTATTAGCAATCCATGGTATTGAGATTAATGAAGAATTTCTTAACCGTTTAATCGAACACAACATTCAATTGATGACAGAAGGCTTTATAAACACGCCTAGCCCTTCTTCCGTGCAGGATCAAAGATAATGAAAATAAATAAAAAACTACTCTTCTTTCCGGCACTTGCGGTTGGTGTCATTGGCCTTGTGGTTGCGATTAACTTGAAGCCGGATCTGCCAACCAAGCCTGCGGGTGATAGAGCTCGCTTAGTTGACACAGTAAGCCTAGAGCAACAACTGATAGCACCGTTAGCGGTTGGTTTTGGCAAAGTGGTGCCGAAAGTCGAATGGAAAGCGATTGCCGAGGTGACAGGACAGATCGTTTATCGTCATCCGGATCTTGAGAAAGGTCAGGTGATCCCTGCGGGAACGGTCGTGCTCAAGGTTGATCCACTGGATTACGAATTGAAGCTGATACAAGCAGAGGCCGATCTTAAATCAAGTCAAACCTCATTAGCGAAATTAAATCAAGAAGAAGACAACCTGAATCAGACTCTTAAGATCGAAAAGAATCGCTTAGTGATCAGCAACAAAGAGCTACAACGTAAACAAGATCTGCGTAAGAAAGGGCTGACTTCTCAATCGGATGTCGACCTGCAACAGCAAAGTGCACTGTCTCAACAGAAGCTAGTGTTGGATATCGCGAACCAAATCGCTTTAATGCCTGATGAAAAACGAGTTGCGGAAGCGGTGATAAAGGTCAATGTGTCTAAAGTGAAAGAGGCGCAGCGATCTCTCGATAAGACCACCATCATTTTGCCAAGAGCGATGCGAATTGCTCAGGTTGATATCGAACAAAATCAAGTGGTTAACCTTCAGCAAGAGATGTTTGTTGCTCACGGGATTAATGTCATGGAAGTGGAGGCGCAACTTTCTATTCACGATATGCAAACTTTAGCCTCGAGCTTTAATCAGTTCCCTCGCGATGCTGCAGGGATCCCTAATCCTTATGAAGCGCCAATCAAAGCGACGATTCAACTTAACAGCGGCAACCTGAACCTGAGTTGGCCTGCGAAGGTGGCAAGAATCAGTGAGACGGTTGATGAAAACCAAGCGACAGCAGGGATTATTCTCGAGATCGCTCAAGACTATTCACAACTGCAGCCAAGCAATGCGACCCCGTTGGTCAACGGCATGTTTGTAAAAGCTGAGATTGAAGGTGTCGCGAATCTAAGTTGGGTGGTTCCAGAGCGAGCATTGCACGGTGACAAGGTTTACCTGATGGATGACAATCAGCGCTTGCAAGTGGTGAGTGTTGAAGTGCTTTATCGCAGAGATAACCAAGTGGCTGTGAGTGGCGAGCTACAAACGGGAGATAAATTGGTTCTTAATGACGTCCTGCCAGCTATCGAAGGCATGTTACTGAAAGAGTCGAACTCTGAAGAGGTTAAGCTTGAATCTGATACTCAGGAGAGTGCGTCATGATCAAGTTCTTTTCTAGGCACCCAACAGCGGCAAACTTGTTGATGCTTGGGTTATTGATCATGGGTATCAGCTCATTATCAACCATCAAGCGTGAAACCTTCCCCGCTTATGATCCGCCTTATATTATGGCTGCCATCGTTTATCCTGGTGCATCACCACAAGAAGTGGAAGAAAGCTTGTGTGTACGAATGGAAGATGCCGTCGATGGCCTAGCCAACATTGAAGAAACTCAGTGTGAGGCGATTGAAGGCAGCGCGCGTTTAATTCTGAAGCTCAATGAGAAAGCAGACATCGGTCGAATGCTGGTGGACGTGCAAACTCAGATCAACTCGATCAATGATTTTCCGAGCGAGATTGAATCTCCAGTTGTTCAAGAACTGGATTGGAATGAACCGGTTGTTGATATCGCCATCACAGCAGAAACGTCGTGGCCGGAGCTTAAGGCCTACGCTGAAGACCTCAAACGTATCATGAAGCTTGATTATGATGTTTCACTGGTCGATGTTAGCGGCTTCTCTGATCATCAATACCGTGTGGAACTGGATACCCAAGCCATTCGTCAGTTAGGTTTGAGTGTCGGTGATATTGCAGACCAGATTGGTCGTCAGAATGTAAAGCTACCGAGCGGTAATGTTGAAACGCCAGACAAAAACTTCCTGATTCGTTTTGATGAGAGACGGGTCACGCCTGTTGAGCTTGAGAGTATTGTTGTTGGATCGGCACCAAATGGTTCTGTGATCCGTTTAAGAGATATCGCGAAGATCACCGATCGTTTTGAGCTTGATGAACAGAAAGTCCTGTTCGATGGCAAGCCTTCTGCTTTGTTGAAGATCAGCAAAAACAAAGAAGACGATGCGCTTCGAATTAAAGAAAACGTGACACGCTTTGTTGAAGATCAGAGCGCGATTGCTCCCGATGGCGTGACATTGCAAATGACCAACGATCTCTCGTCTGTGCTGTGGGATCGCCTCACCATGATGGTACGTAACGGCTGGCAAGGTATTGTGCTGGTATTTGCCACCATGTGGCTGTTCTTCAGCTTACGCTATTCATTCTGGGTTGCGGCTGGTTTGCCTGTTGCCTTTCTTGGTGGCTTATTCTTAATGGCTAACCTTGGTCTATCGATCAACATCATGTCACTGGTCGGCTTATTAATGGCGATTGGTATTATGATGGATGACGCCATCGTGATTGCCGAATCGATAGCCTCCCATTTAGATCGGGGGCAAAACGTTGATGATGCGGTGTACAACGGCGTTAAGAAAGTGCTTCCCGGAGTCTTATCTTCTTTCTTAACTACGGTGTGTATTTTCGGTAGCTTGTTGTTCCTCGATGGAGAGATGGGTGCGGTGCTTAAGGCTGTTCCTCAAGTATTGATATTAGTGCTCTCGTTGAGCTTGATTGAAGCCTTCCTGATTCTACCTAATCACTTGTCTCATTCATTACACAAAGAAAAGAATGACAAGCCAGCGCTGCGCTTCAAAGTGGTGTTGCTTGAAAAATTTGAGAACTTCCGCAATACAACTTTGATGAACATGGTCGAGAAGGTCGTGACGTTCCGCTATGCCTTTATGGGCGGAGTGCTGACACTGTTGTTACTTTCTATTGCCTTGATTGCGGGTGGTGCTGTTAAGTTCCAACCCTTCCCCGAATTGGATGGAGACATCGCTGAAGCGCGTATCATTCTTCCGCCGGGTGCGTCATTGTCTCAAACCGAGAGAGTCGTCGATAAAATAGTCGCGTCTGCTGAACGTTTGAACGTGCAGTGGAGTGAAGAGGTCGAAGAGGGCAATGAGTTGGTGGAACACATCACCAGCCAATTCAATGCTAATGCTGATGCCAGTGAGTCAGGCCCACATTTAGCCACTGTGCGTTTAGACTTACGCGGTGCAGAGAGCCGTAACACGGTTATCGATGATTTCATCAATGCATGGCGCGAAGATATCGGTGAGCTGGCGGATCCTATTTCATTAGTGTTCAAGCAGCCAACCATGGGGCCGGGTGGTCGTGCTATCGAGATCCGTGCCAAGCATGATGATCTGGCTGAATTGAAGTCTGCTTCTCTGGAGATTCAGGAGTACCTCAATCAGTTTGACGGGGTGCATGGTGTGCTTGATGACATGCGCATGGGTAAAGAAGAGATCTTAGTCAAGCTGCGCCCTGGAGCCGAAACCTACAATGTGAATGGGCAGATGATTGCTTCTCAGTTGCGTGCTGCATTCTTCGGGCAAACGGCGGATGAGGTTCAAATCGGTGTTGAGAACATCTCGATTGAGGTGCGTCTTGATAAGGAACAAGCGGGCGACATACAGCAGCTGGCTAATTTCCCGATCATTACCGCCGACGGCAGTCAGATCCCGTTAGCAACGTTGGCGACATTAGATTTCCAACGTAACTACGTGCGAATTCAGCGTATTGATGGGCTGAGAACCATCAGCATCTTTGGTGATATTGATAATAAGAAGGCGAGCTCGTCGGCGATTTTGGCTCAGTTCCAAAAAGATGAAGCAGCCAAGCTTATTCAGAAGTACCCAGGCTTGCGCTTTGATTTCGAAGGGGAAGCTAAAGATGCGGCTAAGACTGGAGCCTCGATGGGCAAAGGCTTCTTGCTCGGCTTATTCGGCGTGTTTGCGATTCTTAGCTATCAGTTCCGAAGCTATTTAGAGCCTGTGGTCGTGATGTTAGCCATTCCACTCGCCTTTATTGGGGTGGTCGTTGGGCACTGGATACTTGGGCACTCTTTGAGTATGCCAAGCATGATGGGCTTTGTGTCGCTTGCCGGGATTGTGGTTAATGATTCCATCTTGTTAGTCCAGTACATTCGTCACCATGTCGATGAGGGAGATAGCGTGCATGACTCGGTGGTGAAAGCCAGTCGCGAGCGTTTCCGAGCGGTATTTTTGACCTCAATGACGACCGCAGCTGGTTTGCTCCCGCTGTTGACGGAAACCAGTTTGCAGGCTCAGGTTATCCAGCCATTGGTCATTTCGATTGTGTTTGGCATATTTGCCTCGACCTTACTGGTGTTGTTTATGATCCCTGCGGCCTACGCGATACTGGCGGACTTTGGTTTGGTGAAAAAGCATGAGCCATTAGCGCTATAACCTTTAGCGCTATTATCATTTGCGAGCACTATTATCATTAGCGAGCACTATAACCATTAACACGATAGAAGTAGCGTTTGCTTGCTTATATACAGAAGTAAAAACATAGAAGAATAAAGCGGCCTTGGGTCGCTTTATTTTTATCGGCAGTTTCTAGGCCTCATCAGCTTGCTTAGCGAAAGCGGTCAATTTGCCTCAAAATTCATTTTAGTTCATTCAAAACGTCACTTAACTGTCATTTCAGGGGCATAACTTGAGCCTTAACTGAATAAGGATTGTTAAGGAGATTGTATGCGTACTATCGAACCTATTGTCCGCTGGGATGTGGCATTTTCTGTTTTTTGTTTAAAGAACCGTTATAGCGGACAACAGGCGACACTCAGTAAGGCGGTGTCTCATACCGGGGATGGTCATCTATATGTGTTGATTGCTTTGATTGCGCTGTTAGTTGATGGCTATACAGGTCGTGAATTTTTAATGGTTGGTCTAGCCGCTTTTGCGATAGAGCTACCGATTTATTGGTTAGCCAAGAACACCCTTAAGCGCCGTAGACCCGCCGAATTCTCTTCATTGCTTTATTCCCATATTGTGCCATCTGATAAATACAGCCTCCCTTCTGGGCATTCCGCTGCGGCTTTTGTTATGGCGACTCTAATCGGACATTTCTATCCGAGCTTATATCTCTTTAGCCTGATTTGGGCGGCAGCGATTGCTGGCTCTCGAATCCTACTTGGTGTGCACTTTTTAACGGACGTACTGATTGGCGCAGCCTTGGGCATCGCTTGTACTAGCCTTGCTATCAGTTTCATCCTGTAATCATTTTTTGGCAACAACCACTGCCGAGCTTAAGTGGCAAGCATAAAGGAACATGCATGAAAATTTTATATGGCGTACAAGGCACAGGGAATGGGCACATCGCTCGAGCGAGAGCAATGGCTGTGGCTTTTCGTCAGCAAAATATCGATGTCGACTTCCTGTTCTCTGGGCGAGACGAGAGCAAGTACTTCTCGATGGAAGCATTTGGTAATTATCAGACCCGCAGCGGCTTAACCTTTTACAGTGAGCAGGGGCAGGTTAAATACGGCAAGACATTCATCAAGAACAACATCTGGCGATTTCTCAGTGAGATTAATCAGATCGATTTGACGCCTTATGACTTAGTGTTGAATGACTTTGAACCTGTGACTGCATGGGCAGCTAAGAGGCAAGGTGTGCCATGCATTGGCATAAGCCACCAGAATGCGTTCCGCTACGATGTACCCAAAGAAGGGGGCAACTGGATTGAACATTCGGTGATTCAACATTTCGCCCCAACTGAGCATTCGATTGGTTTGCATTGGTATCACTTTGAACAACCAATACTGCCGCCTATCGTTCACACGCTGGCTGGTGATCAACAAACCAAAACAGCACAAGACTTTACGTTGGTCTATTTGCCGTTTGAGGATCTTGAGTCGATCTCGGATCTGTTGATGAAGTTTATTTCGCACAACTTTGTCTGTTATCACCCGAATGTCATTGAGCACCGTCGAGTCGAAAATATTGAGTTCAAACCACTGAGTCATACCGGATTCCAATTCGACCTCAATCAATGCTCTGGTGTAGTGGCTAATGGCGGTTTTGAATTGCCATCGGAAGCCCTAACCTTGGGTAAGAAATTGCTTCTCAAACCACTTGAGGGGCAGTTCGAACAACAGAGTAATGTTGCGACGCTTGAAGCGCTCGGGTTGGCTCAAAGCATGAGCTTTTTAGACGCGGCTACCTTGCGTGGTTGGCTCGGTGAAAAGCAGGCCGAAGTGGTTACTTATCCCGACGTGGCAAGTGCACTTGTTGAGTGGGTGTTAGCGGGCAATTGGTCCAACCAAGATGACTTAAGAAAGCAACTTTGGGACAAGGTAGATTTTCCTAGTTATGCATCGCTCACTTAACTCATAAGTGTTATTTCTGAATCAACCAGTCAAACAATTCATGAGTTCAATAAATTGTAACAAATGTAACCAAACGATAGAACAGCTAAATAAGTCGAAATGAAACTCATAAGTGATGCATTTTATGTTTTTTTATAACTCTATAAATAATTGATTTTTAGATGTTATTTAATCATTAAGGTAAAATAAAATTATTCTTTATCAATCTTGTTGGTAGCTCGAGATTTATTGGTTAATAGTAATGGTAATCCGAAAAACATCGGTCTGATAAATATAAGAATTAGTGGTTATCTATTCCTATACCATTACCAATTTAACGCTGTCGAACCGACAAGAGGCAACTTGAATGTTAGAGAAAAAAGACGCAATGAGTGCTATTGCAAGCTACAGAATGGAAAGCACACTTCGTGGAGTCGACTTAAATCTTTTGACTGTATTTGATGCAGTTATGCAAGAGCAAAACATTACACGTGCAGCTCATAATCTGGGTATGTCTCAGCCTGCTGTAAGTAACGCTGTTGCTCGTCTAAAAGTGATGTTTAACGACGAACTATTCATGCGTCAAGGTCGTGGTATTCAGCCGACTCAACGTGCTCGTCAGTTGTTTGGTCCAATCCGCCAAGCACTGCAGTTAGTACGCAATGAACTGCCAAGTTCTGTGTTCTCTCCAGAGTCGTCTTCTCGTCTGTTCAAACTTGCGATTTGTAGCCCTTGTGACATGCGTTTTGCACCTAAGATTATGTCGACAATCAACGACCAAGCACCTAGCGTTAAACTGCACATGGATGCAGAATTCGATCGTCAACTTTCTGAGCGTATGCGCTACCAAGAAATCGACTTCGTTATTGATTACGCTCGTTTTGATGAGCAGGGCTTTTCAAGCACAGAGATCTTCCAAGACGAATTAGTTGTTGTTGCTTCTGCTTCTCACCCACGTATCAACGGTGAAGTTTCAGCGACAGAGCTGCTTAACGAAAAGCACGCAAAACTGTCTCGCATCCATGGTCAACGCAGCTTCTCAGAGCAAGCTTACCGTGACCTAGATTGCACGCCTTTCTACGAAGGTACTAGCTTAAGCAACGTACTTTACGTTGTTGGTCAATCTGAGCTTGTGACAATTGCACCTCGTTGGATGGTTGAGCATGCCGCGAACAAAGATCAGCTTCAGATTCTAGATTTCCCATTCGATAATGCGGCAATTTCTGGCTTCCTAAGCTGGCACGAATCAAGTGAAAAGGATAAAGGACACATTTGGTTACGAGATCAGTTAATGATGATCTGTGGCGAAGTAGTGGCGCTTAACTAAGCACTAATCCCTATGATTTATAAGCCCTAAGCTGGGAGTCTGGCTTGGGGCTTTTTTGTACCTGCTATTTTTGTTGATAGAAAACTTAGCGTGAGACGTACTATTACTTATAACTTTGAGCTTCATCAGTTGCCTTTTCCATGATCAGAGGTACACTTGTGCGCTCAAAAAAGCTTACAGGTGTAAGCCAAAGGTAAAGAGATGGCCAATTTAGATTTTCATATCGTAAAAAGACTTCGTGACCAAATTGCCCAAGGTGGCAACCGTACAGCTTTGAAGCATAAAGTCGACAATGTATGGCAAGGTATTAGCTGGGAACAGTTTGGACAACAGATCGATACGCTTTCGTTAGCACTGTTGGCTCACGGACTGAGAGTTCAGGATAAGATAGGCATCTTTTCGAACAATATGCCTCAGTGGACTGTGGCAGATTCTGCATCTTTACAAGCGCGTCTTGTAACGGTACCAATCTACCCAACCAACACAGCGGCGCAGTCTTCTTACATTATCCAAGATGCAGATGTGAAGATCTTATTCGTTGGCGAGCAAGCTCAATTTGATGCGGCGGTTAGCCTTTTTGAAGAGTGTGAACAGCTAGAAGTTGTTGTGGCGATGTCTGCTGATATCGACACTCAAGAACATAGTTTTGCTGTTTCATGGCAGGACTTCATGGCTCGTGGTGTTGAAGCTCAACAAGCGGAACTTGACGTTCGCTTAGCTGATGCAAACATGGATGACTTACTGACCCTTATCTATACCTCTGGCACGACAGGCCAACCAAAAGGTGTGATGCTTGATTACACTAATATTGGCTATCAATTGAAAGGTCACGATGAACGTCTTAGCTTAACTAAAGATGACGTATCACTGTGTTTCTTACCTTTGTCACACGTATTTGAGCGCGCTTGGACTTTCTATGCCCTTTATAAAGGTGCAACCAACTGTTACCTGCAAGACACGATGCAAGTACGCGATGCTCTAAGCGATGTAAAACCGACAGTAATGTGTGCAGTTCCCCGTTTCTACGAGAAGATTTTCTCAGCGATTCACGAGAAGGTATCTAAAGCACCGTTTATCCGTAAAGTGCTGTTTACTTGGGCGGTCAATATGGGAGCGAAGCTTTCTGTTTGTCACCAAGAAGGTCGTACTCCATCATTCATGCTGAAGAAGAGCCATGCGCTTGCCGATAAGCTTGTGTTATCTAAACTGCGAGCTCTGTTAGGCGGAAACATTAACTTTATGCCATGTGGTGGTGCGAAGCTTGATGAAACCATTGGTCGCTTCTTCCACGCGATTGGTATCAACGTAAAACTTGGCTACGGCATGACAGAAACCACGGCAACAGTATCGTGCTGGGATGACCGCTGTTTTAACCCTGATTCGATTGGTATGTCGATGCCGGGTGCTGAAGTCAAAATTGGTGCGAAGGACGAGATTCTTGTTCGTGGTCCAATGGTGATGCGTGGCTACTACAAGATGCCCGAAGAGACCGCTAAGACATTTGACGAGCACGGTTTCCTAAAGACTGGTGATGCGGGACATTTTGATGAAAATGGTAACCTGTTCATTACTGATCGTATTAAAGAATTGATGAAGACCTCTGGCGGTAAGTATATTGCACCGCAAGTGGTTGAAGGCGCGATTGGTAAAGATCACTTTATCGAACAGATTGCCGTTATCGCTGATACGCGCAAATTCGTTTCTGCGTTGATCGTTCCTTGTTATGACTCGCTAGAAGAGTATGCCAAAGAGCTGAATATCAAGTATCACGACCGTGTTGAGCTTGTTAAACATCACCAGATTGTCGAGATGCTAGAGAAGCGCGTGAATGACTTACAGAAAGAGTTGGCTAAGTTTGAGCAAGTGAAGAAATTCAAGTTGCTGCCAAAAGCATTTTCTATGGATGATGGCGAACTGACACCTACTCAAAAATTGCGTCGTAAAGTTATCAACGATAAGTATCAAGACGAAATCGAAGAAATGTACAATGAAAAGCCTAAAGATAAGTAGTTTTCTGCTTAGATAAATTTTCAGTTGTTTAAAAATCCCCCTACGAATGTGATTGCATTTTTAGGGGGATTTTTTATGCCTGCTGACACAGCACAATGTGCGAAAGCGCACACCAATAAGGGCGTAATTAATCGATAAACCGTGATTCATTTGAATATTAAGCTCTTTTTTTTAGGTGTTAATTGGTTTTTAAATCTAACTATTGGGTTTGGTTTGGGTTTTATTTAATGCTTTCAGCTAATAGTTGGTTTTTTGACGTAATTATCGGATAACAGGTGTTAGACCAGATGATAATAAAGCGTTAAAGTTGTTTCGTATTACTGTTTGTTGTTATCACGACAGACAGCCATAGCCGAAAAAGTGGAAGTATTTCGAATTAGGCTACGAATAAGCCCTAGACTATGAAAAACCAGCCCAACATGTTCACCAAATATGGTTGGAAACTGGTGAGGAGAGCAATATGACAACAAAACCTGAAACAGCCATGTCATCCGGCGCTGAAATGTTATCCGGCGCTGAGATGGTGGTGCAGTCTCTAATTGAAGAGGGTGTAGAACAAATCTTTGGTTACCCTGGTGGTTCTGTACTTGATATTTATGATGCACTGCATGCTAAAACTGCTGAAATTAAACACGTATTAGTAAGACACGAACAAGCCGCGACCCACATGGCCGATGGTTATACTCGTTCTACCGGTAAACCTGGCGTAGTACTTGTGTGTTCTGGTCCTGGCGCAACCAATACCGTTACTGGTATTGCGACAGCTTACATGGACTCAATCCCAATGATTGTTATTTCTGGTAACGTACCAAATAGCTTAATTGGTAATGACGCCTTCCAAGAGTGTGACATCGTGGGTGTATCCCGTCCGATCGTTAAACACAGCTTCCTCGTTAAAAAAGCGGAAGATATCCCTGAAGTCGTTAAAAAAGCATTCTATATTTCAACGACAGGACGTCCTGGTCCTGTGGTTATTGATCTGCCAAAAGACATCTTAAACCCACAAATCAAGCTTCCTTATGAATACCCAGAAACGATCAAAATGCGTTCATATAACCCAACGGTTACGGGTCATAAAGGTCAGATCAAAAAGGCGCTAAAAGCCCTTCTTGAAGCGAAGAAGCCGGTACTTTATGTCGGTGGTGGTGCGGTTATTTCTGAGGCAGATAAGCCGCTGTTAAAATTAGCAGAGGCACTGAATTTACCCGTGGTAAGCACCCTAATGGGGCTTGGCGCTTTCCCTGGTACCCATAAAAATTCTTTGGGTATGTTGGGCATGCATGGTTTGTATGAAGCCAATATGGCGATGCACAATGCGGACTTGATCTTTGGTATTGGCGTGCGTTTCGATGACCGCACCACCAATAACTTAGATAAATACTGCCCTGATGCGAAGATCATGCACATTGATATCGACCCATCTTCTATCTCTAAAAACGTAAAAGTTGATCTACCGATTGTAGGCTCAGCAGAGAAAGTTCTAGAGAGCATGGTTAACCTGCTTGTCGAGCAAGGCGGAACCAACGACGCGCAAGCGATGGAAAGCTGGTGGAGTGAAATTAAACAGTGGCAAGAACGTGACTGCTTAGCGTATGACAAAACGTCTGGTCGTATTAAGCCACAACAAGTTATTGAAACACTTCATAAAGTAACCAATGGCGATGCCTATGTTGCTTCTGATGTAGGTCAACACCAAATGTTTGCTGCTTTGTACTACCCGTTTGACAAGCCACGCCGTTGGATTAACTCTGGTGGTCTAGGCACTATGGGCTTTGGCTTACCTGCTGGTATGGGCGTTAAGTTTGCGAAACCAGATGAAGAAGTTGTGATTGTTACTGGTGACGGCAGTATTCAAATGAATATCCAAGAGCTGTCGACTGCGCTGCAATACAATATTCCCGTTAAGATTATTAACCTTAACAACCGTTTCTTAGGCATGGTGAAACAGTGGCAAGATATTGTTTATCAAGGTCGTTACTCTAATTCATATATGGACTCTGTTCCTGATTTTGCTGCGATTGCCGAGGCTTATGGCCACGTTGGCATGCGTATTTCGTCTCCGGATGAACTGGAATCAGGTTTGGAAAAAGCACTAGCGATGAAAGACCGATTGGTATTTGTCGATATCAGTGTGGATGACACCGAGCACGTATACCCAATGCAGATTAAAGGCGAGGGTATGGATAACATGTGGCTAAGCAAAACGGAGAGAACATAATATGAGACACATCCTTTCACTATTAATGGAAAACCAACCAGGTGCACTTTCTCGAGTGGTTGGCTTGTTTTCTCAGCGTGGCTACAACATTGAGTCTTTGAACGTATCTCCAACCGATGATCCGACGCTTTCTCGTCTGAATGTCACCACTAACTCGAGCGAAATGCAGCTTGAGCAGATCCAAAAACAGCTACACAAGTTAATCGACGTACTTAAGGTACAAGAAGTGTCTGAGCTTGAGCATATCGAGCGTGAACTTTTGATGGTAAAAGTACGCGCTAGCGGCTTTGCTCGCGCGGAAGTGAAACGCACAGCGGATATCTTCCGTGGCCAGATTGTCGATGTGACAGCTTCTCAATATACGGTTCAAATGGCTGGCACTAGCGAGAAGCTGGATGCTTTCATTCAGGCATTGTCTGAAGTGACGGAAGTTCTTGAAGTTGCTCGAAGTGGTGTTGTTGGTATTGCTCGAGGTGAACGGGCGTTGAAGGCCTAAACGATAAGTCTGTAAAAATAGTTTTTAAGCCGCTTTTTTAAGCGGCTTTTATTTTGTTAATTTTATAGAGTGCTATAATCCTCCGCTCTCTTTTTCCTTCTGAGCTAGTAATGAGAAATAAAAAATCAATAATTACATTACTAATTATCTCAATCACACTCTGTTCTGCCGTTGCTCTTTATTACTTACAGCGCTACAAAGAAGTAAAACAACAGAGCTTTGACTATTCGGCTAGACAAGCTGTCTATCAATTAGTGTATGCCAAGCGAGACTATGATCTTCTTAAGACTCAATTAGCCTCGGTGATGGGGTTGCTCAGTCACAGTCAAAGTCTTGTCAATTTTGCTGAATCTCCGTCGGAACAAACCAAAGATCTACTCGAAGAAGTTTGGCAGTCTGTCTTAGTGAACCAGAAGTGGTACACGAAGATTCATCTGTTGGACATTACGGGCAAAGAGCTGGTGCGCGTTAATTACTCGGCTGATACCGGGAGTGTGGCGGTCCCTCAAGAGCTACAAGACAAGTCTGATTCTAGCTATTTTCAACATGCACAAAATCTTGAAGCCGAGCAAATTGGTGGCTGGGGGATTGAACTTGAAACGGAGCATGGTGAGCTAACCTTCCCTTATGTACCTGTAATCCGTGTATTTACTCCTGTTGAAACACCAGAAAAACGCGTTGGTTACCTTGTTATCAATTTGGATGTATGGGGCTTATCGTCACGTCTTAGCTTTTCACCTGATAATGACCTAAGAGCGGAAATCATTAATGAATCCGGTTATTACATTGCGAGTAATAACAGCAGTAAGCTGTTTGGTGATTCTATCCCTGAAAGAAAAGGGTATAACCTGAAACACATCGCACCACAAACGTGGGAAGCGATTAACAACGATCAGGTTGGACACGTTTTTGAAGATGGTAACTTGTTTGCGTTTAACACCGTTATGCTCGCGAATAATCAAAAAGCTCACTTGCTGATTCAACTCAATCAGAAGCAGTTGATGGATAGGGCTGAACAGAGTCTAAATGATCTCTCTCAAGAAGAAGTTTTTGTATTACTGACGGTACTTGTTTTTGCGTTTCCGTTTGCATATTTAGTGACCCATTATCGACGTCGGAGCTTAGAAAGTAAGTTGGCGCGCGCCGCATTGAGCGGCATGTCGGCCGTCATGATCTCTGATAAGCAGCATCGTACTATGATGATCAACAACGAGTTTGAGAACATGACGGGGTACAGCAAAACTCAAGTTATCGGAAAGAACGCATTGCAGCTATTGCTTGAGAATACCGACCAAGAGCTCTCAAGTTCTGATATCTGGAGTCATTTAGAGCAAGAAGAAGTATGGGAAGGGGAAGTCCTGTGTAAGAACAAGTTACGTATCCCTTTCACCGTCATCATGCGAGTACAAGCTGTTAAGAATCGTTCTGGAAAGATCAGTTACTATATTACGTCCTTGGTTGATATTTCTGTTAGGAAGGAGCTTGAGGTGCGTTTGAGGATCTTAAGTGAACGAGATTCTTTGAGTAACCTTTGGAACCGACGCAAGTTCGAAGAACAGCTCGCGTATTATTCTCGCTTGGTCGAGCGTTACCCTAATGAAGCGACCATTTGCTTAGCTTTAGTCGATATTGATAACTTTAAACGAATCAATGACGAACTTGGCCACGATGAAGGCGACCGAGTGATTGCAAGTGTTGCAAGGCTTCTACAAGACAGTCTACGCAGTACTGATTTTGTTGCTCGCGTTGGGGGGGAGGAGTTTGCATTACTGATGCCACACACCTCACTGCCGGAAGCGAAACGTGTGTTGGATCGATTACGAATAGAAATAGAGCTATCCTCAGGGACTAAAGTGACGGTGAGTGTCGGTTTCACTGATTTGACAAGCAACAGCACTCGCTCATACAAATGTGCCGATGTTGGGCTCTACGAATCTAAATCGTCTGGGCGCAATACCGTCTCTATGTGCCCTAGTCATGCTGATGTCGCTTAATCTTTCATTACTCGATTAGTTTTTAATATTTCACTTGGCTTTCAACAGACTTAGCCCTTAAAAAGATTTACGTTTTAAGTGACTAACCACTTTCCTATCAAGCCATCTTTCTCGCTTCGTATCTTTTAAAGCTAGCCTTCAGCAGTTCCTTTCAACATCTATAATAGGAATCTCACTTTTGAGGCGACCTATGTCACAAGTCTTATGTAGTTAGACTAAAGTCTAATGCTGATGAAAATTTGAGCTAAAATAAACAATAAGTAAACTACCTTGCTTCAGGTTGCGTCGTGTTAAGCGAACCAATAAACAGAGTGTTTACCCGATATAAAAGGGATGACACCGTTAACTTAATTCAGCTGGTTAGCTCGCCTTATCAATGGCTTGAGAGATAACAGTAGAATTAGGTTAGCTGTAGCAAGAGTTTGGGGATCATACTGTCTGGTTAAAAGAGGCGTGGTATGTTTGTCGATTTTTTAGTGAGGTTAACCATAGGCACATTGGTCATTCTTGGCTTTCAACTGAGTGCACTGTATTTTTTACCTATGGTTGTACTGCTCAATACTCATCACAAAGAGTTTTTTGGGTGGTAGTTCAGTCGTGATACTGGAAACAAAAAACGGAGCCGTTGGGCTCCGTTTTTATTTGGTTAGAATCTATCTTGGCGTTATGCCGCTTCGATAACTTCTTCAATTCGTTTCATTGAACCTAGTAAATGTTGATCAAGTAACTCTGTTGCTTGTTCTGCATTCTTAGAGAGTACTAGCTTCATGATCATTTCGTGCTCATCAATATTGAACAGATCATCAGATGCTGTTTCAGCTGACATTGCTAAGAAGCGGTAACGTTTAACTTGGTTAATAAGTTCATCAAAGAACTTAAACATGTTCTCTGAATCAGCACCTTCAAGCAACGCGACATGGAATTGTTGGTGGCGTTCTTCCCATTCAACAGAATCAAATTCTTCTTCTACGTTCTGAAGGCGTGATAGTTTGTGGTAAGAGGTCAACACTTCTAATTCCCAGCTTTCATCACCAGCTGAGATCGCTTTTTTAAGCAGAACGGAAGAGACCAGTCGAAGGCTTTCGTATAGGTCATTGAGTTCTTTCTTTGATACCGGAGATACCCAGCAGCCTTTCTGTGGCTCTAGCTTTACGTATTTACTCCAAGATAACTGCACTAAGGCTTCACGAATTGGAGATGCGCCTACGTTGTATCGTGCTTTTAGATCAGCAACAACGAGTTTTTGGCCAGGGGTTAACTCACCATTGAGAATATCTTGGCGAATCATCTTTGATACTTTGTCTGTGAGCGTAGGACTAGACATTACAAACCTCATGCATATTTGATTCTAGTCTGCTAATCCGTCTCTTAGAAAGAGCCCATGGAAGTTAACAGTACGTGATTCTACTGTGATTGATAATACAGCGTACTGAAAAGTTAGGCAAGATTTGTTTCATAAAAAAAGAGGGCCGAAGCCCTCTTTTATATTTTATGCGTATCGGTTCATTCTTATAGAACGTGAACAGATGCCGTGTTTGTAGTACCAGAAGCTACTAGAGCACCAGAAACCATAACTACGATGTCGCCTTTGTTACCTAGGCCAGATTGTAGAGCGATTTCTTTACCGTTGATGTAAAACGTGTCTGTGTTCTCGATAGAGTCAACAAGAACTGGTTTAACACCTTTAGTAAGAACTAGCTGTGCAGCTGTCTTTTCGTTAGTTGTTAGAGCAAGGATGTTTGCAGTTGGGAAGTACTTACGTACTGAACGTGCAGACTTACCGCCTTCAGTTGCAACAACGATTAGAGGAGCCGCTAGCTTCTCTGCTGTGTCTACCGCACCTTTACATACTGCTTCAGTAATGCGTAGGCGTGGGCTGTCTAGACGAGAACCTAGCTCAGCTTTAAGAGCTGAATCAGTGCGGTTCGCGATTTGAGCCATGATAGTTACAGCTTCAACTGGGTACTTACCTTTAGCAGTTTCACCAGAAAGCATTACTGCATCAGTACCATCCATGATTGCGTTCGCAACGTCACCCGCTTCAGCACGAGTTGGACGTGGGTTGCTGATCATAGAGTCAAGCATTTGAGTTGCAGTGATAACCATCTTACGTGCGCGGTTACACTTCTCGATCATCATCTTCTGAGCGAAGATTACTTCTTCAGCTGGGATTTCAACACCTAGGTCACCACGAGCAACCATGATGCCGTCAGAAGCTTCAAGGATTGAATCGAAGTTATCTACACCTTCTTGGTTTTCAATCTTAGAAATGATGTGGATGTTCTCGCCGCCGTTAGCGTTTAGAAGCTCACGGATTTCTTTAACGTCGTCTTCTTTACGGATGAAAGAAGCAGCTACGAAATCAACGCCTTGCTCACAACCAAACTTAAGGTCAGCTTTGTCTTTCTCAGAAAGAGCTGGAAGTTGAACAGAAACGCCAGGAAGGTTAACACCTTTGTTTTCGCCTAGAGCACCGTTGTTAAGAACTTTACACTTAACTTCAGTTTCTGTTGTTGCGATAACTTCCATTTCGATTAGGCCGTCATCAACAAGGATAGTGTTACCAGCAGTTAGGTCTTTAGCGAAACCTAGGTAAGTTACTGCTACTACGTCTTTGTTACCAACAACTGTTGCGTCAGTTGTGAAAGTGAACTCTTGACCAGCTACTAGATCTACGTCGTTACCATCTTCAAGTTTGATAGTACGGATTTCTGGACCTTTAGTATCTAGAAGGATAGCAAGTTGCTCACCTTTTTTTTCCATTACTGTACGGAAGTTCGCGATACGAGTGCCGTGTTCTGCGAAGTCACCGTGAGAGAAGTTAAGACGCATAACGTTCATGCCAGCATCTACTAGTTCAGTTAGCTTCTCTACAGATTCAGTTTTAGGGCCAATCGTACATACGATTTTGGTCTTTTTCATGGAAGGTACTCTCCGGTAAGTATTGTTACAATTTGAAATTTATTTAAGGTCTGAAGATTGGTCCGCTACATCAACATTTTGTGCCTGTTGTGTAAAAGCGCGGGACTTCCAATATGTCCTTCAGAGTTGTAAGTCTTTCATCAATTTTAGTCATTTTATGACCAAAAGATTTTGATTCAATATCGGTTTTATGTGACTTACCCCACTATATAAGAGGTAAGTTGCAAAAAAATAACAGTCAGTTTTGTAATTTTTTTTCTTTTCGGGTGCGGATTCTACCACCTAATCAGTTCAATATCACTGCTTAACAATTGTCTTAGGACAAGGTTTTATCGCTATTTATTAATTTTTTGGATCAAAATAAATGGACTAAATAGTTTCGTTGTAACTATAATATGTTTCAAATCGAAACTTACTGGCCTTTTTTAAATGTCGAAACGAAACACCCAGCTCAGAAGACATGCTATTTCTAACCTCGTTAATGAAAAGGGGGAGGTTAGTGTTGATGAACTATCCGCTAAATTCGAAACCTCAGAGGTCACGATTAGAAAGGACTTAGCGTCTTTAGAGAAAAACGGTCAGCTTTTGCGCCGTTATGGTGGTGCGATTTCATTACCGAAAGAGGTTGTGAACGAAGAACTGGGTCCACAAGTTTCGACTCGAAAGATTTCATTAGCGAAAGCCGCTGCAGATCTAATTCGCGACCATAATCGCATTGTGATCGATAGCGGTAGCACGACAGGAGCGCTAATTCAGCAGCTCAATAGCAAACGTGGTTTGGTTGTAATGACCAACTCGTTGCATGTTGCTAATGCACTTAATGAGTTGGAAAGCGAACCAACACTGCTAATGACCGGCGGCACTTGGGATACCCATTCGGATTCTTTTCAAGGCAAAGTCGCAGAATCAGTACTTCGAGCTTACGATTTTGATCAACTATTTATCGGGGCTGATGGTATCGATCTTGATAGAGGCACGACCACGTTCAATGAATTGGTTGGCCTAAGTAAAGTAATGGCTGAAGTGTCACGAGAAGTGATCGTGATGGTTGAGTCGGAAAAGGTGGGACGAAAGATCCCGAACTTAGAGCTGGCATGGGAACACATTGACATCTTAATTACCGATACAGACTTAGGCGAAGAATCCAAAGCAAGTATCGAATCACATGATGTTCGAGTGATCCTGACCGATCCAGCGTAAAAACAAATTTAAGTATTATGCATTTACCTTCCTATAATTGATCTTAATAAAGATCTGGCCTTTGCTTGCTGCCAATAGGAATAAAACGAAATTGATGGAGTGAAACTATGTGTGGAATTGTTGGTGCAGTAGCACAGCGTGATGTAGCTGAAATTTTAGTAGAAGGTCTTCGCCGCCTAGAATACCGAGGCTACGATTCAGCGGGTGTCGCTGTAGTTGATAGCGAATCTAACCTAACTCGTGTACGCCGCCTTGGTAAAGTACAAGAGCTAGCAGACGCAGTCGATCAACAACATGTCATTGGCGGTACTGGTATTGCTCATACACGTTGGGCGACACACGGTGAGCCTTCTGAAGCAAACGCACACCCACACATGTCTGGCGATATTGCTGTTGTACACAATGGCATTATCGAAAACCACGAAACACTGCGCGCCCTGCTGCAAGAGCGTGGCTACGTGTTTACTTCACAAACAGATACTGAAGTTATCGCTCACTTAGTTGAATGGGAACTTCGTACTTCTGATTCATTGGTTGAAGCGCTTCAAAAGACAGCGAAACAATTAGACGGTGCATACGGCACAGTGGCGGTTGATCGTAAAGATCCTAGCCGTATTGTTGTGGCTCGTTCTGGTAGCCCAATCGTTATCGGTTTTGGTGTGGGCGAGAATTTCCTTGCTTCTGACCAACTAGCGCTATTAAGCGTAACTCGTCGCTTCATGTACTTAGAAGAAGGTGATGTTGCTGAGGTGACTCGTCGTGATGTAACAGTATTTGATGTGGCGGGCGAGCGTGTTGAGCGTGAAATCGTTGAATCAAACGCAGAACACGATGCCGGTGACAAAGGTCAATACCGTCACTTTATGCAGAAAGAGATCTTTGAGCAGCCAACAGCGCTGATCAACACAATGGAAGGCCGTATCTCTGACACTTCAGTTATCACTAACGCGATTGGTGTTAAAGCGGAAGAGATTCTAAGCAAGGTTGAACACGTGCAGATCATCGCATGTGGTACGTCTTACAACTCAGGCATGGCAGCTCGTTACTGGTTTGAATCTCTAGCAGGCGTAAGCTGTGACGTAGAGATTGCTTCTGAATTCCGTTACCGTGATTTCGTTGTTCGTCCGAATAGCCTATTGGTGACTCTGTCTCAGTCTGGTGAAACGGCTGATACGCTTGCTGCACTTCGTCTTGCAAAAGAGAAGGGTTACATGTCAGCAATGACTATCTGTAACGTTGCAGGTTCTTCGCTAGTTCGTGAATCTGATTTTGCCTTTATGACTCGCGCAGGAACAGAGATCGGCGTAGCTTCAACTAAAGCTTTCACAACTCAACTAGCTGCAATGCTGATGATGGTAACGTCAATTGGTCGTCTACAAGGTCGCATCAATGAAGAGAAAGAAGCAGAGATCGTTCAAGCACTGCATCAACTGCCTGCTGATATTGAAAAAGCACTCGCATTTGATAAAGAGATCGAAGCGCTAGCACCTGATTTTGCAGATAAGCACCATACACTGTTTTTAGGTCGTGGTGAGTTCTACCCAATAGCAATGGAAGCGTCTCTTAAACTGAAAGAGATCTCTTACATTCACGCAGAAGCATACGCGGCTGGTGAGCTTAAGCACGGTCCTTTGGCTCTTATCGATGCAGATATGCCTGTTGTGGTTATTGCACCAAGCAACGACTTGCTAGAGAAGCTGAAATCAAACGTTGAAGAAGTACGTGCTCGTGGCGGTCTACTTTACGTATTCGCAGATGAAGATGCAGGCTTTGAAAGCGATGAGAACATGAAGATCATCAAGATGCCTCACGTAAGTGAAGTAACAGCACCTATCTACTACACAGTACCGATGCAGCTGTTGTCTTACCACGTAGCACTAATCAAAGGTACCGATGTTGACCAACCTCGTAACCTAGCGAAAGCGGTTACGGTTGAATAATCGTTAGCTTGTCTAAGAAAATTAGATAATAAGAAGCCCATCCTGTGATGGGCTTTTTTGTGTCTGTTAGCTAACGATCAGCGTTAGATCTAGCTTTAACGGCATTAAGCATTAAGTGCTTGCTCTAGGTCAGCCAATATATCGTCAATGTGCTCAATACCTACTGAGAGGCGAATCATCTCTGGTGATACACCTGCTTGCTTTTGTTCCGCTTCGCTTAATTGACGGTGTGTTGTAGAAGCAGGGTGACAAGCGAGAGATTTTGCATCGCCGATGTTCACCAAGCGCTTGAATATTTGCAGCGCATCATAGAAACGAACACCGGCTTCATAACCATCTTTCAAGCCAAAAGATAAAATGGCAGACGGCTTACCTTGCATGTACTTCTCAGCCAATGGGTAGAACTCAGAGGTTGGTAACCCCGCGTAGCTTACCCAACTCACGTTCTCATGTTGCTTAAGGTATTCTGCTACTTTCAGTGCATTCTCGGTGTGTCGCTCCATACGTAGCGACAACGTTTCTAGACCCTGCATCAACATGAAGGCGTTCATGGGTGATAGTGCTGCGCCTGTATTACGTAATGGAACGGTTCGAGCGCGGCCAATAAATGCGGCTTCGCCAAAGGCTTCGGTATACACCACACCGTGGTAAGAAGGTTCTGGTTGATTAAAGACCGGGAAGCGATCTTTGTGTTCTGCCCATGGGAATTTCCCTGAATCGACAATAACACCCCCCAACGTTGTTCCGTGACCACCAACGTATTTGGTGAGTGAGTGAACCACAATATCGGCACCAAAGTCGATAGGTTTGCATAGCACTGGTGTAGCCACCGTATTATCAACAATCACAGGTACGCCTTGTGCGTGAGCAAGCTCAGCAACACGTTCTAAGTCGATAATATTGCCTGCTGGGTTACCGATACTTTCGCAGTAAACCGCCTTGGTTTTTTCATCGATCAGTGCCGCTAAGCTTTCAGGTTTATCGTCTTTGGCAAAGCGAACCTCTATGCCTTGGTTTGGTAGCATGTGAGCAAACAGGGTGTAAGTACCGCCGTAAAGCTGAGGTGTTGAAACGATGTTGTCACCGATTTGTGCCAACGTTTGAATCGCGTAGTTGATCGCCGCGCTGCCTGCACTCACCACTAAGCCTGCAATACCACCTTCTAAGGCTGCCATGCGCTTTTCTAGTACATCATTGGTTGGGTTCATTATACGAGTGTAGATATTACCTGGTACCGCAAGGTTAAACAGGTCGGCGCCGTGTTGTGCGTCATCGAATTCGTAAGCAACGGTTTGGTAAATAGGAGTCGCAACCGATTTGGTTGTTGGATCAGTGTCGTAGCCGAAGTGAATCGAGAGCGTTTCGTCTTTCATGAGTCTTCCCTGAACTATTGAATGATTTGTGTACTCTCATATTGCCGATTTTTTTATAAAAGAAAAGTATGTTTAGTCACATAGAAGAAATTGGACGAATGGGACAGAGCGTTGAGCTAGAAGATAAAGGACTAGAAAAGCAAAAAGCCAGAGCAGCGTGAACTGTTCTGGCTTTTCTAATTTGGTGGCCCCTCCCAGATTTGAACTGGGGACCGAACGATTATGAGTCGTGCGCTCTAACCACTGAGCTAAGGGGCCGTAGGGCATAGATTATAGGGGAACCAATCAATGGTGTCTAGACACTATGAGGGGCAATTCCGCTTACATCTTAGCCACTTAAATCACGTAGGCACAAAAAAGGTGAGCCAACGCTCACCTTTTTTATTTTATGCTTAAAAGCTAACCACACTAAAGCGTGTAATTACTCGTCTAGGAAGCTACGCAGAGTTTCTGAGCGGCTTGGGTGACGAAGTTTACGCAGTGCTTTTGCTTCGATCTGACGGATACGTTCACGAGTTACGTCGAACTGCTTACCAACCTCTTCAAGAGTGTGGTCAGTGTTCATGTCGATACCGAAACGCATACGCAGTACTTTCGCTTCACGAGGAGTTAGGCCTGCAAGAACGTCTTTAGTTGCGCCGCGTAGGCTGGTTGCCGTTGCAGAGTCTAAAGGCAGTTCTAGCGTTGTATCCTCGATGAAATCACCTAGATGCGAATCTTCGTCGTCACCGATTGGTGTCTCCATTGAGATAGGCTCTTTAGCGATTTTCAGTACTTTGCGGATCTTGTCTTCAGGCATTTGCATGCGCTCAGCCAACTCTTCCGGAAGCGGTTCACGACCCATCTCTTGTAGCATTTGACGAGAGATACGGTTTAGTTTGTTGATCGTTTCGATCATGTGAACAGGAATACGGATAGTACGAGCTTGGTCGGCAATCGAACGAGTGATTGCTTGACGGATCCACCAAGTAGCGTAAGTAGAGAATTTGTAACCACGACGGTATTCAAACTTATCTACCGCTTTCATCAGACCGATGTTACCTTCTTGGATCAGATCCAGGAATTGTAGGCCACGGTTTGTGTACTTCTTAGCAATCGAGATTACTAGACGTAAGTTCGCTTCAACCATCTCTTTCTTCGCACGACGAGCTTTCGCTTCACCGATAGACATACGACGGCTGATATCTTTGATGCTTTGAACAGTAAGAGACGTTTCACGTTCGATGATATCCAGCTTTTGGATAGAGCGACGGATGTCGTGTTCGTTACGTTTGATCTTTTCTGCGTATGGCTTGTCTGAAGCAAGAACTTCGTCCAACCATGCTTCGCTAGATTCATTGCCAGTAAATAGAGCAATGAAAGATTTCTTCGGCATTTTGCCGTACTCAACCGTTTGACGCATGATTAGGCGTTCTTGAGTACGTACGCGATCCATTGAAGTACGCAGTTCGTTTACTAGGTAATCAAACTGTTTTGGCGTCAGACGGAATTCTTTGAATACGTCTTGCATCATTGTTGTTGCAAGCGTTGCTTTCGGGCTTTCGTGGCCGTATTCATTGATTGCTAGTTGACGGTTTTGGTAGCTAGTGCGAAGCGCTGTGAATTTCTCAAGAGCAAGCTCAGGATCAATACCTGTATCTTCCTCTTCTTCTTCCTCGTCGTCTTCTGCTTCTTCTTTGTCTTCGTCTTCTAGATCAGTTTTAGCGAGCTCTGAACCGATGTGAGTCGCCGTTGGCGCAGCTGTGCCATCGTCGTCTGGGTCAACAAAGCCATTGATTAGATCTGTTAAGCGAATCTCTTCAGCGAGTACGCGGTCAAACTGTTCCAAGATGTATGGAATCGTGCCTGGGTACTCAGCAACAGATAATTGAACGGTATTGATACCATCTTCAATACGCTTCGCAATGTCGATTTCGCCTTCACGAGTCAGTAGTTCAACTGTACCCATTTCACGCATGTACATACGAACTGGGTCAGTTGTACGGCCAATCTCGCTTTCTACGCTTGAAAGCGCAGCAGCAGCAGCTTCAGCTGCATCTTCATCTATATTGGCATCGTCATCATTAAGAGCTAGATCATCAGCGTCAGGTGCAGTTTCTACTACCTTGATACCCATGTCATTGATCATTTGAATGATGTCTTCTACCTGTTCAGAATCCACGATTTCTGCAGGTAGGTGGTCGTTTACTTCGGCGTAGGTCAGATAGCCTTGTTCCTTGCCTTTAATAACAAGTAATTTTAGCTGTGACTGCGGATTTTGATCCATAGATGATATCCAACTTCAGGTCTGGTGAAGGACGTTGCATTCTCAAATGCAAACCAATTATGTTAACAAATTTATTAAATGCTGACTAATCAAACAGGGTTACGCTTTTAGATCTAGCATTAAAGCTAGTAGCTCCCTTTTTTCTTCGGCTGATAAACCGACACTTCTTGCTTTGGCCTGCAGGTTTTCAATTTGTTTTTCAACGCACTGGGCAAGGATATTGTCCAATGAGTCTAAAAATATGTCTTCTTGATTGTCTTCGTCGAGGGGGATTTCCCAGCTCGCGAGACGAGACAGAAGTGCCTCATGTTTGTTCTCTCGCCAATGTTCTAATAATTGGCCTGTGCTGATATGGGGGTTCACTCGGCAGATATCAAGTACTTCGACGAATAAACTTAGTCCAGGCAGCTGTAAGCCTTTGACACTTGATAAATCCGGTACCATATCAGCATAGCTCGGATTTTGGATAAGCAAAGCGATAACTTCACGCATTGGAGTGCGCTTGAGCTCTTTATGCGGTTGAGGTGTCGGGTTCTTTGTGTGAACGCGAGCACGCCTCAATTGGTTATCAAATCCAGTTCGCTCATCGAGCAATTTTTCGAGCAGTTCTTGGAAGTAACTGTCAGGAATTTTACTAATCAAGGCGCTGGCATGTGCACGCAGTGCCGATTTTCCTTCTGTTGTTCCTAAATTCAGCTTGTGTATTTCAATCAGGTTATCGAACAAATAGGTCGAAAGCGGCGTCGCATTGTGGACGAGCTGTTCGAAAGCAGCCTGACCGTGTTCTCTAATATAGCTGTCTGGGTCTTCACCGTCTGGCAAGAACAGAAACTTGAGTGTGTTACCTGTTTTCAGGTATTCAAGCGCATTTTCTAGTGCGCGCCACGCGGCCTCTTTACCTGCTCTATCACCATCGTAACAACAAACCACAGTATTGGTCTGGCGGAACAACATCTGAACGTGGTCACCGGTTGTTGAGGTACCCAGTGATGCCACTGAGTAATCGACACCGTATTGCGCTAGTGCGACAACATCCATATAACCTTCAACCACAAGTACTTGAGGCGGTTCACGGTATGCTTGTAACACTTCATAAAGGCCGTAAAGCTCTTTACCTTTATGGAAGATCGGCGTTTCTGGCGAGTTTAGATACTTTGGTGTGCCGTCTTCTAAAACACGACCACCAAACCCGATTACTCGGCCTCGACGGTCACGAATCGGGAACATCACGCGTCCACGGAATCGATCGTATCGGTTGCCTTTATCGTTTTCTATCAACATGCCGCCAGTAACGAGCATGTCTTGAGCTTCTTTTTGTTGGCCAAAGTTCTTACGAACCAAGTCCCATTCATCAGCGACGTAGCCAATCCCAAACTTCTGTACGATTTCACCAGAAAGGCCGCGATTTTTTAGGTAATCAATCGCAGGCTTGTTCGCTGAGATTTTTAGCTGAGAGCGGTAAAAATTACTGATGCCGCCCATCAAATCGTAGAGGTTACGTTTTTGTTCGCTGTTGGCTCTTGGCGCCGTGGATATTTCACCGCTGCGCTGTTCCCTAGGAACATCAAGCCCTAAAAATGAGGCCAGCTCTTCAATCGCTTCAACAAAATCGAGACGTTCGAACTCCATAATGAAGTCGATAGCATTGCCATGTACGCCACAACCAAAGCAGTGATAAAACTGTTTTTCTTGGCTTACGCTGAAAGAAGGGGTCTTTTCGTTGTGAAATGGGCAACAAGCACCATAGTTTTTGCCTTTTTTCTTAAGTTTCACGCGTGCGTCCACAATATCGACAATGTCGAGACGCGCTAGGAGATCATCGATGAAACTACGCGGGATGTGTCCTGCCATAAAACCTTAGAAAAATGCACTAACTGAGAGTGTGGATAATAATAGTTTGAATAGGTTACAGATACAAACAAGCCGTGCGTTCCGAAGGATTGCACGGCTTGTTGCAATTTGATTTGGGATTAAGCGAGTTTAGAACGAACTAAACCACTAACTTTACCCATATCTGCACGCCCTTGAATTTGTGGTTTCAAGATAGCCATTACTTTACCCATGTCTTGCATGCCCGCAGGTTGAGCTTCCGCGATTGCGCTATCAAGTAGTGCAATAACTTCTTCTTCAGTTAGCGGTTGAGGCATAAAGCCTTCAAGTACCGTAATTTCTGCTTTTTCCACGTCAGCAAGATCTTGACGATTTGCCGATTCATATTGAGCAACAGAATCGCGACGTTGCTTAACCATTTTAACTAATATAGCAATAATGTCGTCGTCGTTCAGAGTGATCCGTTCGTCAACTTCACGTTGCTTAATTGCTGAAAGAGCTAAGCGGATAGTGCCAAGGCGCGGTTTGTCCTTGGCTTTCATCGCTAATTTTTGCTCTTCTTTGAGTTGTTCAATAAGAGCCATAACTCAGTCCTTATGGATTAAGTTATTAGTACAGACGAACGCGACGTGCGTTTTCGCGAGCTAGCTTTTTAGCGTGACGCTTTTGAGCTGCTGCTTTAGCGCGTTTGCGAACTGTAGTTGGCTTTTCGTAATGCTCACGACGACGCACTTCAGAAAGGATACCTGCTTTTTCACAAGAGCGCTTGAAACGACGTAGTGCAACGTCGAACGGTTCGTTTTCACGTACTTTAACTATTGGCATATGCCTTTCACCTCAGGGGTTATTCATTATCGCTGGTTACTCAGTACCAAATCAGAGAAGTTACCCATCGAGCTAACTCTCTATTCGCGTTTGGCCATTAACCAGCTTGATCAAAAATGGTGCGGAATTTTAATCCGATCACAGTGGCTTTGTAAAGCACTTTGTCGATTATAGTCTGTACAATATTTGTTTGAAGAGCTTAGGCAGGGTAATATTGCGCTAATTTCCCATTTTAGACGAAAGCGTGCCGAGAAAATTATGCGCATTATTGGTATTGAAACCTCTTGTGATGAAACAGGAATCGCAATTTATGATGATGAGCAAGGGCTGCTTTCTCATCAGTTATACAGCCAAGTAAAACTGCACGCCGATTACGGTGGTGTGGTACCTGAGCTAGCGTCGCGTGACCACGTAAAAAAAACCATTCCACTGATTAAAGCGGCATTGGCAGAAGCGAACCTAACGTCGAAAGACATTGATGGCGTGGCTTACACAGCTGGTCCCGGTTTGGTTGGTGCATTGCTTGTGGGTGCAACGATTGGTCGCAGTATTGCTTATGCGTGGGGCGTGCCTGCTGTGCCAGTGCACCATATGGAAGGTCACCTTCTTGCGCCAATGCTAGAAGACAATCCTCCACCATTCCCATTTGTTGCTCTGCTGGTTTCTGGCGGTCATACCATGATGGTCGAAGTAAAAGGCATTGGTGAATACCGAATCCTTGGTGAATCGATTGATGATGCGGCGGGTGAAGCGTTTGATAAAACCGCGAAGCTGATGGGCTTAGATTACCCGGGTGGCCCGTTGTTATCTCGACTAGCAGAAAAAGGGACTCCGGGGCGTTTTAAGTTCCCACGTCCAATGACCGATCGCCCCGGGCTAGATATGAGCTTTTCTGGTTTGAAAACGTTCGCGGCAAATACCATTCGCGCTAATGACAATGATGACCAAACTCGTGCTGATATTGCTTACGCGTTCCAAGAAGCCGTTTGTGCGACCTTGGTAATAAAATGTAAGCGTGCCTTGGTAGAGACGGGCATGAAACGTATCGTGATTGCTGGCGGTGTTAGTGCCAACAAACAGCTACGTATTGAGCTTGAAGCGCTGGCGAAGAAAATCGGTGGTGAGGTTTACTACCCACGCACTGAGTTCTGTACTGATAATGGTGCGATGATTGCTTACGCGGGTATGCAACGCCTTAAAAATGGTGAAACGGCTGATTTGTCTGTTCATGCCACGCCGCGTTGGCCAATTGACCAACTAGAGCCAATTGCTTAACTAGTAGCAATCGTTCAACGAGAAACCGTCGATCAACAAGAAACCGTCGGTCAACAAAAGCTAAGCGCAGAATAAACCAGTGTGTTTCGATAAACGGTCGCCTTGTGCGGCCGTTTTTATATCCTAGCTTACCGACTATATGTCGATAAATAATTGCTAATAGAGATTAGGGAAGAACAATGAACAAGTTTACAGTAGACAATCAGTCGATGGCGTACCTGGATGAAGGTCAAGGCCCTGTTGTTGTGTTAGGTCACAGCTACCTTTGGGATAGTGCAATGTGGAAGCCGCAGATCGATGCATTAAAAACTCAGTATCGCTGTATTGTTCCAGAGCTTTGGTCTCATGGTGAGTCACAAGCTGCACCAGTTTCGATGCGTAACTTGAAAGATTACGCTCAGCACGTTTTGGCTCTGCTTGATCATTTAGAGATCGAAGAATTCTCTGTGGTTGGCTTATCGGTTGGCGGTATGTGGGGAACAGAGTTGGCGGAGTTAGCTCCCGCACGAATCAAGTCTCTGGTACTTATGGATACCTTTGTTGGTTTAGAGCCAGAAGTTGCTCATGCTAAATACTTCAGCATGTTAGACACCATTACTCAAACCAAAATGGTTCCTCAGCCGATTGTAGAAGCGGTTGTTCCACTGTTCTTCGCCAATGATGCTCAAACTAACTCACCAGCTTTAGTGGAAGGTTTTACTCAGCAGCTATTATCACTTGAGGGTGAGAAAGCAGCAGAAGTCGCACGAATCGGTCGAATGGTGTTTGGGCGTCGCGATATGATTGAAGCGGTAGAGAGCTTTGCTCTGCCTGTTTTGATTGCCGTTGGACAAGAAGATAAGCCACGTCCGGCACTTGAGTCATACCTAATGCACGATTGCATTACGGGCAGTGAGTTAGTGGTGATTCCTGGTGCTGGTCATATTAGCTCGCTAGAGCAACCCGAGTTTGTGAACACAATGCTGAAGACGTTTTTAGATAAACATCTGCTGTAAGCTCTTAAAGGCTGAATAGTCTTGATCGACAGAGACTTGTGTCGGTTTAAATTTATCCCAGTTTAAAAATGATTCGGCTTAGACATGACAGTTTAAGCCGATTTTTTTTGCCCGAGTTTGGGTTCACTGCCATCGAGTAGGCGACGAATATTCTGATGATGACGTAGGACGATCAAACAACACAACATGGCCACAGGCAGTGTGTATTGAGGTTTGACTAACCAAGCGTAGAAAGGTGCGAGCAACACAGTAACCAGTGCCGCTAAAGAAGAATAACGAAACAAAAATGCCACAACCAACCAAGTCGCCATGATCATGCCCGTTAGATCGAATCCAATTGGGGCGATGGCTCCGAGTGCTGTTGCGACGCCTTTACCACCTTTAAAGTGGAAGAATATAGGGTACATATGACCAAGGCATGCAGCAATCGCCACGACGCCTAAAATGATCGAGTCGATATTGAGGTAGTAGCCAAGCCAGACTGGAATGGTGCCTTTAAGCATGTCACAAAGTAGCACGGCTGCAGCGGCGCCTTTGCCGCCCACACGCAGTACATTGGTGGCCCCTGGGTTGTTGGAGCCTACCGTTCTTGGATCAGGAAGTCTTAAGACTCGGCATATCAAGACCGCACTCGAAATTGAACCTAGCAAATAGGCTGCAATGATCATGATAAGTGCCAAAGGGGTCATGTTTTTCCTTAAACGGTTATAAGTCTAACGATGGGAAAATAATGCTCAATCCAAGAGTAATTGATATCATATCTGGAATTACACGAATAATACGTTTTTTTCCCCCATATGGGTATCCGACCTCTAAAAGGACAAGTCATGGCACTGGATAAAGTTTTCATTGAACAGCTAGAAGTAATTACAACGATCGGTGTTTACGATTGGGAACAAGAGATTAAACAAAAACTTGTGCTTGATATTGAAATGGCTCATGACAACCACCCTGCTGGTAAGAGTGATGATGTTGTCGATGCTTTGGATTACTCAACAGTCAGCACTGCCGTACTTGACCACATTGCGAATGGCCGATTCCTATTGGTTGAGCGTGTGGCAGAAGAAGTCGCTGAATTAATCATGACTCAGTTCTCAGTGCCTTGGATTAAAATCCGTTTAGCGAAGCCTGGCGCAGTGCCACAAGCAAAAGCAGTCGGTGTGATCATCGAACGAGGTCAAGCATGACAATAGCCTATGTTGGTGTTGGCACGAACATAGACCGCGACAAGCATGCAAGGGTGGCATGGACAGAGCTTCAATCGTTAGGGACTAACCTTAAATGCTCTAAGATCTATCATTGTGAGCCTGTAGGGTTTGAAAGCCATTCGTTTTATAACTTTGTGATAGAGCTCGACACATCACTCTCATTGACTGAATTTTCACAGCAACTTCGTAAAATTGAGTTTAAATGGGGTCGCTCTCAAGATGCGCATAAACTTCAAGACCGAAAGCTCGATCTTGATATTGTGCTGTTTGGAGACGTGGTTTCTGAAAGGGAACCAGAATTACCACGCAGTGATATCTATAAATATCCTTTTGTAACACAACCACTTTATGATCTCTGTCCTGCGAGAGTGATCCCGCAAGATGGAAGAACCGTCAGTGAAATATGGCAGAAGATGCAGCAATTAGATTCGCTCTCTGTCGTAGATATAAAACTATAATTTTTAAGGTAAGTAATGAGTTATTTTGAAGCGTTTATGTTGGCGTTGGTGCAAGGCTTTACTGAGTTTTTACCTATTTCCAGTTCTGCACACTTAATCCTTCCTTCGGCTGTTTTAGGTTGGGAAGATCAAGGCTTGGCTTTTGATGTTGCGGTCCACGTTGGTACTTTGGCCGCAGTAGTTATCTATTTCCGCAAAGAAGTGGTCTCTCTTTTGAGCGCATTCTTTGGCTCCGTGTTTAAAGGTGATCGTAGTAAAGAAGCAAAGCTCGCGTGGATGATCATTCTCGCGACGATTCCTGCGTGTATCTTTGGTTTGTTGATGAAAGATATTGTTGAGCTTTACTTGCGCAGTGCATGGGTGATCGCGACGACCACGATTATCTTTGGTCTGTTGCTATGGTGGGTGGATAAGAACTCAAGCCTGCGTGATGACGAATACCAAGCGGGTTGGAAAAAGGCGCTGTTTATTGGTCTTGCTCAAGCAATGGCGATCATCCCGGGCACGTCTCGTTCTGGCGCGACGATTACCGCAGCACTTTACCTTGGTTTCACACGTGAAGCCGCTGCTCGATTCTCTTTCCTAATGTCTATCCCAATCATCACTCTGGCGGGTGGTTATTTGGGTCTTAAGTTAGTGACCAGTGGTGACCCTATCCATGTTGGCACTTTGCTAACGGGTATCGTGGTTTCTTTCATCAGTGCTTATATCTGTATTCACTTCTTCTTGAAGCTTATCTCACGTATGGGCATGACACCGTTTGTTATCTACCGCCTGATTCTAGGTTTTGGTCTGTTTGCTTTCTTGATGATGCAGTAGCACTCGACGTACGTAGACCAATGTTTCGTCCTACAGATTGAAACGGAAAAACCCGCCTAGTCGCGGGTTTTTTAATGCATGGTAATCAGCGTTATGGCGATTAATTATCAGCGATTTCTGATAGGGCATTTTCAATTGCGATGGCTCTACGTTTCTCTTGTTCTTCTCGAATATCTTTACCTTGAAAACCATCGGCAATGATCACTTTGACTTCGACTTGAAGCGCTGCTTGGTAAGCCACTTCAAAACGCGCTTTCTGAGGGTAAGGCTGATCTTCTAACCCTTTACGACCAGCATGATCGGCTTGGCAGCAAAGCAGTATGTCGTTGAGCCTGTCTGGTTTACGCCAAACATCAAACTTGTTCAGAACCTTGAGAAAGGTGGTTGGCTTGAGCTCGCCTGCACGGTGGATATTAGAATGTTGCTCGCAAACTAACAGTGCGAGATCTCTGAATTCATTGGGCACTCTGACTCTTTCACACAGCTTCTTAATGATTTTTAAGCCTGTATGGCAATGCATTTTGTGGCTTGGCCATTCGCTTTCTGGCGTGACGCCTTTACCTAAATCATGTACTTGAGCGGCAAAACGCACGGGTAATGATGAGCTTAATCGCGCAGCTTGTTGAGCAACCATCAGAGTGTGGATGCCCGTGTCGATCTCAGGGTGCCATTTTTCAGGTTGAGGTACACCAAACAGCGCGTCAATTTCAGGCAACACAACAGCCAATGCACCACACTCTTTCAGTACAGAAAGGAACACTTCAGGATGCGGAGTGCTAAGGGATTTATGCCACTCTTGCCAAACTCGTTCGGCAGTGAGGTGCGCCAGTTCACCGGATTGGACGATCTCGCTCATCATCATCATGGTTTCTGGTGCAACCGTAAAGTTGAGATGATGGAGTTTGGCAGCAAAGCGAGCCACACGCAGCACACGCAGAGGATCTTCAACAAAAGCATCCGAGACGTGTCTTAAAACTCGATCAGACAGATCTTTCTGTCCATGGTAAGGATCGTAAAGTTGGCCTTTATCGTCTTGAGCGATGGCGTTGATCGTTAAATCTCGGCGCATCAAGTCTTCTTCCAAACTCACGTCTGGAGCAAAGTAACATTCGAAACCTGTGTAACCCGAACCTGACTTTCTTTCGGTGCGAGCCAGTGCGTGCTCTTCTTTGGTCTTTGGGTGTAAAAATACGGGGAAGTCTTTGCCCACTGCAGTAAAGCCAAGGTTTTCCATCTCTTGAGGGGTACTCCCTACCACGACCCAATCTCTATCATAGCTATCAATGTTGAGCAGCTTATCGCGCACTGCTCCACCGACTAGGTAGCGTTGTAGCCCATTGTCTTTTGGTAGGCTATCGTATATTTGCAACTTATCACCTCGAAATGTTTTATCACTGCTGGACTTTACTGCAAGCAATGGTACTTTCCATTAATCGTAATTATAGGGCAGCACATGTATAAGGAATATTTTGGCTTCGTTGAGATGCCATTTTCGATTGTACCAAATTCTCGCTACTTGTTTTTAAGTCAGCGCCATCAAGAAGCGATGCAGAACCTACAAGCCGGTTTAGGCGAAGGTGGGGGCTTTGCGATGCTTACTGGTGAAGTCGGTACAGGAAAAACAACGGTCGCCAAAGCGATGTTGTCATCACTCGATAATCAGACTCAAGCTGGCCTTATACTTAACCCTACGTTTTCGAATACGGATTTACTGGAAGCTATCTGTGATGAGTTTGAGGTTGAGTACCCTGAACAAGCATCGTTGAAACAGCTGAGTCAGGCCATTCATCATTTCCTGCTCGATAGTCATGCTGAAGGCATTCAAACCTTATTGGTAATTGACGAGGCCCAACATCTCGCAGCCGATGTGTTGGAGCAGCTACGCCTTCTAACCAATCTAGAAACAGACAGTCGTAAGTTGTTAAAAGTGCTGTTGGTTGGCCAACCGGAATTGCAGCAGCACTTACAAACCACTCAATTACGTCAGCTAGCACAGCGTATTACAGGTCGCTATCACTTACTGCCTCTTAATACTGAAGAGACAGGCAAGTACATCGCGTTTCGTTTAGAAACGGCGGGTGGCGAGCAGATGCTGTTTTCGAATCGTTCAATCAAGTTGATCGCCCAATATACTCATGGTATTCCAAGGCTCATTAACTTGGTGTGTGACAAAGCCCTGCAATTGTCTTTTCATGATGGTGAGCCATTACCGAACAATGAAACGGTTAACCGAGCGTGTCAGCAAGTTATGTCGTTTCAGGCCGATGTGTATCATGTCGAAAAGCCTCGAGCTTCTCACGTCGTACCTAAGTTATTCCAATACGCTGGGATTGCTACATTAAGTGTCGGCCTCGCAATGGCGACCTTTAATTTTGCTCCAAGCTATATCAATTCATGGCAGTCGGCTGAGACTTCAAGTGAAATGAAAACAGAAGTGTCTGCACAGACTCAGCGCTCTTTGGTGGCGAATGAACCTCAGTTGGTTGCTGAGCCAAAACCTTCCAAGTTTGCTTTACCACAAGATATTCAACAGCACTTGATGCAGGGAACCAATCGTTCTCTCGCTATTAAGGACTTGTATACGCTCTGGGGATATCAGTCTTCACTGCGTGATGGCTTGTGCTTAAGTGAGCCGCAAAGTGTATTTGTGTGCGAGCAACAACAGTCAAATTTGGATACATTGTTAGAGCTTGGCGTACCCGTGGTCCTTAATCTGGATATCGCTCAAGAGCCAGTGTTTGCTGTGCTTTATGGTGCGTCTGAGGAGTCTGTCGAGCTCCTCGTTAACGAAAAGCTTTTGGTGATGCCTAAGCGTACCTTAAAGAAAATCTGGCAAGGTGATTATGTCGCGATTTGGAAACAGCCACTCAGAGAGACGCTCAAAGAGGGTTATCAAGGTGAGGCGATTGCACTACTTGATCTGCTATTGTCTGAAGTTTTGGGTGAAGACGTATCGGGCAGTGATGTATTTGACTATGAGTTAAAAATGAAAATTGAAGCGTTTCAAATGTGGCAAGGCATGTCAGTCGATGGCATTGCAGGAAAACGCACGCTGGCAAGATTACAAAGATTGGCTCAACTCGACTCGCCTAAGTTGATGTCACTCGATGGAGGCGCAAGTTAATGTCACGCATTATGCATGAGCTTAATCAGTCGTCTGCTAAGCAGCCGCCTCTTAACCAAGCGTCTCTTAAACAATCATCTTTTAATAGCCCCAGCTTCAAAGGCTACCAAAATCATCATGTGCCAAGTTCTGTTAAAGGGATTAGCAATAAACGAGGCTCATCGTTAGCCATAGGGCTACTCCTTATCTTGGTGCCTTCTTTGTTGGTGGGTGGTGTTCTGGCTTATCAATCGTATAACCAACAAAAAAATTCGGCTAGCCAAGCTACCTATATCGCTCTGCCTGAATCAAAATCTCAATCAGACCTTGAGCCTCAAATCGCTGATGCTGATATAGCCAATGTGGATGCTGTGTCAGTGGATGCAGAAGATGAAGTATTATTCGCAGTTCGCCCAGCACCAGTAAGCCAACCTTTGAAAGTACTGCCACGCCAAGAGGTGTATGCGCAGATTGGCTCTGAAAGTACGAATGTCGCTGGTGGAGCTATTGTGCCTGTGGCTAGTTCAGAGAGTAGTGCGCGAACATCAGAAGAGTCAGAGTTATCACTAGCTCAGCAAGAGGTTCAGCCAGGTGTAAGCAATGAGAATACGGCTCTGCAATCGGACAGTGATTTACTGCAAGGGCTAGATCTCAGTGAGTTACCACCTGATTTGGCCTTAAAGCTTGAATCAATGATGGGTGAGCAACAAAGCGCACCTGAGCCAATGGACTCACGTCCAGCAGGGCAGGTAGGGTCTCAGGTCATAGAGTTAGAGTCTCACAGTAATAGTTTATCTGGGGTATTACCTAAGCTAGACCTGCAAACTCACATGTATTCGAGTAGTGAAACCAAGCGTTGGGTAAAAGTGAATGGCCAAGAAGTGGCGCAAGGAGATTGGATTGGACAAGACATTCAATTACTGGAGATTAAGCCACAATCAGTGATTATCGAGTTCAATCAACAGAAAATAGAAATCCCCGCTCTGTACGAGTGGAAAGGCTAAAAGTTAGATAGCCCCAAAGACCTAGAGAACAGACAAATAAAAAGGAGCACCGAGGTGCTCCTTTTTGATATTCGATACTGAATTTACCCTGTTTAGCGCAAGATAAGCCAAACAGGTAAAGTGATCAGCTTACGACCAGCCGTTTGGTGACTTTCTGCGACGAGGTATAATGTGTGGCAGGACAAGGCCAAGAAGTAGACCAATACCAGCAACACCACCACCATACATAAAGTATTTCAGTAGTAGATCATCTTTTTGAGTGTCTAGCTTAGCGCGTAGCTCACGGTTCTCTGTTTGAGAACTCGTAAGTTGTTGGCTAATCTCGCTGTAGTTTTGCTCAAGTTCAGAAATTTGCTTGTTACGAGAGTCTAGAGAGCTCGCTAGGCCAGCTTTTTCGCTGTCAGCACTTTGACGAGCATTCGCTAGCTTGCCTTTAACTTCAGTCAGCTCTTTCTCTAGCTTAGGCATACGCAGAGCCATGCTTTCTTGAGTGCTTACAAACTTACTTTCTACCCAGCCTTTACGGCCGCGGCTGTCTTGAACCTGGGTGTAACCCGTGCTCTTGTTAGTTTGTAGATAGGTAATCTTTTCACCAGCATCAACACTACCGATGATACGGAATGTGTTGTTTGGGCCAGAATGCATATAAGTAAATAGTTTGTCAGCAATATAACGGTCTTGTGCAAAGGCAGCTGGAGCCGCAAGCATTGCGAGCAAAACTAAGCTAATCAGTTTTTTCACAGTAAATCCCTTAACGATTCAAATTGGGTAGGCGTATGAGTCAGCCTCAATGAGCAAATAATATTTAGTTTCTTTATGCGGTGCAACAAAGAAGGGAGGCAAAGCCTCCCTTTCTGTGCGTTTGAGTCAATAATGACATGGTATTTACATATCATTACCGAAGCTCACCGTTTTCTGACGCTAATATTTACTAACGCCAGGGCTATTACATAGTAAACATAGCCTGAATTGCGTAGAAGAACACAACAGCAAGTAGAGCACCTGCAGGTAGCGTTACAATCCACGAAGCAACGATGTTACGCACAACGCCTAGGTTGAGTGCTGCGATACCACGAGCAAAACCGACACCTAAAACCGCACCAACCAATGTTTGCGTGGTTGAAATCGGAAGGCCAGTACCAGAAGCAAGTACAACCGTACATGCCGTTGCTAGTTGAGCGGCAAAGCCACGGCTAGGTGTTAGTTCTGTAATACCAGTACCCACGGTTGCCATTACTTTATGACCCATGGTAGCAAGACCAACAACGATACCAATACCACCGAGTGGAAGAATCCACCATGCGATAGTGCTCTTACCTGAGATTTCACCCATGTGCTCAACCGTTGAAACAACAGCAGACAGTGGACCAATCGCATTCGCAACGTCATTTGAACCGTGTGCGAATGCCATCGCACAAGCTGTGATAACCATTAGTACGCTGAAGATACCTTCAACGCCAGCAAAGCCATGGTCTTCTTCGCGATTAGCAAATTTCTTTTGAATGTATAAGTAACCGCCAACCATGACTAGAGCAGAAACACCAGCTGCCCATAACCAGGCTTCAGTACCGGTTAGGTGAAGGCCAACGTGCTTAAGACCTTTCTTGATTGTTACAAGTGCAATGACCATGGTAGTAATGAACATGTACACAGGCACAAAACGCTTAGCGTTAAACAACGGATTTTCTGTATCGAATATCAGTCGTTGGGCACTGACAAAAATAAGATAGGCGAAGATGCCGGAAATCAACGGTGTGACAATCCAACTACCCACAATACCTTGAACGCTGTTCCAGTCTACAGCTTCTGTACCTACAGACACACAAGCGAAACCGATGATTGCACCGATGATTGAGTGAGTCGTTGATACTGGCCAGCCCATGTATGATGCTAGAAGCAACCATGTACCAGCAGCCAGCAGCGCCGACATCATGCCGTACACAAGTACGTCAGGTTGATGAGCGAATAGAGACGTTTCGATAACACCTTTACGGATCGTGTCTGTTACTTCGCCGCCCGCAAGATAAGCACCTGCGAATTCAAAGATCATTGCGATAATGATCGCTTGTTTTACGGTTAGAGCTTTAGAGCCTACTGAAGTGCCCATTGCATTCGCAACGTCATTTGCACCAATACCAATAGCCATCAAGAAACCGAAAGCTGCTGCAACAATAATCAGGACAGTGCCGTAGTTAGCAAGGATATCCATCGTAATACCTAGTTGTTTGATAACAAGCGGAACAAATTTAGACGCAAAAAACCGCTCAGCGAGAGGAATACTCAGCGCATAAGTGGTTTGGTTAAAAAATGCTCTTCGTTATATAGTTAGCGTATGATTTAAGATCGAGAAAGCATTACTTCAAGACGAGCGCCTACACGCTGTGCTTGATCTGCAATACCACCAACCCATTCAAGAATTTTGTATAAGAACATGATGTCAACTGGATTCATATCGTCTTCAATCGCCATTAATTGTTGGCGTAATTCGATCTGCATCGCGTCCGTGTCATCTTCAATTACATCTAACTGATGAATCATTTCAGCAACGAGTGTTACTTCACGGCCCTTAAAGCCAGTCTCAAGTAATTCGTCTAATTCATTGATTACGTTTTGTGCTTGGTTCGCTGCATCTAGACAGCGTTTAACGTAAGCGATGAAGTTTTCTTGCATTGGAGCAGGAATGACAAGTTGACGACCATATACACGGCCAGCAATGTCTTTCGCTAGGTTTGCGAGTTTGTCTTGTTGAGTTAATAGCTCCAACATATCGGTGCGATCAACTGGCATAAACAAACCACGAGGAAGTTTAAGGCGAATTTCACGTTTTAGTACGTCAGCTTCTTTCTCAAGGTGAGAAATTTGAGCTCGAATTTCTGATGCTTTCTCCCAGTCACCCTTTGACGAAACTTCAAAGAAATTAACTAGGTGAGAACAACATTCGTTCACGCATACTACGTGACGCTGCAAAGGTTTAATTGGGGACTTTGCAAATAACCCCATAATTGTATTTACTGGCATGGTCATCCAACCTAATAAATAATAACCTTAAAACAACATACACCATATTCATGGTGAAATGTTAAGCGATGGCTACAAAGTCGCGCATGTTAACCTAATCAATGTCTCATTAAAACTGTTTTAGATCATCATAAGGGCGATATTTCTGACTTGCTGAGTTTTCAAATTGGCAATATCCTGTCCCTATCTTCACAGAAAGGTATAACTATGGAAACCGAGATAGAACTGAAGTTTTTTGTTTCTCCTGATTTTTCAGAGACTTTACGCAATAAAATTGCTGAAACTAAAGTACTTCAGCACAGTTGTCGCGAGCTAGGTAACATCTACTTTGACACCCCTGACAACTGGCTACGTAAGCACGATATTGGCTTGCGTATTCGACGTTTTGATGACGTATTTGTACAAACCGTAAAGACGGCTGGTCGTGTGGTTGCTGGCTTACATCAAAGGCCTGAATACAATGCAGAACACGATAGCAATGAACCTAAGCTAGCCCTACATCCAGAGGATATCTGGCCAGCGGGTAAAGACATCGAAACGTTGCAAGCTGAGCTGACTCCTCTGTTCTCTACCAACTTCACGCGTGAGCAGTGGTTGATTGGTATGCCAGATGGCAGCCAGGTTGAGGTTGCGTTCGACCAAGGCTTTGTTGAGTCAGGCGATCTGCAAGAACCGATTTGCGAAGTCGAATTGGAACTTAAATCGGGTCAAACGGATGCTCTATTTACATTGTCTCGTCAATTCTGCGAACAAGGTGGCATGCGCTTGGGGAATCTCAGCAAAGCTGCTAAGGGTTACCGCCTTGCTCAAGGTTATCAAGGAGATGAAGTCACTCCTTTGACCTTAGTTGATACTGACAAAAGTGATACTGTTGAATCGTGTTTCATTCAATCTTTAGAGCATGCTCTCGCTCATTGGCACTCTCACGAGCAGATTTTTACTGAGCGTCAATCGATTGAAGCGTTACATGAGATAAGCCATTCGCTAAGTTTTATTCGTCAAACCTTCACTATCTATGGTGACATTGTTCCAAGACGCGCGAGTGCTATTTTACGCCAAGAACTTAAGTGGCTTGAGCAAGAACTTGATTGGCTAAAAAGTTATGACCACTTCGAAGATTTGCTCGAAGATAAAGGCCACGTGCTGCGTAAGCTAGATGCACGTAAGTTCTTGGTCGCTGAGCTTAAAGATATGCAAGAGCAACTGCCAGATCGTGAAGACCTGCTGACCTTATTGAGTTCTGCTCGATACACTGGGTTATTATTAGATCTTAGCCGTTGGATCTTGTCTCGTGGCTGGCAACCTTTCTTAGATGAAAAAGCACGTGAGCAAATGGCTCGTGGTATCGAATGGTTTTCCGTGCAGCAACTCGATCGCACATGGGCCGATTTGATGGAAGCTTTCCCGCCAGAGCGAGTGATGACCAGCCAAGCGTATATTGATCAGCAATACCGTTTGATGCGTAATCTGTATTCTGGCGTTGGTTTCGCGAGTTTGTATGATGACGATGAACGAAACAGCTTCCGCTTGCCATGGGCCGATATGGTACAAGGCATTGATGACTTGCTGGCACTTAAAACGTTAGAGCCTTTGACTGAGAAATTGGAAGGCGATGAGAAGGTTCAGCTAGAGCGTTGGTTGGCTCGCCAAGAAGTGTCTATTCTGCATGCGATGGAACAGACACGCCAAATCAGTGTTGAGGTTGAGCCATACTGGCAAGACTAAACTCAATACCGGCATCAGTATAAGTATGAATTTGAAAATAGGGCTTCGGCCCTATTTTTTTGTTTGTTGCTCGAGCTTTTCTAGTCGCTCTAGTATTTTCTGTTGTTGCTCTATGATCTTTTCAAGATGCTTCTCTTTGTTTTCTGCTCGTTGATTCTCATGGTGAGTTGGGGAGGTGATCAGAGAAGTAATCAAGCCTGAAATCATACCGAAAACACCCACACCACAAATGATCACCAGAGAGGCGACTAATTTCCCTGAGTTCGTCACGGGGTAATGATCGCCGTACCCTACGGTACTGATGGTAACGAAAGCCCACCACAAAGCATCTTGGCCAGTGGTAATGTTGGCATTGGGATCTTTGTGTTCTAACAGAAGTATTGTTCCAGCTCCTATGGTTAGGAGAATAACCAGCAGCAGAATAATCGAGGCGAGCGTGGTTTCTTTGCGATTACGAAACAGCTCTCTGAAAACACGTTTACCTGAACGCAAAACGAGAATCACACGCAAGATCTGAAAAATGCGAGCGAAACGAAGAGGTTCGATCATTGGGATGCTTGCTAAGAAATCGATCCAGTGTACTTTCAGATATTCTTTCTTGTTTTGTGATCTGAATAGATCAATCGTGAGCTGAAAAAGAAAAACACTACAGATTATAAAATCGAGGCCGATAAGGACTTGTTTTGATTCTTTATCAATCGGTACAAACAATAAGCCTGAGATCACAAATAACGCTAAGAAAGAGAGAATCAGTGATAATAAGCTCATCGGCTTGGTTGTGTCTTTGGTACTATTTAACATTCATACGAGGCTCAAAATAAATCGCGAACTTTGACTGACATAGCCACCTCGCGGATATAGAAGCCATCAATATATAAGAATTAATGGAGAACTGACAATGACTAAACTGTCATTCAAGCCGTGGGAAAGGGTAATCTCTGACGTTCGTCTCGTTCCAAAAATGGTCATGCTGATGATATTCAGCACTATCTTGATCATTTCGAAGCAGTTATGGGACGCAAGTACGTTTTACGATTCATTGCTTGCTGTAACCAATAATGCGCAAGTTGCGCAGCAGCATTATGAGACTTACCTAGTTCAAGTGGCTTGGCAAACAGCCTTGATGATCATTGTGTTTGTGGTTCTTCTATTAGCGGCGGCGCGCGTTATGCTTCGCCAAACTCAGTACCTTAATGACGCCATTAAAACCATGGCCGATAAGAATCTATCAGTGCCGATTGAAATGGACTGTAAAGATGAATACGGCGATGTGGCACGCGAGCTTGAAAAAACTCGCGTCCAACTGAACGACATGATCAAAACTCAAGTGGCTTCTTCTGACGAGCTATTCGCTCTGACAGAAGTGATGACCATTAGCATGTCAGAAACCAAAGATTCGGCTCAAGAAGAGTTCAACGAGATCGATCAGCTAGCGACAGCAATGAGTGAGATGACGTCTACCGTGCAAACTGTCGCTGAGCATGCGCAAAGTGCTTCTTCATTGACTGAACAGGCATCAGGCCAAGCATTGACTGGTCAGAAGTTCGTTCAAGGCTCAGTTTCTAAGATGAGTGAGTTATCTTCAGATATCGCAGCATCTGCAGCAGCGGTAAACCAAGTAGAAGAGCGCGTTGACTCAATTGGTAGCGTTGTGGGTACTATCCAAGGTATTTCAGAACAAACGAACCTGTTAGCACTGAACGCAGCGATTGAAGCCGCGCGTGCAGGTGAAGCGGGACGTGGTTTTGCGGTTGTTGCCGATGAGGTTCGTAACCTTGCGCAGCGTACTCAACAAGCGACAGTCGAGATTCAAGATATGATCAGTCACCTACAAAGCAGCGCTAATTCTGCGGTAGAGTTGATGGAGAAGAGTGTTGTAGAAGCGGCTGAAGGCGTTGATCTGGTAACCAATGCTGGTTCAGAGCTAGATGGCATCGTAAGCCAAGTCAACCAAATCAATGATATGAACTTCCAGATCGCGACCGCTGCAGGCCAACAGAGCAGTGTTGCTGAAGAGATGAGTGTAAACCTAACGAATGTTCGTGAGCTTGTTGAAGCCTCTGTAGTGGTCGTTGGTGAACTGTTAGAGACTTCTCAGCTCATGGAAACCAACGCGCAAGAACTGGACGGTAAGATTAAACAATTTAAGGTTTAATCATGGGATCTTGGCTTTTATTCCTCAGAGGTACTTCTAGTATTCGATAGCTAGGAAAGACCCGATTCGATAAGTTAACCGATAAAACGCCCACATTGCTAATGTGGGCGTTTTTTATTGGCGTAACTTTGGTATAACTTATCCTTAGATATTAAAACAGGTTCTCAAAGCTCGTTGTTAAACTTGCCTGTTAAAACTATTTACTAAAGAACAGAACCAATTGTTCGGCGCGCAGCTTACACAAGGAAGAAACATGCCATTGCCTTCTCAACTCACCACGCATTCCCAGTCTGCTTTTGAGCAATTATTAGAGCATCAAAGTGAAGCCATCAATGCTTGGCCAGAGCCAATGATTGAAGATCTTAAACGTGTACTCGGTTTAAGTTGTTTTGTTGCTGATTGCTTACAGCGTGATACGGTTTTATCCAACTCTCTACCTGATATGCTGGCATGTGAAGAGCGTGCTGAAGGGTATCGTCAGCGATTAGCCGAGTTACTTTCAGGTTGTGCCGATGAAATGAGTGGTCAGCGTGTGCTGCGTCAATTCCGTAATCGAGAAATGACCTACATTGCTTGGCGTGATTTTTTGGGCGAGTGGGAGCTAGAGCAGAGCTTAAGCCATCTATCGATGTTGGCAGAGGCGATGATCTTCGAGACCTATCAGTGGCAGTACGATATTTGCTGTAAAGAGTGGGGCACACCTTGTAATGATCAGGGTGAAGCGCAGCCGATGTTGATCATCGGTATGGGCAAGCTCGGTGGCGGTGAGCTTAATTTCTCTTCTGATATCGATCTGATTTTTACTTACCCTGAAAATGGTGAAACCCAAGGGGCACGACGAAGTATCGCCAACGCCCAATTTTTCACGCGTTTAGGGCAACGGATTATCAAGGCGCTTGATCAGCAAACCTTTGATGGATTCTGTTATCGAGTAGACATGCGTCTGCGTCCATTCGGTGAGAGTGGTCCACTGGTCATGAGTTACGCTGCGCTAGAAGATTACTATCAAGAACAAGGCCGAGATTGGGAACGCTACGCGATGGTTAAGGCGCGAGTGATGGGTAGTGAAATGTACCCTGAATATCAAGAGCTTCGCCAGATGTTGCGCCCGTTTGTGTTTCGTCGTTATATCGATTTCAGTGCGATCCAATCTCTGCGTCGAATGAAGTCGATGATCAGCAGTGAAGTTCGCCGTCGTGGCCTCTCCAATAACATCAAGCTTGGTTCTGGTGGTATTCGTGAAGTTGAATTTATTGCGCAAGTTTTTCAATTGATTCGTGGCGGGCGCGAGCCTAGCCTGCGTGGTCGAGGGTTACTAGAGACGTTAAGTGCTATTGAGTCTCTCAATTTATTAGAGACCAAAGAAGTCGGTCATTTACGTGAGGCCTACCTGTTTTTACGTCGCCTTGAAAACTTATTGCAAGCGATGTCTGATAAGCAAACTCAAACCTTACCAGATGGTGAGATCGAGCAACTTCAGCTCGCTGTCGCAATGCAATTTTCTGATTGGGATAGTTTGATTACGGCAACTCGTGTTCATATGGCGAATGTACATACTGTGTTCGAAGATCTGATTGGTGTCGATGAAGATGACGCCAATCCAATCGCGAGTCACTTTAGTGAACTGTGGGATATGGCCCATAAACAAGACGTGATTGAGCAGGTTCTTGAGCATGACATCGCGATTGCTAACCCGCTGGAAGCGGCGAAAACCATTATCCAATTTAAAGCGGATTTAGCGAAGAAAACCCTTGGTCCACGTGGGCGGGAGGTTTTAAATCGCTTGATGCCTAAAGTGTTCCAAGCGTTGTACACCGCCAAGGATGCAGAGTTTGGTTTATCTCGAGTGTTGCACCTTCTCCATAAAATAGTCACGCGTACCACTTACCTTGAGCTATTGGATGAGCACCCAGCCGCGTTAACTCAGTTAGTTCGTTTATGTACTGCGAGCCCGATGATTTCGGAGCAGCTTGGCCGTTATCCAATTCTATTAGATGAACTTATTGACCCTCAACAACTCTATAATCCAGTACCTTTAGAGTCTTACAAGACTGAACTGAGAGATTACCTAGCTCGAATTCCTGAAGATGATATGGAGCAACAGATGGAAGGTCTGCGTCAGTTTAAGCAGACTTGTATCCTGAGAATTGCTGCCGCGGATATTGCGGGCGCATTACCTGTTATGAAGGTGAGTGATCACCTTACCTATTTAGCCGAAGCGATTGTTGAGGCGGGTATTAACCAAGCTTGGTTACAAGTATCGGCCAAGTTTGGTGAACCGACTCATGTAAAAGATCGTGAAGGCCGCGGCTTTGCGGTTGTTGGTTATGGCAAAGTTGGCGGATGGGAGCTTGGCTATAACTCAGATCTCGATATCGTGTTCATGCACGATTGCCCGGTACACATCTATACTGACGGTAAGAAAGAGATTGATGGACGCCAGTTTTATTTAAGGTTGGCACAACGAATTATTCATATTTTCTCAATGAGAACCGCTTCCGGTATTTTGTATGAGGTCGATACTCGTCTACGCCCTTCTGGTGCCTCTGGTCTATTGGTTAGTCCAACGGATGCATTTGACGAGTATCAGCACAATGATGCGTGGACTTGGGAGCACCAAGCTCTAACTCGCGCTCGCATGATCTACGGTGATGACTTATTGGCTTCTGCATTTAACAAAACTCGCCATGAGGTTCTGTGCTTGGCTCGTGATGAGGCAACGCTCAAAAAGTCCGTTGTGGATATGCGTGAAAAAATGCGCGGTCATTTAGGCGGTAAAAAAGCCGATCGATTCATGTTGAAACAAGATGCGGGCGGTATTACTGATATTGAGTTCTTGGCGCAATACTTAGTGCTGAGATACAGCAACGAAAAACCTAAGCTCACCCGTTGGTGTGACAATGTACGAATCTTTGAAAGCTTGTTGTCACAGGGGATTATGGATGAGCAGCAAGGCATCGAATTAACCAACGTCTATACGACGTTAAGAGATGAGATCCATCACCGTAATCTACTCAACCTTGATGCGGATGTGGCGATTGAGAAGTTTGAGATGGAAAGGGAACATGTTGTTCAAGCATGGAAGCAATGGATGGAAGCATAACCAAGTCATAGCGTAGTGACTGATGTGTCTATCTTGATAGGCTTTTACTCATTTTTATATGGTTTAGCCACTGTAATCAGTGTGCTAGACTCTAGCCAGATTCGATTTTTGGAGATCCATAATGAAACCAATTCTACCTGACTACAGCCAATCAGGCGTTCTTGTTGTCGGTGACGTAATGCTTGACCGTTACTGGTATGGCCCAACTGGCCGTATTTCACCAGAAGCACCTGTACCCGTTGTGAAAGTAGAAAATAACGAAGAGCGTCCTGGTGGTGCTGCCAACGTAGCAATGAATATTGCCTCTCTTGGTGGGCATGCTCATATCGTTGGTTTGACTGGAAAAGATGAGCCTGCTGAGGTGTTAAAAAACACCCTAGGTGCATTAAAAGTTAAATGTGATTTCGTTGAGTTAGAGGATTATCCAACCATCACTAAATTGCGAGTGATGAGCCGAGGACAACAGCTAATCCGCCTTGATTTTGAAGACAAATTTGAGAACACGGATCCCGAGCTTGTTTTGTCTCGCATGGAGCAAGCGCTTCCTAATGTACGTTCGGTAATCCTATCTGATTACGCAAAAGGTGCCTTGGAGCATGTGCAGAGCTTCATTCAAAAAGCACGTGCGGCAAAGGTTCCTGTATTCATTGACCCGAAAGGCGCAGACTTTGAACGTTACCGTGGTGCGACTTTGCTTACGCCAAATATGGCTGAGTTCGAGTTGGTTGCGGGTAAAGTAAAATCTGAAGATGAAATGATCGAAAAAGGACTCGCGTTAATCGAAGAGTTTGATTTCGAGGCTTTGTTGGTAACGCGCAGCGAACATGGTATGACTTTGCTTCGCAAAGGTTTAGAGCCATTCCACTTGCCGACTCAAGCGAAAGAAGTGTATGACGTGACAGGCGCGGGTGATACGGTGATCTCGGTACTCGCGGCTTCTGTTGCTGCTGGTAAGCCACTGGATGAAGCGTGTGCATTAGCGAACGCTGCGGCTGGTGTGGTAGTTGGCAAACTTGGTACATCGACGTTGTCTACGATTGAATTAGCGGAAGCGATTCATGGTAGCCAAGACACTGACTACGGCGTGATCTCTGAAGCGGCACTGGTTGAAGCGGTGAAGCGTGCTCGTGCGAAAGGCGAGACAGTGGTTATGACCAATGGCTGCTTTGATATTCTGCATGCCGGCCATGTTTCTTACATGAACCACGCGGCTGAGCTGGGTGATCGTTTGATCGTTGCAGTGAATACCGATGAATCAGTCAAACGTTTGAAAGGTCCAGGTCGCCCTGTGAACCCAACTGATCGTCGTATGGCGGTATTGGCTGGCTTAGGCGCTGTTGATTGGGTGGTTCCGTTTTCTGAAGATACACCTCAACGTTTGATCTCTGAGGTTCTACCAAGCATTCTAGTGAAAGGTGGTGATTACAAACCTGAAGAGATAGCTGGTGGTGAAGAAGTGATTGCGGCTGGTGGTGAAGTGAAAGTACTTAACTTTGAAGATGGTTGCTCTACGACTGAAATCATTAAAGCGATTAAAGGTGGTCGAGGCTAACTTTTAGCCTTCTCGTTTTCTAGTCTCAAGGCTTAACCTTTGAGTTAGGCTGAGAATTAGCTTTTAATCGATAATAAAAATGCCGCTCAATGAGCGGCATTTTTGTAACGGTAACTGAGTAATTAAGAATTACTTACTTGCTACTTTTAGACCTGCGTTTACATCAACGATGTCTTGTTCGCTTAGCGTACCGACGGCTTGACGAAGCTGAAGCACACTTAGGATGTAGTTATAACGAGCATCTGAAAGGTTTTTGTTCGCATCGTATAGACGACGAGTCGAATCTAGTACGTCAACGATAGTACGAGTACCGACATCAAAACCTGCTTCTGTTGCTTCTAGAGCAGACTGAGCAGAGACAACAGACTGTTCGTAAGCACGTAGAGCGCCGATCGAAGCTGTGATGTTGTTATTGAATGCACGAACGTCTTTTACAACGCTACGATAAGTGGCTTCTAGATCTTCACTTGCTGCAACGTAGTTGTATTCAGCCTGTTTAGTCAAAGAAGTTGTATTACCACCCGTATATAGAGGTACAACTAAGTTCAAACCTAGGTTTAGGTTATCTTGGTCGTAATTATTTGAGCTATTTGATTGATCCGCAAGAGAGTAACTACCATCTAACGTCAAGCTTGGTAGGTGACCAGAACTTGCTAGTGTGATGTTATCTTTCGCTACATCTTGAGAAATACGAGATGCTAAAAGGCTCAGGTTCTTTTGCTCTGCTTGTTCAACAAGTGCTGCTGCAGATTCAGAAGATTTGCTTGCTGAGAAACGATCAGTGTCTAGGATGCTTAGGTTAGAGTGTTCCTGACCTGTAATCTCACGTAGACCTTCGTAGTTATTAATCAGAGTGTTCTCTGCTAAAACTTCATCAGCTAAAACGCCATCGTACTGAGCTTGCGCATCATGTACATCGGTGATTGCTGAAAGACCTACTTCAAAGCGCTGCTTTGTTTGTTCTAGTTGACGAGCAACAGCGGCTTTCTCTGCACGAACAAATTCTAGGTTATCTTGAGCTCGAAGTACTTCAAAGTATGCCGTTGCTACACGTAGGATCAAAGCTTGTTGCTCTGCCGCGTACGCTGAATCAGATTGACGAGCAGTTTTCTCTGCCGTATCTAGCGTGATCCATGAAGAGCGTTGGTAGAGCTCTTGAGAAAAGTAAATCCCAGCTCCCCATTGGTTATTGTCATTGTTTTTATCGCTTAAATCACCACGGTTGATATCGTAGTTAGCTCTTAAATCAATTTGTGGTAGCAAATCACTACGGCTTGACGTTACTGCTTCAAAAGCGGCATCGCGCTGCGCTGCGGAACGAAGAAGTTGTGGATCGTTCTGTTTTGCTTGGTCGTAAACTTCAGCTAGCGTATCAGCAAAAGCTGATGAACTCAGGCTGCCGATTGCTGCACTGATAAATAGTGGAAGCAGTTTTTTCATTTTCCTATTCCTGCCTTTAATGGAATTTTCTTCAAAAGAGTTTAACCCAGTTTGGTGGTAATTTACTCGAAACTTTGCACTTTTTTACATTTAACTATCCACTTGTGCAATATTTATTTTTTAAAACTTAACTTTAATTATAAATTTTATATAAAAAGTTGAACCTTATCCTTGGTAGTTAACTCGGACAATGAGTAAACTATAAAGATCACTTAGTGAGGTACCAAATGCAACAGTATGACAATCAACGACATGAGTTTACTCCTCAAGATGTGGAAATAGTCTCAAAAGAGACGCTGTTTCGTGGTTTTTTCAAAATGGTTAAATACACATTTAAACATAAGCTGTTTGAGGGGGGCTGGAGCCAACCAATAGAGCGCGAGATGTTTGAACGTGGACATGCTGCCGCTTTGTTACCTTATGATCCTATTCGTGATGAAGTGGTGATCGTTGAACAGATCCGTGTTGGTGCTCTAGAGCATGAGAACCCATGGCAATACGAAATTGTTGCTGGGATTATTGATACCGATGAATCACCACAAGATGTCGCCCGACGTGAAGCGATGGAAGAAGCGGGCGTTGAAGTCGGATCTGTATTGCCTATCACTTCGTATTACCCTTCATCTGGCGGTTGTTCAGAAAAGCTCGACGTATTTGTTGGCTGTGTTGATGCAACGACAGCCAAAGGGGTACACGGATTGGACTACGAAGGTGAGGACATTCGTGTGCAAGTGATGAGTCGCGAAGCGGCTTATCAGTTGGTAAAAGACGGTGTGTTTGAAAATGGCGCCACGATCATTGCACTACAGTGGCTACAATTGAACTACCAAGAATTACAGTCAGAGTGGATAGATTAACGTCATGCCAAATATAGCAGTCAAAAAACCGTATCATGTTGATCTTGCTGAATTGATGCGAGTTTACGAGACTAACTATGCCAAACTTAACGCTCTGTTACCGGTTGGGCATGAGGTTGGTGACGTTCGCTGTTACCAAGCCGTTAATATGGTGTATCAATTGACAGTGAATGAGGTCACAAAATACACCACTTTAATAGATATATGTCAGAGTGACGCGATGCCAGTGTTTCCTTTGCCAAAAATGTCTGTCAGGCTATATCACGACGCTCGAGTTGCAGAAGTGTGCGCTAGCGGGGATTTTTCGCGAGTCAAAGCGAAATATGACTACCCCAACACTAAGCTTTTGCAAAAGGACGAGAAATTTCAATTGAATAAATTTCTTGGGGAATGGTTAACGTTTTGTTTAAAAACGGGTATCAGCCGAACCCCAATTGCCTTTTAATTGAACCTACTTAAACAACACTTTTAAAGTCTAAACAGTAACGTATCTGGATTTGTTATTTTGGAATTATCACACACTTCAAAATTTGATGAGAGCACTATTAAGCTTGTGCAGCTAACGGACACGCATTTATTTGCGCCGAGCAATGGCAGCTTATTAAGCATCAACACTCAAGATAGCTTTCGTGCTGTAGTCGATGGCATTGTTAGTCAGGGCTTTGACTATCAAGCGGTTCTAGCAACTGGTGATATCTCTCAAGATCACAGTGCTGAGTCGTACCAGAAATTTGAGTCAGGGATAAAGCCTTTGGAAAAGCCATGTTACTGGCTACCCGGGAACCATGACTTCAAGCCTAATATGGGCAGTGTTTTACCATCACCACAAATACAGTGTGTTGAGCATGTCTTGCTAGGCGATAACTGGCAGATGGTTATGCTGGACTCGCAAGTGGTGGGTGTACCTCACGGGCGCCTTAGTGATCAACAGATTGACCTACTAGAACAAAAGCTGACTGAATTCCCTGAGCGTAACACCTTGGTTTTGCTGCACCATCACCCTTTACTGGTCGGTAGTGCGTGGCTTGATCAACATAACCTGAAAGATGCTGAGCAGTTTTGGGATGTGGTTCAACAGCACACCAATGTGAAAGCGGTACTTTGTGGTCATGTTCATCAAGATATGAATCGCAATCATCATGGTGTACAAGTCATGGCAACCCCATCGACTTGTGTTCAATTCAAACCAAACTCGAACGACTTTGCGGTTGATACTTTATCTCCAGGCTGGCGAGAGATTGAATTGCACCAAGATGGAACGGTAACTACGCAGGTTCGCCGCTTGCCTAATGGGCAGTTCTCGCCAGACTTTGATGCAGGTGGCTACTAATATGCCGGACTTTAATCAGCAAACCGCTAAGCCATCGCTGCTTCTCTATATTCACGGTTTTAACAGTTCATCACGTTCTCACAAAGCGAACGTAATGGCTGATTACTGTGCGAAGCATCGCGCTGATATTAAAGTTGTGACGCCTCAACTACCGAGCTTCCCTCAGCAAGCAGCTCTGCATTTACAGCAGCTGGTGGAGCAATATAAAGATCAATATCAGATCGCGTTAGTCGGTAGCTCGTTGGGTGGCTATCTTTCAACATGGTTAAATAGCCACTATGGTTTCAAGGCGGTGGTTGTAAATCCAGCCGTGAAGCCGTATGAGCTTCTGGCTGATTATTTAGGTGAGCAAGTAAACCCATACACAGATGAACGATATGTACTGGAAACAAAGCATATCGATGAACTGAAGGCGTTAGAGGTTCCGGCTATCGCTAAGCCGAGTGACTTCTGGTTACTTCAGCAAACGGAAGACGAAGTTCTGGATTACCGACAAGCGGTAGAGAAGTACCAAGGTGCGACACAGACAGTAGAAGAGGGCGGGGATCATAGCTTTGTTGATTTTGAACGTTACCCACAACAAATCGTCACTTTTCTAAACCTCTAATCTGTTTCATCAACAGAGTGATTTTCTCTTGTTTGCCTGTTATTTCATCTATCAATGGTGAAATATCATAGTTTGATGTCTTAGTTTTTGAACTAGCTTGACATCATTACTCAGCTTCCAGACTATATTCCCCAATACTTCGCTCGTTCGCTCTACTATGAAGGTTCATAGTAATGATTCTGCTTTAGTGAAACTAGAGCCAGCGAACAGACGCAAACTTTTTGAGTAAACTCCGTATTATGACTGAACAATATAATGCAAAAGACCTCGAGGTACTTGAAGGTCTCGATCCCGTGCGACACCGCCCGGGAATGTATACAGAGACAGAAAGACCAAACCACCTTGCCCAAGAAGTCATTGATAACTCGGTCGATGAAGCACTAGCGGGACACGCTAAGAAAATTAAAGTTGTGCTTCATGCTGACCAATCGTTAGAAGTTACCGATGATGGCCGTGGTATGCCGGTTGATATCCACCCTGAAAAAGGCATCTCGGGTGTTGAGCTGATTCTAACTAAGCTCCACTCAGGCGGTAAATTTTCAAACAACAACTATAAGTTTTCAGGTGGTTTGCACGGGGTAGGTATCTCGGTGGTAAACGCGCTGTCAAAACGCGTTGAAGTAACGGTTCGTCGTGACGGTCAGGTACATGAAATCGCCCTTGAGGGTGGTCATGCCGTAACCGACCTTACGGTTACGGGGACTTGTGGTCATCGCAATACCGGTACTACCGTGCATTTCTGGCCAGATCCCAAATACTTCGATAGCTCTAAGTTCTCTGTTTTACGCCTTATTAATAACCTGCGAGCTAAAGCCGTACTTTGCCCTGGTTTAGAAATCACCTTTATCGACAAGGTTGGCGGTGAAGAACATAAATGGTTCTATGAAGACGGTCTAAAAGACTACCTTGCTGAAGGTGTGAAAGGTTATACCTTATTGCCTGAAGAACCTTATGTTGGCGAATTCGTTGCTGAAACTGAAATGGCGAACTGGGCGATCATTTGGCAGCCAGAAGGCGGTGATATGATCACCGAAAGTTACGTGAACTTAGTACCAACTAAGCAAGGTGGTACACACGTAAACGGTCTTCGACAAGGTCTGCTTGATGCAATGCGTGAGTTCTGTGAATTCCGTAATCTTCTCCCTCGTGGTGTTAAGTTGACTGGTGATGACATCTTTGACCGTTGTTCTTACGTTCTATCGGTGAAAATGCAAGATCCACAATTTGCGGGTCAAACAAAAGAGCGCTTATCTTCTCGTCAAACTGCTGCGTTTGTTTCTGGTGTGGTAAAGGATGCTTTCAGCTTGTGGCTGAATGAAAAGCCTCAACTAGCAGAATTACTTGCAGAAGCTTGTATTGCTAACGCACATCGTCGTATGCGCGCAAGCAAAAAGGTTGTACGTAAAAAGATTGCTTCTGGTCCAGCACTGCCGGGTAAGCTAACCGACTGTTCGGTTCAAGATTTAAGCCGCACCGAAATCTTCTTCGTGGAAGGGGACTCGGCGGGTGGTTCTGCTAAACAAGCACGTGATCGTGAGTTCCAAGCTGTTATGCCACTTCGCGGTAAGATCCTAAATACGTGGGAAGTGTCAGCAGACCAAGTATTGGCTTCACAAGAAGTACATGATATTTCAGTTGCTCTGGGTATCGACCCAGATAACGATGATTTGTCAGGCCTGCGTTACGGTAAGATCTGTATCCTTGCCGATGCGGACTCGGATGGCCTTCATATCGCGACACTGCTATGTGCACTATTTACTCGTCATTTCCATGCTTTGGTTGAAGCGGGTCATATCTATGTGGCAATGCCTCCTCTGTATCGTATCGATTGCGGTAAAGAAGTGTTCTACGCACTCGATGACTCAGAGAAAGATGGTGTGCTTGAGCGACTATCGCAGAAGAAAGCCAAAATCAACGTGCAACGATTTAAAGGTCTGGGTGAAATGAACCCACTTCAGTTACGTGAAACCACTATGGATCCAAATACTCGTCGTCTTGTCCAATTAACGATTGATGACAACGACGCGACCAACGAGATGATGGACATGCTGCTTGGTAAGAAACGTGCAGATGATCGCCGTACATGGCTACAGACTAACGGTGATATGGCCGAGGTATAATGGATGTCTAACGAAATTACATATGATGGCGTTGAACAGTTGCCAATGCGCAAGTTCACCGAAGATGCCTATTTAAATTACTCAATGTACGTGATCATGGATCGTGCATTGCCGTATATCGGTGATGGCTTGAAGCCAGTACAGCGTCGTATTATCTACGCGATGTCTGAGCTGGGCCTATCCGCTGCATCGAAATACAAAAAATCAGCACGTACCGTTGGTGACGTATTAGGTAAGTATCACCCACACGGTGACTCTGCTTGTTACGAAGCGATGGTATTGATGGCGCAGCCTTTCTCTTACCGCTACCCATTGGTAGATGGTCAAGGTAACTGGGGTGCTCCGGACGACCCGAAATCGTTCGCTGCGATGCGTTATACCGAAGCAAAATTATCTAAGTTTGCTGAGGTTCTTCTAGGTGAACTAGGTCAAGGCACCGTTGATTGGCAACCCAACTTTGATGGCACCATGAAAGAGCCTCAGATGTTGCCAGCACGTCTGCCTCATATCTTACTTAACGGTATTACTGGTATCGCGGTTGGTATGGCGACCGACATCCCGCCTCACAATGTACGTGAAGTGGCGAACGCGGCGATTCATTTGATTGATACGCCGAAAGCTGAACTTCCAGATGTGATGGGTTTCATTCAAGGCCCAGATTACCCGACAGAAGCTGAAATTATTTCGCCGAAGTCGGACATCGAAAAGATCTACCGTACAGGCCGTGGCAGCATCAAGATGCGCGCGGTATGGCACAAGGAAGGCTCTGATATCGTTATCACGTCTTTACCTCATCAAGTGTCAGGTGCGAAGTTACTTGAGCAAATCGCTAACCAGATGCGAGCTAAGAAGCTGCCTATGGTTGACGATCTGCGTGATGAATCAGATCACGAGAATCCAACGCGTATCGTCGTGGTTCCTCGTTCAAACCGTATCGACTGTGACCAACTGATGAGTCACTTATTCGCGTCGACGGATTTAGAGAAAAACTTCCGCGTTAACTTGAACATGATTGGTTTAGATAACCGTCCTCAAGTTAAAGGCTTAGTTCAAATCCTGAAAGAGTGGATTGAGTTCCGTCGTACGACCGTTCGTCGTCGTTTACAGTACCGTTTAGATAAAGTACTGGCTCGTTTGCACATCTTAGAAGGCTTACTTGCTGCTTACCTCAACATCGATGAAGTGATTGAGATCATTCGAACAGAAGACGAGCCGTGTCCTGTTTTGATGAACCGTTTCAACATCTCTGAAATTCAAGCCAATGCGATTCTCGATATTAAACTTCGTAACTTAGCTAAGTTAGAAGAATTTAAAATTCGAGCTGAGCAAGAAGAGCTTGAAGCTGAACGTGAAAAGCTTGAAAAGCTACTCGGTTCAGAGCGTCGCTTGAATACGCTGATCAAAAAAGAAATCCAAGCAGATGCAGATAAATACGGCGATGATCGTCGCTCACCGTTGATTGAGCGTGCTGAAGCGAAAGCGCTAACAGAACGTGACTTAGTACCAAGCGAACCAATTACGGTTGTGTTGTCTGAGAAAGGTTGGATTCGTCATGCTAAAGGGCATGAAGTTGACGCTGAAGGCTTGAACTACAAATCAGGTGATAAATTCTTAGCAAGCACTAAGGGTAAGAGTAACCAACAAGCGGTGTTCCTCGGCAGTGATGGCCGAAGCTACTCCCTTGAATCTCACTCACTGCCATCGGCACGAAGCCAAGGTGAGCCAATTACAGGCCGCTTGAATGTCAGCCCTGGTACTTCTATTCGCCAAGTGGTGATGGGAGAGAATGAACAGCTGTGGTTAGTCGGTTCTGATGCGGGTTATGGTTTTGTTTGTAAGGGCAGTGATCTGCTGTCTAAGAACAAGAGCGGTAAAGCGTTGGTTAACTTGCCACAAGCTTCTGAAGTGATGTTGCCAAGCCCGATTGCTGACTTGGACACTAACCAGATTCTGGCGATTACTAACCAAGGTCGTATGTTGTTGTTCCCGATTAAAGACCTACCTCAGTTGAGCAAAGGTAAGGGTAACAAGATCATCAACATTCCTTCTGCGAAAGCAAAAGAGCGTGAAGAGTTTGTCTCGCATCTAATGGCTATCCCAGAGAATGCGACACTGACAATCTATGCGGGTAAACGCAAGCTTGGCTTGAAACCTGCGGATCTAGAAAATTTCCGTGGTGAACGTGGTCGTCGTGGTGGTTTACTACCAAGAGGACTACAACGAGTGACGCGCATTGATATCGATGAACCTAGCGACGCTTAGTTATGACACTTAGCTCTGACACTTAGCAATGACGCTTAGCTATATAGTTAGTTTTCATTGAGTTTATAATTGGCTTGATTGATAAAAGAAAACCCAGCTTAAGAGCTGGGTTTTTTGTGTCTGGAAGTTTAACAGTGTGGGGTCGCTAACTTCATGTTAGCAATCAACATACGTATATAGGCTACAGGCGTGTATCTTCAGCGATAGTCACCTTGAGGGTCTTGTTTTCACCTTTGCGTAATACACCAACATCAATGACAGTACCTGGGCGCAGGTCAGTAACAATGTCCATTACGCTCTGTCGTCCGCTAATCTGGGTATTATTGATGCTGACAATAATATCTTGTGCTTCAAAGCCTGCATCAGCCGCAGGACCGTTCGGGTCTATCCCTAGTACCACAATACCGCCGATATTCTTATTGCCGAGTAAGCGTGACGTCACCGAGTTGATGTCTTGTCCGTCTATGCCAATATAACCACGAATCACACGACCATCAGCGATGATTTTTTGCATGATTTTATTCGCAAGTGGGTAGGGGATAGCAAATGAAATCCCGTAAGTTTCCATGTCGGTTGCTTGTTGGAAAGACGCGGTATTGATACCGACTAACTCACCTTGTGAATTGACAAGTGCACCACCGGAGTTACCTTCATTGATTGCCGCATCGGTCTGGATAAAGGCTTGATGACCATCGGCACTGATTGAAGAGCGACCGGTTGCCGAGATAATACCAAAGGTTGTGGTTTGGCCTAGGTTATACGGGTTACCGATAGCTAGAACCACATCTCCGACATTTGCAGTGTAATCTTGGTTCAGTGGAATCACTGGTAAGTTGTCACCGCTGACTCTGAGTATCGCGATATCGGTGCGCTTGTCTGAACCGACAAGCTGTGCGGCGGCTACTCGTCCGTCTTGAAGTGCCACGACTATTTGGTCGGCTTGCGCAACAACGTGAAAGTTGGTAATGATGTAGCCTTTTTCGCTAACAATGACCCCTGAACCCAAACCTTGAGTCAGTAGCTTATTGCGATCGCTTTCTGCGTATTTACGACTATAAATATTGACCACAGCGGGTGCAGCGCGTCGTACCGCTTGGTTAAATGAGATCTGAAGAGAGCCAATATTGCCGACTTGAGGACTAGTGACATCTGAAACTATAGCTGGCCTTAAGCTCGGAAATGCGAGAAGAATAAGTGCCGCTGAAACGAGTCCAAGGGAAATAGAACGAAATAGAAAGGACAGCATGTTTCCCTCTTCAACAAGTAAGGTATGGAGCATCCGTCAATGGATGACTGACTTGATTACGAGTGAAGCATAGCATTTTGATTGATCTAAAGAAAAGGGAGACTGAGTAAGTTTAAAGCAAACTTACTGAGCCTCCCTGTAATTGCGCTGACGTATGACTATCGAATAACTAGATAGATAGTCCTGTCGCCTCTTTGGATATTAAGCGCCAACACGCCAGGTTGTTTTTCAAGAATCTTTCTAAATTCAGCAAGGTTCTTAACGGATTGGCGGTTTACCCCGATGATGATGTCATCTTTAAGGAGTTGATAGGCTTCTGCTGGCGAACCTTGAGCGACACTTGATACCTTGACGCCTGTCGTTGAGTCGCTGTCGGTTGTGTTGGTGAGCTCTGCACCGGCAAGTCCTTCATGGAGCTTTTCAGCTTGTGTCTTACTATTGGTGGATTCACCCAGAGTCACATCAAAGGTCATATTCTTTCCGTCACGAACGACACCAAGTTCGATCTGTTTACCTGCGCCGAGGGTTGCGACTTTGGCTCTTAACTCGCTAAAAGTATCAATACGCTTACCATTAATAGAGACAATGACATCGCCCGCTTTCAGTCCGGCTTTGTCCGCAGCACTGTCGGGTACAATTTGGCTGACAAAGGCACCTTTGCTGGATTCATAACCAAGCGCTTCCGCCAATTCAGAGGTGACCTCTCCGCCTTGAACACCCAGCATACCGCGTTTTACTTCACCGAAATCGAGAATTTGTTCTGTCAGGTTTTTCATCATATTGGATGGGATTGCAAAGCCGATACCGACATTGCCTCCGTTAGGGCCAAGGATAGCCGTGTTGATACCAATCAGCTCACCGTTGAGATTCACTAACGCACCTCCAGAGTTACCACTGTTGATAGCGGCATCGGTTTGAATGAAGTTTTCAAAATTTTCTAGGTTTAGGCCGCTACGACCCAATGCCGAAACGATACCGGATGTCACGGTTTGACCTAGTCCAAATGGGTTGCCGATAGCCACACTAAAGTCACCAACTCGTAATTGGTCGGAGTCTGCGACTTTTATCTGGGTAAGGTTCTTGGCTGTTTCAAGTTTTAATAGCGCGATATCCGACATCTGGTCGCCGCCGATGAACTCGGCATCGTACTCTCGACCATCATGAAGTTTTACTTTGATATCGTCGGCACCATTGATGACATGGTAATTGGTAACAATATGGCCTTTCTTGGCATCAATGATCACACCAGAACCTAGCCCGCGGAATGGGCGTTCTCGTGTTTGTTCTGGACCAAAAAAGAATTGAAATTGTTCAGGGATTTGCTGACGTTGTACCTGTTTGCCTTCTACGGCAATACTAACCACAGCGGGGGTCACTTGTTCAAGCATAGGTGCAAGGCTTGGTAATTGTTCATTACCCACACTTAATGGCAGTGCGGCCGTTGCTTGAATGGGGGTGATGATTGAACTTAAGCTTAAAGTCAGTACCGATAAAGCAAGCAAAGGTTTTTTCATCATAAACTCCTCTCTAGTTTAGGTCTTAACCCTCTTATACGTTTAATAAGTATGAGAAGTTTCAAATGACCTGAGTGAAAGTTATGACTCAAAAACCTTTGTAAAGTTCACAGAAGTGTTAAATGTTTACGATGCTTTTGCTGTTACAACATCGGGAGCATCCATGATTTCTTTCTTCTGCTCTGTAAATAAACCCGTTGCGCCATTAGCGTAATCTTTCGGTTGTTCTTCAAGTGTCGCCTCTTTAACTGAAGGCTTGTCTTGTGATTTGTCCGAATGGGCTGCGGCTGTTTTCACAAATGGATTATCTTGCTCTGGCAGGTTAGGGATCAGCTCTGAGCTTGTTTTTTCCATGTGTTGGTACAGTTTTGTGTAGTCCTTACCTAAGGTGTCCAACATTTCTGCTGATTTCGCAAAGTGGTCAGCTAGCTCTTGTCGCTGCTGTTCAAGGGCAAACTTCGCGCTATCTAATTCTTTCTGTACGTTCTTTTGTTTTTTGTATTCAGGTGTCATGAGACGAGAAATAGCGACCCCTAAAATAACTCCGACTAGTAAACCGGCAACGGCATACATCCAAGGCATAACAGCTCCTTATTATTGTTTTTTAACATGTTTGTTACTGCTTAGTTACACGTGATACGGCTCCATGGTACTATGAGAAAGCCGCAGTATAAAGAGAAATGCGTGTGCGCTAGTTAGCAGTTTGATGCTGCATTATTCACCGCATAGCGACATATCTCGTACTGTTTGGGCTCATTTTTATTTGCTGTCTGATATTGCTTTCATTGTGGAAATGTCGTCATGAATCCCATTAAAAAATACGAACAAGATATAAAAGAACATGGATTTCAAAGAGATCCAGCGCAAGAGCAAGCCGTTAAATCTTTAGATGAACTCTTTCATCAATTCCAAGATTACATGAATACGCCTATTCCTCAACTGACTCGATTCCAGAAATTAATGGGCAAAAAGCCAGAGCTGCCAGAGCCACCAAAAGGCCTCTATTTTTGGGGTGGTGTCGGGCGCGGTAAAACGTACTTAATGGATACGTTCTACGATGCCTTACCGACCACAAAAAAAATGCGTGTTCACTTTCACCGCTTTATGTATCGAGTCCATGATGAGCTAAGGGCGCTAGGTAATGTTAGCGACCCGTTGCCTTTAGTCGCAGATAAGTTGAAAGAAGAAGCGGATATTATCTGTTTTGATGAATTCTTTGTTTCAGACATCACGGATGCCATGATCTTAGGCACTTTGTTCCAAGAGTTATTCGCTCGCAAGGTTATCTTAGTCGCGACCTCTAATATTCCACCTGCGGATTTGTATCGTAACGGGTTGCAGCGAGCTCGCTTCTTACCCGCTATTAAGCTTATTCAAGGCAATTGCCATATTCTTAATGTCGATAGCGGAATCGATTATCGTCTTCGTACGTTAGAACAGGCTGAGATCTATCATTACCCGCTGGATAGCCAAGCGAACATCAACCTCGAAACATATTACGCGCAGCTCGTTGGTGAAGATAAAGAGAAACTCAAACAGATTGAGGTCAATCACCGTCAACTGGATGTAGTCGAAGCGAGCGATGGTGTGCTACATGGTACGTTTGCTCAGCTTTGTCAGTCGGCTCGCAGCCAGAATGACTATATTGAACTGTCTAGGGTTTATCACACGGTTCTGCTGGCTGATGTGTTGCAAATGGGCGCGACTTCAGATGACGCAGCAAGACGCTTTATTGCGTTAGTTGATGAGTTCTATGAGCGTAACGTGAAATTGATTATTTCAGCGGAAGTGGAGCTAGAAAAGCTATATACCCATGGTCAGTTAGAATTTGAGTTTAAACGTTGTCAGTCGCGTTTAATCGAAATGCAGAGCCATGAATATTTGGCAAAAGAACACTTAAGTTAGCTTTGATTATGTCGAATAAGAAAGAGAATTAAAAAAATCGTGATTTTGTTCAAAAAGAGGTGATTTTTTCTTCGCTCTTCTCTATAATCCTGCGACCTACCGTTACTGCGGGCCTCTAGCGATGAGTAAAATCACGTTATGCCAAGAGTTTTCCAACACTCGAAGGGGTGATGATGGTAACTCTTAGACAGTGGGAATACGCGAGTATTCCTTAAGTGTAAATTTTTTAAATAGGTAATTATTAGCATGAAAACTTTCGTTGCTAAACCAGAAACTGTAAAACGCGACTGGTATGTTGTAGACGCTGAAGGCAAAACTCTTGGCCGTCTAGCAAGTGAAATCGCTTCTCGCCTACGCGGCAAGCACAAAGCAGAATACACTCCTCACGTAGACACTGGTGATTACATCATCGTTGTTAACGCTGAGAAAGTAGCTGTGACTGGTAACAAAGCTAAGGGTAAGGTTTACTACCGTCACTCTGAGTTCCCAGGTGGTCTTAAGACTATCACTTTTGAAAAGCTAATTGCTAAGAAACCAGAAATGGTTCTTGAACTAGCAGTTAAAGGTATGCTTCCACGTGGTCCTCTAGGCCGCGCGATGTACCGTAAGCTTAAAGTATACGCTGGTACTGAGCACAACCATGTTGCTCAACAACCACAAGTACTAGACATCTAATTGGGGATTAAGACAATGGCAGAGAATCAATACTACGGCACTGGTCGTCGCAAAAGCTCAGCAGCTCGTGTTTTCATCAAACCAGGCTCTGGTGAGATCGTAATCAACAAGCGTAGCCTTGATGTTTACTTCGGTCGTCCAACTTCTCGTATGGTTGTTAAACAACCTCTTGAGCTAGTTGAACTAACTGAGAAACTTGACCTTTACATCACTGTTTCTGGTGGTGGTATTTCAGGTCAAGCTGGCGCAATCCGCCACGGTATCACTCGTGCTCTTATGGAATACGATGAAACTCTACGTCCTGCTCTACGTGCAGCTGGCTATGTTACGCGTGACGCTCGTTGCGTTGAACGTAAGAAAGTTGGTCTACGTAAAGCACGTCGTAAACCTCAATTCTCTAAGCGTTAATTTTTCCTTACCGAAAAATACACGCGACCAGTTTTATTACTGGAATTGTGGTTCAAAGCTCGGCTATATGCCGAGCTTTTTGTCTTTCTGGCTCCCGCTAAACGCTTCCCCCTCCTCGTTTTATTCCTAAATTCTTATATTTTGAAAGCTTTTGTAACCCAATGTGCGCTTTGCCTCATGATTGTTACAAAAAGGTAGCTTTATCTTGTCAAAAAGTAGGGTTTTATTTATCATTTGCCGTCAATAAATAGAACTAAATACATATTTTGTTAGCCATGCTCTTTAATCGGAATTATTTCAATCCATAAGGAGCAAATGGGAGAATGTTTGGATGAGCAACGCGCCTTTAAATAACGGTCGCAGGCGTTTCTTAACCGCAACAACAGCCGTTGTTGGTGGTTTGGGAGCAGCTGCTGTAGCCGTGCCTTTTATTAAATCATGGAACCCGAGTGCCAAAGCGAAAGCTGCGGGCGCGCCGGTGGAAGTGGAAGTCAGTAAGTTAGAACCGGGACAAATGGTTCGTGTCGAGTGGCAAGGTAAACCTGTATGGGTTGTACGCCGTGCTGAGTCGGTACTAGAGAACCTAAAAGCGATCGGTGGTCAACTTCGTGACCCTCAATCTGAAACTGAACAACAACCAGACTACGCACAGAACGAGTTTCGTTCTATTAAGCCGGAGTTCTTCATTGCTGTTGGTTTCTGTACGCACTTAGGTTGTTCTCCAACTTACCTGCCAGATTCTTTTGCAGAACAAGTTCAGGGCGTTAAGTCTGGTTTCTTCTGTCCTTGTCATGGTTCAAAGTTTGATATGGCAGGTCGAGTATTCCAAGGCGTACCAGCCCCATTGAACCTTGTAGTGCCAAAGCATATGTATTTGAGTGACACTAAGATCATGATCGGTGTGGACGAGGGAGACGCATAATGCAAGGATTGCTTGATTGGGTAGAAAAACGTCTACCCGCAATGAATGCTTATAAAAAGCATTTATCTGAATACCCAATGCCTAAGAACTTTAACTTTTGGTACCTTTTCGGTTCTTTGGCAATGTTGGTACTGGTTAACCAAATCCTTACAGGTATTTGGCTAACAATGAACTACGTTCCGTCTGGTGATGGCGCATTTGCATCTGTTGAATACATCATGCGTGATGTGGAATACGGCTGGTTACTGCGTTACATGCACTCGACAGGTGCTTCGGCATTCTTCGTGGTTATCTACCTGCATATGTTCCGTGGTCTAATCTACGGTTCTTACCAAAAGCCTCGTGAGCTACTTTGGCTCTTCGGTATGTTGATCTTCTTAGTGCTTATGGCTGAGGCTTTCATGGGTTACTTACTACCATGGGGGCAAATGTCTTATTGGGGTGCTCAGGTAATCATTTCTCTGTTTGGGGCGATTCCGGTTATTGGTGATGACCTAACGCTTTGGATCCGTGGTGATTACATCATCTCTGGTGCAACGCTGAACCGTTTCTTCGCACTGCACGTTATCGCTCTACCAATCGTACTTCTGCTGCTTATCGTACTTCACGTACTAGCACTGCACGAAGTGGGTTCGAACAACCCAGATGGTATCGAGACTAAGCTTCCTAAAGGCACAATGGGTGACGACTACAAAACTCAGTTCCCATTTCACAAGGATTACACTAAGAAATACGACATCATTGACTCTGTTCCTTTCCACCCATACGGGACGGTGAAAGATATGGTCGGTGTTGCTGGTTTCCTATTCTTGTTCTGTTACGTGCTGTTCTTTAACCCAGAGATGGGTGGGTACTTCCTTGAGCCGCCTAACTTCGAAGCTGCTAACCCACTGAAAACACCTGAGCATATTGCTCCAGTTTGGTACTTCACGCCGTTCTACGCTGTACTTCGTGCTGTTCCTGATAAGCTGATAGGTGTAGTTGCAATGGGTGCATCTATTGTTGTGCTATTCCTACTGCCATGGTTCGACCGTTGTAAAGTGCGCTCTTACCGTTACCGTAGCAAACTGCATTTGATTAACATCATCCAATTCACAATAAGCTTTATTGCGCTTGGTGTACTTGGTGCGCTTCCAGCAACGCCAACGTATACGCTACTGGCTCAGATCTTTAGCTTAGGTTATTTCATGTTCTTCGTTCTACTGTGGTTCTACAGTAAAAATGAAGCGACGAAACCATTACCAGAAAGGGTGACATTCAAATGAAAAAGTGGATTGTAATTTTATTTGCTATGTTGCCGTCACTGGCGATGGCAGCGGGTGCAAGCGTACCATTAGATAAAGCAAACAATGATTTAACAGATAAAGCCTCATTGCAAAATGGCGCTAAGATGTTTATGAACTACTGTTTTGCTTGTCACTCAACGCAGTACCAGCGTTATGAACGTGTTGCGAATGATTTAGAGATCCCTGTAGATCTAATGAAGGAAAACCTGATTTTCGACCCTGAAGCGAAAATCGGTAGCTTGATGGTTAATGCTATGCCCTCTGATCAAGCGGCAAGTTGGTTTGGTGCTCCGCCTCCAGATCTAACTTTGGTTGCTCGTGTTCGTGGCGCAGATTGGCTATACACGTACCTTCGTACCTTCTATGAAGACCCATCTCGTCCGTTTGGCGTGAACAACATTGTTTTCCCAAGTGTTGGTATGCCGCACGTTCTTGAAGAGCTGCAAGGTATTCCAACACCAATCTACGATACTCATATGGTAGATGGCGAGGAAGTGACTACTGTTGTTGGCACTGAAACTGACGGTTCTGGTGAATTAAGTGCTGGTGAATACGACGAAGCAGTTCGTGACCTTGTTAACTTTTTGGTTTACTCGGGCGACCCAGTTCAACTTGAGCGTCATGCAATGGGTTGGTGGGTAATGGCCTTCTTAGTAATCTTCACTATCATCGTGATTTTGCTGAAGAAAGAGTATTGGCGTGATGTGCACTAATTATGCTATAATACCGTGCTAATTCCCAAATTATGTTAATGTTCAATGGAGGCTTTAGGCCTCCATTGTTTTTATTTAAAGTGTACTGGAGGGCTCCATGGCTGTAGCTGCCAATAAACGTTCTGTAATGACTCTTTTCTCAAGTGCTTCTGATATGTATAGCCATCAGGTGCGCATTGTTCTTGCTGAAAAAGGCGTAAGTGTTGAAGTTGAGTTGGTTGATGAAAAAAATCTACCAGCAGAGCTTGTTGAACTGAACCCGTACAAATCAGTACCTACTCTTATTGATCGTGAGCTTGCTTTATATGACTCAAAGATCATTATGGAGTACTTAGATGAGCGTTTCCCTCATCCACCGTTGATGCCTGTATACCCGGTTGCTCGTGGTAATAGTCGTCTAATGATGTACCGCATTGAGCGTAACTGGTATTCAGTTGCAGAGAAGATCGTTAAAGGCAACGCTGAAGAGTCTGAAGCAGCTCGCGTTAAACTGCGCAACGACCTACTGACTCTTGCTCCTATCTTCGCTGAGTATGAATACTTCATGAGCGAAGAATTTAGCCTAATTGATTGTTACCTAGCTCCGCTACTATGGCGTTTACCTGAGCTTGGTATCGAATTAATTGGCCCTGGTTCTAAAGAGCTTAAGATTTACATGAACCGCGTATTCGAACGTGATTCATTCCTAGCTTCTCTAACTGAAGCTGAGCGTGAGATGCGACTCGTTCGCTAAGCGTTTATGGATATTTCAAATATGACTCCACGCCGACCATATATGCTTCGTGCATTTTATGAATGGCTGGTTGATAACGAATTAACTCCACACCTTGTTGTTGAAGCAACATTACCGGGTGTAAGAGTTCCAGAAGAGTTTGTTCAAGATGGTCAGATCATTCTGAACATCGCGCCTCGTGCGGTTGGACAACTTGAACTGGGTAACGAAGCTGTGACGTTTAGTGCTCGCTTTAGTGGTCGTCCACACTCTGTGATCGTGCCGCTTTACGCAGTACAAGCGATTTATGCTCGTGAGAATGGTGCTGGTACCATGTTTGAACCTGAAGAGGCTTACATGGAATCTTTTGAAGAAGGGATTGAAGAAAGTCCTTTTGAAGAACAAGAGAAAGGCCCATCTTTGAGCGTAGCAACGGCAGACGTAGATGCTGAAGAGCCTGACTCAGATCCTGAGCCTCCTCGTCCAGCAAAAGGTCGCCCAAGCCTTCGTGTTATCAAATAACGTTAGCTAAATAACGACTCAAATAAAAAAGCAGCGACTCGTCGCTGCTTTTTCTTTTCTGCTAAATAGCATTTAATTGGTTGGCTTAAGGCTAGTTAACGGCCGTCTCTTCTTCGCCATATTCAAACGCTCGAATCACCTGCTTTACGCCTGAAACATTACGCGCAACTTCTGTCGCGATATCAGCATGCTCTCGAGAGACTAACCCAAGTAAAAACACCTCTGAATCTTCAGTGATGACCTTAACCTTGATACCGTTGAGATCAGCGTTTGCTAGAAGGGCTGACTTCACCTTGGTAGTAATCCAGCTGTCATTACTAATGGCACTGATGGTCAATGGCTCTTTTACTCGCACCTGATTATGGATGCTTTCTACACCTGCCACTTCTTTGGCTTGGTTTTCAAACGCGCGACGCTCTGAGTCAGTGGTTGCTTGCCCCATCAATACAACCGAACCTCGGTAAGAGCTCGCTGTGATACGAACGTTGCCACGATATGGCTGCTTGTTGGTGATGGCTGCGACTTCAAATTCGATATTGTTATCGTTCCAGATTTGTTTGGTGGTTCGTGTGTCAGTGACTAAGTTCGCTGTGGTTGCAGCACCAGCAATGAAAATGCCAGCACAACCAGACAGGGACAGTGTAAGTAGCGAAACACTAATCAGCTTAAACAGCCTCATAGAGGTTAATGATTTCATTGTGATGCTCCGTATATCACTCTTCGTGAGCAGGGAAGAGTACTTGATCGATTAGGTCACATAGGCAATGCAGTGTCACCATGTGTACTTCATGAATGCGTGCTGTACGGTGTGAAGGGATACGAATTTCTACATCGTGTTCGCCAAGTAAGCCTGCCATCTCACCACCATCTTTACCCGTAAAGGCGATGATCGTCATGTCACGTGTTACCGCTGCTTCCATCGCTTTGATGATGTTTTTGCTGTTACCGCTAGTAGAGATAGCCAGTAAAATATCGCCAGTTTGACCAAACGCACGTACCTGCTTAGAGAAGATCTCTTCGTAGTGATAGTCGTTGGCTACTGCCGTTAGCGTGGTGTTGTCTGCTGTGAGAGCCATTGCTGGGAGGCTAGGGCGCTCTGTTTCAAAGCGATTAAGTAGGCACGATACAAATTGCTGAGCATTCGACGCCGAACCACCATTACCACAACAAAGAATTTTGTTTCCGTTAAGCAAGGTCGCAACCATTGCTTGAGCGGCATGCGTGATTGCGTCTGGCAGTGCTTCTGCAGCCGCAATTTGGATCTGAATACTTTCTGTAAAACTTTCTTTAATGCTGTCTAGCATGTTTATCCTTGGGTAATCGCGTTTTGAATCCAGTCGATATTGTCATTCGGCCCTTCTATGGCAACGATATCAAACCTGAAATCTGTAGAGTGCACCGACAAGCCTTGCTGCATAAGCCAAACATTGGCTGTTTTGAGCAGCTTCTGTGACTTCTTTGCTGTCACCATTTCGGCGGCATGTCCGTAGCGGGTTTGCTTGCGGTATTTTACCTCAGCAAACACAACCGTGTTGTTATGGCGCATTATAAGATCAATCTCGCCACATTTAGCTATGAAGTTTTCTTGAATTAACGATAATCCGTGGCCAACTAAAAAATTTTTAGCCACGGTCTCGTATTTATCACCCACTTGTTTGTGGGTGATTGTTGGTTTGGACAGGAACTTTCGGCTAAAAAGCCCCATGCTCTGCCCAGCTGATTTCACGTTGAACAACACAGTTGTTGTCGATGGTTAACACGCCGGTTTCACCTGGAATGCTGTAACCCTGTACGGCTTTCATCTGTGGCAATGCATCCATAAGGTAGTAGGCATCCATCCCCAGTGCTTGCAGACGTTTTTGGCCGTTTGAATGTGCAGGCCATAGGTCGTTTAGCTCTTTGTTAAGTTCGTTCTTGCTCTCAACCAATAGTGGGATGTCACTGTAGAACACACCCGTTAGATCTTCGTACTGCTTGTCACCGCTGTTGCTGCGTGAGTTTGAGAACAAGGCTGGTTGGTCAGCATCTGGATTAATCGCGACTTCAATGAAAGGCTTAATCAACGTAAGCTCTGAGTTCTTCGCCACAATGTAAACAGAGTCGATATCACGACGGCTGCGCGGTTCAGTTTCTAGGTCTAGGTTAAGTAGCCCGTCCATTTGAGCGATACGTTGTTGGCTCTCTTGTAAGCCGAATACCTGATTCACATTGCGCTGAAGTTGGCGCTTGTCAGAGAATAAGGTAATCGCGACTTCGTTGTTGCTGTATTTTTTCCACTCTTTCTCAAACGCTTGCTTAACGCGGTCACCTAAACGCCCTTTTGGCGCAAGAATAAGCGGGTACTTGTAGCCTTGAGCAAAAAGGTGTTTCGCTGCCTGAGCGACTTCTTGCTCTGGCGATAGAGCGAGATAGCAAATATTGGTATCAGGTTCTAGCTGCGTCGGAATATTTAGAGCTAAAGCTGGAATCGAATTTTCGTGGTTTTTCTGCGCTTGCTGAAGCTTGGTAATATTGCTCTTAATCAGCGGGCCAACGATGAAATCTACCTTGTTCTCTTCCAGTGTCGCTTTAATTTCAGCAGCACTTTGTACGTTGGTGTCCATAACCGTTAGCGTTGCGTTTTCTTCGCGCTCTTTGTCATTCATCATCGCAAAGATGAAACCATCACGCACAAGCTGTGCTTGCTTGCCGTACTTACCCGTGAGCGGCAGTAATAGCGCAGTGCTGGTTGGTTTGCTGATCTCTAGCGCCAATATGTCAGTGATCGCCTGAGGTGTGTAGGTTGCTGCAGGATGACGAGGGTTCTCAGCCAGCCAATCAGACAGGGTTTTCTGTAGGTCTGGAAGGTTAGAGTTCAGCGTCTTCATATAAATAGCCAGTTGTAACCAACCTGCTAGAACGTCTTCTGTCGGAGAAGTCTTAAGTTCTAGAATCTCATATTGAGAGTAGCTATTCAGGTTCTGCCAAATACGGTCGGCAGTTATCTGTTGGCTTTCGTCATCAGCGTCTACGTATTCTGAATAAAGGACTAACTCACGGCTTGCTTCGAAATACTCGTTTTGCATTTCAGAAATGTTAGCGCGTAGCTCGTGATAATCTTTCCACTGCTCGTTCGGAAGCTTCCACCAAGGCTGAAAGTTCAGCTGGCTGTACGCTTGCTGTGGTTGCGAGTTATTCACCAGCAGTTGAGCGCGAGCTAATTGCCATTCTGCTTGTTGAATTTCACTCAGCTCTTGTTTGGCTAAGCGCTTGATAAGCAGAGTCGCTTGATCGGTTTTTCCAGCTTGCACAGAAGCCTTAAGTGCCATGATTAACCAGTCGTTTTGTAGACTTCCTTTGCTACTATCCGCCTGCATCATGTAACTTTCAGTTGATTGTGCTGGATCTAGTGTAATATCAACACGCGTTGGTGCTTGAGGACCTGAAGAACAAGCCGCCAATGTAATTGCTAATGCAATTGGAGTTAGTAAGCGTGGTACACTGAGTCTCTTATGGTTCATCGTTGCCATGAGTTCTTTAAATTCCGTATAAATTTGTATCTATATTAATCGTTGAAGTGATGGTAAACAAATGACAGATAACAAAACCTTGCTCACAGAGAGCCCAACTCTCTACATTGTGCCAACCCCAATCGGAAATTTGGGAGATATCACTCAAAGAGCAATTGAAATTTTATCAAGTGTCGATGTTATTGCAGCCGAAGACACACGCCACACGGGTAAGCTGCTTGCTCACTTCAATATATCAACCAGAACGTTCGCTTTACATGATCATAATGAACAAACTAAAGCACAAGTTCTAGTCGAAAGGTTATTAGAAGGTCAGTCTATCGCATTAGTCTCTGATGCGGGTACTCCTTTAATCAGTGATCCAGGTTACCATCTTGTTTCACAATGTCGTCAAGCGGGTGTGAGAGTTGTGCCACTTCCTGGTGCTTGTGCTGTGATTACCGCACTAAGTGCGTCAGGTTTACCGTCGGATCGTTTCAGCTTTGAAGGCTTCTTGCCACCAAAGAGTAAGGGGCGCAAAGATAAGTTCTTAGAGATTGCAAAAGCAGAGCGCACATGTATTTTCTACGAATCACCGCACCGTATTACGGATTCTCTGCAGGACATGCTAGAGATCTTAGGACCAGACCGTGAGGTCGTGTTGGCTCGTGAGCTAACCAAGACATTTGAAACCATTCAAGGTTTACCATTAGGTGAGTTGATTGAGTGGATAGAAGAAGACTCGAACCGCAAACGTGGTGAGATGGTGTTGCTGATCCATGGTCACCGTGAAGAAGCGAGCACCGATCTGCCAGACGAAGCAACTCGCACCCTTGGTATTCTAACCAAAGAGTTACCCCTTAAAAAAGCGGCGGCGATGACAGCAGAAATCTACAATCTGAAAAAGAACGCTTTATACAAATGGGGCTTAGAGCATCTAGACAACTAGATACCTCTTTGTTGATATACCTCTTTATAGAGTAGATAACCTTTATTAAAAAAGCTTCTGAGGAATGATGGTATTACCGTTATTCCTCTTTTTTTGTCTAGATTGTGTAAAAATTATGCGTTCGATTAGAGGTTTGCAGCATATTTGTGATCTCGCTAGACACTGCTCACTAATCTCTATACAATCCGCCCTCGGAGTTGAACGGGTAATCGCTGCTTTGCTGATGTCCTTCGGGAGACTGACGTTGAGGTCCTTCGGGAAACTGACGTTGAAGTCCTTCGGGAGACTGGTAGAGGGGAGGAACGTCCGGGCTCCATAGAGCAGGGTGCCAGATAACGTCTGGGGGGCGCGAGCCCACGACAAGTGCAGCAGAGAGAAGACCGCCGATGGCCTCATTTCTTCGGAAGAGGCACAGGTAAGGCTGAAAGGGTGCGGTAAGAGCGCACCGTGCGGCTGGCAACAGTTCGTAGCAAGGTAAACTCCACCCGGAGCAAGATCAAATAGGCCCTCGCATTGCGCTGCTCGCGTATGGGGGCGGGTAGATTGCTTGAGCCTGTGAGCGATTGCAGGCCTAGACGAATGGTTACCGCCGCGCAAGCGGAACAGAACCCGGCGTATGTGTCAACTCCACCTATATAAAGAACCCATCATTACTTAACGGTAGTGATGGGTTTTTTGCTTTATATTGACGTAAATTATTTAGATTTCCTTAGAATCCTTCACCCTGATATGAGCTTGGGTCAAAAATTCCCAAAGCCTATACACAATATGGTGGAGATACGGCGTGAAATCAGTACACTAAAACGTTAATAGAACAAATTATTGCCGAACTAATGGCTCAATCCACTCACTGAGAAGACTATGACAGAAGCATTCAAACATATTTCAGTATTGCTTAACGAATCTATTGACGGACTTGCGATCAAACCTGACGGTACCTACATCGATGGTACTTTTGGCCGAGGTGGTCATAGCCGTACAATCCTGTCTAAACTGGGCGAGAATGGACGACTCTTTAGTATCGACCGCGATCCACAAGCGATTGCAGAAGCTCAGAAGATTGATGACCCTCGTTTTACGATTATTCACGGCCCATTCTCAGGTATGGCTGAATATGCAGAGCGTTATGACTTAGTCGGTCAAGTGGATGGTGTTTTACTGGATTTAGGTGTTTCTTCACCACAGCTAGATGATGCTGAACGTGGTTTTAGCTTCATGAAAGATGGCCCGCTAGACATGCGTATGGATCCAACAACGGGTATTCCGGTTTCTCAGTGGCTAGTTGATGCGGATCTTGATGACATTACATGGGTTATTCGTGAGTTCGGTGAAGACAAACACGCTCGTCGTATCGCGAAAGGCATCATCGCTTATCAAGAGAATGAAGAGAACGAACCGCTAACGCGTACTGGTCAACTGGCTAAGCTTATCTCTGACGTCGCTCCAAAGAGCTTCAAAGAGAAAAAGCACCCAGCGACACGTGCTTTCCAAGCATTCCGTATCTACATCAATAGCGAACTTGAAGAGATCGATACCGCACTGAAAGGTGCAGCAAGCATTCTTGCTCCTCAAGGTCGTATCTCTGTTATCAGCTTTCACTCTCTTGAAGACCGTATGGTTAAGCGCTTCATCCGTAAAGAGAGCCAAGGGCCACAAGTTCCTCACGGTTTACCGCTAACAGAAGATCAAATTAAAGCTTTAGGCAGTGCCGATCTAAAACCAATTGGTAAAGCGATCAAGCCTTCTAAAGATGAAGTGGATGAGAATACTCGTTCGCGTAGCTCAGTACTACGAATCGCAGAAAAGCTATAGTCAATGAAGACCTCCAAGCCTAACTTAGCCAAGATAATATTTTTTGATTTGATCTCCGTGGGCAAGGTTCCATTGGTACTTCTTATCTGTATCTTTGCGAGTGCGATGGGGGTCGTTCTTACGACACATAATTCACGTCAGGCGATCACGAAAAAAGACATGGCATTAGTGGAACGAGAACAGCTTGATGATGAGTGGCGAAATTTAATGCTTGAAGAGACGGCTTTGGCTGAACATAGCCGCGTTCAAGCATCGGCAAAACGAGAGCTAGACATGAAACGTCCAGACTCTGACAAAGAAGTTGTGATCACACTGAAATGACCGGTAAAAAGGAAAAAGCACCCGCTAAACCCGTTAAGAAATCAACGAAAGAGCGAGTGAAGAGCGAAAAGGATTCGGATCCAATTCTTATTAAATGGCGTTTCAACGTCGTTATTGCTTTCGTGTTTCTTGCCTTTGCTGCACTCGTTGGTCGTGTGGCTTACATCCAAATTATTGAACCAGATAACTTAATCCGTCAGGGCGATCTTCGCTCGGTACGTGTTAAGGCTATTCCTTCCGCCCGCGGCATTATCTCAGACCGCAATGGCGAACCGCTTGCTGTGAGTGTTCCAGTTGAGGCGGTATGGGCCGACCCGAAAACGATTTTCGATAAAAATGGCATGGCCCAATTTAATCGTTGGTATGCGTTAGCTGATGTACTTGGCTTAGAACGACAATCGATGATCGACAAGATCTCTAGCAACAAATCCCGCCGATTTGTTTACCTACAAAGACAAGTTAGCCCAGCGATGGCTAAGTATATTCGTGAACTAAAGCTGGTGGGTGTTGGCCTGAAAGCGGAATCTCGACGTTACTACCCCGCAGGCGAAGTCAGTGCACACCTTATCGGTGTTACCGGAATTGACGGGCACGGTTTAGAAGGCGTTGAACGCAGCTATGACAAATGGCTCACGGGTGAAGCGGGTAAGCGGACGATTCGTAAAGATCGCTATGGACGCGTTGTTGAAAACATTGCTTTAGAAGAGCGTGAAGAAGGCAAACCACTCGAATTAACGATCGATCAACGATTACAAGCCATTGCTTATCGAGCGATTAAGCAGGCCGTGGCCGATCACAAGGCGACTTCAGGCTCTGCGGTATTACTCGATGTAAAAACGGGTGCCGTGTTAGCCATGGTTAATGCCCCTTCTTATAATCCGAACAACCGCGCTGATTTACAAAGCTTCAAAATGCGTAACCGCGTGCTCACCGATGCCATGGAACCTGGCTCGACCGTGAAACCTTTTGTGGTTTTGGCGGCGCTAGAGAACGGCACTGCAGACCCAGATATCGTGATTGATACTGGCAATGGCATTATGCAGATCGGTGGTAGTCGCGTACGAGATTCTTCTAAAGTTGGTAAGGCTGACTTAGCGCTGATCCTCAAGAAGTCGAGTAACATCGGTGTTGCTAAATTGGCGCTTAACATGCCACTTGAAGCTTTGCTTGGTATGTACAGTTCAGTTGGTCTAGGCGAGATGTCTGGGCTGAATTTGGTTGGTGAAACGAGCGGTATTTTCCCGAATCGCCGTCGTTGGTCAAAGTTTGAAATTGCGACCTTAGCGTTCGGTTATGGCTTGTCTGTTACGCCGATGCAGTTGGCACATGCCTATGCGACGTTAGCTAACAAAGGTTTGTATGAGCCGATTCATATTATTAAGAGTAACGACCAAGATTTTTCTAAGCAAATCATCAAGCGCGAGAACGCTGAACTGGTTTTGAATATGCTAGAAGGGGTGACTCAAAAAGGCGGTACGGCGACAAGAGCTGCCGTTCCGGGTTACCGCGTTGCAGCCAAAACGGGTACATCACGTAAGGCTGAAGCGGGCGGCTACAGTGATGAATACATCGCGGTTACCGCAGGCTTTGCTCCAGTTAGTGATCCAAGAGTGGCATTGGTTGTTGTGGTCAATGAACCTCAAGGCGACCTTTACTATGGTGGTTCAGTCGCAGCCCCCGTCTTTTCTGAAATCATGAAGGGCGCACTGCAAATAATGAACGTCCCTGCTGATGAAAATAAGTTTCAAGAATAGAGTTAATCAGGATTCAATATGAGTAATAGCCTCACGCTGTCATCTTTACTTTCTCCTTGGGGAGACTTTGGTTCACCTGAACTGGAATCGATTGCTGTTGAGCAATTGGAGCTAGATAGCCGAGCCATCAAGGAAGGTGATATTTTTGTTGCCGTAGTCGGACATGCTGTTGATGGCCGTCGTTTTATCGACAAAGCGGTCGCACTGGGAACTCATGCTGTTATTGCACAGGCCGATGCTGAAAAGCCTCATGGTCTGATTGAATGGTTGGATACTGTCCCTGTTATTTACATTAACAACCTTAACTTGGTGCTATCTGAGTTAGCTGGTCGTGTTTACTCGTGTCAAGCGACTAAGTTGATTGGTGTTACCGGCACCAATGGCAAAACCACCATCACCCAACTGATTGCTCAATGGCTTGATCTCGTCGGTCAACGCTCAGCGGTAATGGGTACGACAGGTAATGGTTTCTTAGATAATCTAAAAACCGCAGCGAATACCACAGGCAGTGCGATTGAAATACAGCGCACACTGAGTGAGTTAGCTGCAGAAAAAGCTGTCTACACGGCAATGGAAATATCTTCTCACGGTTTGGTGCAAGGTCGAGTAAAGGCTTTGGACTTTGAGGTAGGTGTATTTACTAACTTGAGTCGTGATCATCTTGATTACCATGGCACGATGGAAGAGTACGCATTGGCTAAGAAGAGCCTGTTTACTCAACATAAATGCAAGCACGCAGTGATCAATGTGGATGACGAAGTGGGTAAAGCTTGGATGCCGGACTTATCCAATGCTATTGCAGTCTCACTGTTACCGCTAACGGGCTATCAACAGTCGGTGTGGGCATCTGATGTCGGTTATGCAGAAACCGGTATTAAGCTCTCTTTCGATGGTAGTTGGGGACAAGGGAAGCTTTCTGCTCCACTGATTGGTCAGTTCAACGCATCAAACGTACTGGTTGCTTTTGCTACTTTGCTTTCTTTGGGTATCGAAAAGCAAACCTTGGTCGACACTGCGCCTCAGCTTCAACCTGTGATTGGCCGAATGGAGCTTTTCCAAGTTCCCAACAAAGCAAAAGTAGTTGTCGATTATGCTCATACGCCCGATGCGCTAGAGAAAGCATTGGCAGCACTGCGCGTGCATTGCTCAGGAAAACTGTGGGCAATCTTTGGTTGTGGTGGAGATCGAGACACTGGTAAGCGCCCAATGATGGCTGCGACCGCAGAGCAGTTCGCCGATAAAATCATTATTTCAGATGATAACCCTCGTAGCGAAGAACCGACACTGATTGTCAAAGACATGCTAGCTGGCTTAAGCAAACCTGAAGCTGCGTTTGTCGAACACGATCGCTACCAAGCGGTTAAGTTTGCGCTTGAGCAGGCAGGCAGCGATGACATTATTCTTCTGGCTGGTAAAGGCCATGAGGATTACCAAGTATTGAAAGATAAAACGGTACATTACTCAGACCGAGAGTCTGCGCTTCAACTTTTAGGTATTTCATAATGATTGATGTATCACTTGAGCAAATCTGCTCCGTGGTCAGTGGTGAGCTGATCAAAGCGGGCAACTCGAACAATAACGTAATCAATGCAGTTTCAACGGATACTCGTACCGTTGAAGAAGGCGCCTTGTTTGTCGCTATCGTTGGAGAGCGTTTCGACGCGCATGACTTTTGCCATCAAGCCGTTGAGGCAAACGCGAGCGCGTTGTTAGTCGAACGAAAACTTGACCTAAATATTACTCAAGTTGTTGTCGAAGACACTAAACTTGCTTTAGGTGAACTAAGTGCTTGGATTCACAAACAATGTGACGTGCCAACGATGGCGATTACAGGCAGCTGTGGCAAAACGACCGTTAAAGAGATGGTGGCGAGCATTTTACAGCAGCGTGGCAAGGTGCTGTTTACGGCGGGTAACTTCAATAATGATATTGGTGTGCCTTTGACCTTGTTACGCAGTGAACCCAATGATGACTATGCAGTGATCGAATTAGGCGCTAACCATATTGGTGAAATTGCCTACACCACTCAGCTAGTGAAGCCACAAGTTGCCTTAGTTAATAATGTAGCCGCGGCTCATTTAGAAGGCTTTGGTTCGATTGATGGTGTGAAGCAAGCGAAAGGTGAAATTTTTCAGGGGCTTGCTGCTGGTGATACTGCTATTGTTAATTTAGAGAGCAACGGTGGTGATTTTTGGAATGAAGTACTTGCGGATAAAGCGGTGCTGACATTTTCTGAAGGTAGTCGTGAAGCCGATTATTTTGCTGAAAATATCGAAATCAACGACCAAGGCGAAGCTTGCTTTGATATGCAAACACCACAAGGTGCTACGGCTGTTGAACTTGGTATTATTGGTCAGCATAACGTGGCGAACGCGTTGGCAGCTGCAGCGTTGAGCATTCAATTTGGTGCAACGCTTGATGAAATAAAAAGTGGTTTAGCGAATCTTATCTCGGTTAAAGGGCGAGTTGAGGTTCAACAATTAAGTCAGAATATCAAGCTGATAGATGACAGTTATAATGCCAGCGTACCCGCGATGAAGGCGGCAGCCAAACTGCTGTCGAGCTTCAAAGGTCAACGTTGGTTTATTTTAGGTAATATGGCTGAATTAGGCGACGAAAGTCTTGCACTTCACCGTCAAGTCGGTGAATATGCTGCCCCATTCGCTTTTGAGCATGTACTCACTTACGGTGATGATACCAAGGTGATTAGTGAGGTCTGTAACGGTACCCACTTTGCAACGCATCAAGCGATGATCGCGCACATAGAGCAGCACTTACGCTTGCCAGAAAACGCGTCACATACCTTGTTGGTAAAAGGCGCGAATAGTGCAGGAATGAGTAAAATAGCCGCTGCTTTAAAGGAGAATTTTTCATGATAATTTGGCTTGCAGAGCTACTACAGCCACACCTTTCTTTTTTCCGTTTGTTCGAATACCTATCGTTTCGTGCAATCGCGAGTATTTTGACGGCGCTATGTCTGTCGCTGTGGATGGGACCTCGTTTAATTGAGCGTCTGCAAATGCTACAAATTGGCCAAGTTGTTCGTAATGACGGCCCTGAATCTCACTTTAGCAAACGTGGTACACCAACCATGGGTGGCGTGATGATCCTAGCTGCCATTATTATTACAGTATTAATGTGGTCTGATCTTTCTAACCCTTACGTTTGGGCGGTATTAGTGGTACTTGCTGGTTATGGCGCGGTCGGTTTTGTTGATGACTACCGTAAAGTGGTTCGTAAAAACACCGATGGCTTGATTGCTCGCTGGAAGTACTTCTGGCAATCTGCGATTGCATTGGTTGTGGCATTTGCTCTGTATGCTCACGGGCACGATACTGCAGCAACTCAATTAGTGGTTCCTTTCTTTAAAGATGTGATGCCACAGCTTGGTTTATTGTACATCGTACTGACTTATTTTGTTATTGTGGGTACCAGTAACGCGGTAAACCTAACAGACGGCCTAGATGGTTTGGCCATTATGCCAACGGTGATGGTTGCTGCTGGTTTTGCTGTAATTGCATGGGCAACAGGTAATGTTAACTTTGCAGCATATCTACACATTCCATACATCCCATACACTTCTGAGCTTGTGGTTGTATGTACTGCTATCGTCGGTGCCGGACTTGGCTTCCTATGGTTCAACACTTACCCAGCGCAAGTATTCATGGGCGATGTTGGCTCACTAGCGCTTGGTGGTGCACTGGGTGTGATCGCGGTGTTAGTTCGCCAAGAGTTGGTACTGGTTATCATGGGCGGTGTGTTTGTAATGGAGACCTTGTCAGTTATTCTGCAGGTGGGCTCTTACAAATTGCGTGGTCAGCGTATTTTCCGCATGGCTCCGATTCACCACCACTATGAACTGAAAGGTTGGCCAGAGCCGCGCGTAATCGTGCGCTTTTGGATCATCTCAATGGTATTAGTACTGGTTGGCCTAGCGACACTGAAAGTTCGTTAATCTTATGTGAGCCTCTGATTAGAGGCTCTTTAAAACTATTAAGAGCATCTTGTTTAAATGGAACGTTGGCAAAATATTCAAAATGTAGTGGTTGTGGGGCTCGGTATTACCGGGCTCTCTGTCGTTAAACATCTCGTAAAATATCAGCCTCATACTCATGTGAAGGTGATTGATACTCGAGAGCTACCACCAGGAAAGAAATCTTTACCTGAATCGGTAGAACTGCATTCTGGAAGTTGGAATACCCAATGGTTGGCTGAGGCTGACTTGGTGATTGCTAACCCAGGTATCGCCTTAGCGACCCCTGAAATACAAGATGTTATTCAAGCGGGTGTTCCGGTTGTTGGTGATATTGAACTGTTTGGCTGGGCGGTAGACAAACCCGTTGTGGCTATCACGGGTTCCAACGGCAAGAGCACGGTGACCGATCTAACGGGTGTACTTGCTAAGGCTGCTGGTCTTAACGTTGGTGTTGGTGGCAACATCGGTATTCCTGCCTTAGACCTTCTTGAGCTTGATGCTGACTTATATGTCCTTGAGCTTTCAAGCTTTCAGCTAGAGACAACATCCAGTTTAAATCTTGCAGCGGCGGCCTTTTTGAACTTGTCAGAAGATCATATGGATCGCTACCAAGGCATGGCCGATTACCGCGATGCTAAATTAAGAATTTTTAACAACGCTCAGTACGCGATTGTAAACCGCGAAGACAAAGAGACTTATCCTGACCACAGTATGCCATTAGTGACATTCGGACTCGACGACCAAGAGTTTGGTGTGGCGACGATTGATGGTACTGAATGGCTGGTGGATAACAGCAAGCCAGTACTTCCTACTCAAGATTTAACATTGGTTGGACGTCACAATGTGGCAAATGCGCTAGTCTCGCTAGCACTGCTTAAACAAGTCGGTATTGATTACAGCAAAAGCCTTGAAGCTCTGAAGGCCTACAACGGTTTAACGCATCGTTGCCAAGTGGTGGCTGATAAGCGTTCTATTAAGTGGGTTAACGACTCGAAAGCAACCAACGTAGCCAGTACATTAGCGGCTCTGTCGGGCTTAGAATATCAAGGCACCTTGTATCTTCTGGTTGGTGGTGTAGGTAAGGGCGCTGATTTTAGTGAGCTTGAACCTGTGTTGTCACAGCTAGAGCGTGTTCAACTGTGTTGCTTCGGTGAAGATGCCGCGCAATTTATGCCATTGCATCCATCGGCTAAGACGTTTGATACCATGCGTGACATTATCGAGAGTGTCTCGAAGCTGTTAGTTACCGGTGATATGGTGATGTTGTCTCCAGCGTGTGCGAGCTTCGATCAATTTAATAACTTCATGGCAAGAGGTGATGCGTTCACTGACCTTGCCCATGAGTATGCCTAACGTGTTGAAGGACTAACATTCAGTGCAAAGAGTGAAAGAGATTAATCAATCCATTTGGCAATGGCTAAACCGTGCCACACCAGAGGCGCTCTACGATCGTCAGTTGGTATGGATTGCTCTTGGACTGATGCTGACCGGATTGGTAATGGTAACGTCTGCTTCGTTCCCAATCAGTGCTCGTTTAACTGATCAGCCGTTTCACTTTATGTTCCGCCATGCCATTTTCCTTGTGTTGGCGTTAATCGTATCCAGCGTCATATTGCAAATTCCAATGAAACGTTGGTTTCAATACAGTATGTACTTATTGGGTTTATCCTTCTTTTTGCTGGTCGTGGTATTGGCTGTCGGTAAGTCGGTTAACGGTGCATCGCGCTGGATCCCTCTTGGATTATTTAACTTACAACCCGCTGAAGTAGCTAAGTTGTCGCTGTTTATCTTTATGGCGGGTTATTTAGTTCGTAAACAAGACGAAGTGAGAAAAACCTTCTTCGGTGGCTTTGGTAAACCGATCATGGTATTCGGTGCTTTTGCTGTGTTACTACTTGGCCAGCCCGATTTAGGTACAGTAGTTGTAATGCTGGTGACCTTGTTCGGAATGTTATTTATCGCAGGAGCCAAACTTTCACAGTTTATTGCCTTGATGGTGGCGGGTATTGCTGCGGTCGTTGGCTTGATTGTTATAGAACCTTATCGTGTTCGACGTGTTACCTCATTTTGGGAACCGTGGAATGACCCGTTTGGCAGTGGCTACCAGTTAACTCAATCGCTAATGGCATTTGGTCGTGGTGATTGGATGGGGCAAGGCCTTGGAAACTCGGTTCAGAAGTTAGAATATTTACCAGAAGCACATACCGATTTTGTGTTTGCGGTATTAGCTGAAGAGTTGGGTTTTGTTGGCGTGACCTTAGTGCTGATCCTTATTTTTAGTTTGGTGCTTAAAGCCATTTTAATTGGCAAAAAAGCCTTCGAGAACGACCAGTTATTCAGTGGTTATCTTGCCTTTGGTATTGGTATTTGGTTTGCTTTTCAGACGCTTGTTAACGTAGGTGCCGCTTCAGGTATCGTTCCAACCAAAGGTCTGACATTGCCATTGATCAGTTACGGCGGGTCAAGTTTGATTGTGATGTCGGTGGCGGTTTCGATGCTGCTACGTATCGATCATGAGTGCCGAATACAACAAAAAGAACAAGCCGACAATCAAAACGAATTAGTAGAATAAGAATCTAACGTGATGAAAAAAAACAAAAAACTTTTAGTGATGGCTGGTGGTACTGGCGGTCACGTTTTCCCTGGCTTAGCGGTGGCTAAAAAGCTTCAGCAACAAGGTTGGGAAATTCGCTGGTTAGGAACAGCGGACAGAATGGAAGCGGATCTGGTGCCAAAACATGGTATTGAGATCGACTTCATCAAGGTGAAAGGCCTGCGTGGTCAAGGCATTAGCAAGCTAATTAAAGCGCCATTCCAGATTATTAATGCCATACTTCAAGCAAGACAGCACATCAAAGCATGGCAACCAGATGTGGTACTTGGAATGGGTGGTTACGTGAGTGGCCCCGGTGGTATCGCGGCATGGTTATCCGGTATTCCTGTAGTTTTGCATGAACAAAATGCAGTGGCAGGTTTAACCAACCAATGGCTATCTAAAATTGCTAAAAAAGTATTCCAAGCTTTCCCTGGTGCTTTTCCAACGGCTGACGTTGTTGGTAACCCTGTGCGTGAAGATGTTGTTGCCTTAGCTGAACCCGAGCAACGCATGGCAGAGCGTGACGGCGATATTCGAATCCTAGTTATGGGTGGCAGTCAGGGCGCTAAGATCCTGAACGATACCTTGCCTGTTTCCATGGCCCAGCTTGGTGAAGGTTTTACTGTGGTGCATCAAGCCGGTAAAAACAATCAACAGCAAGTGATTGAACAATACAAATCACATTCTGTAGATAATGTTCAAGTAACTGAATTTATTGATGATGTGGCGCAAGCTTATGAATGGGCAGATCTATTAGTTTGTCGTTCAGGTGCATTAACCGTATCTGAAGTGTCAGCCGCTGGTGTTGGCTCTATCTTCGTTCCGTTTATGCATAAAGACAGACAGCAAGCGTTGAATGCCGATCACCTAGTTGAATGTGGCGCAGCGTTAATGATTGAACAGCCTCAACTAACGGCTGATAAGCTAGCGAACACGATTGCTCAGCTTGATAGAAATGAATTAAAAATGATGGCAACAAAAGCTCGTCAAGCAGCCAAGCTTGATGCTGATGTGACCGTCGCTGAAGCGATTAAAGCTTTAGCAAAATAATGAGATTGAATTGATGACGATTGAACATACCCAAGACTTAGCGCAAATCCGTGCAATGGTGCCAGAGATGCGCCGTGTTAAATCTATCCACTTCATCGGTATTGGTGGCGCAGGAATGAGCGGGATTGCTGAAGTCTTGCTTAATGAAGGCTACCAGATCACGGGTTCTGATATTGCTCAAAACCCAGTGACCGATCGTTTAGTTAGCAAGGGTGCTACCGTTTACATCGGCCACCAAGCAAGTAACGTTGCTGATGCAAGTGTGGTGGTGGTTTCAACCGCTATCAACGAAGAAAACCCAGAGATTATTGCTGCTCGTGAAGCGCGTACACCTATCGTTCGTCGTGCAGAAATGCTGGCTGAGCTGATGCGTTTTCGTCATGGCATTGCTGTGGCAGGTACGCACGGTAAAACCACTACGACCGCGCTAGTGACACAAATATATTCGGAAGCGGGTTTAGATCCAACTTTCGTAAACGGTGGTTTGGTAAAAAGTGTTGGTACCAATGCTCGCCTAGGTTCGAGTCGTATTCTTATCGCTGAAGCCGATGAAAGTGATGCGTCATTCTTACACCTGCAACCAATGGTTAGTATTGTGACTAACATTGAAGCGGATCATATGGATACCTACGGCGGCGATTTTGAAACGCTAAAGCAGACGTTTATTGATTTCTTACACAATCTGCCATTCTACGGTCAGGCTGTGATGTGTGTGGATGATCCGGTAGTACGTGAGCTTATTCCTCAGGTGAGCCGCCAAGTGATTACCTACGGCTTCTCAGAAGACGCTGATATCCGCATTGAAAACTATGTACAACAAGGTCAGCAAGGCAAGTTTACGGTTGTTCGCAAAGGTAAAGCCAATCTCGATATTACGTTGAACATTCCCGGTCGCCATAACGCACTGAACGCATCAGCGGCGATTGCGGTTGCGACGGAAGATGACATCAGCGATGAAGCGATTCTAAAAGCGATGGCTGGAACGGAAGGCACTGGCCGTCGTTTCGATCACCTTGGTGAATATGAAACGGGTAAAGGTGTTGCAATGCTGGTCGATGATTACGGCCATCACCCAACCGAAGTTGATGTCACCATTCAAGCTGCACGAAGTGGTTGGACTGATAAACGTCTTGTGATGATCTTCCAACCGCACCGTTATAGCCGCACTCGCGATCTGTATGATGACTTCGCGAACGTTCTTGAGCAGGTTGATGTGCTTATTCTGTTAGATGTTTATTCTGCAGGTGAGAAACCTATTGCAGGGGCTGACGGACGCTCGTTAAGTCGAACTATTCGTGGGCGTGGTAAGATTGATCCCATCTTTGTTGCTGATATCAACACGCTGCCGTCGGTTTTAGCCAACGTTATTCAAGGCGGAGACCTTGTTTTAACACAGGGTGCTGGTGATGTTGGTCGTGTAGCGAAGCAACTTGAATCGCTACAATTAGACATTAATAAGATGCAAAACGCGTAACAGAATACTGTATACAGACTGTGGTTGATCGCTCACTTCTTGCGATTGACCTAAAATTGACCAAAAATCTTATTATCAACGTTTGATAGTTTGATTTTGCTCAGTATAATTCATAGGTTAAAGTAAGTGCTTTTACCTCTATTACGAAGATAGGGAATAGAATTGCGAACCAACGACAGGGAATGCGGGCTTTGGTAGAAAGTACTTTTAGCGAAAACCGCCACCTATTCAGTTTACCATCGCTAAAGAAACACGCTGTAGGCGGGTCTTTTTTTGTCATGGTACTGCTATTCATTGGATTTCTTTTCTATACCACACTGACTTGGATGTGGGACGATCAGCGATTGCCTCTCTCCAAAATAGTACTTCAAGGCGACTTAACTTACGTAACTGCTGGTGATGTTCAACATGCCTTTGGCGAGCTAGAGCATATTGGAACGTTCATGTCGCAAGACATCGGTGTGTTGCAAGACAGTTTAGAAGCGTTACCTTGGGTTTCAGTGGTGTCCATTCGTAAGCAGTGGCCAGACACAATAAAAGTATTTTTGACTGAGTATCATGCAGCAGCAATCTGGAACGGTAACATGCTGTTGAATGACAATGGTCAGGTGTTTAATGGTGATATCGGTCTTTTGAAGGGCGATAGAGTCAAGCTTTACGGCCCAGACGGCACCAGCCAAAAAGTGATAGAAAAGTGGCGACAAATAACTCCTTTGATTAACAATCTAGGGTTAACCGTTACTTCGCTCGTTCTCAATGAGCGTCGCGCTTGGCAAATAATCCTAGATAACGGTATCCGTTTAGAACTAGGTAAAGATTCTTTAGATGAGCGTGTTGAACGCTTCATTTCGCTTTACAACGAACTTGGTAGTAAAGCGAATCAAGTGAGCTACATCGACCTCAGGTATGATACGGGAGCCGCTGTAGGCTGGTTTCCAGAGCAAGAGTTAGAAGAGAGCACAGATGACTAAGACCGCAGATGACAACATAATCGTTGGTCTTGATATAGGCACTGCGACCATATCAGCTCTAGTTGGTGAAATATTGCCTGATGGTCAAATCAATATCATTGGTTCAGGGCAAAGCCCATCCAGAGGTATGGATAAAGGTGGTGTAAACGACCTAGAGTCGGTAGTGAAGTCAGTTCAGCGAGCCATTGATCAAGCAGAGTTGATGGCGGAATGCCAAATCAGCAATGTGTTTATCTCGCTATCGGGCAAACATATCGCAAGCCGAATTGAAAAAGGCATGGGCACTATTTCTGATGAAGAGGTGTCTCAAGACGATATGGATCGAGCGATCCATACCGCGAAATCAATTAAAATAGGTGATGAGCAGAGAATTCTGCACGTGATCCCACAAGAATTTACCATCGATTATCAAGAGGGGATCAAGAATCCACTTGGTTTATCTGGTGTTCGAATGGAAGTCAGTGTTCACCTAATTTCTTGCCATAGCGACATGGCGAGAAACATTATTAAAGCTGTTGAACGATGTGGTCTCACTGTAGAACAAATCGTGTTTTCAGGACTTGCCTCAAGTAATGCGGTAATTACTGACGACGAGAGAGAGCTTGGAGTATGTGTTGTTGATATTGGTGCTGGTACGATGGATATTTCCATTTGGACTGGCGGCGCATTGCGACACACAGAAGTCTTTTCCTACGCAGGAAATGCAGTAACCAGTGATATTGCCTTCGCTTTCGGCACGCCAGTGAGCGATGCTGAAGAGATAAAAGTAAACCACGGTTGCGCTCTGAGTGAACTCGTAAGCAAGGATGATTCTGTTAACGTCCCTAGTGTAGGTGGCCGTCCATCGAGAAGTTTGCAAAGACAAACTTTGTCGGAAGTGATTGAACCACGTTACACTGAACTTATGGGTCTCGTTAACCAAACTATTGATACGGTTCAATTACAGCTACGAGATGAAGGTATTAAACACCACCTTGCAGCTGGCGTCGTTCTCACTGGTGGAGCGGCACAAATTGACGGATTGGTAGAGTGTGCGGAACGTGTTTTCCGCAATCAAGTTCGAGTTGGTAAGCCGTTAGAAGTTAGTGGCTTAACTGACTATGTTAAAGAGCCGTATCATTCTACGGCGGTTGGTTTACTTCATTACGCAAGAGATTGTCAGATAAGTGATGAGGGTGATTACAGCGAACCTAAGCGTTCAGCACCTTCTATGTCAGGCTTGTTTGGTAAATTGCGTAATTGGATACAAAAAGAGTTTTAACCTGAGTTGCAGGAAAAAACGGAGATAACACATGTTTGAACCGATGATGGAAATGTCTGACGATGCAGTAATTAAAGTCGTTGGAGTTGGTGGCGGTGGCGGTAATGCTGTTGAGCACATGGTACGTGAATCGATCGAAGGCGTAGAGTTCATCAGTGTTAATACTGATGCTCAAGCCCTTCGTAAAACGAGCGTGAGCAGCGTGATCCAAATTGGTGGTGATATCACTAAAGGTTTGGGCGCTGGTGCAAATCCACAAGTAGGCCGTGATGCAGCTCTCGAAGATCGAGAAAGAATTAAAGAAGTTCTAACTGGCGCCGATATGGTATTTATCGCAGCTGGTATGGGCGGTGGTACAGGTACAGGTGCTGCTCCAGTTATTGCTGAAGTTGCGAAAGAGTTGGGTGTGCTAACGGTTGCTGTTGTAACTAAGCCATTTAGCTTTGAAGGCAAAAAGCGTTTAGCGTTTGCTGAGCAAGGTATCGAAGAGCTTTCTAAACATGTGGATTCTTTAATTACGATTCCAAATGAAAAGCTACTTAAAGTACTTGGCCGTGGCGTAACACTGCTAGAAGCTTTCGCAAGTGCAAATGATGTACTTAAAAACGCTGTACAAGGTATCGCTGAGCTAATTACTCGCCCTGGTATGATTAACGTCGATTTCGCGGATGTTCGCACTGTGATGTCGGAAATGGGTCATGCAATGATGGGTAGCGGTATCGCAAAAGGTGAAGACCGTGCTGAAGAAGCTGCTGAAACGGCAATTTCTAGCCCATTACTAGAAGACATCGACCTAGCTGGCGCGCGTGGCGTTCTTGTGAACATCACTGCAGGCCTAGATATGCGTTTAGATGAATTCGAGACTGTGGGTAATACAGTTAAGGCATTCGCTTCTGATAACGCAACGGTTGTTATTGGTACCTCTCTAGACCCTGATATGACGGATGAAATCCGTGTAACTGTTGTTGCAACAGGTATCGGCACAGAGAAAAAACCAGACATTACTCTAGTTGCTGGTGGTAAAGCAAAAGTAGCGCCAACGCCTCAACCTCAAGTTGCTGTTCAAACGGCAGCAAAAGTGGAAGAGAAAGTGGCACAACCATTGCAGGAAAAAACTGAGGTAAAACCTCAAGTTAAACCACAGCCAACAACGTCACCTGTTTCTTCGGGTACAGGCGCTAGCCAGAGTGCAGCACCTAAAGCTGAGAAAGAGAGCGGATATTTAGATATTCCAGCATTTTTACGACGTCAGGCTGATTAACAAATACCCAAAATTTGACTATCGTCGAATTAATGGTAAAATTCGCGGTTGGTAAATACTGACCGTGATTTGTAGCACTGATAACGAGGCAAGCAGATGATCAGACAACGTACTCTGAAAGAAATTGTGAAAACAACTGGTGTGGGTCTCCACTCTGGTCGTAAAGTCACACTTACTCTTCGCCCGGCAGCTGCAAATACAGGTATTGTTTATCGTCGTACAGATGTAAATCCACCTGTAGATTTCCCAGCTGATCCAGCATCAGTTCGTGACACTATGTTATGTACTGCTCTTGTTAATGACGAAGGCGTACGTATCTCTACAGTGGAGCACCTTAACGCAGCTCTAGCTGGAATGGGTATCGACAACATTATTGTTGAAGTCGATGCTCCAGAAATTCCAATTATGGATGGTAGCGCAAGCCCATTTGTATACTTGCTACAGCAAGCGGGTGTTGAAACACTGAATGCAGCGAAGCGTTTTATTCGAATCAAAAAGCCTATCCGTTTTGAAGATGGCGATAAGTGGGCAGAGTTTGTTCCATTTAACGGCTTCCGTATGGACTTTGAGATCGACTTTAACCACCCTGCGATTGAATCGGATGAGCAACGTTTGTTGTTTGATTTCTCATCACAAGGTTTTGTGAAGCAGATTTCTCGCGCTCGTACTTTCGGTTTCATGCGTGATATTGAGTACCTTCAGTCTCAAAACCTAGTACTTGGCGGTAGCTTTGATAATGCTATCGTACTGGACGAATACCGAATTCTTAATGAAGAAGGCCTTCGTTTCGACAATGAGTTTGTAACTCATAAAGTATTGGATGCGATTGGTGACCTTTACATGTGTGGACACGCTATTATTGGTGAGTTCCGTGCATACAAATCAGGTCACGGCCTAAATAACCAACTTTTACGTGCAGTTCTTGCTGACGCAGAAGCTTGGGAGTGGGCAACATTCGAAGAAGAAGCTGGCTCTCCAGTTGCTTTCGCAGAACCGGGTATGGTTCTAGCGTAATTGTTGTTTACAACAATATAAGATTTCAAAAACCAGGCCATTGGCCTGGTTTTTTTGTATCTATTTTCCAGATACAGTGTCGTTAACCTCCGGAAATTGCTGGCTAATGGGCTGCTGTCTGCTTAATCCATCAGCAATTAGAAAGAAAAGTTCCAAGCACATCAAACAAATGGTGTTCTAAATGGTCGTTAGTGTGAAAATTACTTACACTAAAGGGCATTAATTTTAACTCAAGCCTTGAAAACTCTACTCTCAAGTACAATATCAAAGATACTAGATTTATCTCAGTATCCTTGGTTAGTAACTGAAGACTAGTTCATAGCTAGTAGAGACTGACGGCATTTAAAATAGATCGCGGACGATCTGAGAACGAAGAGATTCCAAGCACATGATTACTAAGCTGCTGACAAAGGTAATTGGCAGTCGCAATGACAGAACACTGCGCCGCCTTAGAAAAATTGTAAAAGAAATTAATAACTACGAACCAACGTTTGAAGCACTTTCTGATGAAGAGCTAAAAGCAAAAACGGTTGAGTTTCGTGAGCGCTTAGATAAAGGTGAATCGTTAGATCAACTTCTACCTGAAGCTTTCGCTACGGTACGTGAAGCGTCTAAGCGTGTTTACGGCATGCGTCACTTTGACGTGCAAATGATTGGTGGCATGGTTCTAAATGCTGGCCAAATTGCAGAGATGCGTACTGGTGAAGGTAAGACACTTACCGCAACCCTACCAGCTTATCTAAACGCGCTACCAAGCAAAGGTGTTCACGTAATAACGGTGAACGATTACCTAGCGAAGCGTGATGCGGAAACAAACCGTCCATTATTTGAATTCCTTGGCATGACTGTTGGCGTGAATGTGGCAAACATGGCTCCGCCAGAGAAAAAAGAAGCGTACCAAGCGGATATCCTATACGGAACAAACAACGAGTTTGGTTTTGATTATCTGCGTGACAACATGGCTTTCCGTGCTGAAGACCGAGTTCAACGTGAGCGCTTCTTCGCAGTAGTCGATGAGGTTGACTCAATCTTAATTGATGAAGCTCGTACTCCGTTAATTATCTCTGGCCCAGCTGAAGATAGTTCTGACCTTTATACGCGCATTAACACTCTAATTCCTTCTCTAGAGCGTCAAGATAAAGAAGATTCAGAAGAGTACCGTGGTGAAGGTCACTACACCATGGACGAAAAATCAAAACAGGTTCACCTGACTGAAAACGGTCAAGAATTTGTAGAAGAACTAATGGTCAAAAACGGCTTGATGGAAGAGGGTGACACACTTTACTCTCCAACCAATATCAGCCTATTGCACCACGTGAATGCTGCGCTTCGTGCACACGTATTGTTTGAGAAAAACGTCGACTACATCGTTACTGAAGAAGGCGAAGTGGTTATCGTTGATGAACATACTGGTCGTACTATGCCAGGTCGTCGTTGGTCTGAAGGTTTACACCAAGCTGTTGAAGCTAAAGAAGGTGTGAAGATTCAAAATGAAAACCAAACGCTAGCATCGATTACATTCCAGAACTTCTTCCGACTGTACGAAAAACTGTCAGGCATGACAGGTACTGCTGATACTGAAGCTTTCGAGTTCCAGTCTATCTACGGCCTAGAAACGGTAGTTATCCCAACCAACAAGCCTATGGTTCGTAACGATATGCCAGATGTGGTTTATCGTACTGAAGAAGACAAGTTCAATGCGATCATTGAAGACATCAAAGACCGTGTTGCAGCTGGTCAGCCATCACTGGTTGGTACGGTTTCTATCGAGAAATCTGAACTGCTGTCTAACGCACTGAAAAAAGCAAAAATTAAGCACAACGTACTAAATGCTAAGTTCCACGAGATGGAAGCTGAGATCGTTGCGCAGGCTGGTATGCCGAGTGCGGTAACTATCGCAACTAACATGGCAGGTCGTGGTACCGATATCGTGTTAGGTGGTAGCTGGCAGGCACAAATTGAGAAGCTAGATAATCCAACGAAAGAGCAGATCGACAAGATCAAAGCTGACTGGAGAGTTGTCCACGATACAGTTCTTGAGTCAGGTGGTCTGCACATCATTGGTACTGAGCGTCATGAATCTCGCCGTATCGATAACCAGCTACGTGGTCGTTCTGGTCGTCAAGGTGATGCGGGTTCTTCTCGTTTCTACCTATCAATGGAAGATTCTCTACTACGTATCTTTACGTCTGATCGTATGGCTGGTCTTATCCAAAGTGGTATGGACGAAGGCGAAGCGATTGAATCTAAGATGCTGTCTCGCTCAATTGAAAAAGCTCAACGTAAAGTGGAAGGTCGTAACTTCGACATCCGTAAGCAGCTTCTTGAGTACGATGATGTAGCCAATGACCAACGTAAGGTTGTTTATGAGCTACGTGATGAACTGATGAGTTCTGATGACATCAGCGAGATGATCGAACACAACCGTGAAGATGTACTGGCGTCAGTCATTGATGAATACATCGCTCCTCAATCTCTTGAAGACATGTGGGATATCGCGGGTCTGCAAGATCGTCTGAAGAATGACTTCGACCTAGACTTTGATATTCAAGGTTGGTTAGACGAAGACGACAAGCTTTATGAAGAAGCATTGCGTGAGCGTATTCTTGGTATGGCGGTAGATTCGTACAAACAGAAAGAAGAAGTGGTTGGTGCTCAAGTACTGCGTAACTTCGAGAAGTCTGTGATGCTACAAACGCTAGACGGTCTTTGGAAAGAGCACTTGGCTGCGATGGATCACCTTCGTCAAGGTATCCACTTACGTGGTTATGCTCAGAAGAACCCGAAACAAGAGTACAAGCGTGAGTCGTTTGAACTGTTTGAAGGCCTACTCGATGTGCTGAAAACAGATGTTGTAACCATCCTTTCTAAAGTTCGCGTTCAGCAACAAGAAGAAGTTGAAAAGATGGAAGCTCAACGTCAAGCTCAAGCTGAACAAGCGGCGCGTCGTGCACAAGCACAACACGCAACGGCTGAAAACCAGCTAGCTGACGATGAAGCGGATGCGGCATCTCCACAAACAGTAGTACGCGATGAGCGTAAAGTGGGTCGTAACGAACCATGCCCATGTGGAAGTGGTAAGAAGTACAAACAGTGTCACGGTAAAATTGACTAAGTTTGGTGAATCTTCGCTGTAACGGATAATTGCAGTGTCGGAGGTACTCACTTACTAACGGTATTCACTTACTAACGTAAGCTCCGCGCCTCCTCCTTGCACTTAACACGTTACAACTTAGCTTCATAAAAACTTACTGTTATTAAAAAGAGTCGCTTAGGCGGCTCTTTTTGTATGTAAATTTCATGACTTATTTTTTGTCGAAAGGAAAGTCGTCATTCCCTATAGCGAGGAACGAGCGCAGTAGGGAATCTTGTTTGATAGTTTGGCTTAAGGTTGTTGTATTAGCTTCCCAACTCAGTCGTTGCTCCTTCTGGAGGGTGACGAATTTAGGGGCAACGTAGGCCAAGCGTTTATTAAGGAACATCATCACATGAAAAGAATCCATATTGTCGCGGGTATTATCTTCAACCAAGATAAGTCACAGGTCTTTATCACTAAACGCCCAGACGACAAGCACAAAGGCGGTTTCTGGGAATTCCCTGGTGGTAAAGTAGAAGCGGGCGAAACGATTGAGCAGGCGATGGCTCGTGAACTTGACGAAGAGATTGGCATTAAGGTGACAGATCAGTCTCTGTTTGAGCACCTTGAATTTGATTACAGTGACAAGTCGCTTAAGTTTGATTTCATTCTTGTGACTGATTTCGAGCAACAGCCTTATGGTAAAGAAGGGCAACAAGGTGAATGGGTCGATCTTGAATCATTGAGCCAATACGCATTCCCTGAAGCGAATGTGCCAATTTTAGAGCGAGTAATAAAAGAGTTTTCGTAATTGCTAGCCTGAGTTTGAGATTGTTGTTAGTTTAAAGAGATTAATCGAATGAACGTTGCTGCGACAGATGAGCAGTAATGGTAACCAAAACAATGGAGATATTCGCAGTGGTAAGAATTGCAATTGCAGGAGCAGCTGGCCGTATGGGTCGTAACTTGGTGAAAGCCGCTCACCAAAATTCAGAAGCAAGCGTTGGCGCTGGTTCAGAGCGCCCAGAGTCATCTTTGGTCGGTGTTGATGTTGGCGAGTTATGCGGTGAAGGCCGTTTTGATGTAGCTCTAGTCGATGACCTTTCGAAAGCGATTGAAGAGTTTGACGTGATCGCCGACTTTACCGCACCTGTGAGCACATTAGCGAATATTGAACTTTGTAAACGTCACGGAAAGAAGCTAATTATCGGTACGACAGGTTTCTCTGAAGAAGAGAAACAGGTGATTGATGCGGCGTCAAAAGAGATGCCTATCGTAATGGCTCCTAACTACAGCGTTGGTGTAAACCTAGTATTCAAGCTGCTAGAAAAGGCCGCTAAAGTGATGGGCGATTACTGTGATGTTGAAATCGTAGAGGCTCACCATCGCCATAAAGTCGATGCGCCGTCAGGCACTGCGATTGGTATGGGCGAAGCGATTGCTGGTGCGATGGGCAATGATCTAAACGATGTCGCTGTATGGTCACGCGAAGGCATTACGGGCGAGCGTACAAAAGATGAGATCGGTTTTGCGACCATTCGTGCCGGTGACATCATTGGTGAGCATACCGCTATGTTTGCTGATATTGGCGAGCGCGTTGAAATTACCCATAAAGCAACGGATAGAATGACCTTTGCCAATGGTGCGATCAAGGCGGCTGTTTGGCTAAATGACAAGCCAGCAGGCTTTTATACCATGACGGATGTCCTTGGTTTGAATGACCTGTAAATAGATATTTATGCGCTGGCAATTGCCGGCGCTTTCTTTGTTTGGTGGCTTTTCCTTAATAATCTCTCTTCTACGATCTTCCTTCTACTTTCTTTTTATCGCCATTTTTTCTCTATTTTTGTGCTATTTATGCGGTCTTTGGTGTGTTTTTTGTTTTAGGTCTTTAAATTACCATGTTTTCTCTTGGTATTTATCGATTGCGTTTTGTTGCTGATATTTTTGGCACTCTATGGTTAGCTAAAATGACGGGTTAAAATTAGAAAATCGTAATATTCCTATTAATAGAGTATAAAAGTTGAACTTTTGAAGCTTTGATGGGGGAAATTGAATTAGTTCTTACAAATGTTTAATTTCTTTCTCGTTAAATGTTGACACGTATCACGCAGATCACTAGAATATCGCCAATTTGTCTAATTTCCATAAACACGCAGTTTTTGGTGTTACAGGAAGGTAGATTTGCAAATTAAATCAATTTTAATGCATTTTTATTTCTGGAGGTTGTCTTGAAGAAGTCAGCACTACTCGTCCTAGAAGATGGGACAGTATTTCACGGTGAAGCCATTGGCGCTGTAGGTTCTGCAGTTGGTGAAGTCGTTTTTAATACCTCGATGACGGGGTACCAAGAAATCCTCACTGATCCTTCCTATTCTCAACAAATCGTTACCCTTACTTACCCTCACATTGGCAATACCGGAACCAATTCCGAAGACGAAGAATCTTCTTCAATCCACGCTCAAGGCCTTGTGATTCGCGATCTCCCTCTAATCGCTTCTAACTTCCGTAATGAACAATCCCTTTCTGATTACCTTAAGTCGCAAAACGTTGTTGGTATCGCTGATATCGATACTCGTAAGCTGACGCGTATTCTTCGTGAAAAAGGTGCTCAAAACGGTTGTATCGTAGCGGGTAACAATTTAGACGAAGCTTTGGCTCTAGCTAAAGCAAAAGAATTCCCTGGCCTGAAAGGTATGGACCTTGCGAAAGAAGTTACAACAAAAGAAGCGTATCAATGGAAACAAGGTTCGTGGACGCTTACGGGTGGACTTCCTGAAGCGAAAGCAGACTCTGAATTGCCATACCACGTTGTTGCTTATGACTTCGGTGCAAAACGAAACATCTTACGAATGCTTGTTGACCGCGGCTGCCGCCTAACGGTTGTTCCTGCTGAAACTTCAGCAGAAGAAGTACTCGCTCTGAACCCAGACGGTGTTTTCCTTTCAAATGGCCCTGGTGACCCAGAACCATGTACTTACGCAATTGAAGCAACAAAAGTGTTCCTAGAAAAAGGTTTACCAATCTTTGGTATCTGTCTAGGTCACCAGATTCTTGCTCTTGCGTCAGGCGCTAAGACAGTGAAGATGAAGTTTGGTCACCACGGTGCAAACCACCCGGTTAAAGATTTAGATCGTGATGTTGTGATGATTACTTCACAAAACCATGGCTTTGCTGCTGACGAAGATACGCTTCCAGAGACATTACGAGCGACTCATAAGTCTCTATTTGATGGTTCTCTACAAGGTATCCACCGTACAGATAAGCCAGCATTTAGCTTCCAAGGTCACCCAGAAGCAAGCCCAGGTCCAGAAGATGCGGCACCGCTATTCGACCACTTCATTGAATTAATTAACCAGTCTGTTGCAAACAAACAAGACAAAGCGTAATCCGGAGTAGTAGATAATGCCAAAACGTACTGACATTAAAAGTGTTCTAATTCTAGGTGCTGGTCCGATTGTTATCGGTCAAGCATGTGAGTTTGATTACTCTGGTGCTCAAGCTTGTAAAGCACTTCGCGAAGAAGGCTACCGAGTTATTCTTGTAAACTCGAACCCAGCGACAATCATGACTGACCCAGACATGGCTGATGCGACTTACATCGAACCTATCCAATGGGAAGTGGTTCGTAACATCATCGCTAAAGAGAAGCCAGATGCAGTTCTACCGACAATGGGCGGCCAAACTGCACTTAACTGTGCGTTAGATTTAGAAAAATACGGCGTACTTGAAGAGTTCGGCGTAGAGATGATTGGCGCAACTGCTGACGCTATCGATAAAGCTGAAGACCGCTCTCGTTTTGATAAAGCAATGAAATCGATTGGTCTTGAGTGTCCAACAGCTGATACAGCGAAAACGATGGAAGAAGCTTACAAAGTTCAAGAAATGGTTGGTTTCCCTTGTATCATTCGTCCGTCGTTTACGATGGGTGGTACAGGCGGTGGTATCGCTTATAACAAAGAAGAATTTGAAGAAATCTGTCGTCGTGGTTTGGACCTATCTCCAACCAACGAACTTCTTATCGATGAATCACTTATCGGTTGGAAAGAGTACGAGATGGAAGTGGTTCGCGACAAGAACGACAACTGCATCATCGTATGTGCGATTGAAAACTTTGACCCAATGGGTATTCACACTGGTGACTCGATCACAGTAGCTCCGGCTCAAACGCTAACAGACAAAGAATACCAACTAATGCGTAACGCATCTCTAGCAGTACTGCGTGAGATTGGTGTTGAAACCGGTGGTTCAAACGTACAGTTTGGTATCAACCCGAAAGATGGCCGTATGGTTATCATCGAGATGAATCCACGTGTATCTCGTTCTTCTGCACTTGCTTCTAAAGCAACAGGTTTCCCAATCGCTAAGATTGCAGCGAAACTGGCTGTTGGCTTTACGCTAGACGAGCTAATGAATGACATCACTGGCGGCGCAACGCCAGCATCATTCGAACCAACAATCGACTACGTAGTAACTAAGATTCCTCGTTTTAACTTCGAGAAGTTTGCAGGTGCTAACGACCGTCTAACGACTCAAATGAAGTCGGTTGGTGAAGTTATGGCTATCGGCCGTAACCAACAAGAATCTCTACAGAAAGCACTTCGCGGTCTAGAAGTTGGCGCAACTGGTTTCGACGAAATGGTCGACCTAGATGCACCTGACGCTCTAACGACGATTCGCCATGAACTTAAAGAAGCTGGTTCTGACCGTATTTGGTACATCGCAGATGCTTTCCGTGCTGGTATGTCAGTTGATGGTGTATTCAACCTAACGCAAATTGACCGCTGGTTCCTAGTTCAAATCGAAGACATCGTAAAACTAGAGCAAGAACTTAAAGCGAAAGGCTTTGCTGGTCTGAATAAAGACGAGCTAATGAAGCTTAAGCGTAAAGGTTTTGCTGATGCTCGCCTGTCTAAGATTCTAGGTGTGGCAGAAAGTGAAATTCGTCGTCTACGTGACCAATACGATATTCACCCAGTCTATAAGCGTGTAGATACATGTGCGGCTGAGTTCTCTTCTGATACGGCTTACATGTACTCATCTTACGATGACGAATGTGAATCGAACCCAACAGACAAAGAGAAAATCATGATCTTAGGCGGCGGTCCAAACCGTATCGGCCAAGGTATTGAATTCGATTACTGTTGTGTACACGCATCTTTAGCACTACGTGAAGATGGCTACGAAACAATCATGGTTAACTGTAACCCTGAGACCGTTTCGACAGACTACGATACGTCTGACCGTCTGTACTTCGAACCAGTAACTCTGGAAGACGTACTAGCAATCGTTCGTGTTGAGAAGCCAAAAGGCGTTATCGTTCAGTACGGTGGTCAAACACCACTGAAACTGGCTCGTGAGCTTGAAGCTGCTGGCGTACCAATCATTGGTACTAGCCCAGACGCAATCGACCGTGCCGAAGACCGTGAGCGTTTCCAAGTTGCTGTTGACCGTCTTGGTCTTCTACAACCAGAAAACGCGACAGTAACAACAATGGAGCAAGCGGTAGAGAAATCTCGCGAAATCGGCTTCCCATTGGTTGTTCGTCCTTCTTATGTTCTTGGTGGTCGTGCGATGGAAATCGTATACGACGAGCAAGACTTACGTCGCTACTTTAACGAAGCAGTAAGTGTTTCAAACGAATCTCCAGTACTGCTTGATAGCTTCCTAGATGATGCAATTGAAGTCGACGTTGATGCGATTTGTGACGGTGAGCGCGTTGTTATTGCGGGTATCATGGAGCATATCGAACAAGCGGGTGTTCACTCAGGTGACTCAGCATGTTCTCTTCCTGCTTACACGCTAAGCCAAGAAATCCAAGACGTAATGCGTGAGCAAGTTGAAAAGCTAGCGTTCGAGTTGGGTGTTCGTGGTCTAATGAATACGCAGTTTGCTGTTAAGAACAACGAAGTGTACCTAATCGAGGTTAACCCTCGTGCAGCACGTACAGTACCGTTCGTATCGAAAGCAACAGGCGCAGCAGTCGCTAAGATTGCAGCTCGTGTTATGGCGGGTCAATCGCTAGAGTCTCAAGGCTTTACGAAAGAAATCATCCCACCATACTACTCAGTGAAAGAAGTTGTTCTTCCGTTCAACAAATTCCCTGGTGTTGACCCACTATTAGGCCCAGAAATGCGCTCTACTGGTGAAGTTATGGGTGTTGGTGCAACGTTTGCTGAAGCATACTCTAAAGCTGAATTAGGTTGTGGCAACATCTACCCAGAAGGCGGCCGTGCACTTCTTTCTGTTCGCGAAGGCGACAAAGAGCGTGTTGTTGACCTAGCATCTAAGCTATCTAAGCTTGGCTACCAGCTAGACGCAACACACGGTACTGCAGTTATCCTTGGCGAAGCGGGTATCAACCCACGTCTAGTAAACAAGGTACACGAAGGTCGTCCTCATATTCTTGACCGTATCAAGAACAATGAGTACACGTACATCGTGAACACTGCGGCTGGCCGTCAAGCGATTGAAGATTCTAAAGTTCTTCGTCGTGGCGCACTGGCTGAGAAAGTGAACTACACGACGACGCTAAATGCTGCATTTGCGACTTGTATGGCGCACACTGCAGACGCGAAAACGTCAGTAACTTCAGTTCAAGAACTGCACGCACAGGTTAAAGCTTCTCTAGCTTAATTGACTAACGTGTATCGCTGTTAAGCGGATATAAATGCTCAAAGCCCACTCTTCGGAGTGGGCTTTTTTATGCCTGTCATCTGGTGAAAGTCTGGTAATGGCTAAATGATGAAAATTTGGAATAGGTTACAATCTTGTGTTTCGTTGTTGATTGTTTGCTCACGGTGGTAAGTTGTCGCTACACGAGAATTTAAGGCGTTGGGTATATGGAAATCACTCTAGAAATATTGGCTATCTTGTTTGTAGTTGCAACGGCGGCAGGCTTTATTGATGCAATGGCTGGCGGCGGTGGATTATTGACTCTACCAGCATTGCTAGCGGCTGGAGTACCACCAACGCAGGCACTGGCAACCAACAAACTTCAAAGTTCTTTTGGCAGCTTCTCCGCTAGTTGGTATTTCGTACGCAATGGTATCGTGAACATAAAAGAGATGCGTCTTGCCATTCTCTGTACCTTTATCGGTTCTGCGATTGGTGCTGAGTTAGTGCAGCATATTGATGCGAGCTTATTGACGAGCATGATCCCCTTACTGCTTATCGCCATCTCTCTCTATTTCCTATTAGCACCCCAAACTAGAGCGTCTGAAGGTAAGCAAAAGATCTCTGAAGCCGTGTTTGCTTTGTGTATTGGTGGCGGTGTTGGTTTCTATGATGGCTTCTTTGGCCCAGGAACGGGTTCTATTTTCACCGTCTGTTTTGTCGCTATCGGCCATTTCTCTTTAGTGGATGCAACGGCACGTACTAAGGTTCTTAATTTCACTTCGAATATCGCAGCTTTAATCTTCTTTATTTTGGCTGGTTTGCCAATTTGGGAATTAGGCTTAGTGATGGCGGTTGGTGGCTTTATGGGCGCTCAGCTTGGCGCTAAAGTCGTGATGACAAAAGGGCAGAAATGGATTCGCCCCCTTGTAATCGTGATGTCTATGTTAATGGCGTCTAAACTGCTTTGGGAACAGCATCAACAATGGATTCTATCAGTATTTTAACTCGTGGAGACTGATAGCTGTTCGGCCTTACACAGATATGAATCGGTCGAATCAATCCCTTCAATTCGGCAAAACTAAACAGGTATTGAGGCTCAATATTGAGTGTTTTTACGATAGAGAGCGGGATCAACGCTGGCCCTGTCCCACCCAGCGCTAACTGGGCTGCTGCCGTGTAAGCATCCATCTCCATCAAGGGTTTGATGCCGAACTTTTCAAGCACAGATAACTGATACGAGTTTGCCGGATTGGTCATGTCGTTAGTGATAACCATTGGAGGAAGCTCCGTTAATGGCGACTTACTCACTATGTAAAACGGCTCATCAAACAGGTGGAATGTCATTAACCCATGATGCGGTGGCAGTAAACCAGCACACAACCCTAAGGTCGCCTTGCCAGATTGCACTCTCTCTATGATTCTTGGGGTATGGTTCGTGGTAATGGTGATGTATTTATCTTGTTGGATAAATTGGCCCATCATCTCACCTAGATAACCCGCGATCAGCGACTTAGAGCTATCTAAGGTGATGAGAGTGGTATCTTCCAACTCTTGTTGCTCATAGATAAGCCCTCTAAGTTCATTGAATGCAGGGCCTATACTCTCGATGAGCGCGATCGCGTCCGGCGTCAGTTTGATTTGTCGGCCACTCGGCTCTATGAGTTTCTTACCTAACTTCTTTTCTAAATTTGCAATCCGTTTGCTGACCGCTGATTGGCTGATATAAAGCAAACTGCCGGTGCGGCTCATGGTCTTTGCTTTGCTCAGCACCAATAGAGTTTCGATTCCTTCGAGTAGCATTTAGTGATATTCATGAAAGTTGGGAATGATTGAACCAAGTTACCTTAAACACCATTCATTCTCTAGTCTGAGCTTATAGATATCAGACAAGCTAGGATTTTTGACGTTAGCTCGTTAATTAGGAAATTAGCTAGTTAGATTTTCTTAACTAGACTCGCAATGCGTTGACCAAAATAGAAAGCGGTTTTTAGATCATTACTGTTAATGTGATTATTGGTGCTCTCAGCCGTTTGATCATTACTGGCGACTAAACCAATACTTGAACCTGTGCGATTCAAACCTAGGTCATCAATATGCTTTGAGATATCAAGCCCTGCCCAAATCATGCCATGCTGACAAGCCAGGGTGAAAAAGCTTAGCAAGGTTTGTTGCTGCTCACCGTTAAGGCTACCACCAGTAGTGAAACCTGCAGCGAGCTTATTTCGCCATGCTTTCTTACAGTAGGTATCACTGCTCGCATCCATAAAGCTCTTAAATTGAGCTGCTGGTGATCCCATGTAGGTTGGCGCGCCAAAGATAATCGCATCACAATTGTCTAATGCGCTGAGCTTATCGTCATTGTCATATCTTCCTTCGACTATTTCAGAAGAGAGCACCTCGATGAGCAGTGCTGAGTTAGATTGTTGAGTGTTAATGCCTTCTGCGATTGTCTCAGCGACTTGCTTAGTCGCTCCATTCTTAGAGAAGAAAACAATGCCCACTTTATTGATACTCATTTTGAACTCCTTATTGGCAGACTATATTAGTAAATAAAATAATTTATAAAGATATTTATTTACTAATATAGCCTGTTAACTAGGTAAGTAAACAAAAAGAATTACTAACTCATAAGCTAAGAGCTAAGAGCTAAGAGCTAAGAGCTAAGAGCTAAGAGCTATGAACTAACAAGCTAACTAAATTGAGTGTCAGGAAAAAAGGGGGATCTTTGAAAGGGGAAATTGAGGGGATAAGTAATTTGAAAGCGAATTAAAAAAGGCCCCTTTGCGGAGCCTCTTAGTCATCGTTCTATCTATTTGATAGCGAAGGTTGGCAATGACAAGTGCCAGCGAATAGCGCCAAGCCTAATCAATAGTGTTGTGAACACACCGGCTAAAAATGCGGTTTCTGAATCGTGCCCCATGAGAATCGCCATGGTATGGAAAGCACCACCAATGATACAAGCCGTAGCGTAGACTTCACTTCTTAAGATCATCGGCACTTCACGGGCAAGCACGTCACGGATAATACCGCCACCACAGCCTGTGATAACACCCATGATAATAGCCACTAATGCCGAGTCTTGATAATTCAGCGCTTTCTCAACACCAATGCCAACAAATACGGCTAAGCCGATCGCATCACATACTGGCAGGATCCACCAAGCCAGACGCTTTGGACGTCTTACTATAATCATGGTCAGCAAACAGGTGGTGATGATGACCCAAAGGTAGGTGGTATCGGTGATCCAAAACACGGGAGTTGCACCCAGTGCCATGTCACGAATCGTACCGCCGCCAATCGCGGTTACGCTACCTAAAACGGCGACACCAAAGGGATCCATTTTAAGACGGCCCGCGACAAATACGCCTGAGACAGCAAAAATGGCAGTGCCAAATAAATCGATAATATAAAGCAGCATGGAGTCCATGATACTGGTGCTCTTATAGTTAAAATTGTAGGGACAGGTCGGTGGCGAATTGTACGAAAAAACGCAGCAAATAGTTAGTGATTTTGCCTAGCTCTATCGAAGAAATCGCATACTTGTTGGATCGCTTTCAAAGTTCTTGTCGTCGGGCGATTAATCCAGTCAGAGTTGAGTGACCAAATCTGATTTTGAGCGACTGCTGGGATCTCGTCCTCCCAAGTTTGCCACATGGTTCCATTCTCAATGGCATGCTGAGAAGTGAAGATCACTTGCGGTTTCCTTAATACAACTTGTTCAATACCAACTTGCGGATAAGGGGAAGCACTGTCTTCGAAAATATTCTGGCCGCCACAAAATTCAAACACCTCACTTGGCCAGTGCCCTTGAGCGACGGAGATGATCGGCTTTTCACTTAGCTGGTAAAAATAATTTACGGGCTCGGCGTTTTTATATTTTAGCCTTAACGCGTTGAGTTGTTCTCTGTATTTTTGGGCATTGTTCTCGCCGATACTAGGGTCAGCGGAATATTGGCTGAGTTGATCAATATTGGTCGCGATGCTGTCTAAGCTTTTGGTTCTTGAGTAGTAAATATTGAAACCAAATTGCTCTAGCTTTGCGAGTTCTCTGGGTGGGTTACCAGCAGGCCACGCGAGAATGAGATCAGGTTGAAGCGCGATGATTTTCTCAACCTTGATACCTTGATAGTTCGCTACTTTTTCAAGCTTATCGGCTTGTGGTGGGTAATCACTTCTCTCACTTACCGCAACAAGATTGTCGCCCAAACCTGCGCTATACGCGAGTTCAGTAGCATGAGGAGCAAGGCTTACTACGCGTTGAGCGGGCTGTACTTTTTCTGGAGCCAGTGATGTTTCTTCTGCAAATGATAAAGGTAGCCATAAGCTGGAAGACAAAAGAGTAAGGCTTGTAACAAGTGCTGAACGTTTCACTCTAAATCCCTTGGTGAACAAATAGTAAGATTAGGCTTTGTAAAAATATCCAGATAGCGATGCGGCCAAATAATAGCTTCTGAACCTGAGATAAATGCAGGGCTGATGGGGCTATTCTGCCGCCTAATTTTGCACGAATGGCTTTGGTATTGTCGTAAATCGCAGGGCCGCCCAATGACAGCTCAAGCTTGTTACCTACAGCGGTGATTAACCATGCCGGGCCGGGCAGTGGCCAAGATGAGCTTTGGACCAACATCATTTTAAATGTGTGTGTGGCTTTATCACCACATACGATCATCAAAGCAAACAGACGCATCGGTATGAATTCGAGGATAGCGACTATCTTGATAGCCGTTGAGCCGAACGGAGCAAATCGCTTGCGACTTGGCGACCAAGCTCGAGCTAACTCGACAACAAGGCGATACATTAAAGCCGCAATTCCACCACCAATGGCGTACCAGAATAAAACACATACCACATTGCGAGCGTAACCCATGATGATGGTTTCAGCAGCGGCTTTGCCAAGCCCAAGTGATGAAAGTGATTCGGTTTGACGATTTACAACCGGAGCCAGTAACTGACGAGCGGCAGCTTTATCTTCTCGACCAAGCGCTTTGATCAGCTGATTTGCTAGCTTTTCATTATTGCGCCAATCAATCGCCAGTAATAACAGCGCTAATTCAAACAGTTGAGATTGCCAAACCAGTGGTTGCAGTGCCAATAGAATTATCAGAGTCGGCAGTACCATTACGCCCCAGGCTAATGTGCCCGAGATTAAGCTTTGGGAATAGTTTTGGTTGTTATTAACCTTGCTTGCTAAAAGCTCAGCAAACTTATGCCATAAGGTCGTAGGGTGTGCGGCATGGGGGATAGGTAAAATCAAATGAAAAAGCAGTGCTCCCCACATTACAAGGAGCACGCCATTTGCAAATACCTGATCAAACAGTGTTTGCATGTCTAGTCGCTTACTTTAGTAGGGCAACCATCTTGATAACCATCTCAGAAGAGCTTTGTGCTGCTAGTGGCAGGAACTCTTCGAAGCTCATTGGTGATTCTTTGTCTGCAACGTCAGAGATTGCACGAACGACCACGAATGGTACTTGGAATTGGTGACAAGCTTGAGCGATAGCAGATGCTTCCATCTCTACAGCAACGACAGATGGGAAGTGCTTGCGGATGAACGCTTGGCGTTCTGCTGTGCAAACAAATGCGTCGCCAGTACAGATAAGACCGCGAACAGCGTGCTTATCTTCCATTTGTGCTAGTGCTTGTTCAGCAACAGCCATCAGTTTGTCGTCCGCTTTGAACGCTGCAGGTTGACCTGCCATTTGGCCGATTTCGTAACCGAAAGCTGTAACATCTGCATCGTGGTGACGAACTTCAGTTGAGATAACCACATCGCCAAGGTTCAGTGTTGAATCAAAACCGCCAGCAGAGCCCGTGTTCAGTACTACGTCTGGCTGGTATTCGCTTAGTAAGATTGAAGTACCCACTGCAGCGGCTACTTTACCAATGCCTGATTGAAGCAAAACAACGTCAACACCATTTATCTGACCAGAGAAAAAGGTACAACCGCCTTTATTAACTTCAGTAATGTCTGAAATTGCTGCCTTTAGGATCGCAACTTCTTGCTCCATTGCGCCAATGATGCCGATTTTCATGTGTAGTCTCTTAATAAATAATATTTAAACAGTAGAGCGAAATTGTAGCATGGATAAGAAGTGTCGAGCGACTGCCCAGAGGCACTTCTCATCCGAATAGCAGCGATTTATCTGCGTATTCTTTTATCTATTTGATCAGGCCTTCGCTTTTTAAGCTAGCGCGAAGTTGTTCAGCACGCTTTCGGTTTACGCCAAAATCAGAGTGACCAGTACGAGACTCTGAACGCACGATCAGTTTGCCATCAGTGATCTTAAGTTCTAAGTCATCGACAAAGCGCATGATGCGAGAAGTGCATTCAACACGCAGGTAATCTTCTGTTTTACTCGCGGTTTTCGATCCCGGTAAGGTTAGCGCAACCTGCTCAATGGCATCTAAGTTTGCTGAATCTGATAACTCAAACGCGGCCAATGTATGTTGTTCACGGTCATCTTGAGTTGATACGCAGTTTGGTTTGTCTCCACAAGGTGATGAAGTTCTGTCTTTCATGTCCGTGATTCCTTGGCTACAAGCGGTTAAAGTCAAAAGAGATAGAGAAAGGAGAGCGGCTTTTTTCATAGTGTTTCCTATGGCGTTGTTTTAATTGTAGTTATAGGTATTGGCTTGTTTGCGATTGTTTACGTATTTTCGATATGCTTGTGATAAACGTATCTAATTCAAAAAAGGATCCATCATTGGATCCTTTTTTTATAGTAACGAGCTGAGTAATAAAGGAAACCTTAGATTAGTCACACTTCTAGGTAATCCAATATTCCTTCCGCTGCTTTACGGCCTTCGTCGATAGCGGTCACGACTAAGTCAGATCCTCGAACCGCATCACCACCTGCAAAGATCTTACTGTTGGTGGTTTGGTATTGAAATTCTTGTTTACCGGGAGCCTTGATGCGACCCCATTGGTCGAGCTCTACACCGAATGGTTCTAGCCACTCCATTGCATGAGGTTGGAAACCAAATGCCATGATAACGGCGTCTGCTTCAAGAACATGCTCACTGCCTTCTACAGGTTCCGGACGACGACGACCTGCGTCATCGGGTTCACCTAGCGCCGTTTTCACCACTTTGACGCCAGTAACATGACCAGATGAATCGGTTTCCAATGCTAATGGCTGAAGGTTGAACATGAACTTCACGCCTTCTTCTTTTGCATTCTTCACTTCACGGCGAGAGCCTGGCATATTCGCTTCATCTCGACGATAAGCACAAACAACATTCGCAGCGTGCTGACGAATAGACGTTCGAACACAGTCCATCGCAGTATCACCACCACCAAGCACGACCACTTTTTTGCCTTTCATGTCGATGAATGGCGTTGGATTATCCAGCTCCATGACCTTGTAGGTATTGGAAACAAGGAAGGGTAGAGCATCATAAACGCCCGGTGCTTCTTCGTTGTCTAACCCAGCGCGCATGTTTTTATAAGTACCGACCCCTAAGAAAACAGCATCATAGTCATCGACAAGTTGTTGTAGTTGAACGTCTTTACCGACTTCGGTATTCATCTTAAATTCAACGCCCATCCCACTAAAGATACGGCGACGGTTTTCCATGATGCCTTTCTCGAGTTTGAACGATGGGATACCAAACGTTAGTAGGCCACCGATCTCCGGGTAGCGGTCAAATACCACGGCCTTCACACCGTTTCGAACTAAGATATCAGCTGCAGCAAGACCAGCGGGGCCAGCGCCAATGATCGCGACCTTTTTGTCGGTCCATTCAACGTGAGACATGTCTGGTTTCCAGCCCATCTCAAACGCTTTGTCATTGATGTATTTTTCAATGTTGCCGATGGTTACTGCGCCGAAATCGTCGTTGAGGGTACAAGATCCTTCACATAGACGATCTTGAGGACAAACTCGGCCGCAAACCTCAGGCAAGCTGTTGGTTTGGTGGGACAGCTCAGCCGCTTCGATAATGCGTCCCTCATTGGCAAGTTTGAGCCATTGAGGGATGTAGTTATGGACTGGGCACTTCCATTCACAGTAGGGGTTACCACAGTCTAAACAGCGGTCGGCCTGTGCCTTAGCTTGTTGCTTCGTGAAAGGTTCGTAGATCTCTACAAACTCAATCTTACGTATCTTGATTGGTTTCTTCGCTGGGTCTACGCGATTCACATCAATAAATTGGTATACATTCTGGCTCATGATTGGCTCCTTCCAATTATTGCGCTTGAACACGAAGTTCAGCAGAGCTGCGGCTTTGGTGACCGAGCAAGGTGTTGAGATCCGCCGTCTTCGGCTTCACTAGGTAGAACTTTGGAATCCATTCATCAAAGTTCGCCAGAATAGCTTCAGCGTGTACTGAGCCAGTCTCTTCTAAGTGCTCCGCAATCAGGCCGCGTAGATGTTCTTGGTGGATAAATAGATCAGACAGAGAAAGTGCTTCGACCGATTCGTTGTTTACACGGCCTTGGAAGTCGTCATTCTTGTCCATCACATAAGCGAAACCACCTGTCATACCGGCGCCGAAGTTCACTCCAGTTGCGCCAAGAATCGCTACAATACCGCCTGTCATGTATTCACAAGCGTTGTCGCCTGCGCCTTCAATCACGGCAACAGTACCTGAGTTACGCACGCCAAATCGCTCGCCCGCAGTACCCGCAGCGAACAGCTTGCCTCCGGTCGCACCATACAAGCAGGTATTGCCGATGATGGTCGCTTCATTACAAGTAAACGCTGTGCCTTGGTGAGGTTTGATAACCACCTTACCGCCCGCCATGCCTTTGCCGACATAGTCATTGGCATCGCCTGTCAGATACAGCTCTACGCCTCCGGCGTTCCAAACCGCAAAGGATTGGCCTGCTGTACCATCGAGATACAACTTAATTGGTGAGCCAGCCATACCTTGGTTACCGTAACGTTTGGCAATTTCACCAGAGATACGAGCGCCAATCGAGCGATCGGTGTTGATTACGTTGTAGTAAAGGCTGGTGGATTGACGTTTCTCAATCGCATCAATGGCATCATCAAGTATCTGTTGGTTGAGCTGAGCTTTATCAAATGGTGCGTTTGGCTCGGTCCAAAACAGTGGGTGACCTTCTGGAGATACCGGAGCTTCGAGTATTGAAGAGAGATCAAGTTTGCTCTGTTTCGCTGTGAGGCCTTGAACGGCTTCAAGGAGATCCGTGCGACCAATCAGGTCTGTCAGTTTTTCTACGCCAAGCTCCGCAAGGTATTGGCGAACTTCATCAGCTAAGCCAGTAAAGTAGTTCACTACCATGTCTGGCAGGCCTTTGAAGTATTCACGGCGTAGTGTTTCATCTTGAGTCGCAACGCCCGTTGCACAGTTGTTTAGGTGACAAATTCGTAAGAACTTACAACCCATCGCGACCATTGGTGCAGTGCCGAAACCAAAGCTTTCAGCACCGAGAATCGCGCCCTTGATAACATCGAGTCCGGTTTTTAAACCACCATCGACTTGCAAGCGGATCTTATGGCGTAGGCCGTTTGCGACTAGTGCTTGTTGAGTCTCCGCTAAGCCAAGCTCCCAAGGACAACCTGCGTATTTCACTGAAGTCAGCGGGCTTGCCGCGGTACCACCGTCGTAACCGGAGATCGTAATTAAGTCGGCATAGGCTTTCGCCACACCAGTAGCAATGGTGCCCACACCCGGTTCCGATACTAACTTCACTGAAACCAAGGCTTTAGGGTTCACTTGCTTAAGGTCGAAAATAAGCTGCGCCAGATCCTCGATAGAATAAATATCGTGGTGCGGAGGAGGGGAGATCAGTGTTACCCCTTGAACTGAGTATCTCAGTTTGGCGATTTCTGCGGTGACTTTATGCCCTGGCAGTTGGCCACCTTCGCCCGGCTTCGCACCTTGTGCGACTTTGATTTGCAAAACATCCGCATTGGTTAAGTAATGTGGCGTCACACCAAAACGACCGGAAGCTATCTGCTTGATTCGAGAATTACGATCAGTACCAAAGCGTCGTGGATCTTCACCACCTTCACCAGAGTTGGAGTAGCCTCCTAATCGATTCATCGCCATGGCCAGTGCTTCATGAGCTTCAGGGCTTAAGGCACCAATCGACATCGCTGCAGAGTCGAAGCGCTTAAAGAGATCGCTACTCGGCTCGACTTGTTCTAGTGGCAGAGGTTGATCGGCTTTTTTGAGGCTCATTAAGTCGCGCAGCATAGCAGCAGGACGAGCATTAACTTGCTTCGCAAAAGATTGGTAGTCGGATGTTTCACCTGTCTTTACGGCGGTTTGCAAGGTACTGACTACATCTGGGTTGTACGCGTGGTATTCGCCGCCATGTACGTATTTGAGTAAGCCACCATGTTCCAGTGGTTTACGTTTAGTCCATGCTTTACGAGATAGGTTATAGATATCTTGTTGGAAGTCGCTAAAGCTAGCGCCTTGGATACGAGTCGTTACACCTCGGAAACACAAGTCAACGACATCGGTATGCAAACCGACCGCCTCAAATAACTGCGAGCAGCGATAAGAAGCAATCGTCGAGATACCCATCTTCGACATGATCTTATACAGACCTTTGTTGATGCCGTTTTGGTAATTTTGCAATGCAGTGCGATAGTCTTTATTTAATGAACCGTCGTCCAGCATTTTGCCCAATGCTTCATAAGCGAGATATGGATAAACTGCGGTTGCACCGAAGCCAAGCAGAACTGCAAATTGGTGCGGGTCACGTGCGGTTGCAGTCTCAACCACGATGTTAGCATCACAACGTAGGTTGTTGTCAGCAAGTCTGGTTTGCACCGCACCGACAGCCATCGCTGCTGGAACCGGCAGCTTGCCTTTCTCTAAGTGCTTGTCTGAAAGTACAATCAAAACAGCACCATCACGGACCTCTTGCACCGCACGATCACACAAGTCATTAATGGCTTGTTCGAGATCTTTATCAGCAGGATCATAATGCATGCTAAGAATCGCGTGGCCATAGTGTTTTTGATTTAACTGCAGAAGTTGCTGCATGTCAGAGTAGACCAGAACGGGCGAATTAAATGTCACACGATAGGCGTGACCGTCGGTTTCGCAGAACACGTTCATCTCTTGGCCGATACTGGTGGCTAAAGACATAACATGCTTTTCACGCAGTGGGTCAATCGGTGGGTTGGTGACCTGTGCAAACATTTGACGGAAATAGTCAGTGACGAGACGCTCTTTCGAAGAGAGCACAGCCATCGGCGTATCATCGCCCATCGAGCCTACTGCCTCTTGTCCCATATCACCAAGCACACGCAGTACTTGGTCCGACTCTTCGTTGCTCATCGCAAACTGTTTTTGGTAGGTCTTGAGCGTGTCATCGTCAAAGCTGCGCTTACCGACTTGCTCATCGGGCAGATCGGAAAACGGTGTGAGTTTGTGAACGTTCTTTTCCATCCACTCTTTATAAGGGTGGCGACCTTTAAGGTCATTGTCGATCTCGTTAGATTGCCACAGTTTACCGCGGCGTGTATCTATGACGAGTAGTTCACCTGGGCCGACACGCCCTTTCTCTGCCACTTCGTCTGGCGCGTAATTCCAGATGCCCACTTCAGAGGCCAGTGTGATCAGGTTGTCTTTGGTAATCACATAACGCGCAGGGCGTAAGCCGTTTCTATCTAGGTTACACGCAGCGTAACGACCATCAGAAAGGACGATACCTGCAGGGCCATCCCACGGTTCCATGTGCTTGGAGTTGAAGTCGTAGAATGCACGCAGATCGGGATCCATGTCTGGGTGGTTTTGCCAAGCGGGCGGCACGAGCATACGCATCGCTCGGAATACATCCATACCACCGGCAAGGAACAGGTCGAGCATGTTATCTAGGCTTGATGAATCTGAGCCTGTCTCATTCACAAAGGGTGCGGCCGTTTGTAAATCGGGCAGCAGTGGTGAAGAGAATTTATAGGCACGAGCTTTAGCCCACTGACGGTTACCTTCGATGGTATTGATCTCACCATTGTGCGCCAAATAGCGGAATGGCTGAGCCAGTGGCCAACGCGGCTGAGTATTGGTAGAGAAGCGCTGGTGGAACAGGCATATCGCCGATTCCATACGTAAGTCAGCAAGATCGAGGTAAAATCGCGGAAGATCGGCCGGCATACAAAGACCTTTGTAAACCATGACTTGTGTCGAAAGGCTACAAATATAGAAATCTTTGTCTTCGGTGATCTGCTTTTCAATTCGACGACGAGCGATGTAAAGGCGTCGTTCAATATCGCGTTCACGCCACCCCGCAGGTGCTGAGATAAACACTTGCTGAATATTAGGAACGGAATCTTTTGCGATTGGGCCTAATACGTCGGTGTTGGTCGGCACGACACGCCAACCTGCAACGGTTAACGTTTCTTGAGCGAGTTCTTTATTGACGATGTCTTGCGCGGATTGCGCTTTGATTGGGTCTTGGCTGAAGAAAATCATGCCGACAGCGTATTGCTTGCCGAGCTTGAAGTTATTCTCTTCTGCAATAATTCTGAGATAAGAGTCTGGCTTCTGTAGCAATAAGCCACAGCCATCTCCTGTTTTACCATCCGCAGCAATACCACCACGGTGTGTCATGCGATCGAGGGCTGAAATAGCAGTTCGTACCAACTTATGACTCGGTTGGCCTTCCATTTGCGCTATTAAACCAAATCCACAGTTGTCTTTTTCAAGACTAGGATCATATAGAGCCATTGCAATTCTCCCTTTTGCTTCTCTGTCATCCAGACAGTAAATGACTAACTATTCATATACTTGTTATTTTTTATAAGCTTATAGTTTGTCTTTAGCTAGTTAAAACGTTATTGGTTGTGTTAACAAAACCGATTGGTTTTATTTTCACCAGCTTTACAACGTATAGCTAATTGTGTTTAAGGTCAAGTTCATGGTTAATTATCATGCGTAAACGCGATTAACCACGTAATAATCTAAAATAGTAGAGTGATATCAAAGGGATATAAAAGGTAGGTGTTAATGGGATTTAACATGTGCAACGAAGGGAATGTCGCAGGAGCCGTAAGGCAGATAGAAAAAAGGCTAGCATCGAGTGCTAGCCAAACATAAAAGTTAGGAAGGGTGTTGCTTTTCCTCTAGGCTAACGTCATCGACGCTAGCCCGAGAAATATTATGCGGAAAGCATGAGTGAATCTGCTTTCGCTTCTAAGTTTGAGTTACCCATTAAGAAGTCATCAATGGCAATTGCACATTCACGACCTTCATTAATACAACGTACAACCAGAGATTGGCCAGTACGCATATCACCAGCCGCGAAAACGCCTTTCTGGTTTGTCGCAAAACCTTCAGAAGCGACGTTACCGCGCTCGTCCAGTTTAATGTCTAGTTGAGCAAGCACGCCTGTTGGCTCTGGGTGTAAGAAGCCCATTGCAAGGAATGCCATGTCACATGGAATAACACGTTCAGAGTTCGCTACTTCATCAAAACCTGGACGTTCGCCTGGTTTTGCGTCTTGCCAAACGATGTCAGCGATACGTAGACCCGTTACTTGACCTTGATCGTCGCTAATGAACTCTTTGGTTAAGATGTTCCAATGACGTTCACAACCTTCTTCGTGAGAAGTGGTGGTTTTCATGATCATTGGGTATTGAGGCCAAGGCATATTTGCAGGGCGTTTCTCTGGTGGGATCGGCATGATCTCAACCTGAGTAATGCTTGCTGCTTTATGACGGTTTGATGTGCCTACACAGTCAGAGCCCGTATCACCACCACCGATAACCACAATGTGCTTATCTTTAGCGTGAAGCTCTTCTGTTTTTAGGTCTAAGTCGTTGGCACGGCGGTTGTTTTGACCAAGGAATTCCATGGCAAAGTGAACGCCTTTCAGCTCACGACCTGGGATTGGCAAGTCACGTGGAACCGTAGAACCACCTGTTAGCAATACCACATCAAACTCTTGGCGTAGCTGTTGAGCATTAACATCAACACCGATGTGTTGGTTCACTTTAAACTCAACGCCAGCTTCAGCCATTAGGTTGATCTTACGATCAATTACGTCCATACCCAGTTTGAAATCTGGGATACCGAAGCGAAGTAGACCACCCACTTTCTCGTCACGTTCAAATACCGTTACCGAGTGACCTGCACTGTTTAGCTGTTCAGCTGCGGCTAAGCCTGCTGGGCCTGAACCGATAACTGCGACAGTTTTCCCTGTGCGAGAGCGTGGTGTTTTAGGCTTTGCGTACCCTTCACGGTACGCAGTTTCTACAATCGTTTTCTCGATATTACAGATAGTGATTGGGTCTTGGTTGATGCCAAGAACACAGGCACTTTCACAAGGAGCAGGACAAACACGACCTGTAAACTCAGGGAAGTTATTGGTAGAGCTAAGAATGTTCCAAGCCTCTTCCCAGCTGTCGCGGTAAACAGCGTCATTGAATTCTGGGATGATGTTACCAATCGGACAGCCGTTGTGACAGAAAGGTACGCCACAGTCCATACAACGAGATGCTTGAGTATTGATCTTTTCACCAAACTCTTCGTTAAGTACGAACTCTTTGTTGTCTTCAATTCGAACTGACGGGTCGAGCTTCTTTGGAAGCTCACGACCGTGTTCTAAAAATCCAGTAGGCTTACCCATTATACTGCCTCCACTTCTTCCGTTTGTGCCTGTTGTGCTTCAGCTTTACGCTTTTGAAGAACCGCTTTGTAGTCGCGTGGCATTACTTTAACTAGCGATGCAACACTTGCTTCAAAGTTGTCTAGGAAAGACTGAGCAACTTCACTTCCTGTGAATTCAACATGCTTAGTTAGCATATCCAGTAGAAGATCTTTATCTTCTTGTTCAATTGGATCTAGGTCTACAAGTTCTGCGTTGAGCTTGGTCTCGAAGTCACCCGCTTTATCCCAAACATAAGCGACACCGCCACTCATACCTGCAGCAAAGTTGCGACCCGTTGAACCAAGGATAATTGCCGCACCACCAGTCATGTATTCACAACCGTGGTCACCAACACCCTCAACAACAACCTTCGCGCCAGAGTTACGAACACAGAAACGTTCGCCAGCCATACCGCGAATGAAAGACTCACCAGAGGTTGCACCGTAGAAACATACGTTACCAACCACGATGTTATCTTCAGCAACGATAGTAGATCTTGCATCTGGGTACAGTACCAACGTACCGCCAGACAGACCTTTACCCCAGTAATCGTTCGCGTCGCCTTCTACTTCGAACTTAACGCCTTTCGCAAGGAACGCACCGAAAGATTGACCTGCACTACCGTGGAACTTAACGTTCATTGGCTGTGGTAAACCTTGGTCTTTGTAAACCTTCGAGATTTCGTTCGACAGCATCGTGCCTGCTGAACGGTCCGTGTTGATGATAGGGAACTGAGCGGTAACCGCTTCACCTTTCTCAAGCGCTGGGATTGCAGCCTGAATCAACTTACGGTCTAGAACGTCTTCAAGATTATGATTCTGTGTTGTCTGGTTGTAGATACCATCTTCTGCACGAGCCTGCTCAATGTGCAGTACCGGTGTTAGATCTAGGTTCTTGTACTTCCAGTGACCGATGTCATCACGAACTTTAAGTTTGTGCGATTGACCTACCATCTCATCAATAGAGCGGAAGCCAAGTTCAGCCATTACTTCACGTAGACCTTCAGCCATGTATTGGAAGAACGTTACTACGTCTTCTACGCGGCCGTCGAAACGCTCACGAAGAGTTTTGTTCTGTGTTGCGATACCAACAGGACATGTATTCTTGTGACACTTACGCATCATGATACAGCCTTCAACAACTAGAGCGGCTGTTGCTACGCCCCATTCTTCAGCACCAAGTAACGTTGCGACTGCAAGGTCACGTGGTGTTTTCATCTGACCATCAGACTGAACAACGATACGGTTACGTAGGCCGTTTTTCAGTAGTGTTTGGTGCGTTTCCGCTAGACCTAATTCCCAAGGCAGACCGGTGTGACGGATAGAAGACATCGGAGATGCACCCGTACCACCATCAAAACCTGCGATAAGTACCACGTCAGCTTTCGCTTTCGCTACACCCGATGCAATCGTACCTACGCCAGCTTCCGATACTAGTTTCACGTTTACACGGCCGTTACGGTTCGCGTTTTTCAGATCGTAGATCAGCTGAGCCAAATCTTCGATTGAGTAGATATCGTGATGTGGCGGTGGAGAGATAAGACCTACGCCCGGAGTCGAGTGACGCGTTGCGCCGATCCAGTCATCAACCTTATCACCAGGTAGTTGACCACCTTCGCCAGGTTTCGCACCTTGAGCCATCTTGATTTGCAGCTCATCAGCGTTAGATAGGTAGTAAGACGTTACACCAAAGCGACCAGAAGCCACCTGTTTGATTGCTGAACGTTCCCAGTCGCCATTTTCTTTACGCTCGAAACGTGCTGGGTCTTCACCACCTTCACCTGAGTTCGACTTCGCGCCAATGCGGTTCATTGCAACAGCGAGTGTTGAGTGAGCCTCATGCGAGATTGAACCGAAGCTCATTGCGCCTGTTGCGAAACGCTTAAGGATTTTCTCAATAGGTTCTACTTCCGCTAGAGGAATAGAGCCTGCTGGGTTCTTGATGAAATCAAGTTGGCTACGTAGTGTTGCTGCGTTGTCGCCTTGAGCATCAACGGCGTTCGCGTACTTCTTGAATTGACCGTAATCTTTGTTACGCGTCGATTCTTGAAGTAGAGAAATTGTTTCTGGGTTGAATAAGTGCTTCTCACCACGTTGTTTCCACTGGTAAACACCGCCAACATCAAGAACTTGAGCTGGGATTTCACGAGCAGGGTAACCAACACGGTGACGAACTAATACTTCTCGTGCGATATCGTCGATCGTTAGACCTTGGATACGAGAAACAGTACCAGTGAAGTATTTTTCAACCACTGATTTGCTAACACCAAGTGCTTCAAAGATTTGAGCGCCGTGGTAAGACTGCAGCGTAGAGATACCCATCTTCGAGAAGATCTTCAGTAGACCGCCGTTAACACCCTTACGGTAGTTATCGAATAACTCACGTGGATGAACGTTTGGATCTAGCTTCTTAGTACGTTGAAGTTCAACAATCGTTTCGATAACTAGGTATGGGTTAACTGCGTTTGCACCGTAACCGATCAAGGTTGCAAAGTGGTGTGTCTCACGCGCGTCACCCGTTTCAACAACGATGTCACACTTAGCACGTAGCCCTTTACGGATTAGATGGTGGTGAACTGCGCCAACCGCCAGCATTGCTGGGATAGCTGCGTGGTTTGAGTTAACCGCACGGTCAGTTAGTAGGATGATAGAGTAGCCATCAATAACCGCATCTTCCGCATATTGGCAGATCCGTTTAAGTGCGCGCTCTAACTTACCTTGGTCTCCGTTTGCTTGGAATACGATATCCAGCGTCTTCGATTGAAGGTGCTCATTATCGATTGCACGCAGTTTCTCTAACTCTGAGTTAGAAAGAACTGGAGACTCAAGTTCCACTTTTTGACAGTGTTCAGGCGTTTCAGCAAGTAGGTTCTGATCTTTACCTAGGTAAGTGTTCAGAGACATAACCATACGCTCACGAATCGGGTCGATCGGCGGGTTAGTTACTTGTGCAAACAACTGCTTAAAGTAGTTTGAAAGGTGCTGCGATTGATGAGAAAGAATCGCTAGCGGCCAGTCAGCACCCATTGCAGAAAGTGGCTCGTAGCCTGTTTTTGCAAGAGGGAGAATGATTTCGTTTACTTCTTCAGAGCTCACACCAAACGATTGTTGTTTGTGTAGCAGTTTCTCTGGAGAAGGTTGGTTAAATTCGTTGCTCGCATCCGGTAGCTTTTTCAAGCTCAGAAGGTTCTCTTCAACCCATTTTTCGTAGGGTTGCGATTTAGCGATACCGTCTTTCACTTCTTCATCAGAAATGATGCGACCTTGCTCAAGGTCAGCAACGAAGATACGACCAGGCTGTAGACGACCACGATATTCAACGTTTTCAGGTGCGATCTCAACAACACCAGACTCAGACGCCATCACTAGGAAGTCGTCTTTAGTTACTGTGTAGCGAGAAGGACGCAGACCGTTACGGTCAAGAGTTGCACCAACTTGAACACCATCGGTGAAACATACTGACGCTGGGCCATCCCATGGTTCCATTACGTTCGCGTGGTACTGGTAGAACGCACGACGAGTTGGATCCATGTTTTTGTTTTCTTGCCATGCTTCCGGGATCATCATCATCAACGCATGTGGCAGAGTACGACCTGAAAGAACAAGTAGCTCAAGCGCCATATCGAAGTTTGATGAGTCTGAGCTACCTTCTTGACAGATAGGAAGCAGCATGTCGATTTCAGCTTGTGTAAACAGATCCGATTCTAGGATTGCTTCACGTGCTTTCATCCAGTTCAGGTTGCCGCGAACCGTATTGATTTCGCCATTATGCGCGATGTAACGGAAAGGCTGAGCTAGACGCCAACGAGGGAATGTATTGGTAGAAAAGCGAGAGTGTACGAGTGCTAGAGCTGTCACCATAGTTGGGTTTTGCAGATCTAGGAAGTACTGAGGAACTTGTTCAGTTGTTAGCTGACCTTTGTACACCAATGTCTTGTAAGACATAGAGTTGATGTAGAAGTCATCACCGATATTTGAAACGCTTTCTAGGCATACACGAACCGTGTAGTTACGTAGAACATACAGTTTACGCTCAAGCTCTTCTGGTGTGATACCAGGGCCGCCAGAAATAAATACGTGTTCAAATTGAGGTTCAGTGCTTAATGGGTCAGCACCAATCATTGAATTGTCAGTTGGAAGTTCACGGTAGCCGATAACTTCTAACTCAAGGCGTTGTGCATTGCGTTCTAGAATGTCACGACACTGTGCACGTTTGTATTCATCTTTAGGGAAAAGTACAACACCAACACCATATTTTTCAAAAGATGGCAGTTTAATTCCAAGCTTTACGGCTTCTTCTAGTAAGAATTCGTGCGGCTTCTGTAGCAGGATACCTGCACCATCACCAGAACACGGATCGCAGCCTTGGCCGCCACGGTGTTCCATACGTGCAAGCATATCGAGTGCTTGAGTTACTACATCATGAGATTTGCGATTCTTTAGATGCGCAACAAAACCGATACCACAAGCGTCATGCTCCAATTCAGGAGTATACAGACCCTGTGAGTTCTGCTCTTGATCTACCATAGATACATCCTTCCAGTTAAATCTAGGCGCAACTTATTTGTATTAAGTTAGCCTTGTCCTTTTATATTTATGGGTCTAAACCTGCCTATGCTGGCGGTTTGAATCCTTTCCGTATCTCGCAGGAAAAGTATTGCGAGAAAAACAATCCTTAGTGATATCCGTTTATTTTTAGCCACAAACTAGTGGTTTATATAGGTGGGATATGGGTATCACCGACTTATTGGCAAGTTTTAGATGTAAGTAAATACTCAAAAATAGCCAATATGTGTAAGTATCCTACAATTTTGTCTAGGCGAATTGCAATGAAAGTTGGTCCATGTAGACCATTTTTTTCGTTTTATTTTGAATTTAATGTCTAACAAATGTGCAACATTAGGCAAATAGAGCCGATTTTTTGCATGTTTATTGATATTTGATAGGTTGCTCGCAAAAAGCCTTGCGTAAACTAATTGGTCGAATTTTGCAGGGATGTAATTTTTTTTCAGAAAAAGACTGAGATTCATTTTTATTTACTTGAGCACTTTGAAAATATGCAATTACACGAGTTGGTTAATACTATCGGCCAAGACCTTCAACGTCGTTATGGCGAAAAGGTTCACAAGCTGACACTTCATGGTGGTTTTAGCTGCCCAAATCGAGACGGCACAATCGGTCGCGGTGGTTGCACTTTTTGCAATGTGGCGTCTTTTTCCGACGAACAAACTCAGATTCAAAGTATTGCCGATCAATTAAAAGACCGTGCGGGTGAGATTGCCCGTGCTAAGAAGTATCTTGCTTACTTTCAGGCATACACCAGCACTTATGCTGAAGTGCAGGTGCTCAAGAACATGTACGAAGAAGCCCTTAAAGCTCCGGGTGCCAATATTGTTGGCCTTTGCGTTGGTACAAGACCCGATTGCGTGCCTGATTCTGTATTGGAACTGCTGTCGGGTTACGTGAAACAAGGCTATGAGATTTGGCTAGAGCTCGGGCTACAAACGGCCAATGATAAAACCCTCAAGCGAATTAACCGTGGCCACGATTTTGCGGTGTATGAAACGATCACTCGGCGCGCTCGTGCTTTGGGGATCAAGATATGTACCCACCTTATTGTTGGCCTGCCCAAAGAAACCAAAGCGGATAACCTTGAAACTTTAGATAAGGTATTAGCCGTTGGCACCGACGGTATTAAGCTACACGGGCTCCATATAGTAGAGGGCAGTACCATGGCTAAGGCGTGGAAGGCCGGAAAGCTAGAAGCACCAAGCCTTGAGGAGTACATTGATATCGCGACTGAGGTGATTCAACGGACTCCAGCAAACGTGGTTTATCACCGAGTATCTTCTGCGGCGAGGCGCCCGACGTTACTCTCACCTTTGTGGTGTGAGAACCGTTGGTTAGCGATGACTGAGATTGGCCGTTCGCTTGATAAAACTGGCGCACAAGGCATCAAAACTGGCTCTGCATTCGAGTACACACTGCCCGTTTTAAACGCAGTCAATTGATAGAAAATGGTGACTGTCGGTAACAGCAGATAAAACCAACAAATAGTGGTAACATTTCCCTCACAGATTTTATGGTATAGATTGAGAGTAAATGGAACTGGTAATGACTTGGTTGTGGGACAGGGCGTATGGCTACGGTATTTATATCGTTGTTGTATTGCTGATTGCTCTCATCTGCTGGCATCTTTATTCACGTTATCAGTCGCATCTTGAAAAACTTCTACTTGCTACTCCATCGCCACTCTACTTTGTTGATGTTCGAAGTGGAGAGATCTTATATGCCAATCGCCAAGCTATGCAGCTGCTTGGTATTCGCCAAATTGGCGTTAACTTTCGATTCCCTACCGTTGAAAGCGAGAATAGCTTTCGTCATTACTTAACCAATCACATCAACTCTCGATCATTTGAGCAGGTCTCTCTGTGGGCGCTGTCTGAATTTGAGTCCTTTAAGATCAATTTGGTTGGTCGCAGGATCCGTTTTAGAAGCAAGAAAGCGTGGATGATTCACGCATCACCGTATAAAAATACAGATGAAGAGGTGTCTCAAGAAGTTCGTGAGCTTAATGTCGCGCGTACCGCTTTGGATTCTTTATCTGAGCTGATCTATGTAAAAGATCAAAAGGGTGAGTTGGTGACGAGTAATCGCTCGTTTAAAAAGTTTTGGCATGGTCGCTCAGAAGAGGGCACTTTGAGTGTTTCTGGCGGGGCTTTAAAAGGTCGAGTCAGTGAACGTTCGTGGACAACGGATCAAGACGGTAAGGGATGTTTGCTTGAAACCTACCAAAGTGTCTTGCTCTCGCAAGATGGATCAACCATAGGCACGCTCTCAATTAGCCATGATGTGACCGATTGGCACGACATGCAGCAAAAGCTGCGCGGTGAAATGGAAAAGCGAAAAGATACTGAAGTCGCGCTTGCCCAACGTGACACCATCCTCCAAAACATCTTGGAAGCGAGCCCTGACTCGATTGGTATCTTCAACGAAAATATGGTTTACCAAGCATGTAATAAGCCATTTGTGGCTGCGCTGGGTATCTCTGAAGTGAGTGATTTAGTCGGCAAGCGTCTGCAAGATGTGGTGCCTAATAGTATGTATATGCGTATTTCAGACACCGATCACCAAGTGCTTCATCAAGGTAAGTCATTACGCTATATCGATAAGGTTGTCTCTAGTGATGGTGAATACACTTGGTATGATGTGGTGAAATCACCGTTTAAAGATCTGGCATCAAGCACTAATGGTGTGTTGATCATGGCGCGTGATATTACAGAACGTTACCTTGCGGAGCAGAAACTTGAAGAAGCCAACCTTGAACTTGAGCGTCTTAGCTTTATGGACAGCCTGACTCAGGTTTCCAACCGCCGTCGTTTTGATGAACAGCTTTCGACGCTGTGGCATTATCATGTGCGTGAGAAATTACCACTGACGATTATGCTGTGTGACATCGATTTCTTCAAAGGTTACAACGATTTTTACGGACATCAACAAGGTGATGATGCTCTGATCCAAGTCTCTCAGGCATTTAAGCAGGTGCTGAACCGTTCATCGGATTGTGTGGCTCGTTACGGTGGTGAAGAGTTCGGCTTTATTCTACCGAATACCACGGCTGAGGGTGCTCAGCTGGTGGCACAGCGTATCCATGATGGGATCCTTAAATTGGAACTGGCGCATGAGAAATCGAATGTCTCTGAATTCATCACTGTGAGTATTGGTATTATCTCTTACATTCCGACACCTGATGATGAAATGGATTCGGCGGTTGCCTTGGCTGACAGTGCGTTGTATCAAGCTAAATCCGACGGTCGAAACCGTTCGATGGTGCATCCTTCCTCAATTCGATAAGCGCATTTATCTCTTGCTGCCCCTCTATTTATCCCACTTATCTGTTTTAAACAATATAACTGTAGCTCTCTTGCTGCGTGTGATGTAGCTAGCTTACCTCCTCTCTTTAAACAGGGTAGAATATTGCTAGTCTTATCGCATGGAGCGTTAAATGAAACCCATGAAAAATCTCGCTCAGTATTACGTGGATCTACTCGTAAAACTGGGGATTGTCCGCTTTTCTATCTTACTCGCCTTAGCGCTTGTAGCCCTCGCAGTTGTTGTGCAAGTGGGTATAACCCTCGCACTCAAAGGTAATGTTGATGATATCGACATTGTCCGTTCGGTTTTCTTCGGTTTAGTGATCACGCCTTGGGCGGTTTATTTCCTATCAGTGGTCGTTGATCAGCTGGAAGAGTCTCGTCAAAGGTTGGCGAAATTGGTCTCTAAGCTTGGTGACATGCGAGAGCGAGATCAAGAGCTCAACAATAAACTGCAACTCAATATCGAGAAGCTTAATCAAGAAATTGAAGAGCGTGAAAAAGCGGAAGAAGCGCGTGCAGAAGCAATGCACGATCTCGAAAATGAGGTGTTCCAGCGTGAGCGAACTCAGCTTGAACTTGCAGAGCGTACGGCACTGCTACGCTCATTTATTGATGCCTCTCCTGATCTTATTTACTATCGCAATGAAGATGGTGTGTTTTCGGGTTGTAACCGTGCAGTTGAAGAGCTTACTGGCAAGACAGAAAAAGATCTCGTTGGCTTAACGCCTTGGGATGTGTATAGCAAAGAGATCGCTCAACAAGTTGTTGAAACCGATAAGAAGGTATTTGCTGACAACCAAGCGCTGACTTATGACCAATGGTTGGAATACCCTGATGGTCGTAAGAGCTACTTCGAACTGCGTAAGGTGCCTTTCTACAGTAAAGAAGGTCGTCACTTGGGCTTGGTCGGTTTTGGCCGTGATATTACTGAGCGTAAAGAGCACCAAGAGTCACTGGAGAAAGCCAGTCGTGATAAGACCACCTTTATCTCAACCATTAGCCACGAGTTAAGAACGCCGCTCAATGGCATCATCGGCTTGAGTCGTATGTTGTTGGATAGCCAACTGACGACCGAGCAGCGCAAGCAGATGCAAACCATCAAGGTGAGCGCGGTGACATTGGGTAATATCTTTAACGATATTATCGATATGGACAAATTTGATCGTCGTAAACTTGAGTTATTCCCAACTCCACTCAACTTTGAAGATTTCGTTGTCGAGATCGAGAGTATTTCTGCGTTAATGGCAGAGCAAAAAGGGTTAAGGTTTGATCTTGAAAGGTTATCGGATCTTCCTGCTGCGGTCGAAGTGGATGGTACTCGTCTTAGACAGGTGTTGTGGAACCTTGTCAGCAACGCCATGAAGTTCACCAAAGATGGTGGTGTGGTGATGACAGTCAGCGCTGAAGTTGATGGCGACTTTGCCAACATCACGATGGAAGTAGAAGACACCGGAATTGGTATTCCTGAAAGTGAAATTGAGAAGATCTTCGCGATGTACTACCAGGTGAAGTCGGGAACAGATAATCTACACGCTGTAGGTACCGGAATTGGTCTTGCCGTGTCTCAACAGCTGATCAATATGATGGATGGTCACATTGAAGTCACCAGTGAAGAGGGCTTTGGTAGTACCTTTACGGTTTCGATTCGAGTGCCTGTTAATCACGATACTCAGGCTCTGATCAAAACGCCAAGAAAGCAGTCCAATCTTAAGATCTTCATGGTCGAAGATATTGAGCTTAATATCACAGTAGCTCGTTCTCTACTTGAAAGCCTTGGTCATGAAGTGACAGTCGTAATGACGGGTAAAGAGGCGCAAATCGTTTTCAACCCGAAAGATTATGACTTGGTATTACTGGATATCCAGTTACCAGATATGACGGGCTTCGATATTGCTCAATATTACCGCGAGAAATATAGCAAGCTGCCGCCTTTGGTGGCATTAACCGCAAACGTATTAAACAACAAGCAAGAATACTTCCAGAAAGGCATGGACGAAGCCATCAGTAAACCACTGTCGGTTCGTGCAATCCAGGATGTCATCAGCGATCTTATCGAGGATGCGCCAGAGGTTATTGAGAAAGCCAAGGGTATTGATACAGCAAAGGATGTTGAAAAAGTCACCAGTGTTGAAAAAATAACAGGTGTTAAGAAAGTAACCGGTGCTGAGAAAGTAACAGCGAGTAAGCCTGCTCTTTCAACGATTGATACCACTTTGCTTGATATTGATATGCTAGAGTCTTATGTTGACATTGTCGGGTCGAAACCGGTTTTGGACAGCATCGTGATGTTTGAAGATATGATGCCGGAATATATGGAAATATTGAACTCCAACATGGTGGCAAAAGATCAAGACAGCATCGTTTCTGAAGCGCATAAGATTAAAGGTGCGGCAGGTTCAATTGGTCTGAAGCGCATACAGCAAGTTGCTCAGAAAGCTCAATCTCCAGATATGCCTGCGTGGTGGGAGAACATTTCAGATTGGGTTGATGAAATAAATAACGAATACCAGAATGACATTGAAGTATTAAAGAGTTGGTTAAATCAAAGGTAGAAGAATAATGAAAAAATTAGCATTCGCCGCATGTGTCGTGGCATTAGCGGGTTGTTCTGCACCACAAGTAGAGTGGCAGCAGGATAACCAAGTAGAAATATCTGCAGCGACAGTCACAATGAAAAGCAACCTGTGGCACAACAAGATGCCTACGATTGGAGAGGCTCAAGATAAGACTCTGCATGGTTCTATCTACCTAGAGTCTGACTCACAACTACCAGCAACGCTTGCGGTTGAGAGTGTGACGGTTAAACAAGGTGCGGATACCTTGTTGGTAACAGCTGACGATCTTGATTTAAGAACACACAGTGAAACTCAGTGGGAAGTCGCTTTTGTATGGCAGCTAGAGATCGACAGTGACAAACCTGTTGATGTTGCGATTGAACTCAAAGACGGCGAAACCGTGAAGTGGCTCGTCGAGAAAGACGTTAAGGTTGATACGGTTTACTAAAACCTTAGCGATCAATGAACAATAAAAAAGGGAGAATGCGTTGGCATTCTCCCTTTTTAATCACTATTGATTACGCTTCGACTGTTAGAAGTACTATTGGTTTACAAGTACTATCAGTTTATAAGTGCTAACGGTTTAGAACAGCTAACCGACGACAAGAACTAAACGGCCCGAAGCGCGAATCGAATTAGTCTTCTAGGTCACCACAAAAGCGGTAGCCTTCACCGTGAATCGTTGCGATGATTTCTGGCGTACCAGAAACAGACTCAAAGTGTTTACGAATACGACGGATTGTTACGTCTACAGTACGATCGTGTGGCTTAAGCTCACGGCCAGTCATCTTCTTAAGAAGGTCTGCACGTGTTTGGATCTTACCTGGGTTCTCACAGAAGTGAAGTAGAGCACGGAACTCTGAACGAGGTAGCTTGTAGCCTTCGCCATCTGGGCTAACCAGAGAACGACTGTTGATGTCTAGTACCCAACCATTGAACTCGTACTTCTCAACGCTACGCTTTTCTTCTTGAACAGAGCTTGTGCTCATTGAACGGTTAAGAAGGTTGCGTGCACGGATAGTCAGTTCACGAGGGTTGAAAGGCTTAGTGATGTAGTCATCAGCGCCGATCTCTAGGCCAAGGATCTTATCAACTTCATTATCACGACCCGTTAAGAACATAAGCGCTACATTTGCTTGCTCACGTAGTTCACGCGCAAGTAGTAGGCCATTCTTACCAGGAAGGTTGATGTCCATAATTACAAGGTTAACTTGGTTGTCAGATAGCACTTGGTGCATCTCTTCACCGTCGCTAGCCTCAAAAACAGCATATCCCTCTGCTTCAAAAATACTCTTTAGAGTGTTACGAGTTACTTGCTCATCTTCAACGATAAGAATCTGCGGGGTTTGCATTTGGCGGTACCTAAATTTGTGACGAAACTGTGCTAATAGAATAAATTCTAGGCAAAAACATAACATACAGGTAATGTATTTTTGATGATAACTTAAAGTTTTCAAAAAAACACTTACTTCCAGCTATCTGCCTTCCTTGAAGTATTGCCCAATAACGTAGATCCAGTACGCCTTTTAATCATTCTTTTAGTGATTGCAGAGGATTCTATAATGTTAACAGCATGCTAACAACGCGAGAATGTTAATTCCATTCACTTTGTTGATTTACATCAATTGCCGTATCGCAACAAACTTTAATAGTATGGCTACAACTTAACCAATGTTATGGTGATTATTTAGCAGCAAAACCAGAATGATTATTCGAGATAGTTCTTACATCTCGCCTGCTAAAGACCAGATTATGAACCAAGGAAGCTGAAAGCTGTCCTTAGAGTCTAGTAGATAAATATGCTCAATCAACTTTTATTCAGTAATAAATTGAGCATAGAATGATGAAAACAAAGGATTAATTTTAATAACATATAAAAGCATAGAGGCTCGCCTGACTTAATAGGTAACGCCTTACTCACGGAGGATATATGCACGATATAACACCCGACTTGTGTGATGAATTTGAGAGCAAAGTCACCCAACTGAACATGCCATTGCAGAACTTCGGTCAACGTGGTGCGTTCTGGGGGAAAATTGTAACAGTTCGTTGTTATCACGATAATTCCAAGGTTCGCGAGGTTTTAGAGACTGACGGCAGTGGCAAAGTGCTCGTCGTAGACGGTAATGGCTCGTGTCAGAAAGCACTGCTTGGTGATCAATTGGCGATTCTAGCTATAGAAAACGGTTGGGAAGGCGTGATTGTGAATGGTGCGGTTCGTGATGTAGCGATGATGGCGCAGATGGATCTTGGTATTCAAGCGCTTGGGGCATCACCATTTAAAACCGAGAAGCACGGTGTTGGGCAAGTTAATGTCACGCTCACGGTACACAATCAACTGATTCAACCTGGTGACTATATATATGCTGATTGGAATGGTGTGCTAATTTCAACGGAATTGTTGATTGAATCTTAACGGGCTTATCAATCACGAAATGAGATAGATTAGAAACGAAATCCTAATCCCACTTCAACACCTTGCTGCCACTCTTCATAATCAAGGGTGGCATGCAAATCTAGATTGTCGGTCAGTTGTACTCGGCTTGAAACCTCAGCGGCGACCGACTTTTCACTGTCCTCGGTTTCATCTTTATAAGTGTGTAGAGAACTGTTGAAAGAGACTCTCTCTGAGAATTGATAGCTGACACCACTCAAGAATCCACTCTCATATTTTAGTGAATCACTATTAATACGTGTACCGACATAAAGGTCGACATCAGCAAACAGACTATAAGAATAGCCACTATCGACTTTCCAAGTGTCAAAACTTTCACTCGATGCATTTTGTGTTGAGATAAAAAACTTATGGGCAGAACGATCGATTTGACTGGGTAGCAAAGGCAAATTATTTAACAGAGGTAGGCTGTTCGCTGAACAAACAACAGGCATAGCAAAGGCTAAAAGAATAAGTAATCTCTTCACTTCCCACTCCTGATGTCATTATTATTGTTCTTCGAACGTTATCGTTCAATTAAAGCACAAGATCTGTACGTTCGCTGCACAATCGATATAGCATTTTGTTATGGCTATATATGCAATGGGTTAACTTTGTTGTTCTGATATCAAACCCAATCTTTGAATTGTAGGCTTATAGCCGCTGTTTTATCCTTGAAATGGCGGTTTGCTCTGAAAAATGGTGTGAATGTAAAAAAAAATCAACTTTTCATTGACGTGTAGTGCTAAAAATTGATACACGTAGAGTAAAGCACAAGCAGAGAATTTGATATGCAGCACGGAAGCCACCTAGTAATGACCACCACCATTATTATTACCGACATTCACATTGTTGGGGCAGGCTGCTAAGTAACGGATTTTAAAAAAAAGGCCTGTATCCAACAAGATACAGGCCTTTTTTTGTACCATTTTTATGACTTATGGAGAAAGGGATGCGCGTTTTAAAGTTTGGAGGTTCATCATTAGCTGATGCAGATCGTTTTTTACGAGCAGCAGATATCATCGCTAATAATGCCCAGCAAGAAGAGCTAGCCGTTGTACTATCGGCTCCAGGAAAAACAACCAATAAGCTGGTTGCTGTAATTGAAGCAGCACTAAAAAATGGTGAAGCAGACGTACAGATCACCGAGATCGAATCATCATTCGCTGCATTGTTTGCAGAGATTCAAGCGGTATTGCCGTCAGTCGATGGCTCTGCATTTCAAGAGCAGGTCGATACCTCTCTTGCTCAACTTAAGCAGTTCGTGAATGGTATTAACCTATTGGGTATGTGTCCAAATCACGTAAATGCTCGCATCATAAGTAAAGGTGAGCGAATTTCAATCCAGTTGATGAAAGCGGTACTTGAAGCGAAAGGCCAACCGGCAAGCCTGATTGACCCAGTTCAATACCTATACGCTAAAGGTGACCACCTTGAAGCGATGGTCGACGTGGATGTTTCAACTCAGAACTTCCGTCAATCACCGCTTCCAGAAGGTCACGTAAACATCATGCCGGGCTTTACGGCTGGTAATGAAAAAGGTGAGTTAGTAACGCTTGGTCGCAATGGCTCTGATTATTCAGCAGCGGTTCTAGCGGCATGTCTACGCGCTGATTGTTGTGAGATCTGGACAGATGTCGATGGTGTTTACAACTGTGATCCACGCTTAGTGGATGACGCTCGTCTGCTTAAATCGCTTAGCTACCAAGAAGCGATGGAGCTTTCTTACTTCGGCGCTTCGGTTCTACATCCGAAGACTATCGCTCCTATCGCGCAATTCCATATTCCTTGCCTAATCAAAAACAGCTTCAACCCACAGGGTGCAGGTACTTTGATCGGCCAAGACACTGGCGAAGATAACCTAGCAATCAAAGGCATCACTACGCTAAGTGACCTAACGATGGTTAACGTGTCAGGCCCAGGTATGAAGGGCATGGTAGGTATGGCGAGTCGTGTATTCGGCGCGATGTCTTCTGCTGGCGTTTCTATCGTCCTTATTACTCAATCTTCTTCAGAGTACAGCATCAGCTTCTGTATTGAATCGGCTGACAAAGTGAAAGCGAAGCAAGTGCTGTCAGATGCGTTTGAACTTGAACTTAAAGATGGCTTATTAGAGCCTGTTGAGTTCATGGATGATGTTGCGATTGTGACGCTGGTGGGTGACGGTATGCGTACTTCACGTGGCGTTGCTTCTCAGTTCTTCTCTTCTTTAGCTGAAGTAAACGTCAACATCGTTGCTATCGCGCAAGGTTCTTCTGAGCGTGCGATCTCTGCGGTTATTCCTGAAGACAAAATCTCTGAAGCGATCAAAGCGTGTCACGAGAACCTATTTAACTCAAAGCACTTCCTTGACGTATTCGTTGTTGGTGTTGGTGGTGTTGGTGGTGAGCTTGTTGACCAGATCCAACGTCAACAAGGCAAACTGGCTGAAAAAGGCATCGTGATTCGCGTATGTGGTTTAGCAAACAGTAAAGGCTTGTTGCTAGATAGCGATGGTCTGCCGCTAGAGCAGTGGCGTGATCGAATGTCGAGCGCGACAGAAGAGTTTAGCTTAGCGCGCTTAAATGCACTTGTTCAACGTAACCACATTATCAATCCAGTATTGGTTGACTGTACGTCTAGCGAAGGCATTGCGGCGCAATACGCTGATTTCCTAGCGGCTGGTTTCCACGTGGTAACACCAAATAAGAAAGCAAATACAGCGAGCATGGCTTACTACCATCAGCTTCGTGAAGTTGCACGTAATTCACGTCGTAAGTTGATGTACGAGACAACAGTAGGCGCAGGTCTACCGGTCATCGAAAACCTACAGAACCTAATCTCTGCGGGTGATGAACTTGAGAAATTCAACGGCATTCTTTCTGGTTCACTGTCTTACATCTTCGGTAAGCTTGATGAAGGTATGACACTCAGTCAAGCAACCAATATTGCAAAAGATAACGGCTTTACTGAACCGGATCCTCGTGATGATTTATCGGGTATGGATGTGGCGCGTAAACTGCTTATTCTCGCTCGAGAAGCGGGCATGGCACTTGAGCTTGAAGATGTTGAAGTTGACCAAGCATTGCCACCGGGTTTTGATGATTCAGGCACGGTTGAAGAGTTTATGGCTCGCTTGCCAGAAGCGGATGCTTACTTCCAAGAACAGTCAGCGATCGCAGCAGAAGAAGGCAAAGTGCTTCGTTATGTTGGTGAAATCGCCGATGGTAAGTGTAAAGTTCGTATTGCAGCTGTTGATGGCGACGACCCAATGTTCAAGATTAAAGATGGCGAGAACGCATTAGCATTCTACAGCCGTTACTACCAACCGATCCCTCTAGTATTACGTGGTTACGGTGCGGGTACTGAAGTTACAGCAGCAGGCGTATTCTCTGATGTGATGCGTACTCTTGGTTGGAAATTAGGAGTTTAGGAATGAGTTCAAGTGATATGGATGTTGTTGTTTATGCGCCTGCATCAATCGGCAATGTCAGTGTAGGGTTTGATGTGCTGGGGGCAGCTGTGTCTCCAGTGGATGGCACGCTGCTCGGTGACCTAGTTATGGTTAAAGCAGGTGATGAATCATTCTCACTAAAAACAGCAGGCAGTTTTGTTTCTAAGCTGCCAACTGAAACCAAAGAAAACATTGTCTACGACTGCTGGGTTGTGTTCTCTCGAGAGCTTGTTAAAAAAGGCGTTGCGGTTAAGCCTTTGGAAATGACACTAGAAAAGAACATGCCTATTGGTTCTGGTTTAGGTTCAAGTGCTTGTTCAATTGTTGCGGCACTGGATGCTTTAAACCGTTTTCATGGTCAGCCACTGAATGAAACTGAACTGCTTGCTCTGATGGGCGAAATGGAAGGTAAAATTTCAGGTGGCATCCACTACGATAACGTTGCACCCTGTTACCTTGGTGGTGTGCAATTAATGCTGGAAGAGTTAGGTATCATTAGTCAAGAAGTGCCATGTTTTGATGACTGGTACTGGGTAATGGCATATCCGGGCATTAAGGTTTCAACGGCAGAAGCTCGCGAGATTCTACCTTCTCAATATCGTCGCCAAGATGTCATTGCTCATGGTCGCCATTTAGCGGGTTTCATCCATGCTTGCCACTCTGGTCAGCCAGAGCTAGCAGCGAAGATGATCAAAGACGTGATTGCTGAACCATATCGTGAGAAACTGCTTCCAGGGTTTGCTGATGCGCGTAAATACGCAACCTCAGCTGGAGCGCTTGCTACTGGGATCTCCGGTAGTGGTCCAACTCTATTTAGCATTTGCAAAGAACAAGATGTCGCCGAGCGTGTTGCACGCTGGTTAGAACAAAATTACGTACAAAACGAAGAAGGATTCGTCCACGTTTGTCGCTTAGATAAGCAAGGTTCGATCGTTACAGGAAGTGAGTTATGAAGCTGTACAACATCAAAGAAAATGACGAGCAAGTCTCTTTTGGCCAAGCCGTTCGTCAAGGTCTAGGCCGCAATCAAGGTCTATTTTTCCCATCTGAACTGCCAAAGTTTGATGATATCGATGCGCTGCTAGCAGAGGACTTTGTCCCTCGTAGTTCAAAGATTCTTTCTGCTTTAATCGGCGATGAGCTACCAAAAGAACAGGTTGCTCAATTGGTAGATGCGGCGTTCCAGTTCCCTGCACCTATCAAGCAAGTAAAAGATGGTGTTTACGCGCTTGAGCTTTTCCACGGCCCAACACTCGCGTTTAAAGATTTTGGTGGCCGCTTTATGGCTCAATCTTTAGCAGCTGTTTCAGATGGTGGTCAAATCACTATTTTAACGGCAACATCAGGTGATACTGGTGCGGCGGTTGCGCACGCTTTCTACGGTATGGAAGACATCAATGTTGTGATCCTTTACCCGAAAGGCAAGATCAGCCCACTGCAAGAGAAGCTGTTTTGTACGCTAGGTAAGAACATCCATACTGTGGCGATCGATGGCGACTTTGATGCGTGTCAGGCGCTAGTGAAAGATGCATTTGACGATGCTGAGCTGCGTAAAGAGATTGGCCTTAACTCGGCAAACTCTATCAACATCAGCCGTTTAATGGCTCAGATCTGTTACTACTTTGAGGCGGCTTCTCAGCTGACTAAAGAGCAACGTGAAGACCTAGTTATTTCTGTACCAAGTGGTAACTTTGGTAACCTAACGGCTGGTCTATTAGCTAAAGCGCTAGGTCTACCTGTTAAGCGTTTCATCGCAGCAACCAATGAAAATGACACGGTTCCTCGTTACCTAGAAACAGGTCAATGGGATCCAAAGCCAACGGTAGCAACAACATCAAACGCGATGGACGTAAGCCAACCAAACAACTGGCCTCGTATCGAAGAGCTTTGCCAACTGAAAGGTTGGGGCTTAGATACACTAGGTAAAGGTAAGGTATCTGACGAGCAAAGTGCTGAGTCAGTACGTGACTTAAAAGCACAGGGTTACCTATGTGAACCACATGGTGCGATTGCTTACCGTCTACTGGAAGAGCAACTGCAAGAGAACGAAACTGGTCTGTTCTTGTGTACTGCACACCCAGCGAAATTCAAAGAAGTGGTTGATGATATTTTAGGTACGGATATTGAACTGCCAGGCCCGCTAGCAAAACACGCGGCGATGGAGTTGTTATCTGAAGATCTTGATAATGATTTTGAAGCGCTAAAAGTAGTGCTTCGTCGAGTTCAACCGTAACGTACATCTGTATTGTTGAACAAATAAAAACGGCGCTCAATGAGCGCCGTTTTTGTATTCTAATTCAAGCTCTAAAAATTATAGAGACTCAGTGAACGTACGTGCGATAACGTCACGTTGCTGTTCAGTCGTTAGAGAGTTGAAACGTACAGCGTAACCCGATACACGGATAGTTAGCTGTGGGTAGTTCTCTGGGTTAGCAACTGCATCTTCTAACGTTTCACGCTTAAGAACGTTAACGTTGAGGTGTTGACCGCCTTCGATGCGTGGTGCTGCTTCGATTGCAACTTCACGGCTTTCGTAGTCGCCTAGGTCTGCAGCTGAGATAACTTGGTCAGCTTCGAAACCTGCAGTAGCAACAACACAACGAGCTTCATTCTTTTCGTTGTCTAGTAGCCAGATTGAGTTTAGTAGGTCATCGTTTGCTGCTTTAGTAATTTGAATACCTTGGATCATAACTATCTCCTAGTCCACTGAATGTGGTTTGATTATGGTGTTAACTTTCGATTTTTGTTGAGCTGGGTAATATATACCTAATATCTGTAAGGTTAACATTGATTTAAGTCAAAAAACAACCAAAAACCATATTTTTACAAAGGTGATTATATTGAGGTAAATCAATAAAACCTTTGAAAACAAAGTAATTACAAAATATTTTAAAGTATAAAAAATATTTAACAGTCTTATTTGTTGTAAGTTTACTACATTTGTTGTGTTTTTATTGAACTACAAACGATACGACCCTTTATTTATTAAGCATTCTGAAAGTGTAAAGTGATTTAATGACAAACAATAATTCATCCTCAAAACCTCAAACCAATATTAAGTTTATTGGTGCTCATGTGTCTGCTGCTGGTGGTGTTGATCAAGCGCCAATGCGCGCAAGAGAGATCGGTGCCAATGCTTTTGCGCTGTTTACCAAAAACCAAAGACAGTGGGCAGCAAAGCCGCTGGAAGCGAAAACCATTAGTGCGTTTAAAGCCAACTGTAAGATGTTGGGCTTTAGTGCTGAGAATATTCTTCCTCATGACTCCTACCTTATTAACCTAGGAGCACCAGAAGAAGAGAAGCTAGAGAAATCACGTGCGGCTTTTATTGATGAAATGGAGCGTTGTAACCAACTAGGACTCACGCTTTTGAATTTTCATCCTGGGAGTCATTTGAAGAAAATCTCAGAAAGCGAATGTTTGGCCAAGATCGCTGAGTCTATCAACTTGGCTCACCAAGCGGTGCCTGATGTCATTGCAGTGATTGAGAATACCTCAGGGCAGGGGACTAATCTGGGTTGGAGATTTGAGCACCTAGCAGAGATCATCGACCAAGTAGAAGATAAGTCGCGTGTCGGTGTGTGTTTAGATACTTGCCATACGTTTACGGCCGGTTATGACTTACGAACAAAAGAAGCGTGTGAGCATACTTTTGCTGAGTTCGAGCGCATTGTGGGTATGCACTATCTAAGAGCAATGCACATCAATGATTCAAAAGCTGAGTTTGCGAGCCGAGTCGATCGACATCATTCTTTAGGAAAAGGCGAGATTGGCTGGGATTGTTTTGAGTATATTGCCTCGGATTCTCGCTTTAATGGTATTCCTCTTATCTTGGAAACCATTGATTCAACGATCTGGAAAGAGGAAATTCAACAACTTAGAATGTTCCATCGCTCAGCAACGGCAGTGAGCGAAGAAGCGTAATAATAGAGGGGGAAATTTATTTCCGTCTATTTCTAAAAATTGGCACCTTTCTTTCATAGTACTAAAGTGAATATGTAGTTCACGATGTCTTACAGGAGGTGCCTTTATGTATTCAATCACCCAAACTTCAACTGTTGCTGTCGCACGCCGTTTACCAACACCAAACCGTCACGTGCATAACCACGGGCACCATCGTACACAGCAGAAAAGTGGTTAATCGAGATAAACACAACTTGAACTGATTATTATGATTCATCAACAAGTGAACCCTACACATCATGTTTATTGATAGCTGTATGAGGTATAACTAGAGCCTAATTTAGGACAGTTAGCCGATACAGCTATTTTTTTGTCTGGCGAAAGCCGCTAGAAACCTTGATGATTGGGAAGTAAAACGATGAGCGCACCAAAGACTTGGGAATCCATTATTAATGATGAACGTGACAAAGAGTACTTTCAGAGTGTGCTCGCGTTTGTTGAACAGCAACGCAATAGTGGGAAAACCGTCTACCCTCCTCAAGAGCAGGTGTTCAGTGCTTTTGATATGACGCCTTTTGAGTCTGTACGCGTGGTTATCCTTGGGCAAGACCCTTATCACGGTGCCAACCAAGCTCACGGCTTAGCATTCTCTGTGCTGCCTGGCGTTAAAATCCCACCGTCTCTACGTAATATGTACAAAGAACTCGCACAAGATATAGACGGCTTTGAGATCCCGAGTCATGGTTACCTCGACACTTGGGCATCTCAAGGGGTATTAATGTTGAATACGGTACTGACAGTAGAAGAGGCAAAAGCACACTCACATGCTAAGTGTGGTTGGGAAACCTTTACCGATGCCATCATTGCTGAGCTAAATCAGCGTTCTGAGCCGATCATATTCTTATTCTGGGGCGCGCATGCCCAAAAGAAAGGCCAAGCTATTGATGAAAACAAGCATCATGTTTTGGTCGCTCCTCATCCATCGCCATTATCCGCCCGTCGTGGCTTCTTTGGTTGTCAGCATTTCTCAACAACCAACAAGCTACTTTCTTCTATGGATCAACAACCTATAGATTGGCGATTACCAACAGAGTTGTAGGTTGGTGGTTTTCTGAGCAGGGTCAAATCATAAATGAGTATCTTCGTATACACTTGTAAATAGTAGGTGTAATGGAGTGCAATACTATGATGATTGAAAGGATAAGACGAGAGCATGGCTATATGGCTCGTTTGCTCGCGATACTCAACAATAAGTTAGAGCATCTAAAACAAGAGCGAGAAATAAACTATAGCTTGATCGCAGAGGTGGTTCATTATCTCATGAACCATTCAGATAAGGTGCATCACCCGAAAGAAGACGTTATTTATCGTTACTACCTCAAGCAATATGGCAGCGAGCAAATGATTGAAGACTTGGAGCTGGAACATCAATTGCTTTCTGAGAAAACAGCGGACTTTTTAGGTGTGGTCGATATGATCCTCCAAGATGCGGTTGTTCCTCAACAAGTCTTTATTGAACAGCTTGAAGCCTTTGTTAAAGCTCAACGAAAGCACATGGAATATGAAGAGAAGCATGTGTTACCGATGATTGTGAAGGCATTCACGGTCAAAGATTGGCAAGAAGTAGAGTCTCAATGGCTTCAACCGGAAGACGACCCTGTCTTTGGAGAGACAATTGCCGATCAGTACCGCCAACTTGCGGCTCGTGTTCGACAGAATGAGCAAGAGTGCGTGTAGCCCGTTGTCGTATTGAAACGCTGCTATTATTAGGCGCTCTCTATTAAGACGCTCGCTTTCAAATTGTGCTCTAAATCGAAGAGTGGTTTCATACAATAAAAAAGGCACCTGTATAGGTGCCTTTTGCTATCTGATTTCTTGTCGTGCAGATTAAAGCTTTATATCATCAAGGCTAAAATCGAGACCGAGATTCATCTCTCTGAGCTCTTTCTCAAGCTGTCTACGATCGTTGATTGCCTCGATTTCACGCCATTTACGCTTGAGTGGTTTAGAGCGAGTTTTTTGAGTTGCACGAGGCATTTCTAGTTCTGATAGTTCATCGAATTGAAAGCTATCCATAAGCCATATCTCCTTCCGTGGGAATCGTTCTTACGAACCATTAAATATCATATTTAGGTTCACAATAACCTTGATTTGTTTCTCATTTGTTTCAAATCTATGAAGGTTTTGTTCTGTTTTCTTATGCATGCTCACACATTGCGGGGATTTTTATGTACAAAAAACAAGCAAACAAACCTAAGTAAACGATTAAATTAGGGGTTATGGAATGTTAATTCATTGTGCGAATGGAATGGTATTTTTACTACACTGCATTTAAGTGCGTATTGCGCCGTGCGGTAGCGGGTTCTCATTGCCCTAGAAAAAAATACAGATCTTCACTATACCTTGTAAAACCTAGGCTGACGTCATCTTTATAGGATGTCGTTCTTGTTTTGGTGGTACCTTGGTTGTTGTTGATATTATGTCCCGATAATGTGACTTTTATTGGGCTGTATTGTTGAAAATTGTGTTAACAAAAGGTGTGTTATTAGTGAAATGTCATTTTAATATAAATGCATTTGCATATTGATTTTTAGGCCATCTCGCTGCATTATCCGCCCGTCAAAAAATACACTGATACGTAAAATGGATGCATGAAGCGACATTTACAATCTAGATCGCAACAAATAAATATAAATCTAATGCCGACACAACTATTGACACTGGCATAGGTGATCTAGAGGAAGGCTCGGACGCAAGATCGGTGCTTAAACTCAATTACGAGGTTCACGTGACAGACTTAATCAATTTGATGAACGATCTCCTTTGGGGATCTATCTTAGTTTACTTACTCGTTGGTGTGGGTATCTACTTCACTGTACGACTAGGCTTCATTCAATTCCGCCATTTCGGCCACATGTTCTCTGTTCTTAGAAACAGCCGTAAAGCAGACAGTGCTGGTATCTCTTCTTTCCAAGCTCTTTGTACTAGTCTTGCTGCTCGTGTAGGTACAGGTAACATGGCAGGTGTTGCTGTGGCACTAACCGCCGGTGGCCCTGGTGCTATCTTCTGGATGTGGCTAATCGCCATGCTAGGTATGGCAACATCATTTGCTGAAAGCACACTAGCTCAGCTATACAAAACGCGTGATAACGACGGTAACTACCGTGGCGGCCCTGCATACTACATGGAGAAAGGCCTAGGTATGCGTTGGATGGGGGTTCTATTCTCTATCTTCCTAATCATCGCATTTGGTCTAGTATTCAACGCGGTTCAAGCGAACGCGATTGCAAGTGCAATGAACACGGCATTCGACTTTGAGCGTGGCTACGTTGGTGTTGGTATCGTAATTATCTCTGCATTCGTTATCTTCGGTGGTATCCGTAAGATTGCCCGCACTGCAGAAATCATTGTTCCAATCATGGCACTGGCTTACTTAGCTATCGCTATCTACGTAATGCTAATGAACATTGAGAAAGTGCCTGAAGTTCTGGCTCTTATCTTCAAGAGTGCATTCGGTCTGCAAGAAGCAGCAGCTGGTGGCCTAGGTTACGCGATCGCACAAGCGATGATTAACGGCATCAAACGTGGTTTGTTCTCGAACGAAGCGGGTATGGGTTCTGCGCCAAACGCAGCAGCTTCTGCTACGCCTTACCCACCGCACCCTGCATCGCAAGGTTATGTGCAAATGCTAGGTGTGTTCATGGACACAATTGTTATCTGTTCTGCAACAGTAGCAATCATCCTGATGTCTGGTGAATATGTACCACACGGTGAAGTAACGGGTATCGAACTCACGCAACGTGCACTAACGGCACAAGTGGGCGAATGGGGTGGCATCTTTGTAGCGGTAGCGATTTTCTTCTTCGCTTTCACTTCAATCATTGCAAACTACTCGTACGCTGAAACAAACCTTATCTTCCTAGAGCACAACAACAAGAAGGGCCTCGTGCTGTTCCGTATCGTTGTACTGGGTATGGTTATGTTCGGTTCTTTGGCGACATTGCCAACGGTATGGGCATTGGCTGACGTATCGATGGGTCTAATGGCGATTGTGAACTTGGTAGCGATCATCTTGCTATCGGGCATCGTGATTAAGCTAGCGAAAGACTACAACCGTCAATTAGACGCGGGTAAAGTACCCACGTTTGATGCGGATGATTTCCCAGAGCTTAAGGCTCAATTGGAAGATGGTATCTGGGTTAACAACAAGAAGAAGTAATCTTGTTGGAGTGATTCATCACTCATCCTAAAATCATTAGAAAGGCTAAGGTTTCGACCTTAGCCTTTTTCTTTGCCTGCGATTTCTATCTGTTTGCAATTTCTATCTGTCTGCGATTTTTCTTGGTGAGTAATTTTTACTTTGTCTGCGACTTTTTCTTTGCAAGCGACCTTTTCTTTGTAAGCGACTTATAGCTAGATCTGTCTATCAAAGTAATAGGAAGAGTCATAAAGACAAGTTGATGTTTTTTCTATACTCTAGCTGCATCCAGTTAGATAACCGATTAGGGTAAAGTTATGTTAGTTGTCGTTTCTCCAGCCAAGACATTAGATTACGAATCACCATTAGCGACTGAGCGCTTCAGCCAGCCAGAGTTTGTTGAACACTCTGCAGAGCTTATTGAAGAGTGCCGCAAGCTGACACCTGCTGATGTTTCAGCTCTGATGAAAGTAAGCGATAAGATTGCTGGGCTGAACGTAGCGCGCTTTGAGCAATGGAGCGAGACCTTTACCCAAGACAACGCACGCCAAGCAATCCTAGCCTTTAAGGGCGATGTGTACACTGGCTTAGATGCTGAAACACTGTCGGACGATGATTTTGACTACGCACAGAATCACCTGCGCATGCTTTCTGGCTTATATGGGTTATTGAAGCCATTGGATTTGATGCAGCCTTACCGCCTAGAGATGGGCACACGCTTAGCTAATGAGCGTGGCACTAACTTGTACCAGTTCTGGGGCAATATCATCACTGATAAGCTGAATGAAGCGTTGAATGCTCAAGGCGACAATGTATTGATCAACCTTGCATCGAACGAATACTTTAAAGCGGTGAAGCCGAAGAGCCTTGATGGTCAAATCATCACGCCAGTTTTTAAAGACTGTAAGAATGGCCAATACAAGGTGATCAGTTTTTACGCGAAAAAAGCGCGTGGGATGATGGCTCGCTACATCATTGAAAAAAAAATCGATTCAGTGGAAGCGCTGACCAAATTTGATACGGCGGGTTACTACTTCGTTGAAGAAGAGTCGAATGCGAAAGAGCTTGTCTTCAAGCGTGAAGAGCAAAACTAGTAGCTCTTGGTTAATTAGTCACTCTTAGTTAATGAGTTCCTCTCGGTTTGAGTCTGAAATTAAAATTAGAGGCCTAGTTATTTAGCCTGATAACAAGCCAGACAATAATAAACCAGACAAAGAAAAGCCCCATGCAGATAACTGCATGGGGCTTTTTATTGAATCATTGAAAGGCGGTTAGATTACTTGTTCTTAACGGCTTTCTTTTTCTTAGCGATTTTCTTTTTCTTAGCAATTTTTTGCTTTGCGACCGCTTTCTTGTCTTCTTTCTTCGGTTTCTTCTTCTTCGTTACCGCGGCTTTCTTATGCGTTGGGCGCATGCCTTCGATGAAGCGTTCTTTGATCGCATCTTCAGTGTAACGAGCCACACGTTCAATCATTAGCTGATCGTGCGCTTCAATGATAGAAACCGCGTTACCTTTCTTACCTGCACGAGCCGTACGGCCTATACGGTGAAGGTAGACATCTGCAGTACGCGGCATGTCGTAGTTAATAACGTGGCTCACATCTGGAAGATCGATACCACGAGCTGCGACGTCAGTTGCCAGCAGTACGTTGATAGAACCATCGCGGAAACGAGAAATCGCGTTGTTACGACGATCTTGAGGCATTTCACCTTGGATCCATACACATGGAATCTGTGCACTTTCTAGTTGACCTCGTAGCTCACCTAGGCGATCACGCGTCTTCAAGAAGATGATGCTGCGTTCAGCTTGCTCTGTGATGATATGTTTTAGGATATCAAGCTTGTGCTTAGCTGAATCGGCGCGGTGATACCATTGAGTGATCTTCTTACGTTCACGCAGTGATGATTTAGCATCGATCTCTGCTGGGTTTTTCAGTAGATCTTCAGTGAAACCTTCAATGCCTTTACCTTCTAGCGTTGCTGAGAACAGTAAAGTTTGTTTACGCCAGCGACACTCTGCAGACAGACGGTCAACAACAGGGCCAAAGCCCATGTCTAGCATACGGTCGGCTTCATCGAGAACCAGCCATTCAATCGCACGACAATCGAAACGCTCGCCTTCGATGTACTCCATTAGACGACCGGGTGTTGCCACCACGATATCTTGTGTTGTACTTAAGATGTCAGCGTGCTCTTGGTACATCACACCGCCCGTGATCGTAAAGATGTTCAGGCTAGTGTATTTAGCAAGCTCACGTGCTTGTTCGGTGATCTGCATTGCTAGCTCACGCGTTGGCGTCAGGATAAGCATACGTGCAGGGCCAGATTTCTTACGTGGGAAATCTAGTAGGTATTGCAGTGCTGGCAATACAAATGATGCTGTTTTACCAGTACCTGTTGGCGCAGAAGCCAAAACGTCTCTTCCATCTAACGCTTGCGGGATTGCTTCAGCTTGTATCTGTGTTGGACGTTCGTAGCCCATTTCGTCAATTGCTTTAAGCAGCTCTTGGTTTAGATCGAGTTCTGCAAAGGTTCTGATCACTGTTGTTTCTCCACAAGCAATAAATGTTTCTGCCTCAAAAAGCAGACGATAAAAAAGAGTAGTCGGACATTATAGAAGCATTAGTGATTAGGATCACATGGTATTTGCTACATCTTGAGATAAAAATCTTTAGTAAGGGCAATAAATGCCTCGTTATAACCGCCATCGTGATGGATCGTAAGCGATTCACGCTGCAAATCTTGCTCACAAACAGGATCTTTAGACAATTCAAACAGGACTCGAATTGCCGGTTTTCTGTCTGTTGTTTTTACATCAAGGCGCTTCGCTAGGTACCAACCACATTGTTGGGCAAGCTTGATGAAGCCTTCTCCCTCGGTCGTCGGCAGTATAAAACTGGCTGTGGCGGCATCGGTCGTTATCTCGAAACAACGCTGAGCAAGCTCAAGGTGATCCAAGCTGTTGGTGTGCCTCGCGGTGGCTCTTTGGCTTTGCTGTGCCTGCTCTCCAGAGTTGAAGTAGGGCGGATTACAAATTATTGCATCAAATCGTTGCGAGAAATCCGTGGTTAACACGCTGCCATGATGAAGGGAGATGCGATCTTGCCAAGGCGACTGCTCAATATTGACGGTTGCAGCATCAATAGCGTGCTGATCAATATCTATCGCAGAGATTGAAGCATCCTCAAAACGCTGCGCGGCCATCAAGGCCAACAGACCTGTTCCTGTTCCAATATCGAGTACACATGATCTTTGTGGCAGGCTTACCCAAGCGCCAAGTAACACGCCATCGGTACTGACGGGCATGCCACTTTGTCCTCCGTAAATAGAGAATTTTTTGAAATTGAAGCTTTTGGTTTCGGTTTTTTTGTCTTTCATGAATGTTCTGGATATCGATATATTTTAAGTGATTAGCTCTAATGTTAATTAATTGTATGGCTCAATGTTCTATTTGAGAATTCATTGTTGTTAATTATGGTTAGTTTATAATTATGGCAATATTTCCATATCTAGTGGAATCCACTGCTTTTGGTTCTCAAATGCAAATTTATATGGTGTTTTTTTGTGGTGACTTGCAGCTAGCCAAGTGTTTCGTCATTATGCGCGACTATTTTATAGATTGATTGGCAGCTTCTTGCTGTAACATTCACGTAAGCACAACATAAATTCATAAATATAATTAAGGATTATCTGTGAAACAGAGTCTAAAACTAACAGATATAATGGCATTGGGCTTTATGCTTTTTGCGTTTTTCTTAGGTGCGGGTAACATCATCTTCCCACCTCTTGCTGGCCAATTAGCTGGTGACCACTTTCTTCCAGCGATGTCTGGTTTCCTGCTGACCGCCGTTGGTCTGCCGTTAATCACTATCGTCGCAGTTGCAGTGGCTGGTGGCTCTTGGGGTCATCTAACCAAAGATCTTCCAAAGCGAGCTGCAACTATCATGGCTGTGCTGATCTTTATCATCATCGGTCCTGCATTTGCTGCGCCACGTACCGGCCTTGTTGCTTATGAGATGGCGGTGAAACCGTTCTTCATCGATGCCTCTCAAGCTCACCTCACTCTTTTTTCGATTGCATTCTTTGTGGTAGCGATGTTCTTCTCATGGTCGCAAGGTAAGCTTATCGACGTAATCGGTAAGGTACTGACACCTGCACTATTTGTTGGTTTGGTTGTACTGGCAGTTGCTGTGTTCGTTAACCCACAAGGCGACATTCTTGCGGCTCACGGTGAGTACATTACTCAGCCACTGACCAAAGGTTTCCTTGAAGGCTACAACACCATGGATACGTTTGCTTCATTGATGTTTGGTATGCTGATCGTTGATGCGATTCGCAGCAAGGGCATTACTGATCGTGCAGCGACGACTAAGTACCTTATCAGCGCAGGTTGTATTGCCGCGGCTGGTCTAGCGTTTGTTTACATCTCTTTGTTCTTCCTAGGCGCAACAAGTGCAACAGTTGCAGCGGGTGCGGACAATGGCGGTGCTATCTTAAGCCTTTACGTTCAATCACTGTTTGGCCCATCAGGTCAGCTAGTGCTTTCGGTGATCGTATTACTGGCGTGTCTAACAACGGCGATTGGCCTTGTTTCAGCATGTTCTGATTACTTCAGCTCGCTCACGCCTTTGTCTTACAAGACTTGGGTAATCATTAATGGTGTAGCTTGTGCAACCGTAGCGAACGTTGGTCTTTCTCAACTGATTTCTCTGTCTGTTCCAGTACTGTTTGCATTGTATCCAGTCGCTATCGCGTTGGTTGCTCTGACGTTCTTGCGTAGCCGTTTCCCTAATCCAAAAGCCGCTTACCGTGTGGTTGTATTAGTGTCTCTACTGTTTGCTCTTATTGATGGTGCTAAAGTAGCGGGTGTCGATGTGTCTGCACTTAAGATGCTGCCATTGTTCGAGATTGGTATGGGTTGGTTGCTTCCAACTGCTGCTGCAATCATCTGTATGTTCTTTGTTGGTAAAGCAACAGAACAAGAGATGGCTGAAGAGACCGTTTAATCTTCCGTTGAGATTAAATCGTTAGTCTGTATTCAATACAAAGTTGAATGGAAAAGGCCTCATTACTTCGCAGTAATGAGGCCTTTTTGTATCTAATCGATGATGTTCTTTCTGCCTGAAGCTCTTAGCCTTGAACTCTTAGCCTTGAACTCTTAGCTCGTAGTTCTTAGTTCTGAACTCTAAGGAAGCAGAACTTATAGCTTTTCGCTGTACTCGACGAGTACTTGTTCAACCCAAGTTGCGATACGTTCGTCGCTGAGTTCGTACTGTGAATCTTCATCCAGAGCCAAACCAACAAACTGAGACTTGTCTTCTGTTAATGCTTTAGATGCTTCGAATTCGTAGCTGTCATCGTTTGGCCAGAAGCCGACAAACTCAGCGCCTGCGGTTTTCAATTCATCATGCAATAGACCCATCGCATCTAAGAACCACTCACCGTAGCCCTCTTGGTCACCTAGACCAAACAGAGCCACAACCTTGCCTTTCATAGGCGTTGTTGCGATGTCTTCCCACAACTCATTCCAGTCTTCTTGAATTTCACCGAAATCCCACGTTGAGATACCAAGCAGTAAAAGGTCGTAGTCCGCCATAAAAGAAAGAGGGGTTTCTTTCACGTTATGGATATCAACTAGGTCTTCACCAATAATGCCGCGAATTTTCTCTGCTGCCATTTCGGTATAGCAGGTGGTTGAGCCGTAAAATAATCCAATTTTCATAGCAAACGTTCGATTTTAATTTCAGATGGCGAATTCTAACCATAAATCGACTTCGATTGCAGCGATTATCCGCTCAAGTCGTAATTTTTATGGCATTCATATTTGCTCTGACATACTCTCAAAACAGTTTCCAATATTGTGAGTAACACTATGCAGTCGCCTCAAGGGCAGAGCGCAGACCACGGTCTCGTTGAGCAGTTTTTAGATGCTATGTGGATGGAGAGGGGGTTATCGGAGAATACGCTTGTCTCATATCGTACCGACTTGTCCAAGCTTCTAACGTGGATGGAAAAGAACAATTACCGCCTCGACTTTATTAGCCTTTCAGGGCTACAGGATTATCAAGGCTGGTTAGCCGACGCCGATTTTAAGCAGACTTCCCGTGCTCGCATGTTGTCGGCGATTCGTCGCTTGTTCCAATACTTGCACCGCGAGAAAGTGAGAGGCGATGATCCTAGTGCATTGTTGATCAGCCCTAAGCTGCCACAACGCTTGCCAAAAGATTTGAGTGAAGAGCAAGTTAATGCACTGCTAGAGGCGCCTGATCCCAATGACCCTATTGAGCTTCGCGATAAAGCGATGCTTGAGTTATTATATGCAACTGGTCTTCGTGTTACCGAGTTAGTCAGTTTGACGATGGAAAATATCAGCCTAAGACAAGGCGTGGTGCGTGTTATTGGTAAAGGCGGTAAAGAGCGCTTGGTGCCAATGGGCGAAAATGCCGTGGACTGGATTGAGACTTTTATTGAACAAGGTCGGCCACAACTGCTCGGCGAAAACAGTTCTGATGTGGTTTTTCCGAGTAAACGCGCCAAGCAAATGACCCGTCAGACGTTCTGGTATCGTATTAAGCATTACTCGGTTGTTGCTGGTATAGATACAGAGCTATTGTCACCACACGTATTAAGACACGCTTTTGCGACTCATTTACTGAACTATGGTGCAGATCTCAGGGTCGTACAGATGTTGCTTGGGCATAGTGACTTATCGACAACCCAAATTTATACTCACGTGGCGACCGAAAGGCTGAAGCAAATTCACGCGCAGCATCACCCACGTGCTTAAATCCATTTATTTTTAAGGTGAACTTAATGAGCGTATTACGCCGTCTTCCTCTATTAGTGCTTCCTCTCATGATTACTGCATGTAATGCATCAGAAGCGAAAGTAGAACAAACATCAACAGCCGTAGAAGTTGCTCCAGCTCAAGCTATTGATACAGCAGCGTTAACTCAGCGTTTTGAAAAAATCGGTATCAAGGTAGAGAAGATCGTTCCTTCAGACATCGATGGCCTATTAGAAATTCAAACTAACAGTGGCATTATCTTTTCTTCTCCAGAGGGCGATCACTTTCTAGCCGGCACTCTTTACTCTCTGGATGATAACGGCAAATTCAGTGACGTTCTGGCTGAGCGTCAAGCTCCACTTAATGCTGAAAAGGTCGCAGCGATGTCGGATACGGTTATCGAATATAAAGCCGATAACGAAAAGTACGTTGTGACGGTATTTACTGACATTACCTGTGGTTACTGTGTTCGTCTGCACAGCCAAATGCAAGGCTATAACGATCTAGGTATTACCGTTCGTTACATGGCTTACCCACGCCAAGGTGCAACAGGACAAGTTGCCGATCAAATGGCAGCAATCTGGGCTTCAGATGATCCAAAAACAGCCATGCACGATGCTAAAGTAAACCGTCAAATGCCAGCGTCTGGTAAAGACCTAGCAGAGCAGAAGCAGATCATCGCTAAACAATACCAACTAGGTCGTGAGCTTGGCATCAATGGCACACCTGCTATCGTGCTAGCAAGTGGTGAGTTGGTGAGTGGTTACTTACCGCCAGCACAACTTCTTCAACGTTTAGAGCAATAATATCGTTTCTGTATTGCCAATTTATCCCCCATGTTTTTGATTTAAGGAGTGGCCTGATTGATATCGGGCCCATTTTTATATGATAGAGATCCAACGCCGCCCTGAGGTCGACACTTCAGTCTTACCTGCTCACTTACCTGACTTGTTAAAGCGCATTTATGTGAGTCGCGGAATCGACAGTGCTGACCAACTAGAGACAGCAGCGAAAGGCTTGCACTCTTATCAAAAACTGGGCGGCATTGATGCTGCGGTTGAATTGTTGTTCGAAGCCATTCAGCAGCAAAAACGCATCATCATTGTTGGTGACTTTGATGCCGATGGCGCAACCAGTTCGGCGTTGTCTGTGCTTGCTCTGCGTATGTTGGGTAGCTCTAACGTTGATTATCTAGTACCTAACCGTTTTGAAGATGGTTATGGCTTGAGCCCTGAGGTTGTCGAACAGGCGATCGAACTTGGTGCTGAAGTGATCATGACAGTCGACAACGGTGTCTCTTCGATTGACGGTGTCCGTTTCGCTAAAGAGAAAGGGCTAGACGTTCTGGTTACTGATCATCACTTACCGGGCAATGAACTGCCAATCGCCGATGCGATGGTCAATCCGAACCTAGAAAGCTGTGCATTTCCTTCAAAAGCGCTAGCGGGTGTTGGCGTCGCCTTTTATCTGATGATGGCGTTGTGTGTTCACATGCGTAAGTTGGGTTGGTTTGCTCAACACGGTATGACAGAGCCCAAGTTGATGGAACTGATTGACCTAGTGGCACTGGGTACTGTTGCGGATGTGGTTCCACTTGATGAAAATAACCGAATCTTGGTGCACCAAGGGCTACAACGCATTCGTGCGGGTAAAGCTCGTCCGGGTATTCAAGCCTTGATTGAAATTGCTAAGCGAGATGCTAAGCGATTGGTTGCCTCCGATTTTGGTTTTGCGCTTGGTCCACGTATCAATGCGGCTGGCCGATTGGATGACATGTCTTTTGGTGTTGAGTTGTTGATGAGCAATAACATTCACGCCGCGCGTCGAATGGCCAGCGAGTTAGATGGCTTGAACCAAACACGTAAAGAGATTGAAGAGGGCATGAAACAAGAGGCGATGGCTTTTTGTGAGCGCCTTGAGTTCGGTAAAGACGATTTGCCTTCCGGCTTAGCTCTGCTCCAACGTGATTGGCACCAAGGTGTGATTGGTATTTTGGCTTCGCGTATCAAAGACAAATACCACCGCCCAGTAATCGCATTTGCTGATGGTGGTGAAGGCAGCATTAAGGGTTCATGTCGTTCGATTCCAGGTTTGCACATGCGCGATGCGCTAGACAGAATCGATACTCAAAACCCTGGCCTAATCTTGAAGTTTGGTGGTCACGCAATGGCAGCTGGCTTAACCATTATGGAAAAAGACTTCGAGCGATTCAGCAAGATGTTTGATGACGTTGTGCGTAAAGAACTCGGTGAGACAGCACTGAAGGGTATTATCTTGTCTGATGGTGAGCTGTTACCTGAAGAGTTCTCAATGCATACCGCTGAAACGTTGCGTTCTGGTGGTCCGTGGGGCCAAGCTTTCCCAGAACCCATCTTTGATGGTGAGTTTAAAGTGCTGCATCAAAAACTGGTAGGTGAAAAGCACCTTAAATTGATGCTAGAACCTCTATACAAAGGCCACCCAACCAATGTGATGATTGATGGTATTGCTTTCAATGTTGATTTACGTCGCTGGCCTGATGCGTCCGTGAAAACGGTTCATCTTGCATTTAAGCTGGATATCAACGAGTTTCGTGGCAACCAATCGTTGCAGTTGATGGTTGACCATATTGAAGCCAAATAGTTGAAGCCAAATAGCGTTATTGTTCACTGAATGATGTTCATCATTTAGCCCCAAATTCAACGAGCTCTGTTCAAAAACAGGGCTTGTTTTCTTTCTTTCCCTTACAAATTTCACGTGTTTTTTCTGTCTGTCAATTTTATATTCCATTAAGTTGTTGAATCTTGGCTTTCCGCTCTAAAAAATTCTGTATCTCCGTCACACTTTTGAGTACAATTCTTCGGTTAAATTCTACTCATAAATGATGAGCTAAAATGTTTGAAATCAATCCTATTAAAAACCGTCTGCAGGATGTGTCTGAACGCACAAATATCCTGAGGGGGTATCTTTGACTATGACGCTAGAAAAGAGCGTCTAGAAGAAGTAAACGCAGAATTAGAACAACCGGATGTATGGAACGAACCTGAGCGTGCTCAAGCGCTAGGTAAAGAACGTTCTGCATTGGAAGCAGTAGTAGAAACGATCGACCAACTTGACCAAGGTGTTGAGGATGTTGAGGGGCTATTAGAGCTTGCGGTTGAAGAAGAAGACCAAGAAACGTTTGACGAAATCGAACCAGAACTGGCAGAGCTAGAAGCTAAGCTAGAAAAACTGGAATTCCGTCGTATGTTTGCTGGCGATCACGACGCATCAGATTGCTACATCGATTTACAGTCAGGCTCGGGCGGTACAGAAGCTCAAGACTGGACTTCAATGATGTTGCGTATGTACTTACGTTGGGCAGATTCGAAAGGCTTCAAGACTGAAGTGATCGAAGTGTCTGATGGTGATGTTGCTGGTCTTAAAGGCGCAACGGTACGTATTTCTGGTGAATACGCTTATGGTTGGTTACGTACAGAGACAGGTGTTCACCGTCTAGTTCGTAAGTCACCATTTGATTCAAGTGGCCGTCGTCATACTTCATTTGCATCTGCGTTTATCTACCCAGAGATTGATGACAACATTACGATCGATATTAATCCTTCTGACTTACGTATTGACGTATACCGTGCCTCTGGTGCTGGTGGTCAACACGTAAACACCACGGAATCGGCGGTACGTATTACTCACGTTCCAACCAACACCGTGGTTCAATGTCAGAATGACCGTTCGCAGCATAAGAACAAAGACCAAGCGATGAAGCAGCTACGTGCTAAGCTTTTTGAACTTGAGATTCAAAAACAAAATGCTGAAAAACAAGCGAGCGAAGAAACGAAATCAGACATTGGTTGGGGCAGTCAAATCCGCTCTTACGTACTGGATGATTCTCGTATCAAAGATTTGCGCACCGGCATCGAAAACCGTAATACTCAAGCGGTTCTTGACGGTGACTTAGACAAGTTTATTGAAGCTAGCCTGAAATCAGGTCTGTAAGCTTTACCAACTATTAAGCTTTACCAATAATATTGGTAAAAATGCCTATATTTTCAAAAATATAGCTGTCCAAATTATAAAAGCAAGGTACATCTCTAATGACTGATGCTGTTCAAAACGAAAACGCACAAGAAGCTTCTTCACCTGAAGAGAACAAACTAATCGCTGAGCGCCGTAGCAAGCTGGATCACATCCGCTTAAACTGCAAAGCGAACGGTCACCCAAATGATTTCCGTCGCGAGCACCTAGCTGGCGATCTTCAAGCGGAATTCGGTGAGAAGACTAAGGAAGAGCTAGAAGAGCTTAACCACATCGTTGCGATCGCTGGTCGTGTCATGGCGAAGCGTGGTCCATTCCTTGCGATTCAAGAAACTTCTGGTCGTATCCAAGCATACGCAGCGAAAGACGTACAAAAAGTACTGAAAGAGAAGTACCAAGGCCTAGATATCGGTGACATCATCGGTGTTAAAGGTGCGCTTCACAAATCTGGTAAAGGTGACCTTTACGTGAACATGGAAGAGTTTGAACTGCTAACTAAAGCACTTCGTCCTCTACCAGAGAAGTTCCACGGTCTAACTGACCAAGAGATGCGTTACCGTCAGCGTTACGTTGACCTAATCGTGAACGAAGACTCTCGTAACACATTCATCGTGCGTTCTAAGCTTGTGTCTTCAATCCGTAACTTCATGAGCTCAAAAGGCTACCTAGAAGTTGAAACGCCAATGATGCACGTGATCCCGGGCGGTGCTACAGCACGTCCATTCATCACTCATCACAACGCATTAGACATCGACATGTACCTACGTGTTGCACCTGAGCTTTACCTTAAGCGTCTAGTGGTTGGTGGTTTTGACCGTGTATTCGAGATCAACCGTAACTTCCGTAACGAAGGTCTTTCTCCACGTCACAACCCAGAATTCACAATGATGGAATTCTACCAAGCGTACTCTGACTACAAAGATCTAATGGATCTAACGGAAGAGATGCTAAGCACAGCAGCGATGGACGTTCTTGGTTCTACTTCTATGCCTTACGGTGACGAAACGGTTGAGTTCGGTGGCACTTACGCTCGCATGAGCATGTTCGATGCAATCAAACACTACACGCCTGAAAATGCAAACATTCAAGCTCTGACTGAAGATGATCTTCAGAACAGAGAATTGATGGTTAAAATTGCAGAAGAAGTGGGTCTGTACGTTGAGAAATTCTGGACTTGTGGTCAGCTTCTTGAAGAGATCTTTGGTGAAACGGCTGAGCCTCAGCTAATTCAACCAACATTCATCACGGGTTACCCAGCGGACATCTCTCCATTGGCTCGTCGTAGCGACAGCAACCCATTCTTCACAGACCGCTTTGAGTTCTTTATCGGTGGCCGTGAAGTAGCGAATGGTTTCTCTGAGCTTAACGATGCACAAGACCAAGATGAGCGTTTTAAAGCGCAAGTTAACGCAAAAGACGCGGGTGATGACGAAGCGATGTACTACGATGCAGACTACATTACTGCACTAGAGCACGGCTTACCGCCAACAGCGGGTCAAGGTATTGGTATCGATCGTCTAGCGATGCTATTTACAAATACGCACACAATCCGTGACGTGATCTTGTTCCCGGCAATGCGTCCACAAGCGTAATATTCGCTTATGGGATGTAACAGCCCATCTAATTAAAAAAGCCACCTTCGGGTGGCTTTTTCTGTTTTTAGGCTGCAAAACCTAGCCTGTACCGCACTCTTGATTCGAAAAACCATTATTTCTGACATAGTCTTACTATTGAGACATAAAATCTAAGATAGTCTCACTACTATACGTCCTGCGCTGAATACGATCTCGTGGCATTTTGTCGAACGATGAAGCAGTGACTCGTATTAGCTTGATTTAAATAAAAATAGAATAAGGAAGAAGGATGGGAACTCAATTTAAGATGGATTCCTTACCAGGTTCTCTTATCGTCGTTGGTGGTGCGTACGAACCCTGGTTATCAGTGTTAGAGCAAGTGGGTTGGCAATGTACCCAGTGTGCAGATTTACGAAAAGCCGATGCCTTGATTGCTGACATTGGCCCATGCATTGGCATTGTGGATCTTAGTCATGATGAGTTTAGCCTTAACGGTATCGCTAATCTCGTGAGCAACAACAAGCAAGTAAGATGGCTCGCCTTTATTCGTGAATCGCAATTGAGCTCTGATACCATTTGCCAATTTATCGTGAACTTCTGTATCGACTTTTTCACGGCGCCAATCCCAGATGCCCAGTTATTGAGTACCATTGGTCACCAATTGGGTATGCTCAAGCTTGAGCAGAAAGTATGGCCAAACTACGGCATCAACAACAATATGGGTTTGCTTGGCGACTCTGTGGCTGTGAAGCGTTTGAGAGACCAAGTAAAGCGCATTGGGCCGACTGATGTCAGTATCCTGATTTACGGAGAGAGTGGAGCAGGAAAAGAGACGGTTGCACGCTCAATTCATCAAAACTCTTCGCGAGCGCAGAAGCCATTTTTAACGGTCAATTGTCGTGCCTTATCTGAAATGAGAATAGAGGCCGAGGTATTTGGTATCTCAGCACAGCCCGCTGCAGCACCTTGTCTGTTGGAAGAAGCCGACGGCGGAACCATCTTACTTAATGATGTATTGGCGATGCCACGTAATCAGCAGTTGAACCTGCTGCGTTTCTTACAAGAAGGTAAAATTGAAACTGCGGATGGTCCTAAGCCTGTCGATGTGCGCATTCTGGCCGCGAACTCTTCTGATATCGAAAAGGCATTGATCGAGGGCGACTTCAATGAAGAGCTTTATCATTACATCAATGTTCTGCGTATTCACGTTCCGAGCTTAAAAGAGCGAGTGAGTGATATTTCAGTACTGGCTAATCATTTTCTACGTGAGTATTCAAAAGAGTTTAATGCTCAAGCGAAGAGCTTTTCAGACGATGCTATCCGCTCGATGAATCGTTATCACTGGCCGGGCAATGTGCGTGAGCTGATGAATCAAATTAAGCGTGTCGTGCTGATGTCGGATGCGGTGATCATTGACGATCAACAACTTGATTTACCAAAACAGAATGATGAGCGCCGTAGTCTCAAAAGTATCCGTGAGCGTTCAGAGCGAGATGCGTTGCTGATTGTTCTGGAATCTTATGGTGGTCAAGTATCGTTGGCCGCTAAGGAGCTTGGAGTTTCGCGTGCAACCATGTACCGATTGCTGAATAAACATAGCCTGATTTCTGAAGGTGTTGTTTAGAGCTCTCTATTCATTGATTCTATCCAGTTAGTGTAAATCTAAGAGCCACGCATGATGCGTGGTTTTTTATATCCATTGCTACAACTTATCGTTGATCGTTGATCGTTGACTGCTGACAGATTGATAGATTGAGCTATTGGAGGTTCGGTCTTTAAGAGAGATGTTCTGTGATTTTATATAATCATAGTGAATATGTTATATATAAAGTGATATGCAACTAATATTTTGGGTGAATCATTTGTTTTGAAATTGTTAATCAATTATCGGTTGAATAATATACTCACTTGGTTAGACTTTAACCGTGAAAGCAATGGTTTAACAAAGACTTATTTGCTTTTATTATCTCATTTCTTTTTGGATTTTTTAGTTAGTTTGGAGGCGCAAATGAAACATTTCGATTTTATACAGCATATTTGCGCGTCGTTTGATCCGTGTACTGACATGGTGACAGTTATGTCACAAACATCAGCCATGGCCGATCGAAACACCCAAGATAAACCTAACTAATAGATCCGTACCCTTATTTGGCTGCGGAAAAATAGCAGCTAAGTGAGAAGCCCTCATACTATCTAATACGCTATTTTTCCTCAGTTTATTTTACAACTGGAGAGTTATTATGCGTCACTCAGTATACTTAAAACTAGCAACAGTCCTTATCCGTGCAGATCTTCGTCGTGAAGAACGTGAATGGCAACGAAAAGTTCGTCGTAGTTCATACGATCTACCATGGAACAATACTCATTTATTGAGAGATATTGGCCTTGAAGCCGATGGTCGACCAATTGGTTTTTCTGAACCTGAAGTCGTTACGATTGAACGTCGAGTTCGTCACCTTCGTCGAGTCTTAAGCGCACGAATACCGACGTAACCTTGTGGGGTGATAGCGCCTTTCACCCCTTAAGATAAATATCAGTGATAGTTGTGGCGTCGGAAGTGCAAGCTTTTGAACTAAAACTGGCCAAAAAAGAGAAGCACTTGCTTCTCTTTTTTGCTTTTTTAAGCCGTTATGTGTGCTTTTTTAAGTCGTTATCTAGTAAAGAAAAAGAGTTCTACTACGCTTTATAGAGCAAGGGAGGCCGGCTATGCAAAAGCATCAATTAGACATGTGGTTACATGGAGAGCACAAAGACTCTTATCAAACACCGAAGGTATACGTTATTGGCTGTTCCGATATCTCGGAATATCTATTAGCAGTGGAATATAAACACAAGCTAGAACCGGTAAAGCAAGACGGTGAGCCGCTTCACTTTGGATCCTTGGATCAAGTGAAAGAAGAGTTGCTCCGGCTCGGTTTTGAAAAGGCGTATCTTCGCTTACACAACGCCTATGATGAGTTTGGTAATGAGCCGAGCCAAAGCTACTGTGATATTGAACTGGCGCTCAAACCTCATTAGAGAGCGTTTGTAGCTAGAGATTGATTCTAGTTACAGGCGGTTTGTAACATACTGATAGTTTGGTCCATCTATGCTAGATAAGAGCTCTATGCGTAATGGGTTGTCAGCAATTTATGGGTGAATTGAGTCCGTAGATAGAAACCACGTGGCTTAGTCTTGATAGGTTTTCCACTTGCACCGTAAGCTTCTGTTAACACGCGACTGTTGGCCGCTTTTGGTCGCAAATGCAGTGCTTCGCCGTGTCTTGCTGTTATCTGTTCAACATTACCCAACACGATTAACTCCATCAGTTCTTCCCAGTCTCTTTTCAGGAGTTCGTTTTCAGCTAGGCTTGGTGTCCAGAGTAATGGGGAGCCAACATGCCTTTCTGCCAGCGGGATCTCTCTTTCTCCCTCAACTGGGATCCACAACACTTTAGACAGCTTGTTTCGAACGTGACTGGTTTCCCAAGTTATGCCTTGCACGCCCATCAATGGAGCGACACAAACAAAGGTGGTTTCGAGTGGCTTTCCAGAGTAGCCAATCGGGATGCTTTTAAGCTCGATACCGAGTTTGGCAAAATCTTGTTCTGGTTTACTGCCTGCGGGCGCACCCAAGTGCCATTCCAATAGCTGTCCAACCCAGCCTTTATCACGCTTGAGGTCGTTTGGCATCACCATCTCAGCTTCATCGGCGAGCTCTTTAAAGGTCATTCCGGCGATAGCATACGCTCTGTCTAGCAGCTCTTGTTGTGTTTGTGGTTCTGGTTTCATAATAAAAGACATGATCAAAAAAATGATTTTACCAGAAGTTATCACCATATGACGACTGGTTAAGAAATGATCTCCTTGTTAGGAAAGGGATCAAACTCATGGTTATCCACAGGACATAAAGGTAATTAATTGAAATATTAATTTAGTGGATAAATAAACAGGGGTTTATGGTGGATTAAATGCTTGCCAAATGGGGTTCAAAATGAATCTTTCGCTTACTAGTGTGGATAAACATCGGAGTGGTTGATCTTTAACCATGTTCTGTTTTTGAAAGATCTTTTACTTTTCTAATGTTTTTAAAAATGAAATTATAATTCTAATCAATTGATTTTTAATTAAATAAATTATATTTACTCGACTTGGTGTTTTTGATGTTGATGAATCTATGGATTAAAAAAAACGATTGCGGGTAATTCTTCACATAGTTATTCACAGAAAAGGTGAATAAATGTGGTCTATGTCTCACTCTTGTGTGGGTAACTAGAATTTGAGCAAAACTTATCCATATTCTTAGTTAATATTCATAAATATAGCGCTTGTCACGTCACTAAGTTTGCTCCGATTGGGGATATGTGGAAAAATCAGAGTAATTAAAAATTTAGATAGAGGTTGGCCAGTGATAGATGGCGATGGTTACCGATTAAATGTTGGTATTGTAATCTGTAACAACCATGGTCAGGTCTTCTGGGCTAAACGATACGGGCAACATTCATGGCAATTCCCTCAAGGGGGAATAGATGAAGGTGAAACTCCGGAACAGGCAATGTACCGCGAGTTGTATGAAGAGGTTGGCCTTACTAAAAAGGATGTAAAGATCGTCGCGACAAGTCGTCATTGGTTACGCTATAAGCTGCCCAAACGACTGGTTCGGTGGGATTCTAAACCTGTCTGTATTGGACAAAAACAGAAGTGGTTCCTTTTACGCTTAGATTGCGATGAATCGCAGATCAATATGCAGCGTGGAAGTACACCTGAGTTTGATGGTTGGCGTTGGGTGAGTTACTGGTACCCAGTTCGACAAGTTGTTTCTTTCAAGCGAGATGTTTACCGTCGAGCGATGAAAGAATTCGCATCTTTAGCAATGCCGTTTAAAGAGCGAAAAACAAAAGGAAAACGCAAATTGCGTAGAGGTTAAGCATGCTCAGTCAACTAAGGGAAATAGTTGAACACGTATCAAGAGTTGAAGATGTGTCGACGGCTCTTGATATTTTGGTTAAAGAGACATGCAGTGCGATGCAGACGGAATGTTGCACCGTGTATTTGGCAAATAATGATATGCAGCGTCTTGAGTTGATGGCAACTCAAGGCCTGATCTTCAAAGGCAATAGCATTCACATTGGTTTTGACGAAGGTCTGGTTGGCCTTGTCAAAAGAAGTGCTGAACCTATCAACCTTGCACAAGCGTCTGCTCACCCTGCTTATAAGTTTTTTCCAGAGCTTGGAGAAAAGGTTTATCACTCTTTTCTCGGCACTCCGATTATCCATCGTAAGCAAGTGCTTGGCGTATTGGTCATTCAACAGAAGTCTCCTCGTTTATTCAGTGAGATGGAAGAATCCTTCCTTGTCACACTCTCAGCACAACTTGCGGTCATTGTGGCGCACGCTCAAACTCAAGGCCATTGGCTTTTAGAGCAACAGAAGCTACCTAAGATTAAAGGTATTGCAGCTTCATCGGGCGTTGCGATTGGTGATTTATGGTGGGATAACACTCAGCCTGAACTCACCGATGTTTATCCAGCATCGACGCTTAATGTTGAAAGAGAGCATGAAATGCTGGCAGTCGCCGTCGAAAATGCTCTCAATGACTTTAAGCGAATGCGAAAGCGCCTAGATAGTGAAATCAATAAAGACGCGTTGGCGATCTTTGACCTGTTTACTCACTTACTCAACGATCCCATGTTGCGTAAGGATCTTAAGAGCCAAATCCAGAAAGGCGATAAAGCCGATTGGGCATTAAGGCAGGTTGTTGAGAGTTACTCGAATCGCTTTGCTCGTATGTCAGACGTGTACCTTCGTGAGAGGGCACAAGACATCCGAGAGCTTGGTCAAAGATTGCTCTATTTCCTTCACAATTCTGAACATGAACTTCGCACGCTAGATAAGCCAATTATTTTGGTGGTTCGAGAGTTAACGGCTTCGGTATTGGCCTCTATTCCCAAAGAAAAACTTTTAGCTGTTATTTCTTTGGAAGGTGCGGCGAACTCACATGCCGCGATTTTATCTCGAGCTTTGGGTATTCCTTCTGTTATGGGGGTTAACCTAAATCTTGCTCAAGCTAATGGTAAGCAAGCGATTGTCGACGGCTATAGTGGCGAGATCTTTATTGAGCCGACTCAAAACCTGCTCAAAGAATATCAAGGGCTGATTTTAGAAGAGAGTGAGCTCTCTTCTATGGTCAATCGAGAACTATACTTACCGGCAAAAACGCAAGACAACCAGCAAGTCGAGATCTTGCTTAATGCGGGCTTGAGTGCCGACACCAATATCGCTATCAACCAAGGCGTTGATGGGGTGGGGCTGTATCGAACCGAAATTTCTTTCTTGTTGCAGCAGAGGTTTCCGTCAGAGGACGAACAGTTCAAGCAATACCGTTCTGTACTCGCGAGCTACCCTGAGAAGCAAGTGGTGATGCGTACACTCGATATCGGTGGCGATAAGGCCTTACCTTATTTTCCAATCGAAGAGGACAACCCATTTCTTGGCTGGCGTGGTATTCGTTTTACGCTCGATCATCCTGACATCTTTATTATTCAGTTACGTGCCATGCTACGTGCGAGCTGTGAAAGCCATAACTTGAGTATTTTGCTGCCGATGATCTCTGGTGCTCAGGAACTGGATGACGCGCTACAACTTATTGAACAAGCGTATGACGAAGTGCATGAGCTTGATAACCGAGTGCGTATGCCTCGCGTTGGTATCATGATTGAAGTGCCATCAATGCTTTACATACTGCCGCTGATTGCTGATAAGGTCGACTTTGTTTCAGTCGGTACCAACGACTTAACTCAATATTTATTAGCGGTTGATCGGAACAATTCACGAGTATCTGATGTCTATGAATCAATGCACCCAGCGGTGATCATGGCATTAAAACAAATTCATGATACTTGTAAGCAACATCAATTACCTGTGTGTATTTGTGGCGAGCTAGCCGGTGATCCTATGGGCGCGTTGTTACTGATTGGGTTGGGGTATGAGACGTTAAGTATGAATACCTCAAATGTCGCGAGGACTAAATATTTGATTCGCCAATCTAACTTGAGTGAATTACAGGATTTGGCAAATAGAGCGCTTTCAAAACCATATGGTAGTGACATATATAGTATGATGCTGAACTATTTCGAAGAGCGTGAATTTACAGGCTTCATTCGAGCAGGTAAAAAATAGGATTTAACGTGTCATATGAACTGATAGGCTTGTTAGCAGGCCTTGGTGCTATTGTTGGTGTTTTAGCTGGCTTGCTAGGCATTGGCGGTGGTTTGCTGGTAGTTCCTGCCTTGCTGTTTTTGCTTCCTAAAGCGGGTATTCCTCAAGAGTTTGCGATGCAAATGGCATTGGCAACCTCGTTATCAACCATTATTGTTACCTCAGGGTCGTCTGCGATTAACCATTTAAAATTGGGTAATGTGGAGCTTTTTGTCGTTAAGTGGTTGATGCCTGGCGTGGTGATTGGTGGTTTCCTAGGTTCTTTTGTCGCCGACGTTATTCCTGCTCAATATCTGCCAAAAGTCTTTGGTGTGATTGTCTTGGTATTGGCGTTGCAGATGTTGTTGTCGATCCGCTCTAAGAGTCAAAAGTTGATGCCGGGTTCAGCTAAGACCATGTTATGTGGTGGCGGTATTGGTTTGGTTTCAAGCTTGGCTGGTATTGGTGGTGGTTCTTTATCGGTACCCTTCCTTAATCATCACGGTGTGGAAATGCGCAAAGCGGTTGGCTCATCCTCTGTATGTGGTTGTGTTATCGCGATTTCGGGAATGTTAGGCTTTATTTGGCATGGCTCTTCTGTCGATGATCTTCCGGCGTATAGCTTGGGTTATGTTTATCTACCGGCTTTGATCGCGATATCTTGTACCTCAGTTCTGACCACACGAGTTGGCGCTAAACTGGCCACTCAATTGCCAACCCCCGTGCTGAAGAAATTCTTTGCGGTATTTTTAATGTTTATAGCAGCCACTATGCTGCTGTAGTGTTTTTTCTGTTAGCTGTTGAGTTAACCGTTATTCAATTTTAGATAGAGAGCCAAGTATGTCTCAGGGTTTTATCGAATTCCCAAATATCGATCCTGTTCTTATTGAACTAGGACCAATCTCAGTTCGTTGGTACGGCCTAATGTACCTTGTCGGTTTTATGTTTGCTCTTTGGTTAGCAAATCGCCGAGCTGATCAACCCGGTAGTGGTTGGACTCGAGAGCAAGTATCAGACTTACTGTTTGCCGGATTTCTAGGTGTGGTATTGGGTGGTCGTATTGGCTACGTACTTTTCTACAACTTTGGCCTTTTCATTGAAGATCCACTCTACCTATTTAAGGTATGGACTGGCGGTATGTCTTTCCACGGTGGTTTGATTGGTGTGATCACCGCGATGTTTTGGTATGCCAAAAAGAACGGTCGAACCTTCTTTGGTGTCGCTGACATGATTGCACCATTAGTGCCATTTGGTTTAGGTATGGGGCGTATGGGCAACTTCATGAACAGTGAGCTATGGGGGCGTGTGACTGATGTGCCATGGGCGATTGTATTCCCTAACGGTGGTCCACTTCCTCGTCACCCATCTCAGCTTTATGAAATGGCGCTTGAAGGTATTGTACTGTTCTTCATCTTGAACTGGTTCATTAAAAAGCCGCGTCCTCTTGGTTCTGTATCAGGGTTATTCCTAGCAGGATATGGTACATTCCGCTTCCTAGTTGAATACGTACGTGAACCTGATGCTCAGCTAGGTTTGTTCGGTGGATTTATCTCTATGGGACAAATTTTGTCACTGCCAATGGTTATCATCGGTGTGCTGATGATGGTTTGGGCATACAAGCGTGGTCACTACAAAGATGAATTACCACAACAAACGAAGTAAGGAATTGGTGTGAAACAGTATTTAGATCTCTGTCAGCGTATCGTTAATGACGGTACTTGGATTGAAAATGAACGCACAGGCAAGCGCTGCCTAACCGTAATCAATGCTGACCTTGAATATGATGTTGGTAATAACCAATTCCCACTGGTAACAACACGTAAAAGTTTCTGGAAAGCCGCAGTTGCTGAGCTGCTTGGCTATATCCGCGGTTACGACAATGCTGAAGATTTTCGCAAACTAGGGACTAAAACTTGGGATGCGAATTCTAACCTGAATGAAGCATGGCTGAATAACCCTTACCGCAAGGGTGAAGACGACATGGGCCGTGTTTATGGCGTTCAAGGACGTGCATGGGCAAAACCTGACGGCGGTCATATCGACCAACTGAAGAAGATTGTTGATGATCTAACAAACGGCATTGATGACCGCGGCGAGATCTTAAACTTCTATAACCCAGGTGAGTTCCACATGGGTTGTTTGCGTCCGTGTATGTATAGCCACCACTTCTCTCTGCTTGGTGACACTTTGTACCTAAACAGTACTCAGCGCTCTTGTGATGTTCCATTAGGCCTGAACTTCAACATGGTGCAAGTGTATGTGTTCCTAGCAATCATGGCACAAATCACTGGTAAGAAAGCCGGTGTGGCTTACCACAAGCTGGTTAATGCACATATCTACGAAGATCAACTCGCACCTATGCGTGATATCCAGTTGAAGCGTGAGCCTTTAGCTGGGCCAACATTCCATATCAATCCTGAGATTAAGTCTTTAGAAGATTTGGAAACGTGGGTGACGATGGATGACTTCTGGGTTGAAGGCTACGAATGCCACGAAGCGATTAAGTACCCATTCTCGGTTTAATCTAATCTGCTTTGATTGACTGATTGATCGAAAGGCTGCCTCTGCGCAGCCTTTTTTATTTCTGATGCTTGGCTTGCTTACCATTCGTAAAACCAATAATCTTGAGTGGTCTTTTCTAACCACAGAACTACTATGACTCGCTCGCATTGCTTTGTATTGCAACACGACTTTCCTATTGCTTTCTACCCTGATAAAAACCAGTTGGTGATTGATAGTGAAGAGATTCATTTAGAGCCACTACAAGCAAGGCTGCTCAGCTATTTCATCGAGAAGCGCGGGCAAGTGGTTAGTACGCAGCAGATAGCTGCTGATGTGTGGCAAAGAACTCAAGTGTCTGACAACTTGGTCAGACAGGTCATCAGTTTATTGCGCAGTCAGCTTCTGGATAAAGCACGTCCGTATCGCATCATTCAAACCATTCCTAAGCAAGGTTATCTGTTTGATATTGAGATAATTCAGCCTAGCGTTGAGACTACTCCTGCAGAAGATATACTCCCACCTGAAACTAAAGTTGTTGTTTCTAAGCCCAAAAATAAAACTATCGCTTTTATTACAACCGCTGTATTAGCGTTCGGTTTGATCGCAATTTTGGCATGGAAAAGCGATGTCCCAACCAATGACACTGTGGGTATTGCCGCTCATCAAAGTAATGTGATTCCCGTTTATATCCATGATATTACGCTCGATTCTGCGGACGATTATGAGATGTCGGAAAGTGTATACAACTATCTTTTCTATGGATTGAATTCGGCTAAAAACTTATCGGGTTACCACTTCTCTCAGCTATCGAAACAGGGCAAGCAATCACTTGCCAATAATGGTGTCGAACTTAAAGGTTGGCTCAAGAAAAAGGGCGGTGACTATGTACTGAGCGTGCTGATACAAAACAACCGCCAGCCCAATCAAAGCCAGAAAGTGGAAAAGAGCTTTAGCCAAGACAACTTCTTTGATGCCATTGGGGATGTGATTCTTGAGATTAAAGCCATAATTGCCCCTATGAGTTCAGAATACGGCGTAGTCAGTCATCGAGTGACCGCTATTGATAACTACGATGATTGGAAGGTTATTTCAGAGGGGATATCGCTTTTCTACCAAGGCAAAGGTGGACAGCCATTTGCAGAGATCGCACTTCAGTTGGATACGATTCAACAGCAAGGAAGAGACAATTATCTGGTCAATGCCTTATTGTCGTATTCGGAATCTTTGGCTTATTTGCAAAGTCATGAGCAAGAAGATCGCGAACATGCACTGCAACTGGCAAAGCAAGCCTTTGAGATGAATCCGCGTTGTGATATTGCCAACCTTACGTTGGGTCTTGCACTGTTAATCAACCAACATGCTAATCAAGCTTTCCCTTACCTTTTTTATGCTGCCGAAAGTACACCGAGCCCAATCAGTTTTTATCTACTTAGTGTGGCTGACAAGCTGTCGGATAACCCCGAAGGTTCGCAATACAACTATCAGCGCTATACCGAAGTGAAAAAAGAGTATAATGGCCAACTGTTTGATCTTATTAAATCTTTATAAAAAACAAACCTTTCCTAAACCATATAATTCTCTTTGAAGTGAAGACGTTGAGTTACCGCTAATAGTAACGGCTCTTCCGCAAGGTTTTCTTGTGCCGACAGGCTTCTCAACATGTTTGATTATTGTTTGGACTCAGGCTCGATTGCCTTGCATCAAGCGTAAAAACATCGACTTCCACATACTGGTAACCAAATCATTAATTATTTGGGGTACACACATGTTGAAGAAGTTTGCTTTTCAGATCATTCCAATTCAGATCTTCTTATTCGTCTTTTGGTTCAAAAATGGCTTTATCGATAAAGTGATGGGCGTTGTGCTTGGCTTTATTACGCCAGATACCGCTTATTCAGGTGACACTTGGGCTGGCTGGAAAGGCTATATTGTAGGAACTTGGGATAAGAGCCAAATCGGTCATGCTCTGCTGAGTCCAACATTCGATTTTATGTTCCCGATTTTGATTGCTTTGCAATGTGTGCCGTTTTTACTGGTTCTTCGTTCGGTGATCGCTGGTGAATTCATGGCTGGTAAAGAACGCCCGTGGTTACTCTATGCAGCTTTTTCTTCTCTATTCGTGACAAGTTGTATGGCTTTCACTCAAACCATCACTGGCGCAAGCGACGGACAGTATTTATGGCAATTTATCGGCTTTGGCATGGTTGCCATTATGTATCTGCGTAATGAGCAAGGTAAGTAAGCGTTTTTTTAGATGCGAATAAACGAGATGCGGGATACGAAGAGCTAGAACTGAGTCCTCTGGTGAGTAATATTTTCTCTGCCGATTTTCTCATATTTCGAATTTGCTTTTAGCTCTTCGTTACTCGTTCACTCGCATCCAGTATCTGCTTTTTGCTTCCCTCATCTGCTCTTAAACAGAAAAAGCCCGCAACCTAGGAGGTTGCGGGCTTTGTTATAAGCGATGTGTCTTGTTAGCGGTTAAGCTATCTAATTATTTAGCGATTAAGCCGTCAGTGCTAACACGGTACCAGGCAGTACAAGGAATACCGCAATAAGGTAACCAGCCACTACAGATTTATTCTTCACAGCCATGTCAGAAATAATATCAGCGGCTTTTACTGGTAGTTCACGTAGGAACGGAATACCAAAGATGAATACCGTTGCCATGATGTTGAACACCAAGTGTACTAGAGCAATCTGTAGTGCGAATACTGCGAACTCACCAGATACAGCTGTCGCTGCTAATAGCGCGGTAATACACGTACCGATGTTTGCACCCAGAGTGAATGGGTAAACGTCACGTACTTTAAGAACCCCTGAACCTACTAGTGGAACCATCAAGCTTGTTGTCGTAGAAGAAGACTGAACAAGGATAGTAACGATAGAGCCAGAAGCGATACCGTGGATAGGACCACGACCGATTGCGTTCTTTAGAATCTCACGAGCACGACCCACCATCAGGCTCTTCATTAGCTTACCCATTACCGTGATAGCTACGAAGATAGTCGCGATACCTAGAACGATAAGCATGATACCGCCAACAGTGTCGCCAAATGTCGATAGTGGCTCTTTAATCGCACTGACTACTGGTTTAGTGATTGGCTTGATGAAGTTAAGACCACCCATGCTCATATCACCTGTTGCTAGCATCGGTGATACTAACCAGTGAGAAATCTTCTCTAGAATACCAAACGCCATCTCTAGTGGTAGGAAGATAGCAACAGCTAATAGGTTAAAGAAGTCGTGAATCGTCGCACTTGCGAATGCACGTTTGAACTCGTCTTTACAACGAACATGACCAAGGCTAACTAGCGTATTGGTTACTGTAGTACCAATGTTCGCACCCATGATCATAGGGATTGCTAGCTCAACAGGTAAACCACCTGCCACAAGGCCAACGATAATTGAAGTAACTGTACTTGATGATTGAATAAGTGCTGTTGCCACTAAACCAATCATTAAGCCTGCAACTGGGTGTGAAGCAAATTCGAAAAGAACCTTTGCTTGCTCGCCTGTTGCCCATTTGAAGCCTGTACCAACCATTGAAACTGAAAGTAATAGTAGGTAAAGCATGAATGCCAAGTTAGCCCAGCGTAGCCAACGAGTTGTGCTCGAGATAGGCGCTGCTGCAGTAGTAGCTTGGTTCATAATGTTTTCTCCATTGGACCGTTTAAGTCTGTGTTTGGTCTGTTTGTTTAATCTGAGCGTGATGTTAGAGAACAAATATTTCAGTAATATTACATTTTGGTTTAGGTGAGACTTTTTTGTGATGATTTGCCCTTTAAATATTTGGTCTTGAAATGATCTTATCTTAACTTGTTGTTTTTATTGGATTTTATTTGTATTTTTGATAGGTGATATAGATCTTAAAAGTTAGAGAAAAATTAAAAATAATTGCTGAAATATTACATTATGAAATCAGACACTTCGAAAAAATAAGTGGTAATAACTAGTTTGGTTAGGTTTTTCCGAGTTTGTTGAGCGAAGGTGTCATATTTGATATAACAAGGGTATCTACTCTTTTATTACGGCACATCTATGTCGCACCTCAACTATAACCACCTTTATTACTTCTGGATGGTTTGCAAGCAAGGCTCTGTTACTAAAGCAGCAGAAGCTCTATTCCTAACACCACAAACGGTAACAGGTCAGATAAAAGCGTTAGAAGAGCGTATGGATGGCAAGTTGACCAAGCGCAATGGTCGCAGTGTTGAGCCTACAGAGCTTGGACAGCTAGTCTTTAAATATTCCGATCGTATGTTTGGCCTGAGCTACGAGATGTTGGATATCGTGAATTACAGCCAGCACTCCAATATTCTGTTTGATGTTGGTGTTGCAGATGCGCTGTCTAAAAGGCTTGTCAGCAAGATTCTGATGTCGACTATTCCCCCAGATAACAGTATTCATTTACGCTGCTTTGAATCGACCCATGAAATGCTACTTGAGCAACTGTCTCAACATAAGCTCGATATGATCTTGTCTGACTGTCCGGTGGATTCTAGTCAAAGTCCTGGCCTGTTTAGTAAGAAGTTGGGTGAGAGTGGAATGAGTTTTTTCAGTTCGGGTAAGGTTGAAGGTGTTAGCTTCCCGGCTGTATTAGAGCAAAGAAAGCTTTTGATCCCAGGAAGTCGAACCTCGATGGGGCGTAAAGTGCTGCAATGGTTTGATAGACAAGGACTTAAACCCGATATTTTGGGTGAGTTTGATGACGCGGCATTGATGAAGGCCTTTGCTCGTTATCACGATGACGCTATCTTCTTAGCACCTACGCTTTATATGTCTGAAGTTGAAGAGGATTCATCACTGCAGTTATTGGTTGGTATTGAAGAGTTAAAAGAGGAGTACTACGTCATATTTGCTGAGAGGATGATCCAACATCCAGCAGTAAAAAATGTATGTGACGCAGATTTTAGCAAATTGTTCGAGTGAGGCGGTTTGTTAATGAATTGATATCGATTATCATAACGCCACCATATGCCGGAAATACTAATAGCCGTAGTTGGTGTAAAGGTTGTAGGGAGCCAAACTATGAACTTAAAAGAGATGGAGAAGAACTCAGCGCAAGCTGTGATTCTACTCAAAGCCATGGCCAACGAGCGTCGCTTACAGATTTTGTGCCTATTACATGGTACTGAACTGTCAGTTGGGGAGTTGTGTGGCAAGTTGGAACTGAGTCAGTCTGCTTTATCTCAACATCTTGCTTGGTTGAGAAGAGATGGTTTGGTCGAAACTCGCAAAGAAGCTCAAACTGTGTATTACACATTGAGCAGTGAAGAAGTAAAAGCGATGATTAACCTACTGCATGGTATTTACTGCAAGTAGCTTATTGCTGGTAGGAGGGGGATTTCTTATCAGTGATAGAATGACACAAGGAAGTGTCAGTATTTCATGTCGAATGTTAGTGCCTATCTATTTACCTACCTATTTATCTATTTTCTTGTCTGTTTATTTTCTAGTTGTCTGTTTTTTATATGCTTAGTTGTCTATCGGTCAGCGATATATCTTGTAGTCAGCGATAGGCCTTTAGTAAGCGATAGGCCTTTAGTAAGCGATATACCTTTTAGTCAGCAAATGCGTGTCAGTTAGCCAAATGCCTTTTAGTAAGTAAGTATCTGTCGGTAAACCACGTGCTTTTAAGTAAGCTAAGTAATGTTCAGTAAGAAAAATCGCTGTGTTACTCAAAATTTAGATATAAAAAAACCGGCCGAGGCCGGTTTTTTTCGTTTTGCGTTGTAATCAAATTTCTATTAAAGAGCTTTGATTGCAGCAGCGAAACGAGACTTATGACGTGCAGCTTTATTCTTATGAATAAGGCCTTTAGTCGCCATGCGGTCTAGAAGAGGTGTAACTTCTACAAGAGCAGCAGTTGCAGCTTCTTTATTGCCAGCTTCAATAGCTGCAATAGTTTTTTTCATGTAAGTGCGCATCATAGAACGACGGCTAGCATTGTGCTGGCGACGTTTCTCAGCTTGGATAGCGCGCTTCTTAGCAGATTTACTGTTTGCCAAGGTCTAACTCCCAAAAACTTAGTTCGGTGACAATTTAAGGGCGAGGACTATCCCTCATAGGCGCTTAATTGTCAAATGATTTGTGCAAAAACCAATCTCAGCCAAAACAAATTTTGGTATGGAAAGGTCATCGCGGTTAAGATGGCGGGGATTCTAACAGCATTTTTAGACCAATGCTAATAATTATGCTTCTAAGGACAGGATAGTATTTATCCTTGCTTGAAAGTAATCAACCAGTGTCAGAGGTTTCTGTGAGTAAACGACTATTAAAGTCAGGCCTGATTGTCAGTGCAATGACTTTTGTTTCCCGTGTGTTGGGGCTAGTACGTGATGTAGTAGTAGCAAATTTGATGGGAGCAGGAGCGAGTGCCGACGTATTTTTCTTCGCTAATAAAATTCCTAATTTCTTACGTCGACTTTTTGCAGAAGGTGCGTTTTCTCAAGCGTTTGTTCCTGTATTAACAGAATATCACGCCGCAGGTGATAAAGATAAGACACGAGATTTAATTGCTAAAGTGTCGGGTACGCTCGGGGTTTTAGTGTCTATAGTGACCGTTATCGGAGTCTTGGGCTCGGGTGTGATCACTGCGATGTTTGGTGCAGGTTGGTTTATCGACTGGTTGAATGACGGCCCAGCAGCCCCTAAATTTGAGCTGGCGAGCTTTATGCTCAAGATTACCTTTCCTTATTTATGGTTTATTACCTTTGTTGCCTTATCTGGTGCAATCCTCAATACCATGGGTAAATTTGCGGTTTCGTCATTTACACCTGTTTTCTTGAACGTAATGATCATTGCTTGTGCTTGGTTTCTTGCTCCTAATTTAGAACAGCCTGAAATTGGCTTGGCAATCGGTGTGTTTCTTGGTGGTTTAGTCCAATTCCTTTTCCAAATGCCTTTCTTGATAAAAGCGGGTGTTCTGGTTAAGCCGAAGTGGGGCTGGAGAGATCCGGGCGTTGTAAAGATCCGCACGCTAATGATCCCAGCTCTGTTCGGTGTATCGGTCAGCCAAATTAACTTATTGTTTGATACCTTTATTGCTAGCTTCCTAGCGACCGGTTCGATCAGTTGGTTGTATTATTCAGACCGACTGCTTGAATTCCCACTAGGTCTATTCGGTATTGCGATTGCAACTGTCATTCTTCCTGCTTTGTCTCGTAAACACGTTGAAGCTCAAGGTGAAGGGTTTGCGCACACAATGGACTGGGGTGTGCGTATGGTGTTGCTGCTTGGCATTCCTGCGATGTTAGGCCTGATAGTGTTAGCTAAGCCGATGCTGATGGTGCTCTTCATGCGTGGTGAGTTTTCGCCACATGATGTACAGCAAGCATCAATGTCATTGGTTGCTTACGCATCGGGTTTGCTTAACTTCATGCTGATTAAAGTGTTAGCTCCGGGCTATTACTCTCGCCAAGATACTAAAACCCCTGTGAAGTACGGCATTATCGCTATGGTTACCAACATGGTGTTCAACGCGATCTTTGCTTACTTCTATGGTTATGTTGGTTTGGCGATTGCGACGGCCTTGTCTGCCTTTGTGAATATGACCTTGCTATATCGGGGTTTACATCTTGCGGGTGTCTATCAATTAACTAAGACAACCTTGTTGTTTAGTGCCAAGTTGCTTGTCTCTGGCGTAGTGATGGTCGCGGCGATTTTATGGCAGTTGGATAATATGCAACATTGGCTTGAATGGAGCTTTAGCCAGAGAGCGCTGACATTAACAGGCTTGATTGGACTTGGTGGCTTTGTTTATATTGTTTCGGTACTGATTTTAGGTATCCGAGTAAAACATTTAAAAGCAGCGACAGATTAATACTGATTAGTATATAATCCGTCGGTTTCACACAATAAATGATGCAAATAACAGGTTTTAGCTGATCATAATGGAACTGATCCGAGGTATACACAATATTAAAGCGCAGCATCATGGCTGTGTATTAACCATAGGTAACTTCGATGGTGTTCATTTAGGACATCAAGAGGTTCTGAGTCAGGTTTCTAAACAAGCTGCAGCATTAGGGCTCCCTTCTGTTGTCATGACGTTTGAACCACAGCCTATGGAGCTGTTTGCCCGAGGTAAAGCGCCAGCACGTTTAACTCGCTTACGAGATAAATATGTGCAACTGAGTAAGCTAGATATCAGTCGGTTGTTGTGTGTGAATTTTAATCAGTATTTTGCAAGCTTATCCGCAGAAGCATTCATTAAGGATCTTTTGGTTGATAAGCTTGGTGTGAAATTCTTAGTGGTTGGTGACGATTTTTGCTTTGGCAAAGGTCGAACAGGTAATTTCGCGATGCTTAAAGAAGCAGGTGAAAAATATGGTTTTGAGGTGGTAAGCACCCAAAGCTATTGCTTAAATCAATTACGAGTAAGCAGTACTGAGATACGGAATGCACTAGCGGTCGATGATTTGGCTGCAAGTGCTACCATGTTAGGGCGTGACTACAGTATTAGTGGTCGTGTGTCTCATGGTCGTAAATTAGGGAGAACTATCGGTTTCCCTACCGCTAACATTCCATTAAAACGTTGTGTTTCTCCTGTATCGGGAGTGTATGTTGTTGAAGCATTGGATATCGACGGTGTTCCTGTCGGTGGCGTTGCTAATATTGGACAACGACCAACGGTTAATGGTGTAAGGCAGCAATTAGAAGTGCACTTTTTTGACTTTAAAGCCAATTTATATGGTAAACAGTTAGAAGTACGACTTTTGCACAAACTGCGCGACGAGATAAAATTTGAATCGTTCGACGCACTAAAGAATCAAATAGAATTGGATGCTGAAGCCGCAAGGGTGTGGCTGCTTCAGCTAAAGAATTAGTCGGATGATTCCACCGATTAACATAATGTCTAACTTCGCCCAATATAACGGAATTAAGAATCGATGAGTGATTATAAAGATACCCTGAACTTACCAGAAACAGGGTTCCCAATGCGCGGCAATCTGGCAAATCGTGAACCAGAAATGCTGAAGCGTTGGTACAAAGAAGATCTTTACGGTGAAATCCGTAAGGCAAAGAAAGGTAAAAAATCTTTCGTGCTGCATGATGGCCCTCCATACGCGAACGGCGACATTCACATTGGCCACGCGCTGAATAAGATTCTTAAAGACATTATTATCAAATCTAAGACCCTTTCTGGTTTTGATGCACCGTACATCCCAGGTTGGGACTGTCACGGTCTTCCAATCGAGTTAATGGTTGAGAAGAAGAAAGGTAAGCCTGGTCAGAAGATTTCAGCTGCTGAATTCCGCGAAGAGTGTCGTAAGTACGCTGCGGGCCAAGTTGAAGGTCAGAAAGAGAGCTTCAAACGTCTTGGTATCATGGGCGAGTGGGATAAACCTTACCGCACTATGGATTTCGGCACTGAAGCGAACATCATTCGTTCTCTAGGCAAAATCGCAGACAAAGGTCACCTTCTTAAAGGTTTTAAACCCGTTCACTGGTGTACTGACTGTGGTTCTGCTTTGGCTGAAGCTGAAGTTGAATATAAAGATAAAGTTTCTCCATCTATCGATGTGAAATTTACAGCAGCTGACGAAGCGGCGCTTCTAGAGAAGTTTACTCTAGCGGAAGGTCACGCGGGTCAGGGCGAAATCTCTATCGTTATCTGGACGACAACACCGTGGACTCTGCCTGCTAACCGCGCAGTATGTCTACGTGATGATCTTGAATACGTACTTATCCAAGTTGAAGCGAATGGCGAACAGCCAGCTCAACGTATCGTTGTTGCTTCTGAACTAGCAAAAGACGTAATGGATCGTACAGGTATCGAGCACTTCCATAACCTTGGTTTTGCGACTGGTGCTGATCTTGAGCTTTCTCAGTTCAACCACCCGTTCTACGATTTTACTGTTCCTGCTGTTCTTGGCGACCACGTTACAACGGATTCAGGTACTGGTGTGGTTCACACTGCGCCTGGTCATGGTCAAGAGGATTTCGTGGTTGGTAAGAAGTACGACCTAGAAATCGCTAACCCAGTAGGTTCAAACGGCGTTTACCTGCCAGATACTGAGCTATTTGCTGGTCAGCATGTATTCAAAGCGAACGATTCTGTTTTAGAAGTTCTAAAAGAGAAAGGTGCACTACTGCATCACCACGCTTACGAGCACAGCTACCCACACTGTTGGAGACATAAAACTCCAATCATCTTCCGTGCAACACCGCAGTGGTTCATCTCTATGGATCAAGCTGGCCTACGTGCAAAAGCACTAGAGTCAACGAAGAGTGTTGAATGGATGCCAGAATGGGGTCAAAGCCGTATCGAAGGTATGATCGAAGGTCGCCCTGAGTGGTGTATCTCTCGTCAACGTACTTGGGGTGTGCCAATTGCTCTGTTCGTTCATAAAGAAACATCAGAACTTCACCCAGATAGCCCAGCTCTTATTGAAAAAGTAGCGAAGCTTGTGGAAGAAAAAGGCATTCAAGCTTGGTGGGATGTAGATGCTGCTGAACTTATGGGTGCTGAAGACGCTGACAAGTACGAGAAAGTACTTGATACGTTAGACGTATGGTTCGACTCAGGTGTAACGCACTTCTCTGTTGTGGATTCTCGTGAAGAGTACAACTTCCCGAATGAAGAAAGAACGCACAGTGCTGATCTGTACCTTGAAGGTTCTGACCAACACCGTGGCTGGTTCCAGTCATCTTTGATTTCATCTATCGCGATGAAAGACGAAGCACCATACAAGCAAGTGCTAACGCACGGTTTCGTGGTTGATGGTAACGGCCGTAAGATGTCTAAATCTATCGGTAACGTTGTTGCTCCTAAAGATGTAACCAACAAGCTAGGCGCAGATATCCTACGTCTATGGGTTGCTTCTACGGATTACACTAACGAAGTTGCGGTTTCTGACGAGATCCTTAAGCGTTCTGCTGATGCTTACCGTCGTATTCGTAACACGGCTCGTTTCTTCCTAGCGAACTTGAACGGTTTCAACCCTGAAACTGACCTAGTGCCTGCTGAAGAAATGGTAGCACTTGATCGCTGGGCTGTTGGCCGTGCTCAAGCTGCACAAGAAGAGATTGTTAAAGCATACGGTGAGTACAACACTCACGGTGTGACTCAACGTCTAATGCAGTTCTGTTCTATCGAAATGGGTTCTTTCTACCTAGACGTAATTAAAGACCGTCAGTACACAGCGAAACAGGGCAGCCATGCTCAACGTAGCTGTCAAACGGCGCTTTACTACATTGTAGAAGCTCTAGTTCGTTGGATGGCGCCTATCATGTCGTTCACTGCAGATGAAATCTGGAACGAGATGCCTGGCGAGCGCGACACGTTTGTATTCACAGGCGAGTGGTTCGAAGGCCTATTTGGTCTTGCTGACGACGAAGAGCTAAGCAACGAATTCTGGACTGAAATCCAGTCAGTTCGTGGCGCAGTGAACAAGCTTCTTGAAGATGCTCGTAAAGAGAAAACGATCGGTGGTGCATTGCAGGCTGAAGTGACTCTATACGCTGACGACGCACTGGCTGCTAAAATCAACAAGCTAGAAGATGAGCTACGTTTCGTACTTATCACCTCTGCTGCTGTTGTTAAGCCGCTTAGCGACAAGTCTGATACAGCTCAAGCGACAGACGTTGCAGGTTTATACGTTGAAGTCGCAGCAACTGAAGCTGAGAAGTGTGACCGTTGCTGGCACCACACTCCAGATGTAGGCACAATCGAAGGTCACGAGAAAATTTGTGGTCGTTGTGTGTCGAACATCGACGGTGAAGGCGAAGTGCGTAAATACGCATAACGACTCAGAGAAAGACTGAACTTTTTGTAAAAATCATAGCCCCAGTATCAACTGGGGTTATTTTTAATTATAGGAAATGTGTTTAACCGAGTGGAGTGCTCATCATCCCTTAAACAGGATGATTAAATGGGTACTGGCTTCGTAAATACTAGGAATAGAAATGAGTGAAGTTTCGTTAAAACAATCTGGTGTGCGTTGGTTATGGCTGGCTCTGTTGGTGTTCCTTGCTGATATCGGTATCAAACTCTTTGTCATGGACAACATGGGTTATGGCTGGGCAAACCGTATTGAGGTGTTGCCATTCTTTAACTTTTTGTATGTCCATAACTATGGTGCAGCATTTAGCTTTCTGAGCGATCAGAGTGGCTGGCAGCGTTGGTTATTTACTGGTATCGCCTTTGCGGTAACGGGCATGCTGACATACTGGATGAGCAAACTACCTGCGGCAGAGAAGTGGAATAACATTGCTTATGCGATCATCATTGGTGGCGCGGTAGGTAACGTATTTGACCGAGTAGTACACGGCTTTGTTGTCGATTACTTAGATTTCTACTGGGGTACTTACCATTGGCCTGCATTCAACTTGGCTGATATGGGGATCTGTATCGGTGCTGCGATGATTATCTTAGATGGCTTTCGCAAGAAAGATGAAAGTAAATAGGCGACTCAAGCATTAATGAGTATTAAGTAAATCGCTTTTAAATAGATTGCCCTAAAGTCAGTCTATGACTCACAGAATAGAATAGCCCTAAGCGCTGTCGGTTGATTCCGACGGCGCTTTTTTTTATGCTTCAGTCAACAAGGAAGCAAAGCACAGCGCATCCTCAAATAATAAAGAAATCTAAGGAAAGTAACGTGGCAGCAATTAAAAATGATTCAGCAGTAACTCTACATTTTACGATTAAAATGAAGGATGGTTCAGTTGCCGATAGCACCGAAAATATGGGCAAGCCCGCTAAGTTCGTTATGGGTGATGGTAGCCTAAGCGAAAACTTCGAAGCGTGTTTGCTTGGGCTTGAAGCTGGGACGGAAAAGTCTATCGAACTGAAAGCACAAGATGCGTTTGGTATGCCTAACCCAGACCATATCCACCACATGGATAAAGCGAAGTTTGCTGGTGGTACTGATGTTGAAGTCGGTACTATCATGGCTTTCTCAGGTCCTGACGGTATGGAGATCCCGGGTATTATCACTGATATTGCAGGTGATTCAGTGACCGTTGATTTTAATCACCCACTAGCAGGCCAAGACGTTACGTTTGACGTCAACATCTTAGCGGTGGATTAACTATTTTAGCGGTGGACTAACTATCTTAGCGTTAGAATCGCTATCTTGACGGTTGAATAACATCACCTTACAGCTGTGATGTAACCCAGAGCTTCACTGTCTAGGCGCTTCACTGTAGAATGCGAGCCTCGCTGACAGCGAACTCTATAGAAGCAACCTTAGTACCGCGGTAAATGATGAGCAATGAAATGAAAATAATGTTAGCTAACCCTCGTGGCTTTTGTGCCGGTGTCGATCGTGCGATCAGTATTGTTGAGCGTGCACTCGAAATGTACCAGCCACCGATCTATGTTCGTCATGAAGTGGTACACAACCGCTTTGTTGTTGAAGGGCTAAAGCAACGTGGTGCTATTTTTGTCGAAGAGTTAAGTGAAGTGCCAGACGATAACATCGTGATCTTCTCTGCTCACGGTGTTTCTCAAGCCGTTCGTAAAGAAGCGAAAGAGCGCGAACTCACCGTATTTGATGCAACGTGTCCTTTGGTAACCAAAGTCCATATGGAAGTTGCTCGTGCGAGCCGCAAGCATATGGAAGTGGTTCTGATTGGTCACGCGGGTCACCCAGAAGTGGAAGGCACCATGGGTCAGTACGCTAGCCAAACAGGTGGAATGTACTTGGTTGAGAAACCAGAGGACGTACAGAACCTAGTGGTGAATGATCCAAGTAACCTGCATTACGTTAGCCAAACCACGTTGTCAGTTGATGAAACTGCAGACGTGATTGAAGAGCTGCGTCGAGTGTTCCCTGAGATCCAAGGCCCACGTAAAGACGACATCTGCTACGCGACTCAAAACCGTCAGGACGCAATTCGTGAGATGGCCGGTGATGTTGATGTGGTGATAGTTGTTGGTTCTAAGAACTCATCGAACTCAACTCGTTTAAAAGAGCTAGCTGAGAAGCTCGGTACGCCAGGTTATCTAACAGACTGCCCTGAAGACATTCAAACTGAATGGGTTGAAGGAAAAAAGAAAATCGGTGTAACAGCCGGTGCTTCTGCTCCTGAAGAGTTGGTAAACCAAATCTTAGATCGTATTCGTGAGCTGGGTGCTACCGAGGTTGAGGAGATTCAAGGTCGTGAAGAGAACATGTTCTTCGAAGTACCGAAAGAGCTGCAGATTAAGCAAGTCGACTAATCACTATTGATGTGTGACAAGATCGATTCGCAAACACTATTGATTTGTAAACAGCAGGAAGCCAACGTTGATGCGTTGGCTTTTTTGATCGCGCTTTAGAACAAGGCGTCGAATTTCTAACGGGTTACTGGAGACCGAGCTGCTCTTTTAAGGCTTTTAGATAGCGACGACTGACAGGCACTTCAAAACCGGTCAGCGTGATGATCTCCGCTAACCCATTCTCTAACAGTTTGATCTCTTGGATCGATTTTATGTTGATCAAGTATTGTCGATGACAGCGGATTAAGTCGGTTTTTTCTTCCAAGATCTTTAGGGTTAACTGCGATGTTGCTGTTTGTGATGAGCTACGAACATGAACACCACTGATATCGGAATAAGCACACTCGACCGTTTGGCTTGCCATGATCACAATACGGTTATGGCCGATGCACGGGATTTGCTCTAAGTGACAGGGAGCAATCGCAGAGATATCTTGTTCCGGTGTTTTCTGGTTTTGTTTTATGACCTTGTTAAGACGACAAACGCTCTTGTTTAATCGACAGGGTTCAACTGGCTTAAGTAGGTAGTCAAAAGCATTATCCTCGAACGCTTGGATCGCATATTGGTCGTAGGCGGTCACGAATACCACGTAAGGCATCGTGTCTGGATCAAGCATGCTTAACAGTTCAATCCCGGTAACCTGCGGCATTTGGATATCCAAATACACCACGTCAGGCTTAAGCAGATTGATCTGTTTAAGTCCTTCGATCGCGTTACTTGCTTGGCCGATGATTTCCACTTCTCCTGTTTCGGTCAGTAGTTCAATCAGTTCTTCGCGAGCAAAAAGCTCATCATCGACAACTAATGCCTTTAACATCCTACAATCTTCATCTTGGTTCTATCCCTGCTTGATTCACGCTTATCTTTTAAATGTCTGCTTCTAAATGTTTCAACTCGGAGCGATTCGTCTCCGAAAATACCTTTATTTTAGTATAGGTATGATAAAGCTCATTCGAGTGAATTGCTGTGGTTGAGATTCTATTTTTAGTGCTGAATCTTGTCCAAAGAAATTAGTGAGTCGTTTATCAACAATTTCCATCCCTAAACCGACATGGTCTTGAGAAGGCTTTTGATAGTTGCCTGCATTGTCTTCCACGATCAGCTTAAATCCACCCTCGAAGGCTTCGCTATAGATCTTCACTTGGCCGCCTTCCAGCATGTTAGAAATCCCATGTTTGATGGCGTTTTCAACCAGTGGCTGCAGGGTAAAGCTTGGCAGTTGCGACTCGTACAGTTGTGGGTCGATATCCCATTCCACTTCTAATCGATCGGTAAAGCGTGCTTTCTCTATGGTTAGATACGCATTCACGTGTGCCAGTTCATCTTTGAGTTTTACAGTGTTGATGTTCTGCTTCAGGTTACTTCTAAAGAAGTGAGACAGATGCTGAATTAGCTCCCGAGCTTTATCTGGGTCGCGACGTGTCACTGCGCTGATGGTGTTAAGCGCATTGAACAAGAAATGTGGGTTCACTTGAGCGTGCAGCAGTTTTATTTCTGCTTGGGTAAGTAGCGTTTGCTGTTGTTGATAATTACTAAACAGGATCTGGCTCGACAATAGCTGAGCGATACCTTCACCCATCGACATATTGATGGTCGAGAATAGTTTCAACTTTGGTTCATACAGTTTGATGGTTCCGATGACTTCGTTTCCTGCTCTTAACGGGATAATTAGCGCGGAGCCTAACTTACAATCCTGCGAAAGGGAGCATTGGTATGGATTCTCTTTGCCATCAAGGTAGATGATGTCGTTCTGTTCCATCGAAGTGAGCGTGCTCTGCGATGAAATAGGGGTGTTCGGAATATGGTGTTCATCACCAATGCCGATGAACGCTAGGATTTTTTCTCGGTCGGTGATTGCCACCGCACCAACGTTGGTCTCTTCGTAAATGATACGCACGATTTTTTGCGCATTATCCGAATTGAATCCACCATGCAAAATACCCACTGAACGCTCGGCGATGGTTAATGCGCGGCGTGAGAAAGTTGCCGAATACTTCTCGAAGATGGTTTTCCGATCTTGGATGATGCTCATGAACAGCGCCGCACCGACCGAGTTAGCAATGATCATTGGCGCGGCAATATCAGAAACCAGAGCGTAGGACTGCTCGAATGGTTTCGCGACCGCTAACAGAATTAGCATTTGAATAATCTCTGCAAACAAGGTAACAGAGAAAACCACCAATGGATTAAACAGCTGGCTCGCTTTGTTCTTTCTGACGAGATAAACGTGCAATAGGCCGCCAATCAAGCCTTCAGCTGTGGTGGAAATAGCACAAGCCAAGTCTGTGAATCCGCCTAATGAGTAACGGTGAATACCGCCAGTAAAGCCGACGGCAAAGCCAACGACAGGGCCGCCAAATAGACCACCCATGACCGCACCCATCGCGCGCGTATTGGCTATCGCGTCATTAATCTGTAGTCCAAAATAGGTGCCCATAATACAGAACAGAGAAAACAGAACATAACAGCTGACTTTATGACTTAAGCGTGAAGAGATGCTCAACAAAGGGAGAATCAGTGGAGTTTTACTTAGCATGTAAGCAATTACTAAGTAAACACAGGTTTGTTGCAGCAGAGAGAGAATGAGTTCCATATTTTCACCTATTGAGACGCTGGTTAAGTGTAAAGCTCATTGCGTGGTAACGGTAGCTTTGCTTGTGTTTTCGTTGGTTATATCGAGTGACGATTGCTTGTCGGGCGGAGATACCAATATTGATGTACTAATGCTGAGATACAGTAAAGCCCATCACAGAGGACGGGCTTTAGTCATAATTTCCACGAATCACTGGGTGATTACGGGAGCAAGCGAAGTGTGTTTGGCTTGTTCTTTCGTCTCTCTATGAAGACGTGTCTCTTGTTCTCAAGAGTCTGAAAGAACTAGGCGGTTTTGGTGACGCCTTTTGCTTCTTTTTCTTCTTCATCAGCAAGGTCGATATCGCCTTTGCCTTTTGAAATTTTGATAACGTAAGCCGCAATTCCGAATGCACTCACCACGCCGATGATGGTTGAAAGCTGCATTGGTAGACCGAAGCCCAGTTGGCTGTTGTTGAGGATAAATGTGATACACACAGATGTCATGAACACAGCTGGAACCGTTGTTACCCAGTGTAGTTTATTGTGACGAAGTAGGTAAGCCGAAGCTGTCCATAGCATCATGACTGCTGTTGATTGGTTAGCAAAACCGAAGTAGCGCCAGATGATGCCGAAGTCTACTTGAGTCAGGATGCCACCGATAACGAACAGTGGTAGAGCCATCAGTAGGCGGTTACGCAGTGTCTTCTGTTCCATGTTGAAGTATTCAGCAAGGATAAGACGGCTTGAACGGAACGCTGTATCACCAGAAGTGATAGGTAGGATAACCACGCCAAGGAAAGCAAGGATACCGCCGAACACACCCAATAGACCAAATGAAGCGCTGTATACCACGTTACCTGGGCCGCCGTTTGCAATCGCGTCAGACAAAGACTCAACAGAACCGAAGAACGACAGAGCAAGTGCACACCAGATTAGAGCGATGATGCCTTCACCAATCATTGCACCGTAGAATACGAAGCGACCGTTCTTCTCGTTTTCCATACAACGCGCCATCAAAGGAGACTGAGTTGCGTGGAAGCCAGAAATAGCACCACATGCGATAGTGATGAATAGAGCAGGCCAAAGTGGTAGGTCATTCGGGTTCATGTTGGTGAACATGTCTTTCATCTCGAAGCCACCCATGATTTGGTGCTCGTCAGATAGACCAATCGCAGTGATTAGGCCAACAGACATAAAGATAAGTAGTGCACCGAACAGTGGGTAGAAGCGACCAATGATTTTATCGACAGGGACAATCGTTGCGATGATGTAGTAAGCAAAGATGATGACAACCATAGTGCTGGTAGACATCACGAAATCAGTTTGGTCGTTCACTAGGTTAGTGATCATGCCTGCTGGAGCAGAAACGAATACCACACCAACCAGAAGCAGTAGAACAATGGCAAAGATGTTCATAAAGTGTTTTGCGCCATTGCCTAGGTAACGTCCAGTGATGGTTGGAACCGAAGCGCCACCATTGCGGATAGATAACATACCTGAGAAGTAGTCGTGTACGGCACCTGCGAAGATACAACCTAGCACGATCCAAAGCATTGCTGCTGGGCCGTAAAGGGCACCCATGATAGGGCCGAAGATTGGACCTACACCTGCAATGTTAAGCAGTTGAACTAGGTAAACCTTTGGCGTCGACATTGGAACGAAGTCCACGCCGTCTTGCTTAGTATGAGCTGGTGTTTGACGCTTTTCATTGATACCGAAAATCTTCTCGATAAAGGCACCGTAAATAAAGTAGCCACCAATGAGTGCTGCAACACAGGTAAGAAACCACATCATAATTTGTTATCCCTGAATGTATTAATTAAGTCAGGGTGTATATTAAAGGAGTGTATGAGAAGAAACTTCCGCTATGAGAGTGAGTGGTCGAATAGCTAATTAAGTGGTGTTATAACTGATTGAGCGGTTTGTTCTCTTGCTGAAGAGGACAACAATAGACAATGAGTGGACATCAGTACGTGTTCAGCGGAGAATCGCCACAATGGCAGCGCTTCGTCAGGAAGTGGTGAAGTAACAATATAAAGGATTGAAATGAAAAAAATAATAGCACTATTCGCCGTGGCATTTAGCCTTGCAGGATGCAGCGCCAATGTTCAAGATTTAGCGGCCGAAGGCAATTGGCAAGAGATTGGCTATCGTGACGGGATCAAAGGTAACACTCAACGTTCTTACCAAGAGATGACTAAGCTTGGAACGGTAGACCAATCAAGCTACAGCAAAGGTTACTATCTAGGTGTTGCTGAATACTGCAACCCAAACCATGCTTATCAAATTGGCTTATCTGGCCAGGTTTATGAAGGCGTTTGTTCAGGTACGGAAGACGCTCAACGTTTCCGTATGGAATGGCAGCGCGGCTGGGATGAGTTTTCTAACGACTACTAAGCTCAAACTAGCGATTAGAAAATAAAAAGACCAGTGCCGCATGTGTACTGGTCTTTTGTATGTCGTTAAAGTAGCTGTCTAAATGAGAAGCTACAAACCAAATTAAGATTACTGATTATTCTCGACCGCTTTTCTCAAGAAACCATTTTGTTGATCAAGTTGAGCCTTAGCTGATTCTAACCCCAGCCCTGTCAGAATCATCAAAATAGACAGTTTTACATCATAATCGGTGGTTTTAAGTGTCGAAACTGCAAGGGCTTTATCACACTCCGTCGCTTGGATAACGATACGAGCAGCGCGGGCAACCAATTTTTCATTGGTTGCTTTTACGTCGACCATCAGATTTTGGTAGCTCTTACCGATACGAATCATGCTGGCAGTCGTTAGCATATTTAGCACTAATTTTTGCGCCGTACCTGATTTGAGGCGTGTTGAGCCAGTCAATGCTTCCGGGCCAACCACTGGGCTTATCGCGATTTGAGCAATCTCAGCAATCGGAGAGCCAGGGTTACAAGACAGCGCAACCGTCACCGCGCCAATCTGATTGGCGTAGTTTAGTGCACCAATTACGTAAGGTGTGCGGCCACTAGCCGCGATACCTACCACGACATCATTTTCTGAAAACTGAATTGCATTCAGATCTTCAATACCGAGAGTCAGCGAGTCTTCAGCGCCTTCTTTGGCTTTTAAAATCGCTTCGGGTCCGCCAGCGATGAGGCCGATAACCATCTTGTCTGAAACGCCAAAAGTCGGAGGGCATTCTGAGGCATCTAAAACACCTAGTCGGCCACTGGTGCCTGCACCCATATAAATCAGTCGACCACCGTTTTGAAAAGCGTGAGCGATCTTATCAACCGCTTTCGCTATCTGGGGCAGTTCCGCTTCGATCGCCAGTGGAACCTGTTTGTCTTGTTGGTTAATCTTTTCAACCACTTCGAGAGAGGTGAGCAGATCAATATCCATAGTGTCAGGGTTTCTCCCCTCCGAAACGAGGTGCGAGAGCGCTGATATGAGAGCGTCGTTACTCATAATGATCCTTAAATGGTGATTCTAAAATGGTGGTTCTAAAGTTGTTTAGTCAGCACGATATAGAACGCCTAGAGAGGCAGGTCTACTTGCGCCAGTCACTTCTGGTAAATTACTTGGCAGTTGATGAACATGACGTTGAGCAAGCCAAGCAAAGGCCATCGCTTCCATGTAATCGGCATCAACGCCTTTAGTGGTCGTCGACTCAACCTCCCAGCTAGGAAGCAGTTCAGACAGTCTCTTCATCAACAATGGATTTCTCGTACCACCGCCACACACATACAGTGCAGGTTGGTTACCCAGGCGATAAGTCTCCACTTCATTGGCTATCGTCAATGCGGTGTATTCACAAAGCGTGCGCTGAACATCTTCTGCTGCAAGATCTTTAAATTCTGTTAATTGTTGCTCTAGCCACGGTAGATTAAATAGCTCTCTGCCGGTGCTTTTCGGTGGCATTTGAGATAGATAAGATTCGTTCAACATCTGTTCGAGTAAGGCTTGATTGAGTTGGCCTTTTAGCGCGAACCGTGCATCACGGTCAAACTTCTCACCCGTGTGTTTATCTACCCAAGCGTCCATCAACATATTGCCCGGGCCAGTATCATAACCAAGAGTTGGCTGATTCGGGCGCAGCACTGAAATATTCGATATACCACCAATATTCAACACCACAACCGAGCTGTCTTGCGGGTGAAAGATCGTATGGTGAAACGCTGGTACTAGTGGCGCACCTTGCCCGCCAAGCGCCATGTCTTTGCGTCTGAAGTCGGCGACGGTTTGTATCTCTGTTTTCGCGGCAATGATATTGGCATCGCCCAGCTGCATGGTAAATGGCGAATCACCTGTTGGCTGATGGAATACCGTTTGACCATGATTACCAATCGCACTCACAGAGGATGCAGGTGTACCTGACTTATCGAGAAGTTGCAGAACTGCATCAGCAAATAGATGACCAAGCTGGTGGTCTAGTTCACCAATATCAATCAAATCCGTTTTCTGACCAATACAAACTTCAAGCAGACGGGCTTTGAGACCATCTGGCATCGGGAACTCATCATGAGCCAGTAATGTAATGCTCTCGTCTTCAATCGAGACTAACGCTGTATCAACGCCGTCCATACTCGTTCCCGACATCACACCGATATACAGTTCTTTATGATCCATTCCTAAGCTCTTGCCCTGCATTCTTAAAGTCTTCCACAGATTGGTTTAAAAACATTGTAAAGCAAATTTAAAGAGAATAATCTCGGGAAGTTTATGAAATTAGGTTTAATAAGGGATAAATATGGGACCGTTGTGGGTAGATGTTGCGGGCTATGAGCTAACAGCTGAAGACAGAGAAATTTTAGAGCATCCAACCGTTGGTGGTCTCATCTTATTTGCTCGAAACTACCACGATAGCAAACAGCTTTCGGCGTTAAACAAAGAGATCCGCAAGGTAGCGAAACGTCCTATTTTGATTGGTGTTGACCAAGAAGGTGGCCGAGTTCAGCGCTTCCGCGATGGATTTTCAATTATCCCTGCCGCTCAAGAATTCGCGACTAAGAATAATGGTGAGCAGTTAGCAGAACAAGCCGGTTGGTTGATGGCGGCGGAATTGATTGCCCATGGTATCGATCTTAGCTTTGCGCCTGTATTAGATAAAGGTCACGACTGTAAAGCGATTGGTAGCCGAGCGTTTGGTGAAGATATTGATACCATTGTTCGCCACAGCAGTGCTTTTATTAAGGGCATGAAATCGGTTGGCATGGCGACAACAGGGAAGCACTTCCCAGGACACGGCGGCGTGATTGCTGACTCACACCTTGAAACGCCTTACGATCCTAGAGACGACATCTTTGAAACTGACATGGCCATTTTCAAGGCTCAAATTGAAGCTGGAATATTAGATGCGATGATGCCTGCGCACGTGGTTTTTTCTCACTATGATGACCAGCCAGCGAGTGGCTCTGAATATTGGCTGAAGAAAGTATTAAGACAGCAACTTGGGTTTAAAGGTCTAATTTTCTCTGATGACTTAACCATGGAAGGCGCTGCGATTATGGGCGGCCCTGCCGACAGAGCGAAGGCTGCTCTGAATGCGGGGTGTGACATGGTGTTGATGTGTAATAAACGAGATGCACAAATTGAAGCTCTTGATCACTTAGCTATTCAAAAGGTGCCTTTAGCCAACTCATTGCTTAAAAAGCACAGCTTTGACTTACCGACTCTTCACTCGGACAGTCGATGGAAAAAGGCCTCAGAGCAAATTAAGCGAATGTTAAACGCTGGGTGATAAATAAACACTCTATAAGTTTGAAGAAGGCGATATGAGAAATATCGCCTTTTTTGTATGTGTGGGGCGAGGTTTAAACTGGTTTGTGTATCAGAGTGAATTAAAGAGGGTGTGTAAATTTAATTTTACAGTAAATGTTTTTTATTGTTTACACTTGCAATCGTTTTTGTAGCTGTTATTGTGTTTTTAAAGATTGTTAGCCCAAATGGAAATGTTGGGTGTAAAAATAAATATACAGGTTGAGTTATGCAGAAAAGTGAATTAAGCAATGTCAATATCATCGACGAACAGGTACTGATTACTCCAGAGGAGTTAAAAGCAAAACTGCCTTTGAGTGATAATGCTCGTCGTTTCATTCAAGAGTCTCGTGAAACTATAGCAAATATCATTCATAAGAAAGATCATCGCATGCTTGTAGTATGTGGCCCATGTTCTATCCATGATATTGAAGCTGCGAAAGAATACGCGAAACGCTTAAAAGCTTTATCTGAGCAGCTTAGCGACCAACTGTATATTGTAATGCGTGTTTACTTTGAGAAGCCTCGTACCACTGTTGGTTGGAAAGGCTTGATCAATGACCCTCACCTAGATGGCACTTTCGATATTGAGCATGGTCTGCATGTTGGTCGTGAGCTACTTGTTGAACTCGCTGAGATGGAAATTCCACTAGCGACAGAAGCGCTAGATCCAATTAGCCCGCAATACCTAGCAGATACATTCAGCTGGGCAGCAATCGGCGCTCGTACGACTGAGTCACAAACCCACCGCGAAATGGCGAGTGGTCTTTCAATGCCAATCGGCTTTAAGAATGGTACGGATGGCAATCTAGGTACTGCAATCAATGCAATGCAGGCGGCTTCTTCTAGCCACCGTTTCATGGGTATCAGCCGTGAAGGTCAAGTCGCACTACTCACGACGCAAGGTAACCCAAATGGTCACGTAATTTTACGTGGCGGTAAGCAGACGAACTACGATTCAGTATCTGTACACGAATGTGAGCAAGAGCTGGGTAAGTCTGGCTTAGAGGCGGCACTAATGGTTGACTGTAGCCATGCGAACTCTCGTAAAGATTTCCGTCGCCAACCGCTGGTGGCTGAAGATGTCATCCATCAGATTCGTGAAGGTAATAAGTCGATTATCGGCCTGATGATTGAGAGCCATATTAACGAAGGAAACCAATCTTCAGATATACCTCTCAATGAGATGAAATACGGGGTATCTATTACCGACGCGTGTATCAATTGGGATTCAACTGAGGCACTATTGAAACATGCACATACGGAATTAGTCCCGTTCTTAGAGAACCGCTTGAAAGGTTAGTCAGAGTTTAAATTTAAGTGCCTCATCTAATGGGGCATTTTAAGATCTGTTGCTAACGAACCTGCATCAGTGCGGGCTTTTAGATTAGCACGGGCTTATAGATTAGTAAGGAATAAAATGGCCGTTGAACTGAACGAATTACGCGACCAAATCGATGCTGTCGATAAACAAATGTTGGATTTACTGGCTCAACGACTGGCTCTAGTAGAGAAAGTCGGAGAAGTAAAAAGTGAACATGGTTTACCTATTTATGTACCAGAGCGCGAAGCTGCGATGCTGGCGTCTCGTCGTCAAGAAGCCGAGAAAATAGGGGTTCCACCGCAGTTAATCGAAGATATTTTGCGTCGTACGATGCGTGAGTCTTATGCCAGTGAAAAAGATTCTGGTTTTAAGTGCCTTAACCCAGAGTTACGTTCAGTGGTTATCGTTGGTGGTAATGGTCAACTTGGTGGTCTGTTTGGCCGTATGTTCAAGCTTTCTGGCTACGAAGTGAAAATCCTTGGCAGCCAAGATTGGGATAAAGCCGATGAGATCTTAGATAATGCCGGCCTTGTGGTTGTTACGGTTCCAATTCACCTAACGGAAGGTGTGATTGCGAAGCTGGGGAACCTACCAAGCGATTGTATTCTTTGTGATTTGACGTCGATTAAATCAAAGCCTCTACAAGCCATGATGAACATGCACCAAGGCCCTGTGGTTGGATTACACCCAATGTTTGGTCCTGACGTTCCAAGCCTTGCGAAACAAGTGATTGTTTACAGTGATGGACGTGGTTCTGAAAGCTACCAATGGTTGCTGAATCAATTTGGTATTTGGGGCGCGAGCCTTTGTCAGATGGATGCCGCGGAACACGATCACGGCATGACTCTGATTCAAGCACTTCGTCACTTCACCTCTTTTGCTTACGGCTTGCACCTGAGTAAAGAAAATCCAAACATTGATCAGCTTCTGAAGCTAAGTTCGCCAATCTACCGACTGGAGATTGCGATGGTTGGCCGTCTGTTTGCTCAAGACCCGAACTTATACGGTGATATTATTCTTTCTTCGGATGAGAATATTGAGATGATTCGACGTTTCCACAGTCGTTTCGGCGAAGCATTAGAAATCTTGGATGGGAAAGATAAAGCCAAGTTTGTTGATAGCTTTAATCAAGTCAGTGATTGGTTTGGTGACTACTCACAGCAGTTCTTGCAAGAGAGCCAAAATCTTTTAAAACAAGCACATGACTCGATTCACCGAGGTTAACCTTGGTTTGAAATTATAAAAAAGAGCGACCTGATGGTCGCTCTTTTTTTATCTAATTCAGGACTAAAAGTAGTTGGCCTACAGTAGGCTAAAAGCAATTAGATCATCATAGGCCAAATCAACTGGCCCTAATAATCAATAGCTAATAACCAACAGCTAATAACTAGTTAGTCGCGATAGGCTTTTTAGTATCTTCACTTGATACGGTGTCGATGGTCGAGCTAATGTAAGGCACATTCGTCAGGTTGATCTGCAAGCGAACCACATTATCAATCAGCTGAACCAGTGGACCCCACTTAACCTTTTTCTCTTTCTCGAACACGTAGTTGAAGTTTTCTGGTGTCCAATCCATTAGGTATTGCGGATTTAGTGAGCGACCAAGGAAGCGTACTTCATAATGCAGGTGTGGCCCGGTTGAGTTACCTGAGTTACCACAACTCGCAATCACATCACCTTTACTAACAAACTGACCGCTGCGAACTTTGAATTTTTGTAGGTGCGCGTAAGAACTCATGAAGCCGAACGAGTGACGCATAGTAATAAAGTTACCGAAGCCTTTTTTACTTGGGCGTACCGTTTCAATGACTCCATCTGCAGGCGCGACAATATCTTCACCACGCTTACATGTCAGATCGATACCAGTATGTACATGGCGTTTACCTGAAATAGGGTTAGTGCGGCTACCATAAGAAGAAGATATACGTTGATAAGCCATAGGACTGTCGTTTGGAATCAAACGGAACATCGTCGCTCTTACTGCTGAATCTACCGCAGCCGCATCAATGCGATCTTCTAAAGAGACATCATCGGTAAGCAGCTCTTCATCGGCAAGGCCAAGTACTGATTCCACATCGAATACACGTTTACCAAGCAGTTGAATGGTGCCTTCTTTCTCGGTGAGTGTTTGTGATAACGAGTGATTGGTTTCTACCTGCTCAGCGTAAAGAAACTCGGTTTGCTCTTTTTCAACAATCAGCGTTTCAATCAACTGTTGTGCGTCGCCCGCTTGCATTGCGAGCTCTTGTTTACCTTCGAAATGCATGTATGCAGCTCCGCCAATTAACAGCGGCACTGAAAAAATCGCAGTGGTGCACATGAGCACGGCTTTTCGGCCGAAGTAAAACGTCTGTTCCCCATTGTTAGAGGGAATAGTAATGGAAATTTTTTTAGACATGGTTCTGTATTAACTAAATGCTTCTAATAGAAAAAGGTAATGGAGATATTATTCCTGACCTAAATCGGTAAGGTGTTCAATCTCTCTATAAAGCAGTTCATCGTCGCCGACATTAAGCTCAACAAGGCGCTTAAGGTGGCTAATACTATCAATATCTAAATGCTCTATGCGTAAACGCATTGAGGTATTGATGGTAGAGACTATCGTTGCTTCTAACTGAATATTGATATCACTGTTGGTGAGCTTAAAGCTGACTTGAACAGGAGCATCGTGGCTGAGTTGCTGCCATTTATCACATTGAATGAGTAAACCATGGAGAGATAAGTCTTGCACTGAGCCTGATACATTTACTTGTCCTTGTGAGATCTCAGTCGGGACTTGATAAATAACTCGTGAAAATTGACGTCTTTCAAGCATAGGTAATTTCTCTATATCAATAGGTAAATAGTAAGCCAGATATATCAAAGGCCGCTATTATCGCGGCCTTTGTTCAAAATACAAGCTAATTTACTTAGTAATACGCTTGTACTTGATACGGTGCGGTTCAGCCGCTTGTGCACCCAGAGTCTTCTTCAGCCACTCTGTGTACTCAGTATAGTTACCTTCGTAGAAGTTAACTTGACCTTCATCACGGTAGTCTAAGATATGGGTCGCAATACGGTCAAGGAACCAACGGTCATGCGAGATAACCATTGCACAGCCAGGGAACTCAAGCAGCGCTTCTTCAAGTGCTCGTAGAGTTTCGACATCAAGGTCATTGGTTGGCTCATCGAGTAGCAGTACGTTACCGCCCGCTTTTAGCAGTTTCGCTAGGTGAACACGGTTACGTTCACCACCAGAAAGCTGACCGATGATTTTCTGTTGGTCGTTGCCTTTGAAGTTGAAGCGAGAGCAGTATGCACGAGCAGGGATTTCGAAGTTGTTGATCTTAATGATATCAGCGCCTTCAGAGATCTCTTGGAATACTGTTTTGGTGTCATCCATGCTGTCACGGAACTGATCAACAGAAGCAAGCTTAACCGTTTCGCCTAGTTCAACTGTACCTGAATCTGGCTGTTCTGCGCCGCTTAGCATCTTGAATAGTGTTGATTTACCTGCACCGTTGGCACCCACGATACCGACGATAGCGCCTTTAGGCATGCTGAACGATAGGTCATCGATAAGAACGCGATCACCAAATGACTTAGTTAGGTTCTTAACTTCAAGTACCTTGTCACCTAAACGCTCGCCTGGCGGGATGAACAGTTCGTTGGTTTCGTTACGCTTCTGGTATTGGCCAGTCGTTAGTTCTTCAAAACGAGCCATACGAGCTTTAGACTTAGCCTGACGGCCTTTAGGATTCTGACGCACCCACTCAAGTTCTTTCTCAATAGTCTTTTGACGTGCGCTTTCGCCTGATTTTTCTTGTTTCAGACGCTCATCTTTCTGCTCTAGCCAAGATGTGTAGTTACCTTCCCATGGAATACCTTCACCACGGTCAAGCTCAAGAATCCAGCCAGCAGCGTTATCTAAGAAGTAACGGTCGTGGGTAATTGCCACAACAGTACCGCTGTAATCAACAAGGAAGTGCTCAAGCCAAGCAACTGATTCTGCATCCAAGTGGTTGGTTGGTTCATCAAGAAGCAGCATGTCTGGCTTCTCTAGAAGTAGACGACAGATCGCAACACGACGACGTTCACCACCTGATAGGAATTCGATTTTCGCATCCCACTCAGGAAGACGAAGTGCGTCAGCTGCGCGCTCTAGAGCTGTCTCTAGGTTGTGACCGTCTTTTGCTTGGATCAGCGCTTCAAGCTCGCCTTGTTCTTTAGCAAGAGCGTCAAAATCTGCATCTGGTTCTGCGTAAGCTGCGTAAACTGCATCGATACGCTTAAGCGCGTCTGCAACATCAGAAACCGCTTCTTCTACGATTTCACGAACTGTTTTTGATTCGTCTAGTACAGGCTCTTGCGGTAGGTAACCGACTTTAAGACCTTGTTGTGCACGAGCTTCACCATCAATATCAGTATCAATACCAGCCATGATACGTAGTAGGGTAGATTTACCTGAACCATTTAGACCCAAAACACCGATTTTAGCGCCAGGAAAAAAGCTAAGAGAAATGTCTTTAAGAATTTGACGCTTAGGTGGAACAGTTTTGCTCACCCGAGACATGGTATATACGTATTCAGCCATTGCCGATCGATCCTAATTTATTGTTCAAAATTGTCGGCTATTTTATACCAATATCCCCAAAGATGTTACTCCTAGGACAGAAAAGCCATTCTTGAACTAATCCTTACCTATTATTGTCACATTGGTCATTAAAACTATATTTAATAAGCTTCTGAGGCGAAGTGTTAAATATTAATAATATTTACACTCAAACTCTTTACATTTGATGTGATGTCGGGCGTAAATAGACTTCACGTATTCATACACGCACTAAGGAAAGAGCGAATGTTTTTCCGCATTGGTAATACGAAAATTGCTGTGGCTGCATCGGCAATTTTGTCTTCATTTTCACTGGCTCCGATGGTTATGGCTAGCAATGCCTCCGAGCTTGAAATGCAGCGTGATGTTTATGACAGAGCGCAAGAGGTTTTAGACAACCGTGATCTAGAAGCTTACTCTGCGCTACGTAACAAAATTCAAACATATCCGTTAACGCCTTACACGGATTATCGTGCCTTTCTCATAGGCCTAGGTGATCGCACACCTGTTGAAGTCGATGCTTTTATTGAAGAGAGTAAAGCGCTGCCATTTTCGAATCGTATGCGCGCACCTTACTTAGATTCATTGGCCTCTCAAAAGCAATGGCAAACGATCCTTGAATTTCAGACCCAAGAGCCAGTTGGTGAAAAATACCAATGTATCTATTATCGAGCGCATTATGAGCAAGGTAATCAAGAGATCGCCTTTAAAGGGGCGAAACAGCTTTGGTTAAGTGGCAGTGGTGTTGATGACGCTTGTGATCCACTTTTTGAAGGATGGGATAAAGCCGGTCTAAGAACGGATGACCTGATCCTCGAAAGGATGCTGTTAGCGTTTGAAGGCCGTAACGGTAAGCTGATGACCTATCTGATTAAGCAATTAGATCATGATGAGTCAATTGCTCAAGCTAAGCAGATGAAGGCGCTGTACAACAAGCCTGAAAATGTGCTCGCGTTTGCTAAGAAGCACCCTGCGAATGAATTCTATCAAGCTCAAACCGAATTTGGTTTCGAGAAGCTAGCAAGGAAATCAGCAAGCAGCGCTCAAGAGGTTTTTGATGATGTTGTGAAAGCTCAAAAGTTTTCGAAAGAAAAATCCCAAGAGCTAGCGGACTACCTAACGTTCCGCTTGATCAATACCGACTCTGAAGAGTTGATGGCGTGGCGAGACAAAATGCTCGAGAGTTCATCAAAGCAAGTCTTGTTGGAAAGACGTGCTCGTTTAGCTATTCAGCATGCAGATTGGACTGGCTTGAAAGAGTGGATAGCGCGCTTAGATGATAAGCATCAGGCTTCGCTTCGCTGGCAGTATTGGCAGGGTAGAGCAGAGATAGCACTCGGTGATACTGCTAAGGGTAACAAACGACTGTCAGATATCTTGGGTCAGCGTAATTTCTACAGTGTGGCTGCGGCTAAGCAGTTAGGTAAGCCAGTTCAGTACCCAACATCGACACTCAAATACAACGCTGAAACAGTAAAGCCATTTGAGACTTCTTTGGTTCGAATCGGCGAGCTGATTGACCGAGATAAAATTGCGGCAGCGAAGAGTGAATGGCGTTGGTTGTTAACCAATGCTGATAAAGATCAGAAATCAATGCTTGCCGCTCATGCTGCGACGCAGCGTTGGAACCACTTTACAGTGACTGCGAGCATCTCTGCGAAGATGTGGGACAACATCGCTTTACGCTTTCCTGTTGCTCATAAGTGGTGGTTTAACTTCTACGCAGAAAAGCACGATATAGACCCGATTACCTTAATGTCTTTAGCGAGGCAAGAGAGTGCGATGGATTCAGAGGCTCGCTCTCCAGTTGGCGCGCGTGGCATCATGCAAATTATGCCAAAGACGGCGCAATATACGGCTAAAAAACATAAGATTAAGTACCAGGACAGCGATGATCTTTATGATGTCGGCAAGAACATTGAGATTGGTAGCCACTATCTAGATGGCCTATTAGCTCAATATGATAACAACCGTATTTTTGCATTTGCTGCTTATAATGCAGGCCCGAGTCGTGTGAAACAATGGCGTTCACGCAGCGATGAAAAGCTCGATGCATTTGCTTTTATCGAAATGATTCCATTCAAAGAGACTCGTGGTTACGTTCAGAATATCTTGATGTTTGAGACCTACTATCGAGATATCTTGGGCGAGAAAGGGGTGTTTTTAGCGCCCCATGAGGCCGAAACGAAATACTAAGGGGTCGGTACTTTCTCCGAAACTGAGTAATATTAAAGGCAGTGAGTGCGAACCAGTTCCACTTGCTGCCTTTTTACATTGGATCAAAGCAAGTGTTTCGGTATAAAGTGTTAAACGCTTTCAATCATTAAGCGGCTACTTCAAGCCAAAATTTAAAAGTAAGTGTAGAGATATGGCATCACAACCTGAATATGAGAATTGGCAACAACTAATGGATTTGGTAAAAACAGCGGCTGAGAAAGATCAGCATGAACTGTTGTTGACCATGATGATGACACCTGATGAGCGAGACGCTTTGGTCGCTCGAGTGAATATTCTTTGTGAACTCATGAAAGGGGACATGTCACAAAGACAGGTGAGCCAAATGTTAGGTGTGGGTGTGGCTACGATCACGCGAGGCTCTAATGAGCTAAAGGCTAAATCTGAGCAAGAGAAAGCGGCAATTGCAGAGCTGTTACTCAAGTAAGCATTTAAACAGTAAGCCTTAAGAACTTGATAAAAACGCTAACCATAGGTTAGCGTTTTTTGTTTTTATCCCGCTTAATGTTATTACCTCTAGAGAGGCGAAATATCGTGTTTCTTAAACAAGACTAAGCAGGGAAGTGCTTAGGGTTAACAAATGGGATCAGCGCTAGTATTAAAGCCTGGCTATATACAGAACTGCGAGATAGTTGGTTATGTGTCAATAAGCCAATCGCACCGCCTTTTTGCTTGATGTTGTCGGTGCCGAATACTTCATCCATCACATCACCTAGCTCATTCGCATGCTGGAGTTTATCAAGCACAACGGGTGGCAGCATCAAGCTTGCAGATCGAGATTCTCCGCGCTGACCGTTTGCTTCAACGACCATCCAAGCAAATGTAACCTTTCCTTCTATTCCAGACTCTAATCCAACATAAAAATCCGCATCAGGTTGAGCTTGAGTTGCGTTGTGAACGCGATTTACCGCACCTTGATAGGTTTCGTCGTTGCTCATCGGTTGATCGGCGACACCGCTAGGGACGCTGATGCCTTTGAAATCAAATTCAGTATCAGGAAAAGCAGATAAGAATGCACTTTTAACGGCGTTAATTTTAGCTGGGTTCAGCGATGCGATGATTACAGATTTCATGTATTGGATTCTTTTTGTTATCGATTAAATTGAGTTGATGCTGTCGGTACCAATCACTCAGTTCTTCTAATGGCATAGGTTTACCGAAGTAATAGCCTTGTAGCATATCGCACTGTGCTTCTTGCAACCACTGATGCATGCTTTCAGTTTCGATGCCCTCGGCTGTGACCTTCTTACCCTGAGCATGACATAACCCGATAACCGGTTTCACTATGTTCTGATTATCGGTCTCAATTAAGGTGTCTAAAAAGGCTTTATCGAGCTTAATTTTTTGAGTTGGATACTGCACCAGTTGAGTGATGGAGGTGTAGCCAGATCCAAAGTCATCAATGGCTAATCGATAGCCCATATCAGATAGTTCGTTAAGCAGCGGAAAGCCTTCAGAGTTTGAGTAAAAGGTTTCGGTAATTTCAAAATCAATCAAACTTGGCGGAATTCGATTTAAATCGGCGTGCTCTTTGATGAAGTCAGCAAGATCAGTCGTTTCAATCCCAGCAGAAGATAAGTTAATCGACAACTGAATTGCGTGATCAAACTGAGCCTGAAGTCGATGAAAAGAAGCAAATGCATTCTGAATGACCCACTGATCAACCTGATCGAATAATCCAGTTTGCTCGGCAATTGGAATGAATTCATCAGGTGGAACCAAGCCTAGTTGCTCCGAATTCCAACGTAATAACACCTCAACACCAATAACATGGGTTCCTGTTGAATCCATGTACGGCATATAAACGAGCCTAAATTCATCATCAAAGTTCTTGTCTCTGAGTGCGCGTTCAATGTTTGCTTGGCGTTGAATCGCTTTGTCTAAATCTCGTGAATAGTCAGCAAATTGGTTTTTACCTGCGCGTTTGGCTTGGTACATCGCGGTATCAGCGTTCGACAGTAGCTTTTCGATGGAGTGGCCATCATTGGGGTAGGTAGCAATACCAATACTGACCGTGATCGGAAAGCTCCCTGATTCTGTGATAAAACCTTTTTGTAGTGGCGTCAGTAAGCTATCAGAGAATCTATGCGCGATATTCCCTTGGCGAGTAGGCGCGTTAATGTACACAACGAACTCGTCTCCAGAAAGTCGGGCTGGCATACAATGAGCGTCAAACTCTGTTTTATAGTGGCTACAAATATCTGAAATACGCTGAGCAAAACTGACTAGAATGGAGTCGCCGATTTGATGTCCATATTTGTCGTTCACAAACTTGAAGTTATCTAGGTCAAAGTAGAGAACCCAGGTTTTGGTATTCGAGCTAGGCTTGGGTAATGATTGCTGAACGAAGGTTTGAAATTGATGCCTATTGGCTATTTGGGTTAATTGATCATTCTCGGCCAATAGCTTGGTCTGTTGGTAGGTGTTATCTAACTCTTGGTACATGTCATAAAAACGCTGTGATAGGCGGCCAAGCTCATCACGAGTGCCTAAGCGTTCGATGTTCTTACGTTGTTTTTTTTCGACTTGCTGCAGTTGTCGGTCGAGTCGTGTTATCGGGGATATCACACTGCGAGACAAAAGCATGAGTAGCAGAGCAACCGTCACAAACGCGGATAGTGCAAAGGACAAACTCAGCTTATTCCAAATTGATTCGAGCTTGTTTTCCAATAGGAATGGCGCTGGGTCAACTGTGGCGTATAGTTCTGGCGCAAGCTTGACTGAGTGGGTGACATTATTTTCCAGAGAAACCGCTATAGATGTGAAGAATAAGCTGGTTTGGTAGTCGAACTCTATCTGTTTTCTCAGCGCATTAAATTTATCGAGAGAGACTGACACAACAACAAAGAACACATCGTCGGGGTGATTGTTTGCGGTTGGGAAAATCGTTTTTTTGTCTACCTTTTCGTAGTGAACCAACATCCCTTCACCTTGAGAGTTTTGAATATAGTTGGTACTTGATGCTGCTAAGGTGTCTTGATAGTACTGATCCACAAAATCCAATATTTTGCTGTCAATCTGAGTGCGTGAGTCGCTGTTATTATCAGCGTAATAACTCAACTTTCGCTGACTATTGAGAAGCGCTAACCCGGTATAGCTTTCATCGTCATCTTGCAAGAAGTGTATGGCTTCTCGAAGGTTACTAACCAGTTCAAGATCGCGAGATAAGTTTTGTTCAGTGAGAAAGTAACGCTTCACCATGTCACTTTGGGTCAAGGTGTAAGAGTAGCTATTTAGGAACGAGCGAGACTGTCGAAAATATCCTGCCAACTTTTCCATGTTCAGCTGAAGTGCGTTGTCTTCGCGTTTGATAAAACTGCTTTTCTGCGTTGAATAAATAATATAGCTAGAAGCTGCGGTACTGATCAGTATCACAGGGGTTATCAGTAGTAAGATTTTCGTACTTAGCTTCATAGTTAATGACAACACTATTTATAATTTAAGCGCGTAAGTTTATGTTACTTAATACTTACTCGCTATTAATTACACGTAGTTCGATGATTTCCTGTGAAGGGGGTAAGGTTTTGTCTTTATTGATAAAAAAGCCACTAATGAGTTTTTTGTTAAGAAGGTGTTGAATGGTGTGGGTTGGAAGGCATGTACAGCCAGTGAAATAATCGAGTCATGTCTCAGGAATACGTAGTGTGAGTATTCCTGAGTACGAGTTATTCCACTAGCCGCTGGTTTTAGCATTTGGCCTACTGTAGGCCAAATGCATATAGCAGATTTAAACTTATGCCAGCTTTAAACGTTTGTTCGTTAAAAACTTATGTTCGCCAAAGCTTATGTTTGCCAACAGCTTATATTCGCTGAAAACTTATGTTTGTTAAGAGCTTATGTTTGTTAAAAGCTATGACAACTTAACCTGCGTCGCTTTGATGTTTTCACTTGGATAACAACCCAACACTTTTAGGTGACGAGTAATGGCAGTTAGTTCTGTTATCGCTTGCTGCATATTATCTGCATCCAAGTGTGCTTCTAAATCAACGTAGAACATCTCTTCCCATGGGTTACCCATGATAGGACGAGATTCCAGCTTAGTCATGTTGATACCCAAGCGTTGTAGGATTAGTAGAGTTTCTACCAAAGAACCCGCCTCTTGAGAAGTCGACATGATCAGTGTCGTTTTAGCTGGGATTTGAGTTGATACTTCTACCGGCTTACGCGCCACAACGATGAAACGAGTGTGGTTCTCAGTTTGGTTTGCAATGTTGCCTTGGATTGGCTGAAGCCCATAAAGCTTGCCGCTCGATGCATTGCCAATTGCTGCCACATCATCGCCCTCCAGATCTTTAACCTTCTTCATTGCATCAGCTGTACTTGCGCAAGACTCAAGGCTGACACCTTTAAGACGACTCAAAAATTCGCTGCACTGTTGGTGAGGTTGTGGGTGTGAATAGAGGGTTTTGATGTCTTCTAAACGAATATCATTTTTCGCAACTAAGCAGTGTTCGATAGGCTGAGACAGCTCACCCACGATGTATAGCGTTGTATGTTGCAGAAGGTCATAAACTTCGTTGATTGAACCAGAACTGGTGTTCTCAATCGGCAGCACACCGTAATCGGCATGACCAGATTCCACCGTCGATGCCACTTCTTTGAAGTGATTGCAGTTAAGCTCTATCAATTCCATATTCTTGCGGCTGAAATATTCACGGCTAGCAAGATGAGAATATGAACCTTTAGAACCTAAGAATGCAACTCGAGCCAGAGGTTTACGGCTTTGCGGGTTCGCTAGGTTTTGTAAGTATGACTGCTGTAGTAAAACCGAATCTTCGATGATGGTGTGAAACAGTTTAGTAATGTACTGCGCATCAAGCTCATATTTATCTTTGCCGTTGTTAATCAGCTTAACCAGAAGCTGCTGCTCACGAACGGCATCGCGTACAGGTTTTGATGTTTCTACCTTGCTTTTCGCAACTTCGATACTGAGTTTGCGACGTTCGGAAAGTAAACTCAGCAGTTCGTCATCTAAATCATTAAGACGAAGGCGGATATCATCCAGTGAAATTGAACGGTCAGTCATAAATGTGTCCTTATAAAAAAGCCTCCCTAGTGTGGGAGGCTTCTTGTTCGTTTTTGACTTGTTTTTCTAAAACGACTCAGCCTCCGATTTACGGAAGAAAAAAGAAGTCAAAAATAAACAAAGATTGAGTGTGCATAAAAAGTGATTTTTTTATGAATGTTTAAACACAATAAGCAAGCGAGCTACGAGCGTCAAGCAAAAAAATAGCGCCCTGAGGCGCTATTTTTTAATCTGTTCTCTTTCCTTATTCTACTTCAGCTTCTAGCTCTTCGATTTCAGGCTTTTCAGCGCGGCGCGCTTCAGGTTTATGGCGTAGCTTGTTGAGTTGACGCTCTAGTTTTTGTTCTACTTCGTTGATAGCTACGTAGAGGTCGTCATGGATTGATGAAGCAACAAGTTGGCCTTTTGGTACGGTTAGAACCGCTTCAAATTTTTTCTTCTTGTTTGGTTCTTCGCTAAAGCTCGCTTGGCAGCCAATGATGTCTACTTGCCATTTATCCAGCTTTTTAAATTTGCTTTCTATGTGATCACGGATTGCAGAGGTAATGTCGATGTTTTTACCAGTGATGTTCATTTTCATAGAAGTTTTCCTCTGTTGTATCCCTCATGGGTTAACTTCAGATTACGACTTTCAGGAATAAAGAATGTGATCTAGATCTTGTTTTGGTTGGGTGGGATAAGCATTAAAATCAAATGTGATCTCACGCAAGTCTTAGTATCTTTTTGGCGAAAAATGCTTGTTATCTCTATGAAAAACGATAACTTGGAGGCAAGGCTTCGCTAAAAATTAAACCAGTTTTTAGGGGCGCCTTACAGCTTATTGAAAGTGTTTGATTGAAATTTACTCAATAGTGTTTTGTGATGTAGATCTCGTAATGTATATCGCTATATAAGCTTTCTCTGAATTTGATAAGCAAAAGCCGCATAAGTTTTCTTATGCGGCTTTTGTGTTTTTAATTTACCTTAGTACCTTAGTACCTTAGTACCTTAGTACCTTAGTACCTTTGATCCTCAGGCTCTTAGGGTTTAAGACAAACTAATCGTTGGTTTTTAGTAGTCTCGCTGTCCCATTTTCTCGGATAGCATTGATAGCTTGTAACTGCTTATAGATTACAAAGTAACGGTTGATGTTGGCGACATAGGTCACCGGTTCTTTGCTCACGTATTTACGAGTGATGATTTCTACGTTTTTAAACCAGATGTTTGGGTTGTAACCTTTCTGCTTGGCAATGCGCCTCATCTTTCTGATCTTAGCAGGACCAGCGTTGTAAGAAGCCAAAGTGAAGTAGATTTGGTTATCTGGCGTAATGGCAGGGTCGTCAAAATACCTGTCCTTAATGAAACGCATGTATTTCACGCCCGCATGGATGTTGTTATCCACCTTATGTATGTTTTTGATGTTGACGTTTTTGTCTTTGGCGGTACTCGGCAACACCTGCATCACACCAATTGCCCCGCGATGAGAAACCCTACTCTGATCAAGTCCTGACTCTTGGAAACCTTGTGCAGACATCATCAAAGGGTCGAATTCGTATTTACTCGAATACTTTTCAAAAACATCTGACAGCTTAGCCACTCGGTCTATTTTATTTGGGTTGAGCGCTCTACCTAACCAGCGAGTGTTGTCGATGTATTTCTGATAGATAACATTTCCAAGTAGGGTACCTGTTCGTGCCGTCTTGACGTATTTGTTGATCTCTTTTTTTAGTTGAGGGCTATTTTTTCTTAATGCCCACGCTATTTGGCCATTTTCACGTAAGGGTAAATCGTGATGGACCTGAATGTTTTCCATTACGTCAGTCCATAACTTTGCTTTATGGCTATCTAGGATTGTGCCTTGTATATAGCCTTGGTTGACCAACTCTATCAGCTCGTAGTCTTGCAATGACTCCTCAATAAAGTGGACATGCAGCGGTGGTAAGTCTAATTCATTCAGTTCTTTATTGACTCTTTGTACACTCTCGAAGTAACTCGAACTTGCACGGATCCAAACCTCTTTACCGCTCAGTTGCTTGATTTCGGTGATAGGAGCTGAGTTCTTTCCTGTGATAATCAGTTCTTTTCCATCTTTAATCATTGGGTCGGAAAAATCGATGATTCGCAATCGCTTGTCGGTGATCGTCAGGTTCGCGACAGCGACGTCGCCATAACCAGATTCTAATGAGGGAAGTAGATCATCTCGCTGCACTGGGATAATTTGAACATTGAGGTAGGGATGCTTCTTACGAAGGCTCTTCTCAAAGTGGTAGAGCATTTCAGCCACGATGCCTTTTGGTTTGCCATCCTCGATATAATAAAAACCAAGATCAGCAGACACGAGCACTCTAACCGTCCCTTTGGTTTTGAGCTCATCTAAGTCACCCATGTAAGGCTTGTTGCTTAACGGGGACAGTTCTAATGCGTAGGATAATTGGCTAAATAGCGATATCCAGATAAATAATAACAACCTACTCACATCCACACTCCATGTTGATGTTTTGTTAAAAGTTATCTTTTGAAGATACCGTGTATTATGCGATTCATCAAGTTTACGAAATTAAGTTCAAAAAAAACGCGCTAATAAATTAGCGCGTTTTCGAATAAATATGACAACGTTGATTAAGGCAGTGGGTTTAACTCAATCAATTTTTCTGTTCTTGAAGCTGCGTCTTCTAAACCTAGTTGTTTATAAGCTTCTAACTGAATATCCAAAGACTTACGTGCAGCAATGGTGTCTGGGTAAGTCTTCTGCAGCTCTTGTGTTCGGTTTACAGCTGCAATCCAAGCTTCACGGCGTAGGTAGAAATCAGCGGTTGCTAAGTCATACTCTGCGAGGCGGTTCTTAAGTGCGAACATGCGTTTTTGCGCATCTTCCGCATAAGGGCTGCTAGGGAAGCGTTCCAGTAGTCGTTTGAAGTCAGCAAACGCGAGTTTCACTGGCTCTGGATCTCGGTCACTACGGTCGATATTAAAAATGTCGTGCATGAAGTTACGGTCTTGTGCCATGTGCGTTAGGCCGCGCATGTAAAGCACCCAGTCTTGTTTTTCATGAGTCGGGTTTAAGCGTAGGAATCGAGAAATGGTGGCAAGGCCTAACGCCAAGTCATCATTTTTGTAGTAAGCGTAAATCAGATCTAGCTGTACTTGTTCCGAATAGGCGCCGAATGGGTAACGAGAGTCTAAAGCTTCTAGCTTTTCGATTGCAGAAAGCCAGCTACCGCTCTGTAGGGACTCTTGAGCGTCAGAGTAAAGAACCGATGGTGGTACATCCGGTACTATTTCTTCAGTACTTGAACAGCCAACTAAGAGTGATACGGCTAATAGACCCGATAAAGTAAGGTGTTTCATGTCAGGCGTCGATTCCTTGAATTAAATATTTCGTAAGCTTCCGTTACTTTCTAACCAGTAACAGATACAATGATGCAATTATTCTATTTTATCCATACTAATGGGTATTAGTCTCACGGTTTTTAAAAAAGTTCGATATGGCTCAGCAGATAACATTAACAGACACAGTAAAAAGCAGCCAGTTAGGTCAACGTTTAGACCAAGCTGTCGCTGAACTATTTACCGATTTTTCTCGCTCTCGTATTAAAGAGTGGCTTCTTGACGGCAAAATCCAAGTGGATGGCGAAGTTATCACTAAACCGCGCACCATAGTTTTGGGCGGTGAAGCGATCATCCTACAAGCGGAGCTTGCAGATGAAGAGCGCTGGGAAGCACAAGATATTCCGCTAAACATTGTCTATGAAGATGATGATTTATTGGTTATCAATAAGCCTCGCGATCTGGTTGTACACCCAGGCGCAGGTACGCCGGATGGAACCATACTAAACGCATTGCTTTTCCATTACCCTCAGATTGCAGAAGTACCTCGTGCGGGTATTGTGCACCGTCTTGATAAAGACACAACCGGTCTTATGGTTGTGGCTAAGACGGTTCCAGCTCAAACTCGCCTTGTACGTGCTCTTGCTAAACGTCGTATTACTCGTGAATATGAAGCAATTGCTATTGGTAAAATGACCGCGGGTGGTGTGGTTGAGAAAGGCATTAGCCGTCATGCAACTAAACGTACTTTAATGGACGTGAATGAATTGGGTAAGCCTGCGGTAACTCACTACCGTGTTGCGGAGCACTTCCGCGAACATACTCGTATTCGTCTACGCCTAGAAACGGGTCGTACTCACCAAATCCGTGTTCACATGTCATACCTTCAGCATCCGCTGTTAGGTGATATTGCATACGGTGGTCGTGCACGTATACCAAAAGGTGCATCTGAAGAGCTGACGACAATGATTCGTTCTTTTGATCGCCAAGCGCTGCATGCTGTAATGCTTAAATTTGTTCACCCTATTACTGGTGAAGAAGTTGAGTTCCACGCACCTGTGCCAAATGACATGGTTGTGATGGCAGAAGCATTACGTGTTGATGCTCGCGAAAATCACGAAGACGACATTTAATCATGTCAATGATCATCCCTGACTGGAACGCTCCTCAAAACGTGAAAGCATTTGCTTCGACTCGTTTCGATGGTTGTTCTACGGGTGCTTATCAAGGGTTAAACCTCGGTATGCACGTTGGGGATGATACTTCGCTTGTTGAAAGCAATCGAGCATGGCTAAAGCAACAATCTAAGATGCCCACGGCTCCAGTATGGCTAAATCAAACTCACTCAACGGATGTCGTTACGGTTTTAGAACCGGTGACGAATGTTCTTGATGCTGATGGTGCATTTACCTCTGCAAAGGGTGTTGTGTGTTCAGCGATGACGGCTGATTGCTTGCCAGTAATTCTTACTGATACCAAAGGCACTCAAGTCGCGGCTGTTCATGCGGGTTGGCGTGGTCTTGCTGGTGGCATTCTTGAAAATGCCGTCGCAAAGTTTTCAAATCTAGATTCAGATAATCAGATCATGGCTTGGCTTGGCCCTGCAATTGGCAAAGATGCATTTGAGGTTGGCAACGATGTGTTGGAAGCTTTTGTTCGTTTTGACCCTCAAGCTAAATTAGCATTTCAAGCCAAAGCTGAACCTGGCAAATGGCTGGCAAACATGTCTCAACTCGCGACTCAACGATTAATGAAAGTTGGCGTGACTTCAGTGACAGACTCGAATCTATGTACATACGCAGATTCAGATGCTTTCTATTCTTATCGCCGTGATGGCATTACTGGACGTCAGGCTACATTTATTTGGTTAGAGTAATCTCTGGCTAGCACAACCACTCATCCAGCTCATTTATATTTTCATATAAGCTCTATTCTTCACTCTTATCCCTTGAAAATCCGCGTTACCGTATCCATCTTCTAACCATAAGATAAACATATCTAAGAGTAGGAAGGTTGGCATGCGTCTCGATCGGTTCACTAGTAAATTCCAAATTGCGATATCTGATGCTCAGTCGCTCGCATTAGGTCGTGATCATCAATATATAGAACCTGTACACCTAATGGTGTCTTTGCTTAATCAAGATGGCAGTGCGATTCGTCCATTGCTTACTATGCTGAACATTGATGTTGTTCAATTGCGTTCTAAATTGAGCGAAATATTAGACCGAGTGCCAAAAGTAAGTGGTATCGGTGGTGATGTTCAGCTTTCGAATGCCATGGGAACGTTGTTCAACCTATGTGACAAGGTCGCGCAAAAGCGCCAAGACAGTTACATATCTTCAGAAGTATTCCTACTCGCTGCAATTGAAGACAAAGGCCCTTTAGGGAACTTACTTAAAGAGTTAGGCCTTACTGAGCAAAAACTATCTCAAGCTATCGAGCAAGTTCGTGGTGGTCAAAAAGTCGATGACCCGAATGCGGAAGATAGACGCCAAGCATTAGAGAAATTCACCATTGATCTGACTGAAAGAGCAGAGCAAGGCAAACTAGATCCTGTGATTGGTCGAGACGATGAAATCCGTCGTACTATCCAAGTACTTCAACGCCGTACTAAGAATAACCCCGTTATTATTGGTGAACCTGGTGTCGGAAAAACGGCAATCGTTGAAGGTTTGGCGCAGCGCATTATCAATAATGAAGTACCGGAAGGCTTGAGAGGGCGACGAGTTCTTTCATTAGACATGGGCTCTTTGATTGCAGGTGCTAAATATCGTGGTGAATTTGAAGAGCGCTTGAAATCGGTTCTCAACGAATTATCGAAAGAAGAGGGCAACATTATTCTCTTCATCGATGAAATTCACACCATGGTAGGAGCAGGTAAAGGCGAAGGCTCTATGGACGCCGGTAATATGCTGAAACCAGCATTGGCTCGTGGTGAGCTGCATTGTGTAGGCGCAACGACACTCGATGAACATCGTCAGTATATAGAGAAAGATCCTGCATTAGAGCGTCGATTCCAAAAAGTGATAGTCGATGAGCCAACCGTTGAAGACACAGTTGCGATTCTTCGTGGTTTAAAAGAGCGTTATGAACTTCACCACCATGTAGAAATTACTGACCCAGCTATCGTAGCGGCGGCAACGTTATCTCACCGATACGTTTCAGACCGTCAGTTACCAGATAAGGCGATTGATCTCATTGATGAAGCGGCTTCGAGTATTCGAATGCAGATCGACTCAAAACCTGAGTCACTGGATAAGCTCGAGCGTAAAATCATTCAATTGAAGATCGAACAGCAAGCTCTGACGAATGAAAATGATGAGGCCAGTGAAAAACGTCTGCGCACGCTACAAAGTGAACTTTCTGAGAAAGAACGCGATTTCGCAGAACTTGAAGAAGTTTGGAACGCTGAAAAAGCGGCGCTGTCTGGTACGCAACATATTAAATCAGAGCTAGAACAAGCTCGAATGGATATGGATTTTGCACGACGTGCTGGTGACCTTAACCGTATGTCTGAATTGCAATATGGACGAATCCCAGAATTGGAGAAGCAGTTAGATCTCGCGACTCAAGCTGAAATGCAAGAAATGACCTTGTTACGTAACAAGGTGACTGACGCTGAGATTGCCGATGTCCTTTCAAAGCAAACCGGTATTCCTGTTTCTAAAATGCTAGAAGCAGAAAAAGAGAAGCTTCTGAAAATGGAAGGCGTTCTGCATAAGCGAGTTATCGGTCAAGCGGAAGCGGTCGAAGTCGTATCGAATGCGATTCGTCGTAGCCGTGCTGGTTTATCTGATCCGAATAAGCCAATTGGTTCGTTCTTATTTTTAGGACCAACTGGTGTCGGTAAAACGGAGCTGTGCAAAACATTGGCGAACTTTATGTTCGATAGTGAAGATGCGATGGTGCGTATCGATATGTCTGAGTTTATGGAGAAACACTCTGTTGCTCGTTTAGTCGGCGCTCCTCCGGGTTATGTAGGTTATGAAGAAGGTGGATACTTAACCGAAGCGGTACGTCGCAAGCCTTATTCTGTCATTTTGCTTGATGAGGTAGAGAAAGCACACCCTGATGTTTTCAATATTCTATTGCAGGTTTTAGATGATGGACGATTAACTGACGGACAAGGTCGCACGGTCGATTTTAGAAATACCGTGGTAATAATGACATCGAACCTAGGTTCAACTCGTATTCAAGAGAACTTCAATACATTGGATTACCAAGGGATTAAAAATGAGGTTATGGAAGTGGTCGGTAAACATTTCCGTCCTGAGTTTTTGAACCGTGTTGACGAAAGTGTGGTGTTCCATCCATTAGGTCAAGAGCACATCGAGTCAATTGCCGCAATTCAGCTTGAGCATTTGAAGAAACGAATGGAAGACAACGGCTATGAGCTTGAAGTTTCGGACAAAGCACTGAAGTTGATCTCTCAAGTCGGTTTTGATCCTGTCTATGGTGCGAGGCCTCTTAAAAGAGCAATTCAGCAGAGTGTTGAGAACCCATTAGCGAAAGCGATACTTGCAGGGAAAATCAATCCGGATAAGAAAGTGCAGCTATTAGTGAATAACGACCGAATTATTGCTCACCAATAATCAAGGTAAGAACGATAGGTACGATTAGTCGAAATTAAGACGTAATCGTACCTATTTTGAACGCTTTGTGTGAATAGTGTCCGAACGATCGCCTGCTGCGGTCTTTTTTCGTTTTTGGCCTTGTGCAAAGGGGGATTCTCTCTATAATGCGCCTCCGTTGCCAGGGATAACTAAGCGGTTTGAACTAAGTAACGAGACGACATTAAGCATTTAAGATGCTTTGAAAAATTAGCTGGAAAAAGTGTTTGACACTGGAACCCAATTCGCTAGAATGGCCGTCCACTTAGAGAGGCTCCTTACTAAAAGGAACGCTCAATAAGTAAAGCTCTTTAACAATTTAAACCTATCAATCTGTGTGGGCACTCGTTGATGAATATCAAAACGTTTTATCTTCCCTTTTTATTAAGAGAAGTAAAACAGATTCCTCGGAATCAACTTTGGTTTCAATGAACTGAGTGACCAATACGAATAACTACTTTCTCTTGTAGAAAGAAAGTATTTGGCACAGTCAATTCATTACCATTCTGTTGGAATGGTAATAGCTTTAGAATTACATGTTCATCAATCTTTTTCGAAAGAGCGAATGAGTATTAGTTTTGAAGTCAGTATTCATTGAGCCGACAAAATCTTAAATTGAAGAGTTTGATCATGGCTCAGATTGAACGCTGGCGGCAGGCCTAACACATGCAAGTCGAGCGGAAACGACAACATTGAATCTTCGGAGGATTTGTTGGGCGTCGAGCGGCGGACGGGTGAGTAATGCCTAGGAAATTGCCTTGATGTGGGGGATAACCATTGGAAACGATGGCTAATACCGCATAATGCCTACGGGCCAAAGAGGGGGATCTTCGGACCTCTCGCGTCAAGATATGCCTAGGTGGGATTAGCTAGTTGGTGAGGTAATGGCTCACCAAGGCGACGATCCCTAGCTGGTCTGAGAGGATGATCAGCCACACTGGAACTGAGACACGGTCCAGACTCCTACGGGAGGCAGCAGTGGGGAATATTGCACAATGGGCGAAAGCCTGATGCAGCCATGCCGCGTGTATGAAGAAGGCCTTCGGGTTGTAAAGTACTTTCAGTTGTGAGGAAGGGTGTGTAGTTAATAGCTGCGCATCTTGACGTTAGCAACAGAAGAAGCACCGGCTAACTCCGTGCCAGCAGCCGCGGTAATACGGAGGGTGCGAGCGTTAATCGGAATTACTGGGCGTAAAGCGCATGCAGGTGGTTCATTAAGTCAGATGTGAAAGCCCGGGGCTCAACCTCGGAACTGCATTTGAAACTGGTGAACTAGAGTGCTGTAGAGGGGGGTAGAATTTCAGGTGTAGCGGTGAAATGCGTAGAGATCTGAAGGAATACCAGTGGCGAAGGCGGCCCCCTGGACAGACACTGACACTCAGATGCGAAAGCGTGGGGAGCAAACAGGATTAGATACCCTGGTAGTCCACGCCGTAAACGATGTCTACTTGGAGGTTGTGGCCTTGAGCCGTGGCTTTCGGAGCTAACGCGTTAAGTAGACCGCCTGGGGAGTACGGTCGCAAGATTAAAACTCAAATGAATTGACGGGGGCCCGCACAAGCGGTGGAGCATGTGGTTTAATTCGATGCAACGCGAAGAACCTTACCTACTCTTGACATCCAGAGAAGCCAGCGGAGACGCAGGTGTGCCTTCGGGAACTCTGAGACAGGTGCTGCATGGCTGTCGTCAGCTCGTGTTGTGAAATGTTGGGTTAAGTCCCGCAACGAGCGCAACCCTTATCCTTGTTTGCCAGCGAGTAATGTCGGGAACTCCAGGGAGACTGCCGGTGATAAACCGGAGGAAGGTGGGGACGACGTCAAGTCATCATGGCCCTTACGAGTAGGGCTACACACGTGCTACAATGGCGCATACAGAGGGCAGCAAGCTAGCGATAGTGAGCGAATCCCAAAAAGTGCGTCGTAGTCCGGATTGGAGTCTGCAACTCGACTCCATGAAGTCGGAATCGCTAGTAATCGTGAATCAGAATGTCACGGTGAATACGTTCCCGGGCCTTGTACACACCGCCCGTCACACCATGGGAGTGGGCTGCAAAAGAAGTGGGTAGTTTAACCTTTCGGGGAGGACGCTCACCACTTTGTGGTTCATGACTGGGGTGAAGTCGTAACAAGGTAGCCCTAGGGGAACCTGGGGCTGGATCACCTCCTTATACGAAGATAGTCACGATGAGTGTCCACACAGATTGATTAGGTTTAGAAAGTTTAAGAGTAGAAATACTTTTCCAGATGGGGCTATAGCTCAGCTGGGAGAGCGCCTCGCTGGCAGCGAGGAGGTCTGCGGTTCGATCCCGCATAGCTCCACCATCTTTAAGTGTTTTTATCTGAAAATATTTAAAAATGGTTCATTAGTTTGAATCAAGCTCTTTAACAATTTGGAAAGCTGACTGATTGATTTACTTGCGAGTAATTCAATCAAATTTAAAAGTTCTCAATGTTTATCTTTCATTAGATAAACACAACAAACACATTCAAGTGTCTTGTATTCGAATCAAACTTTAGTTTGATTCACAATTGAGTCCGGCAAACAGTTATCAAGAATTAACCCTTCTTGATGACAACCAAAAACCTTGGTTAGTTGCCATACGCTAAGACCCTTTCGGGTTGTATGGTTAAGTGACTAAGCGTACACGGTGGATGCCTTGGCAGTCAGAGGCGATGAAAGGCGTAATAACTTGCGATAAGCCCAGATTAGGTAGTAATAACCTTTTGAGTCTGGGATTCCTGAATGGGGAAACCCACTTGCATAAGCAAGTATCCTGTTGTGAATACATAGCAACAGGAGGCAAACCGGGGGAACTGAAACATCTAAGTACCCCGAGGAAGAGAAATCAACCGAGATTCCGAAAGTAGCGGCGAGCGAAATTGGATTAGCCCTTAAGCTTTTAATGAGACAGACGAAGGCTCTGGAAAGTGCCGCAGTAAAGGGTGATAGCCCCGTAGTCGACATCTCATAATCAGTGAAAACGAGTAGGGCGGGACACGTGATATCCTGTCTGAATATGGGGGGACCATCCTCCAAGGCTAAATACTACTGACTGACCGATAGTGAACCAGTACCGTGAGGGAAAGGCGAAAAGAACCCCTGTGAGGGGAGTGAAATAGAACCTGAAACCGTGTACGTACAAGCAGTAGGAGCACCTTCGTGGTGTGACTGCGTACCTTTTGTATAATGGGTCAGCGACTTAATTTTAGTAGCAAGGTTAACCGTTTAGGGGAGCCGTAGGGAAACCGAGTCTTAACTGGGCGTACAGTTGCTAGGATTAGACCCGAAACCAGGTGATCTAGCCATGGGCAGGTTGAAGGTTGAGTAACATCAACTGGAGGACCGAACCGACTAATGTTGAAAAATTAGCGGATGACTTGTGGCTAGGGGTGAAAGGCCAATCAAACCTGGAGATAGCTGGTTCTCCCCGAAAGCTATTTAGGTAGCGCCTCGGACGAATACTACTGGGGGTAGAGCACTGTTAAGGCTAGGGGGTCATCCCGACTTACCAACCCTTTGCAAACTCCGAATACCAGTAAGTACTATCCGGGAGACACACGGCGGGTGCTAACGTCCGTCGTGGAGAGGGAAACAACCCAGACCGCCAGCTAAGGTCCCAAAGTATAGCTAAGTGGGAAACGATGTGGGAAGGCTCAGACAGCCAGGATGTTGGCTTAGAAGCAGCCATCATTTAAAGAAAGCGTAATAGCTCACTGGTCGAGTCGGCCTGCGCGGAAGATGTAACGGGGCTAAGCTATACACCGAAGCTGCGGCTACGTACCTTAGGGTATGTGGGGTAGGGGAGCGTTCTGTAAGCCGTTGAAGGTGGTCTGTAAGGGCTGCTGGAGGTATCAGAAGTGCGAATGCTGACATGAGTAACGATAAAGGGAGTGAAAAACTCCCTCGCCGGAAGACCAAGGGTTCCTGTCCAACGTTAATCGGGGCAGGGTAAGTCGACTCCTAAGGCGAGGCCGAAAGGCGTAGTCGATGGGAAACGGGTTAATATTCCCGTACTTCTTACAATTGCGATGGGGGGACGGAGAAGGCTAGGTGGGCCTGGCGACGGTTGTCCAGGTTCAAGTATGTAGGCGGGTGGTTTAGGTAAATCCGGACCACTATTAACGCTGAGATACGATGTCGAGCTACTACGGTAGTGAAGTCATTGATGCCATGCTTCCAGGAAAAGCCTCTAAGCTTCAGATTGTAAGGAATCGTACCCCAAACCGACACAGGTGGTCGGGTAGAGAATACCAAGGCGCTTGAGAGAACTCGGGTGAAGGAACTAGGCAAAATGGTACCGTAACTTCGGGAGAAGGTACGCTCTTATCAGTGAAGTCCCTTGCGGATGGAGCAGACGAGAGTCGCAGATACCAGGTGGCTGCAACTGTTTATTAAAAACACAGCACTGTGCAAAATCGTAAGATGACGTATACGGTGTGACGCCTGCCCGGTGCCGGAAGGTTAATTGATGGGGTTAGTCTTCGGACGAAGCTCTTGATCGAAGCCCCGGTAAACGGCGGCCGTAACTATAACGGTCCTAAGGTAGCGAAATTCCTTGTCGGGTAAGTTCCGACCTGCACGAATGGCGTAATGATGGCCACGCTGTCTCCACCCGAGACTCAGTGAAATTGAAATCGCTGTGAAGATGCAGTGTACCCGCGGCTAGACGGAAAGACCCCGTGAACCTTTACTACAGCTTGGCACTGAACATTGAACCTACATGTGTAGGATAGGTGGGAGACTATGAAATTGCGTCGCTAGATGTGATGGAGTCGTCCTTGAAATACCACCCTTGTAGTTTTGATGTTCTAACGTTGGTCCCTGAATCGGGATTACGGACAGTGCCTGGTGGGTAGTTTGACTGGGGCGGTCTCCTCCCAAAGAGTAACGGAGGAGCACGAAGGTGGGCTAAACACGGTTGGACATCGTGTGGTTAGTGCAATGGCATAAGCCCGCTTGACTGCGAGAATGACAATTCGAGCAGGTGCGAAAGCAGGTCATAGTGATCCGGTGGTTCTGAATGGAAGGGCCATCGCTCAACGGATAAAAGGTACTCCGGGGATAACAGGCTGATACCGCCCAAGAGTTCATATCGACGGCGGTGTTTGGCACCTCGATGTCGGCTCATCACATCCTGGGGCTGAAGTCGGTCCCAAGGGTATGGCTGTTCGCCATTTAAAGTGGTACGCGAGCTGGGTTTAGAACGTCGTGAGACAGTTCGGTCCCTATCTGCCGTGGGCGTTGGAAAATTGAAAGGGGCTGCTCCTAGTACGAGAGGACCGGAGTGGACGAACCTCTGGTGTTCGGGTTGTCATGCCAATGGCATTGCCCGGTAGCTAAGTTCGGAATCGATAACCGCTGAAAGCATCTAAGCGGGAAGCGAGCCTTGAGATGAGTTTTCCCTGGCACTATAAGTGTCCTAAAGGGTTGTCGTAGACTACGACGTTGATAGGCAGGGTGTGTAAGTGCTGCGAGGCATTGAGCTAACCTGTACTAATTGCCCGTGAGGCTTAACCATACAACACCCAAGGGGTTTTGTGGACTCAGAAGTACCAGACCTTGAATGAGTTTGAAGAGAAACTTTTATAGCTCTATTAAATAGAGAAGCAGCTTTCCGAATTTTAAAATTTGCTTGGCGACCATAGCATTGTGGACCCACCTGATTCCATGCCGAACTCAGAAGTGAAACACAATAGCGCCGATGGTAGTGTGGGGTTTCCCCATGTGAGAGTAGGACATCGCCAGGCTTTAAATTAAATCTTTAGGTTGACCGACCTGGAGATATGGACGCTCACTTAGTGAGTTGACCACTGCGGAGTGGTAGTTCAGTTGGTTAGAATACCGGCCTGTCACGCCGGGGGTCGCGGGTTCGAGTCCCGTCCACTCCGCCACTTATTCAGAGGTTCAGCTCTTTAAAACTGAAATAGGGGTGTAGCTCCAATTGGCAGAGCAGCGGATTCCAAATCCGCGTGTTGGGAGTTCGAATCTCTCCACCCCTGCCATATTTAAGGCTCTAGCAGAAATGCTAGAGCCTTTTTGCTTTCTGAATCTAACATACGTCATTAGCAGAGCAGCGGACTTTCCTACTTACCAAAACAGCGCGTGTTGGGAGTTCGAACGCCAGTCCTGTCGAACCTCCGGAGTGCCGGCTCAGTTCCCCCTGCCATATTTAAGGCTCTAGACTGCGCGTCCCGGCAGAAATGCTCGAGCCTCTTTGTTTTCTATTATTTGGATATTAACCATCTCTCCAAATAAAAACCTCTCTTTATCTTCAAAATATCATCCTCGATATGCACCTATTTCCTAATGACGGCTAGTATGAAAATAGAGATCATTTATTTGGAATTGTTATGAGGTTATTTTGTACATCAGCTCTTATCTTTTGTTCGTTTTACGTATCGGCAACCCCATGGGAAAAAGAAAAGAGCCCGACAAGAAATTCAACCTCATCTATCGGTAGTTACGCTAATGGCTGTCTAGACGGTGCGCAGGCTTTGCCAATTGACGGTCAAGGTTACCAAGTAATTCGTCCTCAGAGAGAGCGCTACTATGGACATACAGAGGCCATTCAGTTTATTGAAAGGCTAGGTGTGACCGCGAGCGAACAGCTCAACACTAATTTATTGGTTGGTGATATTTCTCTACCTCGAGGAGGGCGCTTTTCGTCTGGTCATTCAAGTCACCAGACTGGCTTGGATATTGATATATGGTTAAGGCTCACTGATAAGAGGCTGTCCGAAAATGAACTCGCTGTTCCTAAGCCAATCAGCGTTGTCGATCTTACCAACTACAAATTGCGCAAATCGAATTGGACTGATGATCACTTCCAAGTCATTCGCTATGCCGCCAAAGATGAAAAAGTGGTGCGTATTTTTGTCCATCCAGTGATTAAACAAGCTCTTTGTGAACAAGAAGATCCTGATGCCAATGATAGAACCTGGTTAGGCAAAATCAGACCTTGGTGGGGGCATCATTCCCATTTTCATGTTCGCTTAAAATGCCCTAAAGGCAGTTATAACTGTATCGCTCAAGCAAACCCGCCAAAAGGTGATGGTTGTGGCGATGAACTTGCAAGTTGGGCTCCGCAGACCATTCCAGTTCCTCCACCTAAAAAAGTGGCTAAAACTAAGAAAAAAAAGAAAGTTAAAGTGATGCCGAGTCAGTGTTTGGCCTTGATATCGAATAGGTAATGTATTTATCGAGGTGTTTTACAGTGGTAATGCCACTGGTTTTCGTGATTCTAAAACTGGAGAAATGTCACACTTTTGTCTAGAGTTTATAAACACGTAATTAAGAACATCGTTTGATATTAAAAAAACAACAACGACAACAGTAGGAACAATGGCGAATTTGATAACGTTTGGTCAGGGATGGAGAGTTTTGGGGTGAAAGATACGGCTTATGTGCAGTTGTGAAATCAGAGTCTGATACCCGTCGATAGATAATTCAAGGATAAGACTATGACTATGATTTGTGCAAAGGAATTTTCAGAATGGTTACGACATAGGTTCAGTACGGAAAACTCAGGTATTTCTATCTCAAGAGATGATATTAATCAACTGACCGGTAGACAACGATTAGACCCTAGTTTCGTCAATGATGTGCACTATGAATTAATGCAGTATGGAATGGCATTTGTAACAGACACCAGTAGGGAAAATTTTTATCTTGTTCCTATAGCGCAAGCGATAAATTGGCGAGAGCGACTCGAATATCAATTTGAAAAAGAGCTCTTCTGCAATATTTATCCAATTGGTAAATCGGGATAAAAAAAAGGTTCAACTTATGGTTAAGTTGAACCTTTTCTTTTTTAGGTCAAGCCTTGAATGATAACAAACTTCTCTAGTAGCTCGTCGTCAGTTTCAATATGGTTTGGGTCAGTGATTATGCACTTTGTAATAGGGCACACTGACTGACATGTTGGCTTCTCATAGTGACCTTTACACTCAGTACATAAATCAGGATCGATTTCGAAGATACTGTCACCCATCGTGATTGCGCCATTTGGGCATTCTGGGTCACACATATCGCAGTTTATGCACTTGTCAGTTATTAACAGAGCCATTGCTTTCTTCTCAGTAGAGTTTCTAGGTAAAGTTATTTACCTGAAGCGTTACGTGTATCTTGGCCTGCGCTCAAGTTACGCATTAACAAACCAAATTCTAGGTCAAGGTCAGCCGGTACTGGAATAAATACAAAGTGACCGTTACCTTTTGCGTCATCTACTGGCTGAGATTTACGGTTCTCCATAACTTCTAACTTGAAAACGATGTTACCTTTTGGTGTCATCATTTCTAAGCTATCGCCAACTAGGAACTTGTTCTTCACTTCGACTTCCGCTAAGTCACCACGGCGGTTGCCAGTGAATTCACCTACGAATTGTTGAGTATCTGAGATTGAGTAACCGTACTCGTAGTTTTGGTATGTGTCGTGAGTGTGGCGACGCAAGAAACCTTCAGTGTAGCCACGGTGAGCTAGGCTCTCTAGCGTGCCCATAAGGCTTTCATCAAATGGTTTGCCAGCTACCGCATCATCGATAGCTTTACGGTAGACCTGTGCTGTACGTGCACAGTAGTAGAAAGACTTAGTGCGGCCTTCAATCTTCAATGAGTGAACACCCATCTTAGTTAAGCGCTCTACGTGTTGGATTGCGCGAAGATCTTTTGAGTTCATGATGTAAGTACCATGCTCATCTTCAAACGCTGCCATTTTCTCTTCAGGTTTGTGTGATTCAGAAAGTAAAACGACTTCATCAGTTGGTTTACCAAGGCCTAGTGTGTTGTCAGGGCGCTCGTCTTGAACTTCAATACCTTGAGTTTCTACTTCTTGAATAGCAACGCCTGTAGGGTTTGCTTCAACGATCTGACCGTTTTCGTCTTCTTTCGCAGCTTCGGTTTTGTATTCCCAACGACAAGCGTTAGTACAAGTACCTTGGTTTGGATCGCGTTTGTTCATGTAACCAGAAAGTAGGCAACGACCTGAGTAAGCCATGCATAGAGCACCGTGAACAAAGATTTCTAGCTCAGTTTCTGGGCAGTGTTCGCGAATCTCTTCGATTTCTTCAAGAGATAGCTCACGAGATAGGATCACACGCTCAACGCCTTGAGTTGACCAGAACTTAACGGTCGCCCAGTTTACTGCATTTGCTTGAACTGAAAGATGGATCGGCATTTCAGGGAATGATTCACGTACCATCATGATAAGACCTGGGTCTGACATGATAAGTGCGTCTGGGCCCATCTCAACAACTGGCTTAAGGTCGCGAATGAATGTTTTTAATTTAGAGTTGTGTGGCTGAATGTTACATACAACATATAACTTTTTGCCTTGAGCATGAGCTTCATCGATACCGATTTGTAGGTTTTCGTGATTGAACTCGTTGTTACGAACACGAAGGCTGTAACGTGGCTGGCCAGCGTATACTGCATCTGCGCCGTAGGCGAATGCGTAACGCATGTTTTTAAGGCTTCCTGCCGGTGATAATAGTTCAGGTACAAATGGTTTTTGTGTAGTCATTGCTTCGTTCTCTAATCTGATCTCAAGTCAGGTTGATACCACCAAGTGATATCAAAGGGGCGCAAATTTTACGCTAAAATGAGTTTGGTTGATAGCCCTAAAGATAACAATGGTATTGCGAAGAGTGTTGTTAGGTGTTGATAAGCGGGGTGGAGAAGAAAACAAGCTCAGATATCGTCGACACCTGAGCTCTAAATCGAAACAATTAAGCGTTAGGTTGAGTTAACCCGCCTAATGATTCAAATAGGTTTGGAAGGAAAACACTGAACTCACCACAAAGTAGAGAGAAGTCTGCATCAAAACGCGCAGCTTGATCTTCGCGAGGAATATCGTCGTTCTCATCTTTTAGTTCATCACTGAATTTCAGGCGCTTGATGCTGCCATCTTCAGCAAGGATGAACTCAATGCGATCTTGCCAGTTGATCAGAAGCTTAGTCACAACTTTGTTGGCTTCAATGTGGTTTTTAATCTCATCCGCTTCTAGTTCTTGTTTCTTAACTCGAACAATGCCGCCGTCTTCTTGGATTGATTTAAGCTCTGCTTCATCAAGCATAGTGATACCTTGAGGCGTATCACCTGATTTAACCCACTCAGTTAACGTTGTTTCAATCGCTTGCTCTGGAATTGCAGGTACTACTGGCAGGCTGCCCATTGTCTTACGTAGCAATGCCAATACATCTTCTGCTTTTTTGTAGCTACTAGCATCAACTACAATAAAGCCTTCTTTCGGCATGATCAGTGCGTAAGTGAAATTACTGCGGCTGAAAGCGCGAGGAAGAAGATCGATGATGATGTCTTCTTTTAGGCTGTCTTTCTCTTTCTTTTTCAGAGGAGTACCAGACTCCGCTTCAAGCGTTTCTACTTTTGCATTCAATGAATCTTTGATCACAGAAGCTGGAAGCATTTTCTCTTCTTTCTTTGCACAGATTAGAATGCGGTTTTCTGATACGTGCGTCATCATATCGCCGTGTCTACCCATCGCATTTACCCAACCAAACTTCTGTTTGTCTTGGCTACCACAAGGGGTAAAACGGAACTCTTCAAGTTGTTTCTCTAACTGATCTGCGTTGAAGTCTATATCACGATTAAAGCGATAGACGAGGCAATTCTTAAACCACATAAATATTTCTCATACCTTTATCTGAAGACGCTCATCATAGGAGATTTCGATCCATTTGTCTTATACCTGCAATAAAAATTAAAAGTGAAATGTTTGAGACAGTTATATGAAAATTTGTTTTCAAAGGTCACAAAAGTGTCATAATTAAACCAGATAATGCAATGCGTTGATTAAATACTAAGGCTATTCAATTATGTCGAGAAGGATTCTGGTCGTTGAAGATGAAGCACCTATTCGTGAGATGTTGTGTTTTGTACTTGAGCAAAAAGGCTACCAAGCAGTAGAGGCTGAAGATTACGATACAGCGGTAAACAAGCTATGTGAACCTTTCCCAGATCTAGTATTACTAGATTGGATGCTACCTGGCGGTAGCGGGATAAACTTTATCAAGCACATGAAGCGTGAAGAGTTAACTCGCAACATCCCAGTGGTGATGCTGACGGCTCGTGGCGAAGAAGAAGATAAGGTGCGTGGTTTAGAAGTGGGCGCTGATGATTACATCACCAAGCCATTTTCACCAAAAGAGCTCGTGGCTCGTCTGAAAGCGGTTATCCGTCGTGTAACGCCTACTGCACTAGAAGATGTGATTGATGTACAAGGCCTTAAGCTAGACCCAGTATCTCACCGCGTTACCGCAAGTGAAGGTCCAGTTGATATGGGCCCAACCGAATTCAAAATGCTGCATTTCTTTATGACTCACCAAGAGCGTGTGTACAGTCGAGAGCAACTACTGAACAACGTTTGGGGTACCAACGTTTACGTTGAAGATCGTACGGTAGATGTTCATATTCGACGTTTACGCAAAGCACTTGAATCTGCTGGTCATGACAAATTAATTCAAACGGTTCGCGGCGCAGGCTACCGTTTTTCTACAAAGGCTTAATGTGGCTTCACTGCCCAGTTTATGGAGTCCTGAATGGTTGAGAAGTTAACCTGGAAAAAGCTAGCTTGGGAGCTGGCTTTTTTTTACGCACCTTGGATTATAGTCGGATGGATATTCGGTTATTTACCTTGGTTATTGCTGGCTGCAACAGTATTACAGTTAGCATGGCATCTACACTATCAAATGCGTTTGTCTGCTTGGTTGTGGGATGAAAAGCGGTTAACACCCCCTTCTGGCTCTGGAAACTGGGAGTCTCTGTTTAACGGTATCTATCGTATGCAGCAGAGACAGCGTCGTAAGCGCAAAGAATTGACCAACCTTATCCGCCGTTTCAGAAACGGTGCTGAATCCCTTCCCGATGCCGTTGTGGTGTTTCGCGGTGAAGGCAATATTGTTTGGTGTAACAAGCTTGCTCAGTATTTACTGGGTTTTCGCTGGCCAGACGATTCAGGTCAACCGATCTCTAACTTGATCCGCACGCCGGACTTCATCAAGTATCTTAATAAACAAGACTTTTCAGAACCGTTAGAGATGCCTTCGCCACTTAACGTGGAGCGCATGCTTGAGCTGCGTATCGTGCCTTACACTGAAGGTGAGCATTTGATGGTAGTACGTGATGTTACCCAGCTAAAACAACTGGAAGGCATGCGTCGTAACTTTTTCGCTAACGTTTCTCACGAGCTACGCACTCCAATGACTGTACTTCAGGGCTATCTTGAAATGACGGAAGATCCAGATATGGTCGTTGGACCTATGTGGCCTAAGGCTCATGGTGTGATGACTGAGCAATTGAATCGCATGAACAGTTTGGTCAATCAGCTTCTTACTCTTTCTAAGATAGAAGCGGCGCCAATGCATGAATTGGATGAAGTGGTTAACGTTCCGGCGATGTTGGAAGTTCTTGAAAAAGAAGCCGCTAGTCTCAGTGGAGAGCGAGAACACAAGCTGGAATTTGATATTGATAAGAGCTTACGCGTATTAGCGGATGAAGATCAGTTAAGAAGTGCGATATCGAATCTGGTTTACAATGCAGTGAAATACACGCCGCCGGGTGCGACCGTAAAGGTTCGTTGGTATCAAACCAGTCAAGGTGCGTGTTTGGATGTGTCAGACACTGGAGACGGTATCGAACCACAACACTTGCATCGACTTACAGAGCGTTTCTATCGTGTTGATAAAGCACGCTCACGCGATACTGGCGGTAGTGGTCTTGGACTCGCGATTGTGAAACATGCGCTTAGTCACCATGATTCACATTTAGAAATTCAAAGTGAAGTTGGCGTTGGTAGCCGATTCCATTTCACACTACCTAATCGATTGACAGTATCATGAGTTGTTTGATACGCAGTATGCGTTTGCCAGTCTGCTCATTATTAGCGTTTACTTTGGCCAACCCTGTTCATGCCGAACAAGGTGTCGATTCTCTTCCTAATTATTCTAAGGTTCCGGGCATTTCTGGCAGCTTGTTGTCTGTCGGTTCGGATACTTTAGCGGGAATGACTACGTTATGGGTTGAAGAGTTTAAGTCTTACTACCCGAACGTGAATGCTCAAGTTCAGGCTTCTGGATCATCCACTGCACCTCCTGCATTAACGGAAGGTACTGCTCACCTTGGGCCTATGAGTCGTCCAATGCGCCTACGAGAAGTGGAAGCGTTCGAAAGGGAGCATGGCTATAAGCCGACGGCGCTTCGAGTTGCTATCGACGCGATTGGTCTTTTTGTACATCGTGATAATCCTATCGAGGGGCTTAATTTTCGCGAAATTGACAGCATATTTTCAGAGACATTGCGCTGTGGCGCGACTAAGCCGCTAAATAATTGGCAAGATTTAGGTATCAGCCAGCCATGGGCAAAACATAGATTCCAACTGTTCGGTCGTAATTCCGTTTCGGGAACCTACGGCTACTTCAAACAAAACGCATTATGTAGTGGCGACTTCAAAAACCGAGTCAATGAACAGCCAGGATCTGCGTCGGTTGTACAGTCGGTCGCTTCATCAATCAGCGGGATAGGGTACTCAGGTATTGGTTATCGAGTGGCCGGTGTTAAGTTAATTCCTATCGCAGAGTATGGTTCTGATTATGTAGAGCCGACTCGAACAAATATCTTGAGCGGTGATTACCCTCTATCTCGCTTTCTTTATGTGTATGTGAATAAGCACCCAGATAAACCACTTTCTCCTGTTGAAAGAGAGTTCCTCACTTTTGTGTTCTCAAAGCAAGGGCAAGAACTGGTAGAGAAAGATGGTTATTTAGCGATACCGTCAGAGTTTGCTGAGCAAGAGTTGGCAAAAATCGGACTCTAATTTAGGTACTATGAACGTAGAAATTTAACGTATAAACTTAACGTATGAACAGCTTGCTAGCCGCAGGCTGTTTTTATTTTGTCGGCGCATCATTCAAGCTTCAACGACCACCCAACATCTTGCCAGCGTCGTTGTTCTTCTTTGAGTTCATAATCAAGCAGTTGATTTTCAGCTAACCAGTCGATGGTATCTCCTTCTAAACACCAATTCTCATCTTGCTCAATGGTTAATTTTACATTCGGTATTGGCGATTGGCTTCGCTGTCGATTGAGCAGGATTGCTATCCTCAGTATTCGAATTAACAACGCTACCTGCCCTGTATTGAATAGCGTGAGATCCGGTAAGTAACTAAGCTTAATCGCTTTTCTTTGATAGCGAACTAATGTTGAGATCAGACGCTGCTGCTCAGTATTGAAACCGGGCATAGTCGTATGTTTAAGCAGAGAAGCTGAATGACGGTGATAACCTTGGAATGCGATACTTTGTCCAACTTCATGAAGCAATGCAGCCCATCCAATTAGATCATAAAGTTCATTATTTACCGCAGTACTCACCTGAGGTTGCGCTTGTTTCAGTAATGAAAGGGCGAGTGCTTTGACTTTCTGGCCATGAACTATGTCAACATGGTATCGAGAGACAAGCGTTTCGGCGGTTCTTGTTCGAACATCAATATCTTTAAACCGATCTTCCATGTCATAAAGAACCCCTTCTCTTAAGGCACTATCGGAGAAATGCAATTCATTGATGTTGAGCATATCCATAACTGCTGAAAGAATGGTGACACCAGCGGCAAACACCGGCTTTCTTTCATCACTTAAACCTGAAAGGTCTAATCCCTTAGATGATGGAAATTCACATAAGTGGTTCTTCAAATAGGATAGGCGTTGCGGCGTAATGAGACCATCGGTGAACCCTAAGCCAATGAGTACCTCTTTTATTGATTTAGCCGTCCCTGATGAGCCAAAGGCAACTTCCCAAGAGATTTGTTTGTATTCTTCAATTAATGGCATCAACAGGCGAGTAGCAGAGACATAAGTATCGGAGAAGTGCTGTGATGTCAGCCCTCCATCGGCAAAGAAGCGCTGAGTAAAACTGACGCATCCCATCGGTAAGCTACGCATTATTTGGGGTGTAAAGCCTTGCCCTGCGACGATTTCGGTACTCCCGCCACCGATATCAATAACTAATTTGGACTCGGAAGCGGCTTGAGTGTGCTCTACGCCGTTATAGATAATTCGAGCTTCTTCTTGACCTGAGATGATCTCTATTGGAAAAGGAAACAATGGTTTAGCTTGCTCTAAGAAGTCTTTGGTATTTTTAGCCTTTCTTAGGGTATGAGTCGCGACGACTCTGACATCATCAAGTTCAAAATCCGCTAGTCGTTCTGCGAATACCTTGAGGCACTCCAATCCCCGCTCGATAGCGCTTTCGGATAAGAAGTTACGCTCATCCAACCCATCGCCTAACCTCACTTTCTGTTTATGTCTGCTGACTAATTGCAGGTGTTGATCGAATACTCGGGCAACCACCATATGAAAGCTGTTCGAACCTAAATCGATAGCGGCAATACATCGAGAATGTTTGTTATCAATTAGCGGCATGATTTCTTCTCTTGTCTGTACTTCTTGCGAGCAAGTTTCTCCATACGTTTAATATAGTGGTAAGTGGAGAGTTGTGACGTAGGGTATTCGAGTTGGTTTGCTGGTGCTTCGATGTAAGGGTTGCTCATCGCTTGGTCTAGCACTCGAGCTTTGTTGCTGTCATCGAAATGAAATTCGGTGATATCGATAATGGTTTGCTTGATCTTTGGATCTAAGATTGGAGTGGCGACTTCGATCCGATGATCGAAGTTTCGCGTCATCCAGTCAGCTGAGGATATATAGACTTTCGGCTTTCCTGCGTTACCAAAGATCATCACTCTTGGGTGTTCGAGAAAACGATCGACCACACTAACAATCTCAATTTGCTCACTGATATTGGAGACTCCCGGTACGAGAGAGCACATACCACGAATGACCATTCTCACTTTTACATTGGCTTGGCTGGCCTGATAGAGCTTCTCAATGATCTCTCGGTCGACCAAATTGTTGAGTTTTAGAGTGATGCTTGCTGGCTTGTTCTCTATCGCGTTTTGTATTTCATTATCTATCAACTGATACAGGCGTTTCCTTGTATTCTTTGGTGACACAATCAGTTGTTTGAACTGTGATTTTTGATAAGGGTTTTCAATATACTTAAAGACTTGTCTCACCTCTTGGGTCAAATCTTCATTCGCAGTGAGCAGAGAAAAATCGGTATACACGCGCGCTGTTACTTCATGAAAGTTACCAGTGCCAATATGAGCGTAATGCGCCGTATGCTTGCCTTCTTTCCGTTTAATGAGCAGCAGCTTAGAGTGGATTTTCAAACTTGGGATGCCATGGATGACTTTTATACCGGCTTCTTGCAGTTTCTTTGTCCACTGAATATTGGCTTGTTCATCAAAGCGGGCTTGCAGCTCAACGACGACAGTTATTTTCTTACCATTGTGTGCTGCATCGATGATCGAACTAAGGAGTTTTGAGCCTTCTGCAACACGGTAAACGTTTATTTTTATAGAGGTTACCTTCGGGTCAAAGGAAGCCTGCCTCACGAGTTCAGTAATGTGATTAAAGGTGTGATAAGGGTAATGCAACAAGATGTCACGAGCTTTGATCGCTTCGAAATAGTTTGGGTAGTGACTGAAATGCGCGCACTTAATCGCGGGTAGTGGACGATTAACTAAATCACGTCGATTAAGGCTTGGGAACTCAGAGAAATGTTTGAAGTTATGATAGCGACCTCCGGCGATAACACTGTCGTAGTCAGATAGTTTTAGTCTGACTTGTAAGAAACTGAGCATTTCAGCTGGCATTTCTGACTCATAGATAAGGCGTATCGGTAGTGCCGTTAAGCGCTGTTCTAAACCTAAAGACATAGATTCTAATAAGCTGCTTTCATTGTTCTCTTGAAGGTCATAATCGGCGTCACGCGTCATTTTTATAGCAAAACAACGTAATGAGTCATACTCAAAGAACCCTTTGAGCAAGTCATCTAAACAAAATCGAACTATATTATCTAACAAGATCAAAGTCGTACGCTGTGAACCAGAAGCTTCCGGTAGCTTAACAAACCGAGGGAGGGCTTCTGATGGAATTTCGAGTAACACGTATTGAGAAGATGTCTCTCGCTCAATGTCGATGGCTAAGTAACTTTGCTCGTCTTTCATAATATTGAGCAACTGGCTATCTTCGTTCAAGAGAAACGGAGTTAAATGTGGAAGCACTTTTTTCTTAAAATACTTTTTGATCCACTCACTTTGCTCTTCGCTGATTTGCTGTTCGTTGACCAGAAAAATACGATTGCGCGCCAGTTCCAATAGTAAGTCGCTATACAATTTATGGAATCGAGCATCGAGCTTACTTGCTTTGCTCTGCATTTGAGTTAGCAGAGCTTTCTGCGAGTTGGCAGGCAATTGAGGATCTTGAAGTAAGATCTTTCGTTTCACATCAGCAAATCGGACTTTGTAAAACTCATCGAGGTTTTTCGAGTAAATACCTAAAAAACGAACTCTTTCGATTAAGGGTACTGATTTGTCGGCTGCTTCTTGGAGCACTCTTTCATTGAAGGATAACCAGCTAAGTTCTTTTGTGACATAGTCTTTTTCCATCGAGATGATAATCCTTGAGTGCTGGCTATAGAGCTGATTACTTTAATTTAGAATGACAAAATTCACAAAATTCACAAAATTTATGATCTTACTTGAAGAAATATGGTCAACAAACTTGTTATTAGTTTCAGTTGTTTAACGTAACTTGTAATATAATTGTCATCTAACGTACATATTATGTCAGTAGCTAAAAAAAGGTAGATAAACAGATGGCTTCAGCCCAATTTTCATTGAAAGAGCGCGACAAAAAAAGATGGTTGAAAGATCGTCTCGTCCGTTTTTCGGTGACATGTGGTGCAGTCAGTGTTCTAGCTGCTCTGGTGCTGATCTTTGTTTACTTGGCGATGGTCATTTTACCGGTATTTTCTGATACTGGTTTAGAGACTGACCAAGTCGTGAAGACCGTTGCTGTAGAAAAGCCTATCGCCTTATCCGTAGATGAATACGGTCAGCATGCGTTTACTATCGAAAAATCCGGTTTGGTTCAGTTTTGGGATTTAGAGTCTCAAAATACACATTCTTACTTTGAGCGTAGTGTTTTAGCTAACCCCATCGCTTTTTCTCGAAATACCCCATCTGAAAATTGGTTTGCCTTTGCCGATAGCGTAAGCAACCTTACCTTTTTCTACCCTGAGTATAGTGCGCCCGTGCTGCAAAAGGGTAGTGAAGCCGATCCTAAAATTGAGCAAATCGATCTCCCTGAACCATTTTTAAATGATGAATCATCAAACGGAGCAACAATCGAAAAATTCGCGTTCTCTAAGAATGGACGTGGTATCACGGTTGCCGCTCAGTTAAGCGATCAACGAGTTTTGGTTAAGTGGTACCAGAGTGATCTTACTGGTCAGTATGTTTTTCAAAAGAGACAATGGTTGTCGGATAAGTTGGGTTTACAGCAACAGTTGTTAGTCACACCTGATGGTCAAACCTTATATCTCCGAGCACAATCGGATTTAGTGATATTAAAGCTATCAGATAGCGGCTTCAATGTTCGTGAAGTGATTGATCTTAGCTTGAATGATGCAAAGCACTCGGTGAAAAGTATCGATTTACTGTCTGGAGCTTATTCACTGTTGGTTACGCATGAGGACGGACAGGTTTCTCAGTGGTTTGATGTACTCAAAGATGAAAAGCGTAGCCTGACCCATATTCGAGACTTCCAACTTGCTGAACAAGTGCAATTTATTCTGCCCGATACTTATAGAAAAGGTTTTTATAGTTTCTATAAGAACGGCACATTACAAAGCCACTATACGACCAGTGAAAAGCTGTCGCTGTTCGAGCGCGCATTTGATAAGTCACCACAATTAGCGGCTATGTCTGCCAACGAACTGCATCTGGCTACGTTGATTGATGGCACCATCAGTGTGGCTAAGGTCGATAACGAATATCCGCAAATATCATTCTCATCGCTTTGGCAAAAAGTCTGGTACGAAAGCTACCCAGAGCCGCAATACGTTTGGCAATCAACGTCGGCGAACGATGACTTTGAAGAAAAATTCAGTTTAGTCCCTATCACGTTTGGTACCATCAAGGCCGCTCTGTTTGCGATGATGTTTGCCGTGCCAGTTGCTGTGCTCGGAGCCATTTACACCGCATACTTTATGTCTCCAAGAATGCGAAGAGTCGTGAAGCCGTCGATAGAACTGATGGAAGCTCTTCCGACCGTTATCATAGGGTTCTTGGCTGGGCTTTGGTTTGCTCCAATTGTCGAAACGCATCTAACGGCAGTCTTCTCATTAATGGTGTTGTTACCACTGAGCACATTGTTGACTGGACTTGTTTGGTACTGTTTGCCGAAGATGGTGACGAGCCGCTTCGCTAATGGTTGGCACGCCTTGATATTGATTCCGGTATTGATGATTACCGTGGTCGCTGTATTTGCTGGTGGACACAGCATTGAAGCCTTGTTGTTTGACGGTGATATTCGTACCTTCTTAGCTAGCTATGGCATCGACTTTGATCAACGTAATGCGCTGGTGGTTGGTTTCGCTATGGGCTTCGCTGTCATCCCTACCATTTTCACGATTGCAGAAGACGCTATTTTCTCTGTGCCAAAACATTTATCCGATGGCTCACTGGCTTTGGGAGCGACGGCGTGGCAGACACTTATCTATGTGGTGTTATTAACGGCTAGCCCAGGTATTTTTTCAGCAGTTATGATGGGACTTGGGAGAGCGGTTGGCGAAACCATGATCGTTTTGATGGCTACAGGTAACACCCCAATTCTTGACTGGAATATTTTGGAAGGGATGAGAACGTTATCGGCAACGATTGCTGTTGAATTACCAGAATCTGAGGTGGGCGGTTCTCATTTCCGCTTGCTGTTCTTGGCTGCACTCTTGCTGTTTATCTTTACATTCGCGGTGAACTCAGTTGCTGAGTGGGTTAGACAAAGACTGAGAGATAAATATCGTGCGCTGTAGTTTTAAAGGTTCACCTCAATCTCTATCAATGGCTGTTAGCTGTTTGATTAGCGTATCTCACGAAGTTGGCTCTTTCTTGGGTTCAGCACGTCAGAGCAAGGTCGTTCATGATGAATAAACTGAAGTCATTATTGTCTTGGATTAAATCAGGCTCTCCGTGGATTTGGCTTACGGGCGGTGCAGTGAGCATCAGTATGCTCTCTGTTCTTGGCCTAATGCTGTTGATTGGCTGGAAGGGTTTAACCTATTTTTGGCCAGCTCCTTTGTATCAATGGCAAGTCGACTCCAAAGATTTGTCGTTAGTGGTCGATCTTGACGAAACGGTATCAAAGCAAGATGTATTGATTGGTCAGTTATATGAACGTAAATACATCCCGATAGAGCAAGTTCCACAAGTACACGACCTCTTGTCGCCTCAAAATTTGTCGACGGGACTAATTCAGCGCTTAAGTATCAAAGTCGCCAACAGAGAACTGTACCCTGCGGACTTTGTTTCTATTCTGGATGTTAACTTACGAGAACCAACAACTCCGCTTGATTGGATTGTGATTGAACGAAGTCGAGGTGGTTATTTCTTTGGTAAACCGGTTGGTTTTAAAACCGCTTCTGGCACCTTTGATTCGAACATAGACCAAAAATTCGAACAAGGCTTGGCGTTCGCTGATACGTTACGTAAAGAAACGTCGCGTGTTGTGAACCAAGAAATCCGCAATATCAGTTGGCAATTGGAAAATCTGCGCTTAGAAAAACGTAAGCTTGAACTCAATGAGTCAGTGAGCGATGAATACCTTAAAACTTATACTCAAACTAAACTGGAACTAAATCGCCAGTTAGCGGAAGCAGAAGTAAAGCTTGAGCATCTTAGAACACAGCTCAATGTCGAAAGCTTGTTGGTGGAAGATATGACAGGAGAGCAGGTTGAAATTTCGCTCAGTCATATCTTGGATTATTGGTACCCGAATAATATGTCTTATCTTGAAAAGGTTGGGCATTGGGGCAAGCAAGTTTGGAAGTTTTTATCTGAAAACCCACGAGACTCAAACTCTGAAGGTGGGGTGTTTCCTGCGATCTTCGGCACTGTGTTGCTGGTTATTCTCATGTCGATCGTAGTGATGCCACTTGGTGTCGTTGCTGCTATTTATCTTCATGAATATGCAAAAAACAACGCACTGACTCGTTTGATCCGTATTGCTGTAATTAACTTAGCGGGTGTACCGTCGATTGTGTATGGCGTATTCGGCTTAGGTTTCTTCGTCTATACCATCGGTGGTTCTATCGATTCTTTGTTTTATGCAGAGCGATTGCCAGCACCGACATTTGGTACTCCAGGTCTTTTATGGTCTGCATTGACCTTGGCGGTATTAACATTGCCCGTTGTTATTGTAACAACGGAAGAGGGCTTAACGCGTATCCCTAGCTCGGTGAGGCATGGTTCATTGGCGCTTGGTGCTACTCAGTTTGAGACCCTTTGGCGTATTGTTTTACCGATGGCAAGCCCTGCGATTATCACGGGGTTGATATTGGCCATCGCGAGAGCTGCGGGGGAAGTGGCTCCATTAATGCTGGTAGGTGTTGTGAAGCTAGCATCAAGCTTACCTGTAGATGGTCAGTTCCCATATCTACACTTAGAGAGAAAGTTCATGCACTTAGGCTTTCATATCTACGATGTTGGTTTTCAAACATCTAATATCGAAGCGGCACGACCTTTAGTGTATGCGACTTCATTTTTATTGGTTACGGTTATCGTTGGACTGAATTTAACAGCCATTAATATCCGTAATAACTTGCGTGAAAAATACCGAACCTTAGGACAAGATTAAATGTTCTCGATTAATGAAACCTTGGGTTACCAAGCACCACTTGATGTTCACAACCTGAAGGATGAGCAAATTGCTATCTCGATTGAAGGGCTGAATCTTTATTATAAAGAGAGCCAAGCACTCGATGATATTTCAATGCAGATCCCTAAGGGGCAGGTGACGGCTTTTATCGGCCCTTCTGGCTGTGGTAAGTCGACTCTTTTGCGCTGCATTAATCGCATGAACGATCTTGTTGAAGGCTGTAAGGTTTCAGGAAAAGTGAAGCTTCATGGTAAGAACGTGTATCACCCTAAGGTGGATGTCGCGACTTTACGACGTCGTGTCGGCATGGTGTTTCAACGTCCAAACCCTTTCCCTAAATCTATCTATGAGAATGTGGTTTATGGATTGAGGTTGCAAGGTGTGAGCAACAGCCGAGATCTTGATGATGCAGTTGAACGCTCTCTGCGCGCCGCGGCGTTGTGGGATGAAGTGAAAGACCGTTTGCATGAAAACGCTTTTGGTTTATCGGGTGGTCAACAGCAGCGTTTGGTTATCGCTCGTGCGGTTGCCATCGAACCTGAAGTGTTGTTATTGGATGAGCCAACATCGGCACTCGATCCGATTTCGACATTGACGATTGAAGAGTTGATCAACGAACTTAAGACTCAATACACCGTTGTTATTGTTACTCATAACATGCAGCAGGCAGCTCGTGTGAGTGACCACACCGCTTTTATCCATATGGGTAAGTTGATCGAGTACTCAGATACTGATTCTATATTTACTTCGCCATTGAAAAATCAAACGGAAGACTACATTACAGGTAGGTACGGCTAACGTTTAAGTTCGCGCTATCTAGAGCTAAGTCACTCTGAAATAAACGACTTTATTCATTTCTTTTAAGGAGCTGACATGCATTTTGGTCGCCACATCTCAGGACAGTTTAATGTCGAATTAGAATCTATCCGTACACACGTATTAACTATGGGTGGATTGGTAGAGCAGCAGTTGTCATTTGCGATGCAAGCGCTTCATAAAGATGACTCGGAACTGGCCAAAAAAGTAATTCGTGACGACCATAAAGTGAATGCGATGGAAGTTTCAATCGATGAAGCATGTACTCGTATTATTGCTAAGCGTCAGCCGACTGCCAAAGATCTGCGTTTGATTATGGCGATCATCAAAACCATTACTGATCTAGAACGTATTGGCGATGTGGCTTCTAAAATCGCACAGGGTGCGATTGAGATCCCTTCTACGAAAGAGCAAAAGTTTCACGTCTCGTTAGAGCCATTGTGTCGTCAGGCAATTACTATGTTGCATCAAGTATTAGATGCTTTTGCTCGTATGGATGTCGATGCTGCGGCAGAAGTACATAAACTTGATGATAAGCTGGATGCGGAATACGAGGCCGTCATTCGTCAGTTGATGACGTACATGATGGAAGATCCTAAGAACATCCCCAATATCCTACAAGTGATGTGGTCAGCCCGTGCGATTGAGCGAGTGGGAGATCGTTGCCAAAATATCTGTGAATACATTATTTACTTTGTGAAGGGTAAAGATGTACGCCACCTTGGTGATCAAAGCCTAGATGACGCACTGAAGTAGGTATTAACTTTAGAATCGAATAATTGCACCAAGGTTAAGGTTGATTGTTGTGTCGTAAGGCACGAACGTCTTATTGTGATCAAAAATATTCATATCAACACCAGCACGTAGCCCAAGCATTGGTGTCGCTTGGTACACGTAGGCACCGCCTAGGCTTAAACCATGTGCTGTCTTCTCTTCTACTTCACCTGAGCGTGTTTTCGTTCCATCATAACTTGCCACACCAATTTCAGCCTGAAAGCCATGGATTTGGTTTCTTCCAAACATGTTCTGGATACCAACACGATACGCATCAACCGTTTCATCATATCGATCGCTGTCATACCAAAGATGAGAGTAGCTTAGGTAAATGGCGCCTAGATTTGCAACATCAGTAATACCCGCCTGGATCCCAAAACCATGATAAGCGCCGATTTTTACTTCAGGAGATAGGTGAAGACCACTTGCTGAAACGGAAGTAGAAAGGACGGTAATTAAAAGCAGGGGAGACTTTATCTTCATAAAAATACCTAGAGAAATTAGCCGTCCTTGGCTGCAATGAATTTTGATTTGAATAGATTGGCTTTAGAACTTTCGCTCGAAGGCGGTCAAAGCCTGGATAAGGTGTTAAACCAAGGAAATGATTGATCATAAAAAGCCAGCGTAGACGCTAGCTTTTTCTATTAATTAGAAACGGTAACCGACAGTCCATGAGAATGTGTCGTAATCTACGTCATCGTAACTCGCGAATTCAAAGCGCATGTCAGTGTATAGGTGTTGTCCGAATTCAGCTCGACCACCTAAACCAATAACAAAGCTGGTATCGTTGTATGATTCAGTCCACTTGTGATCAACGATGCTAATTGAATTATCTTCGCTTTGACGTGCTAGGCCAAGGACACCATAAGGTTTCAAAGAGAAGCCATCTAATTCAAATTTATAACCGATGTCAGCGTCAACTTGGAACTTGTAACCATCGACTTCAGCTTTGAAACCTTCAACGCTTTCATCGTCACTGTTAGTTGCGTAAGAAACGTTAATACCTACGATACGGTTAAACTCATAACCATATTCAAGTTTGATGCCGTTACCCCAATCAACAGTGTCGTCTGTTAGCCAGTCGGCAACTTGAGTTTTGTTGTAACCGATACCAACACGGTGTTGGCTGTCAAAGTTGTTTGCAAGAGCAAGAGCAGGAACAGAAAGAAGTGAAGCTGAAATAAGGGTAGTAAGTGCAATTTTCATATTAGTCTCTATTTAGGGTTTAACTGCACGATCCTTCGTAGTTCAGTATCCGTTTTGATAGAGCTAATATTAAACCGTGTTTTACTTTTAGGCTAAGTAGCTGTTTTTATTTCACTGATAATTTTTACTTATTATTCTGAGCCAATAGAGCTCGCTGTATGATGTCAAACAGCCAGTTGGTTAAAGGTGAGTTTCGATTCTTTGCGTGCAAATAACTGTAGACCGGAGTCTTCAGCGTTTTTCCGTCGACTGAGACATCTATCCCGCGTAATGTCGGATAGTTTTCTACTGGGAAAAGGTTGGAGTGGGGCATGTACATATCAGTATGTTGAATGACGTCGATCAGAGCCATGACCAACTCACTGCGAAAACCGATACTATGCTCGATGGAGAGGTCAGTTAAAATCTGAGACGCCAAGCTAAAATTGTCATTCCAACCTGGTGTTACTAATGATGCGATTTCGTACCCTGCCATGTCATATGGAGTTATGGTGTCTTGCTTTAAAGGGTGCTCTTTCCTAACAAATATACGTCCTGTTAATTCAATGAGCTGCCTTGTATAGACTTCTTTACTTGTCTTTTCTCCCAGGTAGCTTACTCCCATCAAAACCTCATCTTTTTGTATATCTGAGACAGACGAGTTTGACCATGGAACAAGCTTTAATTTAGCGTTTGGTGCTTGTGCTCTTATATCTTTAAAAAGTGAGCCAGACAGACAAGAAAGCACCACTGGAGATAGGGCGATTTTCAACGTGTAATCAATCTCTTTCGGGTCAAAAGCGTTCGATGTATTAATCGCGATAGATAGACCGTCCATGAACGGTTTGATTTGATTCGTGAGCTGCTCTGAAAATGCCGTAGGTTGTAAGCCTCCATGAACCTTTACGAAAAGGTCGTCGTTGAAGTGGTGTCTTAGCTTTTGTAGGGCTTGGCTAACCGCTGGCTGAGAAACGAATAAACGTTCCGCAGCCTTTCTGGTGTTTTTTTCTTGATAAACAATAAGAAATGTTCGTAACAGGTTTAAATCAAGAGAGCTGAATAAGTCTTTAGCCATATCTATCCATGAAAATTTTCTGTGCTATTTAATCTAATATACGTCAGTCAGTTAGATTAGTCAGTGTGGTTCTCTTCGATTTTTGGTAGCGACTATTGTCCTAAAGCGGTGAGGGCAGCTCTTACATCGGATATCTTATTCGCATCAGTCACGGGGATCTGATAATCATCAATATCATCACTGCCCATTTGAGCACTTGAGTTGCTTTCCATTAGACTTGGTCTTGTCGATTTACCTGAAAGGTGAAGTGCAGGTACTTGGGTGGTGCTTTGAATCATTTTCGCATTTGTTGCGTTGACGCCAGCCCCAGCCATGATGTCGATTCTGCCATCGGCTTGTTTGACCATATCTGCGAGCACATTGATGCCTTGCTCAGCATTAGCAGCAAGCCCTGATGTTAGGATTCTTTCAGATCCAAGTGTGATGACCTGTTCTAATGCTGTTTGGTAATCAGAGCTTTGATCAATGGCTCTATGAAACGTCATTCCAAGCTTCAATGAGTGCGCTTTGTCAGCCAGTTGATGCATTTTTGGCATATCAATACTTCCGTTCGGCGCTAATACACCAAGTACGACTCCATCCAACCCAGCACTTGCACAAGCTTCAATATCTTCAAGCATACATAGCATATCGTCATTATCGAAAATGAAGTCGCCTTGTCTTGGTCGTATCATCGCGTAGACAGGAACGGACGAAATTTTTGCCGCTTGTTTCATCATTCCGAAGCTTGGAGTTAACCCGCCAAGTGCCAATGAAGAGCAAAGCTCAATTCGATTCGCGCCACCAGACAGCGCGTTGTGTAGAGATTCTAAGTTATCGATACAGACTTCAATTTCGATGTTCATCATGTTTATCCGTTTAAAAAAGATACTGATGAAATCATAGCAACCTAGATACGGATATGAATAGGTGGTAGCAGAGGAAAATAGGGGCAAAGTTTGTTTTTGTAACTACCTCAATTAAGTGATGCTGAGGGAGCTTAGGGGAAATGAAAAGCCGTCGAATCGATATGAAAAAAGCCCGAAGCGTTAACTTCGGGCTTTTAATAGGACTTTACTTCTTAACTGATTGGCGGTGCGCTTTGCGCTATTAGCTTATGCTTTATTTCTCTTTATAGAGAGTCTTCCAACCATTAACCCGTGTTGAGTTCGGGCTTAAGAGGTAATTACTTGCTTAGGTCGTCAGCGTGCTCAGATAGGAACGCTGCAACACCTGTTGGTGATGCGTCCATACCTGCTTTGCCTTCTTCCCATTGTGCAGGACAAACTTCACCGTTCTTCTCGTGGAAGTTTAGTGCATCTACCATGCGTAGCATTTCGTCGATGTTACGACCTAGTGGAAGATCGTTAACTACTTGGTGACGTACAAGGCCGTCAGCGTCGATTAGGAAAGAACCACGGAAAGCAACGCCTGCTTCTGGGTGCTCAACATCGTATGCTTTGCAGATCTCGTGCTTAACGTCAGCAATTAGAGGGTATTTAACTTGACCGATACCGCCATCAGCGATAGCAGTGTTACGCCATGCGTTGTGAGAGAATTGTGAATCGATAGAAACACCAATTACTTCAACGCCTTTAGCTTGGAAATCTTCTAGACGGTTGTCGAAAGCGATTAGCTCTGAAGGACAAACGAAAGTGAAGTCTAGTGGGTAGAAGAAAACTACAGCTTTCTTACCTTTAGTGAATTCTGCGAAGTTGAAGTTATCAACGATCTCACCGTTACCTAGAACAGCTGCTGCAGTAAAGTCAGGGGCTTGACGACCTACTAGTACCATTTGGAATCTCCTAAAAAATTAGTTGGCCCAACACATCTTTGTTTGGGCTCCGTTTCTACGGGACAAACTATAGTACAATCGGTACTATAGAAAAAAGCGAATTAAATAGATTAAGTTAATCGAAAAAAGCGATGAGCCTAATCTTTGTCCAGTCCTTAGGTCTACTGACCTTTACGTAAATTATCCTACTCATATTACAAAGTAATTTCATGAATAAATGGCCAAGTCTTAAGCAGCTTCACTATCTTGTTACCCTTCACGAAACCCGTCATTTTAGCGATGCTGCGGATCGCTGTTTCGTCAGTCAATCTACGCTAAGTAAAGGTATTCAAAACCTCGAAGAGCTGATTGGTTGTCCTCTTTATGAGAAGAAAGATAAAAAGAGCCCATTGGTTTTCACTCAAGCGGGTGAGCTGGTGGTTAAGCACGGTCGAGAGCTATTGGCGAAAGGGCAAGATCTTGTCGAACTTGGAAACTTGTGTAATGGGGATGCGATGCAAGGGCAGCTAAGAGTCGGGTGTATCCCTACCATTGCGCCATTTCTTCTGTGTGATTTGGTTCAAGAAGCCAATCATCGTTTTCCTCAGTTGAACTTACTGTTACGTGAAGACACGACGACTAACTTATTGGCTGCATTACGTCATGGTGAGTTAGATGTGCTGATTCTGGCTCTGCCTGTCGATATCGACAACATGGAGAGTAAAGTTGTTGGGCAAGACCCGTTCAGAATGGTGATCAGTCGTAATCAAGCAGATGGCATTCGTGTTCCGATTAAATACGATGACTTGCCAGATGAGTCTGTATTTTTGCTAGAGAACGAGCACTGCTTAACCGAGCACGCGGTATCAGCTTGTAAGTTAACCGATAAAGAGAAGATAAATCCGTTCACAGCCACAAGCCTCCACACATTGGTGCAAATGGTAGCAAATGGTTTAGGAACCACCTTTATTCCGCAGATGGCTATCGATCACGGCTTATTGGAAAACCAAAACCTAGTGGTTATTGATCCTCCTGGTCAGCAAGCGTACCGAGATATCGGCCTTGTATGGCGCCCGAGCTCTTCGCGTCTCGAGACATTCCATCAGTTAGCGGATGTGGTGTCTGAGTTGTTATAAAAAAACTAGAACATCAAAACAAAAAGAGCGGCTATTTTAGCTGCTCTTTTTGTCTGTTCATTTGAGAAGAAAAACGCCACAAAATGTGGCGTTGGAAATTTATTTACAGCGTTAGATTTTGAAAAAACTCAGTAAGTCTTTTTGTTTCACTGCTAATGAAGATAGCTCCTCACTTGCTTGTTTGCTTTGTTCGATTCCTGAGACATTTTGGTGAACGATATCAAAGGTCAAAGAAACATTTTGTGAAATATCCTGTGTGACTCCTGATTGCTCTTCAGATGCTGTTGCTACTTGTGTATTCATATCTGAAATCAGGCCAACAGACTCCGTAATTGATGCAAATGCCGTTCTAAGCTGCTCACTATAATTACGAGATTCGACGGCTAGGGAAAGGTTAGATTGCATGAACTGGTTGGCATCTTTCGCTTGCGCTTGAAGTCGAGATATTATCTCTTGAATGTCGACCGTTGATTGTTGTGTTTTAGCCGCCAGAGAACGAACTTCATCAGCAACGACAGCAAAACCACGCCCTTGCTCACCAGCTCGTGCGGCCTCAATGGCTGCGTTGAGTGCTAGCAAGTTCGTTTGCTCAGAGATGGAGTTGATCACTTCAATAACAGTACCGATCTCTACCGAGTATTCTTGCAGTTGATTTACGATATTTGATGTCTCTTCGATTGAGTCTTCAACCTTGCGAGATATATCATCTGAGGCATCGAGTGAAACGCCGCCCTTTTTAACATTGGAAGTTGCACCCGTTGCCGCGTTCTCAGCACTAGCTGCATTATGGCTAACCTCATTCGCAGTACTAGAAAGTTCATTGATGGCTGTTGCTATTTGCTCCATTTGGCTCAGTTCTTGTTGAGCATTCCCTTCTGTTTGACTCATCACGGCCGTTAACTCGACTGAAGCCGCTGAAACATTGTCTGAAATTTGGTGGAAACCATCGATGATACGACGTAGCTCTTGGCGCATCTCTAAAATGTTTGCGTATATACCCGTTTCTTTACCTGTTATTGGAATCTGTTTTGAAAGGTCACCGGAAGCGACTTCCTCTACAATTGCTTGAATATCGCTAGGCTCTCCCCCTACGACTTTCCAGACGCTACGATAAATCGAGATGGCAATGCCAAGGGCAATCGCGATAACAATAATTGAAAGAGCACCTAAGATAAATTGAGCATTTGAAAATCGTTCAACCATGCTTGGTCCTACAGAGTCTTGTTGTGACTTGGTAGATAGCTTTATTTCTTCAATTGTTTTCGCCGCATTGCTACCTGCAATATCAAGGGTTCCAGAAACGATGTTGTTTCGTTCCTTTATCGTGTTAACAACTTCTGAAAAAGTGACTCGGTAGGTTTTAAAGGCATTATTAAAATCAGCTAAGTAACGAATTTGCTCGGCTGACATCAATTGAGATTCTATGGTTTCTACGAGAAATGTGGCGGACGCAAACTCTTTTTGAGCTCGTTGAGCATCTTCTATTTTGTTGCTAGTCAAAAATTTAGAAGCATACAATCGTGATAACAACACATGTTGTTGAAGTTGCCCTGAACTGACAGCAACTTCTAAATCTTCTTCAGCAGAAGCTTGCGTCATCAAGTTAGTCACTGCTTGTCGCATCTTAAGACCTGATGGATCTAAGTTTTCTTTAACTAAGTTGTTCCTAGTATTGACCAGTTGCACAACCTGGTTAAAGCCCTGGCTGTATTGTTTAAGCTGCTTCTCTATCGCTAAAAACTCATTTTTATGTAGGTCGTCAATATGAGCGTCCAATACTTCGTCAATCAACTGAATTGATGTTGTGATGCGCTTATTGAGTTCTGAAGCATGCGATGCAACAGGGTTCTTTATATATTTTAATGCAGATAAACGAGCTTCCAATATGTTGGCTTGGATTCGGCCAGTGGATACACTGGTTAATGCAAGAGAACGATAGGTATTAAACCCATGACTAGATTGATAAAAGCGCAATGAAGCAACGACTGAAATAACCAAAATTAGCGCAAGAATCACGCCAAAACCCAAGGACAGCAATTTCTTTAAACTCATAAGTATCATTCCCAGAAAGGCAGTTTGTTTTTATTGTTAACAAATTTTTACATTATCCAAACGATAGATATATCAATAAATCTAATTAGAGTCTTACATTCTCATATGTAAGAACAATAAGTCAGATAGGTTTGTTGAGATGCTTATTTTTTGGAACAGGTCTCTAAGAAGAAATGAAGGGTGTGGTGAGTTTCACAGTGAATATGTGAGAGTTGGGCATGTAAAGAGCCTTGGATTGAAAGGCTCTAGGGGGTTAGCGGGTAAAACAACCTTGATTAACCTTCCGCTTCTTCTGGCTCGACTTCTTCCTGTAGCTCTAATAAGTTAATCGCTATCGTGACGAAATCACTGTCGGTGATAATGCCTACTAGTTCGTGATTTTCTACGACAGGTAAACAGCCCACTTTGTGCTTCTGCATATAGATAGCCGATTCTTTTAACCCAGCACGCGGCTCTACTGACATAACACTTTTGTGCATGATGTCGTTGAGGGGAGTGGCAAGAGTAAAAGATTGAGCTTGTGGGATGTTTTGCAGGCTGGATTCTTGAGCGGCTAGAACGTCTCGCTGTGTGACGACGCCAAGTAGTTGCCTGTCGGAATCAACGACCGGAATATGGCGGATATCAAGCGCTTCCATCATGTGCTTAGCATCGGCAAGTGAGTGTGAGCGCAATAGGGTATGAGGGTTGCGAGTCATCATATCTTCAACCTTGATCATACGAACCTCCTTCTTTTTTATTTGTTGCTATTACTATAGTTTTTTATCCAAAAAATAACTGAGATCTGACGCATTCTTGGGTGAGTTTTATGCAACTAATTCTTTAGTTTGAGGTGGTGAATCAGTAGCACTATTTTACGCCTCTTTACAATAATCCAGTGCTGTAAACCTTGCTATTGCGGCTCGTGTGCCTATACTAGCCCACTGCGAAATTTTTAGTCGTGTTTGTGATGTGTTTCTGGTAACGATTGACTTACCGTAACGATTGATCTGCAACCATGATTTATTATTCGTCAACAGCACAAATCTCATCAACTAAGACAAGACTACAAACATGCAAGTTTCAGATTTTCACTTTGACCTACCAGATGAACTCATTGCTCGCTACCCTCAAGAGGAACGCACAGCAAGCCGCCTGCTTAAATTAGATGGCAACAGCGGTAACCTAGCTGATGGTTCGTTTAAAGACGTTTTAGACTTGGTTGAGCCAGGCGATCTTGTTGTTTTTAATAATACTCGCGTGATTCCTGCTCGTGTATTCGGTCGCAAGGCCTCAGGCGGTAAGCTTGAAGTGCTAGTGGAGCGTATGCTCGATGAGAAAAGCATTCTTGCGCATGTTCGTTGTTCTAAATCACCGAAGCCGGGCACGAAGTTGTTCCTTGGTGAGAATGATGAGTATGAAGCTGAAATGGTAGCGCGTCATGATGCGTTGTTTGAAATCCATTTCACTTCCGATCAAAGCGTTCTAGAAATTCTTAACAGTGTTGGTCACATGCCACTGCCTCCTTACATCGATCGTCCTGATGAAGATGCAGATAAAGAGCGCTACCAGACTGTCTATAATGAAAAGCCGGGTGCGGTTGCAGCGCCAACAGCAGGCCTTCACTTTGATGACAAGCTAATGGCTGGCATGAAAGAAAAAGGTGTCGAGTTTGCTTACGTGACGCTTCACGTTGGTGCTGGCACGTTCCAGCCGGTAAAAGTAGATAATATTAACGATCACCACATGCACGCAGAGTACGTTGAAGTACCGCAAGAAGTGGTTGATGCCGTTGCAGCAGCAAAAGCTCGCGGCGGACGCATTATCGCTGTCGGTACAACCTCTGTGCGTTCACTAGAAAGTGCGGCTCAAGATGCATTGAAAAATGGCACTGAGTTAGTTCCTTTCTTTGGTGACACAGAAATCTTCATCTTCCCTGGTTATGAATACCAGTTGGTGGATTGCTTGATTACCAATTTCCACTTACCAGAATCAACACTGATCATGTTGGTGAGTGCATTTGCTGGTTATGACAATGTGATGGGCGCATACGATCACGCAGTGAAGAGCGAATACCGTTTCTTCAGCTACGGTGATGCGATGTTCATCAATAAGAAAACGAGCTAATTTTAGCTGGTTATAAACGATATAAGCAGAATTTACGGGTGCTAGCAGTAAGCTAGGAGTCGGGCAGGGTGTCTGTCTAATCTCTCGCAAGGAATACGCGACCGCTCCTCATAGAACTCGCTAGATTGAACTTATGTTTAGCTTAAGGTTCTGAATTATCAGTCAGATTGTTTCTCTGGCATATTGGAGGCTTCGTGAAATTAAAATACGAACTTAAAAAAACAAACAGCGGCGCACGTCGTGGTCAACTTCAGTTTGAACGTGGTAGCGTTGAAACACCAGCATTCATGCCTGTAGGTACTTACGGTACGGTTAAAGGCATGACTCCCGAAGAAGTGAAAGACACAGGTGCTGAAATCTTGCTAGGCAATACGTTCCACCTATGGTTACGCCCTGGTCAAGAAATCATGAAACTGCACGGTGACTTGCACGATTTCATGAACTGGAAAGGACCTATCCTGACTGATTCAGGCGGTTTCCAAGTATTCAGCCTAGGTGCGACGCGTAAAATCACTGAAGAGGGTGTTCACTTCCGTAACCCTGTAAACGGTGACAAGATCTTCATGGACGCTGAAAAGTCGATGGAAATCCAAAAGGATCTAGGCTCAGACATCGTAATGATCTTTGACGAATGTACGCCTTACCCTGCGACGCATAAAGAAGCTAAAGACTCAATGGAGATGTCTCTTCGTTGGGCTCAGCGTTCACGCAATCACTTTGACAAGCAAGAAAACCCGAACTCACTATTCGGTATCGTTCAAGGTGGCGTATACGAAGACCTTCGTGACGTATCCGTTAAAGGCTTAACAGAAATTGGTTTTGACGGTTACGCTGTTGGCGGCCTAGCAGTAGGCGAACCAAAAGAAGACATGCACCGTATTCTTGAGCACACATGCCCTCAACTGCCTGAAGATAAGCCACGTTACCTAATGGGCGTAGGCAAACCTGAAGACTTGGTTGAAGGTGTTCGTCGCGGTATCGACATGTTTGACTGTGTAATGCCAACGCGAAATGCACGTAATGGCCACCTGTTTGTCACTGAAGGTGTGATCAAGATCCGTAATGCGAAGCATAAAACGGATACAACACCACTAGATTCAGATTGTGACTGTTACACTTGTAAGAACTACAGCAAGTCGTACTTGCATCATTTGGATCGTTGTAACGAAATCCTAGGTGCTCGACTGAACACGATTCATAACCTGCGTTTCTACCAACGAATTATGTCAGACATTCGTCAATCTATTGATGAAGACCGTTTTGAAGAGTTCGTTGCTGAGTTCTACGCAAGAATGGGGCGTGAAGTGCCACCGTTAGGTAAAGAATCTTAGTATTTCTTTTTTTGCGAGCCCCATCTCTATTCCTAGAGATGGGGCTTGAAAATAAAGGGATACAACCCAATTAGACAAACAATTACCAAAATATAATAGAGGATGTTTTTAATGTTTATTTCTCAAGCTCACGCAGCAGTAGAAGGTGCACCAGCAGGCGGCGGTTTCGAAATGCTTATCATGCTAGGTATGTTCGCTGTGATCTTCTACTTCATGATCTACCGTCCACAAGCTAAGCGCGTAAAAGAGCATAAGAGCCTTATGTCTTCTATGGGCAAAGGCGATGAAGTTCTAACAAGCGGCGGTCTAATCGGTAAGATTACTAAGATTGCAGAAGACAGCGACTACGTTGCTATCGAACTGAACGCAAACAACGAAGTTGTTATCAAGAAAGACTTCGTTACAGCAGTGCTACCAAAAGGTACTCTGAAATCACTATAAACAGCTAGAGGATCCTCGCTGTGCTAAACCGTTATCCGTTATGGAAGTATTTGATGGTGGTGTTTGCCATCGCTATCGCCGCGTTGTACGCACTTCCGAATATATACGGTGAAGATCCGGCAGTTCAAGTTACAGGGGCGCGTGGCGCCTCTGTAGATCTGTCTACGCTGGATGCTGTCACCAATGCTCTGGAAGCAGAGAACCTTTCTACTAAATCCGTTGCTCTAGAAAACGGTTCCATTCTTGTTCGCTTTAACGATACAGATACGCAAATTAGTGCCCGTGATATCATCACAGAAGCACTAGGTGATGATGTTATCGTTGCTTTAAACCTTGCGGCTTCAACTCCTGATTGGCTTGAATCTATTGGTGCTGCACCAATGAAACTGGGTCTTGATCTACGTGGTGGTGTTCACTTCTTAATGGAAGTGGATATGGATGCTGCGATGCAAAAGCTAGTTGGCCAACAAGAAGAAGCCTTCCGTAGTGAACTTCGTGAAGAAAAAATTCGTTACCGTGCTATTCGCCCATCGGGTAAAGATGCAGTTGAAGTGATTCTACGTAACGAAGAGCAGCTTGCTGAAGCGAAATCGCTACTGCAATCTAAGCACCAAGATATGACGTTCGTAGATTCAGAATCTAATGGTCGTTTTTCTTTGGTTGCTCGTTTTACAGATGCTCGTCTTCAAGAAATCCGTAACTACGCAGTAGAGCAAAACATTACCATTTTACGTAACCGTGTTAACGAACTTGGTGTTGCTGAACCTTTGGTTCAACGTCAAGGTGCTAGCCGTATCGTAGTGGAATTGCCTGGTGTTCAAGACACGGCGCGCGCTAAAGAAATTCTTGGTGCAACGGCGACACTTGAGTTCCGTGAAGTTGATAGTAGTGCTGACTTAGCCGCTGCCGCTTCTGGTCGTGCCCCTGCGGGTAGCGAAATCAAGCAAGATCGTGATGGTCGCCCTGTGGTACTTAAGAAGCGCGTTATTCTAGGCGGTTCAAGTATTACTGATGCAAGCTCAAGTGTTGATGAATATGGTCGCCCACAAGTTAACATCTCGCTAGACAGCGAAGGTGGTAGCAAGATGTCTACATTCTCTCGTCAGAATATCGGTAAGCTTATGGCTACGGTATTTGCAGAGTACAAAGACAGCGGTCGTAAAACACCAGAAGGTCGAGTGATCTTAAGTAAGCACGAAGAAGTGATCAACCAAGCGACGATTCAATCTGCGCTAGGTCGTAACTTCCGTATTACGGGTATCGACTCAACGGCTGAAGCTCATAACTTGGCACTTTTACTACGTGCTGGTGCATTGATTGCACCTATCTCGATTGTAGAAGAACGTACGATTGGTCCATCTATGGGTCAACAAAACATCGATATGGGTATCATGGCGATGGTTTGGGGTATGGCTGCAGTAATGTTGTTTACTCTGCTTTACTACCGTACTTTCGGTTTGATTGCGAACGTTGCTCTGATGGCTAACTTGGTGTTGATTATCGGTGTTATGTCGATGATTCCGGGGGCTACTATGACTCTGCCAGGTATTGCCGGTATCGTATTGACGGTTGGTATGGCGGTCGATGCCAACGTACTTATCTTTGAGCGTATACGTGAAGAACTTCGAGATGGACGCAGTCCACAACAAGCGATTCACCAAGGTTATGCGAACGCATTTAGCACAATCGCCGATGCCAATATCACCACACTACTGACAGCAATTATTCTATTTGCTGTAGGTACAGGTGCAATTAAAGGCTTCGCGGTAACGCTGTCTATCGGTATCTTAACTTCAATGTTTACAGCTATTGTCGGAACACGTTGTATCGTGAACCTGATGTATGGCGGCAAACGCGTTAAGAAACTGTCGATCTAAGGCTAGGAATTAATATGTTTCAGATTCTAAAAGCAGAAAAAATGATCGACTTTATGCGTTGGTCAAAGGTTGCCTTTTTATTCTCAATCTTGATGATTGGTACTGCCATCTTTACCTTAACAACGAAATCGTTGAACTGGGGTCTAGATTTTACCGGTGGTACTCTGATTGAAGTGGGTTTTGAGCAACCAGCAAACCTACCTGATATCCGTAGTGCACTAGAAGCTGAAGGTTTCGGTGATGCAACGGTACAGAACTTTGGTTCTGCACGTGAGGTAATGGTTCGTTTACGTCCACGTGACGGTGTTGCTGGCGAAACGCTTGGTAACCAGATCCTGTCTGCAATTAAAGATGGTACTGGTGAGCAAGTTGAGATGCGTCGTATCGAATTCGTTGGCCCTAATGTGGGTGACGAGCTAACAGAAGCGGGTGGCCTTGCTATCCTTGTTTCTCTGATCTGTATCTTGATCTATGTGTCAGTGCGATTCGAATGGCGTTTGGCAGCAGGTGCGGTATTAGCACTGGCGCACGACGTTATCATCACACTGGGTGTGTTCTCTCTAATGCAAATTGAGGTGGATCTTACCATCGTAGCAGCCTTGCTAACGGTAGTCGGTTATTCCCTCAACGATACCATAGTAGTATTTGACCGTATTCGTGAGAACTTCCGTAAGATGCGTAAGGGTGAAGCACCCGAAGTACTGAACAGCTCAATCACACAAACATTGAGCCGTACATTGATTACTTCTGGTACAACGTTATTCGTAGTTATCGCGCTGTTCGCTCAGGGCGGTGCTATGATTCACGGCTTCGCGACTGCACTTCTATTGGGGATTACCGTTGGTACTTATTCTTCTATCTACGTTGCATCTGCACTCGCTATGAAGTTGGGTATTACGCGTGAACACCTAATGCCACCACAAGTGGATAAAGAAGGTGAAGAGTTTGACGAAATGCCTTAGGCCTTGGCTTAACAATTTTCGCTGAACCAAAAAAAACCGCTAGGCAACTAGCGGTTTTTTTACGTCTGTATTCTGTCGATAAGCTCTACGCAACTTATTGGCGAATTGCGTTGTGCTCGTCGCAGCTAACTGCCATCTTGCTCGTATCTCGTATCTCGTATCTCGTATCTCGTATCTCGTATCGCAGATACAAAAAAGCCCCGCAATAGCGAGGCTTTGAAAATCTTCTGCTCTTAACTAAAGAGCATTAACGTAAGGTCTGAATTACTTCAGCATACCTTCGTTAGAGTTCTCACGAACGTGCTTAAGAATAGACTTAACACCACGTGCGCTTGAAGCAACAACATTACCAGACGTCATGTAATCAGTACCGCCAGCAAAGTCAGTCATGATAGCGCCAGCTTCACGAGCGATTAGATCGCCAGCTGCTAGATCCCATGGCTTAAGGCCTAGTTCTAGGTAACCGTCAACACGGCCAGCCGCTAGGTAACATAGGTCAAGTGCTGGAGAGCCAGTACGACGGAAGTCCGCACAATCAACGAATAGACCAGAGATGATCTTCATGAAAGATTCAGAGTGTTGTTTTTGCTTGAATGGGAAACCAGTCGCTAGAACAGTACCTTGAAGGTCTTTAAGTTGAGTAACACGCATACGAGCGTTGTTAAGTTGAGCGCCAGAGCCACGTTGAGCTGTGAATAGCTCGTTTAGCATTGGGTCATAAACACAAGCAACTTCTGTACGACCGTTCATACGAACAGCAATAGATACAGAGAAGTGAGGGAAACCTTTTACAAAGTTGTTGGTGCCATCTAGTGGGTCAACGATCCATTGTACGTCAGAATCTTTACCTTCAGTCAGGCCTGACTCTTCAGAAATAATGCTGTGCTCTGGGTAAGATGATTTGATTGTCTCAATAATCATGTACTCAGCTTCTTGAGCAATGTTAGTAACGTAATCGTTGTTACCTTTTAGAGACGATTCGATCTTATCAGTTGTTTCTAGAGATTTAGCAATATGGTTGCCAGCTTTACGCGCAGCGCGTATCGCAATGTTTAGCATTGGATGCATATGGTTTTTCCCACAAGATGTTAAAGAACAATTTAAAGCGGCGGCGAGTATACCAAAGTTTCCCCAAAAGGGAAGTGGTTATTTTTTGAACTCTTAGTTTCACATTCCGAGAAGGGTCTGACCATTTTACTTTGCTATGTGTTAATATCTCGCGATTATTTTTAAAGTGGTGTCATATAGCATGTTAGACAATGTAAAAGTCGTTCTGGTTGGTACGTCTCATTCAGGGAATATCGGATCAGCAGCTCGCGCAATGAAAGTGATGGGTTTGAGTCAATTAGTTCTTGTAGACCCTCAATGTGAAGTTGACGAGCAGACCTTAGCACTGGCTGCGGGTGCGGGTGACATCGCAGAAAACGCGACCATTGTGTCTACATTGGATGAAGCAGTAAAAGACTGTGGTTTGGTGGTCGGTTCAAGTGCACGTTCAAGAACGCTTGAATGGCCAATGCTAGAGCCTCGTGAATGCGGACAAAAGTTTGCCGTTGAAGGTCAAAAGCACCCAGTCGCATTAGTCTTCGGCCGTGAGCGCACTGGCTTGACTAACGATGAGCTTCAGAAGTGCCACTTCCATGTATGTATCCCAGCCAACCCTGAGTACAGTTCATTGAACCTAGCGATGGCTGTGCAAACGCTAAGCTATGAAGTTCGCGTGGCACACCTTGATATGGTTGCGAGCCAATATCAGCCACAGCAACAAGATGAGTACCCACGTCACGAAGAACTAGAAATGTTCTATGAACACCTTGAAAAAGTGATCATTGATACCCAATTTATCTCTAAGGATAAACCGGGTCAGGTGATGAACAAGCTACGTCGTCTGTTCAGCCGAGCTCGTCCTGAACTGCAAGAGATCAATACTCTACGTGGCATTTTGACTTCAATTGAGAAGAGCAAAAACGACAAATAAAACCCACTCTGCTTGTAGGGATGAATACCTGACTAAAATAGTCAACTAAATACTTGACCAATTTAGTCGGGTATGGGAAAATTCCAACCACATAAACAATGTGGATACGGTGTGATATGAAACTTACATCTAAAGGAAGATATGCGGTAACAGCTATGCTAGATGTAGCACTGCATTCGCAAAAAAGCCCAGTTCCTCTGGCTGACATTTCAGAGCGACAGGGTATTTCGTTATCTTACTTAGAACAGCTATTTTCTAAGTTACGTAAAGCTGGCTTAGTTGCTAGTGTTCGTGGTCCTGGCGGTGGTTACCGTTTAGGTGCTGAAGCGAGCGACATCGCTGTCGGAACTGTGATTGCTGCAGTCGACGAATCAGTGGACGCAACTAAGTGTCACGGTCGAGCAGACTGCCAAGGTGGTAGTCGTTGTTTAACTCACACCTTATGGCGTGATTTAAGCTCCCGAATCAGCAGCTTCTTAAACGACATTACGCTCGGTGAGCTAATGAAAGATAACGAAGTTTTACAGATTTCTGATCGCCAAGATATCGATCTTGCGGTTAATAATGGTTTTGCACATAAAAATACGAGCACTACAACGATTAGTGCAGCACCTCACGGTGTTAATGCCCGCTCTTAGCGGTCAGTTTTTACATTGGAGTAGAAAATGAAACTGCCTATTTACTTTGACTATTCAGCTACATGCCCAGTCGATCCACGTGTTGCTGAAAAAATGGTTCAATGCATGACGATGGACGGTAACTTCGGTAACCCTGCATCTCGTTCACACCGTTACGGCTGGCAGGCAGAAGAATCAGTAGATAATGCTCGTGAGCAAATTGCCGATCTACTAAATGCAGACCCACGTGAAATTGTTTTCACGTCAGGTGCTACAGAGTCAGATAACCTTGCTATCAAAGGTGCAGCGCACTTTTATGAGAAGAAAGGTAAGCACGTAATTACGTGTAAAACAGAACATAAAGCGGTTCTTGATCCATGTCGCCAACTAGAGCGTGAAGGTTTTGAGGTTACATACCTTGAGCCAGAAGCTAACGGCATCATCGATCTAGACAAGCTACAAGCTGCAATGCGTGAAGATACAGTTCTTGTTTCTATCATGCACGTGAACAACGAGATTGGTGTAATCCAAGATATCGCTGCAATCGGCGAGTTATGTCGCTCACGCAAGATCATCTTCCACGTTGATGCGGCTCAGTCTGCGGGTAAAATCCCACTAGACGTAAAAGAGATGAAAGTTGACCTTATTTCATTTTCTGCACACAAAGCATATGGCCCTAAAGGCATCGGCGCTTTGTACGTTCGTCGTAAACCTCGTATTCGCCTAGAAGCGCAAATGCACGGTGGCGGTCATGAACGTGGTTTCCGTTCTGGTACGCTTGCTACTCACCAAATCGTGGGTATGGGCGAAGCGTTTGCTATCGCTAAACAAGACATGCAGAAAGATTACGATCACGCACTAGCACTTCGTGAGCGCCTACTTAAAGGTGTTCAAGATCTAGAAGCAGTAACCGTAAACGGCGACTTAGACCAACGTGTACCACACAACCTAAACGTGAGCTTTGCTTTCGTTGAAGGTGAATCTCTGCTTATGTCTCTAAAAGACCTAGCAGTATCATCAGGTTCTGCATGTACATCAGCAAGCCTAGAGCCTTCATACGTTTTACGTGCTCTTGGTCTGAACGATGAACTGGCACACAGCTCAGTACGTTTCTCATTCGGCCGTTTTACAACGGAAGAAGAAATCGACTACGCGATTGCACAAATTCGTGTAGCGGTAAATAAATTACGCGACATGTCTCCTCTATGGGATATGTATAAAGAAGGGATTGATTTGAACACTGTTGAGTGGGCTCATCACTAATCTCACGGAAATAGAGGATTCGAGGTAACTATCATGGCATATAGCGAAAAAGTAATTGATCACTACGAAAACCCACGTAACGTAGGTTCGTTTGATAAAGAAGACCCAAGTGTAGGTAGCGGCATGGTTGGCGCTCCAGCTTGTGGTGACGTAATGAAACTGCAAATCAAAGTATCTGCAGAAGGTATTATTGAAGACGCAAAATTCAAGACTTACGGCTGCGGTAGCGCAATCGCTTCTAGCTCACTAGTAACTGAGTGGGTTAAAGGTAAAAGTATTGATGAAGCAGCTGCAATCAAAAACTCTGAAATCGCAGAAGAGCTTGAGTTGCCACCAGTGAAAGTTCACTGTTCAATTCTTGCTGAAGATGCAATCAAAGCAGCGGTTGCGGATTACAAAAAGAAGCACTAATCGCTTCAATACCGTAATCACGTCGAAAAAATAAGTAATATTTGGGAGCACCCTTTGTGCTCCCACCTGAGTTCTCAATTTATATAAAACACAAGGTTGTAGTATGGCCATCACCATGACAGATACGGCAGCAAGCCGAGTTCAAGCTTTCCTAGATAACCGTGGTAAAGGTCTCGGATTACGCTTAGCAGTAAAAACTACTGGCTGTTCGGGTATGGCGTATGTACTGGAATTCGTTGACGAGCTTAACGAAGAAGACGAAGTGTTTGAGCATTCAGGTGTTAAGGTCATCATTGATCCAAAGAGCCTAGTATACCTAGATGGTACTGAGCTTGATTATGTAAAAGAAGGCCTAAACGAAGGTTTTGAATTCAACAACCCGAACGCGAAAGGCGAATGTGGTTGTGGTGAGAGCTTCAATGTTTAAACGCTTGAATCGTTAAGCGTTGTAAGCGAAGAATAAAATTAGGCTCTGAACAAAGAGCCTAAACTTAGGACCACCTTTACATGAATCATTTCGAATTATTTGGGCTACCACTTCAGTTTCAACTGGATGGTAGCCTTCTTTCTTCTCAGTTTAGAGATCTGCAACGCCAATTCCATCCTGATAAATTCGCGATAGCTTCTGAGCGAGATCGCTTATTAGCCGTGCAAAAAGCGGCACAAATCAATGATGCGTACCAGGTATTGAAGAATCCAATTAGCCGAGCAGAATACCTGCTGGTTCAACACGGTGAAGACATTCGTGGCGAACAACAAACCATGCAAGATCCGATGTTCCTGATGGAGCAGATGGAATTGCGTGAAGAGCTAGAAGACATCGCAGACAGTTCTGATCCCGAAGATGCGCTATTTGCATTTGAAGGCAAGGTTAGCAAAATGTATAAACAACAATTAAGCGCTATCCAACAAGAACTTGAAAGCGAAGCTTGGCTTGAAGCTGCAGACCGAGTAAGAAAGCTTAAGTTTATTGCAAAATTAAAGAATGAAATCGAATTAGTTGAAGATCGTTTGATCGGCTAGTTTGTATAACAAGGACACCTCCATGGCACTACTTCAGATTGCAGAACCAGGGCAAAGCGCCGCTCCTCACCAGCATAAGCTTGCTGTGGGTATTGATTTAGGTACAACAAACTCGTTGGTTGCTGCAGTACGCAGTGGCGAGGCGAGTACACTCGTTGATCAACAAGGTCGAAGCATTTTACCTTCAGTTGTTCACTACCAATCGGAATCTTATACGACTGGTAATGAAGCGCGTGCAAATGCACAGACTGATCCTAAAAATACCATTATCTCAGTTAAGCGATTAATCGGTCGTTCACTGTCAGATATTCAACAGCGATACCCGTCTCTGCCATATCAGTTTGAAGAAAGTGATAATGGTTTGCCTGTGATTCGCACAGAGCAAGGCAACAAGAACCCAATTCAAGTATCAGCAGACATTCTGCGAGCGCTAGGTCAACGTGCTGAGTCAACACTCGGTGGCGAGCTATCTGGTGCAGTGATTACCGTTCCTGCGTACTTTGATGATGCACAGCGTGCAGGTACGAAAGACGCGGCGCAACTTGCTGGTCTTCACGTGTTACGCCTTCTTAATGAACCTACTGCCGCTGCGATTGCTTACGGTCTGGATTCAGGTAAAGAAGGCGTGATTGCCGTTTATGACTTGGGTGGTGGTACGTTTGATATCTCTATCCTACGCCTATCTAAAGGTGTCTTTGAAGTTCTAGCAACCGGTGGTGACTCTGCATTAGGCGGCGACGATTTTGACCATTTGATTGCAGAACATTTCCAAGCGCAAATGGGCTTATCAGAGCTAACGGCAGAACAGAACCGTATTCTTCTAGACGCAGCAACAGAAGCGAAGATTGGCTTATCTGAAGCTGAAAGTGTTGATGTTGATGTACTAGGTTGGTCTGGTTCATTAACTCGTGAAGAGTTCGAAGAGCTCATCAAGCCACTAGTTAAGAAAACGCTACTTTCGTGCCGTCGCGCATTGAAAGATGCCGAAGTTGACGCGGATGATGTTCTAGAAGTCGTGATGGTCGGCGGTTCAACTCGTACATTGCTTGTACGCGAAATGGTCGGTGACTTTTTTGGTCGTACGCCACTAACCAGCATTAACCCTGATGAAGTAGTTGCGATTGGTGCTTCTATCCAAGCGGATATTTTAGTCGGCAACAAGCCTGACTCTGAAATGCTGTTGCTTGATGTTATCCCGCTTTCTTTAGGCATCGAGACTATGGGTGGCTTGGTCGAAAAGATCATTCCACGTAATACCACGATCCCTGTTGCTCGTGCACAAGAATTTACCACGTTCAAAGACGGTCAAACTGCAATGACAGTGCACACCGTGCAAGGCGAGCGTGAAATGGTCGACGACTGTCGTTCACTAGCTCGATTTGCTCTGAAAGGCATTCCACCAATGACAGCAGGTGCTGCGCATATTCGTGTCACTTACCAAGTGGATGCTGATGGCCTGCTATCGGTTACCGCGATGGAGAAGAGCACTGGCGTTCAAGCTGAAATCCAAGTTAAGCCTTCTTACGGTCTAAGTGACAACGAAGTGGCTAGCATGCTGAAAGATTCGATGACGTTTGCAAAAGAAGACATGCAAGCGCGTGCTCTGGCTGAGCAACGTGTAGAAGCGGATCGTGTTATCGAAGGCCTTATTGCTGCGATGCAAGCCGATGGTGACGAGCTGCTTGATGAACAAGGAAAACAACAACTTGTTCAAGCGATTGAAGCACTGATCGAAGTGCGTAATGGCGATAATTCCGATGCCATTGAACTAGAAATTAAGAATACCGACAAAGCGAGCCAAGACTTTGCTTCTCGTCGTATGGATAAATCAATTCGAGCTGCACTGTCAGGTCAGTCAGTCGATAATATTTAATAGTTAGAGAATAGATAAACATGCCAAAGATTATTGTTTTACCTCACGAAGATCTATGTCCAGAAGGCGCAGTTTTAGAAGCAAAAGCTGGTGAGACGGTTCTTGATGTTGCACTGAAGGCCGGTATTGGTATTGAACACGCATGTGAAAAGTCGTGTGCATGTACTACATGTCACGTTGTGATTCGTGAAGGTTTCGACTCATTAGAAGAAAGTGATGACCTAGAAGACGACATGCTTGATAAAGCATGGGGTCTGGAAATGGAATCTCGTCTTGGTTGCCAAGCTAAAGTGGCGGATACTGACCTGGTTGTTGAGATTCCAAAGTACACATTGAACCTAGCTTCTGAAGAGCACTAAGAACTCAGCTCGGCTAAAACTGTTAGTAAAACTGGCATAGAATATAAATCATGAAGATGACAAATCGTCGCTGATAAATATAAGGAAGTGTTATGAGCTTGAAATGGATTGATTCGCGAGATATTGCGATTGAACTATGTGATTTATACCCAGATACCGATCCTAAAACCGTACGTTTTACGGACTTGCATCAATGGGTGTTAGATCTCGAAGATTTTGATGATGAGCCGAATCATTCGAATGAGAAAATTCTAGAGGCCATTATTTTGTGCTGGATGGATGAGATGGACTAGCCCTCTTGTTCTATAATTTGGCCGTTGGTTGGAATTTATCCAATATAAAACACAGCCAAGTTAACAATTCTTACTAAAAAAAGCGGACCTTATGGTCCGTTTTTTTATCAAAATGACATTTTTCTCCTACATAATGCTAACATCAGTCCGCTAATAAAAAATAATCAGAACCACACACTCAAGGTGGTTCATGACAAGGAGAAATCATGTCTACACAGATGTCAGTATTTTTAAGTCAAGAAGCTGCCCAGCCTCAGTGGGGAGCAAGAGCTATTTTATCGTTTTCTGAAGCGGGAGCGACAATTCACATTGGTGAAGGCCACGATTTAGGGGCGGTTCAACGTGCTGGTCGTACGCTTGACGGACAAGGTATCGCATTGGTTTCACTTAGCGGTGAAGGGTGGGATTTAGAAAGCGTTTGGGCTTTCTACCAAGGCTACCGTGGACCAAAGAAAAAGAATGCATTGGAATGGGATGCACTTTCAGAAACCGACCAAGCTGAGCTAGAAGCTCGCATTCGCTCTACTGATTGGACTCGTGACATTATCAACAAAACCGCAGAAGAAGTGGCACCTCGTCAACTAGCGACGATGGCTGCGGAGTACATCAAGTCAGTGGCTCCTGCGGGCACAGTTAAAGCGAAAATCGTTAAAGACAAAGACCTACTAACCGAAGGTTGGGAAGGCATCTACGCGGTAGGCCGCGGCTCTGAGCGTACTTCTGCAATGCTTCAACTGGACTTCAACCCTACTGGCGACGAAGACGCACCTGTATTTGCTTGTCTAGTTGGTAAAGGTATCACTTTCGACTCAGGCGGTTACAGCATCAAGCCTGGTCAATTCATGACAGCAATGAAGGCTGACATGGGCGGCGCAGCAACTATTACGGGTGGTTTAGGTCTAGCGATTGAACGCGGCCTGAACAAGCGTATTAAGCTTATTCTATGTTGTGCGGAGAACATGATCTCGGGTCGTGCATTGAAGCTTGGCGACATCATTACTTACAAAAATGGTAAGACGGTTGAGATCATGAATACCGATGCGGAAGGTCGCTTGGTTCTTGCTGATGGTTTGATGTACGCAAGTGCACAAAACCCTGAGCTGATCATCGACTGTGCAACGCTAACCGGCGCGGCTAAAAATGCATTAGGTAACGACTACCACGCGCTATTGAGCTTCGATGATGAGTTGTCTCACCAAGCACTAACGGCTGCAAATCAAGAGAAAGAAGGCTTATGGCCATTGCCTCTTGCTGATTTCCACCGTGGCATGTTGCCTTCAAATTTTGCTGATCTATCAAACATCAGCTCTGGTGATTACACTCCGGGTGCAAGTACCGCTGCTGCGTTCCTTTCTTACTTTGTAGACGACTACAAAAAAGGTTGGATTCACATGGACTGCGCGGGTACTTACCGTAAATCATCAAGTGATAAGTGGGCTGCAGGCGCGACCGGTATGGGTGTTCGTACACTGGCTCGTCTTCTTATCGACCAAGCAAAATAATAATAAGAGTGAGCGGTATTTCGATACCGCTTATTCATCAACTCAGATCGAATGATCTTAGTAATTTCAGTATTTAATAACAAAAAAATGAAGTGAAGGAATCCCTATGGCTCTAGAAAGAACGTTCTCAATTGTTAAGCCGGATGCAGTTAAGCGTAACCTTGTTGGTGAAATCTACCACCGCATTGAAAAAGCAGGCCTACAGATTATTGCCGCTAAAATGGTTTCTCTTACTGAAGCGCAAGCAAGTGGCTTCTATGCAGAACATGAAGGTAAAGAGTTCTTTGGACCACTTAAAGAGTTCATGACTTCTGGTCCTATCATGGTTCAAGTACTTGAAGGCGAAAATGCGATCGCTCGTTACCGTGAACTAATGGGTAAAACTAACCCAGAAGAAGCGGCTTGCGGCACTATCCGTGCTGATTACGCAATCAGCATGCGTTACAACTCGGTACACGGCAGCGATAGCCCTGAGTCTGCAGCTCGCGAGATCGAATTCTTCTTCCCTGAATCTGAAATTTGCCCACGTCCAGCTGAATAAGCAGACAACAGCAAGTATCAATAAAGGCTTCACTTCGGTGAAGCCTTTTTCGTATGTGGACTTTGCATTCTCGATAATCTATTTAGTCGTCATTCCCGAGAGCGACGTAGGAGCGTAATCGGGAATCTTTTCTTTAATTTAGGTATTCTCAGACCGAACAAAACAATTGTTCAAGTTTTAATCGCTTAACTTTGAATGTCTTAATAAACACAGGGTTTTACAGCGCTTGTTGAAGTTGCGTAAAGCCTGTACAATTCGCGCCCTTAATTATTGTTCCGTCATTGAGAGGCATCATGACCACAGCTAAAGTCAATCTACTCGATTTTGATCGTAAAGGTCTTCGTAAATTTTTCACAGAAGAACTGAATGAGAAAGCGTTTCGAGCAGAGCAAGTGATGAAGTGGATTTATCACTTCGGTGTCGATGACTTCGAACAAATGAACAACATCAACAAAAAATTACGCGAGAAACTGCTGCATCGCTGTGAGATTGTTGCACCTATCGTTTCTGAAGCTCAGCACTCTGCAGATGGCACCATTAAATGGGCTATGAGCGTTGGTGACCAAGACGTTGAGACGGTATACATCCCAGATGGTGACCGTGCGACGCTATGTGTATCTTCACAGGTTGGTTGTGCACTAGAATGTAAATTCTGCTCTACGGCTCAACAAGGCTTCAACCGTAACCTGAAAGTTTCAGAGATCGTTGGTCAAATCTGGCGTGCTGCACGTGAAATCGGTTTAGAGAAAGATACGGGTCGTCGTCCAATTACTAACGTCGTAATGATGGGTATGGGTGAGCCTCTGCTTAACATGAAGAACCTAATTCCATCATTAGAGCTGATGCTTGATGATCTAGGATTCTCATTGTCTAAGCGTCGTGTAACAGTATCAACATCTGGTGTTGTTTCTGGTCTTGATCAGATGACAGACAACATCGATGTGGCTCTGGCGATTTCTCTACACGCACCAAACGATGCACTACGTAGCCAAATCATGCCAATCAACGACCGTTGGGATATCCAAGATTTCCTAGCATCGGTTCGTCGTTACATTGCTTCTTCAAATGCTAACCGCGGTAAAGTAACGGTTGAGTACGTTCTATTGGATCATGTGAATGATGATATGGACCACGCTCGTGAACTTGCTGAGCTAATGAAAGAGACGCCTTGTAAGATCAATTTGATTCCATTCAACCCTTATCCGGGTTCGCCTTATAAGAAGCCAAGCAACTCTCGTATTGATCGCTTCCAAAAAACGCTGATGGAATACAACTACACAGTAACGGTTCGTAAAACACGTGGCGATGATATTGATGCCGCATGTGGTCAGTTGGTTGGTGATGTCATTGATAGAACCAAGCGTACTAAAATGCTGAAAGCCGCCTCTGAAGCTAACTTAATCGCAGGTGATGTGATTCAAGTAAAAGCGGTTTAAATACCATTTAGATCTAAACAAGCCAGAAGGATTCCTTCTGGCTTGTTGCTTTTCTGGAAGGTGAATTTCCAAAAATTGGATTTTTTCCCCACGCTTTCTTACATTTTTCGTTAAATTTTGGACAAAACCATGAGCTGACGGTAAATTTTGTCGAAAGTGTTTTTGCCTTGTAATGGCATTAGCTTATGATTAAATAATCTTAAATTAATTTAAGTGCTCGCTTGTTACCCGATAATCGTCAATGTGTCTATTTAGGTTGGCTACTTGATAAACTAGCTTCCTGAGAAAGTCGCTCACCAACAGTGTGTGGTTTTCTACTTTAAGGGTTGATGAACCGGGTGACAGAAAAAATTCCACATAGTAGGTTGTAAGATTGAGCTTAAACGAAAATAAAAAATGCTCTCATCAACCTGCAATAATACTTTAGAAGTTCACTCTCTATGAACACAGAACAAGAAACACAAACGCAAGAAACTGTCGCTCCAGCAATTGAAGCGGGAACGCTGCTCAAAAATAAACGAGAATCTCTTGGTTTAACACAAAAGCAGATCTCTGATCGCTTGAAGCTACGCGTTACGCTTATCCAGCAAATTGAAGAAAACCAATTCGAGTCAGATCAGGTTGCCACCTTTATGCGTGGTTACATTCGTTCATACGCGAAATACGTCAATCTTGATGAAAAAGTCGTGTTGAACGCGCTTCATCATTCTGGTGATGCCCAACATCAAGAACAAGAAATGTTGAGCTTTTCTCGTAAGACTAAAACCGAGAAGCACAATAGCCGTATTATGCTCCTTACTTGGAGCATCTTTGCTGTGATTGTGGGTATCTCCTCTCTTTGGTGGTGGCAGAATCAACAGCAAGACACCTTATCTCAATCTTTAGCCAATACTGAAAGCTCGGAAGAGCTAGTGGTAGAAGAGTCGCTTGATCCTGAGCTGACTTCATTAGAAGTGATTGAAGCAGAGCAAAACACAGAAACATCTCCTGTTACTGAAAATTCTGATGAGCTTACTGAAGTGAGTTCAGCTGAAAATTCAGTAACTCTTGACCCTGTTGAAGTCATTGAAGAAGCACCAGAAGCAGCGGACGTTACTTCTGTTACTGCAGAATCAGAGACTGTAGCGCCTGAAGCTGTGGTTAACGAGCTAGTGATGCAGTTTTCTGCTGATTGCTGGATCCAAGTGAAAGATGCTTCGGGCAAAACGTTATCTACCGGCATTAAAAAAGCAGGCCAGACATTAAATCTTTCTGGAACTGCACCATATAAAGTGATTCTGGGTGCGCCTGAAGGCGTATCGATGACATTTGCAAGTGAACCTGTCGACCTTTCTGGGTATACTTCAGGCAAAGTAGCTAGAATAACCTTACCTTAGAGTTAATATGCAACACGAATCTCCTATTATTCGTCGCAAATCAACCCGTATTTATGTGGGTGATGTGCCGATCGGTGATGGTGCACCAATTGCTGTGCAATCCATGACCAACACAAGAACAACAGATGTCGCCGCGACCGTCGCTCAAATTCGAGCTTTGGAAAAAGTGGGGGCAGATATCGTTCGCGTATCTGTACCGACTATGGAGGCCGCTGAAGCCTTTAAGCTAATCAAGCAGCAGGTCTCTGTTCCTTTGGTTGCTGACATTCACTTCGACTACCGTATCGCTCTTAAAGTGGCAGAGTATGGGGTTGACTGTCTGCGTATCAACCCAGGTAACATCGGTAACGAAAGCCGTATTCGCTCTGTTGTGGATTGTGCTCGTGATATGAATATCCCGATTCGTATTGGTGTTAACGGCGGTTCTCTTGAAAAAGAGATCCAAGAGAAATACACAGAGCCTACAGCAGAAGCGCTGGTTGAATCTGCAATGCGTCACGTCGATATCCTAGACCGTCTGAACTTTGATCAATTCAAAGTCAGCGTGAAGGCTTCTGATGTATTCCTAGCCGTCGGTTCTTACCGTTTGCTTGCTAAGCAGATTGATCAACCACTTCACCTAGGTATTACTGAAGCGGGTGGAGCACGTGCGGGTTCTGTGAAATCGGCTGTAGGTTTGGGCATGTTATTGTCTGAAGGTATCGGCGATACGCTGCGTATCTCGCTAGCAGCAGATCCAATCGAAGAGATCAAAGTGGGCTTTGATATTCTTAAATCTTTGCGCATTCGCTCGCGTGGCATCAACTTCATTGCGTGCCCAAGCTGTTCTCGTCAAGAGTTCGATGTTATCAACACCGTTAACGCCCTTGAAGAACGCTTAGAAGACATAGTGACTCCAATGGATGTCTCTATCATCGGTTGTGTCGTTAACGGCCCTGGTGAAGCTGAAGTGTCTCACTTAGGCCTTGCGGGTAGTGCTCGTAAGAGTGCCTTCTACGAAGACGGTAAGCGTCAGAAAGAGCGTTTTGACAACGATGACCTTGTCGACAAGCTTGAAGCTAAGATTCGTGCAAAAGCGTCAGTGCTTGATAAAGCAAATCGCATTGATGTAGAAAACTTAGAAGATTAATACAACGCGATGGGGTGTGATTGTCTATTCGCACTAACACCTGGTCGTGAGAAATTACGGAATAAATACTGTGGCTAAAAATATCCAAGCAATTCGAGGCATGAACGACTGCCTTCCAACTCAATCACCACTGTGGCAGAAAGTAGAAAGCGCAGTTAAAAGTGTGGTGAGTGCATACGGTTACAACGAAGTACGTATGCCTATCGTTGAAGAAACGAACCTATTTAGCCGTGCGGTTGGTGAAGAAACTGATGTTGTTTCTAAAGAGATGTACACCTTTGATGACCGTAATGGTGATAGCCTAACGCTGCGTCCAGAAGGCACAGCAGGTTGTGTACGTTCATGTATTCAAAACAGCCTTATCAACCGTGATGAGCAGCGCCTATGGTACATGGGTCCAATGTTCCGTCACGAGCGTCCTCAAAAAGGTCGTTACCGTCAATTCCACCAATGTGGTGTTGAAGTGTTTGGCCTAGACGGTCCAGACGTTGACGCAGAACTTATCATGATGACAGCACGTCTATGGCGTGAACTAGGCATCGATAAGCACGTTCGCCTCGAGCTGAACTCAATCGGTTCTCAAGAAGATCGCGTAAGCTATCGTACAGCGTTAGTGGCTTTCCTTGAGCAACACATTGATGTGTTAGATGAAGACTGCAAACGTCGCATGCACACTAACCCTCTACGTGTACTTGATACTAAGAACCCAGATGTTCAAGCGATCTTAGGTGACGCACCTCGACTATCTGAATATTTAGGTGAAGAATCGAAGCAACATTTTGCTGGTTTGTGTGAACTTCTTGACGCTGTTGGTATCGAATACCAAGTTAATGAGCGTCTAGTACGTGGCCTAGATTACTACAACCGCACAGTATTTGAGTGGATCACTGACAGTCTTGGTGCTCAAGGTACAGTTTGTGGCGGCGGTCGTTACGATGGTCTTGTTGAGCAACTAGGTGGCAAAGCAACCAATGCTGTTGGTTTCGCAATGGGTCTAGAGCGTCTGGTTCTTATGATGGAAACGCTAGAGCTAACAGAAGTTCGCCGTAGCGTTGACGTATACGTGGTTGCTGCTGGCGAAGGTACTATGATCGCAGGCATGCAGTTAGCGAATCAATTACGCGATACCGTTGAAGGCGTACGCGTAATGAACCACTTCGGTGGTGGTAACTTCAAGAAGCAATTCAAGCGTGCTGACAAAGTAGGTGCTGTTGTAGCACTGGTACTTGGTGAGAACGAAGTTGCTGACAATACAGTTGTGCTAAAAGATCTGGTTGGCGGCGAGCAAGAAACCGTGTCTCAAACGGACGTTGCAGAGAAAGTTGCTGCGCTAATCTAATTAGCCATTGAGCAAACGCTCATCATGAATATCAACGTCAGCACTATGCTGGCGTTTAAAGAATTAAAGAGGACAGGAAGTGGAACTTTACGATAGCGAAGAGCAACAAGTTGAAGCCATTAAAGATTGGTGGAAAGAGAACGGTAAAGCCGTAATCTTTGGTGCAGTTATTGGTTTAGGCGGTCTATTTGGCTGGCGCTATTACCAAGATTCAGTCGTTGAAGCACGTGAAGTCGCTTCAGAAGGCTACACCTCTGTAATTTCAGCTCTTGATGCTAAGGGCGTTGATGCTCAATCTGATATTCAAGCTTTTATCGACGCTAACAAAGACGCTGAATACTCTGTACTTGCTGCTATGCAATTAGCAAAAGCGCAAGTTCAAGCGGGTGACCTTGCAGCTGCACTTGAACAGCTTGAGTGGGCAAAATCGGCAACTAAGGATGCGGCACTTACGCCACTACTGACTTACCGTGCTGCACGTATCAAAGCTGAGCAAGGTGAATTTGACGCAGCATTGACTGATCTTGAAGCGATGACTGACGAGTCTTGGACAGGCCGTGTTGCGGAACTGCGTGGTGATATCTCACTTCGTAAAGGCGATACAGATGCGGCTTACAGTGCTTACTCTGAAGCACAACAAGCAGCTGATGCGAGCCAAACGCTTCAAATCAAACTTGACGACCTAGCTAAATAAGGCGCTTTGAATGAAGAAGATGTTTCCAAAAGCGGCGTTGTGTGCGATTGCTCTTGGCCTATTGGCTGGCTGTGCGGGTGAAGAAGACACCGTAATCATGGCGCCAGTACCAACAGTAAATAGCGAGTTCACTCCTAGCCAGGAATGGTCTACGTCGGTTGGTGATGGTGTTGGCCACTACTTTTCAAAACTAACGCCAGAATTGGCTTACGACAAAGTGTTTGTTGCGAGCCGTGAAGGTATGGTTAAAGCGCTTGACCCTGAAACAGGTAAAGAGCTGTGGAAAGTCGATCTTGAAAAAGAAGTACTGGCTCGTTTATCGGGTGGTTTAACGGCGGCTTACGGCAAAATATTTGTTGGTTCTGAAAATGGCGAAGTGATCGCTATGGATGAATCAACCGGTGAAGAGCTGTGGCGTGTATCAGTGAATGGTGAGGTGCTTGCATCCCCAGCAACTGAAAGCAATATGGTTATTGTTCATACCAGTCGCGGTATGTTGATCGCGTTAGATCAAGAAAGCGGCGAACAAAAATGGACGATTAGCACTGAAGTTCCAAGCCTAACACTTCGTGGCGATAGCTCGCCTGTTGCTGTTTCTGGCGGTGTATTCTGGGGGACTGCAAATGGTCGTTTAGCAGCCGCAATTGTTGACCGTGGTCAGCTTATTTGGCAACAGCCAGTAGGCACACCAAAAGGTGCAACGGAAATAGATCGCTTGGTTGATGTTGATGCATCACCGATTGTTCTTGGCGGCACCCTGTATACAGTAGGTATCAATGGTCAGCTAATCGCTATCGATCTTCGTTCTGGTAAGCCAATTTGGAAGCGTAACTATTCGTCAGCGATTGACTTAGCGAGTGATGGTAGCCGTTTGTTCGTTGTTACCGACAAAGACCATGTGGTTGCGGTTGATGCGCGTAGTGGTACTGAACTTTGGAGCACTCCATTGTTAGAAAACCGCTTACTGACAGCACCTGCTATTATTAATGGTTATGTAGTTGTGGGTGATACAGAAGGTTATCTGCACTGGTTAGATCGTTCATCGGGTGAGTTTGTTGCTCAACAGCTCGTCGATGATAGCGGCTTTGCGGTTGCGCCAATTGAAATGCCTGAAGGCTACTTAGTGACGACTCGCAATGGCGATGTAAAGAAACTAACGATTAGCCAATAAAAGCGTGATACAATTCACAGTCGGCTCCTGGTTGGTAACAGCTAGGAGCCGTTTTGTTGTTATAAATTAATAAACCGTGTGGTTATAGGTAAGAGTTTAAACTTGCGATCAAGTGCTTACCTATAACTACATTTAGAGAAGAAATTGTAGAGGTTGTTATGGTACCTGTTGTTGCTCTAGTAGGGCGTCCGAACGTAGGTAAATCTACGTTATTTAACCGATTGACTCGAACTCGTGATGCATTGGTTGCGGATTTCCCTGGCTTAACGCGTGACCGTAAATACGGTCATGCTCATTTTAGCGAGCATGACTTTATTGTTATTGACACTGGTGGTATCGACGGTACCGAAGAAGGTGTTGAAACTAAAATGGCTGAACAGTCGCTAGCGGCGATTGATGAAGCTGATGTCGTTCTATTTATGGTAGATGGCCGTGCGGGTCTAACACCTTCAGACGTGGCTATTGCTAAGCACCTTCGTCAACTAGAAAAGCCTTCAATGCTAGTAGTAAACAAGGTTGATGGTATCGACCCTGATGCTGCAAGTGCTGATTTCTGGCAACTAGGCGTAGAAGACATGTACCAAATCGCTGCGGCGCACGGTCGTGGCGTAACAGCGTTGATTGATCTTGCTCTTAACCCGTTCGCAGAAGCGTTAAAAGCTGAGAATGGCGAAGTAAGCGATTTAACTGAGTTTGAAGACGAAGAAGAAGAGCAAGTTGATTTCACTGAAGAAGAAGCGGAAGAAGAATTCAAGCGCCTTCAAGATCAACCAATTAAGCTAGCGATCATTGGCCGTCCTAACGTTGGTAAATCAACACTAACTAACCGTATCCTTGGTGAAGAACGTGTTGTTGTTTACGATATGCCAGGCACAACTCGTGACTCTATCTACATTCCAATGCAGCGTGATGAGCGTGAATACGTTCTGATTGATACTGCAGGTGTTCGTCGTCGTAAAAATATCAACGAAACAGTAGAGAAGTTCTCAGTGGTTAAAACACTGAAAGCAATTGAAGATGCTAACGTTGTATTGCTGCTTATTGATGCTCGAGACAACATCTCTGATCAAGATTTAAGCTTGTTAGGCTTTGCGTTGAATGCTGGTCGTTCAATTGTTATTGCAGTAAACAAGTGGGATGGTCTAGACAGCGATGTTAAAGATCGCGTTAAGAAAGAACTAGACCGTCGTTTAGGTTTCGTTGATTTCGCACGTATTCACTTTATCTCTGCACTTCACGGTACAGGTGTTGGTCACTTGTTTGAATCTGTTCAAGAAGCTTACAAGTCAGCGACGACTCGTGTTGGTACTTCTGTGCTAACTCGTATCATGAAGATGGCGACTGATGATCACCAACCGCCTATGGTTCGTGGCCGTCGTGTTAAATTGAAATACGCGCACGCTGGTGGTTACAACCCACCGATTATCGTTATCCACGGTAACCAAGTACGTAACTTGCCAGATTCATACAAACGATTCTTGATGAACTACTACCGTCGTTCACTAGAGATTATGGGTACACCTATTCGCATTCAATTCCAGAACAGCGAGAACCCATTTGAAGCTAAGACAACCAAGCTGACAATTTCTCAAGAACGTAAACGTAAGCGTATGATGAGCATGGTTAAAGGTCGTAAGTAAACCTTTCCAATAGATTTGATACCCGAGCCTGTCTCGGGTATTTTTTTAAGCAAAATTCACGTTAAGCCATAACCTCATATCTCCATATCGTGATGGGTTAACGAATTAGACTCAATTTCAAAAGAAGAACGATATGACCACTAGCGATTCCATGACACCAGCGACATCCATGAAACCAATAATAGTTATCACACCAACCATCACTCAATTTTGTCATCAGGCTTGGCAGATCAAAGCAAAGGCGTTGTACGTTGAAAACGATGACAGCAAAACCTACCTGATCACCGACATGACACCTTTCCACCCAGTGAGTCATATTTGGCCAGATCACCCTGCAGACCAAGGCTTTGTTAATGTTGGTGACGTGCAATATCCCGTTGAAGACTGTCTTGTTGGTGCAATAGAACAATCTACTAGCAAGCTTCATATCGCAGCAGATATCCCTGTTAAGCGTGATACGGAAGGGTGGACGTTTGTGGTTGTCCACCAGCTACCTGTATCTGCTTCTATGATTAAGGTTAGCGACGAAGTCATGTTGACGGTTGATAAAGAGTATCAAGCTAGTTTGAGCCGTGGTCACAGCGCTGGCCACATCGCTTTCCTAGCCTTGAATAAAGTATTGGCTGAGAGCTACTGGCGTAAAGATGCAGATAGAAAAGATCCGCTTGGCAGTTATGACTTCAATAGCTACGCGCAAGTGACTAGCTTTGTGACTCCCGAGTTGTGTACCGATAAATATCGTTTGGGAAAAACCCTGAAGAAGCGCGGTTTGAATGTTGCAGACATGCTAACCAATCTTGATGGTATCGAAGCCGACATCAATCAGATGATTAAAGGTTGGCTCGCAGACTCGACGCCAGTAGCAATGAGACTGGAAGGTGAGGCATTAACAGACTCTCGCTATTGGGAATGGCAGTTGGATAGCGACACTTTAGTGTCTATTCCTTGTGGTGGTACTCACATCGAGAATACGTCAGAGCTTAAGTCTTTATCGGTTAAGTTAACCCAGTTAGATGACCAGCATATTGAAATGCTGACGCATGTAATACGATGATTTAGACTACAGATCGAAATGGCTTGTGCTGTTTATTTTATTTTTATATGTAACTTTTAATATAAATCACTATTTAAAATTGAAATGCAGCACATGTAACTTATGCTTTCGGTGTGTGGTGATATAAATATTCTTTTTGGGGTAGATCGCTGATCAAAATAGATAAAGCGAAAGATCAACCTATGATCTTCGATTGTGTGTACGGCTTATTTAGTGTGTTATTATTAACCAATAGCAAGCTTGCATAAGAACAAGCTGTACCCTATTACACAATTGAAAGCTTTAGTGAATGGAACAACAATTTTTATTAGAAGGCCATCGAGCCGTCAACAGTTTGCTGCGCAAGCTTGCTCTAGGGATGGATCGCAAAGATTTAAACCATAAGATCATTCAGCTTACCGAGCAGATTTTTGGGCAGCGCATGGCTTCAATTTTACTGCTCAACTCTGAGTCAAAGACTTTACACCTTGAATATGCCCCAAACCTGCCTGATTTTTACAATCAGCAGATAGAAGGGGTTGGGATTGGTGCAGGGATTGGTTCTTGTGGCGAGGCGGCTGCACTCAAGAAAGCAGTGATGGTCTCCAATATAAATACACACCCAAACTGGGCACCTTTCTTAGCCTTAACCAATCAAGCCAATTTACATGCCTGTTGGTCGGTACCTATCATCTCATCGCACGGTCATGTACTGGGTACCTTCGCCATTTATAGCCAGTACATATCTGAGCCGCATGAATTTGAGCTTGAGATCTTAGAGCTATTGGCCTCCCTATATTCGGTCGCATTAGAAAAGTTTGAACTGGAGAATCAGCTTAACTTTTTTGCCAATCGTGATTCTCTTACCCATTGCTTGAATCGTCGCGCATTGTTTAATGAAGCTGAGGAAGTGTTGGCTAAGCGATGTTTTGGTGACAAGGTTATGGCGTGTCTGTTTGTTGATGTCGATAAGTTCAAATCGATTAACGATACTTATGGTCATAGTTTTGGTGATGATGTGCTGTTGGCGGTTGCAAAAGTCCTCGATGAGGCTACCACAGCATGTGCCAAGATAGGGCGTTACGGTGGCGATGAGTTTGTGGTGTTCTCTTGCTTTGATGATCAAGAAAGCGTTGTTAGCTTCTACCACGACTTAGAGAAAGCACTGCAACAAGCGCTTTATATCAATGATGTGCAGTTCTCAGTGAGTGTTGGGTTGTCTTGTGAGAAAGATCCTCAAGGATTAGACAAGTTGATCGCACAAGCTGATAAGAACATGTATCAAATCAAGCAAGCCAAGTCTCAGCGGTAGTAGATTGTAAAAATAGTAGTGAATTAGGAAATGCTAATGAGTGAAAATATCTGCCCTAAGTGCCAGTCTGAGCTAACTTGGGATGGCAAGTATCACTGTGAAAGTTGTCAGGCTCACTTTACTAAAGTTGGGTTTTGCCCTGAGTGCAGCAGCCAACTTGAGAAGCTTCAAGCCTGTGGTGCGGCGAGCTATTTTTGTAATGCCGATTGCAACGAATTGAAGTCTAAGTCGAGAGTAAAATTCGAATTCCAACCAGCGGAATAGCCTTAAGCTACATGGTTTGAACGATTATCGTTGATGCTTTATCAAAGACCCAATACCAAAGTGTTGGGTCTTTTTTGTATCTGATGAACAGGAATGTGTCATCTTGGTTCATTCTCATCGCCACTGCACCAGCATGAAACATAGTGACATGATCGCTATGCACTCCATTGGTGTGAGTTTCTTTTAACTTCCATAAATACAATTGCTTATAAATAATTTTGTTGGTTTATAAGTTTGGCACTCTTCTTGTAACTCTGTAATTGAATAACAAAAATACAATTATGGAGTAACAATCATGAACAAGGTGTTCAATTTATCGCTAGCTGCACTGTGTACAACACTTTCATTTTCTTCTGCAACAGTGCTTGCTGCTGATGAGACCATCAAGGTCGGTGTTCTACACTCACTCTCTGGCACTATGGCGATCAGTGAAACCACGCTAAAAGATACCGTGCTAATGCTTATCGAAGAGCAGAACAAAAAGGGCGGTTTGCTTGGCAAGAAGCTAGAGCCTGTGGTGGTTGACCCTGCGTCAAACTGGCCGCTATTTGCAGAAAAAGCACGTGAGCTTATCGAAAAAGAGAAAGTGGATGTGGTGTTCGGTGGTTGGACATCGGTATCACGTAAATCCATGCTGCCTGTTTTTGAAGAGCTCAACAGCATCCTTTTCTACCCAGTACAGTATGAAGGCGAAGAGTCTTCTAAAAACGTTTTCTACACCGGTGCCGCGCCAAACCAACAAGCGATTCCTGCAGTGGATTACTTGATGGAAGAGCTTGAAGTTGAGCGTTGGGTACTTGCAGGTACCGATTACGTCTATCCACGTACCACCAATAAGATCCTTGAAGCCTACCTAAAAGATAAAGGTGTCGCAGAAGAAGACATCATGATCAACTACACGCCATTTGGTCACTCTGATTGGCAATCTATCGTTTCAGACATCAAAAAGTTCGGCGAAGCAGGCAAGAAAACCGCTGTGGTTTCTACTGTGAATGGCGATGCGAACGTACCTTTTTATAAAGAGCTTGGTGCTCAAGGCATTTCATCTGAAGACATCCCAGTTATTGCATTCTCTGTTGGTGAAGAAGAACTGTCAGGTATGGATACAGAACCACTGGTTGGTCACCTAGCGGCATGGAACTACTTCATGAGTGTTGATACCGAAGCCAATGAAGAGTTCGTTGAAACGTGGCAGTCGTTCATCAAGAGTGAAAAGCGTGTCACCAATGACCCAATGGAAGCGCACTATGTTGGCTTCAACATGTGGGCTCAAGCGGTCACTAATGCGGGCACAACCGATCCTGAATCTGTGCAAGATGCCTTGATTGGCGTGTCTGTTCCTAACCTTTCTGGCGGCTACTCTACCATGCTGCCAAACCACCACATTACTAAACCAGTCCTGATCGGTGAAATCCAAGACGATGGTCAATTCGACATTGTTTGGGAAACCACTGGACTAGTGGCGGGTGATGCTTGGTCGAGTTACTTACCTGAATCGGCAAAACTGTTCTCTAGTTGGTCGAAGCCATTCTCATGCGGTGCGTTTAACGTAGAAACGAAGAAGTGTTCTGGCGGTAACTAGAGCGTCAATTCAGGAATATTGAGCCTTCCGGTTTGGGAAGAACGCGTCTGTTTAACGGGCGAAGCGAATGGAAGGCTCATCGTTTCAGGTAACAACCACTATCCACACATCCTCCAAGTAAAAATAACAATATCTAACTTGGTTGGTTAAGGAAGCAGGGATGAAAAACGTATTAAACGTATTTAAGGCGCTGTTGCTCATAGCAGTCAGTGCTCAGTTGGCTTTTGCTGGAATAACGGATGAAGCTAGCTTTACCAAGGCGCTAGTTGGTAAGAAAACATCGGATAAAGAATTAGCTATCGATTGGGTGATTGAGACGCAAACGGAAGATGTGTCGAAACCTATTTTAGATGGCTGGTTAAACGGAAACCTTTACTACTTTAATGAGAAACAGAGCGAGCAGTACAAACAGCTCTACCTTATTCAAAGCATCAAAACAGCGACGTCAGCTCAGTCAGTATGGGATGATTCAACGCTTAATATCGAGAATGCGAGACAGTTTAAAAAGGTTCGTGTGAATAACAAACTTCGCGGCATCTTGCGCGGGGAAATTGCTTCTATTGGACTGAACAGCGGCAACCCTGATGTGCGTTATAAAGCGGTTTTGGATTTGTTAGGAACCAAAGACGCTGACATTATCGAACGACTCACTGAACTCAGAATCAATGAATCAGATGGCAAAGTAGCTGAGCTAATGGATTTGTCGTTAGCGATTTCCACCTCTCTTAATAACAGTGCCACCATTGAAGATCGTGTGGCTTCAATTGAACGAGTTGGCGACTTCAAACATTCAGTGGTTCTGAAAACACTCAATCAACTGCTTAACACTGAACAAGAGCCAAGCATTACCGCAGCAGCAGAACGTGCCATGGACGACTATCAACAAAGCCAAGCTCTGTACTCAGGTGTTGAAACCGTATTCTTTGGCTTGAGCTTAGGTTCTGTATTGGTGCTGGCGGGCATTGGCTTGGCGATTACCTTTGGTGTAATGGGCGTTATCAACATGGCTCATGGCGAGCTAATCATGATTGGCGCTTACACTACCTATGTCATGCAATTGTTGATGCCCAATCATATTGGTTTGGCACTGATACTCTCTATCCCTGCTGCGTTTATTGTTTCTGGTTTGGTGGGCATTGTGATCGAGCGAAGTGTGATTCGTCATCTTTATGGTCGCCCATTGGAAACCTTACTCGCGACCTTTGGTATCAGCTTGATCTTACAGCAAGCCGTTCGCTCGATTTTCTCTCCATTGAACCGCTCAGTAAGCACGCCTGAATGGATGTCTGGCGCACTTCAATTAAACCCAATGTTGTCTCTGACTTATAACCGACTTTATATCGTCCTGTTCTGTGGTTTGGTGTTTATGGGCTTATTAATGGTTCTGAAAAAGACACCGTTAGGCCTTCAGGTTCGTGCCGTTTCTCAAAACCGTGGTATGGCTCGTGCGATGGGGATTCGATCGGAGCGAGTTGATGCGATGACCTTCGGTTTAGGCTCTGGCGTCGCAGGTGTTGCGGGTGTAGCGCTTTCTCAACTGACTAACGTTGGCCCAAATATGGGGCAGGCGTACATCATCGACTCATTCATGGTGGTGGTATTCGGCGGGGTTGGCAACCTATGGGGCACACTAGTCGCAGGGCTCAGCCTTGGCTTATTTAATAAGATTTTAGAACCATGGGCTGGTGCGGTTCTCGCCAAAATTCTGGTACTGGTTTTCATCATTCTATTTATTCAAAAACGCCCACGCGGACTCTTCCCGCAACGTGGTCGTGCGGCTGAAGGTTAAGGACAACATCATGCAGTCAAAATCATTTGTACTTTCGGCAATGCGTGGTGACAAAGGTGGCCAACTGACCATCCTTGCCATTCTTGCGGCCGTCATTCTTATCCCGCTGGCTAACACCATGTTACCAAGTGGGCACCCGCTCCATGTCGAGACCTTCACTATCTCGCTGATGGGTAAATACCTGAGCTACGCAATGTTGGCGTTGGCGCTCGATCTTGTGTGGGGCTATCTCGGAATATTGAGTCTCGGCCACGGTGCTTTCTTTGCGCTTGGTGGTTATGCGATGGGCATGTACTTAATGCGCCAGATTGGTGACCGTGGGGTATATGGTGATCCAGTCCTACCAGATTTCATGGTGTTTCTCGATTGGTCGGTGTTGCCATGGTTCTGGCAGGGTTTCGATCAGTTCTGGTTTGCTTGTCTGATGGTGGTGTTGGTGCCGGGCGCATTGGCTTATTTGTTCGGTTATTTAGCTTTCCGTTCTCGAGTTTCAGGGGTGTATCTTTCTATCATGACTCAAGCGTTAACTTACGCATTGATGCTGGCGTTTTTCCGCAACGAAATGGGCTTTGGTGGTAACAACGGACTGACGGATTTCAAAGACATCATTGGCCTGAGCTTGCAGAGTGATGCAGTCAAGATTGGCCTGTTTGTCGCGACTGGCATCTCGCTCATTCTAAGTTACATCGCGTGTCGCATGGTGGTGACAAGCCGCTTAGGTCGTGTGGCACTGGCGATTCGTGATACCGAGTCTCGCACTCGGTTTATGGGCTACGACGTTGATGGCATCAAGTTATGGGTATTTGTTTTGTCTGCGGTTATCGCGGGTATTGCTGGTGCTTTATATGTTCCTCAAGTCGGCATCATTAACCCTGGTGAGTTTGCACCGCTCAACTCAATTGAGATTGTAGTTTGGGTTGCCTTGGGCGGTCGTGCCACTCTGTTTGGTGCCATCGTTGGTGCGCTGATCATCAACTACGCCAAGAGCTGGTTTACGGTTGAATTCCCTGAGGTGTGGTTATTTGCTCTCGGTGGTCTATTCGTTCTCTCGACCATGTACTTCCCACAAGGTGTGATTGGCTTTGTCAGTGAAAAGTGGCAACAGTTACGCAAGGCATCGAATTCGAAAGGCGAGGGGCAAGATAAGGATGATCAGCATAAAGGCAAGGAGGCGACCGCATGACCACATTTAACAGCGTAAAGGAATCCGTTCAGGCGTTCACTCGTCGGGACGAAGTCTTCGATTACCTTAAACCCGATGTTCATCCTGCCATTGATACCCGTCATAACGTGTTGTTGTACGTGGAAGGCGTTAATAAAAGCTTCGATGGTTTCCAAGCGATAAACGATCTTAACCTTTATATCAAAGAGGGCGAACTGCGCTGCATCATCGGTCCTAATGGTGCGGGTAAAACCACCATGATGGACATCATCACGGGTAAAACAAAGCCAGATACTGGTGATGTGTGGCTAGGCTCGAACATTAACTTATTGAAGATGAATGAAGCAGAAATTGCCAATGCAGGCGTTGGGCGTAAGTTTCAAAAACCGACCGTGATTGAATGTTTAACCGTGTGGCAAAACCTTGAATTAGCCATGGCGGGCGACCGCTCGGTGTGGGCAACCTTCACCGCTGTAATGTCTGGCGAACAGAAAGACAAACTGACCTCGATACTTGAGCTGATTCATTTAAAAGACGAAGCGGCGAATTTGGCAGGTAACCTGTCTCACGGTCAGAAACAGTGGTTAGAGATCGGCATGTTATTGATGCAAAACCCCAAGCTGTTGCTGGTGGATGAGCCCGTTGCAGGCATGACTCACCAAGAGATGGATCGTACCTCTGAGTTACTTAACTCACTAGCAGGCAAGCACTCGGTTGTGGTAGTCGAACACGATATGGACTTCGTGCGCTCCATTGCAAGCCATGTCACCGTGCTTCATCAAGGTCATGTGTTGGCCGAAGGCACTATGGATCAAGTGCAGGCTCACCCAGAAGTTAAACAAGTTTATCTCGGAGAATAGGATGTTAGAGGTTAAATCAGTTAATCAATATTACGGTGAGAGCCACACGCTGTGGGATTTGGACATGCAGATCCCAGAAGGCAAATGCACAGTGCTAATGGGGCGCAATGGCGTCGGAAAAACGACTCTGCTGCAATGCATCATGGGATTGGTTAAGGTCGAAAGTGGTGATATCTCATTATCGGGTGAGTCGCTGCTGAAAACCGATGCTGAAGAGCGTGCACGCCAAGGTATCGGTTATGTGCCGCAAGGTCGTCAGATCTTTCCGATGCTCACGGTTCAAGAAAACCTAGAAGTAGGCTTGCCGATTCGAGAAAAGGGCGACCGTAAGATCCCTGAGCTCATCTTCGATATATTCCCAGTGTTAAAAGAGATGCTGCATCGACGTGGTGGCGACTTATCCGGTGGTCAGCAACAACAACTCGCGATTGGTCGTGCATTGGTGGTTAACCCTAAGCTATTGATCTTAGATGAACCGACAGAAGGTATTCAGCCTAATATTGTGCAAGAGATTGGCGACATCATTCGCATGCTCAACGAGAAGATGGGACTCACTGTTCTGCTTGTTGAGCAGAAGCTGCCATTTGCGAGAAAGGTCGGTGACCGTTTTTGTATTCTCGACCGTGGGCGTCAGGTAGCAGAAGGTGAAATGAAAGGGCTTAATGAGTCCTTGATCAAGGAGTACCTGACCGTATGAGTGCTTTATTCTCTTTGAGCGAAGAAAGGGACGCTTCTCTAACCGAGGCTTTGTCTCTGAATGAAACCATCGAACAAGATATCCGAGACGGTTGGCAGGCGAGCTTAAACCTCACCTTTGTTGACCGTGGTGATAAAACCGTTTTAAAGAATCGTCAGCAGTCTGGTCCGCTTGCGGTGCAACGCCCCTTGTATCCTGATGGGGAAACGTGTCACACCTACTTACTTCATCCCCCCGGCGGAGTCGTAGGTGGTGACACACTCAATATTGAAGCGACCATCGAAAGCGGTGCACATGCGTTGATCACCACACCCGGTGCGACCAAGTTTTATCGTTCTAATAATAAGTACGCCAAGCAGAAGCAGACACTGCGAGTGAAGAAAGATGCACGCTTAGAATGGATGCCGCAAGAGAACATTTTTTTCCCTAATGCACACGTACGTTTAGACACTGAAATTCGGCTAGAAAAGGGTGCACAGTTTTGGGGTTGGGAGATGCACTGTTTTGGACGCCCTGCACAGAATGAGGGATTCGAGCATGGTCACCTCGTTGGGAAAACAGAAATCTATCTTGATAATCAAAGGCTTCTGACTGAAGGTTTTAATTTTCATGGTGGCGATAAGTTAATGATAAATATGGGGTTACTTGATTATTCAATGATGGGAACCTTTTATATCACCTCAAATGAGAAGCAAGATTTAGAGTTGGTACAGAGCTTGCTCTTATCTATTACACAGCAAGCTTCACAGCAATCAGTTACATCGAAAATGCCGAATGAGCCCACATTAATAATGGGTGCGACGCAAATCGAGGGATTGATTGTGGTGCGAGCCTTGGGTAATTGGAGTGAAGACATCCTCCAAGCCTTTGGTCAGATATGGCAAGCAACTCGCTCTCATTTGTGTGGTACGACTCCTGATTTACCAAGGATTTGGGCGACTTAGCGATTAGCCCTTTTTGTACCTAGGGCGACTTCCGGCCCTCGGTACATTTTTTAAAGCTTGCTGTGTTTGAATCCCACTTACTGCTCATGCGTTTTTGAGCACGAAGAAAACAACACTAACAGCGGGCGGCTAAATGGAATTAACACCAAGAGAAAAAGATAAGCTACTTATCTTCTGCGCAGGAATGCTGGCACAGCAGCGCAAACAAAAAGGCTTAAAACTCAACTACCCAGAATCTATTGCGCTGATCAGCAGTGCCATTCTTGAAGGTGCCCGCGAGGGTAAAACCGTTTCGGAATTGATGGATTTTGGACGCACATTGCTTACCGTCGATGACGTTATGGAGGGGATCCCTTCCATGATCCCTGATGTACAAGTCGAAGCCACTTTTCCTGATGGCACCAAGCTGGTGACCGTTCATGAACCTATCGTGTAGGGAGAAGTAATATGGCTGGTTCAACAAAACAATACTCAGGATTCGTTCCCGGAAAAGTAGAAACCGCTCCCGGTGACATCATTCTCAATGAAGGCCGCGACACGACGTCCGTTAAGGTGAAAAACATTGGCGATCGTCCTGTTCAAATTGGCTCTCATTACCACTTCTATGAAGCAAACCCTTCGCTGATCTTTGACCGAGAAGCCACTAAAGGCTTTCGACTCAATATTCCTGCTGGTACTGCAACCCGCTTTGAGCCGGGTCAGTCGCGCAGCGTCGAGTTAGTGCGTTACGCCGGTAAGTTAGAGATCTATGGCTTCCAAGGAAAGGTGATGGGCAAGCTTTAAGCGCTCTTCACGGAAATAATTAAAACAACAAAGGATTGATCATGGCGACGATATCCAGACAGGCTTACGCGGAAATGTTCGGGCCAACAGTTGGAGACCGAGTGCGTCTTGCTGACACTGATTTATGGCTAGAAGTTGAAAAGGATTACACCGTATACGGCGACGAAGTGAAGTTCGGCGGCGGTAAAGTTATCCGTGATGGACAAGGGCAAAGCCAACGTCCAAGTGCTGAGACACCGGATTTGGTGATTACCAACGCCATCGTATTAGACTACTGGGGCGTCGTAAAAGCGGATGTCGCCATCAAAGATGGTCGAGTTCAGGCATTGGGTAAAGCGGGCAACCCAGATGTTCAACCGGGCGTTGATATTGTGATTGGCCCGGGCACGGAGATTTTAGCGGGCGAAGGTTCAATCTTGACTGCTGGTGGTATTGATTCACACATTCATTTTATCTGCCCACAACAAATTGAAGAGGCGTTGGCATCCGGCGTTACTACCATGATCGGCGGTGGTACAGGGCCAAACACAGGGACCAACGCAACCACATGTACGCCGGGCCCTTGGAACATGCATCGCATGCTGGAATCGCTCGATCAGTTCCCAATGAATTTTGGTTTGTTAGGTAAAGGCAATGCAAGTCAGCCTGAAGCTCTGCGCGAGCAAGTTGCAGCGGGCGCAGTGGGTTTGAAGTTGCACGAAGACTGGGGAACCACACCTGCGTCAATCGATACCTGCTTGAGCGTTGCTGACGAGATGGACGTACAAGTGGCGATTCATACCGATACCTTGAATGAATCTGGCTTTGTTGAATCAACACTTGGCGCAATCGGCGACCGCGTGATTCATACCTATCACACCGAAGGTGCGGGTGGTGGTCATGCTCCCGATATTATTCGTGCTGCAGGTGAACCGAACGTTTTGCCCTCCTCAACCAATCCAACACGACCTTACACCATCAATACCGTCGATGAGCATTTAGATATGTTGATGGTGTGTCATCACCTTTCACCATCGATTGCTGAAGATGTCGCGTTCGCAGAGTCACGTATCCGCCGTGAAACCATTGCCGCAGAAGATATTCTTCATGACTTAGGCGCGTTCTCGATGATCGCTTCGGATTCACAAGCTATGGGGCGAGTGGGTGAAGTAATAACTCGAACTTGGCAAACCGCGCACAAGATGAAAGTTCAGCGCGGTAGCCTAAAAGAAGATTCAGACTACAGCGATAACTTCCGATTAAGACGCTATGTCGCTAAGTACACCATCAACCCAGCGATCACTCATGGTATGTCTCATGAAATCGGCTCTATTGAAGCAGGAAAGCTGGCGGATTTAGTGTTGTGGAAGCCCGCTTTCTTTGGTGTGAAACCGAGTGTGATTTTGAAAGGCGGCATGATCGCCATGGCGCCGATGGGTGACCCAAATGCTTCAATCCCAACCCCTCAGCCAGTTCACTACCGTTCAATGTTTGGTAGCTACGGCAAGGCATGTCAAAACACATCAATGCTGTTTGTCTCTAAGGAAGCCAAAGCGCAGAACATTGATAAGCAATTGGGTTTGCAGAGCTTGATTGGTGTTGTGAGCAACTGCCGAAATATCAGCAAAGCCGACATGAAGCTGAACGATTGGATGCCAAAAATTGAGGTGGATTCTCAGACGTATCAAGTACACGCCGATGGTGAACTGCTGACGTGTGAGCCTGCTGAAGAACTACCAATGGCACAACGGTATTTTCTATTTTAAGAGCTCGGCTGAAGGCTTTTATTTTAGCGCTGAGCTGAAGGCTCTTGTTCTAGCTCTTAGCTAAGGGCTTTTAGGCTGAAGGCTCCTAATTTAAACGTTATAAATCTCACAAGGAGATTGAGGTAATAGCATGATTGAACTGACTCAACTGAATACTCAAATACAAAATGCACCGGACGGCTACTTAAGCCTGCCGATCGATAGCCGCATTAAGAGCCGTCTTAAGGTGATGCTCGATGACGGGCGCAATGCCGGACTGTTTCTACCACGAGGTCATATCTTGCGTGGTGGCGAACAACTCTCAAGTGAATGCGGTTTAGTCGTAGAAGTGAAAGCGGCACCGGAAAGCGTTTCGACTGTTTACTGTGAAGACTTGCTCCTGTTAACGCGAGTGGCATATCACCTTGGTAACCGACATGTTCCTCTGCAAGTGGAAGCTGGCTGGGTTCGCTATCAACACGACCATGTTTTGGATGAAATGGTTGAAGGCTTAGGCGCGAAGGTGACCACCGAGAAACAACCGTTTGAACCAGAAGGCGGTGCTTATGGCGGTCGCTCTGGTGGACATCATCCCCATCATTAATCGAGTCATTGATGACTCACTAAACGATTTATATAACAACGATATTAATAACAATAATACCAATCACAGTAAGTAAGTGATCAACAATAGCGCAGAAAAAAGGCTTGAGAACAAGGCATAATTTTTCGATAAGTAGTTATTCTACAATCAAAAATTATAACGCAGTTATCGAGCATTTTAGCAAGCTAGGGTGAGCAATTATTTACTACGATTGGTATAAAGCAAGGAACTCGCGATGAACTTTAAAACAGCTGCAGGCTTATGCACTTTCACAATAGCTTCTCTAACAACATCGACATTGGCTTTAGCTCACCCAGGACATGGAGCACACTCAGTTCAGGAGTCTCACTCGTTTATGTCTGGCTTAACTCACCCTGTGACTGGCATGGATCATCTGATCATGCTGATCGCTTTCGGTTTATTAATTGGCGCACTTTCATTTTCCACCAAGACAAAAGCCGCTCTGATTGGCGGCGGGTTGGCGTCTTTGATGGTAGGGCTTATCTCAGGCCAAGCCTTAGGTTTCTCTGTGATTGTTGAGCCTGCCATTATCGCTTCTCTGTTTGTCGTCAGCTTATGTTTATGGCATGTATTCTCACCATCAACCAAGCGTGTAAACAGCGTATTAGTTGCTTCGATTGCTATGTTGTTTTTCCATGGTTACGCACACGGCGTTGAAGCCGCGAGCAACCTGACTCAGTTCGCAACAGGCATGAGTATCAGTGCTTTGGCTCTGATGGTTATCGGTACTTTTGTTGGTCGCGCGGTTTACTCTAAATGGTTATCAGTCGGCGTGGCTTCAGCAAGCGCACTATTGCTGTTAGGCGCGTAGGCTCTCGAACTTATTTGATTCTGGAAGACTGAGGGCACGATTATGACCACAACAGAAAATGTAGTCGTCTATCGTCTGTTTCAATTGATCAGTCCATCGTTGCCGATTGGTGGGTTCACTTATTCGCAAGGCTTAGAGTTAGCGGTTGAAGCGGGGTGGGTGACCGATCGCAACAGCATGGAACAGTGGCTTAATACCATCGTCAGTTCCAGTGTTGCAACTTTGGAATTACCTATCTTAGAGCGTCTTTATCACGCGCTAGAAAAGGGTGAAATCGATGAGATTGAGCATTGGTGTAACTACTTATACTCAAGCCGTGAAACCAGTGAATTGCGAGCGGAAGAAAAGCAGCGTGGGCAGGCATTGAACACCTTGTTGAAGCGCTTGGATATCGATATTTCGCTGGTGGATTCTGTTGATAGTCATCCAAACCAATTGTTGGGAATGTGTATGGCAGCTCAACATTGGGGTATTGATTTAGAAAGCCTCAAACAAGGTTATTTATGGAGTTGGCTTGAAAACATCGTTACCGCAGGCGTGAAACTGGTGCCTTTAGGGCAAACCGATGGTCAGTTGGCATTGATTAATATCACCAACACGTTTCCCGAGATCATTGAGAAAGCACGCTCGATAGAAGATTGGATGATAGGCAGCTTTTCGCCTTCAATGGCATTAGCGAGTTCACTGCACGAAACACAATACACACGACTATTTCGTTCGTAGCGGTTAGCGCGAACGATGTAGCAAAAAGAATATAAGGAAGTAGACAATGGAAAGTTATAAGCAACCCCTTCGAATTGGTATTGGTGGCCCGGTAGGGTCTGGTAAAACAGCGCTATTAGAAGTGCTATGTAAAGCGATTCGCGACAAGCTCAATATCGCCGTGGTAACAAATGATATCTACACCCAAGAAGATGCCAAGATACTCACACGTGCAGAGGCTCTCGAACCTGACCGCATCATTGGTGTAGAAACGGGTGGCTGCCCGCACACAGCGATTCGTGAAGATGCCTCGATGAACCTCGCGGCAGTAGAAGAGCTGGCTAAGTTACACAAGAACCTCGATGTGGTATTCGTCGAAAGCGGTGGTGACAACCTCAGTGCGACGTTCAGTCCTGAATTAGCCGACCTGACTATCTATGTAATCGATGTGGCGGAAGGGGAGAAGATCCCACGTAAAGGCGGGCCGGGTATCACGCGTTCTGATCTGCTAGTCATCAACAAGATCGATTTAGCACCGTATGTTGGTGCGTCACTTGAGGTGATGGAGCAAGACACACAACGCATGCGTCCAACCAAGCCATATGTGTTCACCAACCTAAAAGAGAGCCAAGGCTTAGATTTCATCATCAACTTTATTGTGACGGAAGGGATGCTAACCATGAAGGAGACTTCTACGACTGAGTAGGATTTGAATCAGGTCGTTTCTTTTGAAGCCAGAGATACAAAAAAGCCCTGTCGATTATCGATAGGGCTTTCTGGTTTTAAATGATTTTTAACGTCCTAGTTGAATCTAAAGCTCGCTCTTCGCGACTCTTGTTGTCACTTGCGATTCAATTACACCGTCTTCAACTTGAGTGGTGATCACTTCACCTACTTCGACGTCATTAATCGATGACACGGTCTTACTCGATTCTGAATGAGTAATGCTGTAGCCACGCTTTAACGTGGCAAGTGGACTAACGGTCTCTAACTTCTCGGCAGCCATGGCTAGCTGGTGGCGAGTGGTTAGCAGTGTTTTATCCATCGCATCTAGTAGCTTTTGCTCTGAACGTTGTAGATGCAGTTTTTGTTCACCCAAGCGCTTAACTGGCGAGTTCAATTGAAGCTGGTGCTGTTTACGTTCAACACGCTGTGCATGTTGTTTTAGGTATTGAGTCATACCACGACGCAAACGCATGTCTAGGTCATCAAGCTGCTGACTCTGCTTTTGCAGTTGGTAGCTCGGGTGTTGTTTCTCTAAGCGGTATTTCAACGTTTGAGTTGATTGTGCTTGTTTGATTAGCACATGACGAATCGCACTCACTAAACGAGCACGTTTAGACGCATAAGCTTGCTCTTTATGACTGTTGTCACGGCTAACCAATTCAGCGGCTGCTGATGGCGTTGGAGCTCGCATGTCTGCGACGAAATCGGCTATAGTGACGTCAACTTCGTGGCCAACGGCGCTGATAATCGGGATCTGACTTGCTGCAATTGTGCGTGCCACGATCTCGTTATTGAAGCACCATAAGTCTTCTAATGAACCGCCGCCACGACCAACGATCAATACGTCACACTCGTTGCGCTCATTGGCACGTCCAATCGCTTGAGCGATCTGAATCGAAGCTCCTTCACCTTGTACCATGGTCGGATACACGATGACTGGCAATGACGGGTCGCGTCTTTTCAGTACATCGAGAATATCGAAGAGGGCTGCGCCTGTTTTAGAGGTGATGACACCGACGCACTTAGGATGTTCTGGCAGAATTTGTTTACTGGACTGAGCAAATAAGCCTTCCGCCGCCAAGTTCATCTTAAGTTTTTCAAACTCTTGCTGAAGCTTACCGTCACCCTCTGGCTGCATGCTTTCGATGATTAGTTGATAGTCACCGCGTGGCTCATAAAGAGAAAGACGAGCTTTGACTAGAACTTGATTACCGTTCTGAGGCTTAAACGTTACACGGCGGTTATTGCCACGAAACATAGCGCACTTAACTTGAGCGCGAGAGTCTTTAAGCGTGAGGTACCAGTGACCAGAGACAGGTGCAGAGAAATTTGAGATTTCACCAACGAGCCAGACTATTCCCATTTCGTTTTCTAATAGGAGACGAACCTCTGAGTTGAGGCGAGAAACAGTAAAGATGTTTGGATTAGTCATAGAAGCACTATCTTTCCTTGAAGGAAGGTCTTTCTTGGAATCTCACAGGGCGTGAGTATGGAAGATAGCGGCAATATAATACATAGCAAGGGGGTAAATGCAAATTAAAAATACAAAAATGTGTAGCCAAGCGATTTCGTTGGCCGTATAATCCGTCCGCAATATCTAATCCAAATGCAGTTTGATTTTCCTTAATTGGCTGCCCTCATTAGGCGAAACGATGAGATTGGATTGTTTCTTTTTACTCCTATTATTGTGAGATATTGCAAATGCTAAGAATTGCCAAAGAAGCGCTGACATTCGACGACGTACTGCTAGTGCCAGCACACTCCACCGTTCTCCCTAATACAGCTGATCTTCGCACTCAGCTGACGAAGAATATTTCCCTAAACATCCCAATGATCTCTGCATCGATGGATACTGTGACAGAAGCTCGCCTAGCGATTGCACTGGCACAAGAAGGCGGAATAGGCTTCATTCATAAGAACATGTCTATTGAACAGCAAGCTGAAATGGTTCGCCAGGTTAAAATTTACGAAGCAGGTGTGGTTTCTCACCCTGTTACTGTAAACCCTGACGCGACAATCGCTGATGTTGTAGCCCTTACTCAAAAACACGGCTTCGCCGGTTTCCCTGTTGTTACTGAAACAAACGAACTTGTTGGTATTATTACTGGCCGTGACGTTCGCTTTGTGACTGACCTTTCTAAGAAAGTTGATGTAGTAATGACGCCTAAAGCTCGCCTTGCTTCTGTTAAAGAAGGTGCAACTCGTGAAGAAGTTCAAGAGAAAATGCACGAAGCGCGCGTTGAAAAAGTTCTTGTTGTAAATGATGACTTCCAACTAACTGGAATGATCACTGCGAAAGATTTCCATAAAGCAGAACGTAAACCAAACGCTTGTAAAGATGAGCGCGGCAGCCTACGTGTAGGTGCAGCTGTTGGTGCTGGTGCTGGTAATGAAGAGCGCGTTGCTGCTCTTGTTGAAGCTGGCGTAGACGTTCTACTTATCGACTCTTCACACGGTCACTCTGAAGGCGTACTTAACCGTATCCGTGATACGCGTGCTGCATACCCTGATCTACAAATCATCGGTGGTAACGTAGCAACTGGCGCTGGCGCTCGTGCTCTTATCGAAGCGGGTGTTAGTGCGGTTAAAGTAGGTATCGGCCCGGGTTCAATCTGTACGACTCGTATCGTTACTGGTGTTGGTGTTCCGCAAGTAACAGCAATCGCAGACGCAGCTGAAGTGGCTAACGAATACGGTATTCCAGTAATCGCAGATGGCGGCATTCGCTTCTCTGGCGATATCTGTAAAGCTATCGTTGCTGGCGCATCTTGTGTGATGGTTGGTTCAATGTTCGCTGGTACTGAAGAAGCACCGGGTGAAGTTATCCTTTACAACGGTCGTTCTTACAAGTCTTACCGTGGTATGGGTTCTCTTGGCGCTATGTCTCAAGGTTCTTCTGACCGTTACTTCCAATCTGACAACGCTGCAGACAAGCTTGTTCCAGAAGGTATTGAAGGTCGTATCGCATACAAAGGTCGTCTAAAAGAGATCGTTCACCAACAGATGGGCGGCTTACGCTCAAGCATGGGCCTAACGGGTTCTGCAACTGTTGAAGATATGCGTACTAAAGCTGAGTTTGTTCGTATCTCTGGTGCGGGCATGAAAGAATCTCACGTACACGATGTTCAAATCACGAAAGAAGCACCTAACTACCGTTTAGGTTAATAATACGTCCAAACGTTTGAATAATGTGCTGATTTAGTCGGCACATTATTTTATCTAAAGCCTGTTTTGTTGAACGTATGATTTTTGCAAAACATCGCTTTACAGATAACCTACGAAAACGTTTGCTTTATTTCTTGAAGAGTTAATCAGAGGTGAGTAAACTCGCCTCCGTTTTATCACATAGCCAATAAGACTGCTTACAATGACTAAAAATATTCATGACCAACGTATTCTAATTCTGGACTTCGGTTCTCAATACACACAGCTAGTAGCTCGTCGTATTCGTGAGATCGGTGTTTACTGTGAACTTTGGAGCTGGGACGTAGAAGAAGCGGATATTCGTGAATTCAATCCAGACGGTATCATCCTATCTGGTGGCCCTGAAAGTGTAACGGAAGAGAATTCCCCACGTGCACCTCAGTACGTATTTGATTCAGGTGTTCCTGTCTTCGGTATCTGCTACGGCATGCAAACGATGGCTGAGCAACTTGGCGGTAAAGTAGCAACGTCTACTGAGCGCGAGTTCGGCTACGCTGCTGTACAAGTAACGGGTGAATCTGCACTTTTCGCTGACCTTGAGACGACTCAAGATGTTTGGATGAGCCACGGTGACAAAGTGGTTGAAATCCCTGCTGATTTTACAAAAATCGCAGAGACAGACACTTGCCCATACGCAGCAATGGCAAACGAAGATAAGAAATACTACGGTGTTCAATTCCACCCAGAAGTAACGCACACTAAAAACGGCCTAAAAATGCTTGAGAACTTCGTTCTTAACGCGTGTGGTTGTGAAGGTCTGTGGACTTCAGCGTCTATCATTGAAGATGCAGTTGCACGTATTAAAGAACAAGTAGGTGACGATGAAGTTATCCTTGGTCTTTCTGGTGGTGTTGATTCATCTGTAGTTGCGATGCTTGCTCACCGCGCTATCGGCGACAAACTAACATGTGTATTTGTTGATAACGGCCTTCTTCGTTTAAACGAAGGCGAGCAGGTTATGGACATGTTTGGTGACAAATTCGGCCTTAACATCATTAAAGTTGATGCTGAAGAACGTTTCCTTAACGCTCTGGAAGGTGAAGCTGAACCAGAAGCGAAACGTAAGATCATCGGTCACGTATTCGTAGATATCTTCGATGAAGAGTCTAAGAAACTGAAGAATGCTAAATGGCTTGCTCAGGGTACCATCTACCCAGACGTAATTGAGTCTGCAGCATCTAAGACTGGCAAAGCACACGTAATCAAATCTCACCACAACGTTGGTGGTCTTCCTGATGATATGGAAATGGGCCTTGTTGAGCCTCTACGTGAGCTGTTTAAAGATGAAGTACGTAAGATCGGCCTAGAGCTTGGTCTCCCATACAACATGCTTTACCGCCACCCATTCCCGGGTCCAGGCCTAGGTGTTCGTGTACTTGGCGAAGTGAAGAAAGAGTACTGTGATTTACTGCGTCGCGCTGATGCTATCTTCATTGAAGAGCTTCACGCTGCTGACCTTTATCACAAAGTATCTCAAGCATTCACGGTATTCCTACCAGTACGTTCAGTTGGCGTAATGGGCGATGGCCGTAAGTACGATTGGGTTGTATCTCTACGTGCTGTAGAAACTATCGACTTCATGACTGCTCACTGGGCACACCTACCATACGACTTCTTAGGTAAGGTTTCTAACCGTATTATCAACGAAGTTAACGGCATTTCACGTGTTGTTTACGATATTTCTGGTAAGCCACCAGCAACTATCGAGTGGGAATAATCTCTTAGAGATTTAACCAGTTTTGATTAAGATCTTAAGCCTCGAACTCAGTTCGGGGCTTTTTTCTTTTCGATTCATTATATTTATTCATTGCATTAAAGGCTTATGAGCAATACCTCGAAACCAAATGAGTTGGAAACTAGATATCAGCTCAAGAAAGTATGAGACGCGTTGTTACGTGTAACTATACATAAAACTATCACTCGCACTTTTTATAAATTCATACCGCAACAGCTAGGCTATTCCCCGTGTGCCACATACTCTTTGATGGACTTATTAAGGACAGATAAGAGAATCCATCATGTTAAAAATCAAATATTTGGCGACAATAGTTGGCTGCACTTTAGCAGCTCACAGTTACGCGTCTTTGAACATTCAACCTGATCCGCAAAACCCGAATGGTTACCTTGTTGAAAAGTCGGCATTACAAGCTGCTGAACAAGCGAAAACATCCGATCCTATGTATGCGATCTGGTCACAAGCATTACAAACTCGTCCCAACAGTATTGTTGAAGCGATTGAGCCGGGTTTAGCCTCGAATCCTGAAAACGTAAAACGGGTTGAGCGTGTGTTCCCTCAATCTGAATGGGACTTCCTCACTCAGATGGCTGCGCCAGAATACACATACACTCGCTTCTTACGCGCGATTGGTAAATTCCCAGCCTTCTGTGGAGAGTACACCGATGGACGTGACTCCGACGCCATCTGTAAAAAATCCATCATCACGGCTTTTGCTCACTTCTCTCAAGAGACGGGCGGGCACATCGCAATAGACAACACCTCTGATAACCCATTAGCGCTAGAAGAGTGGCAGCAAGCACTGGTGCATGTTCGTGAAATGGGGTGGTTTGAAGGGCAAGAAGGCTACACAACAGGTTGTGGTCAGAATGATTGGCAAAATGCTCGCTGGCCATGTGCCGCAGGGCAGGGCTACTTCGGTCGTGGTGCTAAACAGCTTTCTTACCATTTTAACTACGGCGCGTTCTCGGAAGTGATGTTTGATGGTGATGCGACGGTGCTATTGAATAATCCAGGTTTGGTTGCTGATTCATGGTTGAACTTGGCTTCTGCTATCTGGTTCTTCCTTACGCCTCAAGCCCCTAAACCAGCAATGCTGCACGTGATCGACCGTACTTGGACACCATCTCAGCGTGAATTGGATGCGGGAATTGGTTATGGCTTTGGTACCACGATCAACGTGATTAATGGTGGTATCGAGTGTGGTGAGCAAAATAAAGACAAAGGCCAGCCAGTTAACCGTATTCGTTACTGGGAAGGGCTAGCAGCGCACTATCAAATTCCGGTAGAAGCGGATGAAGCCAATACTTGTTGGCAGCAGACGCCTTACGGAAGCTTGAATCTCAACGGCGCGACCGATGTGTTGTACACCAACTGGGATGGGAACTGGAAATACTACGCAGACCGCCCAGAAGGCTACTCATTTGAATGTGAGTTGGTTGGATTCCAAACGGCATATTCAGCGCTGGTGGCTGGCGATTACGAGAAGTGTGTGACTAACTTTTATGGTTCTCATGCGAGCTGGCCTGAAGTGAAAGTGGTCGACAAGCTTGATCCGGTAGACCCTGGTACTGATCCTGGTGGTAACGGTTGGAGTGCGACCAAGGTTTACAACGCTGGAGACCAAGTTACTCACAACGGTGCAACCTACGAAGCGAAATGGTGGACACAAGGGGATGACCCTGCCAATGGTGGCCCTTGGAAATTGGTTACTGGAGAGCCAACTCCACCCGTGACAGATCCATCGCCAGTTGACCCTGCACCTGTCGATCCTGCTCCGGTAGACCCAACACCAGTTGAACCACCTGTTACCGAGCCGCCTGTCGTCGTTGATCCATCAGTGTTTATCACATGGCAAGCGGGCGTTAGCCAAGTAAGCAATGGCGATAAGGTGACACATAACGGCAAGTGCTTCGTGGCTAAAAACGGCCCGGGTGTATGGGAAAGCCCTGTTCAGTCGAATTGGTTCTGGGATGAAATTAGCTGTAATTGATCGTTTGAATACTGAAAAGCGGTCTAACCGACGAGTTCAGTAGTACGACCATAATGATATAAATAATCAAAAGCCGAAAGTTTCTACTTTCGGCTTTTTTTCGTTTCGAACTTGGCTATCTAAGCAGGGCTATTGGTCTATTTGGCTATGTTGAAGCGCATTTAAAGACTAATTATCCAGTTAGAGGATAAAGTTCTGTACAAATGGTGGTTGTGAATTTATATTCAAATTTAATTTATATTTATTCTTTTTATTTTAGGGTTAAGGTGTACCTATGGAACAGACAGATATCACGTCACTCATCCCCATTGTGATTACTTTGGTGTTGTCGTTGGCGACAAGGAATGTGGTGATAGGCCTTTTTGCTGGTGTACTCAGTGGCGTTGCGATGCTTACTGGTATGTTTAGCGAACTTAACCCGCTTGATACGTTTGGTACTATGGTTAAAGGTTACCTAGTCCCTCAACTTACCGACAGCTACAACGCAGGTGTGATCATGCTGTTGGTGTTCATCGGTGGCTTTGTCGCTTTGATGGAAAAATCCGGTGGTGGTGTTGCGTTTGCAAAGCGAGTGACTCAATGGGTAAGCAATAAATGCCAAGCTCAAGTGTCTGCTTGGTTGGGTGGAATCGTTATATTTTTCTCAGACTTAGGCACCCCTTTAATTGTTGGCCCTGTTTTTCGTCCCCTTTTCGATAAACTGAAACTCTCAAGACAGAAGCTAGCATTCATCATCGACTCAACCTCGTCGCCCGTTGCTATTCTTATCCCTTTCATTGGATGGGGCGTTTACATCATGAGTCTGATTCAAAAAGAATTCACGGCGTTGAATGTCAACATGTCTGATTGGGATGCCTTCATCGGTGCGATTCCTTTTCAGTTCTACGCATTCCTAGCGATTTTCATAGTCCCGTTAGTGTCCGTTAAAGGTTTAGACTTTGGGCCAATGGCAAAAGCCGAGCGTGATTGCCAAGCGGGAATCGATACTGGCGTGAATAGCGACTCACTGAATCCGTTCTCGCATAAAAATGCAAAGGCATCTTTTGTTTGGGCTCCATTGTTAGTGATGCTGGTGGTGTTGTGTGCCATGTTAGTTCCACAAGGCTTCCCGTTTCAAAAGGTCGCGGGTTCATCGTTCAGAGCGGCTTTATCATCGGCTTATTTCTTTGCGGCGATTACCTTGATCTCGCTAATGGCTTACTACGGTGTAAGAAAGCTGTCTGATGGTGTTTCAGTGTATTTAAAAGGCATGGGAAACATGATGCCCGTAGCTATCATCTTAGTATTGGCATGGGCGTTAAGCACAGTCGGTAAAGAGCTAGGTGCAGCGGCCTATATCGCCGAGCAAGCACAGAGCGGCTTTCCATACTGGTTAGTACCAGCGGTCGCTTTTTTGTTGTCGGCGATTATTTCATTCGCAACGGGATCGTCGTGGGGAACCTTCGCGATAATGATGCCATTGGTTATTCCAACCGCGATTGCGATTGATGCACCGCTACTTGTCGCAATTGGCGCAGTGTTGTCTGGTGGTTTGTTTGGTGACCATTGCTCACCGATCTCTGAAACAACGATTCTTTCTTCAACCGGGGCAGGGTGTGACCAGTTTGAACACTTTAAGACGCAGCTTCCTTATGCGTTGATGAACGGCTTTATCGCTTTGGTTAGTTTTGTAGTGGCAGGCTTTACTGGAAGTGCACTGGTTGTGTTGGGCGCTCTTGTTGCTCAGCTTATCCTTGTGACTCTGTTAGCTAAGCGCGATGCGAGTAAAAACGCTTCTTCAGAAGTTCAATCTCAAGTGTCTGAATCTAAACCACAACAAGCGTAATTTAAGATTACAAATGAGAGACTAGATACGGGATGCGAGTAAACGAGTAGCGAAAAGCTCGCCCTATTATTACTCGTGTTTGCTATTTAGTTTCTCGCTTACTCAATCTAAACACGCTCTTCGTATTCCACATCTCGTTTACTCGCATTTAAGCAAACCACCGTCATTCCCTACAGTGAGGAACGAACGTGATAGGGAATCTCTGGCGTTTGTCGTCGGTGTTTATGTTTAAGTGCGAGATTCCAGATACCTCGTCCCTCGATTCTGGAATGACGATCTAACGAGTAGATACGTGATAGGGAATCTGTTTATTGATAGTTTCGGTGAATTAAACAAGCTGGTTATGAAACTAATTTTTCCATAAGATCATTTGTACAATCTTAGTTTGCGATAACTGGATTACCTAGTTGTACGGTTTATAGATTAAAATTTTCTGATAATTTTTATCGTTTTTTTTTAATCAACCACTTTAATAAGGTAAATTCGCAATGTCCACCAAACTAGCTAACCCAGCGCCACTAGGCTTAATGGGTTTCGGTATGACCACTATTCTTCTTAATATCCACAACGCAGGTTTCTTCCCAATCGATTCTATGATTCTTGCAATGGGTATTTTTTACGGTGGTTTGAGCCAAGTTATCGTGGGCACTATGTGTTTCAAACGTGGTGACACGTTCGGTACGACAGCATTTACTTCATACGGCTTATTTTGGTTATCTCTAGTTGGTTTGATCGTGATGCCTTACATGGGTCTTCCAGCAAGCCCTGCTGCATTCATGGGTTGGTACCTACTACTATGGGGCATCTTCACAGGCTTCATGTTCATCGGTTCTCTATGTTACCCAGTTGCGAAGCAAGTAGTATTCGGTTCACTAACGATCCTGTTCTTCCTACTTGCAGCTCGTGATTTCACTGGCAGTGAACTAATCGGCACTATCGCTGGTTTTGAAGGTATTTTCTGTGGCGCTTCAGCTATCTACTTTGCAATGGCACAAGTAATCAACAACGAGTACGGCCGCACAGTACTGCCTATCGGTGAGAAGAAAGCTCCTCAAATGGCAACACAAGAAATCGCTGCTTAATACTCTAACTCGGGAACAGTTAGTTTGTTATAAGCCGTTTATTGGTTATGAATAAAACAAAAGGGGTTAGCCGAAATGGCTAACCCCTTTTTTATGCGTTATTAATAGCGCTATTTGTTAAAGCGATCTATTTGCTAAGGAAAGCTTAAGCTGAAGGTTGCTCTACAGGTTTAGTGTCTGCAGCTTCTGCTTCAGGAGACTTACCTGTTTTACGCTTGTACTTCTCTTCCCAGTAAGTAGCACCTTTGATACCTAGTTTTACAGGATTAAATGTGTACTCAGTTACGCCTTGTTTCTGTTGCTCTTCATAATCAGCAAGTGCTTTAAGCGCTGGCTTAGACATGAAGAAGATGATCAGAATACCTACGATGTTTAACCATGCCATCAAGCCAACACCAACATCACCCATTGCCCATGCAAGGTTAGCTGTTTTGACTGTGCCATAGAAAACCGCAGTGATAAGAACAAGCTTAAGTACGAACATCATGCCAGGGATCTTGATGGTACGACGTAGGTAAGCAATATTCGTTTCTGCGATGTAGTAGTAAGCAAGAATCGTTGTAAATGCGAAGAAGAACAGAGCAAATGCGATGAATGGCTTACCAATGCCTGGTAGTGCACTTTCAATCGCAAGCTGTGTAAATACAGGACCATTCGCGCCAATGTTTGCTGCTAGGTTCTGAACAAGGAACACGCCTTCAGCGCCGCCGTGAACGTTGTAAGCACCAGTGATGATGATCATGAACGCTGTAGCAGAACATACTAGAAGAGTATCGATGTAGATAGAGAACGCTTGTACCAAACCTTGCTGAGCTGGGTGATCGACATTTGCCGCTGCCGCTGCGTGAGGACCAGTACCTTGACCCGCTTCGTTTGAGTAAACACCACGCTTAACGCCCCAACCAATTGCAGCACCAAAGCCCGCCATCGGTGTGAATGCATCGCCAAGAATCATTCCGAAAACAGCTGGCACTTGGCCGATGTTTAGCAAGATGATAACGAACGCGATAATGATGTAAGCCAATGCCATGAATGGAACAACAATTTGTGTGAAGTTCGCAATACGTTTAACACCACCAAAGATGATGAAAGCAAGGATGATAGCAACAACAGTACCAGTGAAAATTTTAGCGAAACTGAATGTACCGATAGCTGTTTCAATCATGTCGCCTGAACCAAATGCAGCTTCTACAGCATTACCAATACTGTTTGACTGAACACCTGGAAGCAAAATACCACATGCAAAAATAGTTGAGATAGCGAAGATCCATGCGTACCACTTCTGGCCCATCGCTTTTTCAATGTAGTAAGCCGGACCACCACGGAACTGGCCTTCGTCTTCTTCTTTGTAGATTTGCGCTAGCGTAGATTCTGCGTAAGCAGTCGCGGCGCCAAAGAAGGCTACAACCCACATCCAGAATACTGCACCCGGACCACCGAAACCGATAGCGGCAGCAACACCGGCAATGTTACCTGTACCTACACGGCCAGATAGCGAAACGGCAAGAGCTTGGAAAGACGAGATGCCTTTTGCAGAGCTTTTACCTGATAGTAGCAAGCGCCACATTTCAAAGAAGTGACGGATTTGAACAAATCGAGTCATGATGGAGTAGAACAAACCTGCACCTAAACATAGGTAGATAAGTACTGGACTCCAGATTATTCCATTCAAAAAATCAACGAATGACTGCATGAGTATTTTCCCTGTTAGTTTTACTTATGATTGTTTTTCGAACAACACAATACTTCACTTGTAACCCAAGTGTTAAATTATTTAACTGCGCATTAGGATTACTGTGACATAAAGCAAGTTACAGAGGAGGTTTGTTAACGCTTAGTTCTAATTCGATAATCGTTCCATTCAACTTTATATGCAACTGTATGTATTTTCTGGCGTTTTGCAGAGTGAATAAATAGTGATTAATACAAAAATGGAAATTTGAGCCATGCAGAAGAGACAAAATCGAGAAAAACAGCGGTGAAAACCGATTAGCATGAACGGCTGATATATGAGTGGCGAGATGGATTTGATTGGAATATATCACCTTCATCGAGTGATCTCGCAGGCCTAAGAAACTGTGCCTTTGAAGGCTCGATAATTCTGGCCTTAATGTTTACTGAGTAAAAGTGGCTAGTTTGATGCGTGTTTCAAACAACCACAAACCCTCGCGCCTGTAGTTCTTGAGCGAACTCAGACTGAGTATTTGGTTCGCCATGTATCAAATGCAGCTCTTTTGGTGGAACGGAAATTCCTGCTATAAATCGGTTGAGATCTTCTTTATCGGCATGAGCCGAGTAGCCAGACATGCCATGAATTTGAGCATTAACCTCAACGTCTTTGTTATCAATAGAAACCTGCATTTCGCCTTGCTGCAACTCGCGCCCGAGCGTTCCGTGTGCTTGATAGCCCGCTAAAATCAAATCGGTGCGTTTATCTGGAAGCAAAGCCGATAAGTAGTTCATGATCCTGCCGCCCTGACACATTCCAGAAGCTGCGACCACAATTGCGGGTTCACCTGTCGACTTAAGACGATTGACGATTTTCTTGTGCATTCTATGCCCGTCAACGGTAATACATTGCTCAAAAGCAAGTGGGTGACGTTTCAGTTCAAGACGTTGTTTTGCTTCTTGCCCCCACAACTCTTTAAAGCGTCGGTAGGAACGCGTCACTTTCTCTGCCATGGGAGAATCGAGGATGATAGGAATATCGCTACTGAGTTGATGCTTAAAGATCAGGTGTTCGATATCAAACAAAAGCTCTTGTGTTCTACCGATGCTAAAAGCCGGAATTAGAATGACGCCACCATCGAGCAGCGAACGATCAATGATCGCTTTGAGGCGGTCTGAACGAGTAGCAATATCATCATGTTGACTTGTGCCATATGTGGATTCAATAAACAGATAGTCGGCTTGTTGTGGTGGCTTTGGATCGGGCAGGAGTGGTGTGTTACTTGGCCCTAAGTCACCAGAAAAGACCACAATCTCTTGGCTAGATAGCTTAATCTCGATATAGGCGGAACCTAAGATGTGCCCAGCAGGTTGAAAGCGAGCATACAGAGTATTTGGCCTACGATGATCCATTCCGTTATTTTGCTGCTTAGGAGCGATTGAAAACCACTCACCATAAGGCTTAGGATCAATCAACGAATGAATTTTTTTGAGTATGAGTTTTGATTGTTTATGACTGAGCCCTTGCAGTTTTAGCCCGTCTTCAATCATTAAAGGAGCGAGTTCTGCGGTGGCTTGCGTACAATAAATCGGTTGGTTAAAGCCGCTGGCGAGTAACCAAGGTAATCGGCCAATATGGTCAATGTGAGTATGAGTCAGCAGCAGAGCGTTAAGGTGGGACGTTTCAAATTCAATATCAAAAGGGTGTGTGTCTTCCCCTTGAAGCTTTTTATCTTGAAGATCTAAACCTTGAAAAAGGCCACAGTCGATGAGCACCGCTTGGCCTGAATCCCTTAGCTCGTGACAAGATCCGGTGACAGTATGTTTGCCACCATGGTGAATCACTTCCATCGTTTACTCCCATTGCTCTATAAAGCCGTTACGCCTGTTTTTATTTTGCGGATAAACGCCAGCAAGTAAAACGAGAACAATGAGAGTTGCGATCGTTGAGTGTCTTTTTAAGTCATTGAGCGATGGCTCAGTGTGTTCGTTGTGAGTTAGCTCGTAGAAGAACGGTCTGAATCCAGCTCTGGGTGTTGTTGTTCCTCTAAACGAGCCACTTCGGCATCAAGTTCTGCGATTTTCTCTGCCATGAGTGCGTGACAGCGATTGGCTAACTCTCTTGCGTCGCTGAGCTTGTATCCAGACACATCGATAGGTTCCAGCATCTCGGTGATCACAATGCCATTATTAACTCGGTTGAGGTCAATCTTATTGTGCGTAGTGCTGGTACACATTGGGGTAATAGGTACGCCGGCTTCAATCGCCATCCGGAAAGCCCCTGTTTTGAATGGCAATAATCCACGCCCTTTACTGCGTGTTCCTTCTGGGTAAACCCAAACAGACAGATCTCTGTGATGGATCGCTTCTGCCACTTGCTTGATGGTATCGCGTGCTTTGGATTTATCTTCACGATTAATCAGAATGTTACCTGTGATCCAATACAGCAAGCCAAAGAAAGGCACATACAGTAAGTCGCGTTTACCCAGCGAAACAGTACGCGGCCTCAGCATCCCCGGATCGGTGACAAAATCCAATATGCTTTGGTGGTTAGAGATGTAGACGCTTTTTTCTGACGTTGGCGCATTGTCTAGGCCGCGCTGCACCAGTTTTACACCGACGATCTTTTGTAGCTGGTTGAACCAACGACAGAAAACGTACACATGCTTGGGGTTCTTGGGGCTAAACAAGCAGTAAACAAAAGCACAGAGGGTGGTGAAAATAATAAACACCGTAGCCAAAATTATACGAAGAACAGCAAGCACAATTCACTCCTTACTCACCGCAAGATTGCAGTGATTAAATAGTTTTAGATGCTTGAAGTTTTCACTCTATTTAACCGAATTGCAACAATTAACTGTTATAGGGTTCTTTTTTTAGATCTTTATATAAAACAAGGACTAACAATAGGTGTTTGACACGATCATCGAGCTTACACGTGTTCACCAGTAGGTAGGTATGTTCACCAATACTGTTTATTTGGATCCGACTTTTCTACCCATTCAGGATTTTGACGCGACTCTAAATAGAGTTGTAGGCCGTTATAGGACATGAAAGCTGCAGGGCCACCAAGATGTTCGAAATAGTCAAAATAATCATCTTCGAGTGAACAAAGGTGAGCTAAATCTTTAACGTTATTCATCATTGCCCATTGAATGGCAAATACAGGCGCTATTGAACCTGAAATACTGACCTCTTCGACATTTGGGTTGAACAGTGAATTTGCTTGTTCAAGCTGTATCTCTTCTTGTTCAGACTCTTGTTGTAACACCTCTTCGATGATCTCTGAGCGCTTGGTATTAGAGACATTCTTGTTTAGTTTGGCGATTCGCAACGCGTAGCTAAAACGGTCTGTTGAAACGATGTCGACAAGTTGCGATAGCAGCTCTTTGTCTACGCCCGCAGCCTTGGTGAAATAATCGATACACGAATTGATTGAAGCATAACGAGTACCGTCAAATTCAAAGCCACTGGTTTCGTCGTAGGCCTCGATTACAATGTCATCAACCGACAAAGGCCAACCTTTATAGTCGATTCGCTGCTTGGCGATTTGATACATCTTCCAAGCACTGCGCCCAAACCCGCCAAGCGTCGAGCCAGAGAAATCTGAATCAATAAGCTCTTGCTCCGTCCAGTTTTCACCGATGCCTAAGTGCTTTGCATATTTATCGATGAGTGCGTGTTTTATCAGGTCGCGCACAGCCCAAATTGAATTTAGATCTTTTGCATACCTAACACTCGCGCATTCCTTACAAGCTGGCAGTGCAATCGGTGAATAGTCTATCTTGGCAATAGCCTGTGCAGTCTTAGGAAATTCAACAACATCATTGGAAGGTTCACCACAAAACCAACAGGTGTGGCGCAGGTTAAATGGGATGTCTATGTACGAGTATGTGGTCATTAGTCTTTTATCGGCTAGGTGCTTGAGGTTGGTTTAATTATCAAAGCAATTATCTCCGTTAGCACGTCGCCTTGCACCTTGTTTGTTTTATTTTTCTGACGAAACTGATTCGAGATGTGACTCGCCTGATGAGCTCATTAGGTAGATGTTGATATAAAACAGTCACTAACGATTAATGTCGATTCGTGTTGCTGAACTTACATGTGCCGCTAGCAATCACCCAAGCTCCCCATTACTATTGAGATAGGCTCCTTACTCTAATAGCGCATATGTCCTCATCGATTTCTTTTTACGATAAAAATGCTTACACACTTTGTGAACAGTACAACTCAGTGACGTTCGAGACGGTGCATAAAAGCTGGCAAGCTTATTGGCCTTTAGAGGGCGATAAAGTACTAGATGTCGGTGCTGGGAGCGGTCGTGATGCGTTATGGATGCACAATGCCGGAGCTGATGTTATTGCGATAGAACCAAGTGCTTCATTACGCGAACAAGGCTCGAAATATACAGGCCCAAGTGTTACCTGGATTGATGATTCACTTCCCTCGCTTAGCCGCACTGAAAACCTCGGAATGCGTTTTGACTTGATATTGGTCAGTGCGGTTTGGATGCATCTCGCTCCGTCTCATCGAGAGCGTGCATTTAGAAAGTTGTCTAACTTGCTAGCTCCAAATGGCAAGCTGGTGATCACTCTACGTCATGGAGAGTTTCAAGACAGTCGGCAAGGGTATCAAGTCTCGGTTGAAGAGCTTGAGCGTTTATCAAAAAACAGCGCCTTGTTGGTTCGTCATGTCGATGATAGCCAAGATACATTGAACCGCAGTGAAGTGTGGTGGCAAACCGTTGTGATGACATTACCAGATGATAGTTCTGGCGACTTGAACAAGGTGCGCCACATTATTGTGAATGACAACAAGTCGGCGACATACAAGTTGGCTTTGTTGAGAACATTACTGCGAATTGCTGATGCTCATTCAGGCTCTGTGATTGATCGAACTGATGGGAAAATTTCTCTACCAGTGGGCTTGGTTGCTCTGTATTGGGTTAGGCAGTTTAAGCGACTGATTGATATCGACATAGAAGGCGCTGGGATTCAGCAAAATAGCAACACAACGAAGGGACTTGGGTTTGTAAAAGAGGACGGATGGAATAAACTCAAACACTTAAGTGCTGATGATCTAGCGATAGGCGCTATGTTTCTCGGCGATGAAGCTAAGGCTCTACAAAAGCTATTTTCACAAACGATCAGCACCATTAAATCAGGGCCTGTGACTTTTATTTATCAAGGCTCGAAAGACACCCGACTATTCGATATATACCCTCCTAAAAAACGACGGAAGAGCCGAGAATCGCTGATCATTGATAGTGAGTTCCTAGAAAGCTTTGGTTATTTCATACTCGATGAAAGCCTGTGGGAGTGCTTTAGAATCTACCACTCTTGGATTGAACCGCTGGTGGTGAACCAATGGGTAATGGAGATGCAGCGCTTCGAGTTGAACCGACAGCGAAGTATCTCACTACAGACTTATCACGACTGCTTGGTATGGATCGATCAAAAGCATGATACTCGCGATGTGCGTAAACGTGTCGAGCAACTTAGAACTGATCGTGCCGGTATTGTCAGCGTATGGAGTGGGAAATCATTAAAAAATGAGTATCACGTTGATCACTGTTTGCCTTTCGCTTACTGGCCAAACAACGATAAGTGGAATCTCTTTCCTACTACAAGCAAAGAGAACTTAAGTAAAAGTGACAAAGTTCCTACGGCTGAAAAGCTTCGCTCGTCCAAGTCGCGGATTCTAGAGTGGTGGCAACTCGCTTGGAACGATTCGGCTCATTTTGAACAACAATTCTTTTCAGAAGCCGCTCTTTCGTTACCTAACATCCCTGCACAGTGTCGAGACTTTGAAGAGGTGTTCGATGCAATGGGATTGCAGATACGTGGTGTAAAAAGCCGACTGTTGATTAGTGAGTGGCACTGAACATTAAGTGGGCTAGTTATCCCAAATAGCCCTCAACAAATTAATCATCGAGAACATAATGAAATACATCGGAATTGATGGTTGCAAGGCGGGGTGGATCGCTTGGATTGTCTCAGGCAATGAGCCACCTACGTTCAAAGTGGTAAACAGGCTCGATGAGTTGGTCGATGATCTTATGGGAGCAACAACGTTAATCGATATGCCGATTGGCTTTAGCGATTCGCTTACTCCAGATAGATTATGCGATAAAGCGGCAAGACGTTTTCTAACCAGCAAGCGTGGTTCTTCGGTGTTTCCGGTGCCGTGCCGAGAGGCGGTTTACCAAACTGATTACATTGCGGCGTGTAATGCCAATGTGCAGCAGCTTGGTAAGAAGTTCTCTAAGCAAACTTGGGGGATTGTTCCTAAAATTCGAGAGTTGGATAAACTCATCGATGAGCTCCCAAATTTATCGATCAGAGAATCTCACCCGGAGGTGGTGTTTGCAGCTTTGAAAGGCGAACCGTTGACCTTTTCTAAACGAACAAAAGAAGGCAAAGAGGAACGGCTTTCTATTATTCAGCAACTCGCCCCTCAATGGTGTGATGGCTTGGCGTTGGCCATTTCAAACACTAAGCGTAAAGACGTCGCGATAGACGATATTTACGATGCTTTTGTACTTATGTTGGTTGCCTATTACGCTCCGCAATTATCGACCTTACCTGAACTTTCTGATGTTGGTGGAGAAGCTGACAAGGATCGGAACGGACGAGTTAGAGAGATTGTCTATTGGAATAAAGCGCGCTAACAAAGCGTGCGCTCAGCTTGGCTTAATATGCTATTTTCCAACCTCTGTTACTTTTCACTCTTACTATTTTTGAGTCTTTGATATGAAACGTTTTATTGTCGGCTGGCTGGCCACTGTGCTCAGTGCTGCGAGTTATGCCCAAGTTGCCCCTATATCTCAATGGCAATGCGACATGATGAAAAAGAACAATGTCTTGAGTAATGGTGCGCCTGTTGGTTGTGAACGATTATCCAAAGTGGATTTCGATTTCATTAATTTCAACGGCGAAACGCAACAGGGCAATATGATAGTGCTTGATGTTGTTGCGCCTTCTGTTGAGCAAATTTTTTCAGAGCTAAAACAGCGCAATTTCCCTCTTCATTCTGCTCGCTTGATGCGTGAGTTCAAAGGTGACGACAACGCCTCAATGGAAGCGAACAACAGCAGTGCATTTAATGCTCGGCCTATTACTGGCGGAGGAGGCTGGTCGAAGCATGCTTATGGTGTGGCGATAGACATCAACCCAGTTCAAAATCCTTTCTTAGAGTTCGATAACAACGGACGAATCACGGTAAAGCCTTCACAATCTGCGACTCGCTATGTGAACCGTACTCGTTTTCGCGCGCGTGATGAAATTGAACGCAGTGGCATGGCAGAAGATGTGGTTGAGCTGTTTGCCTATCACGGATTTATGATCTGGGGAGGGGATTGGAATAGCCCAATCGATACTCAGCATTTTGAGGTTGGATCAAGAAAGTTCGTTACCCAACTGCTCGATAAACCTCTACCTGAAGCAAAGGTGTTATTTGAGCGTTACGTCGAATCTTACCGCCAATGTTTTAATAAGAACAAAAGCGAGAACGCAGAAAAAGCTCGCGCTATCTGCGCAAAGAAAACAGTCGGGGCTTTTTAGTGCTATGTTTATCTAGAACCGTTTGTGTTTTAGCAAGTTAAGCCTGCTTATGGTGTGTTTTGAATCGCTAAGGTCAACGTATGTCGTTGGCCTTTTTTATATTCATTTCTTCAATATAACACCAGGCATTAAAAAGGTTATTGGGTATCCATTAGTCAATAATCGATAAGGTATTGCTCTGCAAAGTCATCGGTTTGTCATTGAAAAACTCATAGCGTTAACGTTATGTGAGAACCTGTGCTGGTAGGGGAACTCTTCGCCGAAACGCCAGTATTATTAGTGAACTGATCACAACGGACCAACTAATGAAAAAGATACCTTTGGCTCTAACTCTTCTAAGTACGCTACTTTTTTCACAATATGCTTTGGCTACTGATACTTCACCGACCACGCAAAACCCTACTTACGAACTCGATGGTAAGGCGGTATTAGGCCGTACTGAGAATGTGTACCTATCGAGCGTTCAAGGGCTAAAAGACGTTCCTTTCATTGGTAAAATCGATACTGGTGCAGAAACCACCTCTATGCACGCTGAAGACATTCATGTGAAAAGCAAGAATGCCGACTATAAAAACCTCAAAGACAAAGAGTTGATGGCGGCGTTAACCGAAGACCTGTTGAATAGTTCCGATGTTGATTACGATGATTGGAATGGCAGTACCTTTGCGAAATATGAAGCTGTGGTGTCTTTTAAAGTTCAAAACCCGCGCACGGGAGATATGGTATTAATCGAAGCGCCTTTAGAGCGTGTCAGCATGATACGCAGCCGCACCAGCAGCACGCCTTTACTTCGTCCTACCGTAAAAATGTCGCTTACCATTGCAGACCAAGAGCTAAAAACAGACGTTAACCTGACTGACAGAAGCCACTTCTCTGCGCCAGTATTGATCGGCAAAACCTTCCTTGCGGATAACGCACTGGTGTTTGCAGGTTACGACTATTTACAAGAGCAAGAGAACGCAACAGTGGTTGGCCGAAAAGAGGTGGTGTCTATCTCTGGAATGGCGATGAACGCGACCTTCTCATTAAAAAATCGCTACAGCATCCTTCATGCAAAAGACATCGATGTAGATAAGAAGAACAGTGAAGTGACGTTTGATATGGTCGACAACGACGGCAAGCAAAAAGAAATGACGCTGCCATTAGTTCGTATGTTGAGCGTGAGTGGTAAGAAAAGACCTTTGGTGTATGTGCCGGTTCAACTCGATGAAAACACAACTAAAGACGTTCTGGTGTACCTACGTGAGCGCTCGAGTAGTGAGTCGCAGTTGAGATTTGGTACCAGTACCGCCAGTGAACTTTTCATGATTGATACCAATGCAGAAAATATTCTTTCTGAAGGTTCAGAAAGCTTTAGTGATGTCGCTAAAAAGAGTGAACCTTTGGTTATTTCTCCAGAAGAGGACATCACCCTTGATGACTTCCCACTCAAGGCCGTTGCCTCTTTCACTGTCAACACGCCTCTGTTGAAGGTCGACAGTTTTGAAATGACAGGTAAAGGCAAAGATGCCTACGTTGAATTTTACCTTACGGATGTAAACGGTGAGAAGCAGAAGGTGACCAAGCCAATTATTAAGAAGCTTAAAGTCGGTGATGATACTCGTCCGGTAGTGAGTGGTGAGTTTGCGGTCTCTGGAAACGTTCGTACGCAAGAGTTTGCCATCGATGTGCTCAATACGAATGAGAAAGAAGCGTACTTTATTTTAGGCAAGAAGATGGCAAAAGACGGTGTGTATGTGAACACTCGCTCTGACTATCTTTTGAAAGCTGAGCCTTTGTTTAAAGTTGGGCACATTGAAGTTGTTGAAGTGAACGGCATGAAGTTCCCAGCCAAGTTGGATACTGGCGCGGATGTAAGCTCAATGAATGCAGTCAACATCAAACGATTTAAGAAAGACGGCCAAGACATGGTGAGTTTTACCTATCAAAACAACCAAGGCGATAAGCAAGATTTCACCAAGCCAGTGATTGATGTTATGCGCATCAAAGCCAAGAAAGGCGAGAAGGTGAACATTCGCCCTGTCGTTGAAATGAAGGTGAAGTTGGGTGACTTAGAGAAAGAGGTGAGGGTAAACCTTCAAGATCGCTCTCGCTTTGAATACAGCATGATCTTAGGTAAGAACTTCTTAAAGCACGGCGCAGTAGTGAGTAGCGATGAAGATTACTTGTTGGGTGATATGGATTAACACCTAAACTTATTTAAGTTCGTTCTAGAACAGTTTTAGACAGCCACACATTTCAGTATTGGGATGTGTGGTTTTTTATTGAGAGCCTAAACGGCTAACCATCAATGCCTTGTGAACAAGTTAAAAAAAGCGGCTCCTTAGAGAGCCGCATATTACTTAGTCATCACCTAAATAATCATCATTATTTGGGTTATGTGCATCAGACCAATCATCCATATCAGCATCGTTGTTTGGGTTGTTGATATCTGACCATACATCGAGCTCGTCTTGAGACATATCACTTGAGTTTGGCATATTATTTCTTCCCTTGTTGATTAGGGTTTAGTTGTTTACCGCGGTTGCCTTTGTTCTGATCATGCTGACGGTTAGTGCCGCTTGTTCCCTTGTTGGCATTAGGGATGTTTGCTGCATTGTCTGCTGGTGTGATTTTCTTAGCCATTGTCAATTTCCTTGTTTAATAACTAGCCTTGCGGATTTGTTTAATGATTCGCTCAAATCCTTGCCTAGTTGTGATTGCTTTGGGATAAAGCCCATCAGGAGCAACACGCCAAACAAACCGGAACCCTCTACCCAACTTAAACCTAATATAGGTCGGACAAGAGCGGATCTTCTTACCCCCTAAATTTGGGTATAAAGCTCCAGCTCGGAGTTGGGCTTCAATACTGAAAGCTCGCTCTGCATAGCATGGAGGAAGTTGAGATTGGAATGTATCAATAAGCTGTTTAGTTGAAGTCATTCTTGCTCTCCCTGATGAACTGATAGCAAGAATGATTGAGTGCACTGCACTCGCAACAACTAATTTAATAAATTATTTAATAGGTCATCGAACTCGACGGCTTCGAGGTATTTCTGCTTGATAAGGGTTTGGTATTGAGCCAGCGCAGGAGTTGTATTTCCTAGAGAGCATGCTGCAAGGTAGGCTTTTTCTATATCCTGATTGAAAAAGTGCATGATCATTGATTCACCTTGTGTCAGCAAGGCGCTTTGAGCCAATAGAGCCTGCATTACACTGGTTACGCCATTGAGAGAAAGTTGCGGTAACTCTTGAAAAGGTTTTGGTAACTTTTCCTTACTCAGGTCGATGTGTTCTGATTTTAATTTTACGATCAGCTCTGACAGCGCAGTTGTTTGAATGCCAACTGCGAGAATAGATTGTCTACCCATGACGACTGTTTCTAAAAAGTCCGCCGCTTCTATGCGTTTTTTAGAATGAGAAAAGATCTCTTTGACTCGTTTACTATCAGCAAAGAACCCTTGTAGCAAAACGGCATTATGGAGTTTGGTTAGGCTATTACTTGCAATGAGCAAGTTGTTCTTTGTTGAGCCCAGCGCCATAGGCTCTTTTTTAACCTCAAAGAAACCTTTGCTTCTTACTAGTGGGTACACCAAATCTTTGAATGATTTATGTTCGGCTAACTTTATGTTAAATAGCTTCTTAATTGCATCAGGCGTTGAGATGTAGCTATCGGTTGAGGTGTAGCTATCGTTAGATTTCACACGATAGCTCCAATAGTTTTCGCTCTGGCAACGGCTTATCTTTTAATGACTCGCGTGCAATAAACTGTGCTCGCTCATACCAATCTGAACGGCAGCCATATTCGGACTTTTCATATTGGTCAATCACTCCCAAGCAGTATCCTGCACGTAAACTTTCTGATAGCGATGTGGTTTGTGCCGCTAACAATCGTTTCGAACTTTTGGAGTCATAAATATTGATAAGTTCAACACAGCTATCGACCAGAGAGAGTTTTTTAGCATTGGAAACCATTGGTAAGATCGCTAGTGCAATAGCAAGCATGGCGTGTTTTTTATTGAGCATTTGTTACCTCAGCGTCCGTTTGTGCTTGTTTAGTATCGTTGTCGTTATTTGGGGTTTCTAATGGGGTGTCTGAGCCTGGGTTTAGAATCAGATCCTGGCTTGGAACTGCAATATACAAGCACAGTAATATAATGCTGAAAGAAAAGATTTGGTCGTAACTTTGCTCTAGCAATAACAGGTTTTTAAAGTGCTCGGTACCTTCGAATAGGTCAATAAAAACAATCGTACTGGCACAAAGTAACGCAGCCGTAACGAATTTTCCGTGCCATAAAAACGGGGTGCTAATGATATGCCACCAGCGAAGTGAGGTTTGTTTTGTATATACCCAATAGCGTTTTAGCAACACAAGAAATGAGATAAAAAAGATAATCTCGATGGTTGATACATCAGAGAATCCATCTTGATATTCAAAAATATTGAGTAATTCAAAACTGATGACTGCAATACTCATACTGACGAGGAAAATGTAAATTAACGCTTTTAAAATAAATCCTAGCAAGCGACTTAATGTCCAATCAGCCTGCTGTAAATAGTGTTTTAAAGAGGGCGTAGCCAATTTGGGCTTCGGGGTATCGTTGTTGATAGTGCTCTGCTCATGATTTGTTTACGTAATAGATATTTTACATACATCACGGATGTTTAATTGCATAAAAAATAGATATTAATATGAAATGTTATGCAAATCATGGATTGCATCGATGATTTGTTGTGTTTGCACTCTTTCATTGCCCCACCAGCCCTACGACAATGCGAGAGTATGTGTCAGGTGAGTCATTGCCATACTTAGGGCGGAATTATCGCTTAAAAGTGCTTAAAGGCGACTTAAAGCCTACAAAACTACTTAATGGACGTATTACGGTCACCGTTACCGACCCATCCACACAAACGCACTATATTCGCCGATCTTTAACGAATTGGTATAAGCAGCCATGCTGATAAGAAGATTCGAGAGAAGGTAAGGCGTTACGAATCGTTGGTGGGCGTTGAAACGGGAGTTGTTCGTACTAAAGAGTTTAAGAGTAGATGGGGCAGTTGTACCCCTTACGGTGATTTAGAATTTAACTGGGTGATTGTCATGGCTCCCAACAGGGTTGTTGATTACGTAGTGGTGCATGAGCTTTGTCATCTAATCCACCATGACCATTCGCCACAGTTCTGGAAAGAAGTTGAACGAGTCATGCCCGACTATAAAGAGCATAAAGAGTGGCTTAGAGGAAATGCACTAAATCTAATCATATAGTGCGTACGTTCACTAATGTAAAAAGACATCCTCAAATGAGACATAAAAAAAGGGCCAACTCTTTCGAGTTGGCCCTTTCCAAACGTTTGGTGGAGCTGGCGGGAGTTGAACCCGCGTCCAAAAATCATTCATCATTGGTACTACATGCTTAGTCGATCTTTAATTTCACCAGCAACCTGCGAACCGACACGCTAGTTAAAGGCTAACCTGAATTGTTATTCGCGCTTTTCCTCTCAGGTGGGAGAATCCGCGCTAGCTAGTTTGGGTTTGATCTCTTATTGGTCCCCGTCTTACGAGCGGAAGCTAGGGTAAGAGAGCTCTGAGCAGGTTATTAAGCTGCTAGTGCGTAGTTTTCGTCGTTTGCGACTATTTTTTTGCGGCTTTTAACGTGGCCAACCGCCCCACGGCATGCACCTCAGACTTCAAAATTCCTGTCGAATCCTAAATCAGCCCCAAGTGTTATTTGCATAGTACCAGAAAAGCTTTGCCTGTCTAGCACTGTGCGTTTAAGTGCTTAAAATTAACGCAAATTACTCTTCATAATTCGTGCTTTATCTCTCGCCCAATCTTTTTCTTTCATATCAGTACGTTTATCGTGCAGCTTTTTACCTTTCGCTACGCCAACTTTAATCTTCGCCCAAGAGCGAGACCAGTAAAGTGCGGTAGCGACAAGTGTCATGCCTTCACGATTAATACGACCGATAAGGTTATCGAGTTCTTTTCTCGACATTAGTAGTTTACGGATGCGTGTTGGGTTCGCCACGATATGAGTACTCGCTTGAGTTAGCGGAGTGATCGTCATACCACTGATGAATGCTTCGCCATCTCGGATGTAGACGTAGCTTTCTGCGATATTGGTTTTGCCTTCACGTAGGGATTTTACTTCCCAGCCTTGTAGCTCAAGCCCCGCTTCTATCTCATCATCGATGAAATATTCGTGGCGAGCTTTCTTATTAAGCGCAATGGTATTACTACCGGCTTTTGATTTTGATTTATTCTTTGCCATAATGGCCTCATTATACGGATTGCACCCTAGTTGGGGAATCCTTTTTATTTGCGCTCTGGCCCAATACAATTAAAATTGCAGTTTGTGTTAATGTAACGCTGTCTTTAACAGGAGTCTATATGCCAAAGGTTACTCGTTCAGCATTAGTGTCGTTTAGTGCCGACCAGATGTTCAGCTTGGTCAATGATGTTGCTCGTTATCATGAGTTTTTGCCAGGGTGTTCTGGTTCACGTGTGATCGAATCTTCAGATTCAACTATGGTGGCTTCGGTTGATGTCTCTAAAGCGGGTATCAGCAAAACATTCACTACCTCTAACCGTTTAGCTGATGGTGCTGAGATCTTGATGGAGCTGGTGGACGGTCCGTTCAAAAAGCTGCAGGGCGGTTGGTATTTTACTCCACTCGATGAGCAAGCGTGTAAAGTTGAACTTAAGTTGGAGTTTGAATTCTCTAGTCGAATGATTGAAATGGCATTTGGTAAGGTTTTCAATGAGCTGACGAGCAATATGGTCAGTGCTTTTACTCAACGTGCGAAACAGGTTTATTAAGCCATGACTATTGAATCGGATATGATCCACGTAGAGGTTGTGTTTGCGCTTCCGCACGAGCAGCGTGTGTTTACCTTGGTGGTGAACAAAAACGCGACTGTGGAAGAGATTATTGCGCAGTCTGGTGTTTTGGAACTGTACCCAGAAATCGACTTAGCGAAAAATAAGGTTGGCGTATTCAGCCGCAACGTTAAACTAGATGCGACGGTTCGTGATAAAGACCGTATCGAAATCTACCGAGCACTGTTAGCTGATCCAAAAGAGATTCGCCGTAAGCGTGCTGAGCAAGCGAAAGCAGCAGCTGCTAAATCGTAATGCTAAACAAGTTCGACTAAGAAGAGAGCTCGCTATATTGGCGAGCTTTTTTGTGCCTGTTGGTTAGACAACGCAGCTAACTTGTTAGCAGATGTTAAAAAGCCTGCTCGTGTTAGCAGGCTTTTGCGATTATTGCTTTGTCGACCGATAGCTTTGTCGACTGATAGCTTTGTCGACGGGAAAGCTTCGTTGGTTGAAAGCTAGCGAAGGCTTTCGAAGAACTCATCACTGGCTTCAAAATCACCGTTGATCGTTACTAGAGTGCCTGTGGCATCAAAGTTAACGACTAGGTTTTTCTGAATAGGGTCTTCATGGCCTTTTTGGTGGTGGTAAATGTAATACCACGTATCTGGGTAGCCGTTTTCGATAAGCATTGGTGAGCCCATAACGTAACGAACTTGTGTTTTTGTCATGCCAAACTTGAGCTGATCGACAGCTTCTTGTTCAACATAGTTACCCTGATTGATGTCAATTCGATAAACCAACTTCTCTAGTAGAGAGCAACCGGTCAACATTGTTAGTGCAAGTGGAACTGCAACTAACCACTTTTTAATTCGCATAGTTTGAGATCTTTCTTCGCTAAAATACTGCCTGATAATAAACAAGCTCCAGCAAGAAGTAAAAAGCTCCTTGCGCTTTGAGCTTGTTATGACTGGCAATTTTGAATTAAGTTGCAAAATTGCCAAGAATTTTCGGTAAATTATCAGAAAGTTGCCGAATATGTAACCTATGCTGCGATTAATAACTCTTTTGCGTTGGCCAGTGTCGATTCGGTAATCTGGCTGCCACCAAGCAGTCGAGCAAGCTCTGAAACGCGTTGTTGCTCATCAAGCGTGTGCATTTGAGTCTCAGTTTTACCTGATTTCGTGTTCTTCGCTACAAACAGCTGTTGGTGACCGCAACCGGCAACTTGAGGTAAGTGAGTCACACACATTACCTGCGTAGATTCACCCAGTTTACGTAGCATTTTTCCGACAACCGCAGCGGTTGGTCCACTGATACCCACATCCACTTCATCGAAAATCAGGCTTGGTGTATCCACTTTTTGCGCTGTGATCACCTGAATCGCCAGTGAGATTCGTGATAACTCACCACCAGAGGCCACCTTAGCAATTGGCTGCATTGGTTGGCCTGGGTTAGTCGAAACAATGAAGGTCACGTTATCCATACCCAATGGAGAAGGGTGTGTGTTGGTGTTGTTCACTTCAATGGCAAACTGCGCTTTTTCCATGCTCAGTTCGTGCATGCTTTGCGTGATCAGTTTGTTGAGCTCTTTTGCATAACGAGTTCGAGATTTATGAAGCTTCTCTGACTTAGCAACGAACGATTGGTATTGGTTTTCTACCTCGTTTGCTAAGTCTTCGAGTTTTTCATCCGAGCAATCAAGTGCTTCAACCTGTTGTAATAAGTCTTGATGGTGCTTGTAAAGCTCTTCTGGTAACACGTGGTGCTTACGAGACATCGACATCACTTTAGAGAAACGCTCTTCAACGTAAGCCATACGACCCGGATCGACATCAATGCTGTCTAGGTAGGTTCTTAATTCGTTATTGGTCTCTTCAATCTGAATAATGGCTTCAGACAGTAAGCTCGGCAATTCAGCCAATCTTTCATCAAGCTCAGCTAACTGAATTAGGGAGTTATTGGCCGATTGCAGAATACCAAGCGCATTAACTTCTTCGCCTTCATAAATAAGCTCGATAGCTTGCTGACAGGTTGTGGCCAATTCTCCGCTATTGGAGAGGCGCTTATGCTCTTGTTCGAGGTCTTCATATTCTTCCTCCCCAATAGACAGCTCGTTTAACTCTTTGATTTGGTATTCAAGAAGTTGTTTTTGAGCTTGGTTTTGCTGGCTATTTTCACGTAACTCTTTTAAGTGGTTATCGGCTTGTCGCCATGATTGGTAAGCGTTACGTGTCGACTTCAATAGGTTCAAGTGACCTGCGTATTGATCAAGCATGGCCATTTGGTAATCGCTTTTCATCAACTGATGGTGCGCATGTTGACCGTGAATGTTGATCAACAGCTGCCCAAGCGATTTCAATTGTGAAAGAGGGACAGGACTGCCGTTAATGAATGCGCGAGAGCGACCTTCTTTTGAGATGGTTCTGCGCAAGATGCATTCACTGCCATCAAGCAATTCGTTGTCTTCTAACCAGCGGGTAGCGTGTAGATTGTTCTCAAGTAAAAAAGCAGCACTGACTTCGGTTTTTTCTTCACCTTGTCGAACCATTCCCGCATCTGATCTTCCTCCAAGACATAAGCCTAAAGCATCGATAGCGATAGATTTACCTGCACCCGTTTCACCGGTGATTGTTGTCATGCCTTTAGAGAGTTCTAGCTGTAAAGACTTAACAATAGCGAAATTATTAACACTTAGATGAGCCAGCATTTTTATTTACCTGTATAACTGAACAATACTGTATATAAGCTCAGTATATACTGTTTCTTTATACAGTAAAGTCGACAGGTGAAAATTTTTTGTGACCGTTATCAGAATTGAGTGCGTCCGTAGATCACTGAAACCACTATGGATTCCCAACTCAGTCGTTCCTCCCTCTTGGGAATGACGGTATAAGGAATTGCAGAGAAGCTAGAGCCGACGGGCTTTTTACTGGCAATAAAAAAGGCTGACGCATGTCGTCAGCCTTTCAAATTTTTGGTTGCCACTGGAGCGTTTATTCTTTTAGAACAGCTTACTCGACCAGCCTAGTTTGTTACGTAGAACATGGTAGTAGTTGTAGTCTTTAGGATGGATCAGCTTAAGTACATTCGGGCTTTGGTAAATGTGGATCTCATCGCCAGGAGAAACCGGTAGCGAGATTTGGCCATCGCAGCTGACTTCCTGAGTACCGCGGTTATCAGGCGATACGATCAGCTTGATTCGACGCTTGCCATCCACCACCAGTGGGCGGCTTGAAAGGGTGTGCGGGAACATTGGCACTAGTGAGATAGCATTTAGGCTTGATGACAGGATAGGGCCGCCGCCAGAAAGCGAATAAGCGGTAGAACCTGTCGGTGTTGAGACGATCAAGCCATCAGAACGCTGTGAGAAGGCGAAGCTGTTATCGATATACACCTCAAACTCGATCATGTGCGCGACTTGACCTGGGTGAAGTACGGCTTCATTGAGTGCCGCGTTGTGGCTTTTTATTTGGCCGTGACGATGTATCTCTGTTTCGAGTAGGAATCGCTCTTCTTCCATAAACTCACCTTTAAGTACATCGGTGAGTGAGGTTTGGAAGTTTTCAGGGTTCAGGTCTGTCAGAAAACCTAAATTGCCTCGGTTAACACCGATGACTGAAATGTCGAAACGCGACAAAATACGAGCGGCACCGAGCATATTTCCATCACCACCCACTACAATCGCGAGATCGGCACGTTTACCTAATTCAATCAGGCTAGAAAAATGTTCTTGTGGGATATCGTCCAAAATGCTGGAGAGCCTATCATCAACAAACACTTGATAACCCTCAGTACTTAACCACTGATAGAGCTCTCTATGAGTCTGAATTGCTTGCTGATCTCGAGGTTTACCAATAATTGCGATGACTTCAAATGGCTTTTTCATAACGTTTCCAAACGAATTAGGCTTGAATCAAAATTCTTCATCCCCATAATAAAGGCAAGTTGAACGTCTATGCGAGTGTTTTATATCAATTTGAGGCGCAAACACGCCTGTCACTGGCATTGAAAACGAATTCTGGAGATATCATGAGCAACGAAGAAAACAAAGTAACCGAAGAAGAACTAGATCAGATCATTGCTGAAGCTGAGAAAGTTGAAGAAGCTGAACTGAATGAAGACGCGGCTGATGAGCAGGAATCAAAAATTGCTCAACTAGAAGCCGCACTGCTTTCTAGTGAGTCTAAAGTGAAAGAGCAGCAAGATTCTGTTCTTCGCGCAAAGGCTGAAGTTGAGAATATGCGTCGTCGTACTGAGCAAGAAGTGGATAAAGCACGTAAATACGCGCTAAACAAATTCGCTGAAGGCCTACTACCTGTTATCGATAACCTAGAGCGTGCAGTACAAGCTGCAGATGCTGAGAACGAAGCGGTTAAGCCGATTCTTGAAGGTGTTGAGCTAACTCACAAAACGTTCGTAGATACAGTGGCTAAATTTGGTCTTACCGAGATCAACCCTGAAGGTGAAGCATTCAACCCTGAATTCCACCAAGCAATGTCGATTCAAGAAAGCCCAGACCACGAGTCAAACACTGTGATGTTTGTTATGCAGAAAGGCTACGAGCTTAACGGCCGTGTTATTCGCCCTGCAATGGTAATGGTTGCTAAGTAATTGAGTAGCCGATTGCTAAGCAGTTGATTATTGCAGTTGTGAAGTAAGACAATAGCGGCGACAAAACAATTCACTGGTTAACATGAAATGAAAAGAGAGGCATATGCCTCTCTTTTTTTATGCCTGTAACTTGAGAGTCCACGTGAATAGTCACCAAAATCGCATTAAGAATGCCGTTCTTTTTATTTTATTCAGAACAGTGATTTAGAGTTTTATATTATGAAACTGGTTGTTAATGAAGAAATGTTTTGATGTCACACTTGTAATGTTTTTGTAAATAAATGCTTTTAATTGTTACCTTTGTATGTAAAATCCACTGCAATATAGCGATTTGGGTCGCATATATAACTATAAAAGTACAATTTTTAAACACAACAAACTGGAGAAGAACGATGGACAAATCGCTCTCAAGTAAGATTTTTGTAGGCTTGTTTGCCGGCCTTATTATTGGTACTGCTATTCAGTACCTATTCAGCGGCATTGCTATTTTTGATACGTACCTACTCGGCGCTGCTGAAGGTGCTGGTGGTATGTTCGTATCACTTATCAAGTTGCTTGTAGTACCTCTTGTATACGTATCTATCGTTTGCGGTATCGTTGAGCTAAAAGATATTCGTTCATTTGGTCGTCTTGGTGGTAAAACCTTTGGTCTTTACATTATTAACACCATCATCGCGATTTCTGCAGCGCTAACGATTGGTCTTATTTTCCAACCGGGTGCTGGTGCGAATCTAGCGGGTACAGTTTCTGAGACAATTGCGCTTACAACAACTGAAACGCCAGATATCTTCTCTCTTGTTGTAAACATCGTTCCTAGCAACCCTGTAGAAGCGTTTGCAAGTGGCGACATGCTGCAAATCATCTTCATGGCTATTCTGACTGGTCTTGCTATCCAAGCTCTTGATTCTCGTGGTGGCCCAGCTATCAAGACATTCAAGATGGCTAACGAAATCATGATGAAGCTTATCGGCCTAGTAATGAGCCTTGCGCCATACGGTGTATTTGCTCTGATGATTCAATTAGGTGCAACACTTGATGCAAACACGCTAATGTCAGTTGCTGGCTATGTAGCGCTTGTTGTAGCAATGCTTGTGTTCTGGATCTTCTTCTTCTACCCAATGATGGTTGGTTCATTCACTGGTATTTCTCCAAAGCAGTTCCTACGTGCAACTCGTGAGCAAATCCTTTTCTCACTATCGACTGCAAGTTCGAACGCGACGATTCCAGTAACAATGCGTACTCTGACGGACAAACTAAACGTATCTAAGTCAGTGGCAGGTTTCGGTGTACCACTAGGTGCAACAATGAACATGTCTGGTGTATCTATCTACATCGCACTAGCAACTATGTTCGTAGCAAACGCATTCGGTCAGCCAATCAACACTGCTGATATCTTTACTCTAGGTCTAACTATCCTGCTACTGTCTATCGGTGCTGGTGGTGTTCCTGGTGGTGGTGTTGTAATGGTTGGTGTTCTATTGCACCAACTAGGTTTGCCACCAGAAGGTCTAGCGATTGTTGCTGCTGTTGACCGTATCTGTGACATGTTCTGTACTTCTTCTAACGTTGTTGGTGATACTGCGGTTAACACTATCGTAGCGAAATCTGAAAACGAAATTGGCGTTGAAGCTAACGAAGAAGCTGAGCTAAAGAAAGCAGAAGCATAATTCTTAATTAAGATTCGATAACTAAAAGCCCCGCTCAATGAGAGCGGGGCTTTTTTGTTTCTGCTGAGAAGTGCTTTGGGTTATCTGATAACTTGGCTAAAAAGATCTTTGATTGGTGTTAAGTCTCATTTTTTCTTTTTACTCGTGCCGAATTAGCCATCAGTTTTCAATCTTTAATATAGATCACATATAATAATACAATATTATTTTACTGTTCTGGCAACCTACATTATGACGACATAAAGGAAACCCAATAATGAAGCTGTCTTACCTTAGCCTACTGACTGCCAGCCTTTTAGCCGCTCCCGCTCTTGCTTCTAATCACGATATTGGTCAACAGTTCAATCTTGACCCTGCAAAAGCACCAGCACAAAACTTCGATTTATCTAAATGGAAAATTAACTTACCGGAGCTGACGACTGAAGGGTCTAGAAAAGGTAAAACGCTGGAGATTGGTAAAAAGGAACTGTCGAATGTAGACACGCCTTACGTTCACCCTAAATGGTTCTACACGGATGCTGAATCTGGTGCGATGGTGTTTGTGGCTCCGAATACAGCTCCAACGACGCCAAACAGTAAAAACACGCGTAGTGAGCTAAGAGCTATGCTAGCGGATAGCTACTCTGCTCCGAGTAACAATTTCGCTATTTCAAGCCACGAGAACGCTGAAGAGTTTGGTTCTATCGGTGGGCAGATGACGGCAACACTTTCTGTTGATCAGGTGAGTACCAGCGGTAACTATAAGAAAACTGGTGCATTCTCTGTGGTTATTGGTCAAATCCATGGGTCGGATAATGAACCTCTGAAAATTGTTTACCGCAAACTACCGGAGCATGAGCATGGTTCGTTAACGTGGAACTATGAATTAAACCCGCCGACAGAGATGAAAAATGCGAAGGATGAAAACGGTAAGAAGCTTCGTAAAGACATTCGCCATGATGTATTTGGCCAATACAACCTGAAAAAAGGCAGCTCTGATCCTACTGATGGTATCAAGTTAGGTGAAGTGTTCTCATATGATGTGAATATCAAAGATAACATCATGCATTTAACCTTTATTAAAAATCCAAACTCAGCCGACCCTATTGTGAAGACGTATGATGTTGACTTGGCAAAGGGTAAATATCAGGGGCACGATATCGATCTTGGCTATGGTCAAGATTGGATGTACTTCAAAGCGGGTGCGTATAACCAGTGTAATACTAAGAAGTCGAGTTCCGCCTGTGAGTGGCGTGGTATGGAAGCGGGTGACTACACCCAAGCAAGCTTCTACCAGTTAGTTCTTAATCAATAATATTGCCGAATCAATAACGGTTCGACGCGCTGTTAGTTGAAAAAGACCTTCCATATGAAGGTCTTTTTTTATGCGAGATAGAATAGGGAGACATTTTATTTATGAAGATGAACGCGTGAATATGTCAACTTTCGAGCCTTAAGCAGTAAGGGGTAAGCCACTTTTTACCTTTAAGTAGAAAGATAGAGGGAAAAACAGATTTTTTTTACCTATTTCCCTTGAAAATTAGTTTGCAGCCCTTATCTATGGTGCATACGAAAGCAAAATACATTTGCATTTAAATTTTGTGTATTAGGGTTGAATCCCTGATTACTACCCCCCACATAGTGGGTATAGCAAAAAACTAAATAGAATTTATTCGGAGAAAGCCTGATGGGTCGAATCATTGGTATTGATTTAGGTACTACTAACTCTTGTGTTGCTGTTCTTGACGGTGACAAACCACGCGTATTAGAAAATGCTGAAGGCGAACGCACAACAGCATCGGTAATCGCATACACTGAAGGCGAGACGCTAGTTGGTCAACCTGCGAAACGTCAAGCTGTTACTAACCCTCAAAACACGCTATACGCAATTAAGCGTCTAATCGGTCGTCGTTTTGAAGATGAAGAAGTTCAACGCGATATCGAAATCATGCCTTTTAACATTGTTAAAGCTGATAACGGTGATGCATGGGTTGAAGCGCAAGGCCAAAAAATGGCTGCTCCTCAAGTATCTGCTGAAGTTCTTAAGAAAATGAAGAAAACAGCTGAAGACTTCCTAGGCGAAGAAGTAACTGGCGCAGTTGTAACTGTTCCTGCTTACTTCAACGATGCTCAGCGTCAAGCAACGAAAGATGCTGGCCGTATCGCTGGTCTAGATGTTAAACGTATTATCAACGAACCTACTGCTGCTGCTCTGGCTTACGGCCTAGACAAGCAAGGTGGTGATCGCACTATCGCTGTATACGACCTTGGTGGTGGTACATTCGATATCTCTATCATCGAGATCGATGAAGTAGAAGGCGAGAAGACTTTCGAAGTTCTTTCAACTAACGGTGACACTCACCTTGGTGGTGAAGATTTCGATAACCGCATGATCAACTACCTAGTAGATGAGTTCAAGAAAGAGCAAGGTATCAACCTTAAATCTGATCCACTAGCAATGCAGCGTGTTAAAGAAGCAGCAGAAAAAGCGAAAATCGAGCTTTCTTCTACTACTCAAACTGACGTAAACCTACCTTACGTTACTGCTGATGCGACTGGTCCTAAGCACATGAACATCAAAGTGACTCGTGCGAAGCTTGAGTCTCTAGTTGAAGACCTAGTTCAACGTTCTCTTGAGCCACTAAAAGTTGCTCTAGCAGATGCTGACCTATCTGTAGGCGAAATCACTGACGTTATCCTAGTTGGTGGTCAGACTCGTATGCCTATGGTTCAAGCTAAAGTAACTGAGTTCTTCGGTAAAGAGCCACGTAAAGACGTGAACCCTGACGAAGCTGTTGCAATGGGTGCTGCTGTTCAAGGTGGTGTATTAGCTGGTGAAGTTAAAGACGTTCTTCTTCTAGACGTTACTCCTCTATCTTTCGGTATCGAAACGATGGGCGGCGTAATGACTAAGCTTATCGAGAAAAACACAACTATCCCTACTAAAGCGGATCAAGTGTTCTCTACAGCTGAAGACAACCAAAGCGCAGTAACTATCCACGTTCTTCAAGGTGAGCGTAAGCAAGCGACTTACAACAAGTCTCTTGGTCAGTTCAACCTAGAAGGTATCCAACCAGCACCACGTGGCATGCCACAAGTTGAAGTAACATTCGACCTAGATGCTGATGGTATCCTGAACGTATCTGCTAAAGATAAAGCGACAGGTAAAGAGCAGAAGATCACTATCCAAGCATCAGGCGGTTTGTCTGAGGAAGAGATCGAAGCAATGGTTCAAGAAGCAGAAGCTAACAAAGAAGCTGACAAAAAGTTCGAAGAGCTAGTAACTGCACGTAACCAAGCTGACCAAATGATTCACGGCACTAAGAAGCAAGTAGAAGAAGCTGGTGAAGCTCTACCTGCAGACGAGAAAGCTAAAATCGAAGCAGCTATCGAAGCTCTAGAATCAGTTAAGTCTGGTGATGACAAAGAAGCTATCGACGCTAAAGTTCAAGAACTTATGCAAGCAGCTCAAAAGCTAATGGAAATTGCTCAACAGAAAGCTCAAGCTGAACAAGCTGGTGCTGACGCTGGTGAACAACCTAAGCAAGATGACGACGTGGTTGATGCTGAGTTTGAAGAAGTTAAAGAAGACAAAAAATAATTTCGTCGCAGAGTAGCCTGATTTCGTTGTCGGAAGTGCTCACCTACTAACGTAGGCTCCGCGCTTCCTTCTAGAACTCAAGCTACTTGCTTAGAAATTCATTGTCTCAAAGACTTATTATTACGGGCGTCAGAGGTAACTCTCACGCCCGTAAATTTGTATTTAGACTTGTCGATCTAGATAATAGCTTTATTCGGCGTTTCAGCCGGCAGAACTTTTATCTAGATTGATACACAGACTACTGAAGTGATCATTCGGTAGTAGCAATTATTTGGTGACCTAGAACATGTCAAAACGTGATTTTTACGAAGTATTAGGCGTAAGCCGCGATGCATCAGAGCGCGATATTAAAAAAGCGTACAAACGCTTAGCGATGAAATTCCACCCGGACCGTAATCAGGGTGATGACAGCGCAGCAGACAAATTTAAAGAAGTAAAAGTAGCGTACGAGATCTTAACCGATTCTCAAAAGAAAGCAGCTTACGACCAATACGGCCACGCAGCTTTTGAACAAGGTGGCATGGGTGGCGGCGGTTACGGCGGCGGTGGCCAAGGTGACTTCGGCGATATCTTCGGTGATGTGTTTGGCGATATCTTTGGCGGCGGTCGTCGCGGTGGTGGTCAAGCGCGTGCACAACGTGGTTCTGATTTGCGTTACAACATGGAGCTTTCTCTAGAAGAAGCCGTTCGTGGTGTATCTAAAGAAATCGAAGTACCAACTCTTGTAGAGTGTGATATTTGTGACGGTAGCGGCGCGAAAGCGGGTTCTTCTGCACAAACGTGTGGTACTTGTCATGGCCACGGCCAGGTACAAATGCGCCAAGGTTTCTTTGCGGTTCAACAGACTTGTCCTACTTGTAACGGTAAAGGCAAGATCATCAAAGACCCATGTAACTCATGTCATGGTCAAGGTCGCAAACAGAAGACGAAAACGCTTAACGTTAAGATCCCAGCAGGTGTTGATACTGGTGATCGCATTCGTCTATCTGGCGAAGGCGAAGCAGGGGAGCACGGCGCTCCAGCTGGCGACTTGTACGTACAAGTACACGTAAAAGAGCACAACATCTTTGAGCGTGACGGCAACAACCTTTACTGTGAAGTGCCAGTAAGTTTCTCTATGGCTGCTTTAGGCGGTGAAGTTGAAGTTCCAACACTAGATGGTCGTGTAAACCTTAAAGTGCCAGAAGAAACACAAACGGGCCGTATGTTCCGTATGCGTGGCAAAGGCGTGAAAGGCGTTCGTGGCGGCGGTGTAGGTGACCTAATCGTTAAACTAGTGGTTGAAACACCGGTTAAGCTAAGCTCTCGTCAAAAAGAACTATTACGTGAATTCGAAGAGACATGTTGTGGTGAAGCGGCAAGCAAGCACAAGCCAAAGTCTGAAGGTTTCTTCAGCGGCGTTAAAAACTTCTTCGATGACCTAACTAAGTAATTGATAGTGATTTGAAAATCTTAAAGCCTGCCAGTGTGCAGGCTTTTTTGTATCTGTAGATCAGAGAAAAGAAGCTCAGAGAAGAAAGAGTCGATATTTCTCAGACAAACTATCGAGCCCTTTGGTGGTTGCTCTTGTTACTTCCAACACGCTTCTGGCTCTGAAACACCCGAGTGGTGTAATTCCAACTTATCGGTAGTTGAGTCTAAGCACTCATCATTCACTTGTTGAGAAAGCGGTTCTGCTTGAATGGCATAGGTTGTACTACTCGCCGAAATCGCTAACGTGTATCGGCTGGTGTCGGTATCGCAAAACAAACATGTCCCTCCGGAAATAATATTCTCCGCTGCGGATGCATAGTTCCCCGTGTACAGCGTCTCCATTTCCAATTGTATCTTTGTTATATCAGCTATCGCGGTGACTCGGTGCGCTTTAACTACATGGCTCGTATAACTTGGATACGCAATGGCACCAAGTATCCCCACGATGGCGACAGCGATCAATAATTCGATCAATGTCATCCCTCTAATGCTTAAGTTGTTGTTGTTGCATATATTTCTTCGAATCATCGCGAGTAGTTTCCTTTAATATCTCTGCCTATTTTTCTCCGGTGGTAGCATCGGCGCAAGATTAAATACGGTTACGAACGGTATTACATAGGAATTTGGGAAATGACTCGCGGGTTTACTTTAATAGAGCTGTTAATCACGGTGTCGGTGTTATCGATACTGATAGCCACGGCTGCCCCGAGTTTTAGTTCAGTAACGCAAACTGTGAAGATGCAGCGATTGGCTGGCGAGTTGAATGGTTTTCTTATTCAGGCTAAGTCAGAGTCAGTAAAAAGGAATCAAGATCTTTGGGTTCATTTCTCGATGGAAAAGAATGAAGTGCAATCAACTGGAGATTGGACTATTTGGTTAAAACCGACCGAAGACTTGTCAGGAGAAACCTTACTGCAGTTGTCGGGCGAACCCTTTCGCGACCTTTCTTTTTCTCATAACTACACCGGAGACAGAATCACTTTTGAGAGCGTTCGTGGAAGGCCTTCTCGCGGGACTCTCTATCTGGCTCCTAATGCAGATTCAACCGATCGGCTTTTGATCAAATTATCCAGCCCTCCAGGGCGAATTAAGGTGTGCGGTGAGTCGAGTGCACAGTATGGCTATGATGCGTGTTAAATCGACAGCTGTAGCTCCTAGCAAGCAGCAAGGCACATCACTGATTGAATTAATGGTGGCCTCTGTGATTGGCGTGTTCGCTATTTCGATTATCGGCAGCGTCTTCATTACGGGGCAGAGAATTGCTAAAGATAAAGGCATTGAGTTATTACTGCTGCAAAATCTAACCAGTACGATGCAGGTCATGAAAGAAGATATTCAACGAGCGGGCTACGATGGCTCTAATGGTTACTCAATCAAGTTATCTGGAGCGAGCAATACCATCCAAGTGAGTGGCGGTGTTGCCGTTGGGTTTGTCTATTTCAGAGAGGGCTCGAACGGAAACAAAGATAATCGAAATATCGTTTATCGGAAAGATGGAACCAAGCTACAAATTTGTGAGAAGGGCACCACTGTATCTGAGGCGATTCCTACTTTTAATCAGGTTACTGGATGTTACTCACTTTTCGATGACAGCCTGATCGAGGTAGACGCATTCAGCATTGATGCTCAGTTATTAGAGCAACACTCTATTAAAACCACGCTTACCGATATCAGCATTACGGCTTCAATTCCAACCGCAGGTGTTACCAAATCGGTTTCGGTTTCCGTTAAACAAAGGAATTGGCAATGATGGTGTTTAGAAAGCAACGCGGCGTGGTGACCTTGTTGATCACATCGGTGCTTTTAGTTGGTGCTTTAGTGGTGACGTTAGGCGCATATCGCAGTGTGTTTCATCAAATTAAAGTTGCCCAAAATGAGGTGGAAGGGCGCAAAGCCCACTGGTTAGCAGAAGGTGGTTTAGAGTGTGGTTTCACTTACATCGCTGAAAATGATCTGACTGCTATTCCCAATGATTTAATGGATCATTGTCAGCAATCGAAAGTCGTTACGTTGGAATCAGAAGCCCTCACACCGAATGTATTGGTATCGAGCTCTGAGTCTTTATCGTTGAACAAAGAGATTAGCTTTGAAGACGCTTCGGGATTAGGAGTAATGCAAACCAATTCGAGTTTAGAATTTATTTCTGATCACAACATCGACATCAATCCCGATATTGCTCTTACTGCTGTTGATGGTATTAACGAGTGTGTCTCTGTTCGATTTTTAGATAGTGTTATCTATAAGCAAAAGGGAGGAGGACGTTTAAAGACAATTACACCAGAGTCACCTCCTTTTCCTTCCTTCGAGTCATGTCAACAAACCACCAATATTAGCAGTGATGCAATTATCGACTCTTCGGGTTCATTACCTTCAAACTCATTTCAATCAGACTTCAAATTTGATCCTGATATAGATACGTTCTCTAATTATTTTGGAGTACCTAAAACGTCAGAGAACATCGACCAAATTAAGCTTGATTATCATGTTATCGACCTGATTGACCGGACTACATCTCCTCCTAAACATTCAGACTTGGTTAGTGGGAAATATGAAGGTAATAAGTGTAGCAAAGCTATTAATGATGCCTTTTCAAGTGGGGAAAATAAGGTCTGGGTTATAGGTGATTGCGTGGTTTACTCACCTGCGATTAATGTCGTTGAACCTATCCCAGGAGTTATTACGCCACGTTCATTAGTGATTCAAGACGGCATCGTTGCGAACGGTAACGCAAGCGTATTTGATGGATCTTTTTATCATCTAAATGATATGAGTATATTTGATAATCCTAACTCTCCCGATGTCGATACCGACCTATTGAGTGGTTTGTGGGCTAAAGTTCCAGATACGGTTCCTATCGCAGGTTTAGTACAGATCAATTCGGTTTATATTGGATTTGCTTCTTTTTTTCCTAAAGGAGGGATGTTCTTTGATTCCGTTGGTGGGTTATCGACAATTCAGGGGTCAATCAATCTGGATTATATCGGTGAATACAACCCTCATAGTGCTCCTTTGAAAGCGAAGTGGAAGCGAGGATCATGGAATGATTTCTAAACACTCAGGTTTTAGCCTGATAGAGGTTCTTATCTCTTTTCTATTGATCGGTGTAGCTTCTCTAGGGTTGGTTAAGCTGCAAGTTTATGCGGAGCAAAAGTCGGACTTTGCGCTTCACAGTGTAGAGGCACTGCATTTTGCTGAAAGGCAAATGGAATATTATCGAACGCGAGTCTCGGATGTGAGTGGGGCAGTAGGGCTTATTCCTTTTTCGCAACTCAATCAAGCGAACTATTGTCTCAACACGACAAGCTCAGATCCTTTATCCGGTTTGTCGGACTCTGGGTATGCGATGACTTGTGAGGTGGAGAATGCTGCTGGCGCTTTGTCGGGTGCGTTAAAAAGCATTACTGTTTCCGTTGCATGGCAAGATCGTATGAACCGTTCGCAAAGCATTTACCTCGAGACTATGCTCTCCAAATACAGTGAGTTTGATTGATCTATTAAGCAAACGTTTACTGCATGCCAAGGCCTACGCATCCCCTTTACTGATAGTTTTCACTCCTCGGACATTGTTTACGTGCCAGTTAAAACTCTGTATATGGAATGGTGTTTTTTGTGTTTTTATATTGTTGCTGTTGTACAGTATTTTTGCAAAATATGTCTCCATTTATGGAAAATGATGTGGAACCTTGTGCTTTTTAACAGCGACTTTAATAGAATATGTGCTGTACCAATGGGCCATGGTCAAAACTTTTATTAGGCCTAAACAAACAACATCACATATGGAGTTACAATGAGTAACCAAGCTGTAAAAAAAGCACCATCGACTGAGAAGATCAGTGGGATGGACCGCTTTCTAAACTTCATTGAACGCGCCGGCAACAAAATTCCAGACCCAGCAATTCTGTTCTTCTGGGCTCTAGTTATCGTATGGGTAGCATCTGCACTTTTGTCGAACCTTTCATTCGACCTAATCAACCCTCAAACGGGTGCTGCTCTAGAAGTTAACAACCTACTTACTGGTGAAGCGCTTGCTAGCTTCCTAGCGAATATGGTAACCACATTCACAGGCTTCGCACCGTTAGGCATCGTACTTGTTGCTATGTTAGGTGTTGGCGTTGCTGACTCTTCAGGCTTCATTACGACTGGCCTTAAGAAGATGCTTAACTTCACGCCAGCTAAGCTACTAACGCCAATGCTAATCTTGGTTGCTATCGTGTCTCACACAGCAGCTGATGCAGGTTACGTTCTAGTAATTCCTCTTGGCGGTATCATCTTCCACGCTGCGGGTCGTCACCCTCTAGCGGGTATTGCAGCAGCGTTTGCTGGTGTATCTGGTGGTTTCTCAGCGAACTTCATTCCTTCAGGTATTGATCCGCTACTAGCAGGTTTCACTCAAACAGCGGCAAACGTTCTTGACCCTGCATACGTGGTTAACCCTCTAGCGAACATCTTCTTTACTGGCCTATCTTCAGTTCTAATCGTTGGTATCGGTTGGTACGTAACAGAGAAGGTTATCGAGCCTCGTCTTGCTAACACTCCTGTTGATGAAGATGCAGAGCAAGCTCCTGATTTAGGTACGTTCACGGCGATTGAATCTAAAGCATTCAAATTTGCTGGTTGGGCAATGGTTGCGGGTATTGGTCTGCTTATCGCAGCTTTGGTTCCTGAAAACTCAGCACTTCGTTCGCCTGAAGGTGAGCTAACAGCGTTCTCAGCACCAGTGATGAAGTCTATCGTTCCTCTGATCTTCATCCTGTTTATTATTCCGGGTATCGTTTACGGCCGTGTAGCAGGTACTTTCAAGAATAGTAATGATGTTATTAAAGCAATGTCTGAGACGATGGCAACGATGGGCGCATACATTGTAATGTCGTTCTTCTGTGCTCAGTTCCTATCTGCATTCGCTCAATCAAACATCGGTACTATGCTGGCACTTTACGGTGCTGAAGGCTTGAAAGCGATGGACCTTCCAGGTGAAGCAACGGTTGTTGGTATGATTCTACTAACGGCTGCAGTTAACCTGCTTGTAGGTTCTGCTTCAGCTAAGTGGGCACTGATTGGTCCTATCCTAGTTCCTATGCTAATGGTTGTGGGTATCTCTCCAGAGCTATCTCAAGCGGCTTACCGTGTAGGCGATTCAGTTTCTAACATCATCTCTCCACTGATGGTGTTCTTCCCATTGGTTGTTGTTTACTGTCAACGTTACGTTAAGTCGACAGGTATCGGTACTCTAGCTTCTCTAATGATGCCATTCTCGATTGCTATGCTAATCGGTTGGTCAATCTTCTTGCTAGCTTACTGGGCTCTTGGTATCCCACTAGGTATCCAAGCTCCTTACACTTACACAATGTAAGATAAGTAACGCTAAGTAATAAAAGCAAAAGTTAGTAAGATAAAATCATCGAAGCCCGCACCGAAATGTGCGGGCTTTTTTTCGTTATTTTTTTCGCCATTTTTTTTCTACTTCTGTTTGTGTCCAAGATTTCTTATATCCAAAACTTTTTATATCCCAAATAAAGGCACTCAGCTTATACTCCGGATTACGGCTAATTGTTGGCCGGTAAAATTAGGAAATCCAATCCACATGAAAATTCTGCTTTTAGTAGGGTTAATTGTTTTAAATGGTCTGTTTGCCATGTCAGAGATTGCATTGGTAGCAGCAAAGAATAGTCGGCTAAAGCGCTTAGCCGAAAAACATCGCTCCGCTCAGGTTGCACTTGAGCTCAAAGAAAATCCAACCCGCTTCCTTTCAACCATTCAAATCGGTATTACGGTAATCGGCCTACTCAGCGGTATTGTGGGCGAGGCGACGCTTTCTGCGCCACTGGCCGTTCAACTTGAGCTGTGGGGATTCGACCCAACCCAAGCGAATATCTTATCTACAGCGGTAGTCGTTGTTGGTATTACTTACTTCGCAATTGTTGTCGGTGAATTGGTGCCAAAGCGTTTTGCTCAATCCCAAGCTGAAAACATTGCTGTGTTAGTCGCGCTACCAATCTTCTGGTTATCTAAAATCGCAACGCCGTTTGTGTTTGCGTTGTCTGCGTCAACCGAAGGCATCTTAAAGCTGATGGGGCGTGGCGGTGAAGAAGATAGTGTCACTGAAGACGATATCCATGCACTGGTGAAAGAGGGCTCAGAATCTGGAGTGATTGAGCGCGGCGAGCAAGAGATGATTCGTAATATCTTGCAGCTTGATGATCGCCTTGTAAGCTCTTTGATGACGCCACGTCGAGATGTCGACTTTCTAGATATTGAGCAACCTGTAGAGCAGATATTTAAGAAACTGCGCTCTTCAAAGCACAGTGTATTTCCATTGTGCCAAGATCACCTCAATAAAGTGGTCGGTACGGTGTCGTCCAAAGCCTTGCTGAATCAGGCAGGCAATTTAAGTATTCAAGTTATCATGGGGCTGTCTAAGTCGCCGATCTACGTTCCAGAATCGATGAAGGCACTGCGGCTACTTGGCTACTTTAAAGAGTCGGGTACCGAGATGGCATTCATTGTCGATGAATATGGCGATGTGCAAGGCCTTGTGACTCATTATGATATTCTTGAAGCGATTGCAGGTGAGTTATCTAATAACCCCAATGACCTATGGACAGAGCAAGTTGAAGACGGGTTGCTGGTGGATGGTTTAATCCCTATCAGTGAACTCAAGAACCGCTTAGAGCTGTCAGAGTTAGAAGGGGAAAGCGAAGGCTTTCAAACATTGAATGGCCTTGTCACTTGGCTAATTGGACGTTTACCCGATGCGGGAGAAGTTGTTCAGTGTCAGCAATGGCAGTTTGAAATCATCTCGGTCGAAAACAACCGTATCGTGAGTGTTAAAGCGACAAAAATAGTCAATGAGCTAGGCGATGATGTTAGTTAGATACGCCGCTAGCTAGAGATTAAACGAACAAGCCAACGCTTGTTGTTCATTATCTCTTTATTGTTCATAATCACTAAGATTAGGTATGCTTCCCCGCATACCTTTTTTTGTTCTTATCCTTTGTTTTCTGGAGTTCCCTTTGTCAGACCATCAATTCACCCCTCAAGATGAAATCTTCATGCGACGCGCCATCGAGGTTGCTAAGCAAGCAGAGAAAGAGGGAGAGGTTCCCGTTGGTGCTGTGCTGGTGAAAGAGGGGGAGATTATTTCTGAAGGTTGGAACCGTTCGATTGGAAGCCACGATGCCACGGCACACGCAGAAATCGAAACCTTGCGTAAAGCTGGCCAAGCCTTGGAAAACTATCGCTTACTTGATACCACCTTATACGTCACGCTTGAGCCTTGCCCAATGTGTGCTGGTGCCTTGTTACACAGCCGAGTGAAGCGGATTGTCTTTGGTGCACCTGACTTAAAAGCAGGCGCAGCAGGTACGGTATTGAACCTCTTTGAAAGCCAAGCCTCATACCACTATGCCGATGTTGAGCATGGCTTATTAGAAGCAGAATGTCGTGAGCAGTTGCAGGCGTTTTTCAAGCGTCGTAGAAAAGAGATAAAAGAAAAACGGAAGCAAGACCGTCTGTTGGAAGAGCAGTGTTTAGAATCTGACAAGGCAAGTAATAAGAATAAGGTCAGTAACAAGAACAAGGTCTGTAACAAAAAATAGCAGCAAGCTTTCGGGACTCTCTATCGCAAGAGTGCTGCAGAAAACTTGCTCGGTACATTTACTCAGAAAGTATCTGCATGAAAGCACGGTTGCGCCAAATGATCTTTTTCTTATTATTTGAAAGCATACGCTTACGACGGTTTGCAGCAACGGTCTTATCAAGGCGCTTCGATTTCAGTTTACTCTTCATCATTTCAACGATTTCCTATTTGTCGTCTGGCTTTGTAATTATGACTTCGGTTTTAATTATAGTGGTTATTTGTTTATGAGCTCTGTCGCGAACTTAGCGATACCTTTTGAGTAACCATCGCGATGGCCAGTGTTTGAATACAACAGAACATCATGGCGCTTATGGTGTGTCGTTATAAAGTTCGATTGTTACTGCAATATGACACCTCAAGTATAATGGTCACTTTGTTGGTTTAGTTTCTCAATGCGAACTAGCCAATACGAACCAGTGACTCATGTATAAAAAAAAGAGCAACGCTATATGGCATTGCTCTTTTTATTTATTTGGAAGACTCAGCTTCGTCGACAGCGGATTCAGCCGCACTGATTGTCGATTCAGCGCCCGAGATCTCTAAAGGTGGGATAACCACCAAACCTTCGAGGCTCGCTTCTTCTTCTTTATTTCGCTTATTCACATGACCAATAATGCTTTGGTAATAACGGCGAATATTCTCAACGTAATTCCTTGCTTCATCACCACGCGCATAGCCGTATCGAGTTTGGCTGTAGTACTTCTTTTGTTTCAATAGAGGAAGTCGATCTTTTACATCACCCCAAGCGTCAGGGTTGCCGCCTTGTGCTTTGGTTAAGCGACGTGCATCCATCATGTGACCGTAACCTACGTTATATGAGGCGAGGGCAAACCAGATCTTTTCATGTTGAGTAATTGAGTCAGGAACTCGATTCACGATACGACGTAAATATTCCACGCCACCTTGTACCGACTGTTTCGGGTCAAGACGATTGGTTACACCTACGCTCTTCGCGGTTGGCAACGTCAACATCATCATGCCACGAACACCTGTAGGAGAACGCGCGACTGGGTTCCAGTGTGACTCTTGGTATGCCAAAGCTGCGATTAAGCGCCAATCAAATTCTTGCGAGTATTTCTGAAATAGTGGCGACCATTTTGGTAGCTTGCTGTCTAGAGCGCGGATAAAGGCACGAGTATCGACATAATCGAAGGTGCCGATATGGCCAATATATTTCTCTTCCAGTGAAGCTAGCTCACCAGACTGCTTTAGGTTACCGAAAAACTCAATCAGCAGCGCATAAAGGCTTTCATCTTCAGACTTCTGTAAATACCAAGAGATCGGTTGGTCTTCTGTAAGTTCAAAAGCCAAAGCCACGTCTGGGTATAAACGTTGTGCGAGTGACAGCTCAATCGAATCCGCCACAGTAAACAAGCGTTCCCCTGTAGAGACTTCTTTTAGCAGGTCGTTGATGTCAGCATTGCCGATCGCATCGTAGATAAAGTCATCGTGTGTGTTTTGCAGCTGTTTTAGTGTTGGCTCAAAGTGTGAGTCTTTCACTACAACCAAAGATGGCGTCAATGTGTCAGTAGACGCTACCTCTTCTGGTTCAGTTTGTGCTTTTACGAAATCAGCCTGACGCTCATTCTCAAACCTGATCAGTTGCTCAAGGTTTCTTGGTCGCCACTGACCTTTTTTGTACACGACTTGTTGGCTTACATAGTAATAAGCAGGCGCAGCGCGATAGGCACGTGTCAGGTTGCTGTTTTGTGTTAACCCCGTTGCGATAAGATCGATCTCGCCTTTCTTTAACGCCGGAAATAGGCCGGATAGACGGTAAGCGGGTTTAACCTCAAGCTTTACACCAAGTTCTTCTGCAAACTCGCGAGCTAACTCGTAATCCAAGCCAGCAGGACCATCTGGACCGATGTAATAAGAGAGTTGGTTATTCAGGGTGCCGACACGAAGAACGCCACGCTCTCGTATCTGCTCAAGGACACTTTTAGGTTCAGATTCAATCTGGCATCCAGCCAACCCAAATAGGGCAATAGCGAGCAGAAGAAACTTAGACGAAAAGATGAGCGTAAATTTAGGCATCAAAATGAAATCTCGAAAAGTGGAAGCCCCTTTATACCAAACCCCGCAAGGCTGGCAAAGCAGGTTTATTTAAACAGTTGTAAAAGTGGTGATAAATGCAGCAAAAGTACCATTTACACAGAAAGATAAAAAAAATAACGCAAACGGTTGCTTTTGGTGTTACGTCACAAAAAGAAATGCTTTATAATGCGCTCGCATTGAAGAGGTGGAATCGGCATAGGTTTGGCAACCTTCGGGAATAGCTTCGAAGAAAACAGTTAGGTTGTTCCTATAACCCACTGAATTTATTCCAATACTACCTTAATCAACTGCATAAGAGACGTAAGCACATGAGAATTTTGCGTGGCTCCCCAGCTCTATCTGAGTTTCGTGTTAACAAGCTTTTAGAGCTTTGTCGTGAATTAAGCTTACCTGTAACAGGTATTTACGCTGAGTTTGCCCACTTTGCTGATCTAACGGCAGACCTAGATGAGTCTGAAGTTGAGAAGCTAGAAAAGCTACTGACTTACGGTCCAACGATTGAAGAGCATGAACCTGAAGGTTTATTGCTGCTTGCAACGCCACGTCCAGGCACTATCTCGCCTTGGTCTTCAAAATCAACAGATATCGCACACAACTGCGGACTGGCTAAAGTGTCACGTCTAGAGCGCGGTACTGCTTTCTACATTGAAACCTCTTCTGAACTTTCTGAGCTTCAACTTGTTGAGCTGAAAGCAATTCTGCACGACCGTATGATGGAAGTGGTTTTCACTGACTTCGAATCAGCAGCGGCACTGTTCACTGTTGCTGAGCCTGCTCCTTATGCGGAAGTTGACCTACTAACTGGCGGACGTAAAGCGCTTGAAAAAGCAAACGTTACCCTAGGTCTAGCTCTTGCAGAAGATGAGATTGATTACCTTCTTGAAAGCTTCACTGAGAAGCTAGGTCGTAACCCGACTGACATCGAGCTAATGATGTTTGCACAAGCGAACTCAGAGCACTGTCGTCACAAGATCTTTAACGCTGATTGGACTATCGATGGCGTTAAGCAAGAAAAATCATTGTTCAAGATGATTAAGAACACCTTTGAAACGACACCAGAACACGTTCTGTCTGCTTATAAAGATAACGCAGCGGTAATGACAGGTTCTGAAGTCGGTCGTTTCTTTCCAGATCCAGAAACTCGTCAGTACAACTATCACCAAGAGAAAACACACATCTTGATGAAAGTTGAAACGCACAACCACCCAACGGCAATCTCTCCATGGCCGGGCGCGTCAACAGGTTCAGGCGGCGAAATCCGCGATGAAGGCGCGACAGGTATTGGTGGTAAGCCAAAAGCGGGTCTGGTTGCTTTCTCTGTATCTAACTTAAAAATTCCTAATTTTGTTCAACCGTGGGAAACGGACTTTGGTAAGCCAAGCCGTATCGTGACTGCGCTTGATATCATGCTTGAAGGCCCTCTTGGTGGCGCAGCATTCAACAACGAATTTGGTCGTCCAAACCTACTAGGTTACTTCCGTACTTACGAAGAGAAAGTAAACTCTCACGCAGGTGAAGAAGTACGTGGTTACCACAAGCCAATCATGCTGGCTGGTGGTCTAGGTAACATTCGTGATGATCATGTTCAGAAGAAAGAGATCCCAGTAGGTGCAAGCCTAATCGTTCTTGGCGGTCCAGCAATGAACATCGGCCTTGGTGGCGGTGCTGCATCTTCAATGGATTCGGGTTCTTCTTCTGAAGACTTAGATTTTGCATCTGTACAACGTGAAAACCCAGAGATGGAACGTCGTTGTCAGGAAGTGATCGACCGTTGTTGGCAGCTTGGTGATGCGAACCCAATCGCATTCATCCACGATGTGGGCGCGGGCGGTATCTCGAATGCACTTCCTGAGCTAGTAGACGATGGCGAGCGTGGCGGTATCTTTAACTTACGTGACGTGCCAAACGATGAGCCGGGCATGAGCCCACTTGAGATCTGGTGTAACGAATCTCAAGAGCGTTACGTAATGGCGGTTGCTGATAAAGACATGGCAACATTCGACGCGATTTGTAAGCGTGAGCGTGCTCCATACGCGGTAGTTGGTAAAGCAACAGAAGAGCGTGATCTTAAATTAGAAGATTCTCACTTCGACAACACGCCAATCGACATGCCAATGGACATCCTATTAGGTAAAACGCCTAAGATGCACCGTGACGCGAAGACGCTAAAAGCGAACAACCCTGCGATTGACCGTTCTGGTATCGAACTAAACGAAGCGGTTGACCGTATTCTTCGTCTACCAACAGTGGCAGAGAAAACATTCCTTATTACTATCGGTGACCGCTCAGTTACAGGCCTTGTAGCTCGTGACCAAATGGTTGGCCCATGGCAGGTTCCTGTTGCTAACTGCGCAGTAACAGCTGCAAGTTACGACTCTTACCACGGTGAGGCAATGTCTCTTGGTGAGCGTACGCCAGTGGCACTTCTAGACTTTGGTGCGTCAGCTCGTCTAGCGGTTGGTGAAGCAATCACTAACATCGCAGCGACCAACATCGGCGATATCAAACACATTAAATTGTCAGCTAACTGGATGTCTCCAGCGGGTCACCCAGGTGAAGATGCTGGTCTTTACGAAGCGGTTAAAGCCGTGGGTGAAGAACTATGTCCGGCACTGGGTCTTACTATCCCGGTAGGTAAAGACTCAATGTCGATGAAGACCAAGTGGGAAGAGAACGGTGAGCAGAAAGAAGTCACATCTCCGTTATCTCTTGTTATCACTGCGTTTGCACGTGTTGAAGATGTTCGTAAGACGATTACTCCTCAGCTTCGTACTGACAAGGGTAATACAAGCCTAGTTCTTATCGACCTTGGTAACGGCCAAAACCGCATGGGCGCAACAGCACTTGCTCAGGTTTACAAGCAGCTTGGTGATAAGCCAGCAGACGTAGACAACGCGGCACAGCTAAAAGGCTTCTACGAAGGCGTTCAAGCACTTGTAGCAAACGACCAAGTTGTGGCTTACCACGATAAAGGCGATGGCGGTCTATTCGTAACGCTAGCTGAAATGGCGTTCGCAGGTCACTGTGGTGTGAATGCTGATATTGCAGCGCTAGGCGAAGACACGCTAGCAGCACTCTTTAACGAAGAGCTAGGTGCGGTAATCCAAGTTCGTAACGATGACCTAGACGCAGTGCTTTCTACTCTTGCAGCAAATGGCCTAGAAGCGTGTTCACACGTAATTGGCAGCGTTGTTGGTGAAGGGGAAGCATCAGACGAAGTCGTGATTAAGTCAGGCGCAGACGTTGTAATCCAACGTAACCGTACTGAATTACGTACTATCTGGGCTGAAACCACGCACAAGATGCAAGGTCTACGTGATAACCCAATCTGTGCAGACCAAGAGCACGAAGCGAAGAAAGACAATTCAGACCCAGGTCTGAACGTAAAACTAAGCTTTGACGTAAACGAAGACATTGCAGCACCATTCATCAACGCTCCTATGATAAATAAGGGCGCTAAGCCTAAGATGGCGATTCTGCGTGAGCAGGGTGTTAACTCTCACGTTGAAATGGCAGCAGCATTCGACCGTGCAGGCTTCGAAGCAACTGACATTCACATGAGCGACATCCTAACGGGTCAAGCGGTACTAGAAGAGTACAACGGCCTTGTAGCTTGTGGTGGCTTCTCTTACGGTGATGTACTTGGCGCTGGTGAAGGGTGGGCTAAATCGGTTCTGTTTAACGACTCTACTCGTGACCAATTTGAAAACTTCTTCAAGCGTGAAGATACTTTCTCTCTAGGTGTGTGTAACGGTTGTCAGATGTTGTCTAACCTGCGTGAGCTCATCCCGGGTGCAGAGTACTGGCCACGTTTCGTTCGTAACGAATCAGAGCGTTTTGAAGCTCGTTTCAGCCTAGTTGAAGTTCAGAAGTCTGACTCTGTGTTCTTCAATGGTATGGAAGGTTCTCGTATGCCAATCGCTGTTTCTCACGGTGAAGGCCGCGTAGAAGTACGTGACAATGACCACCTAAACGCGATTGAAAACTCAGGCACGGTTGCACTACGTTACGTTGATAACAACGGTAACCAAACGCAGCAATACCCGAACAACCCGAATGGTTCGCCAAACGCTATCACAGGCCTAACAACCACGGATGGCCGCGTGACTATCATGATGCCTCACCCAGAGCGTGTATTCCGCACGGTTGCAAACTCTTGGTCTCCAGAAGGTTGGGGCGAGAATGGTGCTTGGATGCGTATGTTCCAAAATGCACGTAAGAATGTGGGTTAATCTGGTTCTCTAAACCGACATTTTTGATAAAATGAGAAAAGCGCAGATCGAAAGGTCTGCGCTTTTTTATTTCCAAAATTTGAGGAGCCTGATCGAAATAATTAAGGTTTGCAGTTTGCTGTTCTAAAAATCTCCACTACGCTAAATGTTATGGAATCAATTTGTTAGGCGGATAATTTCTGTAATTGTGCAGGGAAAGCTTCGTTCGGCTATGCAAAAACTGAATCAATCATCGTGGCATAAGAGGGATCTATGAAAACAACAATCACAAAAGCAGTTGCAGTGGCAGCGATTGTCATGTCATTAGCTGGGTGTGTCGGTAGTAATGCCGTTACTGGGAAATTAATGAAATTCAACGTAGAGGTTGTGGACAACCGTTACGCTCGTGCTGGGGTCAACTTCTTGCTTGCTCCAGTTTACGCTTTAACATTCGCAGCCGATTACATCGTATTTAACTCGATCGAATTCTGGGCAGGTAAAAACCCACTCACTGGCGCGCCTCACATCTTTGATAGCAAAGTCGATACCATGATTGATGTGAACGACAGCCTAGATGATTCATTGAAAGAAGCCCCACTTGGCTTCAACAATCGCCATATCGAACAAGGCGAAATGCAACAAATCGATGAAAACACCATACGCATGGATATTACCTACAATGATGGCCAAAAAGCTGTACTGATGGGGGTTCGTGATGGCGACAAAGTTAGTTACTACATGGATGGAGCGCTCGTTTCAGAAACTTCAATTCAAGCCCTTGAGCAGTTAGCAGCAGAAAAAGCATAGTCTTCTCAATTTTACCGCTATAAAAAAAGCCGCTGGATTAAACCCCAGCGGCTTCGTATTCTCTAGCATCTAGCATCTAGCATCTAGCATCTAGCATCTAGCGCTTAGATTAGTTGTTGCTGTGTAGCTCGCTGTTTAGCTCAACCGCAGACTTGTTCGCTAGGCACTCAATTTGACCAGTGATCGAGTTGCGACGGAACAGCAGATCAGAAACGCCAGCAAGGTTACGAGCTTTAATGATTTCTACTTCGTTGCCTTCTTTATCTAGCATGCGAACTTTAGTTCCCGCAGTCACGTAAAGACCCGACTCAACTGTACAACGGTCGCCCATTGGGAAGCCAAGACCTGCGTTTGCACCTAGTAGACAGTTTTCGCCGATAGAGATAACCATAGTACCGCCACCAGACAGAGTGCCCATGATAGAAGCGCCTCCGCCGATATCAGAACCGTTACCCACAACAACACCTGCAGAGATACGACCTTCAACCATGCTTACGCCTGTAGTACCTGCATTGAAGTTGATGAAACCTTCGTGCATTACTGTTGTGCCTTCACCTACGTGTGCGCCAAGACGAACACGAGAAGTATCAGCAATACGAATACCTGTTGGTACTACGTAATCTACCATTTTAGGGAACTTGTCTACGCAATCTACAGACAGAGCGCGACCAGCAAGGCGAGCTTCGATTTGACGCTCAGCTAGTTCAGGAAGGTCGATAGGACCTTCGTTTGTCCATGCAATGTTGTGCAGTAGACCGAAGATGCCGTCCAGTACCGTACCGTGTGGTTGAACTAGGCGGTTAGAGATAAGTTGTAGCTTTAGGAAGCCTTCAGCAACTGATGCTGGCTTCTCGTCAGTTGCAAGAACAACAAGAACAAGTGGCTGTTCAGACGCTGCCGCTTTTTCTGCGAAAGATGCGTTTGCTGCATCGTCGTTTGCTGCGAATGCTTTCGCTAGTTCTGCACTTTGTGCAGCAGAGATTTCGATAGCTTGGTTGCCTTCAGCGTAACCTGACACTTCAGCCACAGCCGCTACAAGAGCGTCGCTTGGGTTTAGACGTGGGTTAGGGAAGAACGCTTCAATGATTTTATTGTCGCGGTTTTTGGTTGCCGTACCGAAGGCTAGTGAAAAGTAAGCCATGTTGAATCTCCATGTGTTGAGTCTTGATTTTGCTATTCATAGCAGTGACTCGAATAATGAGTGCTGCCGTTAGCAAAGTTAATTTAATTGCGTTCATCATAAAGAGAGCGCCCTCGTTATGAAAGGGCGTATCGGGATAAAGTCTGTAAAATGATATTGCTTGTCTTTTTAGAGATAGTTTTCATTATCCGGATATTATACCTCGCTCTTAAATATGGGCGTGCTTACTTAAGTAGCGCGGTGCCATTTCATTTCCACACCTGACACTTATCTTTAGCCCATCCTCTTGTTAGCAGTATCAATAGAGTGAGTCACACTTTCTTTATAAATTCATGTTTATTATCAGAATTATTCGACTTCTGTTGATTAATCGCTTGTGCCTACAGTTAGGGTAAATACTCAATTTTCCAGACGTGTAATTAAGAGAACGATCACTAAAACCCTGCAAGATGTCAGTATATTGCCTGCCATAACGACATTAAAACGATTAATAAAGGATCTTCTATGAATTTTACTAAGTCTTTACTGGTGCTCTCTATCGGCGTAGCGATGGTTGGTTGTGGCTCGGACAATGACGACAATATTATTGCCCCCGATATGACATTGCGCATAGCACATGTGAATGACACCCACTCAAATTTTGATCCTGTAAAATCCAGTTTTACTATGGGTGCTGATGGCAAGAAGGTTTATAACGAATTTGGCGGTTATCCTCGCCTATTGAAAGCCGCTGACGATATCAAAGCGGGGGCTAAAGAAGACAAAGAACCTTTGTTATTCTTGCATGGTGGTGATGCATGGCAAGGTACCGCTTACTTTAAGCTAAATGAAGGTGCTGCAAACGCAGACTTATTGTCCCAGATGGGGTTAGATGCAATGGTACTTGGGAACCATGAATTCGACTTAGATACCGACAAGCTCGCATCGTTCATCAATACAGTTAGTTTTCCTGTATTAGCAAATAATATGGATGCATCAAAAGATCAGTCTTTAAGTAATGTAGATAATTTATATCCGTATCAACTATTTGCATTTGAAGGCTCAGAAAAAAGAGCAATTACCTCTGTTTCTGATGCAAGTGATGATGAGAAAGTTATTGCGGTAATAGGTGTTGTTTTGGGTGATATGCCAACGATTGCTACCGGCACTGGTGATGTGACATTTAGTGACCAAATTACAGCAACTCAAGCCACTATAAATGATTTAAAAACCAAGGGTGTGAATAAAATCATCGTTCTATCACACATAGGTAATGCTGCCGATAAGGAGCTTGCTGCCAATACAACGGGTATCGATATCATTGTTGGCGGTCATTCTCATACTTTACTTGGTGATTTTACCGATCTTGATCAAGGTAATAATGGTATTTACGCCGAAATGATTCCACAAAAAGACAAAACACAAAATACTTGTGTGGTTCAAGCAGGCCAATATGCGGAAGCTATTGGAGACGTTGATGTATCATTTGACATAAATGGCAATCTCATGTCATGCGTTGGGAACAATACTTTATTATCAAATGATGAGTTCTATCATGATTCTCATCGAGAACATCAAATGATTAGCACTGATAAAGATGATGTAACGTCGTTTATTGATAATAATGAAAAAATCACGATAAAAGATGAAGATATTGATTTAAGAACCCGTATCGACGCAACTTATAAGCCAGCTCTCGATGCTGCGTATGGTGATGTTGTTGCAGCTGCACCGACTGAAATCAGTCATGAGCGCCGTCCTGGGGATGCTGGAACTGATAAGCACGGTTCAGATGTTGCTCCGATGATTGCTCAAGGTATGATTTATTGGGCAAATCAACCGTCGGTAACAGCGGTTACCGGTAAAAATGTTCAGATTGGTTTGGTGGGAGCTGGTGGTGTTCGAACGGATATTGCGTCAGGTGATTTCAGGGAAGGCAATGCGACATTAGAATTATTACCATTCTCGAACTACTTGTCGATTTTAACCGTTAAAGGCGAAGTGATTCGAAATCTAATCGACAGCACAATTGAGCCTACGCTTGCGGAAGGTGCTCATGCTGGTAAGTTTCCGTACGTCTCGGGCATGCGTTACACGTTTACAGAAGATGTGAAAGGTGTATCTGGCACAGTGACGGCTCTTGAGGTAAATACTGGAACAGAAGACAATCCAGTGTGGACGGCAATGAACGATGTTGATAACTACACGGTTATCGTTAATAACTATAATGCAAGTGGTAGTGATGGTTGGAATGTATTAGGCGATGCTCAATTAACATCAACAGATCGTCAAGACATTGTCATTTCAGGCAATGGTTTTAAAACTTACAAAGTTAATAACCTGACATACGATGGAAGTACCGAGAAATATAGCGTCAACTATGATGGTGGTACTAAACCATGTGCGGAAAGCTCAGGTGACGTATGTAATACTGATGCCGAATCATTTATTTCTTGGGCTGAGCATAAGAAAGTATTAGAGCCACTAGGATTTGAAACAACAACGATGGAATATAAATAGTATTGATACGCTCTTATAGGAGCGTCATGTATTGTTAATGAAAGCCTTCAAATACAAGGTCATAGATTAACAATAAAATAAATATAGCCAGCAAGTTGCTGGCTATATTTGTATAAAACTTAGTGGAATTAGACGTTAAATAAACAGCGCTTTATAAGCCTGCTCAATCCCTTCAATCAACATCTGCATACCGATAACTGCGAGTATTAGACCCATCATTCGAGTAATCACGTTTAGTGCACTTGGTCCGACAGCTTTAACAAAGCGCTCGCCGAATACAAACAATACGTAAGTTAGGGTGCAGAGGAGGCCAAATGCCACAATGGTAATGATAGTCTCGTAAATCCCCTCGGTACTGGCAAAGTTCATCGCGGTGGCAATGGTGCCCGGGCCAGCCAGTATTGGCATGGCTAAAGGTGATACGGCGATACTTAGAGCAGCGTCTCGCTGGGCGTCTGAGTTCACTTTCTCTTTTGCTTTAGCGTGTGTTGAATCACCTTGCAGCATATGGAAGCCAATCAAAAAGACCAGAATACCGCCTGTGATACGCAGTGCGTACAGCGTGATACCAAAGAGGTCAAAGATCAGTTTTCCAGAAATCGCAAAAGTACTGACGATAACGAAGGCAATGAGTACCGATCGGAATGCGATAGATTTAACCGTTTCCCTGTCATTGTCGCCGGTTAATCCAAGAAAGATTGGCGTATTAGCGATAGGGTTCATGATGGCAAAAAAGCCCATGAACACGGTGATGGTATGAATGATCAACTCTTTCATATTATTCCTTTAAAAATATAGGGTTAAATACTTAGCGACTGGTGCATTTAATCTTATAGATAAATAACTATTAGGAATAGATCGTAGAGCAAATATGGATAAAAAACAGCCAGGTTAATACTGGCTGTTTAGTTTTAGTAGTAGGTGTAAATATTTATTCGTACGTTATTGTCGGTTTCTTAATTAACGGATTTCTTTTGGTTCCTCACGTTCGAATCACGCCGCTCTGCTGTTAGGCGTTTTGAGATTCGCTTACTGCTACAGCCAATGCAACCGTCGCACCGACCATTGGGTTGTTACCCATACCGATGAAGCCCATCATTGCCACGTGAGCAGGGACAGAAGAGCTACCTGCGAACTGAGCATCAGCGTGCATTCTGCCCATGGTATCTGTCATGCCGTAAGACGCTGGGCCTGCTGCCACGTTATCTGGGTGCAATGTTCTACCTGTACCGCCGCCTGAAGCAACTGAGAAGTAAGGTAAACCTTGGCGAGTACGCTCTGCTTTGTAGATACCTGCAACAGGGTGTTGGAAGCGAGTTGGGTTAGTTGAGTTACCCGTAATACTTACATCCACTTCTTCTCTGTGCATGATTGCCACGCCTTCACGTACATCATCAGCACCGTAACACAAGATCTCTCCGCGAGGGCCTTGTGAGAAGCGGCGACGTTCTGTTTCAACAAGCTCGCCTGTTTGGTAATCGTATTGAGTGCGAACATAGGTAAAACCATTGATGCGAGAAATTAAGTAAGCTGCATCCTTACCTAGACCATTGAGTATTACCTTTAATGGGTTGTGACGTGATTTGTTGACGTTGAGTGCGATTTTAATTGCACCTTCTGCAGCAGCAAAAGATTCATGGCCCGCAAGGAAAGCAAAGCAGTGGCTTTCTTCATTGAGAAGACGTGCAGCCAATGCGCCGTGGCCTATACCCACTTGACGTTGCTCAGCAACACTGCCAGGTTTTGTGAATGCTTGAAGGCCTTCACCAATGATATTTGCTGCTTGTTCTGCGCTGGTGGCTTTGCGAAATAGCGCCAGTGCTGAACCAAGGATATAAGCATCGGCAGCACTTTCAAAAGCAATAGGTTGGGTGTCCATCACCATGGCTTTTGGATCAACGTTGTGGGCTTTACAGTATTGGTTCGCTTGCTCTAAAGAGTCGAAGTTCATTTCTGCCAATACGCGAGTTACTGATTCATTAAATTGAGTGTTCATCATATCTTTCCTCTAAATTGGCAAAAATTATTGTTGGCGTGGGTTAACGGTAGTTATAGCTTCATCGAAGCGACCGTAGGTTCCCATAGCAAGGTCTGCTGCTTCATTGGCTGACATACCTTGATTAATCGCCTTCATCATTTTGCCGAGGTTGAGATACTCGTAGCCAATCACTTCGCTGTGATCATCAAGTGCAAGCTTGGTTACGTACCCCTCTGCAAGCTCTAGGTAACGAACGCCTTTCGCTGAGGTTGAGTAGCTAGTACCCACTTGGCTGCGTTGTGTTTGACCGAGGTCTTCTAATGCCGCGCCGATTTCTAGGCCACCTTCAGAGAAAGCTGATTGAGTACGGCCGTAAACAAACTGCAGAAAGATTTCGCGCATCGCTACGTTAATCGCGTCACATACTAAGTCAGTATTCAGGGCTTCAAGAATGGTTCTTCCGGTGAGGATTTCGGCTGCCATCGCGGCTGATTGAGTCATGCCTGAACAACCAATCGTTTCGATTAGCGCTTCTTCGATGATGCCGTTTTTTACGTTAAGCGTTAATTTTGCTGCACCTTGTTGTGGTGCACAAGTGCCTACGCCATGGCTTAAGCCAGAAATAGCGATGACATCTTTTGGGCTAACCATAGCGCCTTCAACTGGAATTGGAGCTGAAGTGTGAAGATCACCCCTTTGAATAGGGCACATTGATTGAATTTCTGAAGAGTAGTGCATAATGTTTTCTCACTGATAGAGCCATTTAAGACCTAGGGCGTTGAGAAAACAGGACGTGTTGGAAGAGGTGCGGCTAATTCACTACAGATCTTGAGTATCGGTAATCCAAAGGTGTCATGAAGCTTGGTCTTAATAGACTAAGTCCATTTCAAAATGGAGGAATAGCGATACATCCAACAGTATTACCTGTTTTCGATTCTGTAGGAGTCATTAGCACTGTTCGAAAAGAACGGGCGGTTGAAGCAAAAGCTTAGGTGGAACCCCATCACCTGATGACTATAGATTAGATCTTTATCACACTTTTTTGCAAGCGAATGTTTAGAGCGATTTCGACTATAAACAAGCTTCATTATATTTCAATAAGTATAAAAAAACGCCAACAACGGACTCTTATTAGAGGCATTATTGACGTTTTTTAGAAAGGTATCAGCTAGTTATGCTGCATCTTCTTCTGCGTCTTCAACAGCTTCAAGTTTCTTTTCTTTTTTCGGAGCTGGTTTGCGCTTAGCACCTAGTGCGTAAAGAACTTCTTCTTTATTCTTCGCTAGGTACATTGCAAGTTCTTCTTGCTTGCCTTCATCTTCAACTAAATCGCTTTTGCTTAACAGTTCAAAAAGCTCATCAGCCATATCCAGCATTTTGTCGTATGCGTCAGCTTCGGCTTTAGAGGTAAAAGTCATTTTCTCTTCTCCGTTGCGTTCGACCACGTACTTGACGATAACAGCCATGGTTAATCCTCTAAGTTTGATAAATTTTACTGGCTTTTTATACAGTTTCTGATGCAAAAAGTCCAGTTGATGACCTAACTATGCGGCCTCAATCTTGATGTGTAGCCCAGTCTTCACAATAACCCATGAAAGATTTCAGCAGCGGGCTTTGATATTTGTCTTTGTGCACCAGCATCCAGAATCGGCGTTTCATGTCGAGCGGGACATCGAGTGCTTTCACTCGGCCTGAATCAATAGCGCGTTGTGCTGCTAATCGGGATAAACACGCGAAACCAAGATTGGCGGAAACCGAATTGATGATCGCCTCGGTGGTATTGAGCTCAAATGACTCATACCAGTGTTCGATGCGAGGAGCGACGGCACGCAGGAAGAACTCGCGAGTGCCTGAACCAGATTCTCTCAGTATCCAGTGGCTGCCTTCTAAATCTCTTAAATTTACTTTGTCTTTTGCCACTAAAGGGTGTTGATTGCTAACGATAATACACATTTCATCGCTACTGAACTGGCTAGAGATCAATTCCGGATGGAGTGTTTTTCCTTCAATTAACGCGATATCCAGTTCATAATCCACCAACTTTTGGCAGATCAGCGCACTGTTTGAAATAAACAAGCTCTGATCTTGATGTTGAGTACGCTCTCTAAAGCCTGACAAAATAAAAGGTGCCACCTGATTACCAATCGTGTCACTCGCGCCGACCTTTAAATTACCACTTAATGGTTGGTCATCGCGGAATAGAACATCTATACCAGCAGCCCGATGAAGAATCTCGTCGGCTAAGGGAAGAAGCTTTTGTCCTTCTTGATTGAGAATTAATCGGTTGTTGACCCGGTCAAATAGAGAGTGACCCAACTGTTTCTCCATTTCACCCAGTGCCATACTGACGGCAGCCTTTGATAAAAACAGAGCTTCCGATGCGGCGGTAAGCGTCGAATGTTGGGTAATGGTGACAAACACTTTGAGTTGTTTAATTGAAATATTAGCCATCAGATTCCTAGTTTTGCACTGCTGGTGGAATGAATGTCGTTCAGAATTAATGAACACTTGTTATATATAATTGGATATTGTTAAACGAAGCGCAAGCGTATTATGGCTTCAACAAGCTGATGAGTTCACAAGTTTAGTGAATTAAGTTTAAGAGAGGCTGACATGATTCAACGTATTAAATATAGATTAACAGGAGCTCCAACACCCATGGCAGGGTTGGCACTAGCAATCGCAAGCTTAGGCTGGTGCTGGGATGGTGTTTTAGTCGCGCAAGGTATCTTACACACACCGGGTTTGGTGCAGTGGATCAGTGCTGGCATGGCTGCGGTATTACTTCTTGTTTTAGCTGTGAAATTTTTGATTCACGGCCACCTATTACGTGAAGATCTTGCTCACCCTGTTGTGGGTAGTGTTGTGCCAACCTTCGCGATGGGTTGCATGGTTGTGTCTGCTTCATTGGCTCCAATATCTCCGTTTCTTCAAGAAGCAATGTGGTTGGCTTCGGTAGCGTTACATGTCGTGTTCTTGGTGAGCTTCTTATACCACAGAGCTAAAAACTTTGAGATTCACCACATGGTGCCAAGTTGGTTTGTACCACCAATCGGTATTATCGTGGCAGATGTTTCTTTTTCAGGTAATCCGATCTTAGAACCCGTTGCTCATGCGACTTTAGTCTTTGGCTTATTGGTTTATGCCGTAATGCTACCTCTCATGATCTACCGTTTGATCTTCTCTCATGAAGTGCCTGACGCAGCAAAACCAACGATTGCGATTATGGCGGCACCAGCCAGTTTATCTTTAGCAGGCTACCTAACGGTGACGGCAAATCCTTCACCAGTGATCATTGGGTTACTCTTTGGCATTGCAGTGTTAATGACGTTTATTATCTACATCGCGTTTTTCAAACTACTTCGTCTGCCTTTCAGCCCTGGCTATGCGGCGTTTACCTTCCCAATCGTGATTGGTGCAACGGCGTTATTCAAATTGGCGGCTTGGATGCAAACTGTTGGTGTGGAAACTCACTATGTGGATCAAGTCTTCAACCTAGCGTATCTAGAATTGATTGTGGCAACGTTTGTAGTGGGTTATGTGGCGGTTCGTTATTACATGAATTACAAACCTCATCGTGTACTAAGCGCAGTAGGCAGTAGATTGTAAGAAGCAATAGTTCAAAAGATAAACGGACCTTAAGTTTTCAGTATTTCATAAGCTTATATTCCTAATCCAAACTCGGCACTTATGCTAATCTGGCTTTATATTGTGGCAAGATTAGCGTGAGTGCACTTTGTTTACTGTTTACCATTCCAATAAAGTCGATACTTTAAAAATCCTTCTCGTTCACTTAATCAAAAGTGACCCTTTAGCCAATCCTTTCGAAAAAGAGCAGATCTTGGTTCAGAGCCCAGGTATGTCTCAATGGCTTAAGATGGAACTCGCCAAAGAGTTTGGTGTAGCAGCAAATATAGACTTTCCTCTTCCAGCAACCTTCATTTGGGATATGTTTACCCAAGTGCTTCCTGATGTACCTAAACGCAGTGCTTTTAACAAAGAAGCGATGACGTGGAAGTTGATGAGTTTGCTACCCGCTAAGCTTGACCACCCTGATTTTTTACCTCTGCAACGTTATCTTGAAAACGACGAAGATGACTCTAAGTTGTATCAATTGGCAGAGAAAATTGCCGATATCTTCGATGGTTACTTGGTGTATCGACCTGAATGGATGGCGATGTGGGAAGCGGGAGAGCCTGTTTCCGAACTTATTGATGACGAAGGGCAGCAAGAGCATCCTTGGCAGCCGATTTTGTGGCAAGCACTCTATGACCAGACCCTGTCTCAAGGCCAATCGAAATATCACCGTGGTAACTTGTATCACGACTTCATTGAAGCGCTAGCCAACCAACAAGGGCAGCTACAACACCTGCCGAAACGTCTGTTTGTGTTTGGTATTTCGTCGCTGCCTCCTCGCTACATGGATGCCTTGAAAGCGCTTGGCGAGCAGATCGATGTTCACCTGATGTTTACCAACCCTTGCCAACATTACTGGGGCGATATTCGCGACCGTAAATATTTGGCAAGAGTTGAAGCGCAGCGTCGTAAGCAGTTTGCGTTGGTTGATGGTTTACCTCAGCTAGAAGGCGAAGTGTCACCTTTGAAAGATGGTATTGAAGCCAACGTTGAAGATGAACTACACACCAGCCAAGCCGTGGGTAATAGTTTACTTGCGTCTATGGGTAAGCTGGGTAGAGATAACCTGTTTTTGCTGTCTCAATCAGACAGTGAAGAGCATGAGTTCTTTATTGATGTTGAGAGGGATAACCTACTGCATCAACTGCAAGCCGATATTCTCCAGCTAGAAGAGCATCAAGACGACCACATCTTAGACTCCAGCAATCATAAACAGGTGGTTGAACTTGGCGATCGCTCTCTAACCGTACATGCGTGTCACAGCCCAATGCGTGAGGTTGAGGTTCTTCATGACCAGTTGTTGGCGATGTTTGATGCCGACCCGACACTAAAACCACGCGATATCATCGTGATGGTGTCTGACATTAATGCTTATAGCCCAGCGATTCAGGCGGTATTTGGTAATGCTCCTGGTGAGCGTTATATCCCTTACTCGATCTCTGATAGAACCGCAGACCAAGAAAGCCCAATTCTGACCGCCTTCATGCAGTTAGTCGCACTACCGAACACGCGCTGTTTAGCCTCTGAGTTACTAGAGCTATTAGAAATCCCAGCGATGATGGCACGCTTTGGTATTGATGAGTTTCAATTTGAGCAAGCCAAGCAATGGGTTGAAGAAGCGGGTATCCGTTGGGGCGTTGATTCTTCTACTGCAACAGAATTTGATCTACCTGCGACCGAGCAAAATACTTGGCTATTCGGTATTCAGCGCATGCTCTTAGGCTATGCGATGTCGGACTCTGCGGGTTTATTTGAAACTGAACACTCTCCGATTGCCGCTTATAACGAAGTTCAAGGTATTAACGCCGAACTTGCTGGTAAGTTAGCGCACTTTATCGATCGTATTGCCCATTACCGCCAACGTTTAACTGAAACACAATCTATCGATATGTGGCGTGAAATCTTGCTGCAAATGATTGATGATTTCTTTGCGGTTGAGCTGGAAGGCGAGGTGGTGCTTAAATCGATTCGCGATGCACTTTCCCAATTGAATGAACAGCTTGATGATGCCCTGTACGAACAAGAACTGTCGCCAAGCATTATCTACCAGTACCTCAATAATAAGTTATCTGGCGCGCGTATTAGCCAGCGATTCTTAGCTGGCCAAGTTAACTTTTGTACCTTAATGCCGATGCGTTCTATTCCGTTCAAAACGGTTTGTTTGTTAGGTATGAATGATGGTGTTTACCCTCGCTCAATGCCACCAGAAGGTTTTGACTTGATGAGCGGCCAAACTCGCTCGCCGAATGGCGTAGGCAAAAAGAGTCTAGCTCGACCTGGCGATCGTTCTCGTCGTGATGATGACCGTTATCTATTCTTAGAAGCGATGTTGTCAGCACAAGAGTGCTTATACATCAGCTATGTCGGCCGCTCGATTCAAGATAATACCGAGCGAGTGCCGTCGGTATTGGTTTCAGAGTTGATCGAGTACTGCCAGCAGAACTATTGCTTAAGTGAAGACCAAGCGTTACCAAGTGATGATTCAGGCATCAACCTGACTCAAGCGATCAGCTTTGAACACACCATGACACCGTTTAGCCCTGCAGCCTTTACTCAAGGTGACGCAAGCCATGTGCTGAGTTACGCCAAAGAATGGCTTCCTGCGGCTAACCGTTCAGGTGAGCGCAGTGGTGAGTTCAATCGTGCATTGGATGACTATTTGTTGGGGGCAACGTATCCGTTAGAACTCGACTTGGTTGAGTTACAGCGTTTTTGGCGTTTGCCAGTGCAGTACTTCTTTAATCGCCGTCTAAAAGTGGTGTTTGAGCCGCCGCTTCCTGTGATGGAAGATGATGAACCGTTCGTACTTAATGGTTTAGAGAGTTTCCAACTTAAGGATGCTTTGCTGCAAGTGTTGCTGGACCACCCTGAAGGTGCAGACGAAGCGGTTCGATTATTTGTCTCTGAGCAAAAAGCACAGGGCCGATTACCGGTCGGCGCCTTTGGTGATATCGAATTTGAAACCAATCGTGTTCAAGCGGAAGACTTAGCTAAAGAGATTCGATTTGTGAGCGGATCACCGCAGCAAGATCTCGAAGTGAATATCGAATTTGATGTGTTAGGCGAAGGCAAACCTGTTCGTTTGATGGGTTGGTTAACTCAAAACTATCAATCGGGTCTAGTTCGTTTCCGTAGCGGTAAAATACGCTCTCAAGATTATTTGGCAGCGTGGATTGATCATCTATGTTGTGCAGTGATGGGACACGGAAAAACGACCCATATTATTGGCTACGACAGAAAAGAAGGCGTGGTTCACCAAACGCTACAACCTATCGGCGATGCGCTTCAGGCGAAGAGTTTGCTGGCTGAGTTAGTACGACTGTTTTATCAAGGCATGACAGCACCACTGCCTTACTTCCCGAAAACCGCATTGGCTGGCGTTGAGGCTGGCTTTAGCCGTGGTAAATGGGTCGATGACGAAGAAAAGTCACTTAAGAAAATGGCCGATACTTTTAATGACAGCTTCGCCTTTACGGGCGAGGGCAGAGACACCTATATCTCACGAATTTGGCCTAAGTGGGATGATGAACTGGCTGCTGAGTCGCGTATGTATTCAACGCTTGTGTTACAGGCCGCAAGACTTGCCGCTGCCGATCTTGAAGATCAGGAATAATCAGCAGTGATCAGCAAGATCGCCAACGATACTAACGTCAAAGAGATGCGTTTGAATAAAGACATGGAAAATAAAGAGTTAGATGTAAATTTGGAGTGCAGGGCTTATCAAAAGGTTAGAGGTAATCGAGGTATAAGCTTAGTAAAAGCGATAGATAGTGATTTGCGGAAAGTCAGGGTACAGGAAATAAAGTGGCCGCCAGTAAATCATTATTAGTGTAGGGCGTTCGCTGTACGGCCACAGGTCAGAGGGACCATTATTCAGTGGTTCAAAGTAACGCATGAGTATAAAACTCGTAGGCGCTCCTGAACTCGTGGGCGCATAGTAGCGAGGCGATCTGAATTGATCCGTGAGAGAGATCGCACTAACTATTAACAAATTGGCGTAGGACGTAAATTGCATGACGTTTTCTACGCTAGGTCACATTTGTAACAGACTAATTTATCAGAAGGCAGTAAGGCATGACGACCACAAGCAGTGCTCAGGTAATCGTTCCACAAACACTTGATACCATGACGTTTCCACTTCATGGCGCGCGTTTAATTGAAGCATCAGCGGGTACGGGTAAAACATTTACCATCGCTGGCTTGTATTTGCGCCTACTGCTTGGGCACGGTACCGCTGCGCCGCAAGGTGATCTGACTGAAGCTACTCGACACCATGAGGAGCTTACTGTAGACCAAATTCTGGTGGTGACCTTTACTGAAGCCGCAACGGCAGAGCTACGCGATCGTATCCGCGCTCGAATCCATGATGCACGTATTGCGTTTGCTCGTGGACAAAGTGACGACCCAGTGATTGCTCCTTTATTACAAGCTATCGATGATCATGCTGGCGCTGCGAAAACTCTGCTCAATGCTGAAAGGCAAATGGATGAGGCTGCGGTTTACACCATTCACGGTTTCTGTCAGAGAATGTTGACTCAGAATGCCTTCGAGTCTGGAAGCCGTTTTGATAATGAATTTGTGACCGATGAAAGCCATCTGAAAGCACAAGTGGTTGCCGACTATTGGCGTAAGCAGTTCTACCCGCTGCCAATTCAACTGGCTGGTGAAGTGCGAAATATTTGGGGCTCTCCCGCTTCGTTATTGGCTGACGTAAATCGCTACCTGACAGGATCTCCGCTGAAGCTGACCGTAGATGCGATGTCGGGCGACTTACAAACGCTACACAACCAAAACCTAGATAAAGTGAAGCAACTTAAGACGTTGTGGTGCGAATCCGAAGCGGACTTTTTGGCTTTGATTTCAGGTTCAGATGTGAACAAACGCAGCTACACCAAGAAGTCTCTGCCTACTTGGTTAGAAGCCGTCACAGCATGGGCGCAGAGCGACACTCATGATTACCAGTTTCCAGATAAACTAGAGAAGTTCTCACAAGCCACTCTAATTGAAAAAACGCCGAAAGGTACTGCACCTCAGCACGCAGTTTTCGAAGCGATTGAGGACTTCTTAAATTCTCCAGCAGATCTGAAAGCCCCATTGTTGGCACATGCGATTACTCATTGTCGAACCATGTTAGCCAAGGCTAAACAGCAGAAACAGTGGCTATCGTTTGATGACTTGCTGACTCAGTTATCTGCATCGATTGATGTGGATGAGCAATCACTGCTGGTGGAAAGAATTCGTACCTTATACCCAGTGGCGATGATCGATGAATTCCAAGATACCGATCCGCTGCAGTACAGTATTTTCAGCCGAATTTATCTCGATAACCCGCAGTGTGGTCTGTTTATGATCGGTGACCCGAAGCAGGCTATTTATGGCTTCCGTGGCGCGGATATCTTTACCTATATCAAGGCGAGAAACCAAGTTAGTGCTCACTACACTTTAGGGACTAACTGGCGTTCGAGTGCTGATATGGTCAGCGCGGTAAACCAAGTGTTTATGAATTCGGATAGCCCGTTTATCTACGACCAAGACATTCCATTTTTGCCTGTCGCAGCCAGCCCATCGGCTGATAAACGCCAATGGGTAATGAACGGAGAAACTCAGCACGCACTTACCTTTTGGCTGCAAGATGCTGAAGATAAGCCCTTACCAAAAGGCGAATATCACAAAGCCATGGCCGAGGCGACGGCGAGTCAAGTTCAAACTATTCTGACGGCTTCTCAAAACGAACAAGCCTATTTTGATAACGGCAAAAAACAACATGCCGTGAATGCGGGTGATATTGCTGTCTTGGTTCGAACCGGTAGTGAAGGTCGTCTGATTAAGAATGCGCTGTCTGAGCAAGGCATTGCGAGCGTGTACTTATCTAACCGAGATAGCGTGTTCACCAGTTTGGTCGCGCAAGATATTCAACGCTTACTGCAAGCGGTGCTGACGCCAGAAAATGACCGTGCATTGCGTGCGAGTTTAGCGTCGGAGTTGTTTGCTCTGGATGCCGCCTCATTGGATGAACTCAACAACGATGAAGTGGTTTGGGAAAATGTCGTTAACGAATTTCGAGAATATCGTAAGTTGTGGTTGCAACGTGGCGTGCTACCAATGCTTCGCAGCGTGATCAGTAAACGACATCTCGCGGAACGTTTACTGGAAGAAGAAAATGGTGAGCGCTCACTCACTGATTTGATGCACATTGGCGAATTGTTGCAACAAGCAAGACAAGAGCTCGACAGTGACTATGGCTTGTTGCGTTGGTTGGCAGAAGCGATATCAGATGCACAAAATGGTTTAGGCGGTAGTGATGACGACATTCAACGCCTTGAATCAGAGAGAAACTTGGTTCAAATCGTTACCATTCATAAGTCGAAAGGCTTGGAGTATGACCTCGTATTTTTGCCGTTTGTCGCGAGTTACCGTGAAGCGAGTGAAGGCAAGTTCTACGATCACGAGTCAGATACCACAGTGCTTGATATTACCGGTAGCGACAGTGCCTTAGCACAAGCTGATAAAGAACGATTGGCGGAAGACTTACGTTTAATTTACGTAGCACTTACTCGTGCTGTATACGGTTGTTTCATTGGCATGGCACCGCTACGTAAAGGCCGCTCAACCAAAGAGCCGACCGGTGTACATTTGAGTGCCATGGGCTATTTGGTTCAAAATGGACAAGAGCAAGGCATCGCCGAGTTACATCAAGCTCTATCAGCGATTGAGGGTAAGAATTCAAGCGTATTACTGTCTGAAACACCAACCGCTCACGAGCAAGTGTTTGTTCAGGCAGAACAAGTGAGTGACGACTTACAGGCTAGCGAACTGAAGGCTTCAATTGACCGAGCTTGGCGTATCACCAGTTACTCGGGGCTTGTAAAACAAGGCAGTCATGGAGCAAGCCATGACGCTACGATTGAGGTGTCTGGTTTCGATATTGATTCAGCCGATGAGCAAGATGAGTCGGAACTGATTGAACCGGAACGTTCTATATTCACGTTCCCTCGCGGTGCTCGCCCAGGTACCTTCTTACATACCTTGTTTGAGGATGTTGAATTTACCGAGCCAGCAACCAGTGACCATAACACGCAAGTAATCACTCACTTGTTAGAGTCAGAGCAATACGAACTCGAATGGTTACCGGTGCTGCAACAGCTTGTTGATACGGTGCTAAACACCGCATTAGATGGAAAGAACTTAAAGCTGAGTGAGAAAGACTCAACTCAACGATTAGTCGAAATGGAGTTCTTGTTACCGATCGAAGTGTTGGCCGCATCTGAGCTCAATCAAACCATTCAATATCATGATCCGCTATCGGCTAAAGCGGGTGATCTCGGCTTCCAAACTGTACAAGGCATGCTGAAAGGCTTTATCGATTTAGTGTTTGAGCATCAAGGTAAATACTATGTACTTGACTGGAAATCGAACCATTTAGGTGATGACGTTGCCGTCTACCATGGTGAGGCATTGAAATCGGCGATGGCCGACCACCGCTACGATCTGCAATATCAAATCTATGCGTTGGCATTGCACCGCTTCTTACGCAGCCGCGTAGCAGGTTACAGCTATGAACAACATTTCGGTGGCGTTTATTACTTGTTTTTAAGAGGAATGGACGGCCAATCTCAACAAGGTATTTTCTCGGCGAAACCTACATTGGCTTTGCTCGATGAAATGGATCAATTGATTGACGGTAAAGTGATAGACAGACGTTCAGCACAATTGAATGACAATGAAACTGGACAGATGGGGCTTCTATAATGACAACAACGACCACGATTGATACGACAAACCCTGTAAAGCCAGTTTCACTTATCCCTGATCAGCTCATGGATGTATTGAAGTTCCTTGCGGATAAGGGTTCGATTCGCCAATTGGATTATCAATTTGCCCGTTTTATTACTCAGCAAGCGACGAGTCATTCTCAAGAACTCGGCTTTCTTGCTGGGGTCGTGAGCCATGAATTAGGCAAGGGGCATATTTGTACTCAGCTTATACAAGCTCAAACGGCAGGCCCTGAACTAACGACAGATCTAGCTCAGTTACTCGGTTTGTACGGTGAAACGGCGCTGCAACTGAACCTAAAATTGTTGGGGATTGATTGGGTGGCGGTACTTCAATCGTCAAACCTAGTAGGTACAACCAATGACTGTGTTAAGCCGCTGATGTTTGATGGGCAGCGTGTCTACTTACAGCGTTATTGGAACTACGAAGTTGTGCTGGCTGACACCTTAAACCGTTTAAGTAAGCCGGTAGAGTTCAATATTGAACAGAAAAAAGCGCTAACCGAAACGTTGAATCAGTTATTCGCACGCAGTTACCATTTTCTGTTTAATGCCTTAGCCAAGGCTGAAGCAAACCAACAAACGTCTCAGGTATTACGCCAACAGCTGGTGTGTGATCATCTTGATATCGTCGATGAGCAATCTCTGAATTGGGGTGCAATCGACCAAGCGATTGTCCAAGCTAAGCAGGTAACTGACTTAGATGTTCTAGACGGTTTGGTGCCGTTATCTGCATGTTTGAACTGGCAAAAAGTGGCGGCAGCGGTGGCGTTAAGTCGTCGTTTTGCTGTGATTTCTGGTGGGCCGGGTACTGGTAAAACGACCACGGTAACTAAGTTGCTTTCGGCTATGGTCGAGCAATCGCTAAGCCAAGGTAAAACACCGACGATCAAGCTAGTGGCACCGACAGGTAAAGCGGCAGCACGTTTAACTGAGTCGATTGGTAAAGCGATTGAGCAGCTGCCATTAGCGCCTGAAGTAAAGGCCAACATACCGACTGAATCCAGTACTTTACATAGGTTACTCGGCGCGATTCCTAATCGAGCGGAATTTAGACATAACCGACGTAATCCACTTCACCTTGATATCTTGGTGGTGGATGAGGCATCGATGGTCGATCTATCTATGATGTATAAGCTGGTGGATGCGCTTCCTGAGCACGCAAGGCTCATCTTATTGGGTGATAAAGACCAACTCGCTTCAGTAGAGGCAGGTGCTGTGCTCGGTGATATCTGTTCATTCAACTCTGTCGGGTATAGTTCAGCGCAAGGCAATTTGATTGCGGAGATGACAGGCTTTGATGCGATAGCTAAACCAAGACAAGACAAAGCTGGAGCGGTGAATCCGCCTGCGATTGCAGATAGTTTGTGTATGCTGCAGAAGAGTTACCGCTTCGACGCGCGTTCTGGTATTGGGCAGTTGGCAAAAGCAATCAATAACGGCTCTGCAAATCAGGTCGACCAAGTGTTTGCCAAAGGATTTGAGGATATCGAAAACCATCCCCTGTCGAGTGACAGCTATAACTTGATGTTGCGAACTTTGGTCAATGAATATGGTGGATACCTCAATAGAATGAATGTACCGCTTGAAGAGCTAGAGACTCAAGAATCACGCGCAAAATCGGTTCTCGACCTGTTTAGCCAGTGCCGATTACTGTGTTCTATTCGTGAAGGGGATTTTGGTGTTAAGGGCCTCAACCAAAGAATCGAAAGGGCACTTGCTGCAAGACGCTTGGTGAATCCGCACAATGATGAACTCTGGTATCACGGGCGACCAGTGATGGTAACGCGCAATGATCATGGCTTGGGCTTATACAATGGTGATATTGGTATCTGTATGTTTGAAGCTGATGCAAGTCGCTCTTCTGCAACTGACGATAACTCAGTCCCTCGATTGAAGGTGTACTTTGAGTTGCCCGATGGCAGTGTGAAAGCCGTGCTTCCAAGCCGAGTCCCCGATCATGAGACCGCTTATGCGATGACGATACACAAATCTCAAGGCAGTGAATTTGATTTGACCTTAATGATCTTACCGCCAGATTTCAGCCCCATTTTAACGCGCGAGCTTATCTATACAGGGATTACGCGTGCTAAGAAACGACTGATGATGTTCAGCGACACAAATGTGTTGAAGCGTGGGATTAAGGTGAAAACAGAGCGAGTGAGTGGTTTAGGCAGTCGCTTAACGAATTAGTCGTTAATGGCCGCTAGAAAAGGGCTTGAACTTAGAGCTAGATAAACACAAAGCAACCATCCCTGGTTGCTTTGAACGTTATTAAGACTCTTTGCTTAAAAACGCTCGAGTAAACGATATATGGTTTATCTTGTACTTTGCTTGGCAATTCAAAATAAACTCTTTTAGATTCTCGCTAACAGGGAACACGCAGTGTACGTCTAGCCCTTCTAAGAATTGGTTATCAGCCATATCCCAAAAACTTTGCAGCGAGTTACAAACAATGGTTCTCATATCAATGTTGCTCTTTTTGCTGTTTATATTAACGAGCAGAGCTAATAGTTAGCGTGCTGACCGTCAACGGGTATAGCAATCCGTGCAGTGACCATCTCAATGAGTTCGATATGACTATCGAGATGGCAATTCCAATAAAAACTTTTGTTAATATTATAAAGCGCCTAAATTCTATACAATTATTCGTGTGAGTGAAAGTGCATATTTGATAAATCTCATATAGTAAACGATTACATTTGCAATTATTTTTCTATTAAATTGAGATTTCGCTCCAAAACTTTATTTATACGTTTAGCGCTAAGATTTTTGAGTTTCTCTGATAGTTGTATAGCCCTTGTTTTTCCATCGGTAACTCGTCCACGCCTATCTCGTAAAACCCCTGCTCACGGAACCAGTGAAGGCTGTGCGTAGTAAGGACAAAGATCTGGTCGATATCACGAGATTTTGATTGGTGGCGCATGTAATCCAGCAGTAACTGTCCACGGTTTCCATCGCGATAGTCTGGGTGGATAGCAACACAGGCCATCTCTGCCATGTGGTCTTCTGGATACGCGTATAGCGCAGCGCAACCAATAATTAGGCCGTCTTTTTCGATAATGGTAAAGCGATAGATCTCTTGCTCTAACTGCTCTCTTGAACGGCGGACTAAGATGCCTTGTTCTTCCAGTGGACGAATGAGGTCAAAGATGCCACCGATATCATCAATCTGAGCTTGTCTTACTTGCTCGGCACTTGCCATGACCACCTGGGTGCCAATACCATCAAAAGAGAATAGCTCTTGGATTAATGCGCCATCCACTTTGTAGCTAATTAGATGGCAACGAGGTACCCCAGCACGACAAGCAGAGATAGCACCTTTTAAGAAGCGTAATGTACCAGTGCTCATATCTTCTTTAGGGTTCTGAGATTCCGTTAAGCGTTCTAGAATTTGCTTGGCGTCTTTAGGGAAAAGTTCGGCGAGTACATCACCGCTTTCATCGGTTACCCCTTGCTCTGAGCAAAAACCAATCAGCTTGTCGGCCTTTAAACGAATAGCAACTTGGGTTGCGACCTCTTCAGAAAGCAGGTTAAAGCTTTCGCCAGTCACGGAGCTAGCAATAGGCCCAAGAAGAACGATGGAACCTTGGTCAAGTGTGCGATTAATCCCTTCGATGTCTATTCGACGAATACGTCCGCTGTGGCAATAATCCGTACCATCATCGACACCTAGCGGCTGAGCGGTAATGAAGTTACCACTCATCACATTGAGTTGAGTGCCTGCCATCGGGGTGTTGTTTAGGCTCATTGAAAGTCGAGCTGTGATGGCTAGTTGTAGTTGACCAGCAGCCTGCATCGCGACACCTAAAGAATATTCGTCAGTAACTCTAATATTCTTATGGTAAGGCGTGTGGCAATCTTGCCTTGCTAATAGCTGGTTGATCTGTGGTCTTGCTCCGTGAACGAGAACAATCTTTACCCCAAGGCTGTGGAGTAAGGCTATATCGCTAATTATGTTGCCAAAGTTTCTATCGGCAACGGCTTCGCCACCAAGCATAATAACCATGGTTTTTCCACGGTGAGCATTTACGTAAGGGGTTGATTGTCTGAAACCTTTTACTAGCGCTGTACTTCTTAATTTCACAGAACAAGTCCACTTGTGTTTATTTATTCGCTAATTTAGCATTTAAATTCAAATGTAAACAACACCTTTTTTGGAATAAAGCGCAAACTATTCTCATCTAGGGTTCATTATGTAAACTGTCTCAGTGTAGAATGCACATAGCATCTTTATGAGTCGTAACCGAATGCAACAAGCTCCAGCAACAAAGAACAAGATCGATGAGATTACCCAAAGCCTCTACAGTGAAGCTGAGCAACGCAATCAATCTAAGTTGAAGCGTAAGATTATTGAACGTTGTTTAATGGTTTTAGCTTTGGTGGGATCGTTTGCTGTGGTTTCCTTGTTCGATGATGTGCTTTCCCGAGTACAAGATGCGGCGACGCCCGACCATCTGATATACGGTACGTGGGTAGAGCAGGACGTTGCACATTATGCGACGGACGAGTTTCGACTAAACGCTAATGGCGTGTCAGTGCGTGGGTCTGTTGTTTCGACGAGTTTTGACTTTGATGGTAACTACTTCGAATATAAAGCGGGTGATAAAACCTATCGCTTCCGCATGACCAATTCTGACAACACAGAAATGGTGCTCGATTCTGATAATCACTACAATCCCGTCTTCCGCCTTAAAGGTCATATCGAGAACTCAGTCCGATAGGTTATCTTATTGTAAACTCTTACAATCTACGATTGTGTTATCTGGCTGTTTTTGTCATCCTCGATGCATAGAATTTTTAGGATGACTCTTGTGATTAAAAAATGGCTTCCCCTTGTCGCTGCCTCTTTCTTATTTGGCTGTGCTCAACCGACTGATCTTGCTCAACAACACCTTGATGACGAATTTCCCCGCACCTTAAATAAGGTCGATCAGGTTGAATCCAATAAACCAAGAGACTACACCGCATTTGCAGAGCAAGCTGAAATGGTGGTTTCTAAATCCCCTTCGATGGCTAAAATCTATGAGCCGCTTTATCAGCAACTCAATGAGTGGGCGATGCAAAGTGGAGACCCAAGCGATCTCGCTAACTTTGGCGTTCAAACTGCTCAATTGGGTGGTGGTGATAAGCAAGGCAACGTTTTGTTCACGGGGTACTTTTCTCCCGTAATGGAGCTACGCCACGAAGCCAGTGAAGAATACCATTTCCCTGTTTATGGACTTCCAGAGTGCGATAAAGAGTGTCCAACCCGCGAAGAGATCTACAACGGTGCATTAGAAGGCCAGGGCCTTGAGTTAGGTTACTCTGCAAACCGTATCGACCCATTTATGATGGAAGTACAGGGCAGTGGATTCGTGCATTTCGGTGATGACGATACGTTGCAGTATTTCGCATACGCGGGTAAGAACAATAAAGCTTACGTGAGCATTGGCCGTGTTTTAATCGAGCGAGGCTTAGTTCCACGCGAAAAAATGTCCCTAAAAGCAATCAAAGAGTGGGTATTGGCAAACGATCCCGAAGTGGTCAAAGAGCTGCTTGAGCAAAACCCATCATTCGTGTTTTTTGAAGCGAGAGACGATCTATCAGTAATGGGCAGCGCGGGCATTCCTCTCTTACCTATGGCGGCGGTAGCGGGCGATCGCTCTATCTTGCCAATGGGGACGCCAATTCTGGCTGAGGTTCCATTACTGAATGCAGACGGTACTTGGAGCGGTGCGCACCAGCTAAGACTGTTACTGGTTTTGGATACCGGTGGCGCAGTTAAGCAGAACCATTTGGATCTCTACCACGGAATGGGGCCAAGAGCGGGAACTGAAGCGGGTCATTACAAGCATTTTGGTCGTGTATGGAAGCTTGGCTTAGATGGCAGTGCAACCGAAGCACCTTGGGCTTTGCCTCCTGAAAAGGTCGAGTAAACAACAATAAAATAGGGCATTGAAAGCGAATCGCTAATCCCCTAGACTTTTAATTCAAGAGTGCGTATAAAACGCACTCTTTTCTTTTTCTCAGAAATAAATTGGCGGCAATAATGCGTGAATTGACCACACCAGCTTCAGAAAACTATGACCAACGATTTGGTGGTACTCGCCGCCTATATGGCAATAGTGAAGTCGACATACTTAGAGCAGCGCACGTGTGCGTGATCGGTATTGGTGGCGTAGGTTCATGGGCTGTTGAAGCGCTTGCTCGTACCGGTTTAGGTGAGCTGACTTTGATCGATATGGATGATGTGTGTGTGACTAACATCAACCGTCAAATACACGCAATGTCGGGTACCGTTGGCAAAAGCAAAATCGAAGTGATGGCTGAGCGCGTTAAGCTGATTAACCCTGAGTGTAAAGTTAACTTGATTGATGATTTCATTGGCCCTGACAATCAGGCTGAGTACTTGTCGAAAGAGTTCGATTTTGTGTTAGATGCGATTGATAGCATGAAAGCCAAGGCTTCGTTGTTGGCGTATTGTCGTAGTAACAAAATCAAAGTGATCACCACGGGTGGCGCGGGTGGGCAAGTCGACCCAACTCAAATTAAAGTCGCCGATCTGACTAAGACAATTCAAGATCCGCTAGCGAAGAAGCTTAAAGATACTTTACGTCGTCACCACAATTTTCCTAAGAACCCAGATCGTAAATTTGGTATTGATTGTGTGTTCTCTACTGAGCAACTTAAATACCCTCAAGCTGACGGCAGTGTATGTGCTGCGAAAGCGACTGCAGAAGGGCCAAAACGCATGGACTGTGCGACGGGTTTCGGTGCAGCAACGGTTGTAACCGCGACTTTTGGCTTTGTGGCTGTTTCTCGTATCGTAGAAAAGATCATTCAAAAGCACTCTAAGTAGTTCTCTATTATTTGCTTAACAACACTAAACCATTGTCACCTGTACATTTAGTCATAATCTATTGGATATTAAAATGATGTCATTCCCAAGCTCTCCATTTGGTACTGAAATTACCAGTGATGATATTGTCGCAAAAATGCAGACATTCAGCGGTTGGGAAGACCGTTATCGCCAAGTGATTCAATGGGGTAAGAAATTACCTAGCATGCCTGATGAGCTGAAGAGTGAGCAGGTTGTAGTTTCTGGTTGTGAAAGCCAAGTCTGGCTAGTTTCTCAGAACATCGACGGTGTTTGGTATTTTTGTGCTGATTCTGATGCTCGTATCGTGCGCGGTCTGATTGCATTAGTGATGGCTGCGTATGACGGCAAAACATCAGAGCAGATTCAAGCGTTCGATATTGACGACTACTTTGAAAAAATCGGTCTAATCACACACTTGAGCCCATCTCGCGGTAATGGTTTAAAAGCGATTGTTGCTCAAATCCAAGAGCTAAGTGCGTAGTCCATTACGAACAAGCAAATATAAAAAGGGTTGACGAAGAACGCCAACCCTAAACAATTTTGCTACTCGCTACAGCATATCTACTGCTTTCTCTACTGCAGCAATCAGTTTTTCAACCTCATCCATGTTGTTGTAAATCCCAAATGAAATTCGTACCGTTCCTTTCACATTAAGCGCATCCATTAATGGATGAGCACAATGATGTCCTGCGCGTACCGCGATACCTTGTTGATCTAACAGTGTCGCAATGTCTTGATGGTGAACACCATCCATCACAAAAGTAATCACGCTTGCGTTGGGCTGATACCCCAAAACCTGAATATCATCCAGTTTACTGAGTGCACGGTAGGTTTCGTGCTGAAGCTGGTGGATATGATTTTCGACATATTGCTGTGCAAAACCACTCAACCATTCTATTGCAGTGCTTAATGCTATCGCGCCGGCTACATTTGGTGTTCCGGCTTCGAACTTACCAGGCAGTTCAGAAAAAGTAGTGCCAGAAAAAGAGACGCGCTCAACCATTTTGCCACCACCATGCCATGGAGGCATCGCTTCGAGCAATTCAAGTTTGCCATAAAGTACACCGATACCCGCAGGAGCGTAGAGTTTGTGCCCTGAAAATACGTAGAAATCCGCGCCTAAAGCAGCTACATCAACGGGCTCGTGTACGATGCCTTGCGCGCCATCAATAACCACAATCGCATTCATCTTGTGTGCTTTTTCTATGACAGCTTCAATTGGCTGACGAGAACCCGTCACGTTGGTTATCTGAGCTAATGCAACAATCTTGGTTTGTTCATTTAAAAGCGTATCAAACGCGACTAGGTCAAATTCGCAATCCGATCTCATCGGCACTTTAACGACTTTAGCCCCGGTTTGTTCTGCCACAATTTGCCAAGGCACAATGTTGGCGTGATGTTCCATTTCGCTAACCAAGATCTCATCGCCTGGTTGAAGCGTACTTCTTGCATAGGTTTGAGCGACCAAGTTGAGCGCTTCGGTTGCACCGCGAGTCCAGATGATCTCTTTTGAAGATCTTGCACCAATAAACTGAGCGACCTTATCTCTTGCCGCTTCAAACTGACTGGTCGCGTTCGCTGTTAAGCTATGACTACCACGGTGAACATTGGCATTTTGTTTGGAGTAATATTGGCTAATGGCATCAATAACCACCTGAGGTTTTTGTGTCGTTGCCGCGCTGTCTAAGTAAACCAACGGTTGTTGATTGATGGTTTGTGATAACGCAGGGAACTGCTCTCGGATGTGATTGATATCAAGCATCTATTCTTACCTAAAATCTTGGAAATTGGTGCTAGCGTTATGCTTAGCGGTATCGTTATTTTATCGCGACTTGTTAACCGTTGCTGACTAATCTTGATGATTCCAGCTATTTTCTCGTTCTTTGACTTGAGCAAACAGCTTTTGGTTAACGGGAACCTCTATCTGATGCTTAAGTGCTGTCTTTATAAGGTGTCCGGTAATGAAGTTTATCTCTGTCTTTCGTTGGTAAAACATATCTTGCTTCATTGAGGAATTGTTCTTTGCCGTGGCTTGGATAACCTGTTTGACGCTTGTCTCTAATTCGTCGAATGAACAAGTAATACCTTCAGCCATCATCACTTGCGTGAGTTCTTTAATTATAGAATTCAAAACTTCGCTAAATCTTTGGTCAGCAAGCTCTCCGTTTTTGATTTGTTCCAGCCCAGTGAGTGGGTTGATGGCACAATTGATGGCGAGCTTAGTCCATAGCGCTGTTTTTATCTCAGGATTCCAACTCACGGCAGGCAAGGCATGTTCCAACACATCAACTAAAAAAGTGCACTGTTGACCCTTGAGGTTAAAAGCCCCCAATTGTGTTTGACCGATTCCTGTGTGGGATACATTGTTGTGACTGGGTTTGAATGCCGCTTGGGTGGTGGTCGCCAATACTATTGGATGAGCATCAATTTGAGTGGCGATGTTGTCGACCGCGCCCATTCCGTTATGCATGAACATAAGAATGGTGTCAGAGTCGAGATATTGAAGTAACGGAGTAGTGGCTTCTTCTACTTGCCAAGCTTTGACCGTGAAAATAACCAAGTCACTCGCTAATAGCTTTTCGATATTGTTGTTACTGAAGGGATTCGAAGTTTGGTCATCAAGTGATAAGTCTATTGAGTTATCAGTGGAGCGGCTCCACAAAGAGACATTATGACCAGCTTGAAGTAGTTTTATTGCCCATAAAGAGCCGATGGCCCCTGGCCCAACAATGGTGATGTTCACAGCTATACCGAGATAAAAAAGTGATGCTGCAAGGATAGCGAGGCATTAAATGAAAGCAATAAAAAATGGCACCCGAGGGTGCCATTTAGGAAACTTTCTTATAAGTTCGATTAGAACTTGTAAGTTACCGCTACGTAGTGACCGAAGCCTGTCGTTTTACCTGCTAGGCCGTCATCTTTAAGACCGTAAACGTCTTTGTAGCCTTTAAGGCCGTAACCAACAGCAAAACGGTCTGAGTGCCAGTAAAGGCCGTTAAACATAACGCCGCCATTTGATGTTTTCAGCGCTTTATTATCATCATCCATACCGAATTGGTAATCGATGTAACCTTGGTAAGAGATGAACGAACCGTTCTCGAAGAAGTAGAATGGTTTGAACCAGTTAGTCGAGATTTGGTAGCCGTTCCAGTCTTTTTCGTTTGAATCGTATGTACCGTATAGGTTTAAGCCAATCTTGCCTAACCAAGGAACCATTACGTCAGAGCCAAGACCAACTTTTTGAGTGTTAACGCCAGAGTTACCACCCCATTCCATAAGCGTAGAAACATAAAGCTCTTGAACTGGACCGAAAGATAGATCTTTACCAGTTAGGCCATCTAGAGACATACGTGGTGCAAATTTCATGAAGATTTTTTCTTGACCATTTTTATCACTGCCTGGATCAGACGTTAGGTTGAATACATCAACGTAACCGTATAGATCGAAGATTCCAGAGCGACCACCAAACTCCATCTCTAGGTAATCATGAGTTGATTCGCCTGGAAGTTCGTCAATAGCACCCATAAGGTTGAACTGCATCCATTTGTAGTCGTTTTTATGGATGTCGCCGTCAGAATAATCAGCTGCCATTACTGGAGCAGATGTTGCTGCAATTAGGCCAAGAGCTAAAAGTGATTTACGCATAATGGAACTCTCTATGTTTAAAATAAGTAACCCGCTAATCCGTGCGTGTTTGTATGTCCGAATGCCGAGCATAATAGCGATTTTGTTCTCAAATAAAAGTGAGACAGAGTGAAAACTATAATTATTATGGTGAGGTTGATCACACTAACGATTTAAATGATGGAACTTTAAGATGGCAATGCATCTTGATGCACCCCTGTTTCTATTGATTTTGTGAAATTAGATTATTTTGTGGATAAATCGGTGAAATACTGCGCTAAGCAAACGATTCTACTAAATAGAGTGACATGCATATCAAAATCAACAGTATTCCTTTCTAATAGTTTTCTCTTTAAAAATGACTCATTAAATCCACCTCTCAATCTTGTCTTTGATCTATTTTTGACCAACTGCGTAATGATGTTGGAATCAATTGATGAACAAGTCATGTGATGACTGACTAGGAATTTCAACCTAGCTACTTTTGGAATCACGGAGAATTAAAGACAGTTCACTGCACTAGATTTTGAGACAATTTTTAAAGATTAGTTATTGGACTAATCATTTGTGTGACGAACTGGTCTAACTTTTTTGGAGAGAAGACCGATGAAATATTCACCATTACTCGCTGTTGCGTTGTCAGCCCTGTTCATTGTTGGGTGTGATGATGACGATGAACCAACAACTCAACTACAAGCTGTACATGCATCGCCAGATGCTCCGTTGGCTAATGTCTTAGTAAATAGTCAGGCTCGTTGGAGCGGTGTCGATTATGCTCAAGCATCCGGATATGCCTCAGTAGATCAAGGTCAAACCACCCTGCAAGTAGATGCCCAACTCCCAGGTGACGCAGTAGCGACTGTGATTCCGCCAAGCCAATTCGATTTGAGCGGTGATCTAGATTACACCGTAATGGTGGTCGGCGATGCTGATGGTTCTAATAACCCGGTTGAGGCGTTAGTTGTTACAAGGCCTGCTGAGGGAACGGCAACAAGTTCAAGTTTAGATGTGCAAGTTGTTCACGCGGCAACAGGGGTTGGAGATGTGAACTTATACGTAACGGCACCGAATGATCCATTGGGCGCTCCGCTTGGCACTCTCGGTTATAAAGACTTTACTGACGTACTCAATATTCCCGCAGGACAATATCGTGTGAGACTTGAAACGGTAAGTGGCAGTGCTATTGCTTTTGACTCTGGAGAAATCACTCTGTCTGGCGGTAGTGAGCTAACCATAGCGGCGGTGCCAAGAGCTGACTCCAATAGCGCTTCACCGGTAAAACTGATGGTGATGGACGGAACTGGATCATCTTTAATCTACGATATGGCAGAAACTGCAGAAGTAAGAGTCGGGCATTTAGTCGATGGTGCACCGGATGTTGACCCATTTGTGAACGGTTCTGCATTTGCTCCACTTGCTGATTTAATGTTTAAGGAGATCCGCGGGTTTCTCGATTTAGCTGCCGGGAGTTATGACATTGATATCTTTGCTGATGGTACAACAACCAATGCATTGATTGATGCTGACGGGGTGGCTGTATTTGCTGGAATGGATTACAGCATTTATGCAGTGGGGACTGTCTCTCCATTGAACTTGGAAGCACTTGTCGTTCCTGAAAACCGTCGTCCGGTAGCGACTAGCGCAGTATTGAACATTACCCATGCGGCGGCAAACCCAGTTGCAGCTTCGGTTGATATTTACTTGACTGAAAACGTGGGAATCTCTGGTAGCACTCCGGCACTAAGTGATGTGAAGTTCAAAGATTACGCGAATGGTATTTATGTGGCTGCGGGATCTTACTACGTGACAATTACTGTAGCAGGAGACCCAACTACTGTTGCCATTGACTCTGCGCCTGCAATTTTGGCTGACGGTGTTGTTTATCAAGTCGTCGCGATTGATGACTCGATGGGAACTGGCTTTAACTTAATCGTAAGTGATACAACAGATTAGCGTTTAAGTATCTGCTGGCAGAAAGTAAGGAGGGTAGCCCAGTGCTACCCTCTTCTCTTTTGTTTTCTTTTACTCTTATACGTGGTTGTTTTTGGCTTTCTCTAATAAATCAGTGAAAAAGTGGCGTAACGAGTAGAGCATGATCAAGCTTGGAATCACCATTAATGACGTTAGTATAAAGAAGGTTGACCAATCATTGAGGAAGTCGACCAACTCGCCACTGAAGGAGGCCAACGTCGTTCGACCGAAATTCCCCAAGGATGCGAGCAAGGCATATTGTGTTGCCGAGAAAGCTTGCCCGGTCAGTAGCGTTAAGAAGGAAACGAATGCCACTGTCGAAAAGGCGGTTGTGAAGTTATCGACAATAATCGTTGCCAAGAATAAGTTTTCATTGGGTCCTACTTGAGCAATCCATGCAAACATTAGGTTGCTGGCTGCCATTGCTACGCCGCCAATCATTAGCCCACGTACAATGCCAAATTTCACATTGAAGACACTGCCTAGCAAGGTGAAGAATATTGTTGCACCCCAACCAATTAACTTGGAGTAGTGGCCGATTTGTTCATTGCTAAAGCCGATCTCTTTATAGAAGGGAATCGACATTCTGCCTAAGAAGGCTTCACCTATCTTAAACAGGAATACGAACAGCAGAAGCGTAATAGCAACTTGAACACCGTTTCGCTTAAAGAAATCGTAGAAAGGTTCCAACACTGTAACGCTTAGCCAGGCCACAACTTTAGAGCCCACAACTTTATTATGGCGCTGTTGTGCTTCTTTTTGTAATGCTTCACGTTGTGTTGTTGGCTCACCGACAAATAAGGTGAATAGCATCAGAATGATGACGACGCCAGCCATGCCATAATACACGCCGTTCCAACCGATGGTATCGGCATTGATAAATGCGAGGTAACCAGGAAGAGAGTATCCAGTCCACCATCCCATCACGGCCATTGCGGATGCTTGCGGTAATTTGGAAGATTCCGATTTAGGGAATGAATCAATACGGAAGGCATCAATCGCTATATCTTGGGTTGCAGACGCAATTGCGATCCCGAGAGCGAGCATCGAGGTGAACATCAGATCATTGGCTGGATTTACTCCAGCGATGAAGAGCGTGCACACTAATACAAAGCTTTGACACAAAAATATCCAACTGCGTCGTTGGCCAAGAATGGCGTGCAGGATTGGCAATTTTACTCTGTCTACCAACGGTGCCCATAGAAAGTTAATGGCATAGACAGCGAATACACTGCCGAAATAACCAATAGCAGCACGGGTTAAGCCTGCATCTTTTAACCAACCAGACATGTTGGAGCCAATAAGAACCCAAGGGAAGCCACTCGAACAACCCAACATAAACACCCAGAGTAGACGTTTATCTAGATAGCTGCGGAAGGTCTGCATCCAAGAAAGAGAGGGAGAGCCTGATGACATAGGGCGTCCTTGTATAGAAAAACGCCCTTAAGAGGTTAAGGGCGCTGTATGAGATTACTTAAGAAGTGTTACTTTGTTGATGATGATAGGGTCGACTGGAATATCGGACATGCGGCCCATTCGTTTAGTCGGAATGGTTGCCATCTTTTGTACGACATCAAACCCTTCAGTTACCGTGCCAAAAACAGCGTAGCCCGGGTTACCACCTTTTGCATTCAAGAAGTCGTTATCCGAAAAGTTGATAAAGAACTGACGAGTCGCAGAGTCTGGCGCGTTAGTACGAGCCATTGCGATCGTTGCTGTATCATTCTTTAGACCGTTATTGCCTTCATTTTTGATTGGGGCATAAGTCGCTTGTTGATTCATGTCTTGATCGAAGCCGCCACCTTGCGCCATAAAGCCAGGAATAACACGGTGGAAGATAGTGCCTTCGTAGCTGCCGTCTGCCACGTATTTTAGGAAGTTTTCAGTACTAACCGGAGCTTGCTCTTGGTTTAGCTCTATCGTGAAGTCACCTAATGTTGTTTCAACGTTCACTTTTGGGCCTGCCCAAACGCTCACGCTCACCAGCATTAATGCAATAGAAGTTAGAATACGGCTCATTAGAAACGTTCCTTCATGTAGTTTTGTAGTTCAGGGTCGTTCGCAATTTCAGTAAGAACCAAGTTGATCACATCGTTAAGAACCATTGAGATGTCGTCGTTTGAAGCACTTAGCGCTCCAGTACGAGTTGCGGTACCGTTGAATGTTTTAACGAGCTTACCTTCAGGTGTCTCGGCCGTTACTTCAAGCGTTACTTTACCGTCCATTTTGTTTTCCATAATGGTGTGTTCTACGGTAACAAGTGCTTCTTGAATCTCTAAAACAATGGAGTTTTCGCTGTTTACGCTTGCTCGAAAACCTTGAGACTCTAACTGTTGAGCTACTGCGTTCTCTAGCGAAATACGCATGTTTTGTTTAGCGTGAATTGGCTGAATGTTTGAACGGCCACTATCAACCAAGGCTACATATTGAGCGGCACGAACATCTTTACTGGTTAGTGTGTATGTTTTGCCTTGTACAAGGTTGCTTGAGCTTAGTGAAGCTTCTGGCATTACATTGATCTGTTCTTGCTGAGGGGCAGAACATGCTGTCAATGCCATAATAGAAGCAGCCAAAATCAGTTTTTTCATTCCTTTATCCTTTCTAAATTCACACCAGAAGCTCGGTATCTTAAATTCTTGTGAAGTCGTTTCTGCTTATTTATTAAAATTCGCAGGCTCTCTTGTTGCTTGTAATATCTCAAATTTTTGGTTTAGTTCAAGCGTTTCAACGTTAGCTTCACCAAATAGTCTTGCTAGTTTGACATCGTATCCGAGGTGTCGGTTGCCAATAACAATTAATTTGCCTCCGTTGCTAAGAACATGCTTTGCATCACAGAACATTTGCCATGCAATGTGGTCTGTAATCGCTTGTTGCTGGTGGAACGGAGGATTACACATAACTAAGTAAGTGCTGTTCTTCTTGAAGCCATCTAAACAGTTGTTGGCGATGAACTGGAAGTTGCCTTCTTCACCAAGGTTATCCTTGACGTTTTGGCGCGCCGATTCCACCGCCATAAAGCTTTCATCCACACAGGTGATACGAGCTTGTGGGTTCAATTGCCCTGCTTTTACACTCAATACACCGTTGCCACAGCCTAAGTCGATGATATGACGTAGCTCAGGATCTTGAGGGATGTGCTCTAGCATATAACGAGCGCCTTGATCGAGTGCTTCCCCTGAGTAAACATTTGGTAAATTTTTCAGGCGGATATCTTCACCGTCTACGTCCCATTCAACATAAGGCTCTACTGTTTGAATCGGTTGGCAGTTTGGAGAAGAGAACACAAGGCGGTGCTTTTTCTTAGCCAGAGAGGTTTTGGTTTCACCGAGATATTTTTCAAACAGGTTCAGTGTTGAAGTGTGAATCTCTTTTACTTTATTCACACCAATCACTTGGCAGCCTTCAGGCAATGCTTGGCGCAACTGGCTCAATTGCCATATTAGGTGGCGGTTGGTTTTTGGCAATTGCATGATCACAAGGTCGATACCGTGTGGGATATCATCCATCGTGTTCAAGAAGTTCACTCGGTTACTTTGATTGCGCTGTAAGTTTTTTAACGTTCCGCGATGAGAAATGAAAGAGTCACTCATCATGGTCACGTCATGATCTTTGGAGAACCAAGCGGATAGGGCACCAAAACTGTCGTTCATGATCAGGATGTGTTTACCAGGTTCAAGATTCATCTCTTCAACATGGCTAATCAGATATTCGTCGCCGGCATCCCAAGCTTGAAGGGTTTCATTTGAACGGTTGGGGAAACGATTTAGGGTTAAAATTCTATCGTGAAGGGTAAGTTCAGTTTTCATTGCTTGAGATACTTATGTAAGAAATAACAAAGATATTGTCTCAAATGCAGCCTGAACAAGATATAAAAAACTCGACTAAACCCCTCGAGTCAGCGATGAAATACTCAGACAGTCGGTTAGTTAGGGTTTATACTGGAGCGACAGATAATGCCAATACGCTATTTAAGGAATCACAATGATCCAAGAAATTATCGAAACAAAATTGCACAATGAGTTTTCACCAAGTCATTTAAACGTGGTGAATGAGAGCTATATGCACAATGTTCCGGCTGGTTCTGAGAGTCATTTTAAAGTGATTGTTGTCAGCGATGTGTTTGAAGGTTTGCGTCTTATTGCTCGTCATAGAGCGGTAAATAAAGCACTATCAGAAGAGTTAGCGAATAATATTCACGCACTATCCATTCACACTTATACAAAAGATGAATGGATGAAGCAGCTAAATAACGTGCCAGATAGCCCGATGTGTATGGGTGGTGGTAAGTAAGATAATTAACCCATATAGAAGAGGCGGCTAGGCCGCCTCTTTTGTCTCAAAATCTATCTGTTTTCTGTTGTTATATCACTCAAGCTGATGGTAAATTGACCGACCAAAAATACCTACAATGAGTAATGTTTTTATTAACAGTGTTTCAACATAACACGTAAAATATTAGTTTGTGACAGAGTATTAATCTCTTGTTTAAAACACGTTCTAAAAGCCATTCTATCTGTGCGGCTCGTCAAATTTATACATATTTGAGAGTCCATATGCTTCAAATCTCACCAAATAAAGGCCGTATTCAAGTTATTGGTCATGGCATCAAGTTGTCAAAAAATGCTAGAATATGGCACCTGATAAATCTCACATAATTCTTGTGATGAGTTTATTAATGTATTGTTGCGATTTTGGTATCTCAAATTTACCAAAACCGGACACTGTAATGTCGTGTCTAAGGGCGATTTTAAAACGTCCTGAATTTACGCAATTAAAAGAATCTTTTTCCCGATAAAGTAGTGCAAGTGCGTATGATTACAATAAAGAAGGGTTTGGATCTTCCTATCGCAGGAACTCCATCCCAGGTGATTAATGATGGTAAGTCCATCACTAAAGTCGCCTTGCTTGGCGAAGAGTACGTTGGTATGCGTCCTACGATGCATGCTCGCGTTGGTGATGAAGTGAAGAAAGGCCAAGTTCTTTTTGCAGATAAAAAGAACCCAGGTGTTGTATTTACTTCTCCAGCAAGCGGTAAAGTTATTGAAGTGAACCGTGGTGCTAAGCGTGTTCTTCAATCAGTAGTGATTGAAGTAGCAGGCAATGAGCAAATCACGTTCAATAGCTATGAAGCTAACCAACTAGTAGGCCTTGACCGTGAAACGGTTAAAGCTCAGTTAGTTGAGTCTGGCGCATGGACCGCTTTGCGAACTCGTCCGTTCAGCAAGGTTCCAGCAGTTGATTCTGAAACTCAGGCTATTTTTGTTACTGCTATGGATACTAATCCACTAGCAGCTGAGCCAGAATTAATCATTAACGAGCAGTCTGATGCTTTCGTTGCTGGTTTAGATCTTCTTTCAACTCTGACTAACGGTAAAGTGTACGTTTGTAAAAAAGGTACTAGCTTACCTCGTTCAGCTCAGTCTAACGTTGAAGAACATGTTTTTGATGGCCCACACCCTGCAGGTCTTGCAGGCACGCATATGCATTACCTGTATCCGGTAAATGCACAAAATGTAGCGTGGAGCATTAACTACCAAGACGTGATCGCATTCGGTAAGCTTTTCCTTACTGGTGAGATTTACTCTGAGCGCGTTGTTTCTCTGGCTGGTCCAGTAGTTAACAACCCTCGTCTAGTTCGTACTCAAATTGGTGCTAGCCTTGAAGAGTTGACGGACAGCGAGTTGATGCCAGGTGAAGTTCGCCTGATCTCAGGTTCAGTGCTATCTGGTGTTCACGCTTCAGGTCCACATGCTTACCTTGGCCGTTACCATCAACAAGTTTCGGTTCTTCGTGAAGGTCGTGATAAAGAGCTATTCGGCTGGGCTATGCCTGGTAAGAACAAGTTCTCTGTTACTCGTTCATTCCTTGGTCACGTGTTTAAAGGTCAGTTGTTCAATATGACAACGACAACGAACGGTAGTGATCGCTCTATGGTTCCAATTGGTAACTACGAGAAAGTAATGCCATTAGATATGGAGCCTACTTTGCTGCTTCGCGATCTATGCGCTGGTGACGTTGATAGTGCACAAGCACTTGGTGCGCTAGAGCTAGATGAAGAAGATTTAGCACTGTGTACCTTTGTATGTCCTGGTAAGTACGAGTACGGTCAGTTACTTCGTGAATGCCTAGATACAATTGTGAAGGAAGGGTAATTTTCATGGGCCTTAAAAAGTTTATTGAAGACATCGAGCATCATTTTGAACCAGGTGGTAAACACGAAACGTGGTTTGCGCTTTACGAAGCAGCAGCAACACTTTTCTACACACCAGGTACTGTTACAAAGAAAAGCTCGCATGTCCGTGATAGCGTTGATTTAAAACGTATCATGATCATGGTTTGGCTTGCGGTATTCCCAGCAATGTTCTGGGGTATGTACAACGCAGGTGGTCAGGCTATCGCAGCACTAAACCACATGTATTCAGGTGCAGAACTAGTTTCTATCATTGATGGTAACTGGCACTACTGGCTAACCGAAATGCTTGGAGCCTCCTTAGGGGCCGATGCAGGTTGGGGCAGTAAGATGCTCTTGGGTGCGACTTACTTCTTACCTATCTACGCAACGGTATTTATCGTTGGTGGTTTCTGGGAAGTACTGTTCTGTATGGTGCGTAAGCACGAAGTCAACGAAGGTTTCTTTGTTACTTCTATCTTATTTGCGCTTATCGTTCCGCCAACGCTTCCTCTATGGCAAGCAGCACTAGGTATTACCTTTGGTGTTGTTGTTGCGAAAGAGATCTTCGGTGGTACGGGTCGTAACTTCTTGAACCCTGCTCTTGCTGGTCGTGCGTTCCTGTTCTTTGCATACCCTGCACAGATTTCAGGTGACGTAGTTTGGACTGCTGCAGATGGCTTCTCTGGTGCAACTGCTCTTAGCCAATGGGCTCAAGGCGGCGGTAGTGCACTAATGAACGTAACATCAGGTGAAGCAATCACTTGGATGGACGCATTCATTGGTAACATTCCAGGTTCTATCGGTGAAGTTTCAACGCTTGCACTTATGATTGGTGCAGCAATGATTGTTTACATGGGCATTGCTTCATGGCGCATCATTGCGGGTGTAATGATCGGTATGGTTGCAGTATCAACACTATTTAACGTGATTGGTTCTGACACTAATGCAATGTTCAGCATGCCTTGGCATTGGCACCTAGTTTTAGGTGGCTTCGCGTTCGGTATGTTCTTCATGGCGACTGACCCAGTATCAGCTTCATTTACCAATAAAGGTAAGTGGTGGTACGGCATCCTAATCGGCGCAATGTGTGTAATGATTCGTGTAGTTAACCCTGCATACCCAGAAGGCATGATGCTTGCGATTCTATTCGCAAACCTATTTGCTCCTCTGTTTGACCACGTTGTAATCGAGAAGAACATTAAGCGGAGACTAGCGCGCTATGGCAAGTAATAACGATAGCATTAAAAAGACGCTGTTTGTTGTTATCGCATTGAGCCTAGTGTGCTCAATCATCGTTTCAACAGCTGCAGTTGTTCTTAAACCTAAGCAACAAGCTAACGCAGTTCTGGATCAGCAAACTAAGATCCTTGAAGTTGCGGGCATTGAACTTGCGGGTAATATCCCAGCACTGTACGCAGAGAACATCGAACCTCGTCTAGTTGATTTCGCTACTGGCGATTTCGTTGACGGCGACGCTGCTGCATACGACCAACGTAAAGCGGCAAAAGATCCAGCTCAGTCAATCAAGCTTTCAGCTGAAGATGACATCGCTAAGATCATTCGTCGTGCTAACACGGGTACGGTATACCTAGTGAAAGATGGCGCTGAAACTTCTAAAGTTATCATCCCTGTTCACGGTAACGGTCTATGGTCAATGATGTACGCATTCGTTGCGGTAGAAACTGATGGCAACACAGTTTCTGGTATCACTTACTACGAGCAAGGTGAAACTCCTGGACTTGGTGGTGAAGTTGAGAACCCAACTTGGCGCGCTCAATTCGTTGGTAAGAAATTATTCGACGAAAACCACAAACCTGCTATTCAGGTTGTTAAAGGTGGCGCTCCTCAAGGTTCTGAGCACGGTGTAGATGGCCTTTCTGGTGCAACACTGACCAGCGTTGGTGTTCAACATACATTTGACTTCTGGTTAGGTGATATGGGCTTTGGTCCGTTCCTAGCAAAAGTTCGTGACGGAGGTCTGAACTAATGTCTAGTGCAAAAGAAATTAAAAAGAGCATCTTAGCGCCTGTGTTGGATAACAACCCAATCGCGCTACAGGTTCTTGGTGTGTGTTCTGCTCTTGCGGTAACCACTAAGCTAGAAACTGCATTTGTTATGACTATCGCGGTAATGTTCGTTACTGCTCTGTCTAACTTCTTCGTTTCTTTGATCCGTAACCACATTCCTAACAGTGTGCGTATCATCGTTCAGATGGCAATTATCGCATCATTAGTAATCGTGGTAGACCAAGTGCTTAAAGCATACTTATACGATATCTCTAAGCAGCTATCTGTATTCGTTGGCCTAATCATTACTAACTGTATTGTAATGGGTCGTGCTGAAGCATTCGCAATGAAGTCTGCGCCAATCCCATCTTTCATCGATGGTCTTGGTAACGGTCTTGGTTACGGTTTCGTTCTTATCACTGTTGGTTTCTTCCGTGAGCTTCTAGGCTCTGGCAAACTATTTGGTATGGAAGTACTACCTCTAGTGAGCAACGGTGGTTGGTATCAGCCAAACGGCTTGATGCTTCTAGCACCTTCTGCATTCTTCCTAATTGGTTTCTTGATTTGGGCAATTCGTGTGTTCAAACCAGAACAAGTAGAAGCGAAGGGGTAAGGTAGTCATGGAACATTATATTAGTCTGCTAGTTAAATCGATTTTCATCGAAAACATGGCGCTTTCTTTCTTCCTAGGTATGTGTACATTCCTAGCGGTTTCTAAGAAAGTTAAAACTTCTTTTGGTCTTGGTGTTGCGGTAGTTGTAGTACTTACAATCGCTGTTCCTGTAAACAACCTTGTTTACACACACATCCTAAAAGAAAATGCACTTGTTGCCGGTGTCGATTTAAGTTTCCTTAACTTCATCGCATTCATCGGTGTTATCGCTGCACTTGTACAAATCCTAGAGATGGTTCTAGACCGTTTCTTCCCACCTTTGTACAACGCACTAGGTATCTTCCTTCCATTGATCACAGTTAACTGTGCAATCTTTGGTGGTGTATCTTTCATGGTAACTCGTGACTACAACTTTGCTGAATCTGTTGTTTACGGCTTCGGTTCTGGTGTGGGTTGGATGTTAGCTATCGTTGCTCTTGCGGGTATCCGTGAGAAGATGAAGTACTCTGACGTACCTCCAGGTCTACGTGGCCTTGGTATCACGTTCATTACTGTTGGTCTGATGGCGTTAGGCTTTATGTCTTTCTCTGGTGTTCAACTGTAGGGTAAGCACCCAGTAATAAGGAATAACAAATGCAAAGCATTATTCTTGGCGTAGCGATGTTTACCATTATTGTATTGGCTCTAGTACTAGTGATTCTTTTCGCTAAGTCTAAGCTAGTACCATCAGGTGACATCACTATTGCTGTAAACGGCGACCCTGAAAAGGCGATCGTTACTCAACCTGGTAGCAAGCTACTTGGTGCCCTAGCTGGCGCTGGTATCTTCGTATCGTCTGCTTGTGGTGGCGGTGGCTCTTGTGGTCAGTGTCGTGTAAAAGTTAAGTCTGGTGGTGGCGACATCCTACCAACTGAACTTGATCACATCACCAAAGGCGAAGCTCGCGAAGGCGAACGTCTTGCATGTCAAGTTGCTATGAAAACTGACATGGAGATTGAGCTAGACGAAGACATCTTTGGTGTTAAGAAGTGGGAATGTACAGTTATCTCTAATGATAACGAAGCTACTTTCATCAAAGAGCTAGCACTTGCTATCCCTGAAGGTGAAGAAGTTCCGTTCCGCGCGGGTGGTTATATTCAGATTGAAGCTGAACCACATCACGTGAAATACGCAGATTACGATATTCCTGACGAATACCGTGGTGACTGGGATAAGTTCAACTTGTTCCGTTACGAGTCTATCGTTAAAGAGCATTCGATTCGTGCTTACTCTATGGCTTCATACCCAGAAGAGAAAGGCATCATCAAGCTTAACGTGCGTATCGCAACTCCGCCGCCAAATAACCCTGACGTAGCTCCTGGTGTGATGTCTTCATACATCTGGTCTCTTAAAGAAGGCGACAAATGTACTATTTCTGGTCCATTTGGTGAGTTCTTTGCTAAAGACACAGACAATGAAATGGTATTCATCGGTGGTGGTGCGGGCATGGCGCCAATGCGTTCACATATCTTCGACCAACTTAAGCGTCTTAACTCTACTCGTAAGATGTCTTACTGGTACGGTGCACGTTCTAAGCGTGAGATGTTCTACATTGAAGATTTCGATGGCCTAGCGGCTGCAAACGAGAACTTCGTGTGGCACTGTGCACTGTCTGATCCTCAACCAGAGGACAACTGGGATGGTTACACAGGTTTCATCCACAACGTATTGTACGAAAACTACCTGAAGGATCATGAAGCTCCTGAAGACTGTGAGTACTACATGTGTGGTCCACCAATGATGAACGCGGCTGTTATCGGCATGCTGAAAGATCTTGGTGTAGAAGATGAAAACATTCTACTAGATGACTTCGGTGGTTAATCCATTTAAGTGATTGATATTATGGCTGACTCTTACGAGTCAGCCATTTGTTTTTCTAAGACTACTCGTCACAACAAACTGGCTTATATAAGAAAGAGTAAGGCATTCAAAATACCTATTTTTTACTCTTATTTTTCCTTATATAAATCCTTAACCTTAAACAGGAGTAAGCAAGTGAGAATTTGGCTTGTTGCATTAACTTCTTTGATTTTTCTTGCGGGCTGTGATCAGGCAAGAGAGCAAGTGCATTTAAGTGGCCCTACAATGGGTACCAGTTACAATATTAAGTACATCAATGGTGATGAATTTCCTGAGTCTAACGAAGTTCATACCGAGATCGACCGTCTGCTTGAAGAAGTGAATGATCAAATGTCGACCTACCGTGAGGACTCAGAACTGAGCCGTTTTAACCAGCATCAAGGTGCCGATGCATTCGAAGTATCTGAACAAACAGCTATTGTTGTGAAAGAAGCGATTCGTTTGAACGGTCTTACTGAAGGTGCATTGGATGTTACGGTTGGACCATTAGTTAACCTTTGGGGTTTTGGTCCTGAAGCTCGTCCTGAAGTGGTTCCATCAGATGAAGAGCTTGCGGCTCGCAAGGCTAAGGTTGGTATTCATCACTTAAGCGTTGAAGGTAATAAGCTAAGCAAAGACTTGCCTAACTTGTATGTTGACCTTTCAACTATCGCAAAAGGTTGGGGTGTGGATGTCGTTGCTGATTACCTTGATTCAATTGGTATTCATAATTACATGGTTGAAGTAGGTGGTGAAATCCGCTTGAAGGGTTTAAACCGTGAAAGTGTGGGTTGGCGTATCGCCATAGAGAAGCCAACTGTCGACGAGCGCAACATTCAAGAGATCATCGAGCCGGGTGATATGGCGATCGCAACATCTGGTGACTACCGTAACTATTTTGAGCGCGATGGTGTTCGTTACTCACACATCATCAACCCTGAAACAGGCAAGCCGCTTCATCATAAAGTGGTTTCTGTAACCGTTTTAAACCCGTCTTCAATGACTGCAGATGGCTTATCTACAGGCCTTATGGTCTTAGGTGAAGTAAGAGGAATGGAAATCGCTAACCAGCATAACATCCCAGCGTTTATGGTGGTTAAAACAGCAGATGGCTTTAAAGAAATTGCTTCAGAAGCATTTAAGCCATACTTAGGTAAATAAGGTAAGCGAGAGAATTATGAATACATTTCTGATTACATTTGGTGTTTTTCTTGCAGTAATCGCAGCGATGTCTATTGGCTATATTATCCAAAAGAAAGTTGTGAAGGGTAGCTGTGGTGGCTTAGGGGCTGTTGGTATTGATAAAGTATGTAACTGTCCTGAACCTTGTGATGCGCGCAAAAAGCGTGAAGCACGTGAAGCGTACCGCGAAGAGAAACTGGCTGAGCGTCAGCAAAAAGAAGCTTCTTGGAATAAAGATCGTATTGCTTAATTGCGATTAGCAGCAATAACGATTAGGAGCGAAACCTGCTCCTCAAAAAACAAAGAGCCCAAGGTTAACACCTTGGGCTCTTTTCATTTTAAAGGCTGACTCGATTCGTGCTCTAGGAAAGCAGGAGTTACTCATTAACGCGTTGAAGGTTATTACGAGCGCATATCAACTGGTTTCGACCTTGCTTTTTCGCGGTATAAAGTAGCTCGTCTGCTGCTTTGATTTGCTCGTCTAAAGAGCCTTCTTGGTCGGTCACGCCAATGCTCATGCTCACTTTAATCACATGTGAATCATGCTGCACTTCATGATTTTCAATTGCGACTCTCATCGACTCCAAGGTCTCTATAAAATCTTCAAATGGTTCGCATGACTGAATGCAAAACTCTTCGCCACCGAAGCGAGCCGCTAAATCATCTTTAAAGTGCTCTTTGATGATTTTACCAATCTCAATTAATACCGCGTCACCACCGTCGTGGCCGTAGGTATCATTCACCTTTTTAAAAAAGTCGATATCCATCATGGCGATACTGCGATGTTCGCAGCCTTTACATGTTTGATTGAATAGGTAGCGACGGTTCCAAAGTCCGGTCAGAGCATCCTCGTTTGCATGACGAAACAGCTCGTTGGTCGCTTCTTTCATATCGAGTAATTGGTGAATACGGCAGAAAAATTCTTCTTGGTTAAATGGCTTATAAAGGAAGTCGTTGGCGCCAGCTTTAAGGAAGCGAGCGGTCATTGTGCGATCATCACTGCCAGATAGGCCGAGAATAGCGAGTTGATTACGATCGTGTTGGACTCGAATATCACGGGTCATCGAAATGCCATCTTTGTTCGGCATGTCATGGTCGGTAACGACAAAAGTGATATCAGGATCGTTTTGAAGGAGCTCTAGTGCTTGCTCTCCATCTTCCGCTTGAATCGTTTGAATATATTGATGCTCAAGAAGTTGGACGACATATCGACGAACCACAGCAGAATCATCAACAACTAAAGCTTTATGGTATCGGTTATTCGAGATTCGATTAACCAGAGGAAGTAAGTAACTGACTGACGACATGCTGTCTTTGAGGATGTAATCAAGCACACCTTTTGCGAGCACTTGCTCTCGAAGTGTGTTGTTGAACATGCCCGTGAGCACAATGATTTTTTGTTGATAGCCGAGTACCAAATCAATGATCTCACCATCTTGGCCATCGGGTAAGCAGTAATCGAGCACCGCACACAAGAAATCCGTCTCTTGCTCTAAGATAGCTTTGGCTTCTGCTACAGATTCAGCCAGTGAAACATCATAGCCATCATTTTTAAATTGCTGGTACAGGTAGTTTCTGAATGCACGACTGTCTTCTACTACTAGTATTTTCTCACTCAAAAGCTATCCCTACTTATAGACTAAATACTCCTTAACAATACTATCAGAATAGTAGGCGGCTATTGAAGAGAAACCTCTTGAGCTGGACTCCAGATCATTTTAAATCTGAGAATAATTGATTATACTGTTCATAGATCCAGTTGTAAGGTTGAATTATTCCTAAATGTGTAGTGCGGGCGAAGAGAAAGTTAGAAAAATAATCCATGTTGATATGGATTGTTTTTAAACTTGAGGGTGTTGCGCATTTGTAGCAGGTTGTAAGTAGACGGTTCTCTGCTACTGTTAAACTTTGAGGTATTGTCTTGTGTAGGAGAGTGTATGCAGAGAATCAGCGACAAAGTTTTTAATGGTCACTGGATTTATTTGGATGATTCTAATACACCTATACTCTTGCCTTCTTTGTATGCTCGCTATACAACTCATAAGGGTGTGTCTATAGAGTTGAAGTCAAAATTTGATCGAATTTTATCCAAAACTGAACACTGTTTTGAAGAAGTTGAAATAGGCACAAATGGACAATATGTACGATCTAATCAAATAGGATTATTTTTGGAGTGGGTTGAAGAACAAAATATTTCTGGAAGTCAATTATCCTTGACGAATCATACTGCAATGCCCAGTGAACTTATTAATAGCTACATTAACGATTACCTGATTTGTAGCCAAGGTAAGAGTGAGGTTGTTGTAAACAGAGCTGTTTACTCGTTAAGGAGTTACTACAACTGGTTGCATTATTTTTTTGGGAATGCCTATAAAAATATTTTTATATTCTCTTCTCACAGAGAACTAGCGAGATCTAACAATAAAGAAAACCTATTGGTTAAGTACCTCTTGCCGGCAACAAGAGAGTTGCTCTATCGTCGAGCCGCGACGTTGCTTGAAGAAGTTGTTTTACGAAATGGTGGGGAATTAGGTTGTAGGGCTAGTGAGAATAGAGGATTTTTATTGGAGGACTTCATAACCAATAAAAACAAACATAGCGGTCTTTTGACTTTGTTCTCCCAATTGGAAAAAAAAACAGAGAAGGATGAATTTGAATATCATTTGTCCTCCATATACACCAAAAATGGGCGCTCTAGAACATTATACATACCAAGAATATTATTGATTAAGATGAAACGTTATTATGATACAGAGAGGCCAGAAAGTGATTCTAATCACCTTTTTGTATCAAATTCTAATAATGGTTCCAAAGGTAACTGTATATCATCGAGATTTCCGTCAGATACATTTCATGCAATATTGAACGAAATGATTAAAGATATGAAAGATAAGCCCTATATGTATCGGGGATTTCAAACTCTTGAGAAAGGTGCTGTTTACCATCATTTACGGCACTCCTTTGGAACAGACATTTTTTACGAAGAGTGTAGGAAAAGGGGGAAGATTTATGATTCAATTACTACTGAATCTGCAGTTTATATTGAGACAGCAAGGCTCATGGGACATAAAGTAGATGCTAAATATGGTAACCAAACGACTAAAACCTACATACATTCGTGTGGGCATATAGATAGTTTATTAAAGGCGACCAATGAGGGATAAGAGGGTTGGCAACCCAAACCCAAACCCTGAGCGTGATGCCCCACGAGACAGTGATTATTACGAACAAAAGCTGCAAGCTGAGCTTCGTAGTAATCAGTCTATCAGAGAATCAATATACCCACTTAGCACGAGAACATTGATCATTAGATCTCGCAGTAGGCAAAAATTTTCTCCGCTAAAAATAATTATGACTGATAGCAAAAGCCCAGAGAAAGAAGCTTTATATAAGCTAGTTATTGCGGCGTATAATTATTCATTTTATGATAAATCAGCAGCTATATCGTCGGTCGATGTATTCTGTTCGGCAGTTCCTCGATTTATTGATTGGTTAAACGAGACAGAAATAGATAACCGTTATGATGTATTAAAGAATTATGAAGCATATCATTTCGATTTATTTGATAATCATGGCGGGTCTAGTGCCTTGCTCTCTATAAAAACTATATTTACACATGCATTAGATCGCTCAATAGAACTTTATGAGTATTTGACCTCAGAAGAGTTGCGGTACCTTCACGATTTGAGGAAGACGAGAGTTAGCCCGAATTTGAATAAGTCGCATAAGTCTTTAGCAACTTATTTTGGGGGGATCGATTGGTTAAGGCGGAGTGATGTAGGAATTGGAAGTGATTTATATAGTATATTAGCCTCTCCGAAACTTACGGTTCAATCGTTGAGTTTGAGTGCATCCAATATTATTCTTGAATTGTACAAGAGCAAGCTTGAATTACATAATTTTTTCAAACTTTTTGATTTTAAAGTTTCGGAATTTACTCTCCCTAAAGATTTATCTCATACAAAAAAAAGGGAGTTTGTTGGACTCTTACTATATAAAATTATTTCATTTTATCACAAATCAATAAACCCAAATCCAAGGTTGTATGGTGCGTTAGAAATTGTTTTATTATCAACTGCAAATAGCTTTAAGTCATTTGAAAGAATTAAATGTTCTTTAATTTCTCAAGAATATTGTAATGATCTTTTTCTCAATAAGAATCGAGATAAAAAAAAGGTGAGTATTAGCTTTTGTGCAGATAACTTTTCACAAGTAGAGTCAGGTAACCTTTTTAGTTTGGAGGTACTGAGGGAGCTTAGTAAAAATGACTTCTCTTGTCCAACTACTGCTCTCGATGAGTTAATGTTTTCATGGCTGATGGCGTCTTTAACAGTCCAACCATATGATATCCCAAAACTAACCCATAACTCATTCCGCATGTTAAAAGTCGGTGGGGCAATAAGAGAAATTGAATGCAAGTACTTTAAGAGTCGAGCTAAAGTGTATTGTACTATTCGCTCATTATCGACTAAAACCCTTGAAGGTAAAGCTCTTGTTACTTATCTATCAATGAAAAAAGAAGGAAGCCCTCTGTGTGTAAGAAAGGCTCAATCCTCTATTTTGATGGGATTAAACTCATTAAATGGTAGCCTCTATGGTTTACTAACAACGAATTCCATACAAGCTAGCCTAATTAAACAACATTTAAAGCTAGATAATTTACCACTGGTCATTCCCAGAGCATTGGAAAAGTTACTTGGGAACGGGAAGTACATTTATAATTCTATATCTAATCCAGTTAGCACTTCAAATCGAGAAAGAACTCAGATAGTTAATAAATTTGGAACAACTTGTCCATCGGTGATTTTTGGTCTAAAAATGATAAAAAACAGTGCCGTACACGCATATAGTGATCCTTATACGCTCAATTACTTGGTAAATAGAAACTCCCACACTAATAGAACTGAAAAAGAAAATTACTTAAATAGTGAAAATGAGGCGTGGATAAATTCGTCAGGTCGTATTACCAGAGAGGTAATGTTAGATCTTATAAATAATGTTTTCGATTTGAATTTTGACAAATTGCCTCCGAACAATAGAGAAGAGGTAGTCGAGGAGTTTAATAGCGAGTTTATGGTCGTAACGGAAAATATTTCTTACCGATCCGAAGAGATGTTAGCAAGGCTTAAAGTCGTTACCGGTAAGAAGAAAGGGAAAATGAATGAAGTTGGTGTGTTTGTACACCAAGGTACTGATGATAATACCGGTTTCTCCCATTTGTATGTTATAGATAGCCCAATAACAGCATGGAAGATGAATAATTATTTACATGAATTTAAGAAAGATTATAAGAAGCTACTATCTAAAAAACCAGAATACTTCTATAAAACAGTATTACCTACAGTAGAGTGGATAGAGCATACTTTAAGTCAATTATCGAAAGATAGTCAAAAAATTGGATTGATAATGTTTGAAAAGTCTCTCAGGAACGGTGTGGTGGTGAGTGTATTTGGCTGATTATAAGGGGATTTATTATGGAGGTGAAGAAGCTTGATAGTCGTTATTGTGATTTTTGGGAAAGTGAAAATAAAAAACTGATAGCACATCCTGATTTTTTTGTTGGGAAAGGAACTCTTTTTGATGATGCAGTTTATTTTAATCATAAGACTGTTAAATCTGTAACTAAGATTGATTTTTCAATTTTAGACTGTCCTCATGTAAATCGTGATGTGGCAGCTACATTATGCCTTGATGGGCTCCGATATTCGCTTTCAGCGAAGGAGTACGGCAAGCTGTTTTTTGTTGCAGCTCTGCCCGAAAAAAATATCTATGGCGCTACAGCTATTCCGCAAATGATAGAGCATATTTTTGCTTTTCTAAATGCTTCACAGTACCAAATGATTGATTCAAGTAATATAGATGCATTCTGGGAGTCTTACTTAATCCAATCGGTAAATGAAAATGGTTTTTACAACCGGTTGTCACCCCCATCTTATAACGGGGCTATCAAGTTTTTGCCTCTAGCTAAAATTCGCAATCACCTTAAATCGTTAGGTGTTATTGGGGTTATTGATGAAAGCCTCACACAGAAAAAAATTGAGTCCAAACTTGATGATGTGTGCCGTTCTACTCTCAATATTACATTAAATGAATATCGAAAGGGAGGCAGCTTCAATTTCTTGGGGTTAGAGCTTGGTCAATACTACATTGACTACCTCAGGCAGAATTATCAGCAAGATTATCTCTACACAATCATTTATAAAAAGACCCTTACCTTCTTTATTTCAAAGTACGGCCTAACTAGAGAAAGAGATAAAGGCTTATACTCAAGACTCCTAGGTGTGATTGTATCTGCGATGAGCAGTTATGATTTACAAAGTAACACCATGATTACTAGAGGCGTTCGTCATAATGACCTTTTTAAGGAAGTAAAAGAATTTATCTATTCTCAGTATTTAGCTGAATTTGATAAAGCTATGTCACTAAATGAAAAATGCATAGAAGAATTGGCCTTGAAATTAGGTTTGGGGATGCGATTTGATGTCGTTGAAGTTATACGGATTTTAATGCTCCAGAAGTTCTATGATTTAGGCTGTCATAAATCACCGGAGGAAGTGTGGGCAGGGTATATATCTTCGCTCGAAAAGAGTTTTCTAGACATTCGAAACCTGACAGAAGTGCATGTTGATGAAGTGTATTCACAAATGGATGATATAACGGAGACCCAAAAGCTAAGTAAAATAGATTTTTTGAGAGATATAGTAGATTTTGGTAGTAGGATTCTAGAAAGAGGTACTAGACCTAATTATAGATCCTTTAGGGCTGAATTGAACAGAGTGTTTCACTCAATGCTTACGCTTGTTGCTGCTTGGTTGGGTTACAGAAAAAGTGAATTTGGCTTCCCACTTGACGCCATTCATATAGAAAGAAATCAAGATATTCTTGATAATTCGTATATTCCTTTTCGCTTTAAACTGAAATGGATTGTACCTAAAACTAATAAATCAACAAAAATCAACAGGGAAATTACTTCTCAGTGTTACCAAATCGCCGTTCAACTTAATGACGCATTTTCCCCTGTAGAAGGTGGCCCATGTCTGTACGAGCCTACATTCGTTAAGGAAAGAACAAACGAATCAGGGATGTTTATTGAAATGAGAGTGAAGTCCAACTGGGAGTTTTTCGTATTAAATTATCAGCCTTTTATTGATGCAATACAGCTAGATTCATTACATAAAAAAAATACGCTTGATGAGCGTGACATACAAGATTTAGAACAATTGAGTGCGCGTTATAGGGTTGGGAGTGCTAGTTACACGCATCTACTAACAACAGCTATTAAAGTAAGGCAAGACTGGGATAAAAGGTTACGTTTTACATCTTTTAAGTCCCCCAAAGCTCAACGAGAGCTGAAAGCGTCACTTGAATCTTATATTCAAACTGGTGAAGCAATTGATGAACAACATCAGAGTTTGTTTGAAATTTATCTGTCAGATGTTACTAAGTCACTGCTTCGTTCTCGTGTCGTGGTACTAGACACCAAATCTATTTCAGATCTTATGAATGAGTTACTTGAAGGAGTTCGTTACCCATCCTGTCATTCTTTACGGCATGTATGGGCCGAGGCCGTATTAACTCGCTACCAAGGAGATGTCGGAGCTGTTATTCAGCATCAATTTTGTCATCTAGATAACTCTTTTTTTATGGCTTACCTTAGAGATAAGGATGCACGTGGTCTAATTAAGGTAGCAAGGCAGCGTTATCTTAATTCTATAGTTGAAATGCTACTGCTTGATGCTGATAAGATTGGAGAAGAGTATCTTGGAGGTTTTGCAAGGTACGTAAAAAAAGCCAAGAGTTTAACAAAAGCGATTTCTGAAAGTGAAGTTAAAGCGTTAAGAGAAACGATTAACCGTCGTATTATTACCATTGAGCCAAGTCCTTTTGCTATTTGTGTCCCTAGGGAAGGTAGTGAGAAGCGTGCGAAATGTGCCAAGTTTGGTAGCATAAACCCGCAGGACGCTAAGCCAGAGTTTTGTCTTCATTGTGTAAATTCAGTTATTACAAAAGGTCATATTCGCGGGATTTGGGAAGCAATTCAACCGATGGTCAAAGAGGCTCTCAATAAGGATGCATTGGGATTTATGTTAGAAAATCACCTTCCAACACTCCGTTCCGGCTACAAGAGAATCAGAGAGTTGCAGGCAACTGCTCCAAATAAAGAACAAGTGGGACAGATATTGAGTGCTATTGAAAATTCGATAAGTGCTATTGAGTCTAAATTGGAACAAGATAGGTTGAATTATGGATAAGACAGACTTTGATTTAGATGAACTGATGAGTGAGGAATTTCTTGATGACCTTGATAAGGTTAGTGCTCGGACTGAGGTTCTTATTAAACCTGACTGGGTTGTCGGTAATGAGAGTCATACAAGTTATAGGTCCTGGGAAATGATCTTGGAACTTAAAAAAGAAAAAGAAAAGAACATTAAAAACTATGGAAAGATTGCCAATGAAAAAACTCCTAAATCACTATATCAAATAACAAAATCTGAAGTGGCTAAAAGTTTGGGAGTCAGTGCACAAAGCATTTTTAGAATGTCAAAATTTAGCCCTATGATTCTGGGCTTTTTTGATGAAACCAATTCTGATTTGTTAAAGTCTTATGGAAAAGAGCAGTTAAAACAAAGACGCAGACAAATGAACACAGGTATTAGAGCTAAGAAAAAAGACTTAATCGTTAAGATTCATCAAAATATCGATAAAGAACTGAGTGAGTTGAAAGCTAAAACGACAAAAGATGTTCTTGATTTAGCTGTTGATAAAATACCTTTGGATTTGAAAGTGAAGCTTGGGTTGTAACTTCCTATTTAGCTAAGTTAACTTTATTTTAATGCGCCCATCAACGTTACGTTATCAAGCGAGGTGGTCAAGGAAATAGACTTAAAAGCCCTATAAGCATGTCTTGTACTGACATCGTACATGCAAATGAAGTGCTGAAATTCTACTTCAGAGAGTATTTTTCCGGGAAGTTAAAAGTAAGACACGTTTTATGATAAGTGATCTGCAAAGCTAGCAACCATAGCCAGTCAACCTAAAGTGACTTTGGTAAAAAGGGGCTTCGCGATCTGCAAACATCTTTAATAATGATGCTTTAGTTGTTATGAATACTGATTGTGTGTTGCTTCCATACCTAGTCGTCAAAATGGTTCTGAGAGAGTACGTAACATCAACATTTAAAGGAGCCAGTGATCCGCAATTAACAAACCATAACAAAGTTTTTTTGCTTCCATTTTCGATAGCTTCAAGAAATCTTGAATTTTCTTTTGCGGAGAATGCTGCAGCTGCTGAGTCATATTCTGAAAAATCTAAATAGTGAACACCGATACCTTTTTGCTCGGCGAGTAATGAGGTATGTTTAATGAAATCAGAGTGAAGTACTGATGAGTCAGCAGTAGAGATTCTAAAGTCCATCTCCCAAGCATGATGCACAAAATTTTCAGGAGTAATGTGATGTTCGGGTAAGTTGCATTTTTTATTTTTATTCAATCTAAACTCAGCGTCGTTGTTCTAGTTACTTCTTCGGGTAGAGTAAATCATGACTCATCAATGTACTACTTTCATACCAACATTCTAAATCAAACTTGTACTTATGCGTTCGTTATATTTGTCGGTGGACAATAAATTTTGATCATGAGTAAAGTGTTAGACTTTTAAGGTTCTGGACAGAGGCGAGTTACGACACTCGCTGAAACGTTTCTGGACACTTTCGAGCTAGAAAGTACCACGGATAAAAATCTCACGAAAACACTCCATGCTCTAAACGGCCGATAAAATCGATTACAACCTTAGTGTCTTCGGCTGTCGAAAGCATATCAATTGGTCGTTTGTTACCCAGTCCTCGAACTGGGTTCTTGAACCAATGATTAGCGGCGTCTTCACTTCCAAAGAGTGTTAGCGCAGTCAGAAATGCTTTGTCATAATTCTTTTTGGTTTCTTTATTCACTTTAAACCCCGCCTAAGTTTATGTGATAGGTCTTATACACCATACCTACATTAAGAAAAATAGGCCAAATAATGATTCACAAACTGATAGATAGTAATGATCTCAACAAGAATGAGGTAAAACAGAGCTAGTGCTATTGAACTAACTCATAACTATTCTGTGATCGTTAGCCAACTAAGCATTCCGTACATCACAGAGACCGATCGATAATTATATATTTCAAGAAACAGTGTATACAGGATACTTAATGGGGAGCACTACGTTTCTTGAATACGATGACCGACGATTCCGAATAACTAAGCTCCTGGTAGTAATTCAGTAACATTACACTCTAATGCTTGCGCTAAACCATAAACTTTTTCTAATGTGATGTTCACTTCTCCACGTTCAATACGGCCAACATAGCTTCTATCGATGTCAGCAATCAATGCGAGCTTATCTTGAGATATGCCATTTTTTTTGCGCACGTCACGTAGTTTCATGCCAAATTTAACCGCTAAGTCTTTCATTTTTAGTCCAAGTAAAAATGAAAACTATCCTTAGTTGCGGTATACAAAGCCACGGACTATAATCCGCATTAAAAGTTTAACTCGAAATTCTGGTCAACAAAATGCCAAGCAAGCCAATCACCTTAATTCAGCAGTTCTATCAAATACTCGTTGAAGAACAACTTGATGATTTCTCTGTGTTAGAACTTAGAGATCGCTTCATGGTACTTTCTGATCCAAAGCTCGATAAAGCAACAGCAAGAAGATTTGTATATCGACATATCTTACGTCTAGTGAAGAAAAAATTACTCAATAAGGTATGCGTTGATGAAGGTCAGAAAGCTACGTACCAAAAGACAGCTCTATTTTCCAAAACATCATGGGAAACCACTGGGGATGACCAAACTATTTGCCAAAAAAAAACACCTTGTAAAAGCAAGCTAGCGCTCCCTAAAGCCATACTTCAAGAAAGGCTAGAACAGTGTGAAAGTGATTTCTTGGCATGCTTACATGAGTTTGAAACCTATCAGGACCTGAGTTCTCAGTTCCCCCACCTAAAAGAAAGCCTTTATGATGTAAGGCATAAAACTAAAGTACAGAGCTCAAAGCTCGTCGGGGAAATACGAGCCATCAAAATGGCATTAACCCTCTCATGATGCTTTTACGACAATGGCAATCTGAGTGTACAGAGTTAGCTTTAAATCGTTACCAAAAAGGCCAACATCACTTTCTTTGCCTCGCTACACCAGGGGCGGGAAAATCCGTCATGGCTGCAGAAGTCGCATCCCGACTATTTCAAAAAGATAAAATTGATTTTGTACTCTGTTTTTCGCCTTCTTCCGCTATATCTAAAGGGTTGTCGCGCACCTTTAAGGCTCGTCTTAATTGTCGCTTTGATGGCGTTATCGGCGCTCTAGGAGCCTCGTACACCTATCAGTGTTTGCCGTTCTTTGATGAGTCCTTTTGGACACTATTGCGAAACCATCGTGTACTGGTGGTATTTGATGAAATTCACCACTGTGCAGGACTAAATATTGCGGAGGCAAATGCGTGGGGTAAAACGATTATTGAACATATTCAATCTCATGCCCGTTACACGCTTTCACTAACCGGTACGCCATGGCGTTCAGATAAAGCACCAATTAGCTTATCGAGCTATAACACCGCCAATACAAAAATTGAATGCGATTATATATATGGGTTAAGCCAAGCTGTTAAAGATGGCGTGTGCCGCTTACCCAATATTGTTTTAGTAGATAACGATCAGATCACAGCTACCTCTAGCGAATCCGAAGCTCGCTATTTCTCATCCATTAGTGACTATCTCGATGAACCTTGTGCTCGCTATCAAAGCATCATCAATGATGATACCTGCATGAGGTATCTAATAAAGTCTGGCATAGCAACACTAGAAGCCATTCAACAAAAGAAGTCGAATGCCGCGGGATTAGTGGTTGCTTCATCCATCGAACATGCGATTAGATTACATGCGATTATTTCTGGGGAGTTTAAAAAGAAAGCGGCTATTGTTACTTATAAGCATGATGACCCACCAAGCATTATTGATGATTTTAGAAGCAATGATACTGATTGGATCGTCAGTGTGGGAATGATCAGTGAAGGAACCGACATTCCAAGGCTTCAAGTCTGTTGTCACTTAAGCAACGTAAAAACAGAGCTTTATTTTAGGCAGGTATTAGGCCGTATATTGAGGATAAACCAAGGGCTGAACCAAGAAGCGTGGTTGTACACCTTCGCCGAGCCCAACTTAGTGAAATATGCACACCGAGTTGCTGAAGAAATCCCTGAACACAATGTCTTACATCACAAACACATAGATGCCAAAAGCTCGACGCTCCCAAAGAAGCATGAACCTCAACCATCCAACGACACTCGCCAAGATGACTCACTCGATATGGATAGATGGGAAGCATCACGAACAACTCAAAAAGATCAAAAATCAGCAAACCTAATGAGTCAAAATTCTGAATCTAACAACCACTATTTTGATATCGTTGGTGACTTTAGACAGCAAATTGTTGATGTATTTCGTTATCAAGATTAATCCGTCGATAGTCCAATAAATAAGCAGGTTATATTATTAATCGCAAAGCCACTAGCGTAATAACCGACTCTAAAATATACATTTTTGAGCGGAAACAGACCAACACGTCATAGACGTAAGTCGTGATACAAGACCGCTAATTCATGTTCCATTCGGGCAGTAACATTCATAGCTACTAAGCCCAAGCTTTTCTTTATAACATGATAAAACTCGGCCAATTTCAACCGACACCGTTTAGGTTGAAATTCGCCACATATCACAGAATAAGCTATGAGCTAGCTCAAAGATGGACATAAATTGAGTTTCAGGGATTCTAATATTAGTGATTCATGAATAACTTTTTATAAGGCCAGTTTGCCAATTAATACGCCTTTGTACAGTGCGCACTTTGTCTGATTATGTTTAATGGTGCATACCTTGTAAAATCAGTCAACCTCTTGTGTTTAGGGGGGGCTCATTGAAGTATCGCGAAATGAGTAAGAATTACATTTTTCGAGAGTTAGAGTGCTAAATGACGAAGTCGCTGAACTGTGTTTTAAAACTGTGAGAACAGTCACAGCTTGAGATGAGGGAAAACCAATACCTCCTGAGTGCACAAGACTTATGCGGATGGCCAAAGGTAGAGAACTTAGCATTAGTGAAGATTGGGTGCAGTTCAAAATGTTATACGACAGTATGGAGCTGTCGACAGGCCAAGTGGTGAAGCCACAACAAATACTAGCAGTTGGGGATTCAATCAGAGTTAGAGATTAAGACTTCAACACACCTACTTGGATTAGCTAGGGCGATAGCGAATATTAAGAAATAGGATTAGAAAAGTATGGTTTTATCAATGCGAATTCAAAGTCTAGGTTGCATCAGTTAACTAGGTAATCTTTCGTTGATATGGTTACCTTGACTGGCACAAAGATATACCTTGTTTAGTGGATTAGTCAGTCCTCCTTTTTGGTCATATCAAGGAGAAATAAGCCGAACCTTTATCGAGAGGGTTCGGCTTTTTTATTTTACTTTATTCTAAAGCTTTATGTACAAATCCCATAAATTTTGTGGTTGCTTGTTCTAATGTTTGGTCTTCTTTTTTTGAGACCCCCATGTCCAATCCCTTTTGACTGTCGGGCGTTGTCTGTACATAGATCTTATTTAAATCGAGGTGTATCGATGTTAATCGTTTTATCGGGGAAGCGTAATCGATAGAAAATTTGCAAAGTAATTCTATTTTTTCAATTACCAGTCGAGACACATAAATAAAACTCATAGATTGATAAAGATAAGAGTTTGAGTATTGTGAGTTAGCTTTGACAGCCAGAAAATTCACATAGTCCTGGCTATCTCTGTACATAAAGTCATAGAGGTCACAAATTATTTTGTAGTAATGCTTCTGGGTTTCCTGATCCAAATTTGAATCTATAGCGTTAGTGTATGAGCTTTCAATCTCATTAACAACTAGGTCAAGTCTTGACAGTAAAGCTAATAGCAACGGATTAATCGCATAATTGCCAGTCGGCGCATCTGGGTAGATATTGTTATGAGCAAATCTTAAATCAATCTCTTTATCTACACGTTGAGATAGGTACTTGGTGAATTCATCTATGTGTTTGTAGTAGTTGGAGAATACATTCTGTTCATTGGTGACGCGAATTTGTTCCTTTGTTTGTTCTGAACGGTGGTTCGCTGCAAGCAAAGCGATTACTGGAATAATTAGGGCGGCAATAGAAAGAGGGAATTTGAAAACCATAAAAAATAGATTGAAACCGTCATAACTCCAATTAAACGTAAGGTTTGAATTACAAGCTATTGTGATTGCAATTGATACTGAAAAGGAAAGTAGAGCAAACGCTGTTACTCTCACTACATTAAGACTTAAAAAACTCTTATGGGGATCGAAAAAATTCGAACTCATTAATTAAACCTCTGATTACTTAGTCTATGCAAAGTATAATCACCTCTAACTAGCAGGGGAAGATAATCTTAACTAGACGAAGTAATTATTAAACTTATCTGAACCTACATTGATTTCTTTCTTGGTAGGACTATAAAGAACTATTGTCAAAGAACTTAAATCAATATAATTCATAGAAATCACCATGCTCAATCGAGGTGGTTTGTGTCTGTTTGACAATTTGTCCTTATGACTATTAAAAGTGATTATCAATGAAAAAAAATAAGACAGTAGCTTTAATCTGGGTTGTAACATCTTGGGCTGTGATTTGGTTAGGGCTATACATCATGAATTTTTATAAACTTCCTATAAGCAATGATCCTGAACCTTGGGCACATTTTTCAACATTCTTTAGCGGTGTAATAATTGGGCCACTTACGTTTTCTGCTTCAGGAATAGCGGCATGGTTTGTTTATAAAACATTAGAAATTGAACGAAAAAATTACAGGAAAAATGTCGCTATAATTGAAGTGGACTCATATAAAGATAAACTTTTAAGGTTTAAAGAGGCTTTCGATGAAAAAATCAATCTTCGAGTAAACAATAAAAATTTTCACAATGAGCTAGAAGGGAAAAAAATTGTTGAAATACTACAAGCGTACGCACATACAACTAGGGTTCTTACTAACGAAGAAGAGCAAGAGATGTTGAAGCTTGCTCATTCCATTCTTGGGAGTGTAAACGTTCTTGTCCAATGTGCTTATACGTATAGCCATATGATGAATCATAAGATAATTGAAACAGAAGACGAGAAGGAAGCTCATGTCTGTACAGAGTACTTTATCTGGTATAACCGCTATAGCATACTTGCTCTTAACTTAATAAAAATATGTGAACCAAATAAAATAGAAGAAAATGAGTATTTTCAGTGCTTATTCGTTCTTGAAACTGATAACGAAAACCACTTCATAAAAAAATCACTTAGTTCATAATTATTGAAGCCATTTAAGCGCACTCTGTTGAGTTGGTCGAATTTACCCCCGTGATACAACACGGGGATTCACGACGAACAGCATTTGAAGAATGGATAACTTCTAGTAGGACAAAACCCCATGAACAGGATATGAATGAGTAAAAGGTGGGGCATAAACTATTTAGATCAAATGCTCTAAACTGGTTTTGAACAAAGCCTTCTTAGAGTAATCACGTAAAATATGTGATCACGTAAAATAGAAAAACTCGGATAACTTTTGCTATCGGAAAGTCGCTCAGTGAGGTGTCCAGTTCTGCTGGTTCAGATCACTACAAGCCTTAAATCGTGATTATTCCAACTTCTGATGCTTTAGACAGGTACATTAATGGGTTGTTGGTGGGCTCTTTCAATGCTTGGCCTCTTGACACAGAAACTTCTAAACCAGACACAAATCCAGCAAGAGCACCAACCGCAGTTGCCATAGTAAAAGAATAACCTGTGAACATATCGATTCCAAAAGCCGGTAATGCTGCCCCCCCGAGGTTAGCCAAACCTGTTGTTTGAATTAGGTCTTTCCCAGAAAGTTTGTATTGAACGTCAATATCAAACTTATTGAAAATACGGAATCTTTCCTTTGATACTTGGTCAAGGTTATTGATCGAGTTTTGAAATCTAGTTATTGCTTGTTTGCCCTCAAGAGTTTGATCGGGTGCAGATAACACTTCTTTATACATTTCATTTATGCAGTTATGTAAATCACCTAGCTCGTCACTTCGGTAATCTTTGAATTCAAGTATCTCGTTAATATTCACCGAACGATCAGGAACAGGAAGCACGTTAGTCAAGCCAAAACGAATATGATCGTTTTGCTCGGACAACTCAGGAGGTAAGTAGAACTGATTACAATCAGATTGATGAATAAGCCAATCAACATTAGGATCTTTGTTGAACATTTTAGCTAGTTCAGCTTGCTCTAATAGCATTGCATCAGCAATATCTTGGCTAGAGTATCGTCCATTGCCAAAGCTCAATTTAGGTCTCAGAACTTTTCCTGTTGCGACGAGGTCTTCTTGGTCGGGAATACCGAAAGATATGAGGTTGTTGTCGGGAACAATCATCTTGTCCCAGTACAACATATAGTACCTAACCATCTCAGGAGTTAGTTTCGAACTGAATGACAAACCTGTCATGTTGTACTGAATGTTCATCGGTAACGCAATAACACCTCTTTCCATCATATTCCCCATAACCATATAGATAAAAGGACATTGTAACCCCTAAGCAATTAGTTGCAAAAGCCGCTTGAGTCTACATATTAAAATTTGCGCTCGGCGAAGGCATCTGTGCTTAAGCTTATCAATAATCGAGATTAAAAAAGGGGCAGATCTGAGCTAGTGGTACTTTGAGAGAAAAGTGCCACGAGTAAAACTTCAGATCTATGAAGCCTCTGGACATTTCTGTGTTAGTGGTTTTGCTAAATTAGCAATTCATGAATAACTACAAGTATGGAAAGTCACTAACTTGGTGCCATGCGTTAATAGACCAGTTCACGGCGCAATGCCCCTCGACCATCATCGAATAATTTACTTAATAAAGTGGCTTCAGGCTTGTTCAACACTCGGAATTTAGTGTTGGCTTAGCAACACCTTAATCCTTATTTGTTATGCCTCTTGGTCACGATAGACATTCGGTTGCCAGATTTGCATTAATATCTCTGGATTTTCTACTGGTCTAAAACCGAATTGAGCATAGAGACCGTGAGCATCCCTAGTAGCCAAAACCATCCTACGGAGTCCTTTTACATCAGCGTGTTCGACTATCGTTTGCACTAACAACTTGCTCAGACCTCTCCCTCTATGACGATCGTCAATAAACACATCCGCAAGGTAAGCGAATGTAGCTCTATCTGTTATGAGTCGAGCAAAGCCAACTTGATCGCCAGTGTCAGTAAAAACACCAAAACAAAAAGAGTTTGATATCGCCTTTTTCAAAGTTTCTCTTGGAATCTCAGAAGCCCAATAACTACGTGAAATAAATTTATAGATAAACTCAAAGTCGAGGCCTTCATTGTTTGTGCTTACTTTGTATCCTTGCATTACTCTCCATCCTTGAGACATAAACGCCAAATTAAGTAGTGAGTAACGCTACCACCCACCTAAACTATTGTGCCGTAAACACTTAAGCTGATTCAAAGCAAAAATGCTGAGCGTTACGAATCTGCTTGAATTTATTGTTAGGCGATTGTTGCACGCAGATACTCCTCGTGCACTGACTCTCTCAAAGTCAGCATATACTCAGATGTCCTATTTTCTGGAAGGTTAGTTTTTCTTTTAGGGCTGCTCGCATTTTCTTGCCAATAACGAAACCTTTGGAAAAGTTTACTCCCATGACCATATTTCTTCCCCCACATAGTAGAGAATGTATGTTCAAGCCTGTCAAAGTAATCTTCTGGCTCTTCAGTAGAGCGAGGAAGCATCATATTTGCTGTTTTGGCAACAGCTTTGTCCATGCTAGCCAGTAGCCACAACTGTTCAGGATCTTTATTAGCTAATGTTAGCCAGTGCTGAAGTAGTGCTAAATCCCAACCAGCATTCCTGACGCTTTTCATTGAGTTAGACTTGAGCATTTTAGGAACTTTCTCGCCACTAAAATATATCGCCATGAAGAAAAATGCAGGAGCACAAAACACATACTCCTCAAACATCCATTCTAATAATAACTTCACAGCTTCATAATCGTTTTTGCACTTAGAACGAATGCTCAGCCCCTTTTTGATGACGACTATATTGAACTCAAAAGCTTTGACACGGCATTCCGTATCAAAGTTAGCCAACTCGCCTGTTTGATAGCGAGGAGCAACTTCAGAGGGGATAGAGTTAATGTTATTTAATGCAATATCCAAATATAAATTTGCATCCAAATTATCTGCTGAACGGAAATAGCTTAGCTCTTCATCTGCACGTTCGACAGAAGAGTTCTCAATGTATTCATGATATGAAAGACCCGGTTCAGATTTTATGTTTGAAGCATTGAAAAAGGCTTGAAGAGCGGCGGTCAGCCTATGACAACGGCTTGCTTCAAAGTCTGGCGACAAATTAATACCTTTAACCAAGTCAATTAAATATGAGACGATATTTCTATCAAGCAAACAGCTAACCTTTTGGTTACTGTTCAATAAATAATTTTCAAGTTTATATGCATGGTCAGAATCAATTCCATAGGGATTGAGCAAAACTTTTGACTCAATCAAAAGCTTTTCAATTTCTTTAAAGTCGCAGAGCCTTTCTTGATATATTACTGCTTCCATACTTCCCTCAAATCGCCTAACGCTAAGCTAAGCTGTGAGTGCACGTGTGCCATAATTTGAGCGAAGCGAAATCGGCACGCGTTCACGAATCAGACTTGAGCGTCTTGTTAGTGCTCGTGTTCACCAGTTCTGATTCTTCGGTCTATTTCTCTGCGAACAGCTCCAAGCGCATATGATTTAGCGCCACCAGTAATTGTTCCTTTGATAGTATTTGAGCAATTTTCACATATAAAGTGAGTTACGGTTGGCTCATAAAAACTATTTTTAGAGCTATCATCATAAACAAGTGTTGCATCGCACGAGGGACAAAAGCACCATAAATTAGTAATTTCGTGTCCGCTCCAACTCCAACGCCATTTTAGGTTAAAGATTGAACCTTCCTTGTAGTCAGAGTGTTCAGGCGCGTCGAAATTACTTTTAATAGCAAAGATAATTGTTAAGAAGCCAATTATAGCAAATGCAAAGATAATCAATAAAAACCAGCCTGAGAAAGAATAATTTTCAAAAAGGCTATTCCAAAGCCATTTAACGCCAGACCATATCCAATCCAATGCATAACTGGCATAACTACGTACAGTGGGTATTAGCAACAAAATGATACCAGCAATTACTGAAGCAATTACCCCGTTTCGTATATTTTTAATAGAACTTTCGCTCATAACTCTCCTAGAGCACTAACATTTTAATATCGTGCAGGCACGGATTCACACTTTCAGTGTACCCCAAGCCCATTACTTAACCAACTGAAAAATAAGAACATAATGCAGTATAAATCCGATTTTTCAGGTGCAAACCGTGCAAACACACATTGCTTCCAATTCAAGGCACGTTATCACTGAAGAACTTCCATTTAGTTATCGACTATTCAATAGCTTAGAAACACTTTAACAACGTATTCGTGCGTAATTGTGTTTGAAGATCAGTCTCTAGTGGTCTAGTGGTCTAGTGGGTTAGAACTTTAGGCATGAGGAAAAGTAAGACAAGTTCCTGAGTTTGAATCTGAGTTCAATCCCTCTCTGGCTCACTTTGGGGCAGAACTTTGCTAACGATGATCACTGCTGATAAAACTCTGGACTGAAGTAAGCACTGAGTACCATGCAGTTAAAAAGTGCGTTTGTGGTAACTAAGCATACCTATTCGTCCTCCATAAGCTTTATTCTAGCCGTCATCCAGCAATTTCAATCAGGCATAATTAAATCTTCGTGGGTATCATCTCTACGATTTCTGAGTTGGAGTATCAAAAACAATGAGCGTGATAAAACGTCATGAACGACAGATAAAGAAAGTGTGCGACTTTATAGATAGTAACCTAGACGACGAGTTCTCACTTGAGCATCTCAGTACTGTGGCTGCCAGTTCAAAGTACCACTTTCACCGTATCTTTAAGGCGTTTATGGGGATCAGTGCTATGCAGTATGTGTTACTTGCACGAATGAAACGAGCTTCCTTTAGGTTAGCATTTGAGTCAGAGTTCAGTGTTACTGATATTGCTTTTGAAGCTCAATTCGAAAGCCTAGAAGCTTTTACCCGTGCTTTTTCAAGGATATTTGGGCAAACACCTTCCCAATTTAGAAATCAGCCTGAGTGGCGTTCTTGGCACTCAAAGTATGAATATCATCCACCAATAACAGGAGAAAGTGTAATGGATGTTCAAATCGTAGATTTCGAAAAAAGAGAAGTTGCATTAATTGAACATAAAGGTAGCCCACGACTAGTATACGAGACAGCAGCTAAGTTTATAAATTGGCGAAAATCAACAGGTTTATCTCCAATAAAAACCAGCGAAACATTTGGTATTCCTCACTCAGACCCAAGCGATACGCCAGATGATCAGTTTCAGTTTGATATCTGTGGCTCGCACGAAGGAGAGGTTCCAGATAATGCCTATGGAATTAAATCTGGAACAATACCAAGTGGGAGGTGCGCCATGGCAGTCCATAAAGGAAGCCATGACAGCATTGGCGATACCGTTTATCACTTATATCAAAAATGGCTGCCAAATAGTGAAGAAGAATTAAGAGACTACCCTTGTTACTTCCGTTACTTAAATTTTGTTCATGAAGTAAATGAATGTGAGTTGTTAACGGAGATCTACCTACCAATTAAATAGTATGTGGCTATGAGCGGTGGTCAGCGTATCAAACCACCGCCGATTTGTTACATGTTGCTTGGTATAGGTGCTTTTTATTGCGGTTTCTCTGTTGCTAACCATGAGGAAAAATAAGGCGACTTCAGTGACATGGTTCTCTTCTGAGTAATTACGTTAACGCGTTTCGGGGCAAAAGTGACTCACATCTTTACAGTATCTATGACCCAGAAAGACGTAGGGTAAAGTCTTGGCTCTTAGCGAGGTTTCTACTATTGGTCGTAAAATTAGTGACTTAGCCGAAAATTCTGTGATGGTAAGCATCCTTACTCCCACTGGCAAATTTTCTTTGTAGATACACTTCTCGATAGCTGGTTGGATATACAGTATAATAATGAGGATATTTGTGGAGCTCAGTTTGTTTGTAATGAGCTTTTGGGTAACATAAAGCTAATGGTGACTTTAAGTACTTGGTTGCCTGTGTTTTGGGTGTAATGAAAATGCTGAAAAAAATCATACACATAGACCTTGACTGTTACTATGCCGCAGTTGAAATGAGAGATTATCCTGAGTTAAGGGATATACCATTGGCGATTGGTGGCTCCCAGAATCAGCGTGGTGTGATCTCAACATGTAACTATATTGCGCGAAAATATGGTGTTCGCTCTGCAATGGCGACCGCTCATGCTCTGAAACTATGCCCAAATCTAATGGTTATAGGTGGAGATATGGAAAAGTATAAGGCTGTATCCAAGCAGATCCATGCAATCTTTGCTCGTTATACCGACCTTATTGAGCCTATATCGCTTGATGAGGCTTACCTTGATGTGACAGATTCTCAACTATTTAGGGGGTCGGCAACATTAATCGCAGAGGATATTCGAAAGGCCATTGAATCAGAATTAAACCTTACGGCCAGTGCCGGAATAGCCCCTATCAAATTTGTTGCAAAGGTCGCTTCCGATATTAATAAACCAAACGGAATTTGTGTCGTAACTCCAGATGAAATAGACAGATTTGTTGACGATCTAGAATTAGGCTTAATTCCCGGTGTTGGTAAGGTAACACTGGAGAAGCTGCATAACCTTGGTTTGTACCAAGGTATTGATGTTAAAAATTACGACCAACACATGTTACTCAAACATTTTGGTAAGTTTGGCAGTTCCCTATGGGAGCGCTGCCATGGAATTGATCGTCGAGAGGTAACACCAACAAGAATTAGAAAATCCCTTGGTGTTGAACGGACATTTGCTCAAGATATTCTGACTGAATCAGAATGCCTAGAAGTTATTGAATCACTATATGATGAACTAGTGAGACGATTCAGTAAGGTTTCTCATGATAAAAGAATAATCCGTCAGGGTCTTAAACTTAAATTCGATGACTTCCAGCAAACAACGGTTGAACATAAACAAATCAGTCTTGATAAAGCTTTTTTCTCTGCTTTATTAAAAAAAGCTTGGGCGCGAGCTAATGGCCGAGGAATTCGTCTTATTGGATTAAGTGTAGGGTTAGAACCTCAGGAAGGTCAGTCCAACACCCAGATGACCCTCAAGTGGTGAAAATGTAAGTGTAAATGAAGCGTTTGCGAGGCATTTATCTTACGAATCTCGTGAATTTTCTGTAAGTGGATTATGTAAGTATATTTTTTAGTTTAACTATATATTTTTAAAAATTATTTGCTCATTATCTCACTAAAATTTACATTTTTTACCCGATAGTCCTACCACGCAGCTGTGGAAATGCGAGATAACCCATCTTATAGAAATCGACCGCTCGCCGTCGGGGGACATGAAAAACAGCGCGGGGTTTTGAGTACATGTAATTACGAAGCTCGCAAGTTTGGTATTCGTTCTGCAATGCCAACAGGAAAAGCGCTGCAGCTTTGCCCCAACCTGTTGGTTGTCCCTGGGAGAATGTCGGTCTACGTCGAGATATCGAAAAAGATCCGCGAAATTTTTTCTCGATACACATCCATCATCGAACCTCTTTCTTTGGATGAAGCTTTCCTTGATGTCACCGATTCCAAGCAATGTCATGGTTCGGCCACACTGATTGCAGAGGCGATTCGTCACGATATCTGGAATGAACTCAACTTGACCGCTTCGGCTGGCATCGCTCCAATAAAGTTTCTAGCGAAAGTAGCGTCAGATATGAACAAACCTAACGGACAGTTTGTGATTCCTCCACAAGACGTACAAGCCGTGATTGATGAGCTCCCACTCGAAAAGATTCCCGGTGTTGGCAAGGTCAGTATCGAAAAACTGCATCAAGCAGGCTTCTTTACTTGTAAGGATATTAAGGAGTCTGATTATCGCGATCTATTGCTCAGGTTTGGCCGTCAAGGTGCATCACTATGGAAGCGCAGTCATGGAGTTGATGACCGAGAAGTTATCATCGAACGTGAACGAAAATCGGTAGGTGTGGAGCGCACCTTTACTCAAAACATTTCTACCTACGAGGAATGTTGGCAGGTGATCGAAGATAAGCTGTTTCCTGAGCTTGAAACTCGTCTCGAAAAAGCCAGCCCAAGTAAAGCGATCATCAAGCAGGGCATTAAGCTCAAGTTCGCCGACTTTCAACAAACCACAATTGAACACATCCACGCCTCTCTAGATCGTGAACACTTCAAAGAACTGTTAAGTGAAATACTGAAAAGACAACAGGGGCGAGAAATACGCCTGCTTGGTTTGAGCGTGATGCTACAACCCAAAGATCAAATGCGTCAGTTGAGTTTCTTTTAGTCTGTCTTGTTTAGAGAGTAATAAGAATAGAGGGTAGGTGAGGATAGAGGATAAGTGGGAATAGAGTAATGAGATGTGCACTGATAAGCACCGACTAGACTTCATAGCCTAGCCAGTTTCTATATCAATACGTGAGATGCCTTATCTAGGAAGCTGTTTAACTCGCGCTAAGGTATCACTGAATGGTTGCTGCTCTAACTTTCCGTAACCGACCATTTTGCTGGCTTTAAGCTTAGTTGAAAGCGGGGTTGCTATTCCGCATAGAAAACGCGTAATGGCTTCGTCGGTGATCAATTGTTGACTCTTAGATACAAATTCATGAATCCATGTCATTACGGTTTCGTCGTCAACGGGTTCAATATCGACGGTTGGTAATATTGCCACCTCACCACGGCATACCGAGCAATGACCACATTTTTTTGGTGCCTTATCATCGGCAAAGTAGCTCGCTAGGCGTGAGCTTAGACAAGTGTCTGCCTCAAAGAAGCTCAGCATTTGGTTAAGACGGTTTATTTCACTGTTCTCTTTTTCTTTAAACAATTCAGTTAGACGTTCCGATAACTGCATCATGTCTTCAGAGGTGTTGTGGATCGCATATACATCTGTGATCTGCTTACTTTCCAACTCAATCCAACCTTGTTCATTGAAATAATCGATTGCCGCAATCACACGTTGACGATCTGTCTGGAAATGTGTCCACAGCGCATCGAAGTCGACTTGGCACCAGACTCTGGCTTGAGGCGAGCACTGGAAAATCGCTTCGACAAAATGACGACGTTCGCCTTGGAACTGTTCGGTGATCTGCTGTTTCGGGCGAACGAACTTAAATTTGTAGTCAGCAAAGTAGCTGTACTTCGGCTCAATTACACCTTCAATTTCAAGATACACCAGTAGCGTTTTTAGCGGTAACTGACGAACGTTGGATTCACGTGATAGCTGGTTAAGCATAATCTCCCATTGGTTTGAGCCAGAAACGCCAATGTTTTGATTTTCGTAGATTTCTTTCAATACTGCTTGGATCGATATGTTGTCTGGCGTATCGCCAAATACGAAGTTCTCTAGTGTACTGAGGCCGTACTTGTTGGCGAGAAGAATACATTCTGAAGGCTGGCCATCTCGGCCTGCTCGACCGATCTCTTGCGAGTAGTTCTCTATCGATTTAGGTAAATCAAAGTGAATGACTCGGCGAATATTGGATTTATCGACGCCCATACCAAACGCAATGGTGGCCACGATACAGTTCACGTCATCATTCATGAATTGATGTTGAATTACATCTCTGTTTTCTGGCTTAAGACCCGCATGATAAGCAACAGCATTTACGCCAGCGTTACGAAGTTGCTGAGCCACCATCTCTGCTGTTTGTTGAAGGGTGACATAAACAATAGTCGGAGCAAGAGAAGCTTGATTAACGACGTTGCACAAGGTTTCTAGTTTGCTGGTTTGTTCGCAAGGTTGAATAGACAGATCGAGGTTTTGACGATAGAAACCCGTAACCACAACACGTTCCTCATCGATATCAAACTTAGACTTCATATCTTGGATAACTGATGTGGTCGCGGTTGCTGTCAGCAGCAGTACCTGAGGAATATTGAGCTGTTTTTGGTACTGGGGAAGCTTTAGGTAGTCTGGTCTAAAGTTATGCCCCCATTCTGAAATACAGTGCGCTTCATCGACCACTAGTAACGAGATTGGTACTTGGGAGATAAACTGGCGAAAGCGTTCGTTCTTAAGACGCTCAACCGAGATCATCAGGATCTTGGTGTCTCCGTTACGTACCGACTGCATCACTTGTTGGGTGGTTTGTCTGTCTTGGCTTGATTCGATTGCAGCTGCGCTAATGCCTTTGCTGTGCAAGAAGCTGAGCTGGTCTTTCATTAAAGCTAACAGTGGCGATATCACTAAGGTTAAATGTGGCAATGCTAGCGCTGGCAATTGATAGCAAAGCGACTTACCTGATCCGGTTGGGAATATGGCCGCCGTCGAATGACCAGATAGAACATTATCAATGACTTGCTTTTGCCCATTACGCAGTGAGTCGAATCCGAATACTTGTTTTAACTTCTGCTCAATCATTTATGTTCTACCTGAATTATTAAGTGTCGTATTGATGATAAAGCGAGCGTCCATTCATGATAGCGTCGCTTGATGAATCAAATGTCTTGCACCTGATTGTACCTAATTCTATTCTGTAGCTCCTATAGAAAAGCACCCCAATAGTATGAATAAGTCTGAGCTTCGCCAAATAATCTTAGAGCAACTCGAATCACGGTTAAGCATCGCACAATCTGCGACTCAGCGAGCTATTGATGCTGCCACCGATGAAGAGACCGTGCCAGAGCACAAGTACGATACCTTAGCGTTAGAAGCCTCGTACCTTGCTCATGGACAAGCGATGCGGGTTCAAGAGTGTGAAGATGACATCCAGTGTTACCGAAACCTCGTCTTACGAGACAGTGAAAGAATCACCGTCAGCAGCTATGTTGTCGTTATTGACGAGCATGATCAATATAAACACTTTTTCCTTGGTCCTAAGGTTGGGGGGCTTTCTGTTACATGGAACGAAAATGAGATTGCCATCGTGACGTCGAATGCACCATTTGGTCAGGCTCTAATGGGCAAAGAAGTCGGTGATGAAATTGAGTTTAGGGTCGCTGATAAACAGTTTTGCTATGAAGTAGTATCGATTGACTGAATGACAGGCTTATAAATATAAACGTTTTTCTGACAAAGAAGCATAAACTAGCGGTATAGTCGTTGGGCAGATTGATGAGAGGGTGTTATGAAAAAAAGCGTACTAATTGCATCATTAACAGTGGCTACCGCTGTTGTGAGCCTGCCAACTTTTGCAGCTCAGTGTCGAGTTGATTTGAAAAATGAATTACGAATCGATGACCAAAAAGTCGAAATCCATCAAGTGAATGGTGATACTGCCGTTTTCGATGGCAACAACGACTTATATATCCATGGTGAGAAGGTTGAGCTTGATGCCGACCAACAAGCGGCGATTGAAAAATACCGCGAAAGCATGAGTGAGTACTTACCACGAGCGAAACAAATGGCGAACGATAGCCTAGCGTTAGCGAATGACGTGATTGATGATATTGCGGCTAGCCTAGATTCACCGGATTCATTTGATAATGTAAAAGAATCAATGAAAACCTACTTTGCTGAACTGGAAGCTCGTTACTACAAAGATGGCGAGTTAGTGTTACCAGCAGACAGTTTTGATTCGATGGCCAATGGTTGGTCTGAAGATTTCGAAAAGGCTAAGGAGATCTTTAACCAAGAGTTTATCTCAAGTGCCTTTAATGCGATGTCAGAAAAAATGAAGCAAGACGGCGGACTAAATCTGACCGAAATGGCTGATAGCATGGCTGAATTAAAGCTTAAAGTTGAAGAGCGAATGAAAGAACACTCTCAACAAGTGCAAGAGGAAGCGAATGAGTTCTGTGATTCACTTGATGAGATGGCAGAACAAGAGCAAGAGCTGCATGAAATCATTCCGAACCTAAAAGACTATCAAGTATTCACGATCTAATCTGAATTGACTGATGAATAACAAGAGCACCGTTTGGTGCTCTTTTTGTATGTATGTGCTTATGGATGTAGGTGTTTATGGATCTATGAATTCAGCCGCACGAGCATTTAACCCGATATACTTTCTTCGTTTTCCTAGGTCTACATCTTGACTGATCGTTATTTGGTGAACGATAACACCGGTAGATTGTTAACTTTGTGGTTATAAATAGCGCATTGATTGTAAAAATTAGATAATTGTTCATTTATTGGTTGTACCTATCATTGCTTTTTATTACTGTACTTATCAACTAGTTCACTGATTTTTTATGCGGGCAATATGGACCAACAATCTTCCTCTTCAAGAGAGCACTTTAGCTCTCGTTTGGGTTTTATTTTAGCAGCGGCGGGTGCAGCTGTTGGCTTAGGTAATATTTGGGGTTTCCCAACTCAAGTTGCCAGTAACGGCGGTGGCGCTTTTCTGCTTGTTTACCTAATCATGATTTTCGTGGTTGCTTTCCCGATGCTGGTGGTTGAGATGGCTATTGGCCGCCATGGTCAAGCGAACCCTGTCGATAGTATGCGCTCGTTGACGACAAATCCGTTAGGTAAGAAAGTCGGTGAATTTGTCGGTTGGATTGGCCTAAGTGTCCCAAGCGCCGTGTTGGCATTTTATAGTATTGTTGGAGGTTGGTTGATCTGCTTCCTCATTGGTGCTGTCGCTGATCTGATGGGTCTAGAGGCTGCTGCTGATTGGTTTAAAGGCTTCAGTGTTGAGCGAAACGTATTTGGCACTGTCGCATTCTATGTGCTGACTATCTTGATTGTTCAGGGCGGTGTTAAGCAAGGTATCGAGAAATGGTCGACTCGTTTGATGCCTGCGCTGTTTGTTTTGTTTGGCTTACTGTTTGTTTACATCATGACCCAAGCTGGCGCGATGGAAGGCCTGAAACATTACCTAGTTCCAGACTTTGAGAAAGTTTGGGACAGAAAACTGATTCTAGCGGCAATGGGGCAAGGTTTCTTCTCGTTGACTATTGGCGGTTGCTCGATGTTGGTTTATGGCTCTTACTTAAGTAAGAAAGAGAACCTGCCAAAAATGGCAATGAACGTTACCTTAGTCGATACCGCTGTTGCGTTTATTGCGGGTTTAGTCGTCATGCCTGCAATGTTTGTTGCGATGCAAAAAGGTGTTCAAATCTACGCTGAAGATGGCTCACTATTAAGCTCTGACACGTTAGTATTTACGGTTCTGCCGTTGATGTTTGATAGCTTAGGCGTGCTTGGCCAGATCTTCGCGATTGTCTTCTTTTTGTTGCTAACGATTGCCGCGCTGACTTCATCGATTTCGATGCTGGAAGGGCCTGTAGCGCTAGTGAGCGAGCGTTTCAATACCAGACGAACACCAACGAGTTGGGTAATTGGTAGTGTTATCGCGCTGTTTAGTGTGGTGATTGTCTACAACTTTGCCGCGATGTTTGGAATGGTTGCGATGATAGCGACTCAGTACCTTCAACCGGTTGCTGCTCTGATGTTCTGCCTATTTGGTGGCTGGGTATGGAGCCGAGCTTCAAAAGTCAAAGAGCTTGAGCAAGGTTGCCCTGATTTCCAATTGGGTTGGTTTGGTAAAGTGTGGCCAATGTATGTGAAGTTCGTGTGCCCAATCTTAGTGGCGACGGTTATCTGGGCTTCATTTGGTTAACGCAGAGCCCATCTGGACTCTCTGAACCTAAACACTCAGAACTTGAAATGTTAAGCACAAAGCCACTCATAAGGAGTGGCTTTGTTGTTTCGATGTGAAGGTATAGCTGAACTTGCAAGATAGAAAAAAGGCGCTGAACATAATAGTCAGCGCCTTTGTATTTTTAGTTAAGTAATCGTGACTACTTAATTTCCATACCTTGCGCTTGTAGATCTGCATGGTAAGAAGAACGTACAAACGGGCCACAAGCGGCGTGAGTGAAGCCTAGTTCTAGAGCAATCTCTTTCAGCTCATCAAACTCTGAAGGCGGCACGTAGCGTTCTACTGGTAAATGGTGGCGGCTTGGCGCTAGGTATTGGCCAAGTGTTAGCATAGTTACACCATGCTCACGAAGGTCTTTCAGTACTTGAACGATCTCTTCTTTCGTCTCACCAAGGCCCATCATCACCCCTGATTTTGTTGGGATAGTTGGGTGCTGCTCTTTGAATTTCTTCAATAGATCAAGAGACCATTTGTAGTTCGCACCTGGACGCGCTTTGCGGTATAGACGCGGCGCTGTCTCTAGGTTGTGGTTGAAAACATCTGGCGGGTTGTCTTTCATTAGATCAAGCGCAACGTCCATACGACCACGGAAATCTGGTACCAGCGTTTCGATACGAATATTTGGGTTTTGTTCGCGAATTTCACGGTTACAGTCAGCAAAGTGTTGAGCACCGCCGTCACGCAAGTCATCACGGTCAACTGAAGTGATTACTACGTACTTCAGTTTCATGTCTTTAATCGTCTTAGCCAGTTTCTTCGGCTCTTCTGCTTCAGGAGCAACAGGGCGACCATGGGCAACATCACAGAACGGGCAGCGACGAGTACAGATAGCGCCAAGAATCATAAACGTTGCCGTGCCGTGGTTAAAACACTCGGCTAGGTTAGGGCAAGACGCTTCTTCACAAACTGAGTGCAGGTTGTTCTTGCGCATTGCTGATTTGATTTCTTGAATACGATGGCTGTCTGAAGGAAGTTTAATCTTCATCCATGCAGGCTTACGTAGAACTTCTTTCTGTTCAGCAGGCATATTCTTTACGGGAATTAATGCCATTTTGTCAGCGTCACGATATTTAACGCCTTTTTCCATTTGGATTGGTTTGCTCATGATTTTATGCTTCTGCTGTAATGTTACTGGTGGCTTGAATGTCTACTTGGTCATAGCCGAGTAGTTCTACTAGCTCTTGTATTAACTGTTGCTCAACGTTTTCTAGTTCACTTGGTCCGCCGAGTTGGCTTACCTGCGCCATTTCCATGCCTTGGTAACCGCATGGGTTAATGCGTAGGAATGGAGACAGGTCCATATCGACGTTGAGTGCTAACCCGTGGAATGAGCAGCCACGTCGAATACGTAATCCGAGTGAACAGATTTTCTTGCCATCGACATAAACACCAGGAGCGTCAGGTCGGGCAGTTGAATTTATATTGTAAGCTTTCAGAGTGTTGATTACGAGGTTCTCGATATGAGTCACCAAATCACGTACTCCGAATTTTTTGCGGCGGATGTTAATCAAAAAGTAAGCGACTAACTGGCCTGGGCCATGGTAAGTCACTTGGCCACCGCGATCGCTTTGAATGACAGGGATATCACCGGCATTTAATACATGCTCGGCTTTGCCTGCTTGTCCTTGAGTGAAGACAGGGTTGTGTTCAACCAACCAAACTTGGTCTACGTCTTCTTCCGTGCGTTCGTCTGTGAACTTATGCATGGCTTTCCATACAGGTTCGTAATCCTGACGGCCTAATTTTTTTACGATTAGCTTATTTTGCAAAGCTGCACTCCCTCAAGGATTAATAAAGTGAACGCATTATAAACGCGAAACAGGTTTCTAACTACAGACGGACTGCAAGGTTTTTCAACTTTCTTTGTATTTATTGAAAATTAAGTTGAATGAATTTGACCTAGATAGGGTGCTTCAAACAAAAACAGCGGCAATAAGCCGCTGTTTTTCATGTGTAATCGGAGATTACAGAACCATACGAACGATTTCGATCTCGCCCAGTTCTTTATAAAGCGTTTCTACTTGCTCAATTGAAGTCGCTGTAATATTGATCGAAACAGAGTGGTAGTTACCTTTCGCACTCGGTTTTAGCGTTGGGCTGTAGTCACCAGGAGCGTGACGCTGGATCACTTCTAGCACTAGCTCAGTAAGTTCTGGCTTTGCATAGCCCATTACTTTGTAAGTGAATGAACAAGGGAACTCTAAGAGATCTTTTAGTTTTGCATCAGAATTGATGTTCATGAATAGCTCCAAAAGGCTAGACTCTCGCAAATTGGCGAAATGTCGATAAAAAGCGTGTTCGGTCAACAGACACGAGTAATAGGGCGGAATATTACGTGTAAACATCGCTGAACTCAAGATCAACAAAAGCCGCACATGGCGGCTTTTAGTTCGTCAATGAGTAAATAATGAACTTACTCATTGAGTTAGCTTTGCACTGAGCTTGTGTGTTGCTTAGAGCAAAGCTTTGACTGGTTTAGAATAAACCCTTAAACAGCAATACTAGGTAGTCCCATAGACGGCTAAATAAGCTGCCTTGGTCTACATCTTCAAGTGCAAGTAGTGGGTATTCAGCAACGTCTTCACCATCAACTTGGTAGAATAGTTTACCGACAACATCGCCTTTGCTGATTGGTGCTTCTAGTTCCTTTTCAAGAACGAAGCTTGCTTTTAGGTTCTTAGCTTGACCACGAGGTAGGGTAACGAAAGTATCTTCGTCGACACCGAGTGCAACTGTATCCTTGCTACCCATCCAGATCTTCTCTTCTACGAAGGTTTCACCGGCTGTGTGTGGCGCCACTGTTTCGAAGAAACGGAAGCCGTAGCTAAGCAGCTTTTTGCTTTCTGTTTTACGAGCGTTAGCATTTTTAGTTCCCATCACAACAGCAACTAGGCGCATTTTGCCTTCGGTTGCTGAGCTTACTAGGCTATAACCTGCCTTGCTTGTATGGCCCGTTTTGATGCCATCAACGTTCATGCTCTTATCCCATAACAGACCGTTACGGTTGTACTGGGTGATGCCGTTGTAAGTAAATTTTTTCTCTGAGTAGATACGGTACTCATCAGGAACATCGCGAATCAGCGCCTGACCAAGTAGCGCCATATCATAAGGTGTTGAGTATAGATTCGGGTTGTCTAGACCGTGCACGTTAGCAAAGTGCGTGTCTTTCATGCCGATAGAGCTTGCCCATGCGTTCATTAGGTCAACGAATGCATCTTCAGAACCAGCAATATGTTCAGCCATTGCAACAGTAGCATCGTTGCCTGATTGAATGATGATGCCACGGTTCAGTTCTTCCACTTTAACCGTTGTGCCCACTTCAATGAACATTTTCGATGAATCTGGGAAGTTTTTAGCCCAAGCATTTTCACTGATTACAACATCGTCGTTTAGATTGATGTTGCCACGTTCTAGCTCTTGGCCGATCACGTAGCTCGTCATCATCTTGGTTAAACTTGCTGGAGAAAGTTGAGTGTTCATCTCTTTCTCTGCTAGTACTTTGCCTGAATGGTAATCCATCAGAACAAAACCTTTAGCGGCGATTTGCGGTGCATCAGGGACTACAATTGGAGCGGCGAATGACGATGTAGCTATCGTTGCAGAAAGAGCAACAGAAGTAGCAAAAATCGATTTAACAAGTTTATTAGATTTAATCATTTTGAATGCAATTATTTGGTGAACTATTCATATATTAACAGAATCACTCTGTCACACCAGAGCGCTGATTACCAGAAGTAACTGTTAGATTAATTAGCGGGTTAGTGTGTGTTTTTTTATATAAGCTGACGGGTAACCCATTAGCTTAACTTGTTCTAATTTTTCTTGAGTCAGAGCATAGTCATGAAATGGCCCAAGCATCAGACGGTAGTTGTCGTCATTTGGCTGCAAGAACGTTGCTACCGCTAGCTTTTCGCCTAGATCTTTGGCTAACTTCTCGGTTCTATCTTCATGTGGAGAAGTTGCGACTTGAATGATAAATTGCGGTAAAGCGGCCTTTTTATTCGCGTCGGTTGGCATAGCCACGGTGATGACTTCTATCTCAACATTTGCGGTGCCTGTTCTCAAGACATCGAGCTTGTAAGCTGCCGCATAACTAAGGTCAATGATTCGGCCTTCATGGAATGGACCGCGGTCATTGATACGAACAATCGTCGTTTTATTGTTATCAGTATTCGTCACTTTTACATAGCTTGGAATTGGCAATGTTTTGTGCGCTGCCGACATGGAATACATGTCGTAGATCTCGCCGTTAGACGTTAAGTGACCATGAAATTTCTTACCGTACCAAGAGGCTTTGCCTTTCTCAGTAAAACCTTCGGTCTTCTTTACGATCTTGTAGTCTTCGCCACGCAAAGTGTAATCCGTGTTACCACCTAAACTATAAGGTTCATATTGAGGGTGAGCATCTTCTAGATGCTCCACCGAGATAGGTGCATCCGGTGCAATATCCGAATCAATATCGTAGCGACCGGTTGGCTTTTGTGAAGAGCAGCCGTTGATCAAAATCGCCAAGCCTAGAATAGAGGCTATTTTTTTGATTGGCAGCTCATCAACCAAAGATGCTTTTCTTTGAAATATTGTAATAGACATCGATTAGGTCGCCTTTGAAAATGCTTTTCTGTGTGTATGGATCGACATTAAAATACCAAAACCAGCCATAAGGGTAACCATTGAAGTACCGCCATAGCTGACGAGAGGTAGAGGAACACCAACCACGGGTAGAATACCGCTTACCATGCCAATGTTTACAAAGATATAAACGAAGAAGCTCAGTACAATACTGCCGCCCATCATTCGACCAAATGCTGTTTGCGCTTGGCTCGCGAGTACTAAACCCCGTCCAATAATGAATAGGTAGATAGCAAGCAAGAACAAAATACCAATCATGCCCCATTCTTCGGCTATTACCGCAAAAATGAAGTCAGTGTGACGCTCTGGAATGAATTCCAGTTGGGATTGAGTTCCTTGTAGCCAACCTTTTCCTGATATACCACCCGAACCTATCGCAATCTTACTTTGAATGATGTGGTAGCCCGCACCTAATGGATCTGATTCAGGATCAAAAAGGGTTCTTACTCGTACTTTTTGATATTCACGCATCAAAAAGAACCATAATATTGGGATAAATGCCCCTAACGCTATTGCGGCACTGGCAATGATTTTCCAACTTATACCAGCCAGGAATATCACGAAGATACCGGATGCGGCGATAAGGATAGATGTACCCAAGTCGGGTTGCTTAGCGATTAAAATGGTAGGTACAAACACCATCACTAGCGAGATCGCTAATGTCTGAAAGGTTGGCGGCAGTGATCGTTTACCGATAAATCGAGCCAGCATCAAAGGTACCGCAAGCTTTAATAGTTCAGAGGGTTGGAATCGAACAAAACCGAAATTTAACCAACGTTGGGCACCCTTAGATGCCTCACCAAAGAACAACACGCCCAAGAGTAAGATGACACCGCCTGCAAATAACAGCGGGGCCAAGGTTTCATACGTACGAGGCGAAAGTTGCGCTAAGAAGATCATGACACCTAAAGACAGCACCATACGCATTGCTTGGCGATCCATCATCGCAAGACTTTGTCCGCTGGCGCTGTACATGATCAATAAGGCAAAGCCCATCAACACCAGAATACCGAGCAGTAATGGTAGATCGATATGGAGCCTTTCAAACAAGGCTCTATTTCGTCCAGTAGAAGGATCAAGTTTCATTATTTTGTTGCCTTACTTTCATCTTCTTCAGCGAGAATAATATGGTCTAATATTTTTCTAACGACAGGGCCGCCATTTGATGAGCCGCCACCTGCGTTTTCTAATACGATGGTCACAACCGCTTCTGGATCTTCAAAAGGAGCATAACCCGTAAAGAGTGCATGATCGCGTAAATGCTCCGCGATTTCGTCCGCGTTGTATTCTTCGTCTTCTTTGAGACCGAATACTTGCGCAGTTCCTGATTTACCAGCGGTTTGGTAAGACATCTTTTGGAATGAACGTCTTGCAGTACCTTTCTTACCGTGGTTTACCAGTCTCATGCCTTCTTGCGCGATATCCCAGTATTTCTGCTTAACACCAGTGATTGGAGGATAAGTTTCGATCTCTGATACCGTTTGGTCATCGAATGGCTGACCATTATCGATCGTCGCACGTAATAGGTGAGGCGCTGTTACTTCACCTTCGTTGACCAATACAGACGTGGCTTTAGCGATTTGCATCGGTGTTGCCGTCCAATAGCCTTGTCCGATACCAACAGGGATGGTGTCACCTTGATACCAAGGCACACGGTGTCTTGCCATTTTCCATTCACGAGTTGGCATGTTGGCTTTACTTTCTTCGTAAATATCAATGCCTGTGTAGTCACCAAAGCCGAATAGCATCATCCATTGAGATAAACGGTCGATACCTAGATCAAAGGAGATTTGGTAGAAGAAGGTATCAACTGATTCTTCAATCGCTTTCTCTATATCAACAACACCGTGTCCCCAACGTAACCAGTCGCGAAACGGCTTGGTTTTGGAGTTAGGTATTTTCCAATAGCCTGGATCATTACGCGTTGTATTCGGTGTAATCACACCTTCTTGTAGAGCAGCAACGGCAATAAACGGTTTGATCGTAGAAGCTGGTGGATAAATACCCAATGTGGCACGGTTAACCAAAGGTCGATCTTTGTTCTGTAGTAGAGCGTTATAACCTTTAGAGGAGATACCATGTACAAAGGCATTTGGGTCGTAGCTTGGGCTAGACACCATTGCTAACACGCCATTGTCTTTCGGATCCAGAACGATGGCAGAGCCACGGCGTCCATCGAGCAGTTTGTGCACGTATAACTGAAGATTGATGTCTAAGTTAAGTACAATATCTTTACCCGGAACCGAAGGGACAAATTTTAGTGTGCGAATGACTCGTCCACGGCTGTTTACTTCAACTTCTTGATAACCCGCGGTGCCGTGCAGCATGTCTTCGTAGTAGCGCTCAATACCAAGTTTACCGATGTCACGTGTTGCTTTGTAATTGGCGTCTTTTTCTTCTCGTACTAAGCGTTGTATATCGCGATCGTTGATGCGCGATACATAGCCAATAACGTGAGTCAGTACATCACCATACGGATAAAAACGTTTTAATGTGCCTGTTACCTCAACACCCGGAAATTTATGCTGGTTTACAGAGAATACCGCAACTTGCTCTTCGGTGAGCTGATTTAGAATAGGCACTGACTTGAAGCGTCGTGAATTGCGGCGGTCACGATTAAAACGCTCGATACGTTCAGGTGGAATCTCGATTAACGTTTGTAGACGGACGAGCGTGTCATCCATATCTTTGATTTTTTCGGGCGTAATTTCTAGGTTGAAAACGGGGCGGTTTTCGGCAAGAAGTACACCGTTGCGATCGTAAATCAAACCACGGTTAGGTGCGATTGGAACGACCTTGATACGGTTGTCGTTAGAGCGGGTTTTATAGTCTTGATATTGGTTGACCTGAATGTTGTACAGGTTAACAACCAACATCGACATCATGACTATGATCCCCGCAAACGCAACAAAAGCACGACTAGTAAATAGTCGTGCTTCTGCTTTGTAATCACGGATTTGGCTACGTTTACGTAACATTAACGCTTATTCTCGATGATAAGGGTGGTTAGCAGTGATGCTCCAAGCTCTATACAAGCTTTCCGCCATGATAACGCGTACTAATGGGTGAGGGAGAGTAAGCGCCGATAGAGACCAGCTTTGGTCTGCAGCCGCTTTACACGCAGGTGCTAATCCTTCAGGCCCGCCAATAAGGATAGAAACGTCGCGTCCATCCAACTTCCAACTTTCCAATTGTTCTGCCAGTTGTGGGGTATCCCACTTTTTACCTGGGATATCAAGCGTGACAATGCGGTTGCCTTTTGGCACTGCTGCCAACATTGCTTCGCCTTCTTTTTGAAGAATACGTGCAATATCAGCATTTTTACCACGTTTTCCCGCAGTGATCTCAATGAGTTCTAATGGCATATCATGAGGGAAGCGGCGTTTATATTCTTTAAAGCCTTCTTCGACCCACTTTGGCATTTTTGTACCAACTGCGATTAACTGGATCTTCAACGCTTAGCCCCAAAGTTTTTCTAGTTGGTACAGCTCACGATGTTCTTCTTGCATAACATGAAGCATGCTTGTTCCCATATCTAGAACAACCCATTCACCTTCTTGCTGCCCGTCCATGCCTAGTGGTTGCATACCAGCTTTACGCACTTCATCGGCAACGTGTTGTGCGATAGAGGCAACATGGCGCTTAGAGGTGCCAGTACAAACAATCATGTAATCAGTAACACTTGATTTGCCTTCTACATCGATAGTAACAATCGATTCTGCTTTCATGTCGTCGGCTTTGTCTGCAAGAAAATCTTTTAGTTCTTCACGTAACACGGGGTGTTCCTTTAATCTGAATTTAGCTTTTTAGGATCTGTTGACCCTAGAATATACCACGCTTTTATGCGTGAAATGGGATTGAAGCTGAAGGGATACAAAACTCTACGCTTAACTGATGAATTAGTGGCCAAGGCGACTGTTCATATTGAGTTTTTGTCATCAATTCGGCTTGAGTCAGCAACGCAAACAACGAATGTAATTGAGAAATCGAAACTCTTGTTAGCGCAGCGTTATAAAGAGGCTTTTTAGATTGCCAGATACGGTGTTTTTCGAATACTTGGCCGATCGGCATCTGTTTCATTTGTTGCTGCATTTGTAATAGTAAGGCAAGTTCACGTTGTATGCTACGCAGTAAAATGACTGGCTCTACACCTTCAGCTTCCAGTTGTCTTAGAATTCGTTGTGCACGATTACCTTTTCCAGCCAGTAACGCGTCACTCCAATGGAATGGAGTAAAGTGGTTGTGGCGGCTCAGTGATTCTTCTAAGCGTACTAGGGTAAGTTTTCCGTCAGGGTATTGGAGCGCTAGCTTTTCTAGGCTTTGAGTGAGAGCAAATAGGTTACCCTCGTGCCATTGTGCCAGCATTTGAATCGCTTCAGGGTCTGGAGATAAGCCTATCTGACGGCAGCGCGCTTGGACAAACTGAGGTAAGCGGCTGACATCTGGCGTTAGGCAACTGATCCAGTGACCCTGATTAGACAGTGCTTTAAACCATTTAGCACTTTCTTGAGCCTTGGTTAGCTTCGTACCAATCAAGACCAACAGAATATCGCTGTGGATATGCTCTGAGATTGCCAGTAACTCTTTGGCTATCGCCGCATTGACCCCGGACTCTGGCAGTTCAAGTTCGATGATTTGACGGCTAGAGAACAGGCTTAATGCTTGAGTACAGTCATAGACTTGATTCCAGTCCAGACTGTTATCAATAGCAAAGCGGTGACGTTCATCAAAGCCTTGCTCTTTAGCAACCTTTTGAATCGCTTCTCGGCTCTCTTGTAACAGCAGAGGCTCGTTACCGAAAATGAGGTAAACATTACTTAGTTGTTTAGCAAGTTGCTCTGATAAGCGGTCAGCAAAAATACGCATCAAATAAACCTATTGTTCAGCTGATTCGACGGGCTTTGTCGTTTCCGTAGAACTTGGATCTATTTCGACGTTCTTGATGTTGTATTGTTTCTCAAGCTCTTTCACTTGAACATTTTCTAGCGCATCTAGATCCATGCTATCAGCAGCGATGTTCGCTTTTAGTCGAGCCATTTGACGAAGGATTTGACTTGTTGCAAGCTTACGCATCTCATCTTCGATCATGTCGCGCTCAACCGATTTTGCTAATGCGGTTAACGGATTGTCTAGGTAGCTACGGGTTACGCTCGTTGAGAATGTCTTTGAGCCTAATTCAGGAATCGTGACGCGGTATGATGCGTTGAGTGTCAGTTCTTTTTCTGCTGCACGAGTATTCTGGTAAAGGGACAGAGTTCGCTCACTAACGCTTTCGCTAATAATATGCAAATTAGGGGTGTTTTCTGTAGGCGATACGATTTCTACATCATTCATACGTAGCTGACCTTTCATCATACGTGTAAACGTACTGTACTGGTCGTAACTGGTCACAGAGATCTTGTTGAGTTCTTCTGGTACAGAATAGTCACCACGCAGGTGGAAACCACAGGCACTCAGTAGGCTAACGGTTAAAACAACAACAGTAACTTTCAATGAAGATAGTGAAATCAGGCGCATTATTTGATGGCTCTCATGAAGGTAGAATACTTATTTAAAGGCTTTAATTCGTTAGAACTGTTGAGCTATGAATCTAAAGCGCTTAAATAAGTAGACAGGGCGATGTCGCACCCTGTCTAAAGACTGCTGAAAACAAAATAAGTTCGCTTCAGCAGTTATATGTGCAGACTAAAGCTGGTTCGCTTTAATCTGCAACTGTAAGTTTGCCAATGTTAGCTAGCAAATATTAGTTAGCTACGATGTTTAAAAGTTTACCAGGTACGAAGATAACTTTACGAATCGTTAAGCCATCTAGGAACTTCATAGCGTTTTCATCGTTTAGACCAAGTTCACGAACTTGTTCTTCTGTTGCGTCAGCTGCAACCGTTAGCTTCGCACGTAGCTTACCGTTGATCATGACAACGATAGTCTTCTCGTCTTCAACTAGTGCTTTCTCGTCAAACGTTGGCCATGTTGCTGAGTCTACGTTTGATTCACCCAGAGCAATCCACATTTCGTAAGAGATGTGTGGAGTCATTGGGTAAAGCATGCGTACTACCGCTTTTAGCGCTTCATCAAGGATTGCACGATCTTGTACAGATTCTTGAGGTGCTTTCGCTAGTTTGTTCATCAGTTCCATGATTGCAGCGATGGCTGTGTTGAACGTTTGGCGACGGCCGATATCGTCCGTTACTTTCGCGATAGTCTTGTGAATATCACGACGAAGTGCTTTCTGGTCACCAGATAGCGCAGAAGCGTCAACAGCTTCAGCTGCACCCTTAGCAGAGTGAGCGTGAACCAGTTTCCAAACACGCTTAAGGAAGCGGTTTGCACCTTCAACGCCAGACTCTTGCCACTCAAGCGTCATGTCTGCAGGCGATGCAAACATCATGAATAGACGTACTGTATCAGCTCCGTACTTGTCTACCATCTCTTGTGGGTCGATACCGTTGTTCTTAGACTTAGACATTTTGATCATGCCTGAGTGCTCAACGTCGCGGCCTTGGTTGTCGACAGCTTTTTCAATGCGACCTTTCGCGTCACGGTCGATAGTCACGTCAGTTGGAGCAATCCACTCTTTCGTGCCTTTCTCGTTCGTGTGGTAGAACGCATCAGCCAGAACCATGCCTTGACATAGAAGCTGCTTGAACGGTTCATCAGATGTCACGTAACCCGCATCACGAAGAAGCTTATGGAAGAAACGAGAGTAAAGCAGGTGCATACATGCGTGCTCGATACCACCAACGTATTGGTCAACTGGCAACCAGTAGTTTGCTTTCTCTGGATCTAGAATGTCGTCAGCTTGTGGTGAACAGTAACGTGCGTAGTACCATGAAGATTCCATGAACGTATCGAACGTATCAGTTTCACGTAGCGCTGGTTCGCCATTGAATGTTGTTTCAGCCCAAGACTTATCTGCCTTGATTGGGCTAGTTACGCCATCCATTACCACGTCTTCTGGAAGAATGACTGGCAGTTGGTCTGCTGGTACTGGGTGAACTTCACCGTCTTCAGTGGTTACCATTGGGATTGGAGCACCCCAGTAACGCTGACGAGATACACCCCAGTCACGCAGACGGAAGTTTACAGTCTTCTTACCTTTGCCTTCTGCTTCAAGCTTCGCAGCAATTGCATCGAATGCTTCTTGGAACGCAAGACCATCGAATTCGCCAGAATCGAACAGTACACCTTTCTCAGTGTAAGCCGCTTCAGACACATCTAGTTCAGAACCGTCTTCAGGTTTGATTACTGGGATTATATCGATGCCGTACTTAGTTGCGAATTCGTAGTCACGTTGATCGTGAGCGGGAACCGCCATTACCGCACCTGTGCCGTAATCCATAAGAACGAAGTTCGCTACGTAAACAGGAACAACACGACCGTTAAGAGGGTGGATAGCCGTTAGGCCAGTATCCATACCTTTCTTTTCCATCGTTGCTAGTTCAGCTTCAGCCACTTTGGTGTTACGACATTCTTCAACGAATGCTGCAAGCTCAGGGTTGTTCTGTGATGCTTTCTCTGCAAGAGGGTGACCTGCAGCGATACCAACGTAAGAAACACCCATTAGTGTGTCTGGACGTGTTGTGTACACTTCTAGAGGCGCTTCTTCACCGTTAACAGCGAAAGACAGCTCAACACCTTCAGAGCGACCGATCCAGTTGCGCTGCATGGTCTTAACCATTTCAGGCCAACCTTCAAGGTTGTCTAGATCGTCTAGCAGCTCTTGAGCGTACTCAGTGATCTTAATGAACCACTGTGGAATCTTCTTTTGTTCTACTGGAGTATCACAACGCCAGCAGCAACCGTCTTCTACTTGCTCGTTCGCTAGTACAGTTTGGTCGTTTGGACACCAGTTAACAGAAGATGTCTTCTTGTAAACTAGGCCTTGTTCGTAAAGTTTAGTGAAGAACTCTTGTTCCCAACGGTAGTACTCAGGCGTACACGTTGCGAATTCACGTTTCCAGTCGTAACCAAAGCCTAAAAGTTTAAGCTGGTTTTTCATGTATTCGATGTTTTCGTAGGTCCACGGAGCAGGCGCTGTGTTGTTTTTTACAGCTGCGTTTTCTGCAGGTAGGCCGAATGCATCCCAACCGATTGGTTGCATTACGTTTTTGCCTTGTAGACGTTGGAAACGAGATACCACATCACCGATGGTGTAGTTACGCACGTGACCCATATGCAGTCGGCCACTTGGGTACGGGAACATAGAAAGACAGTAGAATTTTTCTTTATTTGGGTCTTCACTTACAACGAAAGTCTCGCTGTCATCCCAGTGTTGTTGAACCTTTTGTTCAATCTCTTGCGGGTTATATTGTTCTTGCATCGATGGTATCCGGTTATCTTGGAATTTGTGAGTTCGGTTAGAACAGAATCTTACAGATCGTCATAGAATACCTAAAGGAGCTTAGTACAACAATAGTTATACCCTTCATACTTGCAGTTGCAGCGTGGTTGATTGCGTAAATTCAACCGAATTACTTAGGACAGCTATACTTAAGGGTATGAATTGCATTTGTTTGTTAGGGACTGGTCGCTTCACTTAAGGTCAGTTCACTAAGATAAAGCTTGGTCATCTTAAGGAGGTCGTTATGCCGAAGAAAAAAGCACTCTATGAAGAAGTCGTCGAAGAGGTGATAGAAACGCTGAAGCATAGTCCTGAAGAGCTTAACAACAAAATAGAAACGTCAGGTAAATATGCGAAAGCAGCCAATGACATGACCAAAGACGAATTGTCATTGATTTCGGCCTACGTGAAGTCGGACTTAAAAGAGTTCTCCGAAAGCTATGAAGATAGTAAAGGTGGTCCATTTTATTTAATGATCACAGATTCTATTTGGCAAGGACTCTTGGATATCACTGATCGCACTAAGGTTGAATGGGTTGAACTGTTTCAAGACTTAGAACATCAAGGCTTGTATCAAGCTGATGAGGTTATTGGGCTCGGGACACTTGTCTGTGATGAGTGTGGGCATCAAACCGAATATAACCACCCAACGACGATTATTCCGTGTATTAAATGTGGCTCGACAGGGTTTAGCCGCAAAGCGCTTAAGCCGTAAATACTGGCGGCATAGCATCTTCAACTTTACACCGTAGTAATAAAAAGGGTTGACTGAATCAGCCAACCCTCAACAACTTTCCGTCGAATCTCGAATCTCGAATCTCGAATCTCGAATCTAGTCTTTTCTTCTCATAAACCAGCCAGCTACCAAACTAAGCAACGCCCAGATATACAGTGGCCAAGTACCGACCACGTGATAAGGGGTTTGACCATCCGTTGAAATGAGTTCAGCTTTCAATACTGCGGTTTCAAACTGCGGTATTTGCTTGATGATCCTGCCTTTGTGATCCGTTACTGCCGTTACACCATTGTTGGTTGAGCGAATCAGCGGCTTACCCAGCTCCAGAGCACGCATCTGTGCGATTTCCATATGTTGCAACGGGCCAATAGAACGACCAAACCACGCATCGTTAGAGAGTGTTAAGATAAAGTCAGTTTCATCTGTTACGTTCTGCCTAACTTGGTCATTAAAGATGATCTCATAACAAAGCGCCGGTGCTAGATGACGTCCATTTGCCACGATGTTTGGTTGAACAAAGTCGCCACGGCTAAATGATGACATTGGCAAATTAAAGAAAGGTGCTAATGGGCGCAGGATATCTTCAAACGGAACAAACTCACCAAACGGTAACAGGTGGTGTTTATGGTAGCGTTCGTCTGGATCGTAGCTGTACTCACCATATGGATTAACACCGAGAGAAAGAACACTGTTGTAGTATTTCTTATCTTCAGACTGGTTAAGCACACCAGTAATGATCGAGCTGTTGTTCATCTTCGCTGCGCTATCTAAGTTACGTAGGAAAGATGGGATCTCAACTTCGAATGCTGGAATAGCCGCTTCAGGCCAGATGATGATATCCGCTCCCCAATTTTCTCTGCTTAGGTCGGTGTACTTCATCATGGTTGGCCAGCGATGACTCGGCAGCCATTTGCTGTCTTGATCGACGTTGCCTTGAATCAATACCACTGAGGTGGTTTTTTCAGGGTTCGGCGTGACCCAATCGATGTTGCGAATACCAAAGCCAGCGCAAAATACGACAGCGGGAATAATAGCGATACTCCATGCCCTGTTAACAATCGCATAAGCGAATGCAGAGGCTGAAACAATGATCGCTAGAGTTACTAGCTCTACGCCGCCAATCGGTGCAAATGAACCTAATGGTGAATCGATTTGGCTGTAACCTAGCCATAACCATGGGAAGCCAGTCATTACCCAACCACGCAGCCAATCACTGATTAACCACAATGCAGGAGCCGCGAGGAAAAAGCGGCTTAGGTTATTAGCAGGGAAGTACTTGTTTAAACTCCAAGTAAATAGGCCGGAGTAGACCGAAAGATAACCGACAAGCAATGCCATTAAGAATAAATTGGCAGCCAGAGGCATTCCGCCAAAGCCATCAATACTGACGTATACCCAACTAATACCAGTCGTGAATTGGCCTAAGCCCCATGCGTAACCAATCCAAAGCGCACTTTTAGTAGAACGGTTGTGGATCAGTAACAGCAACAAAGCTGGGCTGAGAATAGCAAGAGGCCATATTGAATATGGAGCGAATGAAAGGGTTGTTATAGCGCCAACAAAAACGGCCGCAAGCGGCCGTAATAGGCGATGAATAAAGGTCTTAGTCATCTAATTTCTGTCATCTCTTTAGAGAGAAGTTGTTATTCTTCGATAGTCGGAAGAGGCTGCTCGTCAGGGATGGTTACCTGTAGCTGAATCACACGACGGTTATCTGCTGATGTTATTTTGAAATGGTAGTTTCCGATTTCTACAATTTCGCCACGAACAGGCAGATGACCGAGTGCAGTCATTACCATACCACCCACTGTATCGACTTCATCATCACTGAAGGAAGTGTTAAACGTATCGTTGAACTCTTCAATGGTGGTTAAAGCTTTAACCGAATAGGTATGCTTACTCAGCTTACGAATATCTAGCTCTTCTTCATCGTCGAACTCGTCTTCAATTTCACCAACGATTTCTTCGAGGATATCTTCAATGGTTACCAGGCCAGAAACACCGCCAAACTCATCGACAACAATAGACATGTGGTAACGCTCTTCTTGGAACTCCTTGAGCAGGCGATCAACTCGCTTACTTTCAGGAACAACCACGACAGGGCGAATCACTTGTTCGATATCAAATGGGGCACTTTCTGAACCCAAATACTTAAGTAGGTCCTTCGCTAATAGAATGCCTTCAACATGGTCTTTATCTTCACTGATCACTGGGTAGCGAGAGTGTTGAGCATCAGTAATAAGCGCAATCAATGTATCTAAATCATCGGTGCGTTCAACTGTAACCATTTGAGAGCGAGGCAGCATGATATCGCGTACTCGCATCTCTGAAATTTCCATAACACCCTCGAGCATGTCGCGTGTGTCGTGGTCAATTAGGTCATTAATTTCTGAGTCGCGGATTACATCTACGAGCTCTTGGCGATCTTTTACTTCACCTTGAAATAGTTGGCCTAGGCGTTCAAAGAAGGACTTTCTACTCGGACCTTCAGATTTTTTACTTCCCTCAGAAGTGGGGGGGTTACCTTCGTTCATGATTTCTCAAAAAATAACGCTATCAGAAGTGTGATAGCACACGTTACAACTCAGATTCCTGCGAAAATCACAGGTTCGATGAGTTATTGTTTCTCTGCAACCTACTTTACTAGAATCAATTTACTTTTCTAGAATATACGGGTCTTCAAACCCCATAGTTTGCATGATTTCTGTCTCGAGCGACTCCATCTCTTCAGCTTCATCATCTTCGATATGATCATAACCTAGCAGATGCAGACTGCCATGTACAACCATATGAGCCCAGTGTGCTAGCAGAGGCTTATTTTGCTCTTCTGCTTCTTTTTCGACAACTTGGCGGCAGATAATGAGGTCACCCAGTAGATCTAATTCCATTCCTGGTGGTACTTCAAATGGGAAAGACAGCACGTTAGTTGGCTTATCTTTTCCTCGATAGTCATGATTGAGCTGGTGGCTCTCTTCTGTATCAACAATACGAACGGTGAGCTCGGCATTCTCTTGAAACTGAGGAATTGTTTTGTCCAACCAAAGCTGAATATCTTGCTCAGTTGGAAGTCCTTGCTCATTTTCGACCGCTATTTGCAGGTCTAGTTCAATAGACATCTATTTATCACCTTGTTCTGTAATTACAGAGCTATTTTGTGTTGCTAATTGTGTCGTAACGGCTTGCTGAGCTTCAAGAAGTTTGGCTTCACGCTCTTCACGTTTGCGCTTTTCAAACTCTTTGCGCTCTTTCTGGTCTTTTGCTTCCCACTTCTCGTACGCATTCACGATACGAGCAACGACAGGGTGGCGAACGACGTCTTCAGACATGAAAAAGTTAAAGCTAATGTCATCCACTTCGTTGAGTACTTCAGTTGCATGACGTAGACCTGACTTAGCTCCTCGAGGTAAATCGATTTGCGTAATATCACCTGTGATCACAGCGCGTGAGTTAAAACCGATACGGGTTAAGAACATCTTCATCTGTTCTACCGTGGTGTTTTGGCTCTCATCAAGAATGATAAACGCATCATTTAATGTACGACCACGCATGTAAGCCAATGGCGCAACTTCAATTACGTTACGTTCAATCAACTTCTCAACTCGCTCAAAGCCAAGCATCTCAAACAGTGCATCGTAAAGTGGACGCAAATATGGGTCTACTTTTTGGCTTAAATCACCGGGTAGGAAACCAAGCTTCTCACCGGCTTCAACAGCAGGGCGAGTCAGTAGGATTCGGCGAACCTCTTGGCGTTCAAGTGCATCAACCGCAGCCGCAACAGCTAAGTATGTTTTACCAGTACCAGCAGGTCCAATACCAAAGGTGATGTCATGAGTGACCATGTTCATTAGGTATTGAGCTTGATTTGGAGTGCGTGGTTTGATGACGCCTTTTTTAGTCTTAATGGTCACTTCTTTGCCGTAGTCGATTTCAGACTCGACGTGTTGCTCCAAAATACCAGACTCAGTGACCGCCAGATGCACTTGCTCTGGTTCGATATCGATTATGTTGCCTTTAACTGGAGCCGTTTCAACATAGAGGTGTTTGATGATGTCTAAAGCTGCGGCAGTTGTGTGAGGCTTACCGACAATGGTGAAAAAGTTGCTACGGTAATTAATCTCTACACCAAGGCGACGCTCAAGGTGCTTGATGTTGTCGTCGAATGGTCCGCATAAACTTGCCAAGCGCTTGTTGTCTGCTGGCTCTAGGTTTATCTCTAAGGTAACGATTTTATTGCTCAAATTAGCCTCTCATTTTGTGCCACTCACTCTTAAATAAAAAAAAGAGCAAGAAGCCCGATTTAGACCGGGCTTCTGGATGGTGATATCCCTATTTCTAAGATGGTCACTTAGTTAGGTAATTTCAAGCTTTGTGTTTGCGCTTTGTGCTCAAACAGTTGTATTGGCTATGGCGTAAATGTTGCTACACCTAGCTCGTCTTCACGTTTTGTTTTTTCCATCATTTCTGCTGGAGTCATTACAACGCGTAGACCCATGTCTTTTTCTGTGCGAACTAGCTCACCACGTAGTGAGTTGGTGTAAACCTCAGTGATCTTCACATCTACGAACTGTCCGATAAGATCAGCAGAACCTTCGAAGTTCACAACACGGCTGTTTTCAGTACGGCCACGCAGTTCCATTAGATTCTTTCTTGATGGACCTTCAACAAGGATACGCTGCTCTGTACCTAGCATTAGGCGAGAGAAACGCATAGCTTGTGTGTTTACTGTCTGTTGCAGCTCCCACAGGCGATCTTTCTTCTCTTGTGCTGGTACATCACATGGGTAATCTGCGGCAGGTGTACCTGGACGAGGAGAGAAAACAAAGCTGAAGCTCATATCGAAATCAACTTCTTTAATTAGCTTCATTGTATCTTGGAAGTCTTGCTTAGATTCACCAGGGAAACCAACAATAAAGTCAGAGCTGATTTGAATATCAGGACGAGCTTTACGCAGTTTACGGATAATAGACTTGTACTCGATTGCCGTATGCGGGCGTTTCATCATAGTAAGAATACGGTCACTACCACTTTGTACAGGCAAGTGTAAGAAGCTCACTAGCTCTGGCGTATCTTTGTAAACTTCAATGATGTCATCACCAAATTCAAGCGGGTGGCTTGTAGTGAAACGAATACGGTCGATACCATCGATAGACGCAACTAGGCGAAGTAGTTCTGCAAATGTGCAGATGTCGCCTTCGTAAGTAGGGCCACGGAATGCGTTTACGTTTTGGCCTAGTAGGTTTACTTCACGTACGCCTTGCTCTGCCAGTTGTGCAACTTCGTAGAGTACATCATCCATTGGACGGCTAACTTCTTCACCACGAGTATATGGCACAACACAGTAAGTACAGTACTTAGAGCAACCTTCCATGATAGAAACGTAGGCTGTTGCGCCGTCTGCTTTAGGTTCCGGCAAGTTATCGAACTTTTCGATTTCAGGGAATGAGATATCCATTACTGGCTTTTCGTTAGACAGTGATGACTTAATCATCTCTGGCAGACGGTGTAATGTTTGTGGGCCAAAGATAACGTCTACGTATGGTGCACGTTGACGAATGTGATCACCTTCTTGAGTTGCTACACAGCCACCCACACCGATCACCACACCTTCTTTTTTATCTTTAAGCGTTTTCCAACGACCAAGCTGGTGGAATACTTTTTCTTGCGCTTTTTCGCGGATAGAACAAGTATTCAATAGTAGTACGTCTGCTTCCTCAGGTACTTCAGTTAGCTCGTAGCCATTTGCAGCGTTAAGCAGGTCGGCCATTTTTGATGAATCGTATTCATTCATCTGACAGCCCCAAGTTTTAATTAGCAGTTTCTTACTCATTATATGTTCGCTCGATCGTTAGTTTAATTTAAGGGAGCAAATCGCCCATTATTCATCCGCCAGCATTGTTTGTCATAATTCGGTATTCAATTTTATGACTGGCTCTAGCGGCAAGCGGCGTATTGTACTGGTTTCAAAACCGACTGACTAGTAGTCTGAACAAATCTCTTATGTAGTGGTTTTTATTATTGTTAACGCCATATACCATAAGGGATAACCCTTTTTTCGAATAAGGTTTTTGGTTACAAGTTAGTTATGAAAAAGTACAATCAAAAACAGTCAAAGAATCAAACTGATAAGTACAAAATATGAACAGTTACGATATTGTGGTAGTCGGTGGCGGCATGGTTGGCGCAGCAACAGCGGTCGGCTTTGCAAAGCAAGGGCTGAGTGTTGCGGTGATCGAAGGTTTTGCCCCACAAGCTTTTGATGAGTTACAAGCGATGGATACTCGTGTGTCTGCGATTTCTCAAGCATCGGTCGATTTACTTGAAGGTCTTGGTGCGTGGCAAAGTATCGCAGCGATGCGCGTCTGTTCTTACAAGCGTTTAGAAACGTGGGAGCATCCAGAGTGTCGTACTCGATTTGATGCTGCATCACTGGATCTGCCTCGTCTAGGCTATATTGTTGAGAATAGGCTCATTCAACTAGGATTATGGTCTCAATTTGATGCCTACGACAATCTCGAACTGTTATGCCCAGAAAAGCTGGATGAGATTGAGTTTGGTGAGACCAATATCGTTAAGCTTCAATCAGGAGCTGAGTTATCAGCGAAGTGGGTGGTTGGTGCTGATGGCGCGAACTCAGCCGTTCGTCAGCAAGCTGGAATTGGCATTACAGCTTGGGATTACCGACAGCACTGCATGCTTATCAATGTCGAAACCGAACAGCCTCAACAAGATATTACTTGGCAGCAATTCCTACCAAGTGGTCCTCGTTCATTTTTGCCATTGTGTTCTCTAACCTCTGACGGTCAAGAAGTCGGGCAGGGATCGTTGGTTTGGTATGACTCCCCATCTCGTATAAAACAATTATCATCGATGAGCCCTGAAAAGCTGCGTAATGAAGTACTCGCTAACTTTCCTAAAGAGCTAGGTGATATCAAAGTATTGAATTCTGGATCTTTTCCTCTGACACGACGTCATGCTCAATCATACTCGAAGAATAATTGTATTTTAGTCGGTGATTCAGCGCATACGATTAACCCTTTAGCAGGGCAGGGCGTCAACTTGGGCTTTAAAGATGTTTCAGTACTATTGGATGTCACCAATGAAAAAGGCGAATTGAATCAATCTGTAGCAAGACGCTATGAAGTGATGAGAAGATGTGACAACTTAATGATGCAGAGTGGCATGGACTTCTTCTATAAAACGTTCAGTAATGACATTGGCCCGTTAAAGTTTGTCCGCAATGCTGCACTAAAGTTAGCAGAAAACTCAGGGCCGATTAAAGCTCAAGTCTTGAAATACGCCTTGGGCCTTTAAAACGGTTAGATCAGATTGTTTATATAGAGAAGGAGAGCCGATGCTCTCCTTTTTTGTTTTTGTTGTAATGCTTATTGTTGCTGAGTGACACAAACTGGTGCATCAAGGTCTAACGAGTAACCGGTATAGGTCAGAGAGCCATCTTCAACATTTCGTTTGAATGACGTGAGGTTGTTGGAGTGCTGGTTTGCGGAGATAAGCCATTGTCCGTCATTAGTGATATGAAAGTCGCGAGGGAACTTGCCTTCAATATCGTAACTGTCCATAAATATGAGCTTTTGAGTAGTTGAATCTATTCGAAAACAACTGATTCTTGATTGATGTCGGCAAGATACGTAAAGGAATTGCTCATCTGGCGATAGCTTAATTGCAGCCGCGGCTTCTCCTTTCTCCGTATTAGGAAGTGCGTCAACCTCTTCCACAATATTCCACAGCCCTAAAGACTTCTCCAAAATCAATATCGTTTCCGAGAGCTCACACACCACATAGGCTTTATCTTCAGCTTGGTTAAAGACTAGGTGACGAGGTCCATTCCCTGCTGGCACTTTAATAGACTGCATTGGCTCATCAAGGAATTCTTCTTGTTCTTCGTCGAAGCAATAGAAGTTGATTCGATCGGCTCCGAGATCGACGGTAACAAACTGCGGAGAGTTATTCAGGAAAAGGCTTTGATGAGCATGTGGGCCAGTTTGTCTTTCTTTGTTCGGCCCTGAGCCAACCATTTTGAGTGTTTTGAGTCGTTTATCGATATTACCATTGATACTTAAACTAAAGATATCGAATGTCCCTGACGAGTATTGCGATGTAATAGCAAACTTATTGTGGGGATCTATCGCAACGTGGCAGGGGTGATCCCCCGAGATGAGGCCTGTATTGGACGTGATTTGTGAGTCAACATTAGGTATATGAATGAGCTTCGGTTGTTTCTTTTGCTCAACCTCAGCTGCTGTATAGATTCCAGACTTTGTCGCGGTGATAAAAGAGGGGTTATGACATTCGGCAATAAGCTCTAAAGGTAACAGCGTTCCCGTCTCTAGATCTAACTGAGTTTGATAGACACCTTGGCTATTACTTGGCGAATCTGTGTAGCAACCGATCGTTAAAGGGAGGGTTTTCATAGGTAGTCATACTCAGTTAGGAAATGGAGCAGACATTGTCTAATAAAATCGCAGTAAAAGTGAGGTTATAGAAGAGAATACTTGGTGACTTGGCTTGCAGATTTACATATTCCAGATAAAACAAAACCCAGCTAAAAAGCTGGGTTCTATTCAATGATGGTGCGGTCGGAGAGACTTGAACTCTCACACCTCTCGGCGCCAGAACCTAAATCTGGTGCGTCTACCAATTCCGCCACGACCGCAGCAAATCTTTATAGTTATATCGACATTGGTGATTCAATATAACGTTGTTTGTACTTTTTCTTTCATAAAGAAAGAATGGTGGCTACTGCGGGATTCGAACCTGCGACCCCATCATTATGAGTGATGTGCTCTAACCAACTGAGCTAAGTAGCCAATAATGAATTTTATGTATTCACTATTTTATCTCTAATTAAAGAGAAATAATGGTGCGGTCGGAGAGACTTGAACTCTCACACCTCTCGGCGCCAGAACCTAAATCTGGTGCGTCTACCAATTCCGCCACGACCGCAGCAAAGCTGTCCTCTCTACTAAGCAAAGAGCTTAGCGAAGAGTATATAGTTAAGAAGACTTATGGTTTGTCTAAGTAACGTTGTAATGGCTGGGCTACCTGGATTCGAACCAGGGAATGCTGGCATCAAAAGCCAGTGCCTTACCGCTTGGCGATAGCCCAACAGGATATCAATTAAGACATCTAAATAATGGTGCGGTCGGAGAGACTTGAACTCTCACACCTCTCGGCGCCAGAACCTAAATCTGGTGCGTCTACCAATTCCGCCACGACCGCAGCAAAGCTTTTACTCTAGCGAAGAGTATAGTTAAGAAGACTTATGGTTTGTCTAAGTAACGTTGTAGTGGCTGGGCTACCTGGATTCGAACCAGGGAATGCTGGCATCAAAAGCCAGTGCCTTACCGCTTGGCGATAGCCCAACAGGATATCAATTAAGACATCTAAATAATGGTGCGGTCGGAGAGACTTGAACTCTCACACCTCTCGGCGCCAGAACCTAAATCTGGTGCGTCTACCAATTCCGCCACGACCGCAGCAAAGCTTTTACTCTAGCGAAGAGTATAGTTAAGAAGACTTATGGTTTGTCTAAGTAACGTTGTAGTGGCTGGGCTACCTGGATTCGAACCAGGGAATGCTGGCATCAAAAGCCAGTGCCTTACCGCTTGGCGATAGCCCAACAGGATATCATTTAAGATATCTAAATAATGGTGCGGTCGGAGAGACTTGAACTCTCACACCTCTCGGCGCCAGAACCTAAATCTGGTGCGTCTACCAATTCCGCCACGACCGCAGCAAAGCTTTTACTCTAGCGAAGAGTATAGTTAAGAAGACTTATGGTTTGTCTAAGTAACGTTGTAGTGGCTGGGCTACCTGGATTCGAACCAGGGAATGCTGGCATCAAAAGCCAGTGCCTTACCGCTTGGCGATAGCCCAACAGGATATCATTTAAGATATCTAAATAATGGTGCGGTCGGAGAGACTTGAACTCTCACACCTCTCGGCGCCAGAACCTAAATCTGGTGCGTCTACCAATTCCGCCACGACCGCAGCAAATCTTTATAGTTATATCGACATTGGTGATTCAATATAACGTTGTTTGTACTTTTTCTTTCATAAAGAAAGAATGGTGGCTACTGCGGGATTCGAACCTGCGACCCCATCATTATGAGTGATGTGCTCTAACCAACTGAGCTAAGTAGCCAATAATGAATTTTATGTATTCACTATTTTATCTCTAATTAAAGAGAAATAATGGTGCGGTCGGAGAGACTTGAACTCTCACACCTCTCGGCGCCAGAACCTAAATCTGGTGCGTCTACCAATTCCGCCACGACCGCAGCAAAGCTTTCCTCTCAACTAAGCAAAGAGCCTAGCGAAGAGTATATAGTTAAGAAGACTTATGGTTTGTCTAAGTAACGTTGTAATGGCTGGGCTACCTGGATTCGAACCAGGGAATGCTGGCATCAAAAGCCAGTGCCTTACCGCTTGGCGATAGCCCAACAGGGTGTCAATTAAGACATCTAAATAATGGTGCGGTCGGAGAGACTTGAACTCTCACACCTCTCGGCGCCAGAACCTAAATCTGGTGCGTCTACCAATTCCGCCACGACCGCAGCAAAGCTTTTACTCTAGCGAAGAGTATAGTTAAGAAGACTTATGGTTTGTCTAAGTAACGTTGTTTGTTCTTCTTTCATAAAGAAAGAATGGTGGCTACTGCGGGATTCGAACCTGCGACCCCATCATTATGAGTGATGTGCTCTAACCAACTGAGCTAAGTAGCCATCTGAGAGCGAAGTAATATAATATAATCTCGCTTCCAATGCCATTATCTTTTTAAAGATAATTACACTTTAAATTGTGGCTGGGCTACCTGGATTCGAACCAGGGAATGCTGGCATCAAAAGCCAGTGCCTTACCGCTTGGCGATAGCCCAACAATGATATCAATTAAGATATCTCAATATGGTGCGGTCGGAGAGACTTGAACTCTCACACCTCTCGGCGCCAGAACCTAAATCTGGTGCGTCTACCAATTCCGCCACGACCGCTTTACTTTCCTAAAAACTCTTTGTTGTTAAGAGACAGATGTTTAATAACAAACAGAGTGCTTAGGAAATGGTGGCTACTGCGGGATTCGAACCTGCGACCCCATCATTATGAGTGATGTGCTCTAACCAACTGAGCTAAGTAGCCATTTCCAAATTGTTGCTCATTTCGAGACGTTGCCGCTTCGTTGTGAACGGGGCGCATTATGCGGAGTTGAGCGAAACCCGTCAACTTTTTTTTTGAATAAATCGCGAATAAACATCTGTTCGGTTTCTTTTTAGGCAAAGAGGTGTATTTGTCGACAAAAAACAGGTCTAAAAGGCGATATATATAGGAAGTTAAGTTTTGGATGTGGGGCTATTTCTAAAGGGGGAAAACAAAAAGGCCAGTGAATTCACTGGCCTTTTTTCTAGATGTTTAATCAGAATTATACGTTGAAGCGGAAGTGAACTACGTCACCATCTTTAACGATGTATTCTTTGCCTTCAAGACGCCATTTACCGGCATCTTTTGCTCCGCTTTCACCGCCAAATTCGATGAAATGTTCGTAGCCAACTACTTCTGCACGGATGAAACCTTTCTCGAAGTCGGTGTGGATCTTACCAGCTGCTTGCGGTGCTGTTGCACCGATAGGAATAGTCCAAGCACGAACTTCTTTAACACCGGCAGTAAAGTAAGTTTGAAGAGTCAGTAGCTCGTAACCAGAGCGGATCACTCGGTTAAGGCCTGGTTCTTCGATGCCCATGTCAGCTAGGAACTCTTCACGATCTTCATCGTCAAGCTCAGAAAGTTCAGATTCGATTGCAGCACACACAGCAACAACAACGTTGTTCTCTTTTTCTGCATATTCGCGAACGGCGTCTAGGTAAGGGTTGTTTTCAAAACCATCTTCAGCAACGTTTGCAATGTACATTGTTGGCTTAAGCGTTAGGAAGTTAAGGTAGTCGATTGCTGCTACTTCTTCTTTGCCAAGTTCAACAGTACGAGCCATACCACCTTCAGTTAGGATAGGTAGAAGCTTTTCAAGAACTGTAGTTTCAAATTTAGCGTCTTTATCTCCGCCTTTTGCTTTTTTAGCATTACGGAAGATTGCACGTTCACAACTATCTAGATCGGCAAGAGCAAGCTCAAGGTTGATCACTTCGATATCTTCGATTGGAGAGACCTTGCCAGAAACGTGAACGATGTTTTCGTTTTCAAAGCAGCGTACAACGTGACCGATAGCATCAGTTTCGCGGATGTTAGCTAGGAACTTGTTACCTAGACCTTCACCTTTAGATGCGCCAGCAACTAGGCCTGCGATATCTACGAATTCCATTGTCGTTGGAAGGATCTTCTGTGGATTAACAATTTTTGCTAATGCATCTAAGCGTAGATCTGGAACCGGAACGATACCTGTGTTTGGTTCGATTGTACAAAATGGAAAGTTTGCTGCTTCGATGCCTGCTTTAGTCAGTGCGTTAAACAGAGTTGACTTACCAACGTTTGGTAGACCAACGATGCCACATTTAAAACCCATGATATAAACCTTATTCTGCTTTGAACGTATGTAAGCGATTTTGTGCTTTTGGTAGGCCATCTTTTAATAAGATGTCTAGGCTACGAACCGATTCGTCAACGACAGCCTCGATACACTCTTGCTCTTTCGCAGGAGCTTTGCCTAATACATAACCTGCAACTTTATCTTTGTGTCCTGGATGGCCAATGCCTAATCTAAGACGATAGAATTCTTTATTGTTACCCTGCTTGCTGATGATGTCTTTCAGACCATTATGTCCACCATGACCACCACCTTTTTTAAACTTTCCAATACCTGGAGGAAGATCTAACTCATCGTGAGCCACCATGATCTCTTCTGGTTTAATTTGGTAGAACTTTGCTAAGGCAGCAACAGCTTTGCCTGACAAGTTCATAAAAGTCGTTGGGATCAGCAAGCGAAGATCTTCACCATGAACCATGATACGACCCGTTAGGCCAAAGAACTTTGGTTCGTTCTTTAGTGTCACGTTATGTACACGCGCTAATTCTTCAACTACCCAAGCACCCGCATTGTGGCGAGTTTTGGCGTATTCTGGACCTGGATTAGCCAGTCCAACGAGAAGTTTTATTTGTTGGCTCAAGGTATGGATCTCTCTTGGGATTTCAAAAAGCGCCGTATGATATCACAGTTTATGAAAAAGGTGCGAGCTAGCTGATAGCAACACGATGATTCCTGACTGTGGTGAATTGCGGCTTAATATTGGTTAGACATAAAAAAAGCACTTCATTCAATGAAGTGCTTAATATGTCTCTCTCACGAGTTTCTAAAACAAAGCTTTTCTAAAACAAAGCTATAGAGCTTTGATTAGTTAAACATCGCTGAGATTGATTCTTCGTTGCTGATGCGGCGAATTGCTTCAGCAAGCATGCGAGAAAGGCTTAGCTCAGTCACTTTGCCTGTCGCAGCCATCTCTGGAGAAAGCTTGATTGAATCTGTAACAATAACTTGGTCTAGAACTGAGTTACGGATGTTTTCTGCAGCAGTACCAGAGAATACAGCGTGAGTTGCGTAAGCGAATACACGCTTAGCACCGCGCTCTTTAAGCGCTTCAGCTGCTTTACATAGTGTGCCACCAGTATCGATCATGTCATCAACGATAACACAGTCACGACCTTCAACATCACCGATTAGGTTCATTACTTCAGAAACGTTAGCACGTGGACGACGCTTATCAACGATAGCGATGTCAACATCACCTAGCGCTTTAGCTGTAGCACGAGCACGTACAACACCACCAAGGTCTGGAGAAACCACAACTGGGTTTTCTAGGCCACGGTTAGCCATGTCTTCTAGAAGAACTGGAGTACCGAAAATGTTATCAACAGGTACATCGAAGAAGCCTTGGATTTGCTCTGCGTGTAGGTCGATAGTCAAAACGCGGTCAACACCAACGTTAGAAAGGAAATCTGCAACAACTTTTGCAGTAATAGGCACACGAGCAGAACGTACACGACGATCTTGACGGGCATAACCGAAGTAAGGGATTACAGCAGTAATACGGCCAGCAGAAGCACGGCGCATTGCGTCAATCATTACCACCAATTCCATAAGGTTGTCATTGGTTGGTGCACAAGTTGATTGAATCAGGAATACATCGCTACCACGAACGTTTTCATTGATTTGTACAGCGACTTCGCCATCAGAAAAACGGTCTACAGTAGCATCTCCAAGAGAGATGTATAGACGATCAGCAATACGTTGGGCTAGTTCAGGTGTTGCGTTACCAGCAAATAGCTTCATATCAGGCACGGTGGAAACCTCGGGTTGCGTCCAGTTTTAAATAGATTGTGGGTGGGCTGATTGGTATTCAGCCAAAGTTTCTTTTAAAGGCGAAATGTTTCGTCCCTTAGCGATAAACGCGGAAACTGTGTCAGACAGTTGCTCTAGCACCGATTCGGCTTCTTTTTTGCTGCTAAATTCAGCAAAAACGCACGAACCAGTACCAGTCAATCTCGACGGCGCGTATTGTAGCAGCCATGAAAGTTGCTTATCAACCTCTGGGTACAGCATTCGCACAATTTTTTCGCAATCGTTTACGTATTCTTGCTCTAGAAGCGTTGATAGTGCTCGCTTCGGCGTATTTCGAGTTAATTCTGAATGTGTGAATATGTCTACAGTTGCTATGCTCACTTGAGGTTTAACAACGAGATACCATTTCTCATCCGGATTAGCGGGTTGTAATTGCTCACCAACACCTTCAGCAAAGGCGGCGTGGCCTCGAACGAAGACCGGAACGTCTGCACCAAGCTTTAAGCCAATCTCTGCTAACTGATCATCGCACAGGTTGAGTTGCCATAAATGGTTGAGAGCGACCAACACGGTTGCGGCATTTGAAGAACCTCCACCAATGCCACCTCCCATAGGAAGCACTTTCTTTAACTCAATATCCGCACCGAAAGTCGTCGATGTATATTGTTGAAGAGCAGTGGCGGCTTTCCAAATCAGATTATCTTCCAGTGCAACACCTGGGATTTCAGGGGTTATTGTGATCGCACTGGTTTCTTGATTTGAACTAACCGTCAGTTCATCGCCAAACTCGACAAACTGAAATAAGGTCTGAAGTTCGTGATAACCATTGTCACGTCGACCTGTGATATAAAGAAATAAATTCAGTTTAGCCGGAGAAGGCCAGTGGGTTGGCGTTGTTATCATTTTTTCAGTGTCCACTTCGAAACTACAATGTTGATTTTGTTCTCGTCTTGCTTGAATGACAATCGAGTAGGGAGTGGGATTGTCTCTACCTTAGTGTTGTCTTCACTAGAGTTCTTGTTGTCTTCACCAGATAATAGTTTACTCGGCATCTCTGTATTTCGATAGTTATCAAAATTCAGTGTCCATAGTTGGTTGCTAACTTGTTTGGTGAGAGATTCAAGCGTGTTGGTGGTGTTCAATTGGTAGCTATCGGCTTGGTCTGGAATGCCAAGGAACCATTGTGGTAGATGGTCAATGGGAATCTGTAATCCAGTAAGTTGCTCGACCAATACAGATGCACTTGCGTGAGTGAACACCTTATCATCATAAGTGACTACCTTGGCACCCGAACTGTCAATTGTGAGGTTCAAGGCGGTTTGACCAAGGAAAGTAGTGAGCCTCAATTGACTCTGATTTGGTGAATGCTTCCAAATGAAATTTAGGCTTTGGCGTTGCTCTGGAGAAATGTAAGCGAGCTTGCCTGAGGCTTGATAGTTTTCTATCTGTAAAAGCCGATCTTGGTGACTTTGCCACTCGACGCTGGTCGGTTGTTCTGGGATAGACGAGCAACCCACCATAATTATGGTTATAAAAATAAGAGACGTGATTTTACGAAGCTTGCTCATATTTGCTCACAACTTGTTCAAATTTATCTAAAAAACGTCTCAACTATAGCATTGAATTCACGAAGTCAGGAAAACAAATCCCGCTTGCTCTTTAAATAGAGCCATGCATCAAGTAAAATTCGCCCCTTGTTTCCATTCCCTGATCGAGAACTTCTGATACATGTCTTTGCTTGCCGTAGGTATCAATCACAATACAGCGTCGGTTGAATTGCGAGAAAAAGTCGCTTTTGGTCCAGATAAATTATCTGAGGCACTCAAGCAACTTAACGCAAATGCACACGTAAATGGAAGTGTCATACTTTCTACCTGTAATCGAACTGAAGTGTATTGTGACGTCAAAGGCGTGGCAAAAAACAAGTTGATCGATTGGCTGTCTGTATTTCATCAAGTTAGCCCTGAAGAATTAAAACCGAGCATCTACATCCATGAAGAGCAAGCCGCGATTAAGCACTTAATGCGCGTTGCTTGTGGTTTGGACTCTCTGGTTTTGGGCGAGCCGCAAATTCTTGGTCAGGTAAAACAGGCTTACACCGATTCGCGAGAGAACAAATCTGTTGATGCTTCAATGGAAAAACTGTTCCAGAAATCATTTTCTGTCGCCAAGCGTGTTCGAACCGAAACTGAAATTGGCGGAAGCGCGGTGTCCGTTGCTTACGCAGCCTGTACGTTAGCTAAACACATCTTTGAGTCGATTGCCGATTCAACAGTGTTATTGGTTGGTGCGGGTGAGACGATTGAATTGGTGGCTAAACACCTTTCTGCGAATGGCTGCACCAAGATGATAGTGGCTAACCGAACTCGTGAGCGTGCTTTAGGGCTAGCTGAAGAGTTTGGTGCTGAAGTGATCAGTCTGAATGAGATTCCTGACCATTTGCATAGAGCGGATATCGTGATCAGCTCAACTGCGAGTCCGTTACCTATCATCGGTAAGGGCATGGTTGAAACCGCACTGAAGACAAGAAAACATCAACCTATGTTGTTGGTTGATATTGCGGTTCCTCGTGATGTGGAATCTCAGGTCGGCGATCTGAATGATGCTTACCTATATTCCGTTGACGATTTGCAGTCGATCGTTGATGGCAATATTGAACAACGAAAAGTAGAAGCGATTCAAGCTGAAGCAATAGTTAGTGAAGAAAGCGCCGCGTTTATGAGTTGGATGCGTTCACTGCAAGCGGTAGACAGTATTCGTGATTACCGTAAATCGGCCAATGAAATCCGAGAAGATTTATTAAGTAAGAGTTTACAATCACTTGCCGCTGGCGGTGACCCTGAGAAAGTCTTACTTGAGCTGAGTAATAAGCTCACAAACAAATTGATCCATGCTCCAACGCGTGCACTTCAAAGTGCAGCTGAGCAAGGAGAACCTGCAAAATTAATGGTCATTAGACAGAGTTTGGGCTTAGAAAACCCTCAATAATATTCGACCTCCAACAGAATAAGACATTATGAAAGCCTCGATTCTAATAAAGCTTGAAACACTTGTTGAACGCTATGAAGAAGTTCAACATCTACTTGGTGATCCCGGTGTACTTGGGAATCAAGACAAATTCCGTGCCTTGTCAAAAGAGTATTCTCAATTAGAAGAGGTGACGGGGTGCTTCAAATCATACCAGCAAGCTCAAGAAGATTTAGAAGCTGCTGAAGAGATGGCAAATGAAGACGACGCAGAAATGCGCGAAATGGCTCAAGAAGAGATCAAAGATGCGAAAGCGAATATTGAACGTCTGACTGATGAGCTGCAAATTCTTCTGATTCCAAAAGATCCAAACGATGAACGTAACTGTTTCTTAGAGATTCGTGCCGGTGCTGGTGGTGATGAAGCGGGTATTTTTGCGGGTAACCTTTTCCGCATGTACTCTAGATTTGCCGAGAAAAAAGGTTGGCGCGTTGAGGTGATGAGCAGCAATGTTTCAGAGCAGGGCGGCTTTAAAGAGATGATCGCTAAAATAAGTGGCGACGCTGTTTACGGCACAATGAAGTTCGAGTCTGGCGGTCACCGTGTACAACGTGTACCTGAGACTGAATCTCAAGGTCGTGTTCATACATCAGCTTGTACCGTTGCGGTTATGCCTGAGATCCCAGAAGCAGATCTTCCAGAGATCAAAGCGGGTGACCTTAAGATTGATACTTTCCGTGCATCAGGCGCGGGTGGTCAGCACGTTAACACCACGGATTCAGCAATCCGTATTACTCACTTACCAACAGGTACAGTAGTAGAGTGTCAAGACGAGCGTTCTCAGCATAAAAACAAAGCGAAAGCGATGGCTGTTCTTGCGGCTCGTATCGTTCAAGCTGAAGAAGAGCGTCGTGCTGCCGCGATTTCAGATACACGTCGTAACCTATTAGGTTCTGGTGACCGTAGTGACCGTATTCGTACGTACAACTACCCTCAAGGTCGTGTTTCTGATCACCGCATCAACTTAACTATCTACCGCCTGAACGAAGTTCTGGAAGGTGATATGCAAAGCCTGCTTGATCCTGTTCTACAAGAGCACCAAGCCGATCAACTAGCAGCACTTGCTGAGCACAACTAATTACTATGCAGTCAGCATATACGGTTGAAAGTGCTTTAAAGTCAGCAATCGTACAGCTTCAAGAGGGCGATAACACATCGCCCTCGATTGATGCTGCGGTACTGCTTTGTCACGCTTTAGATAAACCTAGATCTTACCTACTGACTTGGCCTGAGAAGCACCTCACTTCAGAACAAGAATCCGAATTCCATACCCTTCTAAAACGTCGCTTAACCGGTGAGCCTGTGGCTTACATTGTTGGTGAACGTGAGTTTTGGTCGCTGCCGTTAAAAGTCTCTCCTTCTACTTTAATCCCACGGCCGGATACCGAGCGTTTGGTTGAAGTGGCGTTAGACAAAACGTATGGCAAGCAAGGTGCGATTCTCGATTTAGGCACAGGTACAGGTGCTATCGCGTTAGCATTGGCGTCTGAAATGCCGAATCGACTAGTGACGGGTATTGATCTTCGCCCTGAAGCGCAGCAACTTGCTACAGAAAACGCTCAGCGATTAAATATCACTAACGCCACTTTTTTACATGGCAGTTGGTTTGAGCCTTTGAACTCGGTGAATTCTGAAGAAGAAGCTGTGAAGTTCTCGTTGATTGTCTCGAACCCACCTTACATTGAGAAGAATGACCCTCATTTATCTCAAGGTGATGTGCGTTTTGAACCGATCACAGCGTTAGTTGCTGAAGAGAAAGGTTTAGCTGATATTCGATACATCTCTGAAAACGCACGCGGTTTTTTAGAAAACGAAGGCTGGCTAGCGTTTGAACACGGCTATGACCAAGGCTTGGCGGTACGTGAGATAATGCAACAGCTGGGCTACTTGGATGTGGTTACAGAAAAAGATTACGGTGGTAATGACCGAGTGACATTGGGTCGTTACTGTTCATAGATAGTGGTTGCTCATAGGCTGCTGTTAATCATCTTGTGAGCAATAGATGATGAACTTGCTAAATTGATACCTTTAACTCGACAATACACTTAACTCGATAATGCACTTAACGCGGAAATACAGAGAATTAACGCAGAACTACAGGGCATTAACGGGTATTGTTTGGCTCGTGTTAACGAAAACACATATAAAAATATAAAGGAATACCATGTACGAAGGTTTAAAACATTTTCACCTACTAACGATTGCTATAAGCGCGCTACTTCTTTCGATTCGTTTCGCTCTGATGATGGTTAACTCACCAAAGCTTAAGCATCCTTTCTTGCAGCGTTTCCCTCATATCAATGACTCGTTGCTGCTGCTATCGGGTATTGGTTTGATTTTTATTACTGGTTTTATTCCATTTACACCAGCGGCACCATGGTTAACTGAAAAACTGACCTGTGTAATGGCTTACATCGCACTGGGCTTCTTTGCGCTTAAGTTAGGTAAGAACAAGCTATTGAGAGTTTTTTCATTCTTTGGCGCTCTAGGCTGGCTAGCAATGGCAGGCAAAATCGCAATGACGAAGACACCAACATTTTTCGGTTAATTATCTCCTTATTTCGGTTAGTTACGTATGTACGAATTTTTTGATGAAGACTTTGACCAGCTAGAGTTAGCTGAAGGTGCATTGATCTTAAATAAAGCGATTAACCCAGAAACTCAAGACAGCTGGGCTGAGCAAGAACTCGCAAGATTGTTAAAAGACGCTGAGTTTGCTTTGGTTAATGAAACCGACGAGCAACAGAAGTTTGAATCTTTTATTCGACTATTCTTTTACGAGTGGGGTTTTGCTGGCGATAAAGACGCTTATTTCTCATCGGAAAACGCGTTTATCGATAAAGTACTTGAGAGAAAGAAAGGGATCCCTGTCAGTCTTGGGGCAATCTTCCTTTTTCTTGGTCGCAAGCTAGGCTTTCCTGTAGAGGGTGTCTCTTTTCCGACTCAGTTTCTGCTTAAAGTGAGTTGGTACGGGCAAGCAGCCGTCTATATTAATCCTTACAACGGTGAGTATGTTGGCGTGCAAACTTTACGAGCTTGGTTAATCGGACATGATGGCCCACTCGCTAAGGTGAAAGCGGAACACTTAGAGGTTGCCGACCACCCAACAATTATTGGTAAGTGGTTGGCTTTATTGAAAAGTGCATTATTGCGAGAAGAGCGTTATACGCTTGCATTGAAGTGTACTGATCTTGCGTTAACGTTTGTGCCGGATGATCCGTACGAAATTCGTGACCGTGGCTTTATTTATCAGCAGCTAGACTGTCATCAAGTTGCAGCAACGGACTATCAATACTTTATCGACCAATGCCCAGATGACCCTGCATCTGAGTTACTGAAATCTCAAGTGAACTTCATGAACGAAAAGACAGTGGTTGTTCACTAATTAATAATTATTTAGAGAGAATATGATGGAACAGAAAACAGTTCACATTGGTGATATGCCAATTGCTAACGACAAGCCATTTACGCTATTTGCAGGCATGAATGTTCTTGAATCTCGCGATCTAGCAATGCAGATCTGTGAGCATTACGTGAAAGTCACAGAGAAGTTGGGCATCCCTTACGTATTTAAGGCGTCTTTCGATAAAGCAAACCGCAGCTCAGTTCACTCATACCGTGGTCCAGGTATGGAAGAAGGTCTTAAAATCTTCCAAGAACTGAAAGATACTTTTGGCGTGAAGATCATTACTGATATCCACACAGAAGCACAAGCTCAGCCTGTTGCAGATGTGGTTGATGTAATTCAGCTTCCAGCGTTTCTTGCTCGTCAAACTGACCTTGTTGAAGCGATGGCTAAGACCGGTGCTGTAATCAACGTGAAGAAGCCTCAGTTCATGAGCCCAGATCAAGTGGGTAATATCGTTGATAAGTTTGCTGAGTGTGGCAACGACAATATCATTCTTTGTGAACGTGGTTCTTGCATGGGTTATGACAACTTAGTTGTTGATATGCTTGGTTTCGGTGTAATGAAAAAATCATCAAACGGCAGCCCAATCATCTTTGATGTGACTCACGCGCTTCAAATGCGTGATCCATCAGGTGCTGCCTCTGGTGGTCGTCGTGAGCAAACGGTTGAACTAGCTAAAGCGGGCATTGCGACGGGTATTGCTGGTCTGTTTCTTGAGGCTCACCCTAACCCAGATCAAGCACGCTGTGATGGCCCATCGGCGCTACCTCTAGATAAACTAGAACCATTCTTGAAGCAGATGAAAGCACTTGATGATCTTATCAAAGGCTTCGACCACATCGATATCAAATAGCTTTGGCTGATGCTAAATAACGAGCATTAAATCGCTAATGTTAGTGAGTTTAAGTGGTTATTTAACAGCATAAGATAAACGCCCAACTCTTAGAGTTGGGCGTTTTTTTTTAACGGGACATCCGTTCAGTTCACTGAAGCCTCGGCCTATTTTGACGATGACAAAGTTGCTTTTCGATGACTAAGTTGTGTAGTCGTTAGCTAACCTGTTTTTCAGAGTACTAATCAACGGCAGATGATTAATTCTTTGTTAACAGAACCTCTGATTCCCTAATAAAGTGGTATAGGTGTGTGAGGTCTGTCCTGTTTATAGTAAATTACTGATGTTCATCACACTTTATAAGTAAACGATTGCCTGTGATGCAGGGGAAGTTTGAGTGTAATCTCATAATTTTGTTACACTTAACTGCCGATCTATGCGTGACCAATTCGACATAAATATGAAATCGTCGTGTTACATCTAGAATGTTAATTTAAGATTAGTCATGTTGAAGTCTTATTGTTCGAACTCCAGGAAAGGGGTCGCAATAGATTATAAAAAGCAGTGGATTCCCCTAAAAAGTTCAAAGGTATGACAATGAAGCAACGCCTTATTCTAAAGACAGCACTAAGTGCTGCAATCCTAGCTACTCTAGCTGGGTGTGCGTCTCAATCAACTCAAGATTGGAACCAAGACGAAACTTACAAGCTAACGGTTCTACACACTAACGACAACCATGGTCGTTTTTGGCAGAACAAATACGGTGAATACGGCATGTCTGCGCGTAAAACGCTTGTTGACCAACTTCGTGCTGAAGTTGAAGCAGAAGGCGGTAGCGTGTTGCTTCTATCTGGTGGTGACATCAACACTGGTGTGCCAGAGTCAGATCTTCAGGATGCAGAACCTGATTTCAAAGGTATGAATAAAATTGGTTACGATGCAATGGCATTGGGTAACCACGAGTTTGATAACTCATTAGACGTACTACAAAAACAGATCGACTGGGCTAACTTCCCAATGCTATCTGCAAACATCTATGACAAAGCAACAGGTGAACGCAAGTTCCAAGCTTACGAGATGTTTGAAAAGCAAGGTATCAAGATTGCGGTTATCGGTCTAACCACTGAAGATACGGCAAAAATCGGTAACCCTGAGTTCATCGCGAGCATTGACTTCCGCGACCCTAAAGAAGAAGCGAAGAAGCTGATCGCTGAACTTAAAGAAACAGAGAAGCCAGACTTAATCTTCGCTGTGACTCACATGGGTCACTACGAAAACGGCCAACGTGGTGTTAATGCACCGGGTGATGTAGCACTTGCTCGTTACCTTAACGAAGGCGACCTAGACATGATCGTTGGTGGTCACTCTCAAGAGCCTGTATGTATGGAAGGCCCTAACGTTGCGAAGAAAAACTTCAAGCCGGGTGATGAGTGTAAACCAGACGTACAGAACGGTACCTACATTGTTCAAGCTCACGAGTGGGGCAAGTACGTAGGTCGTGCTGATTACGAATTCCGTAACGGCGAGCTAGAGATGGTGAGCTACGATCTGGTTCCAGTTAACCTTAAGAAGAAAGTTAAGATTGACGGTAAGAAGCAACGTGTTCTTATTCAAGATGAGATCGCACAAGATCCAGAGTTGCTTGAATTCCTACGTCCTTTCCAAGAGCAAGGTCAAGCACAGCTAGAAGTTCAAATTGCTGAGACAAATGGCAAGCTTGAAGGCGATCGTAACGTGGTGCGTTTCCAACAAACTAACCTAGGTCGTTTGATTGCGACTTCTCACATGGAGCGTGCACAAGCAGACTTCGCTGTGATGAACTCTGGTGGCGTTCGTGACTCAATTGAAGCGGGCAATGTCACTTACAAAGATGTACTGAAGGTACAACCTTTTGCAAACATCCTGACTTACACAGACATGACAGGTAAAGAAGTTCTAGATTACCTAAACGTTGTGGCGACGAAACCAATCGATTCTGGTGCTTACGCGCAGTTCGCTGGCATTTCAATGACAGTAGCAAACGGTGAAGTATCGAATGTATTCATCGGTGGCAAACAGCTTCGTTTAGACGAAACATACCGTTTCACAGTGCCAAGCTTCAACGCGGCTGGTGGCGACGGTTACCCTAAACTGTCAGATCACCCTGGTTACGTGAACACAGGTTTTGTTGATGCTGAAGTACTGAAAGAGTACCTAGAAGCGAATAGCCCAGTTGACGTGAACAAGTACGCACCTTCTGGTCAAATGGTTTACAAGTAATTAAACCCAGTTGATAGAGTCAATAGGTGCTAAATTAGATTGACTCTAGCACCATGATAAATTTAACTAAAGCGACGCCTCGGCGTCGCTTTTTGTTTATCTATCGTTTGGATTTGTTATGACCCCTGCAATCAATCTCGCCAAGAAAAAGAAAATCGCTCATAGCGTGCATCAATATCACCACGATGCGAATAACACGAATTATGGATTAGAAGCCGTTGAAGCGCTTGGTCAAGATCCCAAACGTGTATTTAAAACGCTTTTGTTCTGTTTGAATGGCGTCGCTAAAGATTTAGCTGTTGCCGTTATTCCCGTTGATCAGAAGCTAAACCTGAAGCTTGCGGCAAAAGCGGCAAAAGGCAAAAAAGCAGAGATGGCGAACCCTGATATTGCTCAGAAAACCACGGGTTATGTGGTGGGTGGGATCAGCCCTCTTGGTCAGAAAAAAGCCTTGCCTACCTTTGTTCATTCCAGCGCGACAGATTTTGAAACGATATGCGTGAGTGCAGGGAAGCGCGGGCTAGAAATTGAACTCGACCCGAAAGACTTAGCGCTACTGACTCGCGGTCAGTTTGCTGATCTATGTTTATAGATTGTCGTTGTCATGATGATACAACTACCGAATGACAAACAAAAACGCCCGCTAGGATTAACCTAGCGGGCGCTTTTATATTGAGTGTCTATCCTGAAATGTGCTTGTACATTGAGGACGAATTATGACTACTTCTTCAGACCTAAAGTACCACCAACACGCTTCGGTGCAGGCTTACCGCTTCGACGATCGTTATTGTTGCGATCTGTGCGGGTGCGATCAGAACTGTTTCTATCTGAATTAGAACGCTCTGAACGAGAGTTCGATTTCCAGTTCTCGGTATTGCCACCGCTTTCACCATTCGATGAGTTACGGCCACGTTTCGAGTTAGGCGCATGACGGAATTCATCCGCATTATTACCGCGATAGGTGCGAGTACGGTTCTCGTTTTGATTACGGCGCGCTGTGGAAGTTTGGTTTTCTTCACGGCTATCAAAAAGTTTTGCGTCTGTCGCCTTGCGAATGCGTTGACCTTTCGCGTTCATTTTTGATGCATCTTCAGTACTTACAGAGCCTTCACACATCGCTAAAATTTCAGTGATCTCTTCGTCGCTCAGGTAGCGCCATTTCCCGTTAGGAATACCGTCTAATGAGATGTTCATAATACGAACACGGCGCAGCTTAAATACCTCGTAACCCAATGCTTCACACATACGGCGAATCTGACGGTTAAGGCCTTGCGTTAGTGTGATTCGGAACGAAAATTTGGTTTCTTTCTCGACCTTACATGGCAAGGTAACAGTATCGAGAATATGAACGCCAGCACCCATTTGCTTCAAGAACTCAGTCGTAATCGGCTTATCTACACGCACCACGTATTCTTTCTCGTGGTTGTTACCTGCACGTAGGATTTTGTTTACGATGTCGCCATCGTTGGTCAAGAAGATAAGACCATCAGAAGGCTTATCTAGACGACCAATAGGGAAAATACGTTTGTGGTGGCCGATAAAGTCGACGATGTTGCCAGGAATATCACGTTCAGTAGTACAGGTGATGCCTGTTGGTTTATTAAGAGCAATGTAGATCGGCTTTTCTTTTGAACGTACTGGTTTGTTGTCGATCTCAACATCATCACCGGGCAATACTTTCGTTCCCATCTCAGGGATCTTGCCATTAATAGTAACTCGGCCTGCATCTATCAGTTTGTCGGCTTCGCGGCGTGAGCAAAAACCAGTTTCACTGATGTATTTATTAAGGCGTTTAGCTTGGGATTCTTGTGACATGATATTCTCTTAGCGTTTCACAACGGAAATATAGATAAACAAAAAGCAACCTTATGATAGTTGCTTTGAGTTGGGATTCGTTAACTGAGGGCAATTTTAGCACTTGGTGTGAGTCTAGGCACGAAATATCGATCTTGATGCTAAATTGCTACCTACCTATCTACAATAAACCAATTAACTGGTGCGTTTTTGATGGCGCTCCCTATTCTCTAACTTTTTCTCATTACTCTTTCTGAGCATGACATAGACCGCGCCGGTACCACCGTGAAATTGCTGAGCAGAGTGAACACATTGAACGTCGTTAATTTGCGTGAGCCAATTCGCCACGTAGCTTTTCATCATTGCTGGTGGGTTCGAGCGCTCACCTTTACCGTGAACAATGATAACTGTGCGAACATCCATTCTTAAACACTGGCGTAAAAATGAGAGTACTTCGTTACGAGCGTCTTTCAGTGTTTTCCTATGAAGGTCGAGTTTGGCTTGAATAGGGTATTTGCCTAAGCGCAGCTTTTTGTATACGCCTTCTTGTACACCATCTTTCTTGTAAGCAATGACGTCGTCTGGCTTGATCATTGGTGAGTAGTCTAATGATAAGTAATCTTTCTCGTCGTCAGACAGCCACATAGCGGCTTCACGCTTAGCAAGGTGAGATTCTGTGACTCGGTGTACTTTCTGGTGTTCGGCGGTGTCATGGTCGATACGTTTAACATCGCCCATCATTTCTTGGAATAGATCTAAGTCGTCATCATGAGACATAGTGTGTATCTCAAGTTGGAGAAGGATAGGGTAAGTATACCTAAGTTGAGGCCGGGTTTAAAAATGAAAAAACCGGAGAAGACAATAAGTCTGCTCCGGTGCAAAGCGTTTTTACATCCACCCAAAGAAAATGATACTTAAAAGTAGATGACTTAGGCTGAGCGATTCTAGTGAGGAGATTTCTCAGTCATAACTTTGTAGATGAAGAAGCCTCCATAAAACATCATGAGACCCAGAGCCCCGAATATTACTATCATTGAAGATAGCCCCACTGCATTACCAAATAGGAGTTCTAGCCAAAAGTCCATGTGTATACCTCAAAGTTATATGACATGGCTCAGTGTATTAATTAGCGTTATCAATTCACTGATCTGGATCAATCCTGTTTCATAAGTTAAATACTTGTTGTTGAGTGTGTGTTTTTCGTCACATCAGCCGTTAGGTTGTACGTCTTTTGTTCGAACGATTCGATATTGTAAAAAAGAGTGAAAAAAGCTCTTGCGCATAAATTCAGAATCCGTATTATACGCTTCATCGACAGGCAATCAGCCAGTTAGATATCTCGGTGAATAGCGCAGCTTGGTAGCGCATCTGGTTTGGGACCAGAGGGTCGGGGGTTCGAATCCCTCTTCACCGACCACATTAAAGAAAGCCGTAGCAGAAATGCTACGGCTTTTTTGCGTTTCAGGATAAAGATAATCACTTGGTCAACGGGTTCGCCTGATGTTCAAAACAAGCTCTTCACTGACCGTATTAAAGAAAGCCTGCTCAATGAGCAGGCTTTCGTCGTTTCAGGGTATGGGAAATGGGGTTTGAACCTAAGTGAGGTTCGTCTGATGTTCAAAATAAGCTCTTCAACGCCACATTAAAGAAGCCGTAGACCATTTATTATAGAGAAGGGCTACGACTTTTTTGCATTTTGGTATGTGCGTCATTCCCTAGAGTGACGAAGGAGCGAGTCGGGAATCTCTTGTTGTTCTAAACATCCCGCATAGAGAAAAGGATTGACTCAATAAGCCCGCCCCAAATCTGTTTACTTCACATCACAAGTAATGTTCTTGATTGGTGTCTCTGAGGTAACAAAGCAAACATACGCTTCAACAGGATTATTTGGACCAATTCGAATGTAACCTGCCTGTACTTCATCTTCGTTAAAGGTCACCGAGTGAGAGTTACCTGTCTTGCCATCGTAAAAGCTTGCTTCAAAATTACCATTCATTTGGCTTGCGATACGGTTGCGTGTCGTAGACGTCGTGAACGTAATATTTGCGCATCGCATGGGTGGCTTTTCAGTAATCAAAAACTGTCCGCTTTCTTTATCTAGCACGCCGCCTTTTGTATCTGGCTGAATGTCGATGGCTTGAAATTGTTCGATGGTACAAGTTTCTCTGGCAGAGGCTGTCGTGGGCATCAGGATCAAGAGAGCTAAAGGTAAAGCGAAGAGAACTGGTTTCATGAGAACAACACCGTGTATAAAAAGAGCGAAAGATAATAGCACCGTTATGGTGCTATTAAATGTAATGATTCTGTTATTAGGTAATGGTTATATTATGAGAAGGTCATGGTCTCAAATTTAGTTAGTTGTCGTCACTAACCTCAAATTGACACTGAGCCTGTTGGCTTTGTGATTGTTGAGTGACATTAAAACCTTTCTCTTTTAACAACTGCAAAAGGTTACCTTCGCCAACTAGGTGCAAGGCGCCAACCACGATCAAATAATTCCCATTTGAATCGAGTTTCCAATCATTGGCGGATAGCTTGTTTGCCCAGTCGATATTGCGATCAGTTAAGAATGCTTTCTCGAGTTCAAGCGACATCTCAGACAGCTCTGCGAAGGCTTCCAGCTTCGCTAAATCACCCGCTTTCCAGCTTTCAATTAGGCAATGAACCACATGATCAGTTTGGTCAAATTCCTCAAGGCTACTGACTAACCATTCCTTACCGTCATCCTTTTGTTTTGTCATCAGGTCTATTTGGAATTGTAGTGGCTCTAAACTGATAACCGGAATATCTTGGATAGTCGCTTTGTAAGCTAGCGTCGCATCAACGCCGCCGGCGGAGCCATAACCAAGGTTTTTTAGCTGCTGCATCTGAATGGAGAGAGAAGTCGCCCAAGGCGGTGAGCTGAGCAGTTGTTGCGTCGGCATATCCAACGATTTTGATATGTCGGTTAATAATTGCAGTTGTTCTTCATTGAGCACATCGGCTGTAGTGAGTTTGTTGTGGGGATATACAACGCCATCAGACTTTCTGATATCCGTTTCGATAACTAACCCATCACTGTTTTTTAGCGCGTTGATGATCGCTGAAGGAAGTGGGTACATACTCTCGTCCCCTACGTGCACGGAACCTAAGATAGTGAGTGTCAGTTCATCCTTTTTTGCTTGCCAATAAAGGGGCTCGGCGACTGCTTGCCTAGCTGAAAAAGCGAGAACGAATAAAACCATGTATAAGAATGGGCGCAAAGGGAGCTCCTTTAGGAAGTCTTAAACTCGTTAAAATCGATTTTGACGGTGTTTTTTAACGGTTTTTTTTGAGAACGATGTCACGTTGTTTGTACGAAAAGTATAACAACGCCAACAAACTCTTAAACCTTTCTCAGTAACAACGACACGATTTTATGAAATCCGTTAAAAAGATTGTGATTCATTTCTCAATTTTTACGTCAAAATAAAACTGACGGAAGTGCCGTCGATTCTAACTTAATGATTTTTATGTAATTAATTTTATCGCAAATTTTGAGATTTGAAGCTGATCACTTTATTAACTTGATTTAATTCACGGTAAAAAATAAGCCCATATAGTTTATCTAACTTTCGAAGCGCTCCACTTTGCTTCTGACTCGATTTTTAATTTATGGGTGAATACGATGTTGAAAAGAAACTTACTATCTGTCGCGGTATTAGCTGGTTTATCGGGTTGTGCCGTAACGCAAGCACCTGAGCAACGGGTTGTTAATGCACTGGCGGATAACCTTGATGTGCAATATGAAATTTTGACGAACCACGGCGCAAACGAAGGCATGGCTTGTCAGGATTTAGGCGCAGAGTGGGCATCATGTAACAAAGTGAACATGACTCTGAGCAATGACGGTGAAGCGATTGACTCGAAAGATTGGACTATCTACTTCCACAGTATTCGCCTTATTTTAGATGTTGATAACGAACAATTTAAAATCACTCGTGTAACGGGTGACCTACACAAACTAGAGCCTACAGATAAGTTCGATGGTTTTGCGGCTGGTGAAGAAGTGATTCTTCCGTTGACGAGTGAATATTGGCAACTGTTTGAAACCGACTTTATGCCGGGTGCATTCGTAACCGCGCCAAACGCAGAACCTAAGATGATTGCTTCATTGAATACTGAAGATGTCGCGTCGTTTGTGACAGGTCTAGAGGGTAACAACCTTAAGCGCACTCCTGATGACAACAATGTAATGGCAACCGCGGTTACTCGCTTTGAAAAGAATGCTGATCTAGCAACACAAGATGTATCAACAACTCTACTACCAACACCGATGTCGGTAGAAGCGGGCGAAGGTTCAGTGAGCATTGCTGGTGGTATTGCACTACCGAAAGAGGCATTTGATGCTGAGCAGTTCGCGGCAATTGAAGAACGTGCAGATGTGGTAAACGTAGATGTGAGTGGCGACCTACCTGTTAGTGTTGCTGTTGTTCCTACTCAGTTTACGGGTGATTTGGCGAAATCTGGCGCTTATGAACTAAGCATCTCGGAAGAGGGGATTGCGATTAAAGCGTTTGATAAAACAGGTGCTTTCTACGCAGTTCAGTCTATTTTTGGCCTAATAGACAGTCAGAACGCTGAATCATTACCACAACTGTCGATCAAAGATGCGCCACGTTTCGATTACCGTGGTGTGATGGTTGATGTTGCTCGAAACTTCCACTCAAAAGATGCCATCCTAGCAACGCTAGATCAAATGGCGGCATACAAGATGAATAAACTGCACCTTCACTTAACAGATGATGAAGGCTGGCGTTTAGAAATCCCAGGTTTACCAGAGCTAACGGATGTAGGGTCTAATCGTTGTTTTGATTTGGAAGAGCAAAGCTGTTTACTGCCTCAGCTAGGTTCAGGTCCAACAACAGACAACTTTGGCTCTGGTTTCTTTAGTAAAGCGGATTACGTCGAGATCTTAAGTTACGCAAAAGCGCGCAGCATCGAAGTAATTCCAGAAATTGATATGCCAGCACACGCTCGTTCTGCTGTGGTATCAATGGAAGCGCGTTACACTCGCCTAATGGCGGAAGGCAAAGAAGCTGAAGCAAGTGAATATCGCTTGATGGATCCACAAGATACTTCAAACGTGACGACTATTCAGTTCTACGATAAGCACAGCTTCATCAACCCATGCATGGAATCATCGACTCGCTTTGTTGATAAAGTGATTACTGAAATTGCAGCAATGCACAATGAAGCGGGTATGCCGCTAACGACTTGGCATTTTGGTGGTGATGAAGCGAAAAACATCAAGCTAGGCGCAGGCTTTCAAGATGTTGATGCTCAAGACAAAGTGGCATGGAAAGGTAACATTGAGCTAGACAAGCAAGACAAACCATTCCAACAGTCTCCACAATGTCAGTCTTTGATTGCTGACGGTTCGGTGAGTGATTTTGGTCACCTGCCTGGCTACTTTGCAAAAGAAGTATCAAAAATTGTTGCAGATAAAGGCATTCCTCATTTCCAAGCTTGGCAAGATGGCTTGAAGTATGTGGAAGAGGGTGAATCTGGCTTCGCTACTGAAACGACTCGCGTTAACTTCTGGGACGTTCTTTACTGGGGCGGAACTTCATCAGTGTATGACTGGTCAGCGAAAGGTTATGACGTGATTGTCTCTAACCCAGATTACGTATACATGGATATGCCATACGAAGTAGACGCAGCAGAGCGCGGTTACTACTGGGCAACGCGCGCAACGGATACTCGTAAGATGTTTGGCTTCGCACCAGAAAACATGCCACAAAACGCGGAAACCTCATTAGACCGTGACGGCAATGGCTTCACTGGTAAAGGCGAGATTGAAGCAAAACCTTTCTACGGTTTGTCTGCACAGCTTTGGTCTGAAACAGTACGTACCGACGAGCAGTATGAATACATGGTGTTCCCTCGCGTACTTGCGGCAGCAGAGCGCGCATGGCACAGAGCGGATTGGGAAAACGACTACAAAGTTGGCGTTGAATACTCTCAAGATACCGACCTAGTAAATAAGCAGTCTTTAAACAGCGACTTTAATCGATTCGCGAATATTGTTGGTCAACGTGAACTGGCTAAGCTTGAGAAAGCGGGCATTGATTACCGACTTCCAGTACCGGGCGCTCAGGTTGTGGATGGTAAGCTAGCGATGAACGTACAATTCCCAGGCGTAGAGCTGCAATACTCTGCTGATGGCGAAAACTGGTTAACGTACGATGAGCAACAACGTCCTTCGGTTTCAGGCGAAACTTACATCCGCTCTATCTCTGAAAGTGGCGAGAAAGTAAGTCGAGTAACCTCAATTAAATAATCGATAAGCAACATTAATAGAAGAGCTCCCTCGTTATTATCTTACTCAAGGTAATAACGAGGGAGCTCTTTTTATTTGCTGCGAATTAGGCTCTCATCCAAAACGGAAACATATAGAAACCGTCTTTGTTTATATCGTTAACAATGCACATAAAGTGAGTTTCGTCGCAAAAGTGACGGGCTTCTCATTATTCTCTTCAAAAAATAAGTCCCCTATAAAAAACTCTAAATCAAATGTGATTGAACTAACCGAATCTAATTTTGCGTCGTAAAATAATGTGATCTTGATCTGTACGTTTTTGCGTCTTGAGTTTTTTACCAATTTTTATGTTTTTAAGTGGCTGATTTTAATGTGTTAAATAACTTGTTCTTTTTTGATAGTGAGAGAGATCACTCTGCTTGTTCTTTTATTTTGAAACGTAAATTAATTCGAGCAACATAGATTTCATGCCAGGGAGGCTACCAACTACTCAAGCGGTGAAGGTGAATGATGTACCGAAGATATGCCGCTGAAAAAATCAAACTAAGGCAGTTTACTATGAAAAAAATTATCGCTCTAAGTGCTCTTTCTCTTGCTTTCGCTTCTAGTGCTTTTGCTGGTTCTTCTTACGTTACAGGTAACGTTCAATTTCACTCTGATTTCGATCCGTCAGCAACTTCTACTTTAGAAGCGGGCCACACGTTTGATACAGGCACAACTCTACTGACTGAGTTTGATGGTATCTCTCTTGGTAAGTACGACAACGATGCAATCCAAGATAGCGGTCTAGGTAACTCTCCATACATCACTCTTGGTGTAGAGCAGATGTACAACATCAACGACAACCTATGGGTTGCTGCTGGTTACCACCACCTACTAAATAACGGCGAAACGGTTCAGTACCGTCCACTAGTTAAGATCGGTTACAACTTCGACAACGGTATTTCTATTAGCAACCGTACTCGTTACCACGCAATGGAAGACAGCAATGCTGATGACCAAACTCGTTTTGATAACCGTATCGGCTACGCAGTAAATGCTGAACTAGCAGTAAGCTACAACAACGTATACGTAATCAACGAGGGCGACAACAAGATGGACCACGAGCTTCGTGCTACATGGACTCGTCAAGGCGTTCAACCTTACTTTGAGTACCGTAACCAAGCTGACAACGAAAACAACGCATTCGTATTCGGTGCTTCTTACGGCTTCTAAGCTGATTCACTTGGCTGTTAGTCGATTAGATTATTAGCCAAGTGAGCTTCTTCGTTAATTAGCTTTTTTGTTAAATAGCGTCTTCGCTAGCTAGCGAAGAAAATACAGCGGCACTAACAGCCCGGTTGGGGCCGCGACAAAATTTGCTTTACTGTCCAAAAGCAAAGAGCCTAGCAAGTAAACCACAGTCTTGGGTTTACTTAATGCTAGGCTCTATTTTTATAACTTCTTAATTATTGCTTTGGGTCGTTTTCTTTACGCTCTAATTGCCATTGTAATGACGGTATTCAAACACCTGACCTTTCTCGTTAAACGCATACACAGAATACTCGTCTTTCTTATCGCCATGCTCCATGCCCGGAGAGCCCATTGGCATACCAGGAACAGCCAAGCCAATCGCATTGCGTGGTGGGTTTTCTAAAAAGGCTTTCACGTCTTCTGCTGGAATGTGCCCTTCAAATACGTAACCGTCGATCTCTGCCGTGTGGCAAGAGGCTAGCTCTTGTGTTACCCCTAGCTTTTGTTTGATTGGATTCATGTCATCGTGGAGCTTCTCTGTAACATCGAACCCTGCATCTTGCATATGTTCCGTCCATTCTGTGCAGCAGCCGCAGTATGGGGATTTGTGGTTTAGAACATCAGTAGCTAAAGCCTGTCCTGAAATTGCAGCGAGTGCTGTAAGAGTCATAACTTTACGAATCATGGTTAACCTCATGAATATGGTTTTTATTGATATTAGAATGAGTGGGCTTGAATAATCTCAGCCTGTTGGCATTGCTCACTACCGTAATTGACGACATTGCCATCGCTGCGCCTGCAACGACTGGGCTTAGTAGAAATCCGAAAAATGGGTAGAGCACACCGGCCGCGATAGGAATACCAAGTGAGTTATAGATGAAGGCACCAAAGAGGTTTTGCTTCATGTTTCTCACGGTCGCTTGAGACAGCTCTATCGCGTTACTGACAGATAATGGCGACGAGTTGAGTAGCGTCATTTGCGCACTTTCAATCGCGACATCGCTGCCACTGCCCATTGCGATTCCTATATCCGCTTGAGCAAGTGCAGGCGCGTCGTTAATACCGTCTCCGACCATGGCAACACTCTTATATTGTTGTTGAAGCTGAACAATATGCTGAGCTTTCTGCTCTGGAAGCACTTCCGAGATAACCTCGTCGATACCGACACTTTTACCAATCGCTTGAGCAACAGAATCGTTGTCGCCTGTTAATAGCACGGTGTGAATTCCGGCGGATTTTAGTTGAGCAATGGCTTGTGTGCTATCTATTTTTAATGCGTCTGAAATGCCCAATATACCTTCCAGTTTTTGATCGATTACAACGAAGATTGGTGTCCATGCCTGTGAGCGGCAAAGCTCAATAAAGTCCGCGCCAATTTCAGTCTCAATGCCAAGTTGAGTGAGGTACTTAAGTGAGCCGACTTGAACGTTCTTGCCGTTAATTATTGCTTGAACTCCTAACCCTCGTTGGTTTTCGAATTCGCTATGGGGTAGCGCCGAAACTTGTAAGCTTTCTGCATATTGGCAGACGGCTTTCGCTAGGGGGTGTTCTGAGCCTACCTCTACCGAATAGGCGTAAGCCAGCAGTTCTTGCTCTGGTAAATCGCCATAAAAGGCTTGCTGAACGGTTGGCTTACCTTGGGTCAGGGTGCCTGTTTTATCAAACACGACGGCATCGATTTTACTGGCAGATTGCAACACATCAGCATCTTTGATCAGGACGCCAAACTCTGCTGCTTTGCCAACGCCGACAGTAATTGAGAGCGGCGTTGCTAGGCCCAAGGCACATGGACAGGCGATGATCAGTACAGTGGTTGATACCACGAGCATGTAACTTGCACTAGGTTGTGGGCCAACAAGAAACCAAACTAAGGCGGCAATGGCGGCGATTGCGACTACAACAGGTACGAAAACGGCAGAGATAGAGTCAGCAAGCTTAGCAATCGCAGGTTTGCTGCTTTGTGCTTGGCGAACCATCTGAATGATTCGAGCCAACATGGTGCTTGAGCCAATCCCCGTGGCTTCAATGATTAGGCTGCCATCACCATTAATGGTACCAGCTGAAACGCCATCATTAATCGATTTAACGTTAGGAAGCGGTTCGCCAGTCAGCATCGACTCATCGATATAAGATTCGCCAGATACCACGACACCATCGACAGGGACTTTTTCTCCCGGTTTCACTCGAACTTGCATACCGACTTGAATAGCTTCGACGGCGATGGTTTGTTCTTTACCATCGACGATAACCACGGCTTTTTGAGGTTGTAAATTAATCAGTGCCTGCAAAGATTTGGTGGTGCGTGCCTTGGCTTTGGCTTCAATGTAGTGACCCAAAGAAATAAGGCCGACGATCATCGCACTTGCCTCGAAGTAGACATGACGTGAAGCTTCAGGAAACCATGATGGAATTATCACAACCAACATTGAATAGAACCACGCGGCGCCGGTGCCTAAAGCAACTAATGTATCCATGGTTGCGCGCTTGTGCATCAGTGATTGCCAAGCGTTAGTGAAGAAGCTGCGTCCCGAGGTCGCAAGCAGTATCAAACAGACCACACCAACCAATCCCCAAGCCAATTGGTCGTTAAATGTAACAATGGTCATGCTGCCACCGAACAGACCCCACGCCATCAGCGGAGCTCCGATAACCAGCGCGCTTACTGAATTCTTTAGGAAAGCTTTTTGGGTACGAAGTTGTTGTTTTTGCTGTTTTTGTTGTTGAGTTGCTGCGTCATCAACGAATTCGGCACCGTAACCTGCGGTTTTCACCGATTCTATTAGAGCGCTTTCAATCACATCTCGTGTTTTAGAGGTGAAAACCAAGGCTGTCTGTTCTGCGAGGTTGATCTGAGCTTGGTCGACGAACTCATTCTTTTTCAACGCTTTCTCTACCGAAGAAACACAACTCGCACACGTCATTCCCTCAAGAACAAGGTGATAGGTATATTGGCTAGCTGCAGATTTAGCTTGTGTCGGTTCTACGGGCGCTGTTTTTTTATCTTCTTTTGAATCTGAACTCGATAAAAGGTCATTAGCTTCAGAGTAGGGAGTCGCGTGATAACCCACGCTTTCGATCAGCGCAATAAGCTCTGATTCTGCAAGCAAAGTAACCAAGGACAATTCATATTTGCTGACTTCTAGGTCTGATATTTGCTCGGTCTGCTCAAGCGCTTGAGTCAGTTTGCTCACGCACTTACCACAGCTGAGTCCTGATAATGATAGATGCAGCGAATTACCCATGGAATAACTAAGGGTCGCTAACTGTTCGTTGAGTTCAACGTAGCTAAAAGGAGTCGAAATATCGATGTACGTCGGCGATATGTCGTTGATCGTCGTGTTATCGAAATCACCAAACAGGGTGCGGACTTTCTTCGCGCAACCCATGCAATTTAGGCCGTTGAGTGCGGTAGTGTAATGGTTCATATCGATACTCCAATTCTCATCTACACCCAACATAAACCTTACCGTAAGGGTAAGGTCAAACATAAATTTAAAAAATTGATCTTAGTGGAATATGAATGGATGGGTTACGTTGGTGAAATAAGCGTGAGTTAAAGAAAAGCGTGGCTATAATCTATTGGCTCAGGCTATAGATTTGCTACATCGAAGCTGAATTTAGCCTTTCTACACTCGCTTTCGTACAACAACAGCGCATTAATCATTCACTACTGATTGTAGATTTAAGCGGTGGTGATAAAATAGCGCCCAAAATTTAGTGATATTTGGCTATTACAGACTTTGTAATAGACCCCACTAAAAGAATCACCTACATAATCAAGGTATTTAAATGACGGTTAAAACTCGTTTTGCTCCTAGCCCAACTGGCTATCTTCACGTTGGTGGTGCACGTACTGCACTTTACTCTTGGCTATTCGCTAAGAACCAAGGTGGTGAATTCGTTCTACGTATCGAAGACACGGATCTTGAGCGTAACTCTCAAGAAGCGGTTGATGCAATTCTAGAAGGCATGCAATGGATGGGTATGGAATGGGATGAAGGTCCTTACTACCAATCTAAGCGTTTTGACCGTTACAACGAAATGGTTGATAAGCTACTTGCTGAAGACAAAGCATTCAAATGCTACGCGTCTAAAGAGCTGCTTGATGAGATTCGTGCAGTACAAGAAGAAAACAAAGAAATGGCTCGTTACGATGCTAACCACCCTAAAATTGTTGCAGCAAACGAAGCAGCAAAAGAAGGTGATGCATGCGTTATTCGTTTCCGTAACCCTAAAGAAGGCAGTGTAGTATTTGATGACCAAATCCGTGGTCGCATTGAAATCTCTAACAGCCAACTTGATGACCTAATCATTCGTCGTACAGACGGCGCACCAACATACAACTTCGTGGTTGTAGTAGATGACTGGGATATGGGTATTACACACGTTGTTCGTGGTGAAGACCACATCAACAACACACCTCGTCAAATCAACATCTATGAAGCACTAGGCGCGCCAGTCCCAACTTTCGCTCACTGTGCAATGATTCTTGGTGATGACGGTGCGAAACTTTCTAAGCGTCACGGTGCTGTTTCTGTAATGCAATACCGCGATGAAGGTTACCTACCAAATGCACTGAACAACTACCTAGTTCGTTTAGGTTGGTCTCACGGTGACCAAGAGATCTTCTCTCAAGAAGAGATGATTGAGTTCTTCAGCCTTAAAGCAATCAGCAAGTCTGCATCTGCATTCAACACTGAAAAGCTGCTTTGGTTGAACAACCACTACATCAAGACTTCAGAGCCTGAGTACGTTGCAAAATACCTGCAATGGCACCTAGACGCACAGAAGATCGATACAACAAACGGCCCAGCGATCACTGAAGTGATCAAGCTAGTTGGCGAGCGTTGTAACACGCTTATCGAACTTGCTGAGCAGTCTCGTTACTTCTACGAAGATTTCTCTGAGTTTGAAGCTGGCGCAGCGAAGAAGCACCTACGTGGTGTTGCTAAAGGCCCACTAGAGCTTGCTCTTGCTAAGGTTGAAGCACTTGAAGATTTCACTACTGCAAACATCAAAGATGGTGTGATTACAGCAGTATGTGAAGAGCTAGAGATCGGCATGGGTAAAATCGGTATGCCACTTCGCGTAGCAGTAACAGGTGGCGGTCAGTCTCCTTCTGTTGATGCAGTGATGGAGCTTGTTGGTAAAGAGCGCGTAATCGCTCGCATCAAGATGGCTCTTGAGTTCATCGCTGAGCGTGAAGCTAACGCTTAATTGAGCGATTGCTAGATTCACAAAAAAGGGTCAGTAACTTGGTTACTGACCCTTTTTATTTGTCTTGAGCTTCGTCGCTTAGAGCTTTGCCGATTAGAACTTTTTCGATTAGAGCTTTGTCGATCCGAACTCTGCTGATCAGAACTGGATTCGTTATAGCTTGTCGTCAGTAATCAGTTGGGTCGCTTGATCCGCTGTTTTCTTATCGAACAAGATATCCATCATCGCTTTAATGCGTTCCATATCGTCGCCAAACTTTGATAAATTTCCGCTATTAGGTGCTTTAAATTCTACGTTGCCTACGCGCTGTTGATCTTGATAAGCTGAGATCTTAGCGTCTGCCACAAAGGTTCTGAAATCCCAACTCCAACGAGAGACGTAATCAAGCGTAATATCCTCTGGGTTATGTTCTGAACCGTCTGCAACGACTTTACATTTCACCTGATTGTTCAGGCACCAGTCGAGCATGGAATCGAGGAAAATGCTGCGCGTTTTTACATCTTCCACGATCGTGATATTTTCGATGTTGTTTGCTTCAGGAAGTGCATTGCCCGAATACTTCGGAGCACTGCAACCTGCGAGTAAAAAGACAACAGCAACAACTAACCAGTTTTTCATTATCTATCCTAGATTTTTTTGAAGATGATGGAAGTGTTGATCCCGCCAAAGGCAAAGTTGTTGCTCATTAGGTATTCAACATCCAGTTCGCGGCCTGAGCCCGTTATGTAATCAAGTTTACCGCAGCGTTCGTCAATGTTTTCAAGGTTCAATGTTGGACTGAACCAGCCTGAATGCATCATCTCTAGGCTTAACCAAGCTTCAATTGCACCACACGCACCAAGCGTATGACCAAAGTAGCTTTTCAATGAACTGATTGGCACTTCGCCGAAAATGTTCGCTGTAGCATTACTTTCTGCAATATCGCCTTTTTCAGTTGCAGTACCGTGAGCAGAAACATAACCGATCTTTTCAGCCGGAAGTTGCGCGTCTTTGAGTGCTTTCTCCATACAAACTTGCATGGTTTCCATTTGAGGTTGGGTCACATGAGCTGCATCGCAATTGCTGGCAAAGCCGACAATCTCAGCGTAGATCTTTGCGCCGCGAGCGACGGCATGTTCATACTCTTCGAGCACAAGCGTACCAGCGCCTTCACCGATGACTAGACCATCGCGCTCACTGTCGTAAGGGCTAGGGGATTTTTCTGGTGTGTCGTTTTTTAAACTGGTAGCAAAAAGGGTATCGAAAACGGCAGACTCAGTTGGGCATAGTTCTTCACCACCACCAGCAACCATCACGGTTTGGTAGCCGTGTTTGATCGCTTCATAAGCGTAACCAATCGCTTGGCTCCCTGAAGTGCAGGCACTGCTGGTGGGAATCACGCGTCCGCGCAAGCCAAAGAACAGTCCAACGTTGACCGCAGCAGTGTGTGGCATCATTTGAACATAGGTAGTTGCTGTGATTGCTCGTGTCGATTTCTCGTTAAGCATCACACCAAACGCACCTACGGCATCAGTACTGCCGGTTGAAGACCCGTAGGCAATGCCCGTTTCTCCGTTAGTTAGAACATCATGTCCAATCAACCCGGCTTGTGTTAAAGCATCTTCAGTCGCGACAGTGGCTAAGCGAGAAACCCGACCCATGCCTCGAACCTGTTTACGTTTGTAGTGTTTTGGTAACTGGAAGTCATCAATAGGCGCAGCTAGCTTAGTGTTGAGGCCATCGTATTGCTCAAAACTTGGCATATATTGAGTGGCATTTTCACACGCTTTCAGTTTTGGCTCGATGTGCTGCCAATCATTACCAAAGGCAGTAACACCAGACATGCCAGTTACAACAACGCGGTGGGTCATACTAAGCCTCCATTGACTGAAATTACTTGGCGAGTGACGTAGCCAGCAATATCAGACATTAGGTAGCTGACTAGGCCAGCCACTTCTTCTGGCTCGCCCATTCGGCGCAGTGGCACTTGAGGAAGGGCATGATCTTTCACGTGTTCGTCAACCATACCGGTATCAATTAAGCCTGGAGCCACGCAGTTTACCGTGATCTTGCGCTTAGCGAGTTCTAGAGCCAGAGACTTAGTCGCGCCAATCACGCCGGCTTTTGCCGCCGCATAGTTGGTTTGACCGCGGTTGCCCATGATGCCAGATACCGACGCCAGAGTAACGATTCGACCGCCTTTGCGTTTTTGAACCATTGGCATTACACAAGGGTGAAGCACGTTGTAGAAGCTATCAAGATTGGTATGGATAACGCCATCCCACTCTTCTTCCGTCATGGCTGGGAATGCCGTGTCACGAGTAATACCCGCATTGTTCACCACGCCATAGTAAGCGCCATGTTCAGCAATATCAGACTCAAGTTTTTCGCGACACTCGCTGCGATTGCTGATATCAAATTGGATAAGACGTCCTGCGCCACCCAGTTCAGTGATCGACTTTAAGGTATCTTCGGCACCTTGCTTGTCACCCATGTAATGAACGGCGATTTCAAATCCGTCTTTTGCGAGTTGGATAGCGATCGCTTTACCAATACCTTTACTGGCACCAGTGACTAAAACCTGACGGGTCATGATGGGCTCCTAGTTTTCATTTCTTGTAATTTTTGTTCAGTTGGCACATAGACATTAAGTTGGCATTGAGCCACCAATTCGCCTTGGTCTTCGACTCTGGCGGTAAACACGGCCATGCCACTGTCTTCCATCAGTTGCTCGGCGTAGATATCAAGGGTTTGCCCTTGAGAAAATTGGTCACAAAGTGATTTGTAACGACGAGAACCCAGTAAGAACCCGATGGGTGGAGTGGTGCCGTTTTTTATCGCGTGGTATCCAGACCAAGCGGCAACCGACTGCGCCATAAACTCGATACCAACATAAGCGGGTACGGTTTGAGTGTCTGCGTTAAAGAACAGGTTATGTGCTCCAATATCCACTTGGCAGTGAATCGATAACGCCTCTACGCTGATAGCACGATCGATTAATATCATCGGGTCATCATGTGGGAGGAGTTGGTCTACAGAAGGGATATCAGTCATTTACTACACCAAAAATCAGGCTAATGTTGTTGCCACCAAAAGCAAATGAGTTGCTTAAGATGTTCTTTACTTTAAGTTTCTGGGCACAGTTTACCAAATCAATCTCAATATCCTCAGCTTTATCCTGACATTTTTGTAAGGGAAGCGGTAAGTCATATTTTAAAATATGCCATGCTATTGCTGCTTCTATCGCACTTGCGGCTCCAAGAGTATGCCCGGTGAGCGGCTTGGTAGAACTGACGGGAACCTTGTTTGCAAAAATACGATGAATGGCTTTGCTTTCCATTGAGTCATTGAGAGGCGTTGCGGTGCCATGAGCATTGATATAGCCGATGTCCTCTGCTGTTAGCTGTGCAGCGTTCAGTGCCTTTCTCATTGCTTGTTCTGCGCCATTTCCTTCAGGGTGAGGGGCTGATATATGGTGCGCGTCAGAACTATCACCACAACCTAACAGAGCAATATTGGGTAAGTTGTTCGATGGTTTTATTTTGCTAAGCAGCATAAATGCGGCGGCTTCTCCGATATTAATACCATCTCTAGAAGCACTAAAAGGCTGACAATGTGTCGTTGAAAGTGCTTCAAGGCCATGAAAACCATTGAGCGTCAGCTTACATAAGGTGTCCACACCACCGACTAATACAGCATCGGCTATGCCGGAATCTAACAGTCGCTCGGCGGTCAGAAATACACGGCCACTTGATGAGCAAGCCGTCGAAATTGCATAACTTGGCCCCATTATCGCGCAGTATTGGCTGACGAACTCAGAAGTATTGCCAAGCTCTTGTTTCGAGTAATGGTAATGCTCAGGAAACTCATCGTGTGTCAATTTATGTTTGAAAGCCGCTTCACCATCAGAAATACCTGAGGTGCTAGTGCCTATAACAACAGCAACTTTATCCGAGCCAAATTGTAATTTTGCTTGCTCGATAGAATCTTTGATTTGGTTTAGGGCCGATAACGCGAGCTGGTTATTACGAGTAGCGTATTCGGCAAGGTGCTGAGGAATTTCAGGCAGATCGCCCGCTACCTTACCAACGACAGTCGACTTGCCGTCATTCAGCATCTCGTCCACTTCTACCATGTTCGAGCGGTGCTCATTTGTAAGGCAGTCGTGAATTTCAGCAACGCTTGAGCCTAGCGCCGAGTGGAAACCACAGTCTTGGATGTAAATAGGCATAGTGTTCAGCTCTTACTTGGGTTGTCGACAATCGTTGAGTTCAACGTTTGTATAGTGATGGTATAGCCTTGGAGCAAATGTGTGAAAACAATGTCGCCGCGAGTTTTGTCAGATCCGGAATCCGCTTGGTAATCAATTCGAATGATTGCCTGTTGGTTATCGTCAAACACTGTGCGGCTGTTTTCTGTGTCGACCAAGTACCAGCCGATACTTTCTAAAGGTTGAGTCCACGCTTCAACTGGCCATAGGGTCAGCATTAAATTAAATAGCACCTGTTCGGGTTGCGGCAGGGTCGCCCCAAGGCCAGATAAAACCTGTGTATCAATCACTTGATTTTGGTACTGCAGTGACAAAATTCGAGTACCCCAAGATGAAAAACCAGCTAACACCACTTTATCTGGTGTCACTTCAACTTGGACAGGAAGTTGTTGAGTCTCGTTTTGCCAGGTTGCGTTAATCAACTGGCTCGCCGTAAATGAGTATCCAAGCTCAGAAGGCAAAGGTAAGGCTAATTCGGTGTCATTATCGATAGACACACTTGCGCCAGTCGGCTGCTGAGAAACCATTGAACAGGCACTGAGTAGTAAACCCAATACAACGCCCAGCGCTATCCGTATTGTATTTTTCATCTAAAAGCCTCATGAGGTTTTGGTTTTCTTGCGGCTTTCTCTGTATTGATTGCGAGTGGAGAAAGCAACCACGCCACAAAAATACCCGTTAAGACGGTAACACCGAAGCTATGAATGGCATGAGTCTGACTTAGTGACAGTAAACCAAATGAAAGCAGCGTCGTGAGGCCAGACAAGGTAATGGCTAACAAGGTGCTCAGTGATTTCTTCTGCTCAGCAAAGAAAAGGGTGTAGTCGATGCCAATCCCTAGAATCAGAATCAGACCCAATAAGTTAAATAGGTTTAAGGTCGAACCCAAAACGCCGGTGATCGCTAGCCCTGCGATTCCCGCAATCAAAGACGGCAACAGCATCAACAGGCTCTGTTTTACGCCATAGCGCCAGCCTAAAACCATTCCAATGGCTGCCAATGCTATTAATAATAGTTCGGTGATCTTGACTCTGTATTCAGCAAAAAGCGACGAGATTTCATCGGCCTTATTGAGGAACTTAACATCTTGTTGCTGAGCAAAATCTGAACCAAGCCATTGAGAGAACAGCTCTGAGTCAGTGACATCTTTGATTAAAATAACAGACGCAGCTTGTCCATCTATCGGCCTCAACCAAAGAGGACGAATGGGTTCTGATACTGGTGATGCTAAAAAACCATCAACTGTTATTGGTTCATAGTTAGGAAGCTCAGGGAAACTCGACCAACCTAATGTGGTTTGTAATGTTGAGCTCTGATTAGCGTAGAGCTGTTTCACCAGCCGATAGTTTTCATTTTGCTCATGCTCACTTGGCAGGTGTTGATTGACGCTGCGATATCCTGAGATGCCTCGCTTCTCGATCAATGAATCTAATTCAGAGGTGATCAATGCCAATTTTTTCAGTAATGCTTGATTACTTTTCGCAGTTACCAACAGCATATTTTGACCATTGCCTAATCCTGAAATCTCAGTGATGGCTTGCTCTTGCTGTTTGAGTTGCTCTGGCATTGCCTGAAGTTGGCGTATATCGTCGTCGTAACGAATTTGACTGAGTGACATTAGGCTAACGACAGTCACCGTTAACGGTAAGCCTATTCTGAATTTTGGCTTGCTCCATACACTCAACCAACTATGCCAAAGCTTCACTAGGGGGAGTGGACGTTCCTGACTTGGTTTCGCCGCTAAAACGGGGTACCAACACACTACACTGGCGTAAGCTGCAATGAGTCCAATTGACGAGAACAAAGCAAGTTGTTGTAAGCCTGGGAAAGGTGCAACAAGTAAGCCTAGGTAGCCTATCAAGCTAGTAATAAGCCCCAAGCTGATCGCAATAAGGATATGTTGCAACCCTTTTTTACTTTGCCATTTACTTCCTGCCGCTAAGCGATCGGTAAGGAAGTGAAAAGAGTAATCGATTGATACGCCGATCAAACTGGCACCGAACACTAAACTAAATAGGTGAACCTTGCCGAAGATAGCGACGGTGCTTGCAAGAGCAACCAACAGCCCAGTACTGATGGAAAGCAAGGATAATGCAAGTGGTAGGGCACTACGAAACGTCAACCACACCAATAAAATAACACCGGCTAATGAGCCCAAACCAATAGTACTGATTTCTGATTTCGCGCTTTCGGTGCCGTAATTTGCGTAGAACACCACACCGGTATGCTGCACTTTGACACCAAACTGTTTTTCGATCTCGCGCTCAATTGAATCAAGAGCAGGAAGTTGTTCTTGAATCGCCAAACTATAAGGCGAACCCGCCAGAGTCGCCGTCACCAAAATATGAACTCGGTCATTAGATTGAGCGGTGAGGTACCCCTCTTTCAGAACAAAGTTACTTGATTGAACGCCAACAGCGCTGATGTAGTCGCGAAATAACAAAAATGGGTCGAGAGATAGCTCTGCGGCAGTGACGCCTGAGAATGGATTGTACAGAGACTGGATGACATATTGAGCTCGCGAATCCGGCGAGTGTGTCAGCGTCTCTTTTTGTTGCTGGGTCAGAAGTTGAGCTCGGTGACGAAAATAGAAATCGCTCCACTGGCTTTGGGTGCTGGCGTTGATCTTACCTTGAACTTGCTTAAACAGAGTTGGCTGACTTGAAAAGGCTCTTTGGTTGAGGGCCTTTTCAAAAGCGTCGGTCGCAACCATGGCTTGTTCGATGTCGGGGGCGCTGATGATAAACACCACTTGCTCGCTCATCGAGCTGGATATCTGCTGAAAGGCTTGCTCTACCATGGGGTCTTGCTGGTTTTCTGGCAGCAATTTCATGATGTTGCTTTCAATGGGTACTGATGAAGAAAAAGCGAATTGTTTGATCAACAATCCGCTAAATAGCATTACGACAACAAGCCAAGCGAGGGCTAGGCTAGAATTGGAATTGTTGCGCTTCAGCATCTGATAATACTTCCGGTTGATGGCTTAGCTGGCTAAATTCGATCACTGTGCTGTCTCCACGAATCTCTTTCAGCTCAATGCGTTCAATATCGTTGTTACCTTGTAGTGTGATGGCTTCAAATACCGCATTCATTGGCGCACTTTTGGGCTTTAGAGTGAGCGTCCATGACGTACCCTCTGTGCTTTCATTTGCACTTTCATCTGAGCTTTGCTCAGTCGCGGGTTCAAATGACAGTGAGAACTGCTCTTGGAGTTTTTGAGTATCACCGTGGAACACCGATAGGAATATATGGCTGAAATAAAACGCCATTGGGTTTTCTTGGTCGGTGATGATCTTAGCTGGTTGATCAGCAAACCTTTGGCTCAGTTTGTTGTCGGTTAGCACCAAGCTCACAGGGAAGGGTGTCGCTTGTGTCCAAAGTAAACCATTCGATTTGTCTAACAGGAAAGCACCTTGTGATGTTAAAGGCTGAGCGAACATTTCCATATTGCGTGTTTGAGTAAACTCTCCACGCACGATGTTGTTTGCACTTAATACTGTTTGAAGATCTGAAATAGAGCCAACCGTAGCTGTACTTTCATTAGCAATAACAAAGCTACTCGCCATCACAGAGGCAAGCCCTAGTAGTGCGATGCTGATTTGCTTACGTCCGTGTTTAAACAGACTCATGTTTCACCTGCTGCTGTGTGTTAGTTGCTTGAGATTGATCGGATAGCGGATTATTTGATTGAGTGGTGTTTGATTGTGGCAAACAGCCAAATTGGTGCCAATGATCGATTTTATCGGTAAATATTTTCGGCGAAGCAAAACACATTTCTTGTTCTTCAATGGTCACCGCAACCTGCATGGTATGAGCTCGCGTCATACGAGCTCCAGTGTTGGCATCGTGAATTTCGTAGTCAACACGCAAGCGATTTTCCCACTCGGTCAGCTTAGCTGATACCTTGATCTGATGATTAAAAGGGATCGCTTTAATGTACTTTACGCGCGTGTCGATGATTGGCCACATGTAGCCGGAATCCTTCATCTCATGATAGTTGTACTCAATCTTATCCATCATGATGCGCCTTACTTCTTCAAAAAACCGGAAGTAGTTGCCGTGATAGATCACGCCCATCGGGTCGGCATCTTGGAATGAGGTAACTAGAGTGACCTCAGATTGTAATGGATGAAGGATTTCAGACATAAATCGCTCTCAACAATATTGCGTAAAGGGTTGGCTACTTTATGAGGTTAGCTACTCTATGAGTAAAGTGACCAGTGCTGACTTTGAATACGAGCAATGAAGTGGCGTAGATCGCCTTCAAGCGGTCGATCTTCAACAATAAACTCAAACTCTTTGAGTACTTCGTCGCGAATGTGCTTTAGGTTTTCACTCATGTGGTGCTCATCAAGCTCATTGTGACGTTTACGAAGTTCAAGTGCTTGTGTACCCGCCAGAAGTGATGCTGCTGCCACTTGTTCCGTTAGCTCTAGAACGCGTAAACAATCACGAGCAGCAATGGTACCCATGCTGACTTTATCTTGGTTGTGACATTCAGTAGAACGAGAGAACACGCTCGCTGGCATGGTGTGTTTCAGTGCTTCTGCCGTCCAAGCTGAAACACCGATCTGTACTGCCTTGAAGCCGTGGTTGATTGGCTTACGTTCGCCTTCTGCGCCTGTTAGGTTAAATGGCAGTCCGTTGTTGAACTTGTAATCCATCAACTGTGCCATTTGGCGATCAAGCAGATCCGCAAGGTTGGCTACTGCTGTTTTTAACGTATCCATCGCCATGGCAATATGGCCGCCGTAGAAGTGTCCACCATGCAGTACGCGTTCATTATCACCATCGATAATTGGGTTATCGTTGGCGCTATTTAGCTCATTCTCAATCATTTGGCGAAGCCAAGGCAGAGAGTCTTGAACGACACCGATAACATGTGGAGCACAACGCAATGAGTAACGATCTTGCAGTCGGTCACTGTTGCGAGGTGGGCGTTCTGCTTGAAGGTCGTCGCGTAACCACGCTGCAATTTGTTGTTGACCAGGGTGAGGCTTCACTGCAAACAGCGCTTCATCGAAGTGGAAGTCATTACCTTGCATACCCACAGACACCATTGCCGTGATCTTAGTCGACAGTTGAGTTAGGTATTCAGCGCGTTTGTAGGCGATACAGGCTAAGGCTGTCATCACTGACGTGCCATTCATCAACGCTAGGCCTTCTTTGGGCTTAAGCTTGATAGGGTTAATGCCTAGTTCTTTGTAGACGTCACTAGTAGGGCGAACTTCGCCTTTGTAGATAACATCGCGCTCACCAATCAGTGCGGCCGCTAAGTAAGACAGCGGCGTTAAATCACCACTGGCACCCACCGAACCTTCTTGAGGAATACGCGGTGAGATATCTTGGTTGATCAGAGTAACGATCTGGTTGAGCAAATCATGAGTCACACCAGAGACACCTTGCGATAAAGAACAAAGGCGCGTTGCTAATACCGCACGAGATTGTTCGTGAGACAATATTTCGCCTAAACCACAGCCATGAAAGCGTGTTAAATGCAGTGGTAGCTCATCAACTAGGTTTGGCGGAATCGCAACGGTACATGAGTCACCGTAGCCCGTTGTCACACCATAGATCACGCCTTCTTCTTTCAATAGGCGCTCTAAGAAAGCGACACCACGGTCGATCTTAGATGTGAAGGCTTCACTTGAGTTCATCGAGGCTTTTGCGCCTTGTGAGATAGCGACAACATCCTCAATCGTGAGGCGTTCGGCACCAAAGGTGATGCTATTTGGATTCTTTTTCGTCATGGTGCTTGCTCAATGTCCAAAAATTAAAAAAGTTGTACCACTGAAGCGGTGCTTTCAGTGTGTAGTGCTCAAGTCGGTCTGCGTATTTTTGCACGACTTGCTGTAAAGATTGTTCGCGAGTTTTTCTGGGTAGTTCTATCTTGTCGCTAAAATGCTCGAAATAGACATTAAAATGTGGCTTAGATTGTGAGTCATCACGTAGCCCAAATAATAGAAATACTGGCGCTTTGAGAACAGAGGCTAACATAAATGGTCCTTGAGGGAAGGGCGCTTCCTTACCCAAGAACTCTGCCCATACTGAACGGCTCTCTTTGCTGGTGGAAGTTCTATCGCCAACAATCACAATCCACTCGCCTTGCTCTAGTTTCTGTTGCAACAAGATAGCGGTATCAGGTCCCATTGACGTTACCTGAATCAGGTTTAAATCAGACTGCGGGTTGACCGCTTTCATCACCGAATTGAAACGCTCGGCGTGCTCGGTGAAAACCAGTGCATTGATTTTGATGTTTGAGTGTCTGCGACCTAAAGCGCGGCACAATTCGATATTGCCAAGATGAGAACCCAGAATCAGCACACCTTGTTGGTTTGCCACCATGCTCTCAAATTGTTCTTGACCATGAATGCTCAGGTTATCGACCGAAAAATCCCCTTTCCATGCAGCCAACTTGTCTAGCATGGTATGGCCAAACGAGAGCAGATGGTTATAACTGGTTAATTCCGCTGGTAACTCAATATTCTGTTGTTCAGCGTATGCCTTAAGCTGAAATAGGTACTGTTCTGAGGCGTTTCGTGCACGTTTGCCCGTTAGATGGTAGTAACGCATCACACCGCGTAAAATCAGATTAAATACGCCTCGGCCTAACAAGGTATAAACGGCCAATAACAGTTTGATTCCCAGCACAGTGCCGCGTTCTTGAGTACGTGACCAATGGGGTTGTTCTGAACCTATCTGTTCGGAATTTACCTGTCTTGAATCTGCCGAGGAATCTTGGCTATTTTCAGCCGATAACTTCTTCGCTGAATCCGACTTGAAATGACGCGCGATCAGTTTTGGTGCTCTTGGCAGCATGCCGAAGAACAGTCGCGTGTGCATCCAACTGATTTTTACGTTGTCCCACAGTGCATCGAAATGAGAGATACCATTCTCTGGGTAGATAACACGCGTTTCAACGAAGTCGATATCGCAGCCTTCCCAATACAAGCGAACCAAAATCTCGATATCGAAGTCCATTCTCGACCCAACATCGTATTTGCTCAGTACCGCTTGTGTTTGATTGATCGGGTACGCTCTAAAGCCACACATACTGTCTTTAATAGATAGAGATAGGGTTTCTATCCATACCCAGATATGTGTCGCGTAGCGTCCGTAGAGCCTTGCCTTAGGTACGCTCTCGTCATATATAGGCTGACCTGATATCAAGCGCTGAGGTTTGCCTTGCGAAGCTTGGATTAATGCGGGTAGTGCTTCAAGGTCGTGCTGACCGTCAGCATCAATCTGAATGGCATGACTAAAGCCGAGCTCTTGCGCTCGCTTGATGCCCTCTTTTACTGCGCCGCCTTTGCCTTGGTTCTGATCAAGTGTTACCAAAGTCACGCTTGGGCTATCGGCAAGTGGAGTCAGAAACTGTTTGGTCTCGAGTTCACTGCCATCATCAACAATAATGATCGGAAGTTCGAAATTAAGAAGTGATGAGACCACCGAGGGCATGGTTGCGCCGTGGTTAAAGCACGGAATTAGGAAGCAAGCCTTGTAGTTGCTTTCTTCAAGTGCGTGTTGAGAAACAGCCTCAGCGCTATTCACTTTTCTCTCCCAGCTTCATTTTGCCTGAAGAGTGAGTCTGTTCGCCATTGTTCGACGTGTAACTAAAGCTCAATTTATCTTTGTCAGCATCCCACTTGAGTGACAGCTGAATGGTCGAATCAGGCAGGATCGGCTGTTGGAATTTGATGACTTCCATGCCTTTAAAGTAACCAGGGACACTCAGCTCTTGAACTGCATAGTGAAGTGCCCAATCAATCTGTGTAACACCCGGAAGAATAGGGAAGCTCTTGAAGTGCCCCTTAAAATCGGTGATGTCCCCAGTAACATGGAGTGTCAAAGTCGATTCTTTCTCTACAGAGTCAACAGCAATGACGTTTGGTTTTCTCTTATCCATAGCGCGTGCTTAGAATCCTTGGGCTGAAAATGGGTGTTGTGACAAAAATATAAAAAGACAGTCTCAGTGTAAAACACGATAAGCGATTTCTATGATTTTACGAGCTGCTCTATGTGAGAGGTTAACCGCTTACCTTGGCTGTTGAGGGGAATCTCGTCAACAACACGATATTTTCTTGGGATAGCGATCGGTTCTAACCACTTTCTCAATTCTGAACGCAGCATCAACCAGAATTTACCTTTACTCATGGTTGCGAGTTTCACTTGGCCTTGATCTGATAATACCAAAACCGACGCTAAGATTAAGCGCTCAGGTTCTTCAAATGGAATCACCACGCATTCACTGACCCAAGGGAGTTGCTCTAGTCGTTTTTCGACTTCAACCAGTGATACTCGTTTTTCTTCTATCTTGATCACTCGATCGGTTCGGCCTTTCAATATGAATTGATTGCTCGAGACCATTTCACACTCATCAGCGGTTTGATACCAGTTGTTTTTGTCGATGTACGGCGACAATAACTTAATGCAATTCTCACTGTTGAGACTAGCCTCAATACAGTCAAAAAGCTGCCAAGGTGTTTGAGCGCTCTCTTGCTGACGAAATGCGATACCGCCGGTTTCGGTGCTACCAAAAACTTCGATGGGCAAATGTCCTAACAAGTTAAGAGCTTGGTGAGCCGATTCGGTTGGTAAAGGACCACCAGAAGAGAACACACCAGCTAGCTGTGCAGATTTTGTTTCGTGTTTTAATCGTTTGAGTAGCGCAGGGCTGCTGATCAGCACGCTCTGTTTGTTAGCGTGAGATAGGATTTGTTCTGGGTACTCAAGATTGTGTCGAGCAAATGGAACACCAGAACAAAGTGGCCATAAAATTCGGAACAATAGACCATAGATATGTTGGTGTGAGACTGTACTGTGGACTCGGTTGCCCTTAAGTAAATCGCCCCAGTTTTTATCTAGCTGAGCGATTTCAATATCTAGGTGCTCTAAGGTTTTGTCTATAGCTTTGGGTGTACCACTTGAACCTGAAGTAAACAGGGTCAAGTGGATAGCAGCTAAGTCTATAGAATCTAAGTCGATAGAAGCTAAATCAATAGATACTGGGTCAATAACAGCTAGTTCAATCGCGGCTAGGTCATTCACTAAAAGTGTTGGTGTTTCGGTGTTTGAGCGTTTGGAATTCAAGATCGTTTGAATGTTGCAAACTTCACTAACCTCAACTTCACCAATCGAGTCATCAACTAACAGGCAATCAAAATGTTCACTCAATTCGGCAAGTGCACAAGGTTGATAGTTACCCGGTAAGATGATGTGTTTTTTGCTGACAGCACATGCCAAAAAGGCCACCGAAAATAGGCAGCTGTCTTGGGTACAAATCGCAACTCGTTGAAAAGGGGATGAAGATAAAAGGTTTACGAGTTGAGATAAGTCGTCGTTAAATGTTTGCCAAGTAATCTCACTATTGTCGTCAAAGCAGACAATAGATTCAGGGGCTCGGTTTTGACTGAGGAGTTCAGACAATGAGATGTAAGATACGGTTTGGGTCATAACAATTTAACTCTGACGAATGCGCTGTCTTACCAACCACTCTCCTGCAAAGAGTAACCCGGCGAACAAATAGCTGAGTAAGCCATTGTATAGGGTCCATATTTCAAGAGGTTGGAAGCAGGTGTAAAGGGCGATAGAGCCATTGATAACAAAGAACAGGCACCAAACCTTGGTGACTTTTCGTGTGTAATCAACGCCACTTTGCGGAAGTTCAGGCTCTTGGAGTCGAGCAAGACGTTCGATAATGGTTTGCGGTTGCCATAGGCTTGAAGCGAATACAGCCAACATACAAACGTTAACGATGACGGGATAATAGGTTAACCAGCCATGCTGTTTGAAGGCTAACCCTAATGCCAGTAGAACAATTCCGGCACTTCCACTGATCCAAGCTAGGTGTTTTAGCTCTTTGATCTTAGCCTGACCGCCGGTGAAAATACGGACAGCAAAGATAGCGGCTAAGACGATACCAACGGTTTGTAGGCCAAACTTGTTGAGTCCAAAGTAAACCGCTATTGGATAAGTGAAAAGTATGATTGCCGACAATAAAGTCAGCAGAGGACGCATTAGGCGTCCTTCAATAGTTCAACCACAGACTCCACAACGTCATTAACGGTGCGTACTGCTTTGAACTCTTCAGGTTTGATCTTCTTACCCGTTACGTTCTGTAAATGAACGACCAAATCAACCGCATCAATGCTGTCTAGGTCTAGATCGAGATAAAGGTGTGCTTCAGGCGTGATATCTTCAGCATCAAGCTCAAACAGCTCAATAAGCGCATCTTTAACCTGATTGTATACTTGTTGTTGGTTCGCTTGTGTCATAAAGATCTGTCTAGTTGTTTGTTTGAGAAGAGATGTAGTTCGCTAGATTTTCAACTGACGCAAAGTGCTGTCGAGTGTTTGAATCGTCGGCATCGATAACAATGTTGTACTTTTTCTTGATAGCAAGACCAAGCTCAAGTGCATCGATAGAATCTAGTCCAAGTCCATCACCAAATAGTGGAGCTTCTGTTTCAATCTCATCAATGCTCATGTCTTCAAGGTTCAATGCGTCGATGATCAGTTGTTTCAGTTCGTTGTGTAATGTTTCCACTTTGGCCTACTTAATGCTTTATCTGAATGCTGCTTTAAGGGGGCGATTCTACATTATGCGATGTATTTTCGAAATGCCGATATCGCCGGTTGTTTATTGATGAGCTAAATGTTTTCTTCGGAAGGGAAAATAGTATATGCAAGATGATGATTAAGGCGTCTTGCTGCCGAAGTTAAGTTATTTGCATTCTCAATAAATGGTGCGACTTCTATTTTACCTTTCACCGCGATATGAAAAAAGGGTTTCGTAGCAGGAACTTGATACCATTTTTTCTCTTTCGTTAAGAATGTCGGAGAAACCGTAATATGAATCACGCGTAAATCGGTTTGTGTTCGAGTCGCAATTTGTGCCGCACCACGTTGTAAGGATGGTTCAATTCCCGGCGTTGTGCGAGTGCCTTCTGGAAAAACCAGCAGGACATTGCCACGTGAAAAGCGTGCTTCACAACGTTCTAAAAGATCGTCAGGTGCTTGATTGGGTATGTAACCCGCCGCTTTAACAATCCTCTTCATAAACGGGTTTTCCCAAATGGCCGCTTTGACGAGGCAATCACATTGAGGAAGTTGAGAGGCGATCAGCACATAGTCGATTAAGCTCGGATGGTTGGCAACGATGATGCAGTTGCGATCTTCGCGTAGCAGTTCGGCGCCATCAATTCTGTAATCAATTGCGCCTGTGAATTTCATGATTTGGCAAAAAGCATTGAATGAGAAACGAATCAGTCGCTGAACTTTGAGCTCTCTTTCATTGGTATTGGGTGTCGTTATTGCAATAGAAGGTAAGATTAAGAAGCTTAGTACTAAGCCTCCCAGCCCAAAGGTGGTAAAGCAGAATCCTGTCGCAAACACTCGCCAATATTGCGCTAACTTGCTCATTGCTGTGTTCCTGTCTTGGCGTTATTTATCCACGACCAAGTTTGGTGTTTACCTACAATTGTCCAACGTTGTGTATTCTGAAGAATGTTCTGCAATGTTTGCAGGCCTTGTGGTAAATCAGCCGTTGACCTGTCGCTAGCTATGGGGCTACTAGCTATTGAGCTGCTAGTGGCTGTTCTCGAAATTGAGTATTCATTGCCTGCTGTGATCACTAAACCCAGAGCATAGTCGGCATAGTGTTGTGTTTCGTATTCTTGGTAAAGCTCAGGCAAAGGTTGGTCGAAATCAATGACGAGTACACTATGCGATGGGTATTGGTGAAGATAAAGGTAAGCTTCAATCAGGGCGTTATGAAAGGTGTCTTGCCCCGCAGCGATTGAGGTCAGTGGAATCGGTGCTTTCGCGGCAATGGTGGTTAGGCCCGCTGCGGTATTATGTACCGACTGCGAGAACGCCATTGGAGAGGCATCGTCACCTTCGAGTATCGACTGAATCAATGTGGCGGTTCGGTGTAACTCACCATGTCGGCTGGCAAAAACCAGATAGTCAATCGAGGTGTCTTTTAATAGCGTTAACGCGGTTTGGACGGCAAGCTTACTTTGCAGGCTCATGCGGCGGCGCATCATCGGCGGGATAGCTTTAAATTCAGTTGAGCCATCTTGTGGCCAATCTAAATTCTTGCTCCATGTTTGCCATTCGGCATCAGAATTGAGCCCCGCAGAATTTGCAGACCATTTCTCAATATTAAACGACATTAATTGGGATTGATTTGACATAGAGTATTGATTTGCTTTGGGTCTAACTAAATACTACGCGTGCTTATAAATAAACACAGATAAGGAATTTAAATGAAATTACTAAAAATAGCCGTTTCAATGTTATTCATATTCGTTCTTGCAGGGTGTGGACGTGTCCAACCTGTAATGAATGTTGAGGATACTCCAGTTGCACTTAATCTTCAAAGCAAACAGGTGAAATCAGCTATTTATGAGTCGGCTGAGAATCGAGGCTGGTTGGTTTCAGAAATAAAACCTGGCTTGATCCGTGCGGAACTGTATGTTCGTTCACACCATGCGGTGGTTGAAATTCCTTATAGTGACAAGTTTTACTCTATTCTTTACGTTGAATCAGAGAATTTGAAGTATGACGATGGTGAAATACATCGTAATTACAACCGTTGGGTTAATAACTTAAACGTTGATATTAAACGTAAGCTTGCACAAATGGCAGCTGAGTAACCCTCTATTATTTTAAAGTTAGGTTTTTCGTGTCGGAATATAAATTAGATCCATTCAATGCATTAGAAGCAAAAACAGAAGCGCAAAAGTTGTCTTTCGCTCCAATTGTTTTTCACACTGCTCGTACACTTCGTGATTTAGGTATCTTGAAAGCGTTAGATGACGCGGGTAATGATGGTTTACCTGCAGAGACTCTTTCGGAAATAACGGGCGTATCTGAGTACGGCGTAAAAGTTCTGCTTGATATGGCGTTAAGTGCTCATATTGTTACTTGGGACAAACCTAACTATAAAATGGCCAACCTTGGTTTTTACCTTCTGCACGATGGTATGACCAACGCAAACATGGATTTCACAGCCGATGTTTGTTACGCCGCGATGATGCATCTAACTGAAGCAATTGAAGAAGGTACACCTGCGGGTTTGAAAGAGCTGGGTGGCTGGGAAACTATTTACCAAGGCTTGTCTCAATTGCCAGAAAAAGCAAAAGAGAGCTGGTTCAAGTTTGATCACTTCTATTCAGATCGTTCTTTCCCTATTTTGCTTGAGAAAGTCTTCAGTAAGAAACCTAAATCGCTGGTGGATATTGGCGGTAACACCGGTAAGTGGGCGATGCAGTGCTGCAACCATGATGCTGACGTTGAGGTCACGATTGTTGATTTGCCACAGCAACTAGAAATGGCAATGGCAAACGCGACACAACATGGCCATCGAGACCGAGTGACTCCATTCCCAGCCAACATGCTCGACAAACAGCAAGCCCTGCCAACGGGTGCCGATGTGTGGTGGATGAGCCAGTTCCTTGATTGCTTCTCGCCAATGGAGATTCTGAGCATATTAAAGCGTGTTCGCTCTCATATGTCAGAAGAGGCGACGGTCTATATCCTTGAACTGTTTTGGGATGCACAGAAATACGATGCGGCTTCTTATAGCTTAAACGCGACCTCTCTTTACTTCACTTGCTTGGCCAATGGCAACAGCCGTTTTTACCGCAGTGAAGATTTCCTAGAGATCGTTGAAGAAGCTGGCTTTGAAGTGGTGACCCGTACCGACGATATCGGCCTTGGTCATACGCTTCTTGAATTGAAAGCTGGCGCGCAATAAAAAATAATAAACATGGCTTAAATTAATGAAAAAACTGTCAACTCAAGTAGTGATCATCGGAGCTGGGCCATCAGGGTCTATTGCCGCGTCTTTGCTTCACAAAAAAGGCATCGATGTACGAGTGATTGAAAAGAGCCTTTTCCCGCGCTTTTCTATTGGTGAAAGTTTGTTACCGGCTTGCATGGAAGTGATTGAACAAGCTGGCATGAGCGAAGCGGTGGCTGACGCTAACTTCCAATTTAAAGATGGTGCCGCTTTTCGTAAAAATGGCGTGTACACCGCGTTCAATTTTGAAGATAAGTTCTCTGCTGGGCCGGGAACCACGTTTCAGGTTCAGCGAGGGGCCTTTGATAAGGTGTTAGCAGACACAGCCGAAGCACAAGGCGTTACTATTGATTATCAACATGAGTTGATGGGTATTAACTTCACTGAAGATAGCACCATTTTAGACGTACAAGTGCTTGATGGAGAACGCTATCAGCTAGAAGCTCAATACGTGCTGGATGGCAGTGGCTTTGGTCGCGTGTTACCGAAGATGCTCGATTTAGAAGAGCCATCATCGCTTCCTCCACGCAAAGCTATTTTTACGCACATTAACGATCATATTTCAGCGACGGAGACAGACCTTGAATATGACCGCAACAAAATCCTGATCTCGGTGCACCCAACCAACCCTGATGTTTGGTATTGGTTGATCCCGTTTAGTAACGGTGTGTCTTCGTTTGGTGTAGTCGGGGAGCCTAAGTTCTTTGAATCATACCCACAAGACAAGATTGCCGCGATTAAGCAACTGGTAACGGAAGAGCAGGGTTTGGCTGATATTTTGGCAAATGCAGAGTATCCGAACCCTGCGGGCGAAATCGGTGGTTATTCTGCCAACGTAAAGCACCTAGCAACAGACAAGTATGCGCTGCTGGGTAATGCCGGTGAGTTTCTTGACCCTGTTTTTTCATCAGGCGTGACGATTGCGATGAAGTCGGCTCAGTTTGCCGTTGAGTGCGTAGAAAAACAGCTCAATGGTGAAAGCGTTGATTGGGATCGTGATTATGCAGATCCATTGATGACCGGAGTAAACACCTTTCGAACCTATGTCGAGGGATGGTACTCAGGTACCTTGCAGGATGTGATTTTCTATCAAGACCCCAACCCGAAGATTAAGCAAATGGTGTGCTCAATTTTGGCTGGCTACGCATGGGATCAAACCAATCCTTATGTGAAAGAGTCGAAGCGTCGATTGACGACACTGTCGGAGATATGCCGAAGCTAGGTGGTCGATTAAGGTGTAGCAACATACTAAAGCACCATGATGTATAGCTATAAATAAAAACAGCCGCAATGCGGCTGTTTCTGTATCTGCTTAATATGGGAAGCTGATTCTTAGCTTACTCGCTTTACTGAAGTTGATACTACTTCAGGTCGATGCTGTTGAGTCGTCCCATAAAGATAAGCAGTTCAATCACATCTTTGTGAGCTTCAAGCAACGCTCGTTTGGTTTGGCTGTAGGCCGCGAGTCGACCGTGTTTGCGTATAGAGCATACTTTGGTTCTGTATTTGTATTCACCACTTTCAGAGAATACGCGCCACTTAGCGATGTAGCATTCATCGCGATGTTCAGGATCTGTCTGAGTAGGGTTTGGTTTGAATACTATTTTAGGTTCTAAACTGTGTGGTAAACGTGTCATCAGATAGGGCTCTCTAAGGACTTTTGGCCAAAACTTTCCCCAGAGCTTTCTGCCAAGCTCATCTCTTAACTTGATGGTTTTCTTTAGTGCTTTGTCTTCACCCATACGAACAAAACCGACAGAACGATGTAACACTGTATCTTCGGGAGTATGGATGTGGATTTTAAAAGCGGTTTGGCCTTTCGATATAAATCGATAACCAGTCGCACCAATTAGATTATTCTGGCTCATAGTTTGCTAAATGATGATTATGTTATTAATAAGGTTACGACAAATACGTTAAAACCGAAACTAATCATCATGAAAAAAATAAAGCCTTAACAAAAGTGCTAAGGCTTTATTAGAAACTATGAAGTGAGCTTGTCGCTAACTACATGATTTTCTGCATTACATCACCAATTTGAATGCTTCCAGCAAGGCTAGGTTGATCAATCGTGAGCTCGGCTTCATTTTCATACACGCGAGAAACCGTCAGTGTGATATCGCTTTGAGAGACCTTATTACGTGGCAAGCCTCGTTGGTCGATAAACGAACCGGTGTGCCACAGTTGCAGTTTGTCACCTTGTTGAACGCCATGCATTCGACCTAAATCAATGGTCACAGTGTTGCCAAATACTGCTGCCACCTCTGGAAGCGTGATTTTACATGATACTTCTGATTCCAAGTCCAACATAATATTGCGGCTGACGCGAAGCATCATACTGCCGTAGGTTGATGCCCAAAAACGAGCACTGCGCGTATCAACCTCACTGGTCTTAGCAAAAGGCCATTTTGCCACTTCACGGTAGCTACGGTTATAAACCTGATGACCTGTTTTGCCATCGAAGACTTGCATTTCTAAGGCAAACTGGCGGTTTATAATGTCGTCTTTTAGAAGCTTGGATTCAATGGTAGCAGTTAAATCGGTGATATCACCGCCGATAATGTACTGTGCTCCTGTGTCTTGTGCGATCATTTTGATCACTTCCGGTCGACGTTTGTCGATATCGTAATTGGTTGTGCCAACAGACACAAAGCTTCGAGATTCTTGGGCCAGTTGTCGGTCAACGACATGGCTAAAATCATCACCAATATTATAGATTCTGCCCATTACAGCTTGTTGTGGGGAAGTCACATCAATGTTGCCGACCAAAAATGTCTTCTTATATTGGCTCTCATGGCAAGCATTTGCCGAAGGATAGATGTCGATCCTTGCAGTGACCATTATATTGCCACTGCGTTTTTTCTCTTTTTCTACCAAGATGTAGCGCACTTCATGATTGGTAAATTGAAACTCTTTCTTGTTTGCGTCGAGATAGGGCGTGAGGTTGGAGATACTACCAATATCAGCACCTGAGAACTGGATTGCTTTATATACCGCGTCTTCCAGAGCATGGACCCTTGCCGTTTCCTCTGACGATACGATGGCTGCGGTACCGGTAACTTCATACCATGAGGCATGAGCACTGAAGCTTATGGTTATCAGTGAACTTATTGAAAATAAGTAAGAAATTATTTTTTTCATCTATTCGTTACCAGTTGGGTATAAATATTGCTTAACAAATAACTATAAGCTTGAAGCTGACTTAAGTGCGTTTTTCTTAATCCGAACCATTAATGAAAAGCAAAGACTGTTCCAACATTGTAATCCATTGAAAAGAATAATGGTGAGAACATATTGGAACAGGGAGCACTAAAACTATCTGGAGATAAGATAATGAAAAAATGGCTCGTAGTAATGAGTGTCATGTTATTGACCTCATGTGCTTATTCGCCAATCTATAACGGCAAGTCTGAGTATTCAGGTAGTCAGTTTATGTTGATGGATAGCCCTCGTCATACCATGGACTTTTTCGTGGAAAGTATGACCGAAGATCTGATCATTTCGAATACGAGTATCTCAGCAAGAACTCCGATAGCGATTACTTCGTTTGTTGACCTGCAACACATGGACACAACGAACTGGTTAGGAAACTCGGTATCAGAAGGTTTCATTCATCAGTTTCAGCGTCGTGGCTTTAAGGTGGTTGATTTCAAAACAACAGGTTCTATTCAAGTGACTCACCAAGGTGACTTTGCGTTAAGCCGCGATTGGAAAGACTTAGCTCAAGAGCAAGATGTACAGTACGTACTAACAGGCACTATGCTTCGACAAGAAGGCGGTGTGTTAGTAAATGCTCGTGTTGTTGGCATGCAAACGCGCATTGTGGTTGCTTCCGCGCAAGGCTTTTTGCCAGCGGATCGTATTGGTCGAGATCTAGATACTCTGAATAGCATTCGAACTCAAGATGGTGTCATTATTCGTTCTGATCCAACGATGACTCAGCCTTATACCGTTATTCTTCGCCCTTAGGAGTTCGAAATGAAGAAGTTAATATTTGTTGTTGTTGCCTTACTGCTTGTTGGCTGCCAGCCATTGCAAAGTATGAGGCCAGACGACTTCTTAGTTGCCGTTGGTTACGCAAGTATCAGTGAGCAATCAGGCCGTAATGACGAAGAGAAACGTATCCGTGCCATGAGAGCATCTAAAATTGATGCCTACCGTGAGCTTGCCGAGCAAGTGTATGGTATGCGAGTGAGTGGCCGAGCTGAACTGTCAGATCAGCGATTAGGTACTGAGCGAACGACAGGTGCTGTCGATGGCGTGATCCGTGGCGCAGAAGTGGTGCGCAGTTACCCTGTTGGCGATAGTTACGTGACCGAACTTCAGCTCGATATTCGTAAGATGGAGCAGTTGCGCGATTACGGTGAAGTTCAAGCTGTGCCAGAGAAGAGACAACAAACGCTGTTCTAGTCTTTATGACCATTTAAGTCATATGACCGACGAGTTGTATAAGTTGCTCTCGCTTTCCAGATGGCAGGGCGGCAATAAATAACGACAGTGAATGTAAAAGCGGCAAGTATGAAAATACTTGCCGCTTTTTTGTGTTTATCGTTTATTAGGGGCATTTACAGGTTTAGAGAGACTTTGACGGTGTAGCGAGAAGGGTAGGCTGAGATACAGATACAGATACAAGCAAGAAGGGTGTTGTGCGAAGAAGATCAGCCCAATTAGGCTTTTACATTGGTTCCCAGCGTAGAAATCGTATGCGTTTGGCCACCGGCATTGTAAGTCATACCAATTTTACCATGGCTTTGCTGCATCATATTACTGAGTTTTTTGAAACTGAGGTGTGCTCGATTCAAGGCTTCGCCATTGACTAGGTTCGCTTGGTGGCAGTCGTGCACAATGGACTTGATGGTTGAGACTAGCTGAGCAAGTTCAGGGTTCTCGGTCAATTCTGAGATATTGGTATGGGTAGCAATTCGTTGATCGGTTGATCTTAGCTGTTCAACAAGGACCACTTTTTCTTTGGCGATTCGCTCAATATCGTTTGATTGTCGGCTCGTAATAGCGATTTTCTCTGAACTTAGTAATTCAGATAAGGCTTTGGCATTTTGAAGTTGAAAATTCACTAAATCTGCTAGTGCCGCCATAACGTAAACCTATTCATAACCTCGTGTACTTTAAGACAATAACTTCAATGAAAAGTTAGTGTTTTCTTAAAGGCCTTTTAATTCATCTTCGAACTTGATCATGTTGTCAGCCAGTTTCTCTGGATCGACAGTGTATGAACCGTTCGCAATCGCTTCTTTGATCGCAGCAACTTTTACAGAGTCAAAGCTTGGTTGCGCAGCCATGTCTTGATGGAGCTGACCAATCGCTTTGCCTTGTTGGCTTAGTGAAACCGCGTCTTTGCTTGCTGGTGATTTAGTTGATACATCAGAACGTGATGCCTCAGAGCTAGAATCAGAGCGTACTGCTGGTCGGTTAGTGGTCGTTAGGGTTTGCCCTGAACGAATATTATCAATGCCTGCCATAGTTAAGCCTTTTTTTTCAAAAATGGGAACCTGTACAGTCCATATCGACCAAGGGTTCGAATACTTTAGCAATTTTTAGCTCAATAGTCGAAAAGGGACAAAATACTACAGCCGTTATATTTTGGCGTTAAAGTTGAGAGCAAAATAACTAACGATACCGTCAATTTAGAAGTAAAGAGTTAAAAGTAAACCGTGACTTCAGACATGCTGGTAACAATACCTTCAATTATACGCTGTGATTTATCATTTTTCACCCTTACTTGATCACCCATTGAGCCATCCGTAAGCGCAGTCCCTTTGGTGGTAATGGTCATGCCACCTTTTACTGCCTGTATGATAACCTTCTCGTTTCGGCATACGACACAGATATCGCCTCTTTCGACAACGTCACCTGGCCTCAGGTTCTTTTTTACCTTGGCGCCGATCACTTGTTGGGGTGCGGTGAAACCTTGGCGACGAAACTTGTTAAGCGAAATCATAGCGGTGGTGACATCGTATTGACCAACGATTTCTCCTCTTGCTAGTGAGCGTGTTGTTGTGACTAGTGGTACTGACATTGAAATACGTACCGGCACGTAAACTCGCCACCCATCAGGAACACATTGCACTAAAACCGTAATGCTACTGCGGGTATTACTGGTGGTTGAGGCGCTGGTATCTAGAGGGATAGGGCAATCTGTTGCTTTTATTCTAGAGTCCACATTTGCTGAGTTAACAAAGAGTTCGCCGCCTTGTGGCTGCTCAACTGTCTCTAGGATGTGCTGTTCCGCCGCAGACTGAATCATTTCAATTTGCTCTGGAGTCGCAGCTTGTACAAAAAAACTAAACAATATTGATAAAATGCCGATAAACTTAGCGACAGTTTTAAAAGTAGCTCTACACATTGCTATGGAAAAAAGCGGCAGATTTGTTTTATGATATATCATTCCGTTTCTCTAGTGGTTCGTAGCCTGCAGTAGACTAACACTTTTTATCCAAAAAAGTTTGATATGGAGATGAGCTCATGACGGGTATTCTTGATTCAGTGAATCAGCGTACGCAACTCGTCGGTCAAAACCGATTAGAATTACTAACCTTTCGCCTAATGGGGCGTCAGCGTTACGGCATTAATGTTTTTAAAGTAAAAGAAGTACTTCAGTGCCCTAAACTGACAAAGATGCCAAACTTGAACCCACTGGTTAAAGGTGTAGCACACATTCGTGGCCAAACGATCTCTGTAATCGATTTGAGCTTAGCGATTGGTGGCCGTCCTACAACGGATGTTGAAAAGTGTTTTGTGGTTATTTCTGAGTTTAACCGAACCATTCAAGGTTTCTTGGTCAGCTCAGTAGAACGCATTATTAACATGCACTGGGAGTCGATTCTTCCGCCGCCAGATGGTGCAGGTAAAGCCCACTACCTGACTGCAGTCACCAACATTGATAATGAGCTGGTAGAAATTCTTGATGTAGAAAAAATTCTAGCGGAGATTTCACCTGTTGATGAAACAATGGACAGCAAAATTGCTGAAGAAATCGCAGAAGTAGAACAAGGTAAAGAATTGGTTCGTCGTATCTTGATTGCTGATGATTCAACCGTTGCTCGTAAGCAGGTTCAGCGTGCGATTGAGTCGATTGGTTTTGAAGTTATTTCGGTGAAAGATGGTAAAGAAGCCTATGAGAAGCTGGTGGAGATGTCATCAGAAGGCAGTATTTACGATCAGATTTCATTGGTGATTTCAGATATCGAAATGCCAGAAATGGATGGCTATACGCTAACTGCTGAGATTCGTCGTCACGCCGAACTTAAAGATCTATACGTAATTTTACACTCATCATTGAGTGGTGTATTTAACCAAGCCATGGTTGAGCGTGTAGGAGCTAACTCCTTCATCGCGAAGTTCAACCCCGATGAGCTTGGTGCAGCGGTAAAAGCTGCGTTAACTAACTAAAAGAGACATTAATGACTGCTATAACAATAAGTGATCAAGAGTATCGCGATTTCAGCCGTTTCTTAGAATCTCAATGTGGCATTGTATTAGGTGACAGTAAACAGTACTTAGTACGCAGCCGTCTAAGCCCATTAGTAACGAAGTTTAAGTTAGCTTCGTTGTCTGATTTATTGAGAGATGTAGTAACAGGTCGAAACCGTGAGCTGCGTGTGGCTGCAGTCGATGCCATGACGACGAACGAGACACTTTGGTTCCGTGATACTTACCCGTTTGCTGTGCTTGCGGATAAACTTCTACCGGAAATAGCGGCAAATAAACGTCCTATTAAGATTTGGTCTGCGGCAAGCTCTTCAGGCCAAGAAGCATACTCAATGGCAATGACGATTCTTGAGACTCAAGCTCGTAAGCCTGGTATGTTGCCAAATGTATCGATTACCGCAACTGACATCTCAGCAAGTATGTTGGATATGTGCCGCACTGGCGCGTACGACAACCTTGCATTGGGACGTGGACTTTCTCCTGAGCGTCGTCGTACTTTCTTTGAAGATGCGGGCGATGGCCGTATGAAAGTGAAAGATAACGTTAAGCGCATGGTGAATTTCCGCCCTCAGAACCTGATGGACAGCTATGCATTGTTAGGTAAGTTCGACATCATCTTTTGTCGTAACGTGCTGATTTACTTCTCACCTGATATGAAATCAAAGGTACTTAACCAGATGGCAAACAGCCTGAATCCTGGTGGTTACCTATTATTGGGTGCATCTGAATCGTTAACAGGCTTAACGGATCGTTTTGAAATGGTTCGCTGTAATCCAGGCATCATCTACAAATTAAAGTAATGAGTGGCACCAGTACTAGGTGCAACGTTACTGCCTAATTCCAAAACCCAGCCAAGTGCTGGGTTTTCTTTTTCCGGCTTAACCTATATCTTTAAGTCAGAGTGACATTCCAATTTACTCTATTTTTTGGCTTGTATATTGCAAGTTTACCCACGAGTAACCTGTAAAAGTATTGATAGCCCTCTTTGTTTTAAAAGTTGGTATATATATTGCTTTGGTTATCTCATAACAGTCAGTTCTTGAGTTGAGGTTTACATGGCTATTTCTTTTGACAATGCTTTAGGCATTCACCAGCACACAGTTGGTGTACGTGAACGTAACGCTGAGGTGCTTTCCACCAATATCGCGCAAGCAAACACGCCTGGGTATAAAGCAAAAGGATTAGACTTTAAGAAATCGCTGCAAGCGGCAAGTTCTGGGGCAAGCATTGGTCTTAGCCGTACAGATGGTCGGCACATTTCTGCCTCAACAACGGTGAACGGGGAAACGAAGTATCGAATTCCTACCCAACCTGATACAGGAGATGGCAACACGGTTGATTTGGATTTGGAAAGAAACCTTTTCATGCAAAACCAAATTAGGCATCAAGCCTCTCTCGACTTCCTAGGAAGTAAGTTCAAGAATTTAACTAAAGCGATTAAAGGGGAATAATTAGATGAGTTTATTCAATGTATTCAATGTGACTGGTTCTGCGATGAGTGCTGAATCTGTTCGTCTAAATACGACCTCGAGCAACCTTGCGAACGCGGACAGTGTAAGTAGTTCTGCTGAAGAAACTTACAAGGCTCGTCACGCAGTGTTCGGCGCTGAGTTAAATAAAGCACGCAACAGTGGTCACACTGTGCCTGTGAAAGTATTAGGTATTGTGGAAAGCGATAAGCCGTTGAGCGCGGAGTACAACCCAGATCACCCATTAGCGAATGACGAAGGCTATATCTACAAGCCTAACGTGAACGTTATGGAAGAAATGGCAAACATGATTTCGGCATCACGCGCGTACCAAACAAACGTGCAGGTTGCTGATTCGAGTAAACAAATGCTGCTGCGTACGCTGCAGATGGGTCAATAAGGATAAGGAGGTAGCAAATGGCTGGAATCAACAACAATGTTGGTCAAAGCGGCTTGTCCTATGTTGACCAGCTGAAGAGTCTTCAAGATGGCGCGAAAAAGCCCGACGAAACAACAGGTAAGCAGGATCTTAAACAAGAAGACTTCTTATCTTTGTTGACTAAGCAATTAGCCCAACAAGACCCTTTTAAGCCGGTTAGCAATGACCAGATGATTGCGCAAATGGCTTCATTTGCGACCGTAGATGGCATTGGCAAAATGAATACACAGTTTGAAAGCTTGAATTCATCAATGACTTCTAACCAAGCATTACAGGCATCCTCTTTGGTTGGCCGCGATGTATTGGTTCCTGGTGCGGCAGGTGTGAAACCCGGTGATGGCGGTATGGCGTCAATGGTTAAGCTTCCTCAGGCAATGGACAATGTAATCGTCCGTGTTGAGAACGAAGTTGGCCAATTGATTCGCACTTTTGATATCGGCTCTAAACCATCAGGCGACACACGTGTTGAATGGGATGGAAAAGACGAAGACGGTAACCCATTACCGGCTGGTAAATACAACGTGAAAGCGTCGGGTTTATTGGATGGCGAGAACACAGAGTTCCAAGTTTCCAGTTATGCGAACGTGAACAGTGTGCTTCTTGGTAAGGGTGATGGCAACGTACTACTCAATCTGGCTGGTTTTACATCGCCAGTACGACTTGCTGAAGTACTAGAAGTTGGTAAAGCGTAACTCTTTAAAAGAGTGATTATGCTAGCTAGAGAGATTAGGAGAATATTGGAATGTCATATGTAGCTTTGAGCGGCCTATCCGCTGCACAATTAGACTTGAATACAACCAGTAACAATATTGCGAATGCAAACACGTTTGGCTTTAAAGAGTCTCGAGCAGAGTTCGGCGATGTGTATTCAAGCTCGTTGTTTACTAACGGAAAGACTACCCCTGGTGGTGGTGCTCAAGCAAGTAAAGTTGCGCAACAGTTCCACGAAGGTTCAAGTATTTATACAAATAACCCAATGGACCTGCGTGTCAGTGGTACAGGTTTCTTTGCAGTATCGAAAGACCGCATGGTGCCAGAGATCAACGAACTAACGCGTAACGGTGCTTTTCACTTAAATAAAGACAACTTCATGGTAACCTCGAATGATGAATTTCTTCTTGGCTATGCAGTTGATCCCGAAAGTGGGGAAGTATCCTCATATGCACCCAAACCACTTAGTATTCCTGCTGAATTCGGCAAGCCAAAGCAAACTGGAAATATTGAAGTAGGGGTCAACTTACCTGCAAATGGTGATCTTAAAGATCCGGCTGCGTTTAACTTTAATGATTCTGATACGTATAATCGTTCGACATCTTCGACGGTATACGATTCTATGGGTCAGTCTTACAAGTTAACGACTTACTACCTTAAAGATCAAACTCAACCGAATACTTGGCAGACGTATTACACCATGACAGATGGCGAGGGTGAGAAGCCAGTCAACATCACTGGTGGTGATGCTACAAATGCAGCGGGTCAGGTCGGCCATACAATGCGCTTTAATAATGATGGCACTTTAGCTAGCCTTAATAACGGCCAGCCGATTATATCAGAGCAATTAGGAGCCGGTACTACTCCTATTGATTTAAACGGCGCTGATGTAACTCAAACACTTAATTTCAGTCTTGATTCATCGACTCAATTTGCTGCTCCATTTGAACTAACTAAGTTTAATGAAGATGGTGCGACAACAGGTTTCTTAACAAAAGTAGATTTTGATGAATCAGGTACTGTTTTGGGCACTTACTCAAATGGTGAAAACGTAATGCTTGGTCGTGTTGGCTTGGTTCGTGTACCCAATGAGCAAGGTCTAGATAAGAAAGGCGGCACTCAATGGGACTCTACTAGCTACTCTGGTGATAAGATCTGGGGTGAATCGAACAAAGGTTCATTTGGTAGTATTAATAACGGCTCGTTAGAGCAGTCGAATATTGATATGACTCAGGAACTGGTTGATTTGATTTCTGCTCAACGTAACTTCCAAGCGAACTCGCGTTCTTTAGAAGTACACAACCAACTGCAACAGAATATTCTTCAGATTCGTTAATCGTTTCGAGCGTTTGAATCATCTGCGAATACCCAATTCAATGTTATTGAATTGGGTATTGTTGCTGAATTTGATATGGCTGTTTGCTTTTCTATTTGCCGCCCCTATTGCCGCACGGTAATGCCACTGGCAACAATTCTTCCTCAATGATCCTTTGATGATCACCTTTCCTGTTTGTTTTCTATTTAAATCATTGATAAATAAAAGTTAAAAATATTGGCACAGTGTTTGCTTTATTAGCCTCAGAAGATGATTTTTGGAGCAAAATTATGGATCGCGCACTGTTTCTTGCCATGAGTGGCGCTAAGCAAAATATGCAAGCTTTGCAGCTACGTGCTAACAACCTTGCCAACGTAAGTACAACGGGCTTCCGTGCTGATTTAGCACAAGCACGTTCAATGCAAGCGTACGGTGAAGGCATGCCCACTCGTGTTTTCAGCATGACAGAACGTCCGGGTCATAATTTCGCACAAGGTAGTGTGGTCACCACTGGTCGAGATCTCGATGTTACCGTTCAAGGTGATGGTTGGATTTCGGTAATGGACAACACTGGCCGTGAAGGACTAACGCGTAACGGTAACCTAAAGGTTGACCAAAACGGTTTGCTAACTAACGCAAGCGGTCATTTGGTGTTAGGCGAGAACGACGCACCCATCACACTCCCCATTCCTATCAGTAAAGTCGAAATCGGCACAGACGGTACAATTTCGGTGATTCCTCAAGGCGCTCCAGCTGAAGAATTAGCGATTGTCGACCGTATCAAGCTTGTGCGTCCAGATAACCAAAGCTTATTTAAAGACACGAATGGTTTATTCCGTTCGAAAAACCCAGATCAGGCATACGAAGCCGATGCAGCGGTAACGTTGCTTAAAGGTGCTATCGAAGGCAGTAACGTAAATGCTGTAGGTGAAATGACCAGCCTAATTGACTTACAACGTCAGTTTGAAATGCAGGTCAAGATGATGAGCACGGCAGAGGAAATGGACAAATCGTCTGATTCACTGCTTCGTATGAGCTAATAGAATTTAAAGGAATTTGCTATGCATCCAGCATTATGGGTAAGTAAAACAGGTTTAGACGCACAACAAACCAATATCTCAACGATTTCGAACAACCTTGCCAACGCCTCGACCATTGGTTTCAAAAAGAGTCGTGCGGTATTTGAAGATTTGTTCTACCAGAACATTAACCAACCGGGTGGCCAATCTTCTCAGAATACTGAGTTACCGAGCGGTTTGATGCTGGGTGCCGGTTCAAAAGTCGTCGCAACTCAAAAAGTGCATACTCATGGTAATGCTCAAACCACTACAAACAGCTTAGATATGATGATCGAAGGCGATGGTTTCTTCCAAGTTGAAATGCCAGATGGTGAAACAGGCTACAGCCGAAATGGTCAGTTTACGCTGAACGGTGACGGCGCAATCGTAACCTCAGGCCAAGGTTATGCGCTGCAACCAGAAATCGTGATTCCTGAGGATGCGATCTCTGTGACGGTAGGTAACGACGGTGAAGTATCAGTACGTCTACGTGGTGAGCAAAACAACGTCGTGGTTGGCCAAATCACTATCACTGACTTCGTAAACCCAGGTGGTTTAGAGCCTGTAGGTCAAAACCTTTACTTACCAACCGGTGCTAGTGGCGACCCGCAAGAGGGTGTTCCTGGCTTTGATGGCTTAGGTAATATTCGTCAGTCGATGCTCGAAACATCGAACGTCAACGTAACCGAAGAGCTGGTGAATATGATTGAAGCTCAACGTGTCTACGAAATGAATTCGAAAGTTATCTCGTCGGTAGACAAGATGATGAGCTTTGTTAACCAACAGCTGTAACTGATTTATTAGCCGTTTAATTATTGATAATTAATAGATTATTTCCAATTAATTGACGTGTTTCTACTCATTGATCTATTTACCATTGCCTGCTGAGAGTATATCGCCATGAAACGTATTTTTTGTTTAGCTCTGTTTATGTCTATGACGGGGTGTTCTGTTTTGGATCCTATTGAGACTCCGGCAGAAGAAAACGCAACCACAGTGGTTGATGCAGTGGAAGGTGATAAGTCGGCTCAAGAGAGCTCAGGCATTATTGATACACTTCGTGGTCGAACCGATCCAGTTGCTGGTGACCCAGCGTGGGCGCCAATCAATCCAAAAGAAAAACCAGAACACTACGCAGCAGCAACGGGCTCACTGTTCAATGTTAATCACATTGGCAGTATGTATGACGACTCAAAACCTCGTGGTATTGGTGACATCATTACCGTGGCGTTGGACGAGAATACTCGAGCGACCAAGAAAGCCAACGCAGACATGTCTAAGTCGAATGATGCAACAATGGAGCCGCTGGCAGTTGGTGGTCAAGAGTTGACGATCGACAAGTACAACTTTTCTTATGATCTGAGCAACACCAACACCTTTGCGGGTGACGCGTCAGCCAACCAAAGTAACAGCATCAGCGGCTACATTACCGTTGAAGTTATCGAAGTATTAGCCAATGGTAACCTAGTGGTTCGTGGTGAAAAGTGGATGACACTGAACACGGGTGATGAGTACATCCGCCTAAGCGGTACCATCCGTCCAGACGATATTGACTTCGAAAATACCATCGCTTCAAACCGTGTTTCTAACGCGCGAATTCAGTACTCAGGGACTGGCGTTCAGAAAGATATGCAAGAGCCTGGATTCTTGGCACGATTCTTTAATGTATCACTGTAAAGCTTGAGAGGGTGTCGAGATACTGACAGCCTCTATCACGCGGCCATATTTAGCTAAGCTATTATAAATTAAAGCAATACAGACAGGTTACTCAATGAAAAAACTAACACTCGTACTATTCGGCATGCTATTTCTTGCCACCAGTGCCCATGCTGCGCGTATCAAAGACGTGGCAAAAGTGGCGGGTGTTCGTAGTAACCAACTTGTCGGTTATGGTTTGGTTACGGGTTTGCCGGGGACAGGTGAGACAACTCCCTTTACCGATCAAACGTTTAACGCAATGCTGCAAAACTTTGGCATTCAATTGCCGCCCGGCACCAAGCCAAAAACTAAAAACGTCGCCGCGGTAATTGTTACCGCTGAACTTCCGGCATTCTCTAAGCAGGGCCAGGAAGTTGACGTAACCGTTTCTTCTATCGGATCAGCAAAAAGCCTTCGTGGTGGTACCTTACTGCAGACTTTCCTGAAAGGTCTAGACGGTCAAGTGTATGCTGTGGCTCAAGGTAACTTGGTGGTGAGTGGTTTTAGTGCACAAGGTAACGATGGCTCTAAAATCGTCGGTAACAACCCTAATGTCGGCATCATATCTAGCGGTGCGACGGTTGAGCAAGAAATCCCAACTCCATTTGGCCGTGGTGACTACATCACTTTCAACCTAATCCAATCCGATTTTACAACGGCTCAGCGCTTGGCTGACGCGGTTAATAATTTCCTAGGCCCACAAATGGCTTCAGCGGTCGACGCGACTTCAGTAAAAGTTCGTGCGCCACGTGAAATCAGCCAGCGTGTGGCTTTCTTGTCTGCCATCGAAAACATTGAATTTGACCCAGCAGAAGGTTCTGCAAAGATTATTGTTAACTCTCGTACAGGCACTATTGTTGTTGGTAAACATGTTCGCCTAAAAGCGGCTGCGGTTACGCACGGTGGCATGACGGTAGCAATCAAAGAAAACCTAAACGTGAGCCAACCGAATGCATTCTCTGGTGGTAAAACGGTGGTGGTTCCCGATTCTGATATCGAAGTCACCGAAGCCGATGGCAAGATGTTCAAGTTTGAACCGGGTCTAACGCTGGATGATTTGGTTCGTGCAGTCAACGAAGTGGGCGCAGCGCCTTCTGATTTAATGGCAATCCTTCAAGCACTGAAACAAGCAGGTGCAATTGAAGGCCAATTGATCATTATCTAAGGAGTAAAGCATGATTAAGAATAACAATGACATCGGCTTTATTCACGACATCGGTAGCCTAGATCGTCTTCGTCAACAAGCAGTAAACGGTGAAGAAGGCAGCGAGAAAGAAGCATTAACCGCTGCGGCAAAACAGTTTGAATCCATTTTTACGTCGATGTTGTTTAAGTCGATGCGTGATGCGAACTCTAGCTTTAAATCAGATATGCTGAACAGCCAGAACGAACAGTTTTATCGTCAGATGCAAGATGACCAAATGGCGAGCGAACTCAGTGCATCAGGTTCGCTCGGTCTTGCGGACATGATTGTAGCTCAGTTAAGCGCAGGTCAAGCAAGCGACGCGACAGAAGATAAGGTTCGCAGTGAAGGTTTTGATACCTCGCTGGAAAGACCTCAATATTCAGGTCGTTCAGAAAATAAAGTATCTCAAGTTCAATCTGCTTCCGCTGCAAAACAACCCGCTTCATTTGATTCGCCGGAATCGTTTGTTACGTCGATGAAGCCTTACGCTGAAAAAGCGGCGAGCGCACTCGGTGTTGATTCGTCACTGCTATTAGCACAAGCGGCACTTGAAACAGGTTGGGGCTCTAAGATGATTAAGAACTCTTTGGGTAACAGCAATAACCTATTTAACATCAAAGCAGATAGAAGTTGGAAGGGCGATAAGGTCGCAACCCAAACTCTTGAGTTCCATGGCAAAACAGCCGTTAAAGAGTCAGCTTCTTTCCGTTCTTACTCTAATTTCGAAGATAGCTTTAATGATTACGTGAAGTTCTTGAATGAAAATCCAAGATACGAAACGGCACTACAGCATCAAGGCAATTCAGAGAATTTCATTAAAGGTATTCATCAGGCTGGTTACGCAACTGACCCTAACTATGCAGACAAGGTTTTACGAGTTAAAGCCAAGATTGATGAGATGAACTAGCGTCATAAATCAACATAGAGAGCTTGCTCCTGGCAGGCTCTTTTCTTCTCCGTCCCTTCAGTTCTTACGCGTCATCCATAGTTATCTCCTTACATTTCAATAAATTATTGTCTTTTAACTCTCCATTGTTTTTATTGGCACATATATTGCTATTATCTTAGTAATATGCGGTTGTAGTTAATCAGTTCATTCTGGTTTTGTTAAGTTTTTTGGGGGCATTATGGCGTCGGATCTTCTGAATGTAGGGGCACAAAGTGTTCTTACGGCTCAGAGACAGCTCAACACCACTGGTCATAACATTTCTAACGCCAACACAGAGGGCTATAGCCGCCAGTCTGTGATTCAAGGTGTGAATGACCCGCGCCAGTACGGAGGGCAAACCTACGGTATGGGTGTGCATGTGGAAAATGTTCGCCGCTCTTGGGATCAGTTTGCCGTTAAAGAACTTAACTTATCGACAACTAATGCCGCCAACAAAGGCGATACCGAAGCTAACCTTGATCTGCTATCTGGCATGTTGTCATCGGCTGCTTCGAAGAAGATTCCCGAGAACCTCAATGAGTGGTTTGATTCGATTAAGACACTCGCCGATACCCCGAATGATGTGGGTGCGCGCAAGGTCGTGCTAGAGAAAGCTGGGCTTTTAACTAAAACCTTGAATGAATTTCATGAAACGGTACGTCAACAATCTGATTCTACCAACAAAAAATTAGAAGTCGGCATTGAACGTGTTAACCAAATTGCGGTTGAGATTCGTGACGTTCAGCGTCTGATGATGCGAACACCAGGACCTCACAATGATTTACGAGATCAGCACGAAAAGCTGATCAATGAGCTATCTGGCTACACCAAAGTGACGGTAACGCCGCGATCTAATGCGGAAGGATTTAACGTCCATATTGGTAATGGTCATACCTTAGTTTCTGGTAGTGAAGCAAGTCAACTGAAGCTAGTTGACGGTTTACCTGATACGCATCAGCGTCGACTGGCGATTGTTGAAGGTAAGTCTTTGAAGCCGATTACCAGTAATGATATCGATGGGAAAATCGGTGCCATGCTCGATATGCGAGACGAACACATTCCTGACATCATGGATGAACTTGGGCGTTTGGCGACGGCTTTCTCGGAGAAAGTAAACACACTTCAATCACAAGGTTTAGATCTCAATGGCAACGTTGGCCAAGATATTTTCACCGATGTGAACTCTGAGCGAGTGGCAAAATCACGCGTGACGGCTGGTAGCCAATCAAAGGCTGATGTTGCCGTATATATTGATGACACCTCTGCCTTGAAAGGTGGCGAGTATGGTCTTAAGTATGACGGCAGTGACTATGTCGTGACCAAGCCGGATGGTGAAACGGTAAAAGTCAGCACTAATTCAGCAGGTAATGCTTTTTATCTAGATGGGATGCGAGTCGAAGTTCGAAACCCGCCGGAATTGGGTGAGAAGTTGTTACTGCGTCCAACGCGTAACTTTGCTGCTCAGATTCAGATGGAAACCAAAGACCCTAGAGATATTGCCGCACAAAGTTACGAGGCCTCGACCACGTTCGCGAAGGGCTCTGCGGGGTTCAAGATCTTAGCGGCCGGTCAATTGCGTGAGTTTGAAGTGATTGTTTCACCAAAAGGTGAGCAGTTTGCCGTGACTGACCCGAAAGGCAATATTTTAATGCAGCCTCAGCCGTACCCACCTGAGGGGCCGGTTACGATTAATGGCACGACTTTCGAGTTGACCTCTGGCGCTGTGGCAAACGATAAATTTACGGCAAACCTTGTCCCATCAGAGGGTGACAACGGTAACTTACGTAAACTGCAAGATCTTCAAACTGAAAAAGTTTTGAACGATGGTGAATCTACGATTTTAGAGCTTTACCACAACTTGAATACTAATACGGGGCTGAAGTCATCAACGGCAAATCGTCTGAGTGATATCGCTAGGTTGGAAAAAGAGTCAGCTCAAGAACGTATCGCTTCAGTGTCTGGAGTTAACCTAGATGAAGAAGCGGCAAATATGATGAAATTTCAGCAAGCGTATATGGCTTCTTCGCGAATCATGCAAGCAGCCAATGATACGTTTAACACTATTTTGGCTCTGAGATAGGAAGGTATAAATGTTGAATCGCATCTCTAGCTTCCACAATTATCAGTCAGTACAAAATGACTTGCGCCGTCAAGAGAATAAGGTACATCACAATCAAGCGCAACTTGCTTCCGGTAAGAAGTTGCAGTCGCCAAGTGATGATCCTCTTGCGACCCACTATTTACAAAACATTGGTCAGCAGTCAGAGCAGCTTAAGCAATATGGTGACGCCATTGTCCTGGTCCGCAATCGATTGGAGCACCAAGAAGTAATGATTTCTAATTCGGAGGATTTTGCAGATGAAGCAAAACGTACCGTGATGGAAATGGTAAATGGTTCGTTATCACCAGAAGACCGTCTTGCAAAGAGGCGTGAAATTCAAGAATTAGCGAGTAATTTTTTGCATATGTCTAATTCTCAAGACGAGTCAGGTAACTACACATTTGCTGGCACTAAGCCGAAGAATCAACCCTTTTTTCGAGATAATAAAGGTCATGTCAGCTATGCAGGTGATGATTACCAACGCAAGATGCGTGTTGCAAGTAGTTTTGAAATGGCGATGAATGATCCGGGCAGCAAGCTGTTTATGGAAATCGATAACCCATTTGGTGATTATGAGCCTCAATATGATTTGAAGCCAGCCTCTGCATTGTTACTTGAACGAGCCACAAATGAGTCTTTTCAAGATGATTCAACTTACAAAATTACTTTTGTCGATATGCAAAATGGTCAGTTTGCTTATCAACTCGAAAAAGATGGTAGTACTGTATCTGTGGAAGATTTTGAACCATCTAAAGGTATTGAATATGAAGGTTTGAGTATTCAAATCAAAGGTCAAATCACCAAAGGCGACTCGATTACTTTGGAGCCAAGAAGATCATTTTCAATATTTGACACCTTCCAAGATGCAGCAGAACTTGCAGAGTCATCCGTGTCTGACGCATCAGCGACGGCAAAGTTGCAACAAGCAACCGAAGAGTTCCATGCTGCGTTTATTCATTTGACCAAAGCGAGAACGGATGTCGGTGCGCGATTGAATACGCTTGATATCCAAGAGCAACAACATGAAGATTTTAAGTTGTCTTTAGCCAAAGCAAAAAGCAACTTTGAAGACTTGGATTACTCGAAAGCCATCATTGAATTCAATGAAAACTCACGAGCATTGCAAGCTTCTCAACAAGCGTTTGGTAAAACCAAAGACCTGACCTTGTTTAACTATATTTAATGATCAATCGGTATTTAGTGGTGAATTAACCCTCACCATTGAAGTTAGATTCTTTGCCGTATGTGCTATGCCGTATGAGCGAATCACTTCAACCTTTGCCGGTTTTTTATACAGGATATCATCTGTTTGAAAATAGCGGCAAAAAGCGGCAATGGGTCAACGAAGGTACTTTTTGTTCCCCAGGCTAGTTAAACCAAATCGAGTTAAGTTTTAATTTAAGTGATTGATTTTATGTATATTAAAAATTAATCAAAACAGTATTAAACTTGGCATATAACTTGTATCTGTGTTGGTCATAAAATGATTTATACAGATCTTAAACCCTACATAGGGTTTAGCGAGTAATACACGGTCAGTGCTTATCCATATGAGAGTAAAGCTGGCCGCTTCGCAGAAAGTTTGCGAACTCATAAGGAGAGCAAAATGGCTATTAATGTAAGCACTAACGTTTCTGCTATGACAGCACAACGTTACCTGAATAAAGCGTCTAATGATTTAGCGACCTCTATGGAACGTTTGTCATCAGGGCATAAAATCAACAGCGCGAAAGACGATGCAGCCGGTCTGCAAATCTCTAACCGTTTAACGGCGCAATCACGTGGTTTAGACGTGGCAATGCGTAATGCCAATGATGGTATTTCAATTGCACAAACCGCTGAAGGCGCGATGAATGAATCAACCAACGTACTACAACGTATGCGTGATCTGGCGATTCAATCATCAAACGGAACTAACACCGCAGCTGAACGTACCGCACTCAATGAAGAGTCTTCGGCACTTCAAGATGAGCTTAACCGTATCGCAGAGACAACCTCATTTGGTGGTCGTCGTTTGTTGAATGGTTCATTTGGTGAAGCATCATTCCAGATTGGTTCTAGCTCTGGTGAAGCGATGATTATGGGTCTTACTAGTGTTCGTGCTGATGATTTCCGTATGGGCGGTACTACGTTTGATTCTGAAAACGGTAAAGACAAAAGTTGGGAAGTACCAGCACAAGCTCGCGATCTTAAGCTCGAATTTAAAACAAAGTCAGGTGAAGACATCGTTTTAGATATTAATACCAAAGCGGGTGATGATATCGAAGAGCTTGCTACTTACATTAATGGTCAATCTGATCTTGTGAACGCATCGGTTACCGATGATGGTCGCATTCAACTATTTGTTGCTGAACCTGACCTTGAAGGGGCTATGTCTATTTCTGGTGGCTTAGCTTCTGAGCTAGGAATCAAGAGTGAAGGTCGTGCAACATCGGTTCAAGATATTAGTTTGATGAGCGTAGCAGGATCACAGAATGCTATTAGCGTAATTGATTCTGCAATGAAGTACGTAGATTCACAGCGTGCTGATTTGGGTGCTAAACAGAACCGTCTAAGCCACAGTATTAATAACTTGGCAAACGTTCAAGAGAACGTCGATGCTTCTAACAGCCGAATCAAAGATACGGACTTTGCGAAAGAGACGACGCAAATGACCAAATCACAAATTCTGCAACAAGCAGGTACTTCGATACTTGCTCAAGCAAAACAGTTGCCTAACTCTGCAATGACACTATTGCAATAGTTATTGGTTGAACTTGCTGCTCGTGTTCAGACGTGAGCCATGCAGCAAGGGAAACTGGCAAGCATACTTACTATGAGTGTTTAGCTCTCTCATCTCTCACCTGCTATTCATTTCTACGGTAAGAATGCAACGGCGCGTCAGAAATGTGTTCATTTCTCGATGATCTCCACACAGGCTCTGACCTGCCAACTAGCCCCGGTTCTCTCAAAGGAAAAGGGGCTTTTTCCTTTCTGTTCTTTATCTCTCTGTTTCCTATCTTTCTGCTTTCTGCTTTCTACCTTTTTGTTTTCCTGTCTTTTGCGTTTCCCACTGGTTTCTAACTTTAGTTTTCTGATCCTTAAGTTTCTATTCCCCCCATTTTCTTCGTTACAAATGCTCTCCTTGGCTAGATAAATTGCACAATCTTTATGCCCATCAGTGATCTTTTGGTGATTGATCATTTCTGAGCTTTGACCAACTTGAACGTCAGTTAGCGTGTTTTTTGAACAGGTTGGGATCTTTTCGTAATTAAATTCAAGAGCTGCCTTAGAAAAGCAATGGGTGTAAATTACTGATAAATAAGGGGTTAATATTTTTATTGTTGATTTTTCAAAAGTTTTTCTAAAGCTTCGGGATTTTGAGCCGTTATTAAATGTAACTTTGAGAGAACTACTTGGTTTTCCGAGACGTCGGAAACCGCTATACCGGAAAATCAATTGGAGAAATCACCATGGCAGTGAATGTAAATACAAACGTTTCAGCGATGACAGCGCAACGTTACCTAAACAACGCAAACAGCGCACAACAAACATCAATGGAGCGTCTAGCTTCAGGTTCAAAAATCAACAGCGCTAAAGATGACGCTGCGGGCCTACAAATCTCTAACCGTTTGAACGTTCAGAGTCGTGGTCTTGATGTTGCTGTACGTAATGCGAACGACGGTATATCTATTGCACAAACTGCTGAAGGTGCAATGAACGAGACAACGAACATCCTGCAACGTATGCGTGATTTGTCTCTACAATCTTCAAACGGCTCAAACTCAAAATCTGAGCGTGTAGCGATTCAAGAAGAAGTAACAGCTCTGAACGATGAACTAAACCGTATCGCGGAAACGACGTCTTTTGGTGGCAACAAGCTGCTTAACGGTACTCACGGTACTAAATCATTCCAAATCGGTGCAGACAACGGTGAAGCGGTAATGCTTCAACTGAAAGACATGCGCTCTGATAATGCTCAGATGGGTGGTAAAAGCTACCAAACTGAGAACGCGAAAGATAAAGACTGGAATGTTCAATCTGGCGCAAACGACCTAAAAATGTCGTTCACTGATAATTTCGGTCAAGCACAAGAAATCGATGTGTCTGCGAAAGCGGGCGATGACATCGAAGAGCTAGCAACTTACATCAACGGTCAACAAGATTCTGTTAAAGCGTCTGTAACTGAAGACGGCAACCTACAAATGTTTGCAGGTAATAACAAGGTTGAAGGTAGCGTTGAGTTTTCTGGTTCACTTGCGGGTGAACTAGGTATGCAAGCGGGTAAAGAAGTAACGGTCGATACGATTGATGTAACGTCAGTTGGTGGTGCACAAGAATCTGTTGCAGTAATCGATGCGGCACTTAAGTATGTAGATAGCCACCGTGCTGAACTGGGTGCTTTCCAAAACCGTTTCGACCATGCTATCAGCAACTTAGACAACATTAACGAAAACGTTAATGCATCTAAGAGCCGTATTAAAGATACCGATTTCGCGAAAGAAACGACCCAGATGACTAAGTCTCAGATCCTTTCTCAAGCTTCAAGCTCGATCCTTGCTCAAGCGAAGCAAGCTCCGAACTCGGCACTTAGCCTACTAGGTTAATCGATTGAAAGGCCACGTTGCCACGTTGGTTATAAGCGCTGTTGACTATAAGCGTTGTTGATCATAAGCGTTAACGTTAGGCTTCCACAAATTAGCTCGTGGTGAGAGATGAGCGCTAAACAAACCCAGCTTCGGCTGGGTTTTTTATTGTCTGCTATTTGGCGAAGGTGTATTTGGAAAAAGGTTTTTTTGGTAAATAGAAGTAAAAGCGAGATTTCCTATCATGTTCGTCTCTCGCTGTAGGGAATGACGGAGTGTAAATCAACAAATTAAGCCGTTATTCGTCATCCCAGAATCGAGTTGAACGATATACCAGGAAGCTCTTTTGGTTTTTATATTCAACACCACGCCCATTAATCCAAGCTGAATGGAAACTTTAGCGAATGTCGCTCGATTAATTGAATCCCGATCACACTTTTCTTTGTTGTTGAAAAGAATATGAAAAAAAGCACATTTTTTATTAAAGCTTCTAATTAAGGGGCCGTTAAAGGGATTGAGAGAAATGATATGTACCAATGTAAGGTGAGAGAGACACTGGTGCATAAACAAAATTGACATGTATTTGTGTGAGGTGAGAGTCACATAAGTACATTAAAAAATGCCTAAAGGAGATCAACTATGGCGATTAATGTAAGCACTAATGTGTCTGCAATGACGGCTCAGCGCTACCTAAATAGCGCGGCTGAAGGTACTCAAAAATCAATGGAGCGTTTGTCTTCTGGCTATAAAATCAATAGCGCAAAAGATGATGCTGCAGGCCTACAAATTTCTAACCGCTTAACGTCGCAAAGCCGTGGCCTAGATATGGCTGTGAAAAATGCGAATGACGGTATCTCTATTGCACAGACAGCTGAAGGTGCAATGAATGAGTCAACCAACATTCTGCAACGTATGCGTGACCTTTCTCTTCAATCTTCAAATGGTTCAAACAGCAAATCTGAACGTGTTGCGATCCAGGAAGAAGTCTCTGCTCTAAACACAGAACTTAACCGTATCGCTGAAACGACCTCTTTTGGTGGTAACAAGCTTCTTAACGGTACTTACGGTAGCCAATCTTTCCAAATCGGTGCTGATTCTGGTGAAGCAGTAATGCTGACTATGAATAACATGCGTACTGACACTCAAGACATGGGTGGCAAAAGCTACGGCGTAGAAGAAGGCAAAGATGCTTCTTGGCGTGTAGGCGCAGGTTCTGATCTGACTATCAAATACAACGATAAGTTTGGTGAAGCTCAAGAGCTGTCTATTTCTGCAAAAGAAGGCAACGATATCGAAGAGCTAGCAACGTACATCAATGGCCAAAGTGAAGATGTTAAAGCGTCTGTTGGTGAAGGCGGCAAATTGCAACTTTTCGCTTCAAGTCAAAAAGTTGAAGGTGATGTTGAGTTCGGTGGTAGCCTTGCTGGTGAGCTAGGTATCGGTGCCGCTAAAGACGTTACTGTTAACGATATCGATGTAACCTCGGTTGCTGGTGCGAACGAAGCCGTATCTGTTATTGATGGCGCACTAAAATCAGTGGACAGTAACCGCGCTTCTCTTGGTGCTTTCCAAAACCGTTTTGATCATGCAATCAGCAACTTAGATAACATCAACGAAAACGTTAATGCATCTAAGAGCCGTATCAAAGATACCGATTACGCGAAAGAAACAACGGCAATGACGAAGTCTCAAATCCTGCAACAGGCGAGTACTTCTATCCTAGCTCAAGCGAAGCAGTCACCATCAGCAGCTCTAAGCTTATTGGGCTAAACTTACCTTGGTAAGTAGTGGTAAACTCTACTCTGGGTAGAGTTTTACTGTTTGGCTCATAAAGGAGGGAGGGAGAGTGTTATGGAAATTCCATCCAACGCATCGAACATCCAGCCTTATGGCTCACCTAATGGCATTAAATTTGCAAGCGATGAAGGTAGTAGTGCGTCGAACATTTCACGACTGAAAGAAGCAACATCTTATGGCAAGGTAGAAAAATCGAAAGAGCAAGCTACCGAAGCTGCGATTCAATTAGCTCAAGATAGACAGCAGTTAAACGATGAAGAGCGAGTCAAGATGGTAGAGAAGGTAAACGAGTTTGTCTCCTCTCTCAACAAGGGTGTTGCCTTTAAAGTCGATGAAGAGTCGGGGAGAGATGTGGTCACTATTTATGAGACCACCACTGGTGATATTATTCGCCAGATTCCTGATGAAGAAATGCTTGAGATTCTAAGGCGCCTAGCAGCCCAAAACTCAAATAGTAGACTATTTGAGGTGAAGGTTTAAGTCGTATTATTGAGGTGGTTTAATGAGTTTTGGCCCAATGGGGATTTCGTCTGGCATGGATATCAATTCCATGGTCAGCAAAATTGTTGATTCGGAGCGTGTACCTAAACAGCAACGAATTGATAATGAACGAACGCGAATCGATACCAGCATTAGTGCCTATGGAAGACTCAGAGAATCCCTTGATTCGATGAAAAACCTGATGACAAACTTTCGTCAGGAAAAAGCTTTTGCTGTGCGAACAGTTGAAAGTACCGATGAAGGTCTTGTCTCTGCAACCGCGACTACCGAAGCGATCGCTGGCAAATATGCCATCGATGTGTTGCAGCTTGCCCAGAGTCATAAAGTGGCTTCTGATGTACTGTCAGAGGACATGAAATTTGGCCCAGGTAAGCTGCAGGTTTCGCTTGGTGATGACAGCTTTGATGTGCAAGTTGGCGACAGATCGAAACTTATCGATGTCGTTCGCAGTATAAACGGCGCAGATAGCAATCCAGGCGTTCGTGCATCTATTATCAATGATGTCGAAGGCCCACGACTTATTGTCGCCTCGAACCAGTCTGGTTCAGATCAGCAGATCAGCATTAATGTAGAGTCTGATGCTGCTAATCCTCTAAAAAAACTCGAATACAAAACTCTAGAAGAGCGTGTGAAGGCGCTTGAGAAAGCGCGCCTTGCTGCACAAGATGTTCTTGCTCTAACCCCTGCAGGAAAAGCCGTTGAACTCATCGATGAAGCGATCGCTAACGATGACCCAAATGCGAGTGAAAAACTCGATGAAGACGGCAATGTTATCCCAGCAACCCAAACCGATTCTGCCTCAGATGTTGACGGAGACTCTCAAAGTCTTAGCTACGGCGAACAAGCTGCAGCCGATGGTCAAGCTGCCCTAGACGCAGCTCTTGCGTCAAAGTCTGTGATGCCCGAAGACAATATCCCAGGTTGGACTGAAACAGCCTCAGGAACTCTTTTAGATTCTTACTACACACCAGAACTTGAGCTTGATGAAAAAGCGATAGAGAAGGCGCCTGACGTGCCGGGGTGGTCAAATGCTGCCTCGGGTACTCTGACCGATTCCTACGTGACGCCGAAAGAAGCTCAGCAAAAGCTTGAAGCTGAACAAGCGCGTATCGAAGATAAAATTTCACAAGAAAAAGCCGATTTGGCTGAGAAAGTTCAAAAAGGCGAATTGACCGCCGAACAAGCCAAAAAAATTGAGCGTGCGAAATTAGAACCCGAAGAGCGTGAGCTTTTAGATAAAGTCGATAAAGCGCAAGCTGAGCTCGAACAGGCACAGCAGTCTTTTGATACCTATAGCGGTATGGCTGAAGTTCAGGCAGGGCAAGATTCAATGGTCGTTCTAGACGGCGTTGCACAGCTTTCGAGTAATAACAATGTGATTGAAGATGCCGTAGAAGGTATCGATATTACGGTGAAAGGAAAAACGCCAAAAGATAAGCCACCGGCTGAAATTGGTGTTGAGTACGACCGTAATAGTGTGCGCCAAGACATTGAAGCTTTCGTTAACTCTTACAATCAGTTTTATCAAGTGTCTAAGAATTTGGCGGGCGTTGATCCAACGACTGGCCAAAAAGGGCCGCTTTCTGGCGACAGTACTGTACGTAATGCCGATTCGCGATTGAAAGGGGTGTTCTCATCAAGTATTGAAGGCGCGCCTGATAATCTCAAGTCATTGACTGAATTTGGTATCACTACCACTAGGCAAGGCTCGCTAGAAATCAACTACGACATGCTTGATCGTCAACTTAATAATAACTTCGATAAGTTGGGTGAGTTCTTTGGCGGCAACAACGGTTTCGCCAAAAAAGTGGAAGATGCGATTCAAGGTATCACAGGTATCACAGGTTCGATTCGTACTAGAGAAAAGAGCTTAGTCGAGCAAAACTACCGCTTGGTTGATGACCAAAGCGCACTCGATCGCCGTATGGACAGCCTAGAAAACCGTACACATTCTAAGTTTACTGCCATGCAAGATGCGACTAGCAAGATGCAATCCCAACTGGGCAGTATGATGAATGCGTTGGGCTAATAGATGAACAGTCAGCTGCAAGAGCTTTGTGAACTCGATCAATTAATTATCTCTAAGCTTGAATTTAGTGAAATTAATGCTGAAGAAATAACGCGGCTTGTCGATAACAGAGAACAGTTATTGCAAAACGTGCTTCAAATAATCGACTCACACCCCGACGTTAAGCAAAGTTCTGAATGGTTTGAAGCCATTACCAGAACCAGAAAATTAGTCGAATTGATGCAATCTGAGACGAGTCGAGTAGGTAAGACCCTACACAGATACCGTCACGGCGCTAAATCAGTTCAACAATACAAAAAGTTTTTATAAAAGAGGTTTACTATGCGCGGTTCTTTACAGGCATATAAAAAGGTATCAGTGGATAGTCAGCTAACAGCTGCCTCACCGCATAAGATTGTACAAATGCTAATGGCAGGTGCTATCGAGCGCTTGATTCAAGGTAAAGCGGCAATGCAAGCAGGCAACATCCCAGTGAAAGGCGAGCGACTTGGTAAGGCTCTGGATATCATTATTAGCCTACGTAGTTGCCTGTCTATGGACGATGGTGGTGATATTGCGAAAAACCTAGATCAACTTTATGAGTTCATGATCACGCAAATTTCTGCGGCAAATCACAAAAATGACCCACAGGCTATTGATGATGTTATCGATATTATCCGCGAAATTAAGAGCGCTTGGGACCAAATTCCGAACGAATATCACAACTTGACGTCTGCTGACGTAGGTATTTAAAGAAAAATTGCAGTTTTAACCAATCTCATATCCCTTAATTGGTTGGTTGCCTTATTTTTTTAATCAAATAAAATAGAAGCCATTAGATAGCCTAGTGGCTTTTTTCGTTGCTGATTTCCTAAATTTGTCCACGTAGACCATAATCATTGATACTTTTCTCTGTTTTATCGATTACGTCGCTCACCGTTTTCCGCATCGCACCAAAATAAAGGCAATAATTCCTACTTATGCAAGGTTTGGCAAAACTGCTTGTCGTCGACGATAGCGCTCAAGATCGTCACAATTTAAGCACAATATTAGAGTTTGTAGGAGAGAGCTGCGAAGTAATCAGCTCTGAACAAGCACGTAAAGTTGACTGGTCACTACAGTGGGCCGGCTGCATTATTGGTACCATTAAAGGTAAAGGCTTCAACGCATTACTGAATGAAAAGCTTGTTCACGCCAATCACATCCCTTTACTGGTGATTGGTAAAAACAATCACCCGGTTGACGAGCTAACTAACTATGTTGGCGAGCTTGAACTTCCCCTTAACTACCCGCAATTAAGTGATGCATTAAGGCACTGTAAAGATTTCTTAGGCCGCAAGGGTGTTCAAGTGGTGTCTTCGGCACGCAAGAACACGCTGTTTCGCAGCCTCGTAGGGCAAAGTGCTGGCATTCAAGAAGTACGTCACTTAATTGAACAAGTTTCTTCTACGGAAGCGAACGTGCTGATTCTTGGTGAATCTGGTACCGGTAAAGAAGTCGTAGCGCGTAATATTCACTATCACTCTAAGCGCCGTTCTGGGCCTTTTGTGCCTGTGAATTGTGGTGCTATTCCACCAGACTTACTCGAAAGTGAGTTGTTTGGTCATGAGAAGGGCGCATTTACTGGTGCGATTACCGCACGAAAAGGTCGCTTTGAATTGGCTGAAGGTGGCACACTGTTTCTTGATGAAATTGGCGATATGCCAATGGCAATGCAAGTTAAGTTGTTGCGTGTACTGCAAGAGCGCTGTTTTGAACGCGTAGGTGGCAACAGCACCATTAAAGCTGACGTTCGTGTGATTGCAGCAACACACCGCAATCTTGAAGACATGATCGACGATGACTCGTTCCGTGAAGACCTTTATTACCGCTTGAATGTATTCCCGATTGAAATGCCAGCGCTTCAAGATCGTAAAGAAGATATTCCACTGTTGCTTCAAGAGCTAATGACTCGAATGGAAGCGGAAGGCAGTATGCCTATCTGCTTCACTGCTCGCGCTATTAATTCTTTGATGGAGCACTACTGGCCAGGTAATGTTCGTGAGCTAGCGAACCTCGTTGAGCGAATGGTTATCCTGTATCCGAATAGCTTGGTTGATGTGAACCATCTACCCACTAAATATAGATACAGTGATATCCCTGAATTCCAGCCTGAATTTAATCGCTTTGTGTCGGAAGAAGAGCAAGAACGTGATGCACTTTCTGATTTGTTCTCAGAAGATTTCAGCTTTGACCAGCAAGATGATCTTGCCGATAACGCGAATGCGCCTCAAGAGTTACCACCAGAAGGTGTTAATTTGAAAGAGCTGTTGGCGGATATGGAAGTGAACATGATCAACCAAGCCTTGGAAGCGCAGGGTGGCATTGTTGCCCGTGCTGCAGACATGCTTGGAATGCGCAGAACCACTCTGGTTGAAAAAATGCGTAAGTATAATCTACAGCGATAGAGCTCAGATTCGTGTTCAGCGATATCAAATTAAGACGGGTGTTGAGTTAAAGCATCGTTTTGGTTGAGAGAATAGAGAGGGCATAGTCGAGTTGTTGCTTGCTTAACTATGTGATAAATATAGCAAATAGCCTGACGCGTGTTTTACGTGTCAGGCTGTTTTAGTATTTGAGGCAAATTTTTGACATGCACGGATCTAACGAATCAGAAAATCAGTCACACCTAGATTCAGTTGAACAGCAGGTTGAGCGCTATAAGCAAGTACTTGATGTGATGCCAGCAGGTGTCATCTTGTTAGATACTCATGGTGAAGTAAGGGAAGCGAACCCAGAAGCGCACCGAATTTTAGGTGTGGAACTGGTGGGCGAGAAGTGGTTTTCGGTTATTCAAAGTGCCTTTGACCCAAAAGACGATGATGGACATGAGATCTCATTGAAGAACGGGCGTAAAGTGCGTTTAGCGATTTCAGCCTCGACTACAGGTCAGCTAATCTTGATCACTGACCTGACAGAAACTCGTCTTCTACAGTCTCGCGTGAGTGACCTTCAGCGCTTGTCGTCGTTAGGCAGAATGGTAGCCTCGTTGGCACATCAAGTTCGTACGCCACTTTCTAGCGCCATGCTTTATGCATCAAACCTTGCCGCGCCAAACTTACCGCCGGCAACAAAGACACGTTTTCAATCTAAGCTTATGGATAGATTGCATGACTTAGAGAAGCAAGTGAACGACATGCTGTTGTTTGCCAAAGGTGGCGACAACAAAGTGGTTAAGCCTTTTACTGTGGCTGAATTGATTACCGAGTTTCATCCTATGGTTGAAGCGGCATTAAAATCGAACCAGATTGACTATTGCCAGGAAGTAGAAGATGAAGAGACTCAGATGTTTGGCAATGCTAATGCTATAGCTTCTGCTCTGAGCAACCTAGTTTTGAACGCAGTGCAAATTGCGGGTAAAGAATCGCAGATTGATGTTTTTTTTAGGCCTGTAAACGGCGAGCTTAAGATATCAGTGCAAGACAGTGGCCCCGGCGTGCCGAAAGAGCTTCAAGGTAAAATTATGGAACCCTTCTTTACCACTCGTTCGCAAGGTACAGGTCTAGGTTTAGCCGTTGTACAAATGGTCTGTCGAGCACATGAAGGCCGACTGGAATTGATATCAGAAGAAGGGGACGGCGCATGCTTTACCATGTGTCTACCGCTGGAAAGAAGCGCTTCTTCTGAAGACTAATACGTTTTAACTGAATTTACACTGGAGAATCCTATGGCTCAAAGCAAAGTGTTAATCGTCGAAGATGATGAAGGTCTACGCGAAGCCCTTGTCGACACTCTCGCGCTTGCTGGCTATGAATGGCTGGAAGCGGATTGTGCGGAAGATGCTCTGGTAAAATTGAAATCGAACTCCGTTGATATTGTTGTCTCTGATGTGCAGATGGCAGGTATGGGCGGCTTAGCACTGCTAAGAAATATCAAGCAGCATTGGCCAAATCTACCAGTATTGTTGATGACAGCGTATGCCAACATTGAAGACGCCGTTGCCGCAATGAAAGAGGGCGCTATAGACTATATGGCAAAGCCATTTGCGCCTGAAGTACTGCTTAATATGGTGAGCCGTTATGCTCCGGTAAAATCGGATGATAATGGCGATGCCATCGTTGCCGATGAGAAAAGCATCAAGCTAATGATGTTGGCTGATAAGGTGGCTAGAACCGATGCTAACGTCATGGTTTTGGGGCCAAGTGGTTCTGGTAAAGAGGTCATGTCTCGCTATATTCACAACGCTTCGAGCCGTAAAGACGGTCCGTTTGTTGCGATTAACTGTGCCGCGATTCCAGATAACATGTTGGAAGCAACACTGTTTGGCTACGATAAAGGCGCATTTACTGGTGCTATTCAAGCTTGTCCTGGTAAATTTGAGCAAGCTCAAGGCGGTACTATTTTGTTGGATGAGATCAGTGAAATGGATCTTAGCCTACAAGCGAAACTACTGCGCGTGTTGCAAGAGCGCGAAGTTGAACGTCTTGGTAGCCGTAAGAGTATCAAACTGGATGTCCGTGTTTTGGCAACCAGTAACCGCGACCTAAAGCAGTATGTTTCTGAAGGGAATTTCCGTGAAGATTTATACTATCGTTTGAATGTATTTCCAATTACTTGGCCAGCACTGTGTGAACGTAAAGGCGATATTGAGCCGCTTGCGAAGCATTTGGTTGAGCGCCATTGCACCAAACTTGGTATGCCCGTTCCTATTCTGTCCGAGCAAGCCATCAGTAAGCTCGTCAATTATCCGTGGCCGGGTAATGTGCGTGAACTGGATAATGTCGTTCAGCGCGCTCTAATTCTGAGTGAGCAAGAAAATATTTCAGGTGAGCACATCTTACTTGAAGGTGTCGATTGGCAAGACGCAAGTGGCCTACAGCAAATTGTTGAAGGCAACAGTGTTGCAGCGCCAGAAATTAAGCCGATAGCTGAAGCGAGTCCAATCAATAAACTGGCAGCCAGCAGCGAAGGGTTAGGTAATGAGCTTAGAGATCAAGAGTATGCGATTATTCTTGAGACGCTGATCGCTTGCAATGGCCGACGCAAAGAAATGGCAGAAAAGTTGGGCATTAGTCCTCGTACATTGCGTTATAAGTTGGCAAAGATGCGCGATGCTGGGATAGATATCCCAAACTGAGGATAGGTTAGTAGTGTCAGCTTTCTGACTAGTGTATTACGATATCTAGTCAATTTAATGTGTGGCACGCTAATTGCTCTGTCAATAATACAGCTAAATAGATAGTCATAATTTTGACTCCTGAGGTAGTAGATGAGAATAGATGGTTTACAAGGCGAAATGCAGGCAATGATGGTTGAAGCTGCTAGCGCGCGTCCTGCTGCAACGGGGCAAGCGGTCGGTGCAGATTTTGGCAACATGCTGACGCAGGCCATTAATAACGTGAACTCATTACAAAAAACCTCAGGTGATCTTCAAGCTCGTTTTGATAGTGGCGACCAAAGCGTGTCTCTATCGGACGTGATGATTGCTCGTAATAAATCTAGTGTGGCTTTTGAGGCGACGATCCAAATTAGAAATAGATTGGTCGAATCGTACAAAGAGCTGATGAATATGCCGGTATAAGTTGGGTAATTAAATAGTGGCAGATAATAGTCAAACAACAGATTTAACCGTAAGCGATAGCAATGACCATGCACTCATTGCAGGTTCGGAGCTTGATGGGGAAGGGCAAAATCCCGATCTAGGTGAACGCAGTTCCTCTAAGTTCGATATGGCCGTCGGTGATCTCGATTTACTTCGTCAGGTCGTCTTAGTCCTATCTATTTCTATCTGTGTAGCGCTGATTGTGATGCTGTTTTTCTGGGTGAAAGAGCCAGAAATGCGTCCATTAGGGGCTTATGAAACAGAAGAGTTGATTCCCGTACTTGATTACTTGGATCTACAAAAGATCGAATACACTCTTGAAGGTAACACTATCTCGGTACCGGCTAGTGAGTACAACTCATTAAAGCTTAATATGGTACGAGCGGGTTTGAATCAAGAGCGAAACGCAGGTGATGACATCCTCATGCAAGACATGGGTTTTGGTGTATCACAACGTGTCGAGCAAGAGCGCCTTAAATTAAGTCGTGAAAGACAGCTTGCGAAAGCCATTGAGCAGATGAAACAGGTACGTAAAGCTCAGGTTTTATTAGCCTTGCCAAAGCAGAGTGTCTTTGTTCGTCACAATCAAGAAGCCTCAGCTTCCGTATTCCTGACTCTGAAAACGGGCACTAACCTCAAGCAGCAAGAAGTTGACTCTGTTGTCGACATGGTGGCAAGTGCCGTTCCGGGAATGAAAACCTCGCGTATCACGGTGACCGATCAGCATGGCCGACTGTTGAACTCAGGTTCTCAAGATCCGATGTCAGCTGCGCGTCGTAAAGAACATGAGTTAGAGCGTAATCAAGAGCAAGCGCTGCGTGAAAAAATCGACTCTATCCTAATTCCTATTCTTGGGTTTGGTAACTATACCGCTCAGGTTGATATTCAGCTTGATTTTAGTGCTGTGGAACAAACGAGAAAACGTTTTGATCCGAATACGCCAGCGACTCGAAGTGAATACACGTTAGAAGATTACAACAACGGCAACACTGTGGCCGGTATTCCTGGCGCTTTGAGTAACCAACCCCCTGCAGATGCTTCAATTCCTCAAGATGTCGCTCAGATGAAAGACGGTGCGATGACGGGGCAGGGATCGGTTCACAAAGAAGCGACTCGAAACTTCGAGCTCGATACCACCATCAGTCATGAACGTAAACAGAGCGGCACGGTTAACCGTCAGACGGTATCGGTAGCGATAAAAGACCGTCAATCACTGAACCCTGATACGGGCGAAGTGGTTCATACGCCAATCCCTGCCAGCGAAATTAATGCGATTCGTCAGGTACTGATTGGTACTGTCGGTTTTGATGAAAATCGTGGCGATTTACTCAATGTGTTAAGCATGCAGTTCGCACCACAAGTGACGGATGTTGTCGCTGATGTGCCAATTTGGGAGCATCCAAACTTCAATGATTGGGTACGCTGGTTTGCGAGCGCGTTGGTTATTATTGTCGTGGTATTGGTACTTGTTCGCCCTGCAATGAAGAAACTGCTTAACCCAGCAGCTGACGACGACGACCAAATGTACGGCCCTGATGGTATGCCAATTGGTGCCGACGGCGAAACCAGCTTAATTGGTGGTGATATTGAAGGTGGCGAGTTGTTTGAATTTGGTTCAAGCATCGACTTACCAAACCTTCATAAAGACGAAGACGTGCTGAAAGCAGTACGTGCACTTGTAGCGAATGAACCAGAGCTAGCAGCTCAAGTAGTTAAGAATTGGATGGTAGATGGCTAACGAAATAGTTCCACAACAAACGGAAGGCGGTGAAGTGCTTGATGTCTCTAGCGTGGATATCGATTCTATCTCAGGCGACGAACGTGCTGCGATCTTGTTACTAAGTTTAAATGAAGAAGATGCTGCTGGTATTATTCGTCACCTAGAGCCAAAGCAGGTTCAGCGTGTGGGTAGTGCAATGGCGCGAGCGACTGATCTATCCCAAGAAAAAGTGGGAGCGGTTCACCGTGCTTTCTTAGATGATATTCAGAAGTACACCAACATTGGTATGGGCAGTGAAGACTTCATGCGTAATGCGCTGGTCGCTGCCTTGGGTGAAGACAAGGCGAATAACCTTGTTGACCAAATTCTTCTTGGTACTGGCTCGAAAGGTTTGGACTCACTGAAGTGGATGGATCCTCGTCAGGTGGCGAGTATCATCATCAACGAGCACCCTCAGATTCAAACCATTGTGTTGTCGTACCTCGATTCTGATCAGTCGGCTGAGATTCTGTCTCAATTCCCAGAAAGAGTTCGTCTGGATCTGATGATGCGTATTGCTAACCTTGAAGAAGTTCAACCTTCGGCTCTTGCTGAATTGAATGAAATCATGGAGAAGCAGTTTGCGGGTCAAGCGGGTGCTCAAGCTGCCAAAATTGGTGGCCTGAAAGCCGCGGCTGAGATCATGAACTACATGGACAATAATGTGGAAGGCGTCTTGATGGATCAAATCCGTGATCAAGACGAAGATATGGCAACGCAGATTCAAGATCTTATGTTTGTCTTTGAAAACCTTATTGAAGTTGATGACCAAGGTGTTCAACGACTGCTGCGTGATGTTCCACAAGACGTTCTACAAAAAGCGCTTAAAGGTGCTGATGACGGTCTACGTGAGAAGATCTTCAAGAACATGTCTAAACGTGCTGCCGATATGATGAGAGACGACATTGAGGCGATGCCGCCAGTAAAAGTCTCTGACGTGGAAGCGGCTCAAAAAGAGATATTGGGTATTGCGAGGAAGATGGCAGACAGTGGCGAGATTATGCTGTCTGGTGGCGCCGACGAGTTCCTTTAAAACAGAAACCTCAAGAGCCCCACACTGTTGGGGCTTTTCTTTATCCAATCTCGAACCCAAGATTAACTCCGTTCAACGGCTTGAATTTACAATGCAGCTGGACGCATTTATAGATAGGTACTGATATGTCAGGTGATAGAAAACGCGGCTTCCTTCGCCCTGAAGAAGATAATACGGTTGCCCAACCTCAGAAATGGGGGTTGCCTGACTACACCTCTGATGTGAATAAACAAGCCAAAGAAACGGCCTTTAATTACGATCCTAGTTGGATGCCGACGGTTGAAGAAGCCATTGAAGACGAAGAGCTTGTTCTGACTGAAGAGCAAATCGAACTGATTAAGCAAGGTGCTTATCAGGAAGGGCTTCATCAAGGCCAAGAGGCTGGCTTTAAACAGGGTTACGAAAAAGGTAAAGAAGAAGGGTTTGCTGCAGGCCACGAAGAAGGCAACCAAGCCGGCAAGCTTGAAGGCGTGACTGCTGGTCAAGAGTACATTCAGCAGCAAGTTGCCATCTTTATGGGACTAGCCAACCAGTTTGCTCAACCTTTAGAGCTGATGAACGCTCAGGTAGAGAAGCAATTGGTGGACATGGTACTTACCATGGTCAAAGAAGTGGTTCATGTTGAAGTGCAAACCAACCCACAAATCATATTAGATACCGTCAAAGAGTCGGTCGAGTCGTTGCCGATCTCAGGTCATGCGATCACATTGAAGCTTAATCCCGAAGACGTCGCGATTATTCGTTCTGCGTATGGCGAAACTGAATTGGATTGCCGCAATTGGACGTTAGTTGCAGAGCCGGCACTCAATCGTGGTGACGTACAAATAGAAGCGGGTGAGTCGAGCGTTAACTACCGCATGGAAGACCGTGTGAAAAACGTCATTCAAAACTTCTGTGGTACAAATCGCCATCAGGGCCATGAGTAATGCTTGAATTAGCAAATCGTCTTAGCCAATACAAAGTCGAAGGGCTAAAATCGCGACCAATTGCCTCTGGTAAGTTAGTACGCGTTGTTGGCTTAACGCTTGAAGCGACCGGCTGTAAAGCACCCATCGGCAGCCTGTGTTTAGTAGAAACCATGTCTGGTCAGATGGAAGCCGAAGTCGTCGGCTTCTCTGGCGATAACTTATTTTTGATGCCGAGTGAACAAATTACAGGGATATTACCTGGCGCTCGTGTGACCCCCGTGACCACTGAAAGCGGCATCCCTGTCGGAATGGAATTGCTCGGCCGAGTGATCGACGGTGTGGGTAATCCACTTGATGGGCTAGGTCCCATCTATACCGAACAACGCGCTTCATTTAATGCCGAGCCAATCAACCCGTTAGCTCGAAAACCGATTTCTGAACCACTCGATGTCGGCTTGAAGGCCATAAACGGTTTGCTGACGGTAGGTAAAGGTCAGCGTATTGGTCTATTTGCTGGTTCCGGTGTCGGCAAGTCGGTCACGCTCGGCATGATGACTCGAGGCACAACCGCGCAAGTAGTGGTGGTAGGTCTAATCGGTGAGCGTGGACGAGAAGTTAAAGAATTTATTGAAGAGATTCTTGGCGAAGATGGACGCAAACGATCTGTGGTGGTCGCTGCTCCTGCGGATTCATCGCCACTGATGCGATTGAAAGGTTGCCAAACTGCACTGGCTGTCGCTGAGTACTTCCGCGACCAAGGTTTAGATGTTCTTTTATTAATGGATTCATTAACCCGTTTTGCTCAAGCTCAGCGTGAAATTGCTCTATCTGTGGGTGAGCCGCCAGCAACCAAAGGTTATCCGCCATCAGTATTCGCTAAGCTTCCTGCGCTGGTGGAACGTGCGGGTAACGGCAACGATGAACAAGGTTCTATCACGGCTTTCTTTACCGTTTTAACTGAAGGTGATGATTTACAAGATCCCATTGCCGATGCGTCGCGAGCGATTCTTGATGGTCACATTGTTTTATCGCGTGAGATGGCCGATGCCGGACATTATCCTGCGATTGATGTTGAGAAATCCGTCAGTCGTGTTATGCCGCAAATCACCACCGAAGAACATGTATTGATGTCGAAAGCGGTGCGCCAAGTACTGTCTATCTGTCGTAAAAACCAAGATTTGGTATCGATTGGTGCTTACAAACCGGGGACTGATCCTGCCATTGATAGTGCCTTCACCTTGAAACCGAGGTTGGACGAGTACTTACAGCAAAAAATGAAAGAAACGGTTCCCTATGACATGTGTGTCAACATGTTGAAACATGTATTGGGTGGCTAACGAGTGAATAAGGTTAGTCATGGATAACGCATTAGAATTTTTGCTCGATCAAGCCAAGGATCAAGAGAACCAAGCCGTACTCGCGCTCAACAAAGCGAATTCAGAGCTTCAAGGTTACTATGAACAGGTCGCTCAGATTGAAAAGTACCGACTTGATTACTGTCAGCAACTTATTGACCGCGGAAAAGCTGGACTCACAGCGAGTCAGTATGGTCACTTGAACCGTTTCTTAACTCAATTAGATGAAACATTATCTAAACAGAGAGAGGCGGAGCACCATTTTAAAAACCAAGTCGACAACTGCCAAAACTACTGGATGGAGCTACGTAAAAAGCGTAAATCCTATGAGTGGTTGATGGAGAAAAAACAGAAAGAGAAGGCAAAGCTGCAAGATCAAAGAGAACAAAAGCAAATGGATGAGTTCTCGACACTGATGTATGGCCGAAAGAAGATGTGATCCTAAGCCCTGAATGACGCAGGTGTTGCCGTTCAGATTGTGAGAACAGAACTAATAGGCATGTTTCTTGCTCCGTTTTATATAAAATTGCGCGTTATGCCCAGCAAAGGCATGAAAAGCACCCGACTTTCTTTTTGTTGTCTGATTTATGGCAGCAAAGCTAGTAAATAGAGCTTGTATATATGAATGTTAGCCTTTCCTCAAATTCAGCTACCAACAAAACGTCATCGTTGTTGGATACCGGTTCTGCCTCTTCAAAGGTAGAAGAGACCGGAGACTCTAAAGGGTTCTTAGAGTCTTTTAAAGAAGCGCTAGGCTTTGAAGAAAGTGACAGTAAAGCGGCAGTAAAAGACACTGATGGCGCCTCAAAATTAGACGAAAAACAGACCTCTGCGAAAGACGAAGTATTGGCTGAAAAGACTAAAGGTGATTCAACTGAGTCTAAGAACGCTGATGAGGCTAGCGAAGCTCAAACCAAGCAAGCTACAGCAACGACGGATGTTGAAAAAACGGCTACTAGCAACACCGCCACTGAACGTACGTCTGAACTAAATTCACAGTCGAGCGATAAAGCCTCGTCGAAACCGTCTGATGACGATACCTTGGCTGCGGCTCAGCCCAAAGGTGACCAGTCCCAGAAAGCTCTGGTCAATAATGATTCTGATTCACAATCCGCAGAGCTGAATGCTCAAGGGGCATCTCAAGCTAGTGCTGCGATGAGTGAAGGCAACAAATTGCTTGGTCAGTTGGACGAGGCAAACAAAACACTGAATCAGCCTGACAACGGCAAAGGCTTGCCTCAGCAAGTGAAGGTTGATGAAGCACAAGGCAAGATTGTAGGTGCAACTGCTGTGGGGGTTCTTGCGACTGACACGGTGGGTAAATCGGTACAACAAACCAATACAGCAAACCAAGAAAACAGTCTTGAGGTCGATTCTGAAATTGCCGCACTTACCGGAGGTAAGGGTGTTTCACAGCTGACTGATGATGAAATTCGACAGTTGATGGATAAAGGCGTCACCCCAGAACAAATTGAAGCGAGTATGAGCCGAGAGTTGCGCCAAAAGAACGCGGCCAGTGCGGTTGCTGCCGATCAGAGTCAAGCACTCTCAGCAGCGGATATGGAACTTGCAAAACAGGTTGATGCCCATACCAAAGCGTTAAAGCAATTGAATGGACAAATCGAATCAGAACAGTCTGTTGTCGATGGTCTGGTTCAAAAGCAACAAAGTGGCGCTAAGTTGACGGTCGATGAGCAAGCTGCGCTGGCTCAAGCAACCTCTAACTTAGAAGTATTGAATCAACAGCTAACCAATGTTCAACAGCAAGCAACGGCTTTACTAAGCCAAGCTCCGAACGTGAACAGCACTCCCGGTGAACCCGCCGCTATTGATTGGGACAACACTGATTCAAATGAAGCCAAAGCCTTAGCCGCGGTGGCATCAACAACGGCAGTAGCGACGGCTGCACAACAAGTATCAGCGCAGGCCGCTTCTCAATCAGCAAATAATGCTCTTACGGATAAGGCGGCAATGCTGAACGCCAATAATGCGCATGCGGCTCAACAATTGGCTTCTCAACAAGGGAATGCCGCTCCAATGCAGCAGCAAGCGGCTTTAGACCCAAGCTTAACGGCACAAAGCTTAGCGGTGAATGCAACGCCAGCGGCCACAAAAGCAAGCTCGACTGACGCGCTTCTTAAAGCGGGCGCTGGTGCCGCTGCATTGTCTGGTTTGGGTAAAGCGGGTGCTAAAGAAGATTCTAAAGATTCGACCTTGGCCCAGCAGATCGCTTCTGCGGCTGGCGCACAAGGTACAGCAACGATTGGTTCAGCACCTACGCGAGCTGAAATTCAAGCAGCTCAACAAGCGCCTTTACAGCTCACTAAAGAGCTAGCCAATGAGCAGGTCGCGGAAAAAGTCCAAATGATGATGTCTAAGAACCTCAAGAACTTGGACATTCGTCTCGACCCACCAGAATTGGGTCAGATGAAAATCCGCATGACCATGAATAATGATGTGGCGAACGTGCACTTTACGGTTAGTAATCAACAGGCAAGAGAGGTGATTGAACAAACCTTACCTCGTTTGAGGGAGATGCTTGCTCAACAAGGTCTACAACTAGCCGATTCGTCAGTTCAGCAACAGAGCTCTGGTCAGGGGCAGGATAGATACAACAATGGTGAGCAACAATCCGGCACTAACCGCACAAATGATGGACAAGGTGATGAAAACCTTGATAGTGGCAGCAATCTTGAATTGAATGTCGCATCAAAGCGTGATGGAATTAGTTATTATGCCTAATATCAGGCTAAGAAAGAACGCTTGGTTAATAGAAAGAACCATCAGTTAAGAGAAAGTACTGTTAGTTAATAGAAAAAACCGTCAGTTAATCGAAAGAACAGGAATTTAGAGTAAAGTATGGCAGAAGAACAAGATGCACCTAAAGGGAAGAGCAAGCTCCTTATCATCATTATTGCCGTAGTCGTGTTACTGCTTGGTGTAGGTGGTGCGCTGCTCTTTTTCTTAGGCTCTGATGATAGTGCCCCTGAATCTCCCTCTCAGCCAGCAACTGCTGTGGTCGCTGCAGAGCCAGTTATGTATGTTAATATCCCTCAGCCTTTTTTGTTCAATGTGACAGGTGATAAAAAAGATCGCCTAGTTCAGATAAAAGCACAGATGATGGTTCGGGGCAGTAAGAATGAAGACCTGGCTCGTTACCACTCGCCACTTGTGGAAAGTACGCTCTTGGCGACGTTCGCCTCGGCAACAGTCGATCAATTGCGTTCACCCACTGGGCGAGTTGAACTGCGTAACAAGGCAACGGAAGATATCAAAGCAAGTCTGACTCAAGCTGTTGGCCAGCCTGTTATTGAAAAAGTGCTATTCACTGATTTTGTGATTCAGTAGGTAATTTGTGACCGATTTATTAAGCCAAGACGAAATTGACGCGCTATTACATGGCGTAGATGATGTTGAAGAAGTTGAAGATAGCGTAGAAGCTGATAACGACAGTGCGGTTAATTTCGACTTTTCTTCACAAGATCGAATTGTTCGTGGTCGAATGCCGACCCTTGAACTTATTAACGAGCGCTTTGCGCGTCATTTGCGTATCAGTTTGTTTAACATGTTGCGTAAAACGGCTGAAGTGTCGATCAATGGTGTCCAAATGATGAAGTTTGGTGAGTACCAAAACACATTGTATGTACCCACCAGTTTAAACATGGTTCGCTTCCGTCCATTAAAAGGCACAGCGCTGATCACTATGGAAGCGCGCCTTGTATTTATTCTTGTAGAAAACTTTTTTGGTGGCGATGGACGATTTCACGCCAAGATTGAAGGCCGTGAATTCACGCCTACTGAAAGACGAATTATCCAACTGCTGCTGAAAATTGTTTTTGAAGATTACAAAGAAGCTTGGTCTCCAGTAATGGGGGTTGAGTTTGAATACTTGGATTCTGAAGTGAACCCAAGTATGGCGAACATTGTGAGCCCAACAGAAGTGATTGTTGTTAGTTCATTCCACATTGAAGTAGATGGCGGTGGCGGTGACTTCCACGTCGTGATGCCTTATTCCATGGTTGAGCCGATTCGTGAATTGTTGGACGCTGGTGTTCAATCAGACAAAATGGAAACTGACGTTCGTTGGAGTTCGGCATTGCGTGATGAAATCATGGATGTACCAGTTAACTTTCGTGTGAACTTGTTAGAGCAAGATATTTCTCTGCGTGATCTGATGGAGCTGCGCCCAGGGGATGTCATTCCCATGAACATGCCTGAACACGCGACGATGTTTGTAGAAGAACTACCAACGTATCGTGTGAAAATGGGACGTGCGGGTGAAAAACTCGCGGTCCAGATTTCGGAAAAAATTCGAAGACCAAGTGTGGTCAAAACTGATCTCGCTTTTCTAGGCAAAGACCTAATGTCTGAGCTCGAAAACAGCGATGATGACGAATAGCAAAATAGATAAAAGTATAGGAATTGGTAATGGAACCTAGTGAAGATCAAAAGCTAGCAGACGAATGGGCTGCTGCACTTGGTGAAGACCCTTTAGCACCGTCAATTGATGTTGATGATGTGCTTGCGGCACCACTTGATGAACTAACCGATTCATCGTCTCCGATTTCTGAAGATGAGCGTCGTAAACTGGATACCATCATGGATATCCCAGTGACTATCTCGATGGAAGTTGGCCGTTCTCAGATTAGTATCCGTAACTTACTTCAATTGAACCAAGGTTCGGTTGTAGAGCTCGATAGAATTGCTGGTGAGTCACTAGACGTGATGGTTAACGGTACTCTGATTGCTCACGGAGAAGTGGTTGTGGTGAACGATAAATTTGGTATTCGTCTGACTGACGTAATTAGCCAAACAGAACGAATTAAGAAGCTACGTTAATGCGCTTTTCGCCAAAAAGATTGGTGGGCTCGTCTCGCGGAATATTGGGAATAGGGCTGTTGTCTACGCCTTCTATTGCCTTTGCCGCGCCTCCTTCTCTTGATTTAGCGACCACTTTTGGGTCGCTGATTTTCGTTATCGCCTTCATTTTATTTATTGCTTGGTTACTCAAGCGAATGCAAGTGCCTGCGATGTCGAATCAACAAGGTTTGGCTATTGTTAGGCAAATTCCTGTTGGTACTAAAGAACGTATTGCGATTGTGCAAGCAGGTGATGAACAGTTCTTAGTAGGTATTACCACACAGTCGATTCAGCTGATCTCTAAGCTCGATAAACCTCTTACTCAGGAGATGCTGGAAAAAAGTACATTTTCAAGTCAGCTTTCCCAGCTAATTAAAAAAGATGCAAACAAGTAACGGACTTTTTACCTCATCTTACCTTTGCCAAATCGGATCTTTTCGAGTGGTAAAAGCGTTGTTGGTTCAGCTCATCCTCCTCTGTTCTTTAGTGTTCAGTGTGTCGGTATTTGCACAGGCTGAAGATGGCACCGTCATTCCAGCGAATACAGCAGGCTCAGAGTCGGTTACCATCAGCACGATGGAACAAGACCAAGCTAAATCGCAAACCATGACGACTGGTAGTTTAACGGGTAATGGTGGTGGCATCCCTGCCTTTACCATGACAACCAACGCCAATGGCGGTGAAGACTACTCGATCAATTTACAGATATTGGCCCTAATGACCATGCTTGGCTTCTTGCCGGCAATGGTAATTTTGATGACGTCGTTCACCCGTATTGTGGTGGTGATGTCTATTTTGCGTCAGGCAATGGGTCTCCAACAAACGCCTTCAAACCAAGTGATTATTGGGATCGCGATATTTTTGACCTTTTTCATCATGTCACCAGTGATCAATCAAGTGAATGAGCAAGCGGTTCAGCCTTATCTCAATGAACAAATATCGGCACGACAGGCGTTCGACGTTGCTCAAGGCCCGATCAAGTCTTTCATGCTCAAACAAACCCGAATCAAAGATCTAGAAACCTTTGTTGAGATATCGGGTGCGGAAGTGACTAACCCTGAAGATGTTTCTATGGCGGTTCTGATTCCAGCGTTTATCACATCGGAGTTGAAAACGGCTTTCCAAATTGGCTTTATGCTGTTCTTACCTTTCTTAATCATCGACTTGGTGGTCGCCTCGGTATTGATGGCTATGGGTATGATGATGTTGTCACCGATGATTGTATCGTTACCATTTAAGTTGATGCTGTTCGTTCTTGTTGATGGTTGGAACTTGATACTCTCCACTCTCGCCGGCAGTTTTGCCTTGTAGCTGGGGGAATAATGAATCCTGAAATATTCGTAGAGTTGTTCCGAGATGCACTTTGGATGGTACTGATAATGGTATGTGCCATTATTATTCCTAGCCTATTGATTGGTTTAGTCGTAGCGGTTTTCCAAGCTGCGACGTCTATCAACGAACAAACATTGAGTTTCCTACCGCGTTTGATCGTGACGTTATTGGCGTTGATGATGTTTGCTCACTGGATGACTCAGATGATGATGGAGTTTTTTTTCGAACTCATCGAACGCTTGCCGCAAGTTCTGTATTAAACCAATATGGAATACCCAACGAGCCTTGTATTAGAGTGGTTAGCCAATTATTTTTGGCCATACACTCGCATTTCAGCCATGCTGATGGTGATGACGGTAACAGGGGCACGCTTTGTGTCGCCGCGTATCCGTCTGTATTTAGGTTTGGCGATCACCTTTGCTGTGATGCCCGCAATCCCAGCAGTTCCTAAAGAGATTGAGCTGCTGTCCTTCCAAGGATTCTTGACGGTATTTGAACAAATCGTGATTGGTGTCGCCATGGGGTTTGTTACTCAGTTTTTGATTCAAACTTTTGTTATGCTCGGTCAGATTCTAGGTATGCAATCGAGTTTGGGCTTTGCCTCTATGGTTGACCCTGCGAACGGTCAGAACACGCCAGTACTTGGCCAACTGTTCATGCTGTTGGCGACCATGTTTTTCTTGGCGACCGATGGCCACTTGAAAATGCTGCAATTGGTGGTGTTCAGTTTTAAAACCTTGCCGATTGGCAGTGGCTCTTTAACCGCCGTCGATTTCAGAGAGCTGGCATTGTGGCTTGGAATCATGTTCAAAACAGCATTAGCGATGTCGTTATCGGGTATTATTGCGCTGCTGACGATTAACCTTTCATTTGGTGTAATGACACGTGCGGCACCTCAGCTAAACATATTTTCTTTGGGTTTTGCATTTGCGCTACTCGTGGGTCTGTTACTTTGTTGGTACATCCTTGGCGGATTGTTTAGCCACTATGAGCTATTTTGGATACAAGGCGAGCAACAGATATGTCGTCTAATCCGGTTAGATTGCTAGGAGACTGAAATGGCAGAGTCAGACGGTCAAGAACGCACAGAAGACGCCACGCCCAAACGCTTGCAACAGGCCAAAGAGAAAGGGCAGGTTGCAAGGTCAAAAGAGCTGGCGTCAGCATCGGTATTGATAGTCGGTGCGATTTCTTTAATGTGGTTTGGCGAATCGATGGCGAAGGCTTTGTTCGAGGCTATGCAACGCCTGTTTTCACTCAGTCGTGACGAGATTTTTGATACTAACAAGCTACTGGAAATAGCGGGTGGCGCATTAGTAAACTTGTTGTTTCCACTGTTCTTGATTCTAATCACTTTGTTCGTTGCTGCTGTGATTGGTGCTGCGGGTGTTGGTGGGGTCAATTTCTCAATGCAAGCGGCTATGCCAAAGGCATCTAAGCTCAATCCTTTGAGTGGTATCAAGCGTATGTTTGGCTTACAAAGCTGGGTTGAACTGCTCAAATCTATCTTGAAAGTGGCTTTGGTATCGGGCATGGCCATTTATCTGATTCAAGCTTCTCAACACGATTTGATGCAGTTGAGTATGGATGTGTACCCACAGAATATATTCCATGCCTTAGATATTTTACTTAACTTCATTCTGTTGATCAGTTGTTCTCTACTCATCGTGGTCGCCATTGATATCCCATTCCAGATCTGGCAACACGCCGATCAGCTGAAGATGACCAAGCAAGAAGTCAAAGACGAATTCAAAGACACTGAAGGTAAGCCCGAAGTGAAAGGGCGCATTCGTATGTTGCAGAGAGAAGCGGCTCAGAGACGTATGATGGCTGATGTCCCTCAAGCGGATGTGATTGTGACCAACCCGGAACACTTTTCAGTGGCGCTGCGCTATAAGCAGAATCAAGATAAGGCACCAATTGTGGTTGCTAAAGGTGTCGATCACATGGCGATGAAGATCCGTGAAATCGCACGAGAAAATGACATCTATATTATTCCAGCACCGCCATTGGCTAGGGCGCTTTATCACACCACAGAGCTAGAACAACAAATTCCTGACGGTCTGTTTGCGGCAGTTGCACAAGTGCTTGCATATGTTTTCCAGCTTAAGCAATACCGAAAAAAAGGTGGAGAGAGGCCAAAACTGCAAGATTCTAATATGCCGATCCCACCTGATTTACGACATTAGATCAATTGCTTGAGCTCAGCTTGATGAACCCTGATAATAGCAACTTAGCTACCCCTCTTGTTTCCGAGGTGATGGCGATAATTTGACGTGAGATGTTGGTACAGTGTTTGCTATATCAATTCCGAACATATTAGCCCATAGCAACATAGCTTAGACCTAGGCCTCAATCTGCTTAGTGAGATAGCTACAACATAGCGAAACTGCCTAGATTTATGAAATTCACCCTGCCTTTTGCGGACAAGCTACCTAAAATTCCTAACCGTGCCATGCCTGCGATTGGCGCGCCTGTTATGGTGCTTGCAACGCTAGCTATGGTGGTGTTGCCCATTCCAGCTTTCTTGTTGGATATGTTCTTCACCTTCAACATTGCACTGTCTATGGTTGTGCTATTGGTTTCGGTTTATACCCGTCGGCCTTTAGACTTCGCTGCATTCCCGACCGTACTCCTGATTGCGACTCTGCTCCGCTTGGCCTTGAACGTTGCTTCGACACGTGTGGTATTGCTCCATGGCCATGAGGGTGGTGACGCTGCCGGTAACGTTATCGAAGCCTTTGGTAACGTGGTTATCGGTGGTAACTATGCGGTTGGTTTGGTGGTGTTCTTGATCCTGATGATCATCAACTTCATGGTTGTCACCAAAGGTGCGGGTCGTATCTCGGAAGTAAGTGCACGTTTTACCCTTGATGCTTTACCGGGTAAGCAGATGGCAATCGATGCCGACTTAAATGCAGGTTTGATCGACCAAGATCAGGCTCGTACTCGACGTTTTGAAGTGACCAAAGAAGCCGATTTCTACGGTTCAATGGACGGTGCATCTAAGTTTGTTAAAGGTGATGCGATCGCTGGTATCTTGATCTTGTTCATCAACATTATTGGTGGCCTGAGTATTGGTATGGTTCAGTTTGACCTTGGTTTTGGTGAAGCAATCGAAATCTACACGCTACTGACTATCGGTGATGGTCTGGTTGCTCAAATTCCTTCTCTACTGCTTTCTATCGCTGCTGCGATGATGGTAACGCGTCAAAATACTGATGAAGATATGGGGCAACAGCTCTTCTTCCAATTGTTCGACAATCCTAAGTCCTTGATGATCACCGCCGCTATCCTTGGCATCATGGGTATTGTGCCGGGTATGCCGCATTTCTCGTTCTTGAGCCTTGCTGTCGTTGCAGGTGCAGGTGCCTATTACATTGATAAAAAGAACAAGAAAAAAGCCGAACAACCCAACCTTCCAGCTACGGTTGAAGCGAGTGGGGAGACGGGTTCTCAGAAAGAACTTTCGTGGGATGATGTTCAGCCTGTTGATATTATTGGCTTAGAAGTTGGCTACCGCTTGATTCCTCTAGTTGACAGAGACCAAGGTGGCGAACTGCTTGAACGCGTTAAAGGGGTGCGTAAGAAGCTGTCTCAAGATTTTGGTTTCTTGATCCCAGCAGTACACATCCGCGATAACCTAGAATTGACGCCAAACAGTTACCGACTCACCTTAATGGGGGTTGCGGTTGGTGAGGCTGAGATTAAGCCGGATATGGAATTAGCCATTAACCCAGGCCAAGTGTATGGAATGATCGATGGTGAGCCGACGATTGACCCTGCCTTTGGTCTAGAAGCCGTGTGGATTCGTGAAGAGCAGCGTGAACATGCGCAAGCCTTAGGTTACACGGTTGTTGATTCATCAACCGTGTTGGCCACTCACCTCAGTCAACAGCTAACGAATAACGCATCACAACTTATTGGTCACGAAGAAGTACAAAACTTACTTGAGATGCTTAGCCGTTCAACGCCTAAGCTGGTAGAAGGCTTTGTACCGGACCAATTACAGCTTGGCGTCGTTGTGAAAGTGCTACAGAACCTATTGAATGAAGCCATTCCAATTCGTGATATTCGAACAATAGTCCAAACTTTGTCGGAGTACTCAAGTAAGAGTCAAGAACCTGACATACTTACGGCGGCTGTTCGTATCTCTTTGAAACGACTAATTGTTCAAGAAATCAATGGCATAGAGCCAGAGTTGCCCGTGATAACCTTGATCCCAGAGCTGGAACAAATCTTGCATCAAACCATGCAGGCATCCGGCGGAGAATCTGCTGGTATTGAACCTGGTTTAGCCGAACGTTTACAGACCTCACTCAGCCATGCCACACAAGAGCAAGAGCTGAAAGGTGAGCCAGCAGTGCTACTGACCTCTGGTGTATTGCGTTCAACTCTGGCTAAGTTCGTGAAGAACACGATCCCAAGCTTGAGAGTGTTATCTTACCAAGAGATACCGGACGAAAAGCAGATACGTATAGTACAAGCTGTTGGTAATTAAGCCGCCTAATTAGAACGGACGATCGAATTGAAAATTAAACGATTTTTTGCAAAAGATATGCGAACCGCACTGCTCCAAGTTAAAGAAGAACTTGGCTCAGAAGCGGTGATCATGTCTAACAAAAAGGTCGCAGGTGGCGTGGAAATTGTTGCCGCTATTGATGGCGAATCTAGCCCGTCGACAGCGAGCCAGAGATTAAATAAACCTCAGCAGCCTGCGCAAAGCCAATATACGCAAATGGCCGCGCCCGCAGCACCGGCAGGGCGTCGTCAATTAGACGATGACAAGGTTAGCCTACAGGCAAGTGCTGAAGGTGGACGCTCAATGACCAAACGCTTTGCGAATATGCTAAAGCAATACAGTCATGGTGCCGATGATGAGCCACAACACCGTGCAGAAAACGAAGACTCGTTGTCAGCATTGCTTAATCGCCAATCCAGCACGGGTCATAAGCCACATAGCAATCAGCAGCCGCATAGTAATCGTCAGTCTCTCGGCAACCAGCCGTCTCTTGGCAGTCAACAATCTTCCGGTAATCAGCAGTCTTCCGGTAACCAACAAACTCACGGGAGCCTCGATTCAGCATTTGCTCGTGAAACAGGCTTATCTAAATTGATTGCCGAAGACCGCAGAGTAGAGCGTCCAGCACCTCGTTTGGATCCTACCCGTTATGATCGTGGTCGTGAGAACCCTCAGTCGAAAGGTTCAGATGCAGAAATGGAGACGATGCGTGAAGAGATGACCTCAATTCGTCGTCTATTAGAGCATCAAGTATCAGGGCTAATGTGGCAAGAAGTTGAGCGTCGTGAACCGCTCAGAGCAATGCTTATCAAACGCCTTGAGCGTATGGGTGTATCTGCCGAACTTGCCGATCAAATGGCTTGCTACATCCCTGAAGATACCAAGCCTGCACGTGCATGGAAGGCCTTGTTAGCACTGGTTGCTGACCAGATCTCGGTAACGCAAAAAGATATTTTAAAACGCGGTGGTATTGTGGCCTTATTGGGCCCGACTGGCGTAGGTAAAACAACGACGGTTGCTAAGCTAGCAGCACGCGCAGCCATGGAATATGGCGCCGACAACGTCGCACTAGTGACAACGGACACATATCGTATAGGTGCACATGAGCAGTTATCGATTTATGGTCGAATTATGGGTTGTCCTGTAAGAGTTGCTAAAGATTCTAGTGAATTGGCCGATGTAATATATCAGTTACGTAATCGTCGCCTGATTCTGGTCGATACTGCAGGCATGGGACAACGAGATGTTCGCCTATCTGAGCAGTTAGACACATTGATGCAAGAGAGTGGTTCCGTTATCAATAGTTACCTTGTGTTGCCTGCAACTGCACAACGCAAAGTACTACAAGAAACCATTGAACACTTTAGAAGAATCCCGTTGTCGGGATGTATCCTGACTAAGCTGGATGAATCCCTTAGCTTGGGTGAGTTCATCAGTGTGGTAATACAAAATGCATTACCAGTTGCTTACATAGCAAATGGTCAACGAGTTCCTGAAGATATCGTCATAGCTCAGCCAAAGTATATGATTGCTAAGGCTAATGAGTTATTAGAAAAATCTACAGAGAATGAACCTCATTACTGGAATAGCGATTCTGAAGGGCTCTAGGCGGCGGATAAATATGAATGAGAATATGATACACGATCAAGCTAGCGGCCTCCGTCGCTTAACCAAGCCTTCACTCACAAAAGTTATCGCTGTAACCGGTGGTAAGGGAGGCGTTGGTAAATCGAATGTGACGTTAGGTATGGCTATTTGTATGGCTCGCCAAGGCAAGAAAGTCATGGTACTGGATGCCGACTTAGGGCTGGCTAACGTAGACATCATGCTGGGCATTCGTTCTAAACGAAACCTGGGTCATGTGTTGGCTGGCGAATGTGAACTTAAGGATGCGATTGTCGAAGGGCCGCACGGAATTAGAATTATTCCAGCGACATCTGGCACACAAAGCATGACTGAACTTTCACACGCTCAACACGCTGGGTTGATTCGTGCATTTGGTTCGCTTGAAGATGAGATGGATATCTTGTTGGTTGATACCGCTGCGGGTATTTCAGACATGGTAATTAGCTTCTCAAGAGCGGCGCAAGACGTGGTTGTTGTGGTTTGTGATGAGCCTACCTCAATCACAGATGCATATGCACTGATCAAGCTTTTGAGCCGAGAGCACCAAGTTCAGCGATTCAAAATTGTTGCAAATATGGTCAGAAGCTACCGCGAAGGCCGAGAATTATTTGCAAAGTTGACTTTGGTCACAGAGCGCTTCTTGAATGTGAGCCTCGAACTCGTAGCATGTATTCCTTTAGATGATAAAGTACGTCAATCAGTCAAGAGACAGAAAATCGTAGTAGATGCGTACCCTCGCTCTCCAGCTGCATTGGCAATCAGCTCTTTGGCTAATAAAGCATTGACCTGGCCAATACCAAAAACGCCAAGTGGACACTTGGAGTTCTTTGTTGAAAGGCTGCTGAATCGTACTGAATTTATAGAGGAACCATTTGGTGAATAAAGCGCTTACTTACGATCAACATGCTAATCACAATAGCCAACAGGCTTTTTTTGAGAAGTATTCTGTGTTGGTTAAACGTATCGCTCATCACTTGTTGGGGCGATTACCGCCTAATGTCTTGGTTGATGACTTAATTCAAGCTGGCATGATTGGCTTGATTGAAGCGCAACAAAACTATGATGGTACCAAAGGCGCAAGCTTTGAGACGTATGCAGGTATTCGGATTCGCGGAGCTATGTTGGATGACATTCGCCGTGGTGACTGGGTACCGAGATCGGTTCATAAAAACAATCGAGAAATCAGCAGTGCAATCGCGGAATTAGAGGGTACCCTCAATCGCGACCCAAGTGATGCCGAAGTGGCAAAGCACATGGGGCTGAGTTTAGACCAGTACCACAACGCTTTAACTGATATTAATTGCTCAAGACTTGTCGGGATCGAAGATTTAGGCGTCTCAGATGATGTAATATCTCCGAATGAAGACTCTCAAGATAATACGCCCTTTCAAGGGGTTGCTGATGAGTCATTCCGTCAAGCTTTGATCGATTCGATAAAACAACTTCCGGAAAGGGAAGGCCTTGTGCTTTCGCTTTATTACGACGAAGAACTCAATTTAAAAGAGATTGGGGAAGTACTAGGTGTCAGCGAATCTCGTGTCAGCCAAATACTGAGCCAATCTATGCAGCGTTTACGCACTAAGTTAAGTGCTTGGACACAGAACGACTAACAACACTGATTCTATTCAGTGGAGGCTAATTTGAACAAAAACATGAAAATTCTCATTGTTGATGATTTTTCAACGATGCGCCGAATTGTTAAAAACCTACTTCGCGATTTAGGTTTCAACAACACTCAAGAAGCAGACGATGGCTTAACCGCGTTACCTATGCTGAAAAAAGGCGAATTTGATTTCGTGGTAACTGACTGGAACATGCCAGGCATGCAAGGTATTGACCTGCTTAAACACATTCGCGCAGATGCAGAACTTAAGCACCTTCCAGTGCTTATGATCACTGCGGAAGCGAAGCGTGAGCAGATCATCGAAGCAGCGCAAGCGGGTGTTAATGGTTACATTGTGAAGCCTTTCACTGCTGCAACGCTGAAAGAGAAACTTGATAAGATTTTTGATCGCTTATAAGCATCAATAAGTTTTAGGCACTTCTAGGCAAACACTGACCGATAAGTTCTCTGTTTATCTCGATAGCCTAAGCGCACAAAGTATGCGGAGTAAGGCCGAACTCAGGATGATTTCATTAGAACAAGCAAAAAAATTAGTAGAGCTGCTTGAGAACGATGAGCAGCAAGATGCTGATTCTCTTGTTAGAAGCATTTATGAAGACAATTTTAGTCTTCAAGACAATCCAATGCTTCAAGAAATAGGAAGTTTGACTCGCGACCTCCATGACTCTTTGACTCAATTCAATTTCGATGAGCGCATCAGCGTTATCGCAAATGATGAAATCCCTGACGCAAGGGATCGCCTTCAGTATGTCATTGATAAAACGGAAGTTGCGGCAAATAAGACGATGGACGCTGTCGATCGTTGTATGCCAATTGCAGACAACCTACACGAGTGTTTACTTCAAGTAAGGCCTCAATGGAATGAACTGATGCATGGCCGCATTGAGCTGGCACAATTTAAAGCTTTATGTCACCGCATTGATGGATTGCTTGTCCAAGTAGAAGGCGATAGTACTGAACTACGTGGACAATTGACTGAAATCTTGATGGCTCAGGATTTCCAAGATTTAACTGGGCAGATAATTAGCAAAGTTATTACCTTGGTGAATGAGGTTGAAGGACGTTTGGTCGAGATTCTCACCGTATTCGGTGCGAATCAAACAGAGCCAACTCCAGAGTCAGAGAAGAAAGCATCTATCGCGCCTGAAGGTCCGATTCTGAACCCAGAAGAGCGTGAAGATGCTGTTGCATCTCAAGATGAAGTCGACGATTTGTTATCCAGTCTTGGATTTTAAAGGTAACGTATGAGCTACGATTTAGACGAAGATATTCTTCAGGACTTTTTAGTCGAAGCAGGAGAGATCCTTGAACTCCTATCAGAACAACTGGTAGAGCTTGAGAATAACCCTGACGACAAAGACCTATTAAATGCTATTTTCCGTGGTTTCCATACAGTAAAAGGTGGTGCTGGTTTCCTAGCATTGACTGAGCTGGTGGATACTTGTCATGGTGCTGAGAATGTGTTCGACATTCTACGAAACGGCCAGCGCAGCGTAACATCAGGTTTGATGGATACGATGCTGCAGGCTCTAGATACAGTTAATGTACAGTTTCAAGCCGTGCAAGATCAGGAACCTTTAGTGCCAGCTGATCAAGCTTTATTGGATGAACTTCACCGCCTCTGTAAACCACAGTCGACCGATGAAGCTGATCCAGTAGAAGCCCCAGCACCAGTAATCGCTGAACCCGCTTTTGAAGCGCCTGCTGAACCGATCGTCGAAAGCGCAAGCATTAGTGCATCTTCAGTGGATGATATCTCTGAAGATGAGTTTGAGCGTCTGCTTGATGAGCTTCATGGTAAAGGTGGTTCACCAACAGCATCTTCTGTATCAACACCGCCGCCAGCTCCTGTTGCTCCTCAGTCAGTTGCTGAGAGTGGTGATATTACGGATGACGAATTCGAAAAGTTATTAGATGAACTGCATGGTGCGGGCAAGAGCCCGACGGCAGTAGGTTCAGCGCCTCCTCCTCCAGCACCTTCTTCCGCACCCGTTTCGGCGATGTCTGAAGGTGATGACCTGATGAGCGACGAAGAGTTTGAGAAGCTACTAGACCAGTTACATGGTTCAGGTAATGGACCAACTATTGAAGAGCTAGATGCAGCAACTAAACCTGCTGCAGCGAAGCCTATTGCACCAGTGCCTGCTCCACAAGTAGCTCCTAAGCCTAAGCCATCTGCACCGGTCGCTGTTAAAGAAGCACCAGCGAAAGCTGAAGTTAAAGTACCAGCGAAGAAACAACAAGCCGACGCTACAGTTCGTGTCGACACGTCAACACTGGATACCATCATGAATATGGTGGGTGAGCTGGTGTTGGTTCGTAATCGACTTGTAAGCCTTGGCTTAAACAGTAACGATGAAGAGATGGCAAAAGCTGTCTCGAATTTAGATGTTGTTACCGCAGACCTCCAAGGTGCGGTAATGAAGACTCGTATGCAGCCGATCAAGAAAGTTTTTGGTCGTTTCCCACGAGTTGTCCGCGACCTTGCTCGTAGTTTGAAGAAAGACATTGTTCTTGAAATGCGCGGGGAAGAAACGGATCTTGATAAGAATTTAGTTGAAGCACTTGCCGATCCTCTGATTCACTTAGTGAGAAACTCTGTGGATCACGGTATTGAAATGCCTGAAGCCCGTATTGCGGCTGGCAAATCACAAACGGGTAAAGTGATTCTTTCCGCCTCGCAAGAAGGTGACCACATTGAACTGGCTATCGTTGATGATGGCGGCGGCATGGACCCTGATACGTTGCGTGCTATTGCGGTTAAACGTGGTCTGATGGACGAAGATGCCGCATCTCGTTTATCAAACAAAGAATGTTTCAATCTTATCTTTGCTCCTGGCTTCTCAAGTAAAGAAAAAATCTCGGATATCTCAGGTCGTGGTGTAGGCATGGACGTTGTGAAAACAGCGATCAACACACTGAATGGCTCGATTGATATTGATTCAGAGATGGGACAAGGCACCAAGATCACGATCAAGGTTCCATTGACGCTGGCGATTCTGCCAACCTTGATGGTCGGTGTTGCTGGTCATCCATTTGCATTGCCATTGGCTTCTGTAAACGAGATTTTCCACTTAGACCTCAGCCGCACTAACGTGGTTGATGGCCAGCTGACCATCATCGTTCGCGATAAGTCTATTCCGTTGTTCTACTTGCAAAACTGGCTAGCACCCAAAGCGGGTATTGTGGAATTGCGCAAAGGGCACGGACATGTTGTTATCGTACAGCTTGGTAGTCAACGTGTTGGTTTCGTTGTCGATACGCTTATTGGTCAAGAAGAAGTAGTCATCAAGCCACTTGATAAACTACTACAGGGAACGCCAGGAATGGCAGGCGCGACAATTACAAGTGATGGACACATTGCATTGATTCTAGATGTGCCGGACTTGTTGAAGCAGTACGCAGCTGCGTCAAGAATTTAATTTAAGGATAAATATGGCGATTAAAGTATTAGTCGTTGATGATTCGAGTTTTTTTCGTCGTCGCGTTAGCGAGATCATCAACTCAGAGGCTCGCCTAGAAGTCATTGATGTAGCAGTAAACGGTAAAGAAGCGGTTGAGAAAGCGAAACAGCTGAGACCTGACGTAATCACGATGGACATCGAAATGCCTGTCATGGACGGCATCACCGCCGTTCGTGAAATCATGGCTGCGTCGCCAACGCCTATTTTAATGTTTTCATCGCTAACGCATGATGGTGCGAGAGCAACATTAGATGCGTTAGACGCTGGTGCTCTAGACTTCCTACCTAAGAAGTTTGAAGACATCGCACGTAACCGCGATGATGCTGTCGCATTGCTTCAACAACGTGTGATTCAGATTGCAGCAAAGCGTGCATTTATGCGCCGTGCTCCTATTGCGCCACGAGCTACAGCCACACCGGCAACAACTTCAACACCATTGCGCCAACCGATTTCAGCCGCAGCTTCAGCAGTGAAACCAGCGGTTGCATCAACGGCGAAATTCAGAGCTTCGGGTAAAAAGTATCAATTAACTGCAATTGGTACTTCTACTGGTGGCCCTGTTGCACTACAGAAAATTTTGACGCGCATCCCTGCACACTACCCACATCCGATTGTGTTAGTTCAGCATATGCCAGCAACGTTCACTGCCGCTTTTGCTAGCCGACTGAATACCTTATGTAAGATTGAGGTTCGCGAAGCACAGGACGGAGATGTGTTGAAACCTGGAGTGGCTTATCTTGCTCCTGGTGGTAAACAGATGATGGTTGACGGCCGTGCAGGATCTGCTCGCTTAAGAATTATCGATGGCGGCGACCGAATGAATTACAAACCTTGTGTGGATGTAACCTTCGGCTCTGCAGCGAAGATCTACGGCGACAAAGTCTTGTCTATGATACTGACCGGCATGGGCGCTGATGGTCGAGAAGGTTCGCGTATGTTAAAAACTGCGGGCTCGACAATCTGGGCGCAAGATGAAGATAGCTGTGTTGTATATGGTATGCCTCAAGCTGTAGCAAAAGCTGGCATTTCTACTGAAGACCTCCCTCTAGACCGCATTGCGGAAAGGATTTTGGTTGAAGTTGGGTTAGCTTAGGTAAATCGAAATGATTGTTTGGAGTGTTGCAAACCAAAAAGGTGGTGTTGGTAAAACGACCTCGACCGTGACCCTAGCAGGTTTACTTGCGTTGAAGGGGCACCGTGTTCTGTTGGTTGATACTGACCCGCATGCATCACTAACCACCTATCTGGGTTACGACTCAGATACGGTGGAATCGAGTCTGTTTGATCTATTTCAGTTGCGTGAGTTTAGCGCGCCGACAGTAAGACCTTTGATTTTACAAACTGAAGTCGAAGGTATCGATATTATTCCCGCGCACATGTCTTTGGCAACATTAGACCGTGTGATGGGAAATCGAAGCGGTATGGGGTTGATCTTGAAGCGTGCTTTGGCCGCTTTGAAAGACGACTATGACTATGTGCTTATCGATTGTCCGCCGATCTTGGGTGTGATGATGGTCAACGCATTGGCTGCCAGTGACCGTATTTTGATTCCGGTACAGACTGAGTTTTTGGCAATGAAAGGCTTAGAGCGCATGATTCGCACTTTGGCTATCATGCAGAAGTCTCGCAAAACACCGTTTAAGGTGACGATTGTCCCGACGATGTACGACAAGCGAACTAAAGCATCACTGCAAACATTAACTCAGCTAAAAGAAGATTATCCAAATCAAGTTTGGACATCCGCTGTGCCGATAGACACTAAGTTTCGAGATGCTAGCCTAAAGCGCTTACCAGCATCTCATTTTGCATCGGGTAGTCGTGGTGTATTTGCTTACAAACAGCTGCTTATTTATCTCGAAAGGCTGGCGATAAATGAGCGCGAATAAAGAATCAACAATGGCGCGATCAAGTTTATCAAGTGAACAAGCACTTGATGATTACTTTACTGCGCTGTTAGGTGATGAAATGCTGGATTCTGACGAATTTTTTGTTGACGAGACCAGCGATGAGTCATCATCTGCAGAGCCAGAGCCAGAGCCAGAGCCAGAGCCAGAGCCAGAGCCCAAATATTCGAGTTACTCGACCTATGCCGAGTTGCGAGAAGCTGAATTTGAAGTGCCTAATCTGGAAGACGTTCAAAAATTACTGAGCCGCTTAGAAGCGACGAACGTGGTTGATGAACTGAATCTTGATGAATTAATGGATCAGAACACGCAGAAAATCGCTCAGCAAGCAGACATGCAAATGTTTGATGCTGCGGTGGAATCCGTTCAGCTTTCTGTAGAGTCTGAGATTCAAGACTGGAACCTCCCTGAGTCAGATTCGTCAATGGTTGTTGATCGACCTGTTGAACGACCAATTGAGCAGCAAGCCGAGTCTCCAATAGCGGAAGAGTCACCAATAGCTGAAGAGTCGCACGTTGAAGCTCTGCAAGACGGAACTCACACTGAAGAGTCAGAAATTGAATCTATCAGTGAACCCGAGGTTGAGGTTGAAACTCAATCTGGCGGTATTGAACGGTTTACATCTTGGGAAACTACGGCTCGAAAAGAAGATTTTCAGGTACTGTATTTTGATGTCAACGGGGTAACATTTGCTGTTCCTCTTGATGAGCTTGGTGGTATTCATCGCCTTGAAGAGCTAAGCCATTTGATTGGTAAGCCTGCTTGGTATTTAGGTTTGCAAACAAACCGAGAGAGTCAGTTAGATGTGGTCGACACCGCAAAGTGGGTGATGCCTGAGAAACTAACGAATGATGAATACAAAGAAAACTATCAATATATAGTGATGCTTGGCGAAAGCTTATGGGGGCTTGCGGGAACTGAACTTAAAGGTACCGAGCTTCTTAATACAGATAAAGTTCGTTGGCGAGAAATGGCAGGTAAACGCCCATGGCTCGCTGGTATGGTAAAAGAAAAAATGTGTGCTTTGATTCATGTTGAAGCATTGATCGCCATGCTAAACGCAGGGCTAGATGTAAAAGCATTAAGCTAGTAATAAGCATTAGGCTAACAATAAACGCATCAAGTTAATAATAGTGGTCGGTAACGACGGCAAGAGGATTAAATATGTCTCATATGAGTGAAATTGAAGTAAGAAAAGACCCAACCAATGATGAAGTACTTCAATGGGTGACATTCCAGCTAGAAGAAGAAACTTACGGCATTAATGTTATGCAGGTACGTGAAGTACTTCGCTACAGTGAAATTGCTCCAGTACCGGGTGCTCCAGATTACGTTCTAGGTATTATTAACCTACGTGGTAACGTTGTTACTGTTATCGACACTCGTTCTCGCTTTGGTTTGATGCAAGGTGAAATCACAGACAACACTCGTATCATCGTTATTGAATCTGAGCGTCAAGTCATTGGCATTCTAGTAGACAGCGTTGCTGAAGTGGTTTACCTACGTTCTTCTGAAATCGACACAACTCCAAGTGTTGGTACTGATGAAAGTGCTAAGTTCATCCAAGGTGTTAGTAATCGTGATGGCAAGCTGCTTATCTTGGTAGATCTAAACAAACTACTAAGCGAAGACGAATGGGATGAGATGGCTCACCTGTAATGTTTGAAGCGCTTCCTTTAAGCCCTGTTGCTCTGATTGCCGGAGTCGGGGTTTTTACGTTATTCATCGTGATTTTGATTAGCAAAGTAAAACGTGCGATTCAAAAGCAGCTCGATCAGTCACGCCTGCAAGTTCGTAACTTGGACAAAGAGCTTCAAAAATCGAGCAAGCAATTGCTTGAGGTTCGCTCTGTCGTGGTTGGCCTTGGTCAGAAAGTGACGGAACAGCAAGATCTAATCAAGCACTTGAATGAACGCATTGTAGAGCTGGAACATGTTGATACCGATGGGCGCTTGTACACGCGTGCAACGAAGATGGTTCAGCTTGGTGCAGGGATAAACGAACTGATCGAAGAGTGTGAATTACCTAAAGCTGAAGCTGAGCTGATGATGTCTCTGCAGAATAAGCTCGCGGGTAAGGAAAAAATTCCTTCGCTAAGAAGTAACCCTTCATCGTACGATGAACAACCAGATGCATCTCATAAGCGCAGAGACCCAACTCGACGTCGTTAAATTGAGCGCTCGCTGCGTATTGAGTAATTGATGTTTATCGTGCACTCCTCTTAAAAGAAGCTTCGGCTTCTTTTTTTATGCCTGACAGCTCTATATAGAACGATGTTTATAAGTGCTTGTATCTAAGGCAGTATCTTGTTTGTTGATGAAAATGTGTAAATTGTGATGCGGTGGTAACAGTTTCTTACGGAGTTTGTTCTATCGAAAACGCCTAGTCCTGTTTTGTCACCATATTGGTGTGCTACTATAGCCCTTTCATTACTCGACTAAATTTACCTATGCTTGAAGTCTCAAATTTAACTGCTATTCGTGACGACAGGGTTCTATTTGAATCGTTGTCTTTTCAATTGAAACCCGGTGAGCTGGTTCAAGTTGAAGGTCGTAACGGTACTGGGAAAACGACACTCCTTAGGATTATCACCGGCTTAGGTGATCGTGATGAAGGTACTATCTCTTGGGATGGTGAGTCCATTGAAACGAGTCGAGATGTGTATCACCAAAATTTGCTTTTTCTTGGTCACCAAACTGGCGTAAAACGCGAGCTTAGTGCCTATGAAAACCTGAGCTTCTATCAATCGATTCACAGCAGTGGAACGAGTAAGGAAGAACTTTACAATGCATTGGCTCAAGTCGGCCTTGCTGGACGAGAAGACGTGCCTGCAGGTCAACTTTCGGCGGGTCAACAGCGCCGTGTAGCATTGGCTCGTCTGTGGTTAAGTAAGCAAATGTTGTGGATTCTAGATGAACCGCTGACTGCCATTGATAAGCAGGGCGTTAAAGTTCTAGAGTCTCTTTTTTCTCAGCATGCAGACAACGGTGGCATTGTGTTATTAACCACACACCAAGACATGTTTGCTGATAGCCCGAAACTAAGAAAAATAAAGTTGGGTGAGTAATATGATTTCTTCAATGACAACGATCATTCGACGTGAGCTGTTGATCGCATTTCGTCGCCAAGCCGATATCTTTAACCCTCTGTGGTTTTTTATCATTGTCATCACCCTTTTCCCATTGAGTATCGGCCCTGAGCCAAACCTACTTGCGCGTATCGCAGCGGGCATTGTTTGGGTTGCTGCTTTACTTTCTGCATTACTCTCTCTCGAACGATTATTCCGAGATGATTTCCAAGATGGCGCCCTCGAGCAGATGATGCTGATGCCCATCCCGTTGCAGTTGGTAGTATTGTCCAAGGTCATAGCGCACTGGTTATTGACAGGGTTACCATTAATATTGATCAGTCCGTTGTTAGCGGTACTGCTGTCCTTGGATTTCGATACTTGGTTATCGGTGGTCTTAACGCTATTGGTTGGTACGCCTGCATTAAGCTTTATTGGTGCGATTGGTGTCGCTTTAACCGTTGGATTACAAAAAGGCGGTGTGCTGTTAAGTCTGCTTATTTTGCCGTTGTATATCCCAATTCTTATATTTGCTACATCAGCGATTGATGCGGCAGCACTAGGCGTTGCGTATAACGGTCAATTAGCTGTGTTAGGGGCAATGCTAATGGGCGCAATGACGCTCACCCCATTTGCCATAAGCGCAGCGCTGAGAGTGAGTGTTAACTAGTTAATTATCTGATTAAAACTAGCTAACTAAGCGTTCACTTCCACTTTGTTTGTTCAGAGTGAACTAATTGAAGCTTTTAAACTCATAGAGTCACTGAAAGAGACAGTAAGCCAAATAAATTATAATAATTATAGCTGTAATAGCTGTAAGCAATATGAAGTAAGAGTGAGATTACAACATGTGGAAATGGCTCCATCCCTATGCCAAAGCAGAAACCTCTTATCAGCTTGCTGGTAAACTTCTGCCATGGTTCTCTATCCTAGCGCTATTGTGTCTATCCGCCGGTACTGTGTGGGGGCTTGCATTTGCGCCTTCTGATTACCAACAGGGCGATAGCTTCCGTATCATCTATATCCATGTTCCGTCTGCAATTTGGTCGATGGGTGTATACATGTCGATGGCAATTGCGGCATTCATCGGCTTAGTATGGCAGGTGAGATTATCAGACATGGCTGCATTGGCTATGGCGCCTATTGGTGCTGTATTTACCTTCATAGCGCTGCTAACCGGTGCTGTTTGGGGTAAACCAATGTGGGGTGCTTGGTGGGTTTGGGATGCGCGTTTGACCTCAGAGCTGATTCTTCTATTCCTATACTTGGGTGTGATTGCACTACACCACGCGTTTGACGACCAAAAAACCGCAGCGAAAGCAGCAGGTATTTTGGCGATCGTTGGTGTCATCAACCTACCTATCATTCACTTTTCAGTAGAGTGGTGGAATACACTTCACCAAGGCGCGACGATTACTAAGTTCGATCAGCCTTCTATTTCAAGTGACATGCTATGGCCGCTTCTTCTCAACATCTTCGGCTTCGCCTTTTTCTTTGGTGCTGTGACTATGGTTCGTTTTAGAAACGAAATCATCAGTAAAGAAAGTCACCGTCCGTGGGTTCGTAAACTCGCGGCTGATAAAGCGTAGTAGGGTAGGTAATTATGTATTTTGAATCTCTGAGTGATTTCTTTGCCATGGGTGGCTACGCCTCATATGTATGGAGTGCATTTGGAATCACATTCCTCGCGATGATCATTTTACTGGTCTTAAGCGTTCGTCGTGGTAAGCAATTACTAAATGAAGTACAAGCTAAGATTGATCGTCAAGCTCGTATCGATGCAGCAAAAAATATGGAGAACACTCTATGAACCCAAGACGTAAAAAGAGGCTGGGCATTGTCTTAGCGATCTTTTTTGGTATCAGTGCAACTGTTGGATTAATGGTTTATGCGCTTAACCAGAACATGGATCTGTTCTACACGCCAACTGAGCTTGTTAACGGCAAAGACGGCAAGAAACCTGAAGTTGGCCAACGTCTGCGTATTGGTGGCATGGTTGTAGTCGGTTCTGTAAGCCGTGACAACGAATCACTACGTGTAAGCTTTGACTTGAAAGATGTTGGTCCTAAAGTAACGATTCTATACGATGGCATTCTTCCTGATCTTTTCCGTGAAGGGCAAGGTATTGTTGCTCAAGGCGTTCTGAAAGATGCGACAACAATTGAAGCTTTCGAAGTCTTAGCGAAACACGATGAAGAGTACATGCCTTCTGAAGTTGCTGAAGCAATGAAGAAAACCCATGAGCCAATGCAGTACTCGACAGAACAAAAAGAAGGAAGTGCTCAATGATAGCCGAGATCGGCCACTTTGCCATGATCCTGTCCTTAGGGCTGGGATTGCTATTGAGTGTGCTCCCGCTGTATGGGGCAGCTCGAAATAACACATTATTAATGAATAGTGCACGACCGCTATCATGGGGTATGTTCGGATTCCTAGCGATTTCGTTTTTTATCTTGTGCTACGCGTTCTACACCAATGATTTTACGGTTCAATACGTAGCAAGTAACTCGAATAGCCAACTTCCTTGGTACTACCGAATCACAGCGGTTTGGGGTGCTCATGAAGGTTCATTACTGCTTTGGGTTCTTATCCAAGCGGGTTGGACGGTTGCAGTAGCGACGTTTAGCCGTGGTATGCCTCAAGAGTCAGTGGCTCGCGTACTGGCTATCATGGGTTTGATTACTGTCGGCTTCTTGCTGTTCATTATCGTAACGTCTAACCCGTTCTTACGTACACTGCCTTACTTTCCTGTCGATGGCCGTGACTTGAATCCATTACTGCAAGACCCGGGTTTGATTATTCACCCGCCTATGCTTTACATGGGTTATGTAGGTTTCTCGGTTGCGTTCTCTTTCGCTATTGCTTCTCTAATGAGCGGGCGTCTAGATACGGCTTGGGCTCGTTGGTCTCGTCCTTGGACAATCGCGGCATGGTTATTCCTAACGGTAGGTATCGCACTTGGTTCATGGTGGGCTTACTACGAACTTGGCTGGGGTGGCTGGTGGTTCTGGGATCCAGTAGAAAACGCTTCATTCATGCCTTGGTTGGCTGGTACCGCGCTGATGCACTCGCTTGCGGTAACAGAAAAGCGTGGCACATTTAAAGCCTGGACAGTATTGCTGGCTATCTCTGCATTCTCTTTAAGCTTACTAGGTACATTCTTAGTTCGTTCGGGCATCTTGGTATCGGTTCACGCATTCGCGTCAGATCCTGCTCGTGGTATGTTTATTCTAGGTTTCCTAGTGTTCGTTATCGGTGGTTCACTGCTGTTGTTTGCTGTTAAAGGCGCATCGGTTCGTGTCCGTGGTAACTTTGATTTGGTTTCTCGTGAAAACGCACTACTCGGCAACAATATCTTATTGATTGCTGCGTTAGTGGTTGTGTTAGTGGGTACGTTGCTACCACTTGTTCATAAGCAATTAGGGCTGGGCTCGGTTTCAATCGGTGCACCATTCTTTGATATGTTGTTCTTCTGGTTAATGATCCCGTTCTCGTTCCTATTGGGTATCGGTCCACTGATCCGTTGGAAACGTGACAACCTGTCTAAGCTTATTAAGCCAATGTTAGTTTCGGGTATCTTCTCGTTAGGTTTAAGTGCGCTAATGGTGACCATGCTAGCTGATCGCTTTAGTGGTACTGCTTTTGCTGGTTGGGTGATGGCGTTCTGGATCTTCTTCATGCACGGCTTTGAGCTGCATGAGCGTGCAACACACCGTCATACCTTCATGAAAGGCCTAACTAAGCTGCCTCGTAGCCATTGGGCAATGATCTGTGGTCATATGGGTTTAGCCGTAACAGTGATCGGTATCGCGATGGTGCAAAACTACAGCATCGAACGTGATGTGCGTTTAGCGCCAGGCGAAAGCTACCAACTTGAAGAATACAGCTTCCTGTTTACAGGGGTTCGTGACAAAGATGGCCCTAACTATGATGGTTACATTGCTGACTTTGAAATTACCAAAGAAGGCAAATACATCAACACGCTTCACGCTGAAAAACGTTTCTACACTACAGCTAAGTCTATGATGACTGAAGCGGCGATTGATCGTGGCGTAACACGCGACCTTTATATCGCAATGGGTGAGCGTTTAGACGACAACAAATCTTGGGCTGTACGTATCTACTACAAACCATTTGTACGTTGGATCTGGGCGGGTTCTTTGATCATGTCGATTGGTGGTGTGATTGCCATCAGTGACCGTCGTTACCGTTTCCGTAAGCCAACGAAAAAGTCGGCTCAAGAGCAGGAGGCTTAATTCGAATGAACAAGAAGATTTTATTCATTCCATTGATTGCGTTCATGGTTCTAGCTGGAATCTTTGCAACTCAATTGATGCGTAACCAGTCGGGTGATGACCCGACTAAACTTGAATCGGTATTGATTGGTAAGCAGGTTCCTGAGTTTGGCCTAGAGGATTTGGAACAGCCGGGTAAGTTTCATGATCAAGCTATCTTTAAAGGTGAGCCTCTGCTTCTTAATGTGTGGGCGACTTGGTGTCCTACTTGTTATGCAGAGCACTCTTACCTGAATAAGTTAGCGGATCAAGGCGTTAAGATCATTGGTCTTAACTACAAAGATGATCGCAATAAAGCGGTTGGTTGGTTAAAAGAACTGGGCAACCCGTACTTAATCAGCTTGTTCGATGGCAACGGTATGTTAGGTCTTGACCTTGGCGTATATGGCGCTCCTGAAACCTTCCTCATTGATGCCAGCGGCGTGGTTCGTTACCGCCATGTTGGTGACGTGAACCCGACTAACTGGGCATCGACGCTTCAGCCGATGTACCAAGAGTTATTGGAGGAGGCGAAATGATTAAACAAACACTTGTAGCAATGTTCGCCACGTTCGCTATCTCTGCGTCGGTAACGGCGGCGCCTATCGAATTTCATGAGTTTGATACGGTCGATCAAGAGCAGCAATTTAAAGATTTGAGCAATACGCTTCGTTGCCCAAAATGTCAGAACAACACGATTGGTGATTCGAACGCGGAACTTGCGGTCGACTTGCGTCAAAAAGTGTATGAGATGACAAAAGATGGCAAGTCTGAGCAAGAAATTATTGATTACATGATTGCTCGTTACGGTAACTTTGTAACGTACAACCCGCCACTGACCTTGGCGACATCGATCCTATGGGTTGGTCCGTTTTCGGTTGTTGTATTGGGTTTTGGTTTGATTGTTTTACGAAGCAGAAAGTCAAAATCAAAAGCAGTAGAGTCCAATAAAGACTGGGATGCAGACAAAGAAGCACGTTTAAAAGCGTTACTCGACGAAGAGAACGACGGAGATAAACAGTAATGACTCTATTTTGGATTTCTACAATTGTCCTTTCGCTAGCAGCGATTTTAATGATTGTTCTGCCTTTTTTGAACAAGAAGGAAAACAACGATGAAGTGCTTCGTGATGAGTTGAATAAAGCCTTCTATAAAGATCGCTTAGTTGAATTAGAAGTAGAAGCTGAAGAAGGCCTTGTTGATAACCAGCAAGAACTGATCGCTGACTTAAAACAGTCGCTACTTGATGACGTTCCAACGCAAGAAAAAATCAAGAGAACACAGATATCTACGCTGGGTGTCGTTGTACCGTCAGTGATTCTGGTTCTGGTTGTGACTTATGGTATGTACTTCCAGTTTGGTGCATTAGATAAGGTTCAACACTGGCAAGAAGTGAGTTCGAACCTTCCTGAGTTGTCTAAAAAGTTAATGTCATCAGAAGGTGGAACGCTTACAGATGATGAACTTGAAGATTTGACTCTAGCGCTTCGTACTCGTCTTCACTATCAACCAAAAGATTCAACGGGTTGGTTATTGCTTGGCCGTATTGCATTAGCAAACCGTGACGCTGAAACAGCGAAAGATTCTATGGAAAGAGCTTACAAACTTGAGCCTAAGAATGAAGATGTTCAGCTAGGTTTTGCTCAAGCACTGATGCTTTCACCTGATGAAGCCGATCAAAACCAAGCGCGTTTGATTTTGAGCCGTTTGATCCAAAACGATTATGTCGACCTTCGAGTGTTCTCACTGCTAGCGTTTGATTCTTTTGAACGTCAAGATTACCCGGGAGCGGTGAAGTACTGGAGCATCATGCAACAGATGATTGGCCCACAAGACAGTCGCTACGAGATGTTGTCACGCAGTATTGAAAGTGCTCAGAAGAAAATGGGCGACACCATGGGGGTTGACCAAGGTAAGAGCGTTGCAGTAACACTTGAGCTGTCTGGCGATGTGAACGCTGATCCTAAGTCTGTGTTGGTTGTTTCAGTACATAGAGCTGATGGTTCGCCAATGCCGGTCGCTGCAGCCCGTTACCCATTGGGTTCTTTCCCTCGCACTGTTGTCCTCGATGATGGTAACAGCATGATGGAAGGCTCGAAGTTGTCTAGCCTTGAAACTCTGATGGTTAGAGCTAGGCTTGATACAGATGGTAACGTTTCAACTCGCGATGGTGATTGGTACGGTGAAAGTGAAGTGGTTGAACTGGGCGCTCCAGTGACCATTAATATCAATAAGCAATATTAATCATCATTTTGCATAGGTGTTAGCTATTCCGATTTTGCAACAAACGGTATAGACTTACGCAAAACAATTGAGGCCAGCGATTGCTGGCCTTTTTTTATTATTCCTTATGGAAAAGGTGATATGTCTGTCAGTGTTTTAAGACTCTCGAGTTTACTTTTTATCGCAAGCTTAACGGTGGGCTGTTCTAGCGCGCCAGATGAAAGCACGAACGATAATAATCTCGAAACCTCTGAATACGTAGAAGAGTCCCACCCGAATGACCCTTTCGAAGGGTTCAACCGAGCGATGTGGGATATCAACTACGAATATCTTGATCCTTATTTAGTTCGTCCTGTTTCACTCGCTTATGTTGGCTATACCCCTGTTCCAGTTCGCTCTGGTATCTCAAATTTTTTAGCCAACTTAGACGAACCTGCGAGCATGGTGAACAACATATTCATGGGTAATGGCGAGAAAGCACTCGACCATTTCAACCGTTTTTGGATTAACTCAACCTTTGGTCTGTTGGGCCTAATTGATATTGCCAGTGAAGCGGGTATCACCAAATATGACGACAAATCGTTTTCTGATGCGATTGGTCATTATGGAGTAGGGAATGGGCCGTACTTTATGGTGCCGGGTTATGGTCCTATTACGACTCGTGAAGTGACGGAGCAAGTGGATAGTCTGTATGTACCTTTGTCATTAATTAGCTTCTGGGCGAGCCTAGGAAAGTGGGCGTTCGAAGGCATGGAAACTCGTGCTCAGTTAGTTTCTCAAGAAGCTCTGTTGGATGACTCGCCAGATCCATATGCTCTGACTCGTGAAGTTTACATTCAGCGTCGTGACTTTAAAGCCGAAATCGAACCGGAAGAAGTCGATCTTGAAGAAGAAGATTTCATTGACGGATACCTAGAAGATTACTAGATATTAGGTTTTGAATATCAGATAAAAGAAAGGCTCGATGTTGATAAGAACATTGAGCCTTTTTAATGTTTATTACTTTGATTCAGTAAATAGATTAGAAGCGGTAGTTAGCTTGGATACCCACTAACCAGATGCTACCTGTCACTTCACCTTCGAAGTCGCCACCAAATGGTGCTGATGCTGCATCGTCTTCAAGCATTTTAGCGTCTTTCGCTAGAATGTAAGTGAAACCTGCGTCTAGAGTTAGTTGCTCAGACCATTGGTAGCCAGCACCAATACTTAACCAAGTGCGATCTGTTTCTGGAATCGTCGCAGTACGGTGCTCTTCGCTTACTGCTGAAGTGTCGTATGCGATACCAGAACGTAGAGCCAGTTTAGGTGTCATTTGATAAGTCGTACCGATCGCAAAGCGGTAGTTGTCTTCCCAGTTCTCTGCCTTTATATCTTGAGTTCGATCTGAGCCAAACTCAGGAATGTCCGCTACCAGTTTTTTGAAGCTGCTCCAGTTTGTCCAGTTAATGCTCGCGTGAACTGCAACAGTATCTGTTAGCTGATGGAAACTTGCTAGTTCTGCTGTTGCAGGAAGTGCTAACTCCATAGAGCCGCTATATTGTGGTTTTATAGCACCTAATCCTCCGTGTGCAGCTGCGGCCTTATCGAAAGCTGCGCCTTTAGCATGTCCTTCTAGTGTCAGATCTACCTCTGATTTATAAGTAAAACCTAAGCGGTTGTTTTCATTGATTTGCCAAGCAGTACCCACTTGCCAACCCCATGCAGTATCATCACCTTCCATGTACTTTAAAGTAGTACCTGCTAGAGGATATTGAGGGCTAGCAACAGCACCAAAGCTACCTTCTGCCATGATGTAGCGAATACCACCACCAACAGATACGCTTTCAAGTACTTGATATGCTGCGTTTAGGTTTAGCTCCATTGTGGTAACACTTGCTTCGTTACCGTGGTTCGCACCACCGAAGTCTGTGCCTAGGTCTGTTTCCATACCGTAGTTGGTACCAGCTGCAAAACCTAATGCAAACTTGTCATTGTACTTATGAGAAACGTAAAAGTTTGGAATCACTGCACTATGAGCGAAATCGCTAGAATTTGAAGGTGTAGATGTGCTACCTGATGTTGAAGTACCGTCGATATCAATATTTGGATCAACATAGATAGCGCCAACAGAAACCTGTGTGCCTTCTAGATAAGTAAGAAGGGCTGGGTTGCGCCATTGTGAACCAGCGTTGTCTGCGATTGCAGCTTCACCAGCGTAAGCACGGCCAAGACCTGTTGCTGAGTATTCTGCTAGTTGAAAACCGGCCGCGTGAGTTACGGTAGAAGTCGATAGTAGTCCAAATGCCACTGCAGCAGATAGAAGAGTCTTATTCATTTTCATTATTATGTTCGCTGAATCATAAGTATTTAGTAGCGTGATTCTACGTTTAGAGTTATTACTTTAAAAATGAAATTCGAATAAAACAGTGTTTTAGCGATTTAATTATTAAATGGGTCTGTTTTCTAGATAAATGAACTGAATGTTTCGGGCATGTTGCGGAATTTGAGCGTACACCTGTAGTGTCATATGACCTCTGTGGAGTACACCTGTAAGCCTAAATGTTTAGTTTTGATTTATTTTGGGCAAAGAAAAGGGCCGCAATGCGACCCTTAAATTTTTCTAACTGAAGCTTATATTAGAAGCTACGGCTGTACTGCAGACCTAGAAGGATTGCATCAGCACGAGTAGTTGCTGAAACAGATGTGCCTAGAGGTGTACTTTCACTTACGTTTTTAACGTCTTCACCCAGTAAGTAAGTGAAGCCGAAATCTACGTTAGATGCAGTATCTATGTGGTATGTGAAACCTGCAGAGAACCATTGGCGGTCTGAATCTGGTACAGAAACTGATTTTAGGTCATCTTGAGCTGCGATGTCATACATGTAACCAGCACGTAGATCCCAATCGTTGTTTAGGTAGTAAGTAGTACCAACTGAGATGTGACCGGCATTTTTCCATTCGTATGCTGCATCAGGTGTCGTAGCTGTGCCACCGAACTCAATTTTATCAAATGCTTTCCAACCAACCCACTGTAGAGAGTAGTGAACCGCAAACTTGGTATCTTCAAGTTTGTGGTAACCAGAGAATTCAGCCATGTCTGGTAGCGGAAGTTTGATCTCCTGACCTTTACTATCTTCGGCAGTGATTTCAGGACTGTAGCGGTAAGATAGTCCGAAACGGTTGTTTTCGTCTAGCTCATAAACCGTACCTACGTTGAAGCCAACGCCCCAGCCATCAGCTCCGTCGATATCAACTAAGCTCAACCCATTAAATGGGCTGCTTGGATCTGCTGATAAGTTACTACTCGTCGTACGTTTAAGCGTACCTTTACCGTAGATAATATCAAGACCAGCACCGAAGCTCCATTGGTCGTTCAAGCGGTATGAACCTGCAAGACCGAAGTTAAGGCTCATGATATCCGTTTCGCCACCAAATTCTGAAGCAGCGAAATCGCTACCAAAGTCTGTAGATGTACCGAAATTAGAGTAAGCATTCACACCCCAAGCAAACTTTTCATTTACTGGAACGATAAGGTGGATGTTCGGTGCAACTGATGTACCGCCTGCGTCATCGTAGTTTGATGAGGTTGGAGTACTAATTGGGTTCATTGCTGAAGTGTAAGTAGCGTCAGAAACCTTAATGTCAGTTGTGATAGTTTCGAAACCAAGAGATAACTCAGTTTTATCAAACAGTGCCATTGCTGCAGGGTTACGAGCCATTACTGACGCGTTATCTGCAATTACGGCGTCACCAGCGAAAGCACGGCCAAGACCGGTTGCTGATTGTGCGTTAAGTTGGAAACCTGCTGCCATCGCTTGCGAGGACGCCAGTGTAATGGTTACTGCTAAAAGAGACTTTTTAAACAGACGCGTGTTGTTGGTAGTCATTCATTTATTCCTTTATATATCCGCCTCTACAGGGCGATTAATTTGAGCAATTGCTCAATGGTGGCTGATCCTATTCGCAAGTATACGATATACAAATCCGACCATTGGAAATTTTGAGGGTAAAATTATGGAAATGACGCCTATCTGGCACGAAAATGGTGTGAAATGCTGTTTTTTAGAGTTTTAACTCTAGAGGTATTGGTGTGGTGAATGATTTTGCGGTTTATTGATAAGTAAAGCCCAGCAATATCAGTGATATACTTGCTGGGCCTTTTGTGACGGGGCTTTGAGAGCGAATTAGCTCATCGGTTTAATCATTTCGGTTAGCTTTTCGGCGATTTTAGAGACATCCTCGCCATCTTCGCCGACAAGGATCAAACTGCTGCCATCGATCGGTGTTACTGAGCCTGACATGCCTTTTTCATCAAAGTCGATAGACTTGTCAGTCGGAATTCCAGTTAAAAACAGAGTGACCTTGCCTTTTTCGCCTTGAAAAACCATGTGCATTGCGTTGGACTTACCAAAACCGCAATGGTTTAGGTAATACACATGATAAGGGAAGGCTTCATCAAACTGGTAAGCAAATGGATTCATTTTTGCGTTGATCTGTTGTGATGTAACTTGTTCGTCGATTGAACTAACAAAACTTTTCTCATCAACAACATGTTTCATCGCGGTATCGACCAAACTTGCTTGAGCTGGAGCAACCAGTGCGTTTCCCCAATTAACCTGTCCGACCAATAAGCCTGCAACGAACGCAACTGAAGCGGCCATCGCCATTGCTCGTCGAGCAAAAGTAGGTCTTACGACTTTGCTTTCTTCGCTCGATGTTTGATTGAACAGAATGCGATCAGCAAGATCGTCGGGCACATCAACATTCATTGCTGAATGGATATGCTTATCAAGCGATAGTACATCGTCTAAGAAGTGACTATTGGCTTCACTGCTTGCTACAGCATCGATAATATCTGGTGTTCGTTGTTTAGGTTCCGACAAAACACGACGACGAAATTCTAAATCATCCATTATGTTGCCCCCTCTCTGCCTCTTCTGTATCCAGCATCTCTTTCAACTGATTTCGAGCTCTGAATAAACGTGTCATTACTGTGTTTTTGTTGAGATTGAGGATATCTGCAATCTCTTCACCACTAAATCCACCAATCACTTGTAGGAAGAGTGGTTCACGGTAATCGACTTCAAGTTTCATGATCTGAGCTTGCAACCACAAATGTTGATGGTGCGGGTCATCACTGACACTAGCATCATTACCATGATCGTCGATATCAACTAGATCAAACTGTTTGCGTTCAAAGCGACGTGCGTTCTCGCGCCTCAAGATAGTAATAAGCCAAGACTTAGCGGCTTTTTCATCTTGAAGGCTATCTAATGACTTCCATGCACGAAGGCAAGTTTCTTGCACTAAGTCTTCGGCAATGGTTTTGTCTTTGCATAACCAATAAGCGTAGCGAAAGAGGTCACGATGATAAGCACGCACGAGTGCTTCGTATTTTCTTTGTTTGTCCATATCAGAGTTGACCGGACGCTTGGCAGTTTTCTTTCCAAACATTTTTATTATCGACACACGAGCCTCCATAATTGCTCTGTGTATAGCTGTCTTCTATACGTTGTGCTTTGTTTTTATATTGTGTTTCGTTTTTAGAGCTACCGATTTGCAGGAAATCGTAAAATCACAATGAAAATTGATCTACTTCAAAATCTAAGGCTTCGAACAAGCTATAGTACACCTTGTCGTCTAGTTAGTCATTCGTGGCTAGCATGTTGAGCAAGACGACACTTCCTTTTGAAGGCTGACTTTACTTTCTCCTAATCAGGAAACTGATTATTTCAATTGGCGTTAAGTTAATTGCTTTATATACATTCCGACCACACAGCTTTGTGTGGTTTTTTTTTGCCTCAAGAAAACAATCCTCACACACTGCAATAACAGCGCCTACTCATAATAGTTTAGTCTCTTACGACAACCTTTCCCCCCAAAAGGTTCGCCTGAAGGTGCAGTTAAATTTTCAAACAGTGAGATACTCGTATCACGTTTATTTAAACGCTCGTTTGATTTTATTAACAACTTCTTTACAATGCTTCAGGTCAGACCTCTTAACATTAAGGAGAAACCATGGGCAAACAGGAAGTCAAAACCCGTTCTGGAGAACGTGTTGCCGTTGTCGCTGGATTACGAACCCCATTCGCTCGTCAGAGCACTGAATTTAGTCAAGTGCCTGCGGTTGATCTAGGCAAAATGGTCGTGAGTGAAATGCTTGCGCGAACAGATATCGATCCTGCGCTTATTGAACAAGTCGTGTTCGGTCAAGTAGTACAGATGCCAGAAGCGCCAAACATTGCACGTGAAATTGTGCTTGGTACTGGTATGGATATTAATACCGATGCGTACAGCGTGACACGAGCTTGTGCAACTAGCTTTCAAGCCGCGGTTAACGTGGCCGAGAGTATTATGGCTGGCTCGATTGATGTTGGTATTGCTGGTGGGGCGGATTCTTCTTCTGTATTGCCTATCGGTGTTTCCAAAAAATTGGCTGCAAATTTATTGGCGCTGAGTAAAACGAAAACGTTGGGCCAAAAGCTCAAGATATTAAAAACGTTATCCGTTAAAGATCTTATGCCTGTGCCACCTGCTGTTGCTGAATATTCTACAGGCCTTTCAATGGGTCAAACCGCAGAGCAGATGGCAAAAACTCATGGTATCACTCGTCTAGAACAAGATGCGCTCGCTCATCGATCTCACTCTCTGGCTTCTAAAGCTTGGAAAGAGGGGAAAATCAAAGATGAAGTGATGACGGCATTCCCAGTACCTTATAAAAAGTATTTAGCGGAAGACAACAATATTCGCCACGACTCAACGGTTGAAGGCTACGCTAAATTACGTCCAGCATTTGATAGAAAGTACGGCAGTGTAACGGCAGCCAATGCCACGCCTCTTACCGATGGCGGCGCTGCGGTGATGTTGATGCGCGAAGGTAAAGCTAAAGAGCTAGGCTTAGAAGTGCTTGGCTATATTCGTGGCTATGCATTCTCAGCGATTGGTGTTGAAACGGATATGTTGATGGGGCCAACTTACGCGACCTCTCAAGTATTGAAGAATACCGGTCTAGAATTATCAGATCTAACGCTTATCGAGATGCACGAAGCATTTGCAGCCCAAGTTCTGGCTAACGTTAAAATGTTTGCAAGCGATGAATTTGCTCAGAAAAATCTTGGCCGTGAAAAAGCGCTTGGCGAGATTGATATGGAGAAGTTCAACGTTCTGGGTAGCTCAATTGCTTACGGACACCCGTTTGCAGCGACTGGCGCACGCATGATGACCCAAACACTACGTGAACTGAAACGTCGCGGCGGCGGCTTAGCACTGAATACAGCTTGTGCGGCTGGTGGCTTAGGTGCAGCAATGATCTTGGAGGTGGAATAATGTCTACGACTCTTGATGTGAAAAAAGAAAAGAAAGCAGTCAAAAAAACGGATTCAACTCCAGTGGCTGCATCCAAAAGTGACAAGACAGTTACAAACGATGAAGCCGTAAAACAGGCGACCGCATTTTCTTTAACTATCGATGACCAAGATATTGCATGGCTTGCGATCGATGTGCCAAACGAAAAAATGAACACGCTACAAGCGGCGTTTGCCGAAGAAATGAAAGCCATCTTCGAGCAGTTGAAGGAAAAGCAAAGCCGCGTAAAAGGCTTGATCGTTCACTCACTGAAACCAGATAACTTTATCGCTGGTGCTGATGTGCGAATGCTTGATGCGTGTAAAACCGCTGACGAAGCACAATCTTTGGCTCGCCAAGGGCAGGAGATGTTCCAAACATTGTCTGATTTGCCTTATCCAGTCGTAGCTGCGATCCATGGCCCTTGTTTAGGTGGTGGTTTAGAGCTAGCTCTTGCCTGTGATTATCGCGTATGCACCGATTCAGACAAGACTCGCCTTGGTTTGCCAGAAGTCCAACTAGGTTTGTTGCCCGGATCGGGCGGGACACAACGTCTTCCTCGCCTTATCGGTTTGCTGCCTTCTCTTGACCTTATTCTTACGGGTAAGCAACTGCGCGCTAAGAAAGCGAAATCTTTAGGTGTAGTCGATGCTTGTGTTCCGGAAACTATCTTGCTCGAAGTGGCTAAAAGCTTTGTTGAAAAGAATGCTGGTAGCAAAAAAGGCAAACGTCTAGCGTCTCAAAATCAGGCTTCAACTAAAGAAAAGCTGATTTCACGTAATAGCCTTGGTCGTAAAGTGATTTTCGAACAAGCTTCTAAGAAAACTAATCAGAAAACACGCGGCAATTACCCTGCAGCCGATGCAATTCTAGATGTAATTCGCTATGGCCTAGAGAATGGTTTTGATAAAGGCCTTCAGTATGAAGCGAAGCGTTTCTCTGAGCTGGTAATGACTACGGAATCCAAAGCCCTTCGTTCGATTTTCTTCGCCACCACTGAAATGAAAAAAGAACACGGTGCAGACGCAGAACCTAAAGCCGTTAAGCGTGTTGGTGTATTGGGTGGCGGTCTAATGGGGGCGGGTATTAGCCATGTTAGCGTTGCTAAAGCTAAAGTGCCGGTTCGCATTAAAGACGTATCCAATGAAGGTGTTCTGAACGCACTTAACTACAACTTTAAGTTGTTCGACAAGCAGCGTAAACGTCGCATTTTGAGTAAAGCTGAACTTGAAAGTAAAATGCTGCAGCTTTCTGGTGGTATCGACTTTACGAGCTTTAATCACACCGATGTCGTGATTGAAGCAGTATTTGAAGACCTCGATCTTAAGCAATCGATGATTGCCGACATTGAGGCGAATGCGAAACCTGAGACTATTTTTGCGACCAACACTTCTTCATTGCCAATCCACAAGATTGCAGAGAAGGCACAGCGACCAGAAAACGTTGTCGGTCTTCACTACTTCAGTCCTGCAGATAAAATGCCATTGGTTGAAGTTATTCCTCATGAAACAACGTCAGAAGAGACGATTTCGACAGTTGTTGCATTAGCGAAGAAGCAAGGCAAAACGCCAATTGTTGTTAAAGACACGGCGGGTTTCTACGTGAACCGTATTCTTGCTCCGTACATGAATGAAGCCGCGCACTTATTATTGGCAAATGAGCCGATTGAAAAGCTCGATAGCACGTTATTGGACTTCGGCTTCCCGGTTGGCCCTATCACCTTATTAGATGAGGTGGGTGTTGATATCGGCGCGAAGATTATTCCAATTCTAGTGAATGAGCTTGGCGATCGTTTCCAAGGCCCTGATGTGTTCGATATTCTTTTGAATGACAACCGTAAAGGCCGTAAGAGTGGCAAAGGTTTCTACACTTACAAAGGTAAGAAGAAGGAAGTCGATAAGTCAGTTTACAAGCTGCTTAAGCTGCAACCAGATCCTAAGTTGAGCGATAACGATATCGCGATGCGCTGTGTGTTACCTATGCTAAACGAAGCGGTTCGTTGTTTGGATGACGGTATTATCCGCAGCCCACGTGATGGCGATATTGGTGCTATTTTCGGTATCGGTTTCCCTCCATTCTTAGGAGGTCCGTTCCGCTATATGGATCAAATCGGTGTTAAGTCATTAGTTGAGATGATGAACGACTTCGCTAAAAAGTACGGTGACCGTTTCGCACCATGTGATGGCCTACTGACACGTGCTGGTTTGGATGAGTCTTTTTATAAGTAACTCTCTCTACAAGTAATGTTCTAGTAAATTGATTATCAAGCCCGTATCAAGCGATTGATGCGGGCTTTTTTATTTTTTTGAGTGTGCGAAAGGAAGGAGATTCCCGACTCAGTCGTTCCTCCTTCTCGGGAATGACGAGGAGAGGGATGTGTTCTGCCAGATATTATCGGTGTGTCGGGAGATTCCCAACTCGGTCGTTCCTCCCTCTTGGGAATGACGAAAGAGAGGTTGAAAGTAAGCGATTAGTGTTAATAGTGGGATTGCGGCTAATGCATTGCAATCGAAACTACCGTCATCTCCTAAAGCGACGAAGGAGCGTAATAGGAGATCTGATTTTGTGCTTCATCCAAGAAAAAAGGTTGATGCTTTCACATCAACCTTATGATTTTCATTCCAGTTTTATCAGCCAAGCTCACAGTCTTTAGGGCGTAACTGAAATTCATCAATTGAGCCAATCTCCACACCTGCCGACAACTTCTCTTCCTCATTATGAGCATTGCCGTGTGCATGCATAATCAGACGATTTGCCGTACGAGGTTTAAGCTGGCTGACCACAAAACGCATCATGTCTGAGCGTGTTAGACCTTTGAGGTCTTCCAAGACATGTTCTCTCTGATTGAATTCCAAGTCCTTATTGCCTATCGCAACCCATAAACGTTGAGCGCGACCGCGCAAGGTGGTATCTGGCGTTGAAATCTGATTCCAGAGCCCGCGTTTACTGCTGTGCCATTGATAGTCGTTAAGCTCCAGCAGCACCATGTAAAAGGCATTGAGGAACTCATCTATAGAGGCTAATAAGTCTGCCGGGGCAGCATTCGGTGATTGCACATACAACACAATACCTGGGTGTCGGTTCAACGGCATATTGCCAGTGCCGACCATATAGCCTAGCTGCTGCTTGGTACGAATCTCATGGAAGAAGGTGGCTGACATCAAATGGTTCGCCAATGAATACAGCGCAATATTTTTAGGCGAAATATCTGCACACTGGTAGTAAACCACGATGGCTGAATCATCTTGATTACATACGACTTCACGTTGGAAGCTGCCGTTTTCACCCAACATGATTAACGGGCGTAGTGACTCTTCGTAAGCTTGGTCTTGAACACGTAATGCATCTTTTAGCGTTTCAGCCATATTGTGTGCATCGGCTTTTTTCCAATCACCATACACAAACATTTCTACGTGCAGTTCTGCCAAGATAGCTTGAACAAAGGAAGAAAGCTCATCGACCTCTATTGTTTCTAGCGCTTCTATTAAAACGGAATAGGGCGGGTTGTTTGGCTGAAGTATTCCAGTCATTGCATTAAACAGCTGCGAAATAGGACGATCTTGCGACGCATTATTCCAGTTTCTGAGCAATTGGTGCTTAATAGTTTCAAAGCGTGTTGGACTAAAGTCGCGTGCTTGGAAGCGCTCAAGGATCATATTGAGCAGCTGTGGTTGCTTTTCGCTGAATCCCGAAAGCGTGAGTGTTACACCGCCCTGATGGGTATACATGTTGTAGCCCATACCCGCAATCTCAGCCTGATACGTATCTTTTTCAAGCGAGTCCAAGAACATCTCTACACACAAGCGTGTTTTAACGATGTTTCTCGGGGTGGCGACTGAGTGTGGGCTGTCGATAGCGATATACACCACACCTTTAGGTACTCGAAATTGATGGTCTTGGAGGTGCCATAACTTAAAGCCATCCAGTTCTTCTAACAGTTGTGGGTGCTTAGCATCACCTTCGAGTTCAGCAGGGTCTAAGTCGTAGCAAATAAATGGGTTTTTACTTGGCAGCTCAAACATCCAGCCGGGGTTGATGCACGTAAAGCACTGGGTCTGCTCTGGGCTAAAAGGTGTGACGGAGTAGGGCGTAAAGTACCACTTCGCTTCTCTATCATACTCGAAGCCTTGAGCTACGATGGTGACCCGCATGTTGTCGACAGATAAGTAGGGAAGCAAAGAGCGTTGTAATTCTTCGTCAAAGTGCGACATCTTATAATCGCCATACACTACGTCCTGCTCTTGATAGTGCTGCATGTTGATAACAAGATGACTGACGACATCGAGCGGTCTGGAGGGCTCTTGAAAGCGGAAAGCGGACTCTAAAACGGCGCGCTTTTCAAGATAACGCCACTCTTCGATGCCTTGTTGTTCAATGAGTTTGATGTACTGAAATATTGCTTGAACGACGTTATCGGTTTTGGTTAAGCCTTCGATGGTCATTGAACAACTGATCGTGAAATCACGATAGTTACTGCCACTTGCGCCGCCACCTGCCGAGAGGGAAGTAATCCAACCTTTCTCTTTCAGCTGCATCATCAAACTGCCTTCGCCTTCGTAACCGATAAGGTGTGCAAAGAATGATAATGGCTTAATCCCATAGTGCTCGTCCATGCTTGGCATTGGGAAGGTTAAGATAAGTTTGCGCACTTCTTTTATCGGCTCTACGTGTACCTGTACGCCAGTGCTTAACTCGCCAATAATCGGTACTTTAACCTTTTTACCTTGTAGTTTGTGATTGGTAATCGAGCTAAAACGCTCCTCAACCCAACTTTGCATCTCATCTAATGATTGATTGCCAGACAGTGTCAGCGTCATTAGATCGGCTGAATATTGTTGCTGGTGGAAAGCCAAGATCTCTTGTCGAATCGTTTCACCGTTTCTGTCACCCAACGTCTCGATATTACCGACAGAAAACTTCGAGAATGGGTGATTGTGATTCACCAGTTCTTTGGTAACTTGGTACAAGCGTCGCGAGTCGTCGTTGAGTTTCATCTTGTATTCTGAATCAACGGCTTGGCGTTCTTTGTCTAGTGCTTCTTCGTTAAAAAGTGGTGCTGTGAAAAATTGGCTGAAGCGATCGAGTGCGGTTTCAAAGGCATTCAATTCAACATCAAAAAAGAAGCAGGTGTGTTCGGTTCCGGTCCAAGCATTGTTGCTACCGCCATGTTGGCTGATAAAACTTTGGAACTCTCCGACCTTTGGATACTTTTCAGTTCCCAAAAATAGCATATGCTCTAAGTAGTGCGCTAAACCCTCTCGGTCGGTAGGGTCATCAAAATGCCCGACATTAACGGCGAGTGCGGCTGCAGCTTTTTGAGCGTTCTGATCGTGAACTAACAGTACTCGCAATCCGTTATCCAAGGTTACGTAACGGTATTGATGTTCATCATTAGGGCTTAAATGCACAGAAGCATCTCCAGAGAAGGTGGTTTTTAAATTATGTACGCGATGATTTGAGGTGCAAACCTTGCGATCACATTTTGGGATATGAAGAGCTTTTTGGCGACTTCTAAATCATTTTTATCGATTTTTATCAGTGATTTATTTTCTTTTAATAAGATTGTTAAGAAAGTCGAACTCTTTAGCAAGTGACTTGATATAATTATTTATATAGACTGCGGCTTCTCTAGTTTGAGAGCCAAACGCTAAGTAGCGTATCGCTGATATGGGATATATCGACTTTCGAAATGTTACGTAGACAGGACTGAACATGAAAATATTCATAATGCGCCACGGTGAAGCAGAACATTTTGCGGACTCGGATGCAGAACGAGCGTTAACCAAGCGCGGGAAAATGGCATCTCTTGCAGTGGCTCAAGCTGCAAATGAGCAGGGGATTAGTCAATTCGATAAAGTGCTTGTGAGCCCATATTTAAGGGCACAAGAAACGTGGTTAGAAATATCTCAGGCGTTTTCCGGAAAGAAAGTAGAAACCTGTGATGATATTACGCCTTATGGAATGTCTGACGACGTGTTTGATTTGACTTTAGCGATGGCTGAAGTAGAAAAACTAGAGACCATTTTGTTTGTTTCTCATTTACCTCTAGTTGGCTACTTAACCGCTGAGTTCGCGACAGGCATGGCACCACCAATGTTTCCGACGTCAGGTTTGGCTTGCATTGAATTCGACCTTGAGACACAAAAAGGCGAGTTACTTTGGAACATCAATCCATAGTCGAGGTTTTATCTAACCTGTAGGCTGAAAGATAACAAAGAAAAGGGCACCTCAATGATTTGAGGTGCCCTTTTCTGTTTTTGACGTTGGGGGGAAATAGTGAGTCGGAGTTATTTATCTGGAATAGCAAGCAAAACCAACAATGCCCCGTTACCACCGAACTCTAAAGGTGCTTGGTGAAAAGCCATTACATCCGGGTGCTGTGCTAACCACAAAGGCACTTTCTGTTTTAGAATGTGCTTACCGATACCATGTTGAACACAAGCACACGCGACACTTTCTTTAATGCAATGAGCAATCATTGCACCTAACTCGCGTTTCGCTTCTTGTTGAGTCATACCGTGCATGTCAAGATACACATCAGGTACGTAGACACCACGACGTAAGCGCTTCACCTCATACTTAGAGACATCATCACGCGCATAACGTGTTGGGCCTTCTTCGCTAAGATGCGGAATGAACTCATCCGAGAAATAAAACTCGCTATCACTGGCTTGTCTTGCCGTGCGAGTAATTTCTTTTTGCTTGGCATTTCTTTTTGGCTGCTGGACTATGGTATCCTGTTGCAACTTTTTAACGCCCTTTACTGCATCGTTGAATAGGGCGAAATCGTCATCGAAGTCGGTGTCTTTTTTGCTCATCAGGTTATGAATTCTAATTAGAAACGTAATTAGCAGTATTGTAGCGCTTTTCGGAGACAATTTTGGATAAGATTTTTGTAGAAGAAGCGGTATCAGAACTACACACGCTTCAAGATGTGATTCGTTGGACTGTTAGTCGCTTTAACGCAGCGGGCCTTTTTTATGGTCACGGCACTGATAACGCGTGGGATGAGGCGGTACAACTTATTTTACCTACTCTTTATCTGCCGATTGATGTTCCTTCGCATGTGATGAACTCTCGTCTAACGAGCAGCGAACGTCTGCGTATTGTTGAGCGCGTAATCAAGCGTATCAATGATCGTACACCAACGGCTTACCTAACCAACAAAGCTTGGTTCTGTGGTCTAGAGTTCTTCGTTGATGAACGTGTTCTTGTGCCTCGTTCGCCAATTGGTGAGCTGATCGAAGCTCAATTCCAACCTTGGTTAACTGAAGAGCCAACGCGCATCATGGATATGTGTACGGGTAGTGGTTGTATTGCTATCGCTTGTGCTCACGCTTTCCCTGATGCAGAAGTAGATGCGATCGATATCTCGACTGATGCACTGCAAGTTGCCGAGCAAAACGTTCAAGATCACGGCATGGAGCAACAAGTGTTCCCAATCCGTTCAGACCTTTTCCGTGATTTGCCAAAAGAGAAATACAACCTGATCGTATCGAACCCACCGTACGTGGACGAAGAAGATATGAACAGCCTGCCAGAAGAGTTTACTCATGAGCCGGAACTTGGCCTAGCAGCGGGTACTGATGGCCTTAAACTGGTTCGCCGTATTCTTTCTAACGCACCAGATTACCTAACTGATGATGGTATCTTGATCTGTGAAGTGGGTAACTCAATGGTTCACATGATGGACCAATATCCAGAAATTCCATTTACTTGGATTGAGTTCTCGAATGGCGGTCATGGCGTATTCATGATCACTCGCGAGCAGTTAGTGGCTTGTGCAGATGAGTTCTCTATCTACAAAGACTAAGTTTCTTTGAGTGCTTTTGGTTTCTGTAGTCGATAAAATTATCTCGACGAACAAAAGAAACTTTAGCCGTATTAATTTAAACGCCATGCAGTAATGCATGGCGTTTTTTTATATCTGTGATTAATGCTTTGTCATTATGATTGAGTGAATATTGTTTAATATTTAGTTGATTAATGTGAATAGCTATTACATATTGATGTTCAAAAGTTGTACGTTTTAGTGAGTTAAGGAGAATTCGCGATGAGCTTTGATACATGGATTTATTATTTACTAGCGGTGCTGATACTGACGGCTTCACCCGGGCCGAGTTCTTTGTTGTGCATGACTAAGGGAGTGCAGTCTGGCTTTAAATTATCGATATTTACCGCGCTGGGTAGCTTAACTGCGATTACTGGAATTCTAACGTTATCGTTTACTGGGCTGGGTGTGATTATCGCTTCGTCTGAGGTGGTGTTTAATGTCATTAAATGGACAGGTGCTGCCTATCTTATCTACCTCGGTTTGAAGTCATTGCGATCTAACCAACAAGATTATGACAAGTTATCAAATCAACAAGCCGGTTCTAAATCTGTTAAAGAAAGTGCTGCGCAGCATTACCTCAGTGGCTTTATTGTTGGCGCGAGCAACCCGAAAGCAATCTTGTTTTTTACGGCGTTGTTCCCACAGTTTATTGACCCTTCAATAGCACTTCTTCCTCAGTTTTCGGTGTTTGCTTTGACCTTCGCTGTGATGGAGCTGTCTTGGCTCTTGGTTTACGCATATTTAGGTGCTAAATCATCAAATTGGTTGTTCGCTAAAGGTCGAGCTAAGATATTTAATCGTGTAACAGGTGGTGTATTTATTGGTGCTGGAGCACTGCTTTCGACGACAACCCGAGCATAATTGATGAAGTGATTGATGGCTTGAATAGTTACAGAATATTCTTGATGCTGTAATAAAAGGTTAATATTAATGTGCTTGCTGATATCGGTGTAAAGTCGATATATTGGTGTTACACCATCACGTTCTCAGGAGAGACATATGCAGCATCAAGAAATGATTCAACACAGTAATTTTGGCGTAATCAGTCGTACTTGGATTTTCTCTACCCTTTCTCTTGTGGGTATTCTTGCTCTAATGTAGTCATTTTATGGCTCTATATTTTTAGTTTTTATTATGAATACACTTTTCAAAAAGTCTTCAAAGTTAGAACTCTTCCTCTCGTAAATGTGGCTTTTCTCATCAGGCTAGCCACTTAGCTTTTTCCTAGGAACTATTTTTCTTAGCATCCACTTCCTCTTAAATAGCCACTTTCTAGTTAGTAGCGATTTTCTCTGAGTAAACTTCTTCTTTTAGTAAAGCAACCAAGTCGCCTTCTCTTAACTGGCTAGACATGTAACCTGCTCTGAAGTTGTTACCAAACTGTGATAATCTTAAGTTATCTTTTATCTACAGTGTACCTCTCATGTCTGTCTGGGATTCTATTTCATTTAACAATCGATTTACTGCATTACCTCGATTGTTCTATACCCCAATTCAACCTACACCGCTCAGCAATGTTCAATGGCTTGCATGGAACCATAACCTTGCGAGTGAGCTCGGCTTTCTGTCATTTGAAGATGCTTCTGAGGAATTGCTTGAGACGTTATCTGGCAATGTTGAACCTGAGCAATTCTCACCGGTAGCAATGAAATACGCAGGCCATCAGTTTGGCTCTTATAACCCTGATTTAGGTGATGGAAGAGGGCTGTTATTAGCGCAAATTGTCGCTAAAAATGGCGAAACGTTCGATTTACACCTGAAAGGTGCGGGTAAAACGCCATATTCACGTATGGGCGATGGCCGCGCAGTTATTCGCTCGACGGTTCGTGAGTATCTATGTAGCGAAGCAATGGCGGGGCTTAATATCCCAACCACACGTGCGCTGGCTATGATGACCAGTGACACGCCGGTTTACCGTGAGAAGCAAGAGTGGGGGGCATTATTGGTGCGCGCTGCTGAATCGCATATTCGTTTCGGTCACTTTGAACACCTGTTTTATACCAATCAGTTGGCAGAACATAAATTATTGGCCGACAAAGTCATCGAATGGCACTTCCCAGAATGCCTCGATGAAGAAAAACCCTACGCTGCCATGTTTAATGAGATTGTTGATCGTACTGCTGAGATGGTCGCATTGTGGCAAGCCAATGGGTTTGCTCATGGGGTGATGAACACAGATAACATGTCAATTATCGGGCAAACCTTCGATTATGGCCCATTCGCGTTCCTTGATGAATACGACCCAAGGTTGATCTGTAATCACTCGGATTACCAAGGTCGTTACGCTTTCAATCAACAGCCTAGAATTGGATTGTGGAATCTATCGGCACTGGCTCATTCGCTTTCGCCGCTGGTGGATAAAGCCGATCTTGAGGCAGCACTCGAACAGTATGAGCCACAAATGAACGGTTATTTCAGTCAACTGATGCGTCGTAAGTTGGGGCTACTTTCCAAACACGAAGGTGACACTCGCTTGTTTGAATCTATGTTCGAGCTGATGTCGCAAAACAAAGTCGATTATCCAAGGTTCTTTAGAACGCTGTCGAACCTCGATACCTTGTTGCCGCAGGAAGTGATTGATCTGATTATTGATCGAGACGCAGCAAAATTGTGGGTAGATAACTATTTGCAACGCTGCGAACTTGAAGACAGTTCAGTGACAGAGCGCTGCGAAAAGATGAGACAGGTAAACCCTAAATACATCCTTAGAAACTACCTAGCTCAGCTTGCGATAGATAAAGCCGAGCGTGGTGATAGCAGTGATATTGAAGCATTAATGGTGGTACTGGCTGACCCATACGCAGAACACCCTGACTACGAACACCTTGCTGCGTTGCCTCCTGAGTGGGGTAAAGCGATGGAAATCAGCTGTTCCTCTTAACCTTCGATGATTCTTTGAGTCGCTAAGTACAGGTAGAGGTCACTAAGATGTGATCTTTATCTGTTCGTTCTTCTAACTTTACAAACATGTCAATAATCAAATAATCGGCCAGCCTATACACTATGTGAATAAGTTGTAAATTTAATAGGTTTGGGCGATGCCAACAAATACTCGAATTCTCGTGGTGGATGATGATCAAGAAATCCGCGAGCTGCTGGAAGAGTACCTAACAAAATCGGGTTTCGATGTCTCTTCTGTGGGAGATGGTATTGAATTAGAGACCCACCTGAAAAACCAAGGTTATCCCGATCTGATTCTGCTTGATGTGATGCTACCCGGTGATGATGGTTTTACCTTGTGCCAACGAGTACGTAAGCAATCGAATGTGCCTATCATCATGCTGACTGCAGTCTCGGATGAAACCGACCAGATCATCGGCTTAGAAATTGGTGCCGATGACTACATCGCCAAGCCGTTTAGCCCTCGTCAGTTAATGGCTCGAATCAAAGCGTTATTAAGACGTGTTCAAGTGGTGGATGACAAGCCGAGTGATGCACTACCAAAGCAGATTATTTTTGGTGATTGGACGCTTGATACCCTAGCGCATCGGATCTCCCATAATGAAAACTCAGAAGAGATGGACTTGTCGGGCAGTGACTTTTCTTTGTTAATGCTGTTCTTAACTCGTCCTAACGAAGTTCTCGACCGAGATACTATCTCTTTCGCAACTAGAGGCCGAGAAGCGCTGCCTTTTGAACGAGGCATTGACGTGCAACTTAGTCGTCTGAGAAGCCGATTGGGCGACAGTGGTAAATATCCTCACTACATCAAAACCATGCGCGGCAACGGCTACATTCTTGCTGTGCCGGTTCAGTATGAACACTAATAATCAATTGTTGTTAATGAACACCTTGCCAATGAAGTATTCTGTATGAAGTATCTCGTATGAACTGGTTGAGCCGGTTAAAGCCAAACTCCTTGGTCGCAAGAACCTTGTTGCTGACCTTGTTAGCCGTGGTGATAGCTCAGGGGATCGCAACGTCTATTTGGTATAGCGAATCCAAACACAAAGAATTAGAGGGGATTCGTTCTGCCTCTTCGAGCATGGCGAACATGTTTGCCTCAACGGTAACCTTCTTCCAGTCTCTGCCCGTTAAATATCGTCATATCGTATTAGATCAGATCCGCAATATGGGCGGTACGCGCTTCTTCGTTTCTTTCAATAAAGAGGCTTTGATTGTCGAACCGATCCCCGATACCCGCTTAAAAACCGCCTCGATTGAAGCGATAGAAAGTGTTTTGAGTAGCAAACTCAATAAAGTGGCGTCAGTGCGGGTTGATTTCTCTCGACCTGAACACCTTCGCTTGCTTAAAAACGACATCTACTTAAGCGATCTCCCACGATCGTGGGCACATCATACGTTAACGTTAGAACCTCTTAATCCGCCAATTCTGGTTGTTCAAATAGAATTAGCCAGTCATGAATGGGTGTACATTGCCGCGTTGTTACCAGCGCCATATGTGAAACTCGACGATACGATTCTTGGCAGAGAACAGGTGATTTTCTTAGTTTCTTCAACGCTCATTCTACTGGTGCTGACTTACTTGATGATTCGTCGCCAAGTGAGGCCTCTTAAAAAGCTGGCAAGAGCGGCTAATGAAATGAGCATGGATATTCAGCAGCCTCAATTGAAAGAGGAGGGGGCAACTGAACTGGTCACGGCAACCCGAGCCTTTAACCGCATGCAGCAGCGGATCCGTCGTTATGTTGCTGACCGAGAACACCTATTCTCTGCTATCTCTCATGACTTGAAGACGCCAATCACCCGTTTAAGGCTTCGAGCCGAGCTATTGGAAAGTGAGGTCAAGAAAGACAAGTTCAACAAGGATTTGGATGAGCTTGAGATGATGGTGAAAGGCGCATTACAAGCGGTCAGAGACACCGACCTTCATGAAAATAATGCCATTATCGATCTGAACGAGATGATGCTCTCTGTGATTGAACTACACAATCAATACCAAACTCAGGTCGAGTTTGAACCTGCAGTGATTGAGCCTTTTGTTGCCAAACCGCTAGCGATCAAACGCGTGCTTACTAATCTTATCGATAATGCTGTGAAATATGGACAATCAGCTGAGGTGGATATCAGCAGTGATTCTGTGTGGGTCATTGTGACGATTCAAGACCATGGCAAAGGTATCCCTGAAGACAAGTTAGAGTTGGTTTTCGAACCCTACTTTAGGTTGGCTACGGATGACCAAGGACACGGTTTAGGGCTCGGGATCTGTCGCAATATTCTGCATGGACACGGCGGAGATCTCATTATTCGCAACTCCTCTCAAGGTGGCTTAGAAGCCAAAGTCTATATACCAAGAGGCTTAGAAGTGTAATGTAACAATTGTGTTACATAGGGCTTACCTTTTGTTTCAATCTTATAAATCAGAATAAGTAGACTCTTTATTGAACCGGACGTCGAGTCCGCTAAACATGGAAGATTATAATGAAAATCAATAAAACCCTACTTACTCTATCTCTTCTTGCTGCCTCAACATTTTCTCAAGCTGGTGAAGTGGAAGTGCTTCACTGGTGGACTGCCGGTGGCGAAGCGAAATCCGCAGCGGTACTGAAAGAGATGATTGAAGAACAAGGCCATACTTGGAAAGATTTTGCTGTTGCTGGTGGCGGCGGTGAAAGTGCGATGACTGTTTTGAAAACGCGAGCAGTATCGGGCAATCCTCCATCTGCTGCGCAGATTAAAGGTCATGATATTCAAGAGTGGGGTGGTTTAGGTTTTCTAACGTCTCTCGATGCAACTGCGAAACAAGAACAGTGGGATGAACTACTACCAGAAGTAGTGACTAAAGTGATGAAGTGGGATGGTGAATATGTCGCGGTTCCTGTCAACGTTCACCGTGTTAACTGGCTTTGGGCTAACCCTGTTGTTTTAGAAAAATCAGGCGTTACGGTTCCGACTACATTAGATGAGTTCTTTGTTGCTGCAGACAAGATTAAAGCGGCCGGCTTCATTCCACTTGCTCACGGTGGTCAACCTTGGCAAGACGCGACGGTATTCGAAGCAGTGGCTCTCGACGTACTAGGCAGTGAAGATTACAACAAAGCGTTCGTAGAACTTGATATGGACGTACTATCTGGTGACAAAATGGTGGAAGTATTCACCAAGTTCAAAAAGATGCGTGACTACATCGACAGCAACTCTCCAGGTCGTGATTGGAACGTCGCAACTTCAATGGTTATCAATGGCGAAGCAGCGATGCAGATCATGGGTGACTGGGCGAAAGGTGAATTTACTGCGGCAGGCAAAGTGTCGGGTAAAGATTACATCTGTGCACCAGCTCCAGGTACTGACGGCCAATTTACCTTCAATATCGATAGCTTTGCGTTCTTTGAGTTAAGTGACAAAGAGAACCAAAAAGCGCAGCAAGATCTAGCAAAAACCATTCTTACCAAAGATTTCCAAGAAGTCTTCAACCTTAACAAAGGTTCTATCCCTGTACGTCTAGATATGGACATGTCTAAGTTCGACCAATGTGCGTTGGATTCAATGGCTACCTTCAAAGCGAGTGCTGAATCGGGCGATCTTGTTCCGAGTATGGCTCACGGCCTAGCGACAACAAGCTACGCTCAAGGCGCTATCTATGACGTAGTGACCAACTTCTTCAACGAGAAAGATGCCGATCCTAAACAAGCGGCAGCTAAGTTAGCAAAAGCAGTGAAAGCGGCTATCTAATCTAACTTGATAAGTGACACACAACGCACGTGAGTGACGGGTTGTGTTGCTTTATCGAACCCCCAGGGTGGGTAGGCTCGTAGGGAGCCTATCTACTCTTCACTCCCAATTCTGATATGCGTGATGCTGATGTGGTACCGAGAGGTAAGCCATTGGTTCGATTGTGCAACAAGGATAAGTTATGGAGCATGTTTTGACTGAGTCGACTCCAAAACCCACAAGGAGCCAGCCTGCACCGAAACCAAGTTTTGCTGACAGGTTGCAACATTGGTTACCTAAAATAGTACTGGCGCCCACCGCGTTAGTGACCGTGGTGTGTATCTACGGCTACATTTTTTGGACGGCAGCGTTGTCGTTCACCAACTCTCGATTTCTGCCGAGCTTTAACTTCGTTGGTTTAACCCAATATGAAAAGCTGATGGACAACGATCGCTGGATTACCTCAATCACCAACCTCGGTTTGTTTGGTTTTCTATTCATGGCGATTGCCATCTTGCTTGGTGTTGGTTTAGCTGTATTGCTTGACCAGAATATCCGCCAAGAAGGCGCTATTCGTACCATCTATTTATACCCAATGGCGTTGTCATTCATCGTGACGGGTACGGCGTGGAAATGGATTCTTAATCCGGGTCTTGGCATTGAAAAACTGATGCAAGATTGGGGATTTACTGACTTCAAATTTGATTGGCTAGTCGACTCTGAAATGTCGGTCTATACCTTGGTTATCGCGGCGCTTTGGCAGTCTTCAGGGTTTGTGATGGCGATGTTCTTAGCGGGTCTGCGTGGTATCGATTCTTCAATTATCAAAGCGGCGCAAATTGATGGGGCAAGCTTACCGACCATCTATCTCAAAATCATTCTGCCTTGCTTGCGCCCTGTGGTTTTCAGTGCGGTGATCATTACGTCGCACATTGCGATTAAGAGCTTCGACCTTGTGACCGCAATGACTGCAGGTGGCCCCGGTTATTCATCGGATCTTCCTGCGCTATTTATGTACGCACACTCCTTTACTCGCGGACAAATCGGCCTTGGTGCTGCTAGTGCCATGATGATGCTTGCCGGTATCTTAGCGATTCTCGTGCCTTATCTTTACTCTGAACTTAGGGAGAAAAAGTCATGATGAATAACATCAATTTTGCTCGAATCTTTATTTATTCAGCACTGCTTTTCTTCTGCTTAGTTTATCTAATGCCATTGTTCGTGATGGCGCTGACGTCATTCAAAACTCTGCCTGACATCAAAGCGGGTAACCTGATGAGCCTCCCGAAAGAGTGGGTGTTCGATGCTTGGTATAAAGCGTGGGATACCGCCTGTACGGGTGTGAAATGTGAAGGCATCAAAGGCTACTTCTGGAACTCGTTCCAAATGGTGATTCCTGCGGTTGCGATTTCAACATTGCTCGGTGCATTCAATGGCTATGTCGTGACGAAATGGCAATTCAGAGGTTCAAACCTGTTCTTTAGCTTGTTGTTGTTTGGCTGCTTCATCCCATTCCAAGTGGTGTTGTTACCAATGGCAACCATGCTCGGCAAGATGGGGTTAGCGAATACAACCATCGGCTTAGTGATTGTGCACGTTATCTACGGCATGGCGTTTACGACCCTGTTTTTCCGTAACTTCTACATCTCGATTCCTGATGAATTGATCAAGGCGGCAAAACTCGATGGTGCAGGTTTCTTTACCATCTTCTTCAAGATTTTATTACCGATCTCAACGCCAATTATCATGGTGACGGTGATCTGGCAGTTCACCGCGATTTGGAATGACTTCTTGTTCGGGGTGGTGTATTCGGGCTCTGATACACAACCGATAACTGTGGCATTAAACAACTTAGTTAACACCAGTACTGGCGTTAAGGAATATAACGTCGACATGGCTGCCGCGATAATCGCCGCACTGCCAACGCTGTTGGTGTATGTCTTCGCAGGAAAATATTTTGTTCGTGGCCTAACGGCAGGATCAGTAAAAGGATAATTACCCATGGCAACATTAGATTTAAAACAGATCCGTAAAACCTATCGCAACGCGGACAACGAAACGTTAAAGGGCATCGACATCAGTATCGATTCGGGGGAATTTTTGATACTTGTCGGCCCTTCGGGGTGTGGGAAATCCACTTTAATGAACACCATCGCTGGGCTAGAGAATATTAGTTCGGGTGAGATAGTGATTGATGGTGTAGACGTGGCGCAGGTTGAGCCGAAAGATCGCGATATTGCGATGGTGTTTCAGTCTTACGCGCTTTATCCAAACATGACGGTGCGTGGCAATATCGCCTTTGGTCTGAAGATTCGTAAGATGCCTAAACAAGAGATTGATGCTGAGGTCAATCGAGTGGCAGAAATGCTGCAAATCGAACAGCTGCTTGATCGTAAACCATCGCAGCTTTCTGGTGGCCAGCGTCAACGTGTCGCGATGGGCCGCGCTCTGGCTCGTCGTCCTAAGCTGTATTTATTTGATGAGCCGCTTTCTAACTTGGATGCCAAGCTGCGTGTTGAGATGCGTCATCAGATTAAACGCCTGCATCAGAAGCTCAACACCACGATTGTTTATGTAACTCATGATCAGATCGAAGCAATGACTCTGGCGGATCGCATCGCAGTAATGAAAGACGGTGAACTGCAGCAGTTAGGTACACCTCAAGAGATCTATACCAAGCCAAACAATATGTTTGTGGCGGGCTTTATGGGTTCACCTTCTATGAATTTCATTAAGACCATGGTGGATCTTGATGATGAGCAAAACCCGATCATCAAAGTGGTGGGTACTGCCGAACAAGAACACCACATTCGATTGCCACAGAGCATGCGTGACCAAGATGGCAAGGAATTGGTCATTGGGTTACGTCCTGAACATATTACTGAGCAAGAAGGTGATGATGTGTCGGCAACCACAAAGCTAGATCTGCAATTGGAAGTGTTGGAGCCAACAGGGCCAGATACCATCGCAATGGTTAAAGTGAACGACCAAGAAGTCGCGTGTCGTTTATCGCCAGAATTTGAAGTTTCCGTTGGGCAAATGGCACCACTTCATTTTGATTTATCAAAGGCGGTATTCTTCGATGCTCAAACCGAAGCGAGAATCGATTTCTAACTTCTAACTTCTAGTTGCTGAGTTAGTTTAACAATCAAAGTTCATGTCTAAATTAAAGGCAGTATCACCAACTAGTAATAAGTAATGTGATGCTGTCTTTTTCGTTGTCTATACTTGCTTTTTATTCCTTATAAAAACAGAGGGGTAAACGATATATATGCTTCTACTGCAATAATATCGTGATTTAGTATCCCTTAGCTCTATAAAGCTGACGTAGAAACGCGTAGGATCACACTACTTTAGATCAAAAACTAGGTTGCACTTTGGTGCATAAACAGAAGAATACATGAAACTAACAGCAAAACCAGCGGCGAATAACGCTTTACTTATTTCTATTACGACACCGGATTTTAAAGGTGACGAAGCAAAAGAGTCTCTTGCCGAACTTGCTCGCTTAGTGTCAACCCTAGGGTTTAAAGTCGTTGGTACGCAATCGCAACACCATAATTCATCTCAACGACAGAATGTGTTGGGTGCAGGTAAGCTTGCCGAAATTGCACATCTAACTGGTTACCAAGGCTCTATTGAAGAAGCTGAAGATGAAGATTTTATTGATGAGTCGTTTGATTTTAGTTCTGAAATCGATGAGCTAGATTTTGATGATCTTCCAACGGGCAACTTCCAATACGGTGCCGCTGATGTTGTGGTATTTGACTGTGATTTAAGTCCATCTCAAATGCGTACTGTTGAGGCGAGTTTGGGTGTGGAAGTATTTGACCGTACTGGCATCATCATCGAAATCTTCAGCCGTCACGCTCGTACTCGTACTGCTCGTCTGCAAGTTGATATCGCTCGTCTAAACTATTTAGTTCCACGACTGCGTGAAACGGCTGAGGGTGATAAAGAGCGTCAAATGGGTCAGGGCGCAGGTGAAACTTCACTAGAGCTAGACCGTCGTAACGTACGTGACCAAATTGCTGCGCTTAAGCGTGAGCTAGTAAGCGTACAAGATGAAATGAAGACCAGACGCACAAGGCGCGCGGAGCTTTTCACTGTTGCTTTAGTTGGCTACACCAATGCCGGTAAGTCTTCGATGATGCGTGCAATGACCGCAACCGAAGTGGTGGGTGAAGATAAACTGTTCGCAACGCTAGATACTACGGTTCGTGCACTTCAGCCAATTACTCAGCCACGTATCTTGGTTTCAGACACGGTTGGTTTCATCAAGAAACTGCCACATGATCTGGTTGCTTCATTCCACTCAACGCTAGCAGAAGCGCATGATGCTTCACTGCTTTTGTATGTGGTTGATGCTTCTGACGTTTCGTTCCGAGCTCAGCTTGATGTCGTACACGACGTATTAGCACAAGTGGGCGTTGAAGGTAGCGAAAAACTATTAGTGCTGAATAAGTGCGATAGATTGACTGAAGAACAGCAATTAGAGCTGATCGAAGAATTCCCAGATGCAATGCTAACGTCGACTCGTGATCCGTTAGATATCACGAAACTGCACAAGTACATCGTTGGTGTTGCTGAAGAAGGCATGATCGAAGAAGAGATCACTATCCCTTATTCTGGACAAGGCATCATCGGTGAGATTCGCTCAAACATGAGTGTGGTTAAAGAAGAGTACGATTACGAACACATCAAATTAACGGTTCGTTCAAGCGCTATTGATTTAGCGCGACTGAAAAAGCGTATGCAAAACTCTTAATCGTCTATCAAATTTAGATAAGAACACCTAAAGAAAAAGCGACCTAAGTGGTCGCTTTTTTTATTCGTTGAGCCTAGCTAATTTAAGTTTAGCTAAGTCATGAGTTACTTAAGCCATTCTTTGAGTTGGCTTCCAACGTGCTAGCTCTGGATCAAGCTTGATGCCTTGTGAGGTCAGCAAGTTAACGCGAGCCAAGTAGGCTGCGCCATGCATTAGGTGTTTTGCTAGATCAACGGCATTACGCTGTTGGTAATCGTCTAAGTAGCTGTCTTTTGCCCATGCGTTGAATGCGCCAAGTGCAGGGCCTGCCCATACTTGGTAATCCATTTCACGACCTTGTTCACCTGTGTTTGACCAACGGCTAGAAAGCCCTAAGTACCAACGGAAGATCAACGCCATCTTACGCTTCGGGTTGCCTTCAGCACGTTCGATCTGTTTAGGGTCGCGCTCGTTAAAGTGCGTCACAGTTCCTGCCCAAATGTCATCCAGTGTTGAACGGAATACTTGCTTCTCTAACTTCAGGCGTTCTTCTGCTGGAATCGCTTCAATTGAATCGTAGCGCGTGTATAGCTCATATAGCTTGTTTGCACGCATTGGGAACAAGGTGCCGCGTTTAACCACTTGCAGTTTCACACCCATTTCGAACATGTCGGCCGCCGGTGCCATAGTCACGTCAGCCATTTCAGTTGTCGAAAGCAGCTTACGTGTGTGTTCGCTCGCGCCAGCCTCAATACACGCTTGGTTGATTGAACCAGTAACAATGTAAGCCGCGCCCATGTTAAACGTCGCTAGAGCAGCGTCAGGCGTACCTACGCCACCACCACAACCGACACGTAGCGGAGTTTTGAATTGGTACTGTGCTTGGATTTGCTCTTTCAGGGCCAGAATCGTTGGCAGTAGGGTAACCAGTGGACGGTTATCGGTGTGACCACCAGAATCGGCTTCTGCAGTAATGTCATCAGCCATAGGAACCAACTGTGCCAGTTCCATTTGTTCTGCTGTGATTCGACCTTCATCAACCAAAGCTTGCAGCATTTTCACAGGAGCAGGCTGCATGAACTTACTTGCAACTTCAGTACGGCTTACCTTGGCAATAACCTTGTTGCCAATCTGAATCTCACCTTGTGCATCGCGACTAAGGCCTGCTGCACGGTAGTGAACGATTTGCGGTGTTAAACCTAAGAATGCTGAAGCCTCAACCGTTTTCACTTGGTGCTTCAAAAACAGCTCTACACTGCCACGTTCTAACGCTGGCTCGCTTGGGCTGTGAATCAGGTTAAATGCATAAGGACCGTTTGGCAGTGCTGCTTGAATGCGGTTGATCGCTTGCTCAACGCGAGATGGGATTAAGCCCGCCGCGCCAAATGAACAAAGAATACCCGCTTGACCAAGCGCAATCACCAACTCTTCTGATGAGATACCGTTTGCCATTGCACCTGCATAGTAAGCGTATTTTACGCCATGACAGCGACGGAAATCTTCGTCGCCTAGGCTTTGTGTACCAAGAGCTGGAGCAAATGCGCTAACAGGCTGGCTGTTTGCAGCGCTTGCTGTATCGCCCGATGTAATCTCAGCTTGTTGGCTTACGCCTAAGCCTTTTTCTGGGTGGTTCACTACGTAACAAGCAAGGCTTAAATCTTTCAAGATTGTCGACATTGCTGCGTTATCGAAATGAGTAGTGCTCCCTTCAATCTGCCAAGGCCACGGAGATAGCTTTTCGTTATTGATTGTAGTTTGAGTTGTCATACTAAATTCTTTCCTAATTCTTTGTCTCTAATGGCGGCTTAAGCTTTATTGATACCAGAAGCTTTATCGGTAGCAGGGGCTTCTTCGATACAAATTGCGATGTCTTTCACTTCATAAATACGCAGACCATCTTTGCTCAGGTTTGCGTCGCCAACGATGATGCGTTTACCGTCTTCGTCTTTGATTGCAGTGATGTGTACATCCAGTGACATCTGTTTGTTCAGAGGGTTAATCTGACCACGGTATTTCCATTTCACTTCAGATTGGATTTGGCCAAATTTCGGATTGCGGAAGCCAGCGCCAAGATCTTTGTTTAGTGCGTAGGTTTGCATTAACTCGATGATCGCTTCGACACCTAGAGAGCCGGGCATTACTGGGTCTTGATGGAAGTGGAACTGGAAGAACCAATCACTTGGGTCGATAGTGCGCTCAGCGTATAGGTAACCCAGACCGTCTTTACCACCATCGCTAGTGATCTGCACTGTATCGATGAAGTTCAAACGACCGCCAGCCAGTTGGTAGTGCTCTTGCACTTCACCAGTAGCAGAAACAGGTGCATTAAAGTAACGACTCGTTTTGTCTAGCAAGTTGATGTTTACGTCTGGCGTGCGATTGTTATCAACGTGCCATGCGTGAGTCACTTTACCGTTGTCCAAACCTAATTGGTCTTTCAGTGCTGCGCCTTTGAAATAACCAAATACTGCCGTACCTTGGTAGAAAGGCACACCGTCAGTGCTTAGCTCAAAGCTGAAGCTCTGTACGATGTTGGTGCCCATCATTACGGTTGAAAGCAGACGAGAATCGTTGGTGATGGTTTTGCCACGTAAATCGACATTGCGTAGCATTTTGCCGCTGCCGTCTAGGTTACGGAAAAATAACTCTTCACCCGGGAAGCCCAGTGTTGTGCCCATGTAGCCAGAGATAAAGCCGTTTGGCTGCAGTGAAATCTCCATTAATACCGAGTAAGGCATCAAGGTTTGGTGGCTGTTTTCATCAAAGTACCATGCGTTTTCTGGCACTTCGTATTCTGCGATACATGAAGATGGTTTCTTGAATTCACCACGTTTACCTTCAATCTCAACCACACGTGTAGTTAGCTGCAAGTCGCCACACGGAGTACGTGGTGGGATCATTCCACGGTAGATAGAGAAATCAGGACCGAAACATTTCTCGATATCACCCGTTGCGAACTCGAACATGTGATAAGGCGTGAACGGAACTGTGTCTGGCGTGCGGTTCGGGTAATCAGGCGTTACCGGAGCTTCAACGTGTTGAAGTGGAACTACACCTTTGTTTGGCGCTGTTGCTAGGTCTTCAATTTGAGCCATTAAGGGCGCATTTGCTGAAGCCTGTTGGTTCACTGCTGGTGTATGGCCCAAGTTTTCGATAACAGGAGTCGCGACCGTTGTCTCTGCTACGGTGTCAGCAACTAAGATCTTAGCTGTCTCTAAAGAAGGGAAGTAACGAGTACATTCGTCGTCTTCTTTGATCATCACACCCAAGTTTTGGAAATCAACAATCACTTTGCCGTTCAGCAAAATATCGATGTTAGCTTTCGCGTATGGGCGAGGGCTTAGACCAATCTCAGTTACTTCCATGCGGTACGTCAGTTCTGCCGATTGTGGTAGAACTTGACCACGACAACGCACTTGTTGAGGGGCATTTTCAAGCGGTTGGAAACGACCATTTTGAACAAGCGTGTGCATGCCAAGATGCATCATGAAGAATTGAAGCAGTTGACCACAACCTTCTGCCATCAAAGAGCCAGCCATTACTGAGTCATCTTTGAAGTGACAAGGGAAGTACCAGTGCTCAGGCTCTAGCTGCTTATGACCTTCAATCAGACCAAGTCCCCATGTGCCGCCTTGCGGTTCAACACGGCTAACCTTTTCGATCATCATGAACTTCTCTGAGCTGAAGCATAGAGAAGGCTGGTGGCTATTGGATTGGTGAGTTGGGCCAAAACATTCTGCAATGTTGGCAGTCAGTAGATGACGCAGTTCTTGGTGGTTAAATTGGGTTTTAGGACAGTGCAACATAGGGTTGAAGCGTTGCTTAGTGGCAAGCTTACGCGCCTTGATTTCATCTTCAGTGTGAATCACACCTTTGCCATCTGCTAGCTCTTCATCAGTGAAGAAGCCCGCACAGCCGTTATCCATTTTCAGGATCATCTTGTCGCCAACGAAACATTCGTACGAGAAGAAGAACAGCAGCGTGTCGCCATTGCGAGCAAAGTTGTTGATTGAGATATCGTAACGCAGTGTATCGCCACCACGAGGCAAGTCGCCAAGGAAGGTCAGCGTACAATCTAACAAGCGGTAAACACGCTCGCCTTTGTTTTCAAAATCGATACCTAGGTAGCTGATCAGCATTAGGTCACACTGACCAGATTCTACCGCTACAGCCCAAGGGATCTGACCATCAACAAGATACGGCGCATCAACCGGGATGTCATATTCGGTGGTCATGGTGCTTGGCTTGTACTCGTTAACGGTTGCGTTGAGCTTGGTTACACGAGATACCAATAGGTAGTCGGTAGTTGGCAAGCGAACGCGGCGCGAATAGCTATCGATGATTGCGTAATCAGGACCAAATACGTTGGCGATATCGCCCTCCGCGTATTCAACCAGATCATCGTAATCCCAAATGCATGGCTTACGGATAGGTTTTACTGGTGCTGGCGTCGCTAATACGTTGACTGGTTCTGACTGAACCTGAGCCGGTTGAGCTTGAACAGTCTGAGCTAATGTTTGCTGACCATTCGTTTGTTGACCATTTTTTTGTTGACCATTCGTTTGTTGAATAAGGGCTGAGCTATCTAAACCAGACGTAATTGCGTTTAACTGTGCTTTCAATAGTGCATCAGCCATTTGCATGCCTTGGGCACGAGTGTGCAGGAATGCTTTGTGTACTTGCTGCGCTGCTTGCTGGTTTTGAGCAAAAGCTTGGTTGTGTGGTGTTACAGACGGCTGTAATGCAGCATCCGTATTAGCGTCGATTTGAGACGTGCCATTTTTAGCGGATAGGACATGAGTCATATTGCTGTGGTTACCTGTTAGCTGACTGTGGCGAGTTGGCGCCAGAGTAGGGGATACTGATGTAGGAGTTTCGATGACTGGCTCTACCGCGTTCTGCGCTAATGCATTCTTCTCTAACTCTTTTTGTGCAAGGGCTGCTTGAATGCTTGCTGTCGTTGGAATCGACGCCACTCTTGCTGCTTGTTTACCAGAAGCTTTCTGCTGAATCGCAGCCAAGTTAGTCACTGGGGTTTGAGCAATATGTTGATAAATATCGCGACCACCTAATGTTACTTGCTTAACCAATTGGCGTTTAGCATCGCTCGCCAGTTCACTGTTCAAACGAACCGATAGTGATTGAGATTCAACACTCGATTGGCTTAGTAGCAGCTGTGAACATTGTCCTTCGCTGATGTTGGCAACAATCGCGCTCTTAGAGCTGACATTTGGATTCAGAGACTCAAGGTTCAGGTTGAGTAGACCGTGTAGCAGGCTTGCCATACCAGAGGCTGCAGAGCAGTGACCTACACGCTGACTTGCTTGAGTCGTCTTTGTGTTCCCTAAACTTAGAGATGAAGACTGATGTGATGAAGATTCTGGTGCATGGTTAAGCTCAAGCAGAGAAACACCGTTCGAGCTCATACCGACTTGAGTCAGTAACTCATCAACAACGGCGTTGTTATTCTCGCTTGAACCAAAAGCCAATGCGTTGATGCTGCCGTAAGCCGCATCTTGGTTGCTCGCTACTCGTTTTTCTTCCACAAGAACAATTGCACCTGCGCCTTCGCCGACATTCCAACTGCCGTCTTGCGGTTGTCCGAATTTTGGAGAAAGTGAGACTGGGTTCACGCTGTTCTTCAGAATCACATGTTCTGCACTGCCGCTAAGGTCAACGGCGGCAATCACGACTGCGTCCATGGATTCTTGCGATATTAGGTTTTGCGCGACATCGATACAACGAGCAACCGACTGTTCAGCGGCTGAAATCGTAAAGGCAGGGCCGTTAAAGTCCCACAATGAAGAGATACGCGAAGCCATGATGTTACCGATGAAACTGGTGTATTGGTTCAGCTTGGCTGCGTCCATCACACTGTCCATCGCGATGGTTTCTAGCGCTTGGTATTCGTCTTGAGTCAGTTCGATACCCATGTTGGCAAAGCTGTCAGCCAGTTGGCTATGCAGGTTTACGCGTCCACGGAATTGGTGCATCTCAAGCTCTGTTTCCATCGCAACGAGTACTGCAACCTTTTGGCCTGCTACAAGCTTGGCATCTTTGATGGCTTCGTCTGCAACTTTCATCAGTAGCAACTGCTGAGAGATCAAACGGTCATCTTCGTTTGGCGGCACTTTAAAACGTAGGAAATCGAGATCGAATTGGTCGATGTAGGCTCCGTTTGGAATGCCGCGTAAACCAAACTGATTCAGTAATTCTGGATGTTGGTCTAAGCCTTTCCAGCGTTTCTTAGGTAAAGCAATGAAAGCATCGTTGTTGGTTTCAATCGCAGTGCTCAGCGCATTGATGCTTTGCAGAGAACCGAAGTGAGACGCGAGGCCAGTAATGCTTAAATTAGACGGCTGTAGGCTTGGAGACGCTGACTCTAAAGTCTGGTTTACATGACTCGTGTCTGAATACGCTTCAAGCAGTAAGTGAGCGTTACAGCCACCGAAACCAAAGACAGAAACACCCGCGCAGCGCTCTGAGTTACCCGCTTTACTTGGCCAAGGTTGAACCTGCGTTGGCAGAGTTTGTGAGCCAAATAAACCCTCTGGTGACGATAGTGGCTTGTCCAAATTAATACTTGGAGGAAGCACGCCTTCTTTCATCGCAAAGATCATTTTCATGATCCCCGGCATACCCGCAGCAGTCAGTAAGTGGCCGAGGTTTGACTTCGCAGAGCCAATCGATGGCGGGTTAGAACCATTCAATTTGTCAGCAAAGAAACGCTCCATTGAGGTTAACTCAACCTTGTCACCTAATGGTGTGCCGGTTGCGTGACACTCAATCACTTCAATGCTGTCTGGTGTTAGGTTTGATGCCTCGTAAGCGCGTTCAAAGGCTTGTACTTGTCCTTTACTATTTGGGCTTAATACGAACTGGCCACGGCCATCGTTCGACAAGCCAATACCGCTGACAACTGCGTAAATATTATCGCCATCACGTTCTGCATCAGCTAAGCGTTTTAGGACTAAAACACCGGCACCTTCGCCAGCAAATAGACCTTTACTGTTGCTATCAAACGGAACCGACACGCCGTGGTCAGGGTAAGCGTGGAAGATGGAAAAACCCATATTGATAAAGAATGGGTCAGCACCGGATACCGCGCCTGCCAACATCATGTCGGCTTTGCCCGTGTTCAAGTAATCACACGCTAACTTCAATGAATACACTGAGCTTGCACATGCCGCATCTAGGCTAAGTTGCACGTTGCCTAAACCTAGCGCATCAGCCACTAACTTAGAGGCGTTGTGTGCCGCTGCACCATTGATAGGATTGAGGTCTTGCGCGGTTTCATTGGTTGGTAGCAGTGAAAATTGGTCATTAGCCAATTTAGCTTGTAGTGCTTTCTCGACCACCGAGTGATACATCGGCAGAAACAGGTCGTTTGAACGTGTGGTTGGGAACGAAAGGGCACCCATAATCACGCCTGTGCGCTCTAAAATATTGGCATTTAAATCAATGCCAGCGTCGATTAACGCCTTACGGCTGGTATCCAAAGCCCATAGGAAACTTTGGTCAACACCGTTGAATGACTCTGCTGTTAAGCGGTAGCCATTGCTATCGAAATTGAAATTTTCGATGTAGCCGCCTTTGTCACAGTAAAAGCGGTCTGATTCACCTTGCACGCCCTGATAGCTTTCAGGTTTAGCACCTAACTTTTCAGCGCTTAATGTGGTGCGAGAATCTTTTTTATTCAGCAAGTTTTGCCAAAAGTCTTTTGGTGTATCCGCTTCTGGGTATTGGTTAGCAATACCAACAATCGCGATCTTATTGCACTTCACTTGCTGTTTGTTTTGAGCCTGATATTTATATTGAGATGGTTTCGATTGAGAACTCATACTAGCTCTCCTTGATGATTCACTGCGCTGCCTTGAGACGCACCACTTAATTGCTTAGCGGCGGTGATCTGTTGTTCTAGCCCTTGGATAAGAGGCTCGACAGACAGTGGAATTTGATGAGTAATGAGCTGGCCAATACACTTGATGAGCGTGACAACATCGTCACCGCCTTTGGCATTGGAAGCGATTGTGCAGTACTGGTCGGCTACGTCGTCGCTACGATTGATCTTGTCGATCAATGTGCTGGTTTGACGATCGGCACCTACTTCGACAAACAGACGCGCACCTTGTTGACGCGCACTCTGGATCAACGCGGTGAAATCTAACGTTGAACAGAAAGTGTCGGCAATCGAAAGGGCGATGCTGTCGCTGTCGATATTGATTGGTGCGCCAGTCGGTAGACCTGCTGCGCTGATAAAGCGGATATGCTTTGGCAACTCGTCGAACAGTGGTTGAGTGTAAAACTCCTGCACTTGGCTATGCTGACTTAGCGCTGGTGTGGTGTGCATTGCGGTAACACGGTTCGCGGCAATGCCACGTTTACCCAGTTTCTTGAGCAGAGCACGACAGGTGCTTTCACAGCCTGCCAGTACGCAAGTGTCACCTTGGATGATAGCGAGATAAGCGCGTGGAAACTCTGGTAACAGAGTCTCAATCGCTTGCGCATCACTGCGAACCACAAAGCTGTTCCATTGGATGCTTTCGTCGCCGTTGAGCTGCCAATCTTGACGCACTGCGGTGAGTTCACCAGAAATAGCCGTCGTGAAAATAGGGCTAGTTTGAGTCATCTCAATCAGCGCATGTGGGTTTTTCCAAACATTCAAGCTCGCCCACATGGAGGCTTCACCCTTGGAGTAACCCAAAGCGAAATCTGGCTGTACTTTGAATTCATCACATAGCAGTTGTGTTAATAGATAACTACTGCCCACACCTGCAATGGCCAATTCACTAAGCGACATTTCTTGCGCGTCTTCAGCGTAGGTTTTGTCAGCCTGCAGCATCTCTTTCAAGTTACCTTCGCGTTCTAAACGAGCAAACAACTGTGGGAAATGGTGGTGAAATTCACGCAACATACCGGGATAAACCGTGCCAACACCAGGGTAAACAAATGCAACGCCACCTTTGCTTTGAGGCTTGGGTGAGAAACAACTGCCCGCAGGCGTTTTGTAGTGGCTATTGTCTGCCATTACTTTTGGCAACGCATTTTCTAGCGCTGTGATCTCTTGTATTGCAGCATCAATTGAAGCGGCTTGAATCACGATGTTCGCACCACGGACAACATTGTGCTGAACGCTTTGGAAGTGACTTAGGTTTGAATGCATTAAGCTGGCGATAGTAAGTTCGCTGTCCGCTGAATCACTAACGCATTTAAGCTCTTCTCTTAACGAGATTAACTGAGAAACCAATTCGGCTTGTTCGTTGCCTGAAACCACAAACATCAAACGCTCGCTTGATAGCAAGGGTTTTGGTTCTTGAAAACCGGTCGCTTGAGTCAATATCAGGCTGGTGGCTTTTTGGCTATCGTCACTGAAAGTTAACGCAGCAACACGTGCTTTGTTCGGCTCAGTGAACCAATAGTGGCTCGGTAATGAATAGCTCGGCAATGAACGGCTCGATATCGCATTAACCATATTCAACAATTCATCAAACTGCTGCGAAGCAGAGAGTGCAGAATATTGTTGTTGATGGCTTAAATCTGTCGCGGGGCGGTGTGCAATATCCAGAGCAAGCTGAACGCTATCTCCATTATTTAGATCGAGAGTTTCGGCAAAGCCCGCTAAATTCGCGTGTGGGTGAATCTTATTCTGAGCAGCATTCAACGCACTTAACATCAACAATGATGGTGAGTGAGAATCCAAACAGAGTTTAACAGTAGTGCCTTGATTTACAGTCTCAATCGCACGGCTAAGTGCTTGATTAAAATTGCCATCAACCACAACAGTTATCATGTCTGGGAACGAGGGGAATAAGTCGGCAGAAAGCTCAGCCGCGTTTGCTGGCTGAGCTAAAAGAGCGATGCGCAATGGCATCGCTTTATTAGAAGGAACAGTCACTATGACAATTGCTCCTTTTCTGCGTTCTTAGTAGCCTCTTTCTTCGATACTGCTGAGCTAGACTTCGGCAAAAATGCGTCGTTTAAGCTCTTGCTGATGGTGACTTTTGCACCTTTCATTACTGCGCTTAAACGACCATCTTGGTGGTAAAGCGAGATATCAGCTTGCAGAGAACGAGCCGTGCTTTTTATCACGTTCAGTTCTAGCCAACCTTGGTCACCATTGTGCATCGGTGCGTAACAAACAAACTCACCGATTGCAGACGGTAGGCTTGCCGCACCGTATTTCAATCGAGCCCATACCAGCATTGCTTGCAACAGATAATCTTCAGCAAATGGCTGGCTATCGCCAAAGCCTTGCTTAGGAATAAATGCTCCACAGTCGCTGTTTTCAATCTGAGGCAACTGGCATTGAGCCAATAAACCTAAGTCGTCAAAGCGTTCGACTGAGGTAATACCTTGCAGTCTTGGTCCGTGAAACAGAGTGCCGTCGCTGTATAGAGCTTGTGCCGTTGTTACAGGTGCTGAAGTGTTGGCCTCAAAGCGTTTTACTGACGCTTGTTGAACATCTTCAGACACTTGCACAGAGGCAACTTGCAACTGAGCTTGATACTGTGGTCGCCCTTGGCAACTGATCACCGCTTTTAGCTGATCTTTTGATTTAGCATCAGAAGAAAGAACCAGTTTCAGCTCTTGCACTTCATCAGTATCAAAAATCACACCCTTAAGCAGTTTGTAGTTGTGAACGCTAACGTTCACCCCTAACAGTTGCTCTGCGACTTCACGCATCCATTGGATGGCACACACTGTCGGTAACACAGGGTTACCGGCAATGCAGTGATCTTGAATGAAAGGCAATGCCTTTGGATCAAGATGACGTGTCACAGTGATGCTTGTATTCAGCGGACTCTTTGCAAGATGCACAGACTCCGCATTAAGCTTTTTTACAGCAGCTTCCTTGTTGTCAGAACCTTGCATGCTCGTACCAACCAGCAGTTGAATGCCAGTTTCGTTCAGTAGTTGAGAACTAAACAGCTCTGCACCTGCCTGAAGAGGAATTACGTACACGCCGCGCTCTGTGAACATACGTTTCAGTGCTGCGTTGACCATGCCACCGTCCCACGGTCCCCAGTTGAAGCTCATCACTTTCGCTTGAGGGTTACGCGCAGACAGTTGTAGAGCCGCTTTGTTTAGGATCTCGTTAGACATCGAGTAGTCACTTTGGCCTGTGTTTCCGTAGAAACCCGCCGCCGAAGAGAACATCGCAATCAACTTTAGCTTGCTGCTATCAAGACCACCAAGAACCGCTTCTAGTCCGCCCACTTTCGTGCCGTAAACCATGTTCAGTTCATCAAGTGTTTTATCTTGAATGTGTTTGTCAGCCAGTACACCTGCACCGTGGATAAGACCCGTGATGCCGTCGAAATTCGCCAGTGTTTTCGCTACAGACTCATGGTTCGACACATCTAGGCTTAGGTACTCAGCGCTCGCGCCAATCTCGTTGAAAGCGGCAAGTGCTGCGTTGATTTCAAGGCTGCTCAATACAGGTTTTAGTAAGGCATCAACTTTCTTTGGCGTTGGTTTGTCACCTGTTGCTTGTAGGTGAGCGATAGCCGCTGGTTTTAGCTCTTTCTCTTGCTTGCCTTGTGCCCACTGAGGTAGCTCAGCTGAAGTAATATGCTTACTACGACCTGCAAGAATGAAATGAGACTTACATTGCTTAGCAAGCGTAAGTGCACATTCAAACGTCACGCCTTTAGCGCCACCAGTTACGAGAACTTTGTCGCTCTTGGTGAGTTGAGCACCTGTGTTTTTGGTTTGTGCAGCACCTGGTGTTGCCGCAATCAATGTTGCACGACCCGATTCACCGTTTTCTGCATGGCTAAGACCGATTTCAACCGTGTTGGTATCGATATCGAACAGTTCGCCTGTGATAGCTTCAGCTAGGTGACGAGCATCAATAGAAGCGTCAGCATCCAATGCACGGCAGAACACGTTTGACCATTCATGGCTCAGTGTCTTAGTTAGACCAGACAACGCGGCTTGGTTGAGTTCTGCATTCGCTAATTGCTTAGTATCTAGGTAACCAAAGCCACCATCGATACGGCTTAGCGTGAAGAACACACTGCGACCAGAAACGGTATTCAGCTGACCATTTAGGTGCTTCGCGAATAAGAACGCTGTGGTTAGTGAAGCTCTTGAGTCTGCATTCAAGTTAACTGCTTGCTCGTTGCTTTGTTTCGCATCAACGATAGCTTGTAAATGAATGAAGCCAGCAATCACTTTGTTCGACGTTTTAAGGTCTGCTTCGATGTCGTTAATCACAGCTGTCACACCAGCATCATCGACGCTGTTAAGTGTGTAGCTTGCGATTTCACTGTTTAAAGGTGACGCGGCAGAAAGAGCACTACGCACTACAGCAACTTGAATGCCGTTAGCGGTCAACTTTTCTGCTAGAACACCAGCGTTGTGACCATCATCTGTGATCACGACACAAGCGTCTTTTGAGAAACAATCGACGAGTTTATCTGCCGCTGGTAGCTTTTTTAGCGCTACCTCATTGTGTGGAGGAAGTTCCGCTGTCGCTGTTTCTGCGATAGGCGTTACTGATTCAGCTTTAGCAGTCGCTACGGGTGCAGCAGCGGATAGCTTGCTTTGCATGTAAGTAACGATTTCACCAAGCGTACGACACTCAGCTAGGTCTTCAGGGTTTAGTTCTGGCAGTGTTGGTAGCTGGTCTTGAACTGTACCTAGGATCTCAACGCGTTTGATAGAGTCGATACCAAGGTCTGCTTCCATGTCCATCGCTAGGTCGAGCATTTCTGCGGGGTAGCCAGTTTTATCGGCAACCACTTCCATCATTGTTGATTGAACATGAGCAGGATTTAGGTCATTGCTCGTGCTTTCTACAGCGGCTGTAGCTGCTTCCGAACTAGGAGCTAACTTGCTGTTCATGTAGTCAACGATTTCGCCAAGAGTACGACACTCAGCTAGATCTTCAGGGTTCAGCTCTGGCAATGTTGGTAGCTGGTCTTGAACCGTTCCAAGGATCTCAACACGTTTGATTGAGTCGATACCAAGGTCTGCTTCCATGTCCATTGCTAGGTCGAGCATTTCTGTTGGGTAGCCAGTTTTATCAGCCACTACGCTCAGCATTGTGCTTTGAACTTGCTCTGCGTTTAAACCGTTTGATACTGCTTGCGCTGGTGCAGATGCTTGAGTTGCTACTGGAGCAGAAGCTGGAAGCTTGCTGTTCATGTAGTCAACAATTTCGCCTAGAGTGCGACATTCAGCTAAGTCTTCAGGGTTGAGCTCTGGAAGAGTCGGTAATTCGTCTTGTACCGTACCTAGAATTTCAACACGCTTGATTGAATCGATACCAAGGTCAGCTTCCATGTCCATTGCTAGGTCTAGCATTTCAGTCGGGTAGCCCGTCTTCTCTGCGACTACTTCTAACATGGTTTTTTGAACGACAGCCGCATCTAGACCATTGCTAGCTGTTGCCGGAGCAACTACTGCTGCTTGTGAAGACACGGGAGCCGAAGCTGGAAGCTTGCTGTTCATGTAGGCAACGATTTCGCCAAGAGTGCGACACTCAGCTAAGTCTTCAGGGTTTAGCTCTGGAAGAGTAGGCAGTTCATCTTGAACCGTACCAAGAATCTCAACACGCTTGATTGAATCGATACCAAGGTCTGCTTCCATATCCATTTCTAGATCAAGCATTTCCGTTGGGTAACCTGTCTTCTCAGCAACCACTTCTAGCATGGTTTGTTGAACGACTTTTGCATCAAGACCGTTAGCTGCTTGAACAGGAGCGGTTGCGCTTGGCTGTGCAGCAACAGGCGCAGATGCTGGCATCTTGCTGTTCATGTAGGTAACGATTTCACCAAGAGTACGACACTCAGCTAAATCTTCAGGGTTCAGCTCAGGTAGGTTCGGCATTTCGTCTTGAACGGTACCAAGGATCTCTACGCGCTTGATTGAGTCGATACCAAGGTCTGCTTCCATGTCCATTTCTAGATCAAGCATTTCCGTTGGGTAACCCGTTTTCTCAGCGACCACTTCTAGCATCACTTTTTCAGCATCGGCTGTTTGTACTGCTACAGGTGCAGCTACAGGAGCCGGTTGTGCTTTAACTGGCACAGGCTGAGCTGCAACCGGTGCTGCTGCTTGAGCGGCTACTTGTGGAGCAGGAACGGCTTTCTGTACTGGCGTAACTTGAACAGACTGAGCTTGAACTGGCGCGGCTTGTACAGGAGTCGCTTGTACTTGAGCTACAGGCTGTTGGACGATAGCTGCTGGAGTAGTTGGAGCTTGAATCGCTGGCTGAGTATTTACTGGCGCAACGAAGGTTGGTTGTGCCGTTTGTGCTGAACCTTGCGTCAGCATATTAAGTGCTGAGTTGTTGCTGTGCGCTTGCATCTCTAGGTAATGAGCGTGAGCTTTTAGCGTTTCAGCTTGGTGCTGGTGGAACATTTCCATAGAACGCTGTAGGTTCTCAGGAATGGCTACGCCTGCTGTTGCCATTTTCGCTTGCTCAGACATTAGGGTGTTGAACGTGTCACCGTATTGCTGAGGAATCGCCAAGAATTGCTGATGTACTTCTGCTGCTTGTTGTTGAGCATTGAAGAACGATTGCAGTGAAGATTCATCAACTGTTACTTGAGCTGCTGGCTGAATAGTCGCTGGAGCAGGTTGCGCCACTTGAGGCTTCTGAGCTGCTGTTACTACTTGTGCACTTGGTGCAGGAGCAACTGACTGTTGCACATTTGAAGCTTGAGGAGCAGCCACAGGTACTTCAACGATTTCTGTTTTAATCACTTCTTTTTCCACGATTTTCTCGACTTCAACTTTCACTTCAACAATCTCAGTCTTTTCGGTGACGTTGCCCGAAGCCAATGATTGATCCATTTTCTTACGAGTAGCAGGGCTGATGTAGTTGGTTGCATTCAGCTTGATGTTCATTGGTGATGCCTTTGCAGGTTCAGCAATGTCAGCTTGGTAAGGGTCAATGTTGTCTAATGAAACACCTGCTACGCACAGTTGAACCGCAGCTAAACGAAGCTGTTGGTCACTGTCGCCTTTAGGGCTTGGGTTGATGCTGATTGCGTAAAGCTCTTCGTTCTTATCAGCCAATGTTTTCTCAACCAGCTTTTGAAGAATGTTTTTCGGACCGAACTCAACGAATACGCGCGCGCCTGCTTCATACATCGCTTCAATTTGCTCGCTGAAACGAACCGATTGCAGCATGTGTTGCTTGAATGTTTTCTTGATCGCTTTCGCGTCTTTGCTGTGCAGTTTGCCCGTTGCGTTTGAGTAAAGCGGCAGCGTTGGAGCGCTAAATGAAGCTTTGTCAATTGCAGCAGAAAATGGTTTTTGAGCGTGAGCAACAAGTGGAGTGTGGAACGCGCCAGATACAGGCAGAGCGATTGCTTTGAAGCCTTGTTCTGTCAGCGCTTGTGCTGCTTGTTGAACCGTCGCAGTTGGACCTGCAATAACCAGTTGAGTCGGGGCGTTGTAGTTGGCAATGCTCACGCCTTCGAATTGACTGATGCAGCTTTCAACGGCTGGAAGCTTGTCTGCGTCTAGGATGACCGCAAACATAGTACCGCTGTCGCCTTGTTCAGGTGTCGCAGCCATCGCATCGCCACGAGCGAAAGCTAGCTGGTAGTAATCGTCTTGCGAGATAACACCCGAAGCACATAGTGCGCTTAATTCACCAAAGCTGTGGCCTGCGACCATGTCAGCTTTGAAGCCAGCTTGAGTCATGATGTCGAACTGACCCATAGACACAGTACCAATCGCACTTTGAGCATTGGCCGTATTGGTTAACACCGCTTCTTGAGCTTTGGTTGCTTCTGGTGTGAAAGTTGGAATTGGGAACAGAATTTGCGACAGAGCCGTTTTCTTGTGTTGACCAAATACTTGATCCGCTTGAGCAAGCTGTTGACGCATTTCAGGGTAGTGACATGCAAGCTCGCGACCCATGTTGAGGTATTGAGAACCTTGACCTGCAAATAGCGCTGCCACTTTACCTGCACCGTTTTCAGCAATCAGTGCCGACTCACGGTAACTAGTGCCGTTTGGCATCTGCCAATGTGCTTTGGTTTGGCTATCAAGCATAGAAACTGCTTGAGTCAGTTGCGCTTGAAGGTCTGCTTGGTCAGTGACAACTAAACCAAGACGAGCATGCTTAGCGTCAACTTCACGTAGAGCGTGTTGCTCAGCAAGCGCTTCCAGTTTGAACGCAGCGTCTGCAGCTTGAGTTGAAACCTGCTTGAGCTCATTGATCAGTGCTTGACGAGATTCCGCGCTGAATAACAGAGTTTGCGGTACTTGGCGCTGACGGTATTTGTCACCGCGAGCGTGTTCTGGCGTGTACTCTTCCAATACAACGTGGAAGTTAGTGCCACCAAAACCGAATGAGCTGATACCTGCACGGCGCGGTGTGCCGTCGACACGTTTCATCCAAGGACGCGTTTGTGTGTTTAGGTAGAACGGTGAGTTCTCGATATCCAGCTTAGGATTCGGAGCCGATACGTTGATCGTTGGCGGCAGTACTTTGTGGTGCAGTGCTAATGCAGCTTTGATTAAACCGGCAGTACCCGCAGTTGATTTGGTGTGACCAATTTGAGATTTCACAGAGCCTAACGCAATGTGTTGCTTCTCTTCATTGTTCTCACTGAATACCGAGTTTAAGCCACCAAATTCAGCTACATCACCCGCTGCAGTACCTGTACCGTGCGCTTCTAAAAGACCAAGCGTGTGCGGTGCGAAACCAGCATCATCGTAAGCACGTTTTAGTGCTTTTGCTTGTCCTTCAGGGCGAGGTGCATAAATACTCTTGAACTTACCATCCGAAGAAGAACCCACACCTTTAATCACTGAGTAGATTCTGTCGCCGTCGCGCTCTGCATCTTCAAGACGCTTAAGAGCAACCATGCCGATGCCTTCACCAATCATCATGCCTTTTGAGTCGATATCGAAAGGTTGAATGGTTTCATTGGTGGTAAATGCAGGTGTTTTAGAGAAGCTCATGTACATGGTTGGCGAGTTATCAGTACACACACCACCTGTGATCATCATTTCACTGCGGCCTTCAACCAGCTCACTTAGAGCCATACGCATTGCGGCTAGAGAACCTGCACACGCAGCATCTACTACACAGTTGATGCCACCAAGGTCAAAGCGGTTAGCAATACGACCTGATATTACGTTACCCAATGAACCAGGGAATGAGTTCTCTTCCCAGTGGATGTATTGGTCTTGGAATTTTTTGATCAGCATTTCGCTGTCATCGTCGCTGATACCACTGCTCTTGAAGACTTTTTTCAAAACAGGGTATTGAAGACGAGCATTTAGGCTTTGAGCGATCTTTTGACCACCACCAACACCGAGCGTGATACCGATCTTGTCGCGATCGTAACCTTCTGGAAGTTTTGCATCTTCAAGTACTTCTTTTGCAACGATCAGAGAAAGCAGCTGTGAAGTGTCTGTCAGTTCTAGGATATTTGGCGGAAGGCCGAACTCCATTGGGTTGAAGTCTACTTCTGGGATGAAACCACCGCGCTTACAGTAAGACTTGTCTGGCGTAGTACGATCTGAATCGTAGTAATCTTCTGGACGCCAGTGCGTATCTGGTACTTCAGTAATCGCATCGATCTTTTCGCTGATAAGATCCCAAAATTTATTCAGGTAGCGAGAGTTTGCAAACATGCTCGCCATACCAACGATAGCGACAGGCATATCTTTAAGGCGTTTATTCAGTCGAGTATCGTCGACTGATTCCGGTGTATTTGTCTCGGGTTGGCTCATTATGAGTCTCCACTAGAAATCACAGAAAGTGATGTCGTGTTTTGAGGCTGCGCTTTTAAAGCTATAGAAAGAAAATCTGAAACAGACTTAGGGAAGCGCAGCTGAAAATTCAGGTTGCTGAGTGGCGGCAACCAGATTGAAATTAGTTTTTCGAAGTGCGTTGACTTACGAGAGTAGGGGAGGTGTTTCATGCGCGACGGTGGCATTCAAATGTTGAGGCGATGTCCATTAAAATCCTGTTCAAAGTCTGACTAAACGACAAGTCGGTATCCGCAAAGAAAACGTGTGAATTTGTTTAATGGTTGAGCAGGCTACCCGAGGTGAGTGGTCGATACAATGCTCCCAGAGGCCACTATGATCTGTTCAGACCAGATGAATTTGGCATGGTTTTGATTTTTGTATTTTTAATTTAATTAACTTATTGATAATTAATGGGTATGAGTTGTTTTTTAGTGTTTTTACTCTATATTTCAACTTGGTGAGATCTATGTCATATTTTTGTAAGTAACATTTAATGGCTGCCTCTCGTGTAAGGCTAAGTGTGATCTGTGTTTTAATTTGTTATTATTTGAAAAATTAGTTTTAAGTCCTCATATGAAGGGGGTTTCCCTCCCGTATTCTCTAGGTTCCACTTAATTCATAGGTGAGTTAAATTTGTTCGATTGGGTTGTTCCAATCGTGTTTTGAAGAGTGATTTATAGAAGTGAGTTCGAGTTAAATGAAAACTCCCGTTGTTGATTTGTGGCTATGTTCTCTGAGTAACTTGAATGACCAGCCAGACATTGTATCTCAGCTCAAAAAGAGACTGACGGCCGACGAGATAGCCAAAGTTGAGCGCTATCGAATGCCTTCATCTCAGACTCAAGCTTTGTATGTACGAAATTATCTGAGAGCGATCTTATCTCTCTACTCTTGTTTGTCGGCTGAAGAGTGGCGTTTTGAATATGGTGAGAAAGGGAAGCCAAGATTAATTGAGAAACAACAAATAGAAACCGGCCTGAATTTCAATATCAGTCATAGCAAAGAACATTTGTTAATCGCAGTTTGCCAGAGAGAAGGGAAGTCACTTCAGTTAGGCGTCGATATCGAACATGCCAGAAGCTCGACCAATATCGACTCGATCATGAAGCACTATTTTTCAGATACGGAATTGACGGATTTACTTAAGCTCAACAAAGAAGAACAAAGAGAGCGCTTTTTCGATCTTTGGGCGCTGAAGGAGTCCTATATCAAAGCGACAGGTAAAGGGCTAGCCACATCGTTGCGAAGCTTTTCGTTCGATTTCTCCAATCTGACGGAGCAAACATTGCCAATTCACGCTTCGGATTTTCAACCAAACTTGCAGGATGAAATTAGATTGCATGATGAAATCAGCATATACAGTGGAGTTGGGTTGGATGTTACTGAGAAAACCGAGAGTTCTGCAGATTGGCAATGTTGTTTGGGGCGGTTGGATGAGCAGTATCGCTTTGCGGTTACGCTTGGTGGAAATTTGCTACCGATGAAGATAGAGATGAGAACCTTTTCATCGTCTCATCTCTTTTAAGCTAGTTTGGTGAGACGAAGTTAGCTCGTTTCGCCAAGCATCGCTTTTAAGACTTCAGCAGGCACGGGCTGCAGTTGCTTGTCTTTGTCTAGACAAACCATTTCGATATCACCAATCACCGCGGGTTTGGTTGCATCTTTACGCCACACTTCCTGTCGCCATAGCGTTTTGTATTTGCCATCAAGTTCAAAAGAGGTTCGGATGTCGCAGATCTCAGCGAACTCAACCCCATCTTGAAAAGTCATGTTGGCTTTATATACCGCAAAACCTAATCCATGTTCATTCCACAATGTTGCCAGTTTATCGCTACCCAATACATGTTCGCGTGCACGCTCAAAGTACTTTAGAAAGTTAGGGTGATAAACCACACCTGAGTGATCGGTATCTTCATAGTAAATTTGTACTGGGTGATGGTAGATCTGGCTCATTGATATCAACTCTTATTAAGTAGCGTTGTAGTAAATCTGACTAAGTTGTGCAGCACTCTACAGGATAGGTAGAAATTACTTCAAGGCATCATCGACTATCGAGCTTTTGGTCAGACCTCATTCGGCCTTATTCATTACTAATACGTTGGTCAGCTTCCACCCATTTACAAATATTCTATGTGTCATTTTCCACCCATTAATTTTTGCGGCGAGTTGGTGACTACTACAGGCCGATATCATGAAGCCTTATAGTTAAAGGGTTGTTAATGGCTTGTGTCAATGTGGCGCGCTAATTGCCTTAGTGAAAGCACGCAGTTCCCATTGAAGGGCTGTTTTGTTTACTAAGGAGAATAATAATGTTTAAGCCTCTTACCCTGCTGTCTGTATCTGCTCTGGCGCTCACAAGTTTTAATGCTGCTGCAAACTGTGACCCAGGTGAAATCGTGATTAAATTCAGTCATGTAACCAATACCGATAAGCACCCGAAAGGCATTGCCGCTTCTTTACTGGAAGAGCGAGTAAACACGGAAATGAATGGCAAAGCTTGTATGCAAGTTTTCCCTAACTCAACACTCTACGATGATAATAAAGTACTGGAAGCCCTGTTAAATGGTGATGTTCAAATGGCGGCACCTTCGCTGTCTAAATTTGAGAAGTTCACTAAGAAATACCGCATTTTTGACCTTCCGTTCCTATTTGAAGATGTAGACGCTGTTGACCGTTTCCAAAACTCAGAATCTGGTGAAAAACTGAAGAATGCAATGAAACGTCGTGGCCTACAGGGTCTAGCGTTTTGGCACAATGGCATGAAACAGATGTCAGCAAACAAACCTCTTATCAACCCTGAAGATGCGGAAGGTTTGAAATTCCGTGTTCAAGCATCAGACGTATTGGTTGCTCAGTTTGAACAGCTAGGCGCTAACCCACAGAAGATGTCCTTCAAAGAAGTGTACGGTGGCCTGCAAACTAAGGTTATCGATGGCCAAGAGAACACATGGTCAAACATCTACGGTAAGAAGTTCTTTGAAGTACAAGACGGCGTGACAGAAACTAACCACGGTATCCTTGATTACCTCGTAGTAACGTCGAACGACTTCTGGAAAGACCTACCTGAAGATGTACGTACGCAACTTGGCACAATCGTTCAAGAAGTGTCTGAGACTCGTAACGCAGAATCTTCAAAAGTTAACCTAGCGAACAAAAACAACATCATCGAAGCGGGTGGTGAGGTTCGTACGCTTACGCCTGAACAGCGTGAAGCATGGGTAACTGCGCTTCAACCAGTATGGAAGAAGTTTGAAAAAGACATCGGTTCAGATCTTATCGATGCAGCGTTAGCTTCAAACCAATAACACCGCTAAAGGAGTGGCGTGCATTTCGCCACTCCTTATTAAAATAACTATAAGCGGAGTCAATTATGGATAATCCTCAAATGGAACAACCAAATTCTAGCGAATCAGCACTGGAAACCTCTCTTTTTTCCAAAGTCGGAAGAGTTACGGATGTGATTGAAGAGTCATTAATCGCATTTTTCCTTGGCGCAATGACGCTACTTACTTTTGCCAATGTGGTGTTTCGATACGCATTCAACGACAACATCTTATGGGCACTGGAACTGACCGTGTTCATGTTCGCTTGGATGGTGTTAGTCGGCGCATCTTATGGCGTCAAAAAGCACTTCCACATTGGCGTTGATGTGATCATTAACCTTGCCCCAGAAAAGCTACGTAAAGTGTATGCGTTAATCGCCGTTGCAAGTTGCCTAGCATTCTCAATCTTACTACTTATCGGTTCTTGGAATTATTGGTACCCGTTCGCGACTGAGCGCGCTTGGTATGAAACTGATGATATTCCAATGCCAGAGATGCTTCAGTTTCTTGCCGACTGGCTGAATGAAGGCGAACGATACGAGAAATTGCCACGTTTTATTCCTTACATGGCACTGCCGATTGGTATGGCAATGCTGACGTTCCGATTCATCCAAATCGCTTATCAAGTGGCGACGGGCAAACTTGACCGCATGATTGCGGGCCATGAAGCCGAAGAAGAGCTGGATGCATTGAAAGCTGATGTTTTAGCGGGTTCTGATGAAGACGCGACAGCGGTATTGGATTCGACTAAGCAAAACAAGGCGAATGAGTCGGGTACAAAATCTAACGGTAAGGAAGACTAATCATGGCAATGTTATTTCTATTTTTAATGGTAATTGCTTTCATGTTGGTCGGTGTGCCAATTGCGATTTCCCTCGGTTTATCAAGCGTCATATTCTTATTGATGCATTCAGATGCTTCTTTGGCATCCGTTGCACAAACGCTGTTTAATGCATTTGCAGGCCACTACACACTCTTAGCGATTCCTTTCTTTATCTTGGCCTCTAGCTTTATGTCTACTGGTGGCGTGGCGAAACGTATTATCCGTTTTGCTATCGCAATGGTGGGTTGGTTCCGCGGCGGTTTGGCAATGGCATCGGTTGTGGCGTGTATGATGTTCGCAGCGTTATCTGGGTCGTCTCCAGCAACGGTAGTGGCAATCGGTAGTATTGTTATCGCTGGTATGATCAAAAACGGCTACACAAAAGAGTTCGCGGCAGGGGTTATCTGTAACGCGGGTACGTTGGGTATCTTAATTCCACCATCTATCGTTATGGTGGTTTACGCTGCGGCGACGGATGTATCTGTGGGTCGTATGTTCTTAGGCGGTGTGATTCCTGGACTGTTGGCGGGCGTGATGTTGATGATAGCTATCTACATTGCAGCACGTATTAAGAAAATTCCTGCACAGCCATTTGTGGGCTGGGGTGAGATGTTCGCAGCCGCGAAGGATGCGAGCTGGGGCTTGTTGCTGATTGTTATCATTTTAGGTGGTATCTACGGCGGTATCTTTACTCCGACAGAAGCGGCGGCTGTTGCAGCGGTTTACGCGTTCTTCATTGCTAACTTTATCTATAAAGATATGGGGCCGTTTGCGGACAAGAAAAATACAAAGCCTGCTTTGGTGAAAGTGTTCCAAACGTTTTTCCATAAAGACACCAAAGATACGCTCTATGATGCGGGTAAGCTGACCATCATGCTGTTGTTTATCATTGCCAATGCTCTGATTCTTAAGCATGTACTGACAGAAGAACGTATTCCTCAGATGATCACGGAATCGATGTTGTCTGCAGGTTTAGGTCCAATCACCTTCTTGATTGTGGTGAACGTTCTACTCTTGATTGGTGGGCAGTTCATGGAGCCATCAGGCTTGCTGATCATCGTTGCTCCGTTGGTTTTCCCTATTGCAATTGCACTGGGTATCGACCCAATTCACCTTGGTATCATGATGGTGGTGAACATGGAGATAGGGATGATAACACCGCCTGTGGGGCTCAACTTGTTTGTGACCGCAGGGGTCGCGAAGATGTCGATGATGAACGTAGTAAAAGCCGCACTGCCATGGGTTGGCGTGATGTTCTTATTCTTGATTATCGTAACTTACGTGCCTTGGGTATCAACATGGTTACCAACCACCTTGATGGGGCCGGAGATCATAACCAAATAGCGGTTCGTTCTATGTGATTAGAATTGAAAAAGTCTTATTGGAATAAAAAATGAGGAGGTCACTAGACCTCCTCATCTATATTTTTACCGCGACTCGAATGAGGATTAATCTGCTCATACAGCGCTCGCTTCGCTTCTAATTCTGGTGTGTTTAAGTCGACATGCTGATCGGTGTAGTAGATACCGTCTATCTCAAACGTATCAGTAATCGATGGTACTTTCGTTTTCTCACCCATACTTATTTCCTTATCCCATTTATTGCATAACATCCTGTTATCAAAATAAGTATAGGTGATCTTGCTCCCAAATCTAATCTAGTTTTGTTCTACCTTATAAGACTCTTTCGTGAGCTGGTGTTTTTGCATCTTATCGTAGAGTGTTTTTCGGGGAAGTTGTAGCCTTTCCATTGTCTCTTTTATACTGCCGTTACACTCAATAAGTGCTTGCTTTAACGTGTTTTTTTCAAAATCACAGACCAGCTCGGTGAGTGACATTTCATGTGCGGTGTCAGTGCTGTTTTCTGACATGTGAGAAAGCTTACCTAACAACACAAAACGTTCTGCAGTATTACGTAATTCACGTACATTTCCCGGCCAGTCATGGGCTAGAAGCTCATGTAGCTGCTTTTGTGGAAGCGCAGGGGCTGTTTTCCCATAGCGAGCTGCAGCAACCAGTAAGAAGTGGTGAAATAGTGCAGGGATATCTTCTTGGCGGCTTCTTAACGGCGGTAAATCCAAGGTCACGACATTGAGTCGGTAATAGAGGTCTTGTCGAAAAGTCCCTTCTTCAGCGGCTTTCTTTAGATCGATTTTGGTGGCGGCAATCACACGAATATCGAGAGGCACCAAGCTATTGGATCCAACTCTCTCAATCACGCGTTCCTGTAATACACGCAGTAGGCGAATTTGTGCCTGCATCGGCATGGATTCAATTTCATCTAAGAATAGGGTTCCGCCTTGAGCAAATTCAAATTTACCGACACGTTTGCTTTCTGCGCCAGTAAACGCGCCTTTCTCATGTCCATAGAGTTCGCTTTCAATCAGGTTCTCTGGAACCGCACCGCAATTGACGGCGACAAAGTTTTGTTCTCGTCGGCTGCTTTGCTCATGCAGGGAACGTGCGACTAACTCTTTGCCTGTGCCAGTTTCACCAAAGAGTAAAATGTCAGCGTTAGTGTCTGCCACATGAGTGATGATGGAACGCAGCTCAGTCATGGATTGTGTGTCCCCAATGATTCTTGGTCCAAGTGCTTTACTGGCCTTGAGCGAGCGCTTTAATTCAAGATTCTCAAGAGTGAGTTGACGTTTATCTATCGCACGCTTAGTTGTTTCAATTAAGCGTTCATTTGCGAATGGCTTTTCAATGAAATCATAGGCACCGTCATGGATGGCTTGCACTGCCATGGAGATATCGCCGTGGCCAGTGATCATGATTACGGGGACCTCTTTGTCTTTGTGCATTACGGTGTTGAGCAAGTCATGCCCGGAAATACCCGGTAAACAGATATCAGTGATGATGACGTGGGGTAAGCCGTTCTCTTGAATTGCGAGCAGAGCAGATTCGGCATCGGGAAAGAACTCCGCTTCAATATCGGCGAGCTCAAAGCTCTGTTCAATCGCCATTCTTAGATCGGATTCATCATCAATGAAATAGACGTGACACATAGTGATTCCTTTACTTCTTTGTATTCTGATTATCGCTGAGTTTTTTGCTTGTTGGTTGGCTCGCTTGTTCAATAGCTAGCTTGTTAACGGTTTAATCTCAGTCTGTTGTTTTTGCTTTACGTAATGGTTCTTCTTGCTGTTTTTGTTGCTGCTGCTGTTCAAGAAGGGGCAACTCTATGCTGAATCGAGCACCACCTTGAGGGCTGTGACCGGTAACGAGCTTGCCGTTGATTCCGCGGATTATTTGTTGAGAAATCGATAACCCAAGTCCAAGTCCATTTTTCTTGGTGGTATGGAAAGGTTCAAAAAAATCTCCGCTCGAAGAGGAAGTGAAGCCGGGGCCATTATCATCGACATGAATCAGCAAGGTGCTGGCTTGTTGGTCGGATTCCCTAATCTCTAACAGAATAGCTAATTGCTTGTCGTCTTGTTGTTCCATCGCCTGAATCGCGTTGGTCAGCAAATTAATGATCACTTGTTCCAATTGGATGGCGTTGGCGAGCACGCAAGCATCAAAGGTTTCAGGGAGTTCGTTGACTTTAACTCGCTCACTCTTGAGTTGTGGTTTCATCAGTTCTTTTGACGAGTGCAATACGGGAAGTATCTGCAACGTATGCAATTCTTCCGCGGTGGACTTCTTGGCAAAAGAGCGAAGCTGGTGGCTGATTTTCGCCATGCGATCAGTGAGCGCCGAGATTCGCGAGAGGTTGTCATCGACACGATCGGTCTTTTCTTTGGCAAGAAACAGTCGGCCGTTGTCGGCATAACTGCGAATCGCAGCGAGAGGGTTATTCAACTCATGGCTTATGCTTGCCGACATTTGCCCTAGCACCGCCAGTTTGGCGGCTTGGATGAGTTCGTCTTGTGTTTGCCTCAGTACATGCTCGGTTTCGATACGATGTTTAATCTCGACGTGCAGCTCTGATGTGCGCTCAAGCACTTGAAATTCTAGTTTTTGCTTGGCTTCAGATTGCAGTCTATCAATTTGGGCACGCCTTTGTTGTCGATGGTGATTGAGCTGCATCGTTAGATAAATAATCGCAAAGATAAGGCTCAAAACCACTAGGTAAGCCACCAGGTCCCACCAAACTAAGTGGGTCGGAGAAAATACTCGTATAGTGAGTTTCGGTTCGGCTAAGAAGCGTGAAGAGCTAAAGAATTGCTCTTGGACGAGCTTGTGCGGAGACTCAATATTGCTAGTTGCACTCTCGAAATCACCAGAGAAGTGAAGGCTTTCTATTTTGGTATCGAGATACTGCCTGCTTTCTTGAATTCGAGCTTGCTGTGCTTGGCTCAGCGGCTGAAGGCTTTTGAACAGCCATTCAGGATTACTCGACATGAATACGATTTGGTCTTTATCGTCAGCAACAAAAAAACTCTGCTTGCCTTTCCAACTTGCTTCAATCAGCGATAAATCCATCTTTACGACAATGACACCAATAATCTCAGCGGCATAGGAGACCGGATAAGAATAATAATAGCCTCGCTTCCCAGACGTTGAACCTAGCGCAAAGTATTGATTTTCATTACCTTGAATGGCTTCTTGATAGTAGGGACGGAAAGCAAAGTTTCGACGAATAAAAGAATGCGGTTGATTCCAGTTACTGGCTGCGATAGTGGTGCCAATGCTGTCTAATAAATAAGTGTCGGACGCTTGAATCACCGAATTTACGTGCTCTAGATAGCGATTGGTGAGCTCGATTTGCGCAGAGTTACTTGGAGAGTGAAGGGCATCGACCAGTTCTTTGTCTTTTGAAAGCAGCTCGGGAATGTGCGCGAACTTATCCAATTGACTGGAAATATGAACCGAAAAGCGGTCTAGCTTAGATTGATGATCATTTAACAAACTTTCATGACTAGTACTCCATACCCAATGACCGCCAAAGACCATCAGTAGACTGTATATGGCCATTAATAGTATTGGGATTCTAAAAGCTTGAAACATGAAGGCTCTCCGCTAATTTCTTTGGTAATCAATCAAGCCTGTTTTCTCTCATTTATGGTAGCAAATAGCGGTAGTTTTTGCTGAAAGGAGAAAGTCGACAGGTGGGGGTAGGTTAAGGGTTTGTAACGGGGATTGTTGAAAAAGTTATCGACTCTGAGGGGTAAAACAAGAGCAAGATCTCTTTTTAAGGTTTTTAGCAAAAAAAGCCCTCGATTCCCTTGAAAAAGTCGCTATTGTCCCCATTTCTGTTGTGCTAAGTGATGATTTGATCGTTTTTGTATCATTTAGTTGGACGAATTTAGAGCATTCATCATCATGCAGAGGTGAACGGCTCGACAGAGATTAAACAGATCGCTAGAATGTCGCATCTAAAATTTCTGTCCTGAGGCTAATCGGAGATACCTTTCTTGTTTCCGAAAACAAGCTTCACTGCTTTTTGTAAGTACGTGAGAACGTTTTATAAGTGCGTGAAAACGTTTTATAACTGCGTGAGAACGTTCAATAAGCATGTGAAGAACGAAGATATCGCTGATTAGTCTGGTGTTTGGTTGAATAATCAATTCAGACATCAATGCTCGATTTTAAATTAGGTGTTCGGATAGAGCACTACACAAGAATGCAGCCAACAACGTCGGCTTTTGAATTAAAGCTAAGTTACGGCTCATATGCTCAGATTACTGAGCCAGTTTTGAGGTTTATATAATGCAAGTTACTGTTGAAACGCTAGAAGGCCTAGAGCGCCGTCTTAATATTACTGTTCCTGCTGCTAACATCGAAGATGCAGTTACAGCTGAACTACGCAACATCGCGAAAAACCGTCGTTTCGATGGTTTCCGTAAAGGCAAAGTGCCTATGAAGATGGTTGCTAAAATGTACGGCAAAGCAGTACGTCAAGACGTGATGGGCGAAGTAATGCAACGTCACTTCATCGAAGCGATCGTTAAAGAGAAAATCAACCCAGCTGGCGCACCTACTTTCGCACCAGTTGAAAACAACGAAGGCGCTGACCTAGTATTCAACGCAACTTTTGAAGTTTACCCAGAAGTTGAGCTGAAAGGTCTAGAAAACATCACTGTTGAGAAACCAGCAGTAGAAGTTAAAGAAGCTGACGTTGAAGAGATGATCGAAACTCTACGTAAGCAACAAGCAACTTGGACTGAAGTTGAAGCTGCTGCTGACGCTGGTTCTCGTGCAACTATCGACTTCGTTGGTTCTATCGACGGTGAAGAGTTCGAAGGCGGTAAAGCTGAGAACTTCCCACTAGAGATGGGTGCTGGTCGCATGATCCCTGGTTTTGAAGACGGTATCGTTGGTAAAACAGCAGGTATGGAATTCGAAATCGAAGTAAACTTCCCAGAAGATTACCACGCTGAAAACCTAAAAGGTAAAGCTGCTAAGTTCTCTATCAAGCTGAACAAAGTTGAAGCTCGTGAGCTTCCAGAACTAAACGAAGAATTCGTTTCTAAGTTCGGCGCAGCTGAAGGCGTTGAAGGCCTTAAAGCTGAAGTTCGTAAGAACATGGAGCGTGAGCTTAAGCAAGCTGTTAAGAACCGCATCAAAGAGCAAGCAATCGACGGTCTAGTTAACGAAAACAACATCGACGTACCTTCTGCTCTAATCGATCAAGAGATCGGTGTTCTACGTCAACAAGCTGCTCAACGTTTCGGTGGCAACACTGAAGCTGCTGACCAACTTCCACGTGAGCTGTTCGAAGAGCAAGCTAAACGTCGCGTAGTTGTAGGTCTTCTTCTTGGTGAAGTAATCAAGACTGAAGAGCTAAAAGCTGACGACGAGAAAGTTAAAGCTATCATCGAAGAGATGGCTACAGCATACGAAGATCCAACAGAAGTTATTGCTTACTACGAGCAAAACGAGCAAATGATGAACAACATGCGCAATGTTGCTCTAGAAGAGCAAGCTATTGATGCAATCATCGCTAAAGCTCAAGTTTCTGATAAAGAAGTTAGCTTCAACGAGCTAATGAATCAGCAACCTGCTTAATATAGTAATATCTGACGTAGAAGGTTGACGTACGGTCAACAATTCTGCTAACAATGGTCCGTATGATTTAATCATTCGGGCCATTTATTTTAGGGACATAAGAATATGAGCTACCAAGAAAAAAATACAATGCCATCGATTATGGACGCACTAGTTCCTATGGTGGTTGAACAGACTTCCCGTGGTGAACGTTCTTACGATATTTATTCTCGTCTATTAAAAGAACGTATCATTTTCTTAACAGGTCAAGTGGAAGACCACATGGCAAATCTTGTCGTGGCTCAACTGCTTTTCTTGGAATCAGAAAACCCAGACAAAGATATCTATCTTTACATCAACTCACCTGGCGGTAGCGTAACAGCGGGCATGTCTATCTATGACACAATGCAGTTCATCAAGCCAAACGTGAGCACAGTCTGTATGGGTCAAGCTTGCTCTATGGGTGCATTCTTACTAGCGGGTGGTACTCCTGGTAAGCGTCACGTGCTTCCAAACTCACGTGTAATGATTCACCAGCCACTTGGCGGCTTCCAAGGCCAAGCGTCTGATATTCAAATTCACGCGCAAGAGATCCTAACGATCAAACAAAAGCTAAACAAACTATTGGCAGAGCACACTGGTCAGCCTTTAGAAGTTGTTGAGCGTGATACAGATCGTGATAATTTTATGTCTGCTGATCAAGCAGTAGAATACGGCTTGGTAGATTCAGTTCTTAATCACCGCGGTCAATAATTGCACGGCAATTGTTTAACGCAAAGTGATTCAAATTGATATACACTCAAGCATAGAGAGTAAAGGCTAAGAGGTTAGCGAATGACAGATAAAAGCAAAGAGGGTGGTAGCGGTAAACTGCTTTACTGCTCTTTCTGTGGCAAAAGCCAACACGAAGTTCGCAAGTTAATCGCAGGTCCTTCTGTTTACATTTGTGATGAATGTGTCGATCTTTGTAACGACATTATTCGTGAAGAAATTAAAGATGTTCTTCCTAAGAAAGAATCGGAATCGCTGCCAACGCCGCGTGAGATTCGTGAGCATCTTGACGACTATGTAATCGGTCAAGAATACGCGAAGAAAGTGCTAGCAGTTGCGGTATACAACCACTACAAGCGTTTGCGTAATGGTGACACGACAGCTGAAGGCGTAGAGCTAGGTAAGAGTAACATTCTTCTTATCGGTCCTACTGGTAGTGGTAAAACGCTACTGGCTGAAACACTGGCTCGTTTCCTAGACGTTCCTTTCACAATGGCAGATGCAACAACACTAACCGAAGCCGGTTATGTGGGCGAAGATGTTGAAAACATCATCCAGAAGTTGCTTCAGAAGTGTGATTATGACGTAGCGAAAGCAGAACGCGGCATTGTTTACATCGATGAAATCGACAAGATTTCTCGTAAAGCTGAAAACCCATCAATCACGCGTGACGTGTCTGGTGAAGGTGTACAGCAAGCTCTACTTAAACTTGTTGAAGGTACAGTTGCTTCAGTTCCACCTCAAGGTGGTCGTAAGCATCCACAGCAAGAGTTCTTGCAAGTGGACACGTCTAAGATCCTATTTATTTGTGGCGGAGCGTTCTCTGGCCTAGATAAAGTGATTGAGCAACGTGTAGAAAAAGGTTCGAGCATCGGTTTTGGCGCAGAAGTGCGTTCAAAAGATGAAGCAAAAACTGTGGGTGAACTGTTCACTCAAGTTGAACCTGAAGATCTCGTGAAGTACGGTCTAATTCCGGAATTCATTGGTCGTCTACCCGTGACAACGACATTGACAGAACTTGACGAAGAAGCTCTAGTTCAAATTCTTTGTGAACCGAAGAATGCGCTTACTAAGCAGTACGCAGCATTATTTGAAATCGAAGAGACTGAATTAGAATTCCGCGACGATGCTCTACGTGCAATTGCGAAGAAAGCAATGGAACGTAAAACGGGTGCTCGTGGTCTGCGTTCTATCTTGGAGGGTGTTCTACTAGAAACTATGTACGAACTGCCATCTTCGACAGATGTAAGCAAGGTTGTGATTGATGAGTCGGTAATTAATGGTGAGTCAGAACCACTGTTGATTTACAGCAACTCAGATAACCAAGCAGCGGTTGCAGAGTAGGTCTTTTTTAGACAAGTCACTCAAATTGAAAAAGGAGGTAAGCAATTACCTCCTTTTTTTTATTCTTCCATTGAATCCAGTCGTTTAAGCCCCATATACTGCTTTATAAGTTAAAGCGGAAGAGAGAAATATATGAACTTGGAACGTTCCGAGCGTATCGAAATCCCCGTGCTACCTCTACGTGATGTAGTGGTTTACCCACACATGGTTATTCCATTGTTTGTCGGTCGTGAAAAATCGATTACTTGCCTTGAATCGGCAATGGAAGCTAACAAACAAGTACTACTTGTAGCGCAGAAAGAAGCGGACACTGATGAGCCTTCAATCGACGACCTATTTAACGTAGGTACAGTCGCTACTATTCTTCAGTTGCTAAAGCTGCCTGATGGTACTGTGAAAGTACTTGTCGAAGGTCAGCAGCGTGCAAAAATTCACCAGTTCAAAGAGAGTGAGTTTTTCTTAGCGGATGCCGAATACGTTGTAACCTCAGAACTTGACGAAAAAGAACAAGAAGTGGTTGTTCGCAGCGCGATCAATCAATTCGAAGGCTTTATTAAGCTAAACAAAAAAATCCCACCAGAAGTTCTAACGTCTCTGAACGGTATTGATGAGGCTGCACGCCTAGCCGATACGATTGCAGCGCACATGCCACTTAAATTGGTTGATAAGCAGCACGTTCTAGAAATTGCAGATGTGACTGAACGTCTGGAATTCTTAATGGGCCAAATGGAGTCAGAAATTGACATCCTGCAAGTTGAAAAACGCATTCGTGGCCGCGTTAAGAAGCAGATGGAGAAATCTCAGCGCGAGTACTACCTGAATGAGCAAATGAAAGCGATTCAGAAAGAACTGGGCGAGATGGATGACGCACCTGATGAATTCGAGACTCTGAAGAAGAAGATCGAAGATTCAAAAATGCCTCAAGAAGCTCGTGAAAAAACCGAGCAAGAACTGCAAAAACTGAAAATGATGTCGCCAATGTCTGCTGAAGCAACAGTAGTACGTAGCTACATTGATTGGATGGTTGGTGTTCCTTGGGCTAAGCGTTCAAAAGTTAAAAAGAATTTAGCGAAAGCGGAAGAGGTCTTGAATGAAGACCACTACGGCTTAGAGCGTGTTAAAGAACGTATCCTTGAATACTTGGCAGTACAAAATCGAATTAACAAGCTAAAAGGTCCAATCCTTTGTCTTGTTGGTCCTCCTGGTGTAGGTAAAACCTCGCTAGGTCGTTCGATTGCAGCGGCAACGGGCCGTAAGTACACTCGTATGGCTCTTGGTGGCGTACGTGACGAAGCGGAAATCCGCGGTCACCGTCGTACTTACATCGGTTCACTTCCGGGTAAACTGATCCAGAAGATGTCTAAAGTTGGTGTTAAGAACCCCCTGTTCCTATTAGATGAAATCGATAAGATGTCTTCTGATATGCGTGGCGACCCATCTTCAGCGCTTCTAGAAGTGTTAGATCCAGAGCAAAACGTTGCATTCAACGATCACTACCTAGAAGTAGATTACGATCTGTCAGACGTCATGTTTGTTGCAACGTCTAACTCAATGGACATTCCTGGCCCGTTACTGGACCGTATGGAAGTGATTCGACTGTCGGGTTACACAGAAGATGAAAAGCTAAACATCGCTAAAAGTCACTTACTGGACAAACAAGTTCAACGTAACGGTCTTAAGCCTCACGAGATTAATATCGAAGATTCAGCTATCGTTGGCATTATTCGTTATTACACGCGTGAAGCGGGCGTGCGTAACCTAGAGCGTGAAATCTCTAAGATCTGTCGTAAAGCAGTTAAGAATATCTTGCTAGACAGCAGCCTTAAGTCTGTAACGGTTAACATTGATAACCTGAAAGAGTACTTAGGCGTTCAACGTCATGATTTTGGTAAAGCGGATGAGAGTAACCGTATCGGTCAAGTGACTGGTTTAGCGTGGACTCAAGTGGGTGGTGACCTACTGACTATCGAAACTGAATCAATGCCAGGTAAAGGTAAGCTAACGCAAACCGGTTCTCTTGGCGATGTGATGAAAGAGTCGATTCAAGCAGCCATGACTGTGGTTCGTTCTCGTGCGGAAAATCTGGGTATTAACACAGATTTCTACGAGAAACGTGATATTCACGTTCACGTACCGGAAGGTGCAACACCAAAAGATGGCCCAAGTGCGGGTATCGCAATGTGTACTGCATTGGTCTCTAGCTTAACGGGTAATCCTGTGAAAGCTGAGGTCGGTATGACAGGTGAAATTACCCTTCGTGGTGAAGTTTTACCTATCGGTGGTTTGAAAGAAAAACTGCTTGCAGCACACCGTGGCGGCATCAAAACTGTCTTGATTCCTAAAGACAATGAACGTGATTTGGAAGAGATTCCAGACAATGTAATCGCTGACTTAAAGGTGATTCCGGTCCAATGGATTGATGAAGTACTTAAAGTCGCGCTAGAACGAGATCCGTCAGGGGTCGAGTTTGACGTGAAAAAATAGTGATGCATAGCAAAAATAAGTAAAGAATTACGCTGATAGACCCGAAAAGGCTTGTCAGCGTTTTTTTTGGACGCTAAGTTATTTGACTAAAGCTGCAGCCCTTTTGCAATAAGGCTTGCGGCTAAATTAAAACCAAAATGGAACGTACAGTCATCGAGAAGTAGTCACAGATGACACATAGGGGAAAAACAGTGAATAAAACACAACTAGTAGAATCAATCGCAGAAAACGCAGACATCTCTAAAGCTTCAGCTGGTCGCGCTCTAGACGCTTTCATCGAAGCAGTTGGCACAACGCTACAATCAGGTGACCAAGTGGCACTTGTTGGCTTTGGTACTTTCAGTGTTCGTACTCGTGCTGCTCGTACAGGTCGTAACCCAAAAACTGGTGAAGAGATCCAAATCGCAGAAGCTAAAGTACCTGGCTTCAAAGCAGGTAAAGCACTTAAAGACGCATGTAACTAATTTTCACTGCTGAAACCTCGCTTTTAGAGAGGGGAAGGCAGTAAAATGCGTTTACTGTTTGAAAAATGATGTTTCATTCTTAGACAGTATGTGTGCAAAGCACATTGAACTTATTTAAATTATGCGCATCCTACTGATGCGCATTTCTTTTTCTGATAATATCGCGTGAATAGATTTTTATTTTGAAGCCAATGCTTCATATCCGGAGAGCACTTAAATTATGATGGATCGATTACGCGAAGGCGTGAATAGCATCGCGGTAAAAATTATCCTTGGGTTGATTATCCTGTCATTCGTATTCGCAGGTGTAGGCAGCTACATCACCGGTGGCGGTAACAACGCAGCAGCTAAAGTTGGCAACACAGAAATTGCTCGTGGTGAGTTCGAACAAGCTTACCAAAACGAACGTAATCGTATGCAGTCTCAACTTGGCGATTACTTCGCTCAAATGCTTGCAGACCCTGCATACGTAGAGTCTTTCCGTAAATCAGTACTTGATCGCATGATCAACGATGTTCTACTTGAGCAGCAAGCTGAGTCACTAGGCCTACGAATCAGTGATTCTCAAATCCGTACAATGATTCTAGAAATGCCTCAGTTCCAAACTGCTGGTCAATTTGATCAAGAAGTTTACCAATCAGCACTGCGTCGTGCAGGTTTCAGCGCAGAAAGCTTCGCTGAATACATGCGTCGTGACCTAATGCGTAACCAGCTTGTGACTGCGCTTCAAGGCAGTGAATTTGTTCTTCAAGGCGAAATCGATACGCAAAGCAAACTTATTGCTCAAACTCGTGACATTCGTACAGTGACCTTGTCTGTTGCTGATCTAGCGAAAAACATCAAGCTAACTGACGAGCAAATCGAACAGTACTATTCTGAGAACCCTCAAGCTTACACTCGTCCAGAGCAAGCTAAGGTGTCTTACATCGAGCTTTCAGCTGAAGCCCTTAAGTCTCAGCTTGAAGTAAGCGATGAAGAAGCACAGAAATACTATCAAGAGCACCTAGACAAGTACTCAACTGAAGAGCAACGTAAAGTTAGTCACATCTTAGTTCAAGGCGATGACGAAGCGAAAGCTCAGTCAATCCTAGACGAGCTAAATGCAGGCGCTGATTTTGCTACGCTAGCGGAAGAGAAATCTGACGACTTCGGTAGTGCAGATGTTGGCGGTGACTTAGGTTGGATTGAACGCGATGTTATGGACCCAGCATTCGAAGGCGCGGCTTTCGCTCTTGAGAATATTGGCGATACTACTGGCCTAGTTAAATCTGATTTTGGCTACCACATCATCAAGCTAGACGAAGTAAAAGAGTCTCAAGCTCAGCCTTATACAGAAGTAGCGGCTGAGATTAAGCAAGAACTACTAGACCAGCATGCTGTAGACCAGTTCTACGAACAGCAAACTGAGCTAGAAAAAGTAGCGTTTGAATTCCCAGATTCTTTGGATGATTCTGCTGAAGCTATCAATGCGAAGATCACGACAACTGATTTCATCTCTCAAGTTGACGCTCCGGAAGTTCTGATGACGCCTGCAGTAATGCAAGCTATCTTGAGCCCTGAAGTGAAAGAAGACGGTCTGAACTCTGAAGTTATCGAAGTTGCACCTGAGCACGTGATTGTTGTTCGTGTAGAAGAGACTCGCGACGAGACAGTTCTTCCTCTAGCTGAAGTGAAAGATCAAGTTGTCGCTGCATTGTCTGCTGTACAAGCTGAGCAACAAGCAGTTGAGCTAGGTGTTTCTCTAGTGAACGAGCTTAAGCAAGGTAACGAAGCAGTACTTGCAGATAACAACCTTGAGTTCACTGAACTTGAAACGATTGACCGTAACTCGCCACTAGCGGCGTCTGTATTCGCTCTAGCGAAACCAGAAGCAGGTCAAGCTGTGTTCGGTCAATCTAAAGACCAAGACGGTAACATCGTTGTTGTTGAGCTTTCTAAAGTAACGGCTGAAATCAACCCAGCTTACAGCACTCAAATTGGTGCACAGTTGGAGCGAGTTGGTAATCAGCAAGACCTTACTAATGTACTAAACGTACTGCGTAAAAATGCAGACGTTGAATACTACGTAGTGGGTCAGGGTCAGTAAGCTCAGGTTAGTTTGAGTTAGCTTAGCTCGGTAGTTAAGCCTGTTAGGTGACTGACTACCGAGAATCAACATGCGATGGTTGTTGTTTTGCAAATTAGGTTTATTCGATAAATCAAATTTGTGAGCCAACAAGCAAACTGATGAAAACAAGATGTATAACGAAGCGGGTCACTTAGGTGACCCGCTTTATTTTTGTCTGGTGATTGTGTTATCTAGTGCGGCAAATGCATAAATTACGTTTTTTGTTCAAAGGAACGGTTTATGCGCACGATATATTCAACACTACTTCTTTCATTTCTGATGGCCCTTAGCTCCCCAGCGTTTTCTGATAGTCCAACTAAAGCTGAGCTTTACGATGGCATCGAGATTACGGTAAACATCAATACTGCGACTGCAGAAGAACTCTCAGCGCTATTAGTTGGTGTTGGGGACAAGAAAGCTCAAGAGATCGTCGATTACAGAGATCAAAACGGTGCGTTTACGACTGCTGATGATTTGGTGAGTGTGAAAGGGATAGGTGAAGCCACGGTTGAAAAGAACCGCGAAAGAATTCAACTTTGATCCGTTTTTCTACTTGTTAGAAATGAAGCGATAGATATGAAGCCTCCGGCCAGTGCACCTGCTAGGTGGGCTTCAATCGCGACACGAGCATTAATCAGTTCGCCAGTGGTGCTAGAAGGGCCAACAAGCTGCTCCCAAGCGATTTTAGCGATTAATCCCAATACTAACAGCCAACTTGATCTCCTACCGTTTAAAGCCTCACTGAGCGCGAATAAGCCAAACAACCCATGCAAAGTGCCAGATAGGCCAACATAGATCTGAATACTCGAAAACAACAGAGCGATCCCAGTCACTAAACTAATCATAAGCAGAGCAAGAACAAGCTGTTTTTTACTCGGTTGAAACAGATAGCTGATGATCCATAAGCCTGCTAGATTCATCAGAAGGTGCGAGTAGTTGGTATGTGAAAAGTTTCCTGTTAGGATTCGCCACCATTGCCCCTCGGCAATCGCATTGCTATCCCAAACGACCCAAGCTTGTATTGGCTCAAATTGGAATAAGACGCATAAAAGTGAAGTGAAAATTAAAACAGGGTACACATTAAATCCATGTCTCGTTATTGCCCCCAATGCAGCAAGGCTTTGAAAGCTTGTATTTGTCAGTGGGTTACACCACTCGAATCGAATGTTGAGCTTATCATTCTTCAGCACCCATCAGAAGAGCACCGCCCGATGGGAACTGCGCGTATCCTCTCGTTATCTCTAAATAACAGTGTGACGCTTGTCGGTGAAGATTTTTCAGACAACGAACAATTGAACGCATTGCTGGCCGATGAACAGTACCAACATGTAATTTTATACCCAAGCGAAAACTCTGTTTCAGTTGAGTCGGCAACATCTCCTAATAAGAAGCTGCGTGTGATTTTATTGGATGGGACGTGGAAGAAGGCGTTCAAGATGTGGCAGGTGTCGAGTAACTTGCATGCGCTGAGCACAGTTCACTTACCGAAAGACCTCAAGGGTAATTATCGAATTCGTAAAGCGCCCAGTGAAAACAGCCTTTCTACAGTCGAAGCTGGCTATCATTTGCTTAGCTTGCTAGAGAGTGATGGCGACTTTAGCCCTTTGTTAACGGCATTTGACCAAATGATTCAGTTTCAAATCAATCAAATGCCGCCGGGTGTGTTTGAGAAAAACTACTTAGATTAATCCGAGTCACTGGTACGAGTCAGGAATTAAAACTCGGTATGAGCTGAGAACAATTGCTGATGCATTTTCTGCGCAAGGTCATCAGTCATTGATGAGATGTAATCGGCAATCACGCGCATCTTTCTAGATTCATCTTGATGCTGTAGCCATTGCTTCTTGATGGGCAGTGGCAGCAAGCGTTCAGGATCTGCGCTGAATGCTTCAAACATGTCCATGATGATCTGTTGGCCCTTGTATTCGATGACCTGAACCTGAGGGACTTGAATCACGAACTCGCTGACAAAGTGCTTCAGTTTATCGAGTGTGCCATCCATGCTCGGTTCAAGCACGGCATTGTAAGCCAACAGCACATTCTCAAAGCTAGCATTCACTCGTTCAATCGAAATACTGGTCAACAGAGCGTTAACTATCCCACCAATCGCATCTTTTCGACGATACTGCTCACCAGAGAAAAGCATCTCTGTAATTGAATCTAGGTGTTCACAAATCCAAGGATCGGCCATCTCTTCAAGTTGAGGGTAAGCTGAATCTACCCATTGAGCTTTGGTCACAGAGCCGAGCACAATCGCATCTTCTAAATCATGCACGCCATACGCGATGTCATCAGCCAACTCCATGATTGAACAATCAAGTGACTTATATTTGGTCTTATTGTGCTCAAGTGGCTCGGTATGCGTTTTTCTTTTCTGTTTTAGAAGCTGTTGGTCGCTACTTGAAAGCGGCTCCAGTACCCAGTTAAAAAGTTCTTCATCATGATCGTAGATGCCTTTTGCAGGCATCCAGTCTTTGGCTCGGAGTTGTCGTTGGTGCTTAACAGGCTCAGACTGTAATTTAGCTTGAACTTCGCTAAGAAGTGAAGGGTATTTAATCAGCCCCAACAGAGTGCGTCGAGATAGATTCATCCCGTGATGTTCGGTGTAAGGTTCTAGCTGGGTGACAATGCGAAACGTTTGCGCGTTGCCTTCAAAGCCACCGTGGTCGCGCATCATGTAGTTGAGTGCAACTTCACCACCATGGCCATAAGGCGGATGGCCGATGTCGTGAGCTAAACACAGTGAATCAATCAAGCTATCTGAGGGGAGAAGATCTCGAAACTCGGGCTGCTTTTTCTTGAGTTGAGCGACAATGCCAGTACCAAGTTGTGCGGCTTCTAGCGAATGGGTAAGGCGAGTTCGGTGGAAATCGTTTACCGTGGTGCCATGAACTTGAGTTTTTGCTTGGAGGCGACGAAAAGCCGCAGAGTGAAGCACACGCGCACGATCGCGTTGATACGGGCTACGATGGTCATCACGCCTTATTTTATGTTCATCGTCATTTCGATGTTGCCATTCTTGTTCGAGTTCAAATGGTGGTTCGAGTGGAGAAGTCAAAATAGCACCTATCAATCTGATTTATTTAGCTAATTACACTCAAGTTATACCCAGCTAGCTTATCTCGTCTAGTGATAATTCAAAGCTTGGCGCAAATGTGGTGAGAAAGTAGTCCATTTCTGGGCTTTTACGCTGTTCGAGTGTTTCTTCCAGTCGGCGTTTCGCTTGCTCGTATTCATGATTGCCCGCACTGAGTTCTTCCAAGCATTTTAGGTAAGCGCAGATCGTGTCGGCTTGCTTAACGATGCTTTGTTCTTCTTTGCTTGCTGTTCCAGATATCAAAAACGGGGAGAAGTCGTCTCGGAATTCTTCTGGCAGCATTGAAAGCAGTCTTTGCTCTGCTGCCGCTTCTATCTTTTTATACTCTTGTGCGATGTCTGGATTGTAGTATTTAACTGGCGTCGGTAAATCACCCGTTAGCACTTCACTGGTATCGTGGTACATACCAAGCAGCGCAATGTGCTCGGGGTTGAGCTGGCCATCAAACTTCTTATTTTTAATTAATGCCAAGGCGTGTGCGACGAAAGCAACTTGCAGGCTATGTTCTGAAATGTTCTCACTTGAGACTGATCGCATGAGGGGCCAGCGTTGAATCAGCTTCATACGGGCAAGATGGGCAAAGAAATGGCTTTGTTTCATACGCGTCCTTTTAGTACCAATCGTAGTAAATAACTGGTCATCCTAGCTTGTTAAAAAACTCGATAACTTTGTTAGAATTTTTGATTGTAGAATAACTACTTACCAAAAAATCCTGCCTTGTTCTCAAGTTTTTTTCCTACGCTATTTCTGAACACTTACTTACTGTGATTGGTATAAGCAATGCTCCACTCGTATCATGTGTTCAACATAGTAATACGAGACAGCGGATACAAAAAAGGCTCCCAAACAGGAGCCCTTTAAGCATAGAAGTGATTGATTACAAGTTAAAGTCTTTTAAAACAGCAAATTGTAGTCATCTTTCTTTGTGCTAATTAACCTTCGATGAGGTCGTCTTGGCTGTAGGTCTGTAAGAAGCGCTCTAGACGACCAATCGCGATTTCTAGGTCTTCGATATGTGGCAGAGTCACGATGCGGAAGTGATCCGGTTTTGGCCAGTTGAAGCCAGTACCTTGAACCAATAGCACCTTCTCTTGCTTAAGGAAATCGAGCACGAATTTCTGATCGTCTTTGATGTTGTACATATTGGTGTCGATCTTAGGGAACAGGTACATCGCGCCTTTTGGTTTCACACAAGAAACGCCAGGGATTTTGTTGATCAGTTCCCATGCACGGTCACGTTGCTCAAGCAGTCGACCACCAGGAAGAATCAGTTCGTTGATACTCTGATAACCACCCAGTGCTGTTTGGATGGCGTGCTGCATTGGTACGTTGGCACACAAACGCATCGAGGCCAGCATTTCTAGCCCTTCAACGTAGCCTTTCGCTATGTGCTTCGGACCCGTTAAGAACATCCAGCCACCACGGAAACCACACACGCGGTAAGCCTTAGATAGACCATTGAATGTGACCATTAGTACGTCTTCAGCAAGCGTTGCGACTGAAGTATGTACGGCACCGTCGTAAAGCACTTTGTCGTAGATTTCATCAGCGAAGATGATCAAACCGTGTTCACGAGCAATCTCAACAACTTGTAATAGGAAATCACGGCTGTATACCGCGCCCGTTGGGTTGTTCGGGTTGATAAGAACGATGCCGCGAGTCTTTGGTGAGATCTTCGCACGCATGTCGTCTAGATCTGGATACCAATCAGCATCTTCATCACACATGTAGTGAACCGGTGTACCACCAGAAAGCGCAACAGACGCTGTCCATAGTGGGTAGTCCGGAGCGGGAACTAAGATTTCATCACCATTATCCAGTAGCGCCTGCATAGACATAACGATAAGCTCTGATGCGCCGTTACCAATGTAAACGTCTTCTACATCAAGGTTACGTAGGCCTTTTTTCTGGTAGTGCTGAACAACCGCTTTGCGGGCTGAATAGATGCCTTTTGAGTCACAGTAACCTTGAGATGTCGGTAGGTTACGGATTACATCAACAAGGATTTCATCAGGGGCGTCAAAACCAAATGGGGCGGGGTTACCAATATTAAGCTTCAGTATTTTATGCCCTTCTTCTTCCATGCGCTTAGCATGTTTGAGTACAGGCCCCCTGATTTCGTAGCATACGCTGTTGAGTTTTGACGACATCCCGATATTTTGCATTGCCGATTTCCTGAAATTAATTTAAATACTTTATTAAAGTACCGCAAAATGGGGTTTGATAGAATAAAAATCTGATGAATGTCGCATTTCAGTGTCACGTTTGGTCTTTTTGTTGTCACTCTTTTCTAAATTTTAATTAATCGCTTTCTTTGTTGTTGTCTAAGATGAATAAAGAGGCTGGATCGCTTAAAATCACAGGAATGTTCAAAAGATATAGTAGATTCTTGATCTAAGTGGGTGCTGCCCATAAAGTATCAAACTAATATAATAATAATTTAGATGTGAACGAGGTCGATTTGTCACATTTCCAGCAAACTATCTCCGCTTTGATTGAGCGAGTACAAAATGCCCAAGCAAGTGAAGTTCGTTGTGTTGAAGTTCTAACGCAAAAACCATCGTTTGCATTTATAGAATGGCTTCATGCTCAACCGCTCTTTCCAAAGTTCTACTGGCAGTCACGTGATACTCGTGAAGAGGTTGTCGCGCTCGGTCAACTGCACACTTTTTCTGATCCCGCTCCCGCGTACGCGATTCTTGGTGAAGACCAACGAATTTGGGGTGGACGTTCATTTGATGGGCATACCGCAAAGAACCGTCGTTGCATGGAATCGTTTTTCTTCCTTCCTCAGGTTGAATTAATCCGCTTTGACGACACTTGGTCGCTAGCGGTTAACTTGTCTCCTGATCGCGTTGCCTCCATTAACGCTTTGAATAAGCTTTCTGTAGAAGCGGCGATATTGGCACCTTTGTCGGCTCACATTGAACAGATTAACCACGTTCCAGAACGAGAACAGTGGGGTAATTTGGTCGATAAAGTGCTTCAGGGCATTAGCGACGAAGAGTACAAGAAAGTTGTTTTAGCGCGTAAAACCACACTGCAGCTCGATGCGCCAATCTGCGCGGCTCAATTACTCAAGGCCAGCTACCTGCAAAACCATCACAGCTTTCACTTTATGTTGGTATTGGATTCTAAACACAGCTTTATTGGCTCAACGCCAGAGCGTTTGTATAGCCGGTATGGGACAGAGCTGGATACTGAAGCTCTAGCGGGAACCATTGGTCGCGGAGAAAACGCGACAGAAGATATGGAGTTAGCGAACTGGCTTTCTCAAGACAGTAAAAACCTCAATGAGAACCAGTATGTGGTTGACGACATCATTGAGCGCCTCACTCCTCATTCTCAAACGGTCCATGTTGAAAAGGATACGCGTCTTGTGCGCTTGCGTAAGGTGCAGCATCTTAAGCGTAATATCCACGCCCAGCTTAATAATGGCGTTAACGGTGTGCAGTTGCTTGCTGCATTACAGCCGACTGCTGCGGTGGCGGGTTTGCCGCGTAAAGAGGCGATGGACTTCATTCTTGAACACGAACCGTTTGCGCGAGGCTGGTATGCAGGCTCTGTTGGCTATATCAGTCATCAGAGAGCAGAGTTTTGTGTCGCGATTCGAAGCGCGTTAGTTGTAAACGATCAAGTACAGCTGTTTGCTGGCGCAGGGATCGTGCCGGGATCGGTTGCCGAGCATGAATGGCAAGAATTGAACAAGAAGATGTCAACCTTACTCAGCTTGATTTCGGATCACCCGCCGTTGGGTGTGGCGTCATGAATCACGACCAAGCCGTATTAAATAGAGTTTGGAGTCACACATTACTTGAAGAGCTAGCACGCAACGGTGTTGAACATGTTTGTGTTGCACCGGGCTCTCGCTCAACGCCGTTAACTCTCGAAGCTGAAGCCAACTCCAAGTTAACCTTACACACGCACTTTGATGAGCGTGGTCTTGGATTCTTAGCTTTAGGTTTAGCTAAAGCCAGTGATAAGCCAGTTGCCGTGATTGTTACCTCTGGTACTGCTGTCGCTAACCTTCTTCCTGCGACGGCTGAATCTGGGCTGACACGAGAGAAGCTGATTTTGCTGACCTCTGATAGACCCATCGACTTGGTCGACTGTGGTGCCAATCAAGCGATTCAGCAACAGGGTATCTTTTCTTCCCATGTTGAAAGTGCTTTAAACTTACCAAGCCCTAGTACACAAGTTTCTCTGAATTGGTTACTGACATCGGTTGATCACGCCCTAGTGAAACAACGCAATGTTGGTGGTGCGATTCATATCAACTGTCCGTTCCCAGAACCTCTATATTCTGCAAATAGCGTGGAAATGTATGCGGAATACACATCCAGTGTCGCTGGGTGGAAATCGGGAACAGGTAGTTACAGCCAAACGTTTTTACCTAATCAAGTGAACACACAACCTATTGCTCCAGGTGAGTATCTTGGACATAAGGGTGTGGTTATTCTCGGTTCGCTAGATATTGAACAGGCGACAAAAGCTCAGCAGTTTGCCACTGCATTAGGCTGGCCGGTTTTTTGTGACCCTCAATCAGGTGTCACAAGTGATTGGAAACATTATGATCTTTGGATGCAGAGTGACGTAGCGAAAGAACAACTTAACCAATGTGATTTCATCCTTCAGTTCGGTGAGCGCATTGTTTCTAAGCGCCTTAATCATTGGATAAAGTCGCAAGCATCATCATTCTGCTCATCACAATATATTGTTGTGTCACCAGATACGCACCGAATCAACCAAGATCATCTGCCTCAAACTCATATCGTTGCTGCTATCGAGTCATGGGTATCAGAGCAGCATTTACCCACCTTGTTAGGCCAGCATGCAGGTTGGGCGGCTCCTTTAATCGAGGTCGCAAATACTGTTCAGCAACTCGCCCTCGCGCAAATATCCAACAATGACCAATTGACGGAACTCAGTGTTGCCGTTGACTTGTCGTCTAGACTTAAAGGCAGAGAGCTATTTGTGGGAAATAGCTTGATGGTAAGGCTGGTGGATATGCTGTCATCAATATCTGCGAATCAAGTTTACAGTAACCGTGGTGCATCGGGCATTGACGGCTTGGTGGCGACGGCTGCGGGCGTGGTGAAAGCCAACCAGAATCCTTTGTTGATGTTGATTGGTGATACCTCTTTGTTGTACGACCTCAATTCACTGGCTCTGCTGACTCATAATTTAACGCCGATGGTTATTGTTGTGACCAACAATGACGGTGGTGCAATCTTTGACTTGTTGCCGGTACCAGAGCAGCAAAAACAGTCACTTTATCAAATGCCTCATGGTTTCAGTTTTGAACACGCTGCTGCGCAGTTCCAACTTGGTTACGCTGCACCAGAAACCTTGAATTGCTATCAAAACATTATCGAACAACATTTCGAACAGGGTCAGGGTACCTTGCTCGTTGAAGTTAAGACGCCTCCCGAACAAGCGTCTACTTTGCTGAAACAATTCAGTTCAATGCTCACCGAGGCATTAGCCTAAGGACTTTACATGCTTTACTCCAATTATTACCCAGCTGTACAAGAACCTTCCGACAAACCTTTGCTTGTTTTTTTACATGGTTTACTCGGAAGCGGGGATGATTGGAGTGCATGTCATCCATATCTAGAGGATTTTCCTCGTCTTTGCATAGATTTGCCCGGGCACGGACAAAGCCGCTTTATCGATCCGGTAGGCTTTGATCATTGCTGCAAGAAAATCGTTCAGTGCATTACTTCTCAACTTGCCCTCAACGATCTTCCTGCGGATTCCCCTATCGTGGTAATTGGCTACTCTATGGGAGGAAGGCTCGCCATGTATGGGGTGACAAGCCCTTGCTTCGAAACGCTCAATCTAGAGAAAGTCATTATTGAAGGTGGCAACTTTGGTCTAGAGCGTGATGAAGAACGAGCACAAAGGTTAGTACATGATACGCAGTGGGCTGTCCGCTTTGCGCAGCAGTCGATTGAAGATGTTTTAGACGATTGGTATCAACAAAGCGTCTTTTCTTCACTAAATCATGAGCAAAGACAAACTTTGGTCATAAAGCGTAGTGGTAACCTTGGAGTATCCGTAGCAAATATGTTGTTATCTACTTCGTTAGCTAAGCAACCGGATTTACGTGCTACATTGAAATCTCATGAGCATTTATTGCATTATGTGTGTGGAGAAAAAGATCGTAAATTCATGGAGCTAGCTGAGAATAGTGGCTTTGAATATAGTCAGGTTGATTACGCGGGTCATAATGTTCATTTTGAGCAACCAGAGTTGTTTTCAAACTTGATAATCCAATGTATCGCCAGTCGTCGCTAATCTGACTGAGCGGATCTCTAGTCTCAAGCACTATCAAAAGCAGAGCAACACCGTCACGACTACTTGTTAGTCGTGGTCTCTAATAGAACAATGGGAATCACCATGGCTAAAACAGTAGGCATCACAGAAGAAGAACTTTACGCGGCAGTTAACTGGAGCGATGAAAGCAGTCAATTCGAAGATATTCAGTACCACAAGTCTGACGACGGTATTGCGAAAATCACGATTGCGCGTCCTCAAGTCCACAATGCGTTCCGTCCACAAACCGTAAAAGAGATGATCAATGCGCTGGCTGATGCTCGTTATGACGAGAAGGTTGGCGTAATCATTTTGACGGGTCTTGGTGAGAAGGCGTTCTGTTCTGGTGGTGACCAAAGTATTCGTGGTGACTACGGCGGCTATCAAGATGATTCAGGTACACATCACCTGAACGTACTTGATTTCCAACGTCAAATTCGTACTTGTCCAAAACCAGTAATCGCAGCGGTATCGGGTTGGGCAGTCGGTGGTGGTCATGTTCTTCACATGATGGCAGACCTTACCATCGCAGCTGAAAACGCTCAGTTCGGTCAGACAGGTCCTAAAGTCGGTTCATTCGATGGCGGTTGGGGTGCTTCTTACATGGCTCGTATCGTTGGCCAAAAGAAAGCGCGTGAAATCTGGTTCTTGTGTCGTTTCTACGATGCTCAAGAAGCATTGGACATGGGCCTAGTAAACACAGTGGTCCCTGTTGCTGATCTAGAAAAAGAAACCGTTCGTTGGTGTCGTGAAGTTCTTCAACACAGCCCAATGGCGCTGCGTTGCTTGAAAGCCGCACTAAACGCAGACTGTGATGGTCAAGCCGGTCTACAAGAGTTGGCGGGTAACGCAACCATGATGTTCTACATGACAGAAGAAGGCCAAGAAGGCCGAAACGCATTTAACGAGAAGCGTCGACCTGATTTCGACAAGTTCCCGCGTAACCCATAGTCTTTCTCTTCTTTAAAATGAGTCGCTAATAGCGGCTCGTTTTGTTTTGATGTTCCCCGTTTTTTAGGAAACTTTATGAACTCAGTGAATTCTCAGCGTCACGCTAAACTCTACCGTTATCAACTACCTATGGATAGTGGTGTGATTCTTCGTGACAATAAGCTGAACGAACGCGTTGGCTATGTCATCCAACTTGAGTGTGACGGTAAAACTGGTTTTGGCGAAGTTGCGCCTTTGCCAGGCTTTAGCCAAGAAGATGCCGAACAAGCTGGCATTCAGCTTCAACACGAATTAGAGCTTTGGAGCCACAACAACCCTCAAACGCCTTTTGATGAGCTATATCCTTCTGTCGCGTTTGGCTTTTCGATGGCGATAATGGAATTACGAGGCGAGCTCAACGCAGAAGGTAACTACCAAGCGGCGCCCTTGTGTACAGGCGATCCCGATGAGTTGATCCCTGTGCTGAATGAGATGAAAGGCGAGAAGGTCGCCAAAGTGAAAGTCGGTCTCTACGAAGCGATTCGCGATGGCATGTTGGTTAGCTTATTTCTTGAGTCGATTCCTGATTTGACCCTAAGGCTTGATGCCAACCGCGCGTGGAAGCCAGAGAAAGCGAAGCAGTTCATTAAGTACATTTCGCCGTCACTGCGTCAGCGTATTAGCTTTATTGAAGAGCCTTGCCAAAAACCAGAAGACAGCTTGGCATTTGCCATTGACCATGGCGTAGCGATTGCGTGGGACGAAACATTGCAAGAAGCGGTGCGAAGCCCAGAATTTGATCTTAGCGACCTTACTGGTGTTAAAGCTGTCGTGATCAAGCCAACTCTTATTGGTTCTGTAGAGCGTTGTGTGGCAATCATTGAGCGTGCACAGCAGCTTGGCATTAAGCCTGTATTAAGCTCAAGCATAGAGTCGAGCCTTGGCTTAACTCAGATTGCACGATTAGCGCAACAATACTTACCAAATGAAGTGCCGGGGCTTGATACTATTGGTTTGTATCAACAACAACTCGAAGTCTCTTGGCCAGGTTGTCAGCTTCCGGCTTCTACTCTTGAACAGCAACAATTGATTTGGTCTTCTTAAGTTGATCGTTCGATTGGCTTAGACCGTTTTCAATCTATAATTTGGTTATCTTATGATGCGCCCACAATCTAATCATCACCCGCTTTGGGTACAGTGGGCGCAGAAAAACCCACATCAAACAGCGTTAGTGACTACTCACCACACTTATACTTGGCAGCAAGTGTCTGTGCTAGTGAGTGAGTACCAACAACAGTTATCTCAGCAAGGCCTATCTGAAGGTGACGTCCTGACGATTGTTGGTAAGAATCAAGCTGAAGTGACCCCTGTTTACCTTGCCGCACTCAATTTGGGTGTAGTTTGTGCGTTTACGATGCCTCAGCCTAGCTTACGCCTGAAGCAAAAGCTCGATTCCTTAAATCAAGTAGGTCAACAAAGCTACCTTTGGCTTTTGGACAGTAGCGGGATAGAGCAATCAGAGACTGTCGATTTGAATACTCAGTTGGTGACCTTGTCTTGCTTAAATGAAGTGAAGGTCGATGGTGATGATAATCGGATAACGACATCTCAAGACTCCAACTTCAATCCGCAAAATCTAGCGAGCATCGTATTCACTTCTGGCTCTACCGGAAACCCGAAAGCGGTGGCTCACACGTTGCAGCAACACTTATGTTCAGCTCAGGGGTTACTAGATGTTTTCAACTTTGAACAAGGTGACACTTGGTTACTGAGTTTACCTATGTACCATGTGTCGGGGCTGGCGATAGTTCATCGTTGGTTAGCGGCAGGTGGTTGCATCAAAATAGGCACAGGTAAGCTTGAGTCAGACATCGAAGGTTGCAGTCATGCCTCTTTAGTGGCTACTCAACTACATAGGTTATTGCAGAGTAAGCAAGCACTTACTCTAACTCATGTGCTTTTAGGCGGTAGCCATATCCCAGAAGCGCTAGGGCTTGAAGCTCAACAAATGGGCATTGAAACTTGGCTTGGATACGGCATGACAGAAGCGGCTTCAACAGTGACCGCGAAGCAAGTCGATTCTAGTAATACTGCAGGTTTTGTTCTCGACCAACGCCAGTTGAAAATTGAAGATCAACGTATCTATATTGGCGGTAATACACTTGCTTCTGGTTATTACTATCAAGGTGACTTTACGCCACTGGTGGATGACCAAGGTTGGTTTGACAGTAAAGACCTCGGTGAATGGGATGGCGAACAAGTATCGATTATTGGCCGAGCGGATAACCAGTTTATTTCCGGTGGTGAAAACATCCACTGTGAAGAAATTGAGCGAGCACTCAACCAATTACCTGAAGTTAAACAAGCCTTTGTGGTCCCTGTTGAAGACAGTGAATTTGGCTTTAGACCGATTGCGATTGTCGACTGCGATGAACTACCTACCAAAGAGTGGTTTGCAGAACAGTTACAAGGAAGCCTAGAGCGATTTAAGTTTCCTATCGAGTATTATCAGATGCCTGAGCAAGAACAGCAGGGGATCAAAGTCTCGAGAGCAGGCTTGGCATCTTGGTTGTTGAAGCATAGAAACTAAAAGCCGAAGAACACTGGAAGATGTGTGTCGTTTGCTAGATTGAGAGGCGGTTAGTTAATTTAGCAATTAGATAGTTCAAAACAGAATTTATTATCTTTATAACCATCCATCATAATAAGCCCTATAAATAACGGATTATAGAATAAGGTCTTATTATGAAAATTGCCCTCATCATTGCGGTTTTACTGCAGATAGGCCAAGCAGTGACGTCGTCTGGGCTAACTCGATCGTTGGCTGAACTCACCGCATTTGTATTGGTTGTGGTACTTGTTTTGATGAAAAGGGAGAGCCAAAAGAGTGAAAAGCCCCTGTTTGACTAGTGACTGTTGTAACAATGAATATATACGATAAAGGCAAAGCCCATTTGAGCTTTGCCTTTTTGTTTTGTTGCTCGCTAATCTGAGTGTCTAGGTAACCGAACAACCAGTTAAAGCGTTTCTTTGCGAACTAAGCAAGAGTTAACCACGCCAAAGAACCTGTCGAAATCATCGTCCACATCGTAATACCAAACATCAATGGCTTCGGCCCTGCTGCTTTTAACTTCTCTACAGAAATACCACAGCCAATTAAGAACAGACACACAACCAACGCGCGTTTGGACACATCAAAGATCCCTTGGTAGACCATCTCAAATTGTGGCAGCAAGTCACTAATAGCAATGGCAGCGCAGTAGAAGAAAATGAAGTAAGGAATCGTAATCTTCTTTTGATCGTTCTTGAAGATCATCGCGCTGACTAAAGCGATTGGGATGATCCAAAGTGCACGAGCGAGCTTCAATGTTGTCGCTGTCGTCAGTGCTTCTTCACCGTAAGCCGAAGCTGCACCTACCACAGAAGATGTATCGTGAATCGCAATGGCGGCCCAAGTCCCAAATGTTTGTTGGCTTAACTCAAGCGCGTGGCCAATCATCGGGAATAAGAATAGAGCTACCGAGTTCAACACAAATACCGTAGCTAACGCCAAGCCAATCTGTTCATCGTCCGCTTTAATCGCAGGTGCTACAGCTGCTATCGCGCTACCACCACAAATAGCGGTACCTGAAGAGATAAGGTAGCCCGTGGTGCGATCCAATCCCATTCGTTTGGCTAAGAACCAACCAATGACTAACGTACCAATGATGGTCGTGACAATTAAACCAATACCGTCGCCTGTTACCGCCAATGCTTTTTCAAACTGAATGCCAAAGCCTAAGCCGACAATCGAGTAGGCCAGTAACTTCTTTGTGAGTTTGCCTACTTCTAGATGCTCAGGGACTAAACCTAAACTAGCAAGCAGGAAGCCAATAACGAGGGCCGTCGGTGAGCTTACCCAAGGTGTTAAGCAAAACAGTGCAGCAAGATAAAATGGAGCAGACTTTTTTAGGTTCATTGTATTTAGAGTCTTGTTGTGTTGTCACGTTATTGTAATGAGACCACTATACGTTCAATAAAATGATAAGTAAGTCTAAATGAATTGAACAAACGTTAAGGAAAACTTAACGCTTGTTCAGCTGATATGAATAAAGGGCTGGTTAGCTAGCGTAGTGTTCCGCGAAGGTCTGAAACTGACTGCCGAAGAGTTTTGCATGAGGCATCTTTAGCGAGAATTGGCTTGCCAGCTTCTATCTCTAACTTGGTCCAGAAGCGGGTTGGTAGTCCTTTGCAGGCACTGCCTTTGTAACGACTGAAGTAGCTGCCCCATAGCCCTTTGAGAGCCATTGGAATGACAGACACAGGAGATCGTTTGATAATCAGCTCCATTCCACGCATGAACTCTGCGACTTCACCATCAGAGGTTAGCTTTCCTTCTGGAAAAATACAGACGATGTGGCCTTCATGCAGGGCGCGTTCTACTTCTTTAAAAGCATTTCGAATAGAGCTACGGTTGGTTGCGGAGATTGGAATAACCCCAGCTCTTTTCAAGAAACGTCGAATAGGCGGCAACTTGGTGTAATCTTCTTCCATCACAAAGCGGATCAAGCGAGGGCAAACGGCGCTCAGCAATAATGCATCCATATAACTCACATGGTTGCAGATAATCAATGCGCCGCCTTTTTCTGGAAGGTGATGTAAATTTTTATGTTTAACTCGGTACATGGTGTGAGTGACCACCCACGTAAAGAAACGGAAAGCGTAAATAGGCACCTGATAAAACAGATACAGCATAACCAAAGTGTTTCCTATCGCGAGCAGTACAAATAGCTGTGGAATTGAAAGCTCCAGAATACTAAGGCAAACAATACCTAAAACAGCGCTCCCGACCATGAATAGCGAGTTGTAGATATTGAGCCCGGCGATTACTTGAGCTCGCTCATTTGGCTTTGCCCGTAGCTGCATTAGAGAGTAAAGCGGAACAATAAAGATACCGCCAGAGATCCCCAGTAGTAGAAGATAAGCAAACAGCGGCCATAGTTCTGAATACGTCACAAACTGATGGAAAGAGTTAAAGTCAGGCAAAGACTCTGGAATGGATATCGCCATCAACAGGCCGAAGATCGAAATACCTAGGCTGCCCATTGGCACGATGCCGATTTCAATGCGGTGATTAGATAACTTATCGCAAGCCAACGAGCCAATCGCAATGCCTACCGAGAACAGTGCCAATAAAAACGCGACAGCGCTTTCAGTACCGTTTAGGTAAACCTTGGTGAAGTTGGGAAACTGAGTGAGGTAAGCTGCACCGAGGAACCAGAACCAGCTGATCGACATCAGTGCTTGAAAGGTTGGGCGGTCTTTTTTGGCAATAGCGAGTGTTGCGCGGGTTAGTTTTACTGGCTGCCACTTTACTTTCAGATCTGGTGCGTTACTTGGCGCTTCTGGGATAAAGTAACTTGATACATACCCAAGTACGGCAAAAGAAACAATACACACAGCAGCAATGAGTTTTGCGCTTTCTTCTGACGCAATAATACCAGCACCTAGAGTACCGATTAGGATGGCTAAGAATGTGCCTGTTTCAACCAGAGCATTTCCGGACACAAGCTCTTTGGTTTCTAACTGTTGCGGAAGTAGGGCGTACTTAACGGGGCCAAAGAAGGCACTTTGTGTCCCCATCAAAAACAGAAGCAGTAGTAATATTTCGTAGCTTTCGTAGATAAACCCGACCGCACCCAGTGACATTATCACCACTTCAAGAAGCTTAACTTTACGGATAAACCACGATTTTTCATATTTGTCTGCCAGCACACCAGCCAAAGCAGAAAATAGGAAGAAGGGCAGAATAAAAAGGCCAGCGGCCAAATTAATGAATAAATTGCTGGAAATAGGTAGCGTGTCTACGCTTGCGAAAGCAACAAACAGTAACAGAACATTTTTGAATATGTTGTCATTAAAGGCTCCCAGAAATTGGGTAATAAAGTAGGGTAGGAACCTTTTTTGCGTTAACAGCGAAGATTGGCTGCTGTTGTTCATTGTCTTTCCTTGGATGATTACCAGTTGGTTAAGTAGTTTGAGACTAGGTTATTGATCAACTCTTTACCATCGATAGGCTCAGAGGCGAAAAATTTATCATCAACGCTAAGTAGAGTAATTCCATGTACTCCAGACCATAATACACGGCTGGCTTTAACGACTTCGCTTTCAGTATGTTCAGGAGCAATCGCGATTAATAGTTGCTCTAGCATACCTGTCATTCTATCGATACGGTTCGATTGCCATTCAGGAAGGTTTTCACCGTTCATGTTGTGCTCAAAGATAAGCTGCCAACGGTGAGGGTGTTTTTGTGCAAAATCGTGGTAGCAGTAGGCAAGGTTGAATAGAGCTTGCTGAGGATTGCTCGATTGTTCAACTGCTACAGCAGATTCTGACGCCAGTTCATCTAATGTTTGAGCAACAACATGCAATAGCAATAGGTTGTAGTTGCCGAATACATTCACCAAGGTACTTGGAACATAACCAATCATATTGGCGATTTTGCGTAGACTTAACTCGTGATAAGAGTGCTCTTCTAAGAAGTCGGTCACCGTTTTTAAGGTTAATTTCACTAATTGTTCGCGAGTGTGATCGTTTCGTCTTGCCATGGGTACTTTCTATTAAATGAACATCGTTCAATATTTTAATGCTGCCCCAGAGTGCCGTCAATCCCTTCGCTAGTTTAGTAATCAATTAATAGCCGCAATATTATGATACATGTGTAAACGTCGTGAATATTTCATTGTTCTTTGTTAACGAGTATGATTAAGGTGTCGAAAGATAAAAAACCTATAAAGGATAATAATGAAACGATTTTTCTCACTAGTCGCGATCCTGTTGGTAACAGTCGCGGTGACGCCAATCGCGGAAGCGAAAAAGTTTGGTGGTGGTAAGTCATTTGGCAAAAGCTTTAAAACGGCTCCAGCACCAAAACAACAAAACACGAATTCGATCCGTCAAGATCAAACAGGTAAGAACACAGCAGCTAACTCTAGCAAGAAAGGCCTTATGGGCGGTCTGCTAGGTGGTTTACTTGCTGGTGGTCTTTTAGCTGCATTCTTTGGTGGCGCATTTGAAGGTATCCAGTTCATGGATATTCTGATTATGGGCCTGATTGCTTTCCTAGCGTTTAAATTCCTACGCGGAATGTTGGGTGCGAAGCAGGGCTCAATGAATCAGCAGAATGCACGTGGCCAACAGCCAGCATTCGGCGGCATGGGTCAGAACAAGTTTGAACAACCTAAGCAACAACCAAATGTTCATAACTTCGAGCAAGCACAACCTCAATCACAAGGCACTGCTGGTGGCTTCGGTTTTGGTGCACAAAGCGATGTTCCACATAACTACCCACCGGGCTTTGATCAAGCGGCATTCATCAATGGTTCTCGTGAGCACTACCGTACACTGCAAGGTGCATGGAACCACAACGAGCTAAACACGATTGAAGAATACGTATCTCCAAGCCTATTTGAAGACCTAAAAGCTGAGCGTAATAAGCTAGACGGTGATCAGCACACAGACGTAATGTACGTTGATGCTGAAATCGTTCGTGCAGACCACGATGGTAGCAAAGCACAGCTAAGCCTTCAGTTTAGTGGTCGTTACCGTGACACTGCGGATGGCGTTGAAGAAGATATCACAGATATCTGGCACCTAGAGCGTGACCTAACAACTGACAATGCACCTTGGTTAATTGTTGGTATTCAAGGCTAATTCCAATATTTAACTCAACATCAATATGATGTAGTTATTCGGAATGACACCAAATAATTGAAAGCCCCTGCTGAGAAATCAGCAGGGGCTTTTTTGTGTCTAATGATATGTATCTGTAAGTTGCTGTTGGGAAATTGGCTTTGAGCTTTTTTTGGGGAGGAGAGGGAGCTTTAGATTCACGGAGCAATACCAATATGACGAAACATGCGGAACAGACAAATAACATGAGTGAAGGAAGAGTGTCATCACGACAAATATTGAGAGATGTATCTTATTCAAAGATTGGATTAACCTGAGACTAACTAACTAACTAACTAACTAACTAACTAACTGATTTTATTTGGATGTAATGAGTAATGACAAAGTTTTTTGAACCCGTATTGGAGCCTGAGATTAGTTTGCAGCAGAAACAGATAATTGCGAATGAATGCGAAGAACATATATCGACCAATTGCTTAGGCTGCGCTGCTTATCTGGTTTGTGAACGTCATGCTGAAATATGGGATCACTGATGTTTGAATGAGTCAGATCGATTAAGTTTTTTGTAGTAGCGGGTAAGTGTTTAGGAAGTTGAGGGCAGTGTTTAGAAAGCAACGTTTAGAAAGATATAAAGCTCGGAAACGAAAAAAGCCAACTCAATGAGTTGGCTTTTCGATTTTCCAATTAAGGAGAATATGGTGGAGGGAGACGGATTCGAACCATCGAAGGCAGTGCCGGCAGATTTACAGTCTGCTCCCTTTGGCCACTCGGGAACCCCTCCAGGGTGTGTCTTACTCTTCACAAAGTAAGCCTAAATTGATGTTTTCCCATAAGCCCATCAATCAGGTTGTTCTCTTAACTCTTAAAAGAGGTAAGAAGAATATGGTGGAGGGAGACGGATTCGAACCATCGAAGGCAGTGCCGGCAGATTTACAGTCTGCTCCCTTTGGCCACTCGGGAACCCCTCCAGGGTGTGTCTTACTTTTCACAAAGTAAGCCTAAATTGATGTTTTCCCATAAGCCCATCAACTAGGTTGTTCTCTTAACTCTTAAAAGAGGTAAGAAGAATATGGTGGAGGGAGACGGATTCGAACCATCGAAGGCAGTGCCGGCAGATTTACAGTCTGCTCCCTTTGGCCACTCGGGAACCCCTCCAGGGTGTGTCTTACTTTTCACAAAGTAAGCCTAAATTGATGTTTTCCCATAAGCCCATCAATCAGGTTGTTCTCTTAACTCTTAAAAGAGGTAAGAAGAATATGGTGGAGGGAGACGGATTCGAACCATCGAAGGCAGTGCCGGCAGATTTACAGTCTGCTCCCTTTGGCCACTCGGGAACCCCTCCAGGGTGTGTCTTACTTTTCACAAAGTAAGCCTAAATTGATGTTTTCCCATAAGCCCATCAACTAGGTTGTTCTCTTAACTCTTAAAAGAGGTAAGAAGAATATGGTGGAGGGAGACGGATTCGAACCATCGAAGGCAGTGCCGGCAGATTTACAGTCTGCTCCCTTTGGCCACTCGGGAACCCCTCCAGGGTGTGTCTTACTCTTCACAAAGTAAGCCTAAATTGATGTTTTCCCATAAGCCCATCAATCAGGTTGTTCTCTTAACTCTCGAAAGAGGTAAGGAGAATATGGTGGAGGGAGACGGATTCGAACCATCGAAGGCAGTGCCGGCAGATTTACAGTCTGCTCCCTTTGGCCACTCGGGAACCCCTCCAGGGTGTGTCTTACTTTTCACAAAGTAAGCCTAAATTGATGTTTTCCCATAAGCCCATCAATCAGGTTGTTCTCTTAACTCTTAAAAGAGGTAAGAAGAATATGGTGGAGGGAGACGGATTCGAACCATCGAAGGCGGAGCCGGCAGATTTACAGTCTGCTCCCTTTGGCCACTCGGGAACCCCTCCAGGGTGTTTTTCCTAACTCATAATGGATAGGCTAAAGAGATGTTTTTCCCAACGCATCTCTCAAGTGCGGAGCGCATCATAGCAAACACGTTAAACCTGTAAAGAGTTTTTCTTATGGTTTTGTGTTGAATGCTGCCTTTTTGGGCAAAGATGGCGAAAAGTACGCATATTGCTCGGGAAGTGAACATCTGTACTAAGGTTTACGTATCAATAGGTAACACCTTGAGGTGATTGGCTTTCTGTATTGTGTTCAATGTGTCTAAGACGTGATGAAACGTAAATGGAATTTAATCTAGATTTACACTTCTTGACGTTACAGTATTCATTAGTTGATAGAATACGGTTAATTTCATTTATAGATAATAAATCTTACTTGCAGACCATCATTATGAAGCGTAAATCTGTTTTAACCCTGCTTAGCTTGTCTATTCTTATGGCGTCTCCAGCCGTACTTGCAAAACGTCAGGGGCCTAGCACTGTAACGGTTGTTACTGAGCAGGTTGATATTCACCAAGTTAGCCAATCTCTTTCTTTGGTTGGTAAGTTAGAAGCCGAGCAATCTGTGATCATTACTTCTGAAGTAGCGGGCAGAGTTGACTCTATCAACATCAAAGCCAATCAAGATGTCACTAAAGGGCAGATGTTGGTTCAACTAGATGACGACAAAGCCAAGGCCGCGGTTGCAGAAGCGCAAGCGTACCTAAAAGATGAGAAACGTAAGCTCGCGGAATTCCAACGACTAGTGAAACGTAATGCGATTACGCAAACTGAAATTGACGCTCAGAAAACCAATGTTGAAATCGCCAATGCTCGATTGGCGGCTGCAAATGCCAATCTGAAAGATCTTCACATCAGCGCGCCATTCTCTGGCACCGTTGGTTTTATTGATTTTAGTCGCGGTAAAATGGTCACAGCAGGCACTGAACTCGTGACCTTAGATGATTTGTCAGTGATGCAGTTAGATCTTCAAATTCCTGAGCGTTACCTTTCGAAATTGTCTAAAGGCATGACAGTAACGGCTCGCACCAGTGCGTGGGGTGAGACTCAGTTTACGGGTACTGTGGTTGGTATTGATTCTCGTATCAACGCTGAAACCTTGAACTTACGAGTTCGTATCCACTTTGATAACAACAATGATTACTTGAAGCCAGGCATGTTAGTGGCCGCTGATATGGACTTCCCACCAGTGGAAGCACCGATTATCCCTGTTCAAGCGTTGGAGTACTCAGGTACGAAACGTTTTGTTTATGTGATTGGCGAAGATAACAAGGCAACTCGAACAGAAGTGTTCTTGGGTGCACGTATCGATAACGAAGTCGTGATTGATAAAGGCATCGAGATTGGCCAGAAGATCGTGGTGCAAGGTATCGTGAATATGCGTGATGGTGTGTTGGTTCAAGAACTTGCCGTTAATCGCCCCGCTAAACCTGAAAGCGATGCCGCTAAACTTGATGGTAATACAGCAACACAAGAAGGTGCGAACTAATGTTGTTATCTGATGTTTCTGTAAAGAGACCAGTAGCGGCTATCGTATTGAGCTTGCTCTTGGTTGTATTTGGTATTGTCTCATTTAACAAGCTTGCTGTTCGTGAGATGCCTGACATCGAAAGCCCAGTAGTATCGATCAGTACTCGCTATGAAGGTGCATCAGCCACCATCATTGAAAGCCAAATAACCTCCAATCTTGAAGACCAGTTATCCGGCATCAGTGGTATCGATGAGATCGAATCTACGACGCGTAACGGCATGTCGCGTATCACGATTACCTTTGAGCTTGGTTACGACCTCAATACGGGGGTGAGTGATGTGCGTGATGCAGTAGCTCGTGCGCAGCGCTCATTGCCAGATGAAGCAGATGATCCGATTGTTTATAAGAACAATGGTAGTGGCGAAGCCTCGGTCTACATTAACTTAAGCTCGACTGAGATGGACCGAACGCAGTTAACCGACTACACCGAACGTGTGTTGATTGACCGCTTTAGTTTGATCTCAGGTGTGAGCTCGGTGGATATCTCGGGTGGCTTGTACAAAGTAATGTATGTGAAGCTGAAACCTGCTCAGATGGCTGGCCGTGGTGTTACTACTTCGGACATCACTTCTGCGCTAAAAAGTGAGAACATTGAAAGCCCGGGTGGTGAAGTACGTAACGATGCGATTGTGATGTCGGTTCGTACCGCTCGTTCTTACACTGAAGCGGAAGATTTCGAATACTTAGTGGTAAAACGAGCTTCTGATAACACGCCAATCTACTTGAAAGACGTAGCGGATGTGTATATTGGCGCAGAAAACGAGAACTCGACCTTTAAGAGTGACGGCGTTGTTAACGTTAGTATGGGTATTGTGCCTCAGTCAGATGCGAACCCACTTGAGGTTGCTGACTTAGTCCATAAAGAAGTTGAGGCGATTCAGAAGTTCCTGCCTGACGGGACTCGACTGGCGGTCGACTATGACTCAACGGTATTTATCGATCGTTCGATCTCAGAGGTTTACAGCACACTCTTTATTACGGGTGGTTTAGTTATCCTCGTGCTTTACGTCTTCATAGGTCAAGCGCGTGCAACGCTGATTCCAGCGGTAACCGTTCCAGTATCTCTGATTTCGTCGTTTATTGCGGCTTACTACTTTGGTTTCTCTATTAACCTAATCACCTTGATGGCACTGATCCTGTCTATTGGTTTGGTGGTCGATGACGCCATCGTGGTGGTTGAGAATATTTTCCATCACATTGAACGTGGTGAATCGCCATTGCTTGCGGCTTATAAAGGGACGCGTGAAGTAGGATTCGCGGTAATCGCAACAACGCTTGTACTGGTGATGGTATTCCTACCAATCTCGTTTATGGATGGCATGGTCGGTCTCTTATTTACGGAGTTCTCGGTACTGTTGGCGATGTCGGTGATCTTCTCGTCGGTGGTGGCACTGACGCTAACACCAGTGTTAGGCAGTAAAATCCTGAAAGCGAATGTTAAACCGAATCGTTTCAACCTATTTATCGAACGTGTGTTTGGCAAGTTAGAACTTGGCTATAAAGCGGTACTGCGTCGTGCTTTGAATTGGCGTTGGGCTGCTCCTGTTATTATTCTCGCGTGTATGGGCGGTAGCTACGGTTTAATGCAACAAGTGCCGTCGCAACTGACTCCACAAGAAGACCGCGGCGTTATATTTGCGTTTGTTCGTGGCGCCGATGCAACCAGTTATAACCGCATGTCTGCCAACATGGACATCGTTGAAGAGCGCCTAATGCCGCTGCTTGGTCAAGGCTTCTTGAAGTCATTCAGTATTCAATCACCAGCGTTTGGTGGTAATGCGGGTGACCAAACGGGCTTCGTTATCATGATCCTGGAAGATTGGGATGAACGTGAAGAGACCGCTCAGGAAGCGTTGAACGAAGTTCGTAAATCTTTAAATGGCATTCCTGATGTACGTGTATTCCCGTTCATGCCGGGCTTCAAAGGTGGTTCAAGTGAGCCTGTGCAATTCGTACTGGGTGGCTCTGATTACTCTGAGCTTCAGAAATGGGGCGAACTGTTAAAGCAAGCGGCTGAAGATTCACCAATGATGGAAGGTGCGGACATCGATTACTCGGAGAAAACACCAGAGTTATTGGTAACCGTAGATAAGCAACGTGCAGCCGAGTTAGGCGTTAGCGTTTCGGATATTTCAGATACGTTAGAAATCATGCTTGGCGGGCGCAGCGAAACTACGTTCGTTGACCGTGGTGAAGAGTACGATGTTTACCTTCGTGGTGATGAAAATAGCTTCAATAACGCTAACGACTTAAGTCAAATCTATATGCGTACTCAATCTGGTGAGCTAGTGACACTAGATACGCTGACGCACATTGAAGAAGTCGCGTCGTCGATTCGTTTATCGCACTACAACAAGCAAAAATCGGTGACCATCAAAGCCAACCTAATGGAAGGTTACACGCTGGGTGATGCACTGGATTTCCTTGACGAGCAAGCGATTGAGCAACTGCCAGGTGATATTTCGGTAAGCTACTCTGGCGAGTCAAAAGACTTCAAAGAGAACCAATCGAGTATCCTAGTGGTGTTTGCGCTAGCGATGTTGGTCGCGTACTTGGTATTGGCCGCGCAGTTTGAGAGCTTCATCAACCCGCTAGTCGTGATGTTCACGGTTCCTATGGGTATCTTCGGTGGATTCTTAGGCCTAGTACTGATGAGCCAAGGTCTTAACGTGTACAGCCAAATCGGTATGATCATGTTGATCGGTATGGTGACCAAAAACGGTATCTTGATTGTGGAGTTTGCTAACCAACTTCGTGACCGTGGTATTGAATTTGAAAAAGCGATCATCGACGCTTCAGCGCGACGTTTACGCCCAATCTTAATGACGGCGTTTACAACGCTAGCCGGTGCGATTCCATTGATTACCTCGACAGGTGCTGGCTATGAAAGCCGAGTCGCTGTGGGTACGGTTATCTTCTTTGGTATGGGCTTTGCGACCTTAGTTACTCTGTTCGTTATCCCTGCGATGTATCGACTGGTTTCGGGTACGACGCGTTCACCTGGCCATGTGGAAGCGGTTCTAAATAAAGAGCTGAGCCATGACAACGTGGGTAGAAGCTCTCACGGCTAATGAACACGCACGGCTAATGAACATGGAATAGTGTAACAATATTGAAAAGCCTGCGTTTGCTCCTAGCGAATTGCAGGCTTTTTTTGTATAACGAGTACAGCTCAACGAATGAATACAAGAAAATAAATATAAAAGGAAAGTAAAGTGGCTGAATTTAAATACAAAGATCTTTCTCAAGAAGAACAAGATAAACTAGACGCAGCAACCTTTCGTCGCCTGTTAGCACATTTAGATAGCAACAAAGATGTGCAAAATATCGACCTGATGATCTTGGCGGGCTTCTGCCGCAACTGTTTCAGCAAGTGGTACAAAGCTGAAGCTGAGCAACAAGGCCTAGACTTGGATATCGATGACGCTCGTGAGCGCGTTTATGGCATGACTTACGATGAGTGGAAACAAAACCATCAGCCAAAGGCGACGCCTGAACAGCTAGCAGCATTTGAAGCGAAGCAGAAGCCAGAATAATTGTTCTCGCTAGAGATTGATTAATAGAACAAACCAAAAAAGAGCCCATCAGGGCTCTTTTTTAATTTTGTACATTGTCTTAGCTTTGAATGCTAACTTCGATCTTAAGCTAGCTCACCTGTTTGCGAGAAAGCTTCTAGCTTCGCTGCATAAGGTTGTAGGTCACCGATATTCAGATTTACCCACTCGTCGTTGAAGTAAGTGTCTAGGTAACGCTCACCACTGTCACATAGCAAAGTCACGATAGAACCTTTCTCTCCACGTGCTTTCATTTCACTGGCTAGTTGAAGCACACCGTACATATTGGTACCGGTTGATGCACCAACTTTTCGGCCAAGAATGTCAGATAACCAATGCGTAGTTGCAATACTTGCGGCATCTGGGATTTTACGCATTTCGTCAACCACACCGGGAATGAAGCTTGGCTCTGCTCGTGGGCGACCAATACCTTCAATCTTGCTGAATGTGTTGCCTTTGACATCCGCGTTGCCTGTCTTGAAAAATTCATGGAATACAGAATTCTCAGGGTCGACAACACAAAGTTTAGTTTCATGCTGTTGGTAGCGAATGAAACGACCAATGGTCGCTGATGTACCACCTGTACCTGGGCTCATTACCACCCAAGCTGGAACTGGGTGATCTTCCATCTGCATTTGATTGAAAATTGAGTTGGCAATGTTGTTGTTACCACGCCAGTCGGTTGCGCGCTCAGCGTAAGTAAATTGATCCATATAATGCCCATTCAACTCTTCAGCCAAACGACGAGACTCTGCGTAGATTTCGTCAGAACGCTCAACAAGGTGCGCTTGACCGCCGTAGAATTCAATCTGTTCAATTTTCTTTTTCGCTGTGCATTTTGGCATTACCGCAATAAACGGAAGGCCAAGCAGGCGAGCAAAGTACGCTTCAGACACCGCTGTACTGCCTGATGAAGATTCAATGATCGTGGTTTCTGGGCCAACCCAACCATTACAAATCGCATAGAGGAAAAGGGAACGCGCTAAACGATGCTTCAAAGAGCCTGTTGGGTGTGTACTTTCATCTTTAAGATAAATATCAATGCCTTCTACGCTAGGTAGATCGAGCTTGATCAGGTGCGTATCCGCTGAGCGTTGGTAATCGGCTTCAATTTTACGAATCGCGTTGTTAATCCATTGATGGTCAGTACACATAGGCGTTCTCCTGAGACTAAGTAGGAATTCTTTGTAATTGGTATGGTTATAATTTAGCGATATCCAAGGAGAAAAACTTTGCCATATTTCCTTTGTTTTGCTTAAATTGTAGAAAATTATTCTCTTTAAAACTGATTTGGTGAAAGTGTGATAGATGCCGTAGATAAAAAGATATTAAGGTTGTTACAAGAAGACAGCACGCTGTCGTTGAATGACATATCTGAAGCGGTCAACCTGACGACCACGCCTTGTTGGAAAAGACTTAAGCGGCTTGAAGAGAATGGAGTTATTGAGAAAAGAGTCGCGTTGTTGAACCCTGAAAAGCTCGATCTTTCCTTTACCTCGTTCGTATTGATTAAAACCAGTGATCATTCTCATGAGTGGTATGGTCGTTTTGTGAATACTGTGTCTGAATTTCCAGAAGTGATGGAGTTCTATCGTATGGCGGGCGAGTATGATTATATGATGAAGGTTCAGGTGAAAGACATGAAGTGCTTTGACGACTTTTACAAACGCTTAGTGAATAGCATTGATGGTATATCTAATGTGACGTCGACTTTTGCGATGGAACCACTGAAGTACACGACAGCATTGCCGCTTTAAGCTCAACCTAATCTTATGCTACCTCTCGTTTCAGTTTAGACATCGCCTTTGCGATAAAGAAAAGGATTATTCATGTTTGCAAAAGTATCTACCGCAATCCAGTTGGTATTAGCGGTCGCCATTTTTTTCTTGGGCTACACCATCTATTCATTTACCAATAAAGTCGGGGAGATCGTCGATACTTATCCGCAAGTTATTGAAGACTTATCGGGTCTTACCAAGGGACTAAAAGTGGAAGAGCTTTTGGCGTTTGCTGAGCATGTTAATGAACTGGCTCCTCAGGTGTTGGATACTGTAGAAGATGTCCGTAAAACCATCGATGAAGTTAATCAAACTGTTTCATCGGTCGATAGCAAAATTCCCGCTATCTTAGATGAAGTTAAGAGTGTTCGAACCGAAGTAGAGCAAGTAAGAACCGATGTTATTCCCCCAGCACTGACGGAATTAAAACGATACCGTGTCGATGTAATGCCGCCAATGCTCGCTGAAAGTAAATCTTATCGAGAGCAAACCATTCCAGTGATTGTCACTGAATCCGAAATGCTTAGAGCTGAAGTGCCTGATATTTTGGTACAAGCTAATTTGCTAGCCGATAAGAGTAGAGAGTTAGCTCAGGGAGCTGCAGAAGGTGCGGTGAAAGGGGTGGTGCTATCACCATTTAATTTACTGCGAGACGCTGGAGATGGAATTAAAATGCGAGTACAAAGTGAATTCGAGCCGACGTTAGAGGTTGAATAGACTTTACTGTTTTTGTGTGACGTTCTTTCGTCAGCGTTACTAAAAAGGGGCTAGGTATGATACCTAGCCCCTTTTGGGTTTGAACGTGCTTGTTCGCCGTTTCTAAAAATGTACGTCGCTTTTAAAAAATGCTCACAGTTATAAAAAGTGTTTGCTCGTTACTTGGTAAAGCGCATCACACCTTCTTGAACGGCTGTCGCGACTAGCTCACCTTTTTGGTTGTAAATCTCACCACGTACTAAGCCGCGAGTGTTGGCCGCGGTCGGGCTTTCAATCGCATATAGCAGCCATTCATCCATTTTGAATGGACGGTGGAACCAAATAGAGTGGTCAATCGTCGCAACTTGGAAGTTTGGCGTCATGATCGATACTTCATGAGGGTGAAGCGCTGTCACCAAGAAACCCCAATCAGACGCGTATGCCAACAAATATTGGTGAATAAGCTGGTTGTCTGGCAACGCACCATTTGCTCTTACCCACAGGTATTGTTTCGCTTCGGCTTTTTTAGGGTTTAGTGGATTAACGACCGTAACAGGGCGCATCTCAATCGGTTTTTCTCCACAGAAGGTTTTGCGTAGCTTCTCTGGTAAGAATTCAGCGATATGGCTCGCTAACTCGGTTTCTGATGCAAAGTTCTCTGGCCCTGGAATATCAGGCATTGCAATTTGGTGTTCAAAGCCTGGAGCATCGCCATGATAAGAAGCTGTGAGATAGAAAATAGGGCGGCCATTTTGAATTGCTTTAACACGACGAGTGCTAAAGCTGCGTCCATCTCTTAGGTTTTCAACATCGTAAATAATTGGCTTTTCAGGATCACCAGGGTACAGAAAGTAACTATGGAACGAGTGAACACTGCGGTCGTCTTGAACGGTATAGCGAGCCGCAGAAAGCGCTTGTCCCAATACCTGACCGCCATAAACCTGGGGAAGACCTAGGTTCTCACTTTGCCCTCGGAATAAACCTTCTTCCAGCTTTTCTAGCTGAAGTAAACTGAGTAATTCTTGTAAAGGTTGACTCATCGCCAGCATTCCTCTTCGTAAAATGGGTGTCAGATTAGTGTGCTAATCATTTAGCTTAGTCAAATATCTGTCAATAAATCATAGGGTTTCGAGACAGAATATGAAAGCTCTCTTATAATTAGGCCGTAGATTTGTCGATTCCGACAAACATGTTGAGAGAAATTGAATATGAAAAAGGCTCTAATTTTTATTACGTCTTTATTATCGTTTGGCCTATTGGTTGGTTGCCAAGCAACATCAGAAACGAATGCTTCTCAAGAAGCCGTTGCAGAGAATACCCAAGTGATTTCAGGTACAGTAAGCTATCGTGAACGAATTGCATTGCCAGAGAATGCAATGATTACCGTAACGCTAGAAGATATTTCACTTGCTGACGCACCATCAACGGTGATTGCGACTCAAGAATTCACAGCTGATGGTAAGCAAGTGCCTTTCGCATTCGAATTGAGCTACGACAACAACAAAATTCAAGCTAACCACCGTTACAATATGCGCGCAACGATTCATGTCGACGGTAAGTTACGTTTTACAACAGACACAATTAAGTCTGTAATTACTGATGTAGAAAACACGCAACAAGCAGACTTGCGCTTGGTTGGTGTTCGTTAACTAGGAATGGATGCCATATCAAGGCATCTTGATTAGCTTATTAACTAGTTATGTAATTGATGGCAGCTCTAGGGCTGCCATTTGTATATTCTGAGTTTTACCTTTCCTGCGTCACTCACTTCAACCCCTTCTTCGACCAGATGCTTCTTTTGGCGATCAAACGAATCACCCTTCAAAGAGATCTCACCTTTGCTGTTAATCACCCTATACCAAGGTAGTTTACTTCCTTCAGGCAAGTTGCCTAATGCTCTACCTACATGTCGTGCATAGCCCGGAAAACCTGAAAAACGTGCTATGTCTCCATAAGTTGTTACTTTCCCATATGGAATTTGGTGAATCACAGCAAAGATTTGGGGCAAAAATTGGTCCATACTAAAAGTTCCTAGTTCATTAATACCACGGATCGGTAGAAGGAGAGGGCTATGGTATTTTCAACGTTTCAGTTCTTGATAACCACATTATTAGCGGTTGTTTGCGCGAGAGCAATCAGTTTAAGTGAGGGAGACATCCCAGTACTTGCAATGGTTATTCCTGCTTTATGGATCTTACCGCAGGGAGGCATCGCAGGGTTAGCTTTGCTCGCATCCATGACTGCCTATGGTTTAACCCTGCCTTTACAACCCATCACGCTGTCTGTCAGTGCGTGGGTATTATTCCCACTGCTTATGGTGGTCTTTTCAAAACGCAGTAGTTTATCCGTCGTGATTATTTCTGGCTTGATTGTAGCAACTTTGCAAGTCGGGATTATGGTAACGCAGTCAGCAGGTAAGCTTGATGGCGCTCCCTGGATTACCACACTACAGACTTTGTCGATCATTGTGATTTGGTGGGCAGCGAATCACCTTAAACCAGCCAGCCGACACAGCTGGTGGTCATTAGGTTTGATTCTTCCATTGTGGATAGCCGACTTACCTTATGCAGCTTTGGTTGCCTTGTGTGTTACAGGCATTATGGCATCGATGGAAACACTGACGCGTTTGAAAACCTTCCGATGGAATAAGCTATTGTGTTGGACATTACCAACGGTCGGTTTTGCTGCTCTGGTGATTACCCCAAGCATTGAGGTTCCAAGCCCGGTATTTGTGGTTTGGTTGTGCCTGTTAGGCACGGCATGGATGACAGATTACATCCTTCGCACCGAAGATAACGAAGACATCGATATCTAGCACCACAGAAACTCAAGCCCTTAGAACGCAGGTAAATGGTGAATTTACCTGCGATTTTCTAGTGGTTTGAATAAAGGATAAGCACTTAGACAGCAATTGTTCAAAAATAGGGTCGAAGAGCTTGCAATGGTTGCTGCGATGCTTAATAATCCAATCACTCTTTGAGGCAAGCCTCTTAGAAAAAGAATCTATGGAGGCTCTGGTCCTCCCGCAACACTAACTTGTGAACTCGGTCAGGCCTGGAAGGGAGCAGCCGCAGCAGGCGACGTGTGTGCCGGGATGTGGCTGGGGCTTCCACCCATATAAAAAGCCGCTCTTAATGAGCGGCTTTTTGCTATCTGAAGCTTTTTAATTGTAGTTTTAAATAACGTCTTTAAATCTATTGATTAGCTACTTTAGCGCTTACTTGTCTTGTACTAGTCGCTCTTTATCTAATAACGCGCGTTTACGTTCCAATCCCCAACGGTATCCACCTAGCTCCCCATTACTTCTCAGAACGCGATGGCAAGGTATCAGTACGCCAATCCGGTTTTTACCACAAGCTGATGCTACCGCTCGAACGGCTTTTGGTTTGTCGATCTCATCGGCTACTTCACTGTAGCTCACAATATCGCCTTCTTTGATGCTCAATAAAAACTGCCATACCTTAATCTGAAATGCAGTTCCTCGAATATCCAGTGGCAAATCAGGTCTTGGGGCGCCTTGACTGATGTGCTGATCGAGTGCTTCTATCCAGAAATCCAACTCGGGCGTATCTAGTGACGCAGAAATTGTCAGTTCGGCTTTTGGGAACTCGCTACTCAATTGCTCTAATAGTGCTTGTTCATTGTCACCAAATTGCACGAAACAGACGCCTTTATCGGTCGCGGCCATCATCATGAAACCGAGTGAGGTTTGGCGGCATGCATAATTGATTGTTTCGCCAGCGCCTCCTGCTCGATAGGCTTTTGGTGCCATACCGATGTTGCGAGTTGCTTCTCCATAGACACGACTGATTGAGCCAAAACCAGAGGCGTAGATGGCGTCGGTTACGCCATCTCCTTGTTTTAGAGAGCTCTTAAAGTGACGCATTCGAACGGCATCTTGATACGCTTTAGGTGACACTCCGAATGCTTCCTTGAACAGCCTTTGTAATCGTGAGGGAGATAATTCCGCAATTTCACCTAAGCGAGAAAGTGTGAGTTTCTCATCAGCGTGCGCTTCAATGTGGCGTGCAACTTCTACCAATTTTGCCACTCGAGAGTTTCCCGGAAAAGGGTGGCAGCGTTTGCATGGCCTGAAGCCTGCCAACATCGCCATTTCAATGCTTTCAAAGAACCTCAAGTTCTCAGGTTTTGCAGGCCTCGCAGAACACGATGGCAAGCAATAAACACCCGTAGTGATAACACCATAGAAAAATTGCCCGTCGAAAGACTTGTCTCTGACGGCTATCGCTTTTCTCATTTCGAGTTCTGGTGGCATTGGCATGGCTTAATCTCTACTTAATTACTGGTCTATCATTATCTAACCGCATGTTCGGTGATGGTTCCATCCGTTTCTTGCTGACTAATTTTATTATAAGCACTTGAGGTTCAATCGCTCTTGGATTGAACAATATAGATATAACGCAAAAATCGGATGTTTTGTATTTCTGTGGGTCGCTAAGATTGATCACATACCAATTATTCAAGAGTGAACTGAACCATGACATCGACTATTAATATCTCAATGAATGCCCGCGTGTGGGCAATGCTGATTGTTCTTTCCATGCTATGGGGAGGATCGTTCTTCTTCGTTGGTGTTGTGGTTACTGATCTTCCTCCGTTAACCATAGTCGCGCTTAGAGTGGGAATTGCTGCCATCACTTTGTGGATTATTGCTTTGATGATAGGGCTTCGCCCGCCTAAAGAGTTGCGTGTTTGGGGGGCCTTTTTAGGAATGGGTTTACTTAATAATATCGTCCCGTTCGCGCTTATCGTATGGGGGCAAACTCAAATCGCGTCTGGGCTAGCGTCGATCCTAAACGCAGCGACACCGATCTTCGCGGTTGTGGTGGCAGGAATACTATTACCTGATGAGCGTGTAACACCGCTAAAACTCGTGGGTGTCGGCATTGGTTTTGTTGGTGTGGTTGTGATGATAGGGTTGCCTGCTCTGAGCGGAGGTGGCAGTTTTATTGCTCAGTTGGCAATCATCGCGGCTGCTTTGTCATACGCTTTTGCAGGCGTGTACGGTCGTCGATTCAAAGCTATGAAGATCAATCCGATTATCACAGCGGCAGGGCAAGTAACAGCATCAACGATTGTTTTAACCCCTGTTGCGTTAATGGTGGATGGCCCACTTGGTGTTGTAGCAATGAGTGGAGATACATGGGCGGCTATCGCTGGGCTTGCAGTTTTATCGACAGCGGTCGCTTATGTTCTGTACTTTAAAATTCTAGAACTGGCAGGGGCGACCAATGTTTTACTCGTTACCTTGTTAGTGCCTGTTTCCGCCATCTTGCTTGGTTCTCTGTTCCTCAATGAGTCGTTAGAAGTTATTCACTTTGTTGGCATGTTGTTGATCGCTATTGGCTTGTCGGCCATCGATGGAAGATTGTGGCGCCGTATTAAACTGGCAAAGGTTTGAGTGGTATATCGCCCCCAATCTTCATCACAAAGCCGTTTTTAGTAAACGGCGTTAATTCGCAGGCAACACAACAGCAGACGCTTCTTCGTCTGAATCTTCTTTGTCTTCTACTTGGTCAGCAACCCAATCAATTGTCTTTGTTAAGTAGAGCTTGTTGGTTTCTATATCACACCAACTTTTTGACAGCCCTCGGCGATTAAACTCACTGCCAATCGCTGCGAGTGTTTGGTTGCTTGAGCGCCCGTAATACAAGGTGTCGCACAGTTGCAGGTTCGACATCGATTGAGGATACGTATTGACTGACGAGGCGTTCATACTTAAAGCTTTGGATTGATTGTGTGTGCACCCAGTTAGGCTCAGGAAAAAGAAAAGGATTAGCGTATTTTTCATGGTGTATCAGGTCTGTTGCCGATGATTAGAAGAGAGTATTGCCATGATTGCCACACTAATTTGTCAATTTCTCGCCAACTAGTTATAGACCAAGACTTTCCTCCCAGTTAGAAAGCGTTATTAAGCCTACGACCAAAAACGGTATTAACGACCAAATGCGCAATTTTGTACAAAAGTTGTGAGAGCCTATAGAGTAGACTGATAAGTCGCTCGATAATTAAAAGGCTTGGGGATGGTTATGGATAACAAAAAGCGTTCTAAAGAGAAAGCCGAATACAAGATCACAGAAGAACTCGGTGGCCTTGAAATCCTCAATGCAGAATATGAAAAGCAAAACTTCTCACGTCACAGCCATGAAGGTTACACTCTCGGTGTGATTGAGCAGGGTGCTCAGCGCTTCTATCGAACGGGAGGGCATCATGTCGCGCCTCAAGATGCCATCATTCTGGTTAACGCTGATGAAGTTCATAGCGGTCATTCTGCTACCGAAGGTGGTTGGGCGTATCGTGCAATGTATCCACTGCCAGAACAACTTGCCAAAATCACGCAGGAACTCAATCTGCCGAATTACGGGGCTCCTTACTTCCCTAGAGCGGTGGTTGAAGATCCTGAACTCGCCAATCAACTCAGATTAGTTTTCAACACGATTGATGAATCAGATAATCGCCTGCTAAGAGAAACCTTAATGTACGGGATGTTGGTTAAACTGATTAGCCGACATGGTAAATCGAGCCTTAAACCTCAATTAGATGGAAAAACTCAACGGCAACTTATTCTAGTGAAAGAGTTTTTAGACGATTTTCCACAAGCGGATGTGTCATTGGAAGAATTGTCGAAGCTTGCGGCTTTAAGCCCATTTCACTTGGTGCGCTCCTTTCAAAAAGAATTTGGTCTTCCGCCACATGCATATCAAATTCAATCCCGACTCAGGCTTTCGCGTAAGTTGCTAAAGCAAGGGCATTCGATCTCGGACACTGCTCAAGAGTGTGGCTTTCACGATCAAAGCCATTTTCATCGACATTTTAAGAAAGCCAACGGTTACACCCCAGGTCAGTATATTAAGATGCGTTGATTTGATCGCTTTTAACTTTGTGCTTTGGCGATAAAGCAAATTTGTACAATCGAATAAGTGAGTGCTCTTTTACAGTGGAAAACCAATGTAACGAGAACTAGGAAAATATGGATAACAACACAATGGATAAACGTACGCAGTTTTGGAAAGGCGTTATGGCAGCGATGCCGTTAAGTATTGCCGTCATACCGTGGGGCATATTAGCGGGCTCGTATGCGATAGATGCTGGACTGAATCAGCTTCAAGCTCAGGCTATGTCTGCCATTTTATTTGCGGGTTCAGCTCAGCTGGTGGCTGCGGGTATGTTTAAAGCGGGCATTGGTTTAGGGACTATGTTGTTAACCACGCTGTTTATTACGTCAAGACACTTTCTTTATAGTGTCTCTATGCGTGACAAAATTAGTCATCTGCCAGCTCGTTGGCGTTTATTGCTTGGTTTTTGGCTCACTGATGAGCTGTTCGCGATTTGCAGTGGGCAATCCCAACAAGAGTTTAATCGTTGGTATGCCGCAGGCGTGGGCGGCGGATTTTACCTCGTTTGGAATATTGCGAGCTTTGTCGGCATTGTCGCAGGTAGTCAAATTCCATCACTTAACGAGATTGGCCTCGATTTTGCGGTCGCCGCGACTTTCATTGCTTTGGTTTTTCCTTTGATTCGAACACTGCCAACGGTGGTGTGTGTTGTGGTGTCATTGGTGATCTCTGTGGCAATGGCGGTCAATCAGGTTGAAGGAGGGCTGATGATTGCTGCGATTTCAGGTATGTTGGCGGGCTTCATTAGTGAATCATTTGTTGAACGTAACAATGGTCAGAAACAAGCCAATGAAGGAGAGTCTGCATGATTTGGTTATCGATCGTACTCATGACAGCGATTGTTTTTTTCAGTCGATATGTGTTTCTAGAACCTACAATTCCTCTTCGACTTAATAGCACGGCAAGGCGCCTACTGCGATATTCAAGCCCCGCTGTATTAACGGCTATTTGGGGACCGATTGTATTCGCTCCTGAGCAATCATTCTGGCCAAGCCTCGAGAATCCATATTTGATCGGTGCTCTTGTGACTGGGTTGTTGATATGGAAAACAGGCAATGTGCTGTTAACGATTGGAGTCAGTATGGCCGTGTTTTTGTTCTATAACCTAGTCGCGGTGGATTACCTTTTCTCTTGAGCTTCTACTTAGGTTTTATGTTTCTCCCATGATTTAAGGGCTGTATAGATATGATTACTTGTTATGTTCGATATGTGATTGATCCTAAGAAAACAAAGGAGTTCGAAACCTACGCTAAAATGTGGATTCCTTTGGTCGCTAAATTTGGTGGCCAACACAATGGTTATTTCTTGCCGTCGGAAGGGGCGAGCAATATTGCTTTGGCATTGTTTTCCTTTGAAAGCTTGGCTGCCTATGAAGAGTATCGGATTAAATCGCTGAGCGATGCTGAGTGTATTAAAGCGTTTGAATTTGCAGATGAAGTTGATTGCATCGTGAGTTATGAGCGAAGCTTTTTTAGACCTATTTTTGACTGATTGACCTTGCAACGTATGACATGGTGGCATCTAATGTACCGATTCACTGTTTGTGTTTTAAGGTTCTGGTAAGGAGTTAGTTTGGCTAAGAAATATTATGTGGTTTGGAAAGGTCGTACACCGGGTATTTTTACCACTTGGAATGAGTGTAAATCGCAAGTTGATGGCTTTGCTGGTGCGAGATACAAATCGTTTCCTACATTAGGTGAGGCTGAATCTGCTTTCGGTGGTAAAACGTCGTCTGCGTCAGGTTCTTCGGCTACAAAGCCAAGCTCTGCGGGTAAGGCGACTAAAGCGAAGGTTCCGCCTCTCTCTCAACAACAAATCACTGATATGCCTTTTGATATCAAGATCTTTACTGATGGCGGTTGTGAGCCAAACCCAGGTGAAGCCGGTACAGGCTTAGCGGTGTACCTGAACAACGATTTAACTGAGTTGTGGTATGGTCTTTATCAGCCAATGGGTACTAACAATACCGCCGAGCTACAAGGTTTGAAGCAAGCATTTATAATTGCAAAAGAGAAACTGCAAGCTGGCTTGTCTGTTGCGATTTATAGTGACTCAAAATACTCGATTGACTGTATTACTAAGTGGGCAACGGGCTGGGAGAAAAAAGGTTGGACGAAGTCGGGTGGTGAAATCAAAAACCTCGATATCATCAAGCCAGCTTATGCGATGTACCAAGAGCTCGCTTCTCAAATCACTATCCACCATGTTAACGGTCATGTTGGTATTGAAGGTAATGAACTTGCAGACCGAATGTCTATCGTTGCGATTGCTTCTAAAGAACAAGATCTGAATCGATATACAGAGACAGACGATCTTACTGAGATATTAGCGTTGCGAGCGGGTTAAGAAAGCTCGGCGAGCTGTTTTTTAATCACGGAAGCAAGTCTAGCCCTGCGTAGGGCTAGTTTTATCCAAACTAATACCATATTAAGCGTTACAGTGCGCATCAATGTAACGCTATGGTTTGTGTCTTTCTCTTCTAATTTTTAGTTTCTAATTCATTTCACATCTATCTGCGTGTTTTTAGATAGTCTTAAACTGGGTTTTCTATCCAATGAGACAGTTGTTGAGCTTGTTTAAGAGAGTTAAATCGCTTCTCTACTCTGGTTCTTGCCATCATTCCCATTTCTGTTTTGTCCTCGCTACTTAATTGCGCAAAACGCTCAATGCTTTCTCTTAACTCTTCGACGTTTTTTTCATTCACTAAAAATCCGGTATCAGGTGTGACAATTTCCTTACAGCCCATAATGTTGGTTGTAATCACGGGTGTCCCGACTGCCATGGCTTCTTTTAGTACTAACGGTCCAGTATCGACACAACCTGTTTCTGAAAAGCAGAAAGGAGCGACTAAACAATCGTAGCTCGGTAAGTGCTCTTTTACCCACCCATGAGGCTTTGAACCAAGAAAGCTGACATTTCGAATTAGCCCTTGTTGTTCGACTTGCGCTTTTAACTGGGACTCTAGATCTCCAGTACCGACGATATCGAGATGAATGTCGAGAGGCTCGGCTATGGGTGCCAAGGCATCAATGAGAAAGTGGATACCTTTTTGTTCAACTAATCTTCCAAGGAAAACAAAGCGAAGCTGCTTGGTTTCGGTCTTTGGGTGTAGTTGAAATTGCTTGGTATTTACACCGCAATGCAGGAGCTTAATATTACCTTTTGCCATGTGATTAAAGTCGGTGAGCATGTCTTTACAGACCGCGACCACAAAATCGCTCGATGTAATCTTATGTTCAATATCGTAAGCGAATTCGTAAACATCATGGCCATGGGCGACAAACGAGCAAGTGATGTTGAGAAGCTTAGCGGCGACAATAGCGTGGGCAGTGGTGTGTTGGCAGAAGTGAGCATGGACATGGTTAACGTCTTTTTCTGCGAGTTGTAACGCCAACTTAAATCCATAAGCGAAAAGTGACTTCTTCGGCATGCTAGTTTGCTTAGATACAAACGAAAGCGCTTTGACAAAACCCACCCAGTTGATGCTAGTTATCTTGCCCGCCCGAACATCCTTGCCAATTTTCACAATGTCATAGTCGAAATCTTTTTCACTTTCTTCTACTTCGAATGCCATTACGCATACCTGATGCCCACACGCTTTCACGGAGTCGACTTCTGTCTGAATGAATGTCTCGCTCAGTACAGGGTAGGTAGGCGCTACAAATGCTACTTTTTTCATTTTTATGCTCCTTTTACTGGCCACTAAAATGGATTAAGCAAGATACGAACCAAGATGAAAGGGTGTTTTTTCGGCGCTTTTTAATGGTTTTCTTGTGGTTATCGTTAGGTTGCTACTGGTTTTCTCAAAATGGCATTCAAATTGGAAATTTGAGTATTTCTGCAGACTGCGCTTGGTCGTCATTTTGCGAACAAGCACGTAGGCTGCTGATATAAAGCCAGTTTAATAGTGAGGAATGCTCGGCACAGGATATGCAGAAGTAGCTGTACAACGTATAAATTTGAGAGCGTCACTATGGCTAAAGTTAGTATTGTTATTCCTACTTATAATTGTTTGGACTATCTTCCGAAGGCAATCGGCAGCGTACTCAAACAGACTCATCAAGATATCGAATTAATCATTATTGACGATAACAGCAATGATGGAACGTCAACTTATCTCGCATCCATACACGACGAACGTATAGTTAAAATAGCGACTCTGGGTGTAGGTGCACCTCAAGCCAGAAACCTAGGGATTGAAAGGGCGACTGGTGAATTCATCGCTTTTTTAGATGCTGACGATTTCTGGTATCCAGAGAAAATCGAGCGACAGATCGAGTTCCATCAACGAAACCCTGAGTTGGCGATGAGTTTTACCAATTACGAACATCTCACTGAAGACTACCAAGTGATTATCGACTGCTTTAGCTATTGGTCACAGTTCCAAGAGAAAGATGAGTTGTTCTTCAATATTGAAAAGCCACTAGAGTTCATTATTGAAAACAACGTGATTGGTACATCGACAGTGATGGTTAGAGCTGATGTGTTCTCTCAAACAGACAGTTTTAATGCTGATATAAAGTATGGGGAAGATTGGGAGTTATGGCTTCGACTCAGTGAGAATCATCAGATTGGTGTGCTGAATTCAGTGCAGGTTGGTTATTTAATGAGGTCGAGTTCTGTCACTCAAACTGAAAGCTTCAAATTGAGGAATTTGCAGTCTATAGAGACTATTCTTCAGCGTTACCAAAATGGCAGTGAACGTTGGAACCTGCCTTCTTCTAGCTTTAAAATCGCAAAGGCGAGAATACTAGAAGGCTACGCTGATTATTATCGAAGTCTACACCACAACAAACAGGCGGTTGCTTATAGCTTTCGATCTTTGGTTATGGCCCCTCAAAAGCGAACGTTACGACACCTAATCGGTGACTGTAAGAGTTTCCTAACACCCGCATGGTAAGGAACAGGTGATTGCTATGGGGTCTTTAAAACAGTCAGCCTATTACGCCATTGGTATTGTGATGATGAAAGGAATATCACTAGTGATGATTCCTTACATTACTCACAAAATGACGCTAGCAGAATACGGTTCTCTAGAAGCGATTGTTTTGTTAGCCGATATTGGAACGATATTGTTTAGCTTTGGTATCGTTGAGGCAATGTACCGTTATGTGGGCGTGGCTGATGGCGATGAAAAACGGGAACTCATCTCGAACTGTTTTACGTTAAGTGTTTTGGTGTGTGTACTAGGAGGGCTATTAATTGCGCTCAGTATGCCGTTGTTACTCTTAATGTTGCCCGTCGAATTTCAACCCTACCAAATTTTACTACTGCTTATTCCTACGATGCTTGATGGGGCAATCTCTATTCCTCTTACCCTAATGCGAATGAACGCGATGGCGAAGCGATTCTGCCTGCTTAATGTATTGAAAGCGGGTGTTCAAGCCTTCATGACTTTTGCGTTGCTTGAGGCCGGATATGGTATAGATGGTGTGTTGATTTCGGCTGCAGTCTCTAGTGTGCTGCTAATGATCTGTTTAGTCCGCTATCAATGGCAAGAGATGGGAACATTTGGTTGTTTTAAATACTCCACTAAGATCTTGAAGTTTGGGTTACCCGCTTTGGTCGGGGGGGCATCAATGTACATGATCACGGGTTTAGATCGTTGGGTCATGGCAAGTTTCGTTGGAGTCGAAGAGCTGGCGATTTATGCAGTCAGTGGTAAATTTGCGTTGATTCTTGGATTGTTATTACAACCCTATGCACTTTGGTGGTTCCCAAACCGTGTCGCCATTCTTCAACAAACAGGCGGCAGTAAACATTGTGCTGATAAAGCCTTAGTCGGCGTTAATTTTGCCATCGTATTGGGTGCTTTGATGATTCTAACTGTTCCAGGTTTTATCGCTCTAATTTTGCCTAGTAGCTATCAATATGCGGGTACGATTGTTGTCGCATTACTTGCCATTAGTGTTATCAAGAACGCAGGTGACTATTTGAATCTTGGCTGTTTCAGTGGAAACTCAAGTCAATCACAAATGTGGATTCAAGGCGGATGCGCGATCTTAGCCGCTATTGGTTATGTCACCGTAACGCCCATTTATGGCGTGTGGGGTGTTATTGTTGTTCTCTGTGGCACTTACATATTGCGATTACTACTTTTATATTTCGTTAGTCAAACAATGGAGCCGTTACCTTATCAGCACAGTAAGTGGATTGTAGCGCTCAGTATTGCGGTAGTTGCGGTCACTTGTGATCGATTGCTCGGGTTGGTGCTCGTTGATGTTCATGACTTTATTTTAGGAAGCTTTATGGCAGTGATGACGCTTGTGGCCTTTATAAAATATTCGGTCATCATGATCCCTCAGGCGGTACTTGATAGGTTCACGTCAAACAAACATTCACAAGTAAGTTGATATTACCTCCTATTCAGAACTCGAATGTTTCTAAGTCAGTGAATCAAAAGTCTTAGAAGTTTTAAATAAAACACTGTTCATAATGTTTATGATTAGATAGTATTTATAAGTTTGATGAATATTAACTATGGAAAGAATTATGAATAAGTGGATTGTACTTTCAGCTCTGTTTTCGACCTTCTCTTACGGTGCTTTAGACCTTTCTAACTCTGATTTATCAGCGGGAGGCTTTGATGTACCAGAAGCCATCTCGTTGGAACGACAAAACATCGTATGTGAAAGTGTTGTTTGTAATTCTGTCTCTGAACCTAAATCTGTTCCGGTTGTTGGCGACATACCTGAACGCGAGCCGAATCAAACGTTAGAAACTCTCGCGAGTGCGATTTATATCGTCGGTGAGATTGGGGTTGCGGAAAACCTGTCGACTCCAGAATACGAGCAATTCTTCGAAAACTAATTCAAGGGGTGTGGCAGAGTATTGGCACAGCTTTCAAGTGTTACTATAAAAGATTTCAAATGCTGTTATAAAAGGTAATATTGCGTTAAACGATTCAATAACCTTGGCATATTGTAACTAGGAAGTCTCAATGGAAATATGGAAGTTACTGCTGTTTATCCCGGCCTGTTTTGCGCTCAACATGACGCCGGGCCCAAATAATCTATTGTCGATGAACAACGCTCGCTGTTATGGAATTCAAGCTGCTTTAGTTGCTGGGTTAGGAAGAATCCTCGCTTTTTCTGGCATGATTGCTTTGGCTGCATCCGGCTTGGCTGTCGTGCTTTATACCTCTGAAACTTTGTTTTTCCTTATCAAGCTATTTGGCGCGATGTATCTATTGTGGATTGCGTTTAACTTATGGCGCTCACAAGCCAGCCCTATTGTTGGAATTGATCGTAACAAAAATTGGTTCGGCCTAGTCAAACAAGAGTTCACACTCGCAGCTGGCAACCCTAAAGCCATTCTTATCTTCACCGCATTCCTACCTCAATTCGTTGATGTTTCAGCGAACGTTAACACTCAGTTTTTTATCTTGGGAAGCACGTTCCTTGTGTTAGAAATGCTCGCTATTTCTATCTATGCTGCTTTTGGTTTATATCTACGAAATTGGTTCTCACAGCCTAAAATGGCCAAGCGCTTCAATAAAGCATGTTCTGTGTTTCTTGCCTTATCTGGTGCGAATTTGTTATTGAGCCGTCAGTAGCTCTCATTTTGCTTGTTTAGTTTATCGTTAATCTATTAAGGTCTATGTATGAATGTGGTCTGTGCGGAAAAACAAGAATTGGCTGATATCTACCAGCTTGAACATGCTTTGTTTGGCGACCACGCCTATCCGCAGTTTTTCTTTCGTCAGGCCTTTGATTGCTGGGGAAAAGGCTTGTTGGTGGCGAAACAGGATTCGCAAGTTGCGGGTTATGTGTTGATGACACCAACAGACAAGCCACAAGAATATTGGATTTTGTCACTGGCCGTTGATGGTCAATTTCGAGGTATGGGAGTGGGACGTTCGTTGATGGAACAGGCGATAACGACGCTGCCTGAAGAATCCAAGGTGTTGCTTACCGTTGATCCAAATAATGCGTCGGCTTGGGCGCTTTATGTGTCTATGGGTTTTGCCACTATCAAAGAAGAGTCGAACTATTTTGGCGATGATGAGCCAAGGTTAGTGATGCAGCTCATCGTCTAGTTTCTTGCTAACGTTGTTTATTCAAAGGCGCACACTTTAATTAAGGGTTCACAGAGCTAGGTCAACATCACGATACCGTGCATCAACACCACACTAGAAGTTAGCCGAGTTCTCATATCAAAGTAGCCATCCGGGCCTTCGCTTTGGTTTTCTTCTCTCATCGACCTTTCCGCCCGCCAAACCGCAATATAGCCGATGATAAGAATCAGGGTGGTGAGAAACTCTTTTTGTTCCCCAAGTAGCACCGCTACCCACGCGACTAACACAATCACGTTACTTAGAACCAGAGCCTTATTGCTAGATTGGCTTTCGAAATTTTCGATGCCATTTCCCCACAAAATACCCGACAAAAAACTTAATATGACGACGCTGTAGGTGATGAAGAGCGTTTCGCCGCTCAAGCCTAGGAATTGGCTGTCGGTCAGAGACAACAATAGGCTAAATAGAAACGGGATTAGCCCCATGTAACCCAGCTTGGCCATGGTATTGCGGGTTTGAGTTGTCGCCATGTAATCAGACCTCATAACTGCTGCTCAATCGCATTTTTGAGTGTCGTACTCACCGGTGATGTCGAGCTAGGGAAAGTCGCCACCACTTTACCTTCTTTGTTGATGAGAAATTTATAGAAGTTCCACTTGGGTGTGACACCTGCTTGATGCTGTATTTCAGCAAACACAGGATTGGCGCTACTGCCAGATAACGTAGCTCTCGCCATCATTGGAAAGGTAACGCCGTAGTCTAGGTAACAGATTTTAGCTGATTTTTCTTCGCTTCCTCTGTCTTGACGAAAATCATTGCTCGGAAAGCCGACAACCGTGAAACCTTGGTCTTTATAGGTTTGATGCAATTGCTCGAGTTGTTCGAATTGAGGAGTGAAACCACATTGGCTGGCTGTGTTTACAACCAAAAGGGTTTTGCCTTGAAACTCTTCACACAGCTCTATCTCTTCGTTCGAATTTAGTAACCGTTGTTTACCGTTGAGTATCTCAGGGCAACTCGCTGCAAAAGCGATAGAGCTCGTTAGGCTTGCAATCAGGGCGGTGGAGCAAAGCAGTGAAGATTTCATGGGTTTGGCTCATTTTAGTTGGCGTAACTGTTAGTACTCTTGCGCAGCGCGAAATGATCACTTTTCTGGTCATTAACCGTCACTATTTATGAACTAATCAAGTGTCATCGCTGATGAGATACGGAGCGACCAAACGACTTATGTTCACCCTTGCGCCAAGGCGAGCGGCTAACAGATACATGCCTCCGATTTTACGGTGTAGGAACAGGGCGTCTGCTGGTGGTGTGTGCCAATACTCTTGTTCCATGCTGAGTATAGTTCCGGCTTCGCGTAGCTTTTGAGCGAGTCCACTGGCTTTAAAATCGTACTCTTCGTCGACCAACATAGGTTCACACGCCATTGTCACTAAGTTGAGAATGGCTTGGCGCTGATCGGGGAGAATCGTCTCGCTAAAGAACCCAATCTGCTTTAGCGCCTTGTTGAGGCCTTGTTCATCGTGATTAATCACAGAGGTAAAAGCCAAGCGATAGCCATCACTGAAGCGGTCGGTGTATTCACGGGTTGCTCCAAAATCTAACAGCCCAATCTGCCGCGTGTTTTCAACGTAGAGGTAGTTGGCAAAATTAGGGTCGGTCTGCACCATCTGCAAGTCGAACAACTCCCTGAACATGAGTTCGAGCAAGCTGCGCATGACAAAATCACGAGTACTTTGATCGTAACCTTCTATTTTCTCAATCGAGACGCCTTCAATGAAGTCCATCGCAAGCACTGATTCTGAAGACATTTGAGGGTGAATCTTAGGTACAACGAAGTGAGCGTGTTCTTTCAGTGCATGATAGTAACGAGTCGCGTAGTCAGCTTCGCGAGCATAATCTGCTTCATCATGGAGCTGTTTCTTTGCTTCTTCTAATAAGCTTTTGTAATCGACAGACTTGGGTATCAAACCGACGATGTTAAGCAATGTACCTACGTTGTCCACATCACTGTCGATGCTTTTTCGAATGCCTGGATATTGGACTTTGATGGCAAGTTTGTCCCCCGCATCACTGTAGGCTTGGTGAACTTGTCCGATGGACGCACTGGCGATAGGTTTAAAGTTGAAGGAAAGGAATTCGGCTTTCCAGTTGATGCCGAGTGAGCTTTCTAACACTTGGTTGAGTTGCTTTGTTGGTAGTGGGTCGGCGTCTGAGCGCAGGCGAGAAAGAATGTCGGCGAGTTCCGGTTCGAGGACATCGCCCGCGTCCATTGATAACATCTGCCCAAGCTTCATGGCAGCACCGCGCAGGTGGGCGAGTTGATCAGTCAGGCGTGCAATGTTCTGCGGGGTGAGTAATAAGTCTTTTGCTTTGGGCCTGTTGCCTTGTGCAATCTGCTTGGTGCCTTCCGTTATCACGTTGCCCGCGACCCTTGTTGCCAGCGAGGCAAACTTGCTGAATCTAGAAATTCGATGTGTAGGAAGGTTTCTCTCTTTTGCCGACATAAAGGTTCTCACTTAGTTATCAAGACTCACTACAAAGTTCTATCAATCATTACCCAACCGAATGTTTTGTTGTGGTAACTTGTCTCGCGAAACAGTAAACAGAATTTAAAGGACAAAACATGAAGTTTATTTGGTTAAAAGTCGCGGTTACCGTTTTAGTTTTTGCTGCGCTGTTTGGTGTGGTGTATTACAAAGTCGCAAGTGGTATGTCTTAACCAAGTACTATTTTGTGCAGCTGTTACCATCGCAGCGTGACTTTCCAGTTAGCCAGAAAGAGACTTTGTATCGGTTCTTGGCAAACCGAAGATAACACCAGTCGGCCACTGGCTTGAATATCGCCCAACGTAAAGGGGCGTATAGCCAACCTTTTCCTACTAAGCGCCACGCTTGGTAGGTCACGTCTAAGCCCAGCAGCAGTTTTCCATTCTCATCCAGTGCATGCAAAATGGTGTTGGCTGCGTCGGCATCAATCTGCGGGTAGTCTGAAAAGGCTTCACTGTAGATATCGATGGTTTGAATCTTATTCTCGGCATCATGCTTTGCAAGTGCCGCCATCTCCTTTGCGCACAACGGGCATGTCCCATCGTAAAATATCGTAAGTTGTGTCATCGTCTGTTCGCCTATCATTTCACGAGTGAACCTTCAGTTACCCGTTAAGTCGGCACCCGTCAATTCAATCACTTGTTATTCAATAATCTAGCAATGGCTACGTTATTGCACCTTTTAAAGATCACTTACCTTGTATCCAAAGCTCTAAGAATGTCTGACGTAGACACTTTGTTCATCCTTTCAAGTCCTTGATTGTTTGGTCAAATCTCGGGTTTATGGACAAATGATAACAAAGCGTCCAATAAAGGTGTGCCTTCAATATATAAACATCAATCAATTCAATAAGTTGAAATTGGCTTGGAATATGCTCTATCGAACCTACGAATTGCTAAAGGATTTTCTCTAATTTGGGCATGGCAGAAAACCCTAAAAGCATAAGTATGGATAAATGGAGAGAGAACATGAAGGTTATAAATTATTTACTTAGTGTGCTTTTGTTGTTTAGTAGCCCCCAGTTGGCATGGGCTACGGTTGATGTTATGGAACTCGATGGTAACGCGACCAGCGATAATAGTGGTATTGATTGGGACGATGTAAATAATCCCAACAGCATGGTCGGGATTGCGGAGTTTTTCCAAAAAGACCGTAACGGTGTGGATCAAATCTTTTGGAAGGGTGGATCGAAAGATGATTCCGACATTACGGATTGGGCATTTCGAAGTGCGTCGCCACAACCGAAAGATGACTTTACCAATGCGTATGCCGCTGCCTTTGAAAGCGAAGGTGACTTACTGATTTACTTTGGTGCAGACCGATATGCGAACAATGGTGATATGTATATTGGCTTCTGGTTCTTACAAGACCAGGTTGGATTGCCGGATGGGAAAACTAAAGGCGACTTTGTTGGGCAACATGTCAATGGAGACATCCTTGTGCTGATTTCATTCCCACAAGCAAGTGGCGGTAATCCGTACATAGAAGTGTTGCAGTGGGATTTGAATAATGGTGATGTCACCGACAACATGACGAGAATTTTCCAAACTGACGGTGACCCTAAATCGAATGATTTTGTGGGGGCAAGATGTGGCAGTGGCGCAGTCGGCGTAGAGAAGATCTGTGCGATTTCAAATGATGATTCTATCGGTGCAATTGCTCTACCCAATGTACAAGGTTGGGACTATCTAGCTAAAACGGGTGAAACAACCTCTATTCCAACCGAGAGCTTTGTGGAAGGTCGATTAAACTTGTCAGCTCTGTTGAATGATGAGTTCGGTATTGAGGATATTCCTTGTTTCAGTAGTTTCTTAGTGGAGTCTCGAGCTTCTCGTTCGATTGATGCATCTTTGGCTGACTTCGTTGTCGGTTCATTCAGTTTATGTAGCATCAATATAGCGGCGACTTGTAACACAACCAGCTTTACGGTTGATGGCATGTTCAACATCGATTACACCGTGACGGTAACCAATACCGGCCCTGGTTCGTTAGGCACCAATGGTGATTACGAAGTGGCCTTTTTATCTGAGTCACCAATCTTAGGTGCGCTTCCTGTCGTGGGTAACGGTGATGAAGTGTGGAGTGTCGGCGAGTCATTCTCATTCATGGGGAATTATCTGTCTGTAAATAACGGAGCCGTCGGCGTGATAGATGGTGCGGTGGATCTTGATGGGCTTATCGTGAATGCTCAAGCGCCAGTGGCTTACAATTGTCCACCAATAGACTTGAGCCCGATGGTTGAGATTTCTAAGGTGTGTAATAGCTTCTTAGAGGTTGATGGCGGCCAAGTTGTGCTTAAGAAAACCTATGATGTTGAAATATGTAATACCGGTGATATCCCATTGGCCATTGAATCGCTGGTGGATTCTAAGGATGACTCTTTGAGCCGTTCTGATTTACCTACTGAAGTAGTCAACAGCAGTTATTACCTCGACTTTGCGTTACCTTGTGATGATCTTGAGGATGTGACCACATGTGGTGCTGGTAATATGTGTAGTGCATTAAGTGCCGACCCTGAGCTGTTTGCTTGTAAAACGGGTGAAGGAGAGTGGATACCGAACTTCGGCGATGCGATTGGCCAAGTGTGTACACAAGTAAGCAAAACTTATGCGCCAAATGTGTTACCAACCGGAACCACAGGAATGCTATCTAATCAAGTGACAGCAACGTTTGACTCGTTGTTCTTGCAACAAGCATTTATGGAAACATCGAACATTGCAACCTGTGATGTTTGTCCATTTACTGTACCTGAGCCTTAAGTACTTTCATTAATTGAGTACAACTAAACTCCAAAGCAGCCTAGTTCGTTAGGCTGCTTTATTAGTTTATTAGTTTATTAGTTTATTAGTTTATTAGTTTATTAGTTAGTTGGTTAGTTGGTTAGTTGGTTAGTTGGTTAGTTGGTTAGTTGGTTAGTTAGCTTAGTTAGGCGACTTAAATTACTATCTGATGTTTTTTTATCAGCTTATATAAGGTCGTCCGAGAAATAGACAACGCTTTGGCAGATTGGGAAATATTGTAGTGGTGCTGCTGAATCACTCGACGAACATTTTTTGAAGAAAGTCGAGTATCATTTTCTACGTCGGGCGACGCGTCTTTCAATTGAATTCCCATATGACGAGTAGAGAGGGCGCTTGAATTAGAAAGAACGATCGCCCTTTTTATGCAGTTGAATAACTCTCTAACATTGCCCGGCCAATGGTACTGTTTCATTTGCTCAAGGGTGTCACTAGGCAGTTTGGTTTTGGATGCGTAATTGTGCTTCAGCTCAAATCGAACCAAATCTTCAATGTCTTCTTTGTGATCATTGAGTGGCACTAGGTCCAATGGAAGTACATTGATCCGATGAAAGAGATCCTTTCGAAATTTACCTGCAGCAACGGCTTGTTCGATATTGACGTTGGTGGCGAAAATCACACGGCAATCTATGGGTAATTGGTTGTTACTGCCTAATCGCTCTATCAAGTTATTTTCTAGAAAGTGGAGTAAGTAGGTTTGCAGCGACAGTTCAAGGTCGCCGATCTCATCCAAAAATAGCGTGCCACCATTCGCTCTTTCCACGTGTCCGACGTAGCGTTTGTTTGCTCCCGTGAACGAGCCTTTTTCAAAGCCAAATAACTCTGAGTGAATCAAGGATTGTGGAATTGCGCCACAATTTACAGCGATGAAAGGTTTCTGACTGCGGGCAGAGGCTTCATGTATCAAACGTGCGCATAGGCTTTTTCCTGTACCGGTTTCCCCTTGAATCAGCACTGGGAAATCGTTGTTAGCGATCTTGGCTATCTTCTTTTTAAGTTGCTGGATGGTTCTGGATTGCCCCACCAATTGACATTCATTGCACGAGACAGGCTTAGGTTTAGTTTGCTTGGTGTCTACCATGCCATACGCATGCCCTAAATTTCGACAAAGCCATTCTGTATCAATAGGGAGGTGGTAATAATCCCAAAAGGTTTGCTTAATGAGTGATAAGTTACGGCTTGGTGGTTGGCTGCAGATAGCAATTGCTTTTAAACTTGGAAAGCGAGCCTTCAGCATTGATATTTGCTCACATTGCTTGTCTATTGAGGATGATGCTAGACAAGAAACCACAATTGGTGCGTAGCTGTCGCTGCGTTTATCGAGTAAGTGAATGGCCTGTTCGGTCGTTTCTGCAATTTGAGCTTCCCAGTTATGGAGACGCAGTTCTCCCACCCACTGATTATGGTGCGGGCATGCGGTGTTGCATAACAAAATCACAGAACGAGTTATTGGCTCAGGTGATACTCTTTTTGATGGCATTGTGCTCACTCTTCATGCTTCGATTCCACGATGAAACCTTCAGTAAGCCCCCTAAATGTCCCATAAGCTTAGAAGCAAAATTCAATTAATTCGAGTACACAAATCTGATGGCGTTTGGCTGACAAGTGCCATTCTCTCAAGCGGGAAAGCCAATCTGGTGCTTTACTTACTGATATTTATGCTTATTAGTAAAGGTATTCACGAATATCGTGTTTTTACTGTTTTGTTTATTGATGATCACACAGTAAACTCCGCGCTAGTCACTAACGATAAAGAGCTGATATTGATGATAATTAACGTAGCAAAAAAGTTCATTTTGGCAGCGTCTGCGCTGGTGCTAAGTGGTTGTGTGAGCTATAGCGTGACTGAACAAGAAATGACGAACTACCTACAAGATTCAGTGATGTTAGATCAAGAAGTCGGTGTGCAAAACGTTATGTATGCGCAAGTGGCTGTCGATGACTTAGCGGTGAAAATTGGCCGAGCTGATGCCGAGCGCGTTTCTGTTCTGGCGAATACCAATGCACAAGTTCAGGTGTTTAACGTGCCGAACATGAGGTTGGATCTTGATATCGAGTTCAGTGCGATTCCTGAATATGACAAAGAGAGTGGCGAGATTTATTTGAAATCACTGCGTTTAGAGCGCTTTGAAGAAAAAGATAAACAGCTTTCGCCTGAGGTCGCCAAACTACTTAAGCCTGCCGTTTCTATGATTGGCTTTGCTTTGTCCCAGTCACCGGTTTACAAACTGGACAGCAATAAGGTTCAAGAGTCATTGATCAAGTCATCGGAACCTAATCTTGTGATTAAAGACAACAAGCTGGTCATCGAGTTATTCGATTAACCATTAACCATTAGCATTTAGCTTAGACTTAGATTTAAAACACAATGGCTGCCGATTTAGTGGCCATTTTTGTTTGCGTTGAACAAGTAATGCTTCTGTTTTTGGGCTGTCTATTAAGCTTGTTTTCTCAGGCCCATTTATTGAATTCGCTGCGTATCTAATCTTTACTTTACTCTTGTGAGCAAGTCATCGCTTCAGTCATCAAATCATAAGAAAGAAAAGGTGAGCGAACTATGAAGAATCCAGTGATAGCGGATACCAAGCCAGTCAAAGTAGAGCTAACAGAAGGGGAGGAGTATTACTTCTGTACCTGTGGTAAATCGAAAAACCAACCTTACTGCGACGGCTCTCATGCAGGAACCGGCTTCAAACCGAAGAGTTTCGTGGCCGAGGAAAACGGCGACGCTTACCTGTGCCGCTGTAAGTATTCAAACAATCTCCCTTTTTGTGATGGCACCCATAAACAGTTTACGGCTGAGCAAGTGGGTCAAGAAGGCCCTGATGTTCATATCCAAGCAGCAACGCCCGATCTCTCGCCAGCAGCTTCTGCAACCAAAGAAGAACCCACGGTTGAGTTCATTCATCAATTAGCACGAGATGGTTTATCTAAGGTCGGGCATCACGGTCCAATGACCTCAATGGGCGTGCCTAGGTACTTGTTACCTCACTGGGACGATATTCAAGTGATGGTTGCACAAATGGCGACTAAGCCTTTGTTGGAGAATGTGCCAGTCGGTACTGAGCTTATTATTGGGCCAAAAGCGAAAAAGCCGCTTAAATTGAACATCTCCTTGTTTGTATCTGACATGAGTTTTGGGTCTTTGTCTGAAGAGGCGAAAGTGTCCTTGGCGACGGGCGCGGAGCTTGCGGGAACGGGGATCTGCTCGGGAGAGGGCGGAATGTTGCCCGAAGAGCAAGCCGCGAATTCTCGCTACTTTTATGAATTAGCTAGCGCACAATTTGGTTACGACGAATCTAAGCTCAAAAACGTTCAAGCCTTCCATTTTAAAGGCGGGCAAGGTGCCAAAACCGGAACAGGCGGTCACCTACCGGGGGTGAAAAACATTGGCAAGATAGCAGAGGTGCGCGGCATTGAAGCGGGTACAGCGGCGATTTCTCCACCCACCTTTGTTGATCTAAAAACGGTCGAAGATTTCAAAAAGTTCGCCGACCGAGTTCGAGAAGTGACGGGCGGAATCCCAATTGGCTTCAAGTTGAGTGCCAATCATATTGAAGAGGATATTCAGTTCGCACTCGATGCCAGTGCCGATTACATCATTTTGGATGGTCGAGGCGGTGGTACTGGGGCGGCGCCAGAAATGTTCCGTGACCATATTAGCGTGCCCACTATTCCAGCACTTGCTCGTGCCAGAGCCTATCTAGACAAGCAAGGCGTAAGTGACAGAGTCACCTTAATCATTACTGGTGGGCTTCGTGTTCCAATGGACTTTGTAAAAGCGATGGCGCTTGGCGCAGATGGTGTCGCTATCTCAAACAGTGCCATGCAGTCGATAGGGTGTGTTGCTGCCCGAATGTGTAACACCAACAATTGCCCGGCGGGTATCGCGACTCAAAAAGCCGATTTACGCCAACGGTTAAATGTCGAAAAGGCATCGAACCAATTGAAAAACTTCTTCGAAGCCTCGACTGAGTTGATGCAAGTGATGGCAAGGGCGTGTGGGCATGATCATTTGAATCAATTCAACCCTCATGATTTGGCAACATGGAATCGCGAGATGGCAGAGCTATCGGGCGTTGCTTATTCGGGTATCGGTTCATTAAATCAACTTAAGTAAACAGCATTTCGATACAGCACACCTACTGCATTTGTGGGTGTGCTTATTTTTGCCTGTGTCATACAACGCCATACTTCACCCGTCGTAATTTTCTGATTTATAGGTTCTTTTGAATTATTTTCTATTTTTTGAAAATATCGCTTTACCTTAAGTTAACTTGAGGTTTTATCATCCTCCCCAATCTAAATACACAGACAATCGCCTCTGAAACCATGAATGTGGAAGGTGATACAAATGAATTAGGAACCAACAATGAAAGTACTAGCGATTGGCGCGACCAACAGTAAAGCATCGATTAACCAACAATTAGCAGCGTACACTGCAAGCTTAGCCGAGGGCGCGCGAGTAGAGGTGCTCGATCTTAATGATTTCGAGATGCCTATTTACAGTGAAGACAGAGAAAAAGAGTCCGGCGTTCATCAACACGCGCAGCGTTTTTTTAGCAAGATTGGCGAAGCAGATGCTGTGGTCATCTCTTTTGCAGAATACAACGGTTCATACACTGCAGCCTTTAAGAATGTGTTTGACTGGACATCACGAATCGACATGAAAGTGTACCAAGGCAAGCCTGTTGTTATGCTCTCCACATCACCAGGCCCAGGCGGCGCAAGCTCTGTGTTGTCGTCTGCAGTAAGTTCTGCACCTTACTTTGATGCTGATGTGAAGGGGTCGATGTCAGTGCCGAGTTTCTACGACAACTTTAATGTAGAAACCGGTGAGATCATCAATGCCGAAATGGCGGAGAACTTGAAATCGATCATGAGTCAGATTTAGAAATCGAATGACATCTGATTCAACAAATCAGTTATGATCGTGGCTGATTTTCGTTGAGCTCTCTGTCAAAGTTTAAGGTTAATCATCGGTGAGGGCTGGAATAGGCCGCTATTCTAAAGTTAAAGTAAGCTTTAAATATTTATGATCTCAAGGATAGTGTAACAATGAGAAACATTGTATACCTCACCATAGGCCAGTTGGCAGAGCGCAGTGGCGTGGCTCCTTCTGCCTTACGTTTTTATGAAACTAAAGGGTTGATTGCTTCGATTCGTACTAACGGAAATCAACGCCGTTATCAGTCGGCGATGTTGAGACGAATAGCGTTGATACAAGTGGCGCAGTCGATAGGTTTCACGTTGGAAGAGATTACCGAAGAGTTATCGACACTGCCGATGAACCATACCGCGACTAAGCGAGATTGGGAGCGAGTTGCGAAGAAGTGGCAGGGGCAGCTCGACAGCAAAATGGCGCAGATTAAATCGCTACAAGAAAACCTAACCGGCTGTATCGGTTGCGGATGTTTGAGTATGCAGAAATGCCACTTGTTGAACCCTGAAGATATTTTGCATGATCAAGGGCAGGGCGCACAACGGATCGTTGAGTAGCCCTGACTTAAGGTTCCCTATTTGAGATCGTCGAATCCAATGCACTCAATCTGATGGTCAGCTAGCCACTGTTTTAGCTCTGGGCTAGTGAGAAGCTGATGCTCTTCGACGCGTTTATCACTGTAGCCTGATAGTGATTTTAGCTCTTCATCAACACTAAGTGATGGATGACACATCAACTCGACAGTACCGTTAGGCATGGCAGTTTGGTAGCTCAACAGAATATCTTGCAAGTTGCTAAGAGAGACCCCGTCATCAAAAAAGCGCATGTCAAAAGCATTAGGTGTCGGTACTAAGAGAGAATCTTGCCCGTTCACAATGTTGTCGATGCGTCTTACAGGCAGGCCAATCGTATTAGCTGATCGAGTAAACGCCGCTTTGAGAGGTTTAAATACGCCCCCAAAATGATGGCTATCGATATGGTTGATCTTTAAATCTGCATTGATAGCCGCTTGGTATTGCGCGTTAAGTTCAAGCACAACTTCGCCTTCGACCACATCGACTTTGTTGAACAAGGCTGCTTTGTCTAAGAAATTACCTTGATCATCAACCAAACTTGGTACTAATTCAGGTGCGCTAAGAGGTTTTCCCGCAGTAACCGTAAAGTGCAAGCCTACTTCCGGAACCAAACCTTGGTGATAAAGCTCAATGGCGTGTTGGGTTCCAGGTTGGTTCATCATGATGGTGGTTGACTTCACTACGCCTGCTTTGAAGCACTCAACAATGCCATGATTTACCGTTTCAGTGAGGCCGAAATCATCGGCGTTCAGTATTAGTTTCATCGTGACCTCTGGTGACTAAAATGGATTGTGAACAACTTGAATTAATCTAATTTCGACTGAGTTAATGTACATAAGGTTACTGCTCACTTTGTGTTAATCGATGAGCGAACGCAGGCATAAAGTCTAAGTTTTCTCGAATCGTTTCTAATAACGCCTCATCAATGTGTGAGCCGCTATCAACAATAGGATTAAGGATCAAAGCGCGTTTAGCTAATGCAATATCCCCCGTCATCGCGGCCTTCACTGTTAAGGTTTCAAACTCTTTCATTTGTTGGATTAGGCGTAACGTATCGTTATCAAAAGGTTCGACATTCAATGGAAGGATCGCGCTGTTAGTAATAACTGAGCTGACTTCTACCGCGCAGTCATCAGGAAGCCCTTGAATCGCCCCATTATTGCGAGTGTTGACGTGCATGATAGAACGCTTGTTGTTGTGAATACTGCTCATTAGTTCACAAGCTGCTTCAGAATAATGGGCACCACCTCGTTCTTCTAATAATTTCGGTTTGGTATCCAGCATTGGGTCTCTGTAGATTTCGAGCAATTGTTGTTCAACTTTTGCAACCAAGTCGGCGCGATTAGTGCTGTTTTCAGACGCAGCAAACTCTTTGTCTAAGATGTCTCTGGATTGGTAGTAGTAACGTAGGTAAGCACAAGGAACGATGTTCAGAGAACGAATCAGTTCAGCGTCCCATTCAAAGGGAGGGATGTTTTGAGGCATCATTTGGTCATTGCCTCCGAGGAGTTGGTCTATCACTTCTTGGAGCTTGTCTTCGCCGTTATGAAGTACTTTTCGGGCCCACACTAGATGATTCAAACCTGCGATTTGCATGGTGATGTCTTCGCGTACAGCGCCAAGCATTTTTGCTGCTCCGCGCTCCATGTTCACGGGGATATTGCACAAGCCGACCGTCTTGATGGTTGAGTGCTTAATCAAGGCCTCGGTCACCATACCTGATGGATTGGTAAAGTTGAGCAGCCACGCATTGGGGCAAAGTGTTTCCATCTCTTTGGCGATCTTTAATGCAATTGGTATGGTTCGACAAGCATTAGAGAAACCACCCAATCCGTTAGTTTCTTGCCCTATCATGCGATACTTTAAAGCAATTCTTTCATCACGTAGCCTTGCTTCTAATCGACCTGCCCTAAACTGAGAACAGACAAAATTCGCGTCCACAAGCGCTGCTTTTCGGTCTGTCGTGAGGTGCACTGTGATGTCACAGTTCGCTTTTCTAATCATTCGCTGCGTCAAATCTGCAATCACTTGAGCTTTTTCCATACCTTCTTCGATATCGACAAGCCAAAGATCAGAAATAGGTAATTCGTGATAGCGTTTTAGTAAGCCTTCGATCAGCTCAGGGGTGTAACTTGATCCACCACCAATGACCGTAACTTTGAGTTTTTGTGCTTGCTTCATTTGACTCACCATTATTATGTAGATTATATGGTTTAATCTATATGATGAGTCAGTACGTCTACAAACCAGTATTGATGATTTATGAATTAATGAGGTTAATCTATGGGGCTGTTTGAAAATCGCCAACAAACATTGTCGTTGCTGCACACCTTCAGTGTGGCGGCTAAACATTTAAGCTTCACCCTTGCCGCCGATGAACTATTTCTGACTCAAGGTGGAGTCAGTCATCGCATCAAGAAACTTGAGCAGCAGCTTAAATTTAATCTATTTGTGCGTAAAACGAGAAAGCTAGAATTGACCCCAGAAGGACAACGCGTTCTCTCGATGCTGAGTGTCTCATTCGAATCTATTTTCTCTGAACTGATGGACATTCAAACTGGAGAGTTAAGTGGCGAATTGTACATAGCAACCTCTCCTTATTTTGCGTCGTCTTGGTTAATGCCGCGCCTACCAGAGTTTAGACAGTTATACCCGAATTTAAGTATTAAATTACAAACCAAACAGAACCAATCTGACTTTCAGTTTGAACCTTATGACGTGGCAATTTTCTACAGCGAGGGTCACTATCCGAATCATTATAGTGAGCGACTATTTTCAGGGATTAGAACGCCTGTATGCAGTCCTGAATATGCGAAGAGGTTCAATCTTGAGAAGGGCTTGCAACAATTGGATAGTGTGCAGTTTATTCATAGTGGAGACGTGACGGCTTGGCAGCGTTGGTTGGAAGCGGCTCAAAGTGAGGTTGATTGTACTCTAAAGTGTGATTACTACAGTGACAACCGTATAGCGATGGACGCGGCAAGGTTATCGATGGGTGTAGCACTAGGAAGACTCGAGTTTGCGACAACTCAAATTGAACAGGGTGGGTTGGTTGCTCCTTTTATGAGTATTGAGTCGGGTAAAGGTTACGATCTTGTATGTCCGAAAGGGATGGAGCAACGGACTAAGTTTCAAGTGTTTACTCAATGGGTTAAGCAGCAGTTATGACAGAATAGCATGCCTAGACAAAAGCGAATTTAAGGTCTAGTTTGGGTGGTTCTTTCTTTCAATAAAAAGAGGTGAGTTATGTTCAGCCATGTTTTTCTCGGAACCGAAGATATTGAACGTGCGAAGTCGTTCTATGATCCAATTATGAAGATGCTTGGTTACAACGAAGGCTCAATCGATCCTAAAGGGCGTTGTGTTTACGTGAGCAAAACGGGTGTACTAGGTTTAACCAAACCGATTGATGGTCAGCCAGCGACTTATGGCAATGGTATGACGGTAGGATTCTTGGCGAGTTCACCAGAAATGGTGGATGAATGGCATCGCATCGGCGTCGAAAATGGTGGTACTAGCATTGAAGGTGGCCCCGGAGCGAGAGGTTCTGACGAGCGTCGCTTGTACATGGCTTACTTGCGAGACCCTGATGGAAACAAGATTTGTGCAACTCACTTTATGCCATAGTTTACGTTATGCCACAGTTCACCTTATGTCATAGTTAACTTTATGCCACAGTGGCGTATAATTAAGTCATATTGATTGTTCAGGGTTAGTTTATGATGCTCTGAACTAACCCGTTATTTTAAAGACTGGCTGACTATTGCAAAGGACTTGCTAGATGAAACCGAATGAACTGTTTTATGAAAGCTTCGAGCGTTGCCGGATTGATCAAGAATTCTTGGAAAGCTTTCTGGCAGACTTCTGCGAGCATAACCCAAGGTTTTCAGAACGTTTTGAAAAGATAGGGTTAGAGCAGCAAACTAAGATGCTTAAGGCCTCGATCATTCTTATTTATAATTCCTCTGGTCTGCCAAGTGTGCGGAACTCGGTCAAGAAACTGGGTAAAAGGCACAAAGATTTGGGGTTGGACATTTCAGAAATTGAATTAAACGAATGGTTTAATTCGTTGCTCAATACGGTTAAAAAGTACGATCCTCATTATGATGAGAACGTAGAACGAGCTTGGGCAGAAACGCTGGATGCTGGTCTAACGATCATGAAAAAAGAGTGTGTTGAAAAATAAGATAAGCTTCGCATAACAACACGAGGTTTATCTTATTTTTAAATTATGGCTTTTAATTCATTGCCCTAAATGGTTTTTATTCAGGGTAATGAATATGTTGGCTTAAAAGGTAAAGCCAGTTTGAATACCTAAAGTTGTTTCCTTGGTATACCAATCATTTGAACCTCCGAGCTCATACCAATCAAACCCTACACGAGTCAACAGCTTGGAGTTGCCAAACAATGGTTTTGATGACTTGTACTCTGCGCCGATACCGTAAGTTAAGCCAAAATTACCATGAGAACCTTTATGAACTTCATTTCCTTTGCTAGAGCTATACACCAACTTTGTATCTGAGTGTGAATAGAAAGCACCAAACTTGCCCAAAATAGCAAAATTTTCACTGAAACTGTGTTTGTACACAGGCGTCAACGAGAGCATTAAGGTGTCGAACTCTTCCTTTCGTTGTACTGTCTCGTTGTTGCTGTAATCAACGTAACTGTCTTTGTCATCGACGCTGGTAATAAACAATGTTGATTCTACATACCAGTTGCTTTGTGCGATCTGGCTACCCAGTGTGAACTGGCCACCGACATCATCACTATCCATACCAACACCACCTAAAGCATACATTTCATTTGCTGCGAATGCTGAAGAGCCCGTAACTGATGCAATGGCAAGCGCCGCTAAGACTAATTTTTTCATTTTATTCTCTAAGGTTCGTAAATTTCGGGAGAGGATTCTAGCGATATTTTCAAAATAAAAAACACTGTTCGAATGAGTGGAGAGACGATTAAATAAAGATTAAATATATCAATAATGAGGAGGGTAGGTTTGAAGGCTCGGATTATATTTTTTTAGGTATGATAGGGAGTGTTGAACCTCAATTTAATTATTGATTTTTAGCATTTTTATTGGCTTTCGGATTATTTGTACCTCAATGAAAAAGCCCTAGCGGTGAATCTTCGCTAGAGCTTCATTTAGATTGAATTAGAGAGCAATTTAATAGAGATTAAATACTAGGGATGACTAGTCTTTCCGCTTGTGCGTAAGGGTAAAGTAACCAGTGGCTTAAAAGTGAGCAGCCCAGCCAACCAGGAAGCCTTGTGAAGCGGTATCGTATTCAAAGGTACCTTTGTTTTCGTAATCAACCCAGGTCGATTTGTAGGCGACATTTAAGTCAGACCAATTGTTTATCTGGTATCGCACGCCAGTTAATAGAGATGAGGTAAAGTCGGTGTCACTGCCAAGCCCTGCATCAATAGTTGCGTGAAACTTCCAATCCTTATTGATCTGCGTTATCCATCTCACACCTATTTGGTAGTCAACCCAATCTTCATCGAGTGATCGGTCTGCACTTAGATTACCACCTGAACCGTAAAGCTTGGCATCAATGTCGTTATCCCACCAACGAAGCCCAAACAGATAATCAATCGTGCCAAAATCGTACTGGTAGCGCTTAAAACCCTTCACATCTAAAACACCTTGTCGGATATCAAGGTTGCCCCTCAATACCTCTAGGTTGCTACCTAACACTGAGTTTGTTTTTCCGCTTAGCTTCATGAAGCTATAGTCAATGTAATAGCCCCACTGATTGTCATAGATACCCTCTAAACGCACCATTGCGGTCATATCAAGGTGATCCATGATGAATGCAGGATCAACATCGACATCTGCAGACAAATCACCAATGGTGCTGTCTCCGCGGATGTTGAGTGCGAGCGCGTAAATTTCGAAGCTATGTTGCCACTTTTTTGTATCCGCTTGTGCGCTTGCTTCCTGAGCATTTACGGTTGAACTCGCAGCCAACACTGATGCGATTAGATAATGCCATTTAGCCATATTGATATCCTTATCTGGTTTGAAGAGTGCACACTATAAATGTATGTATTAATTAGCCATTTTCTATATATGCAACTTGTATATTGCTGATTGTAGACTATGTTTTTTAAAAAGAGCCAAATTTAAAGAGTAGGAATATGAAGCTACAAAGTGTTTTCTTGTTGGTAGCGGTTTTAGGCTTAACGCCTATTGCGTTGTCTTACGGCTACGCCCCCGTTATTTCTATGGATTATCTTTTCGGAATTGATGCTAGTTCTATCAACGTGACTCATATTTTTCGAGCCGTGATGGGGCTGTATTTGGCACTGGCTCTGTTTTGGGTTCGTGGCGCATTGATAAAAAAGTATCGACTGCCAGCGCTTTATAGCTTGGTGGTTTTTATGTTGGGTTTGGCTGCAGGCCGAGTCATCAGTTTAGTCTTAGATGGAATGCCGCACTGGCTGCTTTTTGTCTATCTAATTTTGGAGCTTGGCTTTGGTTTGGTCGGAATAAAAATGATTCACAAAGAACAATCTGAAACAATATAAGGACATTATATGAAAGGGATTTTTCACCTTCTTACCTTGAGCGTGTTGAGTAGCTTTTCGCTATCGGCATGGTCGGCACAAGAACAACCTAATATCTTCGTCATTTTCACCGATGATATTGGCATCTCAAACCTGAGCGCTTATCACAATGGCGTGATGAGTAGCGAAACACCAAACATCGATAGTATTGCTGAGAAGGGAATGCTTCTGACAGACTACTATGCGCAGCCATCTTGTACCGCGGGTCGTTCTGCTTTCTTAACCGGGCAATTACCAGTTAGAACCGGAATGCACTCTGTTGGGTTACCTGGCGGTCCCGTTGGTTTAAGTGCGGATACGCCAACGCTTCCTGAGATGCTCAAAACGATGGGGTATGTGACTGGGCAATTTGGTAAAAACCACCTTGGTGATAGAGATGAATTTTTACCGACAATGCACGGTTTTGATGAGTATTGGGGTTGGTTGTATCACTTGAATGCGATGGAATATACCGAAGATCCAGATTGGCCAAAAGATGGATCTTTGGATGCCTTTGCACCTCGTAATGTTATTTACGCAAAATCAGATGGCAAAGGTGGCCAAACGATCGAAGACGATGGTGCATTGTCGATTGAGCGTATGCGTACACTCGACGATGAAGTAAATAAGCATGCTATCAACTTCATTGAACGAGCCGTAGAAGCGGATAAACCATTCTTTACTTGGTACTGCCCATCTCGTGGCCATGTATGGACGCACCTTTCTCCTGAATATGAAGCGATGCTTGGCCAAAACGGTTGGGGGCTGCAAGAAGTGGTCATGAAAGATCTTGATGACCACGTTGGGGAAATGATGGCGAAAATGGAAGAGTTAGGCATTGCCGATAACACCATTATCATTTTCACTGCAGACAACGGCCCTGAGATCATGACTTGGCCTGATGGCGGCATGACGCCTTTCCATGGTGAAAAAGGTACGACTTGGGAAGGTGGCGTAAGAGCGCCTGCACTGGTGAGTTGGCCGGGTAAAATCCCTGCAGGTAGCGTAGGCAATGGCATCTTTGATGGTATGGACTGGTTACCAACATTGGTTGCAGCCGCGGGTGGTCCAACGGATCTAAAAGAGAAAATGCTCAAGGGTCACGATGGCTTTAAAGCGCACCTTGATGGTTACAACCAAGTGGACATGCTGACAGAGAAAGGCGATTCAAATCGTAAAGAGATTTACTATTACGAGCGAGATAAGCTACAAGCGGTTCGTATTGGTGATTGGAAGGCGCACTTTGTGGTTCAAAATCACGGTTGGAGTGGTCCGAAAGAAGAGCTTAACGCACCGTTACTCTTTAACTTACGTCGTGACCCATATGAGCGAGCGGCAGAAGAGTCGGGCATGTACTTGAAGTGGATGGGGCAGAAAATGTGGGCATTTGGTCCTGCACAAGCTGCTGTTCAACAACATCTAGCGACCTTCCAAGAGTGGCCCCCAGTGACACCAGATTTACCAGCTGAGAAAACAGGTGGTGTGGGTAACTAATACGCACTTGTCTCAAGTAGCTGGGACAGTAAAGGCTGAGTAGAAATACAAAATCCCGTTGGAGACTCTAATCGTCGCCAACGGGATTTTTTTCCGTATTCACGCTACTATTTTGTTTCTACTTTGAACGAGTTTACTTAATCTTCAGCGTGGTATTGCGCTCTATAAATTGAACAGGAACCATTAATTTTACTAAGCTGGTGTCTTGTTCTTGAATTTGGTTAACCACAATTTTCACTGATTCACGCGCAAGGCGTCTAAAATCCTGCTTGAAGGTGGTCAGTTGGTAGTTGAGCCATTGAGTCTGCGGGATATCATCAAAACCAATCACTTGCAGGTCTTCTGGGATACGAAGCCCAAACTCTAAACGAGCTACATCCATTACCGCCATCGCAAGGTTATCTGTCGCACAAAACACCGCTTGCGGATGCGTTGCTTCGTTGAACATGTCGCGGATGATCTCTAACGAATCAAGGTAGTCGTAATCAGCTTCAATAACTCGAGCCTGTTTGCCTGTTAAGTCTTCAAATTCTGTGCAGAAACCGACTTGGCGCTCGCCATTAGTAAACGTTGGCACATTACCCGTCACATAAGTCGCAGTCTTGATACCAAGTTTATGAAAGTGTTGCGCTGCAAATTGCCCTGCCGCGTAGTTATCACTCACAACATGGCTACTCTTCGTCCCTTCAACAACACGCGCGAACTGAACGATAGGGATGTCAAACTCTTCACACTCTTCATAAAGTGACTTATTGAATGTCGCAGAAGCAGCAATCACACCATCAACACGATATTGGAAGATGTTCGGAATCGAGTGGATGTCGTTACCGTCGATTTGCCAAGGGATAAGCACAGCAGAATAGCCCTGTTTTTGTAACTCAGTAGAGATGAGTTGCAGGGTTTTCATGTGAATTGGGTAATCAGCATCAGGGAAGACCAAACCAATCAACTTAGATTCATTTGTCGTTAGGCTACGAGCAAAGGCATTCGGGCGATAGTTGAGTGCTTTTGCGGCTTCGAATACTTTCTGTTTGGTCTTTTCAGATACCGAACTGCCCGGAACAAATACACGAGAAACGGTAGATTGAGAAACGCCAGCCAGCTTAGCGACATCTTTTGAAGTAACGGTTGGTTTTGACGCCGTGGAGTGTTTTGGAGAGCTCATAGAAGATACTTTTGAACTAAATTGACAGTGCACAGAGTACCATAATTAGGTACGTATTCAAAAATACAATATGCCATGATGGGATGAAAAATAAGGGTTAATAGAGAATGTTGGATATTATTCTGGGTATGACCCAAAAAAAGCTCTGCATTAAGAGCAGAGCTTTGTTTAGCGAATTTGTGACTCGATTAACTGGGCGTTAGAAGTAGTAACGAATACCCGCAGCGAATTGGTCATCGCTGTTTTCGTAATGGTTACCTACGGACTTGTCGTTACCATTATCGAATTGGTATTCAGTCCATACTAAGAACTTGTTCTTCTTAAAGTGGTATTCAAGACCAGGGATAATCAACTGACGATCGTAGCCATTAGCGTTGTCGTCTGTGTCCGTTAAGTAGTTAACGTTAAAGGTTGGACGCAGACCGTTTTCAAAGTGGTAGTAAGTGAAGAATTCAGCACCACGGTGGTCGTAAAATTCGGCTTTGCTGGTGGTTTCCCAATTTGAACCTTGGCTGTAGGTGAAACCAACGAATAGGCCATTATTGGTGTAGTTCACACCCAATAAACCAATACGTTGTGTATCGCCATCTTTGATGTTTTGAACGCCAGCATCGACATCGTCAAATTCATTCTGATGGTAAGCTAAACCAATGGTTAGGCCGTCAGTGATGGTGTAAAGCGTTGAAGCGCCCATACCGTTTTTCAGTGTTGCGGTTAAACCGTCAGCAAGGCCAACATCTTCACGAGTTGTCTGATAAGTGAAGCCGTATTTCCAGTTATCGTTGATGTTGTTGCGGTAAGTGATCGAGTTTTCCGCGCGGCCTGTACCAGAAGCAATACCCCAGTCAGAAAGGTTGTAGTAACCAGAACCACGTGAACCAAACACACGACCCATATCGGTAAACCAAGCTACATCGTAGAAGGTAGACCACTGTTTAGTACCCGCAGCGATCTTGCCGTATTTGTTGTGCTCTATACCTGCGTATAGAAGTCGGTCGTAAATATTGTCGCCGTTAGCACCAGAGTTGTAACCCCATTCGGCATGGCCAAAGCCAGTCCAGCCGTTGTCTAACCCCATTTGACCTTTAAGGCCGAAACGAGAACTACCGCTGTTCCATTCGCCATTATGATCGCCACCTTTATCTTGGTAACGAACGTCGAAACGGCCATCTAGAGTGAGGCTGTCGCCTGCGTCATTGGTAAAAGTATGTGCAGCAAAAGCTGAACCTGATGTAAGTGCCGTCAGGATCACTGCAGAAAGTATCGACTTGTTCATTGTTGTTCTCTTTATTCAGGCCGTAGAAAGCCACCGTGCTTTCAAGCCCGTTATTAGTATTGGTTTGGCAGGATGTACCCCATCCATGAGGCACTATTTGATTCAATTATTGGTGGAGCAATTATTGATTGGTGGAACATTGATTAGTTGGTGGAGCACTTACTAGGCGCGAGAAGGAACGCCTAGCAAGTCATAGCAACCCAAATTAGATGTCGGCTTGGGTTGCTATTGTTTGGTTTCTATCTTTTGGCTTTTATCGCTAGGATTAAGGCGTTTTTATTAAAGCACCTGTATTAAAGCATTAGGATTACAGCGTTGGGTTCATGATAGATGAAGTGCGTTCGAACACGTCTAGACCTTGCTGCTGTAGCCAGTAAGGAAGGTCAATAAGAACCCAGTTCTCAGACAGCTTGTCACCGTCACGGTAGTAAACGTCAACCACTTGCATGTTTGCGCGTACTTCGCCGCCAGTCATACCTAGGAAGCCACCTGTAGGGGTGTTTGATAGGTTTGGCCAACCGAAGAAACAAGAGAAGTTACCTTCAGCGAAACGACAAACATGACCGTTGAATTTCTTGTCTTTCAGGTTGTTACGGAAAGGAAGTTGGTGCTGTTGTTGGTAACGAGGAATCGTGTAAGACGCGCCGATACCACAAGGGCCGTACCAAATCATGTCTTTTGACCAGCTCTTCGCTAGCACTTCTGGTGGGCAACCCATTGCGCCACTGTCGTTAAGTGCAGAAAGGTCATCTACCATCTTGTTCACTAGAGCTAGTGTCGCAACGCCTTCTTCTGGAGCCGCATCTTCAAACAACAGACCGTCGTGGTTACGTGGGCCAGGGTAAACGAAGTGCTTACCTGTTGATGGTGGAAGTGGGTAGCAGCCCGCTTGGTCCATCATGCCTAGTAGATCTAGGAACAGGCCAGTTTTTGTGATTTTGCCGTCAACAACACAGTTAAATTCTGCATAGCGAACGTTCATGATCTTGCCAGTAGGGCGCATGCCTAGGTATTCAGCGTCGAATAGACCCATGAAGTGACCCATGCTCATTACCCAAATTTCATCTGGGTTAACTTCGTTGTTACCGCCGATGAAGATATCTTGACGACGCTGCATGCGTGTCATTGATTTCATCATTGGTGCCCAGAATACGTCAGCCGCTGCTTGTGCGCCTTCTTGCTCACGGAATGGGTAAACACCACGCCACAAGTAATCTTCAGAAGTGTGTGCTTTTAAAACTTCAGCCACGTTCTCGTGAGTAGCGTTTTCGATAGCGTCAAAGTAATCGCGAACAATGCGTTTAGCTTCTTGATATTTAGACATAGTAAATTCTCTTTTTTGTTGTCGAGCCAACATTCGGAACAGGACTCGATTTGGATTTTGTTACCGGCTGATTTCTCAGCCGGATTGATGTTTATTTCGTGTCTTTAGAGGTTTTCAACTTTTAAAGGTTTTCAACTAAAGGGGATTAAGCTTTTGCTGTTTCCGCTTTTTTGCTCTTGTCGAAAATGCCGCCTTTCAATGTTTCTGGTAGAGATAGCCACAGTAGACCAGCCAGAATCCATACGATTGGTGAACCCCACATTGCTGTTGCTAGGTCTGAACGCTCTTGGATGAATACCAACACCATTGGGGCCCACATGCCGATGATACGACCACCGTGGAACAGCGCTGCACCGAAGCTACGTAAGTGAGCTGGGAACAATTCAGAGAAGTAACCACCCCATACCGCTGAAGCAGACAAACCGAAGTTGTAGATAAGGCCTAGGATAGCCAGCATGTTTAGGCTGCCGATCATCACGTCGCTTGGTGCCACGAAGAATACTGAAGCCATTACACCCGCAAGGATGAAACCAAACGCGTTCACTTTACGACCGTATTTGTCAGCGATTGCACCCCATACCCAAGCACCGAATAGCGAACCGAATGCAGAGATAGAGAAGATGATGCCGATAGTTGCACCGTCGAATTGACGCACGTCTTTTAGGTACGTTGTCACAAAACCAGAGAAGAATTGGTAACCGTAGAAATTAAGACCAGCCAGCAATAGACAAGTAATCGTTAGCTTGCGGTATGGTGCGCTTAGCATTTCACCCCAAGAACCTTTCTTCGCTGGTTTATTCGATGCTTCAGCAGCGGCTTGCTCTTCTTCACCGTAGGCGATCACTTTCTTGTCGCTAGGTAGGATGAAGATCATTAATGCAGCAGCAACGAGAGGGGGAATACCACCTACCCACATTAGGCTCTGCCAAGGCGCATCAACACTAGATATGAATGCTGCATACGCGCCCATTGCCATTAGAGCCACAGAGAACATAGAAGAGGCGAATGCTGTCAACTTACCGCGAACCGATGGCGTGAATAGGCCGATCATCAAGCTCACAGCTACTGTGAAGTAACCACCTAAAGAAATACCGATGATGAAACGCATTGCTGCCCACATCGCGTAGTCAGTAAACATCATATTGATGATGGTTGCGCCACCGTTCAGTGCAGTGATGACAATAAGAGTCGATTTCTTACCAAAGTTTGATGCCACCCATGCACAGCTTAAGGCACCAATAAGTGCGCCAACCGACTGCCATGTATAGAACTGAGCGGTATCCGCTAAGTTAATACCATCATACGCATCAACGATGTATGGGCGTACGTAGTCAATAATTACAAAGTTATAACAATAGAAAAAATAGCCAACTAGAATTGCAAGATAAGCAGCTACCCTTTGAATCATAGGAACTTCGCTCATGTGTTTTTTAGTAGTCATGACCGATAAACCTTTATTTTTTATAGGGTGTTTTTAGTTTCGATTATTGTGTGGCGGTTATTGAATATCACCACACCATCTTCATTTCGGGAGAGATAATAGAATTTTTGTGGTTATTAGATCCGTGATCAAAGTCAATTTTAAAATGAGTGCGTACCCATTTTGTGCATTTTAGTGATCTTGATCTCATTAGATCGTTGTTTTGGGACTTTTTGAGCATTTAGAGTGTTTAATCATCTATCTTAGTGACAATACTCACACTTACTGTGGGTTTTTGAGGGAAAATATCGATTTTTGAGTACTATTGGCGGCGAATGAATTGCGAAATATAATAAACGGAATCTAAAAATGGTTACGTACTCAAGTTTTGTGGTTATTGCTTTATATGTGCTAACTACATTATTTATCAGTTACTTAGTGAATAAGCGTTATAGCGTTGGTGGCGATTTCTCAACGGGCGGAAAACAATTTGGTTGGTTTACGGCAGGTGTGTCGATTCTTGCAACCTACATCAGTGCGATGACGTTCGTGGGCATGCCGGGCTGGGTTTATAGCTCAGGCATGGAAGCAATGAGCGTCCATTTGAATTACCCAATAGTGATCTTTTTCGCTGTGGTTTTCTTTGTCCCGGTGTTTTACAAACTCGGCCTGACTTCGATTTATGAATACCTAGAGCACCGCTTTGGCGTTGTTGCTCGCACGATCAACTCAATCGTGTTTATTGTGGTTCAGTGTATTTCGGCTGGGGTAATTTTGTATGCAGTTGCACTGATCTTGGTGCAAGTGTTGCCGGTGAGTATCTCCGAGGCGATCATCTACATCAGCTTATTTACGGCTTTGTATACCTATGCGGGCGGTATTTCGACCGTCATATGGACAGACATGCTGCAGTCGGCGGTGCTGATCATTGGCAGCATTGCGATCTTTACCTTATTGCTGATCAAGATTGATGCGGGCGAGGTGTTGTCTCCTGAACATCTGAATATCATCAATCTCGATTTCGACTTGGGAGTTGATACTACATTGTGGGCGGGTGTGGTTGCCGTGAGTTTCTTACATCTGAGTGTGTATGGCACTAACCAATTGATTATTCAAAGAACATTGGCAACAAAAAACGTTGAAACGGCACAGAAATCGATGCTGCTTTGTGGTTACGGCGCCTTCTTTATCTACCTGTTTTTCTCTGTAATGGGCGTTCTTCTGAGTGTCTTTTATCAAGACCAAAGCTTTGAAAACAGCAATGAAGTGATTCTCGATTTTGTATTCAATCATACCAACCCAATCATTGTTGGACTGGTGATTTCAGCTCTGTCGGCAGCGGCAATGTCGACCTTGGATTCAACCTATAACTCAATGGCAACGGTCGCTACGTTCGATTTCTACAAGCGATTTTTCCGTAAAAAAGCCTCTGATGCACACTATGAATCGGTGGCAAGAAAAATGAGCCTTGTCGCGGCGGCTTCGGTTGTTGTGCCCGCTTTATTGGCCGTTTCAAATGAATCAGTGCTCAAGACTATCGCTAGCCTGACTTCCATTTTTGTCGGTATTCGTCTTGGCTCTTTCATCTTGGGTTTGTTCTTTAAACGAGCTAACGAGAGCGGCGTAATTGCGGGCAGTATTGGCAGTGTGGTTGTGGTGTTCATTGCAAAATACTATGGCATATCTTGGCCTTGGTTCGCCTTAATCGGCACTGTGGTTTTCTTAGTGCTAGGTGTTGTCGTTAGCCATTTCTATGGGCAAGTAACTGAACAACAAAACGAATTTATCGCCAAGCAAAAACACTTGTTTGCAAAACCTACGGCGAGTCATTACGGCTTGCTAGTGTTCGCTGTCGTCACGATTGCGGCTTGTACTGTTATTCCTGATTGGCTTTATGCCGCTCTTTCTTAATGAGTAAATCTTCTCAACTGGCTAATTTTTAATAGGTAAATGTATGCTGTCCATTTTTGATATCTATAAAATTGGTGTTGGGCCATCAAGCTCACACACTAACGGCCCAATGATTGCGGGTTTCCATTTCACTCAATTAGTCGCGGATAAAATCACGGAAGTGGTTCGTGTTCAAGTCGATCTTTATGGTTCGTTATCGTTAACCGGAATAGGGCACCATACCGACAGAGCAACCATCTTGGGTTTGCTTGGCAATAAGCCAGACACGATTAAGATCACCAGCGCTAATGAAGCGATGCGTCTTGCTATCGATAGTGGTGAAATGCAGTTGAATGGCCATCACACCATTGGCTTCAATTATCAAACCGACATGCTATTCCACGAAGATAATCTGCCTTTGCATGAGAACGGTATGATGATTACCGCGCTTGACCAAAGTGGAAATGTGATTGTTGATGAAACCTATTACTCCATTGGTGGTGGCTTTATAGCAACCGCGGATGAACTACAGAATGGCACTAAAACTCAAGTAGTAGAAGTCCCTTTCCCATTCAAACATGCCGATGAAATGCTGAGAAAAGCAGAAGACAGCGGCATGAGCTTGGGTGGCATGATTCTGAAAAATGAAGCGGCTTTCCAAGGCGATGATGTTATTTCAGAAAAGGCCGATCAAATCTGGCGAGTAATGACTCGCTGCATGGAACGCGGATTTGAAACCGAAGGCATTCTTGATGGCGGTTTGAACGTGACACGTCGTGCACCGAACCTGCTGAAAAAGCTGGAAGCAAATGCGGCCGTTGAAAACGACCCAATGGAGATCATGGACTGGATTAACTTGTTTGCTTTTGCGGTGAGTGAAGAAAATGCAGCCGGCGGTCAAGTGGTGACATCACCCACTAATGGTGCAGCGGGCGTTATCCCTGCGGTGTTGATGTATTACCATCGCTTCATTAAAGAACTCGACACTAAGCAACTGAAAGACTTTTTGGCAGTATCGGGTGCGATTGGTATTTTGTACAAAACCAACGCTTCTATTTCCGGTGCGGAAGTGGGCTGCCAAGGTGAAGTAGGCGTGTCGTCTTCTATGGCGGCGGCGGGTTTAACCGCTTTACGCGGTGGCAGTAATGAGCAGATTTGCATTGCGGCAGAAATTGCGATGGAGCACTCATTGGGTATGACATGTGACCCGATTGGTGGCCTAGTACAAGTGCCATGTATTGAACGTAATGCGATGGGCTCGATGAAAGCGATTAATGCTTCACGAATGGCACTCAAACGTAACAGCAAAAGCCTGATCTCATTGGATAAGGTTATCGCGACCATGTATCAAACGGGTAAGGACATGAATAAGAAATACCGAGAAACCTCACTCGGTGGCCTTGCCCTAATTCACCTTGCAGCGCCATGTGAGTAGCCATCAAACCGATTAATTAGGCTCAATATCAAAGCCCAGCATCGTTAGATTTTAAGACTCTAAGGTGGCTGGGCTTTTAAGTATCAATTTTTGTTGCAAGACGACTGCTTATCAACTGGGAGTAAGATTATTCTCCAAGAGGGAGCTTATAGCTGTTTTTCAACTCTTTAACCGAGATATTGGACTGAATCGCACTCACGCCTTTTACTCGTCTGATCGAGCTAATACGCTCAAAGTACTCTTCTAAATCTTTCGCTAGCACTTGAATCATATAGTCGGCGCCGCCTGCAATACAGTGACACATAGGAATCCAATCGGTTACTTCGACAAACTCTTCAAACGGTTCCGTGTTTTCAACTTCATGGTTACCCAAGGTCACAAGAGTAAAGCCAGCTACATGAAAACCAAGCTTTTTGCGGTTTAGCTTCGCTGCGTAACCATCGATATAGCCCGTCTCTTCCATGCGTTTCCAACGGCGCCAGCATGGGGTTTCGCTGAGGTTGACCTTCTCTGCGAGCTTACTGTTGCTCATGCGTCCGTCTTGTTGGATATGTTCTAAGATGGCGATATCTGTGTCATCTAACACTTCTTTGGTGGATTCTTTCTGTTTCATGGCTATTTTAGAAAAGTCTTGCTCAAATTTGGATTAATATTAGCCTATATAGCAATTTAATTCCTAGTCGAATCTGTAAACTCTCTCCGTATAAATACTTTACTTATTAGGAGTGAGAGGAAATGAGCTCTCAATTAATGCTGGCGTTCTTGCTATTTTCAACATCAATTGCAATTACACCTGGGGCAGGCAATATCGCATTACTTGGGATTTCAAGTCGTTATGGGTTTGCTGCGACTTTACCTTTTATCTCTGGAAACGCTGTTGGCATCATCATCGTACTGGCGGGTTCCAGTGTCGGTTTGGTGAGCTTATTTACCCTTTACCCTGAGCTATACAACATTTTGAAATACGCGGGTGCGGCTTATTTGCTGTTCATGGCGTGGTCGATTGCGAATATGCAAATCGAAGAAAGCACCACCGACAATCGCTCGGGTTTTATGTCTGGCGTGCTGGTGCAGGTGTTAAACCCTAAAGGTTGGATTGCTTCATTAACTGTGTTTTCGCAGTTTATCACCCCGAATGCCGATTACTTGATTCAAGTGGTGACCATTATCGCGGGTATGGTGATCACGGGCGTACCGTGCATGTTGGTGTGGGCGTATTGCGGCACCATGCTTAAAAAGTTGCTGCAATCGCCAAAACAGATGATGTTTGTGAACCGTTGCTTGGGTGGAAGTCTCGCGCTTGTTGTTGCTTTTATGCTTTATCAACCGGCATAAATCACAAAGAAAAAAACCACTCCTAAATCCATAGGAGTGGTGTCTAAATGTCGACTAAGTCGTTAACAGTAAAGAATTAAGTTAACAAATATTTAAGGAACTTGAGTTAAAAGCTTTTATGCCTAGAAGCTTTTAAGTTTTAGGTTTAAAGATTAAGCGGTTTCAGCCTCTTTAACCGGAGCTGAGTTACGGATTAGATGGTCAAAGGCACCTAAACTTGCTTTTGCACCTTCACCCATCGCAATGATGATCTGTTTGTAAGGTACTGTCGTTACATCACCCGCCGCAAATACACCTTTCATTGATGTTGCACCATGAGCGTTAATCTCAATCTCACCGCGTGGTGACAGCTCAACTTTTGAACCCTTCAACCATTCGCTGTTTGGCATCAGGCCGATTTGAACAAAGATACCCGCTAGTTCGATCTGTTTAAGTTCGTCGGTGTTGCGATCTTTGTATTCCAGACCGGTTACGCGATTGCCATCACCAATCACGCGCGTTGTTTGCGCCATCTTGATGATTTCGATGTTTGGTGTTGTGTTTGCTTTGTCGATAAGTACTTGGTCGGCACGCAGTGTGTCTGCGAATTCAAGTACGGTTACATGTTCCACAATGCCTGCTAGGTCGATAGCGGCTTCGATACCTGAGTTACCGCCACCAATAACCGCTGTTTTCTTACCTTTGAACAGTGGGCCATCACAGTGTGGGCAGTAAGCAACGCCTTTATTGCGGTACTCTTGCTCACCCGGAACGTTCATTTCACGCCAGCGTGCACCCGTACTTGTGATGACTGTGCGAGCTCGCAGTGTTGCGCCGCTTTCAAGTTCAACGTGGATGTAGCCGTCTTTTGTATCTTCCGCCGCGATGATGTTCGCCGCGCGCTGCTCGGTTATTACCTCAACGCCGTACTCTTTTACGTGTTCTTCTAGGCTAGCCACTAGCTTAGGGCCCGTTGTCGCTTTCACTGAGATAAAGTTCTCAATCGCCATGGTATCCATCACTTGGCCACCGAATCGGTCAGCAACCACACCGGTGCGAATGCCTTTACGTGCTGCGTAGATAGCTGCTGAAGAACCCGCAGGGCCACCACCGACAACCAATACATCAAACGGTGCTTGTTCGTTTAGGTTGGCCGCTTTCTTTTCTGCTGCGCCTGAATCGACTTTGTTAAGGATTTCAGCCAGTGACATGCGGCCTTGACCAAATAGCTCACCGTTAATGAATACGCTTGGTACTGCCATGATGTCGCGAGACTTCACTTCATCTTGGAACGCTGCGCCATCTATCATGGTTGTCTTAATAAGCGGGTTAATCGCTGACATCATGTTGAATGCCTGAACCACTTCTGGACAGTTTTGGCACGATAGCGAGATAAAGATCTCCAAATTAAGCTCTTGATCGAGTTGTTTAATTTGCTCGATTACGTCAGCTTCAAGCTTAATAGGGTGACCACCACTGTGAAGCAGTGCCAGTACCAGTGACGTGAACTCGTGACCCATTGGCAAGCCAGCGAAACCGATCGCAGTGCCTTTTTCTTTGTTCACTACCTGCATGATAGGGCTTCGAGTGCTTGCGCTGTCATCTCGAACTACTTCAATTTTGTCAGTGAGAGAGGCGATATCATTCGCTAGGTCTTGAAGTTTGTTTGCGGTATCGCTGTCATCAAGGCTCAGCACTAACTGAACATTGGTTTTTAGGTTTTCTAGGTATGCTTTTAGCTGCTGCTTCATTGCTTGATCTAACATAATCGTGCCTGCTCTTAAATTCTGTGTCTTGGTATTGACCAATACCTTCTTGCTGAAAAAGGAAAAATAAAAAGGGGGCGCAAGTCGGCAAATATTGTGGTGTTGATGGTTTGAAAGGGTGGCGCGCAACTGCCCTTTAGGAGGGAGGCCGAAGCGCGCCTGTAGAACCGTTTAACTGTTCTGTTTTACTTGTTCTTTCTTAGCCAGTTCTTGTTTAGCTAGGCTTTGATTAAATCTTGCCTACTAGGTCTAGAGATGGCGCTAGAGTCTCTTCGCCTTCTTTCCATTTAGCTGGGCAAACTTCACCTGGGTGAGCGGCTACGTATTGTGCTGCTTTAACCTTGCGTAGTAAGTCTTCAGCGTCACGGCCAATACCTTCAGCAGTGATTTCCATTGCTTGGATAACGCCTTCTGGGTCGATTAGGAAAGTTGCACGGTCTGCAAGGCCTTGACCTTCACGCATAACGTTGAAGTTGTTTGTGATGTTGCCTGTTTGGTCGCCTACCATGAAATATTCGATAGTGCCGATTTTGTCAGAAGTATCGTGCCATGCTTTGTGAGAGAAGTGAGTGTCAGTTGATACTGAGAAAACTTCTACGCCGCGAGATTGAAGCTCTGCGTATTTGTCTTGTAGGTCAACTAGCTCAGTTGGACATACAAACGTGAAGTCTGCTGGGTAGAAGAAGAATACAGCCCACTTGCCTTTAACGTCTTGCTCAGTGATTTCTACGAACTCGCCGCTTTTGAATGCTGTTGCGTTGAATGGTTTGATTTCTGTGTTGATCATGATTCGACTCTCTTTCTAATTTGTAGTGTTTAACGCTATCCCGCGTCGATGGAGATATATTGCATTCGCACCGGAAATTAGTGAAATCGGACATTTCTATAGATTCAATAGGCAAATCCTATCTTTGAAAGAACAAGGCTATCGATAAAAGCTATCAACAAGAATTATCAACAGAACTTATCAACAAAAACTATCAAAGTGGGCAGGGCTCTATTTGGGTAGCTATGCTCTTTAGGTTGTTATCTATTTAGGCTTATCTCTATTCGCGCAAACATCTATTCACGTAAATATCTATGTAGGCATGGCTTCTTTAAGTGAGAGGAGGTTTCATGCTAATCGGTAAATAACAAAATATTATCATTAATATAATTTATGATAATTTCAGTTAATCACGGTCTCTCCCTATACTCTCTTCATCGAAACGAAACATCGAAGCCAGTCTTCGAAACGCACAGAATTAAAAACGAATTTGGAGCAAGTTATGAAAATGAACCACGTAGGCCTAATGGTTGGCGATATGGACAAAGCAGTTGAGTTTTACACGAAAGCTTTAGGTCTAAGAATCGTAATGAACAACACCAAAGTGATGGAAGAGCGCGAATCAGCAATCGGCCGCATGTGTATCGCCGTATTCGGTGAAGGCTTCAAAGGCTTCAACATTGCACACCTAGTCACATCTGATGGCATTGGTGTTGAGCTGTTCGAAATGAAAGATCGCCAAGAGCGTCATGAAGTTGATTTCTCTCGCTTAGGCATCTTCCACTTCTGTCTACAGCTTCCAAAAGAGCAGTTTCATTCAGCTATTAAGCGCGTTGAAGAGTATGGCGGAAAGGTTCGTATGGACATCATGCGTTACCACCCAGAAGACGAACTAAAACAAGCACAAATGGTTTACCTAGAAGACCCGTTTGGCAACCTATTCGAATTTTACTCGCACACATACGAAGATACGTACGCGACTGATTACGAGTAATAGCGTTATTGCCTTCTATAGGTAGAAAAATTGAAACACCCCCTAAAGAGGATTGGTAGAGATACCAATCCTTTTTTGTGTCTGCGGTATAGGGTTAGAAGTTACAGATAAGCCAGAGCAAGTGAGTGCTTTGTATGTTCTCGGTTGCACTAAAACAAACCGACAGTGTTGCTCTATAGTGCAGCATTGGCTTGAGCGAAAGCTTAACTGATTGATAAGTATAATGTTAAATCATTGGCATATATGTTGCTCTATTGCCTTTATGTAAATTGTATACAATAAAAAATACATAAAGGAAGTCACATGGAACAGAACAGTGAATTGATCTACGGATTAGACGATCGACCATCAGTCAAAGCAGCCAGTTACGCGGCGCTGCAGCATGTATTAGCCAGCTTTGTCGGCATTATCACACCCACGCTCATTATTGGCGGTGTTTTAGGGTTGGGTGAGCACATTCCTTATTTGATCAGCATGGCACTGATGGTGTCTGGGGTCGGTACCTTTATCCAAGCTAGAAAAATAGGGCCAGTTGGCGCAGGGATGATCTGTGTTCAAGGAACCAGCTTTGCGTTCTTAGGTTCCGTACTAGGCGCGGGTTTTCTTGTGAAAGCGAATGGAGGCGGGCCGGATGAAATGCTCGCCACAATTTTCGGTGTCTGCTTCTTTGGTGCATTTGTCGAAATCGTCCTATCGCGCTTTATCGAAAAACTCAAAGTCGTTATCACGCCTGTTGTGACCGGCATCGTTATCACGACGATTGGTGTCTCTTTGATTAAAGTTGGCGTCACTGATATTGCTGGTGGCGTTGGTGCAGAAGATTTTGGATCAGGAAGCAACCTGATGTTGGGTGCGATTGTGCTCGGAACTATAGTGGCACTTAACCTAAGCAACAATACCATGGTAAGGCTGTCGTCGATTTTAGTCGGTCTGGTTGTCGGGTGGGGCGTTGCTATTCTGATGGGCAAAGCGCCAATGGTTTCTTTTGCATTGCAGCCGCTATTGAGTATTCCTGTTCCGTTTAAATATGGTTTCGCTTTTGATTGGCAAGCCTTCCTGCCGATTGCTTTTATCTACTTGATTACAGTTATTGAAACGACGGGTGACCTGACCGCTAACAGCATGTTTTCAGGGCAGCCAGTTAAGGGGCCAAAATACATCAATCGACTCAAGGCTGGCGTGCTAGGTGACGGTGTGAACTCGCTTATCGCCGCGGTATTCAATACTTTTCCGAACACGACTTTCAGCCAGAACAATGGTGTGATCCATTTTACCGGGATTGCGAGTCGCTACATCGGCTACTTCATCGCGGCCATTCTTTTTCTGTTAGGGCTATTTCCCATCTTAGGCGCGGTATTAATGACGATTCCAAAGCCAGTATTAGGCGGGGCGACATTGGTGATGTTCGGTACGGTTGCCGCAGCGGGCATCAAGATCATCGCTAGTGAGATGCTGGATCGTCGCAGAATCATGACGATTGCCATTTCATTAGGTTTAGGGCTTGGGGTCATGCTGGTACCGGATTTATTGAAAGAAGCACCTAAGCTAGTGCAAAGCATATTTGGCTCACCAGTCACGATGTCGGGTGTTGCTGCTCTGGTTATTACTGGGCTGATGTCTCTGGTTCCAGAAAACAAAACCAAGCCTGTGGCAAGTTCGGTACAAACCAGTAAAGCATGATTGTTTTTAGAACCTAGAACGACTTGGCGATGCTAGAGCGTCGCTAAGTCGTTAAATAACGGTGTCTTGTGTTCCCTCATCAAGAGATACACACCACTTCTATACCCCAGATATTGAAACTAAACAGCCGTTCCGAAATGTTCCGCAAGGAAATCCAAAAAGACTCGAACCTTGCTTGGCACCAGCTGGCGATTTTGATAAATCGCGTATGTGCTGGTTTCATAGTTACACGGGCTAAAAGTAAACTCGGGAAGTAATTGCACCAATTTCCCCGTATTAAGTTCTTGTTCAATCGCCCATTGTGGGAGCAGGGCAATACCACCACCGTTCAGTATCAATTGCTTTTGCCCGTTCACAGAATCGACTTCCATGTAATAAGAGAGGTCGATTTTTTGCGGTTTACTATCCAATACAAACCAATCGTGCCAACCCTTATAGCCATAAACCAAGCAGTCGTGTTTTGCCAAATCTTCAACGTGTTGAGGAACCTTGTTTCTTCTTAAATAGTCAGGGCTGGCGCAAAGTGCAAAGTTGTTTTGGACGAGCTTCTTAGCGATCAAATTAGAATCAGGCAATCGGCCACTGCGGATAGCGATATCCACATTTTCCTCGATTAAATCGACCACTCTTTCTGTTATTTCAATTTCAACGTTTACCTCAGGAAAAGCAGCCCGAAAGATAGGAATAAGTGGCAAGATTTTGCTCTCTCCAAACGCAACGGTCGTGCTTATCTTGAGGCTTCCTCTTGGTGAGTGATGCAATGCGCTGACGGCTCGTTTCGCTTCATCAAATTCGCCTGTAATACGCTTGGAGTATTGATAGAACAATTGACCAGCCTCAGTGACGCCTACGTTGCGTGTCGAACGCTCTAACAGTCGCACATTGAGTTCCTCTTCCAATGCGGAGAGCTGCCTTGAAATAGAAGAAGGCTGAATATCAAATATCCGACTGGCTTTGGAGATACTGCCCTGTTCAACCACACAGTTGAAATAGGCAAGACGATTGAAAAGGCTCATGTGTATTACTCATTAAACGATGGTTTCGATTCTTCCAAAGCGGAGCTTTCTGATGAGTCCAGTTGATGCCCGAAGTGAAAGTGATATTGATGTCTTTTCTGTTCTTTAATTATAGATTAATTGCTTTTAAAGCAAAACTGAATTGCCTCTCGGCAGATTCAAACCTCTGGTTGTTGTCTCTATGATTCCTCACATCATCACTAACAACGAGCAATAACCATGAATACAATTAGAACAGCCACTATTGCAGCCTGCTTTTCGGTAACAGCCCAACACCTGATTGAAAAGCTCATTACGAGCGGAACCCGCGTCGTGGCCTTTGGGCGCATCGGTGATGAAGTAAGAGCAAAAAGCCTAGAAGAAAAATACTCGGGTCATCTAACCGTGTTATTGGGAGATCTTACTGATGAAAAGCAAAGCCAAGAACTTGCTGCCAAGGCATCTGAAATCTTAGGTCATATAGATGCTCACTTTCATTGTTCTGGCATTTATACCTGGAGCCATTGGACTGACGTGGAAGTGAGTAAAATGTCTGACTTGTGGAATGCGAACTTTATGACGGCGTTTGTCTTCGGAAGAGAAATATTCAAATTAATGGAATCGCAGGGAGGTGGTTCACTGATGTTTGTTTCTGCCCGTGATACCGCGCGGAATATACCCGCAGGGTTTGGCCCTTACATGGCGTCTAAAATGGCATTAAACGCGTTGGTAGAGAGCCTCGCGGCAGAGGGATCTTCATCCAATGTTCAAGTGAATGCGGTATTGCCGACCATTGTTGATACTGAAGTGAATCGACAAGCACTTCCTGAGGCTGACCACTCTACATGGGTAGATCCAGCCGATTTGGCAGAGTTAATGATTGAGCTGACTCAACCGAGTAAAACCTATCTAAGTGGCTCGCTAATAACCGTCAACAACAAGATGCATTAACAGTAGATTTGGATAGCTGAAATAAGCTAGAAAACGAAACACCCCTAAAGAGGATTGGTAGAGATACCAATCCTCTTTTGTTTGGATGTTTTTGTTTGGATGTTTTTGGTTGAGTGGCTATATCTATATGAGGTGATTGAGAAATATACAATTTTAAGGCTTTGTTAAAGTTGACGTTTTGACGATAAAACCTTTCAGGAATATGACGGAAGAAATCATCATCCATGAAAACATTGGTAAATCATACCGAATGGCAGCCTTGACTGAGTAGCGACTATACTCAGAAACATACAGCTGAACCAACAACAACGAAAACAGAGAAACATGCAGAGATTAGCTCACCCAAATCACATGAAAAAATCACATATTATCTTTACCGCTCTTATTCTTATGATACTAGCCGGATGTACTTCAACGTCGGCTGTCGGCAGTTCTAAAACAAAGGAATATGCCAAGTCACATGCTCTTGCTGGTAAAGCTTCTTGGTATGGCGATAAATTCCATGGAAGGCTTACAGCAAGTGGTGAGACGTATAATATGAATGCAAATACTGCGGCTCATAAAACCTTGCCCTTCGGCACTATCGTGAGAGTGACCAATACAAACAATAATAAGTCTGTTGATGTGAAAATTAACGATCGAGGCCCTTACGTCAAAGGCCGAGTGATCGACCTTTCGCACAAGGCATTTGCAAGAATCGGCAATGTTAAGCAAGGAACCGTGCCTGTCAAAATCGAGATTATTGATGACAGCAATACCTTTAGGTACAAGCACTAGAATCCCCTCCTAGCCTCCCCTTGGTTTACATCTCCGATCCCTTACCAGCAATGGAAAGGGGAGGAACTGACCGTCGACCTTGATGAACGTACAGTACATTTATGCTTACTTGATTAGGCTGCGTTTGCAGCCTTTTTTGATCCTTCCTAGTCTCATTTTAATTAGATTAACTAATTCTTATAGTTTGAGCTGGGTCTTTTATATCTCCATAATTCAGTAGCTTAAATTTCGGTTCACTAAGCTTCATTAAAATTCATTATGAAATAATGAAAAGCTGACCTAATCCAAAGTGAGTTGTAATTTGGCCAGTAAGGGAAAGGGTAGGGAAATTACATTTCGTTACTCATTGAAGTAAATCTGAAACATCGCTGAAACGGTTATGAAATTTTTGATGGCTAGCTTATGGGGTTCTAAAACGAATCCAAATAAGGAAATATCCGTGAAGCTAACACCTGTCGTTGCCGCTGTAATCATGTCTTTCAGTTCTGCAAGTTTTTCTTTCAGCCTGCAGCAATCTGCCAATGAAAACAGTGAAGATCTCGTATGGACGGGGCACCTTAGCCCAGACAGCGACACGGTAATGTCTGCGATGCTCGCGGCTCATATTTATGGTGGTACGGCGACAGTGCCTGAGCCTATCAACCCTGAATCGACGTTTATCTTGAACTATTGTAATGCAGAATCGCCACGAGTAGAGACAGATTACTCTCCATATAGAGTAGGGCTGGTGGACTTCAACCAAGTGACTCAACTAGCGCCAACCATCGACCAAGCATCTATTGTTGCTGTGGTTGATCACCATGCGATTGGTGGTTCACCGATTAATACGCCACAAATTGTTGAGATGGATATTCGAGGCTGGGGTTCAGCTGCAACTATTCTGGCTGGCAACGCTGAAAAGCTTGATGTGACCTTACCTAAACACCTTGCTTGTGTCGGCTTAGGCGCAATTCTTTCTGATACCGTGGTATTCCAATCATCAAGCACCACTGAACACGATCGTGAATACGCAGAGAAACTGGCAAAAATTGCAGGCATTTCTGATGTCGAAGACTTCGGCCAACAAATGTTGATTGCTAAATCAGACCTTAGCCACCTTTCATCTGAAACCATTGTGACGTTGGATTACAAAAACTTTAAATACAGTGGCAAACAGGTGGGCATCGCTGTTGCTGAAACGCTAACGGCTCAACAACTGATTGACCGTAAAGACGAGCTTTTGGCAACGATGAAGTCTTATAAAGAAGAGAACGGCTTAGACTATCTTTTCTTCTCAATCACCGACACTAAGAATAAAGAAGCGAACCTATTGTGGGTGGACGAAAGCGACTATCAAGTCATTAAATCGGCTTTCAACGCTGAACCTACAAGCGACATGTTAACTCTGGAAGGTGTCACCACGCGCAAGCGTCAGATTGGCCCTGCGGTACAAAAGGCAATTGAGAGTTTGTAGAGAGTAAGAGCCGTTATTTTATAAATAAGTTCTGAAAGGGATTGGTAGAGATACCAATCCCTTTTTTGTGAAGTTATAATTATTTTAGTGTATTGGTCACAAATTTAGTAATTTTGATATACGACACTTTCAGTCGTCATGGCTAAACTTTTTATTGGCTCCTCAAAACCACCGCCTAGGGTGGTGGTGATTGTTTGAGGCTATAGCCTGAAGAAGTGCCCATGTTAGAAGTAACCTCTTATTCACCATAAGTAAGAGGAAACAACCACATGGGCGATTACAGAAGTTCATCACATGTCTATTGGCGTTGCAAATACCATATAGTTTGGACTCCAAAGTATAGATATAAGATTTGAAAGATAAGGTAGGAAAGGAGCTTTATCGTTCAATCTATATTTTGTGCAATATGAAAGACTGCGAGGCTTTAGAGTTAAATGTTCAACCAGATCATGTCCATCTTGTTGTGATTGTTCCTCCCAAGTTATCAGTATCGAGTTTGTTAGGAATTTTAAAAGGTCGGACAGCAATTCGACTTTTTAATAAATTCCCACACATACGTAAGAAACTATTGGGAAATCATTTTTGGGCTAGAGGGTACTTTGTAGATACGGTCGGTGTGAATGAAGAAGTCATTCGACGATATGTACGACACCAAGATAAGCAGGACATAGAGTATGAACAGCAATTGCAGTTATTGAAGAACTGATAGTGCGGGCGCCCTCTTTTAGGGGGTTATAAAGCAAAACCGCCTTCTTAGAAGGCGGATATTTTTTGATAGAACAATGGAGATTAATTTATTTTCGAGAAAATACATTATAAATGGCCCGCCCCACCCCAACTTAGAATGAGTATGAAATTAAAAGATGATAGGATTATTCTTATTTTGTTAATGTCTACTTGGTAAACATAGGAGGTCGATTGAGAGATTTTATCTACTCATTGTTTTGGATTGGTTTGTCATTGTTCTTAGGTCGTGGAATCGGTATCTTCTGGGACGTTGCTGTACCAACGAGTATCCTTGGGCTGCTCGTACTACTTACATTCATGCTTACTGGTGTATGTAAAGCAATAAGGGTATCAACAGTGAGTCAATTGTTGATAAAAAACATCCCATTATTGATTATTCCCGTGTCTGTTGGACTAATGGTCAAATTGGATGTTTTACAGTCTAATCTATTAATATTGATTATTAGTGTCGTAGGAGGGACTGTACTAACCATTTTAGTATTGGCTTCTACATTGAAAACTTTGTTAAGAGAGTAGATGGAATGTGGCTTTTTTTAACATTTTCGACGTATTTTACGTCAAGGTTTTTTTGTTCGAAATTTAGAAGTCCATTATGTAATCCTCTGCTTTTTAGTATTTCTATTATTATTTTTACATTGACAGTATTGGACGTTCCATATGGTGAATATTATGATGACAATAAGCTACTAAGTTATTTTCTTGAGCCTGCTATTATAGCCATGGCATCGCCTATATACACTCAATTACCAAACATAAAGAAAAATATGAAGCTTATATTGGGAGCTTGTATATTTGGTTCTATTTTTTCGATGATATCAGGAGGCTTTATAGCTCTTTATTTGGGTGCTGATTCTCTATTGATAGCCAGTGTACTAACCAAGTCAGTAACAGTTCCTATTGCTATGGCATCTACGTCTCAATTGGGTGGTGATGTATCTGTTACTGCTGTACTTGTGCTATTTGCCGGACTAGCTGGTGCTATCATTGCCTATCCTGTTTATACGTTGATGCGGATCAACAATAAAATAATCAGAGGATTAACTATAGGGGCTTCTTCACATGCATTAGGAACAGCACAGGCAATAGCAAATAATCCTGACGATGCTGCGTATAGTTCATTAGCTCTTGTCTTATGTGGTATCTTTACCTCAATATTGGCGCCGCTGATATACCCAATCATTCTTTGGTTTATATGAGAACTCCCCCCGTTCGTGATTTATTTGGTTATTCTGTATTTCTTGTTGACGTATCTTTATCTTGAAAAGAATCAGAGCACACCAATCAAGTTTTCGATAACAACGACCTCAATTCAGAAAAGCATTACGCTTAACCAAAACAAAAATGGAACGCCCGAGCGTTCCATTTTTTGTATCTGATTTACCTTAAACCTGTTCGTTTGGGTGTCCCCACATAAGCTCGCTTGCGTAAGGGCCAGTGACGCTTGAAGTAGATTCCCCCACGCCGTCTAGTGCGCCAGGGGTAAGTGCTTTAGCGAACCAGCACTCTAAAGGTGCAAGTGTTCTTACTGGTGGAAGCACGTTGTGTGGCGTGTTGTAACGGTTGCCGTAGTGGATCGGTTCGCCCATCACGAAGATAACGTCAGCGTCGAGTTGCTTCTCGGCTTGTTCCATTAATCGAGTCGCGTAGCCTTTGCCTTGGTACTCAGGCAGCACCGATAAAGGTGCCAATATATAACATTTCAGGTGTGGTGCTGCGTCTATTGTGATTGGTGTGTAGCATGCGTGTGCTACGCCTTCATGCACGATAGAAAAGCTGCCATCGGCAATAAGATCGTCGGCAAATTCTGCGTACAGTTTTGCATGGCGTTCGTCGTAAAGCCCGCCTGCAGCGGCGAAAGCTTGGTATTGAATTTCATAAGGGGTTTTCATTTGAAAAATTCCTAACTTAAATTATTTGTTGCTAGCGTTCTCTGATAGATATCTTTAGATAGAGAGTTACTTTAGATAGCCAACAACGTTCTATTGAGCTTTAAGCGAGGTACTTATAAATCCAGCAGCAGTAAGTACTTAGCTATGAAGCGCTCTTTAATTTGTTCTAACGGGTAATCACCATCCGAGAACAAGTAATTGAGTGCGATACCATCGATATCGGCGATTAACATGTGGCCGTCGACAATGCTGTTGGCATTTGGGATGTCACATAGAATAACTTCAAAAGAATCCATCATCAGTTGGTAGCGTTCGTCCAACAGGTCTTTTAATATCAGCCTTAACGACGGCTGACATTTCACTTGGTAATCAAGTTGATAAAACAGTTTCTGTTGTGGGTCGGCCATCGACAAGAAGATGTGCTCGATAAGGTTAATAAACCTCTCTTTTACCGACATTCCCTCACTAGACAAGTCAACACTTTCGCCGACTTCATTAATGATCTCTGCCATGCGAACAAACACCTGTCTTAGTAGGTCATCTTTGTTTTTGAAATGATGAAAAACTAAGCCCTTCGATACTTTCGCCGTTTCACACACCTGTGCGATAGACGTTTTTTCAAAGCCTTGTGTCGCGAATAATTCAATCGCGGCTTGGATTGCTTGCTGCTTCTTGTCCATGGATATCACTCAATTATTTTACAGACCGACTATCCGGTCTGTAATTTATAGTGCGGATAATATACAACAACAATGAGGATCGCAAGATCTTTAAAGATCGTTGAATTTGAGTAGGTATAGGTTTGGGAGTAGTAGGCTCAAGATAGGCAATTGTCTTGAGCCTAGGTGTTCAGCGTACCCATCAGTGATATTGGCATCATCAGCACTGTAAGCCTACGACCTTAGTTCGGTAGGAGAGTGCCCAGTCCAATTCTTGAATGCTCGGCTGAATGCGCTTGAGTCTGAAAAGCCAAGTTCGTGAGCTACATAGGTAATATTGCCGCCGTTTTGATTCAGTAACGTCATGCTCAGTTCAAGTCGGTATTTATCGAACAAGCGACGAAAACTCACACCTTGTTGTTTAAGTTTACGATTCAGGGTTCGAGGACTGATGTGAAGATTGCTTGCGACGCTATCTAGGTTAGTATCTTTCACCGCAAGCACTTTGAACGTTTCATTCACTTTGTAGATTAAGTTGGTTTTTAACGTTTTTTCCATCTGTTGGTCGGCGATTCTTACTAGCTCTGTATGAAAGTCGGCTTGGTATTGGCGAGGTTTTGTTTGGACAAGGTTGTTAGGAAAAAGGAGGTAGCGGGCGGGGAAGCCTTCCTTCATCTCTACATTAAAGACACGCTCATAGATGCTCAAGAACTCATCACCGATGGTGTTCTTGTGGATGTGAATGGCGAGCTTTTGATTCGGCGCATTAAGGTATCTGCGAACGAGCTTGATCATAATACTGAAATAGAGCCCCAAGCTGATGTGTGTCATCAGTGTGGTTTCGTCAATGTATTCGGGTGTGACGCCCCAAAGCTCAATTTCGCCACTCTCTGTTTCACGACTGAATATTTTCAGTAGCGGATGTATATGAATGGAGTAGCGACTCAGCAGTTGGCAAAAGCTGGCGAGATCTGGCGCGGTGAGCATGGCCATTACCGGCGCGCCCATTTCAAGCTCATCGAAGTAGCGAGCCGATTCATCAAATAAGTCGATCAGCTCATGATCAAAATGTTGGTAGATATTGTTGATGGCGGTTTGAAGCTGATAAGCCGAGATCGATTCGGCGGAGCAAAGTTGTTTATAGGCCTCTGTTCCCGACCAGATGTCGCTGCTGTCTCCAATTCTAGCCTGAATAGCAGAATCTAAAGTTTTAAACCAGAATATGGGCAATTGAGTACTGAAACTTTCCACCATAACTCCCTGTTATTACTGGTGATTGAAGAGTGTTCTTCTCGTTAATATGCCCAAATTAAAGGATTTGTTTACGGGTTACAAGCAATGAAACTCTCTGTTCAACTTTAGAATTTGTAATCAACACCTACTGAAACCACGTATTGCGATGATTGGTAATACTCAATATTCGAATTTGTTGTCTTGGCGCCAAGTAGTGATACCAAAGACCAGTTTTTTGTACCAAAGATATTGGTGTATTCATAAGCAACGAAGGCTCCAAAGTCTTTGTCTTCTCGAGTCTTATTAAAGATTGGGTTCTCTTTATCATAGCTGCGTTTTGCTGCATTGAGTGTAAAAGCAAGGCCATGATTTCCAAATCTTTTCGCTAGGTTGATTTCAGCGCCAAGGCTTAAAAATGATAGTGCATCACCCTCAGAGTCTGATGAGAAAACATTCATTGAAGGTGTGAGAATGCCAGAGCCATCTTTCAAGAAATACTGGTAACCAGACTTGAGATAAAAGTATTTTCGTTCTCGAATCATTAGTGCGCGTTCTTCTTCAGTTAAACCAAGGCCCTTTAGGCCGGTGTTTTCTTTTTTAACGTCGGACTCACCAGAGGCGACATCGAGATTAAAGTTCGAGCCCATTATTCTTGAAAGCTGCATTCGAACGACATTACCAGTGAGGTCGGTTTCTTTTCTATTTGAGTCAACGGCATAAGGGTCATCCCATACTTCACCTGATATCAGAGTTGGTAAGATAGAAAATTCAACCACCATACCGTTCTCGACTTGCTGCCTATATCCAATTTCAAATGCCAACGTACCTGTGATGATGTCGTCTCTTGAGGTACCTAAGAAAAACTGTTTGTGATTCAAAGCGCCAAAGGTGTATTGCATTGAACCCAAAACAGCGACCATTCCCTCTGCTTCGGTATTACCCGACGACATTAAATCGGCTTGAGATTGATGATTGCTTTGCCCAACATCTAGGTTGCTTGAGTTTGCGGTGAAGCCTGTTAAGAAGGTCATGTTGCCACTGAAGCCTTCGCTTGGTGCTAGAGCTGCGTATGAGTAAGGTGCAAGCGTCAGACTCGCCAAAAATAGGAAAATAATATGTTTCATCAATAGACTCGTACTTGAATGATTTTCTAAATTGAATTGCTTCGAAAGTGAATTGCTTGTTAAAGCGCAATCGGGGCCTTTCTGTTTGCCCAAGGTTTGGCGTTTTCTAGTTGATAGGCCAATTCAAATAACAGGCGGTCGTTGCCCCTTGCTGCAGAAAAGTGGCTACCGACTGGAAGGTTCTGCTTGTTCCAATACAAGGGAACCGACATGGCGGGATTACCTGCCACGTTTTCGATAGGCGTGTAGGACATTAACTTTTCTGAACGTGTCCATATCTCTTTCCCTGATTGTGCTTTCTGGTCGAAATATTCGGTCTCCAAAGGCACGTGGTTTGCACAAGGAGTCAGCCAAATATCTATGCTTTTAAAGAACTCTCGGTTGTGACTGAGTGCGAAATTTCGGCATCGCTCTTGAGAGTCGGTATACAAGCTAGGAGCGGCTTTCAAGCGCGCTTGCATCGTACGAGCTAGATAGACGATGTTATCGCTTACTTTGTCGGGCATCGATTCTAGCGGCATGCCTAGGCGGTCGAACTGCTCAGCAAAGCTTGCCATCTTGTTGCCAAATACGCCCATGTAGTTGTGCATGAATACATCGCCATCTTGGATCGGTTGCTCAACTTCGATAACGATATGTCCAAGGCTCTCGAGCAAAGAGACCGTCGAACGAATAGCTGCGAGCGTATCTTCATCGGGAAGCCTGCCGTGGATATCTTTGAGGGTGACGCCAATTTTTACCTGACGGTTAAGAGAAGCATTAACCATTCCTATAGGGGTTCGAGGAAAAGGCGTCTCAAAGTCATTTTTTGTATGATGCTCTGTGACTGATACAGCCAAAGCTGCATCACGAACGGTTCTCGACATAAACGATTGATGAGTAAAATCTTCGTTTGTTGAGCCGTCAGTTAGCCCTGAAATCAAAGACTCTCGACTTGGCTTAAAGCCAAAAATACCTGTCGCTGAAGCGGGCATGCGCGAAGAGCCGCCACCATCAGTGGAATGCACTAATGGTACATAGCCAGCAGCAATCGCCGCTGCGCCACCACCAGTCGATGAGTGAACACCTCGGCTTAGATCCCATGGGTTACGCGTCGCGCCATAAAGGGGATTCTGCGTGCAGCCTAGTGCCATCATCTCGGGGATATTCGTCATACCAATGGTGTTTAGCCCTGCATTCTGTGTTGCACGAATAAACCAAGAGGTAGCGTTGGGCTTTCTACCTTGGTTTAGCTTCGATCCCATGGTGCATTCAAGCCCGACAACATCAACGCAGTCTTTCGCTAAGAAAGGCACGCCTGCAAAAGGGGAGTTCGGGTTAAATGAGTTGGCTCGCTCTAGCGCTAAGTCAAAGCACTCAGAAACAACCGCATTCACTTTATCGTTTGTCTGGCGAATTTTATAGATGGCTTCTTGTACGAATTCTTTTGGCGAGGCTTTTTTGTCTCTTATCAGATTTGCCATCTCAGTCGCATCCAGTGGCGAGTCAACGGTTTGGTGATCTGAAGGTAAATTTGTTGGTGAAGTTGGCGTTGCATTCGCTAAGGTCGGCAGAGAGAGAGCCGCAGCAGAAACAGCACCTTTCCCCATAACTTTGAAAAAATCTCTGCGTTTTAATTCATTGATAGTCATCGTTTCTATCCCAAGTTAGAAAGTCACTATCCTTGTTTCGAAACCTAGCTCGCTAGGCTTAGCGTCACTCCGTGTGCTTATTTATGGGATTAGAATAAAGATTAGCGTGTTGGCTTGCAGTGCAAATACCGCCAATGTTCATACCATTCACGCCAACTGGTTTGTCGGGTTATGTATAGGGAGAGGTTATCGCTCAGCTCTTAACCAAAAATCAGACATATCTTCAAACAGGTCATCGTTGTTCAAAATGCTTAAATGGTTTTCGTTATAACCGCGAATTTGGTCGGCGCTCAATTGAGCGGGGCGTGATAATTGGCTCGAAAGGTTGATTACTCCATCGTTACTGCTGGTATTAAATAGCTCGCCCGAGTTATAACCAAAGGCCAAAAAGTGGGGTATGTGAATCTCACTGCTATCAATGAATAAGTCAGCGATAAATTTTCCGTCTGGATTTAAATCAACCCATGCAGGCATTACCACGGGGGAGTACTCCATTCCTTGTTTAGCAGACTCAACACCACCAAACGGTGAAGAGATGGTGGTTACGCTGCTTACAAAGTCGCATAGCTGTCCGATTCGGCATTGACGAATACTGTTGGTTACGATCAAGCCGCCCATGCTGTGGGCAACAATATGTAATTGTTGGATCTTATATTCAGTCACCACCGTGTGTAACAGGTTATTTAAGCCTCTCGAGTTCAAAGATAGAGATAAACCTGAAGGGTAGTTAAACACCCATATTTGGTATTTAGATTGGTCTATTTTTCCAATGAGAGGGGAGAAATCTAAAGCCGTTGCATTGATCCCATGCACAAATAAGATCGGGATTTTAGCTGGGTCATATTCAGATAAAAAATAGAGACCTGCATTACCTTCGATCAAAAATGTCAGCGGTTGCCACATACCGAGCTTTGCGTTCCCTTTCTCAAAAGGAGGATCGGTTAAATTTGCCACGGTGCCTATGTCAACGAGGTCTAATTCTATTTTCAATAGCGAAGATAACGAACGATCAACAAACGCACTTGGGGCTTCATTTTCATTAACGGATAATGAGACTTCTATTGTTGATTTGTCTTTATGAGAACGAAGTTTTACCACACTGAAAGCTTCATTGGCTTGTAGGGTAAGATCTTGATTTTTATCTTCAAAGATAAGTAGGTAGTGGACGTTATTTGATACGTGCAAGTGAATGCTGTCACTGTCTATGATGCCATCGTAGCCATCCACTTCGCTTTTATTGATGTCTTTGATTTGTTCAATCACCACGGCAGAGCCGGAGGCAGGTTGACTCAAGGTAACCATGTATTGATTGGTTATGGAGTCGATAGCTTCTATCTCATTAGACAGGTTTCTAAAGTTACTGCACCCTGATAACACTGAACTGAGTAACAATGCTGAACTGAAAAATAGTGCAGTAAGTAATCGCCTCATTCTAATTTCATCCTTAAATCAACCCGATTCATCCATAAATCAAAAACCTGTGTTTAATAGTAGCAATAAAGCAGAGAGTCATCTTATCCATTATGTTTGAGCGTATCTTGTCTTGAAGCCCCGCTGATTTCGGCTGTTGGAACATTTGATATCGTTGCTTTGTTGCTCCTACTCAGAAGCGAAACATTCTTGGTTCGGGTTGCGTAGCTTGATGATGGTATTGCTTGGGTCTACTCGATTCAACGCGTCATCATTGAGATTAGCGTGACTGAAATCGGTGCGGAATAGATCCGCGCGATACAAATCAACGTTGAGCATTTGTGCGTGGCTCATGTCTGAGTTTCGTAAATCGGCATCGCGGAAAGCTGTGTTGTTTAGGTTGGCGTGGCTAAAATTGGCATGGGTGATATCAGCCTCACTCATGTCAGTGCCTGATAAGTCGGCGCCACTAAAATTGGTACGAATTAGGTTAGCGCAACGCAGGTCGATGTTTTGAAGTACTAGGTTACTTAGGTCGGCATTACGTAATTGTGCACGTTCACCACCTTGGTTTTCTAGCCATAGTTTGTGTTGTTCAAGAATAGAATAAAGTTCTTGTTGAGTGTATTTGTTCATACTTCACACCATCATTTTATTGAGCCCGCTGTTCTAGTCACCAGAGGGCTCTCATTAACTGAAAGCTTTGTTTAGTCGTTAGCCTTATTTAATAGACAGTTCTATTAAATCGGAATTTCAATGTCACCTGATTGCTCCGCCCAAGCAGCAAAACCACCTGCGAGGTTTTTAACGGGTTTTAACCCCATCTCCGCGGCCATCTTGGCAGCGTAAAGAGAACGCAAACCGTGGGCACAATAGAACACGTAGGTTTTGTCTTGGTTGAACACCTTATTGTGAAAGGGGCATTCAGGGTCAATCAAGAACTCCAGCGTGCCTCTTGGGCAAGTGAATGCGCCGGGAATAATGCCGAGCTTGTTTCTTTCTTCGGCTTCCCTCACATCGACAAACACGTAGTCATCAAGTGTGTTTTGTTTGTCGTCGCTGCCGTTGAATAGCGCTATTGCTTCTTCTACCGACATATCTTCAACGACTTGGTAGGCTTCTTCTTTTAGGGCTTTAATGCCTTTGGTAATGGTTTGTGCCATGGTTTTCTCTCTTATTAAAATTGGATGACGGTTCTGTGCCTATTTGGCATTGTTGTTTAATTCGTTATTTAGCTTGGTTGCTCCGAGACAGCTATTTCGTTTGGTTATTTCGAGACGGCTATTTCGCAACATTGCCCGCCACATTCAGCGCGTCCCATGTTCGTGCAAAAGGAGGAGCGTAGCTGAAATCAAGATAACCCAATTGCTGAGTCGTCATGCCTGCGGTAATCGCAACGCTTAATGCATGTAGCCGACCTACAGCGCCTTTCTTGCCGACAATTTCTCCACCTAAAAGGCGTTTAGATTTAGGGTCGTAAGCAAGTTTTATCTTGATGTCTTCTTGGCCGGGATAATAATCCGTTTGGTTCTTGTCATTAATGACTGAGGTACTGGTTGGCACTGCGTATTGGTTTGCCATCCAATGAGAAATACCTGTGCTAGCAAGCTCGTAATCCAACACTTTCAATGAAGATGAACCTAAGAAACCATCAAGGAAGGCCTCTTTGCCTGCCAATTTGTCGGCCATCATTCGAGCCTGTTTATTCGCTGTGGTGGCGAGTGGCAAATACACGGGTTCATCAAGCGTTAAATGATGAACCGTCGCGCAGTCGCCCACCGCGTAAATATTCGGTACTGACGTTGCACCAAACTTATCGACTAATAACGCACCGTTGCCCATTTTTGGCAGGTCAAACAACTCGGTGTTAGGTTTGAAACCAAGCGCCAGAATCACAATGTCGGCTTGAATGGTGATGTATTCCGGTTCTACCGAATGGCTGGTGGCTTCGTTAGTGTTATTGGTCGCGGATCGAGTTTTGCTCACTGTAAGCAGATAACTCGCTTTCTCACTATTCCCTTCGTCGCTGTCTTTTGAAGCAAAACGTTCAATGTGTTCGACTTGGGTATTGGTCAGCAGGTTGGTTCCTGTGTCACGAATGGCATCTTCGACGTCGGAGATCATCTCTGGGCTGAATTGGCGGCTCATGATGTGCGCTTCGCGCTCAATAATGGTGATGTCTTTTCCTAAGTCATGTGCCGCATCGAACATCTCTAATCCAATAAAACCTGCACCAATGATTGCAACGCGAGGTTTATCTACTGCGAGCATGGCTTGTTTCATGGCAACGCCATCTTCCATGCTAGTGAGTGTGTAAACATGCTCGGTGCTATTCGAATCAGCACGATCATGATTACCCACACGAAAAGAGGTCGCGAAGTCTGGAATTAAAGGGCGCGCACCTGTCGCGATGATTAACTTATCAAACGGAATATCTTGTGATTCGCCTTGCGTGTTGACTGTGATGATTTGCTCAGCAGCGTTCACTGCGACCACCTCAGTATTGATACGAACATCGAGTCCGGAATCGATGGCTTGCTGCGGCGTGCGAGAGATCATGCGATCTGTATTTGGGAACTTGTCGCCAACAAAGTAGGGCAAACCGCAGGCACCAAACGAAAGGTAGCTGCGTTTTTCAATGACAATAACGTCATCTGTGGGTTGGTTTCTTTTGTATTTGGCAGCAAAGCTCATACCAGCAGCACTGCCACCTAAAATTACGATTTTCATAGTGGTACTTCTTCTTATAAGGACGCGGCATTCGCGCCCTGTGTTTATTGGGATGATTCTGAGTGACTTGAAGCGACTGACGTTAAGTTAAAAACTTAAGCTGGAATCTCGCCATTGGTCGTATTCGACAGGGCTTGTGCTTTGTACTGTTCTGTATTCAATGAGCCGTTAGTCTTAGCAGTAAGAACACCAGACAACATCGACCCAGAGATATTGAGAGCGGTGCGTGCCATATCAATCAAGGCTTCAATAGATACCAGTATCGCTACAATCGTGATGTCCAATCCCATGATGGTTAGCACGGCAACCGCTGCAAAGGTCGCACCGCCGCCTACACCCGCAATACCGAATGAAGCAATGGCAATCACGGCAATAAGTTGTAGAACAAAGCTCAAATCAATCGGGATACCCATCACTTGTGCAGCCATGATGGCAAGCATTGCAGGGTAAATACCGGCACAACCGTTTTGGCCAATGCTGGTCCCGAATGTTGCCGACATATTGGCTGTCTCTTCATCTACACCAAGGCGCTGAGTTTGTGTTTCAACGTTTAGCGGAATGGCTGCCATGCTTGAGCGAGAACCAAATCCGAACACCAGTACGGGCCAAGATTTTTTAGCGAATGTCTTCGGAGACAAACCAAACAAGCCAACAAGTACAAGGTGAACAATGAACATCGCTGCGATCGCCGCGTAGCTTGCAATAACGAATCGGCCCATTTCAGAGAGTGCGAACAAATCGTTGCTCATCATGAACTTGGTCATTAAAGCAAATACGCCATAAGGGGTGAGCTTAAGTATTTCTCGCACCATCGATAGCACGACTTCTTTTGCTGCATTGATGAAATCAACAAAGCTTTGCACTTTCTCTGGCTTACGCTTTTTCACTTGGAGAATGCTAAAACCAAGGAACATACCGAATAGAACCGTCGATAGTGTTGAGGTTCTTTCTGCGCCAGTCAGCATTTCAAAAATATTGGTCGGGATGATAGACAACACCAAGCTTGTGAAGGTGTTGTTCGACATCAGCTCTTGAGTCGATAGCAGGCTATCGCTGCGCGCTTCAATGGCAGTGCTAGTTCCCATTGCATTGACTAAGCTGTTCGCGTCGATGTTGAACAAGTAGATACTCGCAATTCCGATTACTGCAGAAATAGCCACGGTGAAAATCAACACGCCAATCACTTTAGGTGCGATTTTCGAGAGTGCACTGGTGCCTTCTACATTCATGATGGAAGCTGTCATGGCAACAAACACTAACGGTATTACTATCATCTGGAGTAGCTTGACGTAGCCATTACCGAACAAAGAGATAAGCTCTGAGAACTGCAAGCCAGCCGCGCTGTCGGTGCCCAGTACTACTTGGATAATGCCACCAAACAGAAGGCCGCCAACCAGTGCGCTAAGAACGCGGAAGTTGAAGCTTTTTTTCTGTTTTTTAAAGCGAGATAACACGACGTAAAAGCCGAGAAAAATGGCACTCAGTGCCAGTAACGTAAAGCTCATTTTAAGCTCCTATATCTACATCAAATAAAAGCACTGGAGTGGGGCACATAACGTGTGTGAGGTGGTGTTTTACCAAAGGCGCACAAGGTTTGAAGCGTTGTCCAGTGAAGGAATATCTGTAAGACGAAGCTTGATTAAAAAAGACGGTAAAAAATCACAATTAATTTTCAAATAAGAAAACGGTGCTATGACGAATCCGCCATAGCACCGTTGTTTATTCTAATCTTTAGGTTCTTAATTAGAGGTTATTTTTATATACCTTGCCGTCTTTCATGATCAGCTTTTGTGTCTCTGTGTTGGCAACACACGCTACGCCTTCCAGTGGGTTGCCATCGATAATCAATAGATCGGCATACGCGCCTTCAACGATCTGACCTAACTTGCCTTCTTGGTATGGGTGTTGGTAAGTCGACATCTCGAACAAGCGTCCACAGTTTGATGTCGCCATGCGAAGTGCTGTGATGGTGTCGAATGTTTTCTCAATCGCACCAAGTTCATTCAATTGTGTTGCATGAACGTTGGTTTCACCCACGCAGTCAGTGCCAAAAGCAATGTTCTGAATATCGTATTTCTTAATCAGTTCCGCCGATTTGAACATGGCTTTACCTACGCGTTCTGTCTTTCGGTATGTCTCTTCGTTCGGCAGTGGGATCTTGCGTTCTGCAATCAATGAAGAGGTGAAGTAAGACGGAATCACCCAAATGCCTTTCTCTTTGATGATCTCGGCAATGTCGTCATCCATAATTGTCGCGTGTTCGAAAGACATCACGCCCGCTTCGGCTGCTCGGCGCATCGCATCAGAGGTGTGGATGTGCGCGGCAACATAAGTGCCATAATCAGAAGCGGCATCAACCGCGGCTTTCATTTCTTCTGATGTGAATTGCAACGTGTCTAGTGGGTCGAATGTTGAAGATGCACCACCGCCAGCCATGATCTTGATTTGAGAAGCGCCCATAAACAGCTGTTCACGCACGGCTTTTAATACTTCTGAACGACCATCAGCAATTTTCATGGCACCTAGCTTCATCATTGGTGAATCTTCGTGACCGTTTGCCAAACGTTCTTGTGCTTGGTTCTGACGGTAATCGGAGTGACCACAGGTTTGAGATATAGCGGCCATTGAAGGAAGAATTCGTGGGCCAGTTGCGTAACCGTTATCGATACTTTTCTTTAGGCCAAGCGTGTTACCCGCCACATCACGAATAGTCGTAAAACCGCGCATCAACATCTCTTCTGAAATCTTTGCTGAGCGAATCGCCACTTCTTCACGGGTCATTGTATCAATGACATTAAAAGAGGCAGAGAGCGTGATATGAACGTGCGCATCAATCAGGCCTGGCATGACTGTGCCGCCTTGAGCATCAATAATTTCATCGGCTAACGTTGAATCAATCTCACCAATCTGAGTGATCAAGTTATCTTCGATGAGGATTGATACGTTCTCGATTAAGTTGTTATCAACACCGTTAAATACGTTCGCGTTAGTGATTAGCTTTTTCATAGTCTGCACCTTTTGGAAATGAGTGTGTGTCGCTGATGGAGTCATAATATGGGGCGCAGCATTTGAAGAATGGCCATTTGGTGACAAGCAATAACGAGACTTATCTTTTGGTGCTTTTCTATATTTCTAAGTTTTTCCTATTCGAACGTTCAGGTGTATTTCAAATCGTCGTCACCTTGTGTTGAGAATCAATTTACCGAACTGTAACTGGCTCTAAAACGGAAGGCTTAAGGGAAATGCTGAATTAGTTCATAGACTTAAAGGGCGAACGTTAAATTGACAATATCTTATAAAATGTTAAATCGGTGTCAGTATTTGGGGGCTCTGACATTGGTCTGAAATTTAAGTTCGTTCTATGAGGCAACATCCTTACATCAAGAAAAATATATGGTTAAGGATTAACTCATGAAAAAACAAAATATCTCGGCAGTCGCCCTTTTAGCACTGATTATTACAGGTTGTGGCGGAGAAAGTTCGTCAGGAGGTGACAGTACAACTTCTAACAACGCTAATGCTCCAAGTAATCCAAGTAATCCCGACTCATCATCTACCTCTCAGCAGCCTGACATTAAAGCTCTTAGCAACAATATGATTTTTGCTATCGAAGGCTTTGTCGATACAACGGCTCCGATCAGAAATTATTCTTCTATTTCCGTTAAAAATGAACTGCCTGCATTCAAAGGTGGGGATACTCAGAAGGTTGATGTGGATATCGCGGTACCAACGATCGTTATCGATAATGGCAGTAACTTTGTTAACGATTGGCACTGTTATGAAACCGCAGGGTTAAACGCGCAAAGGAAAAGTCATCAGTTACTTGTGGACGGTACAATTTCTGAATATCGATACGATATGCAAAGCAACGCTTGTTCTAGTGAGCTCTTGGGATCGTATGTGTTTAACGATGCGGTGTTCGACAGTTCGTTGGAATTTAAAACCGTTGGCAGCGTAGTTTCCAAAGATGAGAACGGAGTGGAGTCTAATCTACCCATTTACGATTTTATCGCTCAAGCTTATGGAGAGCAGTCAAAAGAGCGGTTTGGTGATTCTTGGGAATTATTACAGCGCGATAAAATTAATGCAGCAGCTAAGGAGGTTGGGGCCTCGATCTTTGAGTTGAACACTTTATCTGGAAAGATCGATTTGGATCTAGGTCAGCTTAATAGCGACACTCTTATCGATTTCGCTTCACTTGATACAAATCAATTATTGAATGGTGCGATTTGGGGGATGCCCGGTCAAGGCGTTGCCGATGAAAAATGGTGCCGAATTGTGAACATTCCGGAAGATTTAAGCCAGAACAGTATCAAGTACCAATCTGTTATCTCGACAAATTGTGCGAGGTCGGCACAACGTTATTGTGATGCCTTTGGTTCATCGTTTTCGAGTGGTAACTACCCACCAGCAGCTCCTATCGCCTGGGATAGTAACACGGCGAGTAATGCCCAATTGAACTCTGATGAGCAGTACCGAAGAGATGCTCAAGGTCACTTTGTTGTGAACAGTTCTGGTCAGAATGCGTTTGTCCTCTCATCCAATTCGGTTGTGATTCCTATTTTTGGTTACACCAGTCCGCGAAGTGATGGGCAAGTTAACAATGCCGGTCTTAATAGTTGGGCTGGTCACGAAGGTCACTGCCAAAACGTGATGAATAGCCGACACACAAAGATGGGGATTGGATACAAAGTCAGTAAGTCAGATACATCGAAGATGTCTTATTGGACGCAAGATTTCAACTAACACACTCATTGCTTAAATACGGGTCATCCATTTAGCGTCTCTATTCTTTCTTTAGTTGGTAGTGGCAGGTTACTTGGGAGTAGCAAATTACTCGAGAGTGGCACTTTGCTCGATAGTGCCATTTTACTTTACAGTGATACGTGGTCGATCAGGATTATTGAAGGTGGAGGTGCGAAGACATTATGACGATTCATTTGTGTTGTGAATGATTTTGAGTGGTGTCATGAAATGGTAAGTTTTGCTTCTATTCGAACGCTAAGATGTATTTCAAATCAAGGCTACTTATCAAATTAGAGAGAGACAGAATGACTAAATCAGACAAAGTTTATGGGTTCAACACACCACAACGCCTATTTGTAGGTTACACGTTAGCCGTGCTGGTGGACTTAGTCGTGCTTAACTTTTTCGATGAGTACTGGGACTTCGTCAACATTGAATCTTTCACTATTTCTTTGATAGCGGCGTTGTTACTGCAGTTATTGTTGAAGCTCTCTATTGGCTTAGAACACAAGGTAGCGGATTACTTCAAACAGAAATCTGGAACGGCACCTAAGGTGTATCGAGCGCTGTCGACATACATTATTCTTGTTGGCTCAAAATTCGTCATGCTAGAAGCGATAAACCTTATGTTCGGTGACAAGGTGAGCTTCACAGGCCCTTGGGGCGGTGTGGTAGCGTTCTTCGCTGTGGTATTTACGATTCTGGTTGCTGAAGTGATTGTATCGAAGATCTACTTTGCTCTGGATGAAAAGCAAGAATCAAATGTGAACGCGCTTAAAGACACCAACGCGTAACACAACATAAAATACAGATGTGAATAGCAGACGAGCCAGCTGAATAAGTTGGCTCGTTTTCGTTTGTGTGGCGATAACCAATTCGCTCCGCTTATTGGCTTTATTTTCCGTAAACCACATCCCCTCTTAACACCGTCATCAACACCTGAGTCTTGGCTATTTGTCTTGCCGACACTGTGGTGATGTCCCGGTCGAGAATCGCGAAGTCCGCTGATTTACCCACCTCAATAGATCCAGTGATGTCGTAGATGCCCAAGCTAGAAGCGGCATTAATCGTGTAGGCGTCTATTGCTGTGTAGATATCGGTTAGGCCGGTTTTACCCATGATTAAGCTGTTCGCGATGCCGACCAATGGGTTGATGTCGTGTACATTCCAGTCACTGCTTAGGGTGATATTGGCGTCGGTTTTGAGTATTGCGTCCAGGTTCATCATGGCTTTGGCGCGGCGAGCACCAAGGAAGGCTTCGGCCCATTGGTGTTGATGTCTTGCAATGTAATCAGACCCGACTTGGAAATCTGCCGAGACATTGAGTTGCTTGAAGCGGGGAACATCTTCATCATTGATTAACTCAATGTGGGTTAAGGTGTAAGGTTTTTTCGAGCCTTGTTTACGGACGCTTTCGATAGCATCGAGGGATTCACGAACCGCACCATCACCAATAGCGTGAATGTGCGCACTAAAACCGATTTTATCGAGCGCGGTTAGCCACTCTTTCATCTGTGCTGGTGGTATGTAGTTCAAGCCATTCGGCGACTGCGGCAGATAAGTATCCAAGTAGGGTGCGAGTGTTTTTGCTGTGCCATTAATGAAGATACCATCGCTGTACATTTTCACCTGATCGACCAGTAGCAGACGGCTTTTATCATCGGAATACATCTTTTCGAATACTTCGAGCTGAGATGGGATCGCCATTGATGGGTAAACCCAAGGGCGCAATGACACGCGAGCAGTCAAATCTTGGTTTTGCTCTGCTTCTAGCCAAACGTCATACCAACCGCGTTTCCAGTACATCCGACCGTCACCAATGGTGGTAATGCCGTGCGCTGCGGCTTCTTCAAGTCCGAACATTAAGCCTTGGTAGCTTTGTTCAAAGAGCTCGCTTTGGCTGTTCCACGCCATCTCCATGATTTGGTCGCCAGCATTATCTAACAAGATGCCGTTAAGCTTTCCGCTATCAGGATCTTTTAAATAGGCACCGCCTTGTGGATCTGGCGATTGTTGGCTGATTCGGGCGATTTTCAGTGCCTTTGAGTTGACCCACATCGAGTGTGAGGTTTGCTCCATAAGCACCACGGGGCGATCAGGGAAGATGCTGTCGATGATCTCAAGTGGTGTGTATTCAGAGTCGCTGTCGAGTGTTGACTCAAGAGAAAAGCCATAACCCATTAGCCAACCTCTGCCATTGGTCTCGGCATTGATTTTACAGGCTTCTAAGTAAGGGATTTGCTCTTCTAATGTGGCTTCAGAATCCAGTTCGCAATTGCCACCCAGCTCTGAGGCGGCTTCAAACACATGGTTATGATTATCAATGAACCCCGGCAAAACAAAGGCATTCTCCAAGTCGATGACATCGGTATTCTGTCCTTGAAAAGCTTTCGCTTGTGAATTGTCACCGATGAAGATGATCTTGCCTTTATGGGTAACGATCGAGTCTGACTCGCGATGCCCATATATGTCGGCATTGGTAAAGATCTGGTCTGCGGTTAGGCTTTGAGAAAAAGCCGATGGCACAGTGCCTAGGCTAACGAATAATGCAATCCATGCAGTGCGTGGCAAAGTGAGCTTATTGTTCATTATTATTTATTCCATGTTCCACTGTTTAATAAGTATAGAAAGCGAGTGGCCAGTGTGAAACTCTACATGAATGACAGATAAAAGCTGCGACTAATCAATAAATTGTGGCTTTAACAAATCTTCAATCACGACTCCTGTTTTAGGCTCTTACGCAGATATTTTCTGTATTCGTCATAAGAGTTATAGCCATAGAGTTTCCAAGTGTGATCACCCTTAATGTTGTGGTTGTAGGTGATCTCGCCTATCCACTGCTGACGTGTGGCAAGAATCATATCGCGAATTTTTAATAATAAAGTGTCCATAGTTGCTCTCCTGATTAAGTTCACCTGAAGTATATTTAGCGGTGACAACCGGATGAGTATCGTTAGCGCAATGTTCAATACTTTTCAGTCAATGTGCTCATCTAAATGGTTTGATGCGTATACTTTCAATATTAAAACGTCACTGAGCATCACAATGAAAGGTTACTTGGAAAAAGTGCCACAACGAATTGGCACATCATGGCGCTATAAGAAAATCGTCGAGAACGGTAAAAGCTATGGTTGGCACCGACATGAAGAGTACGAGATCGCGATTCATCGTCACTTTACTGGCCATAGCTTTATCGGGCATCACCAAAGCGATGTGTTTCACAACCATATGATCTTGGTTGGGCCAGATTTACCTCATGCCATCTATTCGGACGAGAGCACTGATGATTCGCGAATATGTGAAACGCACGTAGTTTGGTTTCGCAAAGATTGGATAGAGCAATTGATAGCGTGCTGTCGAGAGCTCGAACCGCTACGTGTATTGCTAGAAGAATCAAAGAAAGGGCTTCAGTTTTCACCCGCGACTGCAGAGAAAGCGGCGGAATTGTTGAATAAGGTGATGAACCAGTCGCCACATCAACAACTGCTTACCTTGTTCTCTTTGTTTGCACTTTTGCTTGAGGATCAAGAGGTAGTGCAGTTGATTAACCCTGTCTTCAACTCGGATGATGAAGATGAAGTCAGCGATAAGTTGGACAAGGTTGAAGCTTTCTTGGTGAACAATTTTAATCACGACATCTCGGTTAATGACTTAGCCAAGCATCTCTACATTAGTGAGAGTAGCGTTAGGCGCTTATTTCAAAAACACTACAATGAGAGTTTTAGTCAAAGGCTAAAGAAAATTAGGCTCAATGTGGCGTGTGATTTATTGATTAATACTTCACTGCCAGTGAATCTGATTTTGGAGAAAGTGGGATACGACAACCAAGCCAACTTTAATCGCCAGTTTAAATCGTATAAGCAGGTGACTCCGACTCAATATCGAATGGCAATGAAACACCATTGATTCATTCACAGACTAAACCATTCACATAAGATTCTGCATAAATTACAGTTAGGTGAACTTTAAAAATGGATTTAACGTATTACCAAGGATGTAAGTTTATGTTTTCACAAGGCTTACTCTCATTACTAATAAAAAAAAGCCGAGGTTAGGATGAAAAAAATATTATTGCTGCTTAGTGTGATTCTATTGGGTGGTTGCGTTGGCATGCCTGAAACGGTTAAGCCCGTTCAACAGTTCGAGTTGGATCGATACCTAGGGAAATGGTACGAAGTGGCTCGTTTAGACCATTCGTTTGAGCGTGGCTTAGACAACATCAGTGCCGAATACAGTCTGCGTGATGATGGTGGCGTTAAGGTGATTAACCGCGGCTATTCGGCTGAAGATGGCGAATGGAACGAGGCGGAAGGCAAAGCGTATTTTGTCGAAGGCAGCGAACAAGGCTATCTGAAGGTGTCGTTCTTTGGTCCATTCTATGGCGCTTATGTGGTGTTTGAGTTGGATAAAGAGAACTACCAATACGCGTTTGTTTCGGGCCCAGATACTGACTACTTGTGGTTACTTTCAAGAACACCAGAGGTTGCGCCAGAAGTGATGGAGAAGTTCAAAGCGATGTCTAAAGAGCGTGGCTTCAATACTGATGAATTGATTTACGTTGAGCACAGCAAATAAGCTGAGCGCGCGAAGTTAACGACAGTTGATTGAGAAAAAGGAACAGATGAAGAGTGCACCTGTTCCCTTTTTATTGGTTTCGTGTTTTGTATGAACTAGCCTTGTCGACGAACCTGCAACACGCTGAGCACCGATAGTGAAAGGAAGAACGCAGGATCACTCCAGCCGAAGCCAACAAAAATGCCTGTAAACGCGGCATACAGGGTGATGATGGCACCCAGCATGTTGGCCACAACCAAACCTTGGATGAGCTTTTTGGTACTGACTCCGGGCTCAATATCTCGCAATAACCAGCTTATCGCGGCGATACCACCAAGGAAGATACTGGTGTGTTGAGAGAGAAAATAAGCGTACCTATCATTAATTTCCACGCCGTACATAGGCCACATGACCGTTGGTAGGAAAAACAACGCGAAGGCAAACCCTGCGTAAATGATGCCGTGTAGGCCTAAAAACGTTTTATTGTTCATTTGTTATCTCTCTATCTCGTGCCTTTCGCTGTTTCTATTTTCATTTCAATCGCTTTGTTTTCATTCAGCGAATTAACTAGTCGTTGATTGGGCCTTTGTTAATGGTAGTTAAAGGCTGATTAACGTCAAAAATCACACCACGTACTTCGTCGACGCCCATCTGTTTAAGGCGAGCGCTATGCATCGCTAGGTACGTCTCTGCACTGAGTTGGTCTTCAAAAAGATAGACACCACCGCCCAGTTTTTCAGCTTCATTTTCTGTCCAGATTTTCCAGATCATACCCGGTTCGTTGTTAATAGACTTTGCTAGGTCAACGAGTGCGTTCGACATCTCTTCACCAAATGGGCCGCTAAATTCAAAATCGACTTGTAATAATTTCATGGTTATTTCTCCAAACAGTTACTTGGTATTGCGCTGAGACTCATGGTCATTTCGCAAAACATAGGAGGCTTGATTGCCTGTTGAAATAGATATTACCTGTAAAAAACAGACAGAAAAGTTCATAATATAGTTAATAACTGTCAGGATTTTAGACCAATGAGATTAAAGACCACCCTCGACCAATGGCAAACACTCTATGAGATAGACCGGGCTGGCAGCATTCAGGCGGCGGCACTGCAATTGAATAAGAGCCACACCACGCTGATTTATGCGTTGAGAAAACTGGAAGATCAACTGGGCGTGTCTTTGGTTCAGGTTGAAGGTCGTCGGGCGGTACTGTCGGAAGACGGAAAGTCGCTGCTGCGCCGAGCGAGTAGCATGTTGGAACAAGCTCGCGAGCTAGAGTTGATTAGTGAACAGCTAGCAAAAGGTATGGAGTCTGAAATTGTGGTGGCGGTTGATCATTTGTGTTGTCTTGAGCGCCTTTACAAACCTATGGCTGCGTTTATGGCTGAGAATAACACCACATCAATACAAGTGATTGAAACTTCATTGTCTAAGACCACGGAAATGGTCATTCAAGAATTGGTTGATGTTGCCATTATCAACTTACCGATCACCAATTATCCTGCTGAAGCCTTTGGTTTTACGATGATGGAGCCTGTCGTTGCTTGCTCGCACCCGTTAGCTAGCATGTCATCCATATCGCTTAATCAGCTGTCGTCTCTTCCACAAATTGTGGTGAGAGATTTAGGTGCTCAAGCTAGTCAAGGCAGTAAAAAACAAGGTGAGAAAAAGGATGTAGGGTGGTTGAAGTCGAGTCAGCGTATTACGGTGGATAATTTCGACCATGCGTTTGGCGCGGTAGGGCAGGGTGTGGGCTATTGCCGATTGCCTAAGCACATTGTTGAAAGTCGAGGAAGTGACAAGCTCACTGTGTTGAACGTGGAAAATGGCAGTGGGTATCACGTTCCGCTGCACCTGACTTTGCCAAAAGGAGCCAAGACAGGCCCTGCTGCTAATCGTTTCTATGAACTGCTTCTTGAATCAGCCCAGAATGCGGACTAGGTGCTATGAGAAACTTAGCTATGGGCTATTAACGAGGTTGGTTGCCGTTTAAGAATAGTGCGACACATTCACGCGTGTAGTGAAGTCTTTCATCTTGTGACTCACCGCTATCGTGTCCGAAGAATCCCCAATACGCCGATTTGCCATGAAACATCAGCAACAGTTGGCGTGCAGCAATGACTGGCGAGCTTGATGTCGACAGTGTGAGATCACCAGATTCTATTTTCGACTGTAGGTAATCGGCGAGTAATTTTGTGGTTTTCTGAGGCCCAGTTTCTAAATAGATTGAGGCGATCTCTGGATGCGTATTCGCTTGGCTAATGGCATTTTGGAAGGTTTGTCGTGATTGTTCATCAAGTAACAAATCCTGAAATTTCACACCAAATTTCACCAACTCATCACCCACCGCTGCATCCATATTAAAGGCAGCAGGACTGAGTTCTCGCTCCGCACACTTGGTTTGCATGCAGGTTTCGAAAAGTTCGTCTTTGTTTTTAAAGTGAGAGTAGACCGTTTGCTTGGAAACGTTCGCTGCTTTGGCTATCTGATCCATATTGATCTTGAAGCCATGTTCAGAGAAAAGTTGGCTTGCTGCGGTTAAGATCTGCGATCTCTTCTGTTCACTCTTGATGATTTTAGTCACGTGCTTGCTTCTCGTTACTTAGTGTTGTCTCGTTACCTAGTTTGTCTCGTTGCTTGGTGCCTGTTGGTGCTCAGTTCTATGTGTCTCGTTTTACGCTAAGCATTATGCTTTTTGTGATGGTTTTATCAATCATTAACGATGAAACTTATTTTTAACATAATCAAACTAGACAGTCTAGTTTGATTTGGTTAGTCTAAAAAAAGAACATAATTGAGTACCGCATAGGAACAGTACGTATGTATAAATTGATGAAGGGAAGCGCAGTGGCAGTGGCGTTGTCGGCTTTTCTTGTTGGATGTGGTGAAAAGGAACAAGCCCAAGAGTCGGTTGATTCAACCGCTGAAACGGCATCGAGCGTCCAAACCATTTTAACCGTGGAAACGATGGCCTTGGCGCTGTCTTCCTCTTATGCAGTACAACGCGAATATGTCGGTGTGGTTAAGGCGGGTCAACAGGCTAATTTAGGTTTCGAACTGGCGGGCAAAGTAAACGAGATTCTGGTGGATGTCGGTGACACAGTCACAACGGGTCAGCCGTTGATTCGATTGGATACCCAACTTTTGGAAACTGAATCTAGTCAGTTGAAAGCTCAAGCTGAAGAAGTCAAAGCTCAGTTGAGCCTTGTTGCAGCGAACCTTAAACGTCAGCGTTCATTGAAAGCAAAAGGTTTCAGTGCTGAGGCGGAAATTGATTCGTTAACCAGTGAACAACGCGTGTTGCAAGCCAACTTACTGCGCATTGATGCTTCGGTAAAAGGCAATCAATTGAAGCTGGTGAAATCGACAGTGCTTGCGCCTTATTCGGGCACTATTGCAACGCGTTTTGTCTCTTTGGGAGATGTAGTGAATGTGGGCAACCCAACACTGACACTGCTTGCCTCTGAAGGTAAAGAAGCGTTCATTGGTATTCCTGCACACCAAATGCAAAAAGTTACCTCGCTTTCTGCGCCTAACATCCGAGTTGGGAGAACAGATTATGCCGTGGAGCTATTGAATCCCGGCGCAATGGTCGACACTCGGTCTCGCAGTGTCGGTTTACGTTACCTTTTTCCTGAGCAAGCTTCTGTTTTAGAAGGGCAACTTGCGTACCTTAAGTTTGATGAGCAAATCGATGACCAAGGTTACTGGGTTCCTCTCACGGGTTTGATCGATGGTTTACGTGGTGTGTGGAATATCTTCGTTATTGGTGAAGATAATAAGGTTGAACGTCGAAGCGTGCAGGTGTTGTTTGCCAATAACCAACAAGCCTACGTGAGCGGTGCAATCAGCGAAGGTGAGCAGGTGATATCCAGTGGGTTACATCGTTTGGTTCCCGGCCAAACCGTGAAGCCAGCCAGCGTTACTGCTGAATAGGAAATAGTATGAAAATCATAGAGACTATTTCTAACACTCGATTGCTCATCTTAATGACCGCACTGCTGATGGTGAGTGGTATTTCTGCGTTCATGACTCTGCCTCGTGCAGAAGATCCAGTAATCATCAACCGCTACGCGAACATCACAACCAGCTTCCCCGGCGCCAGTGCCGAGCGTGTTGAAACCTTAGTTACTGAGGTGATCGAGAATAAGCTGCGTGAGCTGAGTGAAGTTAAACTGGTGAGCTCAACCTCAAGGCCGGGCGTGTCTATTGTCACGCTAGAATTGAATGACACCATCACCGAGCCAGAGCCGGTTTGGTCTCAGGCTCGTGACAAGCTGTCTGACATCGAATCCATTTTACCTGCGGGTGCGCATTCTCCCGATCTCGACAGCGACCATACCTACGCATTTACAACCATTGCTTCTCTGACTTGGTCGGGTGCCGGTGAGCCTGACCGATTAACCCTCGGGCGCTATGCCAAAGAACTCGCTAAGCGATTACGAACTTTGTCGGGTACTGAATTCGTAGATGAATACGGAATGCCACAAGAAGAAATCCAGATAAGTCTAAGAACTGCTGATGCCGCAGCGCTTGGGCGTTCGAGTGCTAATATCGCCGAATCGTTAGAAGGGGCAGACGCTAAGAACTCGGCAGGTGAATTGGTCAGTGCTTATTCTCGTTTCGGCTTAGAAATCCAGTCGGAACTTGATTCCATCGAACGTATTAAACAAGTGCCAATAGCCACTGATAGCAATGGTCATATCATCCGCATGGAAGACATTGCCTCGGTAAAGCGGGGTGAGAAAACCCCACAAGACCAGATTGCCATTATTGATGGTGAGCCAGGTGTGATTGTCGCGGCAAGAATGCATCCTGATCTTCGTGTCGATAATTGGACATCACGAGCGAATGCTCTGATTGAGAAATTCCAACAAGAATTGCCCAGCAATATCGATGTCACTGTGTTGTTCAACCAACAAGGTTATACCGAAACCCGCTTAGACGATTTAGGCAAGAGCTTGATGATCGGTTTTGGCTTGATCTTAATTGTGCTGTTCGTCACCTTGGGTGTCCGCGCTGCAATATTGGTGGCGATATCTCTGCCGTTAACTTCATTGCTGACGCTGTCGATCATGAAAATGACCGGTGTGCCAATCAACCAGATGTCGGTGACGGGCTTAATAGTAGCGCTCGGGATCATGGTGGATAACGCGGTGGTGATGGTCGATACCATTCAAGCTTACCGCCTCAAAGGGCAACAGCGAGCCGAAGCAACCATGAATGCGTTGAAACATTTATGGGTGCCGTTGTTGGGTTCCACTTTGACTACCGTTTTGGCATTTGCACCAATCATTTTGATGCCGGGTGCATCGGGTGAATTTGTCGGCGGTATTGCGATTACCGTTTCTTTCTCGTTGATCGGCTCTTACATTATCTCGCACACCTTAATCGCAGGCTTGGCGACCAAGTTATTACCGAAACAACTCAGCGACGTTGATAAGAAAGGCCAGCACCATTGGTATATGACGGGCTTAAGAATTCCTGCTTTAACACGTTGGTTCTCGTCTTCTGTCCGCTTTGGTGTCACGCATCCAATCATCACGATTGCTCTGGTGTTATTGGTACCGTTTACTGGTTATTGGAGTATGTCTCAGCTGACTGAGCAATTCTTCCCGCCATCAGACCGAGACATGTTTGAGATTCAGGTATACATGCCGCCACAAGCGAGTATTTATGCCACCAAAAACACTTCTGAGAAAATTGACGATATCATTCATCGCTATCCAGAAGTGGAACGCATTGATTGGCTAGTGGGCGCTAACTTCCCATCTTTCTATTACAATTTGCAGGCAAGGCAAAATAACGCGCCGTATTTCTCGCAAGCAATGGTGAAAACAGAAAACTTTGACCAAGCCAATGCGTTGATTCCAGAGCTTCAAAAGGTGCTGGATAATGAGGTGCCGGAAGCTCAAATCTTGGTACGAAAGCTTAACCAAGGCCCTCCGTTTACTGCGCCTGTTGAGTTGCGCGTTTATGGTGAAAATCTTGATACGCTGAAAGCGATTGGTGAAGATGTACGCTTGATTCTTGCAGGTGTCCCTCATGTCACGCATACAAGGGAAACATTGCAACCGGGTACGCCTAAGGTTTGGTTGAAGGTCGATGAAGACACCGCAAAACTTAACGGTATTTCACTCAATCAGTTTGCTGGCATGTTGCAAACCACGTTAACTGGTCGTGAAAGTGGTTCGGTAATTGAGGGCAGTGAATCGGTGCCGATTCGTGTTCGTGTCGCGGATGAGGCTCGTGAGGATCTTTCGCACCTGAGTAATATTCGTTTGCCGATCAGTTCAGACGTCTACTCAACCGGTATCAATGTGTCTACCTTAGCCGAGCTTGAACTGACGACGAGTCGCGGAGCGATTACTCGCCGTAACGGGCAACGTGTGAATACCATTGAGGGTTATATTGAGGGTTATATTGAGGCCGGTGTTTTGCCACAAACCGTGCTTAATGAATTCCAAAAACGCTTAGAAAGCTATGAAATTCCCTCTGGTTACACGGTTGGTTTTGGTGGCGAATCCGCTGAACGAGACAATTCAGTCAACAGTCTTATCTCGAATGTCGCAGTCGTGGTGGTATTGATGGTGTTAGTGGTGGTGATGTCGTTCAATTCGTTCCGAATGAGTAGCATCATCTTCATGGTAGCAGGATTGGCTGGTGGCCTAGGGTTGCTGTCGGTGTGGATCTTCGGCTACCCATTTGGTTTTACGGTGATCATCGCCATGCTGGGGATTGCGGGCTTAGCGATTAACGCCGCCATCGTAATTCTGACGGAATTGAAACTCGATGAACAAGCTTCATCAGGCAATGTGGATGCGGTGGTAGAGGCGGTGATGTCGTGTACTCGACACATCAGTTCAACAACGATTACTACGGTTGGGGGCTTTATGCCGTTGATCATCGCGGGCGGTGGTTTTTGGCCTCCGTTTGCGGTCGCGATTGTTGGCGGTACCGTATTAACCACGCTTATCTCGTTCTACTTTGTGCCTGTGGTTTATCACTTGATGACTAAAAATCAGCGTAAGAAAGTCGTGACTCCAACAGCCTAAATCTCTTCTCTGGTAACCCTTACTCCCCTCTGTTGAGGGGAGTAAGGCCCACTTAAAACACATCAAAATACTCATGAAATCGGCTTTTTATCCCCATTTCTGCTCGTTTTCTGCTGCGTATAACTGACATGATTATCATAAAAAGCAGGGTGTTATTTGAATACCTGATGGGTTGCTGTCTGAAGTTATGCCTTTTCTAAATACCTTTAAGATCGTATGTGAATTCATAAATTTGACGGCTATCACACTTTGCTTAATTCGCTCTTTCTAATGTAATCAATCATTGTTGTTTCTACTGCGTGTTTACTTTGATCTCTCCCGTTTCTCTTTAATCCTTTTCCGCACATGGCTCGACTCGTGTGGCACGTTCATGCTGTGCGTCTGAATTGCATCAATTTCCCACATCTTACTTTCATAACTGGAAGGTTAGTTTCCAAGTTTGTTTGGTGAGCTTTCAATTTCAACTCCTCATAATGCGCCAAATGTAACAATGTATTTCAAAGTGTAACAATTAAGTCATATTTTTTGTGTGGTTTTAACCGTGCGGCAATGTTTTGGCTGCGCAGCACTGTCGTTTTAACTTGTCAGTTCAACTGTTCAACGGTCGACTGTTTAACTGTCGACTGTTCAAGATAGTGGCTAATTCCGTTTCGCTTTGAGATGCGTCGTTTCACATGCTCAACACATAAATATTCTAATGACCATGACAACCAGTACTCGGGCGTTCGTTCTGAGACTGGATAACCATCGAGAAAGTTAATGGAAGCTTCAAGATATAAACGCATTTTATCGAGAGCAAATCTGTCGAGGATTGGTTTGGTGGGGACCGTCCTGATGCTCGAAGGATGTAACTCCGCATTGCTCGACCCAAAAGGTAGCGTTGGCGTTCAGGAAAAGGAGCTGATTATTACTGCTCTGTTGCTGATGCTGATTGTCGTCATCCCCGTGATCCTGATGACCATCTACTTTGCTTATAGATACCGTGAAAGTAACACCACAGAAGAGTATGCACCTGACTGGGCGCACTCAACCAAGATTGAAATAGTGGTATGGACGATTCCAATCATCATTATTGCGATTCTGGCCACCATCACTTGGCGAACAACACACGAACTAGAGCCTTCCAAGCCTCTGGAGAGTGACGTTAAGCCTATGGTGATCGAAGTGGTCTCTCTGGACTGGAAGTGGCTGTTCATCTATCCGGAGCAAAACATTGCGACGGTTAACTATGTTGCGTTCCCGAAAGATGTACCGGTGACGTTTAAGCTAACTTCAGACAACATCATGAACGCGTTCTTTATCCCGCGTCTTGGTTCGCAGATCTACGCGATGCCGGGAATGGTGACCAAGCTGAATTTGATCGCGAACCACGAAGGTGACTTCAAAGGTTTTGCATCGAACTACAGTGGTAAAGGGTTCTCTCAAATGAAATTCACCGCATCAGCGATGCCTGATCAAGTGGCGTTTCTAAACTGGGTGGAAAAAGTGAAAGCAAGCCCGGACCGTATTGAAGATTGGGAGCAATTCCGTTCTTTGGCTGCGCCGAGTGTGGCTGAACCTGTGACTCTGTTCTCCAGTATCCCACCATTTTTATTCACTGATGTCGTGACCCAGCACCCTGGTTCAATGAACTGTTTGCCGGAAACCCAAGGATAATCGTCATGTTTGGAAGATTAACTCTAGACTCAATTCCCTACCACGAACCCATTATTTTGTTCACGTTAACCATGATCGCTTTAGTAGGTGGTTTAGTGGTGTATGCGGTAACAAAAGCCGGTAAGTGGCAATACCTTTGGAATGAATGGTTTACTTCTGTAGACCACAAAAAATTGGGCTTCATGTACATTGCGGTCGCGATGGTGATGTTAGTTCGTGGCTTTGCCGATGCCGTCATGATGCGTAGTCAGCAATTGCTTTCTGCAGCGGGTGAGACAGGCTATTTACCGCCACATCACTATGACCAGATCTTCACGGCTCACGGCGTGATCATGATTTTCTTCGTCGCGATGCCTTTGGTTATCGGTTTGATGAACATCATTGTGCCACTGCAAATTGGTGCTCGTGATGTTGCGTTCCCTTACCTCAATAACCTGAGCTTCTGGCTATTTGTGGTGGGTATCATCCTAACCAACATGTCGCTTGGCTTAGGTGAATTTGGCCGTACGGGTTGGTTGGCGTATCCGCCGCTTTCCGGTATTGAGGCAAGTCCGGGAGTCGGAGTCGATTATTGGATATGGGCGCTGCAAATATCCGGTGTGGGTACCACGTTAACGGGTGTGAACTTCTTCGCGACTATTTTGCGCATGCGTACTCCGTCTATGCCAATGATGAAGATGCCAGTATTCACGTGGGCGTCTCTGTGTGCCAACATCCTGATCATCATCTCTTTCCCAATCCTAACGGTAACCATCGCGTTACTGACTTTGGATAGATACATCGGCACGCACTTTTTCACCAATGACCTTGGTGGCAACGTGATGATGTATGTGAACCTGATTTGGGCATGGGGACACCCTGAGGTGTACATCCTAATTTTGCCTATCTTCGGTGTGTTCTCTGAAGTGACTGCAACCTTCTCTCGCAAAAAACTGTTTGGTTATACCTCACTGGTATGGGCAACGGTGGCGATCACTATTTTAGCGTTTGTGGTTTGGCTGCATCACTTCTTCACCATGGGTTCTGGCGCTAACGTGAATGCCTTCTTTGGCATTGCGACCATGATTATCTCTATCCCGACTGGGGTTAAGATCTTCAACTGGCTGTTCACCATGTACAAAGGACGCATCCGCTTTACGACGCCAATGATGTGGACAGTGGGCTTCCTAATCACCTTTACCGTGGGTGGTATGACGGGCGTATTGATGGCAGTACCGGGCGCAGATTTCATTCTGCATAACTCAGTATTCCTGATTGCTCACTTCCACAACGTAATCATCGGTGGTGTTGTCTTCGGTTGTTTTGCTGCGATTGGTTACTGGTTCCCGAAAGCGACCGGTTTCACTCTGAACGAGCTTTGGGGCAAACGCGCATTCTACTGCTGGATCATCGGTTTCTTGATGGCGTTCTTGCCGCTTTACGCTCTGGGCTTTATGGGCATGACGCGTCGTTTGAGCCAAGACATCAACCCTGAGTTCTTCCCTCTACTGGCGGTTGCGGCTGCAGGTACCGGCGTAATTGCGATGGGTGTGGTGTGTCAGTTCGTTCAGATTTACGTGAGTGTTCGTGACCGCGACCAAAACCGAGATCTAACCGGTGACCCATGGGGTGGACGTACATTCGAATGGGCAACGTCTTCACCACCGCCGTTCTACAACTTTGCAAAGTTGCCTAAGGGCGATGAGATCGATTCGTTCTGGTATCAAAAGCAAAGTGGTGAGTTTGACCCAACTCAGGAAGAAGAATACGAACGTATTCACATGCCGAAGAACACACCGACAGGTATCTATGTGTCTGCATGGGCGTTGGCATTTGGCTTCGCGATGATCTGGTACATCTGGTGGTTAGCAGCAGCAAGCTTAGTGGGCATCGTGGTGACGTGTATTCAACACAGCTACAACGACGATGTGGACTACTACGTGGAAGTTGAAGAGATCAAAGCGATTGAAGCGGCTCGACGTGCACAGCTTGAAGAAGCGAAGAAACAGTCAGTGAAAGGCGACAATTCTGGTCGCGGTAACAGCGCTGACAGTGATACTGACACTGATAACAACGAAAAGAAAGATGATTTGGAGACGACGTATGCAAGCTAATACTCCGTCACACACTTATGATCTTGCACACTCGCATGATCATCACCATGAAGCGGCGGGCAACAAGTTGTTTGGCTTCTGGGTTTACTTGATGAGTGACTGTGTCCTGTTTGCCACGCTTTTCGCGACTTATGCCGTGCTTGAGAGTGGATCAATCGCAGGGCCGACAGGCAAAGATATCTTTGAACTGCCGTTCGTGTTTGTCGAAACCATGATGCTGTTGTTCAGTAGTATCACCTTTGGCTTTGGCATGATTGCGATGAAGCGCAAAGACGTTACGGGACTGAAGCGATGGATAAAAGTCACTTTCGTATTGGGTTTAGCCTTTATCTGTATGGAAGTGTATGAGTTCCATCACTTGATTGCAGAAGGCTATGGTCCTCAAGAAAGCGCATTCCTTTCTGCGTTCTTTACCTTGGTTGGCACACACGGTTTGCACGTAACGTTTGGTCTGATTTGGATGGCGGTGGCGTATCACCAGCTTTCAATCAAAGGCTTGAACGACAACATGTCGATGCGTTTCCAGTGCTTAAGCCTGTTCTGGCATTTCCTTGATATCGTTTGGATTTGCGTATTTACCATCGTGTACTTAATGGGGGTGATGTAATGGAACAGCATCTAGACAGCGGTGCAACGGATTATGTGAAAGGCTTTATTGCGTCACTAATTCTGACCATTATTCCGTTCTACATCGTGTGGGCGCATGCGCTTCCAAGCACTGAAACTTACGTGATCTTGTTCGGTTGTGCGCTGGTGCAAATCTTTGTGCACTTTAAGTACTTCTTACATATGGAAGCGAAATCTTCCGATGGGCGTTGGAACTTGGTGTCATTGATGTTTACTGCCATTGTTGTATTGATTCTTATCGCTGGCTCGGTATGGATCATCTACAACATGAACGTCAACATGAAGTTGTAGGCCAAGGTATGCTGAAAAAATATTTGTCTATTACTAAACCGGGCATCATTTTCGGCAACCTGATTTCTGTTGCGGCGGGGTTCTTCCTCGCTGCAAAAACAGAACCAGCCAGTGCGATGTTGTTACTGACGACATTAGCGGGTGTAGGGCTTGTGATTGCATCAGGTTGTGTTGTGAACAACATCTTTGATCGAGACATCGACCAGAAGATGAAGCGCACACAAAATCGAGAATTGGTTCAGGGCAACATCAATACAGACGTCGCGTTCGTCTATGCCTTGGTTTTACTGCTAGCAGGCACAGCGCTGCTGTTTCAGTTCGCTAATCCGATCTCTGCGGTCATGGTGTTGCTTGGCTATGTGTTTTACGTCTTTTTCTACACCATGTGGTACAAGCGTACATCGGTTTACGGCACTTTAGTCGGCAGTATCTCTGGCGCAGTTCCGCCATTGGTAGGTTACTTGGCGGTGACGAATTACATCAGCCTTGAAGCGGTTTTGTTGTTCGCGATGTTCTGTTTATGGCAGATGCCACACTCGTATGCGATTGCGATGTTCCGTATTCAAGACTACCGCGATGCAGGCATTCCTGTGTTACCGGTGAAAGAGGGCGTTGATAAAGCGCACAAGCACATGAAGGCTTATGTGGTGGCGTTTGGCGCGGTTGCTCTGGGGTTATTTTTACTCGGAGAGGCAGGTTATGAATACCTAGCGGTATCGGCAGCGGTTTGCTTTATGTGGACCAAAGTGACATTCCGCAAAGTCGATTGCCTCAACTACATCCAGTGGTCAAAGACAGTGTTTAAGGTATCCCTGTTGGTGGTCATGAGCATCAGTGGTGTGCTGGGACTGGAGTTGATTCCGTTGCCTACGTTTTTTTGATTTAAGTTTGTCGTTGAACCCTCAATGTTCTGAAGTCCGAGGGTTTGACGACTTTTTATCTGTCCCGCTTTAAGCTATTACCCTTCAAAAATATCACTAAGCCAATCTTCAAGCTGCTCTCGTTTATCTTGTGGGCCATTGATGATCACTAAGCCGTTTAGTGTCGCGTGATCCCAAGATATGGTGCCAGTTGCTAGCGCATCGAACACATCGAGTTCCGTAATCAGTAATAGATCTTCCTCGGTAGGCAAAGTATCTCTGCCTGACACATCGACACCCTTCTCAAACTTCACTTGGCTGTAATGACCTTTAATTGCTTCGAATAAGTTGAACTCAATTTTGTTTGGGTGGGGTTTCGCAAGCGCGGCCTTGATGGCAAAGACTCGAAAGTGATCCGGCTTATTGAGATTGTTGAATTCATCGTCTTGTCTGGCTGTAATGACGTTGCCAAACACCTCGAGTGAACCGGGCTCTGTCACTAAACTAAACCCTGTCTCTTGGTGAAGACCGCAGGCAAACGTGAGTGAAGAGGTGAGTGAAAGAATCAGAGCAAATCGTTTTAACATAATGGTTATCGAGACCTATAACAGGGTTAAGAATCTGACGGCAGAAGCCGAACCTGACGATAAAAAGGGACCACAAAGGGTCCCTGTATTTGTTTGTCGTCCATGTGAAGCGGTCAACTTATTGGTTGATAGTGTGTTAGTGATTGTTTACTAACACGCTATCATCGAAGAGCTATCGTCGAAGAGCTATCGCCGAAGAGCGACCGTTCGAGCTCACTATTAGCGAACGATGAGCATGATCTCTTCTGGAGTCATTGCCTTATCGAAGTAGCTCATGAATTGACCGAATCCTTTGATGTCGCCATTCGAGAACTTGAATGCACCAGACTGTAGGTTGGTACCTATCACTTGTTGAGCGTTTGGACCCGCAATCAAGATTTGGTTCAGTACGGCACGAGTGGTGTTGATTTGAACATCTGCGCCTTTCACTGCCTCTTCGTGTAACTGAGCAATGCCGTTACGAATTTCGATAGTGAATGCTTCGTTAGTATCAGAGAAGTTGTACGTTAGCATCATGTTTACGTCTAACGAGTTTTCTGCGATTAGTGTCGACGTCATCATATCGAAGATTTGCTTACTTGGTAGGGCAGTTAGTACGTCTACAGAAGCAAAGCTGATCATGTTAGAGAAATCACGAGTACCTTCTAGTTCAGCTGCAGCATTCAATGCCCAGTTGCGCCAGTTGATGTTCACTTGATCGGCAGACCATGCTTTGTAAGCTTGTGCTTTCAGTAAGCGTGCTTCCATGTCATCTTTGTTTACCGTGATTGGATAAGAAAGAATCTCTGCTGCAAAGGTGTAGTTCTCTGCTTTCATCGCCGCTTTTGCTGTGTCGATGATGTTGTCACGACCGCCCATGATTTCTACGAACGCTTTAGCGCGTTGCTCGTAAGCCATTGGCTCTAGCTGCCATGGATCCGCTTCGAAGAAACCGTTGTAACCTACGTAAATCTGACGCACGGCATGTGCCACAGTGCCGTAGTGCTCACCTAACCAAGGGTGCTCTGCAAGGTGCTTAGGAAGTTTAACCACTTCAACTAGCTCGTCTGGCGTCATACCTTTGTTCATGTAACGGATAGTTTGGTCATGCGTGTATTGAATAGCATCACGATAGGCCGTTAATACGTCAGATACCGCTTCTTTACCTTCAACAGGACGACCGTGAGAGTTAATCATGATCTCAGTGTCGAACTTACGCATTACGTCGATGCCCTTGAACCACATTGATGGGTCACGGAATTTGGTACCACGGATGGTGTGAAGGTTAGGGAAATTCTCACCTTGAAGCACTTCAGCAGCGTGCAGAATTTTCTGGTCTGGGAAGTAAATCACTAGCTCATCTTTGGTTTCAGATGGCACGTTCTCGATGTGCATCTTAACGCCAGCAATTTCAATTTCGATGTGGCTTTGGCTTGGTACCAGCAGGTTTGGTTCAATGAACGAGATTGCACCTTGCATGAAACGTGGACCAAGGCCGTCGTTTACTGTGCCGTGCTCACCTTCTTCTACGTGCTTAGCACCTGTGTAAGAAGTACGATGACCAAATAGAGTACCTAGGTTTGAAGACCAGTTAGCCACTGCTGCGGTTAGGCCTTCTTCAGCGATGATTTTTACTTCGCCTGATGCGACTTCTTCATCAGTCACCCATGCACGCACACCAGAGATGTGGTCGATGTGGTTGTGAGAATAGATGATTGCTTTAACCGGTTTGTCTGTGATTTGACGGAACTGTTCTTTAACCGATTGAGCCATTTCTACCGACTCGCCTGGATCAATAATGATGATGCCGTCCGTACCTTCGATCATGACAGGAGTGTCTAGACCGAAGCCGTAACCAAGATAAATATTGTCATCCACTTTGATGATTGCTTGGTCCATTTTACGACCGTGCTTGGTGAGGATTGGATGAACGTGATCAGATTCTTCTGTGTAAGCCAGAGAGTCGCCCGTTTTCGATACAACTTGGATGCGCTCGCCTTTGCCCCAGAATAGGTTTGACTTGTGTTCGAATAGAACCTCGCTCTTGTAGCGAGCATCAAGGTCAATGTTTTGGTATTGCGCAGCATTTGCTGTCTGAAGTTCTTGGCCTACTTTCGATGTCGCTTCTACAGTTGGAGTTGCAGATGCAAAACTAGAAGCAAATAGAGCGCTCGCAACAGCAACAGGAAGTGCCATTTTTTTGAATGTATTAGTCATGGTAGTGACCTTATTTTGGATACAGGAATTGGATTTCTTGAGCCAAATGATAGAGGTGGGAAAGGTCGCTATCTACGCGCTAATAGGATATCAATATATCGTTTTTTCGATGGTTTATTTATCTAATGATTGTAATGACGATTTATATTGATCTAAATCAATTAGTAAGTGGGGCTTGCAACAGATACAAAAATGCCCTGAAATTCAGGGCATCTAATTTGGAACTAATGGCTGTTATATAAGTGTTTACCGAGAACCTTAATACTTACCGAGAACCTTAATACTTACCGAGAACCTCAGTACTTACCAAGCACCTAAGTATGACTTGTAAGATTGTAGGCGAACCGTTGCTGCGCCGATTACATCAATGAAGCCCCAGAACGGATGTGGTTTCTCAGCAGAAATCCAAGCCGCGCCAGTTGAACCTATAGGGATGTTGTAACCTTCAGGTTCGATGATCTCAAGTACGATAGTACGACCTAAACCATTACCGTTTCTTACCACGTGTTGACCGACGCTTTGTGGTCCCTGAAGCGGAGAAATACTCGACTCACCGGTACCTGCATTAAAACTGTGTACTTTTGCTCGGAACACATGCCCTGGGTAGGCATCAACGAAGAACTCTGCGAAGTCACCTACTTGAACATAGCCATAAGTTTGGTCTGAAATACGCATCTCAAGGAATTTTTTGCTGGTGTTGTAGAGGTGCATGTTACCCATTACAGAACCTTCAGCAATATTCACTATCGAAACCTGACCATCAAATTCAGCCCTAATGGTTTTTTTCTCTTGCGCCCAATTTACTTTTTGTAGGTCGGCTTTTAACGACACAAGTTCAGCGTGCAGCACTCGAAGATCGGAGTCATACTTTTCTACGTCACGCATATTGAAGATTTCAGGTGACGTTTCAGCACGCTCTAAGTCGCGATTCATTTGCTTGATCTCTTCTTCTTTCTGAATAATTGAAGATTCGATCTTTGCTTTGTCGGCGGCAGAGTCAATGTCGACGAGTGTGTAAATTACGTCGCCTTCTTTAACCATTTGGTTGTGCTCAACAAGCACTTGGTCGATCTGCTGGCCAAAGATAGGTGACATCACCGCGTGTGGTGCTTTCACTGTGGTTGAGTTCGTTAAATCAACGGGTGCCCACAAGCGAGAGATAACCGCTAATACCGCAAGGATTGTTACGCCGCCAATGGCAGCCCACGTGTAGTTTTTGAAGTTCTTCTTAAGTGCGCCTGTCGCAAACAGTGACCATACAATTAGGATGTATGGAATCATCATCTCTTTCATTATGCGACCTCTTTTTCTGTAGGGGATGGTTTTGTTGGAGCCTTTTCTTCTGAAGCCTGTTCTTTTGAAGATTGCTCTACTGGAGACTGTTGTGTTTGAGATTGATTTGTTTGAGACGGCTCTGTTGCCGATTGTTCAGGTGATACGTGGACTGCGGCTGCCTCTGAATTGATCGCGTCTTGTTTAGGCTGCACACCACGGCGAATGACATCACTCAGTGATTGACCAATATGTTTCCAGTTCGCTAGCGCGATAACCAAGGCGATAACCCAGAATGTTTTGCTGATGAAGAGCCCGCAAAGTGACAGTGCAAACACGATCTGTACGTGAGCGCTTTTGTGCTCTTTTGCTTTATGTACACCCAGTTCATGCAACTGCCACATGCCGTAAACACCGGCTAATACCACAGCAATGGTCACTGAGAACAAGTAACCAGAGAAGTACTCCATCTGGAAGAAGTTCATCATCATTTCATTGGGATGGTTGTTGAATTGAGACATGTCGATGTCTTTAGAATGGATAGTGCCCAATGGTGCGAGAGCCCATGCACCAGCAAACATCACCGCCATAAACAGGCAGAATTTAATCAAGACCATAGCAACGGCCCAGATCTTCTGGAAAACGATTTTTATAAAGTTCATATCTCAACCTACATCAATAAGAAGAGAGAATTTGCAGCCTAGAAGTCACCTTTAATGACATCTTAAAAAGTAGATGTTTATTATGTGGGTAGATTGGTGCTCATAATAAACAAAAGTAATAGATGACATTTAAAGTGATATTGCTCAGTCCAGACAACCGATTCTCGGTATCAAGAAGCGAATATGCTCCTCTACAAATCAATCTCTATTATTTGTCAGCAGACGTAAATTAGATGGCTATGAGGCGTTCGAATTAATATTCGTGCGGCTTTTCAGCGACTGTCTTTATTACGTGTATTACCTCGGCAATCGAGGGGCTCTTCCATGACAATTGACATACCAAAGTAAAACATTTGTCAGTTTTCTGTTTGGGCTGATAATTGATTTGTTAGCAGGATAATAGGAAGAGTTTTGACCAGTATCTACCCAGAATTACGATTTGATAATATCGTAATTACGATTAGTAGTTATAACTCTAAATCGGTAGGTCGATTTATTTGAAAAGGCTCATATAGACATAGAAAACATTGTTCATTAACTTGGTTTGGATCAAGGAAATGATTAATAAAATCATCAGTAAGTAATTTATTGAAATTGATATTTGTACACATTTTTTACACTAGAAAGAGTGATGGATATGAATGATGAAATATATATGACTGATAATAAGTTTGGTCCGTAAAGGGAGTTATTCACTGAGTATTTGCAAGCTATATTAATGATATGCCAAATGCATGAGTATAGTTGTTAGAAAAGAAGTCTTTGTTGAATGTTGAATTAAAAATATTGTAGCTATTATTGGTCAAATGTATATCCCAATGCGTTGAACAAAGTGTCATGAAAAGCGAGACAATTGTATGTTCTATCGTTTTTACGATAGCATAGTACTTATGGTCGCCTAATGAGTAATGATATATGAGTAACGACATCCCCAACTTCAACCTACTTGCCGTGTTTTCTGCGGTGATGGAGCAGGGCAGTTTAAGTAAGGCCGCGGATCAACTCAGTACCAATCAATCGACCATCAGTACCGCATTAGCACGCCTAAAAAAAGAGATTGGCCAAGAGCTTTTTGTTCGAAAAGGACGTGGTGTTGTGCCCACATCCTATGCCCAAAGTTTGTATGAACAGATCAAAGCGCCGATCAATGAATTGAATGGCGTGTTTCAATCGATGGCTAGCTTTGATGAGCAAGTCTCTGAACGTAAGTTTGTTATTTCTTGTCCCGAACATCTTCAGTGGGTACTACTCGACAGCTTTGCGGCGCTTCCCAATCAAAATTTGTCGCTAGAAGTCTTTGATCAACCAGACAGTGATGATCGCATCTATGAAGATCTTTTGACGCAAGAGTTCGATGCCATGATTGAGATAGTGGTTCCTGAACACCCAAGTATTGCGAGTGAAACCCTGTATCAGGGAGACTTTGCCATCGTGTGCCGTTCGGGGCACCCTCGCATTCAAGGTGAGATCAGCGAAGCGCAGTTCATGAGTGAAAAGCATGCCGTATTAGACAGAACGCGACGTAAAGTTCGTAGCTTGAGTCATTATACTTCTTTGGATTTAACCAAACGTAAAATCGCATTTCACGGACGGTCGCTGTTTAGCAATATTTTGCTGTGTAGTCAGTCGGATTATATCACAGTAGTCCCACTCTCTATGGCTCTGCAGTTCCAAGAGAGGCTCGGCTTACAACTCTTTAAGCCTCCTTTTGATTATGAGCAAATGTCTCACTACCTGATTTGGTTGAAGAAGCAAAATAGCGACCCTGCTCATAAATGGTTCAGAGAACAAGTGATTAATACGTCTGATGCAATGTCAAAAACTCTTAAAGATAGGCGTTTACGGTTTTAGTTAAGAGTCTAACTCTAAGGGAAGCATTGGCTTCCCTTTTTTGTGTCATTGAGTTTGATCTAGCCATAAAATGCATAACAAAAAATTATCACATTGAGAATTTTTGATAATTTCCTTAATTCCTCGCTGAATCGTATTATTTAACTCAGAGATTAGTAGATAACCTCCACTCAAAATAATAACGGCGCTATGCTTGTGGCGCTAATAAGGGCGAAATATGAAATTCCTACACACAATGATCCGAGTTACTGATTTAGACAAGTCTATCGAGTTCTACACCAAGGTATTGGGAATGACGGAACTTGAACGCCATGAAAACAAAGACTACCGCTACACATTGGTTTTTGTTGGCTACGAGCAAGGTGGTACGACGATCGAGCTAACGTACAATTGGGATACGAATGAGTACGAGATGGGCAGCGCGTTTGGTCATCTGGCATTGGGTGTAGACGATATTTACGCAGCATGCGACAAGATCAAATCGCTAGGTGGTAACGTCACTCGCGAAGCGGGTCCAGTGAAAGGTGGTTCAACTCATATCGCTTTTATTACTGACCCAGACGGCTACCAAATCGAACTGATTCAACTAGGTTAATCGAGGATATAACAATGACAAATGCATTATTTCAACCAATTCAACTTGGTAATATCGAGCTTAAAAACCGTATTGTTATGCCACCGATGACGCGTTCTCGCGCAACGCAACCTGGTAATTCAGCAAACGACATGATGGCGGCTTACTACGCTCAACGCGCTTCTGCAGGTTTGATTATCGCTGAAGGCACACAAATTTCACCTATGGGTCAAGGCTACGCTTGGACTCCGGGTATCTATTCTGATGAGCAGATCGCTGGTTGGAAAAAAGTCACCGATGCAGTGCATGAAAAAGAGGGCGTTATCTTCGCTCAACTTTGGCATGTAGGCCGTGTAACACACCCAGATAACATCGGTGGTGAACAGCCAATCTCGTCTTCTGCACTTAAAGCAGAAAACGTAAAAGTATTCATCGATAACGGCACTGATGAGCCGGGTTTTGTGGATGTGGTTGAACCTCGTGAGATGACGAAACAAGACATCAAAGCAGTGGTTGAACAGTATCGCCAAGCGGCTTTGAACGCGATTGAAGCGGGCTTTGATGGTATCGAACTTCACGCAGCGAATGGTTACTTGATCAATCAATTTATCGATTCTGAAGCAAACAACCGCACCGACGAATACGGTGGTTCAATTGAAAACCGTTTACGTTTCCTTGGTGAAGTGGTCGAAGCTATGGTTGAAGCGATTGGTGCTGACCGTGTTGGTGTGCGTCTTGCTCCGTTCACATCGTTGAATGGTACGGTTGACGCTACGCCAGTAGAGACTTACACAGCAGCGGCAGCACTACTTAACCTATACAAAATTGTTTACCTGCACATTGCAGAAGTTGATTGGGACGATGCACCTGAAACGCCAAAAGCATTTAAAGCGGCAGTTCGTGAAGCTTACGATGGTGTCCTAATTTATGCGGGTAAATACGATAGCGAGCGTGGCGAAAAAGCCGTTGCTGAAGGCGTAACTGACATGGTTGGTTTTGGTCGTCCATTTGTTGCTAATCCAGATTTACCTGCTCGTATTCAAAATGGTTACCCACTTGCGGCGCACGATCCAAACACATTGTTTGGTGGTGCGGAAAAGGGTTTAATTGATTACCCAGAATACGCAGGCTAAAAACAGCTGCCTGAAGCAGAGTATTGAGATAGTATCTTGATCCTGTTGAATGTTTATAAAAAGCAACCTTGCAGAGTCGGGTTGCTTTTTTTGTTATTGGATCAAGTAAAATGATGAAAGCGATGCGCGGAGAGCTTTACCTCCTATTTGCTACCCTGTTAGCTGGGATTGGATGGATTGCATCTAAGCTGGTGGTATTAGAAATGCCGGGGCCAGTGTTCATTGGTGTGCGATTCCTCGTCGCGAGTTTGATTCTTCTGCCGTTTTGTATTCATCACATTCGTAAGCTTTCGCTTAAGCAGGTTCTTTCTCTTTGCGGAGTGGGTTTGCTGCTGTCTGCCTCATTGCAAGTATGGGTGTTTGCAGTATCGGTGACTGAAAGCTTGTCGGAAGGGGCATTCATCATGAGCTTAGCCATGATCATTGCCCCCTTTGTGTCTTGGATTTTGTTTCGAGTTAAACCTAATCGTGCGTTTTGGATGTCTTTCCCTATCGCGATTATCGGCATGCTACTGCTGACTTTGGGCAATGGTTGGAATGTAGAGCAGAGTCAGATTTTCTTCTTGCTAGCATCGATGTTGTTGTCTGTTCACTTTGTGATGAACAAGCGTGTGATTACCAATATCAAGCCTATCGCATCAATTTGTGTGCAACTGTTTGTGGTGGGTGTGAGTGGTTTAGCCTTTGCTTCTATGACAGCTCAGCCGGAGTTCGAAATCACCAAAACCTTAGTCTTCTGGTTTATCGTGTCTGCGGTGATCGCGACGTCTATCCGTTACTTATTACAAACCGTTGGTCAGCATTCCGTGAACATGGAAGTGGCGGCATTGATCATGATTCTTGAGCCCGTGTGGACATTGTTATTGAGTGTCAGCGTGTTGGGTGAAACGGTTGAGATGCAAAAGTTGCTAGGCGGAGCGGTGATTATTGGTTCGCTATTTTGTTATATCAAATGGTCGAAACGAAAATAAAACACTCGGCGCAAGGCCGAGTATTGTTTGTTAGTGTATGTTTAGAACTCATTAAGCATGCACTAGCAATAAGCTCCGGTCACAGTAAGATCAGATCGCTGCGACCATCTTTTGAAGTAGCTTGATCATCTGCTGTTGTTCTTCAGCGTCCAACTCATTCATTAATTCTTTGTTTAAACGAATAGGGATTGGAACGAGTTGTTCTTCGAGTGCTTTCCCTTTTTCCGTTAAGTAGATTCTGAAAGAACGACGACTGTTTGGATCGGCTCTGCGTTCAACCAACTCAAGCTTTTCTAGCTTGTCTAATGTTCGTGTTGTTGTCGAATTCTCGACTTTGGACTTCGCAGCAATATCACGCTGTGTAAGTCCTTCTTCTTCCCAAAGGCACATCATGGTTGGCCATAGAGCAATGGTTAAGCCATGTTCCTTCAATTCCGTGTCAAAATCTTTGGTCGCTTTATTGGCGATCACATTGATCATCCAACCAAAGCTTTTTTGTCTATCAAACTCTTCTGGCATCTTTCGCTACCTAACTTTACTGTGATATTACAACTATTGTCATCGTAACTAATACCGATGCAATTAGCACCAACAACGCTTTCCTATTTGATGAAAAAGCTAATTGACTGCCATTTCTGAAATAATCCGTTGACGCTGAATGGTTTTGTTTACCTGTAATCATGGCAAGGACTAGCGGCTTTGAACGCAGTTTGTAGATGATAATGGCCACCAAGTGCAGTATGACAAATACCACTAACATACGTGCTGCAATGCCATGCACCGTACATAACACATCGAATACTGCATCAGTAATTACGAGTTCCGAACCTGGAATCGCATCAAAGAAACCAGCAATAACAAGCCCTGTCATACATTGGACAAACAGAGTCGTGATCATTCCTATCACCATCCACGCACCTAACGGATTATGGCCCGGTTTTGGTCGTGCTTTTCCCCGTAAGTAAATCCAAGCCGATTTTGGAGAGCTAATAAATTGAGAAAAGCGACTGGTATCGCTGCCGACGACTCCCCAAACCAAGCGCCATAAAATCAGACTGAACAGTGCGAGGCCTAAGTAAACATGAGGGCCTTGTCCGTTAAACCCTGACGCAGCAAGTCCAATAAAGAGTGCGGCTTGAAGCCAGTGATAAAGTCGAGTTGGTAGATCCCAGATTTTCATAATGCTTTTCCTGTTTGCGAATTTGCTCGGTGGGGATAATTTACACAACAATAGTTGCGTATGCAACTATTGTTGTGTAAATTAAATGCATCTCATCGATTACGGCTGAACTATCAAGCCGTAATTTACTAAGAAACCAATCAGTAATTAACGACGAAATCATTCAGTCAATTAAGCACTCAATCAATTAATCACTAGGAATGACATTATGAAAAAATTCACTATCGCTCTAATCATCGCACTGCCTACGATTGCTCTACCTATGATCTCTATCGCCGCAGCGGATGCTGTAAATAATCGTCAGCAAGCTTTCAGTTCTATTGAAGAGGTTACTAAACAAGTTGATTCAGAATTGAATAACAGTGATGTGGATTGGCTGAAAGTGGGTGAGCTAAGTGAAATGTTGGTGGAACATGGAACCGTATTGAATGTGAGTTTTGCTGAAGGTGATACTGGAGGTAAGGCAAAAAAGGAGATTTGGAGCAAGCCTGAGAAATTTAACCAACTGATGTTGCAGATGAACCGAGGCTTTTCAGAGCTTTATCAAGCGAGTGTTGAGCAAGATTTGTCGAGCGCAGAACAAGGGTTAGATTCTGTGAACAATACTTGTAAAGGATGTCACCGTACTTACCGCTCTCGTTGGTAACGGTTCTAACAACGAGCTTTGAATACAGGTGGTAAAGTCGAACCCTTACCACCATAGCCCTATCGCGCTGCCTTCTTTTCTTTGTGCAATTAATTCGAATGCACTAGGGGCAGGAAAGCGCGTGAGTGAATTAGTCGCGAACAGTGACTTTAGTAATCACGATGTCTTCACACGGCACATCTTCATGTCCCCAGCGAGTGGTGGTTGGTGCAAGCGCAATCTTGTTTACCACATCCATACCTGCTGAAACCTTGCCAAACACAGCGTAGCCCCAACCTGAGTTGCTGGTTGCTGTATGATCAAGGAAATCATTGTCGTCAAGGTTGATAAAGAACTGCGCCGTTGCTGAATGGGGTGCGTCAGTGCGAGCCATTGCGAGAGATCCAATCACGTTCTTTAAGCCGCGGTTAGCTTCATTCACAATAGGTGCACGAGTTGGCTTTTCTGTCATGTCGATAGTGTGTCCACCACCTTGAATCATGAAACCTTCAATAACACGGTGAAATGTTGTGCCTTCGTAGAAGCCATCTTGGCAGTATTTAAGGAAGTTTTTCGACGTTACCGGCGCTTTTTCAAGGTTCAGTTCAATTTCAATGTCGCCAAAGTTTGTGGTCAGAATGATCATAAAGGTCCCAATATTTGAGTGCTAATATTTTGAATGCTACAGCATAGTGGATAGCTTAATTGAGTGCAGTATATGAAAAATTGTGGAGGATGCCAGTTAACAATACTTCCCAAGCGGATTTACGGGAATGGTGAGTGACTAGGGAGACTTCATATATAAGAAAGCCAGCGATGAAATCACTGGCTTTGAGATGAAAAACGGACTTAGAGCGTTAGCAGGTAATTCACTAGTTGGTTGTACTCTTCGTAGCTCTTGATTTGATCCGGTTTCACGATGTATTTGTTGTTAACCAGAACTCCAGGAACACCTGTTAGTGTGCTTTGATCAAACTCTTTATCGAAACGTTTTTGCATCGAGTTCACTGCAAAGCCGTTGTATGCCGCATCAAACTTCTTCGCATCGATACCGTTATCAATGAAAACTTCACGCAGTTCTGCTTCATTTTTTGGTGTTTGTTGCTTCTCATGGATCTTAGCAAACATGGCAGGAACCATGCTTTCTTCAGCGTCTAGAGCAATCATGGTCGCGTAAGCCTTCGCCATTGGTACTGCCATGTTGTTACCCATAAAAGCGACGTGCACTTTTTCGAAGCTTGCTGACTTTGGCAAGTCTGCTTTTAGGTACTTAATGACCCCTTCAAACTTGTAACAATGCGGGCAGTAGAAAGAGAAAAATTCGGTAACGACAGGCTTGTCGGACTTTGCTACATCAAGGATTTTGTAGTGCGTGCCTTCTTCAAATTGTGCGGCGTTTACTGAAGCGCTCAAGAGTAGAGCGGCAAAGAGGCTAAATAGCTTTTTCATGTGTTCATTTCCTAAATTCGGATGTCATTTGATACAGCAAAAATGCTGTTATAACTTGATGGCAGATATTGCCAAACAGGGACAAACGATTAGGAAATAGGGGGGCGGTATGGCGCTTGTGGTGAAACAATCGCTTTGTGCGAAGGCTCTTTTTCTATCAGTGCCAGTGATTCAATCTGCGGTTCGAAAGATTCAGAAACGATAAGTGGTGGCATTTTCAGTAGACAGACCGATCCACAACAGTGGTGCTCAACGTTGGGTTGTGCGCTGGAAAAAGGTGTTGGGGTGCTCTCTACAGAACTGATGTTAGAAGCAGAGAAAGAGAAGCTATTGGCAGAAGTTGATTGAGCTTGGGGTGCTTGCAGAGCATTGCTGCTCGCGATGCTGTCCACACTAATGGTGGCCATTAGCATAGCGAAGAGCATGAAAGCGTGTACCCAAATTTTGTTAATCAACTTTGGCATAAATTCTTAGTCTTGGTAAACGAGTGAAGCGGGTGGATGATACCTCACCCTTTTACTCTTCTCCAATCAAACAAAGCAAAACTTAGCTCGGTTCAAATTTTGGCTTAGCTTTAGGTGACTCAGTGTCATGTGGCTTAGCTGTATGTGACTTAGATTTATTTGAATAAGCGTGATTCTGATGAAGCCAGATATTGCTTGAGGAACATCTCGACACTGGACTGGATGATCACCTGTTTGTGTTCCGCATCCGGTGACGGCGCATGACCAATGATTTGTGGCCAAAATGCAAAAGACTTTAACAGTGCAATAAATTGGGTAGATGCAAATAGAGGGTCTAGTTCAATTAAGCGGTCATCTGCCTGTGCTGCTTTAATCCAGGTTGTGAGTCCACTTTCTGCTTGGGAATATTTCTCCATAGCTTGATGCGCCAGTTCGGCGTTATGGAAATACTCTGAGAACAGCACGCGAGATAAATCGATAAAGCCTTCTGATTCTAAAAGCTCTAGTTCTTGATTAGCAATCGAAGCGAGCTGCTCATTAAGAGGCAGTTCTGCTTGATAAGGGAAATGCGTCGCGGCGAGAGTCTTGCTCCAAATACTGTCTAGAATCTCATCTAAAAGCAGTTCTTTGCTGGCAAAGTGGTTGTATACAGTGCGCTTTGATACTTCCGCGCGGTTCGATATTTTATCCATGCTGGTGGCCTTGTAACCGTGCTCAGTAAACTCTGCGATAGCAGCGGCAACGATCGATTCACGTTTTCTTTGGCTCAGCGTTTTTTTTACAGTCATTTGGATATTACTCAATAGGTCGCAGTTAGCATTGCATACGATAATTTTACACCAGTAAGTTTACTTTTAGAACACCAATCCACGTATTGGTAATTAGGTCGATAGCAACTGAATCGCTTTGCAATGCACTGTGGGTATCATAGAATCGAAAGCGTATTCGAATTTTATTGATATCAACGGAAGAGAATAAACAATCAATGAGTAGTATTTTAGAGTGTATTCGTACAGTTGGACGAGGAGAAAGAGGGCGTAAGCCTTTATCGTTCGAACAAGCCTACCGCATCATGGATGAGTATTTAAGCGGAGAGGTCGGTGACGACCAAATGGCTATGCTACTGATGTTGATTCGTGTGCAGAATGAAACCAATGAAGAGATCGCAGGCTTTGTAAAAGCCTTTCAATCTCGAGTACCAGACTTAGGCGCTGATATTGACTGGCCGTGCTACGCAGGTAAGCGTAACGATACTGCCAGTGGTAAGCCTTGGAACTTGCTGGCGGCAAAAATCTTAGCTGATAATGGCTATAAAGTCTTAATGCATGGCTATATGGATAAGCCGAGCGGTAGGACGCACGTTGAGACTCACCTAGAGTGTGTTGGTGTTCGCCGAGCTCAAGACCCACAAGACGCCAAGCAGATACTTGAAGCGGATGGTATCGCCTATTTGCCTTTGGCGAACTTCGCACCTGAAGCGCAAACCATGATCGGTTGGAAACACCGCTACGGGCTGAGAACACCGATCAACACGGTAGTTCGAGCATTGAACCCAGGTGGTGGCCGTTTGGGCTTACGTGGAAGTTTTCACCCGGGCTTTCCTCAGTTACACGCTGAAGTTGAGCATGTCATTGGTAATAAATCCCACTCGGTGATTTCATTTAAAGGCATGAATGGCGAATCAGAATACAACCCTAAGGTGAGTCAAACTGTGTGGATGAGTTCTCCTGAGAAGGTGGAATCTTTCTACTGGGAAGGCACGATGAATGTTGAACTGCCTCTGCCTTCTGAATGTGTGCTGGGTACACCGGAAGATGAGATGGAGTTGATGGCGAACAGTGTTGTGGACAGTATGACTGCGATTTTATTCGCAGAAACGCACGATAAAACTGAGGCATACCAGAAAGCGGTGCGTCTGTGGCATGAGTATTGTGCGCGTTAGAGGATGGTTTTTAATCAATGAGAGAAGGTCAGCGAGTGCTGGCCTTTTTTGTGCTTGATTTCTAGCAAAGGGCTTTCGTGAATGATCAAACAATAAGAGTTACTTTACTCGCATCAATCGATGCATCTTGTCTTCAAATTGAATCTCAATGACTTGTGAGATTTTCATCTTCTCTACTCGTTCAAGCATCGCGGTTTGATAGGCTCGTTTCTTCATCCACTCTAAAGGCTCTTTAAAGCCATCTTCATTTATCACAAAGGACTGATCGGTGATGGAGTCTTCAAAGATATGAACCACCCAAATGCGCGATTGGAAATCTAACAATTCGCTAAAGTAGCTTTTTAGCTTAGGGATAAAGTGAGATAGAACAGTGTGAGGCGAACGAAGCGAAGTCATAGTGCACCGTTTGGACAATGAAAAGCGGTGCGACGGATGTCTCCAATTCGAGCGCTTATCGGTTAAAGCAGGTAATCATCGTCAATGTGATTACCTACTCAAGAACTTGCCACAAAATACGGTATTCATGTGTCGTTGACAATGCTTGTTGAGCTTGTGAGTCAAGACATGTGCGATGAGTCTGCTATTTAACGAACAAGCCGAAGTCGATTTCTTGCTCTCTTTGGTATTTGACCAGCTTTACTTTCAAATTGTGTTTTGCCGCCAGATCAATCGCTAAGCTAGACATGTGTTTTATCTCATCGACGCAGCTAGAGATAAGCGGCTTTTCTTGATTATCGACAGTGGCGATGAGGGTGTTTTCTGTACCATCGACACCGGAATAAATGTACGCGTACATACTGTTGTTGTGTTGCATAAATGGCCTAATTGTAACGATATAATTATTTATGGTGTGAAGAGTACAAGGTTTATTCATTCAAGCCAGTGTCATAAAGTAAGGCTTTGTAAGGACTCTATTTTTTATTTTTTTGCTCGCGTAAAAATGCTCACAAGCCTTTTGTGACCTTGTTTTCTCGCCTTGGTAGGTTTTACCTATCAATAAAATTGTTGAAATCCATTTAGTAAAATCAAGATTTTAGACAACAATTAGGTTAACAAGATAGAAAAAGACATGACGAAAAGTATTTAGGGAGAACGAAATGCATTCAATAAAAGTGAAAGATTACATGACGCCGCAGGTTGTGACATTCACTCCTGACATGCCGTTAAGTCTCGCGTTAGATAGAGTAATGAGCAGCCATCACATGGGCGGTCCAGTAATTGATGATAATGAGCAAGTTATTGGTTTCCTTTCTGAGCAAGATTTATTAGAAAAATTGGTGAAGGTGAGCTATTTCTGCCAAGACACACACATTGTGGGTGATTGCATGTACCAAGAGGTGCTGTCGGTATCACCAGACTTATCCATCATTGAATTGGCAGATATGATGCAAGTGGGTAAACCCAAAGCTTATCCAGTGCTCGATAACAAAAAGCTAGTGGGTATGATCACCAGAACCGATGTTTTGAGAGCAATTGGCAAGAACTTGGAAGAATGCTTCAAACATCAGGTATAGTAGCGTGTTAAGAACGATTATTTTTCTCAATACCTTCAATTGAAAAAAGGCGCACTAGCGCCTTTTTTCTGTATAGAGCTTTTCTTGGTCGATCCTTTCTTTGTCGCTCCCTAGCTTGTGGGACGCTAGCTTTGGGTCACTAGTTTAGGGAGCTTGCTTGTGGGTGTCCCAGCTTTTGGAGGTTTCATGTCAAATCAAACGGCAAAGTTTGTAGAAGGTTCAACGATGCGCCACATATTGGTGATGTCGGGGGCTGGCTCAGTCGGTTTGATGGCGTTATTCGTGGTCGATTTACTCGATATGCTGTTCATCAGTATGTTGGGACAAGTCGAATTGGCCGCTGCGGTGGGTTTTGCAGGCACGCTGACTTTTTTCTCTACCTCCGTTTCGATCGGTACTTCCATTGCTATGGGCGCGTTAGTTTCCAAAGCGATCGGTTCAAAGAATCAGGAACACGCTCGAAACCTCGCCACCAGTATTATGCTGACCGCTTTTGTCATCAGTTTGACGATTACCGCGGTGATGTTTGCTTATATCCCAGAACTGTTAGCCGCTATAGGGGCAAAAGGGGTTGCCGCAGAGCGTGCTCAAGCTTACCTACAGATTTTGCTACCAAGTGGTCCCTTTTTGGCGTTGGCGATGGCAGCGGGTGCGGGCTTAAGAGCGGCAGGTGATGCCAAACGTTCGATGTGGGCGACCTTGTCAGGCGGTATCGTTAATGCGATTTTGGACCCCCTGTTTATTTTTGGCTTTGGCTGGAATATAGAAGGGGCGGCTATTGCTTCTGTTTTTGCCCGTTTTTCGGTGCTTCTCTTCTCGCTGTATCCTCTGATTCGTAGTCATCACTTGGTTGCACCTCCTTCACTGGTGCAGTGGCGCATTAATATTCGCCCTATATTGGCCATTGCGCTTCCCGCCATTATCACTAACACCGCAACACCTATCGGTAATGCGATTGTGACAACGGGTATCGCGCAATACGGCGAGGATTTTGTCGCGGGCTTTGCCGTGATTGGTCGTCTAACGCCAGTTTGCTTTGCGGTTATTTTTGCCTTGTCCGGCGCTGTCGGCCCAATCATTGGGCAAAACTTTGGTGCAGAACGAATGGACAGAGTAAAAGAAACACTCAACAACTCATTGTTGGTTACTACGGCATACACCATCGCCGTCTGTATTCTGTTGTACTTTGTCCAAGACTATGTGATCCAAGGCTTTAGCCTGCAAGGTGATGCTGCAATTATTGTTGCGGCATTTTGTACTTATGTCGCCTTAACCTTTACTTTTAATGGCGCGCTGTTTGTTGCCAATACTTCTTTCAATAATCTGGGTAAACCGCTTTACTCGACAGCACTGAATCTGGGTAAAGCCACTCTCGGTACATTGCCGTTCGTCTACTTAGGCTCGCAATGGTATGGCGCATTGGGTGTGTTGTATGGGCAAGCCTTGGGTAATGTTTTGTTCGGAATACTTGGTACCTTGGTGCTTCGCTATCATATTGCCGAGCTTATGCAAGGTTCCCAAGTTGACCCTGTAGAAGACGATGTGTCGATAGTGAGCTTGAATACACAGCCGTTTTGTTCACACGATGCGGTTCTTATTGATGATGTATCTGCGAACAGAGAAGAGTGTAAAGAGTTCAAGTCGCAATAAAACCGGCATTCCAATATGAGGTTGGTCGGTTTGCAAATTTCTTCTTGGCCTTGGACAATTTCTTCTTGACCTTGGAGTTACCTCCAAGGTTTATACTTTTGATGAACTTAAGGTTTGGTTGCTGTGATTAGCCGGCAACAACCTCAAGGCTTTTGAGTATTAAGGAGATACATTATGTGCGCAAAACATGCAGCGTGCCGCTCAACAAAAGTGGACGTTCAACCTCAAGCGGCAGGAGCAAGCTGTTCCAGCCCTAAAATTTCTAGCATCACGGCAGCGGGTACTTCATCATGCTGTAGTTCTACGACGGCTTCTGCATCAGCAGATGATTGTTGTGGTTCAGACAGTGGAGAAGAAGACCGGCTGCCCTTAACTGAGTCTCTCAACGCCCAATTTTCCAAAAGTTGGCTGGTTGCCGGAATGGACTGCCCAGCTTGTGCAAGAAAAATAGAAAACGCGATCAGTAATATTGACGGTGTTATTCAAGCGAAGGTTCTCTTTGCTACCGAAAAACTGGTTGTTAAATTCGATAATGAAAGTCTTGCCGACACCATTGAACAGGTCTCTATCAAAACGGGTTTCCCTCTTTCGGAAGTCGGTTCTAAGAAAGAAAAACAACAACCTGAGACTTTTTGGCAAGCGTACATCCAACCTAATTTTCAGATTATCGCGATTGCAGCGGCAATGCTGTTCGCTGCGCTTCTGAAAAGTACATATCCTCAATTAAGTGAAGGCTTATTCACCGCAACCTGTCTACTCGGATTATATCCGGTGGCTAAGAAAGCGGTTCAGTTGGCACGTTCAGGTACACCTTTCGCAATAGAAACTCTAATGAGTGTTGCCGCGCTGGGTGCCTTGTATCTGGGCGAAACCGCGGAAGCGGCGATGGTTTTACTGTTGTTTTTGATTGGTGAGCGCTTAGAAGCGTTTGCTTCATCAAGAGCAAGAAGTGGCGTTCAAGCGCTAATGGCATTGGTACCAGAAAACGCGACTAAGATTATCAACGGCGAGCGTGTCGAATTTGCAGTCAGTGAACTGGTTCCCGGTGATGTGATTGAAGTGGCGGCGGGCTCTCGTTTACCTGCTGATGGCAAACTGATTACCGACGCAGCAAGCTTTGATGAAAGTGCGTTAACCGGTGAATCTGTTCCTGTTGAACATATCGAAGGCAATAGCATCATGGCTGGCGCTGTGGTGGTCGATAAAGTGGTGCGCATTACCATCACTTCAAAACAGGGTGAGAACGCGATCGACCGTATTCTTCACCTGATTGAAGAAGCCGAATCTCGCAAAGCGCCACTCGAGCGATTCCTCGATAAGTTCAGTCGCTGGTATACACCGTTAATGATGCTGGTTGCTCTTTTAGTCATCATCACACCACCATTGCTGTTCGCCCAGCCGTGGGAAACGTGGGTCTATCGTGGTTTAGCGCTATTGTTGATTGCTTGTCCGTGTGCGTTGGTTATCTCGACTCCAGCCGCGATTACGTCTGGTTTGGCAGCCGCCGCGAAACGTGGTGCGCTAATTAAAGGCGGCGCAGCACTGGAGCAGCTTGGTAAAATTCAAACTATTGCCTTCGATAAGACGGGCACACTGACTGAAGGTAAGCCTCAGGTTACGGACATTCAGCCTCTATCGGGTTGGCAACAAGATGCGATGCTTCGTGTGGTTGGAGCAATTGAAGTGGGTTCTACTCACCCATTGGCGCAGTCGCTAGTTGCTAAAGTGAAAGAACTGAATATTGATATTCCTGAATCACACAACAAGACCGCGCTGATCGGTAGTGGTGTTGAAGGCGATGTCGACGGAATTAAGTATCAGGTTCTATCGCCTTCTAAGGTGACGTTCGATCTTGGTGCCGATGTTGTTTCTCAGGTTGAGGCATTAGAAGGCGAGGGCAAGACGGTTGTGGTTGCTCTTGAGCTTAAAGATCAAGAAGAATCAACCGAGCAAGCTGCGACTGTGATTGGTCTGATTGCTTGGCAAGACACGTTACGTAGTGACGCTAAGCTTGCGATTGAACGACTCAATGACTTGGGAATTCAATCTATCATGCTTACTGGGGATAACCCGCGAAGCGCGGCAGCGATCAGCAGCAAGATTGGTATGCAGTATAAAGCAAGCCTATTGCCAAGCGATAAGGTGTCTTACGTTGAACAGTTATCTCAGCAGTCACACGTCGCCATGGTGGGCGATGGCATCAACGATGCGCCGGCTATGAAAACCGCTAATGTGGGTATAGCAATGGGCGGTGGCACAGATGTGGCGTTGGAAACGGCTGACTCAGCTCTGACTCATAATCGCTTAACAGAACTCCCTGCGATGATTGAACTGTCGCAAGCGACCATGAATAACATCCGTCAAAATGTCGCACTTGCACTCGGTTTGAAAGGCGTGTTCTTGGTGACAAGCTTACTGGGTATTACCGGTTTATGGGTGGCAGTCTTAGCGGATAGTGGCGCAACAGCTTTGGTGACACTCAACGCTCTGCGTTTACTTCGATTCAAATCAAAAGCGGATTAAGCACTTCTAGCTAATATTCACTATTTTGATGCAAATAAACGCCTTTAGTCTTAATAAGCTAAAGGCGTTTTTTGTCTCATTAGTATGCAACGTAGGCGTATGGATTGCTTATTTTTGTGATGCCAATCGGTTTTTCGTGAAACTTGAAATCTTGTTGCGATCATTGGTGTGACGCTCGTCACTTCATTTTGTAATGAGCTTGGTTAGAGTGTGTTCGTACCCCACGAATTTACTATGAGCTTAAATAAGGGTTAACAAAGCCCAATAAGCCAAAAGGAGCGAACTATGTCTCAAGCTGTTTTCCATTTAGGTGTTACTGAAGCAGATCTTAACGGTGCTACTCTTGCGATCATTCCTGGTGATCCTGCTCGTGTGCAAAAAATTGCCGAAGAGATGGAGAATCCTGTATTTCTTGCTAGTCACCGTGAATACACGCTTTACCGCGCAGAGCTAGACGGCAAGCCAGTTGTTGTATGTTCAACAGGTATCGGTGGTCCATCTACTTCTATCGCAGTTGAAGAGCTTGCTCAACTTGGTGTTCGCACTTTCCTTCGTGTTGGTACTACTGGTGCTATCCAACCACACGTAAACGTGGGTGACATGATTGTTTCTACAGGTTCTGTTCGTCTAGACGGCGCTAGCCTGCACTTTGCTCCAATGGAGTTCCCAGCAGTTGCTGACTTCGAAGTTGCAACAGCAATGAAAGCGGCAGTTGATGAATCAGGTGCAACAGTTCACATGGGCGTAACGGCTTCAAGTGATACGTTCTACCCAGGTCAAGAGCGTTACGACACGTTCTCTGGTCGCGTTGTTAAGCGTTTCCAAGGCTCTATGCAAGAATGGCAAGATATGGGCGTTCTAAACTTCGAAATGGAATCTGCAACGCTTCTAACTATGTGTGCAAGTTCTGGTCTTAAAGCGGGTTGTGTTGCTGGTGTAATCATCAACCGTACTCAAAAAGAGACGCCTGATCACGAAACACTAAAAGTAACAGAAGCTCGTTCAATCAAAGTGGTTGTAGAAGCTGCTCGTAAAATGCTTTAAGTTGTAAAAATACTTTTAGTCTTAAAGTGCTTTAAGTCTGTTTCCAAGATTTAAAAATGGCCGCATCGAATGATGCGGCCATTTTTTATGGGGCAAATAAATTAAAGATATAGAGAGTTGAAAGATGGAAATAGAGCGGAACAGATAAATGGCTGGAGAACAAAAAAGGCGAGTGACCTAATCGTCATTCGCCTTTTTAGATTTACTTAAGCGCGTTGAGCTCTCAAGAGTCTATTGGCTTTTAGCACTCTAAATCTTCATCACCACCGGCGGCGGTAAACCATGCCGCTAGGTGTGTTTTAAGATCTTTTAATTCGTCAGGGCCAATCAATGCAAGGCCAAGATCTTCTGCTCGTGTGATGTCGTTATGACGAAGAGGGCGGAAACTCACTAACATTGCACGTGCTTGTAGGCCACCCAAAAGGTCTCTAAGCGATTCCAACTTGTACAAGGTATCATCGCCATCATCACGCATACCTTTGGTCTTACACTCGATGATGTGCAGCTTATTGTTCACTACAGAAGCAACATCAAGCTCATTACGTACCTCGCGCTCACCGAGTTGACGATAAACCTGAACATTCAAAGAGCGATCTTGAATGGTCGGCATGTCATCTTGGATCTGCTTAACTGTGCTATGAACCAATGTTTCGAGCCATTCGCCGTTTGAGAAGCGTCGTGCGTCTTCATTGGCAAACGTCAAAATACCATTGTCATAAGTGGCGATCTTAGCTTCAACCAAATCGCTCAACAGCATGTTTAGCTCGCGATAACCTTGTTGTTTCTCTGACAACCCTACATCAAGTCTCTGTTCTTTGCGGCAGGTCGTTGCAAGATAGTTCAATGTAGCAAGGCCTGGGCCGAGTTCTAGTGCATTACTTGCCCAGCGTTCACCTAGCTCATAAAGCTTTTGATCAAGTTGCGGAGACAGCTGTACATCGCTGAATTCACCACGAGCGCCGAACACAGTCAGGTAGTCGTCGATAGTGATGCGGTCTTGAACTTGTGCGTCTTCTTTGCCATTCGGGTAAAGCCAGCACAGCTTGTCACTGTTTGGTTCAACAACAAAGATTGGCCAGTGGTAAGTACGAAATACTTCGTAGACAGAAAGTAGGCGGTGACGAAGGCCACAACTTGCGTTGAGTTTCACTTCTTCTCCACGAGCTTTGAGGTCTTCGGCAAGGTTTTGGATAGACTCTTTAATCGCGGATGTATTTACGAGGGTTGGAATTTCGAAAAATTCACTCGTAATGTCGCGTTTTTGCAAAACGCTGTCTAAGCGTTGGTAAATACTGACTTGATTCTTGTCACCGATGAACACGATGTGAGTGCTGATCGTTCGGTTATCGAGTAGTGGGGTGATCAAGCGAATGGGATCTTGATCGATAATGCCAACATGAACAGCCATATAAATTCCTTAATAGCGGCTCGCTCATAAAGGTGAAAGAGAAAACGGGAAGCAGCAAGCCTTAATAATCATATAATGACAAAGATCATAAAAAACAAGGGCAACCCTTGATAAAAGTTGCCCTTGTTCAAATAGTTATCACTATTGGGTAAGAAGTCCCAATATTCTCACTAAATATCTATCAATTTCTCAGCTATCTATAGCTTGAACTGATGAACCAAATCACCTTGTTGGTTTGCGAGAATTGTTAGGTTTTGGCTTGCTTCAGCAATTGAAGACATCGCTTGGTAACTCTTATCTGCGATATGGTTGATGTCTTCTATATTCCGCGCAATATCACCAGAAGTTTCACTCTGCTCAGCGGCTGCTTGAGAGATGTGTGTACTCATGTGGCTGATCTCTAGAATCAAGGCTTGGATCTCTTCCATCGCACTGTTGGCACTTGAAGCTTGTTGAACCGACATGTCCATATCGCTCATACAACTTTCAATCACGTTGCTTGCTGTTTTCGAGCTTGATTGCAGGTTGCTGATCATGGTCTCGATTTCAGACGTTGATTGAGTGGTCTTCTGTGCTAGCACGCGTACTTCATCGGCAACCACTGCAAAACCACGACCTTGCTCACCGGCACGCGCCGCTTCGATTGCCGCGTTGAGTGCAAGTAGGTTGGTTTGTTCTGCAATACCACGGATCACGTCGAGGATTGAGCCAATCTGGCTACTCATCTGCTGCAACTCACCTACAGCACCAACAGATTCAGTAAGACGAACCTCAAGCTGGTTAATGGTACTGATGTTGGTGTTCATTATCTGACGACCAGACTCAGAAGCCGATTCTACTTGTTGAACCATGGTAAGTGAGCTTTGCGCGCTGTTCGCCACTTCTTGTACAGAATGAGACATTTCTGTCATCGCAGTCGCAACAGTTGCCGTTTGCTCACGTTGGCTGTTCAGTTGAGCTTGGGTCTCTGTAGAGGTTTTCTGGTTTACGCTTGCGGTCTTAGTTAAGTCATCTGAAGCGTCATTCAGTTTCACCAGAATATTGCGTAGGTTGTCGGCTAAGGTGTTGATGTGACGACTCACACGGCTGAATTCGTTGTCATAACGAATGTCGATACGTTGAGTCATATCGCCTTCAGTTAGGCCTTCTAATGTACCCAGGATGCGAGTTAATGGCTCTCTTACGCTATGTGCAATATGGTACCCAATTGCTGCAGCGAATACGGTGACAACAATACCAATTGCAATCGCATTGAACAGGCCTTTGTCGTAGATGCTGCTTGCGTCTTCAAGTGAAGCGTTCAGTTGCTCTTCCGCAGTCACGTTGAATGAGTCTAAAACAGCCATGGCTTGGTCTATTTCTACGGCTAAGTTAGCAATGTTGATGTACAGAGCTTGTTTCGCTTTCAAGTAGTTGTTGTGCTTGTCCAACACACCGCCTTTTTGACCAACGTCTTTGGTGAATTTCTGAACCGATTCATCAAAGACATTTTTAAGTGCTGGCAGTTGTGTGGATAGGCCGCGATAAGCGTAGTTAAGGTGAGTAACGGCCTTTTTGTTTTGGTTAACGGCTTTCTGAACGAAGGCAACATCAGAACTCGCTAGCGCATCAGAGGTAATCACTTCAGCATCTTGAAGTTTAATGAAGTAGCTTTTTGCCATCACTTTTACAGAGATGCTTTTTTGGTCGGCAACGTACTCTTTCATGCCGACAGTTAACTCTGAATGTAAGCGTTGGAAATCGCGAGATGCTTTCTGTACTTGCTCTTGAGCTTCAAACATCGCGACGTAGTTGTTCATCGCTTCGTCAGCTTCGGCGAAGTAGCGTTCTTCCATTGCTCTTAATTGGGCAATGCGTTCAGTGAGCGAAACATTGTTTTGGCTTGCCGCTTCTAAACTTCCGAGAACTTCTGAAAACGAGTTTTGTGACGCAGCAAACTCAGTACGCATTGCAGACATGCGTTCAGCGTTTTGTGTGGTTAAGTAATCTTTGAATGATTTATCAGCAGAAAGCAATTGAACACTTGTTTGATTTGAAAGCGCGACAAGTGGTAGTGAGGTTTCTGAGACACTCTCAAAATTGCTGTGTATCTGATTCATGCTGTTCATCATGATGGTTATCGTGACTGCGAACATGATGATGATCAGTGCGAAACCAGCGTACATACGCTTGATCACAGATCCCTTCATGGCTTTCTCCCTAAATAAAAATGCAGACCTAATGTCAGGTCAAAGTAAAACTAACAAAATTATCAGCATTCTATTGAGCTCCGTTTACGCATTTTATGACGCACACGTCAAAAATAGCCCTCAGTTATAACCAACATGCCATTCTTGAGAGCTAAGGCTCGTTTTCTTTGATTTGAACGGTGTTTTTTATTATGCTTTAAAGCAGATTTATTGTGGTTTGATGCGGCATAGCGCATACTCAAAGCATTAAAAAATAAATGTTTTATCGGAGAGAAACATGGCTGAAGAAACCATTTTTAGTAAGATCATCAATAAAGAAATCCCAGCAGATCTACTATACCAAGACGATTTAGTAACGGCATTTCGCGATATCAACCCTCGCGCGCCAAGCCATATCTTAATCATCCCAAACAAGCTGATTCCAACAACGAATGATGTTGAAGTAGAAGATGAAGCCATGATGGGGCGCATGTTTACCGTGGCTCGCAAGTTAGCAAAAGAAGAAGGCATCGCAGAAGATGGCTACCGTCTTATTGTGAACTGCAATTCTCATGGCGGCCAAGAGGTTTATCATATTCACATGCATTTGGTTGGTGGCCGTCCACTTGGTCCCCTATTAATGAGCTAATGCAAAGCTAACAAGTTAATGAAAGCTAATGAGTTGGTTTAAACGAACTCATTAGTGGGTTAACACAAGTAGTTAGTTGGAAAATTTGTAGTTTGTATGCCAACTTTAAGTTCTATCTGTTGTCTGAATGTCGGCATCGCCTAGGCAGAGGCTAAATCAGTAGGGTTTCAACTGGCTTGAGATCCTTTTTACAACACGTTTCGTTTTGATAATGAGACTAACAAAGTTGGCATTTTAAACATGCACGGAGACGATAAGTGAAGCAACAGTTTAGATTCGCTTCCATTGCCCTGTTATCGGCGTTGACTGTGGGCTGTGCAAGTATGTCTGCAGGAAACCTGTTCAGTCATTACAGCGCGCAAAACAAAGAGATCTACCAAGCCGTTAAATCTGGAGATTATTCAGAGGCTCAACAAGAGCTACCAGATTACGCAGTGGGTGACATCCTTGATAACTTTGAAAGAGGCAGAATTAACCTTCTGGATCAGCAATACCCAGAGAGTAAGTCTTCGTTTGAAGTGGCGGATCAGGCGGTAACTGAGCAGCAAAGAAAAGCCGTGATCTCGATTTCAGACAGTGCAACCAGCGTGGGTGCGTTGGCGGTGAATGATAATATTACCGAGTATGTGCCAGCCGATTATGAGCTGGGGTTTCTTCATCTGTATCTCGGTTTAAATTATCTCAAGAAAAACGATTTAGAAGGTGCGGTGATTGAAATGCGTCGCGCCAACCAAGTTCAAGAACAAGCAAAGAAGCAACGTGAAGCTGAGTTAGACCGTGCAGCCAGCGATGCGAAGAAGCAGGGGTTGTCTGCCAATGTGGGGAGCATTCTTGCGAACTATCCTGATGCGGGTAAAAAGCTGCAGTCGGTACAGAATGCGTATTTGATGTTTTTGTCTGGACTGCTTTATGAAGCTTCGAATGATTTAAACAGCGCATACGTTGACTATCGTCGTGCTTTGGCTGTTATGCCAGACAACCAAGAAATTATTGACAGAACAATGGCAACTGCCGCGCGTTTAGGGATGCGACAAGATTTAGCGACATTGGAAAAGCGTTACAAGCAATCATCTAAGCTTGGCGCAGGTGAAGGGCGAGTGATTGTTCTTCAAGAACAAAGCGCTGTACAAGCAATGGACAGTTGGCGATTAGATTTACCTGTTTATGACAGTCGCGATCAGGGCGCAATATACTCTCTGGCACTGCCCTATTATCCGAGCCAAAACGTGGAGCGTTTTTCTGCCTTGCGAATCAGCGGGCAACCGCTACAAGAACATTTGATCACTGACGTAAACGCGATGGCGCAGAACGATTTATCTGAACGTATGACGAGCATTGTTATCCGTCAGGCTTTACGTGTGGTAGCTAAAGACCGTATCCGTAAAGAAGCGACCAAAGGCAACGATGTCGGTAATATCTTGTTCAATGTGTGGAATACATTCACCGAACAACCAGACACTCGCAGTTGGCAATCTCTACCGGCTGAGATTAAGAGCAGCACGTTCGTAGCAAACAGCGGTCAATATACGCTAGAAGCGGGCGCTAAAACGTACGACTTTGATATCCGAGAAGGGCAGACCACTTTGGTGTGGATTTCTCGACAAGGTAACAATGCAACAATGTGGCATAAACAGCTAGGGAGGCTGTAATGAAAAAGTGGTTAGTGAGTTTAGCAGCGGTTATGGCTCTGGCTGGTTGTGCTGATAATACAGCTGGCGTAAGGGTTGATAGTCTGACTCAGAACGTTTTCTTTGGTGACAAGGTATTGGGCAGCCGTTTGTTGGTTGAAGATATCCGTACCGACCAAGTTGACGGTCACACTCGAGGAATTGTTCGTTTAAACAGTAAATATAAAGGCGATCAACATATCCTTTATCGTTTTTACTGGTATGACGATGCTGGGCTTGAGGTGAACCTAAAACAAGGCCCTTGGAAGCAAGCGATTGTTCGTGGCTTTGAAAGTATCTCGTTGTCGGAAGTATCGGTAAACCCGAAAGCAACTCAATTCCGAGTTCAGTTCCGAGAGCAGTAACTTAGATTTAAGAAGCGGATTCATTGATTCGCCAATACAAGAATTTAAGAGTGAGGGTAACCCCACTCAGTGATAAGTTGAGGAAACAAAATGAAAAAGAGTGTCGTTGCGCTACTAGGTTTAGCGGTTATTTTAGGCGGTTGTTCAAACAAGGTAAGCTACGGTGATGCACAAGCAGTAGAAACCACGACAATCGATTTCGGTTCAACTGACCTTCAAACGATTGCGGGTGAAATGGTCGATAGCATGATGGCGTCTGGTTCAGTGTCTTACATTACTCGTGAGCAACGTCCAATCGTGTTCGTAGAGCGAATCAAGAACAAGACAAGTGAGCACATCGATACTGAGTCAATCACTGACACTATCAGTACTAAAATGCTGAACTCTGGTAAGTTCCGTTTCGTTGATATGGACCGTGTAGAGTCTGTTCGTGACCAATTGAACTTCCAAAACAATGATGAGCTTGTAAACCAAAGCTCAGCAATTCAATTCGGTAAAATGGTCGGTGCTCAATACATGCTGTACGGCAACCTATCAAGCATCGTTAAGAAAGACGGTAGCGACGAAGACGTTTACTACAAAATGACGATGCGTCTAATGGATCTTGAGTCTGGCTTGATTGAATGGGCTGACGAGACTGAAATCCGTAAGCAACAATCTAAGAGCCTATTGGGCCTTTAATTTCGCTTACTTGCCAACTAAACGCAGCCAGTTTTGACAGCGTTTAGTCTTGGCAGCGCATAGCTTGGCCACACATAGCTTGGTTACACGCCAATGCAGTGGATGATGTGCTGCTTATGAAGAGACACTGGCTTTTGGTCAGTGTCTTTTTTGTAGGGAAATGAAGACGTTTATAGGGAAGTTAAGACGTTTATAGGGAGTAAATATGGCAATTTTTTCTTGGTCTGAAGCCAAGCTTCTTGATACCAGTTTGAGTTCGCTTGATGGATACTTTTCTGAGCCACCTGTTAGAGCGCAAACGCTGACCGGCGGTTTGACCAATCGATGTTGGAAGTTGGTTGATGCAGATGGTACTGCGTATGTTTGGCGGCCCATCACTTCCATCACCAAAGCCTTCTTCATCTCTCGTCATGAGGAGTATCAAGTGCTTTCCGCAATTGAGCGTCTAGGTATTGGACCAAGTCCAATAGTGGTTAATGAGCAAGGCTTATTGGTTGAATGGATTGCGGGTGAGACGCTTTACGAAGGCTTAGAGCTTGATGATTTGTTGAAGACTCTGATCTCGGTGCATTTGGTGAATACCGCGCGATTGCCGCTCCAACCGTTCAGTTTCACAGCGCGAGTCGATCATTACTGGCTGCAGCTTGATGCTGTTCATAAGACGGAAGCCTGCACTAAAATTTACCAAGAGTGGCGAGTAGCACCGAGTGTTACAAATGTTGACCTGTCTTTGTGCCATTTTGATTTAGGTGGTTATAACTTAGTGAGAAATAGCGATGGGATTAAGATTATTGATTGGGAATATGCAGCATTAGCAGACCCTAGACTTGATCTTACACTGACCATTGCCGTTGCAGGATTACCAGTTGCTGAAGCCGTAAACAAGTACTGTCAGCTGCGAGGCATCCATGATGTCCAACCTTGGCTTGATGGGGTAGAAGCATGGTTACCAAGAAGCCAAATGATGGCGATGCTGTGGTATTTACTTGCTCATCAGCTCTGGGGAGATGAAAGTTATCTGCGTGAAGCAGAGGCGCTGAGTCACACTTTATGTAGCTAGGATCACGTTTAGGAAGTGAAAAATATAATTTCGTTCGTGTTCCCTTTAAAACCTTATTTTTCATGTTAGATTAATTAAAACGTACCAATATTCAACAAGGAGGTACTAATGATTATTTATCTACATGGCTTCGACTCAACTAGCCCGGGCAATCACGAAAAAATACTGCAGTTGCAATTCATTGATGATGACGTTCGTTTCATCAACTACAGTACTTTGCATCCAAAACACGATATGCAACATTTGCTAAAAGAAGTGCATAAAGTGATAGAGCAATCCGATGACCCGCATCCGATCATTTGTGGTGTAGGCTTAGGTGGTTTTTGGTCTGAACGTATTGGTTTTTTATGTGGTATCAAGCAGGTGGTGTTCAACCCGAATCTGCACCCTGAGAACAACATGGTAGGTCGAATTGACCGTCCAGAAGAGTACGAAGACATCGCGACTAAGTGTGTTGCTCAATATCGTATGAAGAACAAAGGTCGCTGTTTAGTGGTGCTTTCTCGTGAAGATGAGATTCACGACAATACCAAAACAGCTGCCGCGTTAGAAGATTATTATGATGTCATCTGGGACGAAAAAGAGAGTCATAAGTTCAAAAAAATCTCTCAGCACTTGCAGACAATGAAAGCGTTTAAAAACGCTTAATTATTCCAGTTATTTTATAAAAGCAGCACTCAATTGAGTGCTGCTTTTTTTACATCTGAACCCAAGAGCCGAACATTAATCAAATGGTTGTAGTTATTTTTTGAAGAGTTTGAGCATTTAAAGATAAGTTTGCGCAAACGTTAACTAATTCGCCGCGAATCCTCATTGTGGGTAAGGATTTTTGTTGCGGTCATCTTTTTGCTATATATAATGTTCTCAAGCAAAATATTTTGATAAATATCAAGAAAAATTGAGAGCGAGTGATAAAACTTGCCCATTATTTGTGCTCTACCTCTCAGGTAGTCACCTTTTTATCCAAGTGAGCAAAGCGGCAAGCCAATGTTTGTTGCTTGTAACCCCTCTAACTACTCGGTGAGCTGTCGTTATTCTTTTTCGCGGTAATCCAATTTGTAACAGCCTTCGCATTCAAGGCCGAGTAGATACATAGAATTTATCGGTTGGAGTAATCGAGCCGAACCCCATTTATTCATTTTGTAGAGGATTGTCATTGTGACAAAAATTATCGTAGTAGGCGGTGGAGCTGGTGGTTTAGAACTAGCAACTAAGCTAGGCCGCACTTTAGGTCGTAAAAAGCGTGCCCAGATTACTCTGGTAGATCGTAAAGCAAGCCACCTATGGAAACCATTACTTCATGAAGTAGCAACGGGTTCATTGGACGAGGGTGTTGATGCGTTAAGCTACCGCGCACACGCAAAAAACCATTACTTCGATTTCCAAATGGGCAGCCTGAACGACATCGATCGTGAACGTAAAGTGATCGCCCTGAGCGAACTGAAAGATGACCACGGTGAACTGCTTATGCCAAGCCGTGAACTTGAATACGATATTCTTGTGATGGCGCTAGGCTCAACGTCAAACGACTTCAACACACCAGGCGTTCGCGACAACTGTATTTTCCTTGATAGTCCAGAGCAAGCGCACCGTTTCCGTACAGAAATGAACAACCAGTTCTTAAAGCTTCACGCTAAGAACGGCCAAGGCACAGTAGATATTGCTATTGTTGGTGCTGGCGCGACAGGTGTTGAGCTTTCTGCGGAATTGCACAACGCGGTTAAAGAGCTTCGTACTTATGGCTTTGGCGATCTAGATTCAAGCAAGCTGAACGTTAACCTTGTTGAAGCGGGTGAGCGTATTCTTCCAGCCCTACCTCCTCGTATTTCGAGCGCAGCGCACTCTGAGCTTACGAAGCTTGGTGTAACTGTGCGTACGACTACAATGGTTACACAAGCTGATGCTGACGGCCTAACGACTAAAGATGGTGAGAAGATCCCAGCACAAATCATGGTTTGGGCTGCAGGCATTAAAGCGCCAGATTTCATGAAAGATATCGGTGGTCTTGAGACGAACCGTATCAACCAGTTGGTTGTGAAAAATACGCTACAAACTACGCTTGATGACAACATCTTTGCTATTGGTGACTTAGCGCAATGTACGCAAGCAGACGGTTCATTCGTTCCACCACGTGCACAAGCGGCTCACCAGATGGCAAGTTGTGCGTTTAGCAATATCATTGCTAAGTTAAACGGCCGCGACCTGAAAGATTACATCTACAAAGATAAAGGCTCACTTGTTTCGCTAAGCCGTTTTTCTACGGTAGGTAGTTTAATGGGTAACCTAACTAAAGGTTCGATGATGGTTGAGGGGCGTATTGCTCGTATCGTTTACATCTCTTTGTACCGTATGCATCAGATGGCGCTTCACGGACTAATTAAAACATCGCTGATGATGTTAGTTGGTCGTATTAACCGTGTACTTCGTCCAAACCTAAAGCTTCACTAATCAGGTAAGCCTTCTAAGGTCATTACGCTGATAATAAAAAAGAGCTCTTCGGGGCTCTTTTTTGATCGTGTCGACTACGTGTTGTTTTAGCCTGCTTAAGAGGTTGGAGGTAATACGGAGTAAACCACGCCATCTTTCGGCTTACCGTTAAAGATAAAGCGATTCTTAGCAATGGTTTCACGTTCAGCGCCACATTTCTCGATCAGCTTTTGGCTGGGTAGGTTCTCTGTATCGCAGACAATTTCCAAACGCGTTAACTTGAGCAGTGCGAAGCAAAATTCAAATAAGGCAATCATCGCTTCCTTGGCTATCCCTTTTCTTTGAAATTCATCACCCACCCAGTAACCTAAACTTGCCATGTTAAAGGTGTGGTAAAGCTCATTAATGGCCACCATACCGACTAACTTATCGCTTTTTCGCTCGAAGATACCAAAGCCAAACGCTTCGGCTTTAACCCAGTTTAAGCGAGTCGCCAGAATGAATTTCTCGGCCTCGATGATAGAAAACTCGTCGTGGCACCAGTCGAGCCATGGCAATAAACTCGGGGAGGACTTAACCAGCTGCGAAAATTCTTGAGCGTCTGAGGCTTCAATAATTTTGAGGCTGAGATTTTGTGTATTGATCTGAAAGTCAGGGCTCATAGGACGTACCAAGTAACGTGTAGATAAGGATAGTAAGTACCGCGTAATAAAACGCCCTCACAATGGAGGGCGTATTGAATGCATCAAGTTCGGTTCTATATAAGAATAGCTGAGTTATTGAGCTATTCTTATTAGGCTAATTATTGCGCCACACGTCGAACTTGAATCACCATACCAAGAAGCGGGTGATCGAGGTAGTGAGTCTCAGTACTGCGCATACGACGTTTTTGGTCCATGCGGTAGCTCTTAAGAAACTCTTCCACTTCAACAGTCGGAGAGATTTCAGTGAGGTTGCCCACTTGAACATTGCTTTCGGTGCCACTTACTGGTGAATCTAGCTCGATTTGTTGCTCTTGAAGAGTCACTTCACGAACGCTCGGCGCTTTTAAATCCAATGTCGTTTCAGCGTAGAGGTAATGCTGAACGTAGATTTGCAGCTTGCCGTCTAATTCGTATAGTGGCTTATCAATGGTCTCTTCTTTGAAGCCATCAGTATTAGCTGCAGTTACTGCACCTTTCTCTGAACCGTCAGCGTTGAAGTCTTTTGAGAAATCTTTACCTGCTTGAATGTGGAATACAGGTGCCGAGCTCTTACCTTGGTCGCCCTGACGCCAAGCGGTATGCATTAGCACTTCAAAACCAGCGTGTTTACGTAGTTTGTCTTTCTGAGGCGTTAACTTGTATTCCGAGTAAGGCAGCATTTGAACGCCTTTCTTTGCTCGGTATTGGGTATCTTGAAATGAACCAACGCGCTCAAGTGAAATCTTAGGCTGTGTGTTAGGCCAAGATTCATTCACTTTTTCTGCATCAACAGCACGCTTAAAAATGATCACTTCTATATCAAATTGTCTCTGCGCCAAACTTGGCAGTGAGACGAACAATAGTAGCAGTGGGATCAGTCTTTTCATTTTTACTCCGTCTTCCAGCCGATCTATCGGCTGGATAATTTATATGTGCAAGTGGATTGGGTCTTATGCTGAAGGCAGCAAGTTCTGTCTGAATTCACCCAATAAATCACTAACAAATTGAATTCGTTTCCGTCTGTCGACCAATGGTATCGTAAACTTGAACTTTGTTGGTCCTTCCATTGAAAACTTTTGCGGTTGAGATTGCAACAGTTTAACAAGGTAGGCCGGGTTTATGTCAGCATCTGGGTAGAATTCTAAGAATCCACCTTTATCGTGAGCTTCAATTTTCTTGGCTTTGATTGACGCCGCGGCTAATTTTAGCTCAGAAACTGACAACAAGTTCTTGGTAGCATCAGGTAGAAGGCCGAAGCGATCAATCAGCTCGACTTTCAACTCGGCCAATTCGTCCGTGTCACTCACACTCGCAATACGCTTATAGGTAGACAAACGTGTATTGATGTCTGGGATGTAGTCATCAGGCAACAGTGCTGGCAGGCGCATCTCAATTTCAGTTTGTTCACGCAGTAGGTCATCAAGCGATGGCTCTCTACCTTCTTTCAATGCTTCAACCGCCTGTTCAAGCATCTCCATGTAAAGCGTAAAGCCAACCGACTGGATTTGACCACTCTGTTCATCACCGAGTAGTTCACCTGCACCACGAATCTCTAAGTCATGGGTTGCTAGCGTAAAGCCTGCACCTAAATCTTCAAGTGAAGCAATGGCGTCTAATCGCTTGACGGCATCTTTGGTCATTGCTTTCGGGGGAGGTGTTAGCAAGTAGGCATAAGCTTGGTGGTGAGATCGACCCACACGCCCACGCAATTGGTGCAATTGTGCTAAACCGAGGTTATCGGCTCTGTCCATTAAGATGGTATTTGCCGTTGGTACGTCGATACCCGTTTCGATGATGGTTGTACACACTAGCAAGTTAAAACGCTGGTGATAGAAGTCATTCATGATGCGTTCTAGCTCTCGCTCTCGCATCTGACCATGGGCAACGGTGACACGCGCTTCTGGAATCAGTTTTTGCAGTGACTCAGCTGTCTTTTCAATCGTGTCGACTTGGTTGTGCAGGAAGTAAACTTGACCACCACGCATGATTTCACGCAGTACCGCTTCTCTGACTATCGCGTCATCACTCTCACGGACAAAAGTCTTTATTGCTAAGCGTCGTGCGGGTGGTGTGGCGATGATCGAAAGATCTCGCATCCCGCTCATTGCCATATTCAACGTTCTCGGAATCGGTGTCGCGGTTAGCGTGAGGATATCGACATCCGCGCGCATCGCCTTCACTTTCTCTTTTTGGCGCACACCGAAGCGGTGTTCTTCATCGACGACTAACAAGCCAAGGTCTTTAAACTTAAGGTCACTGGAAAGCAGCTTGTGAGTACCCACTAAGATATCGACCTTACCGTCGGCAACATCTTGCATGATCAATTTCTGTTCTTTAGCTGATTTAAATCGCGACAGAACTTCGACACGTATCGGTTGGTTCGCGAAACGGTCTCGGAAGTTTTCAAAGTGTTGCTGAGCAAGTAGGGTGGTTGGAACTAACACGGCTACTTGTTTACTGTTGTCGGTACAAACGAATGCTGCGCGCATCGCGACTTCAGTTTTACCAAAGCCAACATCACCACACACCAAACGGTCCATGGCTTTGGCTTGGCACATATCCGACATAACGGCATTGATGGCCATTGCTTGATCATCCGTTTCTTCAAACGGGAAGCCAGACTTGAAGGTCGCGTATTGGCCACGGTCGAGTACAAACTTGTAGCCAGGTTTTAGTTCACGTTTAGCGTAAACATCAAGCAGTTCGGCTGCAACGTCACGGACTTTCTCTGCGGCGCGCTTACGAGCTTTCTGCCATGCTTCGCCACCGAGTTTATGCAGTGGTGCAGAATCTTCAGCGCCGCCAGAGTAGCGGCCGATTAAGTTCAGAGAAGCAACAGGTACGTATAACTTGGCATCATTTTGATACTCAAGCGTTACGTATTCGGTTTTCATGCCACCCGCTTCAAGTGTTTGCAGGCCGATGTAGCGACCAATACCGTGGTCAATGTGAACAACAGGTTGACCCGGTTTAAGTTCGGCTAAGTGACGAATTACAGTGTCGCTGTTAACGCTTTTCTTGTCTTTCTTACGACGTTGTACAACGCGATCACCTAGCAGGTCGCTTTCACAGACAAGGGCGATGTTTTGCTCTTCGTGGATAAAGCCATGCTCAGCAGAACCTAGGATCAGGGTGAACTTATCTTTACCTTTAATCGCCGCGTCGAGGTTTTCAACTTCGCTTGGACGAACTTTGATGCCTCGAAGCAATTCACTCAATGCTTCACGGCGGCCTTCAGACTCAACCGAAAAGACCACTTTGCCGTCGAAGGCTTCAGTGAACTTTCTTAGGTTAGACAAAGGTTCTTTATTCTGATGTTGAACGCTGAGATCAGGCAGAGACGCAACCGGAAGGTTGGTACGTCCGGCTTTTTCTTCAATTAAATCTAAGCTCAGATTGACCTGTGGCTTCTGTTTGAAATGTGCGAACAGTTCGTCTTTTTGTAGCCAAAGTTGTTCAGGTTTCAGCAGTGGTCGTAACGGGTCAACACCGCGTTGTTCGTATCGATGAGCAACGTCTGTTAGGAATGATTCTACCGCAGTCTCGACATCACCTAGAACGAGGATTTGCGCTTCATCGGCAACATAATCAAACAAGGTTTCAGTATGGTCGAAGAACAGCGGCTGCCAGTATTCAATACCTGCGGGCCAAGTGCCTTTTGAAACCTGCATATAAACCGATTCGGGTTCACGGCGCGCATCAAACTGTTGGCGCCAGCGAATGCGGAAATCTTCAATAGCACTTTCAGAGGTTGGGAACTCGTGAGCTGGCAGCAAACGGATCTCAGAGATGTCTTCGATAGAGCGCTGATTTTCAGGATCGAAAGTACGAATGGTGTCGATCTCGTCATCGAAGAAGTCGATACGATACGGGTCTTTGCTGCCCATTGGGAACAAGTCGAGAATTGAACCTCGGCTCGCATACTCACCCGGGCCAAACACTTGGTCTACGTAACGATAGCCAGACTTTTCAAGTTGAAGGCGCAGCTTCTCTAACGAGTACAGATCGCCCGTTTTCACCATTAAGGTGTGCTGCAACAAGAAGTCACGTGGCGACTGACGTTGTAGTAGCGTGCTGATCGGTACGATCGTGATGCCATCTTTTAACGTTGGCAGCGCATAAAGGCGAGCGATACGGTCTGAAATGATCTCTTGATGTGGCGAGAAGCTGTCGTATGGCAGTGTCTCCCAATCAGGGAATAGTGCCACTTCATGTGACGTAAACTGCTCAATTTCTGATTGAAGCTTGAGTGCGATTTGAGGATCGGGCACTGCAAGTAAAGTATGGCTGTTATGCTGCTCCGCAAGTCTAGCGATAGCAAGCGCGAGAGATGAACCAACTAGGTTACCGATGTGTTTTTTATCACCGGCACCTTTGAGCTTAGGTAGTGTAAAAATGGATTGTTTTGTCATGTCTATTTACTTGTTATCTCGTTCTAGAGAGCGTTGACGTAAGAGCTTTTGTTGTTGATGAAGTGCAGCCTTGATCAGCAAGTCTTGGTCAGTATCACGAAGATGAGCATATTTGAATTTGATTTCGAAGCCTGAGTCTTTAGGTTCGCTAGCGAAGACTTCCGCGTAGCAATAGATAGCAGCAGCAGGGTGCTCGATAAAGAGCTTGGCTTTAACTAAGCGACCCGCTTCGATATCTGTTTTGGAAAAACAAGAGAACTGACTCGCGCCAAATGAATACGTGTGGGTACGAAATTGTTCATCATCTTGTTGCGACAACATAAAGCTCAACAAGAGGTTTAATTTAGAGTTCTGTGCATCCAATAAACTGATGACATTCTTCAAGTCGCTGTTTTTCAGTTCGTTGCGAGCACTGTCGGCTAATAGGTCCAATTGGCTAAACTCACTTGCCACAACAAAAGGGGCAGGGATCTCCGATTCGAACTGAATCTGAGAAGGTAAAGCGAAGTTACTGTCCATAGGCTCAATATTAGCGGTAAGGCTGTGGTGAACGGTGAAAAACTCTTGTTCTGTCATGCGTTAGTTCCTTGAAGTGATCTATTGATTATCGCTATGTGGCCGCAGTAATCAAGGTCAGTTAATTGAAAGTCTCAAATAGTTGTTTGAAAGTTGGCTATTTGACAAGGTTCTGTTTTTCAAGCCTAACTAATTGAGTTAATTCACTCTATATTTTCAATTAACCCCTACACAGTAACGGCAATACCCGTTACATTAACCCGCATCTCCTTTAGATGGTTCAAAGTATGTTTCATCCTATTTCATTGTTTGTTGGCCTGCGTTATTTGAAAGGTCGTTCAGGTGATCGCTTTAGCCGTTTTGTTTCTTATATGTCGACGGCCGGAATCACCATTGGTGTGCTGTCTTTGGTTACTGTTTTATCGGTAATGAATGGATTCGAAGCGCAGTTAAAAGACCGAATTCTTGGTGTGCTTCCTCAAGCCGTTGTTTACGAGCAAGGAGGCACAACGTCACTTTCTGCTCAAGCGCCTAGCTTTGCGGAGCAAATGTCGCTCAATGGCCACGTTGAACCTATTGTTCGCAGTGAAGCGGTGATTCAAAGCCCTGCTCAGTTATCTGCGGGCCTGTTAATCGGTATTGAGCCCAATTCCGATGACCCCCTCCAGAATCATTTAATTGCTGGCAGACTGTCTTCACTCCAAGCCGGTCAGTATCAGCTTTTCCTTGGTCATACCTTGGCAAGAAACTTGAAAGTGTCTATAGGGGACAAAGTTCGCTTAATGGTCACCAGTGCCAGTCAATACACACCACTAGGTCGCATACCTAGCCAGCGAAATTTCACCGTAGCCGGTATTTTTAATACGGGTTCGGATATTGATGCTCAGTTGATGGTCACACACATTCAAGATGCAGGACGTTTGATGCGTTATAAGTCTGATACGATTTCAGGCTGGAGACTGTTTTTTGATGACCCATTTGAAGTCGCAGATTTATCGAACACCCCTTTACCGGAAGGTTGGGTGTGGAGTGATTGGCGTGACCAGCGTGGCGAGCTTTTCCAAGCTGTTCGTATGGAAAAAAATATGATGGGCTTGATGCTGGGGCTGATTATCGGTGTTGCGGCGTTTAATATTATTTCTGCGCTGATCATGGTGGTGATGGAGAAGCAATCCGAAGTCGCTATCTTAAAAACACAAGGCATGCGTGATGGCCAAGTCATGGGTATCTTCATGGTTCAAGGTGCAAGTAGCGGTGTGATCGGCGCCTTATCTGGCGGCATTCTTGGCGTGATCTTAGCTTCGAACCTCAATACTATTTTAGAGGCGATGGGTGTTGCTCTGTTCTCATTTGGTGGACAACTGCCAATATTGATTAACCCAATCCAAATTGCGGTTGTTGTGGTTTTGGCTATTGCACTTAGCCTTGTTGCGACTGTATTTCCTTCTTATCGTGCATCTTCTGTGAAACCTGCTGAGGCCCTTCGTTATGAGTAATTTTCTTCAATGTAATGATATCCGTAAAACGTACCGTGAAGGCTCGTTAGATACTGAGGTTCTCAAGGGGGTCAGCTTTGAAGTCGAAAAGGGTGAGCTAGTCGCTATCATTGGTACCTCTGGTTCCGGTAAGAGTACGTTATTGCATATTTTAGGGGCATTGGATGATGCGTCTGACGGCAGCGTGAGCTTTCTCGGGCAAGACTTAGCATCTTTGAGCTCGAATAAGCAGGCCAAGCTTCGTAATCAGCATCTTGGTTTTGTTTATCAATTTCATCATCTTCTTTCTGATTTCTCAGCGTTAGAAAACGTAGCGATGCCTCTGCTTATTGGCGGTGAAAAACCAGCGAAAGCAAAACAAGAAGCACAAAGTCTGTTGGATAAAGTTGGATTAAGTCATCGTGTTGACCACCGACCTTCAGAACTTTCAGGTGGTGAGAGGCAACGAGTGGCAATTGCTCGTGCATTGGTGAACAAGCCTGCGCTAGTGTTGGCGGATGAACCGACTGGTAACCTAGACCACAATACAGCACTGTCTATTTACGATTTAATGCGTGAACTAAACCGTGAGTACGATACCGCCTTTTTGGTTGTGACTCACGATGGTGAACTTGCAGGTAAGATGGATCGCCAGCTTCACATGCAAGACGGTTTGCTGGTTAACGTAGAAAAAGAGGAGAGCTAGGTGTTTTCTTCTTTATCTCTATTGATCGGTGGCCGATTTAGCCGAGCGAAACAACGAGACAAAATGGTGTCGTTCATCTCTTTGTCTTCGACGATCGGTATTGCCGTTGGTGTGGCCGTGATCATCATTGGTTTGTCTGCGATGAATGGCTTTGAGCGAGAGCTTGAGTCGCGTGTACTTTCCGTTATTCCACATGGTGAATTCGAGGGTGTCAATGAACCAGTTACTCGCTGGGAGCATGTGATTGAGCAATCGGTGAAAAATGACAAAGTCGTCGCGGCTGCGCCTTATGTCAAAATTACTGCGCTTGCTGAAAAGGGCAAAGAGCTAAAAGCGATTGAAGTCAGAGGCGTTGATCCTCAACTTGAGAAGCAGGTATCTAGCCTTTCTAGTTTCATAGACAAACAAGCTTGGAGTGAATTTAAAGCTGGGCAACAACAGATCATTTTGGGTTCTGGTGTGGCGAATGTGCTTGGCGCGAAAGTCGGTGACTATCTGACTTTGATGATTCCCACTGTTAATGGTTCAGTGAAGGTGCAAGCACCGAAGCGTGTACGCGTTAAAGTGGTCGGTTTGTTGACGCTTAATGGCCAGATAGACCACAGCTTGGCGCTAATCCCGATTGGCGATGCTCAAGCTTATGCAAACCTAGGCGAGGCAGTAACTGGAGTTTCTTTAAAAGTGACCGATGTGCTGAACGCGAACTCTATTGTGCGTGAAGTGGGTAACCAGCTTGATGTGTATGTGTATCTACGAAGCTGGCAACAGAAGTTTGGCTTCTTGTACCGAGATATTCAGTTGGTTCGCACCATTATGTATCTGGTGATGGTACTGGTTATTGGTGTTGCTTGTTTCAATATTGTCTCGACCTTAATGATGGCAGTAAAAGACAGAGCATCGGAGATCGCGATCTTAAGAACCATGGGCGCATCAGACGGCCTTGTTAAACGCATCTTTGTTTGGCAGGGCGTATTCTCGGGTGTGTTAGGCAGCTTAGTCGGGAGTGCGATAGGTGTCTTGGTGGCGCTTAATCTCACTACGCTTATCAAAGGGCTCGAAAAGTTGGTCGATCACCAGTTTTTGTCCGGTGATATCTACTTTGTCGACTTCTTGCCATCACAACTTGATATGACGGATGTTGTTGTGGTTTCCGGTACCGCGATTGTGTTGAGCTTACTGGCTACATGGTATCCAGCCTCACGAGCGGCTAAGCTAAACCCGGCCTCGGTGCTTAGCTCGAAGTGATTTTCGAAGTAATGCGCTAAGTAAACGTCACGTTGCGCGATAGACTAACGGCATAAACAAAAAAAGGATCCCTGATGGGATCCTTTTTTATTGAATTCAATTCGTGTTCTTTACGACTTTCGTTACATGTCAATCTTGCAGAGTTCAGTGGCTCATCTGATTTTAACTTGTGTACGTTTTAAGTGAAGCGCATACAAGGATAGATTGAATAACAGGGTACGGTCGTTCAGTACCTTGCTTGTCGCTTCTTCCAGCTTCTTACTACTGAGTAACGCCATAACCCGCGAATACCAAAGTAGCCAACCATTGCAGAAACCACACCACAAATCAGACAACCCAGCAGGAACGGAGGTCCTATGGTGCTCATTTGCGCCAAGATGAAATCCCAAGACAGTTCGAAATGAAAGGCTTGAGGCGGCACATGCATCACAAACGCGCCTACTTTATAAGCAAAGTAGAACAGCACCGGCATAGTCACAGGATTACTGATCCAAACCAGTGCGACAGACAGTGGTAGGTTAACACCACATGCGACCGCAAGACCTGCAGACATAATCATTTGACTTGGTAAAGGGACAAACGCCATGAATAACCCAACAGCGAACGCACCAGCCGCAGAGCGACGATTAAGGCACCATAAGTTGGGGTTGTACAAAACATTGCCAAAAACTTTCAATGCTTTCTGACGTTTGATTAGCTCATGGTCAGGCATAAATCGTTTGATAAACTTTCTTGGCATAGGAGGAAGCTACTCTCTTGTTTAACACTTGGTTCTTGATTTCATTTGCTGCGACAGTTGTGTCTGCCAGCTTCTGGCCTGTGATGCCACATTGGGTTTGGGCACCATTGATGCTGTTGTTACTGCTAGCATCAACAAAGTATAGCGTTTTCCGGAGAGCAAGAGGTCTAGCAACAGCATTGATACTAGTTATCTGCCTAGGGAATGCGATTGAAATACAAACGAGTCGCTTATTCCAATCAGGGCAGAATACTACCATAAATGCTTCGGTTGTTAGCCTTTTTAGTGAAAATAGCCACGGTTTTGAAAGCGTAATAGTAGCCAGATCAATTGGCGGCGAAAAATTAATCTTTCCCCAATTGATAAAATTGCGTTTGTTTACTCCTTTTAAGTTGACGCTCGGGGATGATGTCTATTTATCTGTCTCAATAAAACCAGTGTGGGGTAAACTTAATGAAGCAGGCTTTGATCTAGAAAAGTATTTGTTTAGCACCGGTGTGGTTGCCAATGCAACTTACAGGGCCGATACCAAATATCGAATTCACACCAATACTAACATGCGGTCTCATTGGTTTGAAAACCGTCTTGAAAGGTTAAGTGAGTTAGCAAATCAAGACCTCATTATGGCTTTGAGTTTTGGTTATCGAGACCTTATCCATCCTCAGCGTTGGGATTTGCTTAAAAGCAGTGGTTTGATTCACTTGATGGCTATCTCGGGGCTACATATTGGGATTGCCTTTGGTATCGGCTATCAGGTAGGAAAGATATTCAGGTTACTCTCACCTTCATTTCTTTGGTTTCCCACAATATTCGGTCTCGGCTTAGCCTATTTCTACAGTTGGTTTGCCGGATTCACGCTGCCAACCTTGAGAGCTTTAGTGATGTGTATTATCGCGAGCTATTTCTTGTGGCGTGGGCAAAATATTAGTGTGCTTCGGTATGTCGTCTTAAGCCTGTGCGTGGTTCTGCTGATTTGGCCGTTTTCAGCATTGTCGAGTAGCTTTTGGCTATCCTTTGGTGCGTTGGGTGCCGTTATTTATATCGCCTTGAATAGTCGGCCATCATCTTCAAATGCCACTCTTATCGATCGATGGCGGCAGCTCATCAAGATTCAGCTGATGCTGACATTTCTTATTGCTCCCTTTTCGATACTGTTTTTTAAAGGGGTGAGTCTAGTCTCTGTTCTCTACAACTTGATCCTTTTGCCTTGGGTATCAATGGTGACGATCCCGCTACTGTTTCTTGCGATGTTACTTAGCTTAATATTGGAGTCAGTGCCGGAGGTGATTAGTTTAACAGCGTTAAGTCATGGTTTTTCTGAACAGCTATGGATGTTGGTCGACTTGTCGCTTGATCCTCTCGTATTTAGCCTTCCTTTCTCTGAACGATTTTGGATTCAAGTTGATAATCACAGTATGGCGTTGTCTGTATTCCTCATCTTATTTTTCGGGTTCGTCAGTCGATATCTCAAACGAACACTATCAATATTGGTCATTGCAGTGTTTGTATTGTGGTGGGAGTTCGGTAAGCAGCAAAACAAATTAACAATCGATATCTTGGATGTAGGGCATGGGTTGTCTTTAGTTTTGGAAAAGAACAATCAGGTCGTTGTTTACGATCTCGGCAACGCGTGGCAGGGAGGTTCGATTGTTGAATCCTTGCTGATTCCCTCCTTGAGTCAGAGAGGAGTTCATGAGGTGGAAGGTGTGATAGTGAGTCATTTCGATTCTGACCATGCTGGTGGCTATCCGGCGTTACTTAAAAACTACAATCCTAAGTGGATAAGAGCCAGTCAGAACATCAATCAACAAACAAAATCTACTGTTCAAGTTCAGTCGAATATCCAAACATGTACTTTTGGAGAGGTGTGGAACTGGCAGGGTCTAGAGTTTGAGGTTTTATGGCCACCTCAAAGAGTAAAGAGGGCGTACAACCCACATTCGTGTGTGGTCAGGATTTTTGAGCCCAATTCTGAGTTCTCGATGTTGCTAACTGGTGATATTGAACGGGTAAGTGAGTGGCTACTTGCTCGTGAAGGTCAGCGGCTCAAGAGCGACGTGATGCTTGTCCCGCATCATGGTAGTAATTCGTCGTCGATTAAGCCGTTCATTGAGGCAGTTTCACCTCAGCTAGCAATTGCTTCTTTGGCCAAAGGTAATCAGTGGGGAATGCCCAGCAAATCTGTGATTGAACGTTATCATGAAACGGGTAGTGCTTGGCTTGATACCGGAGAAAGCGGACAAATAACCATCACTATCAGTAAGGAAGGTTGGAAATATCATACGATTAGAGAACAACAAGGCAGGCAGTGGTATAGGCAGATGCTTCGTAAGGGAGTAGAATAGATAGATTATTGTGAGAAAATTAAGCGATTCTATGTCAACACAAACAGATGAAACTACCTGGGTCACATTTAAAAGACTTTGGACTTATATTCGACTGTATAAGGCCGGCCTTGGTGTTGCGGTTATTGCGCTTATTATAAATGCCGTCTCTGATACCTATATGATTTCCTTACTAAAGCCTTTACTTGATGAAGGCTTTGGTAACGCTGAGTCTGATTTTTTACGCACTCTCCCTATTATTATTTTTGCCATGATGTTCATTCGTGGTGTGAGTGGCTTCGTCTCAACCTACTGCTTGAGTTGGGTCTCTGGCAACGTGGTGATGGAGATTCGTCGTAAAATATTCAGTCACTTTATGCACATGCCGGTATCTTTCTTTGATAAAGAGCAGACGGGCGCACTGCTATCTCGCATTACTTACGATTCAGAACAAGTTTCTGCAGCAACCAGTAAGGCTTTGGTCAGTATTGTGCGTGAAGGTGCCAGCATCATTGGCTTGTTGACGCTGATGTTCTGGAATAGCTGGCAGTTGTCTTTAGTTCTATTTGCTGTCGCTCCTTTTGTTGCTTGGGCAATTAGTATTGTATCAAAGCGATTCAGAAAAATTTCTAAGAACATGCAAACCAGCATGGGACATGTTGCTTCTTCAGCAGAACAAATGCTGAAAGGTCATAAAGTGGTTCTAACTTACGGTGGTCAAGAGCTAGAAAGAGGCCGTTTTGATACGGTTAGCAACCAGATGCGCCAACAAAGCATGAAGCTGGTGACGGCTCAAGCTGCCGCTAACCCAATTATTCAGATGATTGCCTCTATCGCGATTGTTGTTGTTCTTTATCTCGCGAGTGTTGATTCAATTAAAGCTGAGCTAACAGCAGGTACGTTTACCGTTGTGTTCTCCGCGATGTTTGGCTTACTACGTCCACTAAAAGCGTTAACCAATGTAACTTCGGAATTCCAACGAGGTATGGCGGCGAGTACCACTCTATTTGGTTTAATGGACTTAGATACTGAGCAAAACAAGGGTACGCTGAAACCTGAAACCGTAAATGGTGAAGTTGCGGTAAAAGATGTGACATTTACTTACCAAGGTGCTGAGAAACCAGCGCTTGATAAGGTCAGTTTTAATATACCGAAAGGCAAGACCGTTGCACTTGTCGGCCGATCAGGTTCGGGCAAGAGTACTATTGCGAACCTGTTTACTCGTTTTTATGATGTAGACTCAGGCTCTATCGAACTTGATGGCCACGACATTCGTGATTACGAATTGAGGAACCTACGTGAGCACTTTGCGCTTGTTTCTCAAAATGTACACCTGTTTAACGATACGGTAGCCAACAACATTGCTTACGCAGCAGAAGCTAAATATTCTCGCGAGCAGATCGAACACGCGGCTAAGCTTGCTCATGCTACTGAATTTATCGAAGGCATGGAAAACGGCATTGATACGATTGTTGGTGAGAATGGGGCAAGCCTATCTGGCGGCCAAAGACAACGTATCGCTATTGCAAGAGCGTTGTTAAGAGAGGCTCCAGTATTGATTCTTGATGAAGCTACATCGGCTTTGGATACTGAATCAGAGAGAGCGATCCAATCTGCGTTAGAAGAGCTGCAAAAGGACAAGACAGTATTGGTTATCGCGCACCGACTCTCTACTATTGAACAAGCCGATGAGATCTTAGTGGTTGATGATGGTCGTATTGTAGAAAGAGGTGCACACGCGGAGCTAATTGCGCATGATGGCGCTTATGCGCAACTACACCGAATTCAGTTCAGCGGATAAGATTAGGTCTTGTTGTGATCGAAAAGATTTGGTTTAACAATCATCCGTTAAAATACCTTCTTTGGCCGCTACTGTGGCCATTGAGTCTGCTTTTCAAAATGATCAGCGGTCAAAGACGTGACGCCTATCTATCCGGTAAAAAAGAGACCTACCGTCCGCCCTTACCAGTAATTGTTGTTGGTAATATTACCGCTGGTGGCAATGGTAAAACACCGGTTGTGATTTGGTTAGTTGAGGTGCTTCAAGCTAACGGCTTTAAACCTGGAGTGGTTTCTCGAGGTTATGGGGCAAAAGCGCCAAGCTACCCGTTAGTATTGGATAAAAACACGCCTGCTGAACACTCTGGCGATGAACCTCGTTTAATTCTAAAGCGAACTGGTGCACCTGTCGCAGTCGATCCTGTGCGTGCAAACGCGGTAAAGGCTTTGTTGAGCGAAGGGGTTGATGTCATCATCACGGATGATGGCCTTCAGCATTATGCACTTGAACGTGATATTGAATTTGCGGTTATCGACGGTGCAAGACGCTTTGGTAGCGAATGCCTAATTCCTTTAGGCCCGCTAAGAGAGCCTATATCTCGTTTAGATGACGTAGACTTTTTGGTTAACAATGGCGGTGAAGCGCAGGGGCGGGAATTCTCTATGTCTTTGCGACCAAGCCAAGCCGTTAACCTAAAGACTGGTCAGAAAATATCGGTAGCAGAACTACAGAAGTTGGTCGCTTTTGCTGGTATTGGTCATCCGCCACGCTTTTTTAAAACATTGGAAGATCTTGATGGTGATGTGGTTTTCACACAGGGCTTCGCCGACCATCAAGATTTCGATAAAGATGAACTTTATGCCTTAGCAAAGAAAGGCATGAATATGATTATGACAGAAAAAGACGCTGTAAAATGCGAAGAATATGCTCAAGACAACTGGTGGTATCTTCCAGTATCTGCGCAGTTTGATGAAGATTCGCAACAGCAAATTTTAAAAAGAATAAAAGAGGTTATGGAATACTATGGATCACCGTTTGCTTGAGATCGTTGCTTGCCCTGTATGTAAAGGTAAACTAACTTTTGACAAGGATAAGCAAGAGCTTGTTTGTAAAATTGATCGCCTTGCTTACCCAATTAAAGAGGGTATTCCTGTTCTTTTAGAACCTGAAGCTCGCACCGTTTCAATGGATGAGGGTAAGTAATGTCTTATACGGTTGTTATACCTGCGAGATACCAATCGAGCCGTTTACCTGGGAAGCCGCTTGCTGACATTGGTGGAAAGCCGATGATTCAATGGGTATACGAACAGTCAATGAAAGCGGGTGCCGATAACGTTATTATCGCTACCGACGACGCTCGAGTTGAAAAAGCGGCTAAAGCATTTGGCGCGACCGTTTGTATGACATCACCGAATCATGAGTCCGGTACCGAACGTCTAGCTGAAGTGATTAAAGCGATGAACATTCCTGATGACCATATTATCGTGAATGTTCAGGGGGACGAGCCACTTATTCCGCCTTCAATCATTAATCAGGTAGCAAATAACCTCGCGAACAGCACAGCACCAATGGCAACATTGGGTGTGGAAATCACTCATGCTGATGAAGTGTTTAATCCTAACGCCGTAAAAGTTGTGACGGACAAAGATGGGTATGCCCTGTACTTTAGCCGAGCTACTATTCCTTGGGATCGCGATGCTTACGCGAACAACGGTACAGCAGCGGAATCTCCACTGCTTCGTCACATTGGCATCTACGCTTACCGTGCGGGTTTTATCAATACCTACATCAATTGGGAACCAAGTACACTTGAGCGTATTGAGTGCCTAGAGCAGTTACGTGTACTTTGGTATGGTGAAAAAATCCATGTGGCAGTTGCAGAAGAGGCGCCTGCTGCTGGTGTTGATACGCCTGAAGACCTAGAAGCGGTTCGAGCTATTATTGGCTAAGCTTCTTGGAGCTACTTCTTCTTTGCTCTACAAAATGCAAATTCATGAGCCTTGCTAGTTGCAAGGCTTTTTTCTATCTATCGAAAAGTGCGCTATCGAAAAGCGCGTGCGTGTCTTATTGACCTAAGCAAACGGATATTGGGCTGGTTGCATTGGTTTATGCATCATCAACTCGGAATTATCTGAGATTTACCTCGCTCGACTTCCAATTTTTCTCTATAATATGCCGCCTATAAAGTAGTGGCGAATCGCTAGTACAGAATAAAACTTACGACAAAACGTGGAGTAAAAGATGCCTTCTCAAAGCCCAGTGATTACGGTTGATGGACCAAGTGGTGCAGGTAAAGGTACCCTGTGTATGTTGCTAGCAGATAAGCTAGGCTTTCATCTTCTAGACTCAGGCGCGATCTATCGCGTATTGGCTTTAGCGGCAATTCACCATGGTGTGGATACTGAATCAGAAGATGCTTTAGTACCGCTTGCGACACACTTAGACGTGCAGTTTATTGCTGAAGGCGACTTAGTTAAGGTTATCCTAGAAGGTGAAGATGTGTCTGGTGAACTTCGCAAAGAAGAAACCGGCATGGCAGCTTCAAAAGTAGCAGCTTTACCTCGCGTTCGTGAAGCACTGCTTCGTCGTCAACGCGCATTCAGCGCGGCACCTGGTTTGGTTGCTGATGGCCGTGACATGGGAACGGTTGTGTTTCCTGAAGCTGGAGCGAAAATATTTTTAGATGCAAGTGCTGAAGAGCGTGCGAGTCGCCGCCTTAAACAGTTGCAACAGAAGGGGTTAGATGTTAAATTTGACGACCTTTTGAGCGAGATCCAAGAGCGAGACGACCGAGATCGTAATCGTCCAGTGGCGCCACTTCGCCCTGCAGAGGATGCTCTAGTGCTTGATTCCACCTCAATGAATATTGAGCAGGTAGTAGAAAAAGCACTACACTATATTGAATCGAAACTGGCTGGGTAATTTCGCCGAGCTAGTACGAACGTTGGTCGCAAGGATGATGACCGGCGAATTTATCAACCCCATGCGGTAGGATACCCATGGACGTTTAATTATTGAAGATTAAATAATGACTGAATCTTTTGCTCAACTCTTTGAAGAGTTTCTATCTGAAACTGAATTCCAACAAGGCAGCATCGTTAAAGGTACTGTAGTAGCTATCGAGAACGGTTTCGTTCTTGTAGATGCTGGTCTTAAGTCTGAATCTGCTATCCCTGCTGAACAATTCAAGAACGCTGCTGGCGAACTTGAAGTTGAAGTTGGTGCTGAAGTAGACGTAGCTCTAGACGCTGTTGAAGATGGTTTCGGTGAGACTCAACTTTCTCGTGAGAAAGCTAAGCGTCATGAAGCTTGGATCGTACTTGAGAAAGCTTGTGAAGAAGCTGAAACTGTTGTTGGTATCATCAACGGTAAAGTTAAAGGCGGTTTCACTGTTGAACTTAACGGTATCCGTGCTTTCCTTCCTGGTTCTCTAGTAGACGTACGTCCTATCCGTGACACTGCTCACCTAGAAAACAAAGAGCTAGAGTTCAAAGTAATCAAGCTAGACCAGAAGCGTAACAACGTTGTTGTTTCTCGTCGTGCTGTTATCGAATCTGAAAACAGTGTTGAGCGTGACGAACTTCTTGAAACTCTACAAGAAGGTACTGAAGTTAAAGGTATCGTTAAGAACCTTACTGACTACGGTGCATTCGTTGATCTTGGCGGTGTTGACGGTCTTCTACATATCACAGATATGGCTTGGAAGCGTGTTAAGCACCCATCAGAGATCGTTAACGTTGGTGACGAAATCCTAGTTAAAGTTCTTAAGTTCGATCGTGAGCGCACTCGTGTTTCACTAGGTCTTAAGCAACTTGGCGAAGATCCATGGGTAGCAATCGCTAAGCGTTACCCAGAAGGTCACAAACTTTCTGGTCGTGTTACGAACCTAACTGACTACGGCTGCTTCGTTGAAATCGAAGAAGGCGTTGAAGGTCTAGTACACGTTTCTGAAATGGATTGGACTAACAAGAACATCCACCCTTCTAAAGTTGTTAATGTTGGCGACGAAGTTGAGGTTATGGTTCTTGATATCGACGAAGAACGTCGTCGTATCTCTCTAGGTCTGAAACAGTGTAAAGCTAACCCATGGCAGTCATTTGCAGAAATGCAAGCTAAGGGCGACAAAGTTACTGGTAAGATCAAGTCTATCACTGACTTTGGTATCTTCATCGGTCTAGAAGGCGGTATCGACGGTCTTGTACACCTATCTGACATTTCTTGGAACGCTGCCGGCGAAGAAGCTGTACGTGAATACAAGAAAGGCGACGAAATCTCTGCTGTTGTTCTAGCAGTAGATGCAGAGCGTGAGCGTATTTCTCTTGGCGTTAAGCAAATGGAAAACGACCCGTTCAACGCATACGTTGCTGACAACAAGAAAGGTGTTCTTGTAAACGGTACTGTAACTGCAGTTGACGCGAAAGGCGCTACTATCGAGCTAATCGAAGGCGTTGAGGGTTACCTACGCGCTTCTGAAGTTTCTCGTGACCGTATCGAAGATGCATCTCTAATCCTAAGCGTTGGCGACAGCGTTGAAGCGAAGTTCACTGGTGTAGACCGTAAGAACCGCGTAATCAACCTATCTATCAAAGCTAAAGATGAAGCTGATGAGCAAGAAGCAATGGCTTCACTGAACAAGTCTGATGAAGGCGCGTTCGGTAACGCAATGGCAGACGCATTCAAAGCTGCTAAAGGCGAATAATAGCTTCTCATTAAGAGAATTATAGCTATATAGCCAAGAAAGGAGCCGCAAGGCTCCTTTTTTTTTGCTTATTTTTCCGATAGGTCTATAATTTCTAAAAAGAAAACCAACGAGGGTAACTATGACTAAGTCTGAATTGATTGAAAGACTGTGCGCTGAGCAAACGCACCTTTCTGCAAAAGAAATTGAAGACGCTGTAAAAGACATTTTAGAGCACATGGCTTCAACACTAGAAAGTGGTGATCGAATCGAAATTCGCGGTTTTGGCAGTTTTTCTCTGCATTTCCGTGAACCTCGTGTTGGACGTAATCCTAAAACTGGTGACAAGGTTGAGTTGGAAGGCAAATACGTTCCTCACTTTAAACCAGGTAAAGAGCTACGCGAACGAGTAAACTCAGGACTGTAGACTACTTATCGGAATTAAGAAAAGCGGCATACTATAATGTATGCCGCTTTTTTATGACCATAATATGGTGGTCTGATTAGTAATTTTCCTGCATAATCGTACAGCTAACTAACCAATGAGTGATGAACTATGAAAATTATAAAAATAGTCGCCGTTATCGCACTTTTCCTAATTGCACTGGCTTTAGGCTCTCAAAACCAAACAAGTGTGAATTTCAACTATCTGCTAGCGCAAGGTGATTTCCACCTATCAAGCTTATTAGGTGTTGTCTTTGTTTCAGGTTTTGGTCTTGCTTGGTTAGTCTTCGGCAATATGCACATGCGATCTCAACTGAGAATTCATCGTTTGAAGAAACAACTCAATAAGCAATCAAAGCAGGTAGCTGCTGATACCAAAGCTTAAAGGTCTTATTTGATGTTAGAGTTACTGTTCTTGCTCTTACCTATTGCCGCCGCTTACGGTTGGTATATGGGTAATCGTAATGCTCAGCAAGAAAAACAGAAACAATCACACCAGATTTCCCGTCAATACGTGACGGGTTTGAACCTATTACTGTCAGATCAGTCTGACAAAGCGGTTGATCACTTCATTGAACTCCTTCAAGTCGACAATGAAACCATCGATACTCACTTAGCTTTGGGCAACTTGTTCCGCTCTAGAGGTGAAGTCGACCGTGCTATTCGTATCCACCAAAATCTTATCTCCCGTTCGGGGCTTACTCTCGATCAGAAAAACCTCGCACTACAACAATTAGCTAAAGATTATATGGTCTCTGGCTTTCTTGACCGCGCCGAAAAAATCTTTGAACAGCTTGTAGAAGAACCCGATCACAAAGAGGGTGCTCTACAGCAGTTGGTTGCTATTTATCAGCAAACTCGAGAGTGGAACAAGGCTATTCATTACGGAAATATCCTAGTTAAGCTCGGCAAGAAGAAAATGAAGATGCGCGCGACTGTTGCACATTTCTGGTGTGAACTTGCGATGCAAGAGCAAGCCGATGGTAATCGCTCTAAAGCGCTTCAGCATTTCAAAAAGGCACTTTCTGAAGACCCTAAATGTGTTCGTGCTAGCATTGCTCTAGGCAAGTTCCACTTAGCGAACGAAGACTACCAAAAGACAATCGATTGTTTGGAGTCGGTACTCGAGCAAGATATCGACTTTATTAGTGAGGTGTTGCCAACCCTTGCTGAGTGTTACCACAAGCTTGGGCAAGAGGCTCAATTGGTCGAGTTCCTTAAAGCTTGTATTCAGAATAAAGCTGGTGTATCCGCTGAACTGATGCTCGCTCAATTGGTTGCTCACCATGAAGATGTTGGTTCTGCTCAAGAGCTACTAACAAAGCAGCTAGTCAAAAATCCAACCATGAAGGGTTTTTATCGATTAATCGATTATCACCTAGCGGAAGCAGAAGAAGGTCGTGCGAAAGACAGCTTAACCACACTTCAATCTATGGTTGGTGAACAACTTAAGGTTAAGCCTCATTATCGTTGTCGTCAGTGTGGTTTCTCAACACACTCAATGTATTGGCACTGCCCTTCATGTAAGGGGTGGGGAACGATCAAGCCTATTCGTGGGCTTGATGGTGAATAGATTTGTGGTCATTTTAAGACCAAATTATTAATTGCAGCTTTCGGGCTGCATTTTTATGACTGTTATTTATGGCCTGATTGGTATAAATATTTTGTAGAAAGTTAACTGCGTTAGGAGATGAAATGAACGACCAAAAAATCATTGTAGCATTGGATTATGATAACCAAGCGGATGCGTTAGCCTTTGTTGATCGTATTGACCCAGCATCTTGCCGTCTAAAAGTGGGCAAAGAGATGTTTACCTTGTTTGGTCCTGAATTTGTTCGTGAATTGCATAAACGTGGTTTCTCAGTATTTTTGGATCTTAAATTCCACGACATCCCAAACACATGTTCAAAAGCTGTGAGAGCTGCCGCAGAACTAGGCGTTTGGATGGTGAACGTACATGCAAGTGGTGGTGAGCGCATGATGACGGCGTCTCGCGAAATTTTGGAACCGTATGGTAAAGATCGTCCATTGCTAATTGGCGTGACAGTACTGACCAGTATGGAGCAATCTGACTTGGCGGGTATTGGTTTGGATCTTGAGCCACAGCAGCAGGTGATGCGCTTGGCATCTCTGACTAAAAACTCTGGTTTAGACGGCGTTGTATGTTCGGCACAAGAGGCTTCTTTACTGAAAGGTGCACTTGGCCAAGAATTCAAGCTAGTAACTCCTGGTATTCGTCCTGTAGGTACTGATGTTGGTGACCAGAAGAGAATCATGACGCCTTCTAAAGCGATTGAGTCAGGTTCTGACTACCTTGTTATCGGTCGCCCTATCACTCAAGCGATAGACCCTGCCGCTGTACTTGCAGAGATCAACGGTACGCTAGCTTAGGTTTGCATCAGAAAGCTATGCGAATAAGAAGGCCAGCAAATTGCTGGCCTTCTTATTTGTGTACGAGATACCGAATTGGTCTGGACTTGAGTTATCTTGCCTAGTCTAAACCGGAGCGCCACTATGGAACTTAAAATCGCTGTCTTCTGAAGTAATAAGTTCCGCTTCTACTTGCGCGAAATGAGCAATACGCTCTGAGATATCTTTCCCTGCGATCTGCTCTGCTAACTCAAGGTAATCTTGGTAATGACGAGCCTCTGAGCGAAGCAGAGACACGTAAAACTTCTCCATATCTTCTTCCAAGAATGGAGCTAATTTAGCGAAACGCTCACAAGAGCGAGCTTCGATAAAAGCACCGATGATGAGCTTATCAACTAGAGCATCGGGTTCGTAAGTTTTGACTTGCTTGATTAAACCCTTAGCGTAGCGACCCGCTTCAATCGGTTGGTAAGTGACGCCTTTCTTTACCATCAATTCCATGACTTGGTAGAAATGATGCAGCTCTTCTTTGATCAGCAATACCATTTTATCGATCAGGTCAGCGCCGTAATTACAGCCTTCTTTCGCTGTAATTTGCTTTGATACGTTGCTTTTACCACGCAGAGACTCTAAGTCTCCGATACGACGGTAAGCAAATTGCTCGTAGGGCAAAATCCATTCATTCAGTTGTTTTGCGCTTTCTTTATCAACTGCGTACTTGCGAATAAGGAACAAAGCACTCTGTGCCGCCTTAAGTTCACAAAGCATGTGATCGCGTAGAATGATGTGAAGGTTTTCAGGCTTTTTGGCTTCATCGATCCATGAATCTGGCGTTTCAGCTTTAAGAAAAGAGTGGATTGGAGCTAATAATTCTTGATACATGGTCAGGGCAAGTTTGTTGATAATGCGGGATTTTATCACAGCTCAAGAGATCTCCCTATACAGAGAAAGGAAATTCAACAGCTACAAAAAAGGCCGCTAATTTAATGTAAATAGCAGCCTTTAAGTATTGCGTTAGACAGTTACCATTTCTTCTTCTGACCGAAGAGGGCGTCCATGTCTTCGTCACGCTCTTTAGATTCGATCTGTTGTAAATCTTGCGCGTTTTTATCTTGGCGCTTCTGATCAAGATCGTTAAGCATCTGCTGAAGCTTTTCTTTCGCTTGAGTAGAGTATGAATCGTTCTTAGTTGCTAATGCGTCGATACCTTTACGCAGTAACTGAATTGCTGTGCCTGGTTGTCCTCGAGAAATCGAGTCGTTTGCACGCTTGATAACATTTTCGATGTTGATACGAATTTGAATCGTCTCTAAACGAGCGTTTTCAACAACATAAGCTTGAGTCTCGAATCGGCCTTTATTGTGCTCGTTACGGACCGTATCACGTAGGCGCTTAACTAGCTTCAGCATCATGATCGCTTGTTTGTCACTGCTTGGAACGCGGAAGGTAGTACTTTCACCACCTTGGTAGTTCTCTTTAAGCTGAGTGATTTGTTGTTTTACGCTTTCAATACGTTGGGCAAGCTGCTTGTTTTTGGGATCGAGCTGATACATGTTTTCTAACGCATCAAGAATTCGATTGTTTAAGCATATAAGAAGATCTTGGCTAAACGGCATGTGATGAGCATTGCCAATCAACTCTTCTGTTCCGTCAATAATGGTTAGATAACGAGAAGCTTCCTGTTTCTTCGCTGTTTCTACCTTAACTTTGTATTGAAGCATGATGTTGTAGCCTAAAACCAACACCAAAAGAACGGCGACTAAGGCGATTATTAAACCAATATTCATATATTTGTGTCTGCTTGTTGTTTTCTATAGCTAACTTGAGAGGATACACGATTCCATTGTGTATCGGCACTCGTAAATTGCAATTTCTGATTATCTCTTGTTGAGCACAATCGGCAATCAAAACTTACCAACTAATGTATGAGAATGAGGTGTGGGTTGCAAAGCGTTAGTGATGTTTTTGTTTGTTAAGCTAGAAAAACTCATTATTTCTGTCATTTTGGTTCTCGAAGCGTTATAACTATTAATTATATTACACGAGACTATAAAGCTCTATTTGCAAATAAGTTAGCGCAGAAATGAGTAAAGGATTACGAGGTTAGATATGAAGTTACAGCAACTGAAGTACATTGTTGAGGTTCTAAACCATAACCTAAATGTTTCAGCGACAGCAGAGAGTTTGTATACATCTCAGCCCGGCATTAGTAAGCAAGTTAGGTTACTTGAAGACGAGCTAGGCATTCAGATTTTTGAACGTAGCGGTAAGCATTTAACCCAGGTTACACAAGCCGGTGAGGATATTATTCGTATCTCTCAAGAGATTTTAGCACGTGTAGAGAGTATTAAAGCAGTAGCGGGTGAGCATACTCATCCTGAGATGGGCACATTGAATATTTCAACCACTCATACTCAAGCTCGTTATGCGCTCCCTGATGTGATTAAAGGTTTCACGGCACGTTATCCAAAAGTGTCGCTTCACATGCACCAAGGTACACCAAGCCAGATGTCAGAAGCGGTCGCTAAAGGGACTGCGAACTTTGCGATTGCAACGGAAGCGCTGCACCTTTATCAAGATGCAATTATGCTGCCTTGTTATCACTGGAACCGTTCAATCGTTGTAACTAAAGATCATCCTCTTGCGCAAAAACGAACTATCTCGATTGAAGATCTTGCTGCTTATTCTCTCGTGACTTATGTATTTGGTTTTACTGGCCGTTCTGAGCTTGATACTGCATTCAACAAAGTAGGATTAACACCTCGAGTTGTGTTTACCGCAACGGATGCAGACGTAATTAAAACTTATGTTCGTATGGGGATCGGAGTTGGTGTAATCGCAAGTATGGCGATTGACCACGAGCAAGATACAGATTTGGTTGCTATTGATGCGAGTCACCTATTTGGTGCTAGCACCACAAGCATTGGCTTTAGAAAAGGCACTTTCCTGCGTTCTTACATGTTTGATTTTATGGAGCGTTTTGCACCACACCTAACTCGTCCTGTGGTTGAACAAGCTATTTCTTTGAAATCGAATGAAGAAATCGAAGAGATGTTTAAAGATATCGACCTACCTGTTCGCTAAGGGTCATAGTCTTACCTAGATTCCTAATTCGGCCTGTTTACAGGCCGTTTTCATTTAAGCTCATTTGTGGTTTGCTTGCTGGTGGGTTGTCTTTATACAACCTCAATTTGTATCCTTCCTTTCCATTTCGGCCTCTTACCCCTACAATCCTCGCACCATAGGGGGAAGCATGCATTCACGATTTACAATACTCGACTCATTCTTGTTAGAGCACCAAGTCTATTGGCGTTCGGAGCCTTTTCACCTATGCCAAACTCACCATCAACCATGGAAAGATGTGAATCGCCCACTTGTCGATTGGTTAGAAAGTTTGAGTATTGAGCGCATTCAAACGTTAAAAGAGCAGCCTCAGCTTTTGGTCGAGGAACTGACTCGCTTCCTCCCTCGATTAGATGCTGCTAACCAAAATATCCAGTTTGATAATACGGCTTTGGTTGGATTAGACCTCCCTCGTGGTGCTGCTGGTGGTATTCCCGGCAGAAAGCTGCAACAAATCGTGGCGATGGGAGAGGCTGCACTTGAACACCATCACGGTAAAGAGTGGCTTGAATGGTGCTCTGGCAAAGGCTTTCTCGGTCGAATCTTATCTCAGCAGTCAGATCAAAAGGTCACTAGCTTTGAGTGGCAACAGTCACTGTGTGAAAGCGGGCAAAAGATTGCAGATGCTCAACATCTAGATATGAACTTTGTTCAAGGTGACGCGTTTTCAAAAGATGCAGATCGGGTGTTTAACTCAAATCAACATGCTGTTGCTCTTCATGCTTGTGGCGACCTTCATGTTGAACTAGTGAAGAAATCTGTTTCACATGGGCTTCCTGCAGTGACCATTTCTCCTTGCTGCTACCATCTTATTCGTGGTGAAAACTACCAAGCCATGTCTTCCGTCGCGAAAAGCTCTGCATTAGCCCTAAGTAAAAGTGATTTAAGAATCCCGCTTCAAGAAACCGTCACTGGTGGTGAAAGAGTAAAGAGACACCGTCAGTTAGAAATGAGTTATCGTTTGGGCTTCAGCAAACTGCTCAAAGCTGAACGTCATATCGACGAATACATTCCGGTGCCAAGCATTAAAAAATCAGAGCTGTCTAAGGGTTTTGAATCATTCTGCCGCTGGGCATCTGAAGTTAAAAAAGTATCGCTGGGCTCAGACGTCGATTTTGATTTCTACTTAGCCCAAGGCAAGGCGCTTTTCTGGGAAATGGAGAAGTTGAGCTTAGTACAACAAGTCTTTAGACGCCCATTGGAGATATGGTTGGCCTTAGATCGTGTCATCTATCTGCAAGAACAAGGCTATGAAGCTTCGATTGAAGAGTTCTGTGAACGCAGTATTACGCCAAGAAACCTATTGATTCATGGGGTTAAAGTCGAGCGTTATCAGTAAACAGAACTGTGCGTGTTTTACGATCTAAACTCATAAACTCATAAACTCATAAACTCATAAACTCATAAAAGCAAAGCAAAGCCATAAATGAAAAATGAAGCTATAAATACAAGACGAAGCTATAAATGTAAAAAAGCCAGCGCGACATAATGTCGTACTGGCTTTTTGTTTAATGCGTATGAGTTAACTGAACGCTTCAACGAGAAGGTTATTGCGTTCAGTTAGCCATTACATCATTAGTTAAACATCGCGATTGCTTCTGCAGGCGCTACGTATTCTAGGTCAAAGCTTTCAGCAACTTCTTTACAAGTTACTTTACCGTGAATAACGTTAAGACCTTCTAGGAAGCCTTCATCAGATAGAAGTGCTTCGCGGTAGCCTTTGTTCGCTAGCTTAACAATGTAAGGAAGTGTTGCGTTGTTTAGCGCGTAAGTAGAAGTACGAGCAACGGCACCTGGCATGTTAGCAACACAGTAGTGAACGACATCATCAACAATGTAAGTTGGATCTGCGTGAGTGGTTGCGTGTGAAGTTTCGAAACAACCACCTTGGTCGATTGCAACGTCAACAACAGCTGAACCTGGCTTCATCTTAGCTATGTGATCTTTTGTAACCAATTTAGGCGCTGCTGCACCTGGGATCAGTACTGCACCAATCACTAGGTCTGCTTCTAGAACATGCTTCTCAATAGCGTCTTCAGTAGAATAAACCACTTTTGCGCGACCTTGGAATTCTTCATCCAGACGACGAAGTGTATCTACGTTGCGATCAAGAATGGTTACGTCTGCGCGAAGGCCAACAGCCATACGTGCTGCGTTAGCACCCACAACACCGCCGCCAACAACAACAACTTTCGCTGGTTCAACACCAGGAACGCCGCCAAGAAGAAGGCCACAACCACCGTTAGATTTTTCTAGTGTTTGTGCACCTGCTTGAATAGACATGCGACCAGCGACTTCAGACATTGGTGCTAATAGTGGCAAGCGACCCATATTATCTGTTACAGTCTCATAGGCTACGCAGACAGCTTTGCTCTTGATTAGCTCTTCCGTTTGTGGAAAATCTGGTGCAAGGTGTAAATAGGTAAATAATATTTGCCCTTCACGAAGCATAGCTCGCTCGACAGCTTGAGGTTCTTTAACCTTTACAATCATCTCTGCTTTCGCGAAAACGTCAGCAGCAGTAGGAAGAATGGATGCGCCTACAGCGATGTAATCATCGTCTGAAAAACCGATACCAGTACCGGCATTGGTTTCAACAAAAACTTGGTGGCTATGTGAGATTAGTTCTCTCACGCTAGCTGGGGTCATACCAACGCGGTATTCGTGGTTCTTGATTTCCTTCGGTACGCCAATGATCATCCTGACTCCTCATTATATTATGGTTGTTTTATCTATGTGTAGGGTAATTCTGTCGAATTAATATCTAGTATAGATAGGTTCAGATAGAATTTGATACCGAATATTAAAAAGTTGTAGTATATTTTTTTGCAAGGAAGTAATAAGGTGGAATAAAAAATGGCAGACAATTATAAGAAGCCGTCCAAGGAACTAGATCGTATTGACCGCAACATTCTTAATGAGTTGCAAAAAGACGGTCGTATCTCAAACGTTGAACTCTCAAAACGAGTAGGACTTTCTCCCACTCCATGTCTTGAGCGTGTTCGTCGTTTAGAACGTCAAGGTTACATTACTGGGTACACAGCGTTGCTGAACCCACAGTATCTTGATGCTTCACTTTTAGTGTTTGTTGAAATTACGTTGAACCGTGGTGCTCCAGATGTGTTCGAACAATTCAACACCGCTGTGCAGAAACTGGATGACATCCAAGAGTGTCATTTAGTGTCGGGTGATTTTGACTATCTTCTAAAAACACGTGTATCGGATATGGGTGCTTACCGTAAGCTACTGGGTGATACGTTACTTCGTCTACCGGGCGTAAACGACACTCGAACTTACGTTGTAATGGAAGAAGTTAAACAAACCAATCAACTTGTGATTAAAACTCGTTAGTCACAATTGGTGAAATGAAAGAAAGCGGACATTTGTTCCGCTTTCTTGCTTTCTGGAATTGGGTTTTTCTGTTTGATATGGTTAAATCAACAGTAGTTTCATTGAAACGGGCGACTTTGGTCGCTCGAGATGTTTTATTCCGTTTAATTATTAAGTTGGTTTATGTTCAAGCAGAGCAGTAATAAAGTAGAAACAATCATTAAAACGAGTGAAGAGCCTCAGTCTCCTCGTTTGAATGGTTCTCAACGTCTAAAAGAGTGCAGCCTAATTCTAGGTGTTCTCTTCTCTATTCTACTTGCCGTTGCGTTATTAACTTTTAGTCCTGCAGACCCATCATGGTCGCAAACGGCGTGGGGTGGTGACATTCAAAATGCGGGTGGCTACCTAGGTGCATGGTTGGCGGATACGCTTTTCTTTGTGTTTGGTTCTTTGGCTTACCCTTTACCTATCTTGGTAACGGTTGCTGCGTGGGTATTATTCCGTAAACGTAATGAAGACGAGCAGATCGATTTCATGCTGTGGGGTACTCGCTTACTTGGCCTTACTGTCCTTATTCTTACTAGTTGCGGTCTAGCAGATATCAACTTTGACGACATTTGGTACTTTTCGTCAGGTGGCGTCGTGGGTGACGTACTAACAAGCCTTGCGCTTCCCACGTTAAATGTTCTCGGTAGTACGCTAGTTCTTCTTTTCTTATGGGGAGCTGGCTTAACGCTATTAACCGGAATTTCTTGGTTAAGTATTGTGGAATGGCTAGGCGAATGTGCCATTAAATTTTTTACATCTGCTGTTAATAAGGCTCGTGGCCAAGATCAAGAGCTACTTGAGCCTGAATTGAAAGAATCGACAGACAGAGATTCTCTAACAGAACGTCATCAAAATCCGACTTTCCGTGATGTTCCTGCGTTAGAAGACAATCTTATCGAAGGTAAGGCTATAGAAGGGTATAAAGAAGTAGAACAAGATCAGCTCGACCCAGCGATGAGCTTCTCTGCGACCAACGACTCTTCAGACACTGGCGTCAATGCGTTGGACAACAGTGCAACGTCGAAGCGTCATTACAATATCCATATGCCAGTAGAGGCTCCTGCTAAGCCAGAGGTTTCTACTTATGAAGCACCGCAAGTTCAACCTGAAATTCAACCAGAGCAACCTATCTCTGTCGCTGCTGTTTACCACGCGCCAGAAGAACATTTAGAAGAAGGTATTGAGCGCTCGAAGCAGTTGAATGCGACGATAGAGCAGCTAGAAAATGCCGCTATGTATGAAGATGATCTTGCTGAGCAAGATCAGACTGATGCTCACGAATCTCAGGCTGCGTACCAACAATACATGCAGAACGACCAACCAGAAGTTGTCCCTACTGATATTGGCCTTGAAAGTGCTGAGTCAGTAGTCGATAGCACTTTAGAAGTTGATCGCACTCCAAAAGTTGAGAGCGAATTCGATACGGAAAATGTTCAACCTGAATCGTTATACGCTTCGCCAATGGGTGAACCAGAAGAACCAAGCGAAGACGATTTTTCTGTACAAGCATCACCGTTTGATGTGGCTGAAGAACAAAGTTATGAACAGTCTACAGAGTTCGAGTCTGTATCGGCTGAAGAAGATAATGCAGAGCAACCTGAGTCTTTAGTTAACCAACAAAATAATTCAGAATTTGAGCAATCAAACGAACAAACTCAAGAGCCAACGGTTGATCTTCCTTGGGAACAGGTAATAGAAGACGAGCCTCTTCACCCAGATCAAGATGTAGCAGCCTTCCAAAGCCTTGTCTCTGAAGCACAAGCGAACATGGCGGCGACACAAAACCCGTTCCTGGTACAGCAAGATGTTAACTTACCGAAACCGGCCGAACCATTGCCAACGCTTGAGTTGTTGTTCCACCCTGAAAAACGCGAAACCTTTATTGACCGCGATGCGCTAGAGGCGATCGCTCGTCTTGTTGAATCGAAGCTAGCGGACTACAAGATTAAAGCTGATGTGGTTGATATTTTCCCTGGTCCTGTCATCACTCGATTCGAACTCGATCTGGCTCCGGGCGTCAAAGTAAGCCGTATTTCTGGCCTTTCTATGGACTTAGCTCGTTCGCTTTCTGCATTGGCAGTGCGTGTCGTCGAGGTAATACCGGGTAAACCTTATGTTGGTTTAGAATTGCCGAACATGAGCCGTCAAACCGTATTCTTCTCCGATGTGGTGGGCAGCCCTCAGTTCCAAGAAGCGAAGTCACCAACGACCGTTGTTCTAGGGCAAGATATTGCTGGTGAAGCGGTTATCGCTGACCTATCGAAGATGCCACATGTTCTGGTTGCAGGTACAACCGGTTCTGGTAAGTCTGTCGGTGTAAACGTGATGATATTGAGTATGCTTTACAAGGCATCACCAGAAGATGTTCGCTTCATCATGATCGACCCGAAAATGTTGGAATTATCTATCTATGAAGGTATTCCACATCTGTTGTCTGAAGTTGTGACTGACATGAAAGATGCGTCTAACGCCCTTCGTTGGTGTGTAGGTGAAATGGAACGTCGTTACAAACTGATGTCGGCTCTAGGTGTTCGTAACATCAAAGGCTACAACGACAAATTGAAGATGGCCGCGGAAGCGGGTCACCCAATCCATGACCCACTATGGAAGCCGGGCGACAGCATGGACCCTGAAGCACCATTGTTGGAAAAACTGCCTTATATTGTGGTTGTCGTCGATGAATTCGCTGATTTAATTATGGTAGTCGGTAAGAAAGTGGAAGAACTGATTGCACGTTTGGCGCAGAAAGCGCGTGCGGCTGGTGTTCACTTGATCTTAGCCACTCAGCGTCCTTCGGTGGATGTTATTACTGGTCTTATTAAAGCAAACATCCCAACACGTGTTGCCTTTACGGTATCAACCAAAACAGATTCAAGAACTATTCTTGACCAAGGTGGTGCAGAATCATTATTGGGTATGGGTGATATGTTGTACTTACCACCGGGTTCAAGCCACACAACTCGTGTACACGGTGCGTTTGCATCTGATGATGATGTACACGCGGTAGTGAACAACTGGAAAGCTCGCGGTAAGCCAAACTATATTGAAGAGATTACGAACGGCGATCAAACCCCAGAAACACTATTGCCGGGTGAGAAGATGGAAGGAGATGAAGAAGTCGATCCTCTGTTTGATCAAGTGGTAGAACACGTTGTCCATTCACGTCGTGGTTCAGTTTCTGGCGTGCAACGTCGATTCAAGATTGGCTACAACCGCGCGGCACGGATTGTTGAGCAGCTTGAAGCTCAAGGCATTGTGAGTACTCCGGGCCATAACGGTAACCGCGAAGTCTTAGCGCCAGCGCCACCAAAAGATTAGTTCCATTCGGAACTCATAACTATTAAGTCGGTCAAATCGAAAATATGACCGACGTATGTTCTAACAGGATTATTGATGAAAAAAGTATTCGCACTTTTATTTATGAGCTTTTCAGTATTGGCTTCTCCGAAAGAAGAACTGAGTAGCCGCTTGTCATTGAATGCAGGTTTTAGCGCTGACTTTAAACAAGTCGTGACTAGCCCTGATGGTGATGTTGTTATGGAAGGCGAGGGCACGGTTGAGATTGCACGCCCAAGCTTATTCCGTTGGGAAACGACTTTCCCTGATGAAAACGTGTTGGTATCTGATGGTCAAAGTTTGTGGTACTACAGCCCGTTCATTGAGCAGGTTAGTATTTACTGGCAAGAGCAAGCAACATCACAAACACCTTTTGTCTTGCTAACTCGTAACCAAGAAAGCGATTGGGACAACTACAATGTCGCGCAAACGGGTAACCAATTTACGCTAACGCCGACAGCTGTGGATTCTAATCAGGGCGACTTCCAGATTAAGATCACTGAAAAGGGTATTGTTCAGGGCTTTAACGTGATTGAACAAGACGGTCAGAAAGGTGAGTTTACCTTTAGCAATGTTGATTTAGGTAAACCTGCAGCAGACCGCTTTACTTTTGTGGCACCGGAAGGTGTCGAGGTCGACGACCAAAGAAACTGATCTAATGAAGCAGATCATTTGGTAGTACGTCGATAGGCACAGATGCCATCAACGAATCAAGAGATTGCAATTGAGTAATTACAGCTTAGATTTTGCAGGGGACGAAGATTTTCGTCCCCTTGCTGCTCGTATGAGACCTGAAACTGTCGAACAGTACATCGGTCAGCAGCATATATTAGGCCCAGGTAAACCACTTCGTAGAGCGTTGGAAGCGGGCCATATTCACTCGATGATTTTATGGGGGCCTCCTGGCACCGGTAAAACCACGCTGGCGGAAGTGGCAGCAAACTATGCGAATGCTGAAGTTGAGCGCGTATCAGCGGTGACATCGGGTGTAAAAGACATTCGTATCGCCATTGAAAAAGCGCGTGAAAATAAACAAGCAGGGCGCAGAACGATCCTGTTTGTGGACGAAGTCCATCGCTTTAACAAAAGTCAGCAAGATGCGTTCTTACCTCATATCGAAGATGGCACCGTGACCTTTATTGGCGCGACCACAGAAAACCCATCCTTTGAACTGAACAACGCTTTGTTGTCACGTGCGCGTGTTTACAAGCTGACTTCGCTTAATACCGATGATATTTCCCTCGTCATCCGCCAAGCTATTGAAGATAAACAGCGCGGTCTGGGTGATGTGACGGCTGATTTTGCCGATAACGTCTTAGATCGCCTCGCTGAACTGGTCAACGGTGACGCACGTATGGCGCTCAACTATCTTGAGCTGCTGTATGACATGGCAGAAGACAACGACAAAGGCGAGAAAGCGATAACGTTACAGTTGCTGGCTGAGGTAGCAGGGGAGAAAGTCGCTCGCTTTGATAATAAGGGCGATATTTGGTACGACTTGATCTCCGCTGTTCACAAATCGATTCGCGGTTCAAACCCTGATGCAGCGTTGTATTGGTCAGCAAGAATGATTGCTGCGGGTTGTGATCCTTTGTATATCGTAAGACGTTTGCTGGCGATTGCTTCTGAAGATATTGGCAACGCTGACCCAAGAGCAATGCAGGTCGCAATGTCCGCTTGGGACTGCTTCACTCGAATTGGTCCTGCCGAAGGGGAGCGTGCTATTGCACAGGCGGTTGTTTATCTCGCGTGTGCACCAAAGAGTAACGCCGTTTACACCGCTTGGAAGCAAGCGTTAACGGATGCACACAATCTGCCTGAGTATGAAGTTCCTCATCACTTACGAAATGCACCCACAACTTTGATGAAGGACATGGGCTACGGGCAAGAATACCGTTATGCTCATGACGAACCTGGTGCCTACGCAGCTGGCGAAAAGTATTTGCCCCCTGAAATGGGAGAGAAGCAATACTATTTCCCAACAAAACGAGGCTTAGAGACTAAAATTGGCGAGAAGCTAGATTATCTGGCGGATTTGGACGCAAAAAGCCCACAAAAACGCTATGAAAAGTAGTCTTTTTTGGATATCGTTACCTAGTCATAAAAATTCAATTAAATCGTTTGAAATTGGTCGAAATAGCACCAATTTTAGGGGTTTAGCAGTGATTCAGTAGCAATCTACTGAATATTCAAATAACTAAAGCATAGGGTTAGCAATGCTGGATTCTAAATTACTTCGAGCTGAGCTGGATGAAACAGCGGCAAAATTAGCACGTCGAGGCTTCACCCTTGATGTAGAGACAATTCGTGAACTTGAAGAAAAACGTAAGTCCCTTCAGATGAAAACTGAAGAGCTGCAAGCGTTACGTAACTCTCGATCGAAGTCCATTGGTCAAGCGAAAGCAAAAGGCGACCATGAAGAAGCTGAGCGTATCCTTGCTGAAGTAGGCAACTTAGGCGCAGAACTAGACCAAGCTAAAGTAACATTGGCTGAGCTTCAATCTGAGCTAGAAACGATCACAATGTCGATTCCTAACTTACCTGACGCAGAAGTGCCAGACGGTAAAGATGAAGACGACAACGTAGAAGTTTCTCGTTGGGGTCAACCTAAGACTTACGACTTCGAAGTGAAAGATCACGTGGATCTAGGCGAAATGTCTGGCGGTCTTGATTTTGCTAGCGCAGTTAAAATTTCTGGTTCTCGTTTCATCGTGATGAAAGGCAAATTCGCACGTCTACACCGTGCTATTGCTCAGTTCATGCTGGACCTTCACACTGATGAACACGGCTACACAGAAATGTACGTACCGTACCTAGTGAACCACGATAGCCTATACGGTACTGGTCAACTTCCTAAGTTCGGCGAAGACTTGTTCCACACAAGCCCGCTAACTGAGCAAGTAAGTGATGTACCTCTTAAGACGCTATCGCTTATCCCTACTGCAGAAGTACCGGTAACGAACATGGTTCGTGACACGATTACTGATGAAGCTGAACTGCCACTTAAGATGACAGCTCACACTCCATGTTTCCGTTCTGAAGCGGGTTCTTACGGTCGTGACACTCGTGGTCTTATCCGTATGCACCAATTCGACAAAGTTGAATTAGTACAAATTACTAAGCCAGAAGACTCAATGGCAGCGCTTGAAGAGCTAACAGGTCACGCTGAGAAAGTACTTCAACTTCTAGAGCTTCCTTACCGTAAAGTGATTCTATGTACTGGTGACATGGGCTTCGGTTCTGCGAAAACTTACGACTTAGAAGTATGGGTTCCAGCACAAGAGACTTACCGTGAAATTTCTTCTTGTTCAAACATGTGGGATTTCCAAGCGCGTCGTATGCAAGCTCGTTTCCGTCGTAAAGGCGAGAAGAAACCTGAACTTGTACACACACTAAACGGTTCTGGTCTTGCTGTTGGTCGTACTATGGTTGCTATCCTTGAGAACAACCAAGAAGCTGACGGCCGTATTGCTATCCCAACAGTACTTCAACCATACATGGGCGGCGTAACGCACATCGGTTAATCAGTTAAACTGTTATACGAAAACCCAGTCAATCGGCTGGGTTTTTTATTATCTGTTGCACCGGAAAGTAGCGAGTCGAGGACCAATTTCATTACTCATTTGTAATAGTGTTTCTCTAATTTTGGTTATTATTACATCACTAAAAAATGGTTATAATGCGTTCTTACCGCGGTAGGTACAAATTTTCTCATGCAATTACAGAGGAGGACTTATGGCCGTAGGATGGGCAGGTGACGATAGCGTCAGTCAGCAAATTCAAAATACCATTGATGATGAGATCTCTCGTGTAAGAGGGAACATTCAAAGTGGGGAAAGCTTGCATTATTGTGACGAGTGCGGTGATGAGATATCAGAAAAGAGACGGCTAGCGATTAAAGGCGTGCGTTTCTGTATTGGATGCCAGTCCATGTTTGAACACGTTGCGCATCGTCACTCATTGTTCAATCGCAGAGCAAGTAAAGACAGCCAACTTCGTTAGAAGGCAGTCGCTCTCTATTGTCGATAATAATGAACCGACCTCTCCTTAACTTCAATATTGCAGATAGCAAATGAACCAGTAAGGAGAGGTAATAGCTTTGTCTTCTATTTAAAGCAGTGGCGATCTTTTAATGCGCAATTAATAGCGGAAACAAGTTTCTCGATGTGCTCAGGCTTGCTAATGAAGGGAGGCATCATATAAATCAATTTGCCAAACGGGCGTATCCAAACGCCTTGCTCTACAAAGTGAGCTTGGATGGTTTCCATATCCACAGGCGTGTGAGTCTCAACAACGCCAATAGCCCCTAACCAACGCACGTCTTTAACCAGTTCATGCTCTCGCAACGGTGGTAGCAACTCAGAAAAGAGTTGTTCAATCTGTTGAGTCTGAATTTTCCAATGGCCTTGCTCGATGATGGATAAACTTGCCGCACCGACTGCGCAAGCCAATGGGTTGCCCATAAAGGTTGGCCCATGCATAAAGCAACCTGCTTCACCGCCACATACGGTGTCTGCGACTTCTTTGCTCGCAAGCGTCGCTGACAGCGTCATATAGCCACCAGTTAGCGCTTTACCTACGCATAGAATGTCCGGTTGAACACCGGCATGCTCACAGGCAAACAGTTTCCCAGTGCGGCCAAACCCGGTCGCAATCTCATCCAAGATAAGTAATACGTTGAATTCATCACACAGTAAGCGAACCTGTTTTAAGAACTCAGGGTGGTATATGCGCATGCCGCCAGCACCTTGAACTATTGGCTCTAAGATCACGGCTGCAACCTCTTCATGATGGGTTGTGAGTTTCTCTCGAAAGCTATTGATGTCACTTGAATTCCACTCATCCCAAAAGCCAGTTTTTGGCGAATCAGCGAAAATATGCTCAGGCAAAAAGCCTTTGTAAAGGCTATGCATCGAGTTATCCGGATCGGTCACTGACATCGCCGCGAAGGTATCTCCGTGGTAACCATCTCTTAGCGTTAGGAACTTTGAACGAGGTTGCCCTTTAGCATGCCAGTACTGCAGTGCCATCTTAAGGCTAACTTCCACGGCCACTGAACCTGAATCGGCCAAGAATACGTGCTCTAGATTGCTTGGCGCTAAATTCAGCAGTTTCTTACATAAATCGATAGCGGGCTGGTGGGTGATACCGCCAAACATAACGTGTGAAACCTTATCGATTTGGCTGTGAGCCGCAGCATTGAGCTCTGGATGATTGTAGCCGTGGATGGTTGACCACCAAGATGACATACCATCAATAATTCGTTTTCCGCCTTCTAATTCTAAGTAAACACCGTCTGCGTTGGTGACTGGGTAGCAGGTCAGAGGTGTTAACGTTGATGTGTAAGGATGCCAGATATGCTGGCGATCAAAGGCGAGATCCATAGTAACTTCCATTTCAGGTGCGGTTAAAAAACAACCAGATGTAAACTTTTGATATTATCAATGTATTGACAGTCTAAAGCTTGTCGGTAGACTAGCCAAGCATAAATGCAATCTCTATTAATAGAGATGCAACATCAAATAATAAAAAAGGATCGACACGTGGAAGTTCGTCATGACTGGACAGTTGCTGAAGTAACAGCACTGCTTGAAAAACCGTTTATGGATTTAATGTTTGAAGCTCAAGTTGTTCATAGACGGTACCAAGAGCAAAACCACGTGCAAGTGAGTACGCTTTTATCGATAAAGACTGGTGCTTGTCCTGAAGATTGTAAGTACTGTCCTCAAAGTGCTCACTACCGAACGGATGTCGACAAAGAACGCTTAATGGAAGTTGAGCGTGTTTTGGATGCTGCGCTAAAAGCTAAGAATGCGGGCTCAACTCGCTTTTGTATGGGCGCTGCATGGAAAAACCCGAAAGAGCGCGATATGCCTCACCTAACTGACATGATCAAAGGTGTGAAAGGCATGGGTCTAGAAACGTGTATGACACTGGGTATGCTAACGCCAGATCAAGCAGGTGAGTTAGCGGACGCAGGTTTGGATTACTACAACCACAACCTTGATACGTCTCCTGAATTCTACGGCAGTATTATTACCACTCGTACTTACCAAGATCGTTTAGATACCTTATCTCACGTGCGTGATGCCGGTATGAAGATCTGTTCTGGTGGTATTATTGGTATGGGCGAAAGCACCAATGACCGTGCAGGTCTACTTGTCGAGCTAGCCAACCTTCCAGTACACCCTGAAAGTGTGCCAATCAACATGCTCGTAAAAGTGAAAGGCACACCGATGGAAAACGTCGATGATGTTGAATCTTTCGACTTTATTAAGTTGATTGCGATTGCTCGCATCATGATGCCAATGTCTGCGGTTCGTCTATCTGCAGGTCGTGAGAACATGAATGAACAGATGCAAGCGATGTGTTTCATGGCGGGTGCAAATTCTATCTTCTACGGCTGTAAGCTACTGACTACGCCAAACCCAGACGAAGACACGGATATGCAGTTGTTTAAGAAGCTGGGTATCAATAGCCAACAGGTGGCTCAAAAGCCTGACGAAATTCAAGAAAATGAACTGTTAGATCAAGTGGTGGAGCGCGTTGCTGCTCGTCCAACGAAAGATGACATGTTCTACGATGCCACTTTTTAAATCTCGCATCAAAAGTGCCCTTGCTCATCGTCGTGAGCAAGGGTTAACTCGTCAACTTAAGGTACTCGAAAACAGTAATAGCCCTTTGCTTAATAGTGAAGGTTCTCGCTTTATTAACTTTTCGAGTAATGATTACCTAGGCTTGGCAAACGATCCTGAACTGGTCGATGCATGGCAAACCGGACTTTCCCAATATGGTGCTGGCAGTGCGGCATCGCCATTGGTCACAGGTTTTAGTCCTGCTCATCGAAATTTAGAGGTTCAGTTGTGTGAATGGCTTGGCTTTGAACGCGCCATTCTCTTTAGTTCTGGTTTCAGTGCTAACCAAGCCTTGTTGTTTTCTCTGCTCGAGAAAGACGATTCTCTACTGCAAGACAAACTTAACCACGCCTCCTTGATGGAAGCGGGGATACTTTCACCTGCAACCATGAAACGCTTTAAGCACAACGACACGCAACACCTCGATTCTTTACTAAGCCGCTCTCCACAATCGTTAGTCGTGACTGAAGGTGTGTTTAGCATGGATGGCGACGAAGCGCCTCTTAGTCAGATATTTAACCTGACTAATCGATACGATAGTTGGTTGGCGGTTGATGATGCCCACGGTATTGGCGTATTAGGTGATAAAGGGGCTGGGAGCTGCAGTGCGGCACAAATCTCACCTGATATCTTGGTGGTGACTTTTGGTAAAGCATTTGGCCTTTCTGGTGCTGCGATTCTTTGTTCGTCAGAGGTGGGTGACTACTTAACTCAGTTTGCTCGTCATCATGTGTATTCGACAGCGATGCCACCTTCACAAGCGGTGGCTTTGTCTCATGCGTGTAAGATGATTCAGACGCAAGAGTGGCGTCGTGAGAAGTTGACAGAACTTGGCGCCCTTTATGCTGAGCAGGTGAGTGGCGTGAAAGGCTTTATTGATACTCAGACGCCGATCAAGCCATTTTTAATCGGCGAAGCCCAAGCTGCACTATCTATTGCTGAAGAGTTAAAGCGCAATCAAGTTTGGGTAACGGCAATAAGGCCACCAACGGTGCCTATTGGGACTGCTCGTTTACGAATTACGTTAACGGCCAATCACAGTCAGGAACAGATTCTTCAGTTAACTGACTCGTTGCTTCAAGCAATAGAGCGAAGCAACGACTCTGAAAGCCAACCAAGCATAGAATCAAGCTTTGAATTAAAGAAAGAGGCTCAGTAAATGTCACAAGAAGCAGTAGTGCATAATTACGTAGGCCAAGATAAGAGTGCTATTGCCGAAGCCTTCGGTAAAGCAGCGACAACGTATGACAAACACGCTGAATTTCAGCGCGATGTCGGCCACCGACTCCTAGACAAGCTACCGAGAGACCTCTCTGGCTTAAAGGTCCTTGATTTAGGTTGTGGCACTGGCTACTTCTCTGAACAGATGGTGAAGCGCGGTGCTGAAGTGGTGTGTGCTGATCTTTCTGTTGGAATGTTAGAAAGGGCAGAGCAGCGCTGTGGTGCATCGGTTTCTTTATATCAACAAGCCGATGCCGAACAATTGCCGTTTGAAGATGGGTGTTTTGACATCGTTTTTTCAAGCTTAGCGTTGCAATGGTGTGATGATTTATCCTCACCTTTAAAAGAGATGAAGCGCGTTGTAGCGGTTGGCGGACGTGTAATTTTCTCAACTTTGCTTGATGGGTCACTGTTTGAACTGGAAAAATCATGGTCCAAAATTGACGCACATCAACACGTTAACCATTTTATTACAATCAATCAGGTAAAAATTGCGTTAGCGCAATCTAGCTGTACTGCTCATCAACTAGACTTGCCCACCATCACCGTTTGGTACGACACTGCGTTTGAACTGATGCGCGACCTTAAAGGTATCGGCGCTAATCACGTAAGTGGTCGCTCACAAGGTTTAACAAGTCGCCGCATGTTGCAGCTTGTTGAACGGGAATATCGAGAGTTTAAAAACCATCAAGGTTTCTTACCAGCAACATATCAAGTTTGTTTAGGGGTTATTCAATTATGATTGATGCATTATTCATTGCAGGTACGGATACCGAAGTGGGAAAAACTGTGGTTTCAAAAGCGATTCTTCAAGCTTTGGCCGCACAGGATTTATCAACAATTGGTTATAAACCAGTTGCTGCAGGGTGTGAACAATACCCAGAAGGGTTACGTAACAGTGATGCATTGCACCTTCAGGAAGCTGCGACGCAAGATGTTGCTTACGAAGACGTTAACCCGTATGCATTGTTGCTACCATCATCGCCTCACATCGCGGCAAAGCATGACGGTGTCGTGGTTGATGAAGCGGTATTATCAGCGAAGCTAGAAGAGCATAAGCAAAACTCTGACATCGTTTTAGTTGAAGGTGCTGGTGGTTGGCGTGTACCCGTTTCAGATGACGAATATTTATCTAGTTGGGTTAAGAAAGAGCAGCTTCCAGTTGTCCTGACTGTTGGTATTAAGCTGGGTTGTTTGAGCCACGCTCTGTTAACTGCTGAAGCGATTCGTGCAGATGGTCTAAACCTAGTAGGTTGGGTAGCGAACCGCATTAATCCAGGCACTGAACATTATGCTGATATTATTGCGATGCTTGAAGACAAGCTAGGTGCGCCGAAGTTAGGTGAAATCCCTTACGTACCAAGAGCAAAGTCTAAGAACATTGGTAAGTACATTGATGTGCAGCCTTTGCTTGCGCTTTGATTCTCACCTTGTGTACTAAATAAGAAAAGGGCTGCGATTGCAGCCCTTTTGCTATGTTAAGCCTTTAGACCATACGTTTGTAAAAACGGGTCTTTTGAACAAGTTTGGGATTAATGTTCTTTTGTCAGTCCCATTAATGCTTGTTGCGTTTCTGTGATTTTTGTCTGTGCCGTTTGTGGTGTTAGGATCCCAATCTGCTTTTTTGCTTCTTCTTCAGTAATCCCTAGGTGACAGCACAGTAAATCGATAGCCATTTGAGTGTTAGTACCTTCAACCATGATCCTTCCCTTTTTGTACATGGACTAGCCAATAAATCATCTGAGGTCACTGTAAACGGATTGTTATATCGACACCATACGACTTAGGTCTAATAGACTGTGATTAACTCATCTACAATCTCGTAATCAAATGTTGCAATTTAATGCTTAACCTTGTTTTCTTAATCTAAGACTATATGTATAAGTAAGTATAAGTCTTCAAGGTTGGAATCTATTGCTGTCTGCCTTGTCTATAACAATAAGTTTTATAAAAACAGCTTTCATGCGGAGATAAGTAATGAAGCGAGTAATGTTGTTCCTTGCTACCAACCTTGCGGTTGTATTGGTACTAAGTGTTGTTCTTAATATTGTATATGCAGTCACAGGTATGCAACCAGGAAGCCTTTCAGGCTTGTTGTTAATGGCTGCGGTGTTTGGTTTTGGCGGCTCATTCATCTCATTAATGATGTCAAAGAAAATGGCGCTACGCTCAGTAGGCGGCATGGTAATTGAAAGCCCACGTAACGAAACAGAACATTGGTTGATGGAGACGGTAAACCGTCAATCTCAACAAGTTGGTATTGGTATGCCAACAGTGGCGATCTACGACTCGCCTGACATCAACGCATTCGCGACAGGTGCTAAGCGTGACGATTCATTGGTCGCAGTATCAACAGGCCTGCTGCACAACATGACGCGTGATGAAGCTGAAGCAGTATTAGCGCATGAAGTGAGCCACATCGCGAACGGTGATATGGTGACCATGACGTTAATGCAAGGTGTAGTGAACACGTTCGTTATCTTCCTATCTCGTTTCATCGCCAACATTGTTGCGTCGAATGACAACGAAGAAGAGGGTGGCAGCAACATGATGGTGTACTTCGGTGTGTCTATGGTGTTGGAATTGGTATTTGGTTTCTTAGCAAGCTTCATTACGATGTGGTACAGCCGTCATCGTGAATTCCATGCCGATGCAGGTGCAGCGAACCTAGTGGGTAAAGAGAAGATGATTGCAGCGCTAGAGCGTCTAAAGGTGAGCCATGAGCCACAACTAGAAGGTTCTATGATGGCATTTGGTATCAATGGTAAGAAGTCTCTAACAGAGCTTCTAATGAGCCACCCACCGCTAGATAAGCGTATTGCGTCTTTACGTAACATGTAATTTCTAGCACAAGCTGCTGTCGGTAAGCGGCAATATGTATTCTAAAGGCTTCCTTCGGGAGGTCTTTTTTGATCTTGGCGTTTAATACAGTAATACCAATTACAGTAAGTAAGTGTTCAGAAATAGCGCAGGAAAAAGGCTTGAGAACAAGGCGGCTCTTTTCAACAAGAAGTTTCGATAAGTAGTTATTCTACAATCAAAAATTATAACGCAGTTATCGAGCGTTTTAACCAGTTAGGGTCACCAGTTATTTACTACGATTGGTATCAGTATTCGAGGGGGATGTGTCTGGTGATAGAGGGTTACTGGTGATGAAGCGTTACGATATGGAATGGATTATATCGAACGGATTGAGATGAGTAGGGCAATGATACTGTGTTGCTTTGTATTATTTTGCTGACGACTCTTGTGCTCAATACACTTTGTTCCGTTCAACAAAAAGGCTTCCACATGGGAAGCCTTAGTCTATTCTGTGATTCGAATTTCGAATTCTACAGCTTGTCAGTTAGCTCGATTGCTTGACCGATGTAGTTCGCTGGCGTCATCTCTTTTAGACGTACTTTCTCGTCTTCAGGGATTTCAAGACCATCGATGAATGCACGCATGCCTTCGCCATCTACACGTTTACCACGAGTTAGCTCTTTTAGCTTCTCGTATGGCTTCTCGATGCCGTAACGACGCATTACTGTTTGTACTGGTTCAGCCAATACTTCCCAGTTCTTGTCTAGTTCAGCAAGTAGCGCAGCACGGTTAACTTCAAGCTTGCTAATACCTTTCAGAGTCGAAGTGTATGCAATGATTGCGTAGCCAACACCAACACCTAAGTTACGAAGAACTGTAGAGTCAGTAAGGTCACGCTGCCAGCGAGAAACTGGAAGTTTTTGTGCTAGGTGGCTAAATACTGCGTTCGCTAAACCAAGGTTGCCTTCAGAGTTTTCGAAGTCAATTGGGTTAACTTTATGCGGCATTGTAGAAGAACCGATTTCGCCAGCAATAGTCTTCTGCTTGAAGTGACCAAGAGCGATGTAGCCCCAAACGTCACGGTCGAAGTCAAGAAGGATAGTGTTGAAACGAGCAACAGCATCAAACAGCTCTGCGATGTAATCGTGAGGTTCGATTTGAGTTGTGTACGGGTTCCAAGTTACGCCAAGAGATTCAGTGATGAACTCTTCGCTGAACTGGTGCCATTCAACTTCTGGGTATGCAGAAAGGTGTGCGTTGTAGTTACCTACAGCACCGTTGATTTTCGCTAGGATTTCAACGTTTTCGATTTGCTTGTATTGACGTTCCATACGGTACGCAACGTTAGCCATCTCTTTACCCATAGTAGAAGGAGAAGCAGGCTGACCGTGTGTACGAGACAGTAATGGAATATCACGGTACTCGTTCGCAAGTGCTTTGATAGCATCAATTACGTTACGGATTTCTGGAAGAATCACTGTGTCACGAGCTTCTTTAAGCATAAGCGCGTGAGAGGTGTTGTTGATGTCTTCAGAAGTACATGCAAAGTGAATAAATTCGTTTACAGCGTGAAGTTCAGGAACGCCAGCAACTTTCTCTTTCAAGAAGTACTCAACCGCTTTAACGTCGTGGTTAGTCGTGCGCTCGATCTCTTTGATACGTAGAGCATCTTCTTCACTGAAGTTAGCTGCTAGTTCATCAAGAAACTGGTTAGCTTCTGCACTGAACGCTGGTACTTCTTTGATTGCATCTGTAGCTGCAAGCTTTTGTAACCAACGAACTTCAACGATAGAGCGGTACTTTAGTAGGCCAAACTCACTAAAGATGCTGCGTAATGCAACAGTCTTGCTTCCGTAACGGCCGTCTACTGGTGAAACAGCAGTCAATGCTGACAGTTCCATGGTGTTCTCCTGAATTGAGTTTTCTAAATTTTGAGAGGTTTATACCAGTAACAATCTCAATTGTCACGCATATTGCGCAATCGTTTGCGTGAGGATTGTATTGGTACAAAAAACAAGCTCGCGACGAGGCGCGAGCTAGTAAATTACATGCGAGCTAGCAGGATTTGAGCCTGCTCGATCATTTTTTTGCGACCGAAGATAAGGTGGCGACGTTTGCCGCCAACTTGACGCCATAACACAGCGCTTCGAATTCCTGATAGCAGCAGAGCACGAACCTTATGCTGGCTCGATGTCTGTTGAAGTACTGCTGGCGTACCAGAAACCTGAATACGAGGGCCAATAGGGCTCACTACATCTAAGTAGATGCTCGCAAGGTTGCTGATCATTTGCTCGTCAAACAGATCGAAGTGCTCAGTTTGACGCTCTGCAGTTTGAATACGATCGCCAAGCTGTGACATAGAGTCATTGCGAGCAGATAGTTTGCGTTCAAGCGCCATCAAGCTGATGATGTAGCGAGTAATGTCGCTACCAGCGGGAGTACTGTCGATACCTTTTACTAAGCACTCAAGGCCTAGCTTCAGGTTTGCCTCACGGCCAAATACACCCACAGTGTTCGCTGGGTTAGTATTTAAAATGGCATTGAGTGAAGCTTCGAAGGCATCTTTATCACAACGGCCGTCTTTCGCTACTTGTTGAACCAAAGCCACAGCTTGGCAAATTCCAGCGAAAGCAATAGTACGGTCATAAAGTGTATTAGCCACGTAGTAACTCCTAGTTGTTTTCTATCGTTTGTTGTTCGTTCGATTAGATTAGATGCGCTTTTCGATGATACCACCACCAAGACAGACTTCATCTAGGTAGAATACTGCCGATTGACCTGGGGTCACCGCAATTTGTGGTTCGTCAAAAATAACCTTAATGTTCTCATCATCAATTGGGATGATTGTACAAGGAATATCAGTCTGACGGTAACGTGTTTTTACCGTGCATGTCATAACTTCAGTAATTGGTGTGCGATTTACCCAATGAAGCTGAGAAGCGATCAAACCTTCTGATTTTAAAAGAGGGTGGTCTTTACCTTGTACCGCGATCAGAACATTACGCTTAAGGTCTTTTTCACCAACAAACCATGGGTCTTCATTACCGCCACCGCCTTTGGTGCCACCGATATGCAGGCCTTTACGTTGACCTAGCGTGTGGTACATCAAACCTTGGTGTTGACCAATAACTTGGCCTTCAGGTGTCTCGATGTTACCTGGTTGAGCCGGTAGATATTTGCCAAGGAATTCTGTGAACTTACGCTCACCAATAAAGCAGATACCTGTTGAGTCTTTTTTCTTCGCTGTGATCAAGTCTTGCTCTTCAGCAATGCGTCGCACTTCAGGCTTCTCTAACTCACCAACTGGGAATAGGCTGCGTGCCACTTGATCTGAACTTAGCGTGTATAGGAAATAGCTTTGGTCTTTGTTGCCGTCTAAGCCACGCAGCATTTCTGGTTTTACGCCAACATCGAGCTCTTCTTGTGTTGGGAAAGTACGACGAACATAGTGACCCATCGCGATGTAGTCTGCGTCTAATACTTCATCCGCAAACTCTAAGAATGCTTTGAATTTGATTTCTTTGTTACAAAGGATATCTGGGTTCGGTGTACGACCCGCTTTGTATTCTTCAAGAAAGTACTCGAATACATTATCCCAGTACTCTGCTGCAAAGTTGATAGTGTGAAGGTGGATACCTAGTTTGTCACATACCGCTTGAGCATCAGCAAGGTCTTCAGCTGCCGTGCAGTATTCTTCGTTATCGTCTTCTTCCCAGTTTTTCATGAAAAGGCCTTCTACCTGATAGCCTTGTTGCTGAAGAAGATACGCCGATACTGACGAATCTACACCGCCGGACATACCGACAATTACTTTCTTTTCGCTGTTTCCAGAGCTGATATCTGACATGTCTAAACACCGTTACTATTACTTGGTCGCAGATTCTAACAGAAAGAGAAACACCGCGACAGATCCGAGACCGGAATCACAGTTTCATTTGCACAAATATTGCGCTGAATTCGTTAGAGAATCGCATGAACGCGAGGAGACTCGCTAGGATGTCAGATCTATATGTGGCATAGTCGCTCGAAATCCAAGACCTGAGATGAAAAATGTCTGAACAAAATGAGTTTATGCAAGAAGAACAGTTGATCGAGATTATCGAGAACCAAATTGAAGATGGCCAACCTGTGAAAGTGAAAGAGACGCTGATGCGTTTAATGATGACAGGTACTCCTCGTGAAGAGGCGATTGCGGCTATGGCATGTGCACTGGCTATTGAAGTATTTGATGTAATGAAAAACGGCGCTGAGTTTAATCAAAAACGTTACGCCGAGCATTTGGGTATGCTACCTGACTTAAGCTTTATGGAAGGCGAATAAAAAAATAGCCTAGCAAACGTTTGCTATAGTTTGAAAGATTGCCGCGTTAAATATAGCGCGGTAGAATCCGCCACCTATTTCCCCTTGACTTAGACTAGCCTTATGAAATTCCCTGGACAACGTAAATCAAAGCACTATTTTCCGGTTCACGCTCGTGATCCTTTAGTAAGCCAAGCTCAAACTAGCAAAAGAATGTCACGTACTCATATTATCGGTATTGACCAAACTTTGGTGGATATTGAAGCGAAAGTGAGTTCTGAGCTAATCGAAAAATACGGGCTAAGTAAGGGACACTCACTGGTTATTGGTGATGAAGCTGCTGAATCCTTGTATCAAGAATTAAAAGAACAGTGCCTGATCACCAATGAATACGCTGGTGGCACTATTGGTAATACATTGCACAACTATTCAGTACTTGCGGATGACCGTTCAACGCTATTGGGTGTAATGAGCCAAGATATTAAAATTGGTAGTTACGGTTACCGCTATTTATGTAATACATCAAGCAGAATGGATCTGAACCATTTACAAGGGGTAGATGGCGCAATTGGTCGCTGCTTTGCATTAATTACAGAAGATGGTGAACGTACTTTCGCAATTAGCGAAGGACAAATGAACCAATTAAAACCAGAAAGCATCCCTGAGAAAATTTTCAAAAGTGCTTCTGCTTTAGTATTAACGGCATATTTAGTTCGTTGTAAACCAGGTGACCCTATGCCTGAAGCAACAATGAAAGCGATCGAATACGCGAAGAAATACGATGTGCCTGTTGTTTTAACACTTGGTACTAAATTCGTTATTCAAGATGATCCAGAGTTTTGGAAAGATTTCCTTGAACAGCACGTAACCGTTGTTGCAATGAATGAAGACGAAGCAGAAGCCTTAACAGGTGAAAGCGATCCTCTTGCTGCTTCAGACAAAGCATTAGAGTGGGTAGACTTGGTTCTGTGTACAGCAGGCCCTGTTGGCTTATTCATGGCGGGTTATACTGAAGACGCGGTGAAGCGTGAAACTTCATTGCCGTTGTTACCAGGCTCGATTGCAGAATTTAACCGCTATGAGTTTAGCCGTCCTGCACATAAAGAGTTATGTGACAACCCAACGAAAATCTATTCGCATATCGCGCCTTACATGGGTGGTCCAGAAAAGATCAAGAATACTAATGGTGCAGGGGATGCGGCGCTGTCGGCTTTATTACATGATATGGCAGCAAATAAATATCATAAAGAAAATGTACCGAATTCTAGCAAGCACCAACATGCATTTTTAACGTATTCATCTTTCTCACAAGTTTGTAAATATTCAAACCGTGCAAGTTATGAAGTGTTGGTTCAGCACTCTCCTCGCTTGTCTCGCGGCCTTCCTGAAAGAGAAGACAGTCTAGAAGAAGCATACTGGGAAAGATAAGATATTTTTATCTTTTTCATTTATATTTCTAATAGTGAAATATAAAAAAGGCTCCGAAAGGAGCCTTTTTTGTTTCTGAATATATTGAAGCCGTAAATAATACTTTAGTCGACTTAATATTAATTCTATTGCTTAGTGTTTTATTGATTATTCACTTAGCAAACAGGATGCCTTAAAGAGCAAACTCTTCTAGAGATTTACCAGCATCTAGTTGTTCTTGGATAGCTGAAGGCGTACGGCCTTGACCTGTCCAAGTTTTCTCGTCGCCGTTTGCGTCTACGTATTTGTATTTCGCTGGGCGAGGAGCACGTTTAGCTTTAGTTGTTTTAGATTTTGCTTCACCAGAAAGTGCAGCAATAAGATCTGCAACATCAATTCCGTCTTTTGCAATTTGTTCAGCAATAGCAGAAAGCTTAGCTTCTTGTTCTGCTTTAGCAGCGCGTTCTTCAGCTTCAGACTCTTGACGCTCTTGTACAACAATAGTCAGCTTGTCTAGCGCTTCTTCAAGTTGCTCAAGAGTTAATTCACGTGAGAACGCACGAAGGCTGCGGATATTTAATAGTGTTTTTGTTAATTCAGACATGATATTTCCCATCAAGGTAAACTAAATAATCCTCCTAATAATAAACAGTGCCTAGGAATAAAACAAATAGTATTTCTTGTATTGGTTATTTAAATATAAAAGTGAGATGAATAGTTGAAAAAGAAACGACTCACTTTTGATGAATTTATAATAATTATTAAGATTATCTTAAAAATCGATATGTGACTGGTGGAGTAATTGCTATATGTAGACTATTTTTTTATTGATTAGTTCATTAACAAAAAGACATTTTTGTCGGAATGATATGTTGCATTGTTGCTCTTGATGGGTACAATTGCGGCTACCTGATGCGATGCTTTGGTTAATTTGTTGTTAAACTCTGGTTTGCACAGTTAATAATGTTATCGCACGTAGAGGCGCAATTATAAAAAGTAGTTTTCGTTGGGGTGATGCCAATGAACGGGAATGAAAGGTGTAATTGCCGAAGTAAATTGTATATCTAAACAATTTGCTGGGGTTGTGCTCAATAGGTACAACACTGCCATAGTCTTAATTTTAAACTATGGAGCGCTACTGTAGGGTTGGGTGAAGTGTTCACTTCCCTTTCGCTTAGTTCAACATGAGCTTGATAAACCGTATCAAGTTTGTCTGCAGTAGATCTCTAGCCAAATAAAAAACTGGTTTTTGAAGATCATGAATTTAATAGATTTTGCAACATCGCCTTTATCGCTGCTTCCTCCTTTGGTTGCATTGACTCTAGCTATTGTTACCCGCCGTGTATTGGTTTCCTTAGGTGTTGGTATCGTTATGGGTGCGATTCTACTTGCTGACTACTCAGTAGGTAACGCAGCTAGTTACGTGTTCACTAAAGCATCTGGTGTTTTCATCGAAGATGGTGGCATTAACACTTGGAACATGAGCATCATCGCATTCCTAATTATTCTCGGAATGACAACTGCATTACTCACACTATCTGGTGGTACTCGCGCATTCGCTGAGTGGGCACAGTCTCGTGTGAAGAGCAAACGTGGTTCAAAACTACTTGCTGCCTTCTTAGGCGTATTCATCTTTGTCGATGATTACTTCAACAGCTTAGCGGTAGGTGCTATCTCTCGTCCTGTAACAGACCGCTTCTACGTATCTCGCGCTAAGCTAGCTTATATTCTAGATTCTACCGCTGCTCCAATGTGTGTGATTATGCCGGCTTCTAGTTGGGGTGCTTACATCATCACTATTATTGGTGGCATCTTAGTGACACACGGTGTGACTGAGTATTCTGCACTGGGTGCTTACGTTCGTCTTATCCCAATGAACTTCTACGCTGTGTTCGCACTATTAATGGTATTTGCCGTTGCATGGTTCGGTCTAGACGTTGGTAAGATGCGTGAACATGAGATCGAAGCCTCTCAAGGTCGTGGCTTTGAAGGCGACAACGATCAAAAGCAAGCTCACGATCTAAACGAAGAGCTAGACATTCAAGAGAGCGAAAACGGTTCTGTCTCTGATCTTGTTATGCCAATCGTATCGCTAATCGTAGCAACAGTTGCTGCTATGCTTTACACCGGTGGCCAAGCGCTGACTGCTGACGGTCAAGCATTTAACTTGCTTGGTGCGTTCGAAAATACAGATGTAGGTAAGTCTCTTGTTTACGGTGGCGTTCTAGGTCTGCTTGTTGCGCTAGCGACAGTGTTTAAGCAAAAGCTACCAATGTCTGATATCGCAAGAACAATGTGGATCGGTGCTAGCTCTATGTTTGGCGCTATCCTGATTCTTGTGTTCGCTTGGACTATCGGTTCTGTCATCGGTGACATGAAAACAGGTTCGTACCTATCATCTCTAGCAACTGGCAACATTGATTACCACTGGCTACCCGTTATTTTGTTCCTTCTTGCTGGCCTAATGGCGTTCTCGACAGGTACATCATGGGGTACGTTCGGTATCATGCTACCTATCGCGGGTGACATGGCTGCAGCCTCTGACATCGCGCTAATTCTGCCTATGTTAAGTGCGGTTCTTGCCGGTTCTGTATTTGGTGACCACTGTTCTCCAATCTCAGACACAACGATTCTGTCTTCTACCGGTGCTCGTTGTAACCACATTGACCACGTATCGACTCAGCTTCCTTATGCGCTGTCTGTGGCGTTCGTATCGTGTATCGGCTTCATCACTCTAGGTATGACATCATCAACTGGCATCGCGTTCGGCGCAGCGTCTCTAACGTTTGTGGCAGTATGTTTTGCATTGGCTTATTTCTCACGTTGTAAAATGTCGACGTGCAAAAGCTAATCATCACTTGATTGAATAATGAAAAGGGAGGCGTTTGCCTCCCTTTTTTTGTGCTCGTTAATTTAATTTTAAATTTCGTGAAAAAAGTTCGAATAAATGGTTGAAAAAGGGTGTCAGCTTAGTTAGTGTGGATACAAGACAGCAAACAACCTAAGAGCCGATAAGTATGCGTAAATTAGTAATGAACATTCATCACCATCATCACCCTATCTAGTCTTTCGGGGAGATTTACGTATACCCGGGAGCAAGAATTCTCCCGGAGGTTAAGTCAAAGAATTTAGATTTAAACCCTCGGGACGACAAAGTCTTCCGAGGGTTTTTTAGTTTTAGCACTTTTAAATAATCAATAAATTCAAATATTTGCACAGGGATACAGCAATGCAGACACAACGCCTAAGAATCGCAATTCAAAAGAAAGGTCGCTTAAGTAAAGAGTGCCAAGATCTACTTAAAAAATGTGGTGTTAAATTTAACATCATGGGTGAGCAGTTAGTTGTTCATTCACTAAATATGCCAATCGACTTGTTACTGGTTCGTGATGATGACATCCCAGGTCTTATCATGGACGGTGTAGTTGACCTAGGTTTCATTGGCGAGAATGAACTAGAAGAAGTTCGCCTAGACCGTATCGCTCTAAACGAGCCATCGCAATTCAGCACTCTACGCCGCTTAGATTTCGGTGGTTGCCGCCTTTCTATCGCTATCAACAAAGATCAAGAATACAACGGCCCACAAGATCTTGCGGGTAAACGTATTGCGACAACCTACCCACAACTACTTAAAGCCTACATGGACGAGCAGGGTGTTGAATTCAGCACTTGTATGCTAACAGGTTCGGTTGAAGTTGCTCCTCGTGCAGGTCTAGCTGACGCTATCGCAGATTTGGTTTCTACAGGCGCTACGCTAGAAGCGAACGGCCTGAAAGAAACGGAAGTTATCTTCCAATCTAAAGCAACTCTGATTCAACGCACTGGCGAATTTGATGCAGACAAAATAGCATTGATTGAAAAACTACTGACTCGTATGCAGGGTGTTCAACAAGCGAAAGAGTCTAAGTACATCATGCTTCACGCGCCAACGTCTCAGCTAGAGCAAATCAAAGCGCTATTACCTGGAGCTGAAGATCCTACTGTTCTTCCTCTATCTACAGACAAAGACAAAGTTGCCGTTCACCTAGTAAGTACTGAGAACTTGTTCTGGGAAACTATGGAACAGCTGAAGGAGTTGGGTGCAAGCTCGATTCTAGTATTACCAATCGAAAAAATGATGGGGTAGTGACGATGAGAACCGTTGTTTGGCAATCTTTAAGTGAATCACAGCAAGACTCGGTACTAGAGCGTCCAGCTATTACTGAAGGTGCAAACATCACTGCGACTGTTTCTGATGTTATTGCAAAAGTACGAAATGAAGGCGATACCGCACTTAAAGAGCTGACTGAAAAGTTCGATCGTGTGACTCCAGAATCCATTCGAGTCAGCTCGACTGAGATTGAAGAGGCATGTGCTCGTTTAACACCAGAAATGAAGCAAGCGTTAGAGCAAGCTTATAGCAATATTGCTAAGTTTCACGAAGCTCAGAAGCCGCAGCCAATTAAGGTTGAAACACAGCCAGGCGTTGTGTGTGAGCAAGTGACACGCGCTATTAATACTGTTGGGCTTTATATTCCGGGTGGCAGCGCGCCACTTCCGTCAACGGTTCTTATGTTAGGTGTACCCGCTCAAATCGCGGGTTGCCGCAAGGTTGTGCTTTGTTCACCTCCGCCAATCGCAGATGAAATCTTGTATGTCGCTAATCTTTGTAAAATCGATGAGGTTTACAATGTAGGTGGTGGTCAAGCCGTTGCTGCCATGGCTTACGGTACGGAGAGTGTCTCTAAAGTAGATAAAATTTTCGGTCCTGGTAATGCGTACGTAACGGAAGCTAAGCGCCAAGTGAGTAACGACTTCCGTGGTTCTGCGATTGATATGCCGGCAGGCCCATCGGAGGTGATGGTGATTGCAGACGAAACTGCGGATGCTGACTTCATTGCTGCGGATTTACTGAGCCAAGCTGAACACGGCCCAGATTCACAGGTTGTATTAGTAACACCATCGCCAGTTATTGCCGACCAAGTAACCGATGCGGTTCAGAAGCAACTGAAAGAACTGTCTCGTGCGAACATCGCTCAGCAAGCATTGGCTTCAAGCCTAATCATCATTGCTGAATCGATCACTCAAGCGATTGCGATTTCGAACTTCTACGGCCCGGAACACTTGATTGTTCAGACCAAGAATCCACGTGAACTGCTGCCATTGCTAGATAATGCAGGTTCAATTTTCCTTGGTGATTGGTCTCCTGAATCCGCGGGTGATTACGCTTCTGGTACAAACCACGTGTTACCGACTTACGGCTACACCAAAACCTATTCAAGTTTAGGTTTGGCTGATTTCTCTAAGCGCATGACGGTACAAGAGTTAACGGCTGATGGCTTGAAAGGTCTAGCGCCAACGGTAGTCACAATGGCGGAAGCCGAAGGTTTGGATGCGCACAAACGTGCTGTGACTATCCGAGTTGAAAAATTAAATCGATTTGAAAAGTTAAATAAAGCGAAATAAGGGTAGGGCATGGAAAAGTTAGCAAGAAAACAAGTTCAGGCTCTGACACCTTACTTGTCTGCAAGACGCATTGGTGGCAGCGGAGATGTGTGGTTAAACGCTAACGAGTCTCCGTTTGATAACGAGTACAACCTAAACTTGTCTCGTCTTAATCGCTACAGCGAGTGCCAGCCTAAAGAGCTGATCGATGCTTACGCTCAATATGCAGGCGTGAAATCAGAGCAAACGCTGACCACTCGTGGCGCTGACGAAGGTATCGAACTTTTGATTCGAGCTTTCTGCGAGCCGAACGAAGATTCGATTCTGTACTGCCCTCCGACTTACGGTATGTATGCTATCAGTGCCGAGACGATTGGTGTTGAGCGCAAGGTTGTGCCTTTAACGGCTGAATGGCAATTGGATCTTCCTGCTATTGAAGCTCAACTAGACAACGTGAAAGTAGTGTTTGTTTGTAGCCCAAACAACCCAACGGGTAACTTAGTTGATCGCAAAGACATCATCAAACTGCTTGAAATGACGCAAGACAAAGCGATTGTGGTGATGGATGAAGCGTATATCGATTTCTGTCCAGAAGCGTCAACTGTTGACTTGCTTGAGCAATACCCGAACCTTGCGATTCTGCGTACCTTGTCGAAAGCTTTTGCTCTGGCGGGTTTACGTTGTGGCTTTACGCTGGCGAACAAAGCGCTTATCGATGTACTGTTGAAAGTGATTGCGCCTTACCCGGTTCCAATTCCAGTTGCTGACATTGCCGTTCAAGCGCTTTCTGAACAAGGGCTTGCGCGAGCGAAGTTCCAAGTTCTGGATTTAAGTGCTAACCGAGCGTATTTGCAAGCTGGTTTGTTGGGTATGCCTCAAGTGACGGTATTTGATGGTTGGGGTAACTATCTGCTGGTCAAATTCCCGAACGGCGATGAGTTGTTTAAAGCGGCATGGGACACGGGCATCATCTTGCGTAATTCGCCAATTGAAGACTGTGTTCGTATTAGTATTGGTAACCGCGAAGAGTGCGAAAAGACACTTGGATTCATTCGTAACTTTTTTCAGTAACGAAAGGCTTACCATTAATAACATTTGTCAGTCTGAGTTGATTAAAAACAGACTGGCAAATGAAACCAATATTTTGGGTTAGCGTTTGATTTTAGCTAGGCCAGCAGATTTAAAATTAAAAGGAAGTTCAAGTGAGTAAACAACAGAAAATACTTTTTATAGACCGTGATGGCACCTTAATTGTTGAGCCGCCAGTCGACTTTCAAGTAGACCGTTTAGACAAACTAAAATTCGAACCGCTAGTGATCCCTAGCCTACTGGCATTGCAAGATGCGGGTTACCGTTTAGTGATGGTGACTAACCAAGATGGTCTAGGCACAGATAGCTACCCACAAGAAGAGTTCGATGCTCCACACAATATGATGATGGAGTTCTTTGAGTCTCAAGGCGTTAAGTTTGACGATGTGCTTATTTGCCCTCACTTTGACGAAGACAACTGCTCTTGCCGTAAGCCTAAACTGGGTATGGTTAAAGAATACCTACAAGGCGGCAAAGTCGACTTCCAACACTCTGTTGTGATTGGCGATCGAATGACGGATCTTCAACTTGCTGAGAACATGGCAATTCGTGGTATCCAATACGGCCCGGATGCAGAAACGGAAGGCACACTCAACTGGCCACAGATCGTTAAAGATTTAACGGTTAATGCTCGTGTTGCTGAAGTGGTTCGTACAACGAAAGAAACTGACATTAAGGTAGCCGTAAACCTTGATGAAACCGGTGGTAACAAGATCGATACTGGCATGGGTTTCTTCGATCACATGCTTGATCAAATCGCGACACACGGCGGTTTCCAAATGAACCTGACTGTGAAGGGCGACCTACACATTGATGATCACCACACAATCGAAGACACCGCTCTCGCTTTAGGCCAAGCACTTAAAGATGCATTAGGTGATAAACGTGGTATCGGCCGTTTCGGTTTCAGCCTGCCTATGGATGAGTGCTTAGCTCAGTGTGCTCTAGACCTATCTGGTCGTCCGTACCTAAAATTTGATGCTAAGTTTAGCCGCGAGCAAGTGGGTGACCTTTCTACGGAGATGGTGGTTCACTTCTTCCGTTCTTTAACCGATACACTGGCTTGTACATTGCATCTTTCTTCAGCTGGTAATAATGATCACCACATTATTGAGAGCCTGTTTAAAGCGTTTGGTCGTACTCTTCGCCAAGCAATCAAAGTTGAAGGTAATGAATTACCAAGCAGCAAAGGCGTTCTGTAAGGTTAACGTTAGCAAGGAAAAACAATGAAAGATCAAAAAGTTGTTATTATTGATACTGGTTGTGCCAACGTTTCCTCAGTGAAGTTTGCGATTGAACGTCTGGGCTACGCAGTTGAAATTTCGAAAGAACCAAAAGTTGTTCTAGCTGCGGACAAGCTGTTCCTACCCGGTGTAGGTACAGCAAGTGAGGCAATGAAGAACCTGCAAGAGCGTGACCTTGTTAGTCTTGTGAAGCAAGTAGAGAAGCCTCTGCTGGGTATCTGTTTAGGTATGCAGCTGTTAGGCAAACTGTCTCAAGAGAAAGGCCAAAAAGCTGACGAGTTAGTTGAATGCTTAGGATTGTGTGATGGTGAAGTTCGTTTACTTGAAACGGGTGATTTGCCATTACCACACATGGGTTGGAACACAGTTACCGCGACACCTAACCACCCTTTATTCAAAGACATTGAAGAGGGCGAGTACTTCTACTTTGTACACAGCTTCGCAATGCCAGTGGGTGACTACACAATTGCACAATGTGATTACGGAAATCCGTTCACTGCGGCAGTGCAAAGTGGCAATTATTATGGTGTTCAATTCCACCCAGAGCGATCTTCGAAAGCTGGCTCTAAGCTGATTCAGAACTTCTTGGAATTGTAATAAGGATTAGGCAGCGGCTACCGTTGCCAGATAAGGAATGTAAATGATTATTCCCGCGTTAGATTTAATTGAAGGCCAAGTTGTTCGCTTATTTCAAGGGGACTACGGGCAAGTAACAGAATACAAAGTCGATCCAGCAGAGCAGTTCAATCTGTATCACCAAGCTGGCGCAGGTTGGCTTCACCTTGTTGACTTAACGGGTGCAAAAGACACAACCGCTCGTCAACTTGACCTCATCGCCAAGCTACTTGCTAGTACGCCTGCCAATATCCAAATTGGTGGTGGCGTTCGTAATGAACAAGATGTCGTTGATCTGCTAGAAGCTGGCGCACAGCGCGTTGTGGTTGGTTCTACGGCAGTTAAGCAACCTGAGTTGGTTAAAGGTTGGATGGAGAAATACGGCGCTGAAAAAATCGTGCTGGCTCTGGACATCAATATTGACGAAAGCGGCACACGTAAAGTCGCGATTTCAGGTTGGCAAGAAGATTCAGGTGTGACGATTGAAGCGCTGATTGAAGACTACCTCACGGTTGGCCTTAAACACGTTCTGTGTACCGATATTTCACGTGATGGCACGCTAGAAGGATCAAACGTAGAGCTTTACGTTGATCTTTGTAAGCAGTACCCACAAGTACAATTCCAATCATCGGGCGGCATTGGCAGCTTAGCTGATATTGAAGCGCTTAAAGGCAGCGGTGTTGCTGGTGTGATTGTTGGTCGCGCACTGCTTGATGGCAAGTTCACAGCAGAGGAGGCATTTGCATGTTGGCAAAGCGAATAATCCCCTGTTTGGATGTCCGTGATGGGCAAGTGGTTAAGGGCGTTCAATTCCGCAACCACGAAATTATTGGTGACATTGTTCCGCTAGCACAACGCTACGCAGAAGAGGGCGCTGATGAATTAGTATTTTACGATATCACCGCATCAAGTGATGGCCGTGTGGTCGATAAAAGCTGGGTGAAACGCGTAGCAGAAGTGATTGATATTCCTTTCTGTGTGGCTGGTGGTATTAAGTCCGCGGAAGATGCAGCACGCATTCTTGAGTTTGGTGCAGATAAAGTATCAATCAACTCGCCTGCATTGGCTAACCCACAGCTGATCACTGACCTAGCTGATAAATTTGGCGTGCAGTGTATCGTTGTCGGTATCGATTCATACTTCGATAAAGAGACGGGTAAATATCAGGTTTACCAATTCACAGGCGATGAAGCGCGTACCAAAGCAACCAAGTGGGAAACCAAAGATTGGGTGCAGGAAGTACAGAAGCGTGGCGCAGGTGAGATTGTGTTGAACATGATGAACCAAGATGGCGTTCGCAACGGCTATGATATCGACCAGTTAAACATGGTACGTTCAGTGTGTAATGTACCCCTGATTGCATCAGGTGGCGCTGGTGCGATGGAGCACTTTGCTGAAGCCTATAAAAAAACCAACGTGGACGGAGCACTTGCGGCTTCGGTATTCCACAAGCAAGTCATCAATATTGGTGAACTTAAACAGTATTTGAAACAACAAGATGTAGAGGTGCGACTATGAGTTTTGAACCCGTAAGCTTATCAAAAACAGAAGTAGGCGCATTGTCAGAGCGTATTGATTGGGAAAAAGTAGATGGCTTAGTGCCGGCTATTGTTCAAGATTACCAATCTAGCCAAGTGCTGATGATGGGATACATGAACCCAGCAGCGCTCGAGAAAACAGGCGAAACTGGCCAAGTGACGTTTTTCTCTCGCACTAAAGAGCGCCTTTGGACCAAAGGTGAAACGTCGGGTAACGTATTGCAACTGCAAAACATGTCATTGGATTGTGACAACGACACCTTGCTGGTTAAGGTTAATCCCATTGGCCCAACGTGCCACACAGGTACAACAACGTGTTGGGATGGCGACAAGCAAGAAGAAACACAGATGGTGTGGCTTCATCAGCTTGAGCAGCTACTGGCTGCCCGCAAGGACGCAGACCCTGAGTCTTCTTATACTGCCAGTCTATATGCCCGTGGCACCAAGCGTATTTCGCAAAAAGTGGGCGAAGAAGGCGTTGAAGTCGCGCTTGCGGCGACGTCGGGCGATAAGGCGGAGTTAGTGTGTGAATCTGCGGATTTGATTTACCACTTGATGGTTCTTCTTCAAGACCAAGGCTTATCGATGAACGACGTGGTAAATAAACTAAAAGAGCGCCATAAGTAAGCCCTCTTTAGATTAATAAAACCACGTAAAAGACAAATAAAAGCCCCGTAAACAAACATGTTTACGGGGCTTTTTTAGCATTCAATTCTTGAGTACATCTCTTCACCTTTAGGCGTTGTCATTCCGAGGAGCCCAAGCGACATCAGGAATCTCTTCTCTTAATCTGACTTCCTAGATGTACGAGTTACCCACAGCACTTTTTATATTTCTTACCACTGCCACAAATGCATGGGTCGTTACGGCCAATTTTGAAGCTCTCAATGGTTTGGTTTAGACGCGGGTCAATCTCTGGCGCTGATCGTTCTTCTTGCTCAGGGAAGGTGCCATCAATGTAATACCAAAGACCGTCTTCACGAACAAAGCGCGAACGTTCTTGCATACAGAACTGCTCAGCCTCATCGTTGAAGTAAGCTTTAAACTCAACAAAGCCTTCGTTCTCATGTGAACCTGTGGCTGTACCGATGACTTCTAAACCCGCCCAATCACTATCTATGGATTCAGCAATACCTTCTCTCTGCGCTTCTGCATTACAAGTCGGGTGGTAAGTAGCAACCACATAATCAACTAAACCAAGTACATGTGCAGAATAACGTGAGCGCATTAATTGCTCGGGTGTTTCAACTGCACTGTGGTTAAGGTGTGCTGATTCGCAACATTGTTGGTAAGTATTTTTGCTACCGCATGGACATAAAGGCATAGTCAGATCCTGTAAAAATGGCCTCTATTAAGAGGCCATATATGAATGCGTTGGAGTTTACCAAGAAACGATCGCTCACCAAAGCTTAGTTTCTATTGAAGCAGCAATGTGAAGTGAATTATTTCAACGAAGGTGATAACAGCTCTTGAGCCCAAGTAGTCGCTTCATCATAAGCTTGACCAAGTTCCGCTTCACTTAGCTTGAGAAGTTTACGAATGCGCGTTGCTTCGTCCCAGCGAGCTTGTTCATAAGCGATAACCATCGCCAAAATTGCACCCAGCACACCTTTTCGTTGAATCAGAGCTTGCTTGATCTCTTCATCGATTGGTACTGAGTCCAAGACTTGCTGTAACGGTTGGTCAAAGAGTGAATCAAGTAGAGAGAACATACCGGTCAAAAAGGCTTGTCCGGGTTCTACTTTCACATTCATTTTTTCTACTAAGAGTTCACACTCACGTGCTCGTAACACGGCTAAACCATAGAGTGAATCCGGCTTATCTTCTTTCGCTGAGGCAATCGCTACCAGTGAAACGAACTTACGCAGCTTTTGCTCGCCAAGAAAAATAAGTGCTTGGCGGAATGAACGAATGGTCGTTGCTGAGCCGCCTGCGGAGTTCACGTAGGCAAGTAACTTGTAAGACAACGTGACATCTAGCGTAATTAAACGTTCTACTTCGCCAAAGTCGATAGGGTCGTGCGCAATCTCTTTTAACAGCTGAACAATCGTCAAAAACGCAGGGTTGAGAGCACGAGTTTGAATCATTTCCGGCTTGCTGAAGAAATAACCTTGGAAGTAGGTGAAGCCTGCTCGATTTGCTTCTTGATATTCATCGTAAGTCTCGACCTTTTCTGCGAGGAACTTAATATCCAACCCTTTGAGAGAGTTCATGAACATCGAAGCTTTCGCGATTGAGATCAAACGGATATCAAACTTGATAATTGAAACGTACGGTAAAAAGCGCTTCCATGCTTTGCTTGGGACAAAGTCGTCTAACGCGATGGTGTAACCCGCGTCATAGATAGCTTTTATTGCTTCAAGTAGTTCGTCTGTTGGTTCGCAGTCTTCAAGAACCTCAACAACGAGGCTTTCTTTGGGGAACAGAGTCGGGACTAAGTTGATTAGGCTTGCATAAGGGAAGTTCACGAACCCCAATTTATCACCCAACGTATTATAGTGAGTTGATAAAAAGTGATCGGAAAGCAAACGGCTAGTAGCGAGCTCCGGCTCTACTTCAGGGAAAGTGTTCTTAGGACCATCCCTGAATAGCAACTCGTAACCTATGGTTTTCTTGTCTGTATCGAGTATTGGTTGACGCGCTACGTATGAATATTTCAACTTGGTACTGTGTTCGGTTTATTTCTGGTAGAGAGATAATAGCTAATTCAGTAGAAATTACCATACACTTTCTATGAAAGTCTGACCGATAATAATAATCAAAGTGAAAGTTTAAGAGTGATGTTAAAAGCGGTTGCTAAACTCTCGATTCTGTAGTTCAAAACTTTGCGGAGTGAACACCAGCACTGAACCTTGCGTATACCAATCACCCAATACGATACGAGTTTTAGTGCAATCATTGACGTTAAAGGTGTGGATGTCAGGACGATGAGTATGGCCGTGGATCATAAGATCGACGCTGTTTCGTTCCATCACATCTTCCACTTCTTGTTGTGTCACATCCATGATGTCGAGAGATTTGGTCTGCTTGTCATCTTTGATGTCAGATTGAACCTTCGAGACAATTTTCTTCTTGATGAAAAATGGAATTCTGTTGAAGACCCATTGCAGCCATGGTTGATGCACTTTTTCACGGAAGGCGAGATATTTTACATCTTCGGTACACAGGGTATCACCATGCAACACCACCGCTTTTTGTCCGTAGATATCGATCGTTGATACTTCATCTAGAAGTTGCACGCCCGTTTGCTTGGCAAATTTCTTACCAACTAAAAAGTCGCGGTTACCTTGTGTGAAGTAGCAAGGTACGCCCGTTTTCACTAAGTCGATAAACGCTTGGCGGATAGAAGTCGCGAACTCACTCTTATCGTCGTCACCAATCCAGAACTCGAAAAGGTCGCCTAACACGTAAAGTGCATCCGCTTCTACGGCTTCTTTCTTCATAAAGGTTAAGAAGCAGTCAGTGATGTCTTGTCGTGACGGAGTAAGGTGCAGGTCTGATATAAAATATGTTTTCATAGGTCTAAAAAAAGGGAGCGATTCGCTCCCTATATCCTGATTTTATCGGCTCATCAATTATTAATACTAATCGAAAGCGATGAATTAAGCTTCGATTGTAGTACCAGTGATGATCACTTCTTCTAGAGGTACATCTTGGTGCATACCCATAGAACCAGTGCTAACACCTTTGATCTTGTTTACGATATCCATGCCTTCAACAACTTCTGCGAATACACAGTAGCCCCAACCGTCTAGGCTTTCGCTACGGAAGTTTAGGAAAGAGTTGTCGTTAACGTTGATGAAGAACTGAGAGCTCGCTGAATGCGGTTCCATAGTACGAGCCATTGCTAGCGTACCAACTTTGTTCGCTAGGCCGTTATTTGCTTCGTTCTTGATAGTTGCACGAGTTGTTTTTTCTTTAAGGCCAGAAGTCATGCCGCCGCCTTGAACCATGAAACCATCGATAACACGGTGGAATAGCGTGTTGTCGTAAAAACCGTCACGGCAATACTGTAGGAAGTTTGCGCTTGTTTCTGGTGCTTTTTCTTCGTTAAGTTGAACTTTGATGTCACCAAAATTTGTGTGAAGGATGATCATGATTGTTACCTTACTGTCTTTTTAATATGAAGTTCGAATTCTAGCGCATGTTGGCAGACTTTCAAATCACCAAATCATTAACTTAACTCGGATGTTTGAGGTAATACCAATCGTAGTAAATAACTGGCCATCCTAGCTTGTTAAAACACTTGATAACGTCGTTAGAAATTTTGAATGTAGAATAACTACTTATCGACAATTTCTTCCTTGTTCTCAAGCATTTTTTCTGCGCTATTTATGACCATCTACTTACTGTGATTGGTATAATTCCTGCTTTGGGGGATTACCTATTAAGGTATGACTTGTTATACTGCGAACTTATTTTTGATTAATCCATAAAATAGATAGAGATCATGCTGAAGATATATAACACGCTCACAAGACAGAAAGAGGAATTCAAACCAATTACAGCTGGCAAAGTCGGCATGTATGTCTGTGGGGTAACCATATACGATCTCTGTCACATTGGTCATGGCCGCACGTTTGTTTCTTTCGATGTAGTAACTCGTTACCTTCGTTACCTTGGTTACGATTTGAACTTCGTTCGTAACATCACTGATATCGATGATAAAATCATCAAGCGCGCCAATGAAAACGGTGAGTCTTGTGATTCTCTGACTGAGCGCCTGATTGGGGAAATGCACGCGGACTTCGATGCATTGAACATGAAGCGCCCTGATGTTGAGCCTCGTGCGACTGAATTCATTACTGAAATCGTTGAGCTTGTTGAAAAGTTAATTGAACGTGGTTTTGCTTATGTTGCAAGCAACGGCGACGTGATGTTCGAAGTTAAGAAATTTGACGAATACGGTAAGCTTTCAAAGCAAGACCTTGATCAGCTTCAAGCGGGTGCTCGTGTTGATGTCGATTCTGCAAAACGTAGCCCGTTAGATTTCGTTCTTTGGAAGATGTCTAAGCCCGGTGAACCTACGTGGGAATCACCATGGGGTCCAGGTCGTCCGGGTTGGCACATTGAGTGTTCAGCGATGAACTCTTCTATTCTTGGCAATCACTTCGATATCCACGGTGGCGGTTCAGATCTACAGTTCCCGCATCACGAGAACGAAATCGCACAATCTTGCTGCGCACACGGCACACAGTATGTGAATACTTGGATGCACAGTGGCATGGTGATGGTAGACAGAGAAAAAATGTCTAAGTCACTGGGTAACTTCTTCACTATCCGTGACGTGCTTCAGCATTACGATGCAGAAACAGTACGTTACTTCCTAATGTCTGGTCACTACCGCAGCCAACTGAACTACAGCGAAGATAACCTAAACCAAGCTCGTGCATCACTTGAGCGTCTCTACACATCACTTCGTGGCCTAGACGTTACAGCAGCTCCAGCTGGTGGTGAAGAGTACGTGACTCGTTTCTCTACAGCGATGAACGATGATTTCAACACTCCAGAAGCTTATTCAGTACTGTTTGAAATGGCTCGTGAAATCAACCGCATCAAAACTGAAAGTGTCGAAAAGGCAAGTGCACTAGGTGCATTGATGCGTGAACTAGCAGACATCATCGGTATTCTTCATCAAGATCCAGAGGCTTTCTTGCAAGGCGATGCGGCAGGCAACGATGACGAAGTGGCTGAAATCGAAGCGTTGATCAAACTGCGTAACGACTCTCGTGCTTCGAAAGATTGGGCGAATGCCGACCTTGCACGTGACAAGCTAAACGAGTTGGGTATTGTTCTGGAAGATGGTCCAGAAGGTACGACTTGGCGTCGTAAGTAAGTATTATAAAAAGGGCTGATTTTCAGCCCTTTTTTCTAGCAAAAATTCTCTAATTTCACCTTTTTATCTTCAACTTTTAATTAACAGGAATATTTCTGTGGCTCAGATGTATTTTTATTACTCGGCAATGAATGCGGGTAAATCAACAACGCTTCTTCAGTCTTCATTCAACTACCAAGAGCGTGGCATGACGCCAGTGATCTTCACGGCTGCATTGGATGATCGTTATGGTATCGGTAAAGTTAGCTCTCGAATTGGTTTGCAATCTGAAGCTCAACTTTTTAAAAATGACACCAATATGTTTGACGCAATCCAAAAACTCAATGAAGAAGAAAAGCGTCATTGCGTTTTGATTGATGAGTGTCAGTTCTTGTCGAAAGAGCAGGTGTACCAGTTAACAGAAGTGGTCGATAAACTGCATATCCCTGTACTTTGCTACGGTTTACGTACTGATTTCTTGGGTGAACTGTTTGAAGGTAGCCGTTACTTATTATCTTGGGCAGATAAACTGGTTGAGCTTAAAACCATTTGTCACTGCGGCCGTAAAGCTAATATGGTAATCCGTACCGACGAGCACGGTGTGGCGATTGCTGAAGGTGACCAAGTGGCTATTGGCGGTAATGATCAGTATGTTTCTGCTTGCCGTTTGCACTACAAAGAAGCGTTAGGTAAATAAGCCGATCTCAGAGTTCAGCTTGCTAAAACGAAAAACGGTGACCAAGTGTCACCGTTTTTGTTTATTGAGCCTGTGTTTTTGCTTTATTCCAAGTCGCGCCTTTGCTTTATTCGAAGTGGAGCTTTTGATTTATTCGAAGCCAAGCTGCTTCAAGGCTTGATAGGCATGATCAACGTCATCGGGGATTGGCATCTCAATTTGAAAGCCTTGGGCTGGGTAGAATTTGATTCGTTCATAATCAGCAATCAATGCGCCCAAAACCATGTCTAACGGCAACTCTTCATTAAAGTAATCATCCCAATTTTGCCATTGCGAAGTCACGGTAATTTCTACACTCTCTTCAGGCCATTGTTTACTAAACGTGGCGTAGGTACGTTTCTCCATAAAGGGCTTCTGTACTAAGGTTAGTTTTTTCGGTGACAACCCTTGCTCAGTCAGCAGCTCGTGGGTGAATCGTACATTTTCCCCAGTGTTTGTTGCGTGTTTCTCTATGATAATTGCAGAACCTGGCACACCACAATCTCGTGCGATAGAAGCGAAAGTCTCCGCTTCTGAACGCTCAAAGCTTCCTTCTGTAAAACGTCCTACACCACCAGAAAAAACGATGTATGGAGCAATCTTTTGATGATATAGCTCGGCAGCGTATTCAGCGACACGAGTATCATTACTGCACAGCACAAAGATGCAATCTGAAGGCGTAACCTTGTGGCCCATAGACATGAAGTTCCAAAGGATGTCGATCGAACGATGTAGCTTAGTCCTTGAGTTATTTGTTACAGATTGCTTAGCTATGGATTGATTAGTCATAAAGAGCGTCCAGCGTGGATTCAAATTTAAACGAGTAACCCAAGTCGAGAATCTTTTTCGAAGAGATCAGCTTGTCTGGTGTATCGACCACGAGGGGCAGCGGCTCACTGCTGTTGGCGCTTTTCAGTGCAGCGGCATAAAATTCCGCCTTACTCACCGTGTTCGGGGTCGTAACATTAACCACTTCGTTATGCAGTTGGTTGATAGCGAAGTTGACCGCGCCAATCGCGTCGTCAAGATGAAGCATGTTGGCAGGAGCTTGAGTGCTGACCTGTTTCAATTTACTTGCAAACCTAGATGGGTGGCGGCTAGGGCCGATTAACCCACTGAAGCGAAGGATGGTGTAGTCGATACCGGAATCAATGATGCACTGTTCTGCTTGTAGCATCACGCGTGCATTGTCCGAAAATGAGTTGGCTTGTTCATCACTCGACGTAGAAATCGCTAATGAGGCATCTTGCTCGTATAAGATCCCTGGCTTGGTCGGGTAGACCGTAGTCGAGCTAACCATGATCAGCTTTTTGACATTGGCTTTCTGACAAGCATTAGTTAGCTGTTGCCAGTATTCAGCATATTCTTGTCCCGCACCTTTTCTAAAGCCGGGAGGGAAGCTACCAATGACGATCTCTGCATTATTTTCGAGTAACAGTGAATAGAGTTGGCCGATAGTATGCTCAGGCTCCGATGAGTCAAAGCTGAAAACTTCACATGGGATACGTTTGTTACCAATGGTGTCTGCACCCGCTCGGGTCGTTTTTGTGACCACCACTTGGTTACCATGTTTTTCTAGATGTTTAGATAAAGGTGCACCGACCCATCCTGCACCAACAATAAATATAGAAGCCATGTGTTCCTCACAACTGCAAATGACGAATTTACAATAAGCCTAACAAACCTTTGCCCAAAAATGAAAAAACTCCACGGCCGAGGCGAGTGGAGTTTTTACTGGAACAATGGAGATTTAGTTTAGTACGCGAAGTAGTTTGTCTGCGCGCTCTGCCATCTGTATACCTTCATCTGTTAGGTAACCGCCGTCTGGCTGAGTACAAAGGTTCTTTTCGAATAGGCGCTTAACAGCGTCTTGAGTTTCTTGAGCTGCCTCTTGATGAACTTTAATTCCAGTAGCGGCACTACTTACATCAAATTGAAGAAGGAGGTTTAAATCAGCAATGTTTTCAGCGTTGTACTTCATAATTAACCTATATATTCATAACGTTCTCTACCTTCACCTTAGTGCGCATTCACGGCTCAGGCAATAGCAAATAAAGAGAATTGATAAGTGATACCAAATTGATTGATTAATCATCGAGTGATGAGTTTATTTTGGTTATATTGGGTGATTTGCATCCACTTAAATCATCAGTGATGTTTATTGCTAAGCGGTTGTAATATATTGTGACTAGAAATAATTTGCATTGAGCGAATATTGTATAAAAAGGATATGCATAAGTGAGAGCGAACAAAGTAGCATTAATGATCAGTATGCTATTTGCTATCGCAGGGTGTCAGAGTACACCTTCAGAGCAGACAGACGCGAACCAAACCACAAACAACAATAACCAATCTACAATCGAGGTCCGTTCATTTCAGTCTGTCCAAAGCGTTTACTCCGAATGGGAGGCTAAGCTCGCAGACCACGCTCAGTTGTCTCTCTATGCTCCAGAGAATTACAATGAACTATTAGACGCTTGGGACGACGCTGAAAGCATTTATGCGGATTTACTGAAAGACGAAACTCGGCTCACCAAGAGTTATTCAATTTTTTCGAGCCTGACTTACGCTGAAGCTTTTGATGAAAAAATTGCGTTGATCAAATCAAACTATGACTCGATATTAGTGCTAAAGAAGAAGGCTGACCGAGTACTAGCGGATTCGATTGTGCAAATGGATTACCTCAAGTTCCTTGGCGCAGATACCATGTTTACCTCGAGCTACAAACGCTTGTATTCAGAATACAGCGAGTTGTTTGAGTATGTGCTGGTCGATGAGCTTGAAGACGCTCAAGAAGCACAGGTGGAGTTTCTTAATAATGCTCGCTTATTGGAAGTTAAAGTGGCACATAAGAAATACATCGAACCATTGAAGGACGAGTTAGAGTTCTTGGAAGATGAAGATTTTGATGACGTTGCTCCACTGACTTTTGCTAAAGCAGCATCTCAAATTGCTTTGGCAGAAAGCCAAGTCAAAGCCAGTCCCCGTGAAAAGTCGATCATTGAAGATGCGGTCCACGCTGCGGAGTTTGAGTTGAACCACGTGCGCAGTGTCGCTCATGAAGTCAAAGTGCTCGCGAGTGTAAAGGGCGACAAATTCGAACAGTCGGTTTTGAATGCAGAGAATCAGTTGCTGAGCATTTCACAAGTCGTTAATGATGAAGATTACCGAGATGTTGGGTTGCGTCAGCAATCTCAGAAAATTGTATCGAGTGTGAAAGCGTTAAAAAGCTTAGATATGACAGCGTCATTAAAGTTAGAAATTGAAACTTTGACTGAACAACTCGCTAAGCTAGAGAGTGATAATCAGAAGCAGGCTCAACAATTGTCTGAGGCGACTAAGCATAGCAATCTTCTAGATGAGCAGATTACCAAGAGTGATGCGCATATTAAGAGTTTAGAAGAGCTAGTGGACAGTTTGAGAAATCTAGGTGGTAAAGTTGCCAATGAAAGTGATTCTGATGTAATCCCTTTGAGTACTGGATCGAATCTAGAGGGGTCTGCTCTAGAACAATCATCAGAAGAAGTGATTGAACCTTCGGTTTAGCATCACTAATTTCTTTATTTGTGATTCAGTTAAAAGCGCCTAAGGGCGCTTTTTTACGTTCTGTTGATCTATATCAAAATTTAGAGGCAACAGCGATCTGTGAGTCATTATAGTGTACGTTATTCCTTTGTTTTCTTTCTTAACTTATTGATATTTATAAGTGTGCCATTTTTTAAGTTGATAACCTTTCATTCAGCATAGTTTTCTTTTTACTACTAAAGTTGTATGAATTTTGAATAACTTGGGCTATTTCCTTTCCACAAGGTTGTGGGAGGTATTTTGAGTCTCAAATAGCTCTTGAATTCAGAAATGAAAGAGAGGATTATCTCGCTCCCGACAACATGTTTCAAAATGTAAATCATCATGAATCTGAACCAATTTGACTCATTATTACCGCCACAAATGGCTGAGCGCGCTGCAGATATTGGCGTAGGTAAAGCAACCAAAGATCCAACCAAATCTTTTCTCCTAGCGATTTCAGCTGGCATACATATCGGTATTGCGTTTGTGTTCTACACAATTGTAACCACTGGCGCTGGTGATTTACCTTGGGGTATTACTCGCGTCCTAGGTGGCCTTGCGTTTAGCTTGGGCTTAATCCTCGTTGTTGTTACTGGCGGCGAACTGTTTACCAGTTCGGTGCTCACTCTTGTTGCTCGCGCAAGTGGCAAGATTAGCTGGGGAACCCTAGTAAAGAACTGGGCGACCGTTTATATCGGTAACCTTATTGGTGCTTTATTGCTAGTGGCATGCATGCTTCTGACTAAACAGTACATGTTCGACCATGGGCAAGTGGGTTTGAATGCGATGGCCATCTCTCAGCACAAAATGCACCATGGTTTTATCCAAGCGGTCGCGCTTGGCATCATGTGTAACGTATTGGTTTGTATTGCGGTATGGATGACGTTTAGTGGACGAACATTGACTGACAAAATTGCAGTACTGATTTTACCTGTCGCGATGTTTGTATCATCGGGCTTTGAGCACTGTATTGCGAATATGTTCCAAGTTCCTTTAGCTATCGGTATAAAAACATTTGCTCCAGCTGAATTCTGGACAATGACAGGGGCTAATCCGGCAGACTATGTTGACCTAAACATGATGGACTTTCTGATGAACAACTTGCTGCCTGTTACTATCGGTAACATCATTGGCGGCGGTATCTTTGTTGGCATGTGGTATTGGTTGATTTATTTACGCGATTGATAAAGATGGCGGATCAACAAAGCTTGCGTGACAAGATTAGTTAAAACTCAGTGAAAACATTGAACTGACTTATGACATTTACAAGACGGCCTGCATTGCAGGCCGTTTTTTATTTGTGGAAAACTTACTCGTTGATTTCTTAAATTATCATCTGAACGCTTAACAACGCAGTTCTGCTCGTGTGTATATGTCTTTGAAATCACCCAAGGATCAATGGCGATGATCTTTGCTCGAGCCGAAATGGACAAAAAAGGATCTATATTGATTTGGTTATCCACAATTTCTGTGGATAACCTGTATCAAATTCAGTGAGTAACCAGATCTAAGAGGAGTCGGGAGGTTATTTTGAAGGCTGTATTTGAGCGAGAACTCGCCCTTCTTTGGTCAAAGAAGTCTTTAAAGAAAGGTGAAGTGCGAGCGCCAATGAACTACTCATCATCACGAAAATAGCCAACATGATCATCAGTTGATACTTAATTGCGATCATTGGTGAAGCTCCCCCTAAGATTTGTCCTGTCATCATTCCTGGTAGCGTTACCAAGCCTGTGGTTGCCATTGAGGCCATAATAGGAGACATCGCTTTCTGTATAGCATTACGTACAAAAGGCGCTGCAGCATAAGTAGGAGACGCGCCTAACGCGATTGCTGCTTCATATTCTGATTTCTGTGTTTCAAAAGCACCAAACAGGTTCTGCAATGCCACTATATTACTGCTTAAGCTATTACCCAATAACATCCCTGCGATCGGGATAAGGTACTGAGCGTTAAAAACCGGTGTTGGTTTAATGATAAATAAGCAGATGAACAAGACAATGGGTACACAGGTTACCGCTAGGCTCACAGCGACAGGCACTAACAAGAGGTTTCGGGGTAACTTGGACTTTTCAACAATCGAGCTTGCCCCAACGATAATCATCGTAAATAACCACAGTAAATTGACCCACAAGCTATTCAAAGTGAACAGGTATTCTAGGTAGAGGCCAACCAGAAACAGCTGAACAGTCATGCGAATGATGCTGATAGAAGCCTCTTTTCCAAGGCCAAGTTTTAGCTTGTGGTTGATTACAATTGGCAGCAAGAGAAGTGAACTGAAAAACAATAATTGCCACCAAGATATATCAATAACGTCTTGCATAATGCTTCCTTTTAATAAGGCTTCTATCATATCTGAAAGTGCCAAATGATGCATTTCGACTGCAAAATCATCGATTCTAAAAACGATCAATCATTTAACATTCAAAGTACAAAATAATGGTTATTTGAGGGTTTTTTGGCTACTACTTAGTAGGTAAAACGTTAAAATTGGTTACAATGTGGTTGCGCAAATGTTGGTTTTTAACATTTGTGAAATATACTTAATTCTTCACATTTGTTAATACTTTTTAATAACTTTGTTTAACTAAAAACAAGTTTGGATGACCTCAAAAAAGTATTGATTAGCAAGGGATATAACAGGAGATTTGATTGAACCCTACTTTGTGTATGGTCTAAAATTTGTTGTTAGATACTCAAGAACTTTAGCTCCTTAGAATGAGCTACTCGAAATTACTAAATACAAAATAGGCAAAATGTATGAGTGATGTTAATAAAATTGAAACTGGCGAAAAACGCTCGTTGGAGTGGAAGTCATTCCTCTTCATCGCAGTGGTTCTCTTTCCAATATTAAGTGTGGCTTTTGTAGGAGGCTACGGCTTTCTAGTTTGGGCACTGCAAGTGTTTGTATTAGGTCCTCCAGGTGCACACGGCGGCATGTAATGCCCTCTTGCTATCACATTTTTATTAGAACTAATTTTTAAGAGAGCTAAACATGAAATCATTTTTAGTTAAATTATGGCGCACAATGACTCGCCCAGCAGTACACATCAGTCTTGGTGTACTAACTATGGGTGGCTTTATCGCCGGTGTTATTTTCTGGGGCGGTTTTAATACAGCGCTAGAACATACAAACACAGAAGAGTTCTGTGTAAGCTGTCACACCATGCGTGACAACGTATACGTAGAACTACAAGAAACGGTTCACTGGAAAAACACTTCTGGTGTACGTGCTACTTGTCCTGACTGTCACGTTCCACATGAATGGACAGCAAAAATTGCTCGTAAGATGCAAGCATCTAAAGAAGTATTCGCTCAAGTATTTGGTGACCTAGATACGCCTGAGAAATTCGAAGCTCGTCGTATCGAGCTGGCTAAACACGAATGGGATCGTTTCTCTTCGAACAAATCTCTAGAGTGTAAAAACTGCCACAACTACGATTCAATGGATTTCGAAAACATGCGCCCAACAGCGCGTATCCAGATGAAGAATGCGGCAGAGCGTGATCAAAGCTGTGTTGACTGTCACAAAGGTATTGCTCACAACCTTCCATTAGATATGGCATCAGCGAGCGGCATTGTTGGCGAGCTAGAAAATGTAGCAAGCAGCACATCTTACGCAAATGGTTCTGACGTGATTTCTATTCGTCACCTACCAATGTACACAGATGAAACAGCAACAGTTGAAGCGGGTCTACTAAGCCCTGCAAGTAAAGTTGCGGTTATCGACGAAAAAGGCGACATGATCAAGATTCAAATCGACGGTTGGCGTAAAGCGAAAGGCTTCGGACGTGTAATCCAAGAAGACTTCGGTATGAACATCTCGACTGCAATCTTGACGAAAGAAGTATCTCAAAGTGACGTTATCACTGTTGGTGAGAAGAAAGAAGATGAGCTTACTGGCCTTCCATGGGAAGAAGTTAACCTAGCACTTTGGATGAAGAAAGAGTCTATGGTTGATAACTTCGATCCAATCTGGAACGCAGCGGGTCAAGCGTACCAATCTAACTGTTCAACGTGTCACTCACAGCCAGATGAAGCTCACTTCAGCGCCAACGGTTGGGTAGGCATGCTAGATGGTATGATTGCGTTTGTTAACTTCGATACAGATACAGAAGCACTTGTTCTTAAGTATCTACAGAAGCACTCATCAGATTTTTCTGAAGGCCATCACTAATAAGACGTCAATTGGAGTAACACAATGGCAATTACAAGAAGAAGTTTTCTGAAAGGTGTCGCTACTACAAGTGCGGCATCGGTTATCGGTCCAAGCTTATTGGCGTCGGCATCAGCGTCTGCTGCAGAAACAGACGGCGCGTGGAAAGTCTCTGGTTCTCACTGGGGTGCATTCCGAGCTCGCGTTTACGCGGGTAAAGTGCAAGAAATTAAACCTCTAGAAATCGATCAACACCCAACTGAGATGTTGAAAGGTATTAAAGGTATTATCTACAGCCCTTCACGTGTGCGTTACCCTATGGTTCGCCTAGATTGGTTGAAGAAGCATAAATACAGCGCAGACACGCGTGGTAACAACCGCTTTATTCGTGTGACTTGGGATGAGGCACTAGACCTTGTTTACCGCGAACTAGAGCGCGTACAGAAAGATTACGGTCCATGGGCACTTCACACCGGTCAAACTGGTTGGAGACAAACGGGTCAGTTCCACAGCTGTACTAACCATATGCAACGTGCAATGGCACTTCACGGTTACTCTGTGAAGAAAATCGGTGACTACTCAACAGGTGCTGGTCAAACGATCATGCCTTACGTGCTAGGTTCGACTGAAGTTTACGCACAAGGTACATCTTGGGAACTTATCCTAGAAAACAGTGACAACATTGTTCTTTGGGGTAACGATCCAGTTAAAAACCTTCAAGTAGGTTGGACATGTGAGACTCACGAGTCGTTCGCATACCTAGAACAGCTGAAAGAGAAAGTTGCTAAGAAAGAGATCAACGTTGTTTCTGTTGACCCTGTTCAAAACAAAACAGGCCGTTACCTAGAAAACGAGCAGATGTACATCAACCCACAAACTGATGTGGCGTTCATGCTTGGTGTTGCTCACGTTCTTTACAACGAAGGCCTGTACGACAAGAAGTTCATCGAAACTTACTGTCTAGGTTTTGAAGACTTCATCAAGTACGTTCAAGGTGAAACGAAAGATAAAGTTGAGAAGACACCAGAGTGGGCTTCGGCTATCTGTGGCGCAAGCGCGGACTCTATCCGTGAATTTGCTAAGATGCTGGTTAACGGTCGTACGCAGATTCTTGTTGGTTGGAGTATCCAACGTCAAGAACACGGTGAACAGCCTTACTGGATGTGCGCAGTTATCGCAGCAATGGTTGGCCAAATTGGTCTTCCGGGCGGTGGTATCTCTTACGGTCACCACTACTCAGGTATCGGTGTATCTTCAACTGGCTTCGCTGCTCCGGGTTCTTTCCCGTTGAACATCGACCAAGGTCAATCACCTAAACACACGAATACAGATTACAACGGTTACAGCCGCGTAATTCCAGTAGCTCGTTGGGTTGATAGCTTGCTTGAACCAGGTAAGAAGATCAAAGCGAACGGTTCTACTGTAACGCTACCAGACATTAAGATGATGGTATTCAGTGGTAACAACCCGTGGCACCACCACCAAGATCGCAACAAGATGCGTAAAGCATTCAAGAGTCTACAAACTGTAGTGGCTGTTGATTTCGCTTGGACTGCAACTTGTCGTCACTCTGATATCGTGCTTCCAGCATGTACTCAGTGGGAACGTAACGATATTGATGGCTATGGCGCGTACTCTGGCCGTGGTTTGATCGCAATGCACAAGCTAGTGGATCCTCTGTTCCAGTCTAAGACTGACTTCGAGATCATGTCTAGCCTAACTAAGCGTTGGGGTCGTTACGACGATTACACGCGTGGCATGGACGAAATGCAGTGGGTTAAATCTCTGTATGACGAATGTCGCGCATCAAACGAAGGCAGCTTCGAAATGCCTGAGTTTGCTGAGTTCTGGGAGAAAGGTTTCTTAGACTTCGGCAAAGGCAAGCCATGGACTCGTCACGCTTCATTCCGTGAAGATCCAGAGATCAACGCACTAGGTACACCTTCTGGTTTCATCGAAATCACAAGCCGTACTGTTGGCAACATGGGTTACGAGCACTGTCAAGAACACCCAATGTGGTTTGAGAAATCTGAACGTTCACATGGTGGTCCAGGCTCTGACAAACACCCGTACTGGCTACAATCTTGTCACCCAGACAAGCGTCTTCACTCTCAGATGTGTGAATCTGAAGAGTGGCGTGCGACTTACGCGGTACAAGGCCGTGAGCCTATCTACATCAACCCAGTCGATGCTAAGAAGAAAGGCATCAAAGATGGCGATGTAGTACGTGTGTTCAATGACCGTGGTCAACTACTAGCAGGTGCTGTTCTAATGGATAGCTACGCTCCTGGTGTTGTTCGTATCGAAGAAGGTGCTTGGTACGGCCCGATCAACGAGAAAGTGGGTGCGCTAGATACATACGGCGATCCAAACACACTAACTCAAGACATCGGTACGTCTGAACTTGCTCAAGCAACGTCAGCAAACACATGTTTGGTTAACTTCGAGAAGTTCCAAGGCAAACTGCCTCCAGTAACTTCATTCGGTGGCCCAATCGAAGTTTCTTAAGTCTTGTACTTAAGAACCAAGATTAAAGCTTAAATTAAAGCCCCTTTAAGTACTCTTACAGGGGCTTTTTGTTTTTCTAGTATACGTGTTGGGATTTCTAAATAAGCATTGTAACAGCGCCAGAGGAGCATTTTGGAGGCAGGCTGTAACGTGCTGTTTGAGGTAGGCTGTAGAAGAATGAAGAATGAAGCATGAAGAGAATGTACAAAGAACCTGTTATAAGGACTTAGGCAGACGGAAACAAAAAGGTCGATATAAAGTACCGACCTTACAGAAGCCTATGGAGTAAAGCTAAAACCTTGAATATAAACCTGAGCCTTGAATAAAAGCTTCAGCCTCGGATATAAACTTAAGCTTAAATTGTAAACCTAAGCTTCAATTATAAACCTAAGCTTCGAACGTAAGCCTAAAGTTCGAACATAAACCAGTAACCGTATGCACAAATCAAAGCGGGCACACTGGAATACAAGGTCGCGACAAGAGCGGCTTTCGGTGCCATCGCAATCGCAGGGAATAGCGCATCACCGTCATTAGAAATTGCGTTACCTACCTGAGCTGACAGTGGCAGAGCACCAGAAAGGTACAGGCTAGTGACCAGCAACTGCGGACCACACCCCGGTAGCAAGCCCATCAATACTCCCGCCAGGGGGAGCATCATGCCCCAGCTTGAGAATAGCGTCGCAAAATCGACATTTGCTATCACAGAGCCAAATTCGAAGAAAAGAAAAGCAACCACCACCCAAGCTGTCACGAAGTTAGTATCTTGAGCCGTTTTTTGTAGTGGATGAGAGCCTACACATTTCTCGTCTTCACTTACGGCTGATTTGTAATCTTCAATTTCACGGGTGAGACCCCATAGAAACATCGAGCTAATCAGCAAAATAGTGCCTGCCCATTCCATCGACATTTCGGGCAAAGCGAGCAACTCATTCACATCCACTTGAAAAGAGCCAAGTAGGGCAACCGCAGCACCTGGAATAATGAGTACAGACCATAGATAGCCTTGTAGGTTGATCGCTTTTTTCGATACTGCTTCTTTGTCTTGAGATTGAGAAGCACAGCTGCTCACCGCTTCATTTTTCTCTGCTTTTTTTGGGCGTAAGAAGTCGTCTGCGTGAAACAAGTTAATGATTCGACCTGACGCAGTTCCGACGATCACGCCCATCGCCATCATGGCTAAACCAGTCTTGGGTTCGCTTGCAATGAGCAGGAAGGCCGCATCACCCATGGTTGAGACGAGCACAGCAACAACTGCGCCGAATCCGAGTTTGCCCGAGATAAATTGTGTGGTAACCACGATCGCACCGCCACAGCCGGGTAGCGCCCCCATAAGTGCAGCGAATACAACTTGGTTTGAACGGGATTGATGGACGAGCTTGTTGAAGACGTTATCTTTGTTGATATACAGGCTTAACCCGTGGTAAATCGCTAAGGTCAAAGCAACATAACAAGACACTGCCCAAAAGGCGTCTGACAAGGTAGTGACCGTCAATTCTCGCGTGGCAGGCGCAATAACTAAAGCTGCAAGTGAGATAGGTAAAAGCAGGCGCTTAAATGACAGTGAAAACTGAGTTGTTTTCGCAGCGCTACTGCTTGGCAAAAAAGAGATTAGTCGATCCATAGGTGTTACTCAAAATTAGTGGCTTAAGATAAATATATACGAATGATAATAATTATCAATTGCATTTGTTGTTTTTTTATCTATTGTTACCATTGGCTAAACCTACGAAACATGACCAACCTGAAAAAATGAGGTAAAGTATGGCTAATAAAGAGAGACTCTAAAGGTAGAGTCATAATTGTTAGTGTAATAGGAAGAAACATGATTTTAGTTGTTGGTCACAAAAACCCTGATAGTGACAGTATTTGTAGTGCGTTAGTTGCAACAGAGCTTCTTAAAGCTCGTGGCGAGGAAGCGACACCAATTCGCCAAGGCGAGATCAACCGCGAAACTCAACACATTCTAGAAGTCGCTGGTGCTGAAAAACCAGAACTTCGTACTTCTGTTGCTGGTGAAAAAATCTGGCTAGTAGACTACTCAGATCTAGCACAAGCACCGGACGATGTTGCTGAAGCTGAGATCGTAGGTATTGTCGATCACCACCGTTTAGGTGACGCGATGACAGTTAACCCTATGGAAGCTTGGATCTGGCCTGTTGGTTGTACAAATACTGTACTTTTCAACATGTTCAAGATTGAAGGTCACGCTATCTCTCAACAAATCGCTAAACTTATGATGTCTGCAATTCTTTCAGACACGGTTGGTTTTGCTTCTCCAACATGTACTCAAAAAGACAAAGACGCGGTTGCTGAGCTTGCTGAAATCGCTGGCGTGACTGACATTGATGCATTCATCAAAGCGCTTCTAATCGCTAAGACAAACATCGAAGGCCTATCTGCTGCACAACTAGTAGAAAAAGACCTTAAAGGCTACCCATTCAACGGTCGTGATGTTGTTGTTGGTCAAGTTGAGCTTGCGACTCTTGAGCAAGTAGATGGCATGATTGAAGCGCTAGAAGCGGATCTTGAAGAACGTTGTAAGAAAGACGGTCTAGCATTTGCTGCGGTAATGCTAACAGACATCACTACTGCGCAAACTCACCTTCTATACAAAGGCGAGTGGGCTGATAAACTGGTTAAGCACGAGAAAGACGGCGTATTAATGATGGAAAATACATTAAGCCGTAAGAAGCAAGGCTGGCCTTGGTTACAGGGTGAGCTTGTTTAATCAAGTCGCTTAATTATAAACGCCTGCTAATTTAGCAGGCGTTTTTCTTTGAAGTGGATTTTCTTCTTCACCGAAAATGTTTGAAGTTAAAAGCTCTCGGCATAAAATAGCTTTAAGAGCAAAGTTACTGACTAAAGTAGGAAATTAAGATGACTACACAGCTAGACGATAAAAAAATCGCTGAAATCAATAAGTATACGGGTGAGCAACGCCTAAAGTACTGTGTGAAAGAAATCGTAGCGAACCGTGAAGTATGGATCTTAACCGATGAACACGGTTGTGTAATGCTGAACACAGAAGATGAAGACTGTGTTCCAGTATGGCCAAATCAAGAGTTTGCTGAATCTTGGGCTACGGGTGATTGGTCTGAGTGTAAAGCTGAGTCTATCTCGTTGAACAAATGGCACAGCCGTTGGACTAACGGTCTAGAAGACGACGAGCTTGCAGTGGTTGTGTTCCCGAACGAACAGGAAGAAGGTGTTATCTTGTTCCCGGATGAATTCGACTTCGAATTGAAAAAGCAAGCTGCTAAGCGCTAGTGCTTTCGTAACAGTGTTATATCGTTACATGGTAAGTCAGCGTTGCTTTTTTTAGGCAGCGCTATCATTCTATTTTCTCATCTAAGCTGTTCAGACAAACAAAGTAACGTCCCTACCTATTTCCGTTAGTACTCAATTCTTCCGTTAGCCCTCAATATTCCTGTTCGTGGTTAGTTATTCCGTTAGTACTCGATCATTCCGTTAGTATTCAATATTTCTGTTCGTAGCCAGTTATTCCATTAGTACCCAATTAACTGATACAACGGTGCTTGCTGCGCGGCTTTTGAAGCTTGTTGGAGCACGCCAGTTTCGCTGTATTGCTTTAGTATCTTTCGAACAATAGGTTTTACTTCAGATTTTGTCATTCCAGCTTTCAATTCCGGCTCATACAGTAGCTTTAGTAGCACTACATCTAAGGGTGACAATAAGTCTTCTGGCGTATGGTCATTAAAAATAGAAGGGTAGGCTTTATCTGAATCATTGGGCAGGCCTAGAACCTGTGTGATTTCTTCCACGATACAGGCGACGAGCTTACCTCGAGATCTTGCTTGATCAACGGGAATAACAATCCCAGCGTAAACAATCTCACCTTTAGAATTAGTTCGATAACCCGCCGTGCAAATAGCGTTGTTTAGATGCTGAGTTGATTTGAGTTTGAGCACCGATTTCGCCTCAGATACCCACTGACTTTGCCGCGTGTATATCCATTTTACGTTCGCTTCAGACTCTTTGTTGACGATTGTTATCGGGTGCTGAGTGACTTCGGATAAGTGTCGGATATGAAGCTCTGTGAGCTCTTGATGCAGTTCTTCATCACCCACTCGATGATCGATCCAAATCTTGATCGGTTGTTTCCATTTGGCTAGTGGCTTGTTGCCTTGGGAATATTCGTGTTGAAGTGCGACGTTATAAAAGGCAGTTTCGACGAAGCTTCTATCTAGCCAAGTGAGGGGTGTGCTTGCTGCGTTAAAGGAAAACAGCGCCAACAAAAGGGGAAGCATTGAAGCTCTTAATAACATACCTTTCCCCTTTGTTGAACGTAGCGTGATTCGAGGTTAGTGGTTCGGCGCTTTGGAGAAATGGCTCTCAACCAATCTTTGGGTGATTTGGTGAGTTGGATTGGTTAGCACTTGATCCGTTTCCCCACTCTCAACCACATTACCTTCGTGCATGACGATGATTTTGTCTGTAATGTGCTTAACAATACCGAGGTGTTGAGATACATAAACGAACGATACGCCCATCTCTTCTTGTAGCTCTAAGAACAAATTGATGATTTGCGAGCGCATTGCCATGTCCAAACCATTCAACGCTTCATCAGCAACGATGATCGATGGTTGAAGAATCAAGGCACGAGCCAAACAAACTCTTTGTTTCTGGCCAGCAGCCAGCATCTGCGGGTAGAAGTAAGCATGTTCCGGTAGAAGACCCACACGTAATAGGGTGTCTTTCACACGACGCATACGGGCTTCTGGTGGCATATTGGTGTTTCGCTTTAATGGACCTTCAAGAATTCGACCAATCTGAATGCGCGGGTTAAGCGATGTGTTCGGATCTTGGAAGATCATTCGAATCAGCTTACAGCGAGTCGAGTAGTCCTTGTGCTCTAGCTTTTCACCGTTCACGCGAATCTCGCCCGCAGTTGGCTCTACCATACCCGCTAGCATTCTTGCTAATGTCGACTTTCCTGAACCATTCTGACCGATAAAACCAATCGTCTGTCCCGCCTCAAGCGAAAAGCTTACTGGTTTCACTGCCTGATGAATCTTTTTACGGAAAAGACCAGAGCGAGTCGTAAAGTCTTTAGATAAATCAATGACTTCTAATAATGCACTCATGATTTCTTTTTCTTCTCCATATTAAGAGGGAAATGACAATTGAACTTATGGTTTTTGATTCGTTTGGTATAAGGAATCTCAACACATTGCCTTTGCGCATACGGGCAACGTGGTCCTAGTCGACAACCAATAGGAAGGTGCTGCAACGGAGGGATTGAACCTGGCAAAGACTGTAGCTTCTCTTTATGAGGAATCCAGTCGTTAAAGTCAGGCATCGCTTTCAGTAGAGCGACGGTATATGGGTGTTTAGGTGCATCTAACAGCTTCTGCGTATCCGCTGATTCTACAGACTGACCACAGTACATAACGGTAATGCGAGTTGCCCATTGGGTAATGGTGGTTAAGTCATGGCCGATCAGCACGATGGTCGTGTTATTGATCTGATTCATACGACTCAACAGACGCAATATTTGAGACTGTGTAATCGGATCTAGATCGTTGGTTGGTTCATCAGCGATCAAGACTTTTGGTTTGGCTGCGATCGCCATGGCGATCATAACTTTTTGACACTCACCATCGGTCAACTCATAAGAGTAACTGTCCATAAGACGAGAGTGATCTTTAATACCGACTTTGTGCAGTAGAGCGATGGCCTGCTTCTTACGCCATTTGAATCTCTGCCACCACCGACCTTCAAACGAATAGGAAGGAATCGCTTCAATCAGTTGATGGCCCACTTTTTCAGATGGATCAAGACAGGAGGATGGCTCTTGAAAGATCATCGCGATATCACGAGCAATAACTCGGCGTCGTTCTTTGGGTGTCAGTTGCAGGAGGTCGATATTGCCAAGGCGCATTCGGTCGGCAGATACTTTCCAGTTTTCTTTACAAACCCCAACGATCGCTTTTGCAACCAAGCTCTTGCCTGAGCCTGATTCACCTACTAAGCCGCGAATTTCCCCTTCATTGAGGGTAAGACTCATTCTGTCAACGGCTTTAACCATCCCTTGAGGGGTCTCAATCTCGATGGTTAGATGTCGAATATCAAGTAAAGGCATTATTCGATTCCTGCATTTAGCGCTTGGCGAACACCTTCACCGACGAGGTTAATCACGATCACTGTAAACATAATGGCTAAACCGGGTAGGGTTACTGTCCATGGTGCGAGGTAAATCAGCTCTACAGAGTCACCCAAGATTGAGCCCCATTCGGTACTTGGTGCTTGAGCGCCAAGCCCTAAGAAACCCAAAGCCGTGATATCAAGAATGGCGACTGACAATGCCAGTGTAATTTCAAGTGCCACCACGGTAAGAATATTAGGAAGGATTGAATTCCATAACAGGTAGAAGTCGTTCGCACCATCGAGGCGAGAAGCCAAAATATAGTCTTTTTCTACCTCAGCGTGCACGGCAATGTATACCGAACGAATAAAGCGTGGAATCAATGCTAAACATAAGGCAAGCAAGATATTAAACTCGCCAAAACCAAGAAACGCCACGAAGATAATGGCCAGTAACAGAGACGGAATCGACATAACGGTATCAAGCAGGTGGTTTAGCGTGCTTGATAGTAATCCACGAGTCATCCCCGCAAGTACGCCAATCAGGCAACCAATGACTGCTGCGATAAAGGTAATCACAACCGCGGCACCAAACGTCAGCTGAGAGCCGATAATCAGACGAGAAAGAATATCTCGGCCTAAGTCATCGGTACCTAAGAAATACTCAACTGTTCCTGAGGGATCCCAAGAGGGTGGGGTTAACAGGTGTCCCGTTTGTTCTTGAGCATCATGCGGAGCTAGCCATGGTGAAGTGACGGTGATTAGAATGATTAAGGCCAAACACCACAGTCCAAACATAGCGAGATTATTGCCACGGAAGCTGCGCCAGAAACGCTCGAACTGGGTTGGAATCTGCTCTTCTTGGTAGACGTTATTTGTTAGCATACCATTCCTTCCTTACCAGTGGATTGACCATCGCGCCCAATAGATCGGACAGAATGTTTGCGGTCAAAACCAAGGTTGCTACCACGATCACGCCCGCTTGAATTGAAACGTAATCTTGATTAGATAAAGCATCCAATAACCAGCGGCCAATACCCGGCCAGTTAAAGATAGACTCGGTAATAATAGCGAGCGTTAACATACTTGATAGTTGAACGCCGACCTTAGGAATAATCGGTGGTATCGCATTTCTTAACACGTGTTGCATCACGATCTCTCTGGTAGATAGACCTTTAATTCGCGCCGCGCGGATGTAGTTTTGCGTCATCACTTCAGCAACGGATGCTCTCATCAACCGGATAACTTGAGTCGTTGGGGCGAGTGCCAAAACTAGACAAGGCAACGCCATATGCTCGATGACACTTTGCAGTGCGTGTGCTCGGTATTTACCTTCAGCGAAAAAGGCATCAATGATGGCGAAACCAGTGACGTGTTCAATTTCGTAAAGCAGGTCGTATCTCCCACCAACTGGGAACATCTCAAAGTGCAACGAAAACACCATGATCATCAGTAGTGCGACCCAAAATATAGGTGCAGAGTAACCGGCCATTGAAGTAAACGATATGGTGGTATCGACAAACTTGCCCTGTCTCATGCCAGCAATAGTGCCGAAAGGGATGCCGATAAACAACGCAAGCACAAAAGCAAAGAAACACAGCTCTAACGTTGCAGGGAATACCACGACAAGCTCATCGATGATAGGCGCTCCGTGCTTGCTCAAGCCAAAGTTCAGCGTCGATAATTCTGTGATGTAGCTAAGCCAACCGGGCCAAAAATCTTGAATTGCCCAAGGTGAGGTTTGGTCTAGTCGAAGCAGAGCGAACCCCACTAACGTCAGGATCCCCAGTGTGATAATGAATAAGTTTACACGTCTTAATGTATACCAAAACATCACTGCACCTCTCTTCTGACTTGATCAAAAGGTTGAGCATTGAACGGGCTCTGCTTAAAGCCACTTAGCGAACGATCGTGCACGCGGAATTGCACGCCATGAGCGAGAGGAATCACAGGAACTTCTTCATTGAGAATGTTTTGGGCTTGTCGATACAAGTTCACACGGTGCCTTTGTTGATTGATCTCTAATGCTAAGTCGAGAAGGAAATCAAAGTCTGAATTACACCACATAGAGACGTTTAATCCTGCTCGTTCTGAGCTACATGAAAGAAGCGGACGTAAGAAGTTGTCCGGGTCGCCCGTATTGCCGATCCAACCTGTGAGCAACAAGTCTGTTGAGGAAATGGATGACAGCTGCGTACGATCAAATCGGTCGTCGGTATAGAGCTTAAGTTCGATACCAATATCAGCTAAATTTGCTTGGATTAATTCTGCCGTTTTCCTTGGGCTCGGATTGTAGGCTCTTGGCTCTAATGGCACCCACATTGAAAGCTCTAGCCCAGGTTCTACCCCGGCTTCTTTAAGAAGCGCAACTGCGTAGTTGCGGTCATAGCGAACTTGAACGCTGTCTTTTTGGTAAGCCCAAGAGGTCGGTGGCAAGAGAGTGTAGGCTTTCGTGCCCGTACCGTAATAAACAGAATCAAGAATGTTCTGACGATTGATAGCCAAGTTCAGTGCTTTGCGCACTCGTGAGTCACGCAGTGCAGGGTGCTCGGTGTTCAGTGCGATGAAAGAGACATTAACCGCAGGCGTGGCGGAAATCTTCAACTCTTCATGAGCTTGAATAATAGGAATCTGACTAGAAATCGGTGAGTTCAATACATCACACTCACTACGAAGTAGCTTGGCAAGAGTCCCTGTCCCACGTTGTGAAGTATCAAACACAACTTGGTCCATTTCTACGTCACCCTTCCAATAGTGCTTGTTCTTTTTCAAGCGAACTAGATCATTGATTTGGTATTCATCCAAGTAGAAAGGACCTGTGCCAACGGGCTTGGAGTCTATTTCATTCTTTTCATCCGTAGCAATGAGTTTATTGGCATATTCTTTAGAGTGAATGACCGCATAGCTGGTGGCGATATTGTTGAGGAATGAATTGTCTGGGCGACTTAATTGGAATTTCACTGTTAGGTCATCAACCGCAGTGATATTGACGATCAGGTTTTGGAAGTCGATACCAGCAAACCATGGGTATAGGCCGCCGCCCACATAATGAAATGGGTTTGAACTATCAATGATTCGCTCAAAACTAAAGACCACATCTTGTGCATTCATACTGCGAGTTGGGGTAAACCAGTCTGTGGTTTGAAACGCAACATTAGGGCGCAGTTTGAAAGTGTACTCTGTACCCGATTCATCGACAGACCAGCTTGTTGCCAAGTTCTGTTTTGGTCGATAAGTCATTGGATCAAGAGTGAGCAGTGTATCGAAAATTTGAGGGCTCAGCGATTCTGAGGTAATGCCACTATCAACCAGTTGTGGGTTGAAAGTACTAGGATTACCTTGGCCGCAATAAATGAAGCCTTTTTCACGGATTTGCTCGTGATTCACACTCTCACCACATCCAGCTAAAAAGCTCAGCGTGCAGATGCTCAGTGATAGTCTTATTAGTGCTTTCATAAAAAGAAATACTTTTCGAAACGAGGCGTTAGAGGAGCCTCAAGATCCGGACAATTTAACATTTTATTTATTCGGCTCCAAATAATAATCAAGTGCTGACAGCTATTTATCGTTAGCTTGTCCGACAATCGCGTACTTCCTCACCATTCCACGTAATTGGTTGTAGGTTAATCCAAGTAATTCTGCTGCTTGTTTCTGGTTGTACTTGCTTTGCTTTAGGGCTTGATTGAGCAGCTTGATGTCTTGCTGTTCTTGCCATGCTTTGTAATCAAGTGGCAAAGAAAACGAGCTCTCTGATGAAGTATGGCTGTTGGACGGCGCATTGCCAATTTCATGCGTGGAATCTTGATCTATTTTCCATGCGGGTTTGAATGGGTTAAACACCAAAGATTCAATAGGATATGGGTCTTTACCGTGCTGGTAGACTGCGCGCTCAATCACGTTCTTGAGTTCTCGCACATTCCCTGGCCATGAATAATCCAGTAGCGCCTCAACGGCAGACGGAGCAAAGCCAACAAACAACTCCAATTCTAATTCACGGCACATCTTAATGGCGTAGTATTCCGCCAGCAGCGTGATGTCTTCTTTTCGCTCTCGAAGAGGGGGAATAGTAATCACATCAAACGCTAGCCTGTCCAATAAGTCAGCTCTGAATTCGCCCCTTAATGCCATGTCTGGCAAGTCAGCGTTGGTCGCGCAAACCAGTCTTACGTTGGCACTTAAAGCTTTTTGTCCGCCGACACGTTCATACTGCCCGTATTCAATAACGCGCAATAGCTTCTCTTGAACGGCTAGGGGCGTAGTCGCGAGCTCATCAAGAAACAGTGTTCCACCTTCCGCTCTTTCAAATCGACCCTGATGACGACCTTTTGAACCAGTAAAGGAACCAGACTCATGACCAAACAACTCAGAATCAATCAAGCCTTCACTGAGCGTTGAGCAATTAAGTGAGATCAACGGCTGATCCCATCGCCTTGAAAGGTAATGCAGTCTTTGAGCTATGAGCTCTTTACCCGTACCACGCTCTCCAATGATCAGGATCGGTCTTTCGATTGGTGCGAGTTGAGATACTTTATCTAAAACGGAGAGAAAATTGGGTGATTCACCAATGAGGTTCTGCTGCATAGCGGGTCCTTGTGCGATTTGAGCGCCGATGGATGTGATTTAGAGAGCTTTATTTAAGTCACGTCATGTAAATAGCTTAAGTATAAGAGTCGTAGTGGTGAAAAATACCAATACTTGGCTAAATTCATCATAGCATGGTTCGGGTTAATCACCATTTTATTGTAAGTGTTTGATAATAAATGGCTTAAAAGTTGGCACGCTACTTGGATTACTTATGGTAGGTTTAACAACAAACGTAAATTTTTGAGCAAGTGGATTGAGAAATCGAATAACGCTTTAAAGCACATTTGCCATCATTGTAATTAAGGAGTTCCTCATGGGTATTTTTTCTCGCTTTGCAGACATTGTAAATTCGAACATCAGTGCACTTTTAGACAAGGCTGAAGATCCTGAAAAGATGATTCGCCTGATTATCCAAGAAATGGAAGATACGCTGGTTGAGGTTCGCACTAACTCCGCTAAAGCTATCGCAGATAAAAAAGAGTTAGCACGTAAAGTTGAAGCTATCGAAACTCAGATTCTAGATTGGCAAAACAAAGCGACACTAGCACTGACTAAACAACGTGAAGACTTAGCTAGAGCGGCGCTAATCGAAAAGCAAAAACTTGAAGATATCATCAAAAGCCTTCACACAGAGCAAACCTTGGTTCACGAAACCATCGAAAAACTGACCAGTGAAATTGGTAAGCTCGAAACTAAAATCGTAGAAACTCGCGCAAAGCAGCAAGCATTGATGATTCGTAATAATGCGGCAAGCAATCGTCGTGATGTTCAAAAACATCTGCATTCAAGCAAAACCAACGAAGCAATGGCGAAGTTTGAACAATTCTCGCGTAAAGTGGATGAATTAGAAGCCGAAGCGGACGTTTACGCGAAAACAGGTAACGCAAAATCTCTAGACCAAGAGTTTGCTGAGCTACAAGCTCAAGATGAAATTGAAAAAGAGCTGGCGAAACTGAAGCAACAAGTTGAAAACCGCGATAAATAATTTAGGAGTTGTCTATGTCAACATTTCTAATTGCAGGTCCACTGATTGTCTTTTTGATTTTCGTGGCACCGCTATGGTTATTCTTACATTACCGCAGCAAGAAGAAATCCAGTAATGGTCTTTCAGAAACCGATCTTGAGCGCTTGCATAAGCTTTCTGAGCAAGCTGAATCGATGCAAGACCGTGTAAAAACGCTAGAAAAAATACTGGATGCGGAGTCACCTAACTGGAGACGAAACTATGAGTAGAGAACTGTATCGCGATCCTATTAACGGTAAGCTGTCCGGTGTGTGTGCAGGGTTAGCGAACTACTTTGGCCTTGAAGTGTGGTTGGTTCGTATCTTGGTTATCTCTGCGGCCCTGCTTCTTGTTAGCTTTCCGGTGTTATTAGCGTATATAGCTTTGACATTTATGCTCGAAAAACAACCACCTCACTATGTTGATGAATTGAAAGCCAAGCAAGAGCACACGCTCAAGCAAAAGCCTTGGGAAAAAGGGCAAACAGCAGAGTCGTTACTGGGAACTATAGAGGGTGATTTCCAGAAGTTAGAGGCCAGTGTCCGCAACATGGAAGCTTATGTGACTTCGGATACTTTCAAAGTCGATCGCGCATTTAAGAACATGTAGTGGTAAACCTGAAAAACATTAGATAACGGTTTAGGGAAATTTATTCCAAGCCGTTATTTTTTTTAATAATTTTGTCTCAATAAATCTTACGATAACTGGTAAGTTACATGTGATTAATCTATGTTATAAAAATATTTATAGTTATGGATGATCACTAATGTATAGAGCCTCCGTTGTCCTATTGACAGCCTTAGCTGGGTTGTCTGGGTGTGGTAAGGAGCTTCCTCCCGTACCTGAACCTGATTCTAGACCCGCCAAACTCTTCACTGTCTCCGTCGGTAGTAATGCCTTTGAACGTAGCTTTCCAGCCACCACAGAAGCGGGTGACAAAGCAGTACTGGCATTTCGTGTTCCAGGGCTACTTCAGACTATCGATGTTACGTCTGGTCAACAGGTTACCAAAGGTGATGGGCTTGCAACGCTTAACCCTGACGAATATCAGTTGTTAGAGAAGCAAGCGAGAGCCAACTTTAAGCTTGCCGATGTTCAATACCAACGTTCAATTAAGTTGCGTAAAGATCGCGTCGTATCTGAGCAAGACTTCGACCAAGCGAAAGCTAATCATAATTCTGCTAAAGCGGTGCTTAACCAAGCAAAAGCCAACCTACGTTATACCACTTTGGTTGCGCCTTACGATGGTACTATCTCCATAATTCCTGCTGAAAATCATGAATATATCGCTGCCAAACAAGGCGTGATGAATATTCAAACTAATCAAATCCTCAAAGTCGTATTCTTATTACCCGACCAACTTATCACGCGCTTTTCTTCAGGGTTTGAGACGGATGCAACCATGGTTTTTGATGCTTTCCCGGGTAGCTCCTACGCTTTAGCATTCCAAGAAGTGGATACCGAAGCGGATCCCAAAACCGGGTCGTACAAAGTCACCATGGTAATGGAGAGACCAACCGATGTTGGTATTTTGCCGGGTATGTCAGGCACGGTTCATTTAGTTTCAGCGTTAGCGGCCGCCACAAAAATTCCCACATCAGCAATGATGACTGATGGGGATGATGTCTCTGTGTGGCGCGTGAATAGCGACGGTATTGTTGAAAATGTCGCAATCATCATCGATGAAAAACGCCATATTGTTTCAGGGTTGAACGATGGTGATCGCATCGTAACTTCTGGTGTTAATGGTCTTGAACCGGGCGTTAAAGTTCGAGAGTGGATCAAGGAAAGGGGGCTATAACATGAAAACACTTAAAGTGGCCGCTGGACTGTCGTGTTTGGCTTTACTTACGGCTTGTGAAGATAAACAAGTTGTAGAAGTGAATAACACACCCTTGGTTAAAGCTATCGAGATTTCAGTCATCGATTTTAGCGACAAACTCTATTTCCCTGCGGTTGCAAACGCTGCCGAGAAGGCTCACCTCAGCTTTCGAGTCGCTGGTGAAATCAATAAGCTTGATGTGAAAGAAGGTGAGCGTGTTTCACAAGGAGACATCATTGCAGAGCTTGACCCTACCGATTATCAACTGGATGTCGACAATGCTCAGGCACGTTACACGGTAATTAACAGCCAATACAGACGTTCAAGTCCGCTAGTGAAGAAAGGTTTATTGGCGAAGTCACAGTTTGATGAAATTGCTGCTCAACGCCAGATCGCTTATGCCGAGCTGGAACTCGCAAAACTGCGCTTGTCGTTCACTAAGCTTCGTGCCCCTGTTGATGGGATCATTTCTCGTGTCAGTGTCGATCAATATGAAAATATTCAGGTAGGCCAACAAGTGGTAAATATCCACAGTGTCGAAGATGTTGAGGTTGTTATTCAGCTGCCTGACCAAATCTACGTCAACCAACCGAGTGAACAACTGTTATCGAACGTTGAGGCTGTGGTTAGAGTGCCCAGTGGCAATGAATACACGGCGGCTATTAAGGAGTTCACCACTGAACCTGACCCAAGCACGGGCACGTTCACGGTTACGCTTGCTCTACCTATGCCGGAAGATGATTTGATTCTGGATGGTATGGCCGTTGAGGTGACGTCAAATGGGCGAGATATCGGCTTGGAGTTAAAAGCTGGGGTACTTATCCCAATCGAAGCTGTATTTAATGCGGATGGCGATGATTTAACGCGTCAGAACTCTTATGTATGGGTGCTCAATGACGACAATACCGTCTCGAAACAGCAAGTCGTATTAGGAAAAGCAAATCAGAAAACGTTGCAGGTCATGAAAGGATTGGAAATGGGGCAGCATGTCGTTGTTGCAGGCATATCGCGATTGCGAGATGGGATGACAGTGGAAGTATTGTCTCAGGAGACGAACAATGAGTGAAGTAAATAACAAGCCCCAGAATGACGATCAACAAGGTGATGATCAGATCACAGGTGTTGCTTCTTACTTTATACGTAACAAAGTCATTAGCTGGATGCTATCTCTGATCTTTCTTATTGGTGGTGTCTCTGCCTTTTTCGGCTTGGGTCGTTTAGAAGATCCTGCCTTTACCATCAAAGATGCGATGGTTGTGACCTCTTACCCAGGGGCCACACCTCAACAAGTCGAAGAAGAAGTTACTTACCCGCTAGAAAAAGCGATTCAACAACTTACCTATGTGGACGAAGTGAACTCTATCTCTAGCCGCGGCCTATCACAGGTAACGGTGACGATGAAGAACAACTACGGCCCAGATGATCTTCCGCAAATATGGGATGAACTTCGCCGAAAAGTGAATGATCTCAAGGTTGAACTGCCACCCGGCGTCAATGATCCTCAAGTCATCGATGACTTCGGTGATGTTTACGGTATTTTGCTGGCGGTGACGGGGGATGGCTATAGCTACAAAGAGTTGCTGGATTACATTGATTACCTAAGGCGAGAGCTAGAGTTGGTTGATGGGGTCAGTAAAGTCTCCGTTTCCGGCCAACAACAAGAGCAAGTGTTCATTGAGATATCGATGAAACGGATAAGCTCTCTGGGTCTGTCTCCAAGCACGGTATTTAACCTTTTATCGACTCAAAATATTGTATCCAGTGCAGGAGCGGTAAGGATTGGTGATGAATATATTCGAATCCATCCAACGGGTGAGTTCCAAAACGTTGAACAGCTTGGTGATTTGATTCTTACGGAAGGTGGTGCTCAAGGGCTTATCTATCTAAAAGATGTGGCGAATGTAACTCGTGGTTACGTTGAGGTACCGAGTAACATCATTGGTTATAACGGCGAACTCGCGCTTAACCTGGGTGTCTCTTTTGCGCAAGGCGTGAACGTGGTCGCAGTGGGTGAAGACTTTGATCGAAGACTCGCCGAGCTTAAATATCAACAACCCGTCGGTATCGACATCTCCGAGGTTTATAACCAACCTAAAGAGGTGAACAAGTCGGTAAGCGGATTTGTAGTGAGTTTAGGACAGGCGGTTGCGATCGTAATCGTGGTGTTACTGTTCTTCATGGGAGTACGATCGGGTCTGTTGATTGGTTTGATACTGCTATTGACCGTATTCGGCACCTTTATTTTCATGCAGTACTTCAAAATCGACCTTCAACGTATTTCACTGGGCGCGTTGGTTATTGCCTTGGGGATGCTGGTGGATAATGCCATTGTGGTGGTGGAGGGGATATTGATCGGCACGCAGAAGGGGCGAACCCGGATGCAGGCCGCCACTGATATCGTGACCCAAACCAAATGGCCACTGCTTGGCGCAACGGTGATTGCGGTCACCGCGTTTGCTCCAATAGGTTTGTCTGAAGATTCAACGGGCGAATACTGTGGCACCTTGTTTACGGTGCTATTGATTTCACTGATGCTGAGTTGGTTTACCGCCATCTCGATCACGCCGTTTTTTGCCGATATCTTCTTCAGAGGACAGAAAGTTGATCCCGATAACGAAGGTAAAGACCCATACAACGGGATGGTTTTTGTTATCTATAAAAACTTCCTTGAGTTCTGTATGAAACGCGCGTGGCTAACCATGATCGTTCTGGTGATTGGTTTAGGTGCGAGTGTGTACGGTTTTGGCTTTGTGAAACAAGCATTCTTCCCATCTTCAACTACTCCGATGTTCCAAGTGGATGTTTGGATGCCAGAAGGTACTGATATTCGAGCAACTAATACTAAGTTGAGAGTGCTTGAGAGTTGGTTGTCGGAACAAAGTGAAGTTGAACATATCACGACCACGGCCGGTAAAGGTCTGCAGCGTTTCATGTTGACCTACTCACCCGAGAAGAGTTATAGCGCGTATGGCGAAATTACGGTTCGTGTGAAAGATTATCAGGTACTTGAGGGGCTGATGCGTCGCTTCCGTGAACACGTTGACAGTCAGTTCCCTGAAATTGATTATAAACTTAAGCAAATTGAATTAGGCCCTGGTGGCGGTGCAAAAATTGAGGCTCGAATCGTCGGTTCAGATCCAACCGTGCTACGTTCAATCGCAGCTCAAGTTATGGACATCATGCGTGCCGATGACGGAGCGTTTAACGTTCGTCATGATTGGCGTGAAAGAACTAAGGTCTTAGAGCCTCAGTTCAATGAAAGCCAAGCGCGTCGTTATGGTATTACCAAGTCTGACGTTGATGATTTCCTAGCGATGTCTTTCTCTGGTAAGTCGATTGGTGTGTATCGTGATGGTACTACGCTGATGCCTATTGTGGCTCGTTTACCTGAAGATGAGCGAATTGATATTCGCAACATCGAAGGTATGAAGATTTGGAGCCCGGCATTAAGCGAATACATTCCGTTGCAACAAGTGACGCTTGGCTACGAATTGGAATGGGAAGATCCGCTTATCATCCGTAAGAACCGTAAGCGTATGCTGACGGTAATGGCCGACAACGACCTATTGGGTGAAGAAACGGCTTCGACGTTACAGAAACGCTTACAGCCACAAATTGAAGCGATTGAGATGCCACCGGGTTATTCGTTGGAGTGGGGTGGTGAATATGAGTCATCTGCTGATGCACAAGCGTCACTGTTTACCACTATGCCAATGGGTTACCTGTTCATGTTCTTGATTACCGTGTTCTTGTTCAACTCGGTCAAAGAGCCGCTGATAGTTTGGTTGACGGTTCCATTAGCACTAATTGGGGTAACGACAGGCTTATTAGCCTTGAATACACCATTTGGCTTTATGGCATTGCTAGGCTTCTTGAGTTTATCCGGGATGCTACTTAAGAACGGTATCGTATTACTTGATCAAATTGAGATTGAAATGAAATCAGGTAAAGACCCTTATGTTGCGGTAGTTGATGCAGCATTGAGTCGTGTTCGCCCAGTATGTATGGCAGCGATTACAACGATTCTAGGCATGATTCCGTTACTGCCTGACATCTTCTTCAAGCCAATGGCAGTAACCATTATGTTTGGTTTAGGCTTTGCGACTGTACTCACGCTAATCGTAGTACCTGTGCTGTATCGTTTATTCCATAAAATTGAAGTGGCTTAACGTCAACAAACCTTTGAAATAATGCCCCTATTTGGGGCATTATTTTTCTGTACGATTACTAAAAGAGACTATCGAAATGGAAGCGAATACAGTTGATAGAACGTGTGCATGGGCACTTAAGCACGAACTAGAAAGGGAATATCACGACGCAGAGTGGGGCGTGCCTGTTTATGATGACCAAGTTCTGTTTGAGTTCATTACTTTAGAAGGCGCTCAGGCTGGTCTTAGCTGGATTACTATCCTTAAAAAGCGCGAAGGCTATCGTGCTGCGTTTGATAACTATGATCTCAACAAGCTTGCAGCGATGAACGAAGACAACGTGCCTCATATCATTGAAAACTTCGATGTGGTTAAGCATAAGGGCAAGATCGCCTCTGTATACGGTAATGCTCGAGCAACGCTTGAACTCCAGAAAGAGTTTGGCTCTTTATCAAATGCTTTATGGCAATTTGCCGATAACAAGGTGATAGAGAACAACTGGACTGAGATGTCTCAAGTTCCCGCTTCTACCGAGCAATCTAAAGCGATGAGTAAGTTTTTGAAGAAGAGAGGCTTTAAGTTTGTAGGTGAAACAATCTGTTACGCGTTTATGCAAGCGACAGGTATGGTTAATGATCATCTAGAAGGTTGTCCACACAAATAAAAATGTCATTTCTCGTCGCGAAATAATTGCGTGAGAATTGGAAAATTTACTGGTCATTTGTAAACTATTCAATATCATATGCGACCGAATTCAAACCTAGAAGACGATAGTGAAACAACAAATCTACCAAATATGTGATGCTAGTTATGATCCCTTGCTTAGGCAGTTTGTGCGTGAAGATGGCCACGTAGAAACAATTGCGCCGTTAGAAGGTAAGGTGTTTCTATTCTTGCTTGAAAATGCTGGTGAGTGCATCGAGCGAGGTCTGATATTTGATAGGTGTTGGGGTAATGTAATTGTTTCAGAGCAAGCGCTGACTAACGTTATCTCAAAGATTCGAAAAACACTGTCTAGGGTAACTTGTGGTTGCGCGACGATTCGTACCGTTAGTAAGACGGGGTATTCTCTTGAAATCGACGAGTTGAGCCGGTCCACAGTAACTGAAGAGGTGCCTTCTCAAGCGAGTAAAGAAGTCTACGAACTAGGTGTCTCGCTTGCCGATTCTACGTTGAAGCAAAACGTACCTTTGTCCCAAGAAATGTCCCAAGAAATAACCCAAGACCCGTTAACAATAAATGAAGTCTTGATTGATGCAGATTCTGCGAAAGTTGTTTCTTCCGAGCTACCTAGTGACTCACATCTAGATCAGAGTGCAGTTAAGCAAGAACAGGCAAATGTTGTGTCTAATAGACACCTCGCTAAAGCCGGTTATTTACTCGCTTTGGCTTGTGTCGCAGTAACGGCGTTCAACCTTTTCCAAACCTACTATACGCCCCTGCCTTATTTTATTGATAAAGCGGAATATCGTGACAGTTACACCGACAATACCAACCACTACTTCTTCCATATTGCTCATAATGACTCCTATTCGTTGCCTGCGGTCACTCAAAAGCTTACAGCGGTGATACCGAGCCACTGTAACGTTGATGTCTTTGTCCGTATTTACTCATCAGTCGACCAACCCGAAGATGACGCGTTATACATGTTGATTCAAAGGAAAGATGGTGAGGCTCTGAATTATAGTGCTTCGGTTTTCAATGTAGAGTCGTCTTTTGATTCCTTTGCTCAGTATATGAAGAAGAGGAGTTACTTTTGCGACTAATTGGTTTACTCATTTTAGTGGTAATTGCTGCTGCAAGTTTTTTGCCAGAACAGAGCGTATTAGCGGGCACTCGATGGCATTGCAAAACGATTAAAACTGATTTTTTATCTCAGGCATTCCAACCATATCAATCGCTTTATGAGCGTATAAGCCTTACTTTTCAATCTGACCATACCTTTAGCATGAGAGAGTTTGTGACGATTACAGAGCAAGACGGTAAGGAGAGTACTATGGAAAATCTGTATTTCGGGCACTATGAGCTTGATGGGAATAATTTGTCGATGAGCATTATAGATGTGAGAACGGCGACCCCTTTCCATGATCCAATTATTAACAATGAATATAGTGAGTATAAAGGGGTGACGATTGATTACGCTATTGCAGTTAAGGATCAGTCTTTGTACTTGTTCAATGAACACCGCTCTGAAATTTTCAATTGGGTGTGCTTTGACGTTCAGTAGCTTTTTAAAGCGATGTGTCTAATGCGCTAATCTAAAAAAGGCAGGAATATCCTGCCTTTTTGGTCTGAGTCTGCTAACGCTTTAAATTAAACGAGCGCGTTGTAACGCTCCAATCCTGCCTCTAGGTCCGCAATCAGATCGTCAACGTCTTCTAAGCCGATATGAACACGTACCAAGGTTCCAGCGAAGTTAGGGTTCGCTGCTGTTCTTAGGCTATCAAAGCTGTTCGGTTCGTTCGCTAAAATCAAGCTTTCAAAACCACCCCATGAATAACCCATACTAAAGTGCGTCATACCATCAAGCAGCGCTGTGGTCGCTTTTGTATTTGAGTTCTTCAGCACGAAAGAGAACAAGCCATTACCACCAGTGAAATCTCGTTTGAAGAATTCATGGCCTGGGCAAGACTCAAGGGCAGGGTGACGAACATGATCAACCTCAGGTCGAGTCTCCAGCCATTTTGCGACTTTCAAGCTGCTCTCTGCATGTTGGCGTAGTCGAACGTCAAGAGTACGAATACCACGAAGGGCAAGGTAAGCGTCATCTGGTGATACACATTGCCCCATCAAATAGCTCTGTTCTCTTAGTTGATCCCAACACTTCTCGTTGGCAACAGCCGTACCTAACATCACATCAGAGTGACCAACAATGTATTTGGTCGCAGCTTGAATCGAGATATCAACGCCAAAATCAAACGGTGAGAAGTTCACACCAGCAGCCCATGTGTTATCGAGCATCACGATGATGTCGTGTTCATGAGCAATACGCGCTAGCGTTGGAATGTCTTGCACTTCCATGGTGACTGACCCAGGAGATTCGGTAAACAGCACCTTAGTGTTTGGCTTAATAAGGTCTTGGATGCCTTCACCGATCGTTGGCTCGTAGTAGGTCGTCTCTACACCCATCTTCTTCATGATGGTGTCACAGAAATCACGCGTCGGTTCGTAGCAGGTGTCGACCATCAGAATATGATCGCCTGTTTCTACAAAAGAAAGAATGGCATTTGAAATGGCCGCAGTACCACAAGGGTAAAGTGCACAGCCTGCGCCGCCCTCGACTTCAACCATGGCATCTTGGAAAGCGAAGTGAGTGTTGGTTCCACGGCGTCCGTAAAAAAGCGTTTTATTAGCGCGATTAATCGTAGCTTTACGCTTTTCTTCTACTGAGTTGAACACGACAGTAGAAGCGCGCTGTACTGGTGGGTTAACGACACCATTGGTCCACTTCTTATCACGACCTGCAGTGATCAGTTTAGTGGTTTTGTTCTCGGACATGCTGTGAATTCCTTATCAATCGGTTATGTCCTATTTAAAACATGCCAATAGCATTCAAAGCAAGAGCAGAGGGGGAGTTTTTATGCTTTTCTTTCGCTTTTTAACCTTTCACGTCGTTTATCGTGAAAGGTCAAAAATCTGATAAGCATAGAGATATGAGTCGCAGTGGGTCCATTGATTGGATTACAGCAGTGGATTGAACAAATAGAACAATCGTTCGAAGAAGCGGTTACGTAAATTTCTCTGCTCCCATTGCTCCAATTCCACTGGATGAGATGATTCAATATAGGATTGCTGTAAATCAAACAGTTGTTTGGTGAAGTGTACGTCATCAACGGCTAGTGTCACTTCGAAGTTTAGCCAAAGGCTACGCATGTCGATATTGACCGTTCCGATTAAGCAAAACTCTTCATCAATCACTACCGATTTGGTGTGAAGAAGGCCACCGTAAAACTCGTAAATCTTAACGCCAGCTTCAAGTAACTCTGTATAGAAAGCGCGAGAAGCCCATTTAACCATCAATGAATCGTTGTTGTGTGGAATGATCAGTTCGACGTTTACGCCCCTTTGCGCTGTCATTTTTAGCGTCTCTAACAAGTCGGCACTCGGGACAAAATAAGGTGTAGTGATGCGCACAGAACGATTGGCTTGATTAATGGCAATAGTCAGAACTTGTAGGATCAAATATTCCGGCATACCAGGACCAGACGGAACGACCTGAACCGGATGGTGCGTCATTATTTCTTCAATCGGGCATTCAGGTAAATCAGGAAGAATGCGCTCGCCTGTTTCTACTTCCCAATCCCAACCATGAATGGCCGAAAGCACGTTAACTGTTGGCCCAGTGACTCGAACCATTACGTCGATCCATTGACCAACGCCTGAACTCTGCTTGAAATACGCCGGATCCACCATGTTCATTGAACCGGTATAGGCGATGGATTCATCAATCACGATGATCTTACGGTGCTGTCTTAGATCTAGGCGACGTAAGAAAATACGCCATGGGCTTACTTCTAATGCTTGCACAACTTGCACACCAGCGTCTTTCATCATTGAACGCCAATGGCTTTTGAAAAAGCGTGGACTACCTGCTGAATCGAGTAAAACCTTAATATCTACGCCACGTTTGGCCGCTCGAATCAGTGCAGAGGCTACGGAGTCGGTTAGGCCACCTGGATGCCAAATGTAGAAAACCATTTTGATACTGGTTTGTGCGTTTTCTATATCTTCGATAATTGCGTGCAGGATCTCATTGGGTGAAGCTTGCAGTGAAAGTGTGTTTCCACTAAGTGCAGGAATACCCATTCGATTATTACAAAGCTCATCAATCTTGTGGATTGGGGAGCCAACTTTACCTGGAAGGTGAACCTGACAATCATTTAATTGGCGGAACCAATCACCGAACGGAGTAAACATGCGATGTGCGCGCTCAGCCCGCTTTCTACCTAGGTTTAGCTCGCCGAAAAGGAAGTAACAGGCCACGCCAACAATCGGGATAATGTAGATAACCATCAACCACGCGAGAGAAACGCTGACAGAGCGTCGTTTTAGTACGACACGAAAGGTCACACCGGCGACGAGAACCCAGTACAAAGCAACGGAAGCTAAAGTTAAAAAATGGTAGAGCTTTTCCACATTGAATACTCGAAAAAAGAGACACTTAGATAGTAATGCTATTTTGAGGATATGGGAATTTAAGGAATCAACTATTTACAAAATAGAGCAAAAGCTGTAAACAGGTTATAGTTGTTAAGTTTTGGTTAACTTAAGACGAAAACGATTGTTTTGTATAAAAAGACGGCATTTAACCATAAAAATTTACATTGGTAACGAAATATGTACGGTTCGGACTTCCAATTTTATTCTTAAACTGGTTTACTTGCCATACAACGAGCGTCAATCAAATCTTTTAAGTGTGTAAATCTTTTTATACACCTTATCTTTTAAAGACGCCACCCAAAGCAAAACACAACATCACACAACACAAAAGTTTGGAGTACACGTGGCTACTAGTAATACAACCACAACACCCCGTGATACCTGGGGTTCGAAGTTAGGATTCGTAATGGCTGCAGCAGGTTCTGCTGTTGGTCTAGGTAACATTTGGAAATTCCCTTACACAGCAGGCGAAAGTGGCGGCGGTGCATTCGTTGCAATTTACCTGTTTTTTGTAATCTTCATCGGTTTCAGTGTCATGCTGACTGAATTTGCGATTGGCCGTCATACGCAAAAATCAGCAGTAGGTGCATTTAAATCAACTGACCGTCGTTGGACGTTCGCCGGTGTTATCGGCGTAGTCAGTGGCCTACTTATCATGGGTTTCTATCCTGTAGTAGGTGGCTGGTCTATCGCATACATCGGTAAGATTGCTGGTGGTCTACTAGACGCACCTGAAGCAATCGGTGACAGCTTCGGTGGTTTTATCTCAAACCCAGTTCAACCACTTATGTGGATGGGCCTATACCTACTACTTAACGTTGTTATCGTTATGAAAGGTATCTCTGGCGGTATTGAGAAAGCGGGTAAGATCCTGATGCCACTTCTTTTCATTATCCTTATCGTGGTATCAATCAAAGGCATCATGCTTCCGGGCGCGATGGCTGGTCTTGAATTCCTATTCAGCCCTGACTTCTCTAAAGTAGATAGCAATGTAATCCTAGCAGCGCTAGGTCAAGCATTCTTCTCACTAAGTCTTGGTATGGGTTGTATGTTGACATACGGTTCTTACCTTAAGAAGAAAGAGAACCTAGTTCAAACTACGGCTATGGTTACGGCGATGGATACAGGCGTTGCTATCCTAGCTGGTGTAGCTATGTTCCCTGCAATGTTCGCATTCGGCATGGAGCCTGCCGCGGGTCCTGGTCTAGTATTCGTTGTTGTTCCTCAGCTATTCGCTGAAATGGGCGGCGTAGTTGGACTGCTATTTGCTCTAATGTTCTTCGTTGGTCTAAGTGTTGCGGCACTGACTTCTTCAGTATCTCTACTTGAAGTGGTGGTTTCGTACCTAATCGATGAGAAAGGCATGAAGCGTGTGACTGCAGTACTGTCTGCAAGTGTAGTAATGGCGATTCTATGCATCTTCGCTTCTCTATCACTTGGCGGCTTCGGTCCAACATTGTTTGGTACTGGTGCATTCGATATCTTCGACTTACTAACGGATAAAATCTTCCTAGCAGTTGGCGGTATGTTGGTATGTATCTTCGCTGGTTGGAGACTAAACCGTGCTGACCTAGAGAAAGAAATCACTAACGACGGTGAAGTATCTTTCCCACTATTCGGCCTATGGTACACACTTGTTAAGTACATCATCCCAGTAGCTATCGCTATTGTAGCGTTTATGGGTATCTCTTCTGGCTTCGACAGCGGTAAAGGTGCAATCATGCTACTAGGTATTGGTATTATTGCTGGCTCTGCGGTCATCTCTAAGAAGTTATAGTTCTAAGAAGCTATAGTTATTAGAAACCATAGCTCTTAGTAGCTACAATCGCGAGTTAAAGTAAGTTAAGAAACGGGAGCCATTGGCTCCCGTTTTTTTATGCTACTAACTTAATTATCAAAGAAAAATAAATACTTAAAGTTATTGGTCTGGTAGCCGATATAATGAAAAGTAATAGCTGATTGAGCTGTATTTTATTTAAGTAGGTGTTGTGTGAAATTGTCAGTTAGGAAGAAGTTGTACGCTGGGTTTGGCTCTATATTGGCGGTGCTTGTCACGTTAGTCGGTATTGTATGGATAGAAGTCATTGGAGCTCACAAGAGCGCTGATGAAATTAGAATGGATGATGTACCGGGAACGGTGACCTACCTTGTATTGATAGATGAAGCGGGGGATGTTTATCGCGATGCACTTGGTGCGATTACTCAGGCCGACAATGCGCTTAATGATTATCGAACCAACAAGAATGAATTTGCTCAGGCTATTAAAGAAGCAAAACGTTTAGAGAGTCGAGGCTCAGAAGACCATCGCCGTATTGAGCGAATTGAAGACCTGATGGGGCGCTTTACTCAAGAGTTTGAATCTAAGCTTGTACCTATGATCAACGACGAGTCTGCGCTGTTATCGAATATCCAGCAGCTTCGCTCCTTATATGAGAGCAATCTAATCTCGGTTGAAAACTTACTGGATCAAGCGTCTGCAAGTGAGCGTGCCGATACAGAACAATCGCTGCTTGTATTAACCGATTCGTTTACCACCATCGAACGCACTATCATGGTGTTGTCTGCCATTGCGATTGTGTTTGGTTGTGTGATTGCGTATGTATTGTCTAGCTCTATTACTAACCGTCTAACTCGTGTTGAACAAGTTGCGCGACGCGTGGCAAATGGCGACCTTACCGCTGGAGATATTGTTGATAATTCTGGCGATGAACTGGCCGATCTTGCTACGTCGATTAACCAGATGCAGAAATCTTTGGTCAACCTATTAGGTTCAATTTCTTCTGTGACGAACCAAGTTCAATCGGTGACAGGTGAGCTATCATCAATCAGTCAAGACATCGTTTCTGGTGCCTCTGCACAAGCTGATAAAGCTAACCTGATTGCGACTGCCGCAGAAGAGCTAAGCTTGACCATTTCTGAAGTCGCGCAACAAGGTACTTCTACTTATGAAGAGGCGCGTCGCTCAGAAACGTCAGCAGAAGATGGCCGTAACGTGATTGTTGAAATGGTGGCAAGTATCCAACAAGTGTCGACTCAAATGAGCGACATGTCGGTACAAATGAATACGCTAGGTTCACATGGCGAACAGATTGGCAGTGTTATTAAGGTAATCGAAGACATCGCTGGACAAACCAACCTACTGGCGCTGAATGCTGCGATTGAAGCGGCACGTGCTGGTGAGTTTGGACGTGGCTTTGCGGTGGTTGCTGATGAAGTACGAGCACTGGCAGAGAGAACGACCAAAGCGACTCAAGAAGTGTCTGGTATCATTCAGTCAATTCAATCTGGTACGCAAGAAGCGGTGACTTACACTCAAGATAACTGTCGTTTAGTTGAGATTGGTGTAGAGCAAAGCTCTGGCGCAGTTTCGGCGCTAGAAGCGATTGTAAGTGGTGCTGGCAATGTACAAAGCATGGTCAACTCTATCGCTACTGCGGCAGAAGAACAGACAGCGGTGACCAAAGAAATTGCAGCGGATATTACGGCGATCAGTGATATTTCTGAGCAGTCTTTGCAATTGGCGACTCGCAGCTCTGAAAATACCTCAGGCTTGAACGCTAAGGTTGCCGAGCTAGAAGCATTGGTGGGTAAGTTCAAACTTGCTTAGTGTGTGTGGCTTTGTTCTATTTGCCGAATGCTAATCGAGTAAAGACTAAGCACTGATCGCTACTTGCTGAAAAGAAGCCCAATGATTCAATATTTATTGAGTGAGTTGGGCTTTTTCGTAGCTGGAATCTGGGTTCAGACACGGTATACTCCACGTTCTACAATGGAGCTAGCCTTTAAATGTTCGACATTCTTCTGAACCACTCTGATTTTTTACTCATAAACAAACATCCTGGCGTCAGCGTCCATAAAGACGATGGCGATACCATGTTGTTGCAAGAAGTTGCTAAGGCAATCAACGAGCCGAAGTTATATCTCGTTCACCGCCTCGATAAAATGACCTCAGGTATTCTGCTGTTAGCAAAGAATGCCTCGGCAGCGAGTGAGCTTTCGCAGCTGTTCGCAAAGCGTGAAGTCGAGAAGTACTACCTTGCGATTGGTTCGAAGAAACCAAAGAAAAAGCAGGGGCTGATTTCAGGAGATATGGAGCGTTCACGACGCTCAAGCTGGAAGTTACTGACAAGCAAAGAAAATCCAGCGATTACCCAGTTTTTATCTGCAACGGCTGAACCCGGTGAGCGTCTATTTTTATGTAAACCCTATACGGGGCGAACTCACCAGATCCGTGTTGCGATGAAGTCGATCGGCTCAGCCATTGTTGGTGACCCTATTTATAATCCATCGAGTGAGGCCGACAGAGGTTATCTGCATGCCTTCGCGATTCGATTTACCTATCAATCACAAGCCTACGAATATGTCTGTGATCCAAGAAGCCTAAACTCCTTGGGCGAGAAGTGGCATCAAGAGATCGTGTCTAATGGTTTAGACAACTGGCTTGAACCTTGGTCATTAACTTGGCCAAAGCTAAACACTAAGTGAGTGAAATAATGGAAGCATCAGCTTTACCTCTGTTTTTTAGTCATATTGAACAGCAACTTAATGAAGTGCCGAATGAACTACGCCGTATTTTTCACGGTCGTGGTAAGTTTTGGCCTGGCCTAGATCAACTGACATGTGATTGGGTTGATGGGCAGTTATTGGTTAACGTATTCAAAGAAGTAGATGATGAGTTCTTATCATCTCTTAAAGCGGGACTGGTCGATCTCACCAATAAAGATATCTGGCAAGTAAAGCAGGGCACCAGTATTGTTCTGCAACATCGTTATGCCGATGGTGCGCCATCAGAGGTTTTATGGGGTGAACTTAATGACTCACCCATCGTGGTTGAGCACGGTCTTAAGTACCAACTAGACATTGGCCGTAATCAGAACTTTGGTTTGTTCCTCGACATGCGTAATGGTCGCCAGTGGGTACAAGACAATGCTAAGGATAAGAATGTTCTTAACCTGTTCGCATACACTTGTGGTTTCTCAGTAGCGGCTATAGCTGGTGGCGCTCGTCAATGCATGAACGTAGATATGTCGCGCGGCTCGCTAAACAAAGGCCGTGATAACCACCGTTTGAATGATCACGACATGCGCTCGGTTAACTTCCTTGGCTACGATATATTTAAGTCGTGGGGAAAAATCAAAAAGGGTGGCCCTTACGAGTTGGTTATCATCGACCCGCCTTCGTTCCAAAAAGGCAGCTTTGCTTTAACTAAAGATTACAAAAAGATCTTACGTCGCTTGCCTGATCTTCTGACAGAAGGCGGAGAAGTGATTGCTTGTGTTAACTCACCAGCAGTATCGCCAAACTTCCTAATTGAGACGATGGCAGAAGAAGCGCCTAGTGTTGAGTTTATCGAACGTTTAGACAACCCACCTGAGTTTGTCGATGTCGACCTTGATTCAAGCCTAAAGGTATTGAGATTTCAAATTAAAGCCTCTACTGACGCTTAATTGAATTTCAGAATCAGCTAAAAAACGCAGCTCATATGAGCTGCGTTTTTGTTTATGAGGAATGCAGAAATTCACATTAGTTGGTTTGATTCTTGAGTGTCTGAAACCCAAAATAAATACGCATAAACGTAGTCAGCCAACACGCAGCGCCAAAGGTATAAGCGATAACTGCAAAGTGTTGAGGCCAAATACAGAAAGCAATGAAACAAGCGATGGTTTCTGTGCCTTCGGTTAGTCCAGACATGTAATAGAGAGACTTATGTTTATAGACTGGGTTTTCAATGCCTCGCTTACCAGCCATAACCGCAAACGCTAGAAAGCTGCTGCCTGTGCCGATAAAAGAGAAAATCAAAAATGCACCGGCAATGGCGTTGTGTTCTGGGTTGGCGATAACAAAGCCAAAAGGGATTAACGAGTAGAAAAGAAAATCGAGGCTGATGTCTAGGAAACCGCCCGCATCACTAATGCCTTGAATTCGAGCTAAGGCTCCATCAAGCCCGTCGCAAACCCTGTTAAATACAATAAACCCTAACGCCCATTCGTATTGTTGAAATGCCAATGCTGGAAACGCTAAACATCCCACCACAAATCCGAATAACGTGGTTTGATTGGCCGTGATACCAAATTGGTTCAGTAACTTAGCCGACTGATTTAATGGCCACTTAATGACCTTGATGGAGTACTTATCCAGCATGGTTACTTCTCCACGGCCAAGACAGAACTTTTGCCCCTTGAGGCACATCAGCTTGGTCGTGCGTCACCATTAATGTCGGAATATTCGCTTTAGTGAGTTGCTCAAATACCCAGTCGCGAAACTGGGCTCTGAGTTCTTGGTCGAGCTTACTAAACGGCTCATCAAGCAACGCCAATTTCGGTTTCGCCAATAGCATACGAGTTAAGCTAATTCTCGCTCGCTGGCCGCCAGATATTTGGTCGGGAAACGACTCAGCCAAGCGGGTCAGTTCAATGTCTTTTAATGCTTCCATTGCTTGTTGTTGGCGATCTGAACCCTTAACCGAGTTTGGTAACGAAAAGGCCAAGTTCTCCCATACTTTTAGGTGTGGAAACAACAAGTCATCTTGAAACAGAATGCCGACTTCACGCTGATGTGATGGGATCTCGTCTAGCTGAATATCGTTCAAAATAACGGTGCCAGAGTATGAGAACTCGTCATTCAGGTGACCCGCGATGGCATCTAACAACGTCGATTTTCCGCAGCCGCTTGGCCCCATCAACGCCAATATTTGGCCTGATTCTAATGTTACGTTTAGCGCTGAAAACAGCGATTCGCCACCGTTTTTATGGATGGCGAGGTCGTTGAGGTGCAGACTCATTAGTAAGAAAACCTTTAAAAGTAAGACGGCGATATCTAAGTTGAAGTCGGCTGACTAATATCGCTAAAGAGAAAAAGAACAGAGGCAACAAGGCCTGCCAAATGGCATAAATTGCGGTTACCCTGCGGTCGAAACCACTGGTTAGGGCAACGGCTTCTGTGGTGATGGTGCTAATACGACCAGCACCGAGCATCAATGTCGGCAAGTACTGAGCCAAACTCACACTGATCCCAACCGCCCAAGCGAAGGCGATGGCGGGCAGTAATATAGGCAGCTTGATCGAATACCAGCTTTGAAATGGCGATTTACCCAAGCTCAGTGAAGCTTTTATCAGCCCATCGTTGAAGCTTTTCCATGGGCCGTCCAAAGACAAGTACACAAATGGAAAGGCGAAGAAAACATGCGCCCAAATAACCCAAAACTCATAGGCACTGCTGCCAATGTATAGGGTGGTGATTTGCATACCGAACAACACCGACAGTTGAGGTATCAACATTGGAATAGCGATAATAAAGCCTGGGACTTGCCACTTGTATTTGATTCTGTATTCGTGAGCAACCAGCGCAAGCAACAAAGCGATTGAAGCAGCAATCAGACCAATCCATAAGCTTTGACCAACGGTGCTCATGATGCCATCCCACTCGAACTCCCAGAAGCGCATGCTGTAGCGACTAGGCAGTAAGTCAGGGAAGCGCCAGCGCTGCGCAAAACTCCAGACAATCATCAATGGAATGATCATCAGTGACAAAGCTGCAAGAGCTGTGAATACCGTTTTCCCCGGAAGGTTTGCTCCTGTTCTTCCTGAATACTGCCAAGTTCGAAAGTACTTAAGAACTGCCCATTCAACTAAACGCGCCAAGGCGATGATCAACGAAGCCAAGCCAAACAAAACGATCGCACCAGCAGCAGCTCGTGGTAGTAGATTAAGATCTGGATCGTTGAACCATTGCCATACCAAAACGGCAAAGGTTGGTGGGTTGGTTGGGCCAATGATCAGAGCGATGTCGACAACCGATACGCTATAGGCGAGCACAGCCAGCATTGGGAAGCGAAGCTTAGTAAACCATTGCGGGAAAATACACTTCCACCAGATCTGAGCGCGGCTGTAACCGAGTGATGCACTCACCTTAGTGATACGTTCTACATCGATTTGTTGAAGTATCGATATGCTCATCAGCAACAAGAAAGGAACTTCTTTGAGTGCGAGCATAATGATTAGGCCAAACGCGTAAGGATCTTTTATCAGCAAAGCCAATTCAGAGCTTGTAGCCGATTCACCAAGTAAGTGATGCACGGCTCTTGCGCCAAGCCCTGTTGGGCTAAACAGAAAAGCAAAGCCGATAGCGAAAGCCACATGCGGAATGGCAAGCATTGGCGATAGCGTTAGCTCAATCTTTCTCCAAAACTTGTTTCCCCAAGAAGCCTGAAGAATACAAAAGGTCAGGAAGCAGGCAATGTAGCTGCTGGCGACCGCTGAACCTAGGCTTAAGCCAATAGAGTGCCAAGCCCCTTCCCATTGAAAGACTTGGCTAAACCCGTTGAGTGTTGGCTCCTCTAAACCTAGGGGCGGGATGAAACTCAGTGACGAAGCCACGACTCCTGCTACCCCAGGAATGGTTGGGATAATGCACACAGCTATAACAACAAAATATAGAGCGCGTAGCATGGAGGTTAGTTACCGTATCGCTTAAGCCACTCTTTCTCGAGCGCGTTTTGCCAGCTAGGGTGTGGTTCATCAACCGATTTAAATTGCTGGGTGTTTTTAGCGCTGCCAGTGAGGTACTTGCTGCTCAATACAGAAGGGTCACCCCAGACATTTAGGTCACCTTTGCGAGATTGTGCTTCTGGGCTCAGTAAGAAGTTAATGGTCACTTGAGCACCTGCGGTTGCATTGGCATTCCAAGGAATCGCAAGGAAGTGAATGTTAGATAGTGCGCCGCTTTCTAACGCATAAGCCTTGGTGGTTTCCGCTAGGCGGCCACTTGATTGTGCTGAATATACAGAGTTTGGATTGAACGTAATCGCGAGGTCGAGCTGTCCGTCATCCAGAAGTTGAATGCTTTCAGATGTACCTGCAGGAAATTGCTTTCCGCCTCTCCATGCCACTTTATGGAATTTATCTAAGTAAGCCCACAGTGGTTCCGTAACTTCTTGGAAGGTATCTTCTGAAACGGGTTTAGCAAGCGCAGGACTGTTGTTTGTCAGCTCAATCAGTAGAGACTTAATGAAGCTCGTACCGTGAAACTCTGGTGGGCGCGGGTAGCTTAAGCGATTCGGGAAAGCCTGAGCGTAGCTCAACATCTCTGAAAACGATTGTGGCGGATTGTGCAGTGTTTCTTGGTCGTGGATGAAGACAAGTTGCCCAACGCCCCAAGGTGCCTCCAAGCCTTCTGTTGGCTCCGAGAAATCGACATCGATCGGCAAAGACTTATCCACGTACTGCCAGTTTGGAAGTGTTTGAGTGAATGGTCCAAACAACAAGGCATTTTCTTTCATTGAACGGAAATTCTCGCCGTTAATCCAGACGATATCGACACTGCCTTCAGTGTTCTTTCCTGCCGCCTTTTCTGCGAGTAAGCGAGTGGTAGTTTCTGCAATATCGGTTACTTTCACATGTTTTAAGGTAACACCGTACTCACTTTGTAATTTCTTGCCCGCCCACTGTAGGTAACGATTGATTTCTTGGCTACCGCCCCAAGCGTGAAAGTAGACAGTTTGTCCCTCTGCCTGCTGTTCGATTTGGTTCCAGTTATTGGTTGATGTTGCTTCATCAGCATAAATGGTTGCGCTGTATGCAACGGTTGCCATGATTCCTAACGTACTTACTATCTTGTTCATAAACTTTTCCATTTGGTAGTGAACGGGTAAGAGCATTGTTATTTAGAACTTCCTAGGACGTGTTGACCTTTCGCGGCTAACAAAAGATCAACACGGCCTAATAGTTATTCTATCTGTTTCTGAAATAATTTCTAATTCAACAGTAAATTCAATCAATTACTAGGGCGTGCTGATCTTTTTTGGTTAAACTTTGTTCGATATGCGATCGTCTCGAAAGCTCGACAGACTCTAGGCTCTTACCATCCTAGCAATAGACCGATAAACCAGTGAATTTATTGCATCTAAATGAGAGATATTTGAGGTTTATTGGAGGTTGGTACGAAAAGTAGGCGATGAGTGTTAATTTTGAAGGTGTTGTGAGGGTAAGCAGGCAATAAAAAAGGAGCCATGAAGGCTCCTTTAATCAATATCTATTTCGAGAACGGATTAGTTTACCCAATCACGAATTGTGTACGTTAGCGTGTGTACATCGTTTTTCAGTACTAGCGTATCGTTTGTTAGGGTTACGTCGCTCCACTCGCTTAGAGTAGCTGAAACCGATTGTTCGATTTCCATTGCTGAACCGTGACACATTTTCATTGTCATGCCCATTTGCTTGATACGGAATTGACCGTCTTTCAGCTCGCCTTGACCGAAGAAGTTGTTACAACCAGCCATGCCGTTTGCAGTCATCTTTTCGCCGATCTCTAGACGAGGAGCTGCTTGGTCTTCGCTTTTCACAATGTCCTTGCCATCAATTTGCGCAAGTTCCCAATTATGGTGCTGTAGATCGGTTGGTGTTACTTGCATCGCGTTGTCACCTGTTGTTGTGCATGCTGCTAGCATCATAGGTAAAGCGGCTACTGCTAGTAATTTTTTTGAACTAAACTTCATATTATAAGGCTCCAAAGGAAAGAACGAAGTTACCGAATAAGTGTAACTTGATGGGTTCAAAGTATAGTTTACAAAACACTATATGTGTCAGTATAAGGTCATAGTTTAGTATGAATTTCACGAGCTAGGCGACAAATTAATCGCTTATTTTTTAATTAGTAAGCTCGATTTTGATGTGTAAGGAGGCATGGTGGAGCAGTTAGAGTTTTTCCAGGTTCCAAGCCCTTGCGTTGGGGTTTGCTCAAGCGATGATAAAGGCTATTGCAATGGTTGTATGCGCAAAAGAGAAGAACGCTTTAATTGGATGTCGATGACTCCGTCAGAACAATTGCACGTGATTAAGCTTTGTCGTCAGCGCTATCGAAGGAAGATAATGAAGCAAAAAAACTTGGTTGGTAAGTCGGTCGACGAAGAGGGAAATACAAGTCCCCAAAGAGATCTTTTCGGTTAAAGAGGAAGTATCAAGATTTTATTTAACTCCGAAGTAACTATTACTTTACATAATGGTTGGGGTGTAATATTAAGGTAGGTACCTTTGTACCAAAAGGAGTGATGTCGGTATGAATAAAAAGAGCGTAAAACTCAAAAAAGAACCGGTTAAAGCACTGGATCGAAAAAACATTGGGGCGAAAAATGACCCTGAAGAGAGCCCGCGTGATTGGCATTCGATGTCAGAAGAAGAACGAATGGAAATCCTTTCTCACCTTTCAGACATGCCTTTTCAATAACATCACTGATTCTTCAGAGTCTTTCTTAACCCCCTGTTTTCTTAAATAAACAGCTTTCTGAAATAAACATATTGCTAAACAAACATGTGATTCGCTTTCGTTACACCACGATGGTATGTACAAAATGTATCATCGGCCTCGGTGGTTTTACTATGAATCTTAATGTTGGTTATCACTTCTACAGCCCCAGCATCGTAACAAGCTTGCTCTGCCTTTTTAACGATATCGAGTAATTGATTGAGTTCACCTTTCATTGTGGTTTCCATCGCACCAACTTGGAAAGGCACATCGGCTGCTTTCACAACTTCAATGGCTTTATCAACTACTTCGAAGTTGTTGCCTTCTTTAACGCGAGGGATCACTTGGAAGGCAACCATCACTTCTTTTTCTCTTTTTAACTTAGACACTTTCTGCTTACTCAATGATAGGGATTTGTTGCAGATGATAGGTTAATGCGGAGATAAATTCTACAACGGTTACGCTGCTTTATTTATGACACGAGTGACTGGAGATATCGGACTACTTGCTACCCCAGTGGTCGCTAACCCAACCACCAATATGCTCATCAAAATGACTACCACTGAACCTCTGGTTGCGTTCCACCGAGGTATCACAGTCGTCTTTGTTGTCGATTAGGTTTTGTATGTAGTTTGCCATTGGGTCATTGGAACTCTGACGATCTCGGCGAGTAGCCACTTCCTTAATCAGTTGTAATCGATATGTAGAGCTTGCACGTTTCATTTCAATGACCTCCCGGTTTTTAGACACTAATAGAAAAATCTAGTTGCCAGATATAGGGGCGTCAACGTGATCAGAAAGTATTTTTTTTGAGCAACCAAGAATCAATACCTTGGCATCATAATTCACAAAAATGTCATTTAAATTGGCATTTTGTCTGAGTCGATAGGTTGCGATTTTACATCTGATTGCATATAAAAAGCCCAGTGCAAACTGGGCTAATCGATTTTCTATGGTTATTTTGAAGAACTGGTCATTTCGAAGAACTTGGCTTGCTCTTAAATTGCTTAGCACTTTTCTTCTTTGCGGTTCTTCGGTTAGCCATTTTGTCTTTAGGTGGACGTTTGCGAGCTGTCGCTTCAGATGCAGGTTTGTCTGTAACAGGGAAACCTTCTAATGCTTGTAGCACAAGAGGCTTATTGGTCAGAGTACGAATCGCATTCAGGTAGTCAGTTTCGCTATGGCTAACCAGAGAGATAGCGCAACCAGTGCTCCCTGCTCTTGCTGTGCGACCAACTCGGTGTACGTAAGTTGCGGAGTGTGTCGGTAAATCAAAGTTAATCACGACAGGCAGCTGATCAATATGGATGCCGCGAGCCATCACATCAGTCGCGATAAGCACACGGGTCTCGCCATTTTTGAAACTCTCTAATGCTTGCTCTCGTTCTTCTTGGCTCTTATTTCCGTGTAACGCACTCACATTGATTTTAGATTTATTCAATCGCTTGGTTAATGCGTCGGCATTGTCTTTCGCACCAATGAACACCAATACTTGCGGCCATGTGTGTTGGTTGAGTAGTGCGATGAGCGCTTGAGCCTTACTGCCTTTGTTCACTAAATACAGAGTTTCTTCAATAGTCGCGACCACGCTGTTTTCTTGGTGTGTCGTGACTTTAACTGGATTTGAAAGAAGCTCTTCAGCTTGCCCCACTAATTCGGGCGGAAGTGTCGCAGAGAACAACAGTGACTGACGTTTGCTTGGTAGTGCTGCGGTAATTGCTTGAATATCTGGCCAAAAGCCCATGTCGATTAGGCGATCGGCTTCATCAAGAACCAATGATGAACACTGAGCGACATCCAGTTCACCACTTTTGATTAAAGCAAGTAGACGCCCCGGAGTAGCGATTGCTAATTGTGGTTGGGTTAGTAATTGTTGCTGCTGATCATCAGTATTCACGCCACCGGTTAAGGTTACAAATTTGATATCGAGCGCTGTCGCCACCGGCTCTAAAGATTCAGTCACTTGAGATGCGAGTTCACGTGTCGGGACGATGATAAGCGCTTGAAGTCCATTCACATCATGGATGATGTTGTTCAGCAAGGGTAAGCCGAACGCCAATGTTTTTCCGCTACCCGTTTGAGCCAACGCAAGTACGTCTTTACCCGCAATAATTGATGGAATTACCGCTTGTTGTATCTCAGTCGGTTTGTCGAATTGAGAAGGGATCGCTGTGACGGTTTTTGCGTTAAGGGTGAGGATATCAAATGACATAAATGAACCAAGTATCAAAATAGAGGTGGAGTCTAACAGGGCTATAAATGTTAGAGAATGAGTTTTGCTGTGTTACAGGATAAACGGGTGAATTATACACGTTAAATTTAAGCGTTATCCATACAACTAAATTAAGGCAAGCGAACTAAACCAAGCTAATTAAACGTTTGGCATATTGTAATGGTATTGAATGGACGTACAATATCCGCCCTAAAACGATCAAGTATGATTAGGAAGCTTTAAGGAAATGAGAGCGAAATGAGTTGGGAAAGTATCTGGCTGTTTATTATCATCGTGTTTTTTATTGCCATCATTCCAGGCCCAAATGCTTTGTTGGTATTGAGTACGGCTTTAACTCAAAGAAAGTTGTTTGCGTTTATTAACGTGTTGGGTGTGTCATGCGGGTTCTTATTTCATGCGTTTGTTTCTGCGAATGGCATGAGCTTACTGTTATCTAAGACTCCAATGGCCTTTGAGGGACTGAAGTGGGCGGGTGTCTTGTACTTAGTCTGGCTTGGTTATAATCACTTTCGAGCGGCACTGCGAGCTCAAGAGGGCGTGCTTGCTATAGTGAGCGCATCGGGCAGTAAGCTTTATAACCAGTTTTTCAAAGGACTCTTCACTAACCTACTTAACCCTAAAATCGTTCTATTCTACCTTTCGATATTCCCTCAGTTTGTTTCTAAGGATCACATTGTGTCCGACAGTTTAATGCTGGGCGCGATACAGGCGACAGTGGTTGCTACATGGTTTTTGGTTGTCATTTTGATGGCTGATACGTTTAAGAAATTATTGACGCAAAAGCGCACGTCTCAATGGATGAACATTGTGTGCGGGTTGTTGTTTGTTGGCTTCAGTATTCAGTTGGCGCTGTTTCAGCTTTAGGGTTCATAGTTAATAATCGACCCCCTAGCATCTACGACTCATATCTCACTTTTTACTGAATACTCAACAATCCTTGTTTCTGTGCATAAATCTCTAAAGCATTAGCTCGTAAAGTCGATATAATGGTCAGATATCAATTCAGTGAATGTGTTCGTTCGAAATCCAATTGAAGCTAAAGGCTATTGCTTGACCGAATAAACAGAGACAGGGAGTCACAGATGAGTGAAGAGTCATTCACCCAGAAACGCAAATATTACCGCTTGAAGTACCCAAAAAAGGCACGTCCAGTGATGCGAATTAAGGATGAGCTTTTTCATGTGAGTGAAGTGTCTGAAAAGGGTGTGCGCTTGATGATGCGTAACATCATTCCTGTTTATCGAGGCTTCTCAATGGCGGGCAGTTTAAGACTGCACGATAACAACACCATTGATATTAGTGGTGCAGTGCTGCGACAAGAAGGCGATGAAGTGATCGTTCAGTTGTTAGAAGGACCAAGCTTCAAAGATATGGTGTCAGAACAAAGACACATTAGACAAAGATACCCAGTATTTTTTGCTAGCCTCAGAGTGGCTTAGAAAGCTTTTAAAGTTAGATGCCTTAAAGCCCAAGTCACTCATTTAGATCCGATATTAAAAAGCCCAGCACTTTCACAAGTGCTGGGCTTTGCTATATATGTAAGCAAACTAAATATACGGACAAACTAAGGCGCTTAGCCTGTCTATGGTTCGTTTTATAGCTCGTCTACTGTTGCCCAAACCGCTGCTAGCATGTCGTGACCAAATGCAACACTGCGCTCTGGAGACCAGCCGTAAAGTTCGTCAGCGTGGCTGATGTGATCTTTAAACGGCATCTCGACAGTGTAAGCCAGACATTTGAACTGCTCACCGATCCAGTTTGTGCCGACGGTCATATTTGCTTTGCCCGGTTCGTCTTTATCGTAACCAAATTCATCTTGGAATTCTGGCGTGATAGTCAGAAGCGCTTGCTTGAAGTGATTCTCCAGTTTTGCAATGCGCTCGTTGTATGAAGGTGTGCCTTCGCTACCTGCAACAAAGTTATATGGAATCGCTTCGTCGCCATGAATGTCTAGGCATAGATCAACGCCAGTTTGTAGCATGCGCTCGCGCACAAGGAAAACTTCAGGGCTGCGTTCTAGAGAAGGTGATTGCCATTCGCGGTTAAGGTTTACACCAATCGCATTAGTGCGCAGGTGACCACGGATGCTGCCATCTGGGTTCATGTTCGGTACAACACGGAACACAACGCTGTCTAGAAGAGAGCGACCGACCGTATCTGTTTCATCAAGCAGGCGTTGCAGCAAACCTTCGATCAACCATTCAGCCATAGTCTCGCCTGGGTGTTGGCGACCAATAACCCAGATGTTTTTCTTATCTTCACTTGGCTCACCAATGGTTAGCAAGGTGATGTCGTTGTTGTCTAGCGTGTGACCCAGAGTTTCAAGCTTACAAGCCGGGTGCGTTTGAGCACTGTGCAGAAGATCCTGGTGACGATCGTATGAGTACGGCGCGAAGTACGCGAAGTACATTGAATCGTGTTCAGGGATGATATCAAAGCTTAATGTATCGCCATCGAACTGAGATGGAATTCGGAACCACTCTTCACGGTCATAAGATGCTACAACATCATAATCTTTCCACCCATCAGGGTAAGCAGATGTTGCCAATTGGCCGATTTCAAAGTGGTGAGCTTGTTGAGCTTCGCTTTCTAAACGGAAGTGAAACCACTGAGAGATTTCAGTCTGGTTGTCTGCTGGGATAGTCAGTTGAATATTTTGTGGTGAATCTGCTGAAACGACGTGAATGTTGCCGCTTTCGAAATTGCTGAAAATTTTCATTGTAGTTTTTATCTCGTAGTTGAGTTGCCGTAAGACTAGCACACTTTTTTTCGAGCAAACCACTAACTAAATCGTAATGAGATGTTATTTCAATTCTCTATTTTTTGTTATCTACGTTTAAGCTTTCTGATTTTGAACTAGCGGCGTTGGCAAGTCGTACAGCCACGACAGGCTGATCGTGTGTAGCGATCCAGTTTACTGCGTTGAACCTTACAGTACGCGTTTTTCAGTGCTCTTCTTCCAGAAAACCAATCATCGGGTTTCGAGAGGATCAGATAACCATTAAAGCGCTTCACGAGCTCTATTCTATTTTGGTCGATAAACTTGCTATCAAAGCCAATTTCAAAGTAATCAAGCGCTTGTTCTATGGCGGTGAAACTCGCTATTTTTTGCTGGAATTCTGTTTGGTTCATGGGGATTAGTCTCTGAACTGGTGGCAGCTATTGTACCGAGTCTACGACTTGTTTTATTGACTTTAGTTATGACTTATCTGGATTTTAGTCGTGGGCTTTTTCAACTTAAAATGATCTTTTTAACTCTTTGAAGCTTATAGATAAAACATCAACCAACTGTGCAGGAAAGGATCATGAATCGAATTAACCCAACGAAACTGCTCCGCAGTAAATGGACCGCGGTTAGCCCAGTTAAGAAAGAAAAGCACTTTATGGTCACTGAGGTCGAGTTCGAAGAAGGGGAGGTGATTCGTTGCTTGATAGAAGCAGTGATGACCAAACGAGAGGAAGCCATTAATTGGCGAGATCTAACCGACAAGGAGCATTGGCTTCCAGGTTGGAAGTAAGGACGTGAAGTAACGAAGAGTATCTCAACTACACCCGTTTTAACTGCCCGCTACCGTTTGCAATTGCCAGTATTTGAGTCCTTCTAACACACCTTCAGCGTGTGTTGCTCTGCTAGTATACACATTGTCTCGATCAGACAAGTGAGCGACCTCAGGATAATGGTTAGCCACTAATATTGAGTTTACGCCCTTTATCGTCAGCATAGAGGTGTCGTTGGCAGAGTCACCGGCAACGCACACTTCTTCAACGCTCAACTCATGTTGTTTAAGTAGATGATGAATCGCTGTGGCCTTATTGACACCTTTAGGCGTGATATCTAGGTACCAATCGTGAGAGTAAGTGAGGTGTACATCTATCCCATGTAATTCTAAGCTCGATTCGATCAGTTCATGCTGAGGCTCTGAGAGCTTTCCTTCAAAAGTGATTTTGTAATCACCCTGATGGCTCTCTAAGCGTTCGCCCATGAAATCGAGTGGCGCCAGTGCTGACTCTACCTTTGATTTGTTCCAAGAAGCTTCTAATTGGTTGTGCCAAATATGATCAGGCTTTTGGGAGTGAACGTGATGAATTCTGGTACCCACATCGCTGATAATACTGTGTGGTTTCGGGTAGTTATTTGATGCCAAACCCACTCGGATTGAGGGCAGAGTTCTACCCGTCGCGATGATAAAGCGGATATCAGGTTGCTCCGCTAAGTAGTCAAATAACTGATTAACCCCATGAGATGAACCCCCATCAAGCGTACCGTCAAAGTCACACACCAGCATTTTTATCATTCGAGCGCCTTGTCCTTTTCTTTAATAATCGCGGAAAGTATGTCGATTTCTTCTATAAATAATGGCTCAGCAATGAGGACTCTACAAGTTGTCTTTCGGCTTAGATAATCGACACTCATTAGTTTGCAGTAAGCATCACACTTGGCGTTATGTTTTGGATACTGAAGATAATTCTATCAATTTGACCAGTGTCAAACTTGGTTTATTCCATCGGCTATTTCTATTTTCATATAGTGACCTTCTGGCCCTCTATTGGTTTAAATGAGCGGTTGTGAATACCTCTGCGTTCTTGCCGAAGCTATACCGATCTTCTTGTTACATCGATAAAGAAGAAGGGGGGAGGTTTTGCTCTCCGTAAAGCGCAAATTTCCAGTTTTTAGATATCGTTAAAACTACAATAAATAGTTTGTATTCGAATTATTTGTGCACGAAGTATTTGTGTTGAATCCTAGCCTGTTTCACCCATTAATTGTTTTAATGTGAAATAAATATTCAATAATCTATCAGTTAGTAATAGATAATCTCGAACGCATTTATATCTTTTTAATATCCTTTATTATCAGTGTTTTGGTGGTTTTCGTCTGGGTGTTGAAACTTAATTTTGGTTGGCGAAATGATTGTTTTTGATAATGGTTACCGAACGCAACCCCTTGATTTACAGCTCTACATTGCTTAGAGTGCTAATCGTTTTTCGAGCTTAAATAACCATTTTTAAGTTAAAATAGCTAAGAAAGGATTAGATTATATGGATCCCATACTGGAAGTTAAGGGACTGTACAAGGTGTTTGGTGAAGATACCGACCGTGCTTTTTCGATGATTAATGAAGGCGCGGATAAAGACAAAATTTTCGAAGAAACAGGGTTAACGATCGGTGTTAACGATGTTTCTCTTAGTATTCAAGAAGGCGAGATTTTCGTGATTATGGGATTGTCAGGATCTGGCAAATCAACCCTAGTACGCCTTCTTAACCGCTTAATCGAACCTACCAAAGGTAATGTGCTTCTTCGAGGCAAAGACATTGCCCACATCTCAGAAGATGAACTACGCGAAGTCCGCCGCAACAACATCTCCATGGTTTTCCAAAATTTCGCACTGATGCCACATATGACAGTTATCGAAAATGCTGCATTTGGCCTTGAGTTGGCAGGTGTTGAAGTAGATAAACGAAAACAGTCAGCATTTGAAGCGTTAGAGCGCGTAGGCCTTGGCGCATACTCAGAATCGTACCCAGATGAATTGTCTGGCGGTATGAAACAACGTGTTGGTCTAGCGCGAGCCTTGGCATGTGACCCAGATATCCTGTTAATGGACGAAGCGTTCTCGGCACTCGATCCTTTGATTCGTACTGAAATGCAAGATGAACTGATTCGTCTTCAAAATGACGATAAACGAACGATTGTATTCATCTCCCATGATTTGGATGAAGCGATGAGAATCGGTGACCGTATTGCCATTATGCAAAACGGTGAAGTGGTTCAAGTGGGCACACCAGACGAGATTCTTAACAACCCAGCGAACGACTATGTCGAAGCCTTTTTCCGTGGTGTGAATGTCGCAAGCGTACTTACTGTGAAAGACATTGCGCGTAAGAAACCGGCTGCGGTATTTAAAAAGTCAGAACACGACGGCCCAGCTTCCGCTCTGCAAATCCTAATGGATAACGACCGTGAATACGGCATCGTTGTTGAGAAGAGCAGTCTTTACTCCGGCATTGTTTCTATTGACTCTCTTCGCAAAGCTCACAAAGAGAACAAATCATTAGTGAGCGCGCAGCTCGATGATGGATTAACGCTGAACCCTGATTTACCAATCAATGACGTGCTTGGCCTTGTTGGTGGTGTGCCTTACTCAGTGCCTGTTGTGGATGAGCAAGGTAATTACTTTGGCGTGGTAACTAAGTCACGTTTGCTACAAACATTGGATAAGGGGTAGATCATGTCGTCTGAACAAACAAATAATGACCCATGGTCACAGTCTGCTCCTGCCGCTCAGCCATCAAGTGACCCTTGGGGTCAAGCCGCTGACACTTCACCATCGGCAGATTGGCTAAGCAGTGAAACCGTAGAAACCATTCCTTTTGATCCTCTTAATCCTTTTGCAGAGGCAGTTTTGCCTGTTGATACTTGGGTTGAGTCTGGATTGAATTGGCTAGTTGAACACGGACGACCATTGTTTCAAGCAATTCGTGTACCTATCGATTTCATTCTAAGTTCATTTGAAACGGCATTGGTGTCTACGCCAGCCCCATTTATGCTCATCATTTTGTTCTTGGTGGCATGGCAGTTTTCAAACCTGAAACTGGGTGTTGCTACGGCAGTATCTCTTACTATGATTGGTTTGATTGGCGCTTGGTCTGAAGCGATGACCACGCTTTCACTGGTGATGACATCTGTATTCTTCTGCCTGTTGATCGGTTTACCCATGGGGATATGGCTCGCCCGAAGTAACACGGCGGCTAAATTCGTTCGACCAATTCTGGACGCTATGCAAACCACGCCAGCCTTCGTTTACTTAGTACCCATCGTAATGTTGTTTGGTATCGGTAACGTTCCGGGTGTGGTGGTGACCATTATATTCGCACTGCCACCGGTGGTACGTTTAACTATCCTAGGTATTCAGCAAGTACCGGAAGATTTGATCGAAGCGGGTCATTCATTCGGTGCAAGCAAAAAGCAGATGCTTTACCGAATTCAACTGCCACTTGCATTACCAACCATTATGGCGGGCGTGAACCAAACACTGATGTTGTCGCTATCTATGGTGGTTATCGCATCAATGATCGCGGTAGGTGGTTTAGGTCAAATGGTACTGAGAGGTATCGGCCGTCTAGATATGGGACTGGCCGCTGTTGGTGGTCTCGGCATCGTTATTCTAGCAATACTGCTTGACCGCATTACCCAAGTTCTCGGGGTAAATGCAGGTAATACAAAATTACGCTGGTACCACATGGGCCCTGTTTCTCTTGTGCTCAATGCGATAAATCGCGGTAACAAATCAGAACTACAATTAAGGAAAAACACCAATGAATAATTCATGGAAGAGCAAACTTGCAGTTAGCATCGTTTCTACATTAGCAGTATCAACGAACGTGTGGGCAGCAAGCTTACCGGGTGAAGGTGTATCAGTTCAGCCAGTTCAATCGTCTGTAGCGGAAGAAACATTCCAAACGTTGATTGTTAATCGCGCCCTTGAAGAGCTTGGCTACGACGTGAAATCTACGCAAGAAGTGGACTACAACGTAGCTTACACCTCTATCGCAAAAGGTGACGCGACGTTCTTAACCGTAGGTTGGTTTCCGCTTCATGCTGATAAATACAAAATGGCGGGCGGCGATGATAAATTCTACCGTGAAGGCCAATATGTAAGCGGTGCCGCTCAAGGTTACCTAATTGATAAGAAAACGGCTGAGAAATACAACATTACTAACATTGGTCAACTGACGGATCCGAAAATCGCGAAGCTTTTTGATGCTGACGGTGATGGCAAAGCAGACCTTACAGGCTGTAACCCAGGTTGGGGTTGTGAGATGGTGATTGAACATCAACTTTCAGCGTTCAAACTGGACGATACGGTGACTCACAACCAAGGTAACTATGCGGCGATCATCGCAGATACCATTTCTCGTTACCAAAAGGGTGAATCAATTCTTTACTACACGTGGACACCTTACTGGGTAAGTGGCGTATTGGTGCCTAACGAAGATGTAGTTTGGTTAGAAGTACCTTTCTCAGCACTTCCTGGCGAGCGTTCGAATGTGGACACGACGTTATCTAACGGCAAAAACTACGGCTTCGAAATGAACTCAATGCGCATTATAGCGAACAAAGAGTTTGCTAAAAACAACCCAGCTGCGGCGAAGCTTTTCGAAATCATCAAACTTAACATCAACGATGTAAGTGCTCAGAACATGATGATGAGCAAAGGTAAAAACAGCTCTGCTGATATCGAAGCGCACGTAAACGGTTGGATCAAAGCGAACCAAAATACGTTTGATGCTTGGATTGCAGAATCGAAGAAAGCAGCACTTTAATAGCACCTATTTGTATTCGTCCAGGTAAGATCTGCACTTTAATTTGATATTATGAGCGTGTTCAGCGCCTGTGTAGAGTCGCTGAATCACTATCAAATTAAGTGAAGTGACGATAAGTGTTAATCACTAAAAAAAAGCCAGCAGTCTTATTTGGACTGTTGGCTTTTTGTTTTCTGTTTTTATTCTTGAGCTTCTAGCTTCTAGCTTCTAGCTTCTAATTATAGCTCTAGCGTTCGCCTTGAACTTCGAAGTCGTCGCTAACTAGGCGAGCGCAGCCATCAGCTTCTAATGCCCAATGTTCACGATGCACAACACCAAACGCTTTGTTCATTGTCCAGCTAGCCGTAAGAATGTAGCCACCTTCTGGGTGCTCTTCCCACTTAACATCGGTGTAATCAACGTCTTTGAAGCCTTGGTCGATGATGTTTTGCCAAAATGCTTGAATTGCTTCACGACCTTCAAAGGTACCAAATGGACGAGCTTCCATCACACATGCTTCAGTGTACTGATCTGCACAACCTTTCGCATCTTGGCTGTTGAATGCTTTCTGCCATGCGTTAATGCCTTGTTTACATGCTTCTAATACTTGGTTGTTTAACATTGTTTTTCTCCATAGCAGTCTTCTTTCAAACACTGTGTCTTTGATTTGGGTGTCTCGATAAGTTGGATTCAGTTTAGTCTTGGAAATTGATCTGAAAAACAGAGATAATAGAAAATACTGTATGTAAAAAGAGAACAATGGGATGAGCAAGCTAAAGCAGATGTCGATTTTCGCTCACATCGTAGAGCAGGGTTCAGTATCAGCTGCGGCTGAAAAGCTTGAGTTATCTAAATCTGTCGTCAGTCAGCACCTCAAAATTCTAGAACAAGAGTTAGGCGCTTCTCTTCTTAAGCGCACAACACGCAGGCAATCTCTTACCAGTATGGGTGAGCGTTTTTATTTGAGTTGCAAAGACATTAACGTGATTGCCGACTCGGCTTGGGATATGGCCAAAGCTGAGCTAGAAGAGCCACAAGGTCGGATTCGTATCACGGCTCCGAACGCGTTGATGGATTTATTGGTTGCGCCCGTTGTTGCGGAACTGATGAAGCAATACCCCAAGCTAAACCCGGAACTGATCAGCGATGATCAGCACTTAGATTTCATGGAACACGATATTGATCTCGCGGTACGTGTGGGAAGCTCGCGTGACAGTAATCTTAAGCAGAAACGCTTAGGTGAGTTTAAAGACGTGTTGTGTGGTGTTGAAAGCATGCGAGATAGAGAGCTTGAATCTATTCCTTATATTGCAAACTCTTGGCAGGGAAAACAGGTGACTCATCATTTTAGTTCTCAAAATGAGCAAGACTTTGTTTATCAACAACAAGCAAGCTGCACCACGAACTCTTTTCACAGTTGTCTTGCTTTGATCAAATCTGGCGTTGGTATCGGTGTGATTCCAGATTTTTGTCTTCCTCAGTTATCCAATGAAATTGTCGACGTGATGCCAACTTACCAATTACCGACCAATACGGTTTATGCGTTGAACCCATTCGCTTCAAATACACCCATCGCCATCAAACTTTGTGTTCAAGCGTTGGAAGATAAGCTGAAACAGAGCTTCATTTAGTTGATGTGAGGCTTTTAGCAAAAGAACCCGTCAACTAAGGCAATTAAGTCAACTAAGGTGAGATGGTCAATCGGCAATTTCATCTTCTCTCTCCCCACCTCTCATTTCTACCTTGTTGTGTTCGTTTAATTGTGTGGATATTGGCGAAAAATCAAACCCTTACTTATAGTTAGTCTTAGTGTCTAGTTGCTTATCAAACGCTAAGAGGTTTAGTTATTGTCTGATCTGTGTACCAAATCATGCATCGAGTGTGGGTTAGTCAGCCAGTTCCGTGAATTACCGCCGGGAAGTGAGGCATCGTGCCCTCGCTGTAAACATACTTTATGCAGTATTGGAGCGAGCAAAGGGCAGGGTGTGATGGCTTACGCATCGGCCAGTTTGATAACGCTGGTGATGAGCTTGATCTTCCCCTATATGTCTTTTAGCGTGCAAGGTATCAGTCAACAAATAACCCTGTATCAAGCCGTCGAAATGATGAATCGACTCGATAACACTTCGATTGCCGCGCTATTGTTTCTCGCTGTTATTTTCCTTCCTGCTTATTTTCTTATTAGTGTGTTCTGGTTTTATGCATTAACAGAAAGGAAATCAAAGCGCTCAAACGCGCCAAACCGTTTAGCTATCTTTGTATTAAAAACATTGAGCTGGGTTAAACCATGGTTGATGGTCGATGTATTTTTGATTTGTGTGCTTGTCAGTTTGATTAAAATTTCTGCTTTTGCCGATGTCTCGATGGGCATCTCTTTTTGGGCATTTGGCATCTACGCCATGTTAGTGGTTAAGACGATGTCATTAGTCGATTTTGATTGGATTTGGGATCAGTTAATACCACTAAAACCGTTGAATGGAACCGTCACTGGTAGCCTTTTCCAAAAGCATGAGCATTTGGTTTGTCATGTTTGTGGGCAGGTCCACTTGTATGATGACCAACTTAGTCAGTGCTCTCGTTGTCATGTTCACCTACACCGATTTAATCCAACCAAAAACCTTCAGATAGCGTGGGCTCTATTACTTACATCCATTATTTTTTACATCCCGGCAAACCTATACCCAATGATGTATACGTCTGCATTCGGGACGAGTGAAGGTTCAACCATCATCGAAGGTGTCATCATCCTGTGGAATATGGGGTCATACCCAGTCGCTTTTATCATCTTGCTTGCCAGTGTGTTTATACCGATGGCAAAAATGATTGCGCTCGCATACTTGTATTGGAATGCAAAAAGGGTTCAGGGTTTACCTGTTGATGAAGCGACTCGATTTCTCAAAATATACCGTGTTACTGAGTTTATTGGTCGGTGGTCCATGATAGATATTTTCGTTGTCGCTATTTTGGTTGCCTTGGTTCAACTCGACGGGATCATGGCCATTTACCCTGGTCCAGCCGCGTTGTCTTTCGCGTCGGTCGTCATCTTCACTATGTTGTCAGCGATGATTTTCGATTCTCGAATTATATGGAAATAATCTCTCGGTAGAGGTTTGGGGTATATGGAAAAACAAAGCGCGTCAGATGCGAAAGTATCAAAAAAAAATGAATTTTCTCCGGTCTGGATTGTGCCCATTATCGCGGTTCTGGTCGGCTGTTGGATGTTGTTTCAGTACTTCAATAATCGCGGGCCAGAGATCACTTTGATCTTGCCTGATGCTTCAGGTATCGAAGCGGGAAAGACAGCAATTAAGTCTAAAAATGTACATGTGGGCACTATTACGGATGTCGCGCTGAGTGAAAACTACGAATACATCATAGCCAAAGCTCAGATAGACAAGAAAGCTTCACGCATGATCAATAAAGAAACTCAATTTTGGGTGGTTGAGCCCCATGTCGGCACCGATGGCATTAGTGGGCTTGAGACCATTTTGTCGGGGTCGTACATTGAGTTGAAGCCGGGTAAATCGAGTGAGTCTCAATTGAAGTTCGATGTATTAGACACACCACCTGTCGCGGGACCAGATACCAAAGGAATACGGGTGGTTGTTTCACACAACAAGGCTAATCAACTCAATGTTGGTGAGCCTGTGTTGCACCATGGTTTTGTTGTAGGTCGTGTTGAAAAAACGAGTTTCGATTATCAAAAGAAAGAGGGCAAATACCAACTGTTTATCTTTGCGCCTTATGATGGACTGATTTTCGAAAAAACGCAGTTTTGGCTATCTTCTGGAATCGATGTGAAGTTTGGTGCGAATGGTTTAGACGTTAACTTTGCATCAATAGAAAGCATCCTGACTGGTGGTGTTAGCTTTGATGTAGCCGAGAGTATTAAGCCTGGATTGCAGATAAAAGAGAACCTTCAAGAGTATACACTGTACGACAATTACGACGCGGTTTTACAAGGTAAGTACACGACATCGATCGAGTATGTGTTGCTATTTGAAGAATCGGTTCGAGGTTTAAGGAAAGGGGCTCCAGTGGAGTATCGTGGTGTCAGGATTGGCACTGTGGGTACGGTGCCGTTACAAATTCGCATGGATAAAGATGGTAAGGTCTCGAACCGTATTCCTATCTTAATCAAGCTGGAAATAGAACGAGTTTCTGAAGTCTTTAGAGCCGTGAATGCCGAAGCCTTTGCTGAACGCGTCAAGCTGCAAATGGGCGAAGGGTTAAGAGCGACCTTGAAAACGGGTAACTTGCTTACAGGAGCACTGTTTGTCGACATTAATTTTTATGAAGATGAGGAGACTTATGAACCCAGAGAATTTGATGGTTACCCTGTGTTCCCGGTTGTCGCGGGTGGTCTAACCGAGATTCAAAATCAAATCACCGATTTCCTAACCAAGATTAACGAGCTACCGTTAGACGCGACTATCGCCAATTTAAACGGGTCGCTTGCATCATTAGACACTACCCTGAAGAGTGTCGATCAACTGATGGGTAGTGAGGGCGCAAAAGCGTTACCACAAGATCTGAGTGACACCATGAAGCAACTTGAGGCGACATTAGAAAGTTACGATGATGACTCCGACGCTTACAAGCAATTGATCAGTGCATCTGAAGAGTTAGAACATGTGTTAAAAGAGCTTCGCCCACTGATTAAAGTGCTGAATGACAAACCGAATGCGTTAGTGTTCGGTAGCGAAGTAGAAGAAGACCCGATTCCAGTTAAGGGAGTGGAATAATGAGAAAGCTATTTATATCACTGGTTGTGTCATTCGGGCTTTTGGGGTGCGCTGCGCCTACTGATGGTACTAACGCGTACCTCTTGCCTGAAAGTGCATTGGATAAGCCCATCTTTAAGGTCAAAACTAGTGTTGATTTGCCGGATTACCTCGACACGATAGGAATAGCTTATCGCAAGTCTGAAAATGAATTGGTATCTGCGCGTAAACACGTTTGGGCTGAGAACCTTGAAGGGTTGCTTGAAGAGCGGGTAAACAGTTCTAATGCTGCTGGCGCGGAAGATAAAGAATTAACACTCACTTTTGAACAGTTTAATGGTTCTTATACCGGAAACGCAGAAGTGAAAGGAACGTGGGTATTGAGCGACCAAGATACAGTACTTGCGCGTGCCGACTTCGAATCCAAAGTACCCTTGAAAGAAGCAGGTTATGAAGCACTTGTTGAAGCCCTAGGTGAGGGGTTAGATGAGGTTTTGTCTGAGATTCAGTCTAAGCTTCCTTAATGGACCATGTTTGTTTGAGGTGCGTAAGAAGAACATGAACCTTACCAGCTACTCCGCATTGATTTATAGCGGGTCCCGTAAAATATGGGCTTGATTATTAGTAAGCCCATATTAAGAGGGATCACTCAGAAGGCAGATTCTGTTTCAGTTCTAACAACATTTGATACGCACTTTCCCCAGACATTTCATATGGATTAAATTGATCAGAGGTTGAAAACTGTAAATTCAATAATGCGGTCAAACTAGATTGTGGAATGTCACCCATAGACCAATCACCAAACTGTCGGCTATCAATTTCTTTGTAATAAAGAATCGTCACGTTGCTGTGGCGTGGGTCATTGAGAATGTGATTATAGGTATTATTGACCGCATCTCTTGAACCTTCAATACACTGAAGAAAGTACTTTTGATTATGGCTCAGGAGCCCCGTTAGATGGCTTTGCTTATTGTGGTCACGGGAAATATCCAAAATATCGTCCAAAGCTTTAGAATCGCAACTTTCACAAAGCGTGCTGACATAAATCAACCGAGTTAGGAACATAAACACCACTTCACTTTTTGTTTAAAGGTTACTTACAAATATAAGCCAAGTTGATGGAATTGCTAATCTAACCCAAAATATTGAGCGTTCTGATGATTGATTAGTCAGTAATTATGAAAATCTAATTGGCATGTTACTGCGGAATTTTATGAGCAAGGAGCATTATAACAATACTCCTTGTTCACTTTTCACGATATTTAGACTGTATTTATTGTAATAGATACACTTATTGCGAAGGGGGATTTATTGCGATGGATAGACTAACGTTAATAGTGGTCAGGGAATGTCGGACTAAAAACAGGGTGGAGCGCTCTTAGCTCATCTTGGCTAAGGTAGCCACGTTGAGTCTTGATGACTTCTCCATTTTCTCGGTATACAGCCATTGCGCTTGAGTAGGTGCCTGTTTCTAACCAAGAGATCTTGAATTCAGCACAATAAGCGTCGATACAATTTCGTGGGTTTTGAGTAGCCCAACTGCCAAATCCAGTCTTCCAACCTAATAGTGTAGAGCCTTCACTTACGATTTTATCGTCATCTATATAATGAAAACTTGATGAAGAGTGTTCAATTTCGATTTCGGTATTTCCAATTAAATCACTGTAAAATACGTAAGTAGGCCATAAGTCAGCGTTGTTATGAGAAAGAGTGAAGGTCACTTTAGCTGAACCTTCCAATAATTGTGTTTCACGCTCTATAGTAAATGTGATTCTTTCTTGTATGTCCGCAAGGTTGCAGGTCCAAAGTTGACACGCATTGTACATCTCGTCGTAACTTGTTCCCCAGCGTTGGGCAGCTTCAACTATTAACGCGTCTCTAGATGGATTTAAGTCTGTATCTTCATCAGGATTGGTTTGATCGCCCGCAGAGCCATCGCCGCCTTCAGGTGGTAATATGGGTTTCTCAGGGTTATGAGGTGTTGAACCATCAATCGAATTAGAATCATTTGAGCTGTTGCATCCGGTCAGTAACGCCGCAATTAAAGTGGCAAATAAAGCTGTTCTTTTCATTTTGAAACTACTCTCTACTTTAGAAAAAAGTATCCTAACTATGTGACAAGCATTATCTTTCAATGATGGCTTATCGATAACTTTCCGTTGATAGAGGTATAGTATTTGCGATGTTTACAATTGGCTAACTAGTGGTTTGAATATGAATAATAAGTAGCGCTTATCACGAGAAGGCGGAAGCAGGTGAAGTGCAGAGTCATTCTTTTAGCTCCAATCAATAAACGGTGAGCTATATTATCTAAGCCCACCATCTAAGTAATTGAATCTAATATTTAGTTCTTCACTACCGAGATCGATTCAACGTTTGAAGACGCATCAAAACGAACATTGACCAACACACTCTCTCGTTCGAAAGTCACATCATCAAAGTCAGTAGCAGCGATCTTGAATCCATTTCTTGCGAATAAACTCGTCACTGTTGTTCGTTGTTTCTGTTCCATAGCGCATGTCAGTAGTTCATTCATCGTGATCTCCATTAGGTAACCGTGTGCATAACGCAAGCGTACAGTCTCTTTGTTATGAAATCAATTGCTTAATTGATAAGCTATGTTGATATGTTCAATTGAATGATTTTGGTATTCAAAAAATCAATGATCAAGAGGGAGGGTGGCTGTTCTGATTATGGAAGATGGAGCGTTATGTGACCGTGGTTCAGCATTCCTAGAGCGTGAGATTCATTGCAAAAATCTCTTTGAAATAAGTAGTTACAAAGCAGGGTGAACCATGCCCGCCGTTTAGTATGTTCGGTCGATTATCGGAATCACTATCGGCCTATATCTCACTTAACTAAAGTACACCGATTTATGATGAGTAGATTCCTTAATAAGCCTTCTTTGTATTGAAATTTGACATGTAAGATGGTGTTGTTATAAGTGTTATTAATTGCATAAGCTTGATTTTAATATTAGTTTGATTTATAAAATAAGCGCTCGTTCATTAACTTCATGATTATATTAGTTTTTACTAACCTTTAATAACATGGAGAAAGGCGATGAAAAAGAACCAAACACGCAACAGGTTAGCGAATTTAGTGCGACTCCGTAGGTCATACAAAGCATCAGATTTTCTGGTGAGCTCTAACGAACTCCGAGTGAAGAAAGATGTGTATAGCTTACGTAAAATCAAACAGTTAGAAATTCGTCAATTGGGTCTTAAAGAAAACGCAATCAATATTGTTTCGTTGGCTTTAGTTCTCTCGGCTGCGACTTGGGCATTTGTTCCTCAGTTCGGTTTACCGATGCTTGCACTGACCTTTATCTTGGCGTTTGTTACATGGCGAAGATATGAATTGCGTGCAGAGTTTAAAGGAGCCGATGAAACTGGCGACCATTGGGTTTCCGTGGCACGCGGTTGTACTCGCGAAGAGTTCAAAGTGTTGAAAAACGTTGAATTGGCTTTGCGCGATCAGGTGTCTTAATACTTTAGATTTCTTCGTATTTGGGCCTTGTTAATGCCAGGGTCTTATAACCGTTGAACTCCCATAATCAATAAAGCTCGTCATTGCATGGCGAGCTTTTTGTTTTCTGAAAAACACAGATAGTGCAGGTTACTTTGAGAGGCCAATGCTTATATGTGTAATGGTGATTGATATGAATCTTAAGTCACGGCATTTGTGATGCTTTTTGTGGTTTTGAATATAGGGAGAGGGTGGAAATGAATACACGAGTCAGTGAGAGTTCTTTTAAAAGGCTCATCCAGTTAGTTGGTTGTGTTTTGATTATAGTGTTGAGCAATAGTCGACTCTCCAATGCTCAAAGCATCGAGTTTCCTACTTGTGCACAGAGCGAGGTTTTGAATACAGAAATACACCTTTATGTTGATGAATCGGTGTTAGCCGAATATTCCAAAGCATTTATAGCCTCTAAGATAGCGACATGGGAAAGCTATTCGAATCTGGTATTGAAGAACTCCTGCATCCCTATGACGAGAAAAGTTACCAAGGTGACTTATACGCCAGAAATCGACAGCCTTTGGTTTCAAGATTTGGGCGCAGCAGAGAGGTTATTAAAACTCTCGATGGATGAGCCGATTCCAGAAACAACAGAAGACGGCGTCCCCATTTTTACTGGGATAGTATTTTCTAATTATAATTTTAGCTTTGAGTCTGATTATTGTGGTATGTCATCTTCAGTATCCTACTTTTTTTCTTTAGCGGTAAACTGCCCTGATTACTTAATGGAGCATGAAATTGGCCATTTAAGTGGTGCTAATCATGACTATAAAACGTTATTGAAAGATTTTGATAGTATCGAAAGTTACATTTCTGGAACGTATCCAAGAGCTCCTCAATATTCCTTCGGCGCAATTTGTGCTGACAGAGGGACTGTGATGTCTTATGAGAGAGATGTTATACCTGCTTATTCCAGCCCGGACATCAGAGTGGATGGCATAAAGTGCGGGGATAGCAAATACCACAACAATGCGAGAGTGCTTAGAGAGTTCGTACAAGCTTATTTAACCCCATGATTGCCTCGCTGCTAGCCTGTTGTTTTATCGAACTTTATAAGTCGTGGAGTTCAAAGTGGTCACCCTGTGATCTTTAAATCTAAGACGAGCGTATTTCTCCCAGTTTATAAAGGAAGAGTATGCATGATGTTATCTAAAGAGAATGAATCAAGAATTATTGAAATGGCGTGGGAAGACCGAACGCCGTTTGAAGCAATAGAACTGCAATTTGGTTTGAATGAATCGCAAGTGACTCGTTTTATGCGTAGCCATCTCAAGCTTGGCAGTTTTAAGCTGTGGCGCTCACGTGTTTCTGGGCGCTCGACCAAGCATGTAAAACTGCGCAGTTCGGACGTTTCGAGAGGTTATTGTCCGACTCAGTACAAGCATCGTTAAAAGATGGGATGCCCAGTCAGTATCCCAAATCAACACACAGATATGGGAAATGAAAGGAATGAAACAATTTTGCGCTCTACTTTTGGTGCTGCTTAGCTTCGGCATCAGTCATGTTCAAGCGAATGATACGCGACTTAAGCAAGCTTACGAAAATCATCAAAGCGACGTTCAGGTGCGCGGCTCGGGTACGGTGTATCGAGTACTTCCTGATGATAATAAAGGATCTCGACATCAGAAATTCATTTTGCGACTCGATAGCGGACAAACCTTGTTAGTCGCACATAATATTGACTTAGCGCCTCGTGTTCAGGGACTGGCAAAGGGCGATCGAATTGAATTTTATGGTGAATATGAGTGGAACAAGAAAGGTGGCGTAATGCACTGGACACACAAAGACCCTCGTAATCATCATACTCATGGTTGGTTAAAGCATAACGGGAAAGTATACGAGTAAACACCTTCGAGACTTTTCCCTTCAAGGCTATAAGATAAAAAGGAACTTTGATGTTTAAGCTGGAAACTGACAGGTTGATTCTTCGAGATATGAGTCTCGAAGACGAGTGTGCGTTTGTTGCGATGTCTCAAGACGTGAAGTATCAGCGTTTCTATGACGAAAGTGATTGTGAACCTAACAAATATCGAGAGCTAACTCAGTTGTTTGTTGCGCAGGCTTTGGAAGTTCCGCGCCGGTCTTTTCAATTAGTGGTTGAAAGCAAAGACTCGGGGAAGTTTATTGGAACCGTTTGTTTGCGCCTTGAGGGCGAGCGACAAGCTTCGATGGGCTGTGCTTTCTCAAGGGAAATTCAGGGAAAAGGGCTTTCTATAGAAGCTTCTGAAGCCCTCGCTGATTTTGGTTTCTCAGAGTTAGGCATACACCGTATCTACGCCGAAACCATCAGCAAGAACTTGGCTGCGATTAAATTATGTAAGTCAATGGGAATGAAACAAGAAGCGTGTTTTAAAGATCATCGATTCTTCAAAGGTCAATGGTGGGATACCGTTGTGTTGGCGGTTCTACGTTCTGATTGGAAAAAGGCTTGGTGATGGAAAGTGAAAGGCTCAAATTAACCCCTCCATCATTAAAATACAGCGAAGAGATGTTTGAGGTGATAAATGAGTGCAAGGCCGAGTTTTCCCCATTCTTACCTTGGGTTTCTGATTCTCTAACTAAAGAGCAGCTAGAACTTAACATTCAAGATGCTACCAATAATTTCGCCAACTTTACTGGCGAGTTCTGGTTCAATATTATTGAAAAGCAAACAGGGGTATTTATCGGGGCTATTGGTTTTATGATCAGAGACGATACTGTCCCTTACTTTGAAATCGGCTATTGGTTGCGAACATCAAAAACGGGCTTGGGTTACGTGAGTGAAGCTGTCCGAATTATCGAAGAATATGCATTCACTCAAAAAGGTGCGAAAAGAGTCGAAATTAGGATGGCAGGCTCGAATCTTAAAAGTCAGGCCGTGGCCAAACGATGTGGCTATCAACTTGAAGATCGCTTAGCCAATGATCGACGTTTGCCATCAGGAGATATGGACAGCACGCTTGTTTACGCCAAAATAAGTCAGTCTTAAATGTGTGCTGTTGATTCTTAATGTGTGGCACTTTTATTGAGAGAAACCGTAAATTCCCAAGTACTCTGAAAGACCAACATTTAGCGCTTAGTTATCTGGCTCATCGTCTACAGTGACGTCACCATTCATTGAGTTGTAGTTAATGGAAACTCCCGGCACGACTCGATAATGATAGATACACTGATCCGTCTGTATATATTCAGCAATGTAGTCGGTTTCTTCTGGTGAATTGAAACTTGAAATACTAGGTGGATCGAGGAGCAGTGCGCCCCATACCGAAATGCAGTCTTCAGCGTTATCTAATCTTGGGGACTCTTCGGGTAAGTGCCATTGTTGGGCCGGGTATCCCCATTCATTGAAATCGAGCTGACCTGTTGCAGAGTCATCATAGATAGGGACGTTCGTGGAAGCACCGCCACCGTTTGAGGTTAAATTTTTTGAATAGGCAAGATCGACCCCTGTTTTAAAAGAGGCTCCAGTGCCTTTTACAACTGCAATATGAGAATCAGTACTTACGTTGAGGAACCTTGGAGCAGCAGTTACGGCGAGTATTCCAAGGATCACAATAACGACAACAAGCTCAATAAGTGTAAAACCGTTCTTTTTCATTTAGCACCTCTTTTAAAGGCCGCTAGTATGCATTATAAGTTACTCTTACCAAAGGGAATATCCTTATTTTAGTGGTAATTTAAATGCTCAATAATGAATGTTGTGATTAAGGTAACTTATATTTTATAAATCCAATGCGTATGGTTTAAGTGCTGTGTATCTCACTTTGATATTAATTTTAGTTCTATGAAGGTTTGGCAATTAATGAATATCGTTGAAACGGTAAAGCTTCATCTTTCAGACGTTGGTTATCCAGAGGCTAGTGTTAAAACAGGGCAGGTTCGATCTATATCGGCGCTCGTTTTTAAAACCATCAAAAATAAAGATATCTCTAATGTTTTGTCCCTGTGTACTCAATTGCTTGAAGAAAGGGATTGGGCGTTAGGTGTTATTGCTTACGACTGGGCTTTTAGAGTAAGAAAACAATATTCTAAAGAAACGTTCTTCATATTTGAACATTGGTTACTCCACTACGTTACTGACTGGAATGATTGTGATGATTTCTGTACTCATGCGTTTGGTGAGTTACTGTCTCAGTACAATGATTTGTTCGAACTCACAACCAAATGGGTCGAGCATTCCAATTTTTCTGTACGTAGAGCTGCTGCTGTCACCTTAATTTATTCTATTAATAAGAATCGATATTCTGCGTTGGATCCGTTTCGTGTGTCGGATTTATTGTTAAAAGATGATCATGACCTCGTACAGAAAGGATATGGTTGGATGCTTAAAGTCCTCAGTAAAAAGGAACCTCAACAGGTTATTGGTTATTTAAACGCTAAGCATGCTGTAATACCAAGAGTTGCTTTTCGCTACGCGATTGAAAAGCTGGACGATAAAACTAAGCGAGAGTTAATGTTACTTTAACCACTGGCACTCCTCAAATCATCATCAGAATCCGGTGTGATTAATTATAACGATTAAAATAGGAACCCAAGGTGCAAGAACAAACTAGAGGACTCGATCGAGAAGGGTTCATTCAAAATCTTTATTCGCCAAAGAACATTGCGCCTGAATTTCAAGACGTGGTGTCAGCAGTCGTTGATTCGTTGCTAAGAGAGCTCCCAGGTCAAGTTGATGGTATCTACCTGTATGGGAGTGTGCCTAGAGGAACGGCCATTGTTGGTAGCTCTGATTTGGATGTTTCTATCGTACTGACTACGCCTATTGGCCCAAAAGAGAAGCGAGTATTTAAGCATCTCTCTGACACCATTCCCAAAGCATATTCTCAAGTGAGCAAGCTTGATATCGATCCTGGCTTCCTGCGGGATGTTCTGCTGCCTCAAGAAAAATACCATTGGCACTTTTGGCTCAAGCACTGTTGCAGTTGTGTTTGGGGTAATGATTTATCTGTTGAGTTTTCACGATACAAACCAAGCATTGAAATAGCTCAAGCTCTTAATGGTGATCTATCGATTTTTCTTGAACAAATGACCCCAAGCTTTGAAAGCCTGAGTGATGCAGACGTCGCCAAGGTTGTTGGCAAGAAGTTAGTAAGAGCAGCATATTACTTTGTTGCTGAGAAAGACGGCAGTTGGTACACAGATTTGTCTCAGTGCGCTGCAGTAGCCAAGTGCTATTACCCAAATCTAAACGATGATATTGAGTTAGCACATCAATACGCTCTCGGAAATTTGATATCGAAAACAGAAGCTTTTGAATTGTATGAAAGGCTGAGTAAAGAGCTTGTTGTAAATTAAGCATTAGCACAAGCTAGAACAGCAAACTTAACCACCGTGCAACGGTTCAAGGAAACCCCGATGGATGTATATGAGTGTGTCTCTTTTATCTTGTTGAACGAATCACAAGTATTGCTAGAAAAGCGTAGTGAGTCTAAGGAGACCGATCCCGGCTTAATCACTCTACCTGGCGGTCATATTGAACACGGTGAAAACCAAGTTCAGACACTATTTCGTGAGCTCGATGAAGAGCTTAATGTTGTTCCGATTGATTACCAATACTTGTGTTCGCTTTACCATCCTACGAAGGAACTTCAGTTGATTCATTATTTTATCGTGAGTGACTGGGAAGGAGATATCACCGCTCAAGAGGCTGATGATGTTAAGTGGTATTCACTAGGTTCAGCTCCTGTTGGTATAGCAGCCGATGGTATTGCTTTGAAAGAAGTAGAGCGCGTGGGTAGGTATCTTTAGTTTGGATTCGATAACATGTTTACGACGTTTTTGAGGGCTCAAAAACGGTGAAACCCCGATGTTGGTAGTAATCTTAGCTGTATGGTGTTGATTTATATGAATTTCATGTATTTAGAGCTGGTGGTTGAACTCTAATTGGCCTAAAAAACGGTTAAAAAGGCCAATGAAATAGTCAAATAAAATCAACAAATTAGCAACTCGGTACTACTGTATTAGTCCACCCTAAAGTGGGCTTGAAATCGATTCGTTGAATCGTTTTACGCTTCGGGAATCCTTTTCGTTAATTGCTGCGCAAATAGAATGTCACTGAAAAAATCGTGCATAGTTTTTCTACCAGTAGATGAAAAATCTTAATTTTCATGTAGTGAGAAAGGTAAGGAGAACGACATGGCGACGCGTAAAATCAGACCTAGACAATTTATTGATGAGTTTTACCCTGATTCAGGGATATGCAATACCACCATCATAAACTGGATTAAACATGGCAAGCTCGAGGGCACTAGAACGCCAACGGGCCGATATTTAGTCTGTGTTGACGACGAGATAGGGAACCCGGCAGACAGGGTGAGTGAACTTCTAAGATTCTTGGAGTCATAAATGGTTGGTAGAGCTAGAAGCAAAGAAACGGCTCATTACCCTCCATTCTTGGTGAAAATGAGCCATAGGGGTCAATCTCGGTTTCGGTTTACGACCGTAGATGGTGTGAAGAAGCTATTTCCTATCGGGACTGTAGAGCAAGAAGCGATACAAGCTGCGCATGTTTATAACTTGCAGTATCGTCCTGAGCTAGGAAGCGCATTTTCCCTTTCTGAGATGACCCCATTTCGCAAAGCTGTCTCCAAAGGCCGTAAGGACAAATTTAATCGGCCTTTAAAAGAGTGGCTTCCATTAGTGTTGTCTCGTGTGAAGAAAGAAGAACGGCTTTCCAAAGACGTTTATCGAAATTTGGAAAGGGACTGTTACCGCCTTGATGAGTTCATGGGGCGGTTGCCAACCAAATCGATCAAGTTACAGCACATCAATGAGTTCCTTTCGAAATACTATTCAGAGTTAAGTAATCGTCAGATCAACAATAAGATCAGTAACCTTAAAAAGGTATTTTCCTACCTTGCAGATGAGAGCGCTATTGAGAGTAATTTTGTACTCAATAAAAAACAGCGTCGATTGACCAGAGAAGATTACACAAAAGCTCGCCACGACCTAGATATCGAAAACTACCAAAAGGTCTACGATGCAGCGCCACTGTTTCTTAAGGTCGCAATGAGCTTAACACTTGAGACGACTCATGCTGTGAGAGAGATCTATAGGCTTCGTTATCGTATATACAAACCACGGGAAGGCGTTTGTGGGATTCTTTGGAACCCTGACAAAGAGGTGGAGTATGTGGATGGGCATGCAGTGTATGGAATGCTTTATGTTCATCGAGAAAAGGTGAAAAAGTCCGATGCTTCCACTGTAGCCATTCCTGTCACTCAGACGATTAAAGACATTGTCGATCTTTATAAAACATCGAGATTGATTTGTCCTTATATCGTTCATCGTAAACCCAAACAGCAGCAACGTGGCATTTCAAAAGAGACCGACCATCTTTACCAAGTGCATCACCACAATATAAGTAAAGAGTTCAGTAAGGTTCGAGACTCTTTAGGGCTTTATAGCCACCTAAAGAAATCGCTAAGGCCGACCTATCATGAAATTCGAGGGCTGGCTGCGCGAATGATTGAACAGCAAGGGCAGAGTGCTACCGAGCGAATGGCGCATGCGAACGCGAAAACAACAAAAATCTATACAGGCACAAGTGACATTGTTTGGCACCAAGTACCACCTGTTGAGGTTATGCCGAAAAGTGGCCAGAAGTGATTTGTGTTAGTTGTTTAGTTTGGAAGAATTCGGAATCCGAATCGCTTTAAACTGCGTTGTAATTCGGATTCCGAATTATTAGATTAAGGAAATATGACTTGAGTCCCTTCACCACAAGAGCATGCAATTGAGTACGTGTTCTTTTTCTTACTGACTTTAGCTGAATTAGATTGGCAAGAATGGCAACTAATACGCATTGCAGTATTCACCTTACATTGTGGGCAGTAGACGTAATACCCATACTTTCCATACCTCGGCTCGGTCTGCGGGCTTTGACACTTCTTACAATTAAAACCATGCCTTATTTGTGGAACTTTGGCCTCTTCTATTATTTCTTCGGCCGGAACCAAGTCTACCTTTTCAGTTTCGCTCAATTCTGCGATATGTACTTTGGGAGCCGGAGAGGACGTAGGCACATGTTGTTCGTTTAGAAAGTGAACTAGGCGGTACAGTTCATCACGATTAAACGTAGGATTCGGATTTAGTATTGAACCTACGCGGTGCTTTTTGATGAGACTCTTAACGCAGCTACCAATAGATTCGGCTTTAATGAGCTTCTTCGTTATATCTTTAGGGATAGAAGTTCGGTCGATTAGAGCGTCATTTGATGCGGCACAGAGTTGATCCCAACAGCGACCACCAAAGTACCCTTGTAAAAATGCAATCCGGTCTAGTAACGACTTAGCGTTGTCATTTAAAAGTGCTTTCAATAGTTTGGTTTGTAACTTAGCTTGTTCGATAGGCGAGGGCATTCCTGTCCATTTCCCTCGTACGGTTCGACTCCATTCGAGTTGATTGTTGACCTTAACCTCACCACGAATCGATTTCGACTCAATAATGATAAACCCTTTGTTATAAAGGACTAAGTGATCGATCTGAGCAGTTTCATTTTTAAACTGTATGCGTAGGTCATTAATAATGAAAACGTCATTTGTATCTCCAAACTCTCTGCGTAAGTAAAACGCGACATCTTGCTCTACTTTTGCACCAGCTTTCTGTTGAAGACTGTTGTCGATTTTTGAATCTCTATCCTTAGTAATCATTCTTTATTCCTGCTTTTTTATAAAAGCAGTTTACCATGCAGCCTTATTCATATTGATGGTGTGTATGTTTTTGAGACCTATGTTCTTTTTCGAACACTGTTATTGATGAAAATTGTGAAATATCTCTTTTCGAAAGCTCGAAGTAGAGAGTAGGAAACCTGCAACTCGCTGTTTAATAATGTGTTTGTTAGGCATCCCGTTATTGTGCGTGTTAGGGCGTTGTGAGCGCCATGAAAGTTGTAAATAGGTAATGGTGGCGCAACAATAAGAGGTGATACGTAGCCATTGCTGCAGAGAAAAACACACACATAAATTGTTATTGAGCTTTTGGAGTGACTAGAGGCCTCAGCCTTAAGAGCAGGTGATAGTGCCCTGTTTCGTGATTATGAAGTCATTTCAGAATTCGGAATCCGAATTTCATTTATTGGGAGCTTATTAGAGAAAGCCGGTAATAAGACATGGGTTGTGTACAGTAAACCTGTACTCCACGAGCCTACAGCAGTAGTGGGTTATCTATCTCGGTATTGCAAGCGTATTGGGTTAAATCCCAACCAATTAAGTTATAACGTGGATGGCCGTATCACGATGAGTTACAAAGACTACCGAACCAATGGGACGCAAAGAATGTGTTGTAATGCGGGCGAGTTACTTCGACGCTTACTTTTACATGTGTTGCCTAAAGGGCTAATGCGAATACGCTACTATGGCTTTTTAGCTAATGCTGTACGGGTAAAAGCGATAGCGGAAATTAGGCAAAGCTTACGAAAGCGACCCGCAGAGAAATCGGAAATGCTGAAAGAGAAACCTTGTTGTCCGAACTGCCATAGCAACAGCATGGTACTCGTGTGCATCAATATTAGACCTAGGATAGTCGTTTCAGAGCACCGACTGACCTAGTTGTCTGATTATAATGAATAAAATTATCGTTGTGTTATTACGAGAGAGGGGCATTGTTCGCTTTTAAAAAGATTATGCAACGGGTATAGTCGCTGTAGATAAATTGGCGGCTAGAAGTGGAAAATGGACGGCTGACGGGGTACCGGTCTTAATGATAAGAGTAGAACGCAAGTCAGTCCTAAAAAGCAAATTCCATAGATAGAAGCGGCCAAGTCCAACAGGTATTTATCCATTGTGCTACGACAACGGATAAATACTTAAGCGTTATGTTTTTTTGAGTTTAGAGGTTAGTAGTGGGATTTGTTTACATATTAACGAATGACAGTATGCCAGGGTTGATTAAAGTTGGTTTGACAACTAGAAGCCCAAAAGAACGGGCAAAAGAGTTGAATTCTACGGGCGTACCAACTTCATTTGAGGTGGCAGCATACTGGCGTGTAGACAAAAATCTAGGTTATATGGAAACTAAATGTCACCAGCTACTTAAAGAATTTCGCGTATCTTCAAATCGTGAGTTCTTTAGAATTCAGGCTGAGGATGCTAAAAAAATCTTGTCACCTATGTTTCTAACCGCTGAAGAAATAGACAGCGAAAAGTATAAAAAAGGTGCTCAACAAGAAAAAGAAATAGTACAAAGGCAAGAAGCTAATAAACAAAGAGAAAAACAAAACGAACAAGCATCTAAAGAACGATTGCTGAATAAAATTGAATGCCTTGAATACGATATAAACTCTGTTAGATCTCGGATAAAGCAAGCTCATGACCAACTGTTAAAGCCAGAGAGTACTACTTCACTAGCGATTTCGAAGCTTACTACAGCTTTTACATCGTTAGTTGCGCTTTTCTTTGCCAGAATAGCTCCGTTTGCACTTGCTCTCTTGGGACTAGTATCAGGTGAGGGGGCTTTGCAAAGTATACTGTTCACAGGTGGTTTTTATGTTATTGGTATCTTCGTATCTATGCTCTTGAGTGGTGTTTCAATGGTGTTAATCGCACAGATAGAAAACCTTAGAAGAGTAATTTATGGGGATAGCCATAAAGATATACGTGAGCAAGTTCTTGTTCTAGAAAACGATTTGACAGCAAAACTCTCTGAACTCAATCGTCTAAAATCATAACAAAGCGTTTAAGACAGATTCTGTAGTTGACCCGATCTAGTGGACACCTTCAATTGTAATTGGAGGTGTTTATGCCAGCTTATAAATCAGGTAAAAAAACTCAACAATATCTCACGGAATTTAAGGTAACTGCCGTCCGACTTTCGCTTCGAGAAGGAGCTACAGTTAAAAGCGTGGCGCTATCATTGGATATCCATCCTTATATGCTTTCTAAATGGCGAAAGGACTATAGAGAAGGGGTTATTTTGGAAGATAAACGTAAGAAAAGGACTAAGATCCCGAGTCAGAAAACTGAGTCTAGTCGGATTGCAGAGCTTGAACGTCAGAACGAACAACTTAAGCTCGAGAATGACTTGCTAAAAAAGTGGCAACGATTCGTTGCCCAAGAAAATCGACAAAATTCCGATTCATAGCCCATCACAAAACGCGTTATTCCATTGTATTGATGTGTCGTTTTTTATCTGTTTCTAAGTCGGGTTATTACGCATGGCTTGATAGAGAGCCAAGCCGCTACGATCAAGAAGAGCAGGCTTTGAAGAAGCGGATAACTAAAGTGTTTACCCAGAGTCGAGAGACTTACGGTAGTCCACGAGTTCATGCAGAGCTGAGGCGGCAAGGAGTTTTGGTTAGCCGCAAGCGTGTGGCTCGGATCATGAGAGAGCAAGGGCTAAGAGCGCGAAGTTATCGCATTTACATGAAAATGGCCAAGCTACATCGGTTCTATCAATCGATTAAGAATATTAAAAAAGACACACCAAAACCAACGGCAGTTAATCAACAATGGTCTGGAGATCTAACGTATATAAAGCAAGGTAAACGTTGGATGTATCTAGCGGTCGTTATCGATCTTTACTCGCGTAAAATCGTCGGTTGGTCGGTTGGTCGCTTGGTAGTAAGAAGAGTACACAGCTAACGATGAGTTCGTTGAGAATGGCAATTAGAAATCGAAAGCCACAAGAGCGCTTATTGTTTCATACCGACAGAGGCTCTGAATATCGAGCCCATGAAGTTCAAGCTTTATTATCAAAAAATGGAATTGTCCCAAGCATGAATCGTCCAGGTCACTGCACTGATAATGCGGAGGTGGAGTCGTTCTTCCATACGCTCAAAGGCGACATAATTAGGAAAAATAGTTTAAAAAGTGAGAAGCAGCTTAGAGATAAACTTGCCGGTTATATCCAGCATTTTTATAACCGTTATAGACTGCACTCAAGTCTTGGATATCGAACCCCGCATGAATATGAAGTAGCGACGGGTTAAAGATAATAGGGTGTCCATTTTATCGGGTGAAGATCATTCTCAACGCTTGGCGATTTCAGTCTAAGTCGGCTTTAGTGCTGAATGTGGCAAGGTTTAGGCTTGGGTGGTCGCGTTGTTCACCACTTAATGCGGCGTTAAATTGCAGGAGGAAGTATGGCATTTCAAAAAATGATGACTGACCATATAAAAGTTATCAAAACAAATGGTGAAGAGCATTCGGACTTGAAAGCCAGTGTTCAAGATAAGGGCATTTATCTAATGCAGTCAAATGTGCTAATCGAGCCAAATGATCTTATCCAAAGGATTATGTCTAACGGTGGTGAGGAAACGTTCAAGGTTATCGATCCTGGTTTCCACGAAAAGTTTCACAGTATACCTGCGCATTATCAAATGAAAGTTCAGAAATTAGGTATTCCAGAAGCTAAAAAAGCGGTACAAAGTATCACTTATAACTTCAACGGCGATAACGCTCGAGTGAACAACAACTCTGTAGATAACTCGACAAATATCGTTAATCATAATTCTGAAGTTACAGAGCATATTGAGCTACTTCGCAGCGAAATAGAAAGGCTGGTCAAAGACGTATCTGAAAAGCAAGAGGCACTTGAGGTTGTTGATGCAGTAGAAGCTCAATTCCAATCTGAAAAGCCTAGTAAAGCTGTAGTTAAGACACTATTGGGAGCTTTGCCTCATGCAGGAAGTATCGCATCTGTTGCTTCTTTCTTACTTTCGGCTATTGGTGGCTAGCAATTTAACAATCTGTTTAAGAGTGATTCGCAACGCGTGGCATTTTTACTATGCGTTAAGTTTAGTGTTTAAGGTGGTATGCGGCGGCTATTGTATTGCGTTGCTCACACCTTAACAGGGCGTTATGCCTACAAATCAAATTTTCAGATAATAGTAATGACTAAAGAAAACTATAAATTAATTGTGAGAGCATCAAAAATTGAAGATATTGGTGCGCCTTATATTTGGGGTGTAGGCTTTGACTACCCACATAAGGAAATTATTCGCATTAAAAACCCCGTTAGTGGTCGAAAAGTGTGGGTAGAATTTATGTTTGGCGATGAAAATTTCCGTAAAAGCTACAATGAACGGAAAACAAGAACCATTAACTTTAATGAACAAACTTTGATCATAAGCCAATGGTATCGAGAAATAATAGAAGTTCACAAGAATGAAAGTATTGAGTTAGAAGTAAAAAAGAGCCGGCTACCGCTATGGATTAAAACGATGCTTGCGGCAAGGAAGCATCCTGACTCTACAGTACGCTTAGCTACCTATTTAGCGGTTTTGTCAGTTGTATTGGGTGTTATAGGCTGTGCTCCGATAATTAGTGATATTATTCGAGCTATTGTTTCTTTGCCTGATTGGGTTGTAGCTCTTTGGAATTGTCTAAACAAGTAGGCATAACAAACTGTTTAAGAGTGATTCGCAACGCGTGGCATTTTTACTATGCGTTGTGTTTAGTGTTTAAGGTGGCATGCAGAAGCACCGGCATTGCGTTGCTCACACCTTAACAGGGCGTTATGTGCTTACCCAAAAACATATAGTATAATGTTCACTTTGTTGCTTAACTAAATTTACGATGAATATTGTTGTACATGTGCATGATGGTGTAGCAAATCACGGCTACGAAATGGGAACTCGACAAGCATGGAAATGTGGAGATAAAGCTCACGAAGTGTATCGAGTTCTAGGTGTCATCAAAGGTCAGGTAGTAAGTGTTATCGAGGACGTTACCGCTGAATTGTCTACGTTCGACAACAACCCAGAACACCATTCAGGTAGTGATGGTCGCTATATATTTTTAGGTGGGAAGTGCTGGAACGAAAAGGAAATCTTTGCTCCAGATATGCCAAAGTTTATGTTCAAAAAGATTAAAGGCTTAAACCAAGGACACCGTTATTTGAGTGATGCTGAACTTGAAGCGAGTTTGTCATAACTGGTTAGTACGCACATAACAAACTGCTTAAGAATGATTCGCAACGCGTGGCATTTTTACTATGCGTAGCGTTCAGTGTTTAAGGTGGTATGCGGCGGCTTTAGTATTGCGTTACTCACACCTTAACAGGGCGTTAACCCTCTCCTCAAAATACTGTATAAATACTCAACTAATTCCTTATCATTTAAATGGGATAAAATACGTAACAGTATGTTTTTTATGAGTCTATAAATGTCTAAGCTACAGCGCAGAGAGAGCGATCTCTGTATTAAAATTGATTTTGAGAAAAACTCTCGTAACCCTCAACGTGTCTTCAACTCTATGAGTCATTTGATTTCGTCAGTTGAAGAGTTTCATTCATGTTTACTCAACTCGGTTTCTGCTGAAACTAAATCAAGCTTCCTCCTTTCTGATATTAACGAGGGCTCTATAAAGTCATGGTTATGCCCTGAAATTGAGGGGGATGTGACAGAAGAGCAGAAAGGTCGTTTAACTAAATTCCTTAATTACTGTACTGATTTAGTTATATCGTTTATCGCTGAAAGAGACACGATTGAATCATTAGAGGTTTTAGTTGATTTAGAAGACGAAATAGCAACAGCAGCAGTGGAGTTCGAAGTTGAAGAGTTTCCTAATGTTTTCTCTCTGGATCGCTACAGGTTGTTAAAAGGTTACACGGAATTATCGCAGTCAACTACTGAGTTGAACGATGTTGATCAGGTTTACTTTAATTCTCGTGGTGAACCAAAAGTAATCAATAAGAAGTTTCACCTTACAAAAGATGATGTAGAAGCAATTCTAATCGAGAGAGTTGAAAAGAATACGACAACGGAAACTCTAGTAATTAAAAAAGCAGACTTTATTGGTAAATCAATGTGGGACTTCTTGCGCAAGAAATCTGCGATTTCTGCGCGTATCACTCACGAGGAGTGGTTAGATAAATTCCATTCTCGGATAGAAACTGTGGCTCCAGGTGATGGTTTACTATGTAATCTTGTAACAACAGCATATTTTGATAAATCTGATAGGCTAATTGATACTAAATATGAAGTGGTATTTGTGCATAAGAAAGTAGATGTATTGAACTTGCAGCAAGAGTTAAAGTATGACAACGAGTAAATCTAATCAAAATGCTTTGTTGATTTTACTGTCTGAGTACCTTTTTATTTTCTTACCTTTTCTCGTCATAGGGATTATAAAAATATACAAGGCTGACTTTTCGACTTTTTTCCAAGCTGCAGACTGGAGTTTTGCTGCCTCAATTCTATTTGGGCAGGTCATTGTTAAGTTAGTTTCTGGATCGGTTATTCATTCCAAAGCTAAGTGGCAACGGGTTGTTGTCTTGCTCTCATTTATTCTCGTACTGGGTCTAGTTCCAAGCTTGGTTGTGTTGGCTCTGATTCTTATCGACGGTGGTGTCTCAAGTTTCTTGGTGAAGACACAGCTCGTGCTTTTCTCGTTGGCATCCGTGGTCTTCTTTTGGGTGGGTTCAGCTGCACACGCGATGATAGAAGAGGGTTAACAATCTGTTTAAGAGTGATTCGCAACGCTTGGCATTTTTGCTATGCGTTGCGTTTAGTGTTTAAGGTGGTATGCGGGAGCTTCGGTACTGCGTTGCTCACACCTTAACAGGGCGTTAGGTTTTATAGGAAGTACAATGATAAATAATAGTGAAAACGGTACAAAAATAGTTACATATGGTGCATTGGGCACCTTTTTTGAAACAGTTTTAGATCAATATAAAACGTATTGTGATTTTGCATCTAAAAAATTTAGTACTGAGGGGTTAGAGGCAGAAGAAATTATAAGGCTTGGTAAGCGTCAAAGTGACACGATCGAAATTTCTAATATTTTTACAGGTATGTTTCTCGAAGCTTTTATATTTGACTATGCGGCTCGCAAGGAGAGTATCAACTATGCAGAGACATATTTAGATAAACTAGATCCAGTTTCAAAATGGGTTGTCATTACTAGACTGTTCAATAGTCAAGGTTTAAATGTTGGTGGAAAAGCTGTCCAAGGAATCAAGAAAGCTTTTAAAATAAGGAATAACCTTGCTCACAACAAAAGTAAAAAATTTCCTGATAGCACTGACGTAGATAAGGTTATGGAGTTTTTTGAGAAGCAAGCTCCGGAAAGATTAACTCCAACTGAGTGCGTCGAGATTATTAAATCAGTATTGGAAGAACTGGTTAATATTGATAAAAACGAAGTTTACGCATTACAACTATTGGATAAAATTAAAAAAACTTTGAAGTCTTATCCTATGCCAGCCCAAACCTAACAAAGCATTTAAGAGTGATTCTGTAGTTGACCCGATCTAATGGACACCTTCAATTGTAATTGGAGGTGTTTATGCCAGCTTATAAATCAGGTAAAAAAACTCAACAATATCTTACGGAATTTAAGGTAACTGCTGTCCGACTTTCGCTTCGAGAAGGAGCTACAGTTAAAAGCGTGGCGCTATCATTAGATATCCACCCTTATATGCTTTCTAAATGGCGAAAGGACTATAGAGAAGGGGGTATTATGGAAGATAAACGTAAGAAAAGGACTCAGATCCCGAGCCAGAAAACTGAGTCTAGTCGTATTGCAGAGCTTGAACGTCAGAACGAACAACTTAAGCTCGAGAATGACTTGCTAAAAAAGTGGCAACGATTCGTTGCCCAAGAAAATCGACAAAATTCCGATTCATAGCCCATTACAAAACGCGTTATTCCATTGTCTTGATGTGTCGTTTTCTATCTGTTTCTAAGTCGGGTTACTACGCATGGCTTGATAGAGAGCCAAGCCGCTACGATCAAGAAGAGCAGGCTTTGAAGAAGCGCATAATTAAAGTGTTTACCCAGAGTCGAGAGACTTACGGTAGTCCACGAGTTCATGCAGAGCTGAGGCGCCAAGGAGTTTTGGTTAGCCGCAAGCGTGTAGCTCGGATCATGAGAGAGCAAGGGCTAAGAGCGCGAAGTTATCGCATTTACATGAAAATGGCCAAGCTACATCGGTTCTATCAATCGATTAAGAATATTAAAAAAGACACACCAAAACCAACGGCAGTTAATCAACAATGGTCTGGAGATCTAACGTATATAAAGCAAGGTAAACGTTGGATGTATCTAGCGGTCGTTATCGATCTTTACTCGCGTAAAATCGTCGGTTGGTCGCTTGGTAGTAAGAAGAGTACACAACTAACGATGAGTTCGTTGAGAATGGCCATTAGAAATCGAAAGCCACAAGAGCGCTTATTGTTTCATACCGACAGAGGCTCTGAATATCGAGCACATGAAGTTCAAGCTTTATTATCAAAAAATGGAATTGTCCCAAGTATGAATTGTCCAGGTCATTGCACTGATAATGCGGAGGTGGAGTCATTCTTCCATACGCTCAAAGGCGACATAATTAGGAAAAATAGTTTTAAAAGTGAGAAGCAGCTTAGAGATAAACTTGCCGGTTATATCCAGCATTTTTATAACCGTTATAGACTGCACTCAAGTCTTGGATATCGAACCCCGCATGAATATGAAGGAGCGACGGGTTAAAGAGAGTAGGGTGTCTATTTTATCGGGTGAAGATCATTCACAACGCTTGGCACACTTTTGCTTCTACTTCAAATTTAGTGTTTATGGCACAATGCTTTAGGTTGGGTAGAGGCGTTGTTCACCCCTTAATTGGGCGTTATGTTTATAAATTACAGTATGGAGTATTAAGTGAAGATTACAGGAACGGGTGTAGTTGCAGTGTTTTCCATCGTATTGACCTGTTTTGGTTTTTTGCTGGGTACTACATCATTCGGTGAGTTCTTTTCAGGTATTAAGTGGACAGATATTGTTTCAGCTGTTGGCTCAATTTTAGCCGGTGTAGGTACTATAACTGGTGTTTTTGTCGCGTTTTATGTTGGTGGGCAGTGGCGCAAGCAAAATAAGGTTATCTCATTTACAGCTTACTACGAAACACTACTTAAGTTGCTAGATTGCACTGTAGAACAGAGTACGATTTTGACGAATCGAGTAATGGAAGATTATCCGCATGATCCTGAGTTTAGTGATTATGAGCGTGAGAGAATGTCGTACCTTCACCGTACGTTTGATGAATTGATGTCTGGAATAATTAATGAATATGCAAAATTAGAATTGTTATACCCAGCAGATGATGTCGCTCCTCTCAATCCAATACTACTACGAGAACAAATTGGTAAGTATCGCGCAGTGCAATATGTATATCGCCCGCATGAAGTTGACCACGCTGAATATGAACAAAACGTCACTCGAGAATTTCAAGCTTTGAAGTCTGTATTCAATAAATACAAACTTCAGGTGAAAACAGTGATAAATAAAACATAACAAACAATTTAAGAGTGATTCAGTATGCTTGGCATTTTTGGTTTGAGTTATGTTTAGTGATTACGGTGGTCAAGTTAAGTGTCGTGGTAGCGTGCTTCACACCTTAATTGGGCGTTAGCCCTAAAGCACATAATCTAACCTTGAATTCCTAGCCATGTGTCCTCATGTTCATATTAACTGTCGAAATTGAAAGGAATCGAAAAATGTATCAACTAGGACAAGTATTAAAAATCCAATACACAGGCTTTAAACATTACGGAATTTATGTTGGTAACAATACTGTTATCCATAATTCAAAAAAATTTCATCGTGTCGAAGAGATAGGCCTGGAGGCATTTGCTGATAACAGAACTGTACAAACGAGCTCAATTAAAGCTGAGAATCCAGCTTTAGCAGTGCAAACAGCAGGAAAATATCTTGGTATTCCTTACAGTTTGTTTTCTGAAAATTGTGAGCACTTTGTACGAACGGCGTGTGGGCTGGTAAAAGAAAGTACTCAGGTACAGAAATACTTAATTTCTGCTGTTGGTGTCGGGGCTTTGCTCAAGTCTGACAACACTGTGGTTCAAGCTGCAGGAGGTGCTGCTGCGGTTGCATCTATGCTGACTCCTACAGAGCAAAGTCCAGTTAAAAATGCAGCTGTAGCTGCCTGTCTAGTAGCAGGCATTGCGTTCTTGGCATCAAAATAGGGCTAACAAAGCATTTAAGAGTGATTCGCAACGCTTGGCAGTTTCGCTTCGCTCAAGTATAGCCAAGCGCCGCTCACACCTTAATGCGGCGTTAGGCTTTCTTATAGATTCGGTGTAATTATGGACAAAATAAAAGTTTTAGATTTAGACCCTAAACGTTTCAATGCACTTGCTGCTCAATCAAGGAGTCCAGCCGCTGCATATATGAGTGAAGAACTAGCATACTTTACTGATGAAAATGAAATTGTCTTAGGACTTGTTCTAAGAGATACGATAGATAACGATTTTGTTGGAGTCTTGTTCGGTAGAGATGAAGGGGGTAGGTTTAGGGCATTCGATGTTGAAGCGTCAATTGAAACTCAAGAAGAAGCAACCAATTGGGTGAAAGGTGGAATTAAATGGCACGTTGGAAAAGGTAATAAAGAGTTTCCTCAAGGAGATAAGCAAAAAAACGTAGATTTGTTTACTCCTGTTGTTCCTTTCCACAAACAACATTTATATTTCTCAAAATTATTGCAAGAAGAAGCATTTGTACCTGCTAAAACGGTTATTAATGAGCTGATGTCACATTTTGTTGATATTGATGGTAACTTTGTCGAACAATTTCAAAGTACAGGCTTTGATGCGAGATTGTGGGAGCTTTACCTAAATACTTACCTAAATGAGGAGCAGTTATTCTTTAATAGAGAATATAATGCGCCAGATTTCATTGTTGAGAAATATGGGAAAAAGGTAGCAATTGAAGCTGTCATAGTAGGTAGAAAGCCAGACAATCCAGTGTCTGCTTTTAAAGTCGAGCCTAAGTATCTAGATCCATCAGAGGTTAAAGAAAAACATAAAAATGAAATGCCAATTAAATTTGGAAGCCCTCTATACTCTAAACTAAAAAAGGAATATTGGAATCTTGAGCAGGTTAAAGGTCACCCTCTAGTTTTCGCTATCGCGGATTTTCATGATGATCAATCAATGCAGTGGAGTTCAACTGCGTTGATTAACTACCTTTATGGTGTTAAACATGACTTTGATTATGATGAAAACGGAAAGTTGGTAATTTCAGCTTTAAAAATTGATAAACATGAGCTTAATGGTAAAGAGATACCTTCTGGCTATTTCTTTCAACCAGATTCCGAAAATGTCAGTGCAATTATATTTTCTGCAAGTGGCACAATCTCAAAATTTAACCGTATCGGTAAACAGGCGGGCTTTGGTGATGATAACATAATCATGCATCGTTTCGGGACGTGCCATGATCATAACCCTAATGCTTCATTGCCAAAAACGTTCATGTATCAGGTGACTACTAAATCAACAGAAACATGGGCGGAAGGCTTATCAATGTTTCACAACCCAAATGCAAAATTTCCAGTGCCGGAAGAGCTTTTCCCCTCGATCGCCCACCATCACTTCGATGATGGACAAATAGTAAGTTTGTTACCTGAGTTTCACCCGTATTCTTCTACAACAATGAATATGAAATTGACGAAATAAAAGCCTAACAATCTGTTTAAGAGTGATTCGCAACGCTTGTCATTTTTGCTGTGCGTTGCGTTTAGTGTTTAGGTAGTATGCGGCGGCTTTGGTATTGCGTTGCTCACACCTTAACAGGGCGTTATAGCGCAGGACAGAATTTAGAGTATGAATGAGAAACTTATCCAAAAAGTTCTAGCTATGATTTGTAAAGACTTCAAGGCTAGAAAAAAGACAGAAGCTTTAACGATAGAGTCTTATCGTTTTGATGCTTTTTTGTTCGCTCAAGGCGAATTAGCCAGTTTCTTTGAAAAAAATGGTTTGCTAATGGAAATGGATTCGATTCTTCGGATTTTGGAAGGTAATCGTTATATTGCATATTCAAATCAGGAATTTTCATTAACTGAACTCGGTTATGACGTTGGAACTCAATCACGATTGGGGCGTTTGCTTAAGTGGCTAAATAGAAACCCAGGTTTGGCAATTATTATCTCAATGCTTTCATTAGTAGTGTCGGTAATTGCACTGATAGTTAGTATTAAATCTTAGGCTATAGCGCTATAACAAGAGACTATGGCGTCAATAGTTAATTTTTGACGCTATCTTTATCCCACATTGCGCCGTCTCTTAGCATTGAATTGAGTGTCACAACCATTTTTCTCATGCAGGCAACTATCGCTACTTTTTTAGGTTTTCCTGCCGCAAGTAATCGTTCATAAGTAGCCTTAAATACAGGGTTGCATTGTATGGCAGACATCATTGCCATATACATGACTGTTCTAACTTGAGGTCGACCTCCTTTTATCATCCGTTTGCCTTTGAAGCGTCCGCTCTCTCTTGTTATAGGTGCGACGCCAATGAGAGAAGAGGCTTGCTTGTTAGTGATAAAACCGAGTTCGGGTACATTGCTAATCAGGGAGGCGGCTAGGATCTTTCCTACGCCAGGCATGCTTTGAAGGATGGTGTTCTTAGCTTGATACTCAGGGCAGCTCTCAATCAGCTTTTCTATCTTTGCCTCTACTTTTTCAAGCTGATTTTTTAGAGCGGTTAGAATCGGAGTAATAGTCGATGAGATGTTTTTGGGTAATATTTGTAGTCGGTTTCTTTCCATGGTTTGCATGGTGAGTAGTTGGTTCCGCCTCGTGACTAAGTCACTCATAAGGCGTATGTTTTCGCTTTTTAGCATGGTAAGTTCGGGCTGAACTCGTTCGGCATAATGTGCGATGAGTTCGGCATCTAAACGGTCGTTCTTAGCTCGTTGACCAATGGCTTCAGCAAACCTTTTAATACGTAGTGGATTGGCAACGACATAAGGCAATTTGGCTTTGTCACAGGCGAGTATGAAGGGCATTTCTAATCTACCTGTAGCCTCGATGACGACGCGTTGAGGTTTGTGTTTCTTAATGATTTTAATGGCATCGCTGATGCCTTTATCGGTGTTTGGTACGGTGAAGTAAATGTTGAGTGGACGGACATAGATGTCTAATTGTGACTTACCAGTATCAACGCCAACATTAATGTTTTGAAGTGTGTTTGTATTCATAATAAGCTAACTCTTGCTTGCAAATGCGGGCTCGAGACCCAGAAGACTATTCGAGTGTGGTGCTTGGAGTTCTACCTGACGTTCGTACTTGTTATCGGTCTCTCAATAGAGGAGCCATCGTTTAATCGAACTATCAGATAGAAGAATTTTAGTTGCAGCTAAAGTCTGGGTCTCACCTTACCCGATTGGAGTGCTTATTATCCATACAAACTGTTTAAGAGTGATTCGCAACGCGTGGCATTTTTACTATGCGTTGGTTTTAGTGTTTAAGGTAGTATGCGGTGGCTTTTGTATTGCGTTACTCACACCTTGACAGGGCGTTATGTGCCTGATTAATCGCAATAAAATCTATTAAATAGAGAGTTCAATTTGAAATTTATAATTTTCATTGTGTTAACAGTGTTGCTTCTGTTTTTTGCAGGTAGTGCTGATCTTGAAAAGATAACCCCTTGGCTTATTGGAGTGAGCTTTACAGTATCGATTTTCTCAATAAACTTTACGTTTTTTGGATACCAGTTATCTAAATATAAGCCGATTTACGATCAAATTAGCAAAAGGCAGTGGTTTCATATTGTTTTTCTCATGGTCATCCCGTTTGCGCCACTACTAGCTTATTTAGCTACTCCCGACCTGTTTGCTTATGTTTCTTTGGGTAGCCTCCCGTTGCTGTTTTTATCATCATTAGACAATGCGGCTTTGACAATCAACTGTCTCAACCCAATCAAGTTTATAAGTGATAGAACGACGTCTTCTCAGGTAAATGCTTACAATAGTAAATTGGCAAATTGTATTAAACGAGAAGTAAAGGAACATGAAGAATTCCTTTTAAACAAAGATAAATTTCAAATTCCAATGCATGGATTTACATTTGAGTCAACGATATTGGGCTTAGAGGAAAGTGATATTTGGGATTCTTTATCATTGGTTAATGGCTTATCACTAGAAAACTCTGACCATCCAACTTTCAAATACAACCTTAATGTAGCACTTAAGACATTGCTAAAATCTTACGAATTTAAGAGTGGCAAAGATTCTGATTACAGAGTTGATTTCGGCATTAACCATGTTTCTCGGCAAAGATTCCGAGCGATCATCAGTCATGTAGTAGAAGAAGATAAGCAAGGTGTGTTTTTACATACTTTAGCCGGTGAGTTATGTAGCTATCTTATGCAACCTGAAATATTGAATAAACCATGTTCAGAGCTTACAAGAGCAATTGCATCTGAAGCCGTTTGGGTTGCTCAACGTCTGTTGACGGATACTTCGGTTGTTGAGCCAACAAAGGTACTAAATACTTTACATAGGGTAGCTGAACTAGGTATTTACAGGCTCGAAAATAATAAGCCGTCTGACACTGAAACAGATTTAGATAAACACAATATTGCGGTGTACGCACATGATATAAAATCCTTAGCAGTTAGTGCGTTAGAAAATGGTAATAATCATTTTGCATACCGTTGTATGGAGACTTTATCGTATCTAGGCTGTAATTCCGCGAAATTGCAAGCGAGAGAAATGGTGACGTCTGTATTTGAAGGAATTATCCATATTGGAAGGGTATCTCGTAATTTAAATATTGGGTGCTTTTGGTCACGTTGTTTAATACCAGCAGAGAGCCATGCAGAAGAGTTTTTAGGTCATATCGTTACGTGGTTAGTTTCGGATATCAAAGAAGATGGTTCTTTCTTTATGAAAGAATTTGCCGAACAAGCTTACTCAAGGTTAAGAGGTGTTCAATGTATACTCGAACCAAAGGGCGGGCGTCATCCCAAGTTTTGGGTGACAGAATTACAATGTGAATCAAAGGCGATTCCACATATAGAGCATGAGTCAGGGATGTTTGGTTATTGTGGAGAACTGGATTACTCAGATTTTAACAACTTGAAAGAATACAAATTGTATGGCATTAGCCCCAAGAGTTCAGGTGGAATTATTCGTTCCGATCCTATTCCCCTTGCTCTCTAGTCGGTTCAACGCGCAAGGCACATAACAAACTGTTTAAGAGTGATTCGCAACGCGTGGCATTTTTACTGTGCGTTGCGTTTAGCGTTTAAGGTGGTATGCGGAAACATCGGTATTGCGTAGCTCACACCTTAACAGGGCGTTATATGCTATTGACATAATAAACATTAATTCTGGTTGATTATTTGATCTTTCCCTCAACGCTCAGGATCTCGTTTGCATACTAGATATTATTGATAACTAATGAACTAGTTTGTATTGAACTACGTTAAGGGAACAATCTTGAACTTATACAATATATTATGGGTATTAGGTCTAGTTTTTAGTTATGCATTGTTTGAACTTGTTTGGGTGAAACATCCCCAAATGACTCAACGACTAAAGCTAATGACTCGTGTTCTTTTTGGTGTTGTGACACTGATTTATCTTAAGCAATGGATTTGACGGTTTCCTTGACCACGCATATAACAAAGCGTTTAAGGCAGATTTTCAACGCTTGGTATTTTCAATTCAAGTCAGTTTTTGTGTTCACGGGGCAATGGTTTAGGCTAGGTGGTATCGTTGCTCACTACTTAACGCGGCGTTATATGAATAAGGAGGATATATGTATATGTCTCAAGCAAGAAAGGAATTTGAGTTAGCCCTTTCAGATTCAGAAGAGTTAATAGCCTGTTATGACTCGATGAATCACTGTGATAGTGGTATGCGTCCACCAGAGGTGCTAAAACGAGCAACTTTGATCATGACTTTGACTGCTTGGGAGACGTATGTTGAAGATATAGCTTCCGAATTAATTAATGCTAAATATGGAATGGTTATGGGTTCTCAGGTTGGCAGCATAATAACAGGGCGATTGCATGATCATCTTAAAGTTTTCAATAATCCAGACTCTAAGAAAACTAAGGATCTATTCCAAGAGTTTTTCGGTATAGACGTTACTGAAAGTTGGGTTTGGGGTAACTTTCACACAGCAAAAGATTCAAGAACTGCGTTAAACTCTTGGCTTAGAAAGCGTGGTGAAGCGGTCCATAGAGCACAAATTGATAAACAGTCTTCTCATATAGTGAAGCGTGAGGAGCTAGACAAGTGCATACGTTTTTTTCGAGAGTTAGTTGAAGTAACCGATAGGAAACTATTGGCGATATAATTCATATAACAAACGACTATGGCGCCATGTCCTACCCTAAGAAGTAACACTTTATGGAGGTTGGTATGAATATCAAAGAGTCTGATTGGAAAATCTTTTGTGAAATAAAGAGTGAAGCAGCGAAAGTGTTTTGTGCTCGTCAACTAGATGAAGCTATCAAAACGATTACTGATGAATCAGTACCTGTAGGGGAAAGGTTCAACTTTATGTGTCAGCATTCCCAAGAATCTCAAAAGCAAATGAAGTCTATCTTTGATGGCCACTCTCGAAGCCGTGCATTTATCCAGCTCATGCAAATGTGTGCGGAAGGCTTGGTTGCACCAGAACAATTCGAACGTCTTTCAGACGAACTCAAAAAAGACATTACGAGTATTCTAGAAAGAAGAGCCTAAGGAAAGTTGGCTAATCAGGCCGCTTCTTTTTCATAGCTGCAACCATCTCAATATTCCTCCTTTTTATTCGCGAATTCGGATATCCGCTACAATTTGCCTCGGCAACCTCACTTATACGAGTTTTATTATACGAGTTGTATTGAAAATCGTAGAGTTACTCGTTTTTTTCTCCTTCAAAACGCCGTTGATTTTTAAGAATTAGCACTAGAATCTGGATTGAGGTTTCTTCCAAAAAAGTGTCAACATTACTTGGTCAATAAAATCTCTCGTTAGCCCTTTAAATCCGTGCGCTCTAGGTGAACTGAAAGTGTCACCTAGAGTGCGCGAGGGTGGGGGTTGCGGGAGTTTATGCTTGTGATGCGACCAGAGCCCCACCATCACAAATTCTTGGCCCCAAATGCTTTAATATTTATGGTTTTGTATGTGTGTTCGAGTTGTTATTCGGATTCCGAATTCGTGATTTGAGCCAGGGAAGTAGAGTGTCGTGTTTTGAAAAGTGAGTGTTGGGCTATGTGAATGCCTTTGAATTTTTTAATCTCTCAATACTGGATTAGTCGGTTATTTGCAGGATAGGAGTTTGGGTTTCTTATGGAGAGTTGCAGTGATTAGGTTGGAAGATGGTGTTAAGAATGAACGAAAGGCTAGAAGTGTTTTCTTGATCGCCTTTCAGTGTTGTTTGATTAGCCTGGAGTGTATTACGTGGTGGTAAAGCCCAATCCAATATACATGAATGTAAGTAGACGGCTCTCTGCGCTAGCGAGTTATGCCAAAGGAGTAGTTCTTATACTTGATTGCTCTATTCGTTTAGAAGTGCGTACAAAGCCATACAAGTAATATTCTAGATGCTAGTCGGTTTTGTTTTTTGTTTGATTCGTGTGTTGAACCTAGCGAAAAAGCGGTCTAGTCTTACTGTTAGAAAAACTACTGTATAAGTCCACCTTTCGTCCACCCTTAATCCACCCAAGCAAGAACGGGATAAAGTGGGGAAGAGGAAAGTTGATTATTTTCAGTGTATTGCGCGAGATTTACGACGTTTTTGAGGGCTCAAAAACGGTGAAACCCCGATGTTGGTAGCATCGGGGTTTCGAATTTCTAGATTTCTCGACTGGTAAGATCGATTATCTTTTCTATGCAGAAGGCTTGGATTAATCCAATCTTATTCCTTGGTAGGGAATTAGATACGGATGAAGTCCATGTGCTCAACTTTAGGCTTGAACGCGTGACGTTGAACGTCTTGCGGCTTAACCTTAACTTCTGCGCCGTCAATCAGTAGAGTGATTGCTTCGTAGAATTCAGGCTTATCCATTTGGTTGATCACTTCAGCGTGAACAAGTTCGATAGCTACAGCTGCTGCTTCGCCACCGTAGATTACAGCTGGGAATTTACCAGCGTGACGTAGGCGGCGGCTCGCACCTTTACCTAGTTCAGTACGTACTACTGCTTCAAATTTCATAGTTTTACTCTCAAATTAGTAAAAATTAACTTCACACCTCAATGCGACCTTGAGTATGTGGTAAAGCTTATGCATAAACGAGTTCATGCTTAAGCGAGCGCGGATACTAACATCACATTCAAATCTGAGCAAGTCAGAAGCCCATCTCAAAGTGAATTTCCTTCGATAAATGATTCGTTTGGAGATAAAACGTTCACTAACTCTTATTTACTCCATTTTATCGTCTTTTACATTACCAATAATATCTATTTATAGCGCTGCTAAATCATCAAGTTAATGAACGGAAAATGAATGTTTGCCTAAGACTTGGTTAAGGCTTGGTTGGTTAATCTTAGTGTTAATTAAACAACAGAATGAATAGGTGAAAATATGGAACCGGTAAGCATTGTCGTAATTACTCTAAACGAAGAGAAACGCATTAGCCGCTTAATGGAAGAGTTGAGTGTGCAAACCCACCAAGAGTTTGAAGTGATTGTTGTTGACTCCAACAGTGAAGACAACACAAGAGAAGTGGCACAAGCTTATGAAAACGCGTTACCAAAATTGACTGTTCATCATATGGAAAACCGTGGTGTGAGCTTGGGCAGAAATACGGGTGCTTCTTTGGCTCAGTACAACAGAATCCTTTTCTTGGATGCTGATGTGAGCTTACCTCGAAACTTCCTTGCGAAAGCACTTTATGAGTTGGACGAGAAGAAACTTGAAGTTGCAGGCGTATACATGAGCTCGAAAGGTTTGCCACTCGTGCACAAGTTTGGCTACGGGTTGTTTAACGCAGGCTTGTTCACTACACAGTTCTTTTTCCCGACGGCGATTGGTGCCTGTATTTTCTCGACTAAACGTGCGCATGATGAAATCGGCGGTTTCGATGAAGATATCGTCCTGTGTGAAGACTGTGACTACGTAAAACGTGCGAGCAAGACATGGCGATTTAGATTTCTGAATATGACCTTTGGCTTTGACCCACGCCGATTAGATCAAGATGGCGTTGTGAAGACAGGCTCAACTTACCTTAAGGCGAATATAAGACGTTTCTTTAAAGGCGAAATGCGTAACAACGAGATGAACTACAAGTTTGGTCACTACAAAGAACAGTAAGTATTGAGGTTGTTATGTTTGATGGACTAGGGCTGTTTCTGGGGGCATTGGGTGATGCTCTCATTGGTCCAAACCTATTTGTACCGGGAGAGCCCTTCTTTATCGCTGCGGGCTTTCAACTGTATTCAGGTGCATGGATGGCATTGGTTTTGGTGATGCTAGGTGGTTTTCTTGGTGACCAACTCAGTTATTTCATTGGTTATAAATACGGTGCTAAGGCGCAACGAAGGCTCATTAAGTTTCGTCCTAAAACCAAAAGATTAATTGCGCGCTGCCGCTATCTGGTTGCTCGCAAAGGCACATACATCATTCTTTTTGCTCGCTTATTAGGGCCTATCGCTTGGGTTGTGCCATTTATAGCTGGCTCGCATCGTGTACCGTGGCGTAATTTTAGTGTGTTGGCGTTGTTCGGCTTGGCTCTTGGTGGTGGACAGTTCATTGCTTGGGGCATGTTACTGGCGCACGGCGTTGAAAACTTTCCGTGGCTTAATCGTCTTAATATATTTATCTCTGAGCATAATAGCTTGATCGCCGGTGTGTTCACGGTATTGGTCTTCACCATTATTGGTTATCGAATGAAGTGGCGACGCTTGGTGCTTAAATCCAGTGCGCTGTTGTTGGCGTGGATATTGTTTGCAAACTACGCTCACTTTTTCTGGAAGGCCGATGATTTTCAGAATCAGCAAGAGACGGTTCAAATTGAAAAAGTCGACTGGAATTCGGTGACCTATAAAGCATTCCCAGGCAAATCTTCATTCTACTCGGCACAAGCGATCAACGTAATTTATGTTGGAGTCACTCCCAGAGATTTAATGAAGCAATTAGGCTGGATAGAGAATCAAACGTTCTCTCGAAACGAGATTGAATGGGCAGGTTACCTCGCATTGCTTAGAGACAAAACGCCACCAGTGTCTGATTTGTATTGGCGAGACAAGCCACAAGATATGGCGTTTCAATTGCCGGGTAACTTGATGAAGCGCAGCCATATTCGCTGGTGGCGTGCTGGTGTTGATATTAAAACTAACCAGTCTCAGTGGTTAGGCGCAATTAGCTATGATGATGGCCTTAAAGTCACCCCTTACTCGGGTATTGTTACCATACTTCATAACATCGACCCTAATGTTGATGAAGAACGAGATAGGCTCGCTAATCAGATACGAACGTCACTGCCAGACATCGAGTTAGTTAAACACCCATTAGCAACGGTGGAAGTGATCGATGAAGATCATGATTACTATACAGACGGCAATATTCTTGCGATTGGTTGGCAGAGTTAGGTTTTAATAATGCGTGCAAGTTTAAAACAATATATTAACTAGCATCGTTTAAGTATGCGATTTGTCCGAGCCATTGTTTTGCTGAACTATCAAACTCCCCACCGACTAAAGACGTCAGCAACGGTTTGGCTTCGTTATATTCGTGTAGTTCAAAGTGAGCGATGGCTTTTAATAGTTGCCATCGTTGATTTTCCGGTTGCTGAGTGATCAGTTCTGCTATCAGTGAAATCGCACGTTCCCATTTCTGCTCTGAATAGGCTAACTGAGCTCTTGTCGCCAATACATTTGTGTTAGAAAGTGATTTCAGAAGCAGCATTGCTTTATTTCGCTGTCGTGATCGCAGTAAAGCATGAAGCCTTAATTGATCAACCTTATCTCGGTATTCAGGTGAGGGTATGAAGTTATTGAGTGTTTGGTATGCGAGTGCTGGCGTCTCTGAACCGATCTGCAATTGTGCTAAAAGAATACGCTGTTGCTCCGTAAGTTTTCCTAACCTTTTTACGACAGAAAGTGCAGTGATCGCCTGTTGCTTTTCTCCGTGCTGCACACTTGCTTGAGCCAAGCGGGACCAATAGATATCTCTGCTGGGAAAAAGTTCGGTAACTTTAAGCAATAATGCGTGTTCTTTGTCAAAATCTTCCAAGCGTTGATAACTAGCAAGTAGAAGCTGATAACGTTGCTCTGTTCCATCCAATGCTATCGCCTCTTTTATAATCGATGCAGTTTGTTGCCATTGCTCAATTTGATAAGCACTGTGTCCGGCAATGGTGTAAACCTCAGAGGTTTGTGAGGCTGTGAGTTTGCTTTTTTTTATAAAGTTCTCAGATAAATGTAAGTCTCGCCATTCATTGAATTTATTTAACGCACTAAGGTGACGCTGGTTTTGATAGTTGAGCTGTACCGCGAGGCGTAAAAGTTGTTCTTTGTTAGCAAGGTTTTCTGTGAGCATCAATAGCTCATTAGTTCTATCAAGCGCACACTTGACCATTTCAAGCTTCAAACAAGCTTGTAAATAAAGACTCTTGGTGAGCACTTTAGTTTCTGAATTGGCAGCTTGATGATTGTCGTGAAATCGAGCAAAACTATCAATGCTGATGTCATTGCGCTCCAGAAAACGGCTGAGTTTTTGATAGCGTTCAAAAGTTTCTACGCTTACTTGAGCGTGTGTCATGCAGCTAAATAAAGCCAAGCAGAGCAGAGCGACTTTTTTCATGATGTTTAATCCTCTAGGCTGTAATTTACAGTGACTTGCTGCCATTGCTCTCCAGACTTTGGAGGCACAAACTTCCAACGCATGACAGAGCGTAGTGATGAACGCAGGAAGACGCCTTTCGGGGTTTCTTCAACAATCTCATACTGGGTTGGTTCGCCTTGTTGATTTATTAATAAGGAGAAGATGATGTGGCCTTCTATGCCGTTGCGTTTTGCTTTGGCTGGGTATGTCGGTGAGATTTGGTAAGTTGGCTTAGCTACGACCACTTTTGTTTGAAAGTCGCTTCCTTGTTGCACACCTTGTCCGGAGTACGAAAAATCAAACGTCAAGTGGACATCTAGCTCATCACTCGGCTTAAACGTTACTTCTGGTAGCGTCACTAAGCTCTCCATATCGGGTATAGAGAAGTCCACCAAAGCTGGGCGGCTAGGAGCTGATGTGGGTGCTGAGGCGGCAACAATTGGCTTGCTCACCTCTAGGTCCTCTTGTTTTTTATGAGCGGAAATCGTTTGAATATACGTTGGGTGTTTGATCCGAGCTGGACTCACATCATGTGTTGAGATCAGCAAGTGTAAAAGTGCAACCAGCAAAAGATTGATGATCATAGCCGCCAGCAAGATACCAACCCACTTAGGTTTACTGGTCTTGGGTAGCGATAGCAACATTGGTGATTCCTGATAAGCGCAGTGTGTCAATAATAGAGATAAGTGTACCGGTATCTAAACTTCGGTCGGCATTAACTATTGCATTGATTGTTTGGCTATTCGTTACTTGTGCTTTCACCTGGAACTGCAATTGACTTAGGCTGATGTTTTGTCCGTTAAACCAAATATTTTGGTCACGATCGACACTTACGGTCAGAATTTTTGACTCGGATTTTAGTGTAGAGCTGGATGCGCTGGGTCTATCCACTTCTATGGTAGACTCTTTTTGAAAATTGGCGGACAAAATGAAAAAGATAAGAAGAATAAACACCACGTCAATCAACGGAGTCAAGTCTACTTGAGGTGATTCTTCTCTGTCTGTGAAGGGTTTAATTTTCATAAAATTTCCATTGATGTGTGTAGTGGTCAATGAGTTTTTGTTGTTGTCTTTTTAGATTGTAAGCTAGGTACATGCCTGAGAGCGCCGCGAGTAAGCCTGCCAACGTTGTTAACATCGCCTGGCTAATACCATTAGATACTGCGCTTAATACGTCGTCACTATTAAGTTGTTTGAAACAGTCCATCATGCCGTCGACGGTACCAAGCAGCCCAAGCATAGGAAGAATACGGACAAATAGATGGATTTGACTTAGCCCTGTATTTAGGTGGAGTCTAATTTGACTTGTCCATCCTTGCTTCAAGTAGCGGCGCTGCGTCGAACTAATGTTGGTGTAATGAGCCAACATTAGTTCAATTTTTGAGGCTAAGTCCATACGTCTAAGTACATGGAAGCGTGAGTAGCATTGAATGATTAGCCCCCACATGATCAGCGATATCAAACCGATAGACCACATAATAGGATGGTCTATTGGTAGGCGAGCACTCAATAATTGTTCTAACATGCTTTGCGTTTTCCATAGCGTATATCGACAACTAAACTGATGACTTGATGCTCTAAAATTTCGGCAAGTTGCATTGCTTGGTTTTTAACTAAGCAATGAATTATCAATAAAGGAATAGCAACAAGGAGCCCAAGCTTGGTTGTGAGTAGCGCCTCTGCAATTCCACCAGAGAGTAAGTCACCATTTGTTACACCTTGAGCTGTGATCACTGAAAATGTTTCAATCATGCCGCCAACGGTACCTAGTAAACCCATGAGAGGCGCAATTGCAGCTAATACGGCGATTGTTCCCACCCCTTTATGTAGCCAAGGCATCTCGCGACTAATGTTTGCATCTACCACATCTTCCATTTCTTGGTCGGTAGCGCATTCTTTAAGTTGAATGAGGACACGACCTAAAATATTCTGATCAGAAAGATTATTTAGCTTGGCGGTTTGGTGAGTAACGGCTCTTTTTTCTTTGGTCAGTGTGACTAAACGAGTGAAACCGATTGTAAAACCAACCACAGCAAGCAAAGCGATGAGTAAGCCAATAATCCCAGCAGCCATATAGGACTCATACCACCTAGGTTGTTTTGCGATAGCCTCAAAGCCTAAACCAAAGTTTGGGTCGATGATCCACTGATTCGGGGTTAAGTCAATTTGGGGCGGGGGAGTAATTTGTCGCCATTGCTTACGGGCGCCATCAAAGGTCAGCCAACCATACTCCACAGAATATTGACTAAACGCTCCTGTTTGCTGAATGTTTACACGTTCTACTTTACCGCTAGGCATTAATAGTTCGCCAACATATTCTCTAGGTTGACTGGCCTCTGAGAATTGTTGAACCATGATGAGCCAAAGCGTTTTGATGTTCGTGATATTGAATTGACTTTCTTGTATCGGCTTTGGTTCCTTAACATCAAACCAAGTCGCTAGGGGGGTGTTGTTTGCAACAAAGTTCCTTTGTTGAGCTGCAGTGAGGTCGATGACTTCAACAATACCTGCTCGTGCTGCTTCAACTTGTTTTTGTTTGTCGCGTAGTTTTTGTTGAAGTTTAAGAAGTTCTTCTTCAAGTTGTCCATTGCTCTGATTGAGCATTTTAAGCTGATACCGCTGCGCGTTGACTTGGTCACTAACTTCAGACAACTTGCTTTGTTTACGTGACTTTAGCTGTTGATAGCGTTGCACATCATTTTTGTTATCGCGTTCGACACGTTCAAAGATAGCTTGGAGTGTATCATACTGAGCTGGCTTATCTGATGTAGTCGCTCCCGCCGCTGGTTCAATACCCAACACTGTCATTAAGCTGACTATTAACATCACATAACAATGAGTTTTCCAGCTGCTTTGTTTCATGATTCGTTCATTTTTCATGACTATAGCGCCTTTGGAAGTGTTAGGAGTGGATATGCACTACCACCATTAAGGGCAGTGATTGCTTGGCGAAGTTGCTCAGTTTCGTTGTTTGTTAAAATTACCCATCGGTGCTCTTTCGAGTGCCATACGCCTGCTTTTGAAGCATCGAGAGACAGATAGTAGTACCCCAAACGTCCTACTCTTAGGTATTGAACCTCTTGAATAGGGGATAATCGGCCAAACCATGATTTTACTTGAGTGCCGTATTGGATCTCTGTTTGATACGCGATCAGAATACGCTCAAGTTTTTCGGCGTCGCTCAATTGCGGGTTATCTAAATCAGAGTTGATTTGTGTAATTCGCTCAAGTCTTCGTTGTTTATCGAAAGGAAGGTCCGCCTTTACAAGCGCTTGGAGTGTGTTGGTCATTCGCTCCAATAGGGGGTATAGGTTGACCTTTGTTTGACGAATATTATCCATTTCTTGGTCTAACTCATCGACAACATCCTTTAGCTGCAGCAACTGTTTGCGCAGTTGCTGATCATATCGTATTTGTAATCGTATCTCGTGATCTAAGTTTCTCGTTATTTCGCGCTGAAGCTGAGTTTGATCGTCGATGGCTTCAATATGCTTCTGAGTAGTGGAAGATGATTCAATATAATCAATTTGCTTTTGAAGGTTTTGATTAGTGATTGATGCTGCAAAAGATGTGTTTTGTAGAAATATTAAGCAGATTGCTAATGGCGTAAATCGGATTTGAATCATCAGTATTCTTATTGTCTTTGGTTGCTGTTATTTAAAATAACGATGTTTAAACGAGGGGAATGATAATTGTTTTTATTTATAAGGGAAGGGTTATTTTTCCTTGTTTTCTTGGTTTTTTAATTTAAATATTTGATTTTAAATGAAAATAAATTTTATTTTATTAGATAAATCGGAATGTCTGATAGAAGAGGTACTAAGTTTTAATCTTTTCTATTTTATCGATTGCCTTAACAAAATTAGATTTCTATAAAAATAATTATGTTAAAAAATTGTATGCCATTAGAGATTTAGTAGAGTTTTATTCTAAATGGTATTAATTATCATCTTCGTTTGGTCATATAAAGGTTTCAGAAAGGTTCGGCAGGTTTTATAAGCTTGGTGAATGTTAATGTTTTGCTAACAAAAAACGTGTAGCAGTGAATTCTTCTTTGCTTATAGGTATGTGTAGTGGGATTTACTTACTGAATAACTTATTGTTAGTATTAATGATAATTATTATCACTTAGAACTTTTGAAATGCACCCTTTTAATAAAACCATACTTGCCGCGACCATTGCGTCACTCTGTTCTGTGTCCAGCGTTTATGCGGAAACAGAACAAACATCGAATACTCAAGCTGATCTTACCGTTAGTGTCACTGATACAAGAGATGATGATCTTTCAACTAAACAGACGCTTGATGCTGATGATATTAAAGATACACCGTCATCAAACGGGAACTTGGCCGATTATCTTAAAGACAATCCAAATGTACGATTTGCTGGCGGTGATTTGGATGGTTTCCAAGGTGGAGAAATTAAACCTGCTTCTGTGTCTATTCATGGCGCAGATCCATCACAAACGGCTTATCTTGTTGATGGCGTAAACGTCAATAATGATCTTGATCCAAGCGGTATTTTATCTGGTTTGTTTGATGGAACGGCTGGCACTATTCCTAGCGTTAGTTCTGGGCAGGCGTATTACTTTGATGCGAATTTATTAGGTGGCGTAGAGGTTTACACATCTAATGTTCCAGCACATTTAGGAGGCTTTACGGGTGGTGCTATTGATGCTCAAACGCGCAAGTATAGCGGTGAAGATCGTGTAAGGTTGAGCTATCGCACTACTCAATCAGATTGGGCTGAAATGCAAGTTGATAGCAATATTAAATCTGATTTAGAAAATGCGGCTCCAAATGGATATGGCGCAGATTATCAACCTGATTACAAGAAAGACTTCTTCAGCGTTATGGCTGAACAGTCTCTAACAGACGATATCGGCATGGTTGTTGGTTTTAGTCGTCGTGAGTCAGACATTAATCAGAAGCGTTTAATTAACAAAGCCGGAGAAACTGATTTTAGGGATCATACTCGTCAGTCAGATAACTTCCTCGCTAATTTTAATTGGATACCAAGTGTTGACCGCAGCCTTGAAGTTGGATTTCGTCTATCTGATTATGAAGAAGGGAAATACTATGCAACTAACTTGGACGGAAACGTAAAAGATACGCATTTGGCTTATGGTTCAACTATCAAGTGGAATCAACGTCTTGATTCTGGGGCAATATCAGCGACGGTTATCTACGATAAGTTTCAAGATGAGCGCGAATCAAATTCTACTTATGCTGTTGTAACAAGTGACTTAGATAATGAAATGGACTACGAGGAAGGTGGCTATGGAGATAGTCAACTGACTCAACAGAATGTCGAGTTGAAACTGGATTACGATTTCGATCGTATGGAGTTAGCTGGTACTTCTCACTTGCCTTCTATTGGTGCTAGCTATCGAAAAACGGACTTTGATTTTAACCGTGATGAGGATGCAACTCAGAGAATTGTGACTTACTTCTACGGTATGGTAATCGACGATCGCACGAGTACTGCGAGTAAAGGTACTGTCTCTACCGACTATCAAGATTACGCATTTTATGCTCAAGATATTATTAAATGGAATGACTTTACATTCCGACCTGGTATTCGTGTAGATCAAGATGACTACCTTGAAAATACCAATATTGCCTATCGCTTCAGCAGCTCTTGGACTGCAACAAAGGATACAACGGTGAATTTGGGAGCTAACCGTTACTATGGCCGCTCGTTTGCAATGATGAAACTTGCTGGCGAAATCTTAAAGTTGAATGGCGATGAAACGCGAGATTACGAGTCGATTAAAAATCTAGATACTCAGTATTCAGATGAAATCAGCTTTAGTGTTGATCAGGTGGCCGGGAATTTCCTTGTGTCAGCAGGCTATGTGTATCGAAACTTTAGAAACACGATAGAACATAATGAAACTAGGGACGGTAATAAGAGAATTTATTCTTATTACAACGGCTCAAGCTTCGCAACCGATACGTATACACTTCAAGCCACCAATATCCTTCCATGGGTACTTGGTCCTACCCAATGGTCCACAACCGTGGGCATTGATTATTTGGTTACAGATAGATCTGACATCGAGGATCCTAACCAAACGGTTATCTTTGATGGCAAGTTAACGACCAAAGCTCAAATGGAAAAAGAGGTAAATAGCAACACAGAAGAGTGGGTTGCCCGTTTTGGTCTTGATATGAGGATCCCTAGCTATGATGTGACTTGGGCGAACAAAGTCTACATAAAAGCACCTGTTGATAAATATGAGTATATGTCTACTGATAGCAACAATATTGATGCGTATCGTCACTATGAATATGGCACTCATACTCAATGGGATACCCGACTACGCTACCAACCAAGCCTATTTGGTACACACTCTGCGTACGTGCAAGTGGACGTACTAAATGTACTTAACCAAGTTCGTAAAGATGAAATAAAAGCGAATCGACAGGGCGATTACGGCATGTACTCCCCAGGTCGTGAGTTCTGGCTTGAGTTAGGTTACGAATTCTAATCACTTCTTTTTAATTTTTTTGATAATAAGTGACCAGTGGTTTTCAGCTACTGGTTGCCTTGTCATTTTTGGTGAAATATGTCTAACCCATCACCCTTGTCTCTAAAAGACAAATCCTTCCTTTCTCAAGTATGGTCGCTAGCACATCCATACTGGCGCAGCGACGAGAAACGTATTGCTTGGTTGCTGCTCAGCCTTGTTGTTGGCCTGAACTATTTGATTGTTGAAGTCGCGGTTCTATACAGCAACTGGAACCGTGATTTTTTTAACCTAATGCAAAATGAAGAGTGGAATAACTTCTGGAATATGCTCGGTCAGTTTGTGTTGATCATGATGGTTTACACAGTGGTTGACTTGGCTGAGGAATACTTGAGAAGAGCACTGCGTATCCGCTGGCGCCGTTGGCTTACCCATACGTTTTTGCAAGAGTGGTTGGGTGGTAAACGTTTATACCGCCACCAACTTAGCTATCCCGATAGTGACAACCCAGATCAGCGTATCTCTCAGGATGTGAAAGACTTCTGTGACAAGACACTATCCATGGGGCTAGGTTTACTTCGCACTGTCACCAGTTTATTTTCATTTGTGGTCATTCTTTGGAACCTCTCAGGCAGCCTAACTCTCGAGTTTGCAGGCAGTGAATGGGTTATTCCTGGGTACATGGTATGGGTTGCGATTGTTTATTCCATCATTGGCACTTGGTTGACACACAAAATTGCCAAACGTTTGGTACCACTGAACTTTGAACAAGAAAAAAGTGAAGCCGACTTTCGTTTCCATTTAATGCGAGTACGAGAGCATGCCGAATCTATTGCGCTGCAGCGTGGCGAATCCGCTGAAAACCACCGCACCCAAAATCTGTTTGGTAAGGTATGGGATAACTGGCAGCAACTTACTGGCATGAAGCTAAAATATGGCGCTTTTACCAGTGGTTATAACGAGGTTGCGCGAATTTTCCCTTACTTGGTTGCCTCACCGAGATTGATGAGTGGTGCGTTACAACTTGGCGATATGATGCAAACTGCGACCGGTTTTTATCGCGTTCAAGAAGCCTTCAGTTGGTTCGTCGACTCTTATGAATCACTTGCCGATTGGCGCGCAGTGACTGACCGTTTAATCACGTTTCACACTCAATTAGAAGCACTGCCGGCAGCGAATGTTATGCCGCATTCGCACCAACCTGAGTGGCGCGATCTCAATTTGTATTCACCGGAACAGCAGCCACTACTTACAGAGCAAAGCGGAAATATTTCGCAGAGTATTACCATTAAAGGCTTATCTGGTGGGGGTAAGAGTACTTTCATTCGTTCTTTGGCAGGGTTATGGCCTTATCAAAATGGTGAAGTCAGTATGCCAGATGACAGAGAATGCATGTTCATTCCTCAGAAGCCTTATCTGCCGAATGCTAGTTTGCGCGACATCTTGTTGTATCCAAACAGCGAATCGACGTCTGATTCAGATCTAGTGGATGCATTAACGCTTGCTGGAGTATGCAAGTTTGGCGATAAGCTCGATTTCAATAGCAACTGGCAACAGAGTGTGTCAGGCGGTGAGCTTCAGAAAATCATGCTGGCACGCAGTTTGGTTCAAAAACCTCAATGGCTTTTCTTGGATGAAGCTATGTCGGCACTCGATCCTGAAAGTTATCGTTCAATTCGAGAAGTATTGAAGGTGCAACTCCCGGGTTGCTATATCGTCGAAGTATCACATCGCGAGAGTCACGAAGAAGAGCAAAACCAACTTATTTTATGCACACAAACACAATCGTTTAAATATTTATGAAGATTAACAAAATACTGATACTGGCAAGCGCGGCACTTTTGGGTGCTTGTCAGGTGATTACACCGACCAAAAATGTAGATGCGCCTTTGGACCTATCACAGACGTTGAATTTTGACAGTAATGTAGAAGTCGGCGAGCTTGAAAATGGCTTGAGCTATTACATTGCTGAAAACACCAATCCTGAATCGCGAGTTTATGTCCGCTTGGTCGTTAATGCAGGTTCAATGAGCGAAGACGATGATCAAAGAGGTGTCGCTCATATCGTTGAACATATGGCATTTAATGGCACAAAACATTATCCCGGGAATGAAGTCATTAAAGTGCTGGAAGAAGCGGGAATGAAATTTGGTGTCGACATCAATGCGTTTACCGACTTTGAAAATACGGTTTACACCCTTAACTTACCGAGTAACGATCCTGAAACTCTTGAATTGGTGATGGATGTACTTTCTGATTGGGCAAGCAATGTGACGATGCTTAAAGGGGATTTAGATGCAGAACGTGGCATTGTTTTGGAGGAGTGGCGTGCTCGATTAGGTCCAATGTTAAGGTTGGGTGATAAGAAAAGTGCGATTGAAATGGCTGGATCACGCTATGTTATGCGTGACCCAATTGGTGACCCTCACACCATTAAAAATGTATCAAAGTATCGAGTTGCGGACTTTTATACAAAATGGTATCGCCCAGACAATATGTCGGTTGTGGTCGTTGGAGATGTTCAAACTGAACAAATCAAACAGCTAATTACTCGTAAATTAGGTGATGCCAAAGCGCCTGATTCACCGTTAGAGACAGTTGATTACAGCATCCCACTAGTGGAAGGCTGGCGTAGTGAAGTGGTATCAGAGGAGGGGTACTCATCACCATCTGTGGAGGTCAGCTTTTTCTCAACTTTCCAACCAGATCTTAGCTACGCTCGCTATCAAAAGGATCTTGCCCATCAAATAGCGACGCGTCTGCTCAATGTTCGTCTTCAACGTTGGGAGCAAGATGAAGGTAACGTGGTCAACGCAGCTAACTTTTACTCGTCAAATGTAGGTAGAGAAACATCACAGGCGGTCTTCTCTCTACAACTTGTTGAAGGGCAATATGAGCAAGCAACACAAGCATTGTTTCAGTTTGTTGCACAGCTTACCCAGCACGGCTTTTCTAAACAGGAAGTACATGGAGAAATCCGTCGTCTAAAAGGCGTTATTGACCGAAACCAAGACAAAAAAAATTACAGCATCGACCTTGCTGGGGATCTTATGGTATCAGCAGCCAGCAAACAAATATTGATAGATAAAGAGCAAGCTTATCAACTTAATAAATACTTTTTAGACCGCATCAACGTTGATCAAGTGAATGAGGCTTTCCGACGAGTTATAGAACCTAAATCGCGTTTAGTTTTGTTAACGCAGCCAACCAATAAGCGACAACCTAAACTGGAGACTGAGTGGATTGAGAGTGAATGGCATTCGAATATGCTTAGCAAACAGCCACGATGGGCTATCGATGATAGCCAAGCTGTGTTGCCAGTTGTTGAACCAAAATTGGGGACACTCAAACAAGAGAAAAAGTGGGCGGAACATCGAATTACTGAATATCGCTTGAGCAATGGAAGTAAACTTGTATATCGCTATAGCGACAGCAACCCTGGCCAAGTCCACTTTAAGGCGTTAACTGAAGGCGGTTTACGCTCAGTTCCTCAACAAGATTATCAAGCCCTAAAAACGGCGGTCAGTCTGGTGGATGATACGGGTGTGGGTGTAGTCCCACAGGCTGATATTCAAACTATCTTCCGTGGCAACCCTGTTGTGATGTCGACATTGGTAGGAGATTACCAACAAGGCTTCTCTGGTTGGGCTAAGACCGACAGTTTTGAAAGGATGTTAAAGCTATTTCATTTAAAATTGGCGGTAAGTCCAGTATCGGAAAAGTCACTAAAAGAATATCAAGTTGAGATGGAGCAGCGTTTAAGTGGCAACCAATTTGACGGTGCAGACCGCTTTGTTAGAAAGGTCTCTGAGTTACGCTTCCCAGACGTCCCAACAGTGTATAGTGATAATGGTGAACAAGCGACACTCTATACAGCACAAGGGCTTAGCGATATTTATCAAGAATACATCGCGGGTAAAACAGATTACACCTATTTTGTTGTGGGTGATATATCTGCTCATCAACTTGAGCAACTTGCCGCGCGCTATTTGTCCTCGGTCGAGGTGAAAGAGTCTGCGAGAAATTACTACGAGCTTAGAGCGTCGTCGCCAGAAGTACGTTACAGCAAAGCTGATTCCAAAGAGCCGAGAGCAGAGGTCGAAATTTACTTAGTTCAAGACTCTCAGTGGCGACCAGATAATGCTTATTACTTGGAACTGAGCGGCGAGTTGGTTCAAGAGCAATTACGCTTGAAGCTTCGAGAGCAGGCCTCGGGAGTTTATGGTGTGGCAAGTTGGTTTTGGCAAGACAATTACAGCCCGCAAGCAGAAGGAAGAATCCTGTTTACTTGTGCTCCTGAGCGAGTGGATGAATTGATATCACTGACACATTCGGTGTTGAGTTCAGTCGCAATGCAAGGAGCCGATGAACAAGTGCTTGAGAATAAATTAGTTCAACGCGACGACCAAATTGATCGTTATCTGCACTCAGATTTAGGCATGTTAAATGCGATGGAACAATCCTATGTACTGACTGATAGCCCACGCTTGATTCAAGCACAGCGCCGAGCGAATAGTGAAGCAAACAAGTCGAAAGTTGATGGAATTATGCGTCAGTTTTTAGCTCGTGCAGACCGCTTTGAAGCTGTGTTGCTGCCAGAGTCTGTGACCAATTAGATTAACTAATCATTCAACAATCATTTAAGCTGCGCACACTTGTCACTCACTTGAACTTAGTGGGAATTGATAATGATAAGTGATAAAGCGCGGCTTCTTAATTGGATCAGAAATATGAAAAAATACGTATTATTCGGATTGCTATCCATTTGCACTTTTAACGTAGCAGCTGGTTTGGAGTTAGCGAAGACCTATCAAGATTGGGAACATTACGAGTCTAAGAGTTTTGATTCTGGAGAGGCTGTGATTCTTGGAGTATCGAGTGTTAAAAGTGATGGTAATGCAGAAACGGTCGCGTTGCGATGTACCACAGAAGGCGTGAATCTATTGTTTTTTAATGGAGTTTCAAGGCAAGAACCTGGCTATTCAGCAAAAGCTTCACTAAACAATGGTTCAGTATTCGATATGGATGTCTGGATTAAAGGTACAACACACTGGGCGACGGTACCGATAGGCCAACTTGAATCTTTTTACAGTGCTGACTCTTTAAGTGTTGAACTACAAGGGGATGAGCAAGAGGTAGAAAAGATCAATGTATCACTGAAAGGATTTAAAACCATGTATATGACATTGGTTCAAAGTTGCAAATAGCCAATCATTTCAGATAAATAGGCATATCAATACGCTTGGCATGCCTATTCAAAATTCAATGTTATCAACTCAAGTTCGATGAAGGCTAGCTTTGGGCCAGCTGTAAAATAAGCGTGGCTTTTAATCCGCCCATTGAGCTTTTTTCTAAGTTGAGCTCTCCTCGGTAGCTATGTGCCATTTCGTTAACTATGTTCAACCCCAACCCCGTACCCGGAGTCGTTTCATCTAAACGGACTCCCCGCTTAACTGCTTGGCTGAGTTTCTTTTGAGGGATACCCGGACCATCATCTTCTACTATAAGCTCGATTCGTCCCTCATTTAGCTGATTCGAATGGACTCGGATAATGCTGCTCGCCCATTTGTAACTGTTCTCGAGTAGGTTGCCGACCATTTCATCAAGGTCGGTTTTCTCTACCGCTACTTCAATCTCTGAGTCTAACTCGTTAATCATGGTGACTTCGTTAGCTGCGTAGACTTTATCAAACGCCATTGAGATAGCTTCAACACGCTCACAAGGTGAAGACTTCACCGAAAGAATGTTCATTGCACCAGCCATGCGCGCACGGCCAAGGTGATAATCTATTTGGTTCTGAATCTGATGAATGGGTTGTTGTAACAATGTTTTGTCATCGTCTGGAAGTCGCTCGATCTCATTTTTCAGAACTGAAAGCGGTGTTTTCAACGCGTGAGATAAGTTACCCGCGTGGTTACGAGCTCGCTCCAATAACTCTTGATAGTGGAAGAGCAGGGCATTGAGGTCAGAAACTAATGGAGAAACCTCTTTCGGGTAGTTGTCGCTTAACCCTTGTTGCTCGCCGTTTCTTAACATCACCAGTTCACGTTGCATCTTACTGAGTGGCAATAGCGACCAACTGACTTGAATACCAATCAACATCAGCACGCCCACAAACAACAGCATCAGAATCAACCAGACTTGACCTGTAAGCTCAGTCAGTGTGGATTCTAGTGGGTCTTCATCAATACCTATGGTGATCGTGACAGGATCGTTCAGTTCAGGCAGATAGATACCCTGCTCGATGTAAATCAGCTTTTCTTTCTCAGGCCCTTTGATTGAAGTATGAATCGGCGAACGCTTGATGGTGAGGTCTTTGTCCCATAGAGATCGAGATCGAATAATCTGGTCTTGGGTAGCAGCTCGCCAATAAATACCACTGTAGGGTTGGTTAAACCTAGGATCAGACAGGCGCTCTGCCATGATGAGGTTACCACTGTCATTGGTTTCGATATTGGCGGTTAACTCGTCCATGGTTAGGCTGAGCTGTTGCTTGACGTCATCGACCAAGTAATCGTTAACCAACTTAGGTATTCCGACGCCTGCCGCTAATATCATCGCACCTAGCCAAAAAGCCGCGGCGAGGAGCAAGCGGCTTTTTAGACTGACGTTTTTAAGTGTTCGTTTTTTTAGATTCATACGTTACCAGCCCGTCTTTGCTCATCTTGCTATGAGAACAACGACGATCAGCACAGGCTGTCCACTTAATTGATGGTTGTGCTTAAATTGACGATTGCTCTTAGCTTAATTAAATACAGCATTATTCAGCATTCAGTTGGTAGCCAAGGCCACGAACGGTTTTGATGATCTTTGGTGCGATTTTCTTACGAATACGACCGATGAAAACTTCAACCGTGTTTGAGTCGCGGTCGAAGTCTTGCTTGTAGATATGCTCAACCAACTCAGTGCGCGAGATAACTTTGTTTTGGTTATGCATGAAGTACGCGACAACTTTATATTCTAGCGCCGTGAGGCTAACTGCTTGACCTTGCCACAACACTTTAGAGCTGCGTGTGTCTAGGCTTAAATCACCAATTTGAAGTATAGGAGCAGCACTGCCTGACGCTCGGCGCAGTTGAGCTCGAATGCGGGCAATCAGCTCGACCATCTCAAATGGCTTAGTTAGGTAGTCATCAGCGCCTGCATTCAAACCTTCTACACGCTGCGTCAGCGTATCTCTAGCGCTCAAAATTACGACCGGTGTATTGATGTTTTCGTCTCGAATACCTTTCAATACGGTTAAGCCGTCCAGCTTAGGTAGACCTAAATCGAGAACAATAGCATCCCATTCTTCTGATGTTGCACGGTAGAGTGCGTCGATACCGTCTTGAGAAAGTTCTGGAACCCAGTCGGCTCCCTCAAGAGTTTCTAGAATTTGTTGGCCCAAGCGAGGTTCGTCTTCAACGACTAAAATTTTCATAATTGTTCTTCTTAATTCTTGTAATGACTGTTCGTTGTGCTTAATTGCTCGTCGTGATCAATGGTGTCTTTAAAGTTGCGGCTCTTATTTATTCACCGTGCTTAATGGCGTCTTTAAAGTTGCGGCCTTTAATCATGAGCATTTCTAACGTCTCAGCGTTGTATTCGACTTTGATGATGTTGTTTTGGTAATTGATTTTTAGTTCATACACCCAAATGTCGTCATCTTCTTCTAGCTCTACTTTAATAATTCGACCATGAAGATCGTTCTCAACGGCCGCATACATTTCCGAGAAAGGGCGAATATAGCCTTCGCGTACGGCTTCGTAGACTTCGTCTTGATCTTCTTCAAATTCGATACGGGTTCCCGCTTTATGGACATCTTGTACAAGATCATGACCGTTATGATCTGAGTCAGCCCACGCACTAGCGGCGACACATAAGCCTAAGCTTAAAGAAAACATAGAAATCATAACTTTACTAAACATAGCGAATCCTAGAGAAGGTTGATAGCGTTCAGTATAAAAAAGTAATTCTGAACAGAAAGTGAACCTGATGAATAATGAGATTTAGGTTCTCAAAAAGTGAGATGTTAACGTTGTTGAAGCTCGTCTTCGAATATCTTGTCTCTCATTTTCCAAAAACGCCCGACTTTACGCGCAATCACGAATTGAGGTGGGCGGAATCTATGTTGGTGAGCAACCACTTTCGTTGGTGAGGCTTCCTCAAAAGGGCGGTGTCTGTCTGCAAGGTGAGGGCGAACAAACTGGTCTTTGAAGTTCTGCTTCTGCTTTTTGGTGGTTAGTGACCAAAACTCATGCACTTGCGCTTGGTTTTCACCACGGTAAGTGACTTTAAGTTGCGACTTACCTTTGTCGTCCTTGAGAACGTTAAGATCCATCTCTAAACACTCAAACACCAACGCATCCTTTAGGTTTAACGCTTCCTTAAGTTTTTTATCTGGGTCGACTAAGGTGGCATCGCACTCATGACAAATACGTGCGGCAATGTCGTTGTCAGCGCCGCATTCACCGCAGTATTTGGCTCGGAAGCGATAATTACAGTGTTCGCGTTCGCCCGTGTCTTCATCGGTAAAGTAGCCTTGGCATTTACGGCCAAAATGCTCGAGCAAGAAGCCATTGCTGTCTAGCTTGCCCCAGAAGTTATTGTTGAAGCCGCATGCAGGGCAGGGGATGGTGATGATTTCACTGTCTGAGTCGGGTTTAGGGTCGCCCACTTCAGGTTGGTAAAGATCGTAACTGTTGCCAGCATAGTCGAGCACCAAACACTCTTTTTTACCCGGGGATAGGCGTAAGCCACGGCCAACGATTTGTTGATACAAACTGATGGACTCTGTCGGGCGCAAAATCGCGATTAAATCCACATGAGGCGCATCAAAACCTGTGGTTAATACCGATACGTTAACCAAGAACTTGATTTTACGTTCTTTGAAGTCACTGATGATTTGATCACGTTCGAGAGTTGGTGTGTCGCCGATTACGATCGATGATTCACCTTCGGGCAGTAAGCCAAGGATCTCTTGTGCGTGTCTAACAGTGGCAGCAAATACCATTATCCCTAACTTGTCTTTGGCCAGTTCAATGATCTGGTCGACAATTTGTGGGGTCGCACGTTTAGATTGCTCAATCACCATATCGAGTTCGGCTTCTTTGTAACGACCTGTACTTGCAGGTTTTAGCTGTGAGAAGTCATAGCTCAATACTGGCGCATCGATCATGCGTGCTGGTGTTAGAAAGCCTTCGTCCAACAAGTAGCGAATCGGCAACTCGAAAATACAATCTCTGAAAAACCTAGGCTCTTCAGATCGTACTTGTCCACGCGTGTGATACTGATAAAGCCAACCCATACCAAGACGATAAGGGGTCGCGGTTAGCCCAAGCACCTTGATCCCCGAATTATTCTCGCGTAAGTGAGTGATCACTTTTTGGTAGCTACTGGTCTTTTCATCGGGAACACGGTGGCATTCGTCGATAACCAACAGTGAAAATTGGTTAGAGAATGAATCGAGGTTGCGAACCACAGATTGAACCGAAGCGAACACCACTTGTTGGTCTGTCTCTTTTCGCCCTAAACCCGCAGAGAAAATTGAGCCTTTCAGCCCATAACCTTCATACTTTTCATGGTTTTGTTCGACCAACTCTTTAACGTGAGCGAGTACCAGCACTCGACCTTTTGCAAGCCTTGCTAGCTCTGCAATCACAAGGCTTTTTCCTGCGCCTGTAGGCAACACAAGAACAGCTGGAGTTTGGTGTTTTCTGAAGTAATGAATCACTGATTTTACAGAATCAGCTTGGTACGGGCGGAGTGTATACATATCGCGTCTTGTAGGGTAGAAAACAAATAGTGTGAAATAGCTCAACTAATTGAGCAAAGGTGACTATAATACCCGACTTAGATTAGTTGAGGTATTCATGCGTTTAGATAAATTTCTGTGCGATGCATTAGGCGTCACTCGAAGAGAAGCAACACACTTATTAAAATCCAAGGCAGTGACAGTAAATGATGTCATTCAAAAAAGCGGTTCACTCAAGGTAACTGAAGAGTGCATTGTGGAATGGCAAGGCAATGAACTGAATGTTCACGGCCCACGTTACATCATGCTTTATAAGCCAGAAGGCTTTGTTTGTTCGCATGAAGATGGCGCAAATCGTATCGCCTTTGAATTACTCGATGAAATCAAAATGGACAAGCTGCACTTTGCTGGTCGTCTAGATATTGATACGACGGGTCTTGTGTTGATTACCGATGATGGTAAGTGGTCTCACCGCATTACATCACCAAAGCACAAGTGCGAGAAGACGTACCGTGTGTGGTTGGTTGAACCTGTTGAAGACGATTACGTTGAAAAATTCAAAGAGGGCATCCAGCTTAAGAGCGAAGATGGCCTAACACTTCCAGCACACTTAGAAGTTCGTGCTGAGCGTGAAGTACTATTAACGATTCACGAAGGCAAATACCACCAAGTAAAACGTATGTTTGCGGCACTTGGTAATAAAGTTGAAGGGTTACACCGTGAGCGTATCGGTGAAATCGAGATGGATGAATCTTTGGAGTTGGGTGAATACCGTTACCTAACACAAGAAGAAGTCGACTCTATCTGGAAGTAATCTTTTCTGCCGTAGATGTGGCCGACCAAGGATAGCGTCGGCTGATTATTTTGACTGGTACTAGGACAGTTTCAGCCATTATTACTATATGTTCATGTATGTGTGCGCATATTCGTGTATCACCGTGCGTATTCGTATATTGCTGCGTGCATGCTCGTGCTCACATAGAACTTAGTACTTAGTCGGAGAGTTATGCAAACGTCTACCCAACAGACCCCAAGCTCACAACCACAAACTCCTCAGTTAGGTTGGATGCTATTTTTGGTTCTGGGTGCGATTGGTGCACTGACACCACTCGCCATCGATATGTACCTGCCTGCTATGCCAACGATCGCCAAAGATCTTGGCGTTACAGCGGGTGAAGTACAAATAACACTCACAGCGTACACCGCAGGTTTTGCATTAGGTCAGTTGTTACATGGTCCGTTAGCCGACAGTTATGGTCGCAAGCCTGTTCTACTGATTGGTGTATTCTTTTTTGCGGTCGCGTCTGTTGTGAGTGCGACGACTCATGGCATTGAAGCGTTAACGTTAGTTCGTACGGCTCAAGGTTTTGCAGGTGCTGCGGCAGCGGTTATTATCCAAGCGGTTGTGCGTGATATGTTCGACCGTGAAGATTTCGCAAGAACCATGTCGTTCGTTACCTTAGTGATGACGGTTGCACCACTTATCGCGCCGATGATTGGTGGTTACTTAGCATTGTGGTTCGGTTGGCGTTCAATCTTTTGGGTATTGGCTATTTTTGCGGTGATTGTCATTCTCGCGGTGATAATCAAAATTCCTGAGACATTGCCTGTCGATAATCGTCAACCATTGCGCTTTAAAACCACGATTCGTAATTACGCTCGTTTATGTAAAAACCCGACCGCTATGGGCTTGATTTTCTCGGGTGCGTTTTCGTTCTCTGGGATGTTTGCATTCTTAACCGCAGGCTCTTTTGTCTACATTGATGTCTATGGCGTACGTCCTGACCTGTTTGGTTACCTATTTGGTCTGAACATTGTTGCGATGATTCTGATGACGACAATCAATGGTCGAATCGTTAAGAAGGTCGGCTCTCATACCATGCTGAGAGCAGCGCTGGTCATCCAATTACTGGCTGGCGTAGGTTTACTTGTCGGTTGGGCATTGGATCTCGGGCTTTGGGGAATTGTGCCGTTTGTGATGCTATTTATTGGCACCATCTCTACTATTGGCAGTAACTCTATGGGTCTATTGCTCAGTGGTTATCCAAACATGGCAGGTACGGCTTCATCGCTTGCGGGAACATTAAGATTTGGTACTGGTTCTGTTGTTGGGGCTATCGTTGCGATGCTGCCAAGTGACAGTGCTGGGTCTATGGCTATGGTAATGGCTGCATGTGCAGTAATGTCAGCATTACTATATTGGACATTAGGAAAGAAGGCATAATGTCAAAATACTATATTGAAATTCAGAAGTTAGTGAATGATGCGCTAGGCGAGCTATACGCTCTACATAAGTCTGGCAAGGCCATTGATGCACCTATCGCGAACAATCTTTACCTTGTTCGATGGGTAACAAAGGCGATTAAATCTCAAGCTTATGATCGCGTGATTGTGCCTGACTTGGTTCGTTGGCAGAAACAGGGTCGCTCAAAAGGCAATAACTCTGATTTAACTTTTACCTTTAAACGTATTTCTGCGTTTTACGGGCGTTTTTTCCCTGAAGGCGAAGATCCTAAAGCGCTTAAAGACAGCGATGTTGAAGCGTTCATGGACAAAATGTACGAGATGGGTTGGAGCGTATCGAGTGAAGATGAGCTAACGACTGGCGGCAAGATTCAATTCTTCACCGATGGTGAGCACTCTTTTGCTTTGTGTGGAAAACAGTGTGACGACTCTTTCGACGGTGAGTTGATGGTTAAGCCGATGAACTGGTTTGTTCGTGGAAACCACGCAGAGTTCATTCAAGCGGCGATGGAAGCGGGTTTCATGCTTCACAAAGTAACGGACTATAAGTCTGCGGTGAAGTATCACGGTGAATACATCGTGTATCCTGCTAACCAAGGTAACCAGCTGGCTGAGATCCCAATTAGCGTTATTGGCTAGTAGCAGATTCGGGATACGAGATGAGAGATACGAAGAGCGGAATTATCCGCTCTTTTTTTGCTTCTCATAGCGCGTGTCGCAAATTTGCTGTTAAGTCTTTTCGCATCTCGACACTCGAATCTCGCATCTGCTTTTAATCTTTTCGCATCTCGACACCCGCATCTCGCATCTGCTCTTTAGCCTGCTTCTCAATCGCTTTAACCATGCCTTTAAAGATAAACAGGTGGGCTGGCATCATCGCAAACCAATACAGTAACCCTAGAAAGCCTTTTGGATGCCACCAAGCTGATATGTTCAGTTCACGTGAATCACCGTGGTCAGAGACGGTAATCTCGAGTCGCCCCAACCCTGGGCCTTTCATACCGAAAAGCAGGGATAAAAACTGATTCTCTTCACAGCGAATAACCTTCCAAGAGTCAATTTTGTCACCGACTTTTAGGGTCGGTCCTTCAGGCATTTGTCGAACCGGTACACCACCGCCAAAGAGAAGATCTAACCATTCGCGTGTGCGCCATAGAGCATTAGCAAAGAAGTAACCTTGCTTCGGGCTTCCTATTTGCTGAGCCACCTGCCAAAGGGATTCTAAAGATGCGCTTGAGGTAATACTTGCGCCAGTTTTCTTAGGATAATAGCCGTACCCAGCTTGCCAGCGTTTGAAGGCGGTCTTATCAAAGCCCCAAACATTACTTTTCACGAAGTTTCCTTCAGCGTGGATCGCTTGCTCAACCATATTTTCGAACGAGATAAGCTTCTGAGGGTACTTTTCTCTAATGATGGTCGAACTGGCAATAAAGTCATGCTTTAAGCCCGCAAGAAGCGCTCTGCCTATGTTGGACGGAACAGAAGTCACAACACCTAGCCAATATGACGCGATTGAGGGCGTGAGGAGTGACGTCGCCCAAAGCCTGAGTGGGCGATCGGCTGTTTTGGCAATGTGAGCAAATTGATTTCGATAAGAGACAATGTCTGGCCCGCCAACTTCGAAGGTTTGGCTTTCGCTAGGCGTGTCCTGTGCGAGTTTTAGCAGATAGTGGTTCAGGTTCTGCAAGGCAATAGGGTTGGCTTTAGAGTCGACCCATTTGGGTGCAATCATGATAGGTAAGTTGTACACGAAGTCTCGCATGATCTCGAACGCTGCAGAGCCTGGACCAATGATCACGCCTGCTTGCAGTTCAGTGACGGGGACTGGTCCTTTGCGTAGCAGTTCTCCGGTTTTCTTTCTCGCTTGAAGGTGTTCTGAATCACCCGTTTGCGGCTGAAGCGAACTCAGGTAGATGACGTGTTGATTCTTTGGCCCAAGAGCTGAAACAAAGTTACGTGCCAAATTCAGTTCATAATCAATAAAGTCGTGGCCTTCTGCCATCCCATGAACTAGAAAGAAGACAAGATCAAAGTCGGGGACTAATGCTTGTGTTGCGGCTTGATCTGCAAGATCAAGATACTCTAGTGACAAGTTGTCATGAGGTTCGGTTCGTGCCTTTAAATAGTCGATATGCCTTGCTGCAGCAGTGACTTGATAGCCTTGCTCGAGCAGGAGAGGGAGGAGCTGCGAACCAACATATCCAGAAGCGCCTAAAACCAGTACTTTCTTCATTGTTACTCCATTTATATCTGTGGTTAAAAACCGAACATTGATATAATAGCGCGATATTTATCTTTATTCATCAATACGTTCCGTTTAGGTATCTCTATGTTGCTCTCTTCAATTATTCATCACACTCGAGGTGATTTTGTTCGTAGGCTTATTGCGATTGCTTTGCCTATTGCTTTGCAGAGCATTATGTTTTCAAGCCGAGGCTTAGTCGATGTGTTGATGTTAGGTCAGCTTGGGGAAGCAGACATTGCGGCAGTGGGGGTTGCGAGCCGTGCAATGTTTGTGACGACCATTATGCTGGTGGGTGTCACTACGGGTGGCGCTTTGCTAACGGCTCAATATTGGGGCGCGGGTAACAAACAAGGTGTCAGAGAAAGTACCGCACTGACGTGGCTGGTTTCGACCCTGTTTGCGTTGCTGACCATTGTTTTCTTTGTTTCTTTCCCTGCGCAAATCATGGGTGTGACGACCGACTCTCAAGAAGTCATCAGCCTCGGCGTTGAATACATCGTCATCACCTCATTCAGCATGCTGGCGGTGTCGTGCGTCAGCAGTATGGCGGTAGGTTTGAGAGCGATGCATAAACCTGGGTTAAGCACTTTCTTCAGCGGTATCGGCATTCTGTCTAATGTGTTCTTAAACTGGGTGCTGATCTTCGGTAACTTGGGCTTTCCATCGCTTGGAATCAAAGGAGCAGCGATTGCGACGGTATTGAGCGGTGCCATTGAAGTGGCGACTTTATATGGCTACCTCTATTTCTCTAAACACCTATTAGCTTTTAAACTTTGTGATATCAAAGCGGCTGCAACCGTTGAGAAAGTCGTTCGCTTCTTGAAGTTGTCTTTGCCAACCACGTTTAATTTCTTAGCGTGGGCGGGTGGCTTGTTTGCTTACCACGCGATCATGGGACAATCGGGTGTTCAAGGTTTGGCTGCGCTTTCAGTCATGACGCCGGTTGAATCTATTTCATTGAGTTTATTGATTGGTCTATCTAATGCAGCAGCTGTTTTGGTGGGTAACCAACTTGGCGCGAAGAACAATGAAGCGGTTTATTATCAAGCATTAGGCTTAACGATTCTGTGCTTCTTAACCAGTATTGTTGTGGCGATTTTTCTCTATTTCGTCCAAATGCCAATATTGAATGCGTTCAGTGCGTTGACTGAAGAGACCAGAGCCCTCTCAGAGAAATTCATTCTAATTCTCAGCGTGGGTATTATTATTCGCTCGGTACCGTTGACTGTGATCGTTGGTGTGTTGAGAGCGGGTGGTGATGTGAAGTTCTGTCTCTATCAAGATTTGATTGCTCAGTGGGTGATTGGTATTCCACTGGCTGCGATTGCGGCTGTCTATTTAAAGTTTCCACCTGAGTGGGTGTATCTGCTTTTCCTCACCGAAGAAGTGATTAAGTGGGGTGGGTCGCTCTATCGCATGAAAACAAGAAAATGGATCAAAAACTTGATAGGAAGTTGAAGTAAGGCGCATCGATCGCATCACTTTATCGTTGGTGTGTGATCTATCTTTCAAAATACTTCCTCCTAACAGGGAATTAGTGTAGATTCTCCTTCCAAATTCTAACTAATGTGAGCTGTTTAATGTTAAAGCTGTCAGACCTATGTAAAGGCTATGTCGACGGGGGGGAATTTCACCCTGTTTTGCAAGGTGCTGAACTAACATTAAACCAAGGTGACCAGCTTGCACTAATGGGCGAAAGTGGCTCAGGTAAAAGTACATTACTGAATCTTATCGCGGGTTTAGACCTAGTAGACTCTGGCGAAATTGCTTTCCCAAACTTCAATATGCACGATTCGACAGAACGTAATCGCACCGCATATCGCCGAAATAATATTGGTCACATCTTCCAGCAATTCAACCTACTTCCAACGCTTAATATTGCTGACAATATTCGTTTTTGTCGCCAGTTAAAAGGCTTGCCTGAAGACAAAGGCCTCTGGCGACAGATTCTTTCTGCTTTAGACCTTATGCCTTTACTTGGACGTTACCCTGAAGAAGCGTCTGGTGGTCAACAACAACGCGCAGCGATTGCTCGTGCTCTGTACATGGAACCTAAAATTCTGTTAGCCGATGAACCGACGGGAAGTTTAGATGAGCGTAATGCAGAAGCGGTAATGCGTTTGCTGACCTCTTTGGCTCGCCAATTAGAATGCACTTTGTTGTTGGTGACACACAGTGAAAAAGTAGCACAGCACATGGACGGCAGAATCCGTCTACAAGGAGGGCAACTGCATGTTATGGCCCGTAGTTAAGGCACTACTCGGTCACTATCGACGCTACCCACTTCAGATTATTTTGGTATGGCTTGGTTTAACCCTTGGCGTATCACTTTTGGTTGGTGTTACTGCTATCAACCAACACGCCAAGCAAAGCTATGCGCATGGCGAAAAACTCTTTTCGAATCCTCTTCCTTATCGTATTCGACCAAAACACAACGCCAATAAAATCCCGCAAGGTTTTTATATCCAGCTTCGCCGTGAAGGCTTTCAACAGTGTTCTCCTTTTGACCACCATCGTATCACTGATGAAAATGGCGCGAACTTCATGCTTATCGGCATCGACCCTGTGTCTATGCTTCAGCTTCAGCCGGGTGTTGCGTTAAAAGATCTCACTACGTTAAACCTTATGAAGCCGCCATACCCAATCCTTGTGAGTGATGATCTCGCAGAACACATGGAATGGAATAACGGTGACTACATTCCTCTCATGGATGGTTCTGAGCTTGGTCCTATCGCTGTTGATCAAAAAAACCTGATTGATGGTACAAGGCTGATTGCAGATATCTCTTTGCTCAGAATGCTCAAACGCAGTGCTGGGCTGTCTGTGATTGCGTGTTCAGATATGTCACCTGAGAAGTTTGAGCGTCTTAAAAACATGCTGCCTAATGGTTTGACGATCTCTCGCAGCTCTAAAGCTGAGCTTGAGTCGCTGACCAGCGCGTTTCACTTAAATCTAAAAGCGATGGGTATGCTGTCGTTTGTGGTTGGCTTATTCATTTTCTATCAAGCGATGTCGCTGTCGTTTATTCAGCGCCAACCGTTAGTTGGAATCTTAAGACAGACGGGTGTGTCGGGTTGGCAACTGGCTAAAGCGCTTTGTTTAGAATTACTGTTATTGGTGGTATTGAGCTGGATCTGCGGCAATGTATTCGGTGTCATGTTGGCAAACCAACTGTTACCAGCGGTATCTTCAAGTTTAGGTGACTTATATGACGCCAACGTTGGATTAACTATCGACTGGAATTGGCGATGGAGCGGTTACAGCTTATTAATGGCATTGCTTGGTGCATTCCTAGCGTGTGCTTGGCCATTGGTTCGTCTGCTTCGTTCACAACCGATTCGTTTGACCTCTCGTTTATCTTTGATGCGCTTTGCTGGTACTGAATTCACTTGGCAGGCTTTGATTGGTTGTGGTTTCTTGGTTGCAGCTGTCGCTGTGTATCAAGCGCCTCAGACTCAAGAAACGGGTTTTGCGATTATCGCGCTGATGCTTGTTAGTGTGGCTCTTTTTACGCCGTTCTTGATGTGGAAGTTATTTAACAGCCTGTCTTATTCATTACGCTGGGTTCGTGCTCGTTGGTTCTTCGCGGATGCCGCTTCAAGCATGAGTTACCGTGGTGTGGCGACAATGGCGTTTATGTTGGCGCTAACCGCGAATATTGGTGTCGAAACCATGGTCGGTAGCTTTAGAGATACCACAGATAAATGGTTAACACAGCGCTTGGCGGCAGACCTTTACATCTACCCAACCAACAATGGTGCTGCTCGTATGAGTAACTGGCTGTCAGAACAGCCTGAAGTGGATTCTGTTTGGTGGCGTTGGGAGAAAGATGTTGCATCTCCAGTTGGCAGTATTCAAGTGGTCAGTACTGGGCCTTCTGAAGGTGAGCTAGAAGCGCTGACGATCAAATTAGGTATTCCTAATTACTGGTATCACTTACATCATTCTAAAGGTGTGTTGATCAGCGAATCGATGTCTCTCAAGTTGGGTATTCGCCCTGGTGACTACATTGATCTCTATGACAATCTTGGCTCTGGTTGGCAGGTTGTCGGTGTGTATTACGATTACGGTAACCCTTACCATCAAGTCATGATGTCGCATCGAAACTGGCTGTATGGATTTGCAGGGCGGGGCAATGTGGGCCTTGGCGTAATACTCAAAGATGATGTGAATTCAGTAGGGCTTCGAAGCCGCTTAGAAAGCGTATTCAGGCTTGGCTCGGAGCGTATTTTCGATAACAACAATATTCACAGCCAAGCGATGCGTGTGTTCGATAGAACGTTCGCGATTGCAGATACATTGGGCAACATCACACTAGTCATTGCAGTCTTCGGCATCTTCTTCGCAACGGTTGCGGGTGAAGTGTCTCGACAAAGGCATATTTCGTTACAGCGCTGTTTAGGTGTCTCAGCGAAAGAACTGATTCTGACCGGTAGCTTACAACTGTTTGTGTTCGGGCTTATTTCCTCCTTAATTGCTATTCCGCTCGGCTTAGCGTTGGCTAGTTTGATCGTTGATATCGTGATCAAGCAGTCTTTTGGGTGGTCACTCGAGTTGCAAGTGATTCCCTGGGACTATTTACAGACATTTGCGTGGGCTATGGCAGCATTGATGTTAGCTGGTGCTTTGCCAGTGATGAGAATGATTCGGAACACTCCGATGAAATCACTGAGGGATGCGCTTTAATATGCTTCAACGAAATGGCTTAACGAAATTCAGACACCGATTTGTCTCCTCTCTATTATTGATAGGTTTCTTTGGCACGATTTTAGGCGTCTGGGCATACTACTCTTACTTTGTTGATGTTGGCGAGAAAGGCGTGAACGAGGTCAACTCAGTGCTTGTAAGCGAGCACTTTAATGTATTCGAGCCTGTGTTACCTGACCGCAGCGTTTCGTTACCTCGAGACTTCCAATTCCACCCAGAATTTCAACACGAGTGGTGGCATTACTTTGCTTCTCTAAAAGGGGATGATGGCAAAAAGTACTCGGTTCAATGGAGCTTTTTCCGAATCGCGACTGACGAACGCGAGACGCCGGGGTGGCAAAGCCCACAGGTCTATATCTCAAATGTCGTGATCTCTTCTGATTCTAAGATTTGGAAAGAGCAACGCTTAGCGCGTGGCGGTATTGGCCAAGCGGGAATGACCAGTCGTCCATTTAGAATTTGGATTGATAACTGGAACTGGCGCGCCCTTGGCAACACACCATTTCCTGGTCGCCTTCAAGTGAAAACGGATACGTTTGGTCTTGAACTCGACACCATTGCGAAAGGGCCATATGTGCTCAACGGCGATAATGGTTACCAGAAAAAGCACGATTTATTGCCTGTCGCGTCTTATAACTTCAGCGCTCCATTTTTATCCCTAAGCGGTGTATTGAATCTGGACGGCGTTACCAAGGAAGTAGAAGGCACGGCTTGGGTGCATAAAGAGTGGGGCAGTGGCTTGCTCGGAGTGGGTCAACAAGGCTGGGATTGGTTCGTGTTTAATCTCGATGATGGTACAGCGTTGAGCATTAACCGTTACCGCCATAATCAACAACTGCCTTATGTTTTTGGAACATTGGCCACTCGTTCGGGCAAGGTGTATCAGTTAACGGACTCCGATATTTCTATCAAGCCTTTACAGAATACGACGCTACAGAATGGTAGAAGAATGCCGCTCCAATGGATTATTAACGTGCCACAGCACAATATTAACCTCACGACACGCATTAAACGCCGAGATATGTGGTTGCCATTTGTCATACCATATTGGGAAGGGCCAATTATGGCGAGCGGAAGTCATGAAGCGACAGGCTTTATGCAGTTAACTGGTTACTAAAAACACCTAAGGCTATCATTTGATAGCCTTTTTTGTGCTCATGATTTTTGTGAGCCCCTGATTAATTGTGCATACAGCCTTTGTGATCTCATCTATACTTATTTTATGGTGCATAACAACATTATGGAATATACGACGTATTGTTTAGTATTTGTAGGAAAAACCGAAGTTAAACATCCGAAGAAGTGATTATCTATCGATTACGCTTGGATATAAACTCATGGTTATTCTTTGTTATTCGTTTATTTAAATAATAAATATAAGGGCGAAATCATGACCGACGTCATCCGTGACTTCTTTAAAATGGAATCTGCTGGCGGCATCATACTAGTCATCGCTGCGGCGATCGCAATGTTTGTAGCAAACTCACCACTGAACGAAATGTACCAAGGCGTATTGCATAGTTACGTTCTTGGTATGTCTGTGTCTCACTGGATTAACGATGGCTTAATGGCTGTCTTCTTCCTTCTAATCGGCTTAGAAGTTAAGCGTGAACTTTTAGAAGGCGCATTAAAGTCTAAAGAGACAGCAATCTTCCCAGCTATTGCAGCTGTGGGTGGTATGCTAGCTCCTGCACTTATTTACGTGCTATTCAATTCAAGTAACCCTGAAGCGCTTCAGGGCTGGGCTATTCCAGCAGCAACAGATATCGCATTCGCATTGGGTATCATGGCTCTTCTTGGTAACCGAGTGCCGGTAAGCTTGAAGGTATTCTTACTAGCATTAGCAATTATCGATGACCTAGGTGTTGTTGTTATCATTGCACTGTTCTACTCAGGCGATCTATCGACGCTTGCACTAACGGTTGGCTTCATCGCAACGGGTGTGCTGTTCATGCTAAACAACAAGCATGTGACTAAGCTAAGTATTTACCTCATTGTCGGTGCAATTCTGTGGTTCGCAGTATTGAAGTCTGGTGTTCATGCAACATTGGCTGGTGTAGTTATTGGTTTTGCTATCCCACTGAAAGGCAATAAAGGGGAGCGTTCTCCACTGAAACATCTAGAACATGCTCTGCACCCATACGTCGCTTTTGCAATTTTGCCAATCTTCGCATTTGCAAACGCAGGTATCTCACTTGAAGGCATCTCAATTTCAAACCTTACAGGCATGTTACCGCTTGGTATCGCTATGGGTCTATTGGTTGGTAAGCCGCTGGGTATCTTCCTATTCAGCTGGGGCGCAGTGAAAACGGGTGTAGCTAAACTTCCTGAAGGTGTGAATTTCATGAACATCTTCGCGGTATCTGTGTTGTGTGGTATTGGCTTTACGATGTCTATCTTTATTTCATCACTAGCATTTGGTCCAACGAACGCAGACTTTGATACGCTCGCTCGATTAGGTATCCTGATGGGATCAACGACTGCAGCTATCTTAGGTTACTGCCTGCTAAGTATTTCTCTACCGAAGACTAAGCAACAAGAAGTAAAGCTATAATTGGTAAGTAAAAGCATAGTTGGTAAGTAAAACTATATTCGGTAGTAGGTTCACTTGATAGCGAGCCTACTCACTGAGTAACAAGTCAACTCCTGAGTAGCAAGAAGAGTCACAGAGTCATCCCTCGACTCATGTGACAACAAAGAACAAAAAAGCCGTGATGGGCAACCCCATCACGGCTTTCTTGATCTTGCTGTTAAGCTGTCTTTGTAAGATAACCCGTCTTATAGATTTAGTGACAATGTCACGTTATTTTTCTAGCGTGGTAAAAATGGTCCACTCTTCAACGATTTGTTCACTTAACCCAACCACGGTTGCCGTTACCTTACGGTTTAGTGCATGAGAAGTAGCATCATCCCCCTCGTTTTCTAGGCGTTCTTCACCATAACCGACAATTCTCACCCGATCTGGCTCTATACCATTCGACAGTAACTCATCTTGAACATTGTTCGCTCGTTTTTTTGATAAATCTAAGTTGTATTCGTTGGAACCCACTTTACTCGCGTAACCTTGTATTTCAATCGACGCACTTTTGTAAGTCTCAAGGAATTCAGCCATCGTGCTGATTTGATCAGAAAATATTGGGTTCACTTCAAATGAGTCATGAGCAAAGAGTATTTTTAACTGTCTGACTTCTTCTGCTCGAATCGTTTCACCACAACCGTCATTGTCGACTTGTGACGCTTCAGGCGTTCCTGGGCAGGTGTCTCGAGCGTTTACCACACCATCGTTGTCGTCGTCTTGCAGGTCTGCAATCTGTTCTGCTTCAGGTGTCTCGATGTAAGCCTCTTCCTGTTGGCTAGAACAGGCAAATAAAGTCATCGTTAATACGGGAAGTAATAAGTAAGTTACTTTCATCATTAATACTCCATAGCCGTTGTCCACTCTTCTGGAATATCAACCAGTAGAGCATTCAATAAAGAACCTGTTGCGTTCATTACACGGTATTTAGCGTACTGCTCAGAGTAATGGGCATCCAGATAATCTTTGCGGGCTTCAAATAGTTCGTTCTCAGTGTTGAGCAAGTCAAGCAGAGTACGTTTGCCTATTCGGTATTGTTTTTCATATGCGATAACGGTTTCCGAAGCTGAATCAACATGATCAGATAGGAAGTTCTTTTGTTGTAGCGTGAGATCTAAGGCGCTCCATGAAAGGCGAAGGCCTTCTTCTACTTGGCGATAAGCACGATCTCTCAGATCTTTTGCCTTGTTCAATTGGTAAGCAGCAGCTTCAGAATTAGCACTGTCAGTTCCACCGTTGTACAAGTTATATCGCATTCTCAGCATCGCGAGCGTTTCTTGACTTGAGCCTTCATCGCCACCTGCATCGTCACGCCATGACTGTGATGCCTCAATGGAGAAGGTAGGGTAGTTCACGCCTTTCGATTGTTTGTATTGGAAGTGCGCAGCGTCAACATCAGCTGCCGCGATTTTGATCACGGGGTGTTTGTCTAAGGCATCAACAATGGCGTCCGTTAACGACAAAGGAATTCTAGAAATATCAGCTCTTGGGTAAATTAAACCTAGGGGTTCTTGACCTACCACACGTCTAAATTGGGTATGTGTATCGATCAAATTATTCTGTGCAGCCAATAAGTTACCATGAGCTTTTGCAATCCTAGCTTCTACTTGTGACACATCCGCTGTTGAACCTATACCAGAATTAGCTCGTTTCTTAATATCTTTATAGATTTTTTTGTGTATTGAAAGGTTGCTTTCTGACAGTGCCAACACCTCAGTGGCTTTCACCGCGTCTAGATAGATTTGTGTCACCTCCAGCGCTTTGTCTTCGGCATCTGCGATCAATTGTAGACGAACCGACTCGGCTTCTGCGGCGGTACGATCAATGTCGTATAGAGTCGCGGAACCATCCCACAGCAATTGCGTGAGGGAAATCGTCGCTTCCTTTCTTGTTAGATCGGTATCGGGGCCGTTATTTGGTGCAGGATTTATGCCTTCGTAACCAATACCAGCATCAAGGTCGATACTGGGCTTGTACGCTCCTCCAGATGCATCATTACGTTTTTTCACGCTCGCATATTCGTTGAAGATGCTTTTTATCTCTGGATTCGTTGCCAAGGTAATAGCGACAGACTGTTCTAGAGTTTGAGCGGTGAGTGGTGGTGCAGCAACTAAGCAACACATGATGGATAATTTAAACAATTTCAAAGTAGCTCTCCTTCTACTTTCAATGTCTCATCCGTTTCCCAACCTACGTTTCCCGTTAGATTGAGAGAAGGGTATTAAACGAAGCTTAGGACATTTGCAAAAAAATGCGAAGTTTGTTGGTTTTTTTTTGAATGTAAGTCGCTATTGCTATTGACTAATTTGAAAATCGCCAGATTTACACGCTTCTAGTGAGTTGATTATCAATAGTGGCGCTACTAAATTTAGTGTAGGAAATAGCCACAGCGCAGAGTGGGATTGAATCCGCGTTTGGCATGTTCTGGGCAGAAGTGGGAATATGGATATGGGAAACATCAACCTAAATATACTAGGTCTTGCTAGCGGGAGTGTTGTGCTCGACGCTCAAGGCCAAGTTAGACGTTTGTCTCCGGGCGAACAACCAGCGGCTAGCGACGTAATTATCAGTTTTGATACTAGTGAAGAAAATGTGCCAAGTGTTTCTGCACGTTTTGTAGATAACCAGGGCCAACAAAATGCACTAGATACTGATGATGCGATCGCTCAAGTTCAGCGTGCTATTGAAGAAGGATTTGATCCAACGGAACTAGGAGATGAGTTTGACACTGCAGCTGGTGAGGAAGGCTCGAGTTTGACCAACAGCGGTAGGATTGAACGTACTGGGGCTGAAACTCAAGCTGCCACGAATTTTGAAACTGACGGGTTTGAGTCTCAAGGATTGTCAGAAACTCAAAGTATTGCTCTTTTTGATATCATCGCTTTTGCGCTTATTTCAGGTGAAACTAACGTTATTGAGTTTGAGCAGGATGAACCAATTGAAACCGGTGGCGCTTTAACCAGCGACGACCCGGACGTTACCTTTATTGGCAAAGAGGTCGCTGGAGACAATGACCTCGGTACCTTTGTCGTCAATGAGGATGGTACTTGGACCTTCGTAGCCAACAGTCCTTATGATGAACTTGCTGACGGAGAGCAAATTCAAGATACAACCACAGTACAAACTTCTGATGGAGGTGAGCAAGTCATTACAGTCACAATTATTGGTACTGATGATGCGGCTGTAGCCACTGATGATTCAGGCAGTGTGACTGAGGACATTGATGTCGATGACATCACCAACCAATTAGTGACGTCTGGTCAGATCGTGATTATAGACGTAGATAGCGACACTCCTACCTTTTCAGCTGATGGTGAGTTTAACCTCGTAGGTTCAACAAACGACTCACAACTTGGCGTATTGAGCATCGAACCTGATGGCGCTTGGACTTACGTAGTCAATAACGATGACGTGCAGTACCTAGACGACGATGAATTCGTGACAGAGGTTTATACCGTTACAGCCAGTGACGGTACCACGAGCGAAGTAACTATCACGATTAACGGTGCCGATGATCCATCGGATATAACCGTTGGCGAAGGTGATTCAGACACAGGTGAGGTGACGGAAGATGTCGATGTCGATCCAGAAAACAACGACTTGATGGCGACGGGAACACTGACGATTACCGATGTTGATGCTAACGATGTCGCGGCTTTTCAACCTAACGGAACGTTTAATCCTGAAGGTTCGACCAATGATACCGCGTTGGGTATGTTGACGATTACCGACGATGGCGAATGGACTTACGTGGTAGACAACGACAATGTGCAATATCTTGATGACGATGAGTTTGTCACCGAGGTTTATACCGTTACAGCCAGTGACGGTGCCACGAGCGAAGTAACCATCACCATCAACGGTGCCGATGACCCATCTGATATAACCGTTGGCGAAGGTGATTCAGACACAGGTGAAGTGACTGAGGATGTGGATGTTGACCAAGAGAGCAACAACTTAACAACCTCCGGAACGCTCACCATCACCGATGTAGACGACAACGACGTTGCTGCTTTTGAACCAAATGGTACGTTTAATCCAGAAGGTTCGACCAATGATACCGCGTTGGGTATGTTGACTATTACCGACGATGGTGAATGGACGTATATCGTCAACAACGATCTTGTGCAGTATTTAGATGACGACGAGACAGTCACCGAGGTTTACACGGTTACTGCGATTGACGGAACTACAAGTGAAGTGACTATCACCATCAATGGTGCCGATGATCCATCTGAGATCACCGTTGGTGAAGGTGACTCTGACATGGGTGAGGTGACGGAAGATGTCGATGTCGATCCAGAGAGCAACGACTTGATGGCGACGGGAACACTGACGATTACCGATGTTGATGCTAACGATGTCGCGGCTTTTGAACCAAATGGTACGTTGAATCCAGAAGGTTCGACCAATGATACCGCGTTGGGTATGTTGACGATTACCGACGATGGCGAATGGACGTATATCGTCAATAACGATGACGTGCAGTACTTAGACGACGATGAATTTGTCACCGAGGTTTACACGGTTACTGCGATTGATGGAACCACAAGTGAAGTGACCATCACCATTAACGGTGCTGATGATCCATCCGAAATTACTGTCGGGGAAGGTGACTCAGACATGAGTGAGGTGACGGAAGATGTCGATGTTGATCCGGAGAGTAACGACTTGATGGCGACGGGAACACTGACGATTACCGATGTTGATGCTAACGATGTTGCGGCTTTTCAACCTAACGGAACGTTTAATCCTGAAGGTTCGACCAATGATACTGCGTTGGGTATGTTGACGATTACCGACGATGGCGAATGGACTTACGTCGTAGACAACGACGATGTGCAATATCTTGATGACGATGAATTCGTCACCGAGGTTTACACTGTTACTGCGATTGACGGAACCACCAGCGAAGTAACCATCACCATCAACGGTGCTGATGATCCATCTGAGATCACCGTTGGTGAAGGTGACTCTGACATGGGTGAGGTGACGGAAGATGTCGATGTCGATCCAGAAAGCAACGACTTGATGGCGACGGGAACACTGACGATTACCGATGTTGATGCTAACGATGTCGCGGCTTTTCAACCTAACGGAACGTTTAATCCAGAAGGTTCGACCAATGACACCGCGTTGGGGATGTTGACCATTACCGACGATGGTGAATGGACGTATGTCGTCAACAACGATCTTGTGCAGTATTTAGATGACGACGAGACAGTCACAGAGGTTTACACGGTTACTGCGATTGATGGAACCACCAGTGAAGTGACTATTACCGTCAACGGCGCTGATGATCCATCCGAGATTACCGTTGGTGAAGGTGACTCTGACATGGGTGAGGTGACGGAAGATGTCGATGTCGATCCAGAAAGCAACGACTTGATGGCGACGGGAACACTGACGATTACCGATGTTGATGCTAACGATGTCGCGGCTTTTCAACCTAACGGAACGTTTAATCCTGAAGGTTCGACCAATGATACCGCGTTGGGTATGTTGACGATTACCGACGATGGCGAATGGACTTACGTCGTAGACAACGACGATGTGCAATATCTTGATGACGATGAATTCGTCACCGAGGTTTACACTGTTACTGCGATTGACGGAACCACCAGTGAAGTGACTATTACCATCAACGGTGCCGATGATCCATCCGAAATTACTGTCGGGGAAGGTGACTCAGACATAGGTGAGGTGACGGAAGATGTTAATGTCAATCCTGATACCAACGAACTCTCGGTTTCTGGTACTTTAACGATTACTGATGTCGATACCAGTGATATGCCGGCCTTTAAGCCTAATGGTGTGTTTAGCCCTATTGGGTCTACTTATGCACTTGCTTTGGGGATGTTAACGATTACTCCCGAGGGGGCATGGAGTTATGTCGTTGATAATGATGCCGTTCAATATCTCGGTGACGACGATACCGTTATTGAGAACTATGTGGTCACTGCAATTGATGGTGTTGAACATGTCATCGAAATAACGATCAATGGTGTCAACGATGCCCCTGAAGCAACAAGCTTTGTGGTGGTTAATGATGACGATGCCGTGATCCCAATTCTGTTCGACTCTGAAGATGGTGGCATGCCTGATTACATCTCAGATATAGAAGATGATCACAATGAGATACCTCTAAATGTTCGCATTAACACCTTGCCAACCAGTGGCACCCTTCTTTATACCGATGAAAATGGAGACACCAGGGAAATAGTGCAGTCCGATGTGGATAGTGGTGTGCTGTTTGTTCCAAACAATATTAGCTTTGTTGCTGGGCCTGGAGATCTGTTTGAAATGGGCTTCAGTGGCGATCCTGAGGACATGCCTGACCTTGTTGATGGCTTCTATAACTGGGGAGTGGCGGTATCTCCAACGGAAAGGCTGATCACCTTAGCTAACGGCAATACCATTACGATATCGATTGATGACAATAATGACAAACCCCTACAACAGTATCAAGGTGAGCAGCCTCATGTTGGTTATGGGATTGGTGATACTGATGGTAAAGGTATGAACATGCAGGAGACCTTGATCATCGACTTTACCAACAACCCACTTGAAGTTGTTCATTTTGGATTAGATGGTATGGGAGGAGAGTTCAATACCAATAGCAGTGTACATATTGAAGTTACTTACACCTTTGCTGACGGGACTACAGCTAGCGAGCAATACCAAAAAGACGAAGGCGATACAGGCAACCAGCAGATTCTGTACGAGTTCAGCTACTCGTCACCAAGTAATCCGATTGTTGGTATGGAGCTTTCATCTTCTGGTGGTAATTGGGAGCTGCGTTATGTCCAAGGCAACGAGGCAGTAACCGATGATCCTCAGTTTGACTATGTCGCAGTAGATTCAAGTGGCGCTGAAAGTACGGTCGAAACGGTGACAGTTGATACTGAAGAACCACAGCTATACAACGTGATCAGTGCTGCGAGTAACGAACCGCTGTTTGCTGCTGCTGGCAATGATTTATTGATTGGTGATAGTGAGGACAATATCTTTACTTGGTTAGACTCAGCGCTCGACAACGGTACAGACATCATTAAAGACTTTGAGCTTTATACCAATGGCTCTGGTGATTTGATCGACCTAAATGATCTGATTGAAGATCCACAAGACGAAACGCAAATGGCCGAGCTTCTTGATATGATCGAAGTGTCGGTCGATGGCGAAGACATCGCTTTGTCTATTCCAATCAATGGTGGAGGCGACGTTCAAACAATCGTGGTAGAAGGAATCACTACGGAAATGGGTGCTTCAGTTGACCTTGGTAATGATCTCGCAATATTGGGAGAGCTTATTAAAAACGATGCAGCCTAATGGGCATCGTGGAATGCTCCATGGCTTGACGTAATGAAAGCCCTCAGTTTCGGGGGCTTTTGCGCTCAGGAGTAGCCGAAGAAAAATCACCTGAATCATAGGCAAAAAAAAAGCCCAAACCAATGCGGTTTGGGCGGATACAAGTATAGGAGTTAATAAGGAAAATGCAGTAATTAAGAAAGCAGGGAGAGAAACAAGTTTGACGGCCTGTTAAACTTCTAAATACTCTGTTTTCTACTTAATTTATGACCCTCCATTTCTAATTCAGTTCCCAGAAAATTCAATAATTTTTCCTTTTTTATTAAACGTATATCGATTCAATCAGTTAGAGCTGATTCTTGCTAACTGGTACGACCAATTGGTGAAAATGTGATGTTGCTTGCTTGTTAAATAAATGTTCTAAGCGTATATTTCAAACAGTTGTTTAATACGAGTGATTGAAATGGCACCAAGAAGTACAACCAAAGACAAAATCTTAGATGTGGCTGAAGGCTTATTTGCTGAGCATGGTTTTAATGACACCTCTTTACGCACTATTACGGGTAAAGCCAATGTCAATCTTGCTTCAGTGAACTACCACTTTGGCGATAAGAAGACTCTGGTTCGTGCGGTACTCAATCGATACTTAGAAGCATTTATGCCTGTACTGCAAGACGCTTTAGTGAACTTAAACTTGAACGAAACGTATTCTATGAGTGATGTGTTTGAGTCTTTAAGACAACCGCTAAGAGCACTGAATGATGTAAGGCCAAACGGTACCAGCCGATTTATGTTACTCATCGGTCGAGGTTATACGGATGTGCAAGGTCACTTGCGTTGGTTCATTACCACTCGCTACAGCGAAGTACTGACTCTGTTTACGACTTCAGTAATGAAAGCGAATCCGAACCTCACTCAAGAGCAGTTATTTTGGCGTTTACACTTCACCTTAGGGACTTGTGTTTTTACCATGGCGTCTAGCCAAGCTCTAATAGAAATTGCGGAGAATGACTACGACAGAAAGATAGATGCGAAGGCAGTGGTCGATATTCTCATTCCATTTTTGGCCGCTGGCATGTCAGCAAAAGAATAAAACAATAAAAAGCAAAATATTCACAAACAATATAGTGAACAAAAGGATCTGAACTATGAGCTCTCTAAGACAAAAATGGGTAAGTGACCCAGCTTTTAAACTCTTTAAAAAAGTACTACCACCACTATCTAGCACCGAGAAAGAAGCGATGGAAGCGGGTAGCGTGTGGTGGGACGGAGAGCTGTTTTCTGGTAAACCAGATTTCACTAAGCTTCACCAGTACCCAAAACCTCAGCTGACAGCAGAAGAGCAATCGTTCATGGACAATGAACTTGAAACATTGCTCGCTATGCTAGATGACCACAAAATTGTGAAAGAAGACCGAGACCTTCCTGAGGAAGTTTGGAACTTTTTACGCAAAGAGCGTTTCTTCTCGCTAATTATCGCGAAAGGGTACGGCGGCCGTGAATTTTCAGCGCACGCAAACTCTACCATAGTAACCAAGATTGCGACGCGTAGTATTAGTACTGCGGTTTCGGTAATGGTTCCAAACTCTCTTGGCCCTGGTGAGCTGCTGTCTCACTACGGTACTCAAGATCAAAAAGACTACTGGTTACCTCGTCTTGCTGACGGTACAGATATCCCATGTTTCGCATTAACAGGCCCTGAAGCGGGTTCTGATGCGGGTGGTATCCCTGATGTCGGTACAGTGTGTATGGGCATGCACGAAGGTAAAGAGACACTAGGCATCAAGCTTAACTGGAACAAGCGTTACATTACGCTAGCACCAGTGGCAACGGTACTTGGTCTGGCTTTCAAACTTCACGATCCAGAAAAGCTACTGGGTGACAAAGAAGACATCGGTATCACTTGTGCGCTTATCCCCGCTGACCACGAAGGCGTTGTGATTGGTGAGCGTCATGATCCACTTGGTCTTGCATTTATGAATGGTCCAACACGCGGTCACGATGTATTTATTCCTATGGAGTGGCTAATCGGTGGTGCAGATTACGCAGGTAAAGGCTGGCGTATGCTGGTGGAATGTCTGTCTGCGGGTCGTGGTATCTCATTACCGGCACTTGGCACGGCGATGGGCCACCTAACAGCGAAAACGACTGGTGCGTATGCTTATGTTCGTAAGCAGTTCGGTATGTCGATTGGTAAATTTGAAGGTGTTGCAGAGAGCCTAGGCCGTATCGGTGGCTTAACGTATCTATTAGAAGCGACTCGTACACTGACAACTACTTCACTGGATATGAAAGAGAAGCCGGGTATCGTAACGGCTATCGCGAAATATCACATGACAGAGATGGCACGTACTATTCTGAATGACTCAATGGATATCCATTCAGGTCGTGCAATTCAAGATGGCCCAATGAATTACTTGGCTGCGCCTTACCTAGGTATTCCAGTTGCCATCACAGTAGAAGGTGCGAACATCCTAACTCGTAACCTGATGATCTTCGGTCAAGGTGCGACACGCTGTCACCCATACGTATTGAGCGAAATGGAAGCGGCAGCGAACCCAGACGAGAAGCAAGGTGCAAAAGACTTTGATAGCTTGTTGTTCAAGCACATCTCACACGCAACTAAGAACACGTTTGGCGCGTTTGGTGCAGCACTTACGGGCTCTAAATTTATTAAAGCCGACATGAGTGGTCCAACAAAACCTTACTACCAAGACCTAACTCGTTTGAGCCGTGCGCTTGCAGTCAGTGCGGATTTCGCAATGCTGACGCTAGGTGGTGAACTGAAACGTAAAGAGCTTATTTCTGCGCGTTTGGGAGATGGTCTAAGTTACCTATACATGGCGTCTGCTGCGCTTAAGAAGTATGAAGACGAAGGTCGTCAACAAGCTGACCTAGATTACGTACATTACGCGGTTCAACACTGTTTCCATAATGCGGCTAAGTCGCTGCAGGAAGCGTACAGAAACTTCCCGAACAAGATGGTTGGGAAAGTGCTGAAAGGACTAGTTTTCCCTGTCGGTAACCATTTCGAAAAACCGAGTGATAACCTAACAGTTCAACTAGCAGAGAGCTTGATGACTCCGGGTGCACACCGTGAACGTCTGACTCACCTTTGTTACATTGGCAAAGAGGAAGATGATAGTGTTGGCCTTATGGAGAATGCTTTCAATGCTATGTACAGCATTAAACCTTTGGAGCGTAAGATCTTCAAAGCAGTGAAAGAGGGCAAAGTGGCTCGTAAAGGCTTGCTGGCAGATAAACTGGCTCAAGCACTTGCTGCCGATGTTCTAACGCAAGAAGAAGTCGACCAAATTGTTGCTGCTGATAAACTTCGTTACACAGCGATTCAAGTTGACCACTTCAGTCATGACTTTAGTGAAACTTTGACGCGAAAAGAGTTAAAACCTAAGCTAAATAGCGTTGCTTAGATAAAGAAATGATAAAAGGCACCTAATAAGGTGCCTTTTTTTGTTTTTGTCGTAGAAGTCGCAATAGATGCGTTAACAAATGGTGACTTAGTCAGCAAATATCCGCTGAGTGCTCCAACCACTTGCATTTTCACCACATTTTTACAGAAATTAGATGCCATTTGCGTACGAAACTTTTATCCTTACCCTGATTTTTTAAGGAAGTTGAATATGATCATCAAACCTCGAATTCGCGGATTCATCTGTACTACAACACATCCAGTCGGTTGTGAAGCTAATGTAAAAGAACAAATTGCTTACACAAAAGCTCAAGGCCCAATCGCAAACGCACCTAAACGTGTACTCGTTGTTGGCTCTTCAAGTGGCTACGGCTTGTCTTCACGTATTGCGGCTGCATTTGGTGGCGGTGCTTCAACTATCGGTGTTTTCTTCGAGAAAGCCGGTACTGAGAAAAAGCCGGGCACAGCTGGCTTTTACAACTCAGCAGCGTTCGACAAGTTAGCTAAAGAAGAAGGCCTGTATTCAAAAAGCCTTAACGGCGATGCTTTCTCTAACGAAGCGAAACAGAAAACAATTGATCTGATCAAAGAAGACCTAGGTCAGATCGATATGGTTGTGTACTCACTGGCGTCTCCAGTGCGTAAAATGCCAGAGACTGGCGAAGTAATTCGTTCAGCTCTTAAGCCTATCGGCGAAACGTACACATCTACAGCGGTAGATACAAACAAAGATGCGATCATCGAAGCAAGCGTTGAGCCTGCTACTGAAGAAGAGATCAAAGACACTGTTACTGTAATGGGCGGTGAAGATTGGGAACTTTGGATCAACGCACTTTCTGAAGCGGGTGTTCTGGCTGACGGTTGTAAGACTGTTGCTTACAGCTACATCGGTACTGAGCTAACGTGGCCAATCTACTGGGATGGCGCGCTAGGTAAAGCTAAGATGGATCTAGATCGTGCAGCATCAGCGCTGAACGAAAAACTAGGCCAAACTGGCGGTACTGCAAACGTTGCTGTTCTTAAGTCTGTTGTGACTCAAGCAAGCTCTGCGATTCCTGTTATGCCTCTTTACATCGCTATGGTGTTCAAGAAGATGCGTGAAGAAGGTATTCACGAAGGTTGTATGGAACAGATCTTCCGTATGTTCAGCCAACGTCTATACAAAGAAGATGGCAGCGCAGCAGAAGTTGACGAAGTGAACCGTCTACGTCTAGACGACCTAGAACTTCGTGACGACATTCAAGAGCATTGTCGTAACCTATGGCCTCAAATCACAACTGAAAACCTGAAAGAACTGACTGACTACGTAGAGTACAAAGAAGAGTTCTTGAAGCTGTTCGGTTTTGGTGTTGAAGGCGTTGATTACGAAGCTGACGTTGATACTGCTGTTGAATTTGATGTAGCTGACATCTAATTCAAACAATCGAATTAAAACGAAATAGGCGCTCATTGAGCGCCTATTTTTTTGTCTGTCGTTTGAGGAAAGAGATTAAAAGCAGACATGGAAAAATAAAAGCAGATGCGGGATTCGAGTGGCGAGATGCGAAAAGATTTAAGAGCAGATGCGGGATACGAGTGGCGAGATACGAAGAGGTTTAAAGAGCAGGTGCGGGATACGAGTAGCGAAGAGATTTAAGAGCAGATGCGGGATACAAGTATCGGGATATGAAGAGCTTAAAGAACAGATATGAGATACGAAGAGTTCTAAGATCAAGTGAGAGAAACAAGAACTAAAAAATGCACTAATCCAAAGATGAATTAGTGCATTCGAAATATCTAAGCTGTGCTGCTTTTAAAGCAGCAGGCGCTAGCTAATTATGATGATGAAAGTACCTGCTAAGGTCATCAATATATTGGCTATCGCGTACGTACCCGCGTAACCCAGTGCTGGAATGGTTGAGCGAGCGTGGTCATTTACGATGTCCATCGCCGGAGCACAAGTCCTCGCGCCAATGATGGCACCAAATAGTAGAGCTCGGTTCATCTTCAATACATAAGCACCAACCAAGTAAGCGAAGAATACCGGCAGAACACTCACGACTAGGGCGATACCGATGACCTGAGGGCCTACTTGCGTTAAGTGTTCAAACATCTTACCGCCGGCACTTAAGCCTATACCCACCATGAAGAACATCAAACCGAGGTCTTTGACCATGTTCAATGCCCCTTGAGGCACGTAACCGAAAGTAGGGTGGTTCGCTCGTAAGAAGCCAAGCATGATGCCCGATAGAAGCAGCCCGACCGCATTACCTAAGCCAAATGAAACCTGACCGAATGTCATGGTGATCAAACCAAACAAAATGCCCAGAATGAAGAAGCTACAGAAGGCCATCAAATCCGCCATTTGGCTGTGGATAGAGATGAAACCAATTTTCTCAGCTAGGCCGTGAACACGACTCTTTTCACCACTGACCTGCAGTACATCACCTTTAGAAAGCACGATGTTCAAGTCCATCGGCATTTCAATCTGAGCTCTGACTACGCGGTTAAGGAAACAACCATATTCAGACAGGTTTAAGTCTGAAAGGCGCTTACCTGCGATGCTGTCACTTTTAACGACGATCTCTTCTTCCACGATACGTAGATCGAGAAGGTTACGGTCGAAAACCTCTTTACCGTTACGGAAGCTCGGGTCAAGACGCGCGTGGCTATCAGGGAAGCCTACCAATGCGATTTCATCACCTTCTTGCAGGATCGCATCACCATCAGGGTGGGCAAGAATACCGTTACGACGAATACGTTCGATGTAACAACCCGTTTGGCGATAGATACCCAGTTCACGTAGGTTCTTACCGTCAGTCCAAGAGATAAGTTCTTGTCCTACGCGGTAAGCCCGTATGATTGGAAGGTAAACCTTACGTTGTCCTGAAGCACCTAAGCCACGCTCTTGAGCGATTTGTTCAGCTGAATCGTGCAGGTTAACTTTCTGAAGTTTTGGAATCAGGCGAGCGAACATAATCATGCTGATTAAGCCAACTAAGTAAGCCATCGCATAACCCACTGATAGGTTTTCGATGATCAGGCCTATATCCATGTTTCTTGGTAATTCTGCAAGCCCAGAATTCAGAGCATCTTGAGCACCTACTAATATCGGAGTTGCTGTCAAGGCTCCCGCCATCATACCTGCGGATAAACCAAAGCCCAGCCCAAGGTAATGACTGCTGAAATACGTTAAAGCAATTGCGGTAGAGAGCACCACAAGGCTCAGAATGAGATAATGCTTACCGTCTCTAAAGAAGATACCGAAGAAGTTGGGTCCAGCTTCAATACCCACACAGTAGATGAAAAGCATGAAGCCAATCGTGAGCGCATCAGCGTTAAATGAAAAACCAAGATGTCCCATGATAAGGGAAGTAATCAGAACACCGATTGAATTGCCGAGTTGGAGGCTGCCGAAACGAATTTTACCAATGGCTAATCCAATCGATAAAACAACAAAGATGAGGAGAATGGGGTTTTGTTCTAACAGAAAAACAACGTCGATATTCACAGTGGTCGCTCAATAATTGGCGTGAAACACAGGGTAAGTTTGAGAGGTGAATTGTATCTAAATATAAATAAATTATAAGCGATATTTTGCTATTTTACTTGATTTTGACCTGATTCTTATTCCGTACGAAAACTGGTCATAAAAAAAGCCCGCTACAGAGAGCGGGCTTCATATAAATCGCACAGTCTAACTCTAAAATTGGTTAGCTGTTTAAGGCTTTAGCCTTGGATCTCGTAAGAGAAGTCTTAGCTTAGTCGAAAAGACCTAGGTTTTCTTTTGCGTATGCTTCAAATTCTGTGCAGCCGCCGATGTGGTCTTGGTCGATGAAGATTTGTGGCACTGTGTCTACAGGCTTACCAACAGTCTTCTCTAGGTCAGCTTTGCTGATGCCTTCAGCGTGGATGTCAACGTAACGGTAGTTGAAGTCATCGCGTTTAGCTTTAAGAGTTTCAGCATGCTCTTTTGCACGAACACAGAATGGGCAAGCAGGGCGACCAAAAATAACTACAAACATTTAATTTCTCCTAAATACGGGATGAGGCTCGTTAACTCAATTATGTTAACTATTCTTTAATGAATGCCACTCAAAATTTCTTAAAACCAACTATGCCTCAATGCCATGGGGAAATAAAGATGGAATTGCCTCTTAATACGATAGGTTTTGCCTATCAGCGCAAATATTAATCATAAAAAGGCAGGGTCGCGTTCACTGGCCTCTACCATTGTTAAGTACCCTTAATATTAGAATGTGAATTACCCCTAAGATTGCGACTTTAATCCATCTTTAGTGTGACAAGTTGCACCTCGTCAAAAAAATCAAACACAGAACGAGGCATCTTATCATTGGGTATAGAACCATATTCGGTAAGCTGCCTGATGTAACCCCATTTTAGTCTGCTTGTGTTTAAGATGCAGGCATTGTGTTGTAAGTACAAAGGTTACATTTCGAAGGTTGTATTCCGAAGATTAAATGCCAAAAAACAAGAATTTCAAAAAACCAAGAGTTCGTAGTTTTGTTTAGTCATAGGCGCAGGAGGCTCCATGTTTCAATTTATGACATCTACAAAGATCATCTTTGGTGATGGGGCACTTCCCGCTTCATTGTCTCTCTTTAATCAATACGGCTACAGCGTGTTATTGGTTACTGGTAATACATTAGAACGCACCTCACTTGTTACTGATTATCTAGATGCGCAGAGTATGCGTTACCAGCACATTGCCGTTTCCGGTGAACCCAATATCAAAATGGTTGAAGAGGCTGCCACGTCTGCTCGGCGATTTAAACCTGATATGGTGGTGGCAATGGGGGGAGGCAGTGCGATTGATATGGGGAAAGCGTTAGCTGCGGTTTTACCTAATCAAGGTAATTTATACGACTATGTTGAAGTGGTTGGGCGTAATGTTCCTCTTAAAACTAAACCACTACCGTTCATTGCGATTCCTACAACGGCCAGTACAGGTGCCGAAGTCACTAAAAATGCGGTGCTTAAGTCTGGACAAGATCAAGTCAAAATCAGCCTTCGAAGCCCCGATATGTTAGCCGACGTGGCGATTGTCGACCCGACCTTAACGTACGGCACCAATTTGTACTTGTCAGGACGTGGAGCGATGGATGCCTTTACGCATCTCATGGAAGCCTATGTGTGTGGTGAGCCTAATTCGCTCACCGATATGATCTGCGAGGAAGGGTTGCGTAAGCTGAGTCGCTCTGTCATTCAGGCGTGTATCTATGATGAACCTCAAGCGCGTTCTGATCTTGCCTTCGCTTCTATGCTCGGAGGAATGGCGATAACCAATGCTAAGCTCGGTGCTGCGCACGGGTTAGCTTCTGCGTTAGGAGGTAAAATTTCTGCGCCGCACAGTGTGATTACAGCGCGCTTGGCGCCATTTGTGATGTTAGAAAACATAGCAGTAGCGAAAGAGCAGCAAAGAAACGACATATTAGCGCGTTATCAGCGAATCGCTCAGATAGTGACGGGTAACGCAGAAGCAAAAGAAGAAGAGGCGATTACTTGGTTATCTGAAGTGTTGGATACACTCAAGCTACCAAGCTTACTTGAATTTGGTGTCTGCGAAGCTCAGTTTGATGAGGTGTCTGCCGATGCGCTCAAATCAGTGGCGATTAAAGGAAACCCTTTACCGTTGAATCAAGAGAGGCTTGTACATATTCTGAAGCAGGTTTGCGAGGAGTGCAGTTGTGGAGAGGGGGATCATGAGGAAGCTTCAATGAATCAAGTTGTGCAAGAACAGGCTGCCGAGTCGAGTTTTACCATTATTAACTCTTATGCGTCTGAGAATAATGTTGTAGAGAAAGGCAATAGCTGGACGATCTAACGGTCTTCGAACAGTTCACGGCATAAACCATTATAAACAGATAAATAAAAACGGAGCACTAGGCTCCGTTTTTTAATTCAACTTGTTCTCAGTTTATGCCTTAACAGATTAAAACTGAGAATACTTCTCGTAACGTGAATCACGAAGTGACTCTTTCACTCGCTTTAGGTTCTCTCTGAAACCAGAACCACGACGAAGCGTAAAGCCTGTCGCTAGCACATCGATAACCGTCATCTGAACAACGCGACTTGCCATTGGCATGTAAACGTCAGTGTCTTCCGGTACATCCAATGAGATAGACAGCGAGCTCGCTTTATCTAATGGAGAGTCTTTCGCTGTGATAGCGATAACTGTTGCGCCGTTCTCGCGAGCTAAGTTCGCAATCTCAACTTGGCTTTTTGTGCGGCCAGTGTGAGAGATAAGAACAATAACGTCGTTGTCACTGCAGTTAATGCAGCTCATGCGTTGCATCACGATGTCTTCGAAACAAGTGATTGGGATATTGAAACGAATGAACTTGTTTTGAGCATCTTTGGCTACAGCAGAAGAGGCACCCAGTCCGAAGAATGAAATGCGTTTTGCTTGAGTTAGCAGGTCAACCGCACGGTTAACTTGCATCGCGTCTAGACTGTTTTTAGCAACGTCTAGACAAGCCATAGTTGATTCGAAAATCTTATGCGTGTAAGCATCTGGACCATCATCTTCTTCAACATTACGGTTCACGTAAGGTGTACCGTTCGCCAAGCTTTGAGCTAGGTGAAGTTTGAAGTCAGGAAAGCCCTTTGTGTCTAAACGACGACAGAAGCGGTTAACTGTAGGCTCACTCACGTCAGCCATTTTAGCTAAGGTAGCAATGCTAGAATGAATTGCAGTTTGAGGGGAAGCCATGATTACTTCGGCTACCTTACGCTCAGACTTGCTGAAATTTTCCAGGTTTTTTTGTATTTTTTCTAATGTATTCATAGTGTTCACAAGGGTATAGAGAACAACTTGCTAGTTAATATCTTTTACCAGGGGGTATGGCTGAAGCAAATATCAGTAAACACAAAGCCAAAGTTATATTCGGTCTTGTAAATACTGCTGCATCAAATAGATATCAAGCTAACTAGCACCATAGAGTCAGTATAAACCCAACATACTATTTACTAATACAAAAACACGGCATGAATGCTTAAGAATATGACAAACCTCAACAAAATTTTAGAAAACTACAGAATTGGAAGAGAGTTTGAGCAAAAAGAATGCAAATTGAGTATGAACTGACAGCTTAGTTACATCAAAAAGAAAGAAATTTTCAATTTGATGCAACTAAAATTGAATGACTATGCGTTGACTTGCGTAACCAGTTTAGTGATTTTACTCATCAAGTTAGGTGCTAGTTTAGAGATTTCACGCTGTTCTTCAAGCACTGAAGAAAGAATATCATTACCTGTCAGTGGATTTGCTAACACCACCCGGAAAACGATGATTGGTTGATGCGCCCATGCTTCGGGATTTAAGCGCGTTCGCGATACGAAAGACTTGCCTGTTTCACGCTGCTTCTTTTGAATAAACTTGGTCAGTTCATTCAGTAGCTCATTCAGTTCAACGCGTTTTGTTGCGTCAGCTTTAAGCAGCGCCGCTTTAACTGGTTCAGGCACGTAGCGATAAGTCAGTAGGCACAGCTCAGGCTCTGAAACCAGTTCGAAATCGCTTTGATTTTTAATCAGGTCGGCAAAGTAGCGCGCTTTGTTGATGCTTTGGTCGATTAGCAGTTCGTAGCCAGGTCGGCTGATGATGTGCATCGACGCATAAACAAGCATTGCCATACCGGAACGAGAGCCTTCTAACGTATGGCTACCTAGGTCTTTCGAACCCTTACGCAATATGTATTGAGCATGATGTTCGATCGCTGTCATCGCATCTGGTTTCTTAAACAGCACCATACCCGCACCCATAGGGATATAAAGTTGTTTATGAGCGTCAATCGTGACTGAATCTGCTAGCTCGATGCCATCAAGCAGGTGACGATGATTGTTCGACATCAGAGTCGCACCGCCCCAAGCTGCATCTACGTGGAAATGACAATCTGTTTCGGCACACACCTCAGCAATGTCTCTTAGCGGGTCGATATTACCAGTTTCGGTTGTACCAGCCACACCAATGACGGCGAAAGGTTTGATCTTGTTCTGCTTAAGTTGCTCGATCTTGAGTCTTAGATCGTCAGTGCAAATGCGGTTGTCGTTATCCGTCTTAACAGATACTAGACCTTCTTGACCAATACCAAGGACATCTGCGGCTTTTTTCAGAGAGTAGTGACCACGTTCAGAAACTAAGATGGCTAGGCCTTCGTAGTCGTAGTGCTTCATGGCTTTAAATAAGCCTTCTTTTTCTACACCTTTGAACGAGCCTTGTGCCTTCAGCGCATTGTTGCGCGCAACCCAAAGCGCAGTAATGTTCGCGATGGTACCACCAGAACAAAACGCACCCAAAGAGTGGTTCGCACTGTGCATCCAGCGTGAATAAAACTGATCGTCATCTTGGTAGATCAAGCGATGTAGCATACCCAGAACTTGACGCTCTAGGGGCGTGAAAGCTTTGGAGGTCTCAATTTTTACTAGATTCTGATTCAACGCAATCATGATCTTAGAAAGCGGCATCAGAAAGTACGGCAGAGCAGACGTCATGTGGCCAATAAAACTTGGCGAAGACGTATGAACCGAGTGAGACACGAGAGAATCGAGGAGATGCTCAGTATGTTCAGAAACAAACTCAGGCTGCTCAGGGATATGAGCATTTGAAAAATCTTTCTCAATTTCACGCAGCGGCTTTTCTTCAGCCACAATGTGTTCACGTAAGAATTGATTCAGGTTTCGTGAAAGTTTGTCTTCAATTTGAGTGAGTGTTGAATCTGGGCCTTCAGGTACCGTGAAGATACGTAAAAGACTGTCGAAGCTAACATCTGCTGTTTTTTGTTCCGTAACCATAGCAAGCGATTTATTGTTTTTTATATTGACGCGAGCGGGACAATCTAAACGAAAACGGGAACAATGTCCCGTCTTAATTATGAAATCCAACTTCTCAAAAAAGCATATTAAATGAGGGGTTATTTACACTTAATCGCTTCAAGTTTAGTAATTGACTGATTGTAGCGTTGCAGTGCCGTATCGATTTGCTTAGGGTGGCTAAGCAATTCTGCAAAGGCTGAGCGTAGCTCGTAGTTTTGAGCATGAGGCGTTGACTGGCGGTCGTCGAACGTTGTTTTCGCGATTTTACCTAGCTCATCATCACGTGTTGATAGCGTTTTAATGTCGTGTTGCTCTAGTTGTAGCCAACCTTCGACAGGTTGTTCTGTAGCCACTTTGCTTGAGTCGTTCACAAGGTAGTAGTTTACTGCAGCACGATTAAGCTCAAAGTGGTGCTTACGACCTTCTAGGAACCACTCACTGACTTCTGTTAGCTCTGGGTATTGCTCAGAGGTCAATGCAGCAAGGTCGGCATACCAATTCAAAGAGGCGTCGATGTACGCATCATATTTTTTTGCTTGGCACTGGTTTGTTTCAGACATTGAATCTGCTGCAAAAGAGAAAGTAGAAGTTGAAGCTAGCAGTAATGCGACGCAAAGGCGTTTCATAGTGGTTCCTTTTGTAAGTTTATTCTTTTTATAACTTTGTCGTTACAGGTTACCGTGATCGTTATTTGTTGAGCAATGACACTTAGTGTCTTTTTATTTCGGTAACTGTATCGGTGTCTTGGGCATGGGTATTCGAGTTGCATTCTAATCTAAAACAAACGCTATTCCTGCGATCTAGTTAGCAAGAGATACAAAGAACAACATCAAAATCGGGACAAGCAAGCTTAGGATAAAGCCACTGACGATAGCGATAGGCACACATCGCACACCGCCTGTTGTTTGAATGACAGGTAGAGTGAAGTCCATCGCCGTAGCACCTGCATAGCCTATAGAGGTACACGGATAGCTGCGAATCAGCACTGGAATCAGTACTAAGGCAACTAACTCTCTTAAAAGCTCAAGCATGAAAGAAGCACCGCCATAAACAGGGCCAAAGGCGTCACCCATCAAGATACCAGCCAGAGAATACCAACCAAATCCAGAAGACATAGCCAAGGCTTTGAACAGAGGGATATCCAGAATGTAAGCCGCGATAACGCCACCTAGCATTGAGGTGATGATAATCGTGATTGCGATGACCATGCCGTGTTTGTTCAGCAAAATTTGTCGAAGTGTTAAACCGCTATTACGCAGTTGAATGCCAATAAAGAAGAGAAGTACAAACAAAATCCACTCACTGGCGGTATCAACCCAATCAAGGCCAATAGGGAGCACTAAGCCAGCGATAAGGCCTGAACCCACAACTAGGATCAGTTTGGCAGACTCCATCGCCATCGAAGAGAGGGGAAGCTTCTTTTTGCTGCTGTCGGTTTTGAGTGGCAGTAACTTATCAATAGCGGGTAGCGCCATCAGATTACAGACGCTTAAGCAGACAAAGAAAGTGACGGTGTAAAGAAGGATTGTCTGCAGATTACTGCCTAGGTTATCGAGGGCGGCTAAGCTTAGCCCCATTAACGCGAGAATCACGTAGATCAACCGCGATGTCGAGCGGTTGATAAATTCTAGCGTCTGATCGTTCGAAATAGAAAAAAGATACCCCACGACGAGTGGTGCAAATATAAAGATCATCCCTGTAAACATGCTTTCCCCATTGCATTTACTTCATATTACATTTACTTGTCACTTAACAGTGACTTAGAAGCCACTAGTATTGATCACGTCGCTCAGCTTTGCATTAAAATCATGTTTGCTCAAGTTGCTTAATTTATAAAGTACCTCTGCACCTGTCACGTTAAGTTCAACTTCGTGATCATCGATGTTCTCATCCTTGTTTCTGAACATCAGCAGATGATTAGCGATTCGAGCAATATCCAAATAAGACACTTCGCGTTCTTCGTGGCTATTAATGGTATTACTGCACACATCAATAAAGTCGCTGTCGAAGCCCCAACGGTTAAGCACCAGTTTACTGGTTGCAGAACATTGGCCTTGGAATATTTGTAGAGCGATATCGTGGTCTAGGTAATTGCCATTTTCGAGGTAGAGGTGGTATTCGCTAACCAAACAGAACAAACCAATGTCAGCCAGTAATCCGACAAGCAGTGATTTCTCATGTTCAAGGTAGCGGTATTCAATAGGGGAGAGTTCTTTGAAGCCGTTGGTCACCAGTACCATAGTGGCGCCGAGTTCTTTGGAGACAGAAGCGCTCTGAACCAGTAACTCATTACACTCTTTGCTCAGGTTGACTGAATGCTTGAGTTGTTCAATAGCCTGAGCTGTAACGATGTCACGCACTCTTAATATGCCAAGGCGCGACACAGCCGTCATCATATCGACGCAAGTAATGTTGCGTCTGTTGAATACGACAGAGTTAGCCACTCGAATGACGACAGCAGTGAGGCCTGGGTCTTCAAGTAAGCATTCGGCAACTTCGGCAATCCCGGTTGATTCGAGAGTGCAAAGCTTTTGAATTTTCAGTACAACGTTAGGGATAGGAGGAAGTGTTATTTTTCCCGCTGAAATAGAATGGCCAACAAGTTGGGCAAACTCTGATTCTAGACCCTTTAAGAGAAGAGCCTTATTTTGTGGTAGCCAGAAAAACGATAAATGATTCATAAAAAAAGTAACAACATGTATGTTCTGCCATTTTACAAGCCGCGATGCTGTGAAGCAATACTCATCCGACGACATAACCTTGAATAATTTGAACGGGTGTATCACTGGGTGTCGAAATTTAAGCATGGTTTGATAGTTTACTGTGATATCAATCATGAAAAATCATAATACTCAATTGATTGATGTGAACTAAGCCCAGACTTATTTTTCTTTTCGAAGTATCATTTATTTAAAGGTGGAAAACGAAATCATAATATTCACCTAAAGAATAAAAAAATAGATTAAAAATTTTTCGCATAAAAAGCTGCTTGTCTGGTAATGAACCTAATCGGGGTAATTTGATTAAGGATCAACGGATATGACCGAGACAGCATTTATTAATTACGTGAATCAATTTGGTGAGCATCAAAAACGTTCTATGTTTGGAGGTATTGGCCTCTTTCAAAATGACGCTATGTTCGCTTTATTGAGTGAAGGTTGTTTATTCATCAGAGGTGGAAAGTCATTAGATAAAAAACTGACGGATCTTGACTGTGAAAAGTATCGTCATGTAAAAAAACAGACAACAGCTACCGTAAATTATTACGATATTACTGATCTTTTTACATGCGAACATCCTGAATTGGATAGTATTATTCGTACTTCAATCGATAATTCAATTCAGCAACGTAGCTTTAAGAAATCATCCGCTAGCCGTCGATTGAGAGATCTACCAAACATGCAACTTACGTTAGAGCGCATGGTTAAAAAGGCGGGTGTGGACGATGTTTCAATGTTTATGCAGTTGGGCGCGCCTGAAGTGTTTAATAAGGTTCGTAAAGCGTACGGAAACGATGTTGACCTAAAACTACTTTGGAAATTTGCGGGTGCAATTGATGGTATTCACTGGAAACTATTACAAGAGCCACGCAAGCAGCAATTATTAAAGGGCTGCCACTAAAGAAGTTTACCTTATATGCTTAAGATTATTACTAATAAATAAAAACCGAGGAATGTCCTCGGTTTTTTTGTTTCTGTCTTAGCCGGATTTCTTAAAAGACTAAGTATCAAAAGGCTAAGTGCTCATGGAGAGCTTATTTGCTAGGGCTTGAGCGTTAAGTATTAGTACTTGAAACGAGCCGTGAACATTAGCTGATCACCGTAGAAGTCGTTAATACGAGCTTCAGCACCTAAAGAGAAAAGCTCTGTAGAGTGGAAACGCGCGTAAACAGAACCCGTCCAATCATCGTTGTCATCGATAGAAACGTAACCACCTTTACCACCAACTTCTAGTTGTGGGCCAAGCCATTGGCGAACACCAACGTTGATTTCCATACCGATATCAGTAGAGCTTGAGTTTTCAGGCTGAACGATACGAGCTAGCATTTCACCTGTTAGGTCTGCCCAGTTGTTTAATGGAGCGTGGAAACCAAGACCTACAGCTGAGTCGTAATCGCCTTCAAATTCTGAATCGATACGTGCTATAGCGTGAGCATTCGGGTGAATTGACTTACTGAACGCGCCACCAAATGTTACTGGGCTAGCACCGATACGTGCTTCAAAGTAATCGTAGTTAAAGTTGCTCATTACTTGTGGTTGTTCATCAACAGCTAGTGCTTGGCTAGAAGCCAATAGCATAGCGGTAGTAAGTAGAATTTTGCGCATAACGACCGTAAACCTTTATTTAGTGTTAATTCCTTTGGCTTGAGAAAAATCAGGCAAACCATAAACATTAAGACAGTTTAATCTAACTCGTGGAAAAGTAATCCATAAAAATGCCAATCCTTTGCCATTTAGCTAAAAAATATACAATTTAGGCGCTGCTCTGCAACTGAGATCCCATGTTTATGGGACTATTCACCAAAACTTAAGGTCGATTCACAATGCATTAGCTTATTCACCAAAGCTTGTTCGCTTGTTTGCCATTGACGTGAGGATGCGCTCGGTATCTAAAATGGAAGTCCAGTTTAGCAATTGCTTGTCGTTTGCAATGACATAGTCGGTCAGTTGTTGAGTAATCGTGTCTCTGAGTTGACCACCTTGCCAAGGCTTAGAAATATAGAAATCAAGCGCAGCGTTGTTAATCGCGGTCACCGTATCTTCCAGGCCTGCTTGCCCTGTGAGCAGTAGTTTGCGTGTCGGCTTAGTGTAATCGTTCTGATTGAGCTCTATGAGAAAGTCGATACCGGTTTTGTCAGGCATGATGTGGTCGCACAATATTAAGGCGAGTTTAATGCCATCTTGTCCCATTTCTTTGATTACCTGCTTGGCTTCATCGACCGATTCGGCCCCTTCAACAATAAAGCTTTCTTCAAATGGTGCTAAGTCTTGAAGGACACTGTTGAGGACTTCAGGCTCATCATCGACACATAAAATTAGGTACTTATTCATGAGGTGCTCCTTCTTGTTTGAATGGAAGCCACACTTGCATGTGTGTATGGCTGCCTACCTCAGACTCCACCAAAATAAACCCTTGATGAGCCGAAACAATTTGTTGAGAAATAGATAAACCAATTCCTAAACCAAAGTTGCCTTCTTTTTTGGTCGTGAAATTTGGGTTGAAAATGGTGCTGATGTCTTCTTTCGCAATGCCATGGCCGGTGTCGGAGATTTCCACTACAAGAAATGTGTCGTCACCTTGCGTCTGTTGAGAAGTAGTGATTGACACTTTTCCTCGTTCAGAAAGGGCATCGAGTGCGTTAGAGATCAGGTTTGTCCATACTTGTTGTAGCGAGAGCGACTGGCACAATAAAGGCGGTAATTCGGTGTCGTAATGTTTTTCGAGTTGGTGATGTTTGAGTCTGTTTTCAAAGATCACTAAGGTATCTTCAAGCCCTTCGTGAATGTCTGCGTAGTGGCGAACCTCTTCATCTTCTCGGGCATAGCTTTTTAGGCTTTTAACCATATCGGCAATACGCTTGCTGCACACTTGAATTGAGCGAATAGAGTTTCCAACATAGTGGTAATGCTCTAAGTCATTGAGCAGCTCTTTGCCTGCGACAGGTGAGTCTTTCAAGGTGTCTAGAACCGCCGAGTCTTGGCTTAGGTTTAGTCTCACTGCTTTTTTGGCTAGCGCACGATCATCGATAGTAGAGGTGAGGTGCTTTACGAGTTGTCTTTCTTGAGCCGTTGATAGTGGCTTGGCTAACTTTGAATGCGCCAGCACGTCAGTCCCTTTATTCGATTCTGGGAGTGACGAGTTTTCGAGTATCTGGTCGAGATGTTCAGACAAGGTTTCAATACTTCGTAAGATCGCGGCAATAGGGTTGTTCAACTCATGAGCAACGCCCGCGACAAGTTGCCCGAGCATCGCCATCTTCTCTTTCTCGACCAATTGTTGATGTGCAGACTCTAGTGACTCCAACGTTTGTTGCAGCTTGATTTTATTAGTGATACTTCTTTGCAAGCGGCGGTTAAAGTGACGGAGCAATAGATTGGTGAATAACGGCAGCAGGGTATTGTTTGAGTGCATTACCTGAGCAAAGCTATCTTTATCCAGTTTGATGACCCGTGTTTGAGTTAGGGTTATCGCGGTTGAGAACGAAGGTTCACCCGTCACAAACGACATCCCGCCGACAATGTTGCCCTTAGAGTGTCGTACCACTTCCCGCTGTTGCCCCAACTCGTCTTTTTTATAGAGAGCGGCTTCACCCTCAATGATCAGCCATAAAAAGCGATTGTCTTCACCTTCTACAGTGAGGAGATGTTCGGGTGAGTAGTCTCGAATAGCCTTGGTTTTGTCATCTTTTGAAAACACATCTTGTAATGCACTAACGACACGCTCTGCAAGGGCATTGTCAGAAAGCTGGTGGTAGTCGTGAATGAACCCCGATTGAAAAGAATGAATCTTTTGCTCGATGTGCGCTCTGAATAAGCGCTGTTGATCCAACGCATCACTGTAAGATAACAGGTTTTCTGAGTCGTATTGGATAACAAAAGAGGTCAGTTCTTTTTGCGCCGATTTGAATAGAACTTGATCTTGAACGGGTTTGGTTAGGCAGTGATTGAGCCGGCCTTCATTCACCGCGGTAAGAATGGATTGAATGTCTGACGAAGCGCTGACTAATATCGTTCTTGCGGTATTACTATGGGGCAGCTGTTCCAGTTCAATAAGAAATTGCACACCATTAAATCCAGAATGATGATGAGTGATCACTAAAGCAACGGTTTGGTGGTGATCATGGATATCTTCTAATGCGTGATGCGCGTCTTCTATGTTCTCGGCAGTATAAATATCGAATACAGAAGCTAACGGAGCCAGCTCCGAACGTATTCTTTCAATGCTAACCGGATTATTGTCCAAACAGATAACAGCGTATTGATTCACAGCTCAACCTTAATAGTAGCGACGTCTCTAGCCTAGCAAGAACCACTGAATAAGGATGAGAGCTAGCCGTTAATTTATTGAGGCAATCGAAGTATCGAGCAATAGACTGATTTAACTCAATGTTTCTTGTTTGCTACTGATGGGTTAGACTAAAAAAAACAGACTAGTGTAGAAAGAGAACTCATGGAACAGTTAAGAAAAATTGGTGCAATTGGCGGAGCAATCTCATTGGCACTTTGTTGGCCATTAGCGGTTGGGCAAATTGGACAAAATGCGATTACTGATGGCGTTGCAAAGCTTAACAATTCAAGCATTCAAGCTGAGATCGTGGAATACGATAGAGGTTACCTTTCTTCTACTGTAACCACTCGCGTAACTGTGACGGATGAGAGCTTGAAAGAGCAGCTTGCGCTCGATGGCTTACCAAGTGAGTTTGTCATTAATAGTGCGGTGAGCCATGGCTTAGTGAGCTTAAACGCGCTGTCGACGTTTGAGAATACTGACATTCTGCCTCTTACTCTGACTACCAGCACTGAACTAAACGGCAACACGGATTTCAACTTCGAGTTAAGCCAGTTCAATCACCAAGGCTCAGAAGAAAATGGTACCTCGGTATCTATCACGAAGTCGAATCTGTCTGGCCATGCCACTGTATTAGGGCAGGTTGATTACCAGCTTTCTATCCCATCTGTTCAAATTGATTTTGAAACGGGTGAAGAGGTGACACTCTCAAACCTAAAAGGTATTGGTTCAGGCCAGCAAGCAAAAGGTTACTGGTTAGGCACGCAGAATTTTACTATTGATAGCTTCTTGATTTCAGATTCTGCAAGGCAGCCATTCATGACCATCGAAAACTCTAAGTACGATTTTGAATCGCATCTAGATGAAGCGACTAAGCGCTTGAGCAGCAGTCTTAAGTTGGATGTCGCCAATATTGAGACCAACGAAGGCCAGTTGAACAATCTAAACGTCGATTTTGAAATGTCGAAACTGGACAGCCAGTCGTTTGAGAAAATCTTTGAAATTTACCAGGCGAACCCTGTTCTGACACAAGAAGATGTGGCTGAGATCATTCCGTTCATCGACGTACTGTTTGCTAAAGGCTTCGACCTTTCAATGAACAATATGTCGTTAGAATTAGGTAAAGGTCAGTTTGAATCTAAATGGTTGGTGAGCGTACCGGAAGGCACAGAAAACATCAGCAGTAACCCTTCAATGATTGTTCCTGCATTAACAGGTAATGTTCAATCTAGCTTCTCAAATGAGCTTGTTGAAGAATACCCTTTTATCCGTGAAGGTATCGACGAATTGATCGTGATGGAAATGATCAAGCAAACAGAAAGTGGTTATGAAATCACGGCTGACCTAGAGAATGGAAATCTAGTGTTTGAAAATGGACAAGAAATTCCATTAATTGCACTGCTTATGCCGGCTTTTGTTCAATAAAAAGAGTCGGGCTTAATACTGATAGGGCGATCTAACGGGTTAAGTTAAACATTTTGTACGGTACGAAACAAAAGAGGTCTTAAGACCTCTTTTGTTGTTTTTATGTTGGGTAAAACATGGTATTACTTTCATAGTTATTATTTAGCAGGAGCAATTATCCCCATGGAACTTACATTAGATAACGTATTCAACTTTAGTGCTGGCCCAGCGGCACTGCCTAAACCGGTAATGAAACAAGCGCAAGCAGACTTCATTGATTGGAATGGTTTAGGCACTTCCGTTATGGAAATCAGCCATCGCAGCAAAGAGTTTATTCAAGTTGCCGATGAGTCTGAGCAAGACCTACGTGATCTTCTGAACATCCCAGACAACTATAAAGTTCTTTTCTGTCAGGGGGGAGCTCGTGCTCAATTCGCTGCTGTTCCTCTAAACCTTCTAGGTGACGCGACGAAAGCAACTTACATTGATGCGGGTTACTGGGCAGAAAGCGCAGTGACTGAAGCGAGCAAATATTGCGAAATCGATGTATTTAACGCGAAGACATCTCTTGATGGCAAAGCGGCGGTTGTTCCGGCTAAAGATTGGAAAATCGACCCAGAAGCGGCGTACGTACATTTCTGTCCAAACGAAACCATCGATGGCATTGAAATCAGTGAGCTTCCTCAAACGGATAAGCCAATCGTCGCGGATATGTCATCTAACATTCTGTCTCGTAAGATCGATGTGTCTCAGTACGGTGTTATCTACGCGGGTGCTCAAAAGAATATCGGCCCTGCGGGTATCTGCATTGCTATCGTACGTGATGATCTACTAGAACTAGCAAACGAAGTATTGCCGAGTATTCTGAACTACAAAGTACTTGCTGAAAAAGACTCAATGTTCAACACACCGCCAACGTACGCTTGGTACCTATCAGGCCTTGTATTCAAGTGGCTTAAAGCTCAAGGTGGCGTTGAAGCGATGGAGTTGGTGAACAAAGAGAAAGCGGCGTTGCTTTATAATGCGATTGATAGCTCTGCTTTCTACAAAAACGATGTTCACACCGCAAACCGTTCAAGAATGAACGTACCTTTCCAGTTGGCGAAACCCGAGCTAGACAGCAAGTTCTTAGAGCTGGCTGATACTGCAGGTCTGAAATCGTTAAAAGGTCACCGAGCGGTGGGTGGAATGAGAGCTTCACTTTACAATGCGATGTCTCTGGAAGGCGTTCAGGCACTAGTTAGCTTTATGAAAGACTTCGAAGAGAAATACGCTTAATAAGCGACCTAGATGTTTACCAGTGAAAAGAGGAGCTTAGGCTCCTCTTTTTGTTTCCTATAGAAGGTGAAAATATAGAGGCCTAATTACCTTCTTCGACCACTAAAGCGAAACTGCTGCGGGGTTACATCAAAAGATGCCTTGAAAGCTTTAATGTAAGACGAGTCGTTTTGATAACCGACTTGATCAGCAATATTCTGGATTGAGAACTCTTCATCCAACAAAGACAACGAGTAAATCAGGCGGATTTGTTGTCGCCATAACTGAAATGACGTGTTGAACTCTTTTGAGAATAAGCGCGATAAGGTTCGCTCTGATGCACCGACTTTACCTCCCCATTCCTTCAACGAAAAGTCCAACGTTGGTGCCTCTGTCAGCGCTTCAAAGATAAGCTTCAATCGTCGGTCTTCGGGTAGCAACAATTGATAGGTCTGAACGTTGTCTTTCATGATCTGATCGTGCAATACCGAGAGCAATCGCGATACCTCTTCATCACTCACTAATCCTTCGCACTGTCTGCGAATTTCCTGCAATAACTCATTCAAAAACGGCGTCAGGGTAATGGTTCGCACTTGAGGCTCATACTCAATACCAAAGGCTGGATTAAGGTAAATACCGACAAACGTCGTATGGTTCAATGCGATAGATTCATGTTGAATCCCTGCAGGCACAAACAAAGCAGAAGTATGGGGCACAAGATGCTGGTAGTGATCGGTTTTCGTTTGCAATAGGCCTTTGAGCGGGAAGATCACTTGATGCCATGTATGTTGGTGCATTGCATCGACGTAGCCCTTGGGCATATCGATGGTCTTCACTAACGCTGGTGAATTAGGATTAGCGACCATCATCTCATTTGAGGTGATGATTCCGGAGTGAGAATCTATTTGGCGGGTTAGCATGGTTAAGTGTCTTTATGTCCCTATTGTGACATTGGTTTGTTAGATTATCATGCTTGCCGTAGTGAATGAAATCGAGTTATCGTGTCGTTTGTCTCACGCAGTTCAGAAAATAAGTTTAGGTAAAAGGAAAAGATATGAAGAAGTTAGGCTTAGTTAATAGCGTATTGGTAGGCAAAACCGTTGCTTTTGCACACGGTGCAAACAGTGCCATCAACAAGCAGGTTTTACCTGAGCGTCAGCATGCCACAGAACTTGGTTTTACCAATGACGAACAAGGTGACCCTCGCTTTCACGGTGGTATTCAAAAAGCCCTTCATATCTACCCAAGCGAGCACTACCCAGTTTGGCAGGAAGAGTTAGGTGACAAAATCATCTTTCAATCTGCAGGCGCATTTGGCGAGAACCTAAGCTCAAGCGGCGTCACGGAGCATTCCATTTGCTTGAAAGATAAGATTCGTATTGGTTCAACATTGTTGGAAGTCTCGCAAGGGCGTATGCCGTGCTGGAAGCTGAACGTGAGATTCGATCAAAATGATATGGCAAGAAGGCTGCAAGATACGCTAAGAACTGGCTGGTATTTCCGTGTATTGGAAGAGGGTGATATCGGCGCTGGAGATGAGATCATTCTATGTGAAAGACCTTATCCAGAATGGCCGTTAACTCGCATCATGGGGGCGGTGTTTACAGGTTGTTTGGATAAACAAGAGCTCAAAGAATTGGCGGAGCTACCTTTAGTCGAATCTTGGGGAGCACTTATAGATCGTCGCCTTGAAACTGGCAAAGTCGAAGATTGGGAAATGCGATTAGTTGGTCCGACAGCGAAGTAAGCTTTTCCTAATACGCAAAAACAAAACGCTCACTATTTAGATAATGTGAGCGTTATGAGTATTAAGGTGTAAAACGGCTAATGGCTAATGGCTAATGGCTAATGGCTAATGGCTAGTCGCTTCACGTACGATTTAAACAGTATTTAAATCTAGCTATAACCAGAAATCTTTAACCGGCATGTCAGGGCTAAAATGATGCGCAATCTGCGCTTGTAGTAACTCTGCGGTTGCAATTGCATCCGTTAATGCATGATGCGGCGTGTAGTCCGGCAAGTGGTATCGACGGCGACTCTGACCAAGCCTTACTGATGCTGGTTTCTTTCCTTTGAGCTTATTCCATAAGCCGCCAGCCAGTTTGTTCTGGATTTGAGATTCAATCTCGAGTGTGTCGAGGACTGGAAATTCGATCCCTTCACCTAATCTCACTTTCAGTGCGTTATCCAAGAAATCACGCTCGATACGACGGTAATGAACCACTGGGATGTGACCCGCCAGTGATTCTAATATCTCATCTAACACCTCGCTAAGGTCTGGCGCGTCAATGATGTCGTTGTGAGTGATGCCATGAATAACCACAGAGTCTTCTTCTAATTTCTGCTTTGGTCTCAGTGTCCAGTGTTTGGCTTGTCGTAAGTAAATACGATTTAGCGTAAACGGGACAAGGCCAATGGTAATGATGCCATCTTTGTTTGGGTTTAAACCCGTAGTCTCAAAGTCGACAGCTAAGAAGGTTACTTCTGATAATGGCGTATCAGGTACAGGAAGAGGTTGGCTATAAAATTGCTTTAAACGCTCGTCTCTCGCTCGTTCCAGCTTTTGAGCAAACTTAAATGGCCAGTCGACCGCAGGTGATCTGAATAGTTTGTTCATAGGCCCTACTTAAACTTATTGCTGGCTTGATAACGGAACTTAAGGAAGTTCTGCGCATTACTTAATATTTGGAATGCGTCCTTTAGGTTGCGTCGCTCGAAGTCAGATAGGTTCTCTGGCTCAATGTTGTTATCCGGTTCTATGTTGTTGTCGACATCGTGTGCCTGGTGGCGAATACGAACTAAGGAGATAAACTCCATCGCATCTTTCAAATCTTGAGCTCGGCCTTTTGGCAGAATACCTGCGTCGATAATGTCATCCAAACGTTCGAATGAGTTCTTCGAACGAGAGGCTACCGCCAAAGAGTGAACACGAATTAGATCGGCAAGTGGTGCGGTACCACGACGTTTAAGGTTGATCGAGTTGTTATGACGACCATCTTTTTCCATAACGAAATCTTTGAAGAACCCGAGTGGCGGTGTGCGGTTAAGCGCATTACGAGCAAGACATGCTAAGAAACGGTTGTTCTTACGTGCTCGGCGAACAATAAAACTGTTCAGTTGTTCCGCCCATTTCAAGCGGCCGTAGACACCGTCTAAATCAAAGAAGATAGAAGCGTTCAATAGCGCTTTCGGGTTTGGATCATCAATCCAATCGGCAAAGCACTCTTCCCATTGGCGACGAGTCATACGCCACGTTGGGTTGGTGGCCATGATGTCACCAGTACAATACACGTAGCCACACTGATCTAAGCCATCACAAATGAAGGTTGATAACTCTTCAAAGTATTTACCGTGCTTTTTCTCGTCGTAGGTGTCATCAAGAATAATGGCGTTGTCTTGGTCAGTAACGAGCAACTGCTCATCACGTCCCATCGAGCCGAGTGCAAGGAAACAATAAGGAATGGGCGCTTTACCTAATTTCTCTTCACCTAGCTCAATAATACGTTGCTTAAAGCTACGGCCGATTACCGACATTGCGGTACCCACCATGTGGGCGTTGGCATCTTCGTTAACCAAGCGCACAAAGCTGTCTTTTACTTGTTCAGAAAGTACTTTAAGATCTTCAATGCTTTGTTGCTGGAAGATGCTGCTTACCAATAACAGCGAGTTTTGAGACTCGTAGCGAACAATATCGGTCGCTTCGATAATACCGATAGGTTTCTTATCTTTAAGCACTGGCAAGTGGTGCACGTTGTAGCGAAGCATGGTCATCATTGCTTCATATACATAGGCATTGTGGTCGAGTGAGATAACCTCTGGTGTCATCACACTGGATACTTCATCCGACGGGTCAAGGCCTTCGGCTAGAACGCGAGTACATAAGTCTCGATCGGTAATGATGCCGATAACTGGTGTTGAATCGTCTTCATCATCTTCAACAATATCAGGGTCGATGATCAGTAGAGAAGAGACATTGTCTTCTGCCATCATGGTTGCAGCTTGTTGGATGGTGCGCGTTTTCTCGATCATCGGTGCTTCGCTGGTCAATAGCGTTTTGACCTTAGATGTCGATAAATCGTTGGCGTCGTTGCTGTCTGAGTTTGCTTGGCGAAGTCGCGCGTTATCTTCCACCTCGACAAAGTCGGCGAATGAATCATAGTTGTCGTAGAGCTCTTGGAAAATCGGCTCAGGGATGCAATAGAGAAGGGTATCTTCGGTCGCTTTAACTGGGAAGCGAACTTTGTTGTTGGTCAGCAGTCCCATTTGTCCAAACACATGCCCTTCATCAAGGCGATTATAGAGTTCGCCCTTACGACGATAGACTTCAACTTCACCACTTCGAACGATATAGAGGTCATGAATTTGATCACCAAAGTGAATGATAGGGGTATCTTGGCGGTAATAAGAAATTTCCACACTACTGGTCACTTTCACCAATATCTCTTCAGGAAGTTCAGAGAAAGGGGGGTATTGTGCCAGAAAGTTTTGAATCTCTAATAACTCAGCATCCATAATGATCATCCATTGGTTTGTATGATTTCATGGTACAACATTTGATAATAATTTTCCGGCACAAATCAATCTGTGAGCTAAAACCTTTTTAAAGTCTTATGGATAGACTAATCTTTCAGTTAATGGAGTGACAGTTGAAGGATGATAGGAATGTCGAAGTGGAAGCTTAGTTTGGTATCTGCAGTTTTTATTTTTTCTCCAAGTTCGTGGGCGGACACTAACGCGGTGGATATTCTTGATTATGACCATGTTTATGCCACCGCGCATTCGGGCAGTTTAAATGAAGATGCAGGTGGCAATAATAATGCCTCATCGTATGGATTAGGCGTCAGTTACGTGATGACGGATGATTGGTTGTTGTTGGGCGACTACAGTGCGCGCTTTATTCACCCGGATGACACGACAACTCGAATTGATACGCTTATGCCAGGTGTTGGTTACCGTTACAGCATTAAGAAAGATTTAGATATAGTGGCTTACTACCTGCTTGGTATCACTAAGGGGGAGGTGGAAGATAACGATACCAACCGAACTGAGTCTTCAGATACCGAGTTTATCCAAGGGATTAAAGCCGAACTTAACTATGGCTTCGCCAAACGCTGGATTGCGAACGGTAGTGTGCAAGTAAATCGCAGTGACCTGTTTGATGAAGAGATCTATCACCTAGGTTTACGCTATCTGGTGACCAACAAGTTTGCGATTGGTGGCTCTTATCAACACCGAGATGGCGAAGGTAAGATTCGTAGTGAGCGTACTAACGAGCTAGGTGTAGAGTTCTTCTTAGAGTACTAACCAGTAACGCAGAGACTAAGTGCCTTAATAGCTTTTATATATAGCTCTTATATACAAAGAGACAGACACAAAAAAGCCAGCTTAATTGCTGGCTTTTGCATATCTATAGGTCGACAGATACAGGTTTCGCTTTTCGATTAAAGAACCGCAGCAAGACCTTTACATAGAGGACCCATGTTTGACTTAGTCATGCCAGCAACACTGATACGGCCAGAACCAACAATGTAGATAGCGAATTCGTCTTTCAGGCGAGTTACTTGCTCTTTGCTTAGGCCAGAGAACGAGAACATGCCGTTTTGGCGCTCGATGAATGTAAAGTCTGCATCAACACCTTCAGATTTCAATGTTGTTACGAATAGCTCACGCATCTCTTGGATACGGTCACGCATTTCTGCCACTTCCGCTTCCCATTCAGCACGTAGATCAGCATCACCAAGGATGTGAGTTACTACAGCACTACCGTGCGCTGGTGGGTTAGAGTAGATAGAGCGGATGATGCTCTTAACTTGAGAGAACGCTGTCGTTGCTACGTCTGCAGATTCTGCAACTAGAGTGAATGCGCCCACACGCTCGTTGTACAAGCCGAAGTTCTTAGAGAATGAGCTAGCAACAAGGATCTCTTTGTTGTATTGAGCAAAAATACGTAGACCAGCTGCATCTTCTTCAACGCCTTTTGCAAAACCTTGGTAAGCAAAATCGAATAAAGGAAGCAGTTTCTTTTCAGCAACCAGTTTAGCCAGCACTTCCCACTCGTCAGTTGTTGGGTCGATACCTGTTGGGTTGTGACAGCAGCCGTGAAGAAGAACGATATCACCTTCAGAAGCTTTCTCTAGGTCAGCAACCATGCCTGCGAAGTCTTTGTCTTTTGTTTCAGCATTGTAGTAGCTGTATTGAGCTGTCTCGATACCCGCGGCAGCGAAAACGCCGTTATGGTTTGCCCAAGTTGGGTTACTGATCCAGATTTTAGCATCGCCTAGTTGGCGCTTGATGAATTCGCCAGCAACGCGAAGTGCACCAGTACCACCAGGAGCTTGTGCAGTTTTCGCGCGTTGAGACGTTACGATCTCTGCGTCTGAACCGAAAAGAAGCTTCTGAACAGCTAGGCCGTACTCAGCTGTACCTTCAATTGTCAGATAAGATTTGGTTTTTTCGCTTTCAAGAAGTGCAGCTTCTGCTTTCTTTACTGTTTTAAGTACAGGCGTTTGGCCAGCTTCATTTTTGTAGATGCCAACACCAAGGTTGATTTTCTCTGCACGAGAGTCTTTTTTAAACTCTTCAGTAAGGCCGAGGATAGGATCGGCGGGAGCAGCTAACACTTTTTCAAACATAATCTTCATCCATGTCAATTGAGAGGGGATAGTATCTATGGGTAGTTATACCTGTATGGAATTTTTAAGACAATACGAAGTGAACAGAAAGGCCAAAAAAAATCCATTTCAATCAGATTTATTGACTAAAGAGGGTATTTGATAACAAAACACCCTACGGATTAACCTATAGGGTGCAAGAAGTTAGTGGTTTTTATATAGATTAGGCTGGTTGAGCAATAAAGCTTTCACGCTCGAGTTCACTTGGTACATTTTTGCCATCTTTGTAGGTCGCGGCAATCGAAACAAATTCTTGTTCGACAGCCAGAAAAGCTTGGACAACTTGCGGATCAAAATGCGTCCCATTGCCCTCTAAGATAATCTGCTTAGCTTGTTCATGAGTAAAGGCTGGCTTGTAGACTCGTTTTGATATTAACGCGTCATAAACATCGGCTAATGCCATCAAGCGACCGGATAATGGAATGTCCTCACCAGACAGCTGATTTGGATAACCGCAGCCATTCCATTTTTCATGGTGAGTCAGTGATATTTCTTTTGCGACTTTTAAGAAAGAGCAGCTTCCCAACTGCTTTTCTGCGATAGACAAGGCTTCAGCGCCAATTGCAGGGTGGCCCTTCATTATTTCAAATTCTTCGTCGGTTAATTTCCCCGGCTTTAGTAAAACATTGTCAGGGATACCCACCTTGCCGACGTCATGCAGGGGAGCCGACTTATAAAGCAACTCGATATAATTTGGTGTTAACAAAGTAGAGTGCGTTTCAGATTTGCTGAGTTCTTGTGCGAGTACCTTAACGTATTCTTGGGTTCTTAGAATATGGGCGCCAGTTTCATTGTCTCGAGATTCTGCGAGTGCAGACAGGCTTACAATTGCAACATCACGGGTAGTTTTGACTTCGTTTTGTGCGGTTTCGAGGCTATCAAGCATGGTGTTGGTCATTGACGCCATAGAACCCAGTTCGTTATAGCCAAAAATAGGCAAACGAACGCCGTGCTCGCCTTTAGTTACCTTGTTCAACGCGTGTTCTTGGCTCAAGAGAATGCGTTTAATCAACTTGCTCCACAATGTCATGATGGTTATTGCGTATCCACCAAGCACCAACGCAAGGTAGATGAACTCTTTAATCACGCTGACTTTACCTGTGCCGTCCAGTAAGCGACCTGGGTTATGTTCTAACCAAAAGATATCTTTAACGGCAACCATCGTCAGCATGGTGGTCAGCGTGATCAGAAGTACGATTACTAAACCGACCATTTGTTTAACTAATGAACTTCGTTCGCCAATCAGTTGGAAGTCAAACTGCCCAGAATGTTCCATTTTGTCCATTTGCGTAAGTTTCGCTTTCAACTGAAGAATGCTTCCAGTAAAGAAGCCAAATAACGTCATTCCAAAGAGCACTTTTAAATTGCTATCGATGGTGAAGTTATAACTTAAGTTGTAATAAAGCGCAAAAGGGACACTAGCAGCAAAAAACAACAAGGTGTCGAGCTGCGCAAACCGACCTTGTTTAACTAAAGCATGGCGGGCTAATAGATAATGGCGCACAAACCAGACTAAGGCAAAAACGACACTCACTTGAGTGAAAATTTCTAACGTCGTTAAGGTGTCGAGCATAGGGCATACCCGACTGCCATAGGTGCCAAAAAGCACACCAGCGATGGCATATAGCTGGGTTGTTAGCGATTGATTATAGTTTGATGTATCCATCGATAAGCCTTTGTTCAGTTTCGTTTCTGGTCTGTATAATTCTTACTAGATTCACGAGTTTTAAGTACGCATATTTTACTTTGCAAGACGCATTGCTTGCTTTGAAATATACATAACTTGAATGACTTGCGTAAATAGGACCAGAAATTCTATCGATAGCTTTCGCTGAATGATACAAGAAATTGGTGTGTGTAAGTGATTTGTTAACTAAGTGGGGATTATTACAGCATTACTATGCGTATATGTGAATAGCCTCGATAGAGATTCGAGGCTATTCAGTGATCGATCTTGGCTTGCTTGTTTGTGAAAACAGTCAAAGCCGATACGCCTCATTGCGTATTATTTTTTCAGGTTGATTTCAGCTTCGATAGAACCTGTTTCAATCTCAGGGTGAGATGCTAGTTTGTCTGATGCCCATTGGTTAAGGTGTTTCAGAATAGCAGACACCGCGTGTTTCTCAGTTGGTGCTTGGTTTTGATCGACGTCGATCTTCTGCTTTGGATGTGAGCCTGTTGCATCTTCAGCGATATGTAGCCAATCTGGGTGCCAGTAATATGGCTGGCCACTCGGTGTTGTCCAACTATGAACACCGTTTGACTCTCCTTTATAACTTAACTGGTCTGCTTCTATTTTTTTCATTGTTATCTCGCATGTTTTTTGGGTTACATCAAATTATAGAGGCGTAGAGCGAACTTGGCTCCCGCCTTGGTTACAAACTTAGCAAAGCATACAAAGTTATCTGTGAACCAATTCACACTATTATAGAAATTAGGTCCAATCATATGGATAGCAGCAATAGTTGTTAACGTTAGTGATAAAATCTCCGGCTTATTAGAATTTATCTAGGTAGTACAATTAGATGGCGCGTTATGAAGAGCTTGCAAAGGATATTCGAACTCAGATCGCTAATAACACTTGGCGATCCGGAGAGAAGATCCCTTCGGTACGCATGAGTTGTCGAAATTACAACGTCAGTAATAGTACTGTCTTACAAGCCTACCAATTGTTAGAAGGCGAAGGGTGGATCATCGCTAAGCCTCAGTCGGGCTACTTTGTTGCACCACGTGTGGACGGCGTTGATTATGAACTGCCGTTAGTACACCAAAAGAAAGCCATTAATGATCGCTTATTCGACTTTTTGAAGTCGAGTTCCGCAGAAGGTGTGATTCCTTTTGGCTCAGCATTCCCAGACCCTGATCTGTTTCCTTTACCTACCTTGACCCGAAATCTCGCGAGTGCTGGCAGAAAAATGACTGGCGCGAGTGTCATTAATAATCTGCCACCGGGCAGTGAGTCCTTAAGAAGACAAATCGCGCAGCGTTACCTGCAACAAGGCATTACGGTTAACCATCAAGATATCGTGATTACCTCTGGCGCAATGGAAGCGCTTAACTTAAGCCTGCAAACGGTTACTAAGTCGGGTGATAATGTTGTGATTGAATCTCCTGCTTTCTATGGTGCTTTACAGGCCGTAGAGAGGTTAGGACTCAATCCTATCGAAGTGGATGTTTGTCCAATCAATGGATTGAATATTGAGCAGTTTGAAAGCGTACTACAAAACCAAGATGTAAAAGCGTGTTGGTTGATGACGACGTTTCAAAACCCGACAGGGACAAGTTTGTCTGAAGAAGCGAAGCGCCGTGTGGTTGAGATTGCAGAACAACACGAAACCTACATTATTGAAGATGACGTATATGGTGACCTCTACTTCGAAGGGCATAAGCCCAAGCCACTAAAAGCCTTCGATAAGACCGATTCTGTTCTGCTTTGTGGTTCGTATTCAAAAAGTTTATGCCCAGGTTATCGTGTGGGGTGGGTTGTTAATACTCGTTTCAACGATGCCATTCAAAAGCTTCAGCTCCTTTCTACGTTATCAAGCAGTGCGCCTGTTCAGCTTGGTGTCGCACACTTTTTAACGCATGAAAGCTATGACAATCATCTTCGTAAATTGCGTAAAAATCTTCTAGTGAGAAAAGAGCGATTCATTGAGGTCATCAAGCAGTACTTCCCGCATTCCGTCGAGATTGAAGAACCGGCTGGTGGATACTTCATATGGATTCGTCTTTCCACCAAATTCGACAGTCAACAATTTTACCAACTAGCGATTGCTCAGGGGATCAGTGTCGCTTCAGGCGATCTGTTTAGTGAGCAGGGCAGAGTAGATAACGCGATCAGATTGAACTTCTCTTATGAACTCACAGAAGAGAAAGAACAAGCACTAATCTTGCTTGGCAAACTGGCACATCAACTTACGCATTCGTAAAACCTTAAGTCACTCATAAAACAGACCATGATTTCAACTGTACGGATTGTTTCTGGCGCAACTGTACGCCTTGTACAACAAAGAGTTGTGATTCAATACAGTTAGACCAAATATTGGAGATACCGTTATGTTGAAAATGACTATGGGAAATGAAGTTAAGCTGATTATTGTCGCGATTGTGTGTGCACTTCTGCTTATTCTCGGCCACGTATTGCTGGCAAAAGCCTTCGCTGATATGGCTTGGGCTGAATATACAACAGCGGCTATCCCGTTCGTTATGATGGCAATCTGCGGTCTCGCGATAAAATACGCTATCGACCAAGATGTCGATTAAGCCGATTATTCAGTCGAATTATTTTAAGCCCTGCCAGAATTTGGCAGGGCTTTTTCGTTTTAAATGACCTGAACTTTTGAATAATTGCATTAAACCTGAGCTCTGAAGGCTATCTCATACTTTAATGCCACAGGCTTTGTAAGTCTGTGTAAGCGAGAAATGGTGATTATTTGGAATATGCATCACCTTTAGTCAAAAACTTGTCTTATTGGTTGTGCTAGGAAATAACCAGAGCCTACCTTTCGCCGCTATATATTCACGTCAATTATTGGTCGCTATGCGATAAAAGTGACCAGAGTAAAGGCTTACAGTACCTTACAGGTTTAAATTTCCCATTTATTACAATTGGTTATGACTAATTGAGATGCGGGATTATCAGATTGAAATATACAAAAACAAACCTGTGCATGTTGGCTTTGTTAGCCACCAATGCTTCAGCAAGCGAACTCCATGTTGATTTGAATCGACTAACCAATTTTTCGGAAGTTGGAACTAATAGATTGTCTATTACCAGTGAATTTATCGGCTATGAGCTTGATGAGGGAAAGTATCGTTACGCAAGAGATGTTGACTTAAACGGCTTAGATTGGGCTTTTCTTTATGGAGAGCATCAAAGAAAAGATAAACCCAATAGCGCCTTAATTGGTGATGTGAAGGTTATTGGTGATTTAAAACAAGTCGCTAATTCAGAGACTAAAAATGCAGTTGGCAATCGTTACTACTGGCAAGACGGCGACTCTACGGATTATAACCAAGAGCAGGCTTTTTCAGGTTTACTTGTTGGTTCTAGTGGTTTTTCTTTTGACGTTCAGCCGAGTAAAGAAGGGCGATTTTCTGTAGAGCTTTATACACATAATTGGCTGTCTTCTGCTGATGTGACGGCATGTATTAACAAGCAGTGCATCACAATTAAAAATGACATTTCATTTCACATGACCAGTGTCAAAAATACGATTGTTTTCGAATCTCAATCGCCAGATGACATCGTAGAAATCTCATATTCACGCCAATATAGGCAGTTTGATTTTGAATCGAGACAAGGCTATCACGCTATTGAGGCTATCCAGTTGAGAGAGGTTGAGTAACATGAAAAGAATCATTCTAGCATCAGCAATTGTAGCGACTTTTTCTGCTCACTCAGGTCTCGGGAAAATGGATCGTTCGGTCACTCAACACAAAACGTTCGCTCTACAAACTCAGTTCGATTTTGCATGTCATATGAATGCAGGCTCGGCAACGTTGATTGACCCTTACTGGGTGATAACGGCAAATCACGTATCAGGCTCTAAAAGTGAAGGGTATGAAAATGCAGTAACTTGTTCTTCTTATGAAAAAGATGAGAACGGTAAGTACAACGTTATTCATACATCACGTGCGACTACTGACCCTGATGGTGAGTGGGGGGAGTATGAATTTACCGATGGCATTTATGATTTCGCTCTGGTGCGCTTAGACACGCCAATAACCGGTATTAAACCTGCGAAGTTACCAGAGAAAGGGATGTTCGATCATTCAGAGGTTTATGAAGTAAATAGCGTTGGCTTTGGCAACTACAACGGCCGTAATGGCGGAAAGAAATTTGTTAAGTACAATGACACAGATAAGAAATGGTTAGCTGAATATAAATATAACCCGGTGATCATGCCTCAAAGTGATTTGCAGTGGCTGATCATCCATGGCGACTCAGGTTCAGGCATTACGATTGAACGAGACGACGAGTTTTACATTATTGGAGAAATTGGCCTTCAATATTATGGCGAGCTTGGTTGGCAAGATACCTTTGATGATGTTTTGGGGAGATTAGATTCCTTAAACAAGGATATGAGAACGCATGGGTTTAGTTACTCGAAGCCAGTAAATCTTGGTGACGTAAGATGGACGCCAACGACCCAGAACAGTATCGAAGATCTTCATGCCTTTTACAGCTACTGGAAAGCTGGAAGTATGGACTTTAATGGTACTTATTGGACGAAGGATGGCGGTATTTACAACACCGCTTATGCGCAAGAAGGTGAAACGTACACTTTTGAAACTGTCATTCCTGCAAACCCAAAAGCGCCCGCTTTTGATGTGTTTGTAAATGGTCGTCAGGTTGCTCATAACATTAGGGCGGATAAGGATAGTTTATTCTTTAAAGTGAATGCTTTTGAGCAAAAGGGTGATCAGATGGTGATTGAATTTAAGCCGCTAGAACAGACGGGCGAGAAGATACTTTTAGATCACTTTTTGGTTCGTACTGTCGAGTAGATTTAGCTGTTAAGCTTTTATCAGTAGGCGCTTATCAATGGCGCTTATGAACATGCCCTTATAAATGAGCGCGTATAAAAAAACCTCCGTATATACGGAGGTTTTTATCTATTTAATTATCTATACTGACTTTTCTGAAAGAAGAAAGCTGAGATTAGAAGTTAGCAGAGCGTGGCGTACGTGGGAATGGAATCACGTCACGAACGTTGCCCATACCTGTTACGTAAGATACTAGACGCTCGAAGCCAAGACCGAAGCCTGCGTGTGGCACGGTGCCGTATTTACGTAGGTCGCGGTACCAGCTCATGTGTTCTGGGTCGATACCCATACCAATCATGCGCTCGTCTAGAATGTCTAGACGTTCTTCACGTTGTGCACCACCGATGATTTCACCGATGCCTGGTGCAAGTACGTCCATTGCTGCAACTGTTTTACCGTCGTCGTTTAAGCGCATGTAGAAAGCTTTGATGTCTTTCGGGTAGTTCTTAACGATAACAGGCGCTTTAAAGTGCTCTTCAGCTAGGTAACGCTCATGCTCTGAAGACATGTCGATGCCCCACTCAACGTCGAATTCAAATTTCTTACCAGAATCTAGTAGGATTTGGATTGCGTCAGTGTAGTCAACTTGTGCGAAATCAGCGTCTACGAATTGCTCTAGACGAGTGATTGCTTGCTTGTCGATGCGAGAAGCGAAGAACTCAAGGTCGTCACGGCGCTCTTCAAGAACCGCTGCGAAAACGTACTTAAGCATGTCTTCAGCCAGTTTTGCTACATCGTCAAGGTCTGCAAACGCAACTTCAGGCTCAACCATCCAGAACTCAGCTAGGTGGCGGCTTGTGTTTGAGTTTTCAGCACGGAACGTAGGACCGAACGTGTAAACTTTGCTTAATGCACAAGCGTAAGCTTCAGCATTAAGTTGGCCAGATACTGTTAGGAAAGTTTCTTTACCGAAGAAATCTTCGTTGAAGTCAACTTTGCCTTCGTCAGTGCGAGGTAGGTTTTCCATGTCTAGCGTAGATACGCGGAACATTTCACCAGCGCCTTCTGCATCAGATGCAGTGATAAGCGGAGCTGAAGTCCAGAAGAAACCTTGCTCGTGGTAGAAACGGTGAATCGCTTGCGATAAACAGTTACGTACACGTGCTACTGCGCCGATCACGTTAGTACGTGGGCGTAGGTGAGCAACTTCACGAAGGTATTCGATAGAGTGACGTGTCTTAGCCATTGGGTAAGTGTCAGCGTCTTCAACCCAGCCTACAACTTTAACGTCAGTTGCTGCTAGTTCGAAGTCTTGACCTTTCGCAGGAGACTCAACAATCTTACCAGTTACTTCAACAGAGCAGCCAGTTGTTAGCTTTAATACTTCGTCTTCGTAATTATTAAGATTATTAGGAACCACGGCCTGAATCGGGTCGAAACAAGAGCCGTCATAAATGGCAAGGAAAGAGATTCCAGCTTTGGAATCACGACGTGAACGGATCCAGCCGCGAACAGTTACTTCACTGTCTACCGCTAGCTTGCCGCCAAGTACGTCTGTTACAGGCGCGTAAGTCATGTTGATTTCATTCTCCATTGAGGGACAAATTCAACTCAAAGGTACTGGCATTAATACAAACAAATAGACATTTGCATAATAATTAGCCGAAACATTGAGTTGTATAAACTTTTTAAATCGATTGAACATATTACCTGTCATACAGACAGCTTCAACCTTTATTCTTGCTCGACGAAAGAAATATTGTGTCTACAGACAAGAAAAACCACTAAGGGTTGTTTTTTTGTTCGATTTCATGCGGTGTAATTGCCGTTAGACGTTTATAAACGTCATGCCGAAGTTAGGTTATTAAACTAGGTTAGTAACGGTTTTAGTGAATAGCAGTAACCGTTGACGAGCTGGTATAGGTTTGGAATCTTTGTTTGCAATAATGAATGTGTGATTGCATCAAGACTCACTTTATATTGGCGCGGCTCAAGCTAGCTCAATGCTTACGATCCAACTGAATACTTACGATCTAGTCTAATGTTTACTCGCTAGCTTAATTTTTACGGTTTACCTTAGTGCCTATTATTAATCGGCTTGAGCTTACTTAATCAATAGCAAACCAATCACAAACCAGAGGAGTTTAATATTCACGTGTTAATTACGCCGCCTTAGCCCCTGCATTCTCTCTACACCCGCACTTTTCGAGCGCTCGCTCATTCAAGAAAAACAGTCGATCAAATTATGTCTGAACAAGGCAGGACTGGCTGTACAAGTAAAAGAGAATTACATGCTTAATTATTTAAAAAAACACTGGTTATCAAACGTTAAAGGAGATTCATTATCTGGGATTGTGGTTGCACTCGCATTAATCCCTGAAGCTATCGCATTTTCAATTATCGCAGGCGTCGACCCTAAAGTAGGGCTTTATGCTTCTTTCTGTATCTGTGTTGTAACCGCTTTGGTTGGCAGTCGTCCGGGGATGATCTCTGGGGCAACGGGCGCAATGGCGCTGTTGATGGTCACCTTAGTGAGAGAGCACGGGTTAGAGTATCTGCTCGCCGCTTCATTTCTTGCAGGCGTGATTCAAATTGCCGCGGGTTATCTCAAGCTGGGTAACTTAATGAACTTTGTTTCAAAATCAGTCATAACGGGTTTTGTTAACGCACTCGCGATTCTTATCTTCATGGCGCAACTCCCCGAACTCATCAATGTGCCATCAAGCGTTTACCTGTTAGTCGCTCTTGGTTTAGCGATCATTTATCTGCTTCCTTATTTCCCTAAATTAGGCAGTGCGATACCGTCTCCATTGATTGCCATCGTAGTACTTACTATCGTCAGTCTGCTCTTTGGTTTGGATGTCAGAACAATTGGCGATATGGGTAAGCTTCCCGATTCACTCCCGGTATTTTTGATTCCTAATATTCCATTCACGTTTGATACGCTGGCGACCATACTTCCTTATTCTATTGCTCTGTCCCTCGTAGGCTTATTAGAGTCCTTAATGACAGCGACGATCGTCGATGATCTGACTGATACAGAAAGTAATAAGAACAATGAATGCAAAGGGCAGGGCGTAGCGAACATCGTGGCATCTTTATTTGGTGGTATGGCGGGATGTGCGATGATCGGCCAGTCGATCATTAACATCAAATCTGGCGGCTTAACCCGATTATCCAGTCTGATCGCCGGGGTTGTTTTACTGCTAATGGTGGTGTTTGTTTCTGATTGGTTGAAGCTGATACCGATGGCCGCTTTAGTGTCTGTGATGATCATGGTTTCAATCGGCACGTTTTCATGGCGTTCTGTTGTTGAGCTTAAAGACCACACACTCCCAACTAACGTAACCATGCTAGCAACCGTGGCGGTGGTGGTGTTTACTCACAATCTCGCAATAGGTGTTGCGGTTGGCGTGGTGCTATCGGCTCTATTTTATGCACATGCTAGCAAGTCGATGGTCTTTATATCCGATGAAGTGGTGACTAACGAAATGCACACTACCCACCGAGTAAAAGGTCATGTCTTCTTTGCTTCTTCAGATGCGTTTGTCGATCTATTTGATTATGACAATGCCACGTCTTTAGTGACCATCGATATTTCGGATGCGTCTTTCCTAGATAACACGTCGGTTGAGGCGCTTGATAAGGTCGTATTTAAGTTCCGTAAAAAGGGCGCTTATGTAGAAGTCGCAGGAATGGATACCGTGAGTGCGAATCTGATATTCAAACACGCGATGTACCACAAGCATAAAGATTTAACTGCGGTTTCCATTACGCACTAATCGTGGTTTAAGGTACTTTGAAAGCCTGAACTAGGCATTGTTATGAAGATAAAGCGCTCATCTTTGAGCGCTTTTTTTGTTGATGTCGGTCGGGGAGTTCTAACGACCTATGACTGACCTTTATCGTTGGTGTTTGAGTTCGATAAGGTGAATTGGTTGATAAGAGATTCAAGGTGATCAGACAGCTCTTCTAAATCATTACTGATTCCACGAGTCTCAGCCGCAGACTGCGATGTGTTGTCGGCGTGAGAAGTGATGGTTTCAACTTTTTGTTGAACATCTTCAGTTGCGTGTGTAGTGGATTGCGTCTGTTGTTGAATATTTTTCGCATGAGCCAGCACTTGTTTCATTTCTTCAACGACACCATTCATTTCAACGGACAGAGCGTCGATATCTGTTGAGCTTTGATGTGCTTGTTCGCAAACACGGTCGGCCGAAGTTAACGACTCTTCGCTACCTTTTTGGAACTGATGGATAATCGATTCAATACTGCCTGTCGCTTCAGCCGTTCGTGATGCAAGATTACGAACTTCATCTGCCACTACCGCAAAGCCCCGACCTTGTTCTCCCGCGCGAGCAGCTTCAATCGCTGCATTCAAGGCGAGCAGGTTAGTTTGATCGGCAATGCCTCGAATAACGCTCAATATTGAAGAGACCTCTCCGGTTTGCTCATTGAGTGTCAGTATCTTGTGTTTCACTTCTTCTATGCTGCTGACTAGGTTCTTTATCTCACTGCTTGCATCATGTGCTTGGTTAGCACTTTTACAGGCCACATCAGCGGTATGATTGATGAGTTCTGAGGCGGTTAAAGTGGCTTGTTCTACATTGACTTGCTGCGCCTGTATCCCTTCTATATTGTTTTGTACTTCAGCGGTTTCGTTTTGTTGATCGCTGGCGGCTTGCTCGGTAATTTGTGCAACACTGGTCAGTTGGTTGGCTGAAGCATTCAGTTTGTGTGAGGTGTCTTGTACCCTCTCTAAGCTGTTGGAAACAGTGCCCATGAACGAGTTGATGGAGTTAGCAAGCGTACCAATTTCATCTTTGCTTTGCTCTGGCAGCCGAGTGGATAAGTTTTTATCGCTGCTGACTTGGGTCATAAAGCGAGAGGTTTGTTGAAGCGGGCGGACGATTATCTTGCGAATCAATCCCATAGTAAGAACGAATCCGGCAAAGGAGATCACCGCCATGATACCGATCGCTGTCATCGTTTGAGTATTGATCAGCGAGTTGACATGGCTAAGGTTATATTCAAGTCGAATTGCACCTAATACTTCCCCTTCTGGCGCCATATGACATGCCACACAATTGGTGCCGCGATAGTTCTCGCTCGATTTCATGGGCAGAGCAATAACCAAGCCTTTTCCCCAATCGGCAGAAAAGGGTTCGATAACGGTTTCACCCGCTAGCGCTCGTTTATCAATATCATCAACAGGCGTTTGGTTGTCATTACCAGGCCCGTATAACTTACTCACCGCATCAGCGCGCAATACACGAACATTTTCAATGCCTTCTTGAGCTAACGCTTTCTGACGAAGGGTCTCTTTTTGTGCCATAGTGCCAGTGAGCATCATCATATTGAGGCTATCGAAATAGTTGCTCGCTTTATCGTGAAGCTGCTCACTTAACACTGAGTTTACAAGTTGCTTTTGCTGCGAATATTGAAAGTAGGTCGATATTGCTAATAGAAAAGTGAACACAATGGCGAGGGCCACTAGGATTTTAAAGGTGATTGTTGAGCGCATAAGGTGTTTGTTTTTATTAATTATAATGACGCGCATACTTTACGTGTAAGAGACTCTACCACCTATGAGGTATAACTGATTGTGTGACCACACTCCGGTTGTGGTTATGTTTCTGTGATGTAGCGAGTTTGTGATGATGTTCTTTGGGCGAATGAAAGGGAGTTTATCGTTAAATTTTAAGGGTATGAAAAGCCCAATAAACGTACATGACTTAAATAAACATGTTCAGCGGACTGTATTGATACTGGCCAAGCGTCACTATTAAAATCCACCTGTTAAAACAGGTGGATTTTTACTTTTACTTTTACTTTTACTTTTACTTTTACTTTCAATTGCCGACTGCCAGTTAACTGACGGTTGAAAGGGGAATGGCGTCAGAGATTGATTTCTCTAATCTGATGGCGATAAATTTCGAGGTAGGAGTAAAGGTTCGTTCACCATAGCTGTCTAGAGGAACCAAAGGGTTGGTTTCAGGATAGTAAGCCGCCGCCTGACCCTGTGGAACGTCATAAGCCACCAAGGTAAACCCTTTCACTTTTCTCGTTACACCATCTTCCCAAAGCGACACCATATCGACCTTGTCACCCGGGTTAAAACCGAGCTTCAATATATCGGCTTCATTGATAAACAAAACTTCGCGCATACCAAAGACACCGCGGTAACGATCATTCAAGCCATATAACGTGGTGTTGTATTGGTCATGGGAACGCATGGTTTGCAAGATCAGATCGGGTTTAATATCACCCTGCAACACCGCTTCATTAATCAGTTGTTGTGGTAGTTCATTGGAGCCAAATTGCGCTTTGCCGCTGAGGGTGTTCCATTGACGATTTGCGGCAGGATTGACTAAATGAAATCCACCCGGATTTTCCAGTTTCTGATTGAAGTCAGTAAAGCCCGGAATCGTATCTGCAATGAGATCTCGAATATGCCCATAATCTTGAATGACCCAATTCCAATCTATTGGATGGCTGCCCAGTGTGGCGTTGGCAATCCCCGCAACAATGGCTGGTTCAGAACGTAAATGCTCTGATCGAGGTTCGAGCTGTCCGTAAGAAATGTGAACCATGCTGAAGGTATCTTCAACGGTGATGCCTTGTGGCCCATTAGCTTGTGTATCGATTTCCGTACGTCCCAAACATGGCAGAATCAGGGCATCTTGACCGGTAACAAGGTGAGAGCGATTGAGTTTGGTTGAGATATGAACGGTTAGGTCACAATTTTTCATCGCCAGATGCGTGCGAGGAGTATCGGGTGTGGCTTGCGCAAAATTACCACCTAAACCAATAAAGACTTTAGAGCGTTTTTCTTCCATCGCTTTAATCGCTTGTATGGTGTTGTGGCCTACATCACGTGGGACATTGAAGTTAAAGCGGCGTTCAATGCTATCAAGCAATTGGTCTGAGGGTTTTTCATCGATACCCATCGTACGATCGCCTTGGACATTACTATGTCCCCTAACCGGTGATAGCCCAGCACCCGGCTTACCGACGTTGCCGCGCAACAATTGCACATTGGCTACTTCTTTGATGGTTTGTACTGAATGACGATGTTGTGTTAGCCCCATCGCCCAACACATGATCACTTTTTCTGAACGGCGGTACATGTCTGCGACCATTTCTATTTCGCTTAAAGCTAACCCCGATTGTTCAGCGATATGCTCCCATGTTGTCGCATCAACTTCTGCTAAGTATTCATCAATACCTGTGGTGTGTTCGTTGATGAATTTACGATCAAATATGGCTTTTCCTTCGGTTGCGAGCGCATCACGTTCCCATTGCAGCAAATATTTAGCCATCCCACGAAAGACCGCCATATCGCCACCTAATGCTGGTCTTAAATAAGCGGTATTGGTTGGTTTTGAACCATTGCTTAACATTTCAACCGGAACTTGAGGATTTTGGAAACGTTCAAGTCCACGTTCTTTCAATGGATTGAAACAGATCACTTGAGCGCCGCGTTTTACCGCTTCACGCAATGGTTCAAGCATGCGAGGGTGATTAGTACCTGGGTTTTGCCCGAGCACAAAGATCGCGTCTGCTTGTTCAAAGTCGTCAAAAATCACGGTTCCTTTGCCCACACCGACCGTATCTTTCATGCCAATTGCACTGGCTTCGTGGCACATGTTTGAACAGTCAGGGAAGTTATTTGTTCCAAACGCACGGACGAAGAGTTGGTACAAAAACGCCGCTTCATTACTGGCTCGACCCGAAGTGTAAAATTCGGCTTGATGTGGCGAGTCGAGTTGCTTCAAATGGTTGGCTACGAGCGAAAAGGCTTCGTCCCACTCGATAGGAATATAGTGGTCGGATGCTGCGTCGTACTTCATCGGATGGGTTATTCGGCCTTGGTATTCCAGCCAGTAGTCTGTTTGTGATGACAAGGATGTTACGCTGTGTTCGGCGAAAAACTCAGGATCCACAAATCGATTTGTGGCTTCCCAGTTCACGGCTTTTGCACCGTTCTCACAGAAGTTCACTTTACTGCTGTGTGGAGATTCCCCCCATGCGCATCCCGGACAATCAAAACCACCGTTTTGATTCGTTTTAAGCATTGTTCGAATGTTTTTGATGGCGTTTTCGCTGCCCCACCAACTCTTAGTGACGGCTTTTAACGCCCCCCAACCACCAGCAGGACCTTTATATTTTTTTATCTGTTCTTTTTGGCTCACAACTGCACTCCTCACACACGGGAACGGCAGTAAACAAGGGAACCGGTAAAAACAGGCGCGTTATAAAAATAAGGCGGGAGTAAAACGGTTTTGATTATTTGGTATCGATACCTGTTTACTGCTTTGAATATTTAGAAATAGACTGGCTAATTGTTTGCCATGATCTAAATCAAAGGTTATGCCGTTAAGGGGCGGTGCGTCCAATTGATATTGCCGACTAAGTGATAAATAGAATCTATCATGGCGAGTAAATATGGAAAGTGTCGCTTTTGTCACAGTGATAAATAGATTCTTCATAGTGATAAATAAAATTTATTAGCCAGTGCGATGTGAGCTCTATTTTACGAGAGATTTGTTAATCAGCCTTGATATAGCTGAGTCTCCCATGATAGTTGCTGTCTATCACGCTATAGATAATTTAGATTTGACCTATATTTAAATTAGGCATACTTTGATTTAAATCAAAAATACCGTTGTTATTTTAGCTGTTGCTTTACAGATTGAGCTATTTCCCGTGATAGGTATTTTCAATCACAGAGAACCGTTAATGTACGACGAACGCGAAGAAGACGCTTCATTTCAAGGTTTTACTAATCATTCATGGATATAAAACAACTTAAGTATTTAATCGCTTTAGATCAAACGAAACACTTTGGTCAGGCTGCGACACTTTGTCATATTACTCAGCCTACGTTGTCGATGAGGATAAGGCGTTTAGAAGAAGAGTTAGACCTTGAGTTGATTTCAAGAAGTCAACGTTTTGAAGGGTTTACCGAAGCGGGTGAACGTATATTGGCTTGGGCAAAGACCGTCTTAGCGGCTCATGACGGTTTACAAGCCGAAGCGGCTAACTGCCGTGGCCAACTGGTCGGCTCGCTAAGAGTTGGCATGGTGCCTTTAGCCAGTCAAAACCCGATGCAGTTGATTAAGCCTTTAGCAGAAAAATTCCCTGAACTTCGCTTTCAAATTTTGTCGATGACATCTGAGCAGATCATAGACCAGCTCAATCGTAACCAACTTGATTTAGGCATGTGTTACACCGACCAGATCAATACGGCTTATTTTGACGTTATAGAAATGAACTCGACGGATTTAGGCATTCTGTATGATAGCCGATTCTTTGATTTTGCTGAGTCGGAAGTCTTATGGGAATCACTCAATAGCATTCCTTTGGGGCTTTTGTCTAAAGGTATGCATTATCGTCATTCGATTGATTTGAGCTTTGGTAGTAAAGGCCTAGTTCCGCAGACTTTGATTGAAAGTAACTCTACGTTTCACCTGATCCAAGCCGTTACCAGTGGCCTGTGCTGTGCTGTTATGCCGCTTAACTCTGGATTGGAAGAACTCAATGAACAACTGCGTATCGTACCTATAGAAAAAGCCGTGGTGCATTCGCCTCTAGGTCTACTTAAGCGTAAACAAGAACCTTATTCGGCACTCACTGATCAGTGTTTTGCTGAAGCAAAACACTTGTTTAATCAGTGATGTTTGTTTAACCAGTGATGTCTATTTAATCAGTAATACTAGTTTAATCAGTAACGTTTTCAGTCTGAGTCGATATCGTCAAGCTGACCGTCTTTCCGGGTGATTTTATGAGATGTATAACTCAATCCTATATTGAACTGCCTGATTTTAATCAAGCGCCTCCACAGCCCAATGCCATGAGTTATCGAGAGCTTACGGGCTATAGCATGGTGGTGGATGCACCTCTGGCAAACGAATCTGCATTGGCGATCAGTTATAACGGGATCAGTCAGGCGGTTATGATGGTGACACCCGGTCACATGGAAGACTTTGTGCGCGGTTTTAGTTTAAGCACCGGTATTGTAAAAAAATTCAGTGAGATTCGTGATATTGAGATTGGTGGCAATGGTGAATCTCATTTCGCGCAAGTAGAAATCAGCAACCGTGCTTTTTGGGACATGAAAACTCAGCGGCGTAACTTGGCTGGAACGACAGGCTGTGGTTTGTGTGGTGTTGAGGCGCTTGAACAAGCACTTCCGGATTTGGTTCCATTGCCATCGTCATTACCACCCAGTCCACTGGTTTTTCAGGGGTTGAGAGGGCGAATTGCTGAACATCAAAAAGCAGCCAAAATATCCGGTGCTTTACATGCCGCTTTGTTTGCGAATTCGAAAGGTGAAATTTCACTTTGTCGTGAAGACATCGGCCGCCACAACGCACTGGATAAACTAATTGGGGCGATGGCCGTGAACGAGATCAACCCTAAGTCGGGTTTCGCCATTATGACGAGTCGTTGCAGTTTAGAGCTTATTCATAAAGCCGTGCGTGCTGAAATCGCAACCTTGGTTTGTTTGTCGGCTCCGACCTCATTGACGGTCGAATGGGCAAGACGTAATCGCTTAAATCTGATTCACTTACCCAACAGCAGTCCACCTCGTTTATATAGCCCTGCGCCTTAATGTCATGTTTTTGTTTGGATAAAAAGAGAGACCATTGTGTCTCTCTTTGGTTTTTATGATAAATGATTATTGTTTTACGCGGTTTGGTGGTTAATTTATATCCAAATGGCTGTTTTGTTCAATTTAATAGCAAAAAATGTGGTTATAGCGTTGTGTTTCAAAGCTCATTCGATAAGATGAAAACACCTCTAATGATAGAGGTAGGGCAGCAATGGATACGCTGCTTCAATTACTATGGAATGTGACTTAATTATTGGACACATACATGAAATTCAAGATTACATCACCGATTATTGAACCTACGGAAGGTTCACCACATCAGTTAACGCAAACTCACGCTTCTCGTTTTACCTCTTTTAAGACAAGCTCCCCTTTGAACACCTTGTTCGACCACGTCTCTGCACGCTTCTTTACCGCTTATCGCTCCTATTGTTATTCGTTTTATAACTCTATTTCTATCTGAACTCCTTTGTCATCCGCTCGATGTACGAAGACTCACATCTATAAAAACTAAACAAATAAGTTAAAAACAATGAATATTAAAATGATGGGTAGCTCCCTAATTATCGCTGGTACCGCTCTCGGTGCTGGTATGCTTGCGATCCCAATGGTATTAGCTCAATTCGGATTGCTTTACGGCACACTGCTGATGGTACTGATCTGCTTCGGTACGACTTACGCAGCATTATTACTTCTAGAAGCGACCATCAAAGCGGGTGGCGGTCTAGGACTAAACTCAATTGCCCGAAAAACCTTGGGTAAACAAGGTCAGTTACTGACTAACGGCTTGCTATACGCGTTATTGATTTGCCTATTGATGGCCTACATTCTAGGCGCAGGTGATTTACTGAGTAAGTTACTGTCTAACTTTGGCGTTGAACTCACCGCGACCACGAGCCAAGTCGTGTTTACGTTACTTGCTGGCGCTGTAGTCGCAAGTGGCACTGGTGTGATTGATAAACTCAACCGTGCACTGTTCTTCGTGATGCTTGCTAGCTTGTTTGCAACCATGGTGTTCTTAGCGCCGAGCATGACTCAAGAAAACTTGATGCAGGTAACCAGCCATGACCACGTTGATCTAATCAAAACTAGTGCCATCCTGTTTACGAGCTTTGGCTTTATGGTTGTGATTCCAACCTTGGTTTCTTACAACCACGAAGCGACAGACAAACAGCTGCGTAACATGGTGATCGTCGGTTCTCTGATCCCATTAGTGTGCTACTTGTGTTGGTTGTTTGCGGTAGTGGGTAACCTGAGTGAAGAGCAATTCAGAAGCTTTAAAAATGTGTCTGACTTGATGGCTGCGTTTGAAGCTCAGTCTCCTTGGGTGGGTAACGTTCTGTCTACCTTCACTGGCTTAGCGTTGCTGACCTCTTTCTTTGGTGTAGCAATGGCGTTGTTCAACCAGAACAAAGACATGTTTAACCAAAACACAGCGGTTACTTACTGCATTAGTTTCATCTTGCCGCTGGCGGGTTCACTGCTTGCTGCGGACAAGTTCCTACAAGTGTTGAACTATGCAGGCATCATCTTAGTGTTCTTAGCCGTGTTTGTTCCTTTGATAATGGTTCACAAGCAGCGCTTTATGAAAGTAGCGGAAGGCAGATACAGCGCTGAAGGTGGCCGACCAATGATGCTTTTCTCATTGTTGTTTGGTTGCTTCCTGCTTATCTCGCAAGTGATTTAATCTGGCTATTTGGCTATTTGGCTATTTGGCGAGTTGAGTAAATACCTCGCCAAATTTCAGATACAAAAAAGGAACGCCTCGGCGTTCCTTTTTATTATTTGTTTGTTAATTCAGATTTATTAACATACAACCTTAACAGCCAAACCACCTTGAGAAGTCTCACGGTATTTTGCGTTCATGTCTTTACCTGTCTCTAGCATTGTTTCGATAACTTTATCTAGAGAAACAGTAGGAGCAGAAGAGCGACGAAGTGCCATACGAGTTGAGTTGATTGCTTTCACTGCAGCAATACCGTTACGCTCGATACATGGAACTTGTACTTGGCCAGCAACTGGGTCACACGTTAGACCTAGGTTATGCTCCATGCCGATTTCTGCAGCCATACATACTTGCTCAGGGCTACCACCCATAAGCTCAGCAAGACCAGCAGCAGCCATAGAACATGCCACGCCAACTTCGCCCTGACAGCCAACTTCAGCACCAGAGATAGAAGCGTTACGCTTGTAAAGACCACCGATCGCACCAGAAGCTGCGAAGTAACGGATGTAGTCTTTCTCAGTTACTGTTTGAATGAACTTATCGTAGTAAGCCAATACCGCAGGGATAATGCCACACGCGCCGTTTGTCGGTGCTGTTACTACACGACCGCCAGCAGCGTTTTCTTCATTTACTGCGAACGCAAACATGTTCACCCAATCAACAACCGTCATTGGATCGTTGGTTGTTTTTTCTGAAGTAATCAGAAGCTGGCGAAGTGAAGCTGCACGACGAGGAACACGCAGTGGACCAGGCAAGATACCTTCAGTATTCATACCGCGATCCATACACTCACGCATCGTTCTCCAGATGTTAGCGAAGTAAGTGCGAGACTCTTCGTCTGAGTGGAAAGCCGCTTGGTTTTTCATAACCAGTGTACTGATAGAAAGACCGCTTTCTTTACACTGATTAACCAGCTCTTCAGCTGTTGTGAATTCGTATGGTGCTTTAATTGGGTTTTCTTCTTCTTTGCCGAAGCTCTCTTCGTCAACGATGAAACCGCCACCAATTGAGTAGTACGTTTTTGAGTAAGCTACTTCGTCATCAACCCAAGCATGAATGCTCATGCCATTCTCGTGTAGAGAAAGGTTCGAAGTATGGAAATTCATTCCGCCATCTTTCGGGAACGAAACAGTATGACAGTGCATACCAACAGGTAGACGTTCAGTTTCTTCTACGCGAGCAATGAAGCCTGCGATAGAGTCGATATCCACTTTCTCAGGAGTATTGCCAGCAAGACCCATGATGATTGCGATATCTGTGTGGTGACCTTTCCCTGTCAGTGATAGTGATCCATATACGTCCACGGTGATTTTAGTGATGTCGCGCAATTTTCCCATTGAACGTAGGTCATCAATAAACTCTTTACCCGCTTTCATTGGTCCAACTGTGTGTGAGCTCGATGGACCAACACCGATTTTATAGATATCAAATACACTAATCATAGCGATTACCTCAAAAAGAGAGCCTCCCAAGGGGAGTAGGGAGGCTCATTTATTATCATTATATTTTTTGTCTAATCTCGCGATATAAGATGGATGCCATCTTATAAAAAAGGCTTGAGATTAAAGAGCGCCGTAGATTACAGAACTAATAGCCGCTAGACCACATAAAGCTGTAAAGATTTGCACAGGTGCTGAAGTTTTGTACTTAGCCATTGCTGGTACTTTCTGCATCGCGAATACAGGCATTAGGAACAGGATAGCTGCAATCATTGGAGCACCCATTGTTTCAATCATACCTAGGATGCTTGGGTTAACTACCGCAACAATCCAAGTTGTAACAACGATGAACGCTAGAGATGCTTTTTCAATCGTGCTGATTGAAGAACCAGAGCGAGATTTGATTAGACCAACAAGACCTTCATGAGCACCTAGGAAGTGACCGAAGTAGCTAGAAGTAATCGCTGCGAACGCGACTAGAGGACCCATGTAAGAGATAAGTGGAGACTCGTGAACGTTAGCTAGGTAAGAAAGTACAGAGATGTTTTGCGCTTGTGCTGTAGCTAGTTGCTCTGGAGATAGAGAAAGCACTACAGAGAATACGAAGAACATTACAAAACCCATCAGCATCATTGCTGCGCCGCCAGTGATCGCGTCAGTTTTCTTAACTGCGTCTTCACCGTATACACGACGTTGCTCTTTAGAGAACTGTGAAATGATTGGGCTGTGGTTGAAAGAGAACACGATGATTGGAATCGCAAGCCAGATAATAGAAGGCATTGAAGACCATTCTGGGCTTGTTTCCATCATTGAAGTGTTCCATTCAGGAACTAGGTAGAAAGACAGCGCTAGTAGGACGAATACTAGTGGGTAAACCATTGCTGAAGTTGCTTTAAGCATCAGTTCTTTACCGAATACAACACCTGCTGTCATAGCAAGGATCAGTGCACCAGAAAGAAGAGGACGTGGAATAGATTCCATACCCATTTGGTTTACTAGGAAAGAATCAACCGTGTTTGTGATACCAACACCGTAGATAAGAACGATTGGGTAGATAGCGAAAAAGTAAGCAAAAGTAATAATGTTTGCGCCAGTCTTACCGAAGTGCTCTTCAACTGTGTCTGTAATATCAGCTTCAGGGTTTTTAGCAGACAGTACGAAACGAGCTAGAGATTTGTGTGCGAACCAAGTCATTGGTGCCGCGATTAGAGCTAGGATAACTAATGGCCAAAAACCACCCGCACCAGCTTTGATTGGAAGGAATAGTACGCCAGCACCAACTGCTGTACCGAATAGTGATAAACACCAGGTAAAATCTTTATAGTTAAACTTGCTTGAATCTTTAACGGCATTTGCCGAAGAAGTTGTTGTGTTCATGTTAAATTACTCATTTTTTGGGAACAGGAAATAAGTTGGGGCTAATTCTGCAGAATTTTCTTCTGCAAAAAATAGATCTAAATCATGTAATGAAACGGCGTGTCACATGATATGCGAAAAACGGATTTTTGATCACGAAATTGGCGTGCTACAGGTGATTTATGTTCATGCTAGGTATTAGTTTTTATTATGCGAGAGGTGGGGTTGTTCAGATTTATACCAAGAAAACGTTTGCGTAAAATTGCATTAATAAATCTGTTCTATAGAAAGGCTGGATTTTGTTAACAGAGATTAAACAAAACGTAGTTTCTATGTAATTTGTTGCACTACATGTCGCTGCAGAGATTGGATGATTTGAGCTGTAACGCCCCAAATTAGGTGCTCTTCGAAGGGCATCGCAAAAACACGATGCTTGATTTGTTTAACGTTAACTGTGTGGCTGTGCAACTTAGCTTGGTCTAAAACATAGGTGGCAGGCACCTCAAAAATCGAGGCCACTTCGTTCTCATCGATGATGGCTTCATAGTCAGGATCGACCATTGCAACAATCGGTGTCACAGAAAATTTACTAATAGTACTCAATGCAGGTAATTGGCCAACAATTTTAACTTGATCCGATCGAATTCCCACCTCTTCGTGGAGTTCTCTAAGTGCAGTAAATTGCATAGAAGGGTCGGAAAGTTCGTGTTTACCCCCAGGAAAGCTGACTTGGCCTGGATGATGCTTTAAATGAGCGGCTCTTTTAGTAAAAATGACATGTAAACCATCTTCTCGTTCTACTAAACCGACCACCACTGCCGCTTTGCGCAATTGATCGCCACTGATATGCGAAACACGCTCTACAGATTCAGGATGATAGCCAACCGTAGGGTTAAGCTGGAATTGTTGAAGGAAGTTTTCTTTATTCATATCAAGCCAATATATTGATTATTATGATTTTAAGTATAGGCATAACCGTGGGCTGATTACCAATTTTGAGTGTGTCTTCATTTACTTACCCTTAGTTCAGTCATTAACTAAGCATAATAAAGGGGAGGGGCTGTCACCCATCGCCTCAAAACGAGGGGTTTTGCTATATTCAATATTTGTACATTTCCGAGTAAGCGTTACCCATGTCATAAAATTAGGTGATGAAACGTAGTTTTTTTGTTTAAGAATTTGATAACAATAACTTAGTAGACCATTCTAAAAAGAAATAGAAGAAAAGGTATGAGATGAAAGGAATCATATTCACCGAATTTTTAGAGCTTGTTGAAGACAAGTTTGGGCTGGAGCTTTTGGAAGAAGTTTTAGAGATGTCAGAAGACGAAGGGATCTACACGTCGGTCGGAAGCTATGACCACAAAGACCTTGTCAGGTTGATTATCAACTTGAGTAAGAAAACCGATATTGATGCAGCCAGTTTACAGCGTGTTTTTGGGCAGTCAGTCTTTAAGAACTTATTGGCCTCATTGCCTAATAAAGCGAGCCTTGCTCATAGCACGACCACCTTTCAATTTATCCAACACGTAGAGCGCTATATTCACGTTGAAGTGAAGAAGCTCTATCCGGATGCGGAACCGCCTGAATTCAGCTTTATTACCACGACTGAAGCACAGCTTGTTTTTGACTATAAAAGCGCAAGGTGCATGTCTCACGTTTGCTTAGGGCTTATTGAAGGGTGTGCTGAATACCACGGTGAATCTATCGCGGTTGAAATGACGCCGCAAAATGATGACCAAAGCGTGGTTAGGTTTAATCTCAAAGTAGAAAAGTGATATGGATCCGGCATCTGCCATAGAGAAGAAACTTAAGCGTCAAATCGCGGCCAGGAAAGAGGCTGAAGTGTTGTTGGAACAAAAGAGCCTCGAACTGTTTGAGGCTAACCAACAGCTTGAACTTGCTCTGCGTCAGTTAGAAAAGCGCTCCAATGCGAATATACGTCGTATTGAATTCCAAGAACAAATCGACAACTTGTTGATTGATTTCGGGCGCGCGTTCCTTAGAAATGATCTCGATGACGTCATGTTGTCACAATTGACGATGAATGTGACCAACAGTTACTTGATCGAAGCCAGTCGTTTGATTTTGCCTCCCAAGCTGATTCCTCAGTTACATACCTATGACTATGGTGACGAAGCCGTCGAGGTGATAGAGCAATACGTTCAAGAACCTCATTGGCAAGGCAACTTGCTAACGGTGCCATTAGAGGTCGAAAAGGTCATAGTCGGTGCGTTAATCGTGAAGGTCAGGTTGTTAGACCAAGACTACGAATTCATTCAAAGCCAACTGTTGTTAGTGACTGACCTTATCTGCAGTGCATTAACTCATCAGCTTGCTATCAATCGAAATGTTGAGTCACGTAAACGAGCGGAAGAGTCCGAGAGGGCAACGCGCGACTTTGTGGCCATGATTAACCATGAATTAAGAACTCCGCTTAATGGTTTGCTAGGTAGTGCAGAATTGATCAGCGATACCGAACTCAGCAGTTCTCAGCGTGAAATAGTGAATAACCTGAGCCAATCTGGAGAGTTTCTCAGAACCATCATTAATGATTTGCTTGATTTCAGCAAAATCAATGCAGGGATGTTGGATCTTATTCCCAAGAAATTTGCGTTGCATGATTTGAGAAATACGATTGAAAGTATCTTCGTCAATCGCGCGATTGAGAAGCAAATCGAATTTAATATCAGTGTCGCATCTAACGTACCTTCTCATTTCCAAGGCGATTTAGAACGTATCACGCAACTGTTTGTTAACTTAATCGGTAATGCGATCAAATTTACAGAAGAGGGGCACGTCAATGTCGATATTGAGTGGGACAAAAACCAGTTTGTTTTCTCAGTGGAAGATACTGGGGTAGGCATTGCCGAATCTGCACATAAGACGCTGTTTGAACCTTTTACTCAGGCGGATAACTCAAGTAGCCGAAACTACGAGGGTACCGGGCTTGGGTTAGCGATTTGTCGTAAGCTGGTGGCTTTAATGAATGGCGATATTGGGGTGACCAGTATTGTTGGCTCAGGTACTACGTTTACCATTTCGATTCCTCTTCAGGTTGTCGACGTACCAGCAGAGAGCGATAGTGTCGCCAAAGGCTTTGAATCTGAAGTCGAATTGTCACTGCTTGAAGTGCTCGTAGTTGATGATATTAAGATGAACCAGATCATCATCCAACAAATGTTACGTAAACATGAGATTGAACCTGTTATTGCAAGTAACGGTGTAGAAGGACTCGAGCTAGCCTCAAATAATGACTACGACATTGTGTTCATGGATTGCAGAATGCCAGTTATGGACGGCTTTGAAGCGACAGAGAAGCTAAGAAAGAAAGGGTATTCGAAGTCTATAGTTGCACTGACTGCCGGAACGACGCTTGAAGAGCGGGAACACTGTATTCAATGTGGAATGGATGACATTCTTAGTAAGCCTTATACGGCCAACGACCTTAAAGAGATGCTCAAGAAGTGGGGTGTTACGCCTGCGAAAGTAACTTAGCGCTTGTTAACTAAAGTAGCTTAGAGCTTTTTAACTAAGGTAACCTAAAGGTTGTTAATTAAGCATCGCTAGTCAGAAGTGGTCATTCACACGCTCTGGCTCAGAGACTAAAAAAACCGAAGTGATCTTACGATCCTTCGGTTTCTTCTTATATAGAGCTTTTACTGGCCGTTAAGCAGCGAAACTGTCAGTTAATGACGTTATGCTTAGCATTCTTCAAGCACAGGCAGAATGCGACTCAGCTTATCGAGCGTCTCTTGGTATTCAGAGGCACAGTCACTATCGAACACCACACCGCCGCCAGCCCACGCATAGAGCGTGTTGTTTTCAGCAACTAACGTACGAATGGTAATGCTGGTATCCATTCTGCCATTTCGACTGATGTAGCCGATACTGCCACAATAGGCGGAGCGTCGATGGGGTTCTAACTCTTCAATGATCTGCATTGCTCGCACTTTTGGTGCTCCGGTAATCGACCCTCCAGGGAAACAGGCTCTCAGAAGGTCAGTTGCAGAATATTGGTTATCAAGGTCTGCTCGTATCGTGCTCACTAAGTGGTGCACGGCAGGGAAGCTTTCAATATCGAAGAGCTTTGGTACATGAACCGATCCCGGCTTTGCGACTCGGCCAATATCATTACGAAGCAGGTCGACGATCATCAAGTTTTCTGCCTGATCTTTATCGGCGTTGACCAGGTCTTGTGCGTTGGCATCATCAATCATAGGGTTTTCAGAACGAGGGCGTGTGCCTTTGATCGGTTTTGTTTCAATGGTGCCACTATTGAGTTCTAAGAATCGTTCAGGCGATACACTGATGATTGCGCAGTCGGCCAAACGGATGAAGCCAGAAAAGGGTGCCGAGTTGTACTGCTCTAATTTGTCATAGGCTAGCCATTCACTGCCTTGATATTGGGCATTGAAACGCTGAGCCAAGTTAATCTGATAGCAATCGCCGGATAACAGGTACTCTTGAACACTATCGAACTTGTTCGCATAGCTATCTTGACTCATGTTGGATTGCCATGGTGTCGTTAATCCAAAGGCAGGTTGGATTACTGCATTGTGCTTTGACTGCGAGGTTAACCAATCGAGATGTGAATCAATATTTTGGCCGACAATACATGCCGTCTTCAGTTTGTGATCAACGACAATGGCCCACTCATACAAACCAACCGCCATGTCTGGCGCTTCAATGTCTCGCTTTGCGAGTGAAGGAAGTGTTTCAACTCTGCGCCCCAAATCATAACTAAAGTAGCCCAATGCACCGCCAACGAATGGCAACTCAACGTGCTCTTTCGTTACAGGCAATAACTTTTGCTGATATTGGTCGAGTAGTTCGAAAGGATCGGAGTCTGAAACCTCGCACGTCTCATTAACATTAACGGTCGTTTTTGCACCGACTGTCTCAAAGGTGGCGATGGGTTGAGCAACTAAAATATCGTATCGACTATCAACGTGGCTTTCTGAAGCTGAGCGTAATAGCATTGCCCACGGCATACTTTCAATATGAGAAAACAGCTGTTTAGCTAAAGTTGATTGATATTGAAGCGGCTTGATTTGGATAGAGCGAAATTCGTTGTTATTCATTTGTTTAATTTGTGACAAAGAGTTCGATCACTGCATGGCGTGTGAGAGGAAGCAAGAGTATCATAAATTGAAAATAAAATGGGTTCTTGATTAGAACGGTGTAATACAAGTGGTTTAGTTTACAGCTATGCAAGCGATTGCTAAAGCAACTAAATACAGCTCAACACAATAAAAAGCTAAACCAATTAGGCCTGAATAGTCAAACCATGAACCCACATGGAACCAGAACAATAAAGAGGCATGCAATGACGGTTATTCGTAAGCAAGATGTGATCAGCAGTGTCGCTGACGCACTTCAGTACATTTCTTATTATCACCCTTTAGACTTTGTCCAAGCCCTAGAAAAAGCGTATGAGAAAGAAGAGAGCCAAGCAGCAAAAGATGCTATCGCTCAAATTCTTATCAACTCGCGTATGTCTGCGGAAGGCCATCGTCCAATTTGTCAGGATACGGGTATTGTTACTTGTTTCGTGAACATCGGTATGGATGTTAGGTGGGAAACGGATCAAACAGTACAGCAGATGGTTGATGAAGGCGTTCGTCAAGCTTACAACAATCCAGATAACCCATTGCGTGCATCTGTCCTAATGGACCCTGCAGGTAAGCGTATTAATACGAAAGACAACACACCAGCGGTTGTTCACATTAATATGGTTCCAGGCAACAAAGTTGAAATTCAAATCGCGGCAAAAGGCGGCGGTTCTGAGAACAAAACCAAGATGGTAATGCTTAACCCTTCTGATGATATTGCAGAGTGGGTAGAGAAGACGCTACCAACAATGGGCGCGGGCTGGTGTCCACCGGGCATGCTTGGCATAGGCATCGGCGGTACGGCTGAGAAAGCCGCGGTACTCGCTAAAGAATCTCTGATGGAACACATCGATATTCAAGAGCTTATCGACAAGGGTCCAGAGAACGCTGAAGAAGAGCTTCGTCTTGATATCTTCAACCGTGTAAACAAGCTTGGTATTGGTGCACAAGGTCTTGGCGGTCTAACCACTGTGGTGGACGTAAAAATCAAAACAGCGCCAACGCATGCTGCGTCTAAGCCAGTATGTTTGATCCCTAACTGTGCGGCAACACGTCACGTACACTTCACATTAGACGGCAGCGGCCCTGCAGAACTAACACCACCTAAGTTAGAAGAGTGGCCAGATATTACTTGGGAAGCCGGCGCAAATACACGCCGTGTTAACTTAGATGAAATTACCAAAGAAGACGTTCAAGAGTGGAAGACTGGCGAAACGGTTCTTTTATCAGGCAAGATATTAACCGGTCGTGATGCTGCTCATAAGCGTATTCAAGGCATGCTTGAAAGTGGTGAAGGTTTACCAGAAGGCGTCGACCTGAAAGGTAAGTTCATTTATTACGTAGGCCCTGTTGATGCGGTACGCGATGAAGCGGTTGGTCCTGCTGGCCCAACAACCTCTACTCGTATGGATAAGTTCACTGACATGATGCTAGAAGAAACAGGTATTATGGGCATGATTGGTAAAGCAGAACGTGGCCCTGCAACGGTAGAGTCAATTAAACAACATAAATCGGTTTACCTGATGGCGGTTGGCGGTGCAGCTTATTTAGTCGCGAAAGCAATTAAAAAAGCACGCGTGGTTGCGTTTGAAGATCTCGGTATGGAAGCGATTTACGAATTTGAAGTTGAAGACATGCCTGTAACGGTAGCGGTTGACTCAAACGGCGTGAATGCGCACCAGATCGGCCCTGATACGTGGAAAGTGAAAATTGCTGAAGCTGAAAAAGCATAATTTACCGAAGTCAAAAGTCGTAACAGGCGCTAGCTTCAGCGTTTGAATTGCAATTCTTGACAGAAAGTTGAAGACAAAAGTACAGCATTATTTGCACTTTTGTCTTATTATCAATGATATAGTGATAAACACATAGTTTGATATAAGAATATAGGAGAGAGGAATGCCTCGTTTTATTCAGATCCTACAGATTATCTTGGCAGTGGTGATTGGTGCTTTTGTTGGATATGACCTGATCTTGAAAGGGATCAGTATCTTTGATAATAAATACGTGACAATTACTTGTGCGCTTTGGCTAATTGCAGAGATTGCACTGTTTGTTATCTACAAGTTGATTGAAGACGATTAAACGTCGGATACCGCAGAAAAATTCTAAAGCCCCTGATTATGAATGTAGTCAGGGGCTTTTATTCATCTAGCATTAAGAATGTGTATTGCATACTCACTACTATTAGAAAAAGAAAAAGCATACATACTATCCCAACAGGGAAAGAACATAGGCTGCCTCTCTATTATCATAATCAGCTAGCCTAACTATCACGGAGTCGTTCAAATGAAACACCTAACTCAAGAAATGAGTGACTTTATAAGCAGAGGAACGGATTCTCACATTCGAGTCGCGGTCACGGGGCTTTCTCGTGCGGGTAAGACAGCATTCATTACTTCGCTGGTTAATCAGCTTCTTCATACGTCTACCCACAAAAATCTGCCTCTACTTGCATCAGCGAGAGACGGAAGAATTATTGGCGCTAAGCGCATTCCTCAACACAACATGATGATCCCACGTTTCTCTTATGATGAAGCTATGGAATCGTTGAATGCTCAGCCACCAGAATGGCCAGTGCCGACGCGTGATGTCAGTGAGATTCGTCTAGCAATCAAATATAAGCCAGCCAAAGGCGCAAAGAAGCTACTGAGTAAAAACAGTACGCTCTTCCTCGATATTGTCGATTACCCGGGAGAGTGGCTACTTGATTTACCCTTGTTGGATATGGACTTTGATACGTGGAGTCAATCTCAATTCGCAGCGTTGAAAGGCGACAGGGAAACCTATTCACAAGACTGGAACGCAATCCGCGGTGACATTGATTTATTAGCAGATGCTGACGAAAAGAAACTGGTCGCGATTGCTGATAGCTACACTCAATATCTTCATACTTGTAAGAATAACGGACTGCATTGGGTACAACCCGGTAGGTTCGTGTTACCTGGAGAACTTGAAGGTGCGCCTGTACTGCAATTTTTCCCGTGCATAGCACCAGAAGATAAGTTTTCAAAAACCAGTAACTACGCAGTATTGAAAGCGCGTTATGAAGAGTATCAACAAAAGGTCGTAAAAGCGTTTTACAAGAATCACTTCGCGACGTTCGACAGACAAATCGTGCTGGTGGATTGCTTACAGCCGCTCAATGCGGGCTATGACTCTTTCATGGATATGCGTGGCGCATTAGAGCAGCTATTAAAGAGCTTTAAGTACGGGCGAAGCAATATCTTAAGACGCTTATTCGCGCCGAAGATCGACAAGATCTTGTTCGCAGCCACCAAGGCTGACCACGTGACACCGGATCAACATCCGAACTTGGTGTCGCTGTTACAACAGATGGTGCATCCTGCTTGGCAACAGGCGGCGTTTGAACACATCGACATGAGCTGCATGAGTATCGCGTCTATTCAAGCGACGAGTGCGGGTTATATCTCGTCAGGTTCAGACAATGTCCCCGCATTGCAAGGTGTGACTTTAGATAACGTACCTCAGACCATGTATCCGGGAGAGGTACCGTGTAAACTGCCAAACAAACAGTATTGGGAAACCAACCAGTTTGATTTCACAAGCTTTAGGCCGATTGAACAGCACTCTGACGAGCCTTGTCAGCATCTGAGAGTCGACAAGGTTTTAGAGTATCTCATTGGCGACAAGTTGAAGTAATTGAGGCAATCAAAATGAGTGAATTAAAAACAAAACAGGTCTTTGATGAACCTTTGAAGACCTCATTCGATGAGCCGGATAAGAATGAAGTTAACCCAGACTTGGGTGCTCAAAAACTGTTTACCGAACAAGAAAAGTTTGTGCCCGTTACACCACAAGTAGAAACCGATCTTGATGGTGATGCTGAGCAACAATTGGAACAAGTGATTCGACCGAGCAAAAAGAAGAAGTGGTTTGGAACTGGCTTGTTAGTCGCTTTCTCCGGTTTAGTCGGTTGGCAAGCAATTGACTCTGTCATTACCGCGATTCAAACAGCAGACTGGCTCGCGTTAGGTTGGGCCGGCTTTATTGCTGCCATTGCTTCATTAGGCTTGGGTGCAATAGGCAAAGAGCTGTGGAAGTTACGCTCATTGAAAGATCATTTCAGCGTTCAAGAGCAGAGTGAAGAGCTACTTCAGAGCCAAAGTGTCGGCAAGGGTAAAGCGTTCTGTGAACACATTGCGAAGCAGGGCGGTATTGTCGCTGAATCACCCGCTTATGATAAATGGCGAAACAGCATTAACCCTGCGCACAGCGATGCTGAAGTCTTGGATATGTATGATGCACTCGTTGTTGCCCAACAAGATAAAGTGGCGACTCAAATTGTCACTAAGTTCTCGACCGAATCGGCCGCTTTGGTTGCTGTGAGCCCATTGGCGGCTGCCGATATGTTGCTGGTGGCGTGGCGCAATTTCACCATGATAGACAAGCTTGCTGATGTGTATGGCATTGAGCTTGGCTACTGGTCGCGTATTAAGTTGTTCAAGTTGGTGTTGATCAACATGGCAGCTGCGGGTGCCAGTGAACTCGCGATAGACGCGAGTATGGACCTCGTCTCGATGGATCTTGCAGGCAAGGTTTCAGCTCGAGCAGGACAGGGGCTCGGTGTCGGTATTCTCACCGCGAGACTGGGTTTAAAAGCCATGACATTGCTGCGTCCTATGCCTTGGCATAATGAGCGAAAAGTAAAAATATCAGATCTTCGTAAAGCCGTCCTTTCTGAAATAAAGCGCATTACGCTTAAATAGAGTGAGTTGCTTATCAATAAAGCGCATTACGCTTAAACAAAGCGAGCTACTGACCAATAAAGCGAGTTACTTAGCAATAAAGTGTATGACATTGAGTCGTTTGCGAGTGAAGAGTAAACATATGTTTACTCTTCTTCTTGACTGAACTCAGAGCTTAATCCACACTACTGTCAACTTATCCTGACACCTATAATAGGACTATTTGTGCGTCTTGAAGTATTGTGTGAAGACAGACTCGGCTTAACGCGTGAGTTGCTCGATATCTTGGCCTCAAAAAGCATTGATTTAAGAGGAATCGAAATTGATGTTAAAGGCATTATTTACTTAAACTGTCCTGATATCAATTTTGATGCTTTTAGTGAACTTATGGCTGAAATTCGCCGAATTTCAGGTGTGAAGGATGTACGTAAAATCCAATTTATGCCAAGCGAAAGGCATAACACAGAGTTGATTGCTCTGCTGGCAAACCTACCTGACCCTGTGATAGCGATTGACCTTAAAGGCTCAATCGATATGGCAAACCACGCTGCATTGAACCTCTTTAATAAGCAAGAAGACGAAGTGATCGGTGAGCCGCTAGCGACGTTCGTTCCTAGCTTTAACTTCGCTCGTTGGATTGAAGGCGATGTAACGCGCCATCGTGAAGTTGTGGTGTTAGATGGTTTAGATTTCTCTATTGAGATCCTGCCGATTTACCTTGGTGGTGATGTGAACGAAGCGGTACTGGCTAGCGCGGTAATGACAATTCGTTCTTGCAACCAAGAGATGAACACGCCAGACGCAATCCCTGAACAGAATAACCTAGGTTTTGAACACTTTGTTGGTGTCTCTAATCGCCATAAAGCCTTGATCAGCCAAGCTAAGAAACTGGCTATGCTGGATCAACCTCTGCTTATTGAAGGGGACACTGGTACGGGCAAAGAGATGCTGGCTAAAGCGTGTCATAACCGTTCGAACCGAGCGTCATTCCCATTCTTGATTCTAAGCTGTGCATCGATGCCTGATGACGTAGCGGAAACGGAATTGTTTGGTCATGCTCCGGGTTCATTCAATCATGAACAAGGTCATAAAGGCATTTTCGAACAAGCGAATGGCGGTACTGTATTTTTAGATGAAATTGGCGAGATGAGCCCACATCTACAAATCAAACTGCTGCGTTTCCTACAAGATGGTTCATTCCGTCGTGTTGGTGAAGAAGAAGAGATGCACGCGGATGTTCGTATTATCGCATCAACGCGCCATCGTCTTTCTGAATTAGCCGACTCAGGTTCGTTCCGTGAAGATCTGTTCTACCGCTTGAACGTGCTGACTTTATCGATTCCTGCTTTGCGTGAACGTTCAAACGATGTTGCCCCATTACTGGAGCTATTCGTTGCAAAGTACGCACAGCAATTAGGCATGTTGAAACCAAAGCTGACTCAAGAACTAATCGACCAATTAGGTAATTACCAATGGCCGGGCAACATCCGTCAGTTAGACAATATGGTTTTACGTGCACTAACAGAGTTGGATTCAGATACGTTAACGGTTGAGCAATTCCACCTGCCACAGCTTGAAACCATGACGGCTGGAATGGCGAACTTGAGCTTAGACGGCTCGCTTGACGAGATCATGAAAGACTATGAATCTCAGATTCTAGAGAAGCTCTACCAGTCTTTCCCATCAAGCCGTAAGCTTGCAAAACGTTTGAATGTATCTCACACCTCAATTGCGAATAAGCTTCGTGATTACGGTATTAGAAAGAACTGATCGAATAAGAACAAGATTATGGAAGATTTGAGTACACCGGAGCGCATTTATAAGCGGGACGGTAACCTGATTCTGAGAACGGCTGAAATCGACGACGCAGCGATGATCAGTGAGTACTTTCAGGTTAACAGAGAGTACCTGAAACCTTGGGAACCGATTCGAGAAGACGCGTTCTTTGATAGAGCGAGTTGGGCGCAGCGACTGATCAAGTTAAACGAGCTTCATAAAATGGGACTAGGCTATTACTGTTTACTGATTAATGCTGACTCTAATGAAATGTTAGGCACAATATCGTTCAGTAATTTGTCTCGTTTCCCGTTCTACGCCTGTAATGTGGGTTACTCATTGAGTCAAAGTGCACAGGGCCACGGTTACATGCGCAGAGGCTTGAGCATGGCAAAAGACTACATGTTTGATGTGCAGAACATGCACCGCTTAATGGCGGGCTACATGCCTCACAATGAACGCAGTGCGGGTGTATTGAAACATCTTGGCTTTGTTCGAGAAGGCTCCGCCAAAGAATACTTACAGATTAACGGTAAATGGGAAGACCATATACTGACCGCGTTAGTTAACCCTAACTGGGAAGACAAACGCAATGTCTAGACTAAATAGTATCTAGGCGTAAGAACAGGTAATGAATTTAAAGGCAGCGAATATCAAGCGACCTCTAGTCGCCGCTGTATCGAAAGAACATATAGGCATGGTAAATCCATCAGCCTGAGAAGATATTTGAGGAAATTTGATGTCATACACAACTTTGGACGAATACCAAAGAAAATGGATTTTCACTCACCAGTCAATGCCGCTGCCGGCAGAAGATTTGGAAAAGATTAAACCAATGACACAGGCGAGAGCATCTCAGTTTTGGAAAGAGAACGTGAGCCCTCAAAGCCCTGATGCGGAAAGACTAAGTTCGCAAGATTGGCCAAGCAAAGCATCGAACTGGAATGAAGAGATTAGCTGGATGGCGAATTGGGAAGCGGATGAGCCTGAAATGCCAGAAGAGATTCTGAACTTTATTGATTGGCAAGATGACGTAACTGTTTATTTTTGTTACGAAAAATACAATGTTTTAGAAACCAAGTGGTCAGTTTTCAAGAAACACTGGAAGAACTTTTTGTTCTACGATGATGGCCCGATTCTACTAGGCCGCCGCCGTTCAGAAGCACTTTGGTTTGCAACAAATGGTACCGTTAAAATTGGCAACCGAGCTTAAGTAAGACACTACTTAATCAAGCGAATGTTGAACAAAAGATTGATAAAAAGCGAGCTCTGAGCTCGCTTTTTTTGTGGCTAAAGATCGTCGAGGATCATCGATAAATACACGCCATTTGAAGCCGATTTCTGACGAGGGTTTTCATTAGCTTAGAGCTAGTAATTTTCGAAATTGAGATCGCTATCTCATTGGCTTGGTTGAAGTTTTGTTGGTTTGGGTTATCTTTATAGTACTGCCTTAGTGGAGGTGAAGTATTATGATTTGGGATACTCTCGAACGTGTAAATAAACTTCGCAAGGAAGCAATGAAAGATCCAGAGTTTTTGGATTCAGCAAAAATGCATGAGCAATGGCTTTTAAGCGAAACTCATAATCAATCGAACAAAGGAGCTAAAGAGAAGAAACCGAAAAAGTTATCTGATATTTATGAAAATACGGATTTTCCTATTAACCCAACAGGAACGAAACATTAACAATGATGAACTGCAATACGGCTAAGGCTCTTAACCAAGATGCGATAAGTCGACTAAACATACCAGCCTTAAGCCACCAATAAAAAAGCCACTTTCAACGAATCGAAAGTGGCTTTTTCTTTACTAGTGAGCACTCAAAATAATGAGCCCTAAAACTAGTTATTAATCAGGCTTAAGCCGCTTGGTAATGCATCACCAAACACCCGCTTAGACTCGCTCTCAGAAAGTTCAGTCACTTCACTCACTAGCGTTAGCCATGAATCAGGTACCTTGCTTTGCTTTAGCTTCTCAATCACTTGATTACGATAGTCGTCAGAGATATCAAATTGACGGTCACCGGTTTTACGGCAAATCATCACAGCAGCGAAGGCGATCATCTGCTCTTTCTGCCAGTTCTGTTCAAGCAGTTTTGGTAACCACTGTTCAGCTTGCTCTCTAGGAATTACGCTGTGTTGGCTGCCATACAAAGGCGTTCTTGATGCTAATCGACCTAGCGCCCACCAGTGAGCTTGTTCAAATTGGTTATGATTAATCGCTTTGCTCAAGAACCAGCTTGCCAGCAGCACTTTGTCTTCCACTTCCAGTTGCTCAAGTGACGCCGCTAAGCGAACCATGGCTTCATAACCATTGTCTTGCGCATCTTTGGCTGTCTTAGGGTTTTTCATTGCCCCCGGGTGAAGGTACTTAGCGATGTCAGCCAAGATGGTCTCTTGCTGCTCTTGATTCAGGCCACCCGCAACACGACGCCAGAATACCCACCAATCTGTCCAACCTTGGTGGTTCTGGAACTGAATGTTTTGTTGGTAAAGACCCCAAATTTGTTCGATACGCCATGAGTCAGTCGGATCGCCAAAGCCGGGACGCAGCGAGTAACCCGCCAAACGCAGCCAGTTCTTCTCGTGTGCTTCAGAGCGACGGCGGCGTTTACGACCTAATGAGAAGGTATCGAACAGGTGACGAAGGGTCGTGAAGTCCCATTCATCGCGTTTACCCAATCGCTTCTCAAGATCTTTCGATAGTGTTTTGATCTCTTTCGATTCAGCACTCTTTTTGTTGCCGCTGTACAGGCGAGAAATCAATTCCTTACATTCATCCAGTCTTGGGTGAAGTTTAGCGGTATCAGACTCATCACCTTGCTTGTTTCTTACTTCAAACTCGAGCAACCAACGTTTAGAGTCATCTTCTGTACTCACACACTCCATTTTCAGAGTGCCGACTTCTGTTAATTGACACGCGAGCAATACTTCGACGCGTTCTTTTTGGTTGGCTTGAAGCTCTGCAGTACCAGACCCTTCCAGCGTAGAAATATAAGGTGGAAGAGGGGAGAACAAGTCGGCATCCACATTGACCATCACGCCGTTTTGAATGGCGGTGTCGTGAGCTATTTGATCATGTGTTGAAGTCAGTAGATTGAAACGTACCGGCTCACCCAAAGTCAGTGAGAAACGACGGCTGTTCAAGCGTATCTCTTGGCCTTCTTCGGTTCCTTTGGCAAGCAGACAAAGCGCTTTACCCATCTTGTTCTTCTCTTGCAGATGCAAGAAGTAAGAACGGGCAGCACCGCCACCGATTTTCAGCTGTGCCCCACGGCGTGCTTTACCAAAGGCAACCGCGCCAAGGGCAACAGACCAATCTGGATGAGGGTTATCGAGCACTGTAATCGGAGAACCGTTCCAGTTGCCCAGTAGCTGAGTAATTCGCTCTGTTACCAGCTCACTGTTGAACACACCACCATTGAGTAGCACACCAACAGGAATTGCAGGTTTGGTATCATCAAACTCGACAGAGTCTGACTTTTCCAATGCGGCTTTAGATACTTGCTGATGTGTCGCTAGGAATTCGGCAACGTGCTTACTTACCGCAGGATCTGCTGCGTAGGGTAGGCCGAACTCAACCATCGCGCTACGTCGTTTGTCGGGTACTTCCGTAAACTCAGAAAGTGGGAAGAAGCCTTCCAGTGCAATCTGATGAACTTCTTGTTTCGTTAAACCAATACTCTTGGTACCGCCAAGTAGCTTTGAACCACTGCCCAGCATGGTGATCTTCACATCGTCTGGCGCGTTAGCAGAAAGCAGGCTCTCTTTTGCGGCGCGAGTTTGCTGAATAAGCTTGGTTAGGCTAGACGCATTCAGCTTTTTGTTTTGATTGAAGCGTTGCTCTGCAAGGTGGGCAAGGGCTAAATCTAGGTTATCACCACCGAGCATTAAGTGTTCACCAACGCCGATACGGTCGAGTGCGAGTTCTTGGTCATCGCCATTGTTTGAGTTGAAGCTTGCTTCGATCAAACTTAAATCGGTGGTACCACCGCCGACATCACACACTAGAATCAGCGGGATTTGCTGAAGTTCATCGGCAGCGGTTTGTTGATGACGGGCATACCAGTCATAACAAACGGCTTGCGGCTCTTCGAGCAACAGAATCTTACCTAAACCAGCAAGTGCAGCCGCTTCGAGTGTCAGCTTGCGTGCTGTCTCATCGAATGAAGCGGGAACGGTGACTACAACGTCTTGGTCTTCCAGCTTATTGCTTGGGTTGCGGTAGTTCCATGCTTGGCGGATGTGGTTGAGGTAGCTTGCGCTTGCGACAACCGGCGACACCTTATCGACGTCAGTTGCGCTAGCCCAAGGGAGAATGTCGGAGTTACGATCAACCGCTTGGTGAGATAACCAGCTTTTAGCACTCGATACTTGGCGACCTTCAACTTTAGCACCTAATTCTCGTGCCCATTCGCCTACAATGACATTTTGAATATCGCCTTCAACTAAGCTCGGTTCCCAAGGCATGGTGAGATCGGAAGGGGAGATCTGACCTTGTGCGGGATGATAACGAAATGATGGAAGTAGCGGCTTGCGAACCACTTCACCGGGGCCGATGAGTTGGTCAATATCGAAAAGAGAAACGGGAGCATGTTGTAGGTCGTCGTTGATTTCACAGTAGGCAACCACAGTGTTGGTTGTGCCTAAGTCAATGCCGACTAAAAAACGAGGAGATGCCATACAAAACCTTATTCTGCCAAAGTGATGACCAGTTAATGGATAGTCTTGGTCTTATTATTGTCTTTGGAATGTTTTTAATACAGGGCTAGGGAATCGCATTGATAAAGTAACGGCACCCGTTAAGGTGCCGTTGATTCATTATGCTTGTTCGTTTGAGTCGTTATTCGAGTCTTCACGAACGTCGAACTCAACATGCCACTTCTGACCATTGTCAGTCGCAATGGCTTCTAGATATAACGTGCCTAGTTCAGTAACGCGAGAAGCCAAAGTCACGGGAACCACTTCACCTTCGCGACGACCTTCAGAAACAGGCAGTGTTACTTGGATTTCAGGAAGCTCATCAAGATCTTCTGGAGCCCAGTGATCAAGGTGCGTACCCGCTACGTCTTCACGACGAGTGGTTGAACCGAAGAATTGGAAGTGAACTGGCTGACCAATCACTAGACCGAACTCTTGGCTAGGAACTTGAACGCTTGAGCCTTCTTCCATACCAAATGGTGCAACACACAGTGCTTCCATTGGAGGAGCCATACCTGGGATAGCTGGCATCGCACTTTCAATTCCTACGTAGTAAGAAGAAGCGATACCACCGCGGATACGAACGCCTTGGCCACGACGAACTGCGCCGTAGTAAGAAGCGCCACTTGCAACGGCTAGGTCTAAGTCTAAACCTGAAAGCTGTTTAGCAAATTCAGCGTCTGCATTAATTAGCCATTCATTGATCGTGTCTGAAAGACGATCAGCAAGTAGGTTAGATTTTAGAACACCACCATTGAACAGTATCGCTGTTGGCTTGATGAAGTCTGCCGCTGGCACTTCTGACCCTTGCGCTTCTGTACCGGGCATACCGGGCATGTTTGCAAACGGGTTGAAATCTTGCTGAGCGGTTTCACTATTTCCAGAAAGCGCGTTCGCTTGCTTAGAAAGGAATGCAGCAATGTGACGAGTAATACCTGCGTCTTGAGCGTAAGGCAGACCCATTTGAGTCAGTGCGCCACGCGTCTTTTGTACTGGGTGATCAGTCACCGCTACTTTCGGGAAGAAGCCATCAACCAATGTTTGTTGTACTTCTTGCTGAGTCAGATCTGTTTTCAGTGTTGCGCCCAGTAGTTTAGAACCGCGGCTAGGTACAACGATTGGCACTGATTGCAGTTCGGCATCGTTGAGCAGTGCTTCTTTTGCATCGCGACACGCGTGAGTCATCGCTTGAACCTGCCAAGGAGCCAGTTCTTTGCCTTCTTGAGCAAGTTTCATTCTCAGACGGTAAGCGAGAGCCAAGTCCATGTTGTCGCCGCCCAGTAGGATATGTTCACCTACAGCGATACGGTTCAGGCTTAGGTTGCCTTCATCTTGTGTTACTTCAACCAACGAAAGGTCAGTCGTACCACCACCGATATCGACAACAAGAACGATGTCACCAACGTTCACTTCATCACGCCACGTGTCGTTGCTGTTATCAATCCAGCTGTAAAGAGCCGCTTGTGGCTCTTCTAGAAGCGTTAGGTGAGTGAAACCCACATTACGCGCAGCTTCTGCTGTTAGGTCACGAGCCGCAGGATCAAACGAAGCAGGAACCGTGATCGTTACATCTTGGTCTGCCAGTTTGTGTTCTGGGTTAGCGTGGTTCCAAGCATCTTTAAGGTGCTCAAGGTACAACTCAGTTGTCTTAAGCGGAGATACCTTTTCAACTTCTTCAGGGCTGCCTGCAGGAAGGAACGCATCGCGACGGTTAACACCACCGTGGCATAACCAAGATTTTGCACTTGCTACCAAACGGATTGGGGTTTTAGAACCAAGGTTACGCGCAATAGCACCAACCAGAGCTTTAGGCTCAGAAGACCAAGGCAGAACGCGAGAGCCCGCATTCATTTCGTGTTCGTGCGGCTGGTATAGGAACGAGCCAAGTTGGCTGCGAGTTTCTACTGTACCTGGCGCCGTCAATTGAGGGATTGGCATCACCTCAACGCGAGCGTCTTCATTTGTTGTGTCGATGAAAGACAAAACACAGTGTGTGGTACCTAAATCGATACCGACACTGAACTTAGGCGCTTGCTGTTGATCTCGAGAAGATAGCTCTTGTGAATGCTCTTGCGATGAAGAATGGTTTTGGTGTTCCATTATAGCTCTACCTCTGCCGGTGCAATTACAGATGCATCGTAGTTCTCAGCAAGCTTAGGCAGGTTCATGTCAGTTGCTTTCCAACCTTTGTGAACCAATGTGCCATTGAACGGTGCGTTACCCGTTACATTGCCTGTTAGACGAATTTCTTGTGGGTTGAAGCCTTCAACAACCGTGATACGCGTTTCTTCATCTTCAGTGCGGATGTGAGAAAGCGTTACGTAATCTGCTAATACTTTTTGACCGCCAGTGTGAATAACACGAGCTGCTGCGCCAACTTCTTCATCAGAGAATGATGTTAGGTCTTCTTTTAGGAAGTCAATTAAACGAGCTTCTTGCTGCATGATAGACAGTAGCTGCATTGCAGAATCTGTTGGTGCTGTTGCCAGCTTAGATTCAACTTCTACTACTTTTTCGATCACACGTTCAACTTCAACAACTTTCTCTACTTCGACAATTTTCTCAACTGGCTTTTCAACTTCAACGATCTTTTCTACTGGTTTTTCTACGACTTTCTCAACCACTTTGGTTTTACGAGAAACGGCAATTAGCAGTAGTAAAACGCTTGATGCCGTTAGGCCTGCGTGAAGCATATCAAACGTTTGTGGGATTAGGTTCAAATCAACGATCATAGTGATTTCTCTTTAAAATTGATTTAACGGTATATTCGTCGGTTTAAAGGAATATACAGGTTGGAAAGAAACTCAGTGGCATAAGGCCGAAATGGTCACTTTCAAGCTATAAATATGGGTGGATACTAGCATATTCAAGGCTTAAGGGCTTTATTTAATGTTTTCAATAAACTGGCTTTTTGGTGAGTTAGCTTGAAAGTTAATCGAGATTTGTTGGTTTATTAGCCGTAAATGTCCATGGGTTGTAAATAGTGTTAGTTTTATCCCATTGTGAGAGTCAAAGATAAATAGAGCCTAGCATTCCGGCAGTGTATACTTTCGACTCAAAATAACATCATATGGGAAGCTGTATGCCCCACACTACCGACCCTATAACAGGGTTGAAGAAACGAACTTTGCCGTTAGTTGTCTTTTTTGCCACATTTTTGATGACGGTGTTGTGTTTTGTTTTGGTTGCGTTGAATCAAAATAGGTCTTTGAATGAGAATCTGGACAGCTTTGCACAGCATCAAACGCTCAGTTTAAAAGCGTTTATTGATAACGATGTTGCTTATATCGGTTCCGGTGCAAATTTTTTCTATTCTAATGATGTCGATAGTCGGGATCGATTTGATCGTTTTGCTCAGCAAACGATTAACGGTTCGAAAAGCCTGATCGGATTGCAGTGGATGCAAAAAGTAGCGGTAGAAGATCTTGCCGAGCACACCGCCAAAATGAAAGCTCAATACCCATCCTATAGAATGTTTACTATCCCTAAACATGGGCCAAAAACTTATGGTTATATCTTGGATGGCGAGCCCGTATTTATCGCGACAGATATATATCCGAATGATCCAGTGAACAACGGTGTTTTGGGTTTTTACTCTTCTCGTGAGCGGTTTAATCTGATCATTGATAACATTAAAAAAACACGTGAAGCGAATATTTCAGACAAAGTTCGTCTATTGCAAGATGGTTTAGACAGCAATACACCTAAGAGCGGAATGTTGGTTTACCACCCTGTGTTTGATGGTCAAACTGACAATTTGTTAGGGGTTGTGATTGGTGTTGTTCGTACCACATACTATTTTGAGAAACTTCTGGCATCTACTGTCGGCGATATGGACGTTTATGTGCGTGTTACCGATAGCGGTTTTGAAGCTGAAGATGCCCCGATAATGTTCGAAACCAATGGTTATGAAGCGGTAACTGGGCAGCACATTACAAAGACGATTACATTAACTAATCGTGAATGGATCATCGACTTCAAGATAGATGCATGTATTTCATTTAATGGTTACTTAGTGTTGGCGGGAATCGGCATAGTTGGTACCACTATCTCGTTACTGCTTGCTTATATCGTGAACCTGCAAATTAGAGAGAAAGAGCGCTTGTATCGAATGATTGATGAAAGAACAGAAGAACTTCGCTTTCTTGCCAATCATGACAGTTTAACGGAAATTTATAATCGCCGAGCTTTTAATAAGATGCTTGGTCAATCGATACAAAGCGATAAGCCGTTTAGCTTAATAGTGTTTGATGTTGATAAGTTTAAAGAGATCAATGATAAGTTTGGGCACCCAGCCGGTGATGCGTTACTTATCCATGTGATTAAGGTTATCTCAGTGAGCTTGAAGTCTGGAGATAACCTATTCCGGATGGGAGGGGATGAGTTCGGTATTATTTCGAGCATCACCGAACATGACTCATTGTCTCGCTATTTAGAATGTATTTTAGAGACGGTGAGTGAGTCTCATTGCGAGCATTCTGGCCAGCTATTGAGTTGCACTCTAAGCATCGGGGCGACCATCCGCACTAATGAAGACATTGAAGCGCTCCTTCAAAAAACTGACAGCATGTTATACCTAAGTAAGTCAAATGGCCGAAATCGAGTCACAATTGCAGGCTAAATGAGCACTTGATGCAACTGGGGTCGAGTTCTTTATTAGGCTCATGTACAATTTCACGAAATTTTTGACGAGAGAATTAGGCGACGTATGAATCACAATCGAGTGGTGTGTTTCGATTTGGAAATGTGCTGTTGGAGCGAAGACGGTGTAGGAACAACAGGGGAGATCATTGAAATTGGTCTTGCTGAGATCGATCTTGTATCTGGAACCATCGTGAAGCGCGCGCAATATTACGTTAAGCCCGAAAAAGACGAAGTCTCTCTATTCTGCGCCGAGTTAACGGGCATTACACCTCGCAAAATCGAAAAACAGGGTCGCCCATTAGAGTCTGTTATCAAGTCGATGATTAAGAACTTCGGTGGCCCAAAGAAAATCTATGCAGCGTGGGGACGTGACGACCTTATCTTACACAAAGAGTGTATTGAGAAAGGCATCGAACCTCCGTTCAGCGAGTTCTTGAATATCGCCACGCTTTATCGAGTTCAGAATCGATTGAAAGAGAAACGTATTGGTCACCGTGCTGCTCAAGAAGCGAAAAACATTGAGTGGGAAGGTCGTCAGCACTCTGGTTATGTTGACGCTTATAATTTGGCAAAGCTTGCGCTGACGATGTTGTGATCGTTTGTATTTCAGAGAGGCGCTTGGTTAAATACTGAAAGGTTAAACACTTAAAGTTAGCCTGAATCTTGTGAGTTATTAAAATGAAGAGCCACCTACTTATTAGGTGGTTTTTTTGTGCCTGTTATTTGAGGGTAATGACGATGCAAATTGAGGGCAATGACTATTCACGTTGAGATCAATGAATATTCACGTTAAGGGCAATGACTACTCACGTTGAGGGTAATGACTACTCACGTTGAGGGCAATGACTATTCCAAGAAATCTAATTTCAACAAGTGGTTTATCAATAGTGAATGGCTACATCGCTTATTTTACGAGTGAATAATATTCGTTTGAAATTTAGCTTTTTAATTAATATTAAATCGCAGGTTTCGACCTTGATTGGGTAGAGCTAGGTGGTAGCGTTAGCTCACCCAAAACAAGGAGAATAGGATGAAGAACATTATTAAGTATGGATTGGCACTGGGGGCGCTAAGCGTAAGTGCGTTGGTTTCGGCACAACCCGTTGTATTGATAAACACTTTTTCAGTCGAGCCAGCCCATGAAGCCGCTACGTTAACGTATTGGGAAGATGCGCGAGACGTATTGGTGAAGCAACCAGGATATATCTCTACCAAATTGCACCGCTCGTTAAGCTCGGATGCGACATACCGTTTTATTAATGTTGCAGAGTGGGAAAGTAAAAAGCATTTCCATGATGCGATACAGGCGATGAGAAAAGAATTACCACCTTTAAAAATTGAAGGGGTTTCTGCTGACCCTAACTTGTATGAAATTATTCGCGACTAATTAGGAAGCCACCACAATGAAAACAACTCTAGGAACCTTTTTAGCTATTTTTAGCTTTCTATTTTCAGTCATTCTTTTTTCAACCCATGCCCACGCAGCGGCATACGGCGTGTCAGTGGCTTGGAAAACCGATGACGCCCAAGCCGTATTTGAGGCAATGCCTCATCAGAAAAAAGCATTTGCCAACCTGATTGATGCGGGCTTGGTACACGATATGTTCGTATCACAAAGCTTTATTGGGGATAAAAAGTTTCCGATGATTAAGTTTGTGATTGAAGCGGACAGTGAGCAGCACGTTAGAGACTTGATTGGTAACTTACCATTCCAATTTAAAGAGCTTGTAGAGGTGACTGAAATCAGAGACATCGGTAATAAGTGGTTAAACACGGACGTCGCTTTCACAAACTACGCAGTAGAACTCGCTTGGAAAGAGCCTGAGAATCAATTCATTGTCGATGAGGTTATTAGCAAAGATTTACAAATGGTTGTCGATTGGAGTGCTCAAGGTGTGATTACGTCTGCTTACTTAAAACACCAAGAAATAGCAGAAGAGAAGCCAAACCAAAAAGCGATGATCAGGCCAGTCTATTCAATGGCAATATTGGCTAAAAACGAAGAGCAAGCGCGCGAAGTTGCCAATCAGTTGAATGCAGTAAAGCTAGGCTTCGCTGAAGTTATGGTAAGTGAACTTGGATTCAAACTGGAACTCTAATTTCGCTAGAACAGAATTGTGACCTCGTTTTCAGATTGCGTGACGACGAGGTTTTAATATAGGGCATGACCAGTTTAGAGTTAAACCTTGGCTATGTTCAAAGGTGAGTTAGTTTACGTGACTGACTCACCTTGTTGTTATTTTATATTGTTACTCACTGAGCTTATATTGTTACTCGCTGAGCTTATATTTAGCTTAATTATTGGCTAAACTTATCACTACTCTTTTCTATGTATGGTTTGCTATTAGTTCGACCAAACAAACACTTTTTTGATGACCTTTTTATTTATGAACACCTCGCCGAAATGAACGCCAATAGCCATGAAAAAATCACCTTAGACGCTTCGAGCATCGAGTTGATTAATAACACACTCATTGATTCGGAATCTGGTAAGCGGGTCACCTTATCCCCCTCAGAAGGTCTGATCCTTGAGCATCTAGTGAAGAACAGCCCAAAAGCCGTTGGTCGAGACTTTTTACTTGAGCATTGCTGGCCGGGCAGGGTTGTGACGGGCAGTTCACTTAATGTCGCGGTTAAGAACATTCGCACTGCATTAAATTCGTTTGAGTGTGATTGCAAAATCTTAACGGTTCAAAAGGAAGGATACAGCTTCAATGGTTTGAAACAGGTCGGTAGTTATTTATCGATGCCAACATCTACCGCTGAAGCGCATGTTGAAGCTGCGTTTTCAGAGAAAGCCGCCATCGTTTCAGAGAAAGGTGCCATCGTCGATGAATTGACATCAGCGACACCGTTTAAGCCTTCTGGCATGAACCAACAAGCTGGGCAATCAAAGCAACAGGATTCACTATCACGTCAGTTTAAGGCGAAGCACTTTATCGCTCGTCACCAATCTCGTATTGCCGGAATTGTAGTCAGCGCGCTTCTTCTCATGCTGTTTTATCAGTTTGCATTTTTTATAGATAAGAGTGCCTACCGAGGTATGGATGTTTATCACGACAGTTTGAATTTTGATGAAGCCGTCATAAAAGAGTTGGATACCGTGTCAGAGCTCGGTGTTGATTCGCTCTATCTGCATCGCATTGGCGTTGGGTGTCAAAATATCCAAGCCGTCGCCTTGATAAATGGACATTGGAAAGAGATAAGCCATCAGTTTAAAACTGTCTCTTGCGAAGGCGACAATAACAATGAGCGAGGGCAATAAGTATGAATCGTAAGTTTTGGATGCCTATCTTATTGACGCTTTTTGTGATTCTAAATGTAGGCTTAATCTCTGGGCTCGCAACCAAAAGTACCTATCGATTTTCTGCGGAATACCCGATGGTCGGTTGGGAGAGAATCTCGCTCCGATTGGAAAATGGTCGAGTCAAAATGCAGTACATTGGCTATGACATGGATGGGAATGTCGCTCAAACTAAGCAGATGTTTGGTGTGTTCTTGCGCTGGGGGAATCATTACTACCTTTATCAATTAGACCAGGATCAGGCTCAAGATAAGCAGACATTCAATATCAAGCACTTATACATTCAACAAACGCAAGGCAAGCGCAGTGTGTTGGTATCAAATCAGCGTGGCCTTTATGTCACTAAGAAGGGCACGCCGTTAGAGCTCAAAGGCATCATGCATGGCGATCGCTTACGCTAATACAGAGGCTTAATGCTAGTAGAGAGCCTTTGGTTAGCTTTTACCGAGTACGTTCAGCTTAGTCTTGATAAAGTCACTGTGGTCAACGTAGAGCAGCTCTGCTGTTTTACGGATCACAGAGTCTTCGATAGGGTCAATTTCTCCGTCGGCATGCGCCACTTCCCACATCGCTTTGATTAAGTCGATTCGCACTGGCTGAGACAGGTCTCTGAGTTGCGATGTAAAGTCATACAGCGAGACTGATTGCTCTACTTTTGGTTCTGCTTGCGCTAGCAGTACTTTTGCTTGCTCTTCATCTAAACCCAGCAAACGTTGCAGGAGCTGTAGCTTAGCGACTCTTTCTGATTCATTGATCTGATGGTCGGCTCCCGCGACTTCACACAATAAACTCGCAATGGCGACATTAGGTGATGCGCCTTGGTTTTTGCTTAGGTCCTGGCCTTCAATCAATTGTTTAAACATTGATGTGAGAGAATTGAACATAACGAGCTCCAGTTAAAATTTGTATCGGGTTCCGTAACGCTGATAGCTATCAACTATAACTACAACTATTGGGTCTACAGAGTGTGATCGCAAGCGTCTTTACTAAAAACTGACATTACGGATAGGCGAGCGATAAGGAGCACTTTATCAATCTGGCTCTGGGAAACGGGTAATTTTACCATCACCACTGAGTGTCGTGATCGATTGCGGTTTCCCGTCGTTATCTAACCTGAGCTCACCAATTGCACTGCGGTTTGAAAGGCGATAGAAGGTCTGATTGTCAGGGCTTCGCTTTTCTATCTTCAAGCGTTTACGCTTAGTGAAGTAGTTCAAAACTGAGCGAGGGCTGTATAACAGGCGGTCCCATACATCGCAGAATTTAAGCAGCGGAGCAGGGAACTGATTTTTAAGGCCACTACAGGTGATTTGATAGATGTTCGGGCTGTTGCGACGATACCTAAGCTTGATGTCATAAGCGAAGGAGTAGTGAACGTCACCAGACAGTACCACGAAGTTGGTCGGTGTTTTTGTATGGGTAAAGATACTGATCAGTGTATTGGCACTGCCCGGATGCGCCATCCAGTTTTCAGCATCTATCACTAATGGCTTGCCGATTGTGGTCGCCATCTTTTGTAGTGTTTCAATAAACTTCACGCCAAACATCGGTGCCGCAGAAACGATCACTACTTTATCTTGATTCATTAACTGATGCTGAAACTCAATCAAGGCTTCCCAGTCCATTAAACCTGAAGGCTTATTCATGCGTGACTCTGAACGCCAACGACGCGTTCGAGTATCCAACACAATGACTTTTGGCGAGGTATCTATTGTGTAATGCCACTCTTCAAAGCGACTTAACATCTCAATGAAGGCTTGATGCTTGTCTGGCTCGATATTGCTAACAGAGTGAGTAGTCACTGCATTGCTGGCTGCATTGTGAGTTTGTTTAGTAATGCGCGGTTGATCGACAAAAAGCTGTTTTGCTTGCTCGATAAACGTTTCGTCGAAGCTCTCCGGTTTATTACCCCAACCCTGACACATCCAGTAGGCAGCGAGGCCGTTACCTATCACTTGAGTGGCGAACTGGTTTTGGTCGACAGCATGCTCCCAACCTACAGTGAGATTCCAATCATCGGTAACATCGTGATCATCGAAGATCATGTACGTTGGGATATGAGCAAACAATCGCTGCACTTGTGGTAAGCCAGCAATGAAATCATCCATGATGACGCTTTCATCACGCCACTGTTGCTGCTCAGTCGGTGTTAATTGGCGTCCACCTTGAGTGAAGTTATTCTCAATTAAACGCTCTCGATTGACGCATTGCCACAGTGTTGGAGACCAAACCAACAAGTACATCGCGATAAACTCAGACAGCGTGATCAAGTGGTTTTCACAATCGGTAGAACTAAAAATCGGCACGCCACGATTCGGGAAGAACTTATCGAGCATGGATTCTGAAGCGGTGTGGTGCGGTAAATAGTGATGACGCTGATATAAGTGATATTCACTGCTATACAGTGCGTCACTGCTGTTGATTTCTTTAATTTGTGAGTCGGTCGGTAAGCTCTCACCAACAAGACCAAGCAGTTGAATCACTTGTTGAATAGCATCAAGTGTTGGGCCTGCCACATGGTCGGCGTAAATCTGGTCGCCGCTCATCATCAGCATGTCAGGTCTTTCAGCGACGGTTTGCTCGGCTATCTTGTTATCGGCTGCGACTAAGCTGTCTTTGCTGGGATGATGCGGGTTACGGCAAGAGCCATGAAGAATGTAATCAGCCGAGGTCGATATCTTAAACTCAACGCGAGATTTACCGTTGTAAACAAGGTGAGGGGCGAGCTCTTTTAGTGAACCTGACTCTGTGTGAATGTCATATTCAAGAAGCGTATTAGTCGGAAACTCACCTTGTAAGCGAATTAGCGTTATCCACGCATGTGTACCGATTTGAATCGAATCATGCTCTTCAAGCGATGAGGTATAAAACGGTTGGTTTTGTTTTGGTTCAGAATGCTCTTTTTCGTTCGAAAAGCCTGTTTCACGAATGTGCTCAGTTTCACGAATATAAATATCAGCCCGGCCAACAAGAGACGAGCTGGTGGCTAACCAAAGTACCACTTCAGTCGCGGTGGTTTTTCTTAAAATGGGTCCGGCGAGTAACAGGGGAAGAGATGATGTCGTAGAGGGTTTCAATACGGTACCTAAAATCATTGGTGGTTAGTCGTCGTGGAGTTCTTTTGTTTCGTGTTCTGCTATTTCAGGCTCGGTTGCTTCTGGCTTTGTGATCTTGAGTTCTGTCATTCCAGGCTCGGTTGCTTCTGGCTTTATGATCTTGAGTTCTCTCATTTCAGACTCAGTAGCCTCAAGCTCTGTTGATTCAGATTCCGTTGATTCAAGTATTTCGATAACTTCCGAGCTAGAAAGTTCATGACCCATTAGAAATATTGCCAATAGGGCATCGGCTTTGGTCTTGGTATCGGAAGGCTCGTCTAACAACAGTTCGAGCTTTTCTCGAATCATAGCAATCTCGTGCTCAACAAAGCCACGGCCTTCTTCATCCCCTTGATTGTCTTCAGGGGCATTATCGAATTCAAGAAATAGCATGTCGCCGTCTAGGTTGGTATCCACCAAACGCTCGGGCAGCCATGCCTCACCCACAACAATATCTGGATCGGAATCTTTGGGTAACTGATCTATAATGTTTTGTAATTCGGAGACTTTCACAATACTTTCATTTAACCGAGAATATTCTACATTGTAACGGTCAATGCCGATCAAACCTAAAAATAGTTAGCCATCATGGTTAATAAATGTCTATTCAGTTACACAATATTTATTACAAAGAGTAATTACATAAGAATGAAGCTCAAATATTTACCGACTCTCACTTCAACTGGAGTGGCTTTACTAAGTAGCGCTTTCCTAAGTGCTAATGCGTGGGCTGCTGAAGAACAAGAGTGGGGCATCGCTGCAATGTTCCGTACTGCAAGCATCCCTTATGACACGTCTGGTGGTGACCAATCGGTTAACTCATTCGTACCGATGCTGTTTTTCAAGAACGACTATGTGTTCATTGATGGTACCGAGATGGGTGCTTATCTTTATCAAACAGATGACGAGAAATGGTCTTTTAATGCTATTTCTCGCATGCGTTTTATTGATATCCCAGCTTCTGAGCAGAACGCAATTGAAGGCGATACTGCGGACTTCGGTGCTCAACTGACCTACCAACTTGATGGTCCTTGGTCTGTCGAGACGGAATTAATGAGCGACAGTGAGTACAACTTCCACGGTAACTTTCGTGCTAAAGCCAAGTATGAAACTGGAGATTGGGAGTTTTACCCAAGCGCGACGCTACGTTATAAAAGTGCTGACTTCAACAGTGAATATTACTCTGCAGCGAGTGAAACCATTGGTGCAGGTGTAGATCTGAATGTCGGTGTTGAAGCGCGTTACCATGTGGTTTCGAATTTATACTTATTGGGGTCAACCAGTGTGACTCGATTAGACGATAATGCCTACGATTCGTCGATAGTCGAAGACCGCTATCAAGGTGAGTTGTACCTTGGCTTTGGTTTCTTTAACGACAAAGAGAAAGCGCCGAAACCTAAGCTGAGTAATGCGCCGTATTTACGTGTCGCACACGGTTGGGCTACGCCATCCAATATTGGCGACATCATGAAGTTCAATAGAGAGAAAGACGAATACAACAACCAGTTGACCTCGTTCTTCTATGGCCACCCGTTAACCGATGAGATCTTCGGCTTTCCATTGGACATCTACCTAACGCCAGGTATCGCGCATCATTGGAGTTCAGAGGTTCAATCAAGCAGCACTGAATACATCATCGCAATCAAAGCGTACTACACCTTTGATTGGCCAACTCAGTGGCGTGTTGGTGTGGCAGAGGGTATGTCTTACATCGATTCGATTACCTATATCGAAGGCTCTGAGATGGACCGTAAAGGTTACACAGCAAGCCATCTGTTGAATTACTTAGACTTCTCATTCGATGTAAACGTCGGCGACTTGATTGGTAAGAATGACTTGAACAACTTGTGGTTCGGTTACTCATTGCATCACCGTTCTGCAATCTTTGAAAACGCGTCCCAGTTCGGACGAATCAAAGGCGGCAGTAACTACAACACGGTATATTTCCAATACGAGTTCTAAGCGTAGTTTGTAACGGTGGCTTTTAGCCGTAGTTTACAAGGAACGACTTACACTTGACCTTGCTTTCATAGCTTCGGCTAGTGTTAGCGTGAATAATCAGCCTGATAGCGAAAGGTTTTCCCTTTGTTGTCAGGCTTTTTTGTTTGAGACTTGTGATATAATCGCGCGAGTTTAATAAGTACAAGAATAGGACACGCTTTGACTTCGTCTCCGGAAAAAGCAGACAACAACAAGAATGCAGCACAGCCAAGTTCTCCACAGAACGAAGCGAAATCGAATAAGCCTGCATCGAACCGACCTGCTAAGCATTTAAAAGCTAAACAACCAAAAACTAATCAACCAAAAGCTAAACCTGCCGATCATTCAGCAGCAGCCAATACAAAAGCATCTCAAAATAGCCCAGCCTCTCTTCGTAAAGCGCTCAACGAATGTATGATGCGCGATCGCTTCCGTCTGAGTAAGCGAATTGCTGGTGCGAGTAGAATTAAAAACGAACAATCTAAGAACGTTGTCTTCGATGAGATAGCGTTAGACATTGCCAAGTCAATGATGACGGCAAATCAGCGTGCCTCGCACAAACCAACCATCGAATATCCAGAGATTCTCCCTGTTAGCCAAAAGCGCGATGACATTGCGAAAGCCATTTCTGAAAACCAAGTGGTTATCGTGGCGGGTGAAACGGGTTCGGGTAAAACCACTCAGTTACCAAAGATTTGTTCTGAGCTTGGCCGTGGCCGCATGGGCTTAATTGGCCACACTCAGCCTCGTCGTCTTGCGGCACGTTCAGTTGCCAACCGCATTGCGGAAGAGATGGAAACACAGTTGGGTGATTTTGTTGGTTATAAGGTTCGTTTTAACGACCAAATATCTGATAACACGCAAATCAAATTGATGACCGACGGTATTCTACTGGCGGAAATTCAGCATGACCGCTTCTTAAGCCAATACGACACTATCATTATCGATGAAGCCCACGAACGTAGCCTGAACATTGACTTCATCATGGGTTACCTAAGAGAGCTTCTGCCAAAGCGTCCTGATCTTAAAGTTATCATTACATCAGCGACCATCGATCCTGAGCGTTTCTCGAAGCACTTTAACAATGCGCCGATTATTGAAGTATCAGGTCGTACTTACCCAGTTGATACGCGTTACCGCCCACTAGGTGGTGATGAAAGTGATTCAGATCGTGACCAAATCGAAGGTATCTTTGAAGCCGTTGATGAGCTGTGTGATGAAGGCCAAGGCGATATCTTGATCTTCATGAACGGTGAACGTGAAATTCGTGACACTGCCGATTCTTTAAGTAAACGTAACCTGCGTGATACTGAGATTGTTCCGCTGTACGCGCGTCTTTCTGCAGGCGAACAGAACCGCATCTTCCAGTCTCATACTGGTCGACGCATCGTTCTGGCAACCAACGTGGCAGAAACCTCGTTAACCGTTCCGGGCATCAAGTATGTCATCGACCCGGGTACGGCGCGTATTAGTCGTTACAGTTACCGTACCAAGGTACAACGCCTACCGATTGAACCAGTATCTCAAGCGAGTGCTAACCAGCGTAAAGGCCGTTGTGGTCGTGTTGCTGAAGGTATCTGTATTCGTCTGTACTCCGAGGAAGATTTCGAATCACGCCCAGAGTTTACTGACCCAGAGATCCTTCGTACTAACCTAGCATCGGTTATCCTTCAGATGACTGCGCTAGGCTTGGGCGACATTCAAGCATTCCCATTTGTTGAAGCGCCAGATAAACGTAATATTCAAGATGGTGTAAGGCTGCTTGAAGAGTTGGGTGCGATCGCGACAGTCGAACCGTCTGCGAACAAAAACAAGAATCATGGCGACGACAAGAAGAAGCTAACCGCGATTGGTCGCAAGCTCGCTAAGCTGCCGATTGATCCACGTTTAGCTCGTATGGTGATTGAAGCGCCAAGTAATAGATGCCTGCACGAAGTGATGGTAATTGCTTCTGCGTTGTCTATTCAGGATCCGCGTGAGCGCCCATCAGACAAACAACAATCGTCTGACGATAAGCACAAACGCTTCTTCGATAAAGAGTCAGATTTCATCACGTTTGTGAACCTTTGGGATTACGTTAAGCAGCAACAAAAAGAGCTGTCGAGTAACCAGTTCCGCAAACAGTGTAAGCAAGATTACCTGAACTATTTACGTATCCGTGAATGGCAAGATGTGTACTTCCAAATTCACCAAGCAATGCGTGAATTGGATACCAAGCTGAATACAGAGCCGGGCAGCTACGATGGCATTCACATGTCACTGCTATCAGGCTTGCTTTCGCACATCGGTATGAAAGACCAAGAGAAGAATGAATATCAAGGTGCTCGTAACGCGCGCTTCCATATCTTCCCTGCGTCTGGCTTATTTAAGAAACAACCAAAGTGGATCATGTCTGCTGAGCTGGTGGAAACCTCAAAACTTTGGGGTCGTGTTATCGCTAAGATTCAGCCTGAATGGATTGAACCACTAGCAAAACACCTGATTAAGCGCAGCTACAGCGAACCACATTGGTCGAAGAAGCAAGCGGCAGTAATGGCACACGAAAAAGTGATGCTTTACGGAATCCCAATCATCCCGAAACGTTTAGTGAACTACGGTGCGATTGATGCCACTGTCAGCCGTGAATTGTTCGTGCGCAGCGCTTTGGTTGAAGGTGAGTGGGAAACCAAACATGCCTTCTTCAAGCAGAACCGTAAGCTACTGCAAGAAGTAGAAGAGCTAGAACATAAATCGCGTCGTCGTGACATCTTGATCGACGATGATGAACTGTTCGACTTTTATGACCAACGTGTTGGCGAAGAGGCTGTTTCAGGCCGTCACTTCGATACATGGTGGAAGAAGACCAGCCAGAAAACACCAGAGCTGCTTAACTTCGAAAAGTCGATGCTGTTCCGCGGTGATGCAAGCCACGTTACTGATTTGGATTACCCTAACTTCTGGCACCAAAATGGTATCAAGCTGAAGCTGAGCTATCAATTTGAGCCGGGCGACGACAACGATGGTGTAACGGTCCATATCCCGCTGCCTATCTTGAACCAGATTGACCAAAACGGTTTTGATTGGCAGATCCCAGGCCTACGTCAGGAACTGGTAATTAGCCTAATCAAGTCGTTACCTAAAACGCTACGCCGTAACTTTGTGCCTGCGCCAAACTACGCTGATGCGTTCTTGGCTCGTGTGACACCACTTGAAGCACCGTTGTTGGACTCTCTTGAAAAAGAGCTGCGCCGCATGACAGGTGTGGAAGTAGTACGTGATGACTGGAAGTTAGACCAGATTCCAGAGCACTTGAAGGTAACATTCCGCGCTGTAGATCATCGCAAGCGTAAGCTTAAAGAACAGAAAGACTTGCATGAATTGAAAGAGAGCCTAAAAGACAAGGTTCAAGAAACGCTTTCTAAAGTGGCAGACGATGACATCGAACAGCAAAACCTGCATACGTGGAGCTTTGGTGAGTTACCAAAAGTCTACCAACAGAAGCGTGGCGGCTACGATGTTAAAGCCTTCCCAGCGCTGGTGGATTCTAAAGACAGCGTAGAGATCAAATTGTTCGAAACCGAGCAAGAGCAGATCTCGGCAATGAAATCGGGTCAGCGTCGTTTAATCCTGTTGAACGTGCCATCGCCGATCAAATATTTGCACTCTAACTTGCCGAACAAATCTAAGCTTGGCTTGTATTTCAACCCATACGGACAGGTGCTCGATCTTATCGATGACTGTATCGCTTGTGGTATTGATAAGCTGATTGAAGAGAAGGGCGGTTTGGTTTGGGAACCAGAGCAGTTTGAAGCACTGAAAGAACACGTACGTGCAGAGCTGGGCGACAGCGTGGTTGAGATTGCTCAACAGGTTGAAACCATCCTAACGACCGCATTCAGCATCAGTAAGAAGCTGAAAGGACGTGTCGATCTTTCAATGGCATTCGCACTTTCTGACATAAAAGCTCAGGTAGAAGGTTTGATTTTTAAGGGGTTTGCCACAGAATGCGGGTGGAAACGCCTGCCGGATATTCTACGCTATATGAGAGCGATTGAACGCCGCATGGAAAAACTGCCGATTGACCCGAACAAAGATCGCTTGCATATGATCAAAGTTGAGTCAGTAATGAATGATTACAAAGAGCTGCTGAATAAAATCCCAAAAGGGATCGCGGTTCCAGAAAATGTAAAAGAGGTGCGTTGGATGGTAGAAGAGCTTCGTGTAAGCTTCTTCGCACAGCAGCTCGGAACGCCTTACCCAGTATCAGATAAGCGTGTTAAAAACGCGATTGATGCTTGCTAAGGAATAAAGCTAGACGCAATAGCAAGGTTTAGGTATAAATCTTGCTATTGCATTACTAATTGAATAGTTATTACATACAGGGCGACTTGGTGGCAATTTATTACCACTCAAGGCCTGCCACTAGGACGAAAAAGGTCGAATATGAAAAAAACGTTATTGGCACTAGCACTGCTAGGTGCATCTTCAACAGCAATGGCTGATTCATGGTTATACGGTGGTGTTATGGGTGGTCAAAACTCATTTGCTGGTGAAGATGAAACGGCGATGGGCATCCACGTAGGTACAGGTATCCTTCCACTAATCGGTGTTGAAGCGGGTTACTGGGATCTTGGTTCTTTCGACAACGTTAGCTACGGTAACCGTGCTAAACAAGGTGTTGACGTAAGTACTGCTTACCTAGCAATCAAACCAAGTATCGACTTCGGTCCTCTTCACGTATATGCGAAGGGTGGTCTTCACTCTTACGAAGTGAAAGGCGATAGCTTCAAACAAGACGACGTTGATATCATGTACGGTGTAGGCGCAGAATACTTCATCTTTGGTCCACTATCTGTCGGCGCTAGCTACCAAAACTTCAAAATGAAAGATGACGACTCTGGCGTATTTACGCTAAACGCAACTATCCACCTACTGTAATTAATCAGTAAGGCGATCGTAAATAACGGTCGGATAGTCGTTAAGGAGTTCGTAAGAATTCATAAAAAATGCCAGCTTGATAGCTGGCATTTTTGTATCTGTAGAATAGTAATGTCGCTGACTTAAGCGGTATAAGTTAAGCGAGCAGCGCTATTTCTTACTGTTTAGAATCTTCTGAATTCTTGGGTTAATCGCTTTGCCGTGTTGGCTTTCATACTCTTCGCGTTTCAAGTCGTTTAGGTTCTTCACTGAGTTAGCGGCAAGCAGGAACTGCGGCAATTCTGTTTCCAGCATACCTTTCTCATCTAAACGCTTTGCTTCCAAGTAGTATTTCTTAAACAGGCCATCGAGCTTGTTTTCAGCCGTGCGCTTCAAGTCGTACAGTTTGTTTTGGATAAGCCATTTTTCAATGTTGTTAACAGCTGCGCGCGACAACACACGAATACGGCTATCAAGCAGCTCTTCTTCAGTCAAAGAATCTTTAAGGATCCAAAGCTCACCCATTTGCGGCGGCCAACTGTTGCCAAGTTGAATACGCTCATGGCAGTGCATTAGCACACGGTTAAGGCCGTCTGAGTCAACAGAGTGGGCAAACTCAAGAAACTTACCGCTCGGTTCACTACCGTATTGGTATTCCCACTGAGTTTCGTACACACTCAAGAAAGAACCGAACACATGGATACACCAATCGGTTAGCTCAAGCTCTGCTGGATCTTGATCAACAACAGGTACTTGTTGAGACGCACCAGAGCCCGCAGCGTTTGGTGTCGCTACATTCACTTCTGTACTTTGTGCTTCAATCACTTCAGGTACTTTAGGCTGTACTGTAGCGTCAGGAACAACAGGTTTAGTTGGCTCAGAAGGTTGGCTTTTTGCCTTTTTGAATGAGCTGCTGCCTGAAGCGTTCAGATGGGCTAAGCTTTTGTCTATACCCATTTCCTTGAGCTTGTCCTGCATTTCCTGAATATTGAGAGGTCTTCTGCTGTTGTTGTCTTTCATTTTGCTTCTCGTTAACTAGCCAGTACTGCAGCTTGGATTCAATCCGAGATAATGGCATTAATTCATTGGCTTTGGCTTTATACCAGAGGACAAATTTCTTCCATACTAAACTATGGTCACCGGTCAAACCGGAGAATTTAAACGCACGTTCTGCCCATGATGGTATCTCTTCTTCGTTGAGATCATGAGTAGAGACGGTGTTGCTGTTCATTGAGCCTCGACCTTGTGGGCGAGGGGCCTGCTGCATGTGTTGCATTGGTGGCGGAGCAGGCTGAAACTTGGGTGCAGGTGCAGGTGCAGGTGCAGGTGCAGGTGCAGGTGCAGTAGAGTAAACCGGTATGCTATTGGTCGGTTGAGCTTCAACTTGAACCGTAGCTTGCTCTTGCTCAATGAGCATTTTGAAAACGTGAATCTCTTTCTTATCTCGATAGTCTACTTTCATCTTATCGAGGAAACCTTGGTCGACTAAACACTTAAGGCAGTCGGCTAAACCAAACGTAGAGAGAGCACAAAGCTGACCTGCCGTTTGCAGGCACACATTGGTGTAACCGAATTCATCAGCACCATCTGCAAGCATCAATAAAACCAGCTTTTCTGCTGGGCTAGAAGTATTCACTTGCCAAGCTAAATAAGAATATTTGGCGCTCAATATCGTGTTCTCAAAAAAGGTAAGTCGTTGTCACTATTGTAAGTCACCCCTTACCGAATTTATAGCAACTTAACAGAAAACGACATTAGTAAGCCAAATATTGACCATAAGTAGAGGTCTGCCCCAAAAAGTAAGCCTACACTCATTCATTCTAGGTCAGATGGTGGCTAAAGATGGGGTTTACGGGCGTCTTTTTCGGGTCTGACTCTGCACCAAGACTTAAAATAACGTGGTCTATTAACGTTAAGAAAGAGCTTCTCACTTTTCGTGTTGTCTCATGAAAGCGCCTATCTTCTCTCTCTAGTGACTGCTTGTGATTTCTCTATCTACTTATTGACATATTTATCCATCCATTCATAAGTTGTATTTAATTTATAAAACACCTTGATATGATCAATATTTGCGCTATTATGACGATAAGTCAGAAATGACGAAGCGTCATAAAATGGTTAACTACATGAATTTACTATTCGTGTTAATATATTGGACAGGAGCGTTTTAAATGCTGATTAAGCTTAGGTAATAGCTAAGCTCAAATACGGACTGAAAAATTATGTTTGGCTTTGGTTGTAAAGGCGATAAACAAAGTATCTTTGGTTGCAAGGCGGTGCTGTCTAAGAAGCAGCAATCCATAGCCGACCGAGAAGTAGAATTGATGTTGTTAGCAAAAGATCTGGTTCGAGAACAAGGGTTCGGAAACCTGACGATGGATAGGCTAACGGCGGCAAGCTCTTATTCTAAAGGTACGATATACAATCACTTTTGCAGTAAAGAAGACGTGGTTTTAGCGTTATGTATTCATTCTCTAAAGTCTGAGGCACTGTTGTTTGCTCGTTCTGGAGAGTTTGAAGGTAACTCACGCGAAAAGATTGTCGCATTGCACGTTGCGTACCGAGTTTATGCTCGTATGGAACCGGTATTATCAACTTGCGCGATTATGGCGAAAAGCCCATGGGTACTAGAGAAAGCCTCCAGTGCACGCGTGGCCGAGATGAATCAATTAGAAGAAATCGTTATCGAACAAGCGGATCTGCTCGTCAATCAAGCAGTAGAAGCCGGTGACCTAAAGTTCTCTTCTGGCGTGGGTTCAGATGCCATCGTATTCGCCAACTGGTCAATCGCATTTGGTTCAAATGCTTTGTCTCAGAATGCTTCAAACAGTCATTGTATCAAGCGGTTACAAGACCCGTATTCAGTATTACATAACGCGAACATGATTTTAGACGGCCTCAACTGGAAGCCCCTCTCGAGTGATTGGGATTACCGTAAAACCTGGCGCCGTGTAGAACAAGAACTGTTCAGTGAAGAGGTCGCTTACTTAGAGTCAGTAGGTCGATAAGCTTCAACTAAGCCCACCTATGTGGGTTTATTAATAACCATTAGTGACGATTCGTCATAAACTTAAGTTTAGCCTAGTGTGGTTTTGGTTTTCTTGAGTATATGACTAAGAATTGTGTTTTTGTCAGCTTCGGCTGGCTTTTTAAGACACAACTATGACGAATCGTCACAAATGGAGACTGTGATGGAACATGACAGCCAGAAGCCCGCTTTCGATCACCAAAATCGAGATAACCGTAATGTCGATAGCGTAAACGGGGATCTAAATAACAGTTGGCACTCAATACCGACCAAGCGTTCGTTTATCGTTCTGCTGGTGGTTTTTTCAATCATCATGCTCTCTGCATTAGGGGCGAAGAACCTCTACTTTAGAGGGGATTACAACATATTCTTCGAAGGCACCAACAAACAGTTGATGGCGTTCGATGAAATTCAAACTACCTTTGCGAAAACCGACAACCTTGCGATTGTTGTCGCACCTGAAGGCGGCAATGTCTTCACCCCAGAAACCCTCACCTTAATTCAAAACCTCACGGTCGATGCGTGGCAGATCCCGTACTCAAGCCGTGTCGATTCGCTGGCCAATTATCAGCATACCGAAGCCGTTGAAGACGACTTGTTAGTGGAAGACTTGCTGTACGAAGAATACGAGCACACGCCAGAGCGGATCGCCAAAGTAAAACAGATCGCGCTCAACGAACCACTGCTTAAGAATGCATTGGTATCGGCCTCCGGCGATGTGACCATTGTTAACGTGACGGTGCAATTGCCCGAAGTGGACAAAACGGCGGAAGTACAAGAAGTTATTGCGGCTATTAACGCCATGATTGACCGCTATGAAGCACAATATCCCAATGTTGAATTCCATAAAGCGGGCATCATTGCCATGAACAACGCCTTTATGACCTCGGCTCAAGAAGACAGCTCAACACTGGTGCCATTAATGCTGCTAGTTGTGTTGGTGTTCCTAACCTTTATGCTGCGCTCGTTCTTTAGCGTGCTTGCTACCTTAGTTGTGATTATCTCTTCGATTGTCGCGACCATGGGTTTGTCTGGCTGGGCAGGGATGTTCCTCAGCACCGCAACGGTTAACGTGCCAACCTTGGTGTTAACCCTTGCTGTTGCCGATTGTGTTCACGTGATTGTAACCATGAGACAAGCGATGCAACGCGGTATGGAGAAAGCCCAAGCCATTCAATACAGCATCAAGCTTAATGCGATGCCGATTCTAATCACCTCGGTCACTACCGCGATTGGTTTTTTGATGATGAACATGTCGGATTCTCCCGTATTACGAGACTTCGGTAACTTGTCGGCATTGGGCGTGATCATCGCGTGTTTCCTATCCGTGACTATGCTTCCTGCGCTGCTAAAACTCTTGCCAGTTAAAACTCTGCCAGAGAATGAAGCGGCACAAAACAAAGTGACCTTCATGGATAAACTGGGTGACTTTGTGGTAACCAACCGCAAAGCACTGCTGCCGATTTCTACCTTAGTGATTGTGGGCGCTGCCGCGTTAATTCCATTGAACAGAGTAAATGATGAATCGGTGAAGTATTTCGATACCTCAAGCGAGTTCAGACAAGCGGCAGACTTCATGGAACAGACTGTAAGCGGTATGACGACCATCAGTATTGCGGTGAAAACCAACGAATCTCAAGCAATTGCTGATCCTGTGTTCTTGCAAGCGATTGGTGACTTTACCGATTGGCTACGCGTACAACCAGAAACCGATCATGTGGCCACGCTTTCCGATGTTTACATGCGTTTGAATAAGAACATGCATGGCGATGATGACAGCTACTACCAACTGCCGCTTAACCGTGAACTTGCGGCGCAATACCTACTGCTTTATGAGATGTCTCTGCCTTATGGTTTGGACTTGAACAACCAAATCAACGTCGATAAATCATCGATAAAAATGGTGCTGACGGTCGACAACCTAGGCAGCGTGGAATTGGTGGAACTCGAAGAGCGTATTTACTCATGGTTTGCAGCCAATGCGCCTCAATATGAAGTGGTGGCATCTAGCCCGTCGCTGATGTTTGCCCATATCGGGGAAACCAACATGGCGAGCATGCTATCAACTCTGCCTATCACCTTAGTACTTATCTCTGGCTTGATGATCTTTGCATTGCGCTCGGTTCGCTTGGGCATTATCAGCCTAGTACCAAACATTGCCCCGGCGATTATTGGCTTTGGTTTGTGGGCGCTTATCTCCGGTGAAATCAACCTTGGTCTGTCCGTCGTGGTCACCCTTACTTTGGGTATCGTGGTCGATGATGCAGTGCACTTTTTGAGTAAATACCAACGCGCCAGAATGGAAGGGAAATCGGCAGAAGAAGCGGTTCGGTACGCCTTCCACACAGTTGGCCGCGCATTGTGGATCACCACGGTCGTACTTGTGGCGGGTTTCTCTGTGCTGGCGATGTCGAGCTTCAGACTCAACTCAGACATGGGCTTGCTCAGCGCAATTGTAATTTTCATTGCACTGGTGGTCGACTTCATCTTGCTACCGAGCTTACTGATGATCTTCGACAAACAGACTCACTATTCAGATAAACCTCAGCACGAATCAAAGCTATCTAAAGAAGAGCAATCTAGCCCGTCTAAACCAGTTGGCGAACTGACTACTTCGACTAAATAAGGAATCGTCAGCCTGCTGCGGTGGGCTGACTCAAGGAGATCATTATGAAAAGCTTTAAACACTCTATTACAAAGAAAACACTAATAACGTCATTGATGACTATTGGCGCATTCGTGGCTTTCCCTGCGTTAGCCGACCCAGCGAAAGGCCTAGAGATCGCTGAGCAACGCAAAGCCGTCGATATGGGGTGGGGCGATTCTGTTGCGACCATGGAAATGCTACTTCGCAACAAACAAGGCGAAAGTAGCTCGCGCCTAATGCGATTGAAGTCGTTAGAAGTGGATGACGATGGCGACAAAGGGTTGACCATTTTTGATGAGCCTCGCGACGTAAAAGGTACGGCTTTCTTGAATCACTCACATATCGCTAAATCAGATGATCAATGGCTGTATCTGCCAGCATTGAAACGAGTAAAACGCATCTCTTCACGTAACAAATCGGGCCCGTTTATGGGCAGTGAATTTGCTTACGAAGACTTGAGCTCGTTCGAGCTAGGAAAGTACACCTTTAACTACATTGAAGACGCCAAAATCCAAGGCGTGGATACCTTTGTATTGGAGCAAGTTCCGACCGATAAAAACTCTGGCTACACCATGCAGAAAGTATGGCTAGACCAACAATATTACCGCCCCGTTCAAGTGGAGTTTTACGACCGTAAAGGCGCATTGCTAAAAACCCTCTCGTTCCAAGACTACAAACAATACCTAAACCAATACTGGCGCGCGCACACCATGTCGATGCAAAACCACCAAACAGGCAAAAGTACGGTATTAACCACGACAGATTTAGCGTTCCAGACCGGTCTTAAGGACAAGGATTTTCAAAAAAACACACTTAAACGTGCAAAGTAAGGCAAGAATATGAAAAGGATTGTGTTAACAGGAACGCAGTTATCCTTAACCTTGGCGGCGACCGTTGGGCTAATGCAGGTGTCGTTGCCATGTGTGGCGGCAGGTTTTAGCTCTGAGTTCGTAGAACAGGTCACCCCACAGCTCGCAGGGCAGGTTAACCTTGAACACAGGCAGTTCTTTAGTGACGGCTTACAAGGGCAGGATAAAGGGCAAAGCTCACTAGTGTTGCAACCGGAGTTTTACTGGGAGCAACAAGAGGGCAACGGCAGCTTTACCTTCACCCCGTTTTACCGCCTAGACAGCGAAGACGATGAGCGAACCCATGGCGATGTTCGTGAAGCTCTGTATCTCAATTATTGGGACGATTACGAACTGCGCGCCGGTGTCGGAAAAGTGTTCTGGGGCGTGACCGAATCGGCGCACTTAGTGGACGTAGTAAACCAAACCGATGCCATTGAATCGGTCGATGGTGAATCAAAATTAGGTCAGCCGATGGTGCACTTCACCTCGATCAAAGACTGGGGAACCATCGATGCCATGTTACTGCCGTATTTTCGTGAGCGTACCTTTGCAGGGGAAGACGGTCGATTAAGGCCAACCGTGCCTGTATCGGATGATGCGGTTTACGAATCTTCGAGAGAAGAAAAGCACGTCGATGTAGCACTGCGCTATAGCCAAATGTACGGCGATTGGGATGTCGGTTTAAGCTATTTAGGCGGCACAAACCGCGACCCTTATTACCGTGTGGAAGGCAATCAGCTCAAGCCATACTACGCGCAAATGCAGCACTTTGGGCTTGATGTGCAAGGCATTATTGGTGATTGGTTATGGAAGCTTGAAAGCATTTATCGTGACAGCTACGACAACCACACAGGTGTCGCGACAGGCTTTGAATACACATGGGTTGGCGCGCTAGAGTCGTATTGGGATATTGGCTTTATTGCTGAATACCTGTACGACAGCCGAGGCAACAATGCCCAAAGTGTCGGTCAAAACGATGTGTTTCTTGGGGCGCGCTTCGCCTTGAACGATGAAGACGGGACCGAGGTGTTAACGGGCATCACTCAAGACTTAGATAACAGCGATGTCTACAGTGCAAAGCTCGAAGCATCTAGCCGAATTAACAACAACCTCAAGTGGCGATTAAACGCGTGGTTGTTTGAGAACGAAACCCCAGAAGACTTGTTGTTCTTCGCGCGGAAGGATGATTTTGTTGAACTGGCGTTGGAATATTACTTTTAGTATTTCCTACGAGTTAGTATTTCCCGAAAAGCTAGCATTGGTTCCGTGAGGCGTTCTTCCTAAGGGGAACGTCTCAAATTTAAGATGAGCCATATTTAGAATGTTCAAAGTCGTATTTTTATAAAATGAATCAAACAATCGAATAGTCCCACAGGTAAAATGGTTATATTTTTCGAGCATTTATAACCTCCGAATATGCATGTGAAACGTGCTGGTGGTATCGGCCCTAAGGGATATATGAATTCATTCAATTGGGATAATAACTTTGAAACAGGCATTGGTGTCGTAGACGAACAACATCAATACCTTGTTGGTTTTATCAACCACTACGGAAACCTGTTGTCAGAGAATACTATCTCTATAGACGACATGAGCGTCGCTTTACTCGATCTCACACGCTATGCCGAATTTCACTTTAAAGAAGAAGAATCTTTGATGAGAGATTGCGGTGTATACGATTTACACATTGAAGAACACATCAAAGTTCATCGCATGTTTATGCGAGATATCTACAGCATGCAAGCATTCATCTTGGAAGAAGATCAGTCGTCAGCACGACAGTTACTTGATTTCCTCATCCATTGGCTTGCATACCACATCCTCGGTATCGACCAAAACATGGCTCGACAAGTGGCCGCGATAGAAAAGGGGGCAACACCCCAACAAGCGTTTGAAGCAGAAGAAAAGCAGAAAGACTCTTCAACCATCCCTTTACTCGCTGCGCTTAACGGCTTATTTGAACAAGTCTCGGAGCGCAACAAGCAGTTGTTACGTTTCAACCAGTTACTCGAAGAAAAAGTCGAGGAACGTACGGCAGAGTTAAAACAAGCGAACAAGAAACTTGAAGAACTGTCGTTAACAGATTCACTCACTAAATTACCTAACCGTCGCAGTGCTTTTAAACAGTTAGCGGTACATTGGCAAGACTCGAAAGAACTTGGCATGCCTTTAGTGTGCATTATGATTGATGCCGACCACTTCAAGCGCATTAACGACACCAGTGGCCACGATGCAGGTGACTTGGTGCTACAAACCCTCGCGCGTGAACTGAAAAATGCGTTTCGCAATGACGATATTGTGTGTCGATTAGGGGGCGATGAGTTCTTGGTTATTTGCCCAGATACCGATCTTAAAGGCGGTATGCACATCGCGGAAACGACTCGACAGAAAGTGTCTGAATTAGAGGTTGAAACCAGTAATCAAGTTTGGATTGGCAGTATTAGTGTCGGTGTAGCTGAAATAACCCAAGAATTCGGGTCCATGCATGAGTTGGTTAAAGCCGCCGATGAGTCCGTTTATTTAGCGAAAAACGCAGGTAAAAACAGTGTTTGCTCGATTCAGATATCGAACTCAGTTCATTTAAAATCTAGAGCGCAGTTCCATTCAGATTTAGAGCACGGTTCACTTTAGACTTAGACTTAGACTTAGACTTAGACTTAGAGCTCAGTTCCCCTCAGATCCAGAACGTAGCTCGCTTTTAAGTTAGAACATAACTCACGTCAGATTTAGAACACAGTTCACTTTAATTTTAGAGCTCCGCTCGCTTCAAATCTAGAACCTAGCGACTTTAAATCTAGAGCCTAGCCGCGTTAAATTTAGAATCTAGCTCACCTTCAAATAAACAAGTGGAACCGGTATTTGTTCCACTTCTTCCTATTCCTCATTAATATCCTGTTAAATTTGCCGTGTTTTTAGTCAATAACTTGCTCTTTTAGCGATTCAATTTGGCATTGGTAGCGTGTTTGATTACTATGTGTAGCTATCTAAAAAAACTAATCATCCGATACGGACACTACCAACTGGTAGATGAGGAAATGATGCAACATCTAGAAGAGATCATTGCTAATGCAACGACTGCTATTGATACAGCAGATTCGTTAGTCGCACTTGATGAAGTGCGAGTTCAGTATTTAGGTAAGAAGGGTGAATTAACTCTTCAACTACAAAGCCTAGGTAAACTTCCACCTGAAGAGCGTCGCACTGCTGGTCAAGAGATCAACAAAGCGAAAGGTGCTGTTCAACAAGCGATCGCAGCTCGCAAAGACGCACTACAACGTGCAGAGCTTGAAGCGAAACTAGCTGAAGAAACTATCGATGTGAGCCTACCAGGTCGTCGCATTGAGAACGGTGGTCTTCACCCAGTGACTCGCACAGTTGAGCGTATCGAACAGTTCTTTGGTGAGCTTGGCTTTAGCACTGAGTCTGGCCCTGAGATCGAAGATGCATTCCACAACTTTGATGCACTAAACATCGCAGACGATCACCCAGCTCGTACTGATCACGATACTTTCTTCTTCAACCCTGATCTAATGCTACGTACGCACACTTCTGGTGTTCAAATCCGTACGATGGAAAACGGCAAACCGCCTTTCCGTTTCATTGCTCCGGGTCGTGTTTACCGTAACGACTACGATCAAACTCACACGCCAATGTTCCACCAAGTGGAAGGTATGTTAGTTGATGAGAACGTAAACTTCGCACAACTTAAAGGTATTCTTAACGATTTCCTTTGTAACTTCTTTGAAGAAGAAGTTGAAGTGCGTTTCCGTCCTTCATTCTTCCCGTTCACAGAGCCTTCAGCTGAAGTTGACGTGAAACGTAAAGATGGCAAATGGCTAGAAGTTCTAGGTTGTGGCATGGTTCACCCTAACGTACTTCGCTCTGTTGGCATCGACCCTGAGAAATACTCTGGTTTTGCATTCGGTATGGGTGTAGAGCGTCTAACGATGCTTCGTTACGGCGTAAATGACCTTCGTGCGTTCTTCGAGAACGACCTTCGTTTCCTTAAACAATTCAAGTAATCCGGGGCAGTCAAAACTATGAAATTCAGTGAATCTTGGCTACGCGAGTGGGTTAAACCTGCAATTAACAGCGAAGAGCTAGCTCACCAAATCACTATGGCTGGTTTGGAAGTTGACGATGTAGAACCTGTTGCGGGTGTTTTCACCGGCGTTAAAGTAGGTAAAGTGGTTGAGTGCGGTCAGCACCCAGACGCAGACAAACTACAAGTTACAAAAATTGATATTGGCGCTGTTGATGCAGAAGGCAATAAAGAGTTGTTAGACATCGTTTGTGGTGCATCTAACTGTCGTCTTGGCCTAACTGTAGCAGTAGCAACAGTTGGCGCAGTACTTCCTGGTGACTTCAAAATCAAGAAAGCAAAACTACGTGGCGTTCCATCGCACGGCATGCTTTGTTCTTTCTCTGAGCTAGGTATCGACGTAGAGTCTGATGGCATCCTTGAGCTGCCAGAAGGCACAACGCTAGGTATGGACGTACGTGAGCTTCTTGAGCTTAACGACGTAACTATCGACGTAGACCTAACAGCAAACCGCGCAGACTGCTTCAGCATCCGTGGCCTTGCTCGTGAAGTTGGCGTACTAAACCGCGCAGACGTTACAGAGCCAACAGTTGAAGCTGTTGCAACAAGCATTGAAGACACAGTATCTGTTGAAATTAAAGCAACTGATGCTTGTCCACGTTACCTTGGCCGTGTGGTTAAGAACGTAAACGTGAAAGCGGAATCGCCAATCTGGATGCAAGAAAAACTGCGCCGTTGTGGTATCCGTTCAATCGACCCAGTTGTAGACATCACAAACTACGTGATGCTAGAGCAAGGCCAACCAATGCACGCATTTGATCTAGCTAAGATCGAAGGCGGTATCGTGGTTCGTCTAGCAGAGCAGGGCGAAAAGCTAACACTTCTAGATGGCAACGAAGCTGAACTAAACAGCAACACACTTGTTATCGCTGACCAAAACAAAGCACTAGCAATCGCTGGTATCTTTGGCGGTCAAGATTCAGGTGTTACTACTGAAACAACAGACGTACTTCTTGAAGCAGCATTCTTCGCACCGGATCACATCCGTGGTCGCGCACGTGCTTACGGCCTTCATACAGATTCTTCTCTACGTTTCGAACGTGGTGTTGATTCAACACTTCAAGCAGCAGCAATGGAGCGTGCAACACAGCTTCTAGTTGAAATCTGTGGTGGTGAAGTTGCGCCAGTAAACGGCAGCGAATCTGAAGCTGATCTTCCTAAAGCAAACGTAGTTGCTCTACGTCGCGCTAAGCTAGACAGCCTACTAGGTCACGAAATCCCATCTACAGACGTAGTGGAAATTCTTACTCGCCTAGGTTGTGAAGTAGAGACGACAGAAGCTGGTTGGACGGCAACGTCTCCATCTTGGCGTTTTGATATCGCAATCGAGCAAGACCTAATTGAAGAAGTAGGTCGTATCTACGGTTACGATAACATTCCAAACCAAGCGCCTAAAGCGGCACTTAAAATGAATGACCACAAAGAAGCTAACCAACCGCTTAAGCGTGTTCGTGACCTTCTTGTAGACCGTGGCTACCACGAAGCAATCACATACAGCTTCGTAGAACCAGAACAGCAAAAACTTGTTGTACCTGGTGTTGAGCCGCTAATCCTGCCATTCCCAATCTCTGCGGACATGTCAGCAATGCGTCTTGGCCTAATCCAAGGTCTTCTAAACACAGTTGTTCACAACCAGAAGCGTCAACAGTCTCGCGTTCGTCTATTCGAATCAGGCCTACGTTTCATCCCTGAAGCAACTGCTGAAAACGGCATGCGCCAAGAAATGATGCTTGCGGGCGTTATCTCTGGTACTCGTGGCGAAGAGCACTGGGACATTGCAACTAACACTGTAGATTTCTTCGATCTTAAAGGTGACCTAGAAGCAGTTCTTGAGCTTTCTGCAAACGAAATCGCATACAGCTTCAAATCTGCTAAGCACCCAGCACTTCACCCAGGTCAAACTGCGGCTATCGTAGTAGACGGCAAAGAAGTGGGTATCATTGGTACTGTTCACCCAGAACTAGAGCGTAAGTTTGGTCTAAACGGCCGTACTATCGTATTCGAAATCGAATGGGCAGCTATCAACACTCGCGTGCTTCCAGAAGCAGTAGCAGTATCTAAGTTCCCTGCAAACCGTCGTGATATCGCAGTAGTTGTTGACGAAGCAGTCGCTTCTGGCGACATCGTTGAAGCGTGTATCGCTGCTGGTGGCGAATTCCTAACAGGCGCTAAACTGTTCGACGTATACGTTGGTCAAGGCGTTGAAGAAGGTAAGAAGAGCCTAGCTATCGCACTTAGCCTACAGTCTGTAGAGCGCACACTAGAAGATGCAGACATCGCTGGTTCAGTAGATGCTATCGTAGCTTCAATCTCAGAGAAATTCGGCGCAGCACTTCGCGACTAATCTCTTCTGATAGATAGAAAAAACAAAGGCCTCGCATTGCGAGGCCTTTTTGTTTAAGAATGAATTAACCATTTTTAATGATGAATAATACTCTTGTTTCTAAATCTCGCTTCTAGAGGAATATTCTTTTTGCAAATGAATAGATTTTGCATTTAAACCTCCTCTGATATATCTGTACCTTAGGTAATCTGAGACTTCCTGTTCGTGAGTAGAGATAACAACTTGTCGGTCTTTCAACTCAACTCTGAGTAAATCGCTTAATGATGCAATATTAATCTCATCCATACACTGAGTTGGATCATCTATAAATATAAACGCTGTTTTTGCATATTTTCTGTTTAATGAAAGAAAGAAAGAAAGTGTCAATGCAGAGATCTGCCCACTACTCATTGACAAAACAGCATCATACTCCGTTCCATCTGCGGTAAAAAATGATAATGATTTACTTTTTATCTCTGTTTTTTCTTCATCAGTATCAATGAATAAACCGAGTCCTCGTTGATAGTTTTGAATCAATCGACCACTGTATATATGGAAAAGTGATTCTATTTGACCTAGGGTTCGACTAGAGTATGTATTTTTAACGTAAACAGTAGATAAAGAGTAATCAGACAGTTTTTCTTTTAAAGCTAGTAGAATTTCAATTTTTTTATTATCAGAACCTAATTCTTTTTTCTTAGAGTCTAACTCTCCATTCAATACTTCATTGTATTTGAACCTTAAATAGCATTCTTTTTCTTTGACATCATTTTCATTTAGGTCATAAATGACTTCAATGTCCTTGAAATTATTATTAAGGAATGTGAGCGAACCATTTAAAAGTACATCTGTTTCCGGTTTTCTGAGAAACAATACTTTATTTTTTATATCTTCAATAAGAATATCTTGCTTGACCTTATCTTTTTCATAATTCTCGTTTAATCTGAATCCTAGTTTTTTAAATCTATTTACTATTTTACCAACAGTTTCTCTTTTATTTATGTTATCACTTAAATATTTAAATAAGTCCGAATCAAATGATTTAGTCTTATTTGAATGAAGTTTTGACAAGTTTTTATGTACAAGATCGATCTTATCCTTAATTGATTTAAGTGATAATTTAAAGGCATTATCATTTTCATCAATATATTTCTCTATTCGTTCGGTTTTTGAAATTAATGCTTCTTCTAATAGTAGTCGCTCTTCGTAGTCAAAACCGCACAATGGACACTCTGTTTTATCTGAAAAATAGTTCAATTTTTCAATTATACTGTCTCTTAATTGATTGAGTTTAGTTAACTCACTAATGTAACCATCTGTATTTTTTTGAATTTTATCTCTAATTTCAATTTCATCTTTTATGGATTTAATATCCTCCTTATTTACACTTATCAAGTTATCAAGGTGTTCTGGTATTATTTTGACACTACCTATTGAAAGAACATTTATTTGCTTCTTTAGTTTTTCTATTTCTGAATTTACAATACTCATTGATTCGTAGTTTTTGAAGTTATCAGAAACCAGAACAGCAATAGAAAATTCAGGATTGTTAACAAAATCTGAAATAAGTTTGTTTTTAACCCTTAGTCTAACTTCATCTTTATTTGAAACTATATTTCTAAGCAACGTAACTTGGTCGATTTGTCGATTAAAATCATCTTCATTTACATTTACGAATGGCTTTTTCTTGTCCCATTGTGGTAGTGACTCAGTCGAGCTTAATTTTTTATATTCAACTTTGTTATTTTCTTCACCAACCTTCTCTTCTAAAGATTTAACTTGTTCAATATGCGAGGCTATTCTTTTTTTAATTTCTGATAACTTTAATTCATTTGCTCTTTTAAGAGAGTCTGATGTTTTAATTTTATTATCAACTTCTTCAAGGTTGATTAAGTGAGATATTTGATCAAACCTCGCTTTATGTTCATTACTATGATCAGGAACTATAATGGCATTACTATCTTGAGACATGTAATTTAATAAAGAGAAGTTCTTTACAAAATACTCACCAAATTTACTTGAGAAAAATACCTCTTCTTCATGCTTTTCTATGAGAGTTTTAGTTGAGTAACCATCAAAACTATCTATTTGAAAAAGTTTAAATATTCCAAACTCTGTTGGTTTATTGTACTTTTTAGTCTTGAGATCTTTTATTGATGCTTCTCTTAATATAAAAAGGGTATCAACCCCGTTTGAAAGCTCTGCTTTTATAGTAACTTCATTTTCACTATTGTTATTCCAATACAAATTTCTTTTATATTGCTTTGTGACCTTTCCTTTATTGATTACTTTTGAAAGAGCCTTTATTCTAGGTATCTCGCCACAGAAAAGAAGTTGTAAAGCATCGTATATCGAAGTTTTACCAAACCCATTAGGTCCATCAAATACAACAAAATCAGAGTTGAAATCTCCATAGAATTTTTCAAAAACTTTAAAACCACTTATTTCTAGCTTATTTAATTTCCATTTCATTATCTAGATACTCCTCAATTAAAGAGTTAAAGTCAGTTGGGTTTGATTCGAATATCTTATTTATGTATTTGTCAAATTCCACTAGGTCTTTTTCAACATAGCGTTCAGTTAACATGACGTCTATACTCTTAAGTTCTTCTTCTTCGACTGGTACTTCCAAAAATGGTAGCTTTATGAAAAGTCTTGCTGAAAAACTATATTTTGATGGGAAGTTGACGTTTGACTTGTACGCTTTAAACGAATCTCGATTTAAAATCTCTTCTCTTATTTCATTATATGTCATACCATCAATGATCGACTTTTCTTCTTTAGAATAATATAGAACATACTTCTTAAAATCATACGGGTTTTCTTCAATAGAAAATATTTTATTCTCATAAGAGTTGAAATTGCTCAAAGAGTCCATTTCAAATAGGATGATAAAATCAGTGTTTTTTTCAAAAGCAGAATCGGATTTCAATTCATCAGGTAATATATCCCTGATTATAGCGTTGTAGGTGTCGGCGTCATGTAATGAACTTGTAGAGTGTAAAATTAAAAATCTTTTATTATCTAAGTCTGATTTTCTATAAAATGAAAACCCATCTTCATCACTGATAAAATCAAAACCATACTTTTGATTAGACGCTATATCATTAACTAAACTCTTAATCACAAAGTTCTCCTTTTGCATCTTCAATTGATATGAAGCCTATTTTTTTTGCTTTGGTTATTTTATTAGAAAAATCAACATCATAATTGACTTCTAGATCATAATCCGAATTGTTGTTATGTGTAAACTTAGAACCCATATTGTCAATACCGTCAAGGGAAAAGTAAGCATTATTCATTCGCACGACTAAACAATCAAACTCAAATAAAACCTGAAGTAGTGTGTTGTTCTTTCTCATTGAATCTATGTTAGTCTTTAAGACTCTAATCGCATTCTTTCGAGAAAGATTCCCCCCAACTTCGATACTGGATGGGAGATATTTCCTATATTTTTTACATACATAATGAGGAACGTTGTTTTCGTAAATGAACTTGGGGATCTCAGTTAATATGTCCAGATATCTCGTGATATCATTAGAACCTTCTTCTGGGTTTATTCTTATTCTTTTGGGATCCAAAGAGTAATATAGCTTTTCAACTAAATTCTTATCTAGAGATGTGATCACTTGTCTACATAGCATTAATGGTATGCATAACTCGTTTGATTCACTACTATTTTCTTCGGTTTGATCATCTATCACATTATCAATGACGATGAGTATCTTATTTCTAAAACGCTCAAGTAAATAATCCACATCGTCAAGATTTATGCACTCGTTATTTAAAGTATCTACGATTTCACTAAATAAAATAGGGTTTTTATCTGCTGATTCAAACTGAGTCGAAGATGTGAACTGGTTTATATAGTGAGCATAGTTTATTTTAGATAGTACAATTGAATGAAGCTTGTCTAATTTGAAGTTAATTAAATGTTCCGTTTCACTTAGTTTATTTTCTTCCAAGTACCTCCTAATCATACTTTCTATAAGGAAGTCGATGTTATTTAACTGAGCATAGGTCTTGTTATCGTTGTATTCGTAAAATGCTACTTTTTTGCCATCTTCTTCAAAATCGGAGTCGTCGTCCAACTGTTTCGAAACATGAAAATATCTTTTCGTTTCGGTTGTCAACGAATCGTGTGTTACTTCAGATATTTGCTTTAACGCTTTTGTATAAGACCCTCTAGTAGTTGCTTGTTTTGCTTTAACTTGGTGTATGGATAGCGCTCCTCCTTTAGAGTCAAAAACAGCAAAATCATCTAAGTGCTCAAACTTCATACTAAGATCTTTGTTACCATTATTTGATACTAAAAGTCTTATTGCATGATACAAACCGACTTTACCCTGATAGATAAAGCCACTCCAAGACGAAATAGCACTAGTTTTGCTCACGTTATCAAGGTTGTTCTCATCCGACAATGTAAGCTCCTCCCGCAATTAGTTGCATTAAAGATATCAGGATATTAGCACGATAATTTATTGAAAATGTGATTGAAATCAGCACTTTGTCATTTTGTTACTCAATTGTCGTTATTATTTATTTAGACTTTCTTTGTCCCTTGACCTGTCAAAAACTTCACACTTTATAGTGGCTATATTGATTGAGAGGGGCGCTTTCTGTGTTCCCTCCAAAGTAAGTAGAGAGACACTATGAAACGTTTAATTCTAAACATCACACTCTTGGTATTCATGGCGCTTAGTAGCATGAATGCCATGGCTCATGATTCAACGGTTAAGTACGGTATTGCGATATCTCACGATGGTGAGCAAATTGCGTATGGCAAAAATGGGAGTGGGGAGACAGCGCTGATCTTCATTCACGGTTGGAGCTTAGACAGCAGGCTGTGGCAAAACCAAGTGAGTGAGTTTTCAAAGCAGTACCAAGTGATCACCATGGACTTAGCAGGGCACGGTAACTCATCGTTCAACCGCGAAGAGTACACCATGGTTGCATTCGCTGAAGACATCAAAGCGGTAATTAAGAAAGAACAACTCGAATCCGTCATCTTAGTCGGCCATTCCATGGCAGGTGGTGTAATTGCAGAAGCGGCTAAACTGATGCCGAAAAGAGTGAAGGGTATTATTGGTGTCGACACATCGCAAAACGTCGCACTAACGGTTTCACAAAGCGACCTAGATGCAATGACCAAACCGTTTGAAGCAGACTTCCAAGCGGGTATTACTATGTTCGTGAAAGACTCGTTACCAAAAGACGTAGACGCGGATTTACTTTACTGGGTAACGCAAGACATGGCTTCAGCACCACCAGTTATCGCGATAAACCAGTTCCGCCATTATCTAGGCCAATACGTGACAGGCGAAGCCCACCGCGTGTATGAGAACGTGAACGTGCCAGTAATATTGGTCAACGCTCGCCTATGGCCAACCGATTCAGAAGCGAACAAGAAACACATCAAGGATTACAGCATTTACTACATTGAAGATTCAGGCCACTTCCCAATGCTAGAGCAACCACAGCAGTTCAACGCAACGTTGATGAAAGCGGTGCAGTCAGTGAAGTAGGGAGCTTTAGTTGCTAAATGATGGCTGCAACTGTTGATATAAAAACCAAGGCCTCGCGTTTACGAGGCCTTAGTTTTTTAAGTTAAATCGATGGAGCCTGTCAATCTGATAGAGTCCATTACTTTTTGTCTTGAGATTCTTTATATTTTTTTGTAATCCACTCATGCAAATGAAGCCCCGTTTGACGCTTTAGGAATACACTGATACCAGCCAAAATTAACAGTCCAATTATTGTGCCCATAATCATCTCCACGCTTTGTCATTTTTTAAATTCAGTTTAATCAATATGTTAGTGTTTTGATTAATCCATTGATTTCATCATTTTATCTATATTAAGCCCACCAAGATCCTCGAGGTTATTCTTAATCTCTTCATCGATTGATAGCTGGCGTTCCACTTTCTTTATTTCCTTCTCAAGAAACTTTTCAACTTCTTGAGATACGTTGAACATTAAGCCCTGTTCACGCGCTGCTTTTCTCGCTCGTTTAAGACGAACATCTAAGTCTGATGAGATTTTGATGTTCAGTGATACTTTGGATTGTTTTTTCTGTAATGACATATCGATTCTCAACTTCATCTAAAAAATACTATAAACTTTTCTACCTTTTTAGCAAGAAATCTTGAGGTTGACGGATTTAGGAGCGAACAAGAAATAGATCAAGGATTACAGCATTTATTACATTGAAGACTCAGGCCACTTCCCAATGCTAGAGCAACCTGAGCAGTTCAACACAACATTGATGAAAGCGGTTAAGTCAGTGAGGTAGGGCAGTTGTAACCGTTAGTAGAACTAAGGCCTCGCGTTTGCGGGGCCTTTTTATTTTGGGAAACCTATTGTTAGGTGATCCAATTGGTACAGACCTGATTTGTACATCATCGTCAGCGACAAATAATAATCTCCAATGAATTTATCAAAGAAGTAAAAGTTCTCTGAATACTTATCAATCCCAAAAAATAACATTCTAAAAATGATCGTGTAACAATTTGTTAACGAGCTGTATTGTCTCTGTGTTCTTTGTCTTAGTTGCATATCGTTACCAAGCTCAGAACATACCATTATTTTTGAGGATCTGAATATGAACGGAAAACTAAGAACGGCTTTATCGTTAAAACTTAAGAAGCAAGATATCTCTAACCAACCTCCAAGACTGGTGCGATCGAATGCTGCCTTTGAACCGAATCCAGCCCCGTCAGAACACCACAAAAAAGAGTCTCGATAATTAGCTTGCTCCCTCTTAATAAGGCACTCGAGAGAGTGCTTTATTGAAGATGTCTGCTGAGGAAAGGAATGGTTTATGATTAATATACAAAACAGTCTCTATGATTTATTTGATACCCAAGGTGTGAGTCTTTCAAAAGAATACAAGGATTGCATTGAGAAATATTTAGTATCTGATTTGTCTTTCACTTCTGAGATGATGAATGGTTTGGCTCGAACTATTTTTCAAAATAAAAAGATGATGGCTTACTACCTTTTACACAATGCAATCGATGAGGCTAAAGGTGCGGCAAGGTTACGAATGATCGCAGAGCGGTATGCAGATGATGAATTAAGGCCGCTGATGTTGCGTCATTATAACGATGAGATGAATCATTCTACGTTGTTTGCCAGTCTTATTCCTTTAACTGGGTACGAGACAGAAACGCATGAACATGAAGTTCAATATGAGTTAGATAAAGTCATGAACTTTGACGATGAGCTCAAGACATTCCTGTTTAGGGTTCACTCTATTGAAATACGTTCATGGCGTTTACTGTTACTGCATTTGGCGATCATCGATGAGTCTGACGATGATTACATGAAACAAATGCGTCCAACGATTCAAAAAATCTTAGAAGATGAAATGCAGCATGTGTGTTACACCGGGAAATATGTCAGTCGTTGGCTACATGCTGAGCCACACTTAAGCAAAGTTTTTGTTGAGTGCATTACCCACACGAATAAAGAAACATGGGAAGACCTCTCTTCGATGGCTTTATTCATGCGCGATCATATTCAAGATTTTCTTTTAGAATCGGCGGCTTAAATGACTCTCTGGCTTAGGGTTTTAACATCGCGAAGCTCATTCGCGATGTTGGTTTTCATCGCCATCGCGTCAGTGATAGCGAATACGGGGTGGCGAGTCGTGATGAATAACTTCGCTGTCGACACTGTTGGTATGACTGGGGCTGATGTGGGTGTATTGCAGAGTGTTAGGGAAATCCCAGGCTTGCTTTCATTTACTGTTTTGTTTCTGTTGTTCATCGCTTCAGAACAAAGAGTCGCGGTATTGTCGGTTGCAACATTAGGGCTAGGCGTTGCCATGACAGGGTATTTGCCTTCGATTTATGGCTTCTATTTCAGCACGACGATCATGTCTATTGGTTTCCATTATTTAGAAGCGGTGAACAAATCACTCTCAACACAGTTGTTAGCGACTGAGAACTTCAGTGAATCAATGGGTAAAATTCGGTCTGCTGCCTCATTCTTCTCGATGGTGACTTTTCTATGCATTATGGTCGCGAGCTATCTTTTTGACGTTTCAGATAAGGCCATTTTCTTTGCTTGTGGAGCAATATGTTTCTGGCTAGCGGTTTACTTGGTCACGTTTAAAAATACTCAAACAGAGGTTAAACAACACACTAAACTCATTGTCCGACGTGAATACACGACCTATTACATTCTTACCTTTTTGAGTGGAGCAAGAAGACAGATCTTTGTAGCATTTGCTGGCTTACTGATGGTGACCAAGTTCCATTATACGATTGCGATGATGGCCGCTTTATTTATGCTATCCAGCTTAGCAGCGACTCTTGCTCTACCTTATGTTGGGAGATTTATCGACCGAGTAGGAGAGAGGCTAGCTTTGATCATTGAGTATGCCGCGTTAGTGTTGGTATTCCTATCTTACGCATTTGTGGATGATCAATATGCGGCTGCGGGGTTGTATGTTATCGACAGTATCATTTTTAGTTTTGCCATAGCTTTAAACACCTACTTTAAAAAGACAATTAGGGAAGATGAAGTGGCTTCAACGGCGAGTTTGTCATTCACCATCAACCATATTGCAGCGGTGTTCCTACCATTTCTGTTGGGAATCATCTGGATATCTGGTTATCAATGGGTGTTTGTTTCTGGAGCCGTGATTGCTTTGATTAGTCTGTTGGTATCATTGACTATGGGCACGCAGCTTCATCAGCGGATTAATGGATTCGATAAGCTACAGAAACAATAGCGACATTCACAAAAAATACAGTATTTACTACGTTGAAGACTCAGGTAACTTCCCAATGCTAGAGCAACCAGAACAGTTCAACACAACGTTGATGAAAGCGGTTAAGTCAGTGAAGTAGGGTGGTTGCACGTGAGAATAGGCTGATAATCCCCTCCTAAACTCCCCTTGATTGACATTAATGAGAAAGGGGAAGAATTGAACAAAGTGAGTTAGTTAGTCGTTGGCGCAATCTCTCTTGTTTCACCAATTTTCATTGTCCATAGATTTTTGTCAGAAAATCCACTATCTCTTCCCGCCCTCTTAAAACGTATCGGAGGTTCAAATGCTGGCTCATCCGATAAACCGCTAATGGTTCCCCAGTGAGAAGCAATCAATGTTTTTGCGCGAACATCTATGCCGATAGAGACAGCCTCTTCAGGTGTGGCATGCGACATCCACAATAATTCCCTAGGCTCATATGCTCCAATAGGCAAAATAGCAAAATCAAAGGAGCCATATTTCTCACCGACATTATTGAATATTGTTTCTGAGTAACCTGTATCGCCAACAAAAAGAAGACGATTTTGTAAACTTTCAATAACCCAAGAGGCCCATAACGTTTCATTATGATCAGATGTACTTCTTGCTGAATCATGAACAGAAGGCTCCGCTGTTATCTCTATCCCTGAAACTGACACTGACTTTCCCCAATCTAACTCAGTAACCTTGTTATAACCTCGTTCGGTAAAAAAAGACTTAAGTCCTAAAGGAACAACGACATGAATATTGTTTTTGTTTTCTAACTTCCTAACTGTTTGATCATCCAAGTGGTCATAATGATTATGTGAAACGATCACTATATCAATAGGAGGCAATTTATTTATAGGTATGGGTAAATCAACAAACCTTTTTGGTCCGGCCCATGAGACGGGGCTGGCGAATTTTGACAAAAAAGGGTCAGTCAGGATCGTCACTCCAGAGGTCGTAATCAAAAAACTTGCATGCCCTAACCAAGTAACACTATCGCTTTCAATAGAGTTTAAAAGTTGAAGAGACTCCTTCTCTGTTAGCTGATGTCCATCGGGGATATCAGGGACAAACACCGAGTCCCATGCTCTTTGCATATAAAACAAGCCCCCTTTAGGTGCGGCAGTTTCTACAAATGGGTGGTTCTGATAACCGTTGCTTGTATGATGGTTTGGCTCATCCACCAATGAAGGTTTTTGGGAGGATTCAGGTGAGTGTGAAGAACATGCAGATAAAGTAACTAAGACTAAAATGGCACTAATGAAAATTTTCGTATCGTTCATCATTGACTCTCTAAAACTCTTTATATGGTGATTCGATAATGTGCCAGTTTAAAATAAACTTAGCTATAACCACACTAAGTTAACCAACTGTTTGTTAACAGCGAGCGTATTGTTAGCGGCTAGCGCACTGTTAACAACGAGCGTATAGCTCAAAACCGATTCTATCAACTTCAAGCCCGCAAAAACCCAAAGTGAATGCCTTTACGTAAGGTCTCTACAGCCTTTTATTAAGTATCAATATTTCAATGAATTACCATACCTCGATGGTTTTGCACGTTATCTCATTTGTCATAGCCAAATTCATAGTGCTCGTGAGTGGTCCGCACCAATAGTTGTGGACACTGACTTAACGGAGTTGAGCTGCCCAGAATCCAGTCTGGCTGGAGAAAATGATATTAGAAAAGATTGGTTAATCTGAGTCGACGTGTTTATTGACAAGGCTAGCAATTAGACTACGCTTTAATAACTGATGGAACATCGTCAGTGGAAAACGAACAAGCTTCAACGTAAACCGTAACACTGTAAAAGAAAGAAAAGATATGTACATTGTAGAAAAATAGAAAAGCCACTTTTTACATTAAGTGGCTTTTTTTTGTCAAAAAAGATTATCAACGATAGCTTCAATTTTTAGTGCAGATAACGAATCCAGTTTGAAAGTTAACAACAGAAAGAAGCAACCACTCAATCATTCTAATCTAGAGGTTAACGAAAACTTGGGATAATCGCCGGTATGCCCGGTAGAAGACCAACCAACGCCATCACACCACTTAACACAATGAACATAGTGCCAGGCAACACCCAACGGCTCATTTTACTAAGCTCACTGCTACGTTCTTTACAACCGACTAAGCCTAAGTTATCCAACAGCATGGTGAGAGCCCAGCCAAATGCAGGGTTAACCAGTGCTGAAGAAAATACAACAATCGCTGCCGATTGTGTGGTTTTCCCTTCACGAGTCATTTCCATTCCAGCTTCTAGCAATGGTACAAATACCCCAACAATCAGCGCAACACACAGTACAGGCTGCCATATAGCTAAATCCATCGGGTAGCCCCAAACAGCGGCGATGATACAGAACAGAGCTGTTAGCAAAGCGCCTGCAGGAATAGGGCGTTTAGCAATCGCCGCCGGTACGATATAAGTACCCCATGAAGACGTAAAGTTAGTACCGCCGAGCAGAGAACCGAACGTTTGACGAATTGATGCCGTGGTCATGGTGTCGTCAATGTTCATGTGTACTTTCTCGGTACGTTCTGGGTAGCTGATCTTTTGGAATACTTGATGCCCTAAGAAATCTGGCGACCACATTGCCACGGCTAAAATAGCAAACGGCAATACCACCATGAAATGCTCAATGGTAGGTAGGCCTAGCATCCAACCTGTATCTTCTCCCCACCAATACATAGGGTTCATGTTAGGCAAGCCTGGCTCAGTGTGGAAAGCAAATGGGGCACCCATGGCAAATGCAATCGTACCACCCAGTAAGCAACTAAGAGGCACAGCTAACCAACGTTTGCGGAAGTGTTCCAATAGCGCGTACAAAATGATGGTGCAAAAGATCACCACAAAAGCGATGTGGCTCATGCCGATTCCCTCAGCCCAAGCGAACAGCTTTTTCACTTGAGAAGCGGTGCCAACAAAGCCGAGGTAGAGCAATAAGCCGCCACACACGCCTTTACTGGTAAGGTTGGCCAACATGCTGCCACCTTTACTGATGGCTAAGATGAGGCCAAAAGCGCCAATCAGCAACCCAAACGCCATAGGGTGTCCGCCAGCTGCAACGACAATCGGAATTAAAGGGATGAGTGGACCGTGTGTACCTGCGAGGTTCGCGGTCGGCAATAAAAAGCCAGAGAAAATAATAATGAAAACAGAGGCGATGAGCAATTCATAACGAACGTTTTCTAGAATGAAGTCTTCATTTAATCCGAGAGCCCCGGCAAAGGTGGCTGCAATGGCGCCCACCATAACAATCTTACCAATGGTCGCCGCCATCGCTGGGATGGTATCTTCTATTTCGAATCGATAATCTTTAAACGGCAAATTGGGACGCCAGCGTTTAGGCGCCATGATTTGTAACTCATGTTCTAAATATTGTTCGCGGGAATCAAATTCCGAGCTTGGTTTGTGTTGTTGTTCATAAGTGAGTTCATCCTCATTAGCTTGAGGCTTATCTGCTTGTATATGTACGGACTCTAAAGTGCTGCTCATTTTGATTCCTTTCGTTCACACTCTAAGGTGTGTTATTCCAACAAACGTTATTGACTCACGCAAAGGCGTAAACAATGTGTCAACTTATAATTAAAAATTCATTAACATTTAGTTGCTAGTACCTTATACCAAACCCAAAAAAACAAATAGTCTCAGGTAGTTAGACATTAGTCGTAGAGTTGGGCGACTAGTATTAGACACTGTAGATAGTATGTGTCTGTTTATTTGTAGGCCCTTAATTTCAGGAACAACAAAGTCACTTTCAACAAGAAATAGTTCGACTCTAAAGACCCAGAAAAAAGTCCAACAACTTACGTTTGGTTGCGTTCTTGGTGTGATTGGATGGTGATCATCTTTTCCAGTTTTATGCTGGATATATTGGGTAATAAGCAGGGGTAGGGATTGCCTCTAGTAACTCAATTTCTCCTACGTTTGGCCCCTGATAGTGTTAGAATCTCCGCATCAGAACTATCGAGAAACTAGGTATTTATAAACAATGTTTATCCATCACGTAAACGGCATCGACTGGCTGGTGATTACAGCTTTTGAAGAACTGAAACCGATGTTTATCGAAGATGCTGGTCCTATCCCAGCTTACTTCTCTACCGCCAGTGAGTTGAGCCTGATTGATCAAGCCAAGCGTAGCTATGGATTTTTGCCTAAACTCCGCGGTGTGATCACCGATACCGGCACGTATCAAAGTGAAAATCTTGAAGAAGATTTGAACCCACAGCTTGCGTGTATAGTGGAAGGGCGTGGCCGGGTGTTTATCTATCACGGCGACTATGTGGCTTTTGTGGATGACGAGCAAACCTTCATTACCCGAATGAACTGAGAGTGATTCAGTGAGTTGAGATCTGCGAATTGGTAAATCGGCGAGTTAGCTCCCCTAGAATTAAAACTAAAGGATTAATACGATGGCAAAAACGGTCTCATTGGTACTTGGCAGTGGTGGTGCAAGAGGCTTGGTTCACGTTGGAATCATCCGTTGGCTAATCGAGCATGGCTATCAGATAAAATCCATCTCTGGCTGTTCAATTGGCGCACTTATCGGTGGTGTCTATGCGGCGGGCAAGTTGGATGAATTTGAAGAGTGGGTTACCAGTATCGACCAATCGGATATGGCTATGATGTTGGACTTTTCATGGCAATCGAGCGGTATCTTCAAAGGGGACAAGATCATCGACACACTGCGTGGACTGATCGGCGAAATTTCAATTGAAGATCTGCCTATCCCTTATACCGCAGTTGCTGCTAACGTCGCCGATGAAAAAGAGGTTTGGCTGCAATCAGGTTCTCTGTTTGATGCTATTCGCGCCTCCATCTCTTTGCCACTGTTCTTCACACCTCATGTCATCAATGGTGAAGTGCTGATTGATGGCGGAGTACTCAATCCCGTACCGATTGCGCCTACCTTTAGTGATAAGACAGACTTTACTCTGGCTGTGAACTTAGGTGGTGAACCTGAGATGCTTCAACAGGAAGTGATACCGGTTTCCCTACCTACAAAAGAGAGCAATCTGCATGAGAGGGTGGTTCACTTTATCGATAATCTAGGTAGCAGTGTAAAAAGCAAAATGAGCTTCAATTTTGCTGCCTACGACATTGCCAACCAAGCGTTTGATGCGATGCAATCGACCATTGCTCGCCAGAAACTGGCCGCTTATCCCGCCGATATTACGCTTGAGCTCCCACGCAATGCCTGTGGCACTTTAGAATTTGATCGCTCACAAGAGATGATAGACAGAGGCTACCATTTGGCACAGGCTAAACTGGGTAACCGCCTTTAACGGGTAGGTCGCTAACTTTAATGTGTCGGTCGCTGATTTTAATATGTAGGCCGCTGACTTTTATGTGTAGAGTATAGGCTTAACGAAGAGGGGATATATGCAAACGGAACTCAAAGAACTCGAACTCCACGAGCTTATGGCAAACAAAGATGTCATCGTACTCACCAGTTTAGAAGAGCCTGCTGTATCTTGGCTGATAGATTGCTATCAAGAGAATACTGATATCCAGATTATCGAGAACGCGCGCCAATTAGATAGCGAAGCGGTTTTAGCTCAATGCCGAGATTGCCTGAGTGAAAGTAAAAAGGTGATACTTGCCGCGCAGTTTCGTAGCCAATTACCTATCATCAATATCGCTTCACTGTGTAATGAGAAGCGCAAATCGTTGATCAATATTGAGTTATCCGGCTGGGACGAAGAAAAACGCCTTCCTCACTCTTTTAGCAGTTTCTAGGTCATAGTAGCTTCTGGCTTCTGGCTTCTGGCTTCTGGCTTCTGGCTTATAGCGGTTTATTGGTAACAGCAGTCGCTAGTCTTTAGCGTTTCTATGTTGACGTAAGCCCACAAGATATGGACTTCACTTCAAATGCCTACCGCCATCAAGGTGTAAGGTTCTTCCTGTCATGTAGTGACTGGCCAAAACATACTTGATGCCATCTATTATTTCCTCAAAGCCCGCTTCTGTAGGGATCAGAGCTTTCTGCAGCGCTTTGGTTTTGTATGCCTCATCGTCATGTTCATTGAACTTAATCATGGCTGGAGAGAGGGTATTTACTTTGACCTTGGGAGCCAGCATTGCTGAAAAAGACAATGTCAGGTTGTTGAGCGCAGCTTTACTGGCCGCGTAAGCGATGTGTTTTTTACTGCCTTTTTCTGCGACGTAATCACTTATGTGGATGATGTCTGACGTTTTATCACCAGACATCAGTTGGTCTTTGAGTGTTAAATTGAACAGATAAGGCACGGTAACGTGAATCGTCATCATCTGATGCATGATTTGTGAGGCATTTTCACTGGGGTTCTTCTTGTTCTCCGGCTTCCAGTCTGAAGCGTTATGTATGATGGCTCGAAGTGTCTTATATTCTTGACCCACGTAATGAAGAAAGCTCTCTAAGCTGCTTTGTTGATAAAAGTCTACCTGCTGCAAGTCGGCTCCACTATCGCGCAAAAGTTGCAATTGAGGATAGTCGCTGCGGTATGTGCCAACCACTTTGTACCCATCCGCTAAAAGTTGCTGTGCCAGTGCGAAGCCTAGTCGCTTTCCCACGCCGGTTATTAGTATCGTTTCACTCATCGTAAAAACTCGGCTCTAGTTTGAGGGTTAGTTTTGAAAATACCACCGAGCGCGGTTGTTGAGGTTTCAGAGTTTGCATCCATGACGCCTCTGGATTTAACGCAATAGTGAGTCGCTTTGATCGTCACGGCCACGTTTTCTGTTTCGACGAGAGTCTGTATCGCGACCAAGATTTGCTGAGTAAGGCGTTCTTGTACCTGAGGGCGCTGAGCAAAGAATCGAACAATACGGTTTATTTTAGACAGCCCAAGAATCTTGTTTTCAGGGATGTAGGCCACTTCTGCTAAACCATCAATGGTGATGAAGTGATGTTCACACGTCGACGTTAAATCTATGTTCGATACCTTAACCATTTCATCAACGGACATTTTATTTTCTATAACACTGATTTTTGGGAAGTTATCGTAATCGAGCCCTGAAAAAATCTCATGGACATACATTTTCGCAATGCGATGAGGGGTTTCAGCGAGGCTGTCGTCGGTTAAATCCAGTCCAAGCGTACTGACTACTTCTGTTAAAAGCCCTTTGATGCGGTTGTACTTCTGACTAGGGTTCATTTCGCTCGGAGTCATTGGGGTTTCAAGTCCTTTTGCGAGCAAAGCTTCTCTTACTTTTTCGGCTTCTGTATTCAGCATGACTCTCTCCTTATGAATTATTGTCGTTGTCTGCTTCATAACTCAGGGTGAGCGAAACAGAGTCGGCAAAACGTAGCGCATGAGGCTTGTCGATTCTCACTTGAGCGTATTTAACCCATGGATGATCGATACAAATGCCGAGTACGTCGCTGGTCAATTTTTCTAAAAGCAGAAACCTTCCGGATTCGACGTGTTGAATGACCTTCTTGCATATGTTTTTGTAGTTGAGCGCGTTCTCCACATCATCAGAGAGGCAAAGGTTATTGGCGGGGTAGTGGATTTCTGCATTGATAACGATGTCTTGTTGCTTAGACTTTTCTTCTTCGTTGAAGCCGATGAAGGTTCTTAGTCTCAGGTTTGTAATGGTGATAATGGCGTTGTGATTCATAACAGTGTCCAATCCATAGAAAGTGAAGTCAGTTACGTACTTGTTTTAAGAAAAGATCAGTAAAGCTGAGGCGATTAAGAGTCCAGTTGTTCTTGTTGCAGATGTTCCTTTCGCAGTTGTTCCTGTTGCAGTCGTTCTTTTTTCAGTCATGCAAACGTTAAGTGAAACCGAGCTCGAAAGGGATGGGTTCGGTTTTCTGGCTCAGCTGATCGAAGCTTTCCCAGAGCTGTTGATATGAGATGTCTAGAGTGGGGTGCCGTTCTTGCGCAGCAATATCGACTAACGGCCTGAGCACGAAAGCGTACTCGGTGATTTCGCCTCTAGGCAGTTCTACACCATCGATAAAGCCCACTTGATTACCATAAAGAAGGATGTCGATATCCATCGTCCGTGAAGCATACACTTTGGTCTGACGCTTGCGATCGTTCTCTAATTCGATTTGATGCAGAATCTTAACCAGTTCTGCGACAGGAAGATCACACTCGAATCCAACGACGAGGTTAAGGAAGTTATCCCCCTCGAAACCGACAGGTTCGCAATCGTAGAAGTTAGAAATGTGTAGGGGCGCAAAGCGGTCATGCAATGCTTTGAGAGATTCTGTGACGTGATGTTCGCGGTTAATGTTGCTTCCGATGCTGACATAGACGTTGGCCATAGTATTACCTTCCTTTTAAGGAGCTATACGTCCGACTTGCTATGAAGATCAGCTATGCGTCCTTTAATGGCAGGACGGCGAAAGAAAAATACGGCTCTGTTACAAGTTTTGCCCGTTTTGAGCCCGACAAAAGGGTACCTGTGAGCTAGAAAGTGCCATGAGTAAAAACTCAGCCGATGAAGGTATTGGATAAAATGTGTTTGGGAAAAATTGAATATGATCGGTCATGAATAACTAAAGGTATGGAAAGTCGCTTAACGTAGCGTCTAGTATTGATGGTGCAGATCACTGACAAGTATACGGACCTTCATGGCAATATGCTTTTTCAAATATTTAAAATCATGCTCTCTAATGCCTGTCAAAAAAAGCCCAAACAAAGGTTTGGGCTCAATTCAATAATCATGAAACCATTGTCATGGTGGTTATATTCCGATTAATTTCCCCAGATTTGGCTTACAAACTCTGGATGGTCAATAAACGGATTACGATTCCCTTGGAAATCATGTACCGCCTTATTTCGGTCGATTTCTTTTTGGCTTACTGGATCTTCAGAATGCCAACGCTTTAGCATGGTAAGTAGCCAAGGTTCAAAAACGGTTGTATTGGTTCCATCCAGAACGGCGTCAGAGCTTGTAGAGTTCCCTTCCCAATTAGCGATTTCATTTTCATAGCGTGTTGCCATGTAGAAATATGCTCTTGCGAAATCACCTTTAAACTCATCAATTGGCTCAAACACCGTACCTGCATAACCAAGAGAATTTGCTGCACTGCCTAATTTAGAACCATTGCTTGATGTGTATGTTGCACTACTTACCTCACCAAATGGCCAATTACTACGTTTCGAGTTAACGTAGCCGTCAGTGGCAAATAAATGGTGACCGTCAGAGTTCATTGGCTCGGCTTTCCCACCAAACCAGCTTTTCGGGAATGAGTGCTCGCGGTTGTAGCAATCACCTTCTTTACTGTATTGACCACATTGATCGGCCACCTTCGTAAATTGGATTGAATCTGGGCCTGAAGGTTTCTCCGAATACATATCGAGAATCGACCCATCAGTGTCATAGTATGCGTCTAGATCAGCCTCAGACACTAATGTCCAAATAGCGGTGTAACCCTGACTACTATGATTATCAATAATTTGATATAAGGCCGTTTTTAACGCAAAGCCCACTTTGCCTTCAGCGTCTTTGTAATACTCACCTAAAACGGGTGGTTCAGTTGGCGGTGTAGTCGTTGAGCCACCAATCGTAAATTCTGTACTCTGACTTGCTTGGAAATCACCACCAGATGCCACAACGGTTCCGTTTACCGACAAACTGTATGAACCATTCCCCACACTGCAGCACATTCCATCTCCATAAGAGTCTGAGACTTCTAGGGTGTAGCTACCATCCGCTAAACACATTTCCACTTCATTGTTGGTGTTACTTTGATAGTCTGAACCAGAATAAAGAGTTTGAGAAACTGAGTTTTTGAGAGACCAACTGGTTTCAGAACCATAGTTATCCGTCACTAGCGTGAGTGCGGCACTTGTGTCATTGCATCTTTGTGTTGGTGGAGCCTCCGTAGGCTGAAAGTTATCTAAATACACCACTTCCGAACCATCAAAACCTGCATCATCATAAAATCGTATGCCCACAACGATATCTTTAGTGCTGGTAGCGCTGTACGAGTGAGTCAATGCTTGCCACTGATTCGTTAAACCATTATTCGAGTAGCCTAAATAGCCATCAACAAAAAGGCGAGCTTTCACGTTACCTTCAGTGTGATAAACATCGACAGAGAAATCATAAGTTTTCCCTTGTTCAACACTTATCGTTTGAAGAAGATCGGTATTACTTTGAGTACTTGTATTCACTGTTACTTGTGCAGAGAAACTGCCGTTATTTACAGGATCGGTAGAGAGCGAAAGTGCAATGCCGGAGTCAATCACACTCCATCCAGATGGTACGTTTCCTTCCCAGTTTTCGAAACTTCCATTTTGCATTTGCGCATGCGCACTCGCTGAACAAAGTAATGCAACGCCACTTAGTGTTATTATTCTATTTATCATATAACCTTCTGTTTAATCGGATAAAAACCAACTAAGCTTAGAAAGTAATCAAAAAATGAATGGAGATACACATCACATTTATAAATGTAAGCATTGTCACTTTTATTAATATATGTGATGTAAAGCGATGTGGTATCGATCTGTCAAATGCTTTCACGCGCTAGATTATTGAAAAAAAGGTTCATCTCGGCTTTCAGGGGAAAGCCGCGATGAACCAAAAAGAAGCACTTATCCACAAGCCCTGCCTACAGTAAATGTAACCTTTATTAAAGTTCGATCCCGCCCTTACCTAACCAATTGAAAATTATGCGCACAATTCAGGGATGATGAAGAGCAGCCTCTAGCGCCCCATAAACCCGAACAACAGCGTCACAGATTTATCTCACGGGAAGCTTAGTCTTTGTTTTTACCTGACCGAATGCGAAGCTGGATTCAATAGAGGCAATATTGGGCAGGCGAGTTAATTGCTCTGTAGATAGAATTAAGGCCTCGCATGTGCGAGGCCTTTTTTGTTTGTATCGAGCGGGAGTAGCAAAAGCCTCTTGAGGTTTTACCTTTCTAAATTGTGCTTAATTATCTGTTCTACCACACCATCCATCGTCTTTGAGCTAATCTCCGGTTTCAAATATAAGGAATGATACTCAACCCCTGTGCGGTCTATATAGGCGGCTTGTAAGCCAGCAGATAACGCACCATGAGTGTCCCAATCGTGAGTAGCGACAAGACGAAGGTTTTCGACAGGCTCTTGTAAAGTGTCTGCTGCAAATTTATACACGTCTGAATTTGGTTTGAAACTGCCTGTTTCTTCAACAGAAATGACGGTGTCGAAATAATCTTCTAAGTCCGAGTTCTTTATTTGAGAAGTGATAAGGTCGAGGGATGAGTTAGAAAACGCGACTGTTTTAAAACCACTTTTACGCAACTTATGTAAAGACTCTTTGATATCAGTGTGCGGTGGTAGATTGGCAAAGGAAGTTAATAAGGCACCTTTGCTTTCGGTCGTTAAATCACACTTGTACCGCTGTGCAGTAGCGTCGAGCGCTGCATTCGCTAATTCAGAAAAAGTAGATTTTACGTTTGTTGCGATGCAAACCGTTGAGGAGTGTAAAAGCTTTGAAAACCAGAGCGATAGTGCATCCTCACTGCCAAACACCGCTTTAAATTTAGGCTGTAATGACCCCAAATTTAAAACTGTTTCGTTTATATCAAACAGTATCACTTCTTTTTTCATGCGAAGAACCCAGAATTAATTGAGTTTCATACTTACATAATCTGCTCTCATCACACCGTTTTCAACCTTGCTTTAAGTAACTTAAGCTTTGCTTCTAATTTGAAAAGGGGCAGGAATGAGTCAGCGATGAACACGTCAACTCAATCTGGCGTTGCTTAATGAGTAACAGGCAACGCCAAATCTAAGGTGAACTCTTTTAGCTTAATTTGCGGCTTCTATGGTGCCTTTGAAAGTGCTGTCTAAAAAGTCATTGATCTCTTGAGAGTGGTAAATTGAGATGATCTTTTTATACGTTTCATTATTTTTGTCTTCTTCTCGCGCCGCCACAACCATCACGGCTAAAGGTGCGTCTTTTTGTTCTAAGTAAATGCCTTGTTTCTTAGGATCGAGTCCAGCCGACATTACATAGTTCATGGTAATCACAGCAGCATCTACATCGTCAAGAGAGCGGGGGAGCTGAGCGGCATCCACTTCAACAAATCGAATGTTCTTCGGGTTGTTAACAATATCGTTTAAAGATGCGTTGAAACCAGCGTTGTCTTTTAAAGAAATCAGTCCAGCATCTTCAAGTAGTAATAGCCCACGCCCACCATTCGTTGGGTCGTTTGGAATCGCGATTCGTGCGTTATCTGGGATAGAGTCAAGCGAAGTGTACTTGTTCGAGTAAACGCCCATACGCATCAAAATTGAACGTCCGATAGAAACTAACTGGCTATCGTGATTGGCATTAAAGTTGTCGAGAAATGGCTGATGTTGGTAACTATTGAGTTGAATACTTCCATCGTCCAATGCTGCGTTAGGGGTGATGTAGTCTGAGAATTCGACGAGTTCAATGTTAATCCCTTGCTTTGCTGCTTCTTTGGCGACTGCCTGTACAACTTGTGCATGTGGGCCAACTGTCGCCCCAATCTTGATGACAGCCTCGTCTTTTTTTCCACATCCTGTTACGCCGAATACGAAAGCTAATGCCAACAGGGATGCTGTGATTTTTTTGTAGCTGTTCATGATAACTCCATTTAATTAACCAAAAGACGTTTAGGTGTCTGGATGTCTATATTATCTATTTATGCGATCGGGTCAATAGGTTTGTTAGAAGCGAAGTTAGATTGGTGTTAAGAGGTTAGATTGGTGTTAAGAGGTTAGATTGATATTAAGCAGCTAGGTGTACTTAATACCAGAATGTCGACACCCCAAACCTATCTGTAGGGCAAGCCCATATAGCGTTGAGAAAACAAAGGCCTCGCACGTATGAGGCCTTTTGGGTTTCGTTGAATAAGGTATAGGGCAGTAACTTGGAATTTAAAGAAAACGGGTTCGGTAAAGCTGCCTATTAAGAAAGCTTTTTATTAAAGAACTCAAGTGTACGTGCCCACGCTAACTCTGCTTCTTCTTCAGCATATCGACCTGTTGAATCATTATGGAAGCCATGATTCACACCGTCATAGATGTAAGCGGTGTAGTCTGCCTCAATCTCTTTGAGTTCAGCTTCATACTCTGGCCAAGTTGCATTCACACGTTTGTCGATTCCCGCAAATTGGATGAGCAATGGCCCTTTAACATTCTTTCTTAAATCTGGTGCGGCAGGAGTACCATAAAACGGAACGCCCGCATCCAGTTGTTCTGGCATTACCGCCGCCAACATATTTACGATATAGCCACCGAAGCAAAATCCGACTGCGCCTAGCTTACCGTTACTTTTTTCATGAGATTTCAAAAAGTTTGCAGCGGCGATAAAGTCTTCTTCGATTTTCTCTCTGGATAATGATTTTTGCATTGCTCGACCTTCATCATCATTACCTGGATACCCACCAAGCGAATAGAGTGCATCAGGTGCAAACGCAATAAACCCCGCGGCCGCGAGTCGTCTTGCCACGTCCTTTATATATGGGTTTAAGCCTCTATTTTCATGAACAACTAAGACAACTGGCGCTTTATCCGCTAACTCTTTTGGTACCACTAAATAACCACGGCCTTCTCCGTATCCTTTAGGTGAAGGAAATGTCTCGTAGGTTGCTGTGATGGAAGGATCATTGAAAGAGACTTGCTCTGCCTGCGCATAATTAGGGATCAGTGCAGAAGTTAGCGTCGTCATAGTTAAGCCAAGTACAGCTAGCCCGGATAGACGAGCCATAAACTCTCTGCGATCAATCAGACCGTGCGCATATTCGTCATACCAATCAAATGCTTCTTGAGGGATAGATCGAGTTGGATCTGATTGAGACTCGGTACTTTGATTCATAACTTTTCCTTGTTGTGAGTTGTTTTACCAATCAACTATAGTGGAAATCTCAATATATTTGAACGATCGCTCAATATCTTTTAGGCTATTTGTTATATCAAAGTACAAAAATTAGATGACAGTCAGATAAAACGATCACTTCGGAATCGATTCCCATCTCTTAGGTTTGTTTTACTGAATCAATCAACACAAGGTTGATGTAAGTGATTAAGTCAGTGAAGTAGGGCGGTTTTGATTATTGGCTTTGAGGAAGTTCTAGCTTTAAATTGGGCAAAGCTTGTTTGTTTTTTTCTTAATATGAATATTTAACTACCACATTTTGTTAACGTTCAACAATGCAATCGCGCCCTTGAGATTTTGCGTCGTAGAGGGCGTTATCCGCTCTTTTAATTAATGAATTCCAGTCATCGTTTATGAGAGCTTGAGTCACTCCAATGCTGACAGTATACCTGCCAGATGAGAGCTCTTGATTGGAGTTGTGTTTTGCGTGGTTCCTTATTCTTTCAGCTATTTGCATTGCTTGAATTTTATTCGCTCTAGGTAACATGACAACAAACTCCTCTCCACCATAGCGAAAGCAGAAATCGCTTGTTCGGCATGTATCTTCAAGAATTTGACCAAAGTGCTTAATTACATCATCTCCCTTGTCATGACCATAGGTATCATTAATTTTTTTGAAATGATCTAGGTCGGCCATCAGCACAGAAATGTCACTCTCTCGGCCTGGTTGAACAAGCTTGGGTATCAGCTCTGCTAGGCCTCTACGGTTATAAAGGCCTGTTTGTTCATCAGTGATAGATGAGCGATAGGTTTGCTTTAATAAACGATCAGTTAAGATCCAAAACACTGAAAATGCGAGGCTAACAATTGTGATTGTCATGATAACGAAAGACAATTTATGAATATCTGATATCAGGTAATAGTTTGAATTCGTTCCTTTGGTATGAGCAAGTACGCCCCTCATTGTCATATAGAGAATGTTGATAAACAGGGTCAGGTTCAACAGGCACTTTGCTTCTCTGTTATCGTGTTTTTCCCCGGAATAGTTTGCACATAGGGCTAAGATACATATCGTCACAACGAGAATACTTCGAGCTTCGATCCTAGAAGTAACAGAAGGTGCGATTATGGCGCTATAAAGAAAGAAGCTAATGCCAAGGGAGCTAATGATCATTGATATTACGAGAAAAGATCGACTTGCTCCTCGTAACACGGTTATGCCGACGAGTAGTAAACCAAAAGCCGTTGCGTATGCACCATTGGAAAGAAAAACGATGGATTCTGAAGATTGAGTAACGCCGAATGAAAGTGGTGTAACACTGGCTCCTAACAGCAAAGCAGCATAAGCAATATAATTCACCCCTAACGTGGTGCCTGCGAGTATATATTTATGCGTTAACAACATAGCACTCGCAACCGTGGCTGCTAACAAAGAGGTATATATAGCTAAGGTGTGTACATCCATGAAATCACCAACAACGTAAAAATGAACTCTCTCAATTAAGTATTACGCAATTTGTATTATTAATATTTAGTAGTTAATCATTATTAAACCATATGCTGATGTAGATCAATTTATGTTCAGGTGCGCGAGCTAGCACTAGGGCATTTCTGAACTAGAAAGTGTCACGTCAAAATTCAAGCCATCAAGATTCTGGACCCAATAGCGCCCCGCATTTACCTCACTGGCAGCTTGGTCTTTGTTTTTACCTGACCGAAGGCGAAGCTGGATTCAATAGAAGCAATATTGGGCAGGCGGGTTAGTTGCTTGCGGATGAACTGCTCATAGCTTTTGAGTGACTCACTCACCACATGCAATAAGTAGTCGTGATTGCCCGTCATCAGAAAGCACTCTAACACCTCGTCAATCACTTCAATGTGTTGTTCAAAGTCTCGCATATTCTCTTCAGTTGGCTTTTCAAGCTTCACCAACACAAACACATTAACGGGCAGGCCACACGCTTCTTGGTCAACGCTGGCGTGATAGCCACGTATAATCCCTTGTTTCTCTAATGACCGAACTCGACGCAAACAAGGAGATGGCGACAGTGCCACGCGATCGGCCAACTCTTGATTGGTGAGCCGAGCGTTGCTTTGCAGTTCAGCCAGTATTTTCTTGTCGATCTCGTCCATTGGCATATTCCATCAATATTGGGTTTAATTTTGGCAATATTATTGCTCAAAGTGTATGTCTTACTTCGCAAATAGCAATTTTTAACATCTGCCCAAAACTAAAATTAAAGGAGGAACAACAAGCATGGAATGACTTAGGAATTATGAATACTTCAACTCAACTTAGCCCGCTGCGTAAAACGACCAAACACGAACAAGCAGAAGCCCTTGCCATTGAGCAGGCAAAACATTTTGGTATCGACCCAAACAGTGATTACGGCATCACGCTAATTGAACTGGCGACCACGCTGTACCAAGCCAATACCAAGACACACGATCTTTGGGCATTGACGGTTGATGGACTTTCAGACCTCGATAAGAGTGACCGAATCGCTTGGTTTAACGCCAAACGTTTCTTGTCATTCCAGATCGCTAAGATCCTCGACAACTTGCAAAACCCAATGCGCGCTACTTACCAGTCCATAGCTACCAATAATGGTAATTTTGCGTCTAAAGGCGCGTATCCTATCTTCGATAATGTCGCTGCTATATTCTCTGCCAGCCCTGTGATTACACGCACTGCGACCTATTTGTTTGCCTGTACCGAGTGGATTGAAGATGCATTCAACGGTAAAGAGCCGCTGCACGATATTTACTCTCGTCTTCTCAATCCTACATCGATTTCACTGGCTAATCACATGGTTGATATTGAGGCAGGTTCTAGAGCTAACGAGTATCTCGCATGGAACTTTAACTCGGGGATGGCGGCTATTGATGGGTTGTTAAGCCACTTGCTCGGGCATGAAGACATTGTCTTGGCTTCACGCAATATCTATGGCGGTTCTTACCAGTTGTTGGAAGATTGGTTTGGCAAGCCTTCGAACTTGAATGTCGCGGTAGAGTGGGTCGATGGTTACTCAGGTGATGAGTTTGCGACTCGCTTAGATGAGGTTGCTGATAAATACGCGGATCGCCTCGCCGCAGGTAAGAAAATCTACGTTTACCTAGAGTCACCGTGTAACCCGCATGGATACGTGTTGGATGTTGCTAGTATCAGCAAAGCTGGTCACGTTCGTGGTTGGGATGTGATTGTCGACTCAACAGTAGGTACGCCATTGTTGCACCCAGTACTAAAACGCGATGATGTTATGGAAAGGCCAGATTATGTTATTCACTCTTACACCAAAGAACTGGCGGGTTCCGGCACCACAACGGCTGGGGTAGTCATCGGTCGTAACGAGACCATGTTTGTGCCAAAAGGAGAAGAGGTCACCTGTAACAAACCTAACGGCGATGAGGTCACTATTCCATGGAACGAAACGCTGTTTTGGAATGTGTATTACATTAAAGGCGCATTCTTAGATGCAGACAAAGCGTTTGAAGTGCTTAACGGCATGAAAACGTATGAGATGCGTGTGGTACAGAAAACCATTAACACACTGACTCTCGCGAAGATCTTCGATGCTCACCCAGACATCAATGTGTCGTGCCCAGCTTTGCCAGATAGTGATAACTATGAACACTGCCAGAACAACATGTACTTGGGGTTACCTGCAGCGCTGTTTACTATCGATATGGAAGGCAACGGTGATCGTACGCCAATCAATCGTGATGGGTTTAAACAGTTCTTCGACATGCTTGAGCCCGCAATCGGCATGCAAGTGAGTTTAGGGCAAACCAATACGGTGGCACTGTGCCCGGCACTGACTACGCATTCTGAACTCAGCGACGAGGCGCTCAATGAAGCAGGCATCAAACCGACCACAATGCGTATCTCTATCGGCTTGGAAGATCCTCGAATGTTCATTGCTCATATAGTCGAGGCGGCCAAATTGTCCATTGACCGTAAGCACGCCGACTTCTCATCGAGTTTCCCTAGTGGTAACAGTATCGATGAAATCTATATGCAAACCTATATGGATGTACACCAGAGGTTTGTGAAGAGCTTGCCGAAGTTCAGTCAGCTTACTCAGTAAGTTGGGTCAGTAAGCTAAGCTGGCAATAAAGGTTAGCAAGAAAAGTCAGTGAAGTAGGGTAACTGTAACCGTTAAATGAAAAACGTAAGGCCTCGCGTGTGCGAGGCCTTTAGGTATTCGGGGAATAATAATAAACCAACCTAGAACAAATCCTAGAAAAACGCGTCGATGAATCACCTAATAGCCTTTAACTCATGGAGTGTGGGCAATTTATATCAACACCTCACGGCTTTCGTGACCACGCCCTTATTTGCTCAATTTCATCTTCATCGATATTTAAAGATTGAAGGAATTTGAGATGTCCTAGTGGCTCCATCTGCTCAAAGCGTTTGTGCCAATTGATCATGTCCTGTTCATCCATTCCTGACTCTTTAAGTATTTCTGTCCAACGCTCTTTGGTGAGTAGGCCTTGATTAAGAAGTTCAGGCTCTTTGAGTAACGCCATAATGGACTGTTGCTGCTGACGCAACTTTTGAATTTCTAGATCGAGAGCAGCAAACTGTTGTCTTAGTACCGTATCTCGGTCTTCATCTTGAGATTGCTGTAGCAGGCTCTCAATCTCACTGACGGGAATACCATAAGAGCGATAGGCAAGTATTGCTCTAAACCTTTCAAGCTCTCGTTCGCCATATTGGCGATAACCGTTAGATGCTCTAGCTGCGGGAGTGATTAGCCCCTTTCGCTCGTAGTAGAGAACCGTTGTTCGAGATACCTCAAGTTGCTCACAAAATTGTTTGATGCTCAACACTTAGGGCTATCCTCTTTGGTGGTTTGATAGTGAGACCAAATCAATGGAATCAATGGAATCAATGCACTAATAAGAATAATCAGTGCCCCAATCATTGACCATAAATCAGGAATTTCAGAAAAGACAACTAAGCCAATAATAAGTGAATAGATAATCTTTACATACTCAACATTGGCAATGATGTTGGCTTGCGCCCATTTATATGCAGAGATACCAACATACTGAGCAAACGAAGAGATGATGCCAACTAACAGCAGTAAAATAAAGTCTTCGACTGTTGGCGTGCGCCATAAGTAAAGGGTTGGTATTAATGTTATCAAACCAATTGCCAGAGCTTGGTATGCCATCAATGTTATTTTTGGTTCGCTCTGTGCCACTTTCCTAACACACACTACCGCTACCGACGCGCCTAGTGCGGCAATCACGCCAGATAAAACATAAAGGCTATGGCTTGCAGCAAAGGTCGGTCGAACAACCGTCATTACCCCGATAAATCCAACCACAATCGTGAAAATTCGACGGCTGGTGATCTGCTCTGCCAACACGAAATGAGCGATTAGAGCCACAAAAAGTACCTGCAGGAAACCGAGTGCTGTTGCGTCAGCAAATGGAATATTGCTCACTGAAATAAAGCCAAAATATAGAGCGGTAAAAGCGCCTAGTATTCTTAGTAGGTGAAGCGATATTCTGTTGGGCTTAAGTAGCACACCGATATTTTTGCTGATCGCAGGCATGAGTAACAACATAAAAATGAACTGGCGAAAGAACAGGATCTGAAAGGTGTCATAGTCTGTGCTGAGCTGTCGAACAAATACCCCAACGATCGTAAACAGTGCTGTAGATATAAGGGCAAGAGTGATCCCTTTCATTGTCGATGGTAGATGGTCGAAGAGCTGAAATAGCTTTGACTGTTGTAAGTCTCGTAATTGGTACAACGAAATGTGCCTCTTTAGTCATGATAAGTATAAGGCTAATCATTCTAAAGTCGTTACCTGTAGACAGGTCAAGTGATATGAGTTGTTAACGGATAAAAGTAATCTCTTTGAAACATGAAAGGGGAGGCTGTGAGAGCAGGAGCTTACTCACTGACGCAAAAAGTATCTGCTCCATTGGTTGTCAGCATGAAATGGCTCATGTTGAGATTACTCGGCAGAGAGACTCAAAAAACTGTCGTTAGAGAACGTTGTAACTCTCTCTGCTCACTCGTTTACTATTTAGGCTGGTGGCCAGTCTTCTTCGCAAGTTCTTGCATAGCCTCGGCAAACGTTGTTGTCCCGCCTTTAGCTTTAACCTGTACCACCTTATACCCCAGATTTTCCAGCGCTTGGCGCTCTGCTAAAACAGCTTTATCATCTGGCTGACTGCCCTGTACTGGCTGATGAATGTAACACCCCTCGAGTTGACCATCTTCGACCAGTTGGTGGTGTTTTAGTGCATTGATATCAAAATTCATAGTAAGTCTTTTCGTTTAGAATGGAGAGTCTCTGTGGCAAGGCCCGCGAGTATTTATAATTTGATTGTTTGTACAATACGGCATTTTAACCATAAGAAGCTAGTGTAAATACAGTAATCCAAAGGAATGTAGCTGGGTACGGTTTACTTCTTCAACCTCTTATTGATAGTCGGAAAGGGGAGTAACTGAATGCGAACGTTACAAGTGTTGCTGTATATTCAGCGATCAAGAATGTTCTCCCCCTCAGTTGTTAATCTAAAGAGATCGTTGAACTTCATTTGAGGGGAAAATATCGAGCCTGTCCTAATGGAGTAGTACATCTTTTGTCTTGGTAAGATTCTGACAATGGACTTTAAAATCGTTATCACTAGTCGTCGTTTTAATGATAAGTCAATCAGCAAAGTTTCCTAAAACATATGTATTATTTAACTATAGCCTGAAATTCAATAACATGTTGGCCAAAGGGTACTGGTGGTTCTAATAAACATTCAATTTTTATACTCTTAAGAACCCTAAATCTTGTACCGTGAAATTGGCTAAGTTTGGAAAGATATAATCCATTGCACTATCACTTGTCACTCCCATCCATTTTGCGATTGTCGCACCAATTTGCTCCACAGAAGTCGTCGGAATCATTCGCCCTTTATTGAAATCATTCTCCCCATCCAAGATTAACGATGGCCACTGTCCGTATAGCTGCCCACTATTTAATGCTCCGCCCATCACAAGATGATTGCTTGCCCAGCCATGGTCTGTTCCGGTGCCGTTGCTCGCTAAACGTCGACCAAAGTCAGACATTGTCATTGTTGTTACTTTATCGCTCAGCCCCGCGGCTTCCATGGACTGATTGAACGCTGCAAGCGACTGACTCAAAGCACTCATCAATTCCGCATGGTCATTCAACTGGTTGGCATGTGTATCAAAGCCACCTAAGCCGACAAAATAAACTTGCTTCTGATGCCCTAGTTGATCGCTCGACTTAATCAATCGCGCGACCGTATGTAACTGATGACTTAAAGAAATGTCAGGGAAATGCCCTTCTTCAGGTATTGAATCAATCGCTGAAGCTAGTGTATCTCGTATTGAAATTGAATCACTCTTCACACGATCAAACTCTCTTCCAAACGCCGTCAGAGGAGATAGGTTCATCACCTGATCAAAGCTTTTACGGCGCTGAGCGTTGTTTATAGCATTCACTTTAGGCAACGACGAGGCATTAATAAGATTGGCACTATAGTCGCTGCCATTTAATAGCTGAGCGTATCCATTAAGGCTAAATGTTGGGCTAATTGTATCTGTATCGCTACTGAGTACGTCCATCATTCTACCTGCCCAGCCTAACGTTGTTGTACTTCCAGACCAACCGCGTTGCCATTCAGTTTGCTGCGAATTATGAGAGAATAAAAACGGTGGCATCGCATGCGTTCCGTCCTTTAAACCCGTTTTTGTTGAAGGTTCAATCAACACTCCGCTGTTTGAAATGGCGACCATTTTTCCGCTATTGAACAGACCTTGAGCATCAATCATTGATGGGTGTAAACCTAATGTCAAACCTGAGCCTGTATTCAATGATAAAGGCAATAATGATGCTTGTGAGATGGCAATATCTGGACGAGCTGCTGCGTATTCATCATAGTGTGCATTATCGTTGGGCACCAACATGTTAAAGCCATCATTTCCGCCGAACAAAAACACACAAACTAGCGCTTGATAATCATTATTTGGCAGCGCATGTGCAGAGCCAGTTCCCATCATTGAGACAACTGGTGTCGAGGCCATAGCCGCTAATAGTTGACGACGTGAAATCATTGGGCTAATTCCTCAATATGAAACTCTTGGCTAGTCACAACAATATACAGTGCATTGCGGACCTTTAAACTTTGCTGCGTATCGCGAAGGCTTTCTAAAGACTCCAATACCACGGCTCTGAGTGGCTCACTCATTCTCTGAGACAGTAAACGCCTCTCAACTTCTTCGATCAATACTATGTGGTCATTAGCGACCGCTTCTAAAGGTGCTGTATTTATGACAATGCGTTTAGGATTATCTTCACCCTCGTAATTTGTTCTGCCCGTTGCATTCCAAAACTGATTATTGGTGAGAATGAAATTATTCCAGCTCAGTATCTCGAACTCAGGTGCAACATCATTTGCGGCAGCGATCTCACCATTTGGGGCGTAGTCAGGAGAAAAGAAATTGAACACACTGGGCGAACCTAGTGGAGACTGCCCATATGACCCGAACATGTCGATAGAGTTATGGAATCGTCCCGAAGGATCGGCTGATTTTGCTTCAAATGCGCGGAAAAAATTGGTCATCGCGATTAAAGGCTCTTTCATCTTGGCGGGCGATCGAACACTGCCGCTAAGCGCTTCACGATCAGTTAGAATCCCGCGAATTACCGCTTTAAGATCACCTCTAACCCCCTCACCATTGTCGGCGAATAGTGCACTAATTCGAGCAATATAAGCTGGAGAAGGGTTCGAGGTCACCAGTCTTTGGATAAGGTGTTTACTGATTAACGGAGCCGTATTGGGGTGATTGAGCAACATATCCATCGCCTGTGCCATATCTTGCTCAGCGGTTTGTCCTTGTGCAAATACCTCGCCTATCACCACCTTTTCTTCATCATCATGGCGCTCAGGATAAGCGACCATTGGCAGGAACCAATTCCCATCTTTAGAGCCCCACGATGGTCTAGCTTTCTCAGCTATGTGCCAACCAGTAAATACCCGTGCAAGGTTTTCTATGTCATCCTGCGAGTAAGTTGGAATCAATTGCCCCTGACTATCAAGTTTCTCTGTACCATCGGAATTTAATTCATAAAGCCCGATGCTAAACAATTGCATAACTTCACGTGCATAGTTTTCATCAGGGAAGCGATTACTCTCTGGATCAGCTTTTTGATTAGCCATCATTGACAAATAATCGCCCATCGCTGCATGAAGCGTCACTGATTCAATCAGATCACGATAATTGCCAAAAGCATGCTTGATGAGCATGTCGTAGTAGTCGGTCATCTCTAGCGTGCGACCACCCAAGCTAGCGCCATACCGTGAAATCACAAAAATTTCACTCAATGCAAATGCGACTCGCTGTCGTAATTGGTCTGCTGCATTAATGCTGATATCCCACCAAACTGCCACGCGATCTGCTTGGTTGTAAGTGTCTTTATCAGCTTCCAGTGGGTAAGATTTCAGGCGTGTTGAGTGCAAACTTGGGGCCGCAGAAAACTGCTTATCTAGCCAATTGATATAGCCTAAGTTTTCTAATTCTTGATAGGAGTTTGGCTGTGGGCCAAATGTCGAACGATAGAGAAGGTCGTAACGCTGATCTTGAGTCAGGGAAGTAGGTTCAGGAGTACCACCATTTCCCGAACTGCTATCTTCTCCGCCACATGCCGAAAGCAACGAGAGGCTAACGAAGCATATACATAATTTGAAGCCAAAACGCTTTAACATAAAAAACTCAGAGATCTTATTACTGCAGGTGATTTTCCGCACACTAACGAAGATCATCATTTACAGCAATCTAACCCAATATAAACTGTGCGACGGGTTCATATTTGACAATGAGGCCGCAAAATAACTCAAACCATATCGTTGAATACGATATACGCATATCTATCTAGCCTTAAAAAAGAAAAAGGTCGTGTGATCTATCTCTTCTAAAGGCAGTCTTTCTCAGTCAATGATTAATCTATAGGTCATAAGGCAGACTACGAATTTATATTACTTTGTGATACATAAATTTGATATTTACAGGGTGCAGATAACTTATAGCAGCACAGATACATATTAACAAAATTCGATTGAGTTAAAGGTCTAACGTAAAAGCACTAACTGACAACAGCAGCGACATTGACGTTAATAAAGCACAACTTTTTTTTATCATTTAAGCCAATTTTCATATTAGTGGATTTTTACATAAATATAACAATATAACTTTGAAAATAAAGGAGTTTTAACGGAGTCTATGAATTTACTACAATGAGACCTAGGGTATATCCCAATGCTAGAGTATCAGAACATTTCAACGCCCCCCTGATGTAAGAATTTAAGACCGTGAAGTAGGGATGAAGTGTGTAGTTGTTCAGTAGCAATCAATGGAGAGATAAAAATGAGGCCTCGAGTTTGCGAGGCCTTTTATTATTACTGGTTATATATTTAGTGTTGCAATATCGATGTGCGTGTTATGCCGTTTACCGTAGCATTAGCTACGATATTTAGCTTACCGTCAGCGCCATAAAATACAAATTTAGGCACAGTGGTGTAAGTGCTATTTCCTATTGTGGTATTAGGGAGAATAATCGTTTCTGACAGGTTCAAATGGTTTGAAGTCAACACCATTACCTTGTTGCTTTGCCCTTCGAGAGAGTAAGCGATTTTGGTGGTATCGTGAGACTCATCCAGTGTTTGAATTGTAGAAGAGTAAGGCCACGAATTGAGTTCAGGTAAAGTGATTCTTCCTGCGTAAGTCATGTCAAGCCCAGCGTCACTTGACGTATTCAATCTCACTCCACACTGCGTGTAGATGAATGTGCCATTATGGTTGAACCAGAAATTATCGCAGAAACTGTAGTCGCCATGGTAAGGGGAATCGACAGGTCTTGCTGGGTTTTCCGGATCCGAAATGTCCGTCTTAGCGACATCTTCAGGGCTAATATTTGTATCTAAACTGTAGAAAGCTTGGCTGCTAGGGCTGATTTTGAGTACCGTTTTTTCGTAGTACCCCCAGTCACTTTTAGACTCTACAGAACCGCTTTCAAGATTAATGACTTGTAGGTCAACCCATTGATCCGTTTTAGGTAAAGTCCAAGCGTAGTTACCATTGGTGGTTAAATCAAAAATATCATGGGAATGGTAGATATTCGATACTTGGGTATCTATTGGAGAAGAGGCGTTGTATTCAAGTGTCGTTATCATCGCATCGTGGCCGACCACAAAGCGATTAGTACCACTAATGTTATCGACAGTGACAGCTGATGGCGATCTATAAAGGTCTATCTCATAAGCTGTAGCATCGTTCAGGCTATAAAAGTAGATCGCGTTCTTTGGGCTATCAGATACCACAGCAATTACATTTAATGAATCGGAATAAATTGCATCGACAGTGTTGTGGGTCGGTGCGCTATCAAAATCGATAACAGAAATACTTGGTGTTGTTGGAGAGCCGCCATCTGGATCTGGGCTTGGATCAGGGTTTGGTGAAGTGTTATTGATCTTGTAGCTGACGGGAACGGTTAGTGGGCTGCCTTCGATCGGATAGCTACAGTTATAGTCGTAACAGACGTCCACATTGAGAGTTGAGCTAAATGAGCCCAAACCAACGACGGATGGCGTTTCTAAGCTCATATTGAGCCCGATATTAGAGGGACTAATAAAAGGCGTAACGGATGTAACAAATGAGCTATTGGCTCGAGCTTCTACGCGAAGGTTGTGCAGATTAGAACCAGAAAGATTGATGGCATCAGATACGTTCTGGTATACGTTCACATCAGTGAGTTCTGCTACTGTTTCAATGTTCGGAACGGCTAGCTCTACTTTATGATCAAGTGTCACTTTGTTAGTTAAACTGATGGCGACTGGCGAGCCAGAATAGTGTTGGCTACAATACTCATCGTAACAAACGGCGAACTGAGCCGTTGTGGATTTTGTCCCATTGCCAACTTCATAACCAGGTTTCAAGTATACGCTGACGTGACCCGTGCCATTGTTATTAATGTTGTATTCAACACGAGATATCAAATTTCCGCTGTCATTCATGATGCCATAATAGAGATTGTCTCCTGCGTTATAGTTTACACTGAAAGGGATATTTACATAGGTTTTTTCAAACGCGCCAGACTCCATTTGATAGCTGGTTTGTGCAACATTGACGGCACTAGATGATGGACTACTATCACTACCACCACAGCCAGTTAGAGCCAATACAGATAAAGCGGATGATACCTGATAAAACTTATTCCATGTCATATAATTTAATTCAATCCATAATACCTAAATCATTGATATATTTAATCATACCAACATAATCGTATGCAATATGTTTGCTAGTGGTATTCGTCGCATTTCAAGCATAACTCTTAAGATCTGCGCCATCATTTTTGCGTTCTTAGTTCACTCTAGAATAGAGTTTGATTTTGTGCGTAGGACTTGAAGAAAAGGAACTGAATACCGATCGTGATAAGTACAAGACAAGTGCGGCTTCAGTTTAGTGACAAAGAACGTTCTCCCCCTCAGTCGTTAATCTAAAGAGATCGTTGAACTTCATTTTAGGGGGGAGCTATAGTGCGAGGTGTAGTGGTCTAATGCTCAACTTGAATCTGAGTATTGGTCATCATCGCGATCAGTTTAACCACTCGTTTACGCATGTCACGTCTATCAGCAATCATGTCTAATGCGCCATGTTCTAATAGGAACTCACTCTGCTGAAAGTCTTCAGGTAACTTTTCTCGTACCGTTTGTTCAATCACTCTGCGTCCAGCAAAGCCAATTCGCGCTTTGGGCTCGCCAATGTTGATGTCACCAAGCATGTGTCGAAAATCTTCAATCTATTGCTAAGTGCGTTTTTTATCATGTGAAAAAAACAGGAGAAAGACCATGCAAAAACGACTCAGCTACATTGACATAGCGCCAAAGGCAATAAACATTCTGTATACTCAGGAAGCTTACTTCCATGAGCAATTTCGCCAGTCAGACACGATGAATATTACCGTATGGGAGCTGGTAAAGTTGCGTGTTTCGCAAATCAACCAGTGTGCTTTTTGTATCGACATGCACAGTAAAGATGCACTTAAACTGGGTGAAAGGCCTGAACGTATCTGGGGGCTTAGTGCGTGGAAAGACATGCAGTTCTACAGTGATGCAGAACACGTTGCGCTGGGTTGGGCTGAATTACTGACGGCTGGTCTGCCGGTAGATGATGAGACCTATCAGCTCACCTTGAATACCTTTGGAGATAAAGCTATGGTCAATCTGACGATTGCGATCAATGCCATCAACAGTTGGAACCGAATAGTGAAAGCATTTAAGCCACCGGTGGGAGTGTACCAGCCCAAATAGCTCAACTCGGGCTAACTTAAGCCGTACTTCACGACTTACACTTCTACTTAGACTATGAAAAGTAAATTTATACGACTTTTTTATCTAAGTTGAGTTTAAATAGGATAATACGTTTGAATTTAGACTTTGATATTTTCAAACCACAGGGGATGTTAGGCGGCCATATTCAGGCAATCTGGTCGGTTTCCGTAGAACCTGCTGATACAGCGCAAACCGTGCGTAGGCAATTACTCAGCGACGCCGGTACAGGAGTGACGTTTATTTTGAAAAATGATGTGCACATGGATGGCGAGTGGCAGGTACCGGGGGTTATCCTACTGCCAGTCAGCACGCTGGCGCATCAGGTCAGCCTACCGCCTGGCTCAGTAATGGCCGGTGTGCGTTTTCATCCGGCAGTCGGTTATCAGTTGTTTGGTAAACGCTTAGAGCGGTCGTTGCGGATTGAGAGTGATCATCCTCTGGCCTCTTCGGCGTTGCCGATATTTGCATCTCTGCAAGCAGCACGTTCGCCGACGGCGAGAATTTCTACGTTATACCGCTGGATCCAAGCTCTGATTGCAGAATGTGAACCTCAGGATGTCGGTCACATTATTCACCAGCAGATAGGGACGCTCAGTCAACGCCAGAGAGAGCGAAAATTTCAGAAATGGCTGGGGATTACGCCTAAACATTACCAGCGTATCGCACGGGTGAAACAAACTTTAGAGCAGCTTCGAGCGCAACCAGATATATCTTTGGCGGATCTTGCGCTGGAGCAGGGCTTTGCCGATCAGGCACACATGACGCGTGAATGTAAGCAGATTGCGTGCATGACGCCGAAACAGTTTGTGCGGAAGAGAAACCTTTAGAAGGAATTAGCTTTGAATATAAAATCGCCAGCTATGAACTGACCTACAACAGTTGGACAAGCATTTACGCTAACTGACAATGGGGCATAAGTGAGCTAGTCAATTCTCGAACTTAGTCAATGAAAATTACTTTTTAATATGGATAGACACTTAGATCGTGTATTGATATTGAAGATCAGTTTCATCTGAATCAGATGAAACTGACAGTGCCTTTGAGCGTTTCTACGCAATTGTAGGATTATTGTACCTAGAGCATTAGCCTGTCGCGCATTTCTCAATATTTACGACAGGCCCACTTTACTGCTGTGAATAGTTTATCAATGTCTCTCTGTAGAGTGAGAGTAAAGTATCGCTATCTACTTGAACGCCGACTTGTTGTGCAGGAAATAAACCCCATTCATCATTCATATAGTTACGTTGATCAGCTTTCTGAATGGTCATCCCTTCCGCTGGCCCATCTGTGACAACCCTGACCGGGCCATTACGACTTGTAAAAAGAGACGGTTGGATAACATAAGCAATGGCTGATGGGTCATGAACATGACAACCATTCATTCCTACTTTGTCAGAATAAAACTTTAAGTAGTAACGGCTAATGTCCCAGATGAACTGCCCAACTTCTCCAGCGTCATCTCGCAACTCATCAAGGTATTGACTGGTAAAAAAACTCTCCTCTGTAACATCGAGCCCGATAATGACGACTGGCCATGATGCCGTAAACACCTTATCGGCAGCATGAGGGTCATCATGAATATTCGCTTCGGCAAATGGTGTTACATTTCCTCTGTGGCCGTTTTCACCGAATGCACCACCCATAACGACCACTTCTTTTACCAAGTCGACGATGTCAGGAGCAGCTTCCAGTGCAAGTGCAAGATTAGTCAGAGGACCGACAGCCACAAGAGTGATCTCTTTAGGTTCAGCTCGAACACTGTCGATAATGAACTGATAAGCTGGCTTTTTAATCGCTTCATAATCTAGCGAACTTGGTGCCGTCACATCACCCAACCCCGTTTCACCATGCACAACAACCGTTGCTCCAACCGGATCTCTTAATAAGGGCTTATCCGAACCTTTTGCAACGAGTGCCTTCATACCGAATTTTTGCTTCAGATAGAGAGCATTTTGAGTGCCATTGTCTATCGTCGCATTTCCATAAACGGTCGTGATCCCCATTAGCTCAATATCTGGATGTGCTTCTGCAAATAGGATTGCCATTGCATCATCGATGCCCGGATCTGTATCTAGGATGATTTTCTTTGTCATATCAGCTTCTAATTAAACAGTTGAGAGGAGTAGACGATACCTAGAAAAAACACTGATGAACGTGACTTGAATCTCATGATGAGAGCAATTTAACTTAAACTCTCAAGGTTTGAATTGCTCGTATGAATATTGTACTCCGGTCATTTTGTTTCCGCCTTTTCTAAGGTATTAGTACCTTTAAAATATTGGAAAAATTCACCATGCCACTACAAGTTTTTCGACAGTGATGAACCACCAGTAGAATAGAATGTTCGATACTAAAGAAAGTTATCACGATGTATGCGGTGAGTGTTATAACAGTTTGTAAATCAGTTATTTATGATGGGGTTGTTCATTTTTAAGATTCCAAGATCAACAGCGAAGTAGGTCTTAATTTGGAATGGATACCATCTACAAATAATGATGTTGTAAACGTTATAAATTCTCTAAATGAATTGGTTTTGCATGGTCACTTAAGGCAATTAGGTCGTTATGACTATATATATTCAATAACTGAAAAAGAACGTAAGTATTGGAATGAGTCAAATAACAAGTTTTAGATACTCTCTTTTTCCTAAAGGTGTGCCAAACGCTTCGCTTTAAAAATACAGATAAAAATCTGAGTGGCTATTGGGGTTTAAGAGCTTTGGTATTTAAGTCCTTTGATAGTTAAGCCCTGATTTAGCCTTCTAGATTACGCCGAACTAAATCGTGCATTTGCTTAATGGTCATCAGTGCTAACCAGATGATTTCTTCTACCGAACGTTGACCCGTTGTGGAAGTTGGGTGTTGGGCTTCAGTTTGATTGGTGATCGCGGGTAGCTCATGGACGCGGTTATCACGAATGGTATTGATCAATGCATCCATCGCATCATGAATCAAGCTTTCGACTTGTTGAGAGCCTTGATATTGCGTGCCTTTTCTGACCAGTGGGATCAGCAAGCAGAGGTAATGGCTTAATAATCGATAGTGACTCAGCATATCTTCATAATAGTGAGGATCGGCTCGAGTATGTTTTGGCTCTTGCTGCATCTCGTTGTAAATCAGCTCAAGGTCGCTTTCGGCGGTTAGCATCGCAGCACGTTGTTTGGTTAAGGCCATGTGGTCACGTTGTTCGGTGTCGACTTGCAATTGTTCATAGCAATACACAAACAAGCTTTTTGAGCTATTCAATGCTGTTAACGCTTGATTGTGGATCTCTTTACCTCGCCATTGCGGCCATAACAAACCATAACCGAGTAGCACAATGGCGCCACCGACGATGTTGTCGATCAAACGTGGTGCTGCGAAATCGAGCCCTTGGTGCGCCATGGTTTGATAAATCAAAATCAGTAGCGCGGTAATACAACCAATGGCTAGCGAGTAATTGCGCATGATATTAAGCATCGCGACGGGCAAGAGGATGACCATTAGCGTATACATCGCGGTCGTTGGTACGCCAATGTGAATTAAAGAGGTCGCGAACAGCACACCAAGCGCTGTACCTAAACAGCGTTGCCACGTTTTACTGCGTGTCGCCAAGAAGCTTGGCTGAATCACCATTAACATCGAAATCAGAACCCAATCAGGGCGAATCAATTCAAAGTATTCCGCAATTCCAGCACCAAGTGCGAACATCAAACCGACACGGGTAACATGACGCCAAATCGGATTGCCTCGGCTTGGTAGGCGAAAAGACAACTCGAACGGCTGCACTTCAAAAGAACGTTCATAAGCGGGTTCATTAAGCTCAATACGACGGGAAATGTGCTTCACTGCGTAGGCCCAATAACGAAAGCGGGGTTGGTCTTCGAGCTTGACCGCTTCAATCAAGTCACTAGCTTCTTGCTCTAATGAGCTTAAGTGCTTCACCTCTTCGTTTGTGTTGTGTAGAAGCTGTTTGGCTTTGTGTCTTAGTCTTTGCTGACAATGTTGGCTCCAAACCAATAGCAAGTCTCGTTTGTGTTTGCTGGACTGAAATTGGTTCAATAGATCGGGATTCGTTGTGTGGCTGCTGAGTATCACTTCAAACGTATCAAGAGCGAGGAACAAGGCTTGTCGAAGCGAGTTAGCATCTTCTTGTTTAGATCGAAAAGATTCAGATTGAAGAGCCTGTTGGAACAATTCGATGAGTTGGTATTTGATGCGTCTTTTCGGTGCTTCATTTTCGCCTCCTAACAAGAAGGCTTGGCGATATTGGATGTAGTCTGCCAACGTTTCGTAAATTGCAGATAAACATACACGCAGCGCATAGTGTTTCCACAGGGCAAACCAAAGCCAACTAAACAGTGCAAAAGTAAGGGGGCCAAGTACCAACATTGGGTACAAACTTAGCGCGGTGTTGGAATTGTGGAGTGAGAGTGTGACGATAGCAATTAGGAGGCAGGACATGCCAAGCCTCGCCCAGAATGGACCATTGACTGCCGCACTGGCAAGCAAAGCACCCATAGCACCATAAGTCACCCATAAAGGCAGTCCGCTTTTCAGCAGAGCGTAACTGACGACTAGAGTCATGCCCCAAGCGGTTGAGGTAATCGCAAAACGTGTCCACCGCCTTGGCCCAGCTGCATCGAGGCCACTAATCAGAGCGGCTGGCATGGTCATCAGCGCGGTCATGGCGATAGTGGTTTGATTCGACAACACCCCTAAACCGAGAAACAGCACAATGGCACTGGTGGCGCGAAGCCCAAGGTTAATAGAAGGGGAGTACCAGACTTTACGCAAAATGGCAGGAGAAAACGTCATAGACCCTCGTTATTTGTTTGATCTTAATGAGTGTAACGCCAAACCTCTTCGCGTGCTGTCTTCAATCACAGATTGATAAATTGAATCGCTGCAAGCCTCTTCTATTGGCATAGAACGCTATATAGCTTGGTTTATTCGAAAGCGAATCCACAAAGTTTAAGACAGCAAGATTCAAGATAGAGGGTTCAAAAATAGACAGCTTGGTAGTCGATGGAATCAGGAGAGAACGAAATTCGACTTAATCCTATCTTGTCGCTGCGATTGTATTCATTGATCGAGTGGTCAAAACCATAGGCTGTCGACGGGGCCATATATTGAGTTATGCCTTGTTGTGTCGCCGTTATTCCATCATGGCCATGACCGCAGATCACGTCACGAACGCGATATTTTCGAAGCACGCTCATCACATCAGCATCGTTCTCTAGACGGATCGCTTTCATCCAATCTGAACCGACTGGAATGACAGGGTGGTGAACAACCACGATAGGGTCATTGGCTTTTCTTAACTGTTGTTTTAGCTGAGCCATGCCGCGGTTATCAATACGACCTGAACCAAGTGGGTGACGCGTATCCAACGGCTTGAAGCTAGAGTCCAGAAATACAAACTCTCGTTTACAGACAGTGGCTTTATTGGTGACGAAAATCGTCGATCCTTTTAGCTCTTTGCGCATTAAGCAAGAGTCGTCATGGTTGCCAGCAATCGCGTAAATAGATTGTTCGTTAATGTGTTCTCTAATGAACGCTTCTAATCGAACGTAGTCTCCCGGTTTTGGATTACAACAAATATCACCGGTCATAAAAATGGTCTTGCATGCTGTGTCTTTGCTGACGTATTCCAATGCTCTACGCAGGTTCTCATAGCTGGATTCATCTGAAAGATGACAATCACTGATTTGGTAAATGGTGTTCATTGTTGTTGTCCGGTTGTGCCATACGCATTATCAAAGGTGATAGAAAAATGCCTGCCAAATTGGCAGGCATTTATTGATGCTAATTTGCTTTAGGTGCTTTGGAAGCTTCGTGTTGCTCAACCATAAACGCAATGGCTTCATCACTTAAACAAGATTTACTCACATATTGGCGCTGTTTTCCAATATGAAGGATAAAGCCTAAATCGGTCTGTTGCAGTTGGGAGATGTCAGTCCAAGCGATAGTATTGGTGTTTTTAGCGTTTTTATAACTCACACCGTTAATGTCACCTTGAAAGACCACTTTGCTGCCAGCACCTGAGCTAATTTTTTGTCGCCATATCCACCAGGTTCTCTTGCAGTACACACTGAACGCTTCAATCACACTCAAAACGATAAAGAACCAGCCAACGTAACCGTTAGGTAGTAGTTCAAACTCTAATAAAATCACACCAAAAATAAGAAACAGTATTCCTTTTAAATAGGCTTTTGGAAATTGAGTCGGAAGGCTAGTTTGATCATAACACTCTGTGAAAAACGTCTTGTCGAGGATGTATTCTGTGGTGAAACCGGGATCTTTAGACATGTCTGGCTACTTTAATGTTTTCTGTGAATGAGATTTCTATAAAGGGGCTGCTGCGCTGCAATTTCGCAATTTCGCAATTCCAGCATTGTATCGCTTGTCGGTACTTTTCTTTAACGGTTTTGATGCTCTTTTGTAAATCAATAATACCGACGGGGTTTGCTCTCGGCATAGCTCACTTGTTTACCTGAATTTATGTTAAAAATTGATATTAAATGATGACTAAAACTAAGGCCTCGTGTTTGCGAGGCCTTGATGTGTGAGATGCGGGTGAAAAGAACCTCCGATTTATGGCTACGTATTAAAGCTCTACATGGTGAAAACAGGTGACATACCACTCTCTTGTCCGTTCATTAGTAGTAGGCCAATCAATACAAGTAGAATGCCACCAAAGAGTTGTAAGTAATGACCTGCGACTTTCAATGAAGCGTTATTGTTCTTGTTACCTGCAGCCAAATAGCGTTTCACTAGATGTTTGCCCGTTAGCGTCATCATAGCGATTAATGAGGTCGTTAATGCGGTACCTATTGCCATAGCAAAGGCACTCATAACCCCCATCCAATATAGACCAACCATATTGGCGAAAAGCAGAACCATAATGGTTCCAGTACACGGTCTTACTCCAATAGTCACTATGATTCCGGCGTATTCACGAAGCGTGGAAGCTTTGTTGATCGCGTCTGCATCGGCAACATGCTGGTGGCCACATCCGCAGTCGGCATGAGAATGATCTGCATGAGAGTGTTCCGCAGTTTGTAATGCGTTAGTCGGGTTCAACATGGCTGAACCAACAGATAGAGATGAGCGAAGCGCTATTGGCGATTGGACTGTGCCTGGTGGACGAGCGGCCATTGCTGAAGGCGCATCGGCTGCTAATGTGGTGATGGCTTTCACTTTCAACTTTGGCTTACGCATTGTGGTGTAGATATTTTTCAAAGCCTTCCAGCAGATCAAAGTACCTACCACGGCCACCAACGCAAAGCTTAATGAAACAAACATATTCGCTTTGTCATTCACTACGCGCATTGAAGCACTAAAGCCCCACAGCAATACACTCACCAATAATATCGCGACCAGTGCTTGTAAAAACGCAGACACAACCGTAAGCACTAAACTGGCTTTCGCCTTAGTCGGGTGAGTCGCTAAGTAAGTAGACACGATAACCTTGCCGTGTCCTGGGCCTAAAGAGTGAAGCATACCGTAGACGAAGCTGAACCCGATAAGGTAACTGCCTGCGCCCCAAGGATTGGATTTAGCTTCATAGAGTAGGTCGGCAAGCTCTGCGTTAACTTCCCTTTGCCATTGAATACTAGAGATCACTAACGATGGCCATATAGACCACAATTGGTACGCACCGACAATAACAAGTAACAGGGCGCCGACGCCAATGAGGTAATAGTTTGTTTTGAGGCTATTTTTCTGCATTTAACAAGAACCTGTATCAGAGAGCTTTCTCATAGTGAGTGAGAGGTTTAATGAGTTTGAGTTAAGACGTTTACTGACTGAAACGAGCCGCTGCGATTAAGACACTGGAACCGCAGCACAATGAAGCTCAACCGATTGAGTAAACAGTTGGCCTAATGTGTTGTCTGGATCGGTATCGACAGGTAAAGACATTGCATAGCTCATTTGTTCAGGCGTCGGGTTGGGCTCGATTAATTCCAACTGACATTGTCTCGCTAGTTCAGGTGACAAGGTCACGTCGCTATTCGATAACCACGACATGTCGACGAAGTAACTAGGGTCAAAAATGAGTACGCGGAGCGAGTCTCGTGTCACGGATTTTGGCTTAGACAGCGGTAGGTCAAATGTTAGAACCATTTTGGCTTTGTCACGCTCAAATTTGGCATGCTCAGCAACTTGATACTTAATTGGCTCTTCACCATCGTAGAAATACGTGAAGTAGTGCTCGTACATCATGTTCTCGATAACAGATGCAGCGAGATTTTTGTATGTCTCGACTTCGTTCTCGGGCGAGACATTTTCTCCATCCAACATATACATGGATGTCATGGCATCAAAAGACCATTCCATTGAAAGGCCAGTGATCATGCCGTTTTCGCCCTCGATGTGGGTTTTCATTTCAACCCAAGAGTGAGGATGGGCTTGTAGGGTCGGAGCAAAAGACAATAATGCCAACCAAAGAGGCAAACGCTTAATAGAACGCAAGCCTGTCGAGAAGCGGCTTGCATAGCGCGAAGAGAGCTGATTGAGTGCGTTGGTTAGAACAAATAGCTGTTTCATGAGAACGAATGGTTATTTAGTGTAATGTTATATTATAACAATTCGTGCATTTGTTCACTTCGAAAGAGAATAAGAAACACATTAAAAACAACATTGGTGACCACAATTCATTATTTGCTATTAGAAGAGAGGAAAAGAGAAGAGAAGAGAAAGGAGATTAGTTGGGGATGACAGGTGCAAAGCGTTCATAGCTATCCCAGTATTCTTATACTCACTATTTTTCTTTTATTTTCGTGTTGCCGTAGTCTTTACTCAACGCAACAAAACTCCCCACATGTTCTTAAAGATTGTGGGGCATGAAAGGAATGAATAATGAAACGACTTTCCCCTTTGACACTAATCGCGAGCCTAATTATGAGTTCAACTACGCTGGCTAGCGAAAGAGCCGACATGATGTTAACCAACGCGACGATTTATGGTCACGACAATGCCGATACGATCGTCATTAGTGATGGAAATATTATGTTTGTTGGTAAAGACGATGATGCTCGTAAATATCGAGCTAAAAATACCGAAATTATCGATCTAGAACAGGCCTATGTAATGCCCGGTTTTATTGATAACCATAACCATGTGTTTGAGGCAGCTTCTGAAGCGGGTGGCAACTGCGAATTGAGTATGGACGCTTCGCTTGAAGGTCAAATCCCCTATTTAGAGGCTTGCAGTAGAAATGACAAATCTAAAGGTTGGTTAATGGGCTATGGTTTTTCATTAGATGCCATTCTTAATGAAGACAATCGCCAGACACCGCTTGAAGTAATAGACCGAATTTTCCCTGTTCGTCCTGTTGTGATCATGGAGCAGACCTCGCACTCTATGTGGGTCAATTCTGCAGCGCTTAAACTTGCGGGCATCACGAAAGATACACCTGAACCTCAAGGTGGCAAGATTCTCAAAGATCCAGAGAGCGGTGAGCTTAACGGTATTTTATTTGATAATGCTGGCGATCTTGTGATGGAGATGGCTTGGAACAGTCTAGAAGGTCAGTTTAATCAAAGCTATGACGGATTAATGGCTGGCCTTGAAGAATCAGCGGCCAATGGCATTACAACGATTGGTGATGGTCGATTGTATTGGAAACGTGGCTGGTATGAAGTGTGGAAGCAAGCAGAAAAAGACGGCAATTTAACCGCTCGAGTCTCGCTTCGCCCATGGATTTATCCAACTGATTCAATGGAACCACAGTTGGCTTTTCTAAAGACAATTCAATCAAGTGATGCTTCGAACTTGCTATTGGTTGATCAGGTGAAAATGTACAGCGATGGAATTACGATCAACGGTACAGCGAAAACGCTAGCACCCTATCTAAACACTTACATTCCAGATGAGCCGTTCGGCATTAATTATATCCCACCTAACCAAATGAAAACGTGGTTGGATGCATTGGACAAAATTGGTTACAGCGCACACATACATGCAATTGGTGATGGGGCAGTTCGTGAGTCACTTAATGCAATTGAACATGCTCGCCAAAATGGCTCGGTAAAACCTTACACACTGACTCATGTTGAGCTTGTCGACCCAGATGATGTCACTCGTTTTGCTCAACTGGATGTCACAGCAGATTTTCAAGTCGGCTCTGAGTATGTGGTTGAGCACGACCATTCATGGGCTAAACTCTTTCTAGGGGCGAAGAGAACTCACGCATTGATGAATCTCAAAGCTATCTTTGATACAGGTGCGAACTTGACATTGAGCAGTGACTGGAACGTTCATGAGTTAAATCCGCTTGTTGGTATCGCTAACAGTATAAGAATGGGGAATACGGGACTGCCGAATATTGAGGCAGCAATCGATGCGTACACCATTAATGCCGCGACAAGCCTTGGAATAGAAAACGTTACAGGCTCTATTGATGTGGGTAAATCAGCTGATTTTGCTATTTTAGAGCAAGATATCACCCGCTTGTCAGTTGACGATATAGCAAATACAGAAATCCTAATGACAATATTACAAGGTGATATCGTTTTCGACGCAGAAGAATAACAAAACTAGGTGCAGGGCTTGCTCTGCACCATTTTTAATGGAGATCCATGTGCAAATAAAGCGTTTTTATATTGAGGTGGCAGTAAGGCAGTTGGTTTTAATTATATTGATTGTACCAATATTGTTTCGCTGTACTTTTGATAGCATGCGCCAGATGGACCAGAGTAACCAAGCAGCCATACTCACGGTAATCGGTCTGTTGATGGCGGCGGGTATTATTGGCATTTTTGAGGCGACCTATCAGAAAACACAACTGACTAGCCGGCTTCAACGCACGCTTGCCCATCTAACAAAACTACTACTGTTTATTGGTATTTCTGAACTCATCATTTTGGCCATCGCGGCTGTTGGAATTACGTCGACTGTGTGGGACGACCCTTTACTTTGGGCAATCTTCCCAATTTACGCATCTTTGTACGTATACGACTGGTGGGATGCTCTCATCGCCGCTTTAGTTTCCTCTTCTACTTTTACTTCTAAATCAGTAATTGCAGCAACTTCTCTTTCTGCTCAAGAGCTCAAGTCAGAAGATGGATCTCAAGTCGATTCAGAAAACATATCTAAACCTAAACCTAAACCTGAACTTGAAATCCAACCCCAAGGTGATCTTGAGGTTAAAAATAACTCTAAGTCTGCTAATTAAAGCTAAGCCCGAAAACTAGAATCAAGCCAAAAAATGAACTCAAGATATAGGTTTGTCTGAGAGTTGATGATGGGTTTTGAACGCTTCTACAATTTGGCTGCCATATGGAGACAGGGTTAATCCATTGCGCCAACACAACTCAATTCTTCGGTCGATACCGGCAGGTTCAAAGTCGCAGTGTAGGGCGACCAATTGGCCACTTTCAATGTGTGTGTTTACAAACTCTGCGGGCAAAAACGCAAAGCCTTTGTTGTGTTTTAACATAGCGATGAGTAGTTGAATATCAGAGAAAATACCATAGCTAGGGCTAAATCCATCACTGTTATTATCTCTATATTGTTCATTGTTGTTCGTCGTCTCTCCCCAAATTAACTCTCGGTATTGGCTTAAGTCATTACTGGTCACAATGGGTAATTTAGTGAGGGGATGATCAGGGCTGCACGCCAACACTTCTTTGTAATGACCTAACCGGCAGTACTCAAAATGCTGGTGATGAAGAGTATCGGATTCATGAGTAATGATGATGTCTACGTTGCCTTCGCTTAGATCTCGCATGAGTTGGTGCTGTTCTTCGCGATACACTTCGATACATAAATGGGACAGCTCTAACGTTAGCGCTAAAGGCTGAGTGAAGGCGAGGTCGGGAATATAGTTTTCAATCCCAATTCTAAGCACGGTAGATTCACCTTGCGAAATTATCTCAGCACTTTGAACTAACTTGGTAAGTTGGCTCATGGTATGTGTGAGATAAGGCAGCAAACGTTCTCCATCTTTGCTTAATGACATTTTATTGCCAGTTCGGTCAAAAAAGTTAACGCCAAGGTCAATTTCTAGATCAGAGATCCATTGGCTAACTTGGGGTTGTTTTTTTCCTAACTTACGGGCAGCAGCAGATATTGAACCTGTTTCAGCGGCCAACAACAGTGCTTTCAAGTGTAGTGAGTTCATAGGCTTACATTATTCCAACACGTACAAAATTAGGGTCCAATTTTGATTCCAGTAGTTACGCCACTATACGTACTTATCTCGAATTTATCACGTAAGGTCGACATTTCTAAGCCTACTTAGCGACCAAATTTATCGTTCCTATGATCAAAAAATTCACGTGATTGTGAAGTGCCTACGTATTGGGAAACATCATTTTGGTGAAGGGGAGATTGGCTTTTAGTTTTGGCTTCCTGCTACCACTCTAATCTGTAAATCTAATTTTTCACATGATAGTTATTGGCATATGCCAACAATGAGGCGTATGCTGAACTTCTGATCATCAATAACAGGAAGTTACCATGTTATACGCAGTACCTTGTCTTAATCTTCATGTCGGCAACCATTTTGCTCGTTCACCACAGATAGCGATTGTGGATGACCAACGACAAATAAAGCAGATGGTTCCTTTGGTTGAGTCCGATTCGTCTTGCAATAAAAAGAAGCAATGGATTTCAGTCCTCCGTTCTTACGACGTGCAGGCTGTCGTTGTCCGTCACATAGGAAAGAGGATGCTGGCGCACTTGTTCAATAACGATATTAGAGTGTTGGCAACAACAAGGAAGGTGGAAATCGGTGCTTTGGATTTTGATAATCTGCAAGAAGTGACCGATTTAGATTATGGTCGAGAGCCTCGCAACGTTTGTCACAGTAAAAAAGGGCAAAGTAAGAAAGGGTGTGGCAACAAAGAACACCAGAAAGATAGCGCGCTTTTTACGTCACAACCGAATCAACTAGGCGTTATACGAGGGTGTCGTAAATGACATTCCTACTAACACTATTAGGCTTCATTGGAATCGTTACGTTGATGGCGATCGGTGTGATTTTCTCACGCCAACCAATTAAAGGCAGTTGTGGAGGGTTGGCGCAGATAGATATTGAGCGTGAATGTAATTGCAAAGACGTATGTGAAGGGCAGAGTCGAAAGCTATATCAGATCTCTGAACCATCAAGTTAAGGCTCTTTCGGAGTCTCTCGACAAGTAACGTTAAAGCTTCGAATTATGAGCCTTGAATCACTAACGCGTGGCCGTTGACGATGCACTTGGCGACTTTGGCTCGTGCACGCTTGATGATGTTGCCGAACGTTTGGCGAGACACCTGCATTTGTTCAGCGGCTTCAAGTTGGCTCAGCCCTTCTTGATCAGCCAATCGCAGTGCTTCCAATTCTTCTAATAGCAATTCTTCTTTATGAAGCTCGTCCATAGGAACGCCATTAGGCTTAAAACAAGAGTAAGCCGCACGGGTACATAACTGGCGATGTTTTTTTGGTCGAGCCATATCAACCTCTAGGAATCTAAGGGTAAAGGAACAAGGGTAAGTATGAAGGTTTTCATTCCACACAATCATCGGCGCTGCCAAGTATGCAGTCAAGGCTTCTTTTCAGACAGCCCGATTTGCTTTGAAGCCGTTAGCGAGCACGAGGCTTTAGCTAAATATAAAACCAGGGCCAAGATTGTACCAACAGATAAAGCTGAGGGCTACGATGGCATCATGCAGGGGGGCATTGTTACTGCATTACATGACAGCGCGATGCTGCATTGCTTGTTTCAAAATAAGGTCACTGCTATGACGGTCAGCTTAACGTCTCGTTTCCATCATCCAATTTCGATTGGTCAAGAACTGGAAGTTCGCGCACGATGGGTCAAAAGCAGACGAAATATCTTTTTCTTAGAAAGCCAAATTACGCAGTGCGGAAAGTTGTGTTCATCGGCACAAAGCCAGTTTATGGCATCCCAGTAGTTATCGATCCGAGGTTTCCTATGCCGTTAGTTTGTTACGCCCATTCTTTTGCACAATAAATAGAGGTTTTCTATAGTTAAGGTAATAACTATTAAAGCTAGGGCAGCATTGAATTTATCATAAACTTTCTTCACTTCTGATCGCGCTGATGTGTGTCATTAGTCGAGCCTTCGTATTCAATTCATTGCTGTCTTCTTCCGGAGGGCTGCTGATGCACAAATTCTTCAAATTGACACTCCGATACAGTGTCACTTCAATCGTTTCTCTTTTTCTATTCTTCAGTGCTTTTGCTTCTTCTTCTCCCCTTAAAGTCGGTGTATACCCTTGTCCGCCTTTTGTAATTAGTTCTATGGAAGGTGAATGGAATGGCCTGAGTATCGAGCTTTGGGAGCAGATAGCGAAGGAAATGGAGGTTGAGTTTACGATAGAGACTCATCGCTTGGATGACTTACTCAATTCCATTGAAACAGAGCAAATCGACATCGGAGTATCCTGCATTTCAATCACTCCAGAACGTGAGTTGTTCGCTGACTTTTCCCACTCCTTTTACGAAACTCATCTCGCGATCGCCGTTAAGAAGCAAGGTTATCTTCACTCCCTACATTCCATATTCTTAAACCCCGCCTTATGGATAATCATTGGTGTCATCATCTTTATCTCCGGCTTAATAGGTGCGTTTTTTTACCTATTGGAACACGGAGAAAATGAAAAACTCTACTCGATGAAAAGCAGAACGGGTCGTTGGTTAGAAAGCTTCATATTGGGATTGCTGTTCATCACTCGAGGTCCATTCAATTACTTTGAGTTTAAGAGCTTAACTGGGCGAATTGCCACGGTGTTCATTGGCGTGTTGAGTATGTTGTTCATAGCCAGCATTACCGCCGTTTTAGCTAGCAAGCTCACGCTTAGCCAAGGGTCTTCGCAGATTAAAGGCATCAATGATCTTGCGAACGTGGAAGTTGGGGCAAAAGTCGCCACGACGTCTTCTTTGATGCTCACCAGTTTTGGTATTCGACACAAGAGTTATATCGATATGTCAAGACTGTTGGCGGCTTTAGAAGAAGGCGAAGTGGAAGCGATTGTCGCTGATGATGTGGTTCTCAAATATATGATCGGTAATGGCAGAACAAGCGGGCAATTTGAAGATCTGGAAGTGTTGCCTTACCAACTAGAAAAGCAAAATTATGGCTTTATCATTACGGAAAACAACGCGTACGAAGAAGAGATAAATCGTGCATTATTGAAGATTCGTGAGTCGCGAAAGTGGCGTAAAATCTTGGTCGACTATTTTGCGGATCAATAACCAACAACTGCACACTACAAAGCTTTATGGGTTCTTACTGCTACATTTCTGAACTAGAGGCTTTGTTCTTTTTGAAATATTTGAACGCTGTCCAAACGACATAAGCCGCAACGCCCACAATCAATGCAGAACGAAGGAGAATAGGCGCATCGTGCTCCAGTTGACTAGCATGCGGAACAATACTGGCAAACAATCGACTGGTGAAAAACAGCCCCATTACTAACATAATAATCTTATTCATGTGACCTGCCATTCAATTAGATGCGTTACCAGAACAAGGGATCGGTTAATCACACTCTCGTGAGGTTAAAGTTTGTTCTGTTCGAAATTAAAGAATGCGCTTCTCAAACGCGCCCGTCAACGCGATATCCGCCTAAAACCAGTAAGCTAAAGTTTCGTTTTTGGAAGTGGTTCTTTTCATTAATGGAGATATACGCAAAGGATTGAATGTGTGAGGAACAGTTGAACTTATTACGATGAATTTCAATTTCGCCAATTATTATTCTGATTTATGATCGCATGCAATCTAGGGGGGACAAATGTCCTCCTATTTATTTCTGAAGGCGCAATAAGATAAGTGCTACTAAAAAACAAATAATAAAGGACACTTTTATGGACCTATTCGCCCTACTTGATATCAATAATACCTTAGTCAACATCCCAATAGGGGATGGCTATGCCATGAGCTGGATTGAAGCTTTTGGCACTGTATTTGGCCTGTTGTGTATTTGGTTTGCAAGCCAAGAAAAAACCATTAACTACCTGTTCGGATTACTGAATGTCACCTTATTTGCGGTTATCTTTTTCCAAATTCAGTTATACGGATTGTTACTTCTTCAACTCTTTTTCTTCTGCGCCAATATTTACGGTTGGTACGCATGGACACGCCCTAATGAGCAAGGTGAAATGTTAGAAGTTCGCTGGTTGAGTCAAAATAAGCTGGTGGCAACAGCTGCAGCGTGTGCGGTTTCGATTGCATTGCTCACAATGTATATCGACCCATTCTTCTTTGCGTTGGCGAGCATCGCGGTTGATAGCCTGAATCTATTTGGTGCTGATTTTACGGAACCAGTACTTGAACCTGATGCCTTCCCATTCTGGGATGCAACGATGACCATTCTATCTATTGTTGCTCAAGTTCTTATGACACGTAAGTATGTTGAAAACTGGATACTTTGGATTGTGATTAACATTATCGGTGTTGGTATTTATGCGACGCAGGGCGTGTACGCAATGTCTGTTCAATATGCAATCTTAATGTTCATTGCGGCAAACGGTACTCGCGAGTGGGCACGCACAGCTAAACGAAACAGTGATAAATCGTTAACTCAAGCAACGGCTTCTTAGGAGTGAAGATGGCAAAGCAACCTCATATTGGCGTTGATGAAACGCAAATTGCTCCGTTAGTCATTGTTTGTGGTGAGCCTGATAGAGCGAATCGAATCGCGAGCTTGCTAGAAAATGCAGAGATGGTTTCTGAGAACCGCGAGTATCGAGTCTTCACTGGTACCTATCAAGGGAAGGCGATATCTGTTTGCAGCACCGGCATTGGCGCGCCTTCAATGATCATTGCCGTAGAAGAGCTTAAGTTTTGTGGTGTGACTCATATCGTCAGAGTAGGGTCTGCAGGTGCGATGCAGTCACAGATTGGGCTTGGTGAGCTAATTATTGCAGAGGGTGCGGTTCGCGATGAGGGTGGTTCTACCGCTTACGTTAAGCCGTCGTATCCCGCTTATGCAAGCTTCTCTCTGCTTAAAGAGCTAGACAAGTTTTTGCAGCAGCAAACAACACCTTACTATTTGGGCACGGTACGCTCACACGACAGTTTTTATACCGATGACGAACAGGCGCTTTGTCAGTACTGGAATGGTAAGGGCATTTTAGGTGCCGACATGGAAACATCCGCGCTGTTTACCGTGGGGCGCTTGAGAGGGCTTAACGTAGCTTCTATCTTGAACAATGTTGTCTTGTACGAACAAGATGTAAAGGAGGGCGTTGGGCAATATGTCGATGAGGCAGAGGCAATGATGCAAGGAGAGCGGCTCGCATCATTAGCGGCACTGGAAGCACTAATTACTCAATAAGAGCCTGAAGAAATACAAGACGAAAGCGATGGGAGGCCGTCGCTTTTTTATTGGGTTCTCTCCTGTGGTTTAAGTGGTTACAATCGTTTGAATATAAACAGCAGTAATGCAATGAGAGAGTAAGTATGAAGATTGCACCATACTCAAGCGGACGCTTTAAAAACTACTTAGAACAAAAAAGCTCTGAATTTAGAGATCTCATCTACCAACACCAAGTTAACTCTCGTTACTTCAATCAAAATGATGAAATTCTGCGTCAAGGTGAGCAACTTCAGTATCTTTATGTAGTGCCCGCTGGGAGAGTCTCTATGAGTATTTCTGCGGCTAATGGGCGACGCTTTCAATTGGGTGAGGTGAATTGCGATTACCATATATTTGGCGAGATGGAGTTCTTCACTCAAACGCCCTGCCAATGGAATGTCGTGGCAGATGAACACATGCAAGTTGATGTCATTTGCATTCAGAAACTAGCAGAAGCACTACATGAAAATCCGGAGATGATGTTCTTCTTTTCCTCTGCATTAGCGGAAGATTATCAAGACTCTATGGGCATTTACACTAACCGTCTTTTACACTCAATTACCTACAACATTGCCTACGACTTATTGGTTCAAAGCCAGACAAATACTGTGTTAGGCGGTTTCGATAAAGTGAATCAAGAAGCGGAACGTTTTGGCACATCGAGCAGAGTGTATCGAAGAGCGGTTAAAGACCTATTAGACAAAGGTTTCATTAGAAAAGGAGACCAAGGGTTGGAAATTGTCGACCAGCAAGCGCTCCGAGCCTTTATTGATTCGTATGAGTAAGAAAAAGAATGACTCAAGTTGAAAGGGAAATTTGAGTGAAATCAGAAAGGTAAGTGCAGAGCTGCTTCTCGATTCTAAGGCCCCGTATTATGAGGCCTTGTGTTTGTAACAAAATAAAGAGCGAGCGCCAGAAAGTAGTACCTATTTAGAAGGCAGTTGTTAGCTAAACTGAACTTGAATGTTGTGGCTCATTTTGTTCTTTAGCTCTTCTTCATACTGATCTAGCCACGCATACCGCTCACGATATAACTTACGTTTTTGGCGTTTCAGAGCCTCAAGGTCTTTCCTGTTTGGGTTGATCGGTAGACGATAAAAATAGTCATCGTGTACCTGTCCATCGTGCTCTTCCCATAAACTATCGTACTTAAGGCTGATGTCTTTGTTTTTCTTGCCGTAGCGTAATGAGTTCGACACATGGCCAGATTCTTTTACCGCATAGATATTTTCGATACCTAAGCTAATGGCTAACAGTCGTAGTGTTTCTACCATGAAGGATTTAGGTCTTAAACCGTAGAAAGCTTTTGTGAATGTACGGCTAAATCCATTGTCATTGGCTCCACCCTGAATACCACCGATGTAGATGCTGTTGTCGAAAACAGTGAACGAGATGCTATACATTTTTTCGAGTAGAGAATTGGTCAATGAAATTGTCAGTTCACCTTCTTTTCTCGCGTTTCGTTCAAAGCTGAGATTAACCAGATAAACGTTGTCATCTATCTCTAGTTTTAAAAGATTGAGTCTTTCATTATAGATTTGGTGTCTAGCTTCTGTTGCGAAGGTTTCTTCAAACCAGTCGTAGTGCTTGGATAAGATTTCTATCTTTTCTTTATTGCTAAAGCCAGTACATAAGTAGGGAGTTACAAATTTGGATAAGAAGTTAGGCTGTTTGATAAATAACAGCTTTCTCTCTTCAGAGTTGAAATTTTCACTCATTTTTCTAGTGGCTGAATAGTAAAACAGGGCTCGAATAGTAAACTTAATTATCGCCTTGTACTTACCCTTATTTTTATGGGTATTGGCTTCTATTCCCATGCGAACGACATTCATAATCACCTCAAAAAAGAAACGCCGCACCAACACATTAGTGTTGCGAACATTTCCCTGACTCTCATAACTAACAATGAAAATGATGATAGTGAAAAATGCGATTTGGGTATGTATGTATGGGTATGTATGACAATGTAATTAAGTCAGTTACTTAACGTTCAAATTTTGGGCGGCTTTTACGCTTAATGCGGATTGATAAATACAAAAAGTAACATTTACAAAACGATCGTGTAACAATTGACTGGCGAGTAGTATGCTTCCTAATTCCGAAGCTGAGTTTTATATGACTGATTTTTCGGAGTAAAGATACTTTTGAGGAATTAAACATGGCAGGAAGCATATCACCGCGCAGTTATGGTCGTTTTTTGCGATAGCGTTGACTACTTATTTTAAGAAAACCGTCCGGTCAAACGAAGTGGCGTCCACGGCGAGTCTTTCGTTTACTATCAATCATATCGCGGCAGTATTTCTGCCATTCTTATTGGGAGTGGTGTGGATGTCTGGCTATCAATGGGTGTTTGTTACAGGAGCTATTATTGCATTGCTGAGCTTTTTAATCTCGTTGACTATCGATACCAGATTGCATCAACGTATTAATGGAGTGACTGAATTGCAGAAAGAGGTCGCTTGAAAGGGTTAATCGGTATAAGCACTTGTATTAGTGAAGCGCTGTTTCTTAAATCAAAAATGCCACTACAAGGCTGCAGTGGCATTAGAAGAATAACAAACTATAACTCTAACAGTTTTGCCAATTCACGCTCTTCCATAAGCTCTTCAATGCGTTGACGAGTTTTGGGCGTTTCGGCTTGTGCTTTGGTTGACTTGCCTGCTTTTTTACTGCGGCTAGCTTTAACTTTTTCTTTGGTTATAGACATAGTAATCTTCCTTGGATTCTGCTTTGAGATCGTATTTACTCTAAGCGTTACATGACTCTTTTAGTGCTTTACCTGCTTTAAACGCAGGCGTTTTTGATGCTGAGATTTGAATCTCTTCTCCGGTTCGTGGGTTACGACCAGTGCGAGCAGCACGAGAATTAACTTTGAAACTACCGAAACCAAGGATGGCAACATCATCACCCTTAGCCAATGTATTAGAGATACCTTCAACAAGTGCGTTTAACGCTGAACCTGCTTGATCTTTTGAGATGTCTGCTGAAGTTGCGATGTGTTCAACCAACTGAGATTTGTTCATATTCTATATTCCTTATTGAGTACGACTGGCGCTTAACTTTAAGGCCAAGCTTGTTCTATCTTAGCAATAAGGGCTGAAATAGTGTTAACACCTAGGCAGGGTTTTGTAAAGTAATCAACAAGATTGAGCGTTAAATCATCTTTCAGTATAACCGAATGCAGTTCTTTAGCTATTGGTAATTTAAATGCTAGCTATCAAGCTAGTATGAGAAAGGTGAAAGTAATCTCTCATTTTTTGAGAAAGCTGATCATAATTCAGCATATCACTTGTCGGATAAATGAGAGAACAGAAACAAAAAAGCCCAGCGAATGTGCTGAGCTTTTGGTGTGTGTTTCTATTTTAGGACGAGACACTAAGTTAGTTAGGTAAGATCTACTTAGTAATAAAGATTTTCTCTGTTTCTAGTGACGTCATAGCGCGAACTTGGCGCCAAATGTAATAGAAAATACCTAACATCATCAGCATGCTAGGGATAGCTATGGCTGGGTAGCTGTATAGCGTGAGCTTACCCAACTCTTCATTAAAGGCTGCAGTGCCGGCAGGGCTTGTCACAATCCAAGTCGCTAGGAAATAGTTCATCGCAGAAGAGAAAGCAAAGGTACTTGCGAATAGGTAGTTCGATGTCATTAGACAACGATCAAACTTTGCTTGGTTACCGAACTGTCTTAAACGCTCTTCAATAAGAGAGATGTTTAACAGAGCTGGCGTAAAGATAACTTTTTGGATAAACGGGTAGCGAGTGAAGGTGGATCCAAGAACCGCTAAACCAATTAAGCCAGGAATTAATGCTTCTTTTAGCGCTAACCAACGAGTGTCTAGTTCGAAGAAGCCAATACCGCCCGTTAATAGTACGCTGACGAAGCCAAGCGCCGCGATGAAGTTGAACTTCTTGTTGCGGATTAACTCCATGCCACCGTAAGCAATAGGGAAGGCAAGGGCGACAAGTAATGCTAAGCCTGTTCCGAGATGCTCCTCTCCACTGAACTTCATTAAGATGAATGAAGGAAGAAGGACGTTAAATACGACTTCGAAAAGAGGACTCGATTTTTTGTTTTCTGTACTACTCATAATTTCTAAATACATTATGTTATGGATTTATTCTCAGGGATTGTTGTTTACCTCGCCCAAGATGTAAAGCCTTAACACGTCATGCTGTGTAACGACATGTGACATCAACGACATCTCTGAGCCTATCTCACGTTGAATTCAAGACTTTACGCATTCTAGTTCTGGATGCTTTTAGGTATTCCGACCGAACGAATCAAGCAACGTTTCATAATCAGGCTTGTTTGCCAAACTCTCAATGCTTATAAATGTCAGTATGTCTGCAAAGGGGGAAAGGTGTAAAAAATCGATGATGTTACGGTTGTTCACTTCATCAAACAATTCAGTATGTCGAAACTGGACGTAATCTAAAGCGACATGGAGATACAACGTGGCCAAGTTGTCGCTCAAAAGGGATTCTAGCCCTTGTTTTTTTATCTCTTGGTCAAGTTGCTCTAGGGCGGCAACCATACCTTCTTGCCCTCTATGGATAAGCGCATTGTCACTGTCTGCATAGCGAATCAATGCCGCGGTTCTAAACGCGATCTCCATTAACGTCTTTGCTGTTCCTAACGTTTGCATTTCATTGGCACGACTTAACGTTACCTGACGTAGCGTTTGAGGTTGGTACGTTTCAATTAGGTATTGGCAAATGCACAAGCTTTCCGTCAGTGCTGTTTCGTCTTCAAGTTTGAGTGCTGGAATTAAACAAAACGGATTGACGCTTTTTAGGTTGGCCGGGGAGCTCCATGGATCAACCCAAACAAAAGACAAAGGAGAGCAGCGTGATAGAAGCGCAGTTGCTGCGACTACACGTGAAAACGGGGAGGTTTCATTTAAGTAGAGTTGCATGATAATCCTTTATTGTATTCGTCAGATGAACTGAGGAAGTTAGCTTAGCTCTAGGTCAATGTTCAGGCTTAGAGTGAGTGACAGTCATTAAGGTACACATCGCAGACAGCATCAAAGCAGCAGTACTAACGGTGAATAACACGTCGTATGAAGCCATATGATTTAAGCAGTACGCCATCAAAAGCCCAACCATACCTTGTGATACAGCAAAAGAGAGAGTCATTCCTGCCCACGCTTTGGTATGCAGTTCATAGCCTACAATCTCCAACGTGTAAGTCGACACTAGAGTTACCGTTCCCGGCGTGAAAATACCAACCAGTAATGAAGAAATTAACAGCGCGATAGGGTGTGTACTAACAAGCGGTAATGCGACGCCTAAAGCCTTGAGGCTAAATGCAATGCAGAGGGATTTTTTAAGCCCTAACTTGTCTCCCAAGATACCTGTAATCAATGGTCCAATAGCGGCGCCAATACCAAAGGTAGCCCAGAATAAACCACCGCTGCTGAACGACATACCCAGTTCGCGCACGATGTAATCTACCCAAAACAAGGTATGGGGTAAGTAGCCGATAGCATCGAAGGTATAAGCCACTAGAATAAGCGCAACGCTGATTAGTTTTGGCTTTGAGAGCTGAGAGAAGGAGGATTTTATATAAGGCGCTTTAGACGTGTTAGGTTGGGTTTGCCATGCATTCCAAGTCAGTATCGTTGTGACTAATGCGATGGCTCCCATGCCAACCCAAGCCGACACCACACTAAAATAGATCAGTACTGGGATTAATGTGCCTGATAGCATAGCACCAAGTCCAATGCCTGAAAATATGACTCCGCTGACACGTGCCTTCACATCAGGATTAAATTTTCGGACAATCACTGGTGGGGCTACAACCATTAATAAGGCACCCGTAATTCCAGCCAAAGTTCGCCAAACATAGAACCATGTTAAGGGCGCTTCTTGTAGCGCACAGCCTAAGTAACTAAAACTGCTTATCAACATAGCGAATCGAATTAACTGCCCAGCATTAAAGTAACGCAGCAGTATGTTGGCAGCAGGTGCACCCAATATGTACCCAAGAAGGGTCGCGACACCAAGGTAAGATGCATCACTTTCGCTAAACCAACCACTTTGAATGAGAGCCGGCATTAATGCTATATAGGCAAACCTACCGATCCCGTTGCCTATTAGAGTCGCCCCCATTCCAGCCAAGCTGTCTCGATTAACGATGTGTTTATTCAGCATGAAAAGGGCTCTTTTTAGGTTCAGCTAGATGTTCTAGCACTAGGACAAGATCTTTGTTTAGTTTTGCATACTGACATCATTCGCCATCAATATCACTAGGCGGTTAGTCATATAATTTGCTCATCTAAAACCGGTTTGAGATAGGTAAATAGCGAGTGTGTTTAAACACTTAGGTGGATGTGTTGTTCTGCCGAGGATAAGGCAATAAGCGATTGTTTTAATCACCGCAGATTTGAGTGATCAATTGTTAGACTAAAGTTGGACGACCGACCGACTTAATTGAACATGAGTGATTTGTTTATCTAGATCTGTGTACTGACTTGCCGGCTCTAACTCACATTCACCCACCTTAAACGATAGATGAATGTGAATTAAGAAAGATCTAACTGGGTAGGTGTGAACCCATTATTTATCGAAGAGCAGATTGAAGCTTAAAGGGATTTTGTCGGAAATCGCTAACCCACCAACGGTAGCTGATAGCTTGTTCAAGTTGTCTGTCGATATTCCAAAATCAGCGCCATTGACGATGATTGTCGAGGCTGAACTGACCATCACTAACTCTTCTGAAGGAACGACTAAAACGGGAAAATCAATCGTTTTTGTTACGCCGTGCAAGGTAACCTCCGCTGCAATGGTTGTTCTTTTTGGGTCACCAGACAACATTGACGGTTCAACTTTTCCAGAGATTTTTACTTCAGGGAAAGTCATCGATTCAAAGTAGAGCTCATTGAGCCTCTGATCGCGAATAGCGACGCCAGTACTCACACTTTTCACGTCCAACAATATGGCAAATTGCCCCTCTTCGGTAAGACCACCAGATAAAGGCTTGATGGATGCGGGCTCAACAACAAACTGCTTCTTGATAGTTGCGAACGTAATATTCGATAAATTGGGGTCTAACGTGTAGCCCGTTTCCGCTAAAGATTGAGCTGAGATAACGATGCATAGGAGGCCGAGTGTAGAGATTAGTTTTTTCATAAGTTGTCACCACATTGATGAATTCACAAGTTTAACGTTCTCGAGTCGTGCATTTTTGGAGTCTTTATTTGAACTAAAGATAAATTAGAAAAAGATAGATAGAAGCTTAGTTCAGCATTGATCAAATTACCTGACGAAGGTAGAGCATCGCCATATTATTGGAACCATGATCGGCAAAGTTACTTGTGTAAGTTTAGTTATGTTATAACATAACTAAAATCCGACATTACTGTGAACGACGTTTGCAGTATTAAAAGAGAAACGATAAGCAAGCATCAAGGAGATGACGTAATGAATGCCGTGTCAACCAAGCCTTTGATAACGAATAGTAATCAGCCACTTAACATTAGTTCCGTTGTGAGTATCAAGGATCAGGCGAATCATAATCCAGGACTTAGCGCTTCTGAGCAGCCAACGGTATTAGCGGATATCTACCAAAGCGATATTAATATAGCGGTATGGCAGCGACAGTTTGATGAAGATTTAACTATGGCAATTAGTGAATTCATCGCCTCGAATCCTAGCTTCAGTAAGTCTATTAGCCTGTCACCAGATAACGCTTACGATAAATTGGAATTTGCTACCGACGGAACCGCTTCTAAAGCGTTATTAGAAAACATGACAGAGCTGGTGGATATGTTCTGTTGTTTGTTCGATCTTGAAGAAGTAGGGCTCCGTTTGGCGGTTCTGAATAAAGCGATGTGTCCTCGTTTTCATTTTGACCAAGTTCCTTGCCGCTTAGTGACAACCTATCACGGCGTTGCGACTCAATGGCTGCCAAACGAATCGGTCGACCGTTCTAAGCTTGGCCGTGGAAGTAACGGACAGCCTGATTCTATTTCTGGCCTGTACAGTGATGAGTCTGACATACAGAAAATGGCCAGTGGTGATGTTGCGTTATTAAAAGGGGAGCGTTGGAGTGGCAATGAGAATAGAGGCCTTGTTCACCGTTCACCAGTTACTTCATCTGAAGAGACACGATTGCTGCTGACTCTAGATTTCGGTTAGTAAGCTTTTTATGAGATGAGCAAGCGGCTTAAATACGGCTTGCTCTTATTCATTTAAGCGAATACGCGGATGCGGTGGTTGTCTGGGTCAACTGCGAGGAAGTTAATGCCGTAAATGGACTCTTCTGGCGCTTGCTCAAACTGGATACCTTTTTCTTTCCATGCTTTATAGAGGTTTTCCAGTGTCTCTTTGTCAGCAAGAGGCATAGAAAGCTCAGTGCCGCCACCTTTGATTATGCTTGCTGGCGTTAAAGCGTCAGACTGCTTAAGTGTAATTTTAACGTTGTCTGCAAAGTCTAGAACAGCAAAGGTCGGTGATAGAAGCTTTGGTTCGCAATCAAAGGCTTTAGAATAGAAATCCATGCTGCGGTGAATGTCAGTGACATAAAGAATAAATGAATCGATGGTAAACATAATAGCTCCTGAAATGTTCAATTGGATTTGCCGTGTTGGTTTCAGTTAACTCAACTTTTGTGTTGAGCCCGATTTGGGACCACGGCAATGTATCGAACCCCTGTGACAGTTTTTGTCAGTAGTGAATCACTTTATCTGTAATGCCTTCTATGTCCTGCCAATCTTTGAGCAAGTCATGACGTGGGCGCTGATACTTTTCTTCTAGGATTTTCCATTCAGCCATTCTATCGAGCCTGAAATTACGATATGCACTTCGCGTTTCACACCAAGCGACCAAAACGTAGTACTGTTCGAATAAGCCAATCAACATTGGCCAAACGATTCTTGAACTCACATTAGCTTTTGCGTCTGTGTAATGAATCTCAGCTTTACTCTGCTGCTTAATTGCTAGCTTGATATCTGACAGTTCGATGGTTAACTCTGCAACCTCAATGATTGAAGCAACACGCACAATGTCTTCACTGCGTTTGATCTGATGGTCAGCAGGTAACACCGCAGAAATTTTGGCAATGGCATTTTTAGCCGATTCACTGAATTCCCCATGGGCTTGCTTGGCTACCCATTCAGCGCCAAGCCTTAATGCTTCCAATTCTTCCGTTGAAAACATCATCGGAGGGAGAGTGAAGGTCGGTTTCAACTGATAGCCAACTCCTGCTTCACCATTAATTTCAGCACCTTGTGCTTGCAGCGTCACGATATCGCGATAAATGGTGCGAGTACTTACGTTCAGCTTGGAAGCCAGGTGATCAGCTGAAACTGGGTATTTATGACAACGCAGTAATTGGAGTAGGTCAAAGAGACGTTGGCTTCGGGACATGGAAAACTCGGATTGCATAAAGACAATTAAGATTAATACATCGAAAAATATAACTCTATCCATAATCCATTATAATTTAACGGGTGTTTTCATCTGGAATTTGAGCCAATGTTTCGTCGCATTATATTTGCGAAACTATTTTTTTAAGTAGGCGGCTCATCTCTTTTCGTTCATCTGGCTCCAATATACCTAAATATTCTTGATTGATATGAACGGGAATTGGCAAAAGCTCTCTTTGGATAGCGCGCCCGTTCTCTGTTAAATAAATATTGAACGAACGACGACTATTTGGGTCGAGTCGTCGTTCAATCAAACCAAGACGTTCGAGCTTATCCAAGGTTCGAGTCGTGGTCGAATTTTCTACTTTAGATTTCCTAGCGATTGCTCGTTGAGTTATTCCTTCTTTTTCCCACAAACACATTAAGGTAGGCCAGAGAGCGTTCGTTAATCCGTGTTTTCTAAGTTCCGAGTCGAATGTCTTCGCTGCATCGTGTGCAATTACATGGATCAACCAACTAGCAGTTTGCTGTCTATTAAACACTTCATTCATTGATTCGTTCCTATGCTCCAAATTAAATCGGTTTAATTTATGCCAATGCAACCAGAATAACGGTAAACATTGCAGCTAAAGCAAGTACAAACAACGCACGCCATTGCGATACAAACGCTACGCTTCCATTAAATTGGATTTGTGTTTGAAAGCCTGTGATCATCGCCCAAGTTAATGGTTTTGAACGTAATTTATAGAAAAGAACGGCAAAGACGTGTACACCAACCAGAGTAGGAAGAACTTTTATCATGGCAAGGTGAACGTTTTCTAATACCGAAAACACGGAGTCATTCAACCAAATATTTGCATAGGGCAAGTGGTCAAGAAATCCAGCTAAGGCTAAACCTGAGACACACTGAAGAACTAAAGCCAGTAGCAGTGTTACAACCATCCAACCACCTGCAGGGTTATGACCCGGCTTTGTTTTTTCTTTGCCTTGTAGATAGTGAATAACCGATCTTGGTGAACGTAGAAATTGTCTGAATCGGCTTGTTTCACTGCCAACCCAACCCCAAATCAATCGCCAAATGATCAATGTCATGAGTGCCAACCCCAGTTGAATATGGGGTCCATTACCAGAAATACCCGATGCCATTAAACCTATAAAAAGCGCGGCTTGAGCCCAGTGATATAGGCGAGTTGATAGATCCCAAATTTTCATAACTTCATTCTCTCTACTGTGTTTGTTTATTTAATATATATTCCATTTGCATTAATTTACACAACAATAGTTGCAACTGCAACTATTGTTGTGTAAATTAATGCCGTCAGAGCAAAACGGAACATCGAAACGAATCATCGATTTCTGTATCGAAACCAAATAGAAAAGCTATACGAAGCGAAGAGAGAGCAATATGAACAAGAGAATGCTGCACAAGAGATTGGTGAGCCTACTGTGTACTACAACCGTTTTACTGAGTACCCACGCTTTGGCCTCACAAGGCGATGCTAGTCAAGGCCATGCAAGTGAAAGTAATTCTTCACAAGATCATTCAAACCAAATTGAGCAGCGCCAACACACATTTACACAAGTTGAAACCTTAGTCGAGAAGGCCAATGACACTTTGGATGGCGATGATACTCATTGGCAGACGCTCGAAGACACGAGCTTTGAGCTGACAACTCACAGTCAGGCGTTATTGACGTCATTTCCGTTGGGCAGCCAAGAGGGGAGTAAAGCAAAAGAGAGTGTTTGGAGTGACCCTGAAAAATTCAATCGTCTCCTAACGCAAATGGATCAGGGTTTTCAGGAACTTTACCAAGGTAGTCAACAAGGTGATGCATCACTAGCGGAATCAGGATTAGAAGCAGCGCAAGATACTTGCAAAAGTTGCCATCGCTCATACCGCTCTCGTTGGTAGCGTTGTTTTAACAATTCAACCAACTCGACCAGTTAAATTTAATTAATTACATCTTTATCAGCCAAACCTAATCAGCCAAAAAGGAACAAAACATGAAAACTATTACATTTACCGCATTTGCAGCTTCAATCTTATTTTCTACCTTTACCAGCGCAGCAGACTATGCCGTTGAACTGGAGTGGAATACAAACAACTTAGAACAAGTCCTCGACAATATGCCGGAACAAAAAGCTGAATTCAGTAAGCTGATTGACCAAGGCGAGATAAAAGATATGTATGTATCGCATAGTGAGATTGATAGCCGTTCGGTGCAGTTACTGCGTTTTGTTATTGAAGCGAATGACTCACAACAGGTCCAAGCCAAATTGGCTCACCTACCTCTTTATAAGAAAGATTTGGTTAAAATTGCCAAAATTATTCCGCTAGGCTCAAAGTGGTTAGACAATACGCCAGACTACAATAACTACGGCGTCACAATTACATGGAAGCAGGGAATTGAAGCCCTTGAAATAGATCGTGTGCTTAGCATTGATTTACAAAGAGTGATCAGTCTCAACCAAGCTGGGCTTGTGACATCCTCATATCTTGATACGCAAAAACTTGAGAACAATGTTGTTCGACCTGTGTATTCGGTTTCTTTTATTGCTAAGGATGCGCAGCATGCAAAAGAGCTAAGTCACCAATTTGAAGCTGTTACGTTGGGGTATGCTGATGTGAATGTTCAATATTTGGGTTACAAGCTTTCTTTGACGAATAACAAATAATAGTTGCTGATTGAGTGCTGATTATTAACGAATAACCCTAATTATTGATAACAGCACCAAACTTACTCAGATACTCAGATACTCAGATACTCAGATAAATAGACAGACAAGCAAACAAATATAAAAGCGGACAGTATGAATAATCGATTGATCAATTTTCTAAACGAAATCGGCACCATCATGTATGTGGGCGGTATTTTTTCTCACATTGTAATCGGCGCTACGCTAGGCCACGAAACTGCCGAAACGGCTTACCATGTTGGTACTTATAAAGAGTTGAGTGCATATATTCTGATTTTACCAGGGTTAGCATTAAAGTTGTTTGCTGATTTATATTGTTACTTTTCTACAAAACAGAAGCCTAACTGGTTAAAAATGAAACTTGTGATGTTAGCGTTTTTGAGCGTCAATGCATTCGTGTTCTTGGTGCCGATGATGCCTGAAATGGTAGAGCTTGCTAAAGCATCAATACCTCAAGGAAAGGTAAGCCAAGCGTACCTAGACAAAGCTAAAATTGAAGAGCTGATCGGTATGTCTAATGCGCTTCCGCTGCTTGCAGAGTTAGTACTAGGTTCATTCAAACCGAAGCTATTTGGTGAAAGAAAAATCAAAAGCTAGAAAGTGAATTTTTCAACACCTCACCTATTTAAAGTCTCAATTTGTAGAGGTTATTAGTTTTCAATAAGTAATCTAAGTGTTCGGATATTAATATTGACTAGACAAGAAATTATATTTAGTCAATGTCAGTAGGAATAAAGAGGACTGAACGTCATACGTTGAGTCCTTTTTTATTTGATGTATCAAGCGTACTGAGAAAATAGAACGCATCCGATAAGTCATCCCTACGAGAGATTGTCAGAAATGATTTATTGAGGAGTGGCGGGCTATTTACTCCATGAATATGGCACTGTACGTGCCCTCGTTCACACATATCAATAATTCAATCCTCTGGTTGGTTCTATTATTTATTTTAAAGCGTAAAATATATTCAGCTTGCAACCGTCTTGGTAACAAATTTGTCGCCACGGTTTTTTACTTCCAAATTATAGGTTTCCTATGTTCAAGAAACTCTCGCTTAAAAATAAGCTAGCGATATCAGCTAGTATGGCCATCATCCTGGGGGGGATTTTGGTTGAGGCCCTTTCTTTTCGTGCTTCACTGCAAAGGTTGGATATTGAAGTTGAACAGCGCTTAGAGGGCGCATCGGCTTCGTACAATCAATATGTATCGGATTGGATCTTATCCAAAGAGCGTGCGCTTACTTCTCTTTCGAAAGAGTCCAAGCAAGACAGCTTGGTGACTCATCTAAAACAGGTTCGTGACTCAGCCTCTTTTGATAATGTCTTCTTGGCATTTCCTGATGGTTCGCAAAAGAACGCGAACGGAGTAGTACTGCCGCCGGGTAATGATGACCCCCGTTTATGGGGTTGGTACACCAATGCGGTAGCGAACCCAAGTAAGGTGTTCATGGATAACCCAACGGTTGCTGCAGCAACTGGGGCGAACGTTGTTTCATTAGGAACAGCAATGCAACTGCATGGGCAACAGGTTGTGTTGGGTGCTGATGTAGAAATTACAGACATCTTAAACAGTCTAGAGCAGGTGATTCTTCCAGGTGAAGGTTACATGTTCATCGCGACCAACAAAGGCACGGTTTACACGCACCCTGACACTAAGTTACTGAACAAGAATATCAGTTCACTTGGGTTAAATTTCTCCGATGTACAAAAGGCTCTGACTAGCGGTAAAGACACTTCTATCGAACTGAATGGCAGCGACTATGTTCTGTACGTACGTGCTATTGACGGAACGAGCCTGATTACAGTTAGTGTTGTTAATCATGACTCTCTGGTTGCACCGTTATTTGATGCAGTGATTGGTCAAGTTTTGGCTACACTGCTGGTCGTTATTGTATGTACCATACTGTTTAACGTTTTGTGTACGATTCTATTCCGTCCGTTGAACCACGTATCTCAAGCATTGGCGCAAATCGCGAATGGTAGTGGTGATTTAACTCAACGTATTCATGTAGAAAACCAAGATGAAGTGGGCGAGTTGGCTCATAACTTCAATACCTTTGTTGGAAGCTTACAGCAGTTGATTGGCCATATCCGTGGGCAGTCAGAACAGCTAAATAGCCAGTCAGAGCAAAGTACTCAACGTGCGAACCGTTCTGTGGACGAGCTTAATCATCAACAGCAAGAAATCACAATGGTGGCAACGGCTGTAACGGAAATGGCCTGTGCAACTCAAGAGATTGCATCGCATGCCGAGCAAACAGCAAAAGCGGCACAAGACTCAGCGACAAGCACTAACAGTGGTCACGCTCTGGTAGTCGACACTAAAGGTTCGATTAATAACTTGGCCAATGAAGTGAACGAAGCGGGCAATGTGATTAGCGAACTTAACAAGCATGCTCAAGAGATCTCAACAGTATTAGCGACAATCCAAGGCATTGCAGAGCAAACTAACTTACTTGCGTTGAATGCGGCGATTGAAGCCGCTCGTGCTGGCGAACAAGGTCGTGGTTTTGCTGTGGTAGCAGATGAAGTACGAGTACTTTCTCAACGTACTCACTCTTCAACAGAAGAGATCAAATCAACGATCGATATTCTGCAGCGTACAACGACTCAAGCCGTTGAGCTTATGGAGAGCAGTTCTAAACTGGCAATACATTCAGTAGAAGATGCCGACAGAGCTTCGCACGCTCTTGAAGAGATCAATACTGCCGTTGCTTTGATCAGCGATATGGCGACTCAAATTGCGACTGCAGCTGAAGAGCAAACGCACGTGACGGGTGAAATTACCCAAAACATTACGACCATTAAAGATGTCACTGACCACCTAGTTGTGGGCGCACAGGACAGCTTAACTGAGTCGAACGAACTTAAGAGCCAAGCCGCTGGTTTAAGTGACAAAGTGGCGACTTTTAAGCTTGCTTAACGGTCTCGTTTTCTGATGCCTGATCAGTGAATGAACAGTAAGCAATAAGCCAAAGCGACGTAGATTACGTCGCTTTTTTTGTGTCTGAAAAGCATACTGTTGTTAGCTAGCTTCTGAAAACTCTCTAAGTGCGCTCATTGCTTCGTCTGCTTTGTCTTTTTGAACGAAGATGTGGTCGTGATAAAAGCCAGCAATTACGTTGGCGCTAATGCCGTATGAGCCAAGCTTTGTAGCAAAGGCTGCGGTTAATCCAACCGCTTCAAGGCTTGAGTGTACCGACAAAGTAATCAAGCTAAACACACCATCGAAATCGAGTTGAGCTTGGCGTGCGGCATCCTCAGCGAGCACCAAGGTTAAGCCTTCTTTTTCACGAAAGGTCGCGATTGGGTCGAGTTGAATATAGTCTGCCAACGCTCCATCGACAGTACAGAAAACATAGTTGCCTTCAATGAGTTCTGGTGACATGGACTTTAACAAAATGTCTAAATCGGTAATGGCGGTCATCGTCTTTTTCCCTGCGTAATCGCGTTTGTTTATGGTGTTGGATAATGCAGCCAAGATAGAATTTAGCTCTGCATAAGTAAAATTAATAATACTTATTCCACATCAGTATTGTTAATGACAAGGCTTACCTACCAGCTTCTCGACTGTTCCATCTCACTTGATAGATGATCAATAAAGGCTCTTAACAGCGGTGTGACTTGTTTACGCGTTCCATAAACTGCGTGAACACCCAGCGTTTTCGGTTTCCATTCAGAGAGAAGAGGAACCAATAGCCCGTTTTCAATTAAGCCTTCCACCGAAGGAAAGGGCAGTAAGCAGATACCGTTGCCTTTGAGTGTGGCAGAAAGCAGAACTTCAGAAGTATTCGCACTGATGTTCCCTTTAATCGGCACTGATTCCAGTCCATTAGGGCCATTAAACGTCCACGCGGTTTTGCCAAAATAACTGAATGATAGGCAGTTGTGGTGAGCTAGATCTTGCGCGTCTTTGGGTGTGCCTTTCTCTTTTAGATATTGTGGCGACGCGCAAATCACTGAGCGACATTCACCGACCTGCTTCGCGACAATATTGGGTGTCAGTTCGTTGGTTATGCGAATGGCTAAATCGATGCGTGACTCAACAAGATTGACCGTTTGATCGGTAGAAACGATATCAATCGAGACCTCTGGCCATTTATCGATGAAGCGACCGATCACATCTATCAAGAAGCTATCGACAATGGAATAACTTGCGGTAAGACGCAGTTGGCCTTTCAAGTGCTCGCGGCTTTGATTTCTGATACCGGTTAACGACGCCTCAAGGGCAAGTAACTCTCTTGCGACTTCAAGCGTCTCTTTTCCTGCGCTGGTTAAGCTCAAGCTTCGAGTAGTTCTATGAAGCAAGCGTGTGTCCATCCAGCTTTCGAGTTCCCCCAAATAGCGAGTGACTTTGGTTCGAGAGAGCTCAAGGTGTTCGGCTGCTGCACTCAAGCTGCCACGCTCAACGATGGTGACAAAGACGTTCATTGCCTCGAGTTTATCCATTGTTCTAATTACCCAACGATTTTCGAATCTAATAGTTACCGGAAAATTAGTATATGTCCGAAAATCGCAACAGTGAAAGTTAATTTGATGTCTATTTCATCTAAATCCAATTAAATAAGATGTTTGCACACTCAATGAGTTGACATGCGTTCAGCTCGAAATAACGGAATCAAGCTATGAAAAAGTTATCTAAAATCCTTCTATCGAGAACCGCGCTTTTAGGAACGATGAGCCTAGGAGCAATGTTGGCAGCATCGAGTGTTGTCTCTGCTGCTGAACTAAACATCACTCATTACAATCCGGGTGAAAACGCGATATTCCCCGCAAGCTCTGTGCTGGTTTCGGGAGAGAAAGAAGTGATTTTGTTTGATGCGCAATTTAGCGTCGCAGATGGGCAAAAGCTGGTGGATCAAATCAAAGCGACTGGCAAAGAGTTGTCGATGGTTTACATCAGCAGCGGCGACCCAGATTTCTACTTTGGCTTAGAACCGATTGTTGCGGCATTTCCAAACGTTGAGGTCGTTGCCAGTGAAGCGATCGTTACTCACATCAAGCGTACAAAAGATGCAAAGCTAGAGTACTGGGGGCCAATCTTAGAAGATAACGCACCATCTAAAGTAATTGTCCCAACCGTTCTTAATGACACCACGTTGAACCTCGAAGGTGAAACCATCGAGGTGAGAGAAATTAACACGCATCAAGCGTACCTGTGGGTGCCGTCTGAGAAAACGGTGTTTGGTGGCGTGTCGGTGTATAGCGGTGTACATGTATGGATGGCAGATACTGCATCGAAAGAGATTCGTAGCCAGTGGTCACAATCATTGGATCGCATGAAAGCACTTGAGCCAGAGGTTGTAATTCCGGGTCACTATTTAGGTGAAATGCCAACAGGTGCTAACGGCGTTCAATTTACGATGGATTACGTGGCAGATATTGAAAAGGCACTGGTAAGTATAAGCAATCCAACATCTGTTGATATCAGTGATTACATGAAGAAAGCATACCCACAATTTAAGGCAACAGAAGGCGACCTAGAACTGGGTGCCAAAGTGCTAAGTGGTGAGATGGAGTGGCACTAAGTTCATTCTCTCGGTTGTGTCTCAGAAAAGCTTGAAGATTGTGTGCTAGATTTAAGTTGATACACAACTGGAGATATCGATGATCTGGCTTTCGGTGAAAGTACTACAGATTGGACTTGTCTATGGATACAGGAAGTATCAAAAAACGAAAAGAGCTCCAGCTTAGGGGCTCTTTTTTTTGATGTATTAGAAGTATGTGGAAAGAAAACTCACCATTGTCCGGTTTAATAGTCAGTATCTAAATTGACTCTGAAATGTCACATCATCAATAAGCGAATTTATGTTGAAAATAGACCCCATTACCCCTCACATCGGTGCTCGTATCCATGGAGTCGATCTTGCCAGATGCAGTGCGAATGAACTCGATGAGGTTTATCAGGCGCTGATTACCCATCAAGTCATCTTCCTAGGTGATCAAGTACTCTCACCAGAACAACACTTGATGATTGCAGAACGTTTTGGAAGGTTAGAACCTGCGCATCCTTTCTTTCCTTGCGTGGAAAGTGCACCTCAGGTCAGTGTGATTGAAACAACGCGTGGCAATGCCCCGGTGGAAAGCTATTGGCATACCGATTTAACGTGGCGTAGCCTGCCATCTAAAGCTTCTTTGTTGCATGCTCAGCATCTGCCCAATGTGGGAGGAGACACGATTTGGTGTTCGATGACCGCTGTATTTGATTCATTAGATGCAAGTATGAAAGCAAAGCTGAGAGGCTTATCTGCGACTCATTCGCTGGTGGCTTTTGAAGGCATAGAGTCGGATCAGATTGAGCTTGATTGGCACAAGTCGTTAATCAAAACGGCTCAAGACAATCCCCCAGTGATTCACTCGGTTGTTCAAATTCATCCTGAAACAGGTAAAGAAACGCTTTATATCAATGAACAGTTTACTCGTTATATCAATGAGCTTGACCGACAAGAGAGTGATGTTTTACTTAACCAACTGTTCGAAATTGCACGCCGCCCTGAATTTCAAGTTCGTTTCAAATGGGACAAGGGAGCAATGGCTATTTGGGATAACAGGGTAACGCAGCATTACGCGGTGATTGATTACGGCGATACCCCAAGAAAGATGCATCGCGTTACAGTGACATAATGGTAAGTAAGAGGGGTAATTGGTGTAAGCGCTAGCGGACAAACCTTAGGAACTCAGGTTTAGTGTCTGAATTAAAGTATAAAACTGAGACTTCATTCATCTAAGTCAATAATTAAAACAAAAGCGTTGATACATATTTGATTGAAACCTCACTGATCGGAGGTGATTTGTAATATAATCGACGCCAAAATATAAGAATAAAAATTAAACCATAGAATTAGTAAACGTTAGGGCTTAGAGAATAAAGAATTTCGTATGAACGCTATTCGTAAAGTTTATCAGTACGCAGAACCAAACCTTACTCTCGTGGGTTGGATGGGCTTTGTCGGCTTCCCAATTTACTACATAGTGTGGGAGTTCTTGTTCCCTCAACCTTATGAAAACTTAATGCTGCGCTTGTTTTGCTCAGTGTTGTTTTTCGGCATTATCTATCGCAATCGTGTCCCATTTGAATGGCGAAAATACCTTCCGGTTTATTATCAAGTCGCCGTAACCCTCTGCTTGCCGTTTTTCTTCTTCTACATGTTACTAATGAATAATTGGTCCAATGTTTGGGTTATGTCATTCATGTCTGCCATTTTCCTCCATATTTTATTAGTGCACGTGACGAGAGTGATGTTTGCACAAACCTTTGCCGGTATTGGGATGGCGACCTTGTGCGCTTGGATTGCACAAGGCTTCTACCTAGAACTCACAATGGATTGGACGCATGTGCCAATCTTTTTGTTTATCTACTTATTTGGTAACTTGTTCTACTTCCGCAATCAGATGGAACACGAGAATAAGGTGTCGTTGGCGAAATCTTTTGGAGCCGGTATCGCGCACGAGATGCGAAACCCCCTGAGCGGTTTGTTGACCTCTATTGATGTTATGCAGTCCATATTGCCGAACCCTAAAAGTGGTGATCACAAAGGGCAATATGCTTTAAGCAACGAAGAAGTCATACAGTTACGTGAAGTGGGCGATGAAGCGATGGAGATCATTCACTCAGGTAACGAGACGATTGACCTGTTACTGACTTCAATTGATGAAAACCGAGTATCTCGATCTACCTTCAAGAAGCATTCAGCTCAAGCGGTGATTGAGGGTGCGATAGACAGCTTTAACTACAAGCGTTCAGCCGATAAATCAGCAATCTCTTTAGACGTACAGAGTAACTTTGATTTCTTGGGTAGCGACACTCTGTTGAAGTACGTGATGTATAACTTGTTCAAGAACGCATTCCACCATCGCAGCCCTGAAGATTTTCATATTCATGTCACCATGTGTAGTGATGAAGTGGCCAATCAAATAATGGTTACCGATAACGGGTCAGGCATCTCAAATGATGTGATTCGACGCATTTTCCAGGACTTTTATACTACTGGCCAATCGGGTAATTACGGCTTAGGTTTGCCATTTTGTCAGAAGGTAATGCGCTCGTTTGGTGGTGAAATTAAATGTCAGTCTGAAGTGGATCAATGGACACAGTTCACGATGACTTTTCCATCTTTGTCTTCCCATTCGGTGAAAGAAATCAAGAATGAACTGACTAAACTTAAGAGTGTGCTAATGGTGAGTGACCAGAAAGTTCTCACCAATAAAATGACTGAGGTAGCCCGTTTTATGGGGTTTGAGCTCACGGTGTTGGATGTAGCATCAGCGCTTAAAAAGAAGGAATACCAGTTCGAATTCGATTTGATATTCGTTGACATGGAGAGCTTGGATTTAAGAGCAAGTTGCCTCGATAGAATTGAATCTTTACTTTCATTCACTGAAGCTCGAATCATCTATTTGTATGAACGTCACCCAATTAAACGTGTCCGAAACGTTGCTTTTGAACCTATTTGGGTGGAAACACAAGTTTGGTTACTGAATACCAAGGCGACCATCGAACGCTTACTTTTCGACTCCAACTATGTGATGCCATCAGTTTCTGTAAAACCGTTAGAGGCTACCAATAAGCGCACGATTATGGTGGTCGATGATAACGAATCTCTGCGCCGATTTACCGCAATGTTATTGGAAAAGCAGGGTTTTGATGTCGTGCAGAAAGAAGATGGGCAACAAGCCTTAGACGCGTTGGACAGCGATGATATTGATTTAATTCTGATGGATATCGAGATGCCAATCATGGACGGTGTTGAAGCTTCTCGTCGAATTCGAAGCGCTAACAAAGCATACTCTTCAGTGCCAATTATTGCTCACACTGGTGACAGTTCTCCTGTGACATTGGAAAAAATGGAATCATCAGGCATGTCAGATTTTATCGTCAAACCGGCAGATAAAAACCGCCTGTTCGATAAGATTGCTCACTGGATTTAGTGAATGCCATAGGTTGAAGCACACGACCATTTTGTCAGCGAACAAAGACACAAGATAGAGCTCAGCTATTCGCTGGGCTCTTTTTGTATAGCGACATGATAGCGTCCATTCAGTCCTGCCGTTTATATTGATTATCGGAAGGGGTCTTATCTTTCAAAGAATCCTGTTGTGTGAATTGCCCTTACAATCACACGAACTCTAATTCCGGATGATTGTACGCTTCATGACAAACCGTGAGCACATGGTCAATATCTCTTGGTGTCATGTCGGCATTGACCGAAAAGCGGATGATGTTTTTGTTCTTGCCCGTCGCGGGGCGGCAGAAAACCGCACCGAATACATCACGTTCTTCGAGGAAATCACGAACACGCTCGGTGTTTGTTTCACTACCACACTCTAGTGCCACGATTTGAGACTCGCTGCGGATGTTAAAGCCAATCCGTTTGAGGCCAGTAGTAAGCGATTTAGCGCTTTTGAATAAGGCTTCTCGTTTGTCTTCTGAGCCTTTTATGACCTCTAATGTTTTCTCTAAACGAACCACCTCTTGTGGTAACACGGTCGAGCTGAAAATAGCTGGATACGCGACAAAAGGTAAGGTTTCTGAAAGCTGCTTTGGCCCAAGGATAGCACCAGCACGATAGGCAAATGTTTTAGCCAAGCTAACGGTAATAAAGTCGACTTGGTTAGTGAGGCCCAATGCGTGAACTAAGCCAGCACCATTTTCTCCATGCGTACCCAGTGAATGCGATTCATCAACGACAACGGCACAATCAAACTCTTGCGCCATTTCGTAGATGTCGCGTAGTGGGGCGATGGTGCCAATCGTGCTATAAACTGAGTCGACAACAATCACACCTGAGCCATGACGTTCAAGTTGCTTGCGTAAGTGACTCATATTGTTATGCATAAATGGATGGGCTTTTGCACCAGCCGCGCGAATACCTTCCCACAGCGACATGTGTGCAAAAAAGTCGATATACACAGGCGTAGCTGGCGGACAGATAGTTTGAAGTAACCCAATGTTGGCCGCCCAGCCAGATTGAGAAAGCAAACAACTTTCCATACCCACATAGCTTGCGAGTTCGGTTTCAAACGCAGGTTTAGACTCTTCATCTTGTAGGAAAATGGCCGACATCACCACGTTGTCATCGTGTTCACTGATCGCCGCTTGGTGAGCTTGTTGGATCTGCTTGTTGTGCGACAGGGCTAGGTAATCATTGCTCTGCATGACAACGGCGTTGTACGGTGGACGTTTACCCAACACCAAGTGTTTCTGGCTTTGGTTCTGGGTAATCAGGTCTTGAATATAGAAGTTCAAGCGTTCTTCAATAAAGGAAGGTAATGGTTTTTTTTTGGTTTTATCACTCATAATAGTTCTCTTCAAATACAGGATAACGCCAGCGCTGACGGTTGTATATTGACGATTAAAAGTGAGGTGTCATTGGCCCAGTTGCATAATTTTGTGCGTGCTTGCAAACTCAGTATTTAAGGGTTTTGAGGCGAGTGAATTTCCTTACGGTTCGGGGCTTTAACCTAGTTTAGATGGGAATAATAGCCTTCTTTTTTATGATAAAAGGCTATTAAAATTCGGTGCTCGAATGGCTATGAAAAGGTCGATTATGAAAAGCTACGGTGTGCTAGCTTTGTTTATTAACTAGCACGTATTACCTATGAATTAGCACGTATTACCTATGAATGTGAATCAGTTCTATTAAGTCGTCTAATTGCTGCTTGGCTTTCCCCTTTAACGAGTAACCAATATTGATGCGTAAGCAATTGCTGTAAAGGTCGAGAGTGCTGAACAGGTGTCCAAGTCTGATATCAATGTTCTGGTCGGCAACTGCCTGAGCAAAGGTTGATTGGTTCAAGTTGGGTATTTGTAACCAAAGCACCATGCCACCTTGTGGGTTACTTATCTTCACATCTTGAGGAAGATGCTGAGCCAAATAGCTTAGATATTGCTGGCGTAATGAAAGGATTTGAGCACACCTTCTTCGAATGTGTTTAGCGTATTGGCCTGATTCGATAAAGTCAGCAACCGCAAGCTGAGTGGGCAGGGCAACGCCATAACTCGCAGCAGAAAACTGAGCCTTGTACTCGTCTATGTACCTTCCTGGCAAGCACCAGCCTAAACGATAACTTGGCGACAGGCTTTTCGATACTGAACCACACCACAGCACGTACCCACCTTTGTCATAGTATTTTGCAGGTAGTGGTGTGTGTGAAGAATATGAGAGCTCTAGATACACATCGTCTTCAATGATTGGTACTCGATAGTGATTCGCCAATTCAGCCAGTTTTTGTTTTTGACTGGCCGACATATTGATCCCTTGAGGATTCATATGTGAGGTACAGAAGATAGCGGCATCCACTCGTTTATTCTTCAAATGCGCTTCCAGTTGTTGCAAGTCGACACCATCATCTAGAGACGGGATCTCGATGATTTTTCGCGACATTTGTCCGAGCAATTCCAGAATACCGTTGAAACATGGCGAGCTAATAGCGATGGTATCACCTTCTTTGGTACACGATTCAAGAGCAGCTTTAATCGCCGACATGCAGCCAGCAGTGATCACCATTTCTTCTGGTGAAAAGTGCACATCGAGCTTGGCGAAGTGGGTAGATAATGCCTGTCGTAACATTGGCTCACCTTGTGCCTTTGGGTAATGGTTTAGCCTGTTGCTCATACGCCTAATAGCGCGGCGAAAACTGCGTTCCAGTTCAACGATCGACTGTTCATCATTGGCGGTACTCGAAACCCCTAAAGGTCCATTGATTGAGTTGTGAGTCGATGAGGTTTGCCTAACGCTGGACACTTTACTTTCAAACTGTGCCCATTCCGGTGTGGAGTGAGCAGGTTTATGAAGAGAAACAAAATATCCCGCTTGCGGTCGAGAATGTATCCAGCCTTGTGATTCTAATTCTTGGTAGCAGCTCACCACGGTCGACATGCTGATGGCCTGTTGCTTGGCCAATTGACGCAGCGAAGGCATGCGTCCGCCTTCCGGTCTTTTGCCGGTTTCTATCTCATCGATAAACTGATTGGCTAGCTTTCTGTAGATACTCATTGTCACGACCGTTATTAACTGTACTGGTTTTTATTGTAAAAATTGTATCTGTACTGGTTTTATTGTTCAAGGGATACTCATTCAAAACAAAGGAGGGGTGAGTATGAAAAGAAATGATTTGTTGTTAGCGGTATTCGTTATGGCAATTTGGGGATTCAATTTCTCGATGATCAAAATGGGTGTGACCAACGTTCATCCATTATTGGCCACTGCAGCACGTTTTTCGCTAGCGGTGATTCCGGTGATATTTTTTGTGGCGAGACCTAATGTCGCTTGGCGCTACTTAGTCAGTTATGGCTTTGTGTTCGGTGTGGGAATTTGGGGTATGGCTTCATGGTCTATTACTGCGGGTTTGTCTTCGGGGCTTTCATCGGTCTTGCTTTCAACCAACGTATTAATTGGCATGGCGGTTGGCGTCTGGGTGTTCAAGGAGAGTGCTTCCGTTCGTAAGTTTATGGGTGCGATGCTAGCCATGTGTGCGTTAGCGGTGTTGGTTTCCGCAGCAACAGGCAACGTGACACTCAATGGTGTCATCTTGATTATGATAGCGGCATGCAGCTGGACCTTGATGGGCGTGATTGTTAAAGCGTCTAAAACCACTCAGGCTTTTGCGTTTAACGTGTGGGGGATGCTGTTTGCTCCGCTGCCACTGGTGTTATTTGCCGTGATGTTACACGGTGACCAAATTATCTGGCAGGGTATTGAACAGTGGGATTGGAATACTACGATTGCCGTGTTGTTTCAGGCTTATCCAACCACGCTATTTGGTTATTGGGTGTGGAATAAGCTGCTAATCCAATACCCGTTAAGCACGACAGCGCCGTTAACCTTGCTAGTGCCAATATTCGCGTTGATAAGTGGTTACTTTATGTATGACGAAGTATTGTCAGTCGCTCAAGTTGTTGCATCTATATTGTTTCTCGTCGGTATCGGTTTGATTGTGAAGCCTGCTAAGGCATCGAATACCAAAGCGACACAAACATTTGCCGAGCAAAAATGATTGATGAGTGGGCAGCATTCAATGAAACGGATAGAGTTCAAATGCTTTGAATAAAAATAAGGCCTCGCACTTGCGAGGTCTTACTCTATGTTGAAGAAGTGAAGTTACTTAAAGAATCAATTAACAGCACTCTATTAACTAGCTCTTAATTCAGAACTCTATTAACTAAACGATCAGGAAACTAGGCGATCAAGTAACTAAGCGATCAAGTCACCATACATTTGAGCAATTGGCACTCTAGGTCTTCATCTATTTGGTGCCCGATCACCTCAATTCTGGTTTCATTGCATTCATCAAGTTCACACTCTGTTAGACCATCTTCCGTTAAGTTGTAACCAAAGATGCCGCTTTGAGTGATGAACACCGCTTTCATTCGTTCGGCTTTGAGTCCAACTAATACATTAAGCAATTGCTGACGGTCGAACAGTTTGTTCGCCGCGAATCGCCAACCAATACTTTCAAACCCTTCACCTTGGTTGCTCGCCTTTATCATGCCGCTTTCTGGCATCGGTAATTCAGAAGCGAGTGGCTTATCTTGTTTATGATGATGATGATGATGATGATGATGATGGTGGTGGTGGTGATGGTGATGGTGATGGTGATGGTAAAAGTTGGTGTTTCCATCGAACTCGTCGGAAGGGATCTTACCGTGATGGGCAAATATTAGCTTGGTGTCTGGGTGACAAACCTGTGCGACGTACTCAGCCAGTTTTTCTGCATCGCCACTTTTGTAGAGGTCGACTTTATTACCCACAATGGTGTCGGCAATGGTGATTTGCTGATTGAAGGTATCGTGTTCAGAATAGCGTGTGTCAGAAAGCTTGCGGGCATCAACCAAAGTAATGTTTTTCTGCAGTGACAGTACTTTGCGATAGTGCTCTGAAGACAAGACTTCTAGCACTTCTTTAGGGTGACCAAGCCCGGTTGGCTCAATCAATAAGCGATCAGGTTTTGCCTCAGACAGCAGTTGATTCAGTGCGATCTGCATCGGTAAACCAGCCGCGCAACACATACAGCCGCCAGGCACTTCACGAATAAACACTTGTTGTTTGCTGTCGTTCCCTTGGATCAAACTGCCATCAACGCCAATTTCTCCAAATTCGTTCACCAAAATAGCCCAGTTTTCATCAGCGGGCTTATTCTTCATTAGGTTGAGAATCGCAGTGGTTTTACCCACGCCGAGAAAGCCGGTAATGATATTGGTTGGAATACCCAAGATAGGCTTTTTATCAGAGCTCATTGGCAATTCTCCGATAACCTTGCACAAGGGTATGGTTTGCTGAAACGACCGATTCTGAAAACGCAGAATACTCAGGTGGGACCTTGGAGATATTGTTCAAATCAAACCCTGAGCCAATATTGGTCATCGGTGGTACGTGGAAGTTCTCGGGTAAGTCATGCCCGTCTACCACGCAGTTATGGCGAATCACACAACCTTTGCCAATCACCGCATTAAAGACCACAGAGTTGAAGCCAATAAAAACGTCGTCACAGACCTCGCAAGGGCCATGAATAATCGAGCGATGGGCGATGGATGAACGTTCACCAATGGTGACGGCAGCGCCAGCTTTTGAGTGAATAACCACACCGTCTTGAATATTGGTATCACGCTTGATTACGATGGCTTCCATATCGCCTTGTTCATTGATTTCGTCAGCACGAATAACGGCGTAAGGGCCAATAAACACGTTATCATCAATGATGACCTTGCCACAGATGATGGCCGTTGGATCAATGAAAGCGGTCTCCGATACTTTTGGCATATGGCCGCTTGGATTTCTTCTTAACATATTGAGCTCTTTTATTTTTTCGTAATGCCACTGGGCATACCACCATTGATGGCGCTGGGCATTTATGTATCGACGCATTCATCGCACACGCAGTTAATCTCCAATTGAGGGCTGACCACGGTGAAACCTTCTTGTTTAGCGTGGGATTGAAGCCCGTGAATCATGGCAGGGTCGATGGTTTGCTCGCTGATTTTGTCGCACTTTGAGCAAATTAAAAATTGAGGGATACCATGCTCATGTTCGCAAAGGATATGGTCGCAGAGGATGTATTTGTTGGAGACTTTAAGTTTGTGCGCTAAGTGATGCTCTTCAAGAAACTCCAACACCCTATAAACCGACATTGCTTGAACATGCTGGTCAAAGTGCTCTTTACAATAATCTACGATTTCATAGGCAGACAGCGCTTTATTGGCATGAATCAAGGTTCGCAGAATTAACTGTCTTTTGGCCGTAAATTGTTTGCCACTGACTTTACAGCCCTGTTTTACATGTTCAATGATCGCTTCAATGTCTCTCATTCAATCTACATAATTAATGATAGTATTGATATGTTATAACATATCAAGTTTAGCTATGGAACGTACTTTTTCTTTGGGGTTGTCTAGGATAAATACTCAGGGTGATGAATATTAGTTTTGGCTGAGGTAGGTAATGAAAAGACTCGCCAAGCAATCATGGCGAGGGTTTACGGAATAATGAGCATGCTGAAATTTTTAAACCAAATTTACTGGCGCTTTGAGTGTTGGGTGGAAAATACCCTTGGCGCCCATGTCGACAATGGCATAGTCGTTGACTCCTTCAGTCATTCGGTTGTGCGACTGACTAATCTTTAGTGTTTTTAACATTAACTCCTCAAGCTTAGCGTTATATTCTTTAAATTCGTCTTCGGTCAACCTAAGCCTGGCAGTAATAAAGTAAGCCTGTTTGTTACGTGCATCGATATATTGCACGGCCTGTTTTAATGCATCTATGACTTGATTTTTGAACGTGACGCTAAATTTTGCTTGTTCAGAGAAAGCTGTATTTGTGGGCACAATGACGTGGAATTTTAAGCCAGATAACATCGTTATTAGTTTTAACTGTTCAAGTTTCCTGAGGTAGATATGCAGTGATGGTTCGTTTAAATCATAACTGGCCATTAACTGTTGAGCGTTTGCTCCTTCATTTACAATATCTTGGAAAATAGTAAATAACGGCGGCTCTTTGCAGAAGGCTGCATCTTGCTCATCCGTAAATAGTGATACCGAGGCTAATGCTTCTTCTGCTTCTGTGATGATGGCTGATAGAGGAAGCTGAATTAATTCACATATCTTCTGTAACTTCAAAATAGAGAGCGATTGATGGCCGTTCAGCAATCGTTTAATGCTTATTTCGGAAACTTCTGTGAATTCTGAAACTTCTTTATAAGAGATACCCGCCTTTTTTAAATGGCGTTTGATTGTTGTGCAAATTTCGTCGTCAAGTGCGTCCATTACTCTATACCATCGCTATTTCATACACCTAAGGTAGCATAAAGTGTCACTTTTATTATTATCTTTGAAATGTAAGCGATCTTTTTTGATACTTCCTCTCGGTAGTCAATACTATTTGAGAGGTTACGATGAATTTAAGGTTAGGGAATATCAATGCTGTTGTCACTGGAGGTTCTAGTGGAATTGGGGCGAAAATAGTTGAAGGCTTTGCTAACGAAGGGGCGAAGGTTTGGTTCTGTGGCCGTTCTCAACATCGGATAGATAAGCTGCTTAAACAACTTGGAAAAGCGTCAAAGCAAGTTGTCGGAAAAGTGGTCGATGTCCATGATTTGGCACAAATGAAAGCTTGGATCGAGTCAATTCCGAATATCGATATTTTTGTTCCCAATGTAAGTGCACTCTCTGATGAATGGGAAGATGTTCTGCAAAAAGACATTGCAGCCACGCAACAGGGTATTGCGTTAGTTTTACCTAAATTGCTTGAGTCGCGTTGCGCAGCAATCACCTATATTGGGTCGAAAGCGAGTGGATATACAGTTTGTAACGCCAATGCTTATGGAGCAGGGAAGGCCGCGCTTGCCCATTATATGAAATCCTTGTCTTTGACCTACGTTCGTAAGGTGAGAGTCAATACTGTTTCGCCTGGAGACACATATATTGCTGATGGTTTATGGGGGCGATGTAAGCGTGAAGAGCCGGACACTTTCCAGAAAGTTATCGATAGAAATCCAATGGGTCGCTTAGCTACCCCTGAAGAAGTAGCCAACGTGGTGACCTTTATTTCTAGTCCTGCTGCGAGTTTTGTTTCTGGGGCAAACTGGTACGTAGATGGAGCATCGACCAGCCATGTTCAATACTAGCTGTATCGGCTAGGTTGTTTATGCAAAGGTGAGCTTTATTATGTTAACTTCTAAACAAGTAACTCCGTGGGAAGCGTAACTCAGTAAGGTTTTATTCAGGCTAATTCGAATTAAATGCTGAAATGATACAAATCTCATATTTAATAACGCTTATTTAATAACCTCTGTTGAGTTCGATATCAAATCAAGTCGCTGATTTTATTGGGTATAGGATAAAAGTCTCAAAAATTATCATTTAGGTCTCTAAAGTATTAAATTCTGTTTTTAGTTAACTAATGGGTGTATTGTTCTATTTGATGGTGGTTAAGTAGATGTTTTTTAGCCATATATGTGAATTTACAAGCGACTTATCTTTCTGATTTGAAAGAATAATTAAATAGTTGAGATAAAAAAGTTGGCGAAAATCAGAAGCTTGGCATACACTTTCCTTGTAAACGACCTTATCTCATTGATTGAATAGGGTAAATGCTTTGGCGCTACTGGCGATGGTAGCAATGTATAACATAGCTTTGAGGAAAGTTTTATGGCACTCACTAAAGCCGATTTGGCTGAGAACCTGTTTGAAACACTCGGATACAGCAAGCGGGATGCCAAGGAAACGGTTGAAGTGTTTTTCGAAGAAGTTCGTAAGGCACTTGAAAATGGCGAACAGGTAAAACTGTCTGGTTTTGGTAACTTTGATCTTCGTGAGAAAAACGAGCGACCTGGTCGTAACCCGAAAACTGGTGAAGACATTCCAATTTCTGCTCGACGTGTTGTTACTTTTAGACCGGGACAAAAATTAAAGGCCCGAGTCGAGAATATTAAAATCGAGAAGTAGCCAAGCAATAGACCACGCCTAGCGTGGTCTTTTTGTATCTATCCCAAGGAAAAACACCCATTCAATCTCTAACGGCTTTAACTTCCAAATTCCAAACCCAATCCTAGATTCACCATTCACCATTCACCATTCACCATTCACCATTCACCATCATTATGCCCATCTCTTTAGATTCGTTGATTTCACGGTTGGTTCTCAACCCCACAGCTTAAGACTGATGTATTTCCGAGCCTGTCATAACTTTATCTGCACCATATACTTTTAAAGTTCACCCAATTGTTTAGTTTGCTTCTTATGTTTGTACTAGGAACTCAGTGTAAACAGATACAAAAAACACTAGACCGATCGGTTTGCTTTGTTTATTGTGTCATCAATACAGAGTGGAAGGGTGGCTGAAAATCAGAAAATTTCTGCACAGAGCCTTTCAAACAGGCAGTTCAAAGAGAGAATCGCATCTATGACACTAGCATTGGAAAGTTATCTATTCATTGGGTTTTCAATGGCGCTATTGAGTCTTTGGAAAACGTATTCAGGGCCTGCTCTGGCAGCGCTCATGTCATATTCATACCCTGAAATGCTATTATTTAATCTACTTCCCGCATTGCTGGCAGCTTATGTTGGGTGGAAGGTTGCGCCAGTTTATTCGAGCATTTTTAATCGCCACAAAACCGTTGCTTTTAAGCCCAAGCTGAGACGCTTTATGAAGCGATGGAATAAATATGGTCAACTTACGATGGCTGTTTTAGCCCCTGTTCTGGTGGGAATTCCAAGCTACACCTTTGTTTCGAAGCGGCTTAATCAAGGTTGGAGAAAGACGTTCGCCATGCTGACGTTGTCGATCTTAGGTTGGAGTGGTTTGGCTTATGGCTGTTTCTTGTTACTCGATGTTGAGCAGTACATTGCCATCGAAAGCATCATACCTAACGCAATGCTTGAAGAAATTGAATAGTACACAGTAAGTGTTAATCGACTAAATGGTGAAACTAATATGAACAAATCAATAATTATTGCTGGTGCGAGTGGCCTAGTCGGTAAAGAAACGCTTGCTGCACTGCTTAAAAGTGATGAGGTAAATCGCGTTTATGCATTGTCTCGACATCGATTGGTTGTTGAAGGTTCTAAGTTGACTCAAGTGATTGACGAAGCGCTGTCAGTCTCTCCAGACATCACAATGGATCAACCGCCTGAGATTGGCATCATTGCTTTGGGTAGCACGATTAAGAAAGCTGGCACGAAAGAAAAACTGCGCGAAATTGATGTCAATTTAGTCACAGCTACCGCTGAGAAAATGCAGCAGCTTGGCGTAGGTCACATCATTGTTGTGTCATGCCTTGGAGCGGATATTAACGCTCGTTCCCATTACCTTCGTTGCAAAGGTGAAATGGAAGCAAAGGTCGAATCTCTGGGTTTTGAACAAACGACTTTTTTACATCCCGGGCCTTTAGCGGGCGACCGTGATGAGAAAAGAACGGATGAAAAATTTCTGCAAGGTTTATTGAAAATTGTTAAGCCGCTAATGATCAGCAATCTAAGTAAATATGTCCCGATTGAGTCGTCTGTTATTGCTCAAAGCATTTTGACGATATCGATGATGCCCCATTCCAATCAGGTTGAAAGATTGAACTCGGTTGCGATGAATCAGCTCATTTCTTAGCGTGAATCAGCGTTCACTCTACTGATACTGTATAGGTATAGGTATAGGTATAGGTATAGGTATAGGCATAGCTTTGTTGGGCATGTGATTAAAAATTAAGAGGTTATCAATGAAAAATCGTTCTTTAATGATGTTGCTGGCGTTACCTTTGATGGGATGTGAGTCAACAGTTGATCCCATTGCTTATGTCTCTGAGCTACAAGCCGTCGATCAGAATGCTTTTACCGTCGAAGCTAATGCCCAAGGGCAAAATTTAGATCATGTGCTGACTATCGACCATTCTCGTTTAGCGGAACAAGCAGGAGAGTATTTGGCTCCAAGTCGTGTGGATTTCTACACCAATGACGCTCTTAATACCGCATTACTAAAACTCAACCCGGAAGTAGGACTCGATCTGCCTTTTCGAGTTTTAAACTACATGGAAGGCGGGATTCAAAAGACGGTCTACACAGACGCGGAGTTTATTCAAAAAAGACATGGGGTCACAGATGAAACCACGCTTACACAATACCAACTGCAGGTTGCGCAGCTTGTTCGTGGGCTAGACAACGCTTCTGCGGTTAATAGTGACACCTTAGAGCAAGGGTATGGTATTAAAGCGCTTGAATCTGATTATGACTTTGAGACGACCTTAAAGAATATTAAGCGAGATGTTCTTGAACAAGATGACACGGTTTGGTTTGTGAATTGGGACTACAAGGCTCGGGCCGAATCGATTGGACAATCGATTCCTAAAGCAACTTTGTTGGTGTTTGGAGGGCCAGCTCCTGGCGCGACCGCGATGACTGATTTTCCTAGCATTGGTTTAGATGCTTTTGGTCAAAAGGTTCTTGTTATCGAGCAAGAAGGCAAGGTTATTGTGCTCTATAACGACATTGTCGATATGTCGGAACTGCATTACGGCGATAACGCAATATCTCACAAGATCATTAACTTTCGATTAAGCAAAACCCTTGGCGGAGCAGTATCGAAGTAGGGGGTGTTTTTACTAGAAGCGCTATTTGTTTGCTAAGCGGTTTCAGTAAGTCTGTATATCTATATCTATATCTATAGTTTACCAATTACCAATTACCAATTACCAATTACCATCGCATGAGCTCTGTTTACGCCCGTCAAGCAGAGCTCTTATGTCTAGTTATTCTCCACAGTCGATCAATACCTGCCATTTCAGCTCAGTCATACAACTTTGTTCCCAGCACCTTATCTTGTCTCCATACATCGACGCCCGTCTTCATTTATTACCCGTACATTTAAAATGGACAGCTAGGCAGTATGTATTCAACGCACCTTATTTGTTTTTTAAATCCGTTCAGTGAAGTTGAACAGAGGTTAAATCTAATTGAATTTAAATCACCCGAATGATTTGCTGTAATGCGCTCAATAAACAGCCAGTTAATCTATTTTGTTGATCTAAATCTAAGGAGAAGCTTTGCGTAAGTCCGCTTTAGCTTTGATGTTACTCTTTTTATCGACTGTCGCTTCGGCAGCGGAGTACCAGCAACTCGCCAATATGTGCATTGCTTGTCATGGCAGTAACAACGACACCTCGTTTCCCTCTATCCCTAACCTTAATTGGCAAAACCAAGTCTACCTTACTGAGCAACTGACTGACTTTAAAAGTGGTAAGCGTGAGGACAAAACGATGTCCAAAGTCGCACAGCTATTGTCAGAAGAAGACATCAAGAAGCTAGCCAATTACTTTTACCAACTAAATAACACAGGGTCACCGCAATGAGTTTAGATAGAAGACAGTTCCTTAAAGCCGCGCTTTCAGCAACCGCAGTATCTGCATTGCCGGTGTCGTGGGTATTTGCCGCGAATCGACCTGAAGGTTTAGCTGCACTGGACATCAATGCATTAACGTGGGCAAAAGCAGAAGATCTACCGGATTACTACACCGTTTTAAATACCAACCCTTTGAATGCGTATCCGCCAGAAAGTATGCTTGCGCCTGCTGTGACTCCTGCAGATGTTCCTTTTGTTCGTTGGAATGGCTTGATGCCAGATTTTACGGAGATGGACCCAGATACTTGGACCTTCGAGGTGAAAGGTGAATCGGTAAAGCAAAGCAAAACCTATACGATCGCAGAGTTGAAATCTAAGTTTAAACATCACGCACAAAGCCTTGTGTTGGAGTGTGGTGGTAACAGCCGTAATAACTTCTATCCAAGCACTAAAGGCAATCAATGGAGCAATGCTGGCGTCTATTGTTCACAGTGGACAGGTGTGTTGCTGAGTGATGTGCTTAAAGACTGTGGAATTAAAGATGATGCGGTTTACGTCGGTAACCATGGCTTTGATAAACACTTGAGTGGTAAAGGTGAGGCGATTTCACGTGGCGTTCCCATTGCAGCTGCGATGAACGATAACGCGTTAATCGCATGGGAAATGAATGGCGAGCCGATCCCTTATCTTCATGGTTACCCGCTACGAACGGTATTTGGCGGCCGACCGGCTTCTGTTTCTCAGAAATGCACGACTGGCATCAGTATTCGAAATAAGATCCATGATGGGCACAAGATGGCGGCTCCTGCTTATCAAGTGCCTAAGAACCCAATCGCTCCGGGTGAGAAAGTGGATAACAAAGATTTCCGAATCATTGAAGAGATGATCGTTAAATCGTTAATTACTTCGCCAAAGAGTGGCACTGAGTTTACGTTAGGTAAGAAGGTCAAAGTCAGTGGTCATGCTTGGGCTGGCTTGAGAACCGTTGAGAAGCTGCAAGTGAGTTACGATTACGGTACTACTTGGCATGATGCGAAGCTGAACAAGCCAGTAAATAAAGGCGCGTGGCAACAGTGGGAAGCCGATTTAGACCTTCCTACGACCGGTTATTACGAGATTTGGGCAAAGGCAACCGACAGTGAAGGCGATAGCCAGCCAGTCGTACAACCGCAATGGAACCCTAAAGGTTATCTGTTCAATGGTTGTCACCGTATTGCTGTAAGAGTGTCGTGATGCTGTCTATTTCCAATAAGCCTATTGATGGCAGTTCTAAACTTACCAATTTGGTTGATGGCCACTCATTTCATGCAGACTCAACTCCTGCCAGCAAGCGCAGTTACCGTAAAGGCATAATGAGAGCGGCATTAGTGTGTAGTTTGTTAACGTCGATGCTTGTTCATGCTGATGAAGTTCCAGAGAATCCGAAAGAGTATTACGGCGTAGACAAAACGTCGGGTCTAATTATGGCACCCGGTTGGGAGACCGTGAAAGGGCAATGTAACGCCTGCCATACTAGCTTAATCGTTGCTCAGAATAGCGGTAACCGAGAGCAATGGCGTGAAACCATTCAATGGATGGTCGACACTCAAGGGCTGTGGGATCTATCTGATACTTGGGATCCGGTATTGGATTACCTCAGTACTTACTATCAAGACAAAGGCATCGATATGAACAAGTATCGTCGTAAGCCTATTGATAGCGCCTTGATGCCACCTATGCCGGGAGACATCCTATGATCATCAATCGATTAAAGCGGACCTCTCTTACGAATGGAATTGTTGCGAATGGAGCTATTGTTATTAGAGCTATTGTTATTAGAGCTGTAGTTAATAGAGCTGTTGTTAATAGAGCTATTGCGATAGCCGCTGCAGCAGTAGTTTTGTCGCTGTCTGCGTGTACTGATGAAAAGCCGAGCACTGAAGATAAAGTTGCCTCGCGAGTCGAATCATTGGGCATGGAGTCGGAACCAGCGCCGAAGCTTAAAGCGGAAGCTAAAACTGAGGTTGAAACTCTTGTCGATAGCAAGGTAATCACTGAGGATTACATTCCGAGCTTAGTTGCAGGTGAAAAGTTGGTTCAGAATCTATGTAGTCAGTGTCATGGTGACAAGATCATTCCCTTCGTACAATCTTATCCAAACATCAAAGGTCAGAAAGCAGGGTATATTCTTAAGCAGCTGCGCAATTTTAAAAGCGATGAGCGCCAAGATTTGTACATGCAGTCGGTGGTGAAACACCTTTCGGATGAAGACTTACAAGATGCGGCGGCGTTTTATAGCACGTTGAAGCCATTGGATTTATACAATCGCACTAAAGAGTATTATCACCAATAGGTGAGGCTTTCTGGGAAGTTGGTTAAGTAGGTTTTTACGAGATTCGATAGGTAAAACAGTAGATAGCGATAGGTAAAAAAGTAAATAAAACAAAGGGCTGCGATTATGCGGCCCTTTGTCGTTGTTGTTTGTGATAAGCGTTTATGCCAGTGGTTAAGCCGCTTTGATGTGCGTGGTAATGTATGGTTGCCATGCTTGTTGATAAAGCTCTAAAGATTGGCGTCTTAGGCTATTAATTTGTGCTGCTTCAATGTCATTGATAGGGCGTTGTTCTGCAATTGCGTGACGCTCAATGCCTTGGATGATTTCGTAAAGCTCGTGCTCAGGGCCACTTTTCACATCAGCAATCGCTTTTAAGTGAAGTTGAACCTCTGCAATGATGTTGGTCTTTGGCAAACGAACCAACAAGTTAAGGTCACGGTAACCAGAGTCGGCTGGTGATTTAAACTTGTTTTTCAGCTTAACAACGTCTGCTTCACGGCTTAGCGCTTCGTAAACTTCAACCAAGCTCTCTACATCGTTCGCGATGATAGTTGCACGGGCTAAGTCCGTAATTTTTGTCACATCACCATCAAGCTCAAGGGCGATTTTTTCTTCTGCACGAGCTTGAGATTTAACGCCAGCAAATAGCGCTTCAGAATTGGTGAGTAGGGCAGTACTTTTACAGATAGTTTCTAGTTCAGCTTGGCCTTGATGCGCTTTGCTGTACAGAATATCGAAGTCGGTGTAAGGCTGAGTCGGGCGTGAGTCGAAGGCTTTGATGCCGTAAAGGCCGCTCAAACTATGACGGAATACGTTTGATGAAACTTGGTTTTGCGCAGGGGTGCGCGTTTGATCAGTCGAACTTGTTGAAACAGGTGCTGCTGCGAATGCAGGCGCTCGGCTCAATACCAATAGCATTAGGGCCGTCGTACGGAGAAATACACTCATTCAAACTCCAAAATACAAGGTTACAAAAACGGGTAGTCAAAAGGGGTAACCAGTAACGCATAAGAGTATAAACAGCTTAACTAAACTCACTACATATTAAATGGGGCTAGCTAAGACAGAAACCAACTCTAACGTTTAATATTGCTTTAAAATGTGAAGATATAGACAAATAATCCAACCGTTAGTTCCGCAATTATCAGAACTTTGAACTTAGCCAGTTTCTGATTTTATCGAAACCAATGTGGTACTTTAAACCAAGCTAAGGTTGCTCTTACCTCTCTATACTGTACCCTTGCATTATGACTGTTTAACATGAACGAAAGATGAATAATCCTGAATTTTGGCACAATAAATGGGCAGCCAACCAAATTGGTTTCCACCTCGAAGATGTAAACCCACTTCTGATTAAATTTTGGGAAAAGACTGAGCCTAGCTACGAGAAGAGTGTGTTTGTTCCACTTTGTGGCAAAAGTGAAGATCTGATTTGGCTAGCTTCAAAGCATGAAGATGTCCAAGGTGTCGAGTTAAGCCAGATAGCGGTTCGCGCATTTTTTGCAGAGCACCTTTACACCCCGACTGTGACTCAAATCAGTGGTCAGCACGAGCTGTATCAATTCGATGAACTGAACATCTACACGGGCGATTACTTCTCAGCGCCAATCCAGCCTGTCGATACCATTTATGATCGCGCGTCTTTAGTCGCATTGCCTGAAGAGATGCGAGTACAGTATGTAGAGCGTTTGAAACAACGACTGAAACCGGGTGGTAAGATCCTTCTAGTGACTCTGGATTACGACCAAAGCGAGATGGCAGGGCCTCCGTTTAGCGTCCCTAAACTAGAGATTGATCAGTTGTTCGCGGGATACAAAATCACATTGTTGAATCAAGATATTGCAGACGATGAACATCCGAAGATTGCTAAAAAAGGCTTGTCTCGATTTAGTGAGGAAGTGTACTTGATTGAGTCAGACGCTTAAGCGCAGTGAGCTCTCTAGCGAAAAGACCGCTTCAATAAAAAAGATAACACCAACAAAAAGACGGGCTCGATAGCCCGTCTTTTTTATTGTTCAGATTTGAAGTCGTGATTGTTCAGATGCGAGAACGTAATGGTTCAGATCTGAGTTAGTCGTTACCAATTAGTAGTCATTAGCTAGAAAATGGTAATTAACAGCTAGTAAATCACTTTTACTTTAGAAGCACTCTCAATTGCATCTTCAATCGCTGTCTCAGTGCTGTTACGACGAGTAAGCGCCACACCTAGACGACGGCGACCATCGATATCAGGCTTACCAAACAAGCGAACTTGCGTCTGTGGTGCGTCTAGAGCTTCTGTAAGACCTTCAAAACGAATGTTGGTTGAAGTGCCTTGACCAAGGATAACCGCTGATGCACATGGACCGTATTGCGTGATTGATTTGATCGGCATACCAGTAAAGGCGCGTACGTGCAGTGCGAATTCCGATGAGTCTTGAGACATCAGAGTCACTAAGCCAGTATCGTGTGGGCGAGGGGATACTTCATTGAAGATCACGTGGTCGCCTTTAACGAACAGTTCAACACCAAAGATGCCGTGACCGCCGAGTGCGTTAACGACTTGCTCAGCCGTGTATTGCGCCGCTTTAAGTGCGTTGTCTGACATCACTTGTGGCTGCCATGATTCACGGTAATCACCGTCTTCTTGGCGGTGACCGATAGGCGCACAGAAATGAACGCCATCAACAGCGCGAACGGTTAGAAGCGTAATTTCGTAATCAAAGTCGATGAAGCCTTCAACGATTACGCGACCCGCGCCAGTACGACCGCCTTCTTGTGCGTAGTCCCAAGACTTTTGAATGTCTTCTTCTGTTTTGATAACGCTTTGGCCTTTACCTGAAGAGCTCATTACTGGCTTAACAACGCAAGGCATGCCCACGAATTCAACAGCGGCAGCGAAGTCTTCAAAGGTGTCTGCAAAGCGGTAAGGAGAAGTGCTCAGTTTTAGTTCTTCTGCAGCTAGGCGACGGATACCTTCGCGGTTCATCGTTAGCTTCGTCGCATTTGCAGTGGGAACGACATTTAAGCCTTGAGCTTCTAGCTCTACCAACTTGCTGGTGGCAATAGCTTCAATTTCAGGAACCACATAATCTGGTTTTTCAAGTTCAATGACTGCTTGCAGTGCATCGCCGTCTAACATGTCTAATACATGGCTACGATGTGCAACTTGCATCGCGGGTGCGTCTGCGTAACGGTCACATGCAATAACTTCCAAGCCTAAACGTTGGCACTCGATAGCAACTTCTTTGCCGAGTTCACCTGAACCTAATAGAAGTACACGAGTAGCATTTTCACGAGTAGCAGTACCAAACATAGAAATTCCTTCCGATCTTTTGAGCGATTGATTGAAAACGGGGTGATCATACTTATTTCAATGATAAAAGCAAACGTTTGCGCAAGTTGTTGCGTTAATTACAGGTATAAAAAAAGCAGCCCCGTTAAATAGGGCTGCTTATTTAAAATTTTGTTAATTAGATGTACTTAGATTGCTAAGTAAGTCACTGGAATGTCGGGATTAATCGCTTCTAATGTAGATTGCGTATCCGCTAGGTGACTGATGCTACCTTCGGCAATTTCAACCAACGCTGCACTTTCAATCTGTTCAAAATCGAAGCCAGCCAGTTTAAGTTGAATCAACGCCACTTGTAGAGGTGGTAAGCTCGGGTTGAACGCTGCGTTTTCAGCGTAAGCACCGGTGAAAACCTCACCCGACGTCAATTGCAGTGAAACACCACTTAGGTTTTTGGTGTATGGAGCATGGCTGCGGTTTAGTGCTGCTAGCGCTTCTACAACAATAGGCGTTGTTTCTTCAGTCGTGTGCTTATGATCAAGCTTAGTCATTAGGCCAGTCGTCACACCTAAATCAGCAGGGCCGAATGAGTCTGGCAGGTATTCTTGCAGAGACATTTCATCACGTTGTGGAAGCTGAACCTTAAGCTCTTTCGCTGTGGTCAGTTCGTTCATGAATTGACGACAGTGACCACAAGGGCTGAAATTGATTGTGATATCAGAGATACCTTGCTCGCCTTTCATCCAAGCGTGGCTGATTGCAGATTGCTCGGCGTGTACTGTTTGGCCAAGTTGAGCACCAGCGATTTCAAGGTTTGCACCAAAATACAGAGTGCCAGACAAACCACGCACGATTGCACCAACATAAAAGTCAGATAACGGAGCGTAAGAATAGGCTGCGGCAAAAGGAAGTAGCGCAATACGTAGCTCGTCATCCGCGAAACCACTTGCTTGCAGTAGGCTAGCAAATTGTTCTGGAGACAATGTCGCGTCAAAGTTGTCTGCTAATACGATGTCACTCAAAAGTGCTTTGATTGCTGTTGGAGCACTTTCCAGCGCCAGGGTAATACGACTGTTCATGTTGAATCCTTAATTGACCTTAGGCTTTAATTCTATGCAATGCTCAGGAATTTTCTGTGATTTTGATCACTACTGTGTTGTTGCTGTTACATTGGTTTGCATAATTAGAGTGAGGTCACAGATGAAATCGATTGCAAGAGTAAAAACTACCATTGATATCGCACTTATTGCTTGAAATTGAGTTTGGTTTGTCACGTATTGATGAATAAATGTGAGAAAAAAGCCCAAGCTACCACTGAAATAATCAGGTTATGCTTGGGCTTATTGATATCTGTAACGCTTAAAAGTCGCGAACCAGTGAGTTTAGCTATTTACCAACTCATCGATTAGAGCGCGTATAAACTGTAATCAAAGTGGTTAAGAATAGAACCAAACCACGAGCGAAAATATACTCGGTGCAATGATTGAGGTGATAACCCCACAAAGAACCAATGCCAACGAACTGAATGCAGCATCTTCCTGATTCTTTTCAGCACAGGTCGCAGTACCTAAAGCGTGAGACACGGTACCCATGGTTAAACCACGCGCGATAGGGCTCTTAATGCCAATGAGATTGTAGATTGGGTAAGCAAAAATTGCCCCAAACAGACCGACAATCAATACTAGTATTGCCGCAATTGCTGCTTCACCACCTAAATGGCTCGACACTTCCATAGCAATTGGCGTGGTGACTGACTTACCTAATAAACTCGCAATCAAAGTTAAGTCCGCTTTAAAAGCCACTGCGATTAATGCTGTCGTTGTCATCGACATCACACTACCTAGCGTGCAAGCAAAGGTGATGATGCGCCAGTTGGCTCTGATTTGAGGTAGCTGTTCGTAAAGCGGATAAGCAAGGGCAACAACCGCAGGCTGCAGCATGTAGGTAATCCAGGTGTTGTCTGCATAGTAAGTCTCAAACGGTACTTTGAAGAACGTGAGTATCGGAATGATGATACCAATGCTGATCAGCAGGGGATTACACAGCGGTGAGTTTACTTTTTGACTTACCCAGCGAGCAAACAGGAATACCACGATGGTGAGTAGAATCCACATGATCAGTTACCTCTCGAAAGCAAGCGGTCTAAAAACCATGATAAGGACACCAACACCAGCAACGTGCCACCAACGGCGCTCGCCATAATTGGCAATGCGTTCGCGATGAGCATGTCGAAGTGATCCATCAACCCAACACTGATCGGAACAAACAGTAAGATCATTAGGCGGATAATCAAGCTTGCACCGGGTTGTACCCAGTGCGAAGGAACAATACCAATCACCATGGCGGCAAACAGAATCAACATGCCAAAAATACTGCCTGGGATTGAGGTATCCAAAAAGTGCTGTAACGCGTTACCTGCTGTAAGTGCACCTATGATTAAGGTGAAGGAGATTAAGCAGTAAACCAGCTGGATCAATCTTTCTTTCAAAGTGTTACGTCTCTTGATAATGGAATTAGCTAGCTAACTTTTCTACGTATTGATAAACCGACTTCAAGATAGCCATTTTCTTCTCGTCGCTTTCATGTTCATGCGCGAGGTTTTCAAGGTTGAGCATGTACTCTTCTAAACGGCTCTCATAAAACTCACGACAATGGTTCGCCCATTTCAATTGCTCAGCTTCGTCGAGCGTCCATGGGAAATGACGAGCACGGTAACGGAACAGTAACGGTTTAATACGTTCATCACCGAAGGTGATGTCTAAAGCTGCCAAGTTATTTGGGTCAGTTTCGCGAATGATGTTCATCGCTGTTTTATCAGCAGGTGAAAAGAAACCGTCGTAAAGGTGTGTATCAACATCATCACTCTTTTCGTACTCTCGTTCTTGTGAGTACAGGCCGATCAGTTTTTCGCGGATCTCTGGGTGTTCGCGCAGCAGTGCCAAGTTCTTCAAGCATTGTTGACGATCGATACCGATGGTTTCGGCATTTTCAGCCGTCAGCGTTTTGGCTGGAGCAAGAATAGGGCACTTGTTCAGTTGAACCAATTTAATGGGTACGGGTAGCTCGTCTTCACCCAGTTCACTGCGTTTGGTGTAGAGTCTGTCTCTGAGTTCATCAGCGTCCAGTTCTAACAGGGGGCTTGGATCTTTGGCTAAATCAACCACGATAACGGCATTTTGATTGGTTGGGTGCCAAGCCATAGGCACAATCCAACTTGTGTAGTTGCAGTCACGGCCAAACATGCCCGAAACGTGCATCAATGGTGTCATGTTTACAATATCAACCAGGTCATTCAGCTTACGCTTATGACGCATGTTGTAAAGGTAATCGAACATCTTAGGTTGTGCAGCTTTCAGCTTCTTCGCTAACTCGATGGTCGCAACAACATCTGCCATCGCATCGTGCGCGTTCTCATGTTCAATGCCGTTTGCCACAGATAGGTGTTCCAGTTTGAAGCTTGGATAACCTTCTTCGTTCTCTGGCCAAACAATGCCTTCAGGGCGCAGTGCGTGAACAGCGCGCATTACATCTAATAGATCCCAACGTGAGTTGCCGTTCTGCCAGCTCCACGCATATGGGTCGATGAAGTTTCGGTAGCAGGTGTAACGCGTTACCTCGTCATCGAATCGAATACTGTTGTAGCCAAGGCTTGTGGTATTTGGTTTCGCCAACTCAGCATGGATCTTAGCGATAAACTCTGGTTCAGGAAGACCTTGTGAAGCCGCTTTTTGTGGTGTGATACGGGTGATCAGTGCAGCTTCAGGCGCAGGGAGATAATCAGCGGGAGGTTGGCAATAGATAACCAGAGGCTCTCCAATAACATTGAAATCTTGATCGGTACGAACACCCGCAAACTGACTCGGACGGTCTTTTGCTGGGCTAACGCCCCACGTTTCGTAATCGAAAAAGAAGTAGGTCGGCTGATTATCTGAACTCATTGAATTTCCTGAACAGCAAGCGCGGAACGTTTACTGTGGCTGAAGGTTAGTTTTGTTCAGTATCTGATAGTATGCGGTACGCGTGCAACCCAGATCACAAATAAATTGCCGGAAAACGGTGCTTTACTATTCAATCAAGTCGGTGGGGAAGGTTTTGAATCCAATTGTGGCTTTTCTATGGTCACAATTTTGCCTGTGTACCTCTTTTTTACCTATCTTTTCACCTTAGCTGTTGTAAGGCGATGAGTTGGGTTTCAGGTTTACCGCGAATGAGTTTGTTTGTCTTTTACTCTAAAGCTGTGTGATTAGAAACATCTCGTTGTTTTTTGACTGGTGGCTAATCGGCTGTACCTGTACCTGAGGCTAATTCGCTGTGCTTGTGTCTAAACCGCAGCGCTGATGTCTAATCCGTAGCACAGATGTTTAAACTGCTTCACTTGCCTGTCTTGGCTCTGTCCAATCAAGGTGTTTTTCGCAATACAATCCTCTTAGATTTAATTAATTTTTCGGTATTTATGATTGTCGGGGTTAATTTTACTGGAGTGTTATGTTTGTCTCATTTTTGATAATTTCTATAATCCGTGTTTGAATTGGATATAAAGAAAACTCCAATATTTAATTTTCATTACAATTTATTTTAATTGTCAGTATGTTTCATTTTTGAGACTTAATTGCAACACGGTGATCTATATAGTAATTAACCTGAATATAATAAGGGTCTATTCTTGTCCTTTATTCTTGTTCTTTATTTTAGGGTTGCTTTAATTAAGGTCTTTTTATAGAAATAATTACGTACAAAAATAAAGGAGTTAAGTGTAAAACCAGTTTTATATATAATTGGTGAAAATGAACCAATACCATCATTATTGTTAGTGTTATTTATATCAATTTGCGTGATCTTATTCTCACTGCGCCTCATTTTTTTATAAATAAGTGTCAATATATATATTTTCTAAATAGGATTGTTGTTACTTAATTGTTAACTTTGATTGACTATTAGGTAACCCTAATAATAAAGCCGATTTTATATAAAGGATTAAAGAAATGAACAAAGTCTTTAAGGTTGTTGCTGTATCTGCACTTTCTATCTCTTCAGCGAACGTTTTCGCTGTGAGTGACACTTTTGATGCAACACTAGAAGTAAAACAAGCAATTACAATGACAAAAACAAGTGATCTTGACTTCGGTATCATCACTTCAGACAACACAACGGACGTTGTTATCGCTCAAGGTGATGCTGGAGCTGCGGCATTTACTCTTTCTGGAGAATCTGGTGATGCAGTAACAGTAAGTATTTCTGATACTAACTTGGTTAACGGCGTAAATACGATTGCAGCTGAATTCGACTTTAATAACGCTATTACTCTTACCGGTGGTACTGCGGCTCTTAATATTGGTGGTACTGCACGTACTTCAAGTGCGACATTAGTTGCTGGTACATATACTGCTAACGTTGCAGTAGATGTAACTTACCAGTAATTAAATGAAACCAGTGTAATATTGTGGCTGCTATAAAGCAGCCGCTTTTACTATGAGTGTTCTATTAAAATACGCGATTTATATTGGTCTGATGATTTACTCCAGCCCTTTTCACGCGCTAGAAATTATTCCTGAGAATATGGAAGTGAAATTTCCGGGCATGTATATCTCTGGGTCGGGCCAGAATGCGGATTCAAACCCATCCAATAGTCAGGTTTATGTGGTTCGTTTTTATGTTGAAGGTGAGCCTGGTAAAAAAATCGTGGTTTCTCTCCCTTCCAAGCAATATCTAAACCATTCTCGTAAATCCAAACGCCTGCGTATTAGAAAGTTCTATTTTGGTTGTGGCTTATCCAAGCGAGGTCGAGCCAAAATCAAAGGGAATGGAAGAAGCAAATTATTGTGTATTGGTGCCAAAGTGAAAATCGGCGCTAACCACCCAGCAGGCCTTTACACCAGTACAATCCCTTTTGAGGTTAATTATAAATGAAGTTGTTTATCTCATGTGTTCTCGGCTTAATCTTCACAACACAAGCCTATGCTCAGTTACTCATCGCACCGACTCGTTTTGTGCTGGATGCCGACACTTCGGTGACTGAAAAAATCGTCGTCGAAAACAATTCAGATCAACCGATTCGCTTGGAGATAAAACCGATTTATCGCCCGGTAAAGGCGAATGGCTTAGTTCGAACTGACGCTAATATCGCGCAATCAGAAGATATCGCGAGTTGGATTAAAGTGTCACCACCAATAATTCGTGAACTTAAACCCAATCAAAGACGCACGGTTCGCTTACGTATGAATGCTTTACCTGCTGACATGGCTGATGGTGAATATCGTGCTTACTTGTGGTTTTCCCCAATAGCAAAAGCTGCAGAGCTATCAGACATTGCGTTGTCTTCGAGCAAAACCAACAGTGATGGTTCAGCCTTTCAACTGAACTTTCACATCAACAGTTATGTACCCGTTTATGTTCAGAAAGGTGAGCAGGTGCAAGATGTTAAGTTTGCGTGTGACAACCAAAGCATCAAGATTCGCAACGATGGAAACTTTCAATTTACTGCGAAATTGAATGTTGATGAGCATAGCGAAAAAGTGGTGCTACTTCGTAATGCTGAATTAACCAAGCCTTTACCTAAAGGCTCAAAGATCTCACTGGTTCAGAACGAACAGCCTCTGTACGAATGTGTTCTGTAGTGCTTGTTTCATTGAAGCGAACTCTGTAAAAGCCAGTGTTCAATTGCATGGTTTGGCGACTTTTGTTGCTCGCTTCACTGTTTCCTTTTGGTGCGTATTCGCAATCTAAAGCAGAAAGTGAGGCGAGTGAGCTTTATCCAGCCCATGTTGAAGTTCGAGTCGGGAAAGTGGGGGATAGCTTTTATCGTGTCATGATGGATGACTACGAAGAACCCTTCATTTCGATATCCAATGCCGCTTTTTATCTGCTCGAAATGAATGGTCAGTGTGATGAAAGCGGATATTGCGAACTGTATTTGCCTCAAGATGTGGGAAGAGAATCTCCTCCGTACATTTTAGATACCGAACAAGCCATTTGTTATCGCGATGACAACAATATCCAGTCGATCAAATATCAAGTCATCGACTCAGAAACTTACATCCACTGGTACAGCTTACAAGCTTGTATCCCGGCAAAAGTGCGTTGGGATATTGATGATTATCGGCTCACCGTTACTCCAGAATTCAGTTCATTGACTGAACTGGAAGCCGCTATTTCTAAGATGAAAAATGAATCACGTAAGAAGGCCGAGGATCTCAAGCGAGCTGGAAGCACGCCAGCTTTCGAACCTGTTGCCGCCGCGGGTTTGGCGACTCGGTTAGCGACTTCGGTTTATCACGACAGTGAAACTGGCGGTGATGTTTACGCAATCTCAGACACCATATTAAGCACTGAACACTCTTTGTCTCGCTTGTCGATTGATTCACGAGAAGATAACCCCATCGTTTATTACAACATTGCGGTAGAAGCTCATGACGGTGAAGGCTCCTTGGAAGTCGGCCATGTGTTATTAGATGGCAGCGTCTTTACCGTGAATCAAACCCTCGAAGATGGGCTCTATTACACCAACCGAAAGCGACAGACAGAGTTCGGCAACCTTCAACTCGAACGAACTACTCAACCTAATATCAGCATCGATGTTTTAGTCAATGGCATTTATCAAACCACTTATCGCTCTGATGAGTTTGGACGCTTCGTGGTTGAAGAAGATAACATTTCCCCAGGTGACACCATCAAGTTTCGCTACTACTTATCGAAAGGTGTCTGGCAGGAAGAAGAGATCACCGTCGCCGGTTTAGAAGATGCATTTCTGCCAAGCAACGAGTGGGGTGTACAAGTGGTGGGCAATGAAGGTGCAGACCGAGCTGGCGCTGTGTCTATCGAATATGGGCTTGCCGATTACTTCACTGTGGGTAGTGCCTTTATGAGGCAAAATGGCAAAGACTTGATTGGCGTTCAAGGACGATACTTACCGGCGCATTGGTTCGCGGGTCATATCGGTTGGTTACCTGAGTTCAATCGCTTTCCAATGGAGTTTGATATCTTGATCAACGGCGATCAGTCGGCATCGATAGAGCTCAATAAAACCGATGAATTGGACTTAGAGTCGATGGAGTACGATGTGTTCAAATACAACCTGTCGCTTGCCAATCTAACGGCCTTTTTAACGGTAAGGGATGATGAAGATGAGTTGAGCGTTGAACCCAAGTTGAACTCGAAAGTGGCTCGTAATCTGTTTGTCTCATACGCCGGTGACTATCGATACATCAAAGCTTCCCATCAAGAAGACTATCTACACACGATTGGCTTGGCCAAAAGCGGTTTTTCGGATACATCGTGGAATATTTCTGGAACCGTTGATGGCTCTGGTCATCATGAACGAACGGAGCTGTCTCTGAGAAATGCGTGCAAAGAGTGCCTGTTAGATCCGTTGGAGGTTTTTCAAGAGCTCACGACGAACGTATCGGCTCGCTATCAAAAGCAGGAGGTTTCGTTTTCCGCCTCTTTAGAAGCTCGAGTGAACCCTTATTTACTCTTTAAGCTAGAAGGAACCGAAGACCGATACGGTATCGAGATGACGACAGAATTCGGTGCTAAAACTTACTTTGATGAAAGCATTGGTGAGTTTGTTGAGTGGAATCGATACAACCATTCTAAGCTGACGGGCGTTGTCTACGATCACCACAAACAACCCATACAAGGCGTAAGCCTACAAATCTTAGACCAACGAGCGGTCAGTGATGCAAAAGGCCGATTTGAATTCTCAAGTGTTCCGGCTCGAGATAATCTACCTATCTATATCGATGAAGGGGCACTCGACCTTAACCTCACGCCGATTCAAAACCCTGTGTTTGTAAATACTAAGCAAGTCGGGCTTACTGATGCTCACATCGAAATGGTGGTGTCATTTGGCGTCGATGGCACAGTGGAAGGCGATCTAGAAAACAGTGCTTATCTGCACTTTAAACACATCCAGAAAGGTACTGAGTATTCGAGCGAGATTGAGAGCGATGGCTTTTACATGGTAGAGGGGCTCATCGCGGGCAAATACATTGTGACTTTAGAAATGGGAGACAAGCGATACGTGCAGGGTGCCGACTTGAACGGCGATTTCTGGGTAAGCGACCTCACATTCAACCTCATTGATTTTCATAAGGTGTACTAAATCCGATCGCTTTGATTAGTCTGAAGGAGGCGAGAGTATCAATCGTACTTTCTGTTTCATGGTTAACTCGCGGTTCTTCAAATCTTTGAATATGGCCTTCCATTCTTGAAAGGTGACCACTATCGGGTTAAAACTGTTCACTGGATTGGTGACGCCGTAACGCACGGTTTCAACTTCAGGTTCGAACGTACCAAACAACTTATCCCAAATGATCAAAACGCCGGCGTAGTTCTTATCGATGTATTGCGGGTTTCTGCCGTGATGTACTCGATGATGCGAAGGGGTGTTAAAGATGTATTCAAGTGGCCCCAAGCTTCGTATCCATTGTGTATGGACAAAGAACTGCAAACCTAGGTTGAGAAGCACCACAAAGATCACCCATTTAGGGTCGAAGCCTATGATGACGAGCGGTACCCAGAATAGCCACATCCCAGCAAGTGGGTACATTAAGCTTTGACGGAAAGCCGTACTGAAGTTCATGCTTTCTGAACTATGGTGCGCGACGTGTGCTGCCCACATCCAGCGAACACGATGGCTTGCTCTATGGAACCAATAATAGAAAAAGTCTTGTAACACCATCAATACAACAAAACTCAGCACGCCCATGTCGATGTCCATTAAGTGCCAACCGAACATCCAAAGATACAGCTGCACGACCAATAACCCGGTGAGCAAATCGGAGAGTTGATGCATTCCCGCAAGCGTGAAGTTACACATCACTTCTGAAAGTTTATAGCTGGAATTATCTGGTAGTCGACCTTGCTTCTGGCCGATAAAAAACTCAGCCAACATGCACACCACGAACAAGGGCGCTAATACCAGCAGTAGCCATTCTGGGTGATTGATTAATGCGTCGATATTCATGTTTTATCCTTGTTGAGTCGCCATACGCGTTCTTAGTATCAAATTTGCTTAGACTTGATCGTTTGTGATTCAGTCAGCAGAATTTCGCTACCAGCGTGCAAAGTGATCTTCTGTTAGACCAAGAGCACCATCGAGTTGATGTGTCACTCCATTGTTGTCTTCAATCGAGCCAGAAAAATGACCAATGAACTGACGAAAGTTACTCTTTAACAGCCATAAATTGAGCTTTTCGCTGCGGTTATTAAGGGGCATAAAGGCCAGGTTTATACGTCCATCTTGTGATGTTATCTGCCAAGGCAAGTTCGTGTCTTGGCGACTGAACGTAAACTGTACCGAGTTAAGCAAGTGTCTGGTTCCATTGACCCATAACACGTTTTCGCAGCCTCCGGTTTCATTCACGCCCGCCGCGAGGTTTAGGCCAATATCTGTGCCATTGGATTGCGTGTTGATGCTTGCCCAGCGCCAACTGGTTTCACGTCTCATGTAGCCCGCTGAAAAGTCATAACCGGCACGAGCTTGTTCGAGAACGAGTGATTCTCCCTTGATTTGGATTTCACCGCTGATGCGCAAAGCATTGTGCTTTTGGGTGTAAGTCCAACCTGAATAACCCGTTGGGCTGCACATCGCCAAGGGCAAGCTGTCGGCTTCAGGTTCTAAAGCGATATCGGCCGTTATGAGTTTGGTATTCAAGCGAACTCGCCATTGTCCGTCTTCAATATCAAAGGTGATGCTTTGATCTGCAATGCTTGTCTTTCCTTCGAATGGTGAAGGCGTTACATGCTTATCAAAGCCTAATGGCCTCAACCAAGATGACTCTTCTAGATGGTTGTTTTCTACGTCGTACAGATAACAAAATGCCGATCCTAAGTAGCGAATATCCGCGATAGCGGCACCAATAATGTGCGTGTCGGTGACGATGCTGACAAACTGGAATTGCTTGTAGTGAAAGTGCTTCTGCCAAGGACCTGCTTTTGAATCCATCGAGTTTCGGTAGTCAAAACTCTCGATGTTCAGTTGTTTTGGGATGCCATCGAAATGTCCAATGATCGGCTGACCATTAGAATCAATCAAACTGTGTGGGGCAGGGTTCGTTTTTATCATTGCGATGGTTCACATAAATTTAACAATTAAAGCCATTGTGCGATGAGTAGCGTAGAATTGGGAGGTCATATTCGGACAAGAGCGCGTAACCAATCACGATTTTGTCAGCAGTGTTGTTAAAGCTGAGTAGTCATGTTTATGGGAATGGGTTAGATATAAGGAGAGACGCTTGGAGATTATCGCGGAGTATAAGCCAACCGGACATCGGCATCAGTTGGGGACATTAGATATCGCGCTGCTGTTGAATACCTTAGAGCAACGAGGTCTCGATATTGAAAGGCTACTCAATGATGTGGGTTTGCCGAACATGGATTGGCGAGACCCGAATGGAAAGCTGACTTACGCTGATAAACTTGCGTTGTTTAGCGCGGCTAATCAGAGTTTTCCTCACGATGGTCTAGGGCTTTGGTTGGGTGAACACGCTAGCTTGAGCCATTTTGGTGTGTTGGGTTATGCGTTGTCGACCAGTCAAGATGTAGCAGAGGCAATCAAATCAGGCTTTAAGTATCTGCGTTTAAATGGGCCGATATTTTCTGTCAAGTTGCTTGTAGATTCGGATCTGGCAGCGATTCAAATTGAAAATACGTTAGAGGTGGGCGACTTGCTGCCTTTTTGTAGTGAGTATTTCCTCAGCTCCATTGTGTCTCTGTTTAAAGAACTGACCGGAGAGCCACTTTCAATAAACCAATTGTCGTTACCTTATGCGCGACCCAATTACGCAGAGCGATATCAAAGCCGTTTCGATTGCCCTGTGCATTTCAAGCAAAACATGTGTGAGCTGCGCTTTGATGCTTCCGTTTTATCACAACCTTTGCTGACTCACGATGCGACCACGTTAAAACGCTATCTCGCGTCTTGCCAGTCGATAGTGGAAACGCTGGACTCTGAGCATCTGCTGACTAACCAGATCAAAACGATTTTTTATCAAACTGCAGGGAGTTTCCCGAATATTGAACAACTCGCTGACGAATTTGGGTGTAGCTCTCGCACGCTCAGGCGAGAGCTAGTGACCCATGATTCCAGTTATCAAATATTGCTTACCGAAGTTCGAGTGGAACTCGCTAAAGAACTATTGCTCGGTACAACCATGAGCATTGATGACATCGGTGAAAGGCTCGGTTATAGCGATCCTGCAAACTTCAGAAGAGCGTTTAAAGGGTGGCTCAATAAAACGCCTGCGCAGTTCCGTAACGGTTTAAGTTAAAGCGTTACTTGCTAAAAAACTGCTCCCTGAAATCGGATACTTGCTGCTGATAGTAACTGTCCCAATCTTGTTGAGTCCAAGTGGCATAACTTGAGGAACGCTGAGAGCCTAAGGTCGCTTTGAGCTGATCCAGTTGCTCGTGGTAAGTCATCACTGTTTGTTGCTGTTGCGCGACTTGTTGTTCTCGTGCGGCAATGTTATTGGCCTCAGTTTCATCTAAGTAGGTCTCTTGAAGGTCCGCTTTGACTGATACTATCTCAGCAGGGCTATAGCTGCTGGGTATCAAAGAGACTGCCAATTCATATTTTTGAAGCTGTGTTTCGGCGTTTAATGTGCCCGTATTGTTTTGCCATTCACTAAGCAAACCTTGATAGTTGGCCAAAAACTGGCTCGCTTCGTTTTCTTTAAGGGTGTTTGCGTCGAGCGTAAAATCTAGATGCGCAAACTGGTCTGCGAATAGCTGGTGGGCCAACTCGCCCCATACTTGCTGTGCAGACTGCTTGAATAAGGCCACACGATCTTCAAGAGTTTCTATGGATTCTAGTGGGATAGTGCTTTGGGCTAATTGCCAGTCGACTGATAGCTGCGGATAGTCGCTCAGTAACTCAAACCATATACTCGGCAACTCTGATTTCAATCGTGCGAGTTGCTCAGTGCAGTCATCGCGTTGTTGGCAAAGCGCCCAGAACCCATCGAGTTCATCGAATAGAGCTTTACCTTCAAGTTCGCTTAAGTTTTCAACATGCGTTTCTCCGCCCGATGATTCTGCCTCGGCTTGTTTGTTCTGCGATGCTGCATTTCCCGAACTGGCGGTTGCCGTTGGTGTGGAATTATCGTCATCAGTTGTCGTAGAAACATACGGCTTAGTTTCTGTGTGTTGAGCAGAAGATAGCGGCGTTTCGTTCGTTTTTGATGACCACGAATAGCCAATAATGCTCGCCGTTAAGACGAGCATTAGGATTAATATAACTCGATGCATTATGGGTTCACCGAGTTACTTGATCACGGCGCTAACAGGGAAGTGGTCTGAAAGGTTGTAGTGCTTCCATAACTCACTGCTTGTTGAACGAGGAACATCAACGCGGTTATTGTTGTGAGTTTTTTGTGCGTACTCCGAACTCACCACTACGTAATCCAAGTATTCGACGTTTTCCCCGCCAGACATAGGTTCGCCCGCAAAGTTGTTGATGCGTGGGTCAAAGGTAGACGCGGTGTAACCAGAGTAGGTTGGTTCATCAGCCTGCAGGTTAGCGAACATCTGTTGGTAGTCGCCTGGGAACTTCAGCTTGTTCACGTTGAAGTCACCGCTGTAAATAACCGTCTCTGAAGTTGGTATTTCCAGTGATTGAGCAAGCTGACGCATCTGTTTAAATTGACGCTGTCGGTAGTCACGAGCGGTGTCCGTATCGAACGACGCGGTGTGAGTGCCAAACACATGGTAAGCCTGACCATTTTTGATGACCTCAGCGTAATTCACGCCCTTATCAGCGAAACAATCTGTGCCTGTACAATCAGGGAACACGTATTGCGCTTCGTTGACAATAGGGTAGCGGCTCACAATGACCACGCCACCGTCATAGATGTTAATCCCATCTTTATCGAGCATTTTGGTTTGGTACGGGTACTCTTTTGCAAGTTCACGCAAGAATTCATCTCTGCCGTTAGCAAACACCTCTTGTAGCGCCAACACGTCGTAGCCTTTTACATATTGAGGGAGAAGATCGTAGCGGTCACCAATATGCGAAGCGATGGCAGGTAGCGCCCAGATGTTATAGGTCATGACTTTGAGTGTATTGGCATCCGGCTCTGGTTGCTCATCTACTTTGGGTGGGGTGATGGTGTAATAAATATCATCGTAGCGCGCCGTAGAATCGGCTTTAAGTGCAAGCTCTGCATTGACCCCGAATGCATCGGTTGTGCTGCGATGAATATTACGATCGTCATGCAGCGTTAGGTTGACGTCTACGGCACTTAAACCATGTTGCAGTGTCGAGTTGTACCAATGACCTTGCATGGTTTGATTGAGCGTGACACTTTCTCCCACAGCGTTCGATACTACAGTGTCAAACTCGTAGGTCTTCCCAGATTTCACACCAGTCCAGCGATTGAAACTGATCAGCTTCTTCGTCTCCCAAGGGCCAATCTGTTCAACATGCTGTTGCCACTCATCACCGAATTGAAGCTGGTCAGTACCTGTGTGATTGGTTTGAATCGTCATTACTTGGCTAGTGTTATTGGTCAGGTACACATCGGTATCTGCAATAGCCGAGGTTGAAATGAATGAAGCTGATGCAAGTAATGCACTCAGGCAAGTCCATTGATTTTTCATTTTCACGTTATCCTTACTGATTGGTTTAAAGAATAACGTAGTAAAGAGTTATGACATTGGAGTTATAACTCTATCAGAATTATCCAAATATTAGATATATGCCATGGTTTTATAAATTCGATTACTCATTGATAATTAACATATTGCTTTGTCGGAATGATAAGTGATACGCGCGCACGCTAACAAATAGAGGAACGATTTGGGTTTGAGGGTAAGTCACTAGTGGTTGTTTTCGTGGAAATCATAGGTCGGTAAATAACCAGAAATGGATGCTGTGAATCACGATAAGGAATAACGCTAACCGCCTTGCTCTATCAGCAAAAATTTTGCCATTGTTCAGTAAACAGATTCCTCAAAAACAGGTATGATAGTGTCGTTTTTAATCCTGAACTGGGAAAGTCATGGCAAAGTTAACACTCCAAGAGCAAATGCTTAAAGCTGGCTTGGTAAATGAGAAAAAATTAAAGAAGGCGAAAAAAGGCTCTAAAAAGTCTCGCGTTCAGTCTCGTGAAGCAAAAGCGGCAGCAGAAGAAACTAAACTGGCGCAGCAAGCGAAAGACAAAGAGTTAAACCAACAGTTGAAAGAACAGCAGTTGAGCAAAGAAATTAAAGCTCAAGTGAAGCAACTGATTGAGATGAACAAGATCGAACAGAAGAATGGTGAGATCAAATACAACTTCACCGATGGTACGCTAGTTAAATACCTTTACGTAGAAGACCTGACTCAAAAGCAACTAAGTAAAGGTATTCTAAGTATCGCGCGTCAAGGCGAAAGCTATGTTGTTATTCCTACTGCGGTAGCGAACAAGATCGCGATGCGTGACGAAGAATCTATCGTTGATACTCAAGCTTCAAGCTCTGATGAAGTAGACGAAGATGATCCGTACAAAGACTTCGTGATCCCAGATGATCTAATGTGGTAGTCCTCGACTAAACCACTATCTAATTCGTCAATTACTTGTGGCGTGAAGAAGTATTAAAAGCCCCGATGTGTCTTGCATCGGGGCTTTTTCAATGTTGGCAACTGCATAGAATTATTTACGGGCTCATCTGAACCGGTCATGTCTCTATATTTGAGAAATAATTCATTGCCGGTGTCTCACTTACGACCGCTTTACTGGTAAGTAGCTAAGTAGCTAAGTAGCTAAGTAGCTAAGTAGCTAAGTAGGTAAGTAGGTAGGTTACCTACTAAGGCTTTGGCCAGCTAATCGGCAACAATGTCTGCGATGTCGAAAGTTGAGTCTTGTTGGTTGTTTTTAAGTTGATGATATTCGAGCTGATATTGCTCATAGCCATCAAAATAGCAGTCGCCGATTTCATTGCGTGGGCAAATTTGTACATCGTCTCTTGCGACCAGTTCAGTTGAACAAGATGGGCAATGTTTCATAGATCCTCCTGATGGAATCCCAGTGTATAACCGACTCCATTAACTCAAACTTTTGTTTCGTTGTGATTTCATTTTTAAGTCAAGTAGCGGGTTTATTTGTCATAACCCCGCTACTTGTTGCTGTGCTTGACCACAGAAAGGAGCAGCGATATAAGGTGCTTCGTGTTCGACAATGCTGTTTATTGGATGCTACATATATTGAAGCGAGAGCGGCTACCTCCACCTAGCATTTTCACATTCTCTTTGTTGCTAAGTGCCTTCCAGGCGGTACTTTCTTCCGCACTGAGATTTGAAGGTTGATAATCTAAGTTAGCGTATCTGGATACAACCACTTGTTTATCCATGCTTTCAGATAGGCTATCGATTACATTAGTTGTCACTTTCCCATCGGAGTAGGCCATGACCAAAACTTCATCATTTTCCTCAAGCGCTGAGACTAACGTGCTTTCATTGTCTTTGCTGTATTGAACATCACTGTAACCTTGGTCTGCGTCTGTCTGTTTGCCTGAAATTGAACGATAAAGAAGGCTCTTTTTACGTTTATTTAAGGAGCTAATTGGGGTCTCATTCTGCTTGCTATAAATATTGACCACTTTAATATCGTTTTGAGCAGCGTATTTCAGAATTGAACTTTGGTTTCCGAGTCCTCGGCGTGTTATCGCTGGTGAATTTTGCAAGCTTTGAGATAAGCGTTGTTCGGTAGCATCAACGATAACAATCGCAGGTTTGTTACCTTCACTTATCGATTTCTTTAGTACTTGTCTAACTTCGATATGTGCCATTTTCCCTTCTACAGTATCCCAGTTCGGTGCATGCTGAGGTGTTGCGGATGGTCTTGTTTCAAGCGTATATGGCTTGTAGTCGTAGTGCTCTTTCGGCCAATAAGTATTTCTTTTTGCTTTTCCCAAATCGTCAGCCAAATGAAATTCACTCACGATCTTTTCATTTTTTAAATACGCCTTAGGTTTTTCTTGTCCTAGCGCTTTCCATTGGAAGTACATCTCTTCACGAAGGTTGATGATTGACTGCCTGGCACTACTGATTTCCGTAACGGGATCTCGACCGTGTTCAGCATTGTTGTAGTGAGTAATTCCTGTGGTCTGATATTCATAATTTGGAATCACATACTCTGTCGCTTTATTGGTGTCTGGGTGTCGGTGAGACAGAGGCGCATTACCTTGAGGTACGGCACCGGAAGAGAAGTCTCTCGCGTGTATGAGTTCATGGCCTAATGCGACGGTTTGATCAAACGCTGTCTCTGTTCCTGGAATATTGACCATCTCCGTGGTGGAGAAGTAAACCGTATTCGAGACCCCCTTACCATTAAACTGTCGCTGCCAAGCTAGCGAGGCCTTTTGTTGATCTTCAAATATAGAGGGTATCGTCTCAAAGAGTCTTCCTGGTCCTTCTGGTTCTCTTATCACAGTGACAACCGTAGTATTAGAGTGGTCGATCCCCATTGTATGTTCAATTAATGGTTCAACATCGTCGTGAGGCGCATTGACCGGAACGTAGGTAGCGATTTGTCGTAAAATTTCTCGTCCAGTTTGTGACAACTGTAGCTTGCGTATTAACACGCTTATATCTGCAAGGTATGCGTCACTCTTTGTTTGCACGTAGAGATTTCTAGACATCCGATAAAGTTTACCGTGGGTGTCTGAGTTGTACCCAGCAATCACTTTTACGCCATCCGGAGCGTCATAAAAGAGGCCGAATTCTGAGCCTTTTCCAGCATATACATTCATTGGGTCAACAAGCATTAAAAGTACTGAAAGCGTTAAGAACATTCTATTTTTCATTGGCTTATTCCTCTAATGCGATTTGTAATTCAATCCAATCTTCGAGTTCTTTGAGGAGCAGATGGTTGAGATGTGGGAGCATGGTGAATTCTTCTTGTTTAATAATTAACCCAAGCTGCCCAATCGCAGACTCGAGATCTCCTTGGCTCAACGCTATTTTTATGTTCGCGAGTTGGGTCCAGAGGGCATGTGAAGATACATAGCCTACTTGTTGTCCCAGCTCATCTTGATGCTCATCGGAAAGGTAGCTCAGGTGCAGAGGGGAAAGCGTGCTGTTGAACAGTTGATGTTGACTGTTAGGAGATACATTGAATTCTGACAGCTGATGTTGCGCGATTTGTAGATAGAGCGAAAGATCGCCTAATAAATATTGAAGTTGGTTGGCATTCGTCGTCTTCATTGCCTTTTCAATGATGCTTTCAATAGCGCTTTGAAAGTTTTGATCAAAGTTAGTGCTTGGCTGCGACATCACGTCATCGAGTATGTCTGCCATTTTAGGGGCATAAAACCTAAGGTTTGCTGCAGAGTATACACTTGGATACGGTAACGAGTAATTGAGAGAGCGGATGTAAGACATTGAAATAGCGAGCTTGAATTGAGGTTGAATAAAATGTTTAAAAATTTCATATTGTTTGATTTGATCTAACACTCCGCCGCTCGGTCGCTCTGTTAGCAGCAGTTCATACCAACGGCTAATCTCATACCAACTTTTACGAACATTTGGATCAGAGCTGTTAATTCCTTTGCTATCTAAGTATTCGCTGAAAGGCGTTTGGTAGCTAAGAATCTGGATGTTCGCTAACTCGGACACTAGCTCTTCAAATAGTTTATTCGAGGACTGGCCAGATATATAAGCGCTAGCGGTGTTGATTAGCTGAGTTCTAAATAAGCCTACTGGCCAACCATTAACAACCCTCGATGCAATATGCTGTTCGACATTAAATTCTACCTTTTTTAGCAACAATTCGGATAAATCAGGATCCTTTTTAGGGTGGTAAGTATCGTACAATGGACCAGAGTCTTTACATGCATCTAGAGAAGCTTGAATACCGCCTGGGGCAATGGAAGGAACACCCCAGCAAGTTCTTGCGGGGCGGACTTCTATAGTTGCTGTACTGAGTTGTTCCTCGCTCAGGTAATCGATATCCCACATTTCTTTCGCATACTCTCTCAATCCACTTTGCCTTACTTGAAATTCCAATATACTTCGGTTGATTTTGCTGTGTGTAATGATCGATACCATGTGAGGCTTTGACCTTTCTATGAGCCGTTTAATTGTGTTCTCTCTATGTGTGGATAGTCGGCGCAAAGCAATTTCAACAAGTTCTCTTTTCTTGCTATGTATATTCAAAGCGAGCTCGTTATAGTCATCTGCGTTCAGTTTATTAATCAGATCATCGATGCGTGCTGGTCCTTCAATGCGAATGCAGCGTTCGAGCGCTGTTAAAGAGTCTTGAGCATTTTGGCATAGCGGCTGGTGTAGATTTGAATTAGGGGAAACATGTCCGATTGACTTCAACAGTTCTAAATCAATTCGTGCCATTTGTTTAGATAACTGCCTGTCATACGCTGAAGCTAACCGGCGATACTCAGTGTCTGCTTCAAGAAGTAGGTTATCTATATATATAGAGGCAGTGAGCTTGACATGATCGTCGTATTTATTGATGAGTTCGATGGCATCTTGTTTTGAATGATGGAAACGAGAAAATTCTGATGAGTGGTTGGTAAACACGTAATGCGATTGGTTTTCAAATTCGGTGATTTTTTCTTTGGCTGAGAAGTACTTAATGTCATTCGATAATAGGTTTAGCTCATCACCAACTAGAGGAATGAGAGAAAAAATAGAAGCCGTTTTGTCGAGTTGAGTCGAAGATTCTTGAGAGAATGTTTGGACCATGTTGTCGACCCAAAAGCCCACCGCAACAGCATCTCCGATTGGCCCTAAGACTTCCAAAGTAGAAGAACCGGCCTGACCCAACCGATTGATTAGGCTTTCTTGGCTCAACGAGCTTTCGAATGTTTGTGGGACGTTAGCCAACGCTTTTTCTGTTTGTGGCCATGCTGATGTGAAAGATTGCGTGTGCGCATCGTGTTCAAGTTCGCCTAACGCAGTACCAAACTGTGGTTCCAAATAAAGCTCATTTCGAGACCATAAAGAGGCACGATCATTGTTTATTGTGTCTAGTGATTGGGTATCTTGAACTCCATTGCTTAAGCAAAGCGCGGCTGACATGGGGCTGTATAGTATGGCGACAAACCGCCATAACGTGTTTTTGTTTTTCATAGTTAACTTTTTCTTGGGGTGAATAGCTGGCCGTATTTATCGAGATAAAGGTTCACCCATAAACAAGAGCCTCGTTTGGGTGCCGATACGCAGGAGTGTTTTGGCTTTTTTGATTGAGGGGTTGCAAAAAGCTCACCACCAGTGTGGTGAACCTAGATTGGGGAATATGAGTTTGCTTACTGCTGCACAGGGTTAATCACAAGTTGAGCATCTAGATACCCAAGTTGAGCGAAAGTGTCAGGGTTGAAATCAGTCACTATTTTAATATCACCCGCGTAGTAGGTTTCGTGATTGTTGAACGTCGTTGTATCGAATGAATCAACAGAATGCTCAGCGCCGATATCTATCATCCCTGAATATTGAGATTCAGCACTGAATTGACCAGACACGTGAGAGTAGAACGGTCGCACACTGGCACCTGCGGCATATTGCATGCTACTCAGCCCATTTGTGTTGATTGCCCAACTCCAGTCCCACCATTTCATTTCACCAGGTATATAGCGATGGTCCCATTGGTAGCGAATATTGGCTTGCTTTTCGCTGTTGGTGCCCATCGTAAAGGTGTGCGAGACAGTAGGGCGGTTTGTTGGGTGGGAGCTTAGCGCATTGCCGCTATAACGGAGGAAACCTGTGAAGTTCGCGTCGTAACTCATGCTCGTTTTGATACGGTATGGGTATGAAATGGTAGAGCGCAAGAACTCAACCTGAAAGGGAAGTACTGAGTTCGCTGGTACAGTGATGATGGCTTGTAGGTCAGTCGGCTCAAAGCGAGAGCCACTGTTGGTATCAGAGAAGCGCTGGCCTTCTTCTAGCACGACTCTTACCTCTGTTTTTCGAACTTGCGGCCAATGAAAGGTCTCATCAATGACGACTGAATCAGCAAGGTCGAAGCGCTGTGTTTTACTCCATTGTGTTGATTGCTTAAAATGAAGGTCAACGACGATTTGTTTCGGCTGATCAGTCTTGTTAATAGCATAAGCTGTAAGGGTGTTGACCAGCTCTTGGTTCGTTTCTTCTACCGAGCCGTGCCAAAACGCAGTGTTATCGAGTACGTAAGAGAAGTTATCGACAGTGATGGTTGTCTTCTCATTACAACGCTCACCGGTACAGCTTCCATTGTTATTCCCTTTGATCTCCCAACCATTGTTAAGCGGTTTTATTGCCATATCTTGACCGACGTAACGCCCGTTATTACCGCTAACCCAAGCGTACCCAAGACTATGAGCTAAGTAACTTAGCGGCCTGATAAAGTTCGTGTCGTCATTGACTAAAGCTCGTTGAACTTCAAGGTTACTGTTCTCTTGAATAGCTTGTGCTTCGTAGTATGGCAAGCCCGCTTCTGGTGTATTGGGGTAGCACCAGGTTTTGTCGCTTGGTTGACCTGGTTTAATGAGGCCATGATAGCCGGAGCCCATGATCACCCAATCATGCTGAAGGCCAACAACGTCCCAAACATTCATACGGGATATCAGTGCTGTTTTATGTTCTTGAGCTTCTGAATTGTTGAGAGCGCGATAGTCGAAACGACAGATATCTTCTCCAAGTTTATCTAAGACGATTTGGTCTGAGTATATCTTCGCATGAGCAGTAAAAGAGATTACCGATAGGGCAGTGCTAAATAGAATGGTTCTACTGACGTTAATCATTGATAAGTTCCTAAATGCCATTATTTGGCTATTTTTATTAGAATCGAGTTATTAGATTTTATTGATATTATTTAAAGCCGAGGGTTACTAGCGGGGTGTACTCTGTCATATAAAACAATGCCAAAAATACTGAAATGAATTGAAGATAAATACTTATAATTATCAATTGGTTATGTTGATTGGAATGTTTTTTTATAAAGGGTTATTGCGATTGTTTTCAATTAGTTTCAACTATCAAAATATTAGGTGGTTGATTGTTGAACGTTTATATTTTCGTAGCCTGCTATTTGAAAAATTGGCTGAGTGATTAGCTAGTAGGAATGGTTGCCGAACGGCAAGAACAGACGTAAATGAGAGTAAGAAATGGTGTTGTGATAGGCAGGATCAAAAAATGCAGCCAATAACCTTTCGGTTGTTGCTGCATCTTTGTTTTATATGGCTCTAGTTAACTCAATTGAACGTGTTTAAGCATCACCTGGCTGTTCGCGTTTACTGTTCCAACCCATAAAGTTGTAGATGTTGTAACGAGCAAAGCCTATCTGTTCATGCAAAGCAAAATCTGTGACCGCAAAGTTGTACCATAGTGGCAACCACGAAACTTGAGCTGCCATATAATCGGCTCTTACTGGAATAACATTTAAGCCGAAGTGGTTGAAGTAGAGCTCGCTGCGACGAATATGCAGGCCAGACGAAACTAACACAATGTTATCGAATTTATGATGCTTCATTAGGTCACTAGTGAGCTGTGCATTCTTCCAAGTGTTTACGCTATTTGGCTCTTGAATGATGTCACGTATTGGAACGCCAAGTCTCAGCAATTGTTGTTGATAAACTTCTGCTTCAGTTACACCATTATTTTGTGCATCGCCACCACTGATGATCACTTTGCATGTGGTTTGGGTTTTGGCGCAATCTTTATATTGGCTTGCCGCTTCGTTGATTCTGCCGAAAGAGAAAAAGGCTGGCTCGAACTCTTGCGTGCTTTTAATTAACTGCGTTCCCGCGCCCAGAAGAACAATAGCGTTATTGCCAGACCATTGGATATCAGGCTTACTTTCGTAATCAGTTTGTAGGTCGTTCAGTAAGTAACGAGGAATTAAGCCTGAACCAATCAACACAAATGACGATATAAGAACAAGAGATAAAAACAGAGAGGTTTTTCGCCACTGAAGTAAACGTGTAAAGCCTACGAATAGCAGAAGAAGTAATAATATAATAAAGCTCATGAGGATCCTGTTATCGAACTGGTGCCAAGATGATGTGACATACTGAAGCGGTGCATCATATCTCAGTTATGTTAATCATTCATAGATAACTCATTGTATTATTGAACAAATGCACGATTTCTTTCTATCAAGAACAATCATCGATGAGAGCATTCGAAAAACTCGCTTTATTATTGTTCGATAATCCCATTCTAAATATAGGTATATAAATCAAGAAAGTTATTTAAACCTTATTTCGTGTTATTTGATTTATCTGCTCATCGGTTTCCGTTTTTTCAACTCGTTAACTCAGCTTTCAAATTCTTAAACTACCAAATCTTCAAGCTCTTAAATGATCGAGCTCTCCAGTTTTCAAGCTCTTAAATTATCAAGCTCTCAAGTTATCAAGCTCTCAAAGTAATGCTGAACAAATTTAACGAACACTTGGTGTTTCTTTGCAGGATAAATAACTTGCGGATAGAAAAGGTAAATACTGTTGCCTTGTTGCAGGCATTCATCAGGCAGCACTCGCTCTAATTCTCCAAGCTCGACCTCTTTTGCGACGTAATAACTTGCGATACGGATGATGCCACTGCCTGCCATAGCTTGTTGCTTAAGTAAGTGGTTGTCATTACTTGAAAGCCAGCCGGACACATCAATATTTGCCGATTTTAAAGGCCACTCGGTTTGGTGCAGCGTTGCTAAGCATTGATGGTCATTTAAGTCGTTGGCATTGTTGGGGCGGCCAAACTGATCAAGATAGCCGGGAGTCGCGACTAAATCATGCTGATAGCTAATCAAGTGTTTCGCCACCATGTTGTCAGGTGGCGTATTGGTGGCGCGAAACGCGATATCGATATCATCTTGGTTGAGATTAAAGTTGGTGTAGCTACTGTTTATCTCGAAGCGGATCTCAGGGTATTGTTGCCTAAACCGTTGGCAGATATCGAATAGATATACCTCAGTAAACATCTTTGGCGCAGTGAGGCGTAATAGACCTTTTACGATGTCATGTTGCTCCGAAACGCTGCGTTCAAGCTGTAAGACTTGCGAGCGAATCGTTAAGCCTTGTTGTAACGCGCGGTCGCCTTCTTGGGTTAAACGAACACTGCGTGTGGTTCTGACCAAAAGCGGGCACTGTAAGTCGTTCTCTAAACGTTTGATCTGCTCAGAAAGGTAGCTCTTAGAGATACCGAGCTTTTCGGCTGCCTTGGTAAAGTTGAGTTGCTGAGCAAGTTCTACAAACAGGATCAGTCGTTCTATTCTTTTGTGTTCGTTCATTCGCGCGTTCCTACCAATCTATTGTTCGTTATATCAAACAATCATTTCGTAACTAGCATATTCTGTTTTCTTAAAAGAACAATATGATAGAAGCATATTTCTGGTCAGCAAATCTTCTAAGCGAGAATCGATATGACGAACAGCATTGAATCTACAAACAAAACGAATGAGAAAAAGAGTATCCCATTATCAAATTATCTGCCGAATGTTGGCCAAGTTGCCTATGGCTGCATGGGGCTCGGTGGTGGTTGGAATGATAATCTAGTGACAAGTGCGGATGTTGCTCAAACACGAAGCGTAATCGACACAGCATTAGAATCGGGTATTAATTTATTCGACCATGCGGACATCTATACCTTCAGCAAAGCCGAGCAAGCCTTTGGTCAAGCATTACAACAAGCGCCTGAACTGAGAGAGCAGATGTTCATTCAATCTAAGTGTGGGATTCGTTTTGAAGGTGAGGGCAATGTTGGTCGTTATGATTTCTCGGCTGATTGGGTAAGCCAATCGGTAGACGGTATCTTGAATCGTTTGAATACAGAAAAACTCGATGTGCTGTTACTGCATCGTCCTGATCCTCTGATGGAACTCGATGAGCTGGCAAGAGCGTTAGAGTACTTAAAAGCGCAAGGTAAGGTCGATTTCTTTGGTGTGTCGAACATGAACAGCCACCAAATTCAGTACCTACAATCTGCGCTCGGGCAGCCCATTGTCGCGAATCAAATTGAGATGAGCTTAACCAAGCTGGATTGGTTGAATGATGGGGTGATGATTAACTCGCAAGGGCATCATCAATCAGATTTCGCCGCAGGCACACTAGAACATTGCCAAATGAATAACATCCAACTGCAAGCTTGGGGCTGTTTGGCACAAGGTCGATTTGCTGAGCAAGGTTTGTATTCAGAACATGAAAACGTGAAAAAGACGGCGCACTACGTGGCTCAGTTAGCGAACCAATATGGGGTAGAAAGTGAAGCGATTGTGTTGGCATTTTTGCTTCGTCACCTTGCTCGTATCCAACCTGTTATTGGTACCACAAACCTAGAGCGAATCAAAGCTTCATCAGTAGCGACTCAGATAAGTCTGTCTCGTGAAGAGTGGTACAACTTATACGTGTACTCACGTGGTCAAGCACTGCCATAAGGAATGAACATGTTGAATCAAAAGATCGCACAACAGTTGGTGTCTAACGCTCTCGATATTGCTGAGCATCATCAACAAGCAATTGCGGTGAGCGTGTGTGATACGCACGGAGAGTTATTGGCGTTTATTCGCATGGATAATGTGAGCGTACAAGCCGGGTTGTTAGCACAGAACAAAGCTTATACGTCTGCAAGAGACAGGCAGCCAAGTGGTAACTTAGGTGTTTGGGCGAGAGAAACTGGTAAAGACTTAAGTTACTGGACCGACTCAAAGATCACTGGCTTTAAAGGCGGTGTTCCCATTGAGATAAAGGGGCAGGTGATTGGCGCAATTGGCATCAGCGGATTGAGTGAAGATGACGATGAATCGCTCGCCGAAAAAGTGATCCAACGAGTGCTCTAAGCGCTGTTGCTTGTGAAGTAACTGAAGCTAGAAACGACAAATAATAAAAAACCGATGCATGTGCATCGGTTTTTTTGTTTAAAGAGACTCAAGTTAATGAATCAATTGAATCCATTAAGCGTTCGCTTGTTCTAGATCCTGTTGCTTGTCTTTCTTACCCAATAGGCGACTTGTGATCGTACCGGCTGTCATTGCACCAGATACGTTAAGCGCTGTACGTGCCATATCGATAAGTGGTTCGATAGAGATAAGCAGTGCTGCAATCGTTACTGGAAGCCCCATAGCGGGTAGCACGATAAGTGCCGCGAATGTTGCACCGCCACCCACACCCGCGATACCGAATGAGCTCACTGTAATGATAGCAATTAGAGACAGAATGAAGTTGATGTCCATTGGGTCGATACCAACCGTAGGCGCAACCATGACTGCTAGCATTGCAGGGTAGATACCCGCACAACCATTCTGACCAATCGTCGCACCGAAAGTAGCAGACAGGTTAGCAATCGCTGGTGGCACATTTAGCTTAGTGATTTGAGCTTCAACGTTCAGTGGAATCGTTGCAGCAGAACTACGTGAAGTGAAAGCGAACGTTAGGACCGGCCAGATTTTTTGGAAGTACTCTTTCGGGTTTACACCAACAAAAGAGACCAACACACCGTGAACGACGAACATCAGGATAATAGCTACGTAAGAAGCAACAATGAAACCCAGTAGGCTTAGGATGTCTGAAGCACTTGATGTTGCAACAACTTTCGCCATTAACGCCGCGATGCCGTATGGCGTGAGTGCCATGATCATCTTAACTAAGCGCATAACTATAGATTGCGCAGCGTCAACGAAAGTACGGATCGGTGATTCTAGCTCTTCTTTCTCAGCCATTACTTTACGAGCAGCAATACCTGTTAGCACGCCGAAGATAACAACCGCAATGATTGAAGTAGAGCGAGCGCCCGTTAGATCAGCAAACGGGTTAGTCGGAATGAAACTAACCAGCATTTGTGGAATGGTTAGATCTGAAACACTTCCCATGCGGCTTTCTAGTGTTGCAATACGAGCTGTTTCACGAGCGCCCTCTGTTAAGCCTTCAGCAGAAAGGCCGAATGCTTGAGCCACTGCAATACCAACAATCGCAGAGATCGCTGTTGTGGCGAGTAATACTGAAATAGTGATACCAGAAATCTTGCCCAGTGAACCGCCTTTTTCAAGCTTCACTACAGCCGCAATCATTGAAACCAAGACTAATGGCATGATTACCATTTTAAGCAATCCAACGTAACCACGACCAACGATGTTTACCCAGTCTAGCGTCTCTTTGATGATGGGATTGCCTTCACCAAATAGCAGCTGTAGACCAAGACCAAATGCACTACCAAAAACTAAACCAAGTAAAACGAGGCGAGAAAGTGTGTTTTCTTTTTTCTGCTGTCCGTAGAGAAAAAAGAGGATACCAGTGAATACCGCTAAGGCAGCGATAGCTGAAAATGACATTTGTTTTCCTTATGAATAACTCTAAATCAATTAAGCACCTAGATGTATAGGTGTCAGTACTGCTGCTAAAATAACGTTCTGTTACAAAACGTAAAATAAGGAAAAGTAATTTATTAGAACGATTAGTAATATCCACTCAATGGGATGGGTGGATATTCAACATTGTGATGAATAGGTGAGCTTTTTAGCGATATTTTGCCAATAAATTGAGCATGTCACTTGACGAGTAAATTTCGGTATTTTTAAAATTATTTTCGAATAATCGGAACAACATTGCCTTCGCGACGTCTTCCGCTTGAATAGGGCGTAGGTTTTTGAACTGACCAAACATAAAGGGAGAGACTAAAGGAAAGATGCTTTGCAGGAGTTTTTCATCGGCTCTTGGTTCATCACGTTCACCAACCAGCGGCCCCGGACGTGCGATGAAAAGCTGCTTGAAGCCAATACGTTTTAAGTTTTGCTCCATTTGCCCTTTGCAACGAAGGTAATGTGAATAAGAATCTGGTGAAGCGCCATAGCTCGAAACAACGGCAACGCGTTGTACTCCAAGAAACTTCATCGACTGTGCAACCTGGCTAACCAATTCAACATCGACTTTGCGAAGTGCTTCTTTTGACCCTGCCTTTTTCTTAGTCGTACCTAAGCAGATAACGCCAAGTTTAGGCGTCGCATTCGTATCATCCCAACTCGTGACTTGCAGGTCATTATGAATGAGTGTGTGGAGTTTATTGGAGTCAAATTGTGCATGGAGTGATCTTCGGGATAACGCATAGATATTGTCGACCGCGGGCTCATCAATGAGCTGCCTCATCACATGATGACCAATTAGCCCTGTTGCACCAGCCACAACAACCGATGTTTTGTCTCCAGCAATGCTCATTCTAATCCCTTATTCACTCCACAAGTGCTTGTTTAATATAAACAGTGTTTGAATTTTAAGCGAATAAAAGTTTGTTAAACGAGTGGTCAGTAGTGTGTGGGGAGTCACCTGTTTATGGAAAAGAGATGATTTAGTTTGGCTTGACGCATAAGTACGGCGTTAAACATAACAAAGCCCGCTGGGCGACGGGCTTTGTTACTTACTTTACTGCTTTCTAGGTGAAGGATAGTGGGATTTTCCTTACCTTTTTGCTGGTTTTCTTACTTGATTTATTTGGTTTTCTTTTACTAGAGTTTGGAATCATTACACCTCCTAAATCGTTGTTCTGTTTTGTCTTTCAATCGGTTGTCTTTCTTTGTGTAGCGTCAGTGTTGTGGGCATTCACTGTATGGGTACTTATCAATGGAGAGATTAATAAGTACTTTAGATAAAGCATAAACGATGCCAAAATGTAAGTTATTGATAAATCTATTATCAGTATTGTCGGTGTTTTAGAGTTCGTCAATTTGATTGTCAATTTGAGAAAAAATCAGCGTGATCTGTTTAAATTAAGAACACTCTCTACGGTTTCTGTTACTTAGGCATAGATACAGCATTGCTTAACACGTAAACTGAGTCGTAATTCACATAGACCAAGGACGTGCTATGAACCTCAAGCTTGATACTCTTGCTCCCACTCAGATTTATCACCTGATGACACAAACCGTTGTTCCTCGCCCGATCGCGTGGGCATTGACAGAATCTTCTGACCAAGAGTACAACCTAGCGCCTTTCTCTTATTTCACGCCTGTTTCCAGCAATCCGCCGCTACTGATGTTATCGGTTGGGAAAAAGCCTTCAGGTGAAATCAAAGACACCACTCGTAATGCCCTTGAAACGGGTAAGTTGGTCATTCATATTGCTTCTTCAAGTTCTGCCGAAACAATGACAGCAACAGCAGCCACTCTCGATCATGGTGATTCTGAAGTCACCGCGAATGATATTGAGCTGGTTGAATTTGAGGGCTTTTCTTTACCGAGAGTAAAAGAGTGCGCGGTCGCTTTTGGCTGCACTTTGTACGAAGTAAAAGAAGTTGGAGAGGTGCCACAAAGCCTTATCTTTGCTCAAGTCGAAACCGTGTACATTGCCGAAGACGTGATCGATAAAGAGAGTGAACGTCTTAAGATTGATGCGCTGGCATTGGATCCACTGTCGAGACTTGGTGGTGGTGAATACGCGACGCTTTCTAATGTGTTCTCTGTTGCTCGCCCAAAATAGCCAATCCTAAATTTACGTACCTAGAATAAGCGTTTTTAAAAACTATGTTAGATACCCAATACTCGCAGTACATCCAACACCGTATTGACCAAAAAACCAAGCCACTCGGTGCGCTTGGCTTACTAGAAAAAGTCGCACATCAATTAGCTCTGATTCAAAGCCAAGGCAAAGAAGCTGCGGTTGAACATATCGAATTGAACAAGCCAAGTATTATCATTTTTGCTGGCGACCATGGCATAGCAGATGAAGGTGTGAGTATTGCTCCAAGTGCCGTGACACAGCAGATGGTGTTGAACTTCTTAAGCGGTGGCGCGGCGATCAATTGCTTCTGTGCGGTGAATAATATCGATATCACGGTAGTCGACACGGGGATATTGTTGCCTGTGGAATCTGACAGTGACATGTTGATCTCTCAGCGCTTGGGTACGCGAACCAATAACTTTGCCAATGAAGCGGCAATGAGTTTAGAAACGGTTGAACGTGGCATTGAACTGGGTACAGAGCTTGTATCTAGAACCATTTCAAATGGCACCAATATCATCATGTTCGGTGAAATGGGCATCGGCAACACCAGCAGCGCTTCAGCGATTTTAAGTGCGCTAGCAAACCGTACTGCCGTTGAATGTGTTGGCCTAGGCACTGGCATCAACAATGAACAGCTTGCACGTAAAGTGGCTGTGGTTGAGCAAGGTGTATCTCGCTGCAAAGGCATAGATGCGAAAGAAGTTAAAGATATTAAAGAGGTACTAGCACAAGTCGGCGGCTATGAAATCGTTCAAATGGTCGGTGGTTTCCTTGGTGCATACCAAAACAGAACACCGGTATTGGTCGATGGCTTTATCGTGTCGGTTGCGGCGTATGTCGCGACTTTAATAGAGCCAAGTTGTCGTGACTACATGATCTTCGCTCATCGCTCTGAAGAGTCTGGTCACAAGATTTTGCTAGAGCTGCTCGACGCTGAGCCACTGCTCGATCTTGGATTGAGATTAGGCGAGGGCACAGGTGCAGCTCTAGCTATGCCAATTATTCGTGCGGCAGCCGAGTTCTACAATAACATGGCGAGCTTCGAAAGTGCTGGAGTCACGGTTTAATGAGTGATGCGCCAGAAAGATCGTTGAAAGGTCGAGTCACTTATCAGTGGGAGCTGTTTGCGCTGGCAATGGGCTTCTTTTCTCGTTTGCCAATGCCGAAGAACACGCCCTATTCATCAGAGCGAATGAATCGTTCTGGGCGCTACTTTTCAACGGTTGGTTTGTTACTTGGTGTTCTTTGTGGCGGTGTGTTCTTGCTACTTGATGCCATATTGCCGAGTGCGGTGGCGATCTTTTTGATGATGAGTTTTAGCTTGATGCTTACTGGTGCTTTTCATGAAGACGGCTTAACCGATATGGCGGATGGCATCGGTGGCGGCATGACATTGGAACGTCGCTTAACCATCATGAAAGACAGCCGAATCGGCACTTACGGCGCGTCTGCGTTGATTATGGCTTTGCTCGGCAAGTGGGTGTTATTGAATGAACTCATAAGCATGACCGGACTGTTTATGGTCATCGTCACGAGTTATACCTTTAGCCGTGCGATTGCGGCTTCCCTTATCTACGACATGCCTTATGTCAGCGATTTGGACACCAGTAAAAGCAAGCCATTGGCCAATAAGCAAACGAAAGGCGAGCTTGTCTTTTTATTGCTTGTTGGCGTTCTGCCAAGCCTGTGGTTTGGTCTTGAGTTCGCTTTGATTTTATTTGTCGTCGCCTATCTGTTCAGAACAGGTTTTAAAAAGTGGTTAATGGCGCGAATTGGCGGCTTTACTGGTGACTGTTTAGGTGCGGCTCAACAGTTGATGGAGTTACTGGTTTACCTTGTATTCATTACTACATTTTACAATGGCTTTCGATAACGGTTTCCTATGACAAACACAAATCAAACAATTCAATCAAGCCAGCGAAACAGCCATCTGGTATTGGGCGGGGCTCGTTCTGGCAAGTCGAGTTTTGCAGAGCAACAAGCATTATGTGCGTTTGAAGCATGTTCAAATGGACGCCTCAATTATATTGCGACAGCGACATATCTTGATGATGAAATGCGAGAACGAATCACTCACCATCAACAACGTCGTGGCGAGCAGTGGATTGAGCATGAAGTACCCGTCGAGTTAGCCGAAACACTTCAGTCTTTTGAGAAAGACGATGTGGTGCTGATTGACTGCCTAACATTGTGGTTGAACAACATCATCTTTGAACTGGGTGATGATGCAACCAATGACCAGGTTGAAGCCGTGGTTGAAGTCTTGGTCAAAAGCGTAGAGCAAAGCCCTGCGCAAATTATCATGGTCTCTAACGAAGTCGGTTTAGGTGTGGTACCTCTGGGTAAAGTGTCGCGCTTGTTTGTCGACAATGCGGGGCGAATGAACCAAGCATTGGCTCGCGTTGTCGAACGAGTTACGTTGATAGCCGCCGGATTGCCACTGCACTTAAAACCATCTAATCAATCGCTTGATACTCAGGGTTAGGTCGCGCACATGGTCAATGGAACAACCAAAAACATCTATTTGCTGAGACACGGCAAGGTTGAAGGGAAAGCAGCACTGAATGGTTTATCTGACGTGTTGGTTAATCCAAATATTCAACAGCGGATTTATGATGCGTTGGCTGAGCATGATGTCGCTTTCGATGGTGTTATTACCTCACCATTAAGACGATGCAGTGACTTGGCAAACCTATACGCACAACGCATGTCGGTGCCTCTGTCTGTTGCACCAGATTTCCAAGAAATGAACTTTGGTGAAGTTGACGGGGTCGCATTTGATGAACTTGAAGACAAGTGGGCGATGCTAGATACTTTCTGGCAAGATCCCGCAAATCATCAACTGACTGGTGCGGAAAGTTTACAGAGCTTCCATAACAGAGTAACTCAAGCTTGGTCGCAACTTTTGAATGATCCAAGTGACAATCTATTGCTGGTTACTCATGGTGGCGTAATTCGAATGTTATTAGCGCATTGCCTTGATATTGATTGGAAAAACCCGAGCTTGTACTCGAAGCTCTCGATTGAGAATGCGTCGATAACCCATATTCAAGTCACTCAGTTTGCGCAGAGCTTTATCAGCGTTAAAGCGATAGGGCTACCTGTTCTCTGAGTGTTCAAAAATACAGTTTAAGAATTAACAATCTACTAAAAATATTAGAAGTATTAAAAGTAATTAGAAGTATAAAGCGGCGTTTACAGCCGTTATACCAGATTGGTATTACTACCTACGTGAAAGGAATTTAGTCATGACAACTCCAAGTTGGGATTTAAGCATTGCTTATCGCGATCTTGATGATGCAAAAATCGAACAAGACATCGAACTGATTCAACAGTGTATTGAACTGTTGTACCTGCATGTTGAAAAGCGTCATATTATCCTAGCGATGCAAAACGCCATTCAAACTTCTGAAGCGGCAGGCACGTTACTGAGCACGATCAACACCTTCGCTAATTGCCACGCATCGGTAGACGCGACGCACACAGAAGCCAAAGCACTACTTGGTCGTGTAGCGAAGCTGAACTCTGAAATGTCTCAAGCATTCAGCCCTTATGAAGACACGTTAATTCACGCAGAACCTGAATTTGTGAATGCCGTATTAGAGCATGACAGTGCCGATGTAGCAGGGCAGCGCTTTGCTATTGAAAGCTCACGCAAATTGTCGAGCAGTCGCCTTAGTGTTGCTGAAGAGCAGTTATTAGCGGCGATGAAGGTTGATGGCCGCGATGGATGGGGACGTTTGTACGACAACTTGACGGGTTCATTGAAACTGTCGTTAAAGCTGGACGGTGAAGATGAAGCTCTAGGTTTTTCACAAGCCGCGAGCCTGTTGTACGGCAGCGAATTCGGCAAACAAGAACCTGCATGGCGCGCCGTTCAAGGCGCGATGAAAACGCATCAAGAGTCTTTTGCTTCGATCCTAAATGCATTGGCGGGTTGGCGACTGACTGAAAACAAGAAGCGCTCGAAGATAAGCGACGTACATTTCCTAGATCCAAGCCTACACGGCAGCCGCATTGTGCCAGAAACGCTAGACACCATGATGTCGGTAGCAAAGGCAAATCGAGCAGTAGGCCAGAAAGCAGGCCTGTTAATGGCAAGAGTTCACGGGCTCGATGAAATGAAGCCTTGGAACCATTTAGCAGCGATGCCACCACTGGGTGACAGCGAATCTAAGGTTTATCCATTTGATGAAGCGATCGACGTGATTAAAACCGCCTTCGCTGAAGTAAATCCAGAGATGGCTGATTTCGTCGCATTAATGGTTGAGAACGGTTGGATTGATGCCGCACCAGCAGCCAACAAACGTTTAGGCGCGTACTGCACCAAGTTTGCTGCTACACGAACCCCGCTTGTGTTCATGACATGGAATGGTAGCCGCTCAGACTTAATGACATTGGCGCACGAGCTAGGCCACGCGTTCCACAACTGGGTGATGAAAGACATGCCGTTGTGTCAAACTCGCTACCCAATGACGCTAGCAGAAACCGCTTCAATCTTCGCTGAAAACATCGTTCGTGACCACTTGTTACAACAAGCACAAACACGCAATGAGAAACTTGAAATGCTGTGGGAAGAGCTTTCTTCTTCTTTGGCATTAATGGTGAACATTCCCGTTCGTTTTGAGTTTGAGAAAGCCTTCTACGAGCAGCGTGAAAAAGGCGAGCTCACGGCTCAGCAGCTGTGTGACTTGATGGAAACAACTTGGAAAGAGTGGTACGGCGATGCAATGACAGAAGCCGACCCTTATTTCTGGGCGAGCAAGTTGCACTTCAGCATCTCTCAAGTGAGCTTTTATAACTATCCATACCTGTTCGGTTATCTGTTCAGTAAAGGTGTTTACGCTCAGCGCGATGCGAAAGGTGAGCAATTCTACGGCGATTACGTGTCATTGCTTCGTGATACCGGTAGCATGATGGCCGAAGAAGTGGTGCAAAAGCATCTCGGAATGGACCTGACTCAAGCAGATTTTTGGCAACAAAGTATCGACATGGTCAAAGTTCAAATCGATGAATTCGAAAGATTGCTGAATCAGGAAGATTAATTGATCTCAATCTGTTCATAGCAAGTCAGAGCTGTGTTAGCTTACGTGGCTCTTATCTTGCTGAGATAACTTGAGAAAAGCTGAGACGACCCAAAGTTACTTTAATTAGAGAAAGTTATTTGGAACAGATGTCGGTTAGTAAAGCCAGCAGGTAATATAAAAATATATGGGTAGTATTTGTGAGTGATAACGGAGTTTCTATTGATAAGTGCGATCCTAGCAACACAATTTCTATGTACAATTTATTAACATACGGCCGTGCAATTAAGGAGTAACGCATGACGAAGACCCTCTTTCGCCAATCATTTCTTTTTGACAGCCTAGATCTTGAGCAAGAAGTGGTTGCAGGACAGACCGTACTGAGTAACGGTGTTCAAATTAAGCTTCATCAACGCGGTGTATTGGAAGTGATTCCCGCTGAGTATAATTCTGAAACTAAGAACATCATCTTTTCAACAGGTGTTCATGGCGATGAAACTTCACCAATGGAGCTGATTGATAAGCTCATTGAGGATATTGAAACAGGCTTCCAAGTAGTGACAGCAAGATGTTTGTTCATCATTGCTCACCCAGAAGCAACCAATGCGCATACTCGTTTTCTTGATGTGAATATGAACCGTCTGTTTGATGAAAAACAGCACGAGAGTAATCGAGAAGTGGATATCGCGAAGAACTTGAAGTTCTTGGTTACTGAGTTTTACAAGGAAACGGTACCTGCCACTCGTTGGCACTTAGATCTGCACTGCGCAATCCGTTTGTCTAAGCATTACTCGTTCGCGGTGAGCCCTAAGGTTCGCCACGAAGTACGTAATAAAGAGCTTTTCGATTTCATCAACAGTGCCCACGTTGAAGCTGTGTTGCTTTCTAATGCACCAACGAGCACCTTCAGTTGGTACAGCGCTGAAAACTTTGAAGCGCAAGCACTGACAATGGAATTGGGTCAGGTCGCGAAAATTGGTGAGAACCAACTTGATAAGCTCACTGCTTTTGATTTGGCAATGCGTAACTTGATTGCTGAAGCTGAGCCTGAGCATCTGCCTAAGCGAACTATCATGTATCGTGTGAGCCGCACTATTGTTCGTTTGCACGATGACTTTGATTTCATGTTCTCTGATTCTGTAGAGAACTTTACCGCGTTCAAGCACGGTGAAGTATTTGGTCATGATGGTGATAAGCCATTGATGGCGAAGAATGAAAACGAAGCCGTGGTATTCCCGAATCGAAACGTGGCTATCGGTCAACGAGCGGCCTTAATGGTGTGCGAAGTTGAAACGCGATTCGACCACGGTCAGCTTGTGTACGATTAATACCGAGTCGGGTTTAATCGACTAAAACAACTACTCAACTGGTTGAAATATCAAGGTTCACATTACGGTGTGAGCCTTGAGTTTATTTAGGGATACAGGTAAGGTTACGCGAACAATTTCAAAGTAGCTTGATATGGATTTCCAACAACTTCTTCACCAAAAACAGCGCAAATGGACCCGAGCCATTTATCTGATGGCAGCACTGCTTGTCGCGCTGAGTGCGATTTACCTAATGGTTGGCGATCTTTTCATTTCCCCTCTGGGCACATTGTCCACGTTAGAACAAAAACTTCTGATTGATTTACGCTTACCTCGATTATTAGCAGCGATTGCGATCGGGGCAGGGTTAGCTGTATCTGGCGCAAGCTTACAAGTCTTATTGGGTAACGTATTAGCAGAGCCAGGTGTGCTCGGCATTTCTGGTGGCGCAAGTTTGGCGATGGTTATTGTACTGTTCTTCTTGCCGTTTGCTCCGACTCCAGAACTGTTCATGATTGCCGCCGTTTTAGGCTCACTCTGTTTTACCGTTATTCTGGTGAGCATGGTCAAAACGATGCGACTGACTACGGCCAAATTATTGCTGGTGGGCGTGGCGCTAGGTATTCTTTCTGGCGCGATGGTGACATGGGCTTTCTACTTTAGTGATGACCTTAGTCTTCGTTTACTGATGTATTGGCTGATGGGCAGCTTAGGTGGCGTTACTTGGTATCAACACTCGCTCACTTTAGTGATGATCCCCGTGATTATTTGGTTGTGCCTGCAAGGTAGTAAGCTAGATAAGTTAATGATTGGCGAGACTCATGCTGCACAGTTAGGCGTGAACGTTCCGAGATTACGCTGGCGCTTGATCTTCGCTGTGTCTATTTTAGTCGGCTGCGCGGTTGCCTTAGGCGGCGTGATCAGCTTTGTTGGCTTGGTTGTGCCACACTTGTTGCGCTTAGCGATTGGTACTGACAACCGATACCTTCTTCCTTTGTCTGCCGTTGCCGGTGCAGCATTGCTTGTATTTGCTGATATTTGTGCAAGAACTTTACTAGATTCAGCAGAACTACCCTTGGGTGTGATGACCACCAGTATCGGTGCGCCTATCTTCATTTGGATGTTAATTAAAAATCATGATTCAAATTAAGAGCCTGAGCGTCGGCGCTCGTCTATTACCACTATCATTTGATCTCAAGCAAGGGCAGGTGACTCACGTTATCGGCCCGAATGGGAGTGGCAAAAGTACCTTACTAGAAGCGATATCTGGCGTTGGTGATGGCTACAAAGGTGATATAAACCTCGACGGACAAGACTTGTCAGTATTATCACTGCAAGACTTGTCATTGCATCGTGCTTATCTTTGTCAAAGTGCAAGACCTGCCTTCAACTTGGAAGTGTTCCAGTACCTTGCGTTGTCACTGCCAAGTTCATCACACGGACTTGATATTGAAATCAACGCAGCTTTGGACGAAATCAGCCAGATGTTGGACATCACAGACAAACTCCATCGTTCAATTCAGACACTGTCTGGTGGTGAATGGCAACGCGTTCGTTTAGCGGGCATGTGCCTGCAAATTTGGCCGACGCTTAATCCTTACGCAAAGCTTCTGATCCTAGACGAACCTGCAGCTCCGTTGGATATTGCTCAAGAAGCGTTGCTGTATAAGCTTATCGAACGAGTGGCTGAGAAGGGCATTGCGGTTATTATGGCTAACCACGACCTGAACCGAACCTTAAGACATGCAGACCAAGTGTTGTTGCTCGACAAAGGCGTACTTCAAGCATCAGGTAGTGCAGAACAAGTTCTTACGCCTGAACAGCTAGAGTCCGTGTTCAACACTGAAGTCAAAAGTATTTCAGTCGATAATCAAACTTATCTGTTGTTTGGTTAAGCCTTTATCGTTTGGGTAAGACGGTTGAATCTTAGGATTGGAAAGCTCGGCAGTTATCGGGCTAACATCATCTCATATTCAACCATCATATCTGGCATCCCTAAACGCTGAACATAGCGCAACGTGCCTGTCGCTGGTTTTACTTCAACATCCCCTAAAAACTCTTCCCAGACATGAGCAATGCCTTCGAATTGATCAGAGTTTACTTCGTTGGTAAATGTCCAATCTGTCCTGACAATATCGTTAACACTAAAGCCAGCTTCTTCTAAGAATGCCTTCATTTGGTCTAAAATCAATCGTGTTTGAGCAACAGGATCATTAGGGTGTTGAGTAATAAAGTCCGGGTTACAGTCAGCATGTCCTGTTACAAAGAATACTTCGCTGAACTCACTTAGTTTCAGTCCCCAACTAAACGCATTGCTCATATCGGGTAGGTTCTTATTACGAAAAGCTTGTTTAATGGCCATTTTATATCCTCTCTACTTGATAGTGTTTACAGCGAAACTTCCAATACGATTTTGCCACGAGCACGTTTCGATTGACTTAACTCGTGTGCTTGAGCGGCTTTAGATAGTGGGAACACCTTATCGATGTTCACTTTAATTACGCCATCATCAATTAAAGCAGCAATACGTTGTAGATCTCTGGCATTGGGTGAAACCCACCAACGTTGAAAATTTACGCCTAGTTGCAGTGGTAATGCGCTTTCAATGTCATCTAATAGTGAAACTACGTTGCCACCTTTTCGTACGACTTCGAGTGAACGCTCCGCGATGCCATCACCCCCAACAGCGACGAGCACAGCATCTAACTCATCAACAAGGTCTTCAAAGCGTTGAGTTTGGTAATCGATGAATTGATCGACCCCTAAAGCCATTAAGTAGGCTTTGTTGCTAGATGATGCTGTTCCGATAACATAAGCACCGAGCGCTTTCGCTATTTGAACCGCAAAGCTACCTACACCTCCGGATGCATTGTGAATAAGGACACGTTGACCGGCTTTGAGTTGGCAGCCTTCAACAAGTGCTTGCCATGCTGTTGTTGCGGCCAATGGCACTGCTGCAGCGGTCACGATGTCGAGAGACTTGGGCGCTCTTGCTACTAAATCACTATCGACAGCAAGATATTCGGCGTAGGCGCCTTGTTCAGAAATGGGCGCATATACATAGACCTGCTCCCCAAGTTTGAGGTTGCTTACATTGTTGCCTTTTTCGACAACTTGTCCTGCTGCATCCCAGCCAACAATGAGTGGCATTTCATGTTGACCAGTAGACTCTAAGAATCCCTCTCTTACCATCCAGTCGACAGGGTTTACCCCCGCGCCTTGTACTTTGATCAGCACTTGATTTGGGGTGATGGTGGGTTTAGCTATATCGCCGAACGTTAAGTTCTGCGCACTTCCATACTCTTCTAAATACACGGCTTTCATCGTATTTCCTTATAAGTGAGTCATCTGATTTGTTTTTCTAACAGCGGGTTAATCTGCTTGTGGAACTCACTTTGCCCAACTTGTTACTTATCGTCTAATTGATGATTGGTATAATATGCATTGATTAATATGATGAGTTTGTCGATACTCATTCACTAACTCCCTGTGTAATTAGGCAAGTAAGATGGCGAATGTCGATCTGAATTTAATGGTTATTTTTGATGCAATCATGCAGGAAAGCTCGATTACCGTGGCCGCAGAACGATTGTCGATGACGCAACCGTCGGTATCGAACGCAGTCTCTCGAATGCGCCATGCTTGGAAAGATCCTTTATTCGTGAAACAAGGAAGAGGGATTCGCCCAACCCCTTACGCCGTCGAGTTGTGGGAAACGATTGGTGAGCCGTTAGAGGCAATACGGATTGCAACTGAGCGTGATGAGTTTAATCCTGCGACGTTAAAGCGCACGTTTAGAATCGCAACCACAGATTGGATGGCAGATCTGTTTTGGCTGCCGTTAAAGCAACGAATAGAGCGTGAAGCGCCTGACGTTAATATTCACGCCGTACCTTACAACGTCAATGGAGAAAAGTTATTGCTCAGTGCCGATGTCGATATGGTCTTGGATTACTTCGAAGGCAACTCAGCTCAAGTACAAACTCAGCATCTATTTGATAATCACTTTGTGTGCGCAATGCGTGCCGATCACCCGTTGGCTAGTGAAGAGCTATCGCTAAGTGCTTTTGCTAGTGCTGATCATTTGTTGCTCTCGTTATCAGGTGAGGCGACAGGCGGGGTAGACATGCTACTAGGACAGAAGGGAATGAAACGGCGCATCGCCATGACGGTGAACCACTGTTACTCCATACCTAGGTTGTTAATCAATACTGACATGATCACGACGATTCCATTACCGATAATATTGGAGAGCGTGAGCAAAGGAGATCTGGTGATTAAGAAAACGCCATTCACCATGCCGCCGGGGCCCATCTCGATGTCTTGGCATGTGCGCCATCAACGTGACCAAGGTACGTTATGGTTGCGTGAGAAAGTGCTTAGTGTTCTGAACCATGGTTTACCTAAGAATTTACTTTTTGGTCCGTTTTAATGAGAAGCGGTGCAAAGAGTATTCGTCTCGAAATTGCTTTTTCGCATTGTTAATCAGTATATTACTGACGTTATATATTGAGCATCGTCATAAAGAGTGACATTCTAAGTGTTGCTCAAATCTGAACAACACTTGATGTGATATTTGTAAATTGGAAGGGGAATTAGAGTGTTTAGATATATTCAGCGACGAAGGATCAAAAAGGTTATTAAGCTACTGTCTGCAAGGTTGGTAAAGAGCTATGGAAGCCGTGACTTTTTCTCGATTGGTCAGGTAGAAACGAGTTCTCGTGAATTGAGTAAGCGCCAACAACTAATCGCATTGGCTTTGTTTGCTGATCCACAAGATTTAGATGTTGAATTGGTTCCCACTATCCAGCTGTTACGTAATGATGTGTCTAATGATTTCTTCGGCGGCGAGAATTACACCGCGCGTGATGTGCTCAATCTTTTGGGTGGCGGCGGTTGGAAAGGCGGTCGTATGGACGATGACATGTCACATCGTATGGGTATGCATAGCCGTTATTAAATATCTTCTTATTACCTAACGCCTTTATATCCCCAAAGCGGCTTAATCATTAAGCCGCTTTTTTATTCATTCTGAATGATGTTCCCTCAATCAACACAGAATACTGAAATGTCATAATTCGAAGCAACATCATCTATCTACAACGCATTTGTTTGAGTTGTGTGATGCTGATTCCTATCAATATAAAACCCGCTGTTATTGATAAAATTGACGTATATATTTTTCGTTGTTCTTTAAGTCAGAAACTATAAACCTTCGAATGACAGTGCTGGTTGGTTAGTAACCAATTGGTTTTGTGTTTAGGGTAAAATAATAGAGAGTGGGAAAGTGACAACAATAAATAATAATATTCTAAAAGTAGCAGTAGGTATGGCTATGCTATCGAGTGTGCCGTCAGTGGCAAACGCTCATGGTTGGTCTGAATTTCCAAGCGCACGTCAGAACACGTGTTACGAGCAAGGCGGGGTTTGGTCAGGTACACCACCAAATGCTGCATGTGCTCAAGCAAAAGATATTTCTGGTTCATACCCGTTCGTTCAACGTAACGAGTACGCGAAAAATATCCAAGATTTCAACAACATCAATGCTGTAAAAGCGGCGATTCCTGACGGCACTTTATGTTACGCCAATGATTCGCAAAAACGCGGCATGGGTGCACCTCATACAGGCTGGACTCGAACCGAGCTAAGCACAGGTACATTTGAATATGTATTCAATGCGACAGCGCCACACAACCCTTCTTTCTGGGAGTTCTACCTAACGAAACCAAACGCAGACCTGAGCAAAGGCCTAGCGTGGGGGGACTTAGATCTTATCCAAGAAGTGGGGAATGTACCTGTAAGCGGTGGCAAATACCGTATCAACGTGACGATTCCTTCAGACCGCTCTGGCGACGCAATCTTATACGTACGTTGGCAACGTGACGATGCCGCGGGTGAAGGCTTCTACAACTGTTCTGACATCACTATCGCGGGTGGTACAACCCCTCCACCAGAGCCAGGTCCTGAGCCTGATCTAGTCCGTGGCGACCTGTTTGTTTCTGACCAGTTTGGTACGCCAGAAATTGGTGATACGGTTAAATACGACATCATCAACAAGTACGGTGAAGTAGCGCGTAGCTTCGATATCGTTATCGACGCTTCAAACGTTAACGATTGGGCTCGTTTGTTGGCTTCAGAAATTAACGGCTGGCATGAAGAGTTCAAAGATGGCGCGATCTTCATTGGTGACTGGCACGCTGAAATGCAGCACTACATGTACTTCCAAAACGATCCTTCACGTAACTTTTTTAACTCAAAAGATAGCCGTGCTTCTGGTCAGTTAACGCTGATTGATGGTGGCGACGGCGGTGTTGAACCATTGAAAGGCGACATCTACGAGCTAGTGAAGAGTGACAACGTAGTGAATGCTGGCGACAAAGTTGTGATTGCAACAAGCGAAGCGGCAAATCTAACTCAGACACAAGGCTCTTCAGTAAGCATTCAAAATAACGGCACGGCTTCTATCGTAGTTGATACCACTGGCATCACTGCAAACGAAACTCTATCGTTTATGGCTAGCTCGATTGAAAGCGACAGTGTTGAAACCTTCACTTTTGAAGTAATTGCTGATGACGGTGGCGTAACACCAGACCCAGATCCAACGCCGGATCCAGATCCGACTCCTGACCCAGACAATGGCACTTGGGACTCTTCAGCGACTTACCTAGGCGGTGAAGTAGTAACGTACTCGAACCAGTCTTGGAAAGCACAGTGGTGGATTCAAGGTGGTACAAACCCTAAAGCGACCTACGAAAATGATCAGTGGGGCGTGTGGCGTCCAGCTAACTAGTCAGCTAGTTAAACTAAACTAAAGTAGCTAAGTATCTATGTAACTAAGGCACCACACTCGATTGATGAGTGTGGTGCCTTTTCTTATGGGGGAAATAAACAAGTCGACGCTAAAGGTAATTGCGTTTAGGGTAGCGCTTTGTTATACCTGAATGTCCGAGCACTTCGAATATCCACGGTTTAGTAATCTTTTACACATTAGATAGAAAAGACTTTTTGATGAAAAAATCACAGATACTCGCCAATACAATCAAGAATCAGATAGAGCAAAACATCTGGTTGAGTGGTGAGAAGATCCCATCAATTAGAGATGCGTGTAAGCGCTATAAACTCAGTATCGAGACGGTACTGCAAGCCTATCAGCAGCTTGAAGATCAAGGCTATGTGCGCTCAAAACCCAAGTCTGGCTATTTCGTGTTACCACGTAGAAATCTGTTCACCTCAGAACTCTCACAACAAAAAGCCATCAAGCCGTATCCCGTTAAAATCAGTGATTTGCTTTACGATGTGCTCCAACGTGCCAAAGACCCTAGCATCATTCCACTTAGCTCGGCATTCCCAGATCCTGCTTTGTTTCCGCATCAAGCTTTGTCGCGCAGTTTAGCCAATGCAAGCCGCCAAATGCCCGACAACAGCATGCTCACCAACTTGCCTCCAGGCAGTGAAACACTTCGTAGACAAATTGCCCAACGCTATCAAGTTCAAGGCTTGAACGTCCTACCTGACGATATTGTAATTACTTCTGGGGCGATGGAGGCACTTAACTTATGCCTACAATCCTGTACCGAGCCGGGTGACTTAGTCGCGATAGAGTATCCTGCGTTCTATGGTGTGTTGCAGACCATTGAAAGGCTTAACCTCACTGCTGTTGAGATTCCAACAGACCCGACAACAGGGATTGATTTGGATGTGTTGGAGTCGGTGTTCGCTTCAATGGACATCAAAGCATGTTGGTTCATGACGGAGTCGCAAAACCCGGTTGGCTATTCGATGAGTGATAGCAACAAGCAGCGATTGGCCGAGTTGGTGAATCAACATAAGATCCCGATGATTGAAGACGATGTGTATCGAGAACTTCACGTCGGTAATCAAAGCTCATTGCCTGCTAAAGCCTATGACACTGGCGAGCAAATCATGTTGTGTGGTTCGTTTTCCAAATCATTGTCGCCCGGCTTTCGAATTGGTTGGGTAGTGGCACGTAAACAAGCGCTAAAGATTCAACGATTACAGCACCTATCGACACTCTCCAGCAGTATTCCTATTCAGCTCGGTTTGTCTCACTACCTAACGTTTTACAGCTATGATAATCATCTTAAAAAGCTTCGTAAATTGCTGAATGAAAGGAAGAAAGCGCATATAGCACTTCTAGAATCCAGTTTGCCGAATAGTGCTCTGATTCATAAAAGCCAAGGCGGTTACTTCCTTTGGATAGAATTGTCTCACTCTGTTTGTGTTGAGAAACTTTATGAGCGAGCTCTTGAACACAACATCTCTGTCGCGCCAGGGATCATATTCAGTAGTGACAAGAAGTTCTCTCATCACATTCGTCTCAACTGTTCGTACGCTTGTGACGACAAAATAGCAGAAGCCATTCAAACACTAGGCGGCTTGATTCAGACAATGGAATTGCAAGCCAATAGTTGCAGCTAAACTCTGACCAGTCGTTCGTCTAATAAGTAAATCTGTTCTGTTTTTTAACAATCAATCTGTTCTAGTTTGGTTTGTTCGAACTGTGCTGAAATACGCTCCAATTCTTAATATGAAAGCCATCAATATGATGTTTGGAGCTTTAATGTTTGATGTTGTTGAATTGTCGCGTTTGCAGTTTGCGTTAACTGCTATGTTTCATTTTCTCTTTGTCCCCTTAACCATTGGTATGTCCTGTCTTTTGGCGAGCATGGAATCGATCTATGTGCTGACTGGCAAGCAAATTTACCAGGACATGACTCGATTCTGGGGAAAGCTGTTTGGTATTAACTTTGCTTTGGGTGTCACGACCGGTTTAACAATGGAATTCCAGTTTGGCACTAACTGGTCTTACTATTCTCACTATGTCGGCGATATTTTCGGTGCACCTTTAGCCATCGAAGCGCTTGTCGCGTTCTTCTTAGAATCCACCTTTGTCGGCTTATTCTTTTTCGGTTGGGAAAGGCTATCGAAACGCCAACATCTTGTAGTGACTTGGCTGGTGGCGTTGGGCTCGAGCTTTTCTGCACTGTGGATTTTGGTTGCAAATGGTTGGATGCAAAATCCAATTGGATCAGAGTTCAATTACCAAACCATGCGTATGGAAATGACCAGCTTTGCCGAAGTGGTGCTCAACCCTGTCGCTCAAGTTAAATTCCTGCATACCGTGGCCTCAGCGTATACCTGTGGCTCGATGTTTATCCTTGGTGTGAGTTCATATTACTTACTGAAAGGTCGAGACATCGCATTTGCAAAACGTTCTTTCGCTGTGGCTGCATCTTTCGGAATAGCTTCTATCATTTCGGTAATCGTACTTGGCGATGAATCTGGTTATGAGCTGGGTGATGTCCAAAAAGTAAAACTCGCAGCGATTGAAGCGGAATGGCACACCGAGCCTGCACCGGCTGCATTTACATTATTTGGTTTACCAAACCAAGAAGAAGGTAAAACCGACTTCGCGGTAAAAATCCCTTATGTGATGGGCATTATTGCAACGAGATCTTTGGATGAACAAGTGACGGGTTTACACGATTTGCGCGATCAGCACCTGGTCCGTATTCGCAACGGCATTATTGCATATGACTTGCTAGAGCGTTTGCGAGCGGGCGATACGTCTGATGAAACAGAACAAGCCTTCGACCAAACTAAGCACGACCTCGGTTATGGACTGCTACTCAAGCGTTACACCGATACCGTAACCGATGCGACTGAACAGCAAATCCAACAAGCGGCAGATGATTCCATTCCAACTGTCTGGCCACTTTTCTGGTCATTCCGAATCATGGTGGGTTGTGGCTTCATTATGTTGTTTGTCTTTGGTGCAGCCTTCCTGCAAACCTACCGTAAAAACATTACGCAAAAGCCTTGGTTACTGAAAGCAGCGCTATGGTCAATTCCATTACCTTGGATTGCGATTGAAGCTGGCTGGTTTGTTGCGGAATACGGCCGTCAGCCTTGGGCTGTGGGTGAAATTCTTCCTGTGACGGTCGCGGCTTCTTCTCAAACCGTTGAAAACCTGCTTACGTCTCTTGCTCTCATTATCAGCCTATATACCGTATTTATCATTGTTGAAAGTTACTTGATGATTACCGTTGCTAAAAAAGGCCCAAGCAGTTTAAAAACGGGTCGTTATCACTATGAACAAAATACAACTTCACTTGAAGCCAAATTGGCACAACAAGTTCAACAATAAGGTGACTGACTCATGTTCGAATATGACACATTACGTTTAATTTGGTGGGTTCTGATTGGTGTACTGCTGATTGGTTTTATGATCACCGATGGTTTTGATATGGGAGTGGGGGCGTTGTTACCGTTTATTGGTAAAACGAACGCTGAAAGACGAGTCATGATTAACTCCATCGCGCCCCATTGGGACGGCAACCAAGTTTGGTTAATTACCGCAGGTGGTGCGTTGTTTGCGGCTTGGCCTCTGGTTTATGCGACATCGTTTTCAAGCCTTTATGTGGCGATGTATTTGGTGCTTATTTCGTTGTGGTTGCGTCCTTTAGCGCTTGAGTATCGAGCAAAGATCGACAGCGATCAGTGGCGACGGGTGTGTGACCTAGCTATCTCTTTCTCAGGCTTCTTGCCACCTATCTTGTTCGGGGTGGCGTTTGGCAATTTGATGCAAGGCTTACCTTTTACGCTCAATAGCTTTTTAATGGCTGAGTACCATGGTTCGTTTATCGATTTGATCAACCCATTCGCGCTTTTGTGTGGTCTAGTCGGGTTATTGATGGCGCTGTTACAAGGCAGTGCGTGGTTGATTATGAAAACCACAGACGCAGTGTACAAAAAGGCAAGAACGGTGACGCAGGCGAGTGCTGTACTTATCGCTTTCCTTATGGTGATTGGCTGTATGGCGATAAACCATATTGATGGGTATCTGATAGTCAGTGCGATGGATCATAGCTCGGCTTCGAATCCTTTGAACAAAGAAGTCGTCACACAAACAGGCGCTTGGTTAACCAACTTCGATACGTACCCTTGGATGTGGTTTGCACCGATCGGCAGCGTGACCATTCCATTACTGACTTTAATTGGCGCAAGGTTGAAATGGGATGCGATAGCTTTTATTAGTTCAAGCCTGACTAACGCTTGCATCATCTTAACGGCGGGTTTCTCGATGTTCCCGTTCATTATCCCGTCTAGCGTTAACCCGAGTAATAGCCTAACGCTGTGGGATTCAACCTCCAGTGAACTGACCTTGAACATCATGACAGGCGTGGCGTTTGTGATGGTGCCAATCATTCTGTGTTATACCGCGTTCAGTTATCGAACCATGTTTGGGCGACTTGATGGCGAGTATGTCGAACGTAATGGCCATTCACTGTATTAAGGAGTTTTTCATGTGGTATTTTGTTTGGATATTAGGCTTATTCCTAGCCTCTGCATTTGCAGTTTTGAATGTCATTAGCTTAGAGAAAAGTGACTCAGAAACTGAGTTATGATTGACGCTTTAATTCATAAAAAGACCAGAAGCATGATGCTCTGGTCTTTTTTATACCTTTAAACCATGGTTATGCTGCTTTATTAGTTAGTGGCATAAAATGGTAAGACTCGAATCGAGTGAATGACTAGAATTATCTCAAACGAAACAAGTGAATTAGGGCGGATTCTAGTCACTTTATCTTATTCGAATGGATGCTTTGAAAGCTCGAAAGAGGATTATTTTATGTACGAACTCACACTGATTCTAAGCCTAATGATGGGTGGCGCTGACAGTACAGCAGAAATGGAAGTTAATACCCAATTTACAACTCTTGAGCAATGTAATGAAGAAGGTGCAGCACTAGCTGAGAAACTAAACACCACCGATCTTAAAGTCATGCAAGTTCAATGTGAGCGTGATTAACTCGACCAAGATTAGCTAGTTCATAATTAATCAGGAAGTGATCAACCAAAGAATGATGAACTAGAGTAAACCAACGCCACAGGTTTCAAGATATGGGCACAATTAAGGTGCCCATACCGAATTTCTTCCAGCTCAACTCGTTTTTATTCCTCAAATCAACGTCCTCTTCAGATCATCTACGCCTATTCTCATATCAGCTCTATTAAAAACAATTCCGGCTAACCTATTGTTAAATATTTACTATTTGTTAGTGTGTCTAGGTGCACATGAAGGATGTGTTTCATATTTAGCGATGAAAATAGTAGGAGTTGCGATGAGTATTATAGTGAGACGGTCTGAACCGTCAGATGCAAAGGGAATAAAAGAAGTTTACGAATGCACTAATGCTTATACCGGTACGCTGCAACTCCCAAATCCATCTCTGGAAAGCTGGCAAAAACGAATCTCTAATATGCCTGACAACGTGTACTCGTATGTCGCGATGATCGACGATGAGATTGTTGGCAACTTGGGAATGGAAGTGTGTGTGAACCCAAGAAGACGACATGTGGCTTCATTTGGTATGGGTGTTAAAGATGATGTATTAGGCAAAGGTGTTGGTAGCCAGCTACTCGCGACCGCGATCGACTTGTGTGATAACTGGATTAACATCAAACGACTGGAGCTTACGGTGTACACCGATAACGAAAGAGCGATTAGCCTGTATAAGAAGTTTGGTTTCGTGATTGAAGGAGAGTCCGCAGGGTTCGCTTTCAGAAATGGCGAATATGTGGCGGCTTATCATATGGCGCGACTGGTATAGTGTTCTGCTTCTAATACACGGCTCCAATTAACACAGCTAGAGTTTTCTAATAGATAATAAAACGCCACGTTAAAATAACGTGGCGTTTTCGATTTCAGTCAACTGAGGCTTTAAAGTGCTTCAGTTGTAGCCTTACTTAAGCCGTTAGAGGCTCAAGGTTCGCAGGACGGTAGTGTACTGATTTTAGTACTTTACCTTGGCGAACGGTTTTGCCTTCAGATACGAAATCTTCCGCACACTTAGCGATGATGTATTCGCCTTTTTGAACCGCCATCAGCTTGATGTTTTGCTCAGCATAGAAAGCTTCTGTTTCAGCGTATTCAGTTTCGTTGCGACATACTTTGCTCATGTTGCTTGAGTGTACTTCGTCCCAACAAGGCAAGAAGTCGATTGAACGGTTTTTAGAAACATTCAATAGCAGGTCGATCAGATAGCTGATCGCTAGGTTATCTTCAACCTTAGCTTGGCCAAGGTGAACTAAACGTCCCATCAAAACATAAACGCTGTCTATAATAGCGTCCGCTTGTTCGATTTTTGAGTCAGCTTCTGCAAGTTCTGTTAGTTCTTCGATCGCTAGAGAGGTGTGTAGCGTATCGCCTTTTTCGTCCATTGTTTCAGGAGCAGCAACAGGCAGATCAAAAGTACTGCGGAACTCTTCAATGTCGCGGTAAAGGTGATCGTAGATTTCTTGGCTTAGTTGAGAAAGGTTCATTTTCCTATCCATTCTGTTTCGTTAATGGATCATTTTATCAAAGCTAGGAATAGGGTGCTAACGCAAAGTCGAAGAAGTCGACTTTTATTCATTGGACCAATGAGGTATTTTGCATACAAACCAATTGATTATTAGGTTTTTTTACACTTTACTCTTCTTCATATACCAAATAGTGATGTTGTCATTAAATTCGACAGTTGTGAGATCCCAGTTATGCACCAAGCCAGTGAAAGCGAAATTGTTATACGCCGCTTGTATCAAATTACCAATGACTATCGAAAAGGTTTCGATAGTCAGATCGCTCAACTGCTTATTATGGGACTCGAACGCTTTGATTTAGATATTGGTATCCTGTCGAAAGTAGAAGGCAACCGCTATCGAGTGGAACATTGCATTACCCCTGATGGCGTGGAACTGCACACCGGCGATATTTTCGATTATCGATCGACCTATTGTGAAATTACGTGTAAATCGATCGGCCCTATCTGCATTGAACATTGCGGTAAACACGATAAATATGCAACTCATCCTGCTTATCAGTCTTTCGGATTAGAGTCCTATATTGGCATTCCTATTTTCGTTAACGAAGAGCTTTATGGCACCTTAAACTTTTCAAGTCCTAGACCGTATTACAGAGAATTCAAAGAGTTCGATATCGATGTGATGAGGTTGATGGCTTCATGGATAGAAGTAGAACTGGTTAGAAGGCAGCAAGAACGTAAACTGCAAGAACTGAACGAAAAACTTGAATACCAAGCCCTGTATGATCCCCTTACCCACTTACCGAATCGACGTTGTTTGTTCAAAACGCTGAATGCAGAAGTTGAACAGTTAAAAGGATCTTTAGGTAAAGGGACACTAGCGGTCGTCGACATCGATTTCTTTAAGGTCGTCAATGATACTTACGGCCACCAAATGGGTGATGTTGTTTTAAAGAAAGTAGCGAATGTGTTGAGTCATACCACTCAAGAAGGCGAGTTTGTGGCGCGTTTCGGTGGCGAGGAGTTTATTCTTTGGTATCCAAATAGAACACCCAGTTATGTTGAAGATAAGTTCAGGATTCTTTTGCAAGAGATGAAGAAAATCACACTGGATAGAAAGCCAGTCACCATATCAATCGGCGCCTGTCATTTTGAATTGAGTACTGGGGATACCAAAGGGGAACGAATGTCGGCGTTAGACTCGTTAATAAAAGTCGCCGATGAATGCCTGTACATTGCTAAACAAAATGGACGAGACCAGTTTATTTCTCGTCCATATCATCAAGAACATTCCGGTTTGTAAGCCGAAATTTGTTAGTCCTTAATGCTTAACGGTTCGCGATTAGCTGAATAGATAAGGAAACAATTGACGACGTTCCGCTGGTGTTAAAGATTCAACTCTTGCAATGTTGGTATCAGGAATCGCTTCTGGATTCGGATAGTGCTTTAACACTTTCTCCATACTCGCTTCGCGAATCAAATGGTAAACCGGATAAGGAGAGCGATTTGTTAGGTTCTCATCGTCTTCTGGATCGGCACCACCAAAACAGTAATCTGGGTGGAAAGTGGCAACTTGATAGATACCTTCCCAATCTTCCTGCTTGATCAGTGCTTCAATCCAATCAATGAACATGTTGTAGTCGAAAAAATCTTGCAACATGTTAGGGACAACCACCAAAGTCGTCTCTAATTCAGCAACTGGCGTGTTATCTAACTCAACGAAATGCGTCATGATATCTTCAAGTAACATTTCTTCAGTTTTTGCTTCACTCACAAAGATCTTAATCTGCTTATTTCGTTGTGGCTTGGCTGCGAATGGACACAGGTTTAGGCCAATAACGACATCGTCTAACCACTGTTTTACTTGGTCGTGGATGGTTTGAAGATCTGTGCTTTGAGTGTTCGACATAACAGGTTCCGAATTGAATTTTTTCGTAGGATATCAGAACCGCCACCAATCAAAAGTAATAATTGATTCGTTCGTAGGCCTGACTCAAGCCTCGGCGAGTTTAGACGTAGTCATTTGAAGCTGTTTTAACTGATAAACCCAAGTAAATATGACGATATAGAAGATTGAACCACCTGCAATCACACCATTCCAACCGAATAGTTGCCAGCAATACAAGAGCAAGAACCCGCCCAAGCTTCCGCCAATATAATAGTGAACAAGGTATAACGCAGTCGCTGTGGCTTTAGCACTTGGTGCTTTTTGACTCACCCAAGAGTAGGCAAGGGTATGGGCGAAGAACGCGCCGCCACTAATCAATAACAAGCCTGCTAACATGAACGGGACTTTGTCGACGGCAGAAATTAGCATTCCGATTAAGCTAATACACACGCCCATCAATATTCCGCTTAACGGGTCAAAACGAAGTGTCCATTTGTTGGAGAGCTTAGAGCTTACCGTACCGGCTAAGTAACATAGGAATATCAGTGAAGCTAAGCCAACAGGCACTGAGTGAGGCGCAGATACTAGCCTAAAGCCCATTACCGAATACAGGTTAACAAACAGTGCGAAGTTAGCACCGCCGATCAGCATTGCTAACCACAGTGTGCGATTCTTTAGATGCAGAACCACAGAGCGGTTATGGTGAAAGAACAACCCTTTCTGTGGTTTGAAGTTTTGTTGGTCAGGCAAGCTATATGCAATATAGAGAGCGCCGATTAAGGAGCCGACCACAAAAAACAATACCGTAGCATGCCAGTCAAAGTAATCCGTGATTAAACCTCCGAGGACACGTCCGAAAATACCACCCAACGAATTGGCTGCAATATAACCACCAATCGCGACCGCGAATGCTTTCGGTGACAACTCTTCAACCATATAGGCAACAGCGACTCCAGCAAAAGCGGCGACAGCAATGCCCATTAATGCTCTGGCAATCACAAGTTGCAACAGAGTGGTTGTGAATACCATGCTTAGCCCAATCAGAGGTATCGCAAAAAGGCTGAACAAGATGATAGGTTTTCGACCAAAAGTTTCTGAGGCGATAGCCCATGGCACCAAGCTAATAGATAAACCAAGAGTCGTTGCGGCAAACAGCCAGTTGATTTGGGTTTCCGATACTTGGAAATGAACTGCCATATGCGGCAAGATAGGTTGAAAAAGGTACAAGTTGCAGAAAATAATAAACGAACCAATCGCCAAAGATTGGGTGATACGTTTGTATTGAGGACTGCCTTTATCAAACATTTACGCTATGCCTGTATGAGTTAATAAGCTATTTGTGAACAAGTTATCAGTACAGGTGTGATTAAAGAAATATATTAAAAATATCGCCTCTATATATTAAATATATCGCCATGCTTGAATCAAAACCTCTTCGTCATTTCTTAGCCGTCGCTCAGTTCGGTAACTTTACCCAAGCAGCCAAAGCGCTGCATATTGCCCAACCTGCTTTGAGCATCTCTATCAAAAAATTGGAGCAAACTTTAGAGTTGGTGTTATTCCGACGCGGAGATAAATCCGTCACTTTAACGGAAGAGGGCAAGGTGTTGCTTGAACATGCGAAGAGAATTGCTCAGCAGTTCGAGGATGCCCAACTTGCGATGAATGAACTGAAAGGCTTGGAGAAAGGCGAGGTGCGTTTAGGGGCTCCGAGTATGATGGGGAGCTACTTTTTCCCGCAAGTGTTGATGGCATTTAAAAGCCAATACCCAAACCTTAAATTGACGCTGATTGATGCTGGTACAGCTTCGATTCGGGAGATGCTATTAAACGGTGAACTCGATATCGGCGTTATTAATCATGAAAATGTGCCTGATGATCTTGAAACCGACCACCTACTAAGTTCGGAGATGTTAGCCGTTGTAGGCAAAGATCACCCATTGGCTTCGCAACCATCAATCACCTTTGAAGAGTTTTTTGCCCAAGAACTCATCATGTTCAAGTCGGGTTATTTCCACCGAGACTTTATCGATGCAACGTGTAAAAAATACAATCTAGACCTGACCATCGCATTCGAAACTAATTTACTGCCTATGATTCTTTCTATCGTGAAGCGAGAGTTCGCCATTACTGCGCTACTCAGCTTAGTGACAAAGTATGAGGAGGATGTGGTGGGTGTACCATTTAAAGACCCGGTGAAACTGAATCTATCTTTGGCATGGAGAAAGGAAGGATATCTGTCGAAGGCAGACAGAACCTTTATTGATTTCGTAAAACGTTATGTGTGAGGTATTCATGAGTAATCTCACCAGCATCAAACTGAATTCAAATTGGTAGTCGCTCTATGACTGAGATGATACTGAGATAGGTCATACTTAACGCTTTGTTTCCTGTTCCTTATTTTCTATTAACTAATCACTCAGCATTACACTTTGTTGAGTTGAAAGTTTGAAGTCAGTTATATTAATTTAAGGAAAACGTGTGACTGACAATATTGTTAATTTGCATTGAGTGGCTGATATTTACGGCACCGAAACATTAACAATACAGACCGCGTAACGCTATGAAATGTAAGTGCAAAAATCAAAGGCTGGTTAGAGTTCATCGCAATGTTTTTGAAAAAATCCTTGGCATTAAAGAGAAGTACCAATGCGCGAGTTGCAATGGAACCATGAAAGTCAAAGGGTGATTTGTGAGTATGACCAACATGCTGGTGCTTGCTTCTGGTATACATCTATCATGAGTATGAAATAACAAAGCCCGCATATTCTAGCTAGAGTATGCGTGCTTTGTTGTGTAGAAGTACTGATCTCTAGACCACGTTATGTGCTCTTTGAGTTATACATCTTATCGAAGTTCTTTTGGTTCCAGCCGACCATCACTTGATCGCCGATTTTAAGCACAGGGATAGAACGAGCACCCATCGCTTGTAATTCTTTACGACCACGCTGCATTTTTGCATTCGTTAGACGATATTCAATTTTTTTAGAGTCCAAATAGCGCTGGGCATCTTTACAGTGCGGGCATTTGTCTGCGACGTACAATACAACACGTTTCATTTTTACAATCTCTTTTTGAGTCTAGCTCTTGGTGAATCTCGCTAAAGTGTAACGAATCCTAGGTGATTAGAAAAGTGTGATCAGTTACACTATGCGGCTCAAATTTCAAGACCACAACGTATTGTCGTGGTGTTACCGGTACGGTTTTTTTACATGCATCCTTCTTTGCGATATATCCAAGGCTATCCAAAGCACATTATCGACCCTGTGACTCAGTTAGTTGAGTCGGGTAAGTTAGTGCCGTGGTTTGAAGCTCGCTATCCAGATAATCACGAGATAAAAAGCGAGAAAGCCTTGTTTGACTATGCGATTGAGATAAAAAATCGCTATATGAAGAAAACACCGCCGATTAGCAAAGTGATTTACGACGGAAAGATCCACCTGATCAATAATGCACTAGGTCTTCACACTTATGTGGCAAAGAATCATGGTGGAAAGATCAAATCGAAGAACGAGATTCGTATCGCCAGTGTTTTTAAAAATGCACCAGAACCTTTGCTGAGAATGCTGGTGGTGCATGAACTGGCGCACATCAAAGAGAAAGAACACGACAAAGCCTTTTACCAACTATGCTGTCACATGGAGCCGGAATATCATCAACTTGAGTTAGATGCCCGTTTATTCATGATGTATTTAGACTTAAAGAAGTAGCCCAATGAGCCAATCACAAAATAGAACTACGCTAAGCCTGTCGAAAAACAGTACCTCATCAACAAAAACAAAAGACAACCAAGCTGATCAAGGTAACCGTAAGCACGGTGATATTAAGCCAAATGCCGGCAAGCCAAGCAGCGACAAGCGTATTTCTACAAAGAACACATCAGACCGCAAAAACAGTGCTCCCAAAGGTGCTGACAACAACAAAGCAAAGCGACCTTTTGCAAAAGATAGCAAAGGTAAACCGGGTGCGAATAAAGGATCATCGAATAAGGGGTCTTTCAATAAAACTGCTTTTAACAAAAACGCAGCCCAGAAAAGACGCTCGACTGAAAAGCCCCAAGGTGGATTGCACCCAAGAAACCAACATACAGGTCGCTATAACTTCGAGTTATTGGTTGCAGCATTGCCTGAGCTGAAAGAACACCTGATCAAGAACCCGGTGGGCGAAGACACCATTAATTTCTCTGATCCATTAGCCGTTAAGCTACTTAACAAGGCTTTACTGGCGCATCACTATGGCGTTAAGCATTGGGATATTCCTGCTGGCTACTTGTGCCCGCCAATTCCTGGCCGTGCAGACTACATTCACAGAGTGGCAGATATCCTTAATAGCGATGGCCAAGGTGAACCTTATAATCATGCTTCTGTGAAAGCACTAGATATTGGTGTTGGTGCAAACTGTATTTACCCAATCATTGGTGCGACAGAGTATAAGTGGCGCTGGACAGGTACTGATGTCGATTCAGTCTCCATCAAAACAGCGAACTTCATTGCGGAAAGTAACCCTAATCTAAAAGGTAAGATTCGAGCTCGCCTGCAAGCCGACTCAGAATCTATCTTTAAGGGCGTGATTAAGGATAATGAACGTTACGATGTCACAATTTGTAACCCTCCATTCCATAGCTCTCTAGAAGAGGCGGAAAAGGGATCACAACGTAAACTGGATAACCTAGCGGCAAACCGTGCTAAGAAAGCCGGTCAGTCGTTCAAGCCAGAAACGAACAAGAAGCCAGTTAAGTTAGACAAATCAACTACGCAAAATAAACCAACTAAGCAAGAGAAACCAACCTTAAACTTTGGTGGCCAAAAGTCTGAACTTTGGTGTCCGGGTGGTGAAGCAGCTTTCATCATGAAGATGGCGAGAGAGAGCCAGCTTTTTTCTACTCAAGTATTGTGGTTTACGACATTGATCTCTAAGAAAGACAACGTTGATATGGTTCGTTCAGAGCTTGGCAAGCTGAGAGCTAAACAAGTAAAAGTGGTTGAAATGTCACAAGGCCAGAAGGTGAGTCGCTTTATCGCATGGACCTTTATGGACGACGAACAAAGACAAGAGTGGATTGCGCTTAAATAACAGACTGTACTTAGTTAAGATATTAAGTTGATATTACGAACGGGCTTGTTGTTAACGCAACAAACCCGTTTTTTATATCTATCGCATCGACTCTAAGCTTAGTTAGCCTTAAACGGAGAGCAGTTCGTCTAATTTACTTTGGTATTTCTGTTGAAGTACACGGTTACCCGCTTTCTTTTCGAGTTCGACCAAGATTTGAAGCGATGGAATTTGATAGCCATAACGTTGGTGGAATTTGAATAAGCGGAGCCTAGCGTCATTGTATTCGGCCTCACTGACTTCAATTTTAGAAAGCTGTAGTACGGATCTAGCTCGATTTGGGTCGTGGTCAATCGCACGAGAGAAGTAGTATTTTGCTTGCTCGACCTCTCCGGCCTTAAACGCGCAGAATGCCGCATTTTCATAACTTGCAGAGACGAGATAATAATAGGGTTGGTCGATGGCACGGTTAAAGTATTTATCGGCTTGCTCGTATTCGCCCTGTTTACACAAGAATGTACCGTAGTTGTTCAATACATTGCCGTTTCTTGCGTCTAACCTCAGCGCTTTCTTATAGGCGTCTCTTGCTTCGTCAACTTCCCCAACTTGTTCGTAATAGTGCGCAATGGAAAGGCGAGCTCGATAGTAGCTAGGTGCGTGTTTGATGGCGAGTTCTAGGTTCTCACGTGCTCTCACCATATTCCCTTGTCCCATATAACCCAAACCTAATTCAATACGAGATTCAGACATCGCAATAGGGTCGCTTTCGATCTTTGGCGGTCCTTCAGTGACAGAAACACAACCGACCAACGAAAGAGAGGCGAGTAGTATCAGGCTCGATAACGAAAGGGGGCGGGATAACGAAATAGGTTTAGATAATAACGGCTTGGCGGGCATGTGAAGCTCCTTATGAACACCAACCCATCATATGAAATCAAACCTATTGAAGTGGTAAATCTATTATGGAATGCGACTCAAACACCATAAAAAAACCGTGTCCAATTTGGTGTTTTATCAACAACCTACTGAACACGGCTTTATGTGATTGTGAATCGGAAGAAAGAACTTAATCGTCTTTGGTAAAGTTGTCTTCGCTGAAGTGATCCAAATCGTAAGGCGTTTGTTGGTAAACGCAGTAGTTTAACCAGTTTGAGAATAGCAAGTGCCCATGACTACGCCAACTTGCGACAGGCTTGTTATCTGGATTGTTGTTCGGGTAGTAGTTGATTGGAATCACGGGTTCCATACCTTCGCCTAAATCACGAACGTACTCACCGTGCAATGTATGCGCATCGTATTCAGGATGACCCGTTACAAACACGTTTCGCTTATCTTTGGTTGCCGCTAGGTATACGCCAGCCACATCAGAAGTCGCAAGAACATCAAGGTCGGTATGCTTGGCTAAGTATTCCTGAGAGAAATCTGCATAGCGAGAATGCGGTGCTAAGAAGGTATCGTCAAAGCCACGCAGAAGTGGGTGGTAAGGGTGATGAATCTCGTGATTATAAACACCAGAAAGCTTCTCTTTACGAGTGCGCTTTGGCAAATCATACAGTAATTTCAAACCCGCCTGAGCCGCCCAGCACACATACAAGGTTGAGGTCACGTGCTTGTTTGCCCATTCCATGATGGTTTTTAGGTGGTCCCAGTAAATCACATCTTCAAATTGAACCAAGCCAAGCGGTGCACCAGTGATGATCAATCCATCAAAGTTTCTCCCTTTGACCATTTCAAATTGGCGGTAGAAGTTATCAAGGTGTTCGGTCGGTGTGTTTTTGCTTGGTCGGTCATCAATGCGCAGCAGCTCTACATCCACTTGCAATGGACTGTTTGATAGTAGGCGTAAGAATTGAGTTTCAGTTTCAATCTTCTTCGGCATTAGGTTGAGGATCAAGACTCGAAGTGGACGAATTTCCTGCGTCGATGCTCTTGATAACGGCATCACGAAGATGTTTTCTTCACGAAGAACATCAGATGCTGGCAATTGGTCTGGAATGCGAATAGGCAAAGCTTTCTCCCTAAGCTAGATATGTAGACGTCTATACATCTAAATCTATAGTAGTTTGGTACGCTTGTCGATATCCAAAATGGATAGATGTAAATTATTTGTGTTTTCTATCAGAAGCCACCTTCCGACGTCGAGGGAGTCTTATAATGTTTAATGATTACCCGAGTAATGCATAAGTGCTTGGTTCTGTTATGTAGAACTAGGCAGTTATCAGAGCAAGCGGCTAGCATTTACGATAAACTCATGTTTTCGAATTAGCCTGTAAAGTGACAAATGAAGTTAATACTCATTCGAGGGTTGCCCGGTTCTGGCAAGTCAACAAAAGCAAAAACCTACGATGCATTGCATGTCGAAGCGGATATGTATTACGTGAATGAGCAAGGTGACTACTATTTTGATCCAAGGCAGCTACAGCAAGCTCATGAGTGGTGTCAGAACACGGCAGAGAATGGCTTGAAGCAAGGGTTGGATGTTGTTGTTTCGAATACCTTTATTAAGCATTGGGAAATGAAGGCTTACCGTCAACTTGCAAGAAAATACAAAGCTGACTTGATCATCGAAGTATGCCGAGAGCAATATGGTAGCATTCACGACATCGAACCGTCTGTGATTAAGCGCATGGCGAAAGATTGGCAAGAATAGCCTCGTGCTTATCCAGCTTGGCTGAATGGCAAATAGAATTAAATTAATAGAACAACTTCAAGGTAACGATTGAAATGGCAAAGCGCTCTGTTGTGGTCGACATGACTTCTTACGGTATCTATTCCACGTGGGATTCCAAATCTAAAGATCTACCAAAAATCCAAGAGTTCACCACCATTGTTGATGCTGAAATCGACGTAGAGTTTGGCTATATCCTGAATATCAAGAAAGCCAAAGGTGAAAAGATCCGCTACTGTATCTATCACCCGAATATCACTACAGATAAAGGCGAAGTGCTCGAACCGTTCGATGGTGAAGAGCATGTCGGTAACAACGACTGGGATTTCTACTTAGGCGACACCATCTGGGCGCCAGTCTCGAACAAGCTAGGCAAGTGGCGCATGACCGTGGAGTTAAAAGGCAACATCATTGCTGATAAGACATTCGACCTTGTTGCAAAAGATGAAGGCCAATTCTGGAAGCGTAGGGGGTTTTAAGCTTAATCTTCTAGCTAAACTCAGACTACAAAAAAGCCGAGTCACGGTTCATTCGTGAACTCGGCTTTTTGACATTAACTAGATGGCATTTTCTATTTCATTAACGAGTAAGGTTGTCTAGTTAACAAATAAGACTGGCTAGTTAACCAGTAAGATTATTGAGTCACGTAAGCCATTACAAACTCAGTGATAGCGACCATATCTTTCACTGCAATGTACTCTTCTGTGGTGTGAACTTTCGCCATACCAGTAGAAAGGTTAACCGTTGTTAGGCCTTTCGCGTTGAAGTTGTTTGCATCGCTACCGCCGCCAGTGCGTTTAGTGTTTGCGGTTACGCCAAGCTTCTCAAACGCTGATTTGATAGAAAGAATGTGCGGGTGATCGTCTGCAATAACGAATGCATCGTAAGCGCGCGTTGATTCGATTTCGACTTCAGCGCCGAACTGTTTTGCACTCTCTTGGAATGTTGAGATCATGTGCTCAACTTGAGCCGTTAGCTTTTCGCCGTTTAGAGAGCGAGCTTCAGCCACGACTTTAAGCTCTGGCATTACGATGTTTGTCGCTTGACCGCCTTCAACAATACCGACGTTTGCCGTCGTTTCTTCATCGATACGAAGTAGGTTCATCTTAGTGATAGCGTCTGCAGCAACTTGAATTGCGCTGATGCCTTCTTCTGGCGCTAAACCAGCGTGAGCAGGGCGGCCTTTGATCTTAGCAACAATTTTCTGCTGACCTGGAGCTGCGTTTACGATGGTGCCAATTGGGCCGCCTGTATCCAGTACGATAGCGTGCTCAGATTGAATGTAAGACATATCGAAGTTCAAAGAGCCGAACAAGCCGCCTTCTTCGAATACAGTGAACGCAATCTCGATAGTTTTGTGCGCTTGGCCTTCAGCTTTGATGCAACGAACCGCTTCCATGATAGCTGCGATACCAGACTTGTCGTCGCCACCTAGAATTGTGTTGCCTTTTGAACGGATGATACCGTCTTCAATGATTGGTTCAATGCCGATACCTGGCGTTACTGTGTCCATGTGGCAACTGAATACTGTGCTGCCTGGAAGAGTGCCATCTAGACGAGCGTAGATGTTGAAACCGTTAGACACTTCTGTAGGGACAGCCAGTTTGTGAACTTCAAAGCCTAGTTCACCAAGTTGTTCAGCCAACGCTTCAGCAATCGCTTTTTCATTACGAGATTCACTATCAATTTTCACTAGATTGCAGAAATGTTCTACAAGACGTTGTTCATTAATTTGGGTCATTGTTAATTCTCATTATGCTTCCGCTCGTTCTAAAGAAGCCGCGGAGGTAGGAACAGGAAAATTACTATAACGCCAATGAGGTAGATGATTATCTGAGTTAAATCAAGAAAGTTGCCTGATTATTCTAATTGATGAGAAAAAGCCAACTCAGATTCTCCAATGCGCAGGATTTTAATCTGTATATCTGTCGGGTATAATGTTTAACCGCTTTGAAAAAAACGTCGATGAAATTGGAATGTAAACAATAATGGCACTGATAAATGAATAGAAACAATGTGTTAGGTTCATTCCTTTTAGTGGTGCTAATGAGTGTTGTGCTGGGGCTGTATTTGCTCTATCCAACTTATGACGATGATTTAAAGCACATTCGCCCTGAAAATCCGAGTGTTTATAGTCCAGAGAAAGAGTTATTACTCTCTCAATACGGAGCTACATTGATTGATATTCTCGATGTGTCTCGTGGTGATCCTAATCTAGCTGCCCAACAATTAGAGGCTCTGCGAGCTAAGTTCCCCCATCAAGATAAAGCCATCTATCGTGCCTACGAATTGATGATTTTGTCGAACCTCGCCCAACACAAGCTGGATACCGAAGCGGTTTCAGAATACGTCAGACAGATTAAAACACTCGCACAACACGAACATATGGGTTGGCTAAAGGCCCAATCTCTTGTTGAACTGGCGATCGAATACATCAGTAAGGGCGAGCTAGCGGAATCTGAAATCCAAATCAGAGCAGCGATAGATATCGCGGAATCACTCCACTATGAAGAGTTGTTGATTAAGGCCTATAACACGGCTGGTGTCATCAATAATATCCGCAATGACTTTCCTGAAGCTCAATATTTTTTCCATAAAGGCTTAGAGCTTGGCAAGAAGTACCCTCAACACATCTATAATAGTAAGTTAGTGTCAAATATGGCACTGCTTTATATCTATTTAGAAGACTGGCCTAAAGCGCTCAAGTTGATTAAAAGAGCTAAAAGACTCTATTACAAGAGTGGACTACTCGAAGCTTCTACCATCGGTGTGCTGCATGTAAATGAGTCTTTTGCTTATCTGCGCAGTGGTGATTTGGTTAAAGGCCGAGAGGCGTATCAAAGTGCGGCTAAGCTCAATGGCGATAATGTGAGTGAGCGATACAAAATCATCTTGTTGAAAGCAGAGAGTGATGTGTTGTTGGCGGAAAAGAACTTTGAGTTAGCACGGCAGGTCGCAAATTTGTGTCTCAGATATCCGGGAGTGGACAAATACACACTTCAACTGGGTCAGTGCTACTTAAACAGAGCCTTAGCAAATATCGGTTTGAACCGAGATAATTTTGTCTTTGCTGATCTTAAGCGATCGTCTGCAATGTTCGACGTTGTGGGTACTCGCAGTTGGAAAGTCCTCGGTTTAAGAACACTTGCTGAATATTACGATTCGAGAGGCGACAGCGAAAACGCACTTCGTTACTTTAAGCTCTACTACAAAGGTAACAAAGCGCTGTTGTTTGATAAGCGTCAGAGCGATATCTTTTTACTAGAGCAAGATTTCACCACGGCATCATTAGCCCAAGAAAATGAACTGCTTAACGCAGAAAAAGAGCTTGGTGAGCTGACGTTAGATAAGCAGCAGTTACGAAATCGAATTGTTGTCGCGTTGGGAATAATGGTGATGATCAGTGTCGCATTGTTGTTGATAAGGCTTCGCAGCATTCAAAGTAAAAATAAAGCGTTGGTCACCCAATCTACAACGTGTGCGCTAACGGGTTTATACAACCGACGCTATCTAGAGCAGTTGTTAACTCAGCCAATGACATTTAATACTTCACGGTTTGGAATCAGTTTAGTTATTTTAGATCTTGACCACTTTAAGCGCGTTAATGACACCTTTGGACATGATGTTGGTGATGAGGTTTTAGTGGAAGTCGCAAGGCGAGTTAAACAACATTTGCTTCCGAATGACGTAGTGGCTCGCTGGGGTGGTGAAGAATTTGTCCTGTTGCTATCTGGATCCGTCGATCCTGAACAACAATTGAACGTTATCCGTTTAGGCATTGCTGAAACGCCAATTGATACGCACTCCGGTTCTTTAGATCTCACCACATCGATAGGGGCGTCGATTGGTATTGCTCATGAGCAACTCAATCAAGATACTTACAAGAAGTACCTCAAAGCCGCGGATGATGCATTATATCAAGCGAAAGAGTCGGGTAGGAATCAAGTCATCATCGCTGAAAGTTAATCGCTAATCAGGAAACAAAAAGCCATTCTGATCTTCGTGAGATAAGAATGGCTTCTGGAACACTCTGAGATCGCTAATATCAAAATTTGAGTGAGAAGTGGGGTTTACTTAGCGATATGTCGAGTTTATTTATATCAACATTTTCTAAATGAGTTATTTAGCGGCACCTTGTAGCATTTCAACCAGTTCGCCCTCTGTAGCCGGTTCTCTTGCCAGTTCAATCACCGCGGAAGCACCGCCTTTTAACATATAAGCTCGAGTTCCGCAGTGGTCATAGTGGAACCATTTACCGTCTACACATACGTCCGTATAACATCTTGGGTCTTGTTTGAGTTCCATATCAATTTCCTTATTAACATTTGCCTAACGTTTTTCAGACTAGTTGATCACAAATTTAGGTAAATTGATCTAAATCAATCTAGAGTGTAATTGATGATTTGATTATCAAATAGGAGAGGTGTGTCTAGCGTATGAGCGACCTCTTGTTGATTACAGCATTCAAAGGTCGTGATTCTGGTTGGCAACTCTCGCTCTTTTGCTTGCCACGTGAGGCTTTTCTACATACGCTAGCCACTCTCTTTATCCCTATACAGACGTGATTGTGTTGGAAAATGACTAATATCTTTATCGTTGTAATTGTTCTGGTTGTGTTCTTTTACTTTATCCAAAAGTATCTAGTGAAGCATGACGACACCAAAGATCATGCTTATCAGAAAAAAGGGTCGTTGATGTCGGCGCAACAGGCGACATTTTATAACGCACTTAAATCTGCAGTGGGTAACCATGGCGAAGTGTTTGCCAAGGTCAGCATGTCGAACGTTCTTGTTCCTGCTAAGGCGAACAAGAAGAAGAATTGGTTTATCGCCAACAACAAAATCTCACGTAGCTACTTTGATTTTGTCGTCTGCGACCCGCGAACGTTAGAGCCCCGCGTGATCATCGAACTTGATAACGGCAAAGAGCTCAACAAGGGAAAGGCCGATCGAGAAAAGCTACTGATCCACGTGTGTAAATCGGCAGGATTGCCACTGATTGGTGCATCTATTAAACACAGCTACCAAGTGAGCCGTTTGAAGAGGTTACTGGCAGCACACATCGATTTAATCGAGCCATCAAAAGAAGTTCGATTCTGTAAGAAGTGCGGCAGCCCGATGATCATCAAACTGGCAAGCCAAGGCGATTACAAAGGCCGACGCTTTTTCACTTGTAGCCGTCAGCCAAACTGTACGTATACAGAGAACTACAACGTTGTATTCGATGTGGATGAAGATTCTAACTAATATCTTGAGTTAAAATACTTTATCAGAGGGGTAAGACACGAAACAGGCAGATGTATATAGCTATTGAACTAGAGGTGAAATGTGATCTACTTCAAGCCATTGATCTGCTTTGTGTTTAAAATTTATTCTGATTGTTGTTTTTAAAAGCAAACGAACCGTTTTGTGCAAATTTATCCTTGCACGCTACCCATTCACTCGTTATTATCCATCTCGTTCTGAAGCGTTAGCCACTTAGTAAAGTGGTTAGTTAAGTTTCAAAGCATTGCCCGCTTAGCTCAGTTGGTTAGAGTACTTGCATGACATGCAAGGTGTCACTGGTTCGAGTCCAGTAGCGGGCACCAAATTCGTTCTTTATGAACAAGCAAAAAAGCCCACCTAGTGTGGGCTTTTTTGTGTCTGATAGTATCTAAATTTCGTAAGCTTATAACATTAATCAACATTTTTCTGTTCAAACCGCAATTTCCTGTATTTTTGGATAAGCGTTCACAAGCTTATAAACCTCAGTTCGACACCTCTTTCAAATATTATGCTTTTCAACAAAACGACATCCGTTGAGAGGCCTATCATGTGTAAACAATCTAGCTATAGCAAATACCAAAAGCGTGTAATCAAATTCTTAAATGACCAACTTGGTACCGATACACCTTTCTCTTACGAGAGAACCCAAACAAATCACTTAAAAGTACTTATTGATGGTGTTCCTAAGCCCATTTTTACCGGCTCGACACCATCTGATTGCAAATCAATTAATAATTTTATGGCTGAGGTAAAGCGTGAAGTTAGAGCGAGCAAAGTTGAAAAGGGTGATTGTAACCCCACTCTTCAATTGCCAACCCCTATTAAGGTCTCTAACGATAAGCTAATACAGGGTTGTATCAAATCGCTGCGTACACGCTTGCCTGTTTTGAAGTCTCAAGAAGAGTCTCGTGTTTTAGAGACTCATGAGTTCGATGGTATCAACTCTAATCGCTTACAAGCGGTAAAACATTCTATTTCATTCGCACTGCAAGCGCGCAAAGACGGGGTATATATAAAGCGAATTGAAATGAAAGAGCTTGAGCAAGCAATCCTAAAGCATTTAAATTTCATGCTACCAACGATGGCTTACTACTCTGAACTTCTAGTAAATAAAAACAAACATAGTCAGAAAAGTCTTGAACCTTTACCAGCAGAAACAGTGATGAACGAGTCTGATATTCAAGAGTTTCGAGCTACGACTGTAGTGAACATAGATTCATCCTCAAGAGAGATTGAGAAAGGTGAAAGCTTGACTACTTCTAAAGAGCGAAAAAAGCACGACATAGCTCATTCGGTTAAACAAACCAAAGATTCCGCTTCAGAGTTGATGACTATGTCTACGGATAATCGAGTTAGCTTGTTACGAAATCTGACCAAAGCGCAGGCGCTAACACTCATAGATGACTTAAATCATGCATTAGCTTTGAACCGTGAACAAGATATCGAAGCTGTCGTTGAGTTAATCCGTGATAAAGACTTGCCTTTAGAAGCCATCATTTCTCGTTTGGAAGCTGCATAGAACGCAGCAATTAAAAATAATAAATCAATGGAAAGTAGGAAAGTGGTTAAATCGCCCGGAATCTTTATTTGCAAAGCTGATTTTTACCTATGTATAGCTTTTTCTATTTGTCATTTGGCAATAGAGCAATTTCGGATTGAACCTTACGGCCAAATAGGGGTTGACGTCCTCTATTTTGATGTTTAACATCTTGCTTAACGGCAAAGGTAAGTTTGGATTATTGTTACATATGTTTGGGTTTTTGGTGGTTTTTGTAAATCACTAGGTTGTGTTGTTAGTGTTATTGGCAAAGAAATCAACACAATAAGTGAGTCTTTCAATCAAGAGGCCAGGGAGCTAAAGCGTTCTTTAGAGAGTGCGACTGCCTTAAGACAAAGGAAAATATGACTAAAGGTCAACTCGATTTTATAGAAGATAATGTTGATGTAACAACGATTAGACCTTTTAAATATGATGCAATGATTATTGAAGAGCTCTAAGCTGAAAAACGTTCAAATGAAGACAAAGTTCGTCAACTTGAATTGAGGATTATAAAAATCAGAGACAAAGCAATCGCACAAAACACTGAGTGAATTACAACAAATTTGGATCTGAATGTTGGGTTTGTTTTGTGTTAAATGTTTGTTTTATTAACAGTTGTTAAAGCCGTTTCCTGCGGAATAGAAGGTGCCTGATGTTCTTGATTTTTTCTAAATAATCTATAAAATCTCTTACAGAACGAGGTTCCATTAAATTGGGGCGTCGATGCTCTTTCCTACCAACGAAGAACTATTAAATATGACTGAATTGCTTGCTTCATTTATTGCTTCATTTTCTGCAGAAACCATTTCAAATGGTTTCATCAATCTAATTCTATTGTTACTTGTTAGTTCGATTGTATTGGCTGTGCTAGGGAAGGCACCTCGATTTACAGCAAGCACGACTAATATTTTAACATCGCTAGGTATCCTTGGTACGTTTGCAGGCATCGTAGTTGGCCTGATGGACTTCGATCCACAAAACATTGATGGCAGTATCGAATCACTGCTTGGTGGCCTAAAAACGGCATTCTTGACAAGTTTAGCAGGTATGGCGGGCTCTATTTTTTACAAAGCTGCATTAGGTTTGATTCCTCAAAAAGAACTAGAAGAATCAAAATCAGTGGGCCCAGAAGAAATATTCTCTGTTATGTCTCAACAGCTGCAGGCATCGACCGAACAGCTGAACGCTTCAAACGAGTTGCTGTCAGCGATTAAAGGTGATGAAGACTCATCATTGACCTCCCAAATTAAGAACCTCAGAACTGACATTAATGATGGTCAAAGAACATTAAATGAACAGTTCAAGCAAACGACAGAGCGCAATGCTGAATTCCAGAGCACACTATGGAAGAAAATGGATGAGTTCGGTGAACTTCTGTCTAAGTCAGCAACAGAACAAGTAATCAATGCGCTAAAAGAAGTAATTGTCGATTTCAACGAGAAGTTGACGGAGCAATTTGGTGAGAACTTTAAGCGTTTGGATGAATCAGTTAAGAAACTAGTCGATTGGCAAGAGAACTACCGTCATCAACTTGAAGATATGGCGACTAAGTACCAGCTGGGAGTTGATGCTATTTCATCTACTGAGAAATCTGTTGCTCACATAAATGAGCGAGCGGAAGCAATCCCAGTAACAATGGAAAAACTGCATCAGGTAATGGAGCTTGGCCATGGTCAAGTGACTGAGCTTGAACATCGTTTGGAAGCATTCAAAGATCTACGTGATAAAGCAGTTGAAGCTATGCCACAAATCCGTGAGCAAATGGATACTACAATGAATGTTATTGGTGATTCAGTTAAAGCGGCTTCAACACATTATGAATCAATGCTTAATGAATCACAGACAATCATCGACAACTTTAGCTCTACCGCAAACCAAAGTGTTGATGCTATGCGTACTAACTTGGAAGAGGGCGCAACCAAACTAGCTCAGGAACTTACAACAAGCGCAGAGAAAATTAGTACCCAGTTAGCAGATGCTAGCGAAGACTTTACACAGGTAACTGAAGAAGGTGTTGAAGACATTAAAGTAAGCTTTGAAGCTGGCGTGAAGAAAATTGCTGAAGACTTAGATACAACAACGAAAGAAATCTCAACAACATTGAGTGCTTCATCTCAGCAATTTACAACAACGACTGAAGAAAGCATGAACACAATGAGAACTAATCTAGAGACGGGTGCTCAGGATATCTCTACCCAGTTAAGAGAAAGCGCTCAAGACATTGGCGGTAAACTTGCAGAAGCTTCATCTGATATTCAGGAGCAAGTAGGTACGGCAACAGGTGGTTTAAGTAACGTAACGAACCACTTAACTGATACAACAGAACAGATCCGCCAACACCTTGAAGACTCAATTACAGAATTGAATGGTCAGTTGCGCGTGTTAGTTGCTGACATTAAAGATGACTCAAAAGAAACTGGACGCGTGCTTAAAGAAGCTAATCAAGACCTTATTTCAAGTACTAAAGAGCTTCAAATTGAGACAACCTCAGCTATCTCAAAACTGCATGACCGTTTGGAAACCACTTTAGAAGATGTTTTCCAAGTTCAAGCTCAAGCGGTAAGACGTACATTCGATAGTTTAGAAGACCAAATCACAGAATCAGTGGGTAAGACCGGCAGCGCGGTAGAGAAGCAAGTAGAAGTGCTTGATCACCAAATGCAGCAAGAAATTAACCGTACAATGAATGAAATGGGTGAAGCATTAGCAACAGTTACACAGCAGTTTACCCGTGATTACGAGAAACTCGTTCGTGAAATGAATAACGTAGTTAGCAGTCGAGTCGCGTAATTATGGAAAAGCTATTTGGTTCTTCAAAACGCCCTAGTGATAGCGGTGAACATTGGATGTCAGTGTCAGATTTGATGGCTGGCTTAATGATGGTATTTCTGTTTATTTCCGTAGCGCTCATGCGAGACGCAATGGTTGAAAGAGACAAGATTAAAGAAGTCGCAGAGACTTATCAGCAAACTCAAGAAGCTATTTATGTAGCATTATTTAAAGAGTTTGAAGTGGATTTAGAAAAGTGGGGTGCCGAAATTGATCGCGATACTCTAAGTGTTAATTTTACTGCTCCAGATGTGTTATTCGCAAATGGAAAGGCGAACTTAACCGATAAATTTCAGATTATTTTAGACGATTTTTTCCCTCGATATTTGAAAGTGTTAGACAGCTACAAACCTATTATTCAAGAAATTAAGATTGAAGGACATACGTCGAGTAAATGGAATCATGACTCAACGGACTATGAGGCATATTTTAACAATATGCGTTTATCACAATCTAGAACTCGGGCGGTATTGGGTTATGTGATGATGCTACCTAATGTCGTGGAACAACATTATAGCTGGGTGAAGGGTAATGTCGCGGCGGTTGGTTACTCATCGTCAAAATTGGAACTTAAAGATAACGGCCTTGAAGATGAAAATAGATCTCGACGAGTATCATTTCGCGTTATAACGAATGCAGAAGAACAGATCCGTAAAATTCTGGGTGCGTCATGAAGCTGAGTGTCTCTTTTAAAAACCTAAAAGCCGCTGTCAGTCTGATGGGGCCAGAGGAGAAAGGGCAGTTCAATCTTGCTTATCAAGAGACAAGCATTGAAAAACTCGATCTAGAACTAGCCATTGGTAAAGACGTTGAACTAAAGGACGTTGATGTAGATTCAGGCTTATTGAGCTACAAAGGTCGAAATGTTTCTCTCTATATAAAAGCAAACGGCAGCAGTGCTCGTTTCCACGTGGCTGATTGTAAAACGTTACAGAGTATGAGAGCGAACGGTCGCTTTGAACGCTATGTCGTTACTAATGATACATCAGGTGAGTTTATAGTAGCTTCTGGCTATGGGGAGACGAAGGCTAAGCTTAAAGTCTGTCAGAACTGTTTAAGACAGTTGAATTACAAAGGGTGCAATACAGGCACACCGATAAGTTCAATTGTTCAACAATTCGACATGGCTCAATTTTTTGCAACCTACAGTTCATTCTTCCCCCATCTACCTTCTAGGTTAGCTGAAACCGCAGAAACCGGTTATACAGAAGATTGGGCGAAAGTGTCTTCACACTATCGTGTTGAGCGAGATTTTACTTGTCAGCAGTGTCATTTGAAACTTAGAGCACACCGAAATTTGTTACATGTCCATCATATTAGCGGAGTTAAATCTGATAACCGTCCCCAAAATCTAAAAGCGCTCTGTATTGATTGTCATAGCAAACAACCTATGCATTCCCACATGGCTCTTAGCCACGCAGAAAGGCAGTTGATTAACAATTTACGTCAAGAACAAGGGTTGTTAGATGATCTAAGTGGTTGGCAAGAACTATTTGATTATTCGGATCCAGGGGTTCATGGTGTACTTCACGCGTGTAAACAAGCTTGCTTGAATCGCCCTGAGATAAATCACTTCATAATTGATAGGTTTGGTGATTTTGCTGCAAGACTTGAATTAGCTTGGCCTGAAAACAAATTTGGAATTGCGATTTCAGAGAATGATATTGAAGATGCACAAGAAGCCGGGTGGGAGGTCGTATCGGTCAATGACTTCTTGCAAAATTATCGTACGCAAGCACATCATTTAAGAGCATAATCGATGGAAATTACACTAGAGACTATCCTGGAAAGGATTATTGCCGTCAATCATGCGTGGAAACTATCACGAGACGAGTTTGGGCGCGATTTTGTTGCGACCAATTCATTTCGTGATACTAAGTCCTCTTTACAAGCCACACTTATTCGTGATTTTCCTGACAAGGTCTATCTGAAAATTGCGAGTGACTCAGATCAGCACGATGAGGTTATGTATAGTGTGCGGCTAAATTGTGAGGTGCAGATTAATGGTGTACCAAGAAACGATGCTGAACACTTACCCGCCAGAATTGCACAACAAATTTTTACTGAACAAGAAATTACAAAATACTTAAGAACTTAAAGGTTACCCATGTTTGATCATTTTGCTTATATTTCTGGAGATTGGATAACCGATCTAATCATTACTGCAACTGTTGCCCTGTTTGCTTTCTTCTTCATTCGAGCACTAGTGTCTACATATAGCACTAAAGCAAAGCTGAAAAGTATTTTGAAAATCAAGGGATTGAGTGATGACTTAGTACTTAAACCAGAACAGTTAACGCCGGTGCAATTGACTTGGGTGACCGAACATTTAATTTATTCATCACTAGAAGATGATTTTAAAATCGAAACCAATGGTAAGCAATGGTTAAGTAAGTCGCCAATTTCATTTATGGTTCCTAGTTGCGATACTAGCCGATATAAATTAGTGCCAGCACTATTAACGAGTATTGGTATTACCGGAACTTTCTTAGGTATTACTATCGGCTTGAGCCATTTTAGTATGGCTGGGGATTCGAAGGCACTGTTGTCGTCTGCGGCAGAGCTACTCGAAGGATTAAAAACGGCATTTTATACCTCTTTGGCTGGTTTAAGCACTTCAGCTATTTTTATGGCGTTACTTAAGTGGTCATCAAGTTCAATTTCTAATGCTCAGCAACGTTTCCTACTTAACATTTCAAAAGAGTATTTTGAAGCAAGCGCCGTCTATTACCTGAAAGATATGGGAAGCGAAAGTCAGCGAGATGCTATTAATGCACAGTTGCGCTCCGCGGATACCATTGAATTGATGGGCACAAATATCGCGGATGCCTTATCTAGTTTTGGAGGTGTTGGTGACTCATTCAATGGTGATGTAATCGCGAGTAAAGTATCAGAAGCCATGACTGGAGCAATTGAAACCCAAATGGTTCCAGCGCTAGATGCAATTAAATCCGAACTAAGTACCTTAAAAGATATCAAGGAACAGTCTCAGCAAGAGCTAGTAAGTTTACTTGTGAAAGAGATGAAATCTGAACTAATCGAACCTGTTACAGTTGAACTTCAAAAAACAAGTGAGGCGGTGCTAGAAAGTAATGAAGTGACTGCAGAATTGAACCGCAATGTAGAAAAAGTCGTAACAAGTACGGCTGCCACTGTCAGTACGATTAACGATTTCCAAAAAGAAACCATGGTGAAGCTTCAAGAATTTGCTGAGTCATTAAAAACAATCTTAACGAGCTTCAGTGAAGAAACCCAAGGAGCTATGGGAACAATCGCCTCGGAAGTAAAAGGAATGCTTGGTGATGCAACAGACGGTATGGAAAGGCAGAGAATTGCCTTTGAGCAAAGCTCTCAAACAGCAGCTTCAGCATTCCAGGGCATAAAAGAGTCAATGGACGGTGCGCTGAGTGAACGTCAATCGGCTGAAAAGGCCATGTTTGAGAGTGTCACTAGCCGAATCAATACATTGCTAAGTGAAGTTTCAGATTCTTTCGATAATCAAACGCAAGTCATAACTAAAACGGGTGAAGTAGCTAGTGGTTTAATGACACAAGCTCAATCCGATTTTGAGAAGTCAGTTGAAAGCCGCCGCGAAGGTGAAAAGCAGTTGTTTAGCGAAGTAGAGATGAGAATAGGCAATTTGCTTGAGAGTACCCAAACTGCATTTACACAACAGTCAGATACTATCAAAGAAGTCGGTGAGTCTGCTCAACAATTAATGAGCAAAGCCCAATCCGATTTTGAGAAGTCAGTTGAAAGCCGTCGTGAAGGTGAAAAACAACTATTCACTGAAATGGAGAATCGAATCTCACAGCTACTGACGGAGTCTCAAGGTATTTTCCAACAGCAAACAACTACCTTAAAAGAGACTGGCGCTGAAGCAAGTAAACTAATGATTTCAGCTCGTGAAGAGTTAGAACAAGGGTTAGGTGATATCGATGATAAAGTGTTGTCTATGTCTAGAACCGTCCAATCAGAACTAGAAGTGTTCCGTGAACAGTATCAACAAAACTTAACTAAATACTTCAAAGAGCAAAATGATCTGCTTGATAGTAACTTAGGCAAGCAGCGTGATGGTTTAAACGGCGTTGTAGATAATTTCCGTAAAGTATTTGAGGAAGAGTATCAAACTCGCCACACCTTACTTAAAGAACTAACGGCTCAGTACCAGAATTTAGAGAAGTCAGCAGGGACATTAGAGCGTGTCGCGAAAGCTATTGGTCTGAATGATGCGTCAAAAATGGCAGAACTTCAAAACGCAGCCACGACAATGAGCCAAGAAATAAGTTCGTTGAAGAAAGAATACACGACTGCATCGGCAGCATTCACTCAAGTGACAGAAGAACTACCAAAAGCAATGGACGATTACTACGCACGTGCGACTAAAAGCTTTGAAACATTCTTCAACGACTTTGATCATGCCTCGAGTAAGATCCATAACCGTTTAGCACAAGCTGCGAACTATTTGGTCAGTGCTCAAGAGGTACGTCAAGAAGTCGTTCAAGATAAGGCTGAAGCATAATGCGTGCGCTTAGAAATTCCTCTGACGCAGGTGACACTGATGAATCAGGGGTTTGGTTATCTATTGGTGACCTAATGTCTGTCCTACTGATGATATTTGCTTTGTTATTGATCAGTGCTTTAGTACAAATTTCGGAAGTATACGAAGAGAGCCAGAATACTCGAGTGGTTATAATCAAAGGCATTAATGATGCGTTAACGTCAGCAGGTATTGAAGTTAAAGCTGATGGAGAAACGGGTGATATATCAATCACGGATTCGATTCTTTTCGACCTAAATGACCACGAGCTGAAGCTATCAGGACAAGAGTTCCTCGAAAAGTTTATCCCTGTTTATTCAAATGTTATTTTTCAGTCGGATGCTACAGCCGATGAAGTAAGCCGCATTGTTATTGAAGGACATTCAAGTTCAGAAGGGGCTTTTGATAGAAATATGGAATTGAGTGTATTACGTGCAAACAGTGTGATTGCATTTGTAAATTCAATGAAATTTGACCATAAGCATCAATTTTTTGAAAAAGCTGTAATTTCGGGTCGTGGACCCATTGAAGCAAATCAAAATGAAGCAAAAGCAGCAGACCGAAAAGTTAAGTTTAGATTTCAATTCAAAGATGATGAGTTTTTGGGACATTTTTCAGAGGTGAAGAAAGTTGACTAGTAACGGCTATAGCTTTTCTCAACCAGAGCTACCTAAACGAGTCAGCTTACTTGAGCAACCACAAAGTTTAGTTGAACAGAGGCTTGTGGATATGCCTTTACCTAGTTTTCCTGCTAAGGGCCTGTTGGAAATAGTTGAGTTGGTCCAACAAGAAAGATATCAGGATATTCACATCTTTGAGTGGCTTGATGTTCTGCAGGATGAAGGTCCGTGGGCAGAATTAGACCAGGCTACACTCTCGAGCGTGCTACATAGTGTTTGGAAAGGGATTACAGCAAGCCAGAAGCTCAGTGAAATCACATTCTTCAAAATTGCGTTAGCCTTAGATGGAAGGAAGAGTGATATTGTCCCTGGCATAATCAACTCGCTGGAAATTGTCAAAAACCGTACTCAAATGTTAAGTCGGCATGATGCAATAAAAGCGCGTTGGCTACTTGCACTGCAAAGTTCTGACTTAGCCACGCTTGCTCGTTATTGCTATGAGTCGGGTTGTACCGCAGAAGATATGTTGACAAACTATCAACTGCCACTTTCAAATGGCTACAGCAATAACATATCCGAATTCCTCTTTGGGTGCCTCGATGTCGCAAACTTAGACAAACAGGACGATCAATGGCTGGCTAGCTACTTCTACAGTTATAAAGTATCTGCTCATCGTATGGATTTTTGTAGAAACTTAATTCTTGAAGTAGGCCATTATAATTATGGAGAAAGCTGTCACCAGATTGTCGAAGCATATTGCCTTCCATTTAGTAAAAATAGCTATTGGAATCAGTTACCTCATGACGCTAAGGTAATTCTAAAGCAAAAATATGACCTGACTTGTTACTACGACTTACAAACAATATCTTCAATACTCTATTCAAACGAAACCTCTGAAGCATTAGGTTTAACGGAATACGAAGTTGATCAAATAAAGGACCGTTCATTATTTTGGTCAAACTATAGTTCCCGATTTAGTCGCGTAAGAGTACTACTACCAGTTCAAACTCATGACTATCTTGCTCACAATGACGTCGAGTTACCAGATTTTATCCACCGCTTTGCGGAAGAAAAGCAAAGTAATGTGGAAACCTATGTGTTTGAGCTTGATGGGGTAATTGCTGTTGAATTCCTAAGGGGGGAGACAACAGATACAAGATTCTTCAAGAAGACGAGTATAAACGTACAGCAATTGTTCGATTCACCTTCGATCTCTGTTGATGCTATTCGATCTATGTCGCAGCTTGAGGTACATGATCATTTGGATTATTGGCAGCATTTCTGTGAAAAACTTTTGCGCGAAAAATTATCTGTATTACCAAATAGTGGTACTACTCAGTTTAGGGGGCTTTCTGTCGATTTAGGCCGATATTGGGATGATTTTGGCTTAGCAAAGCTAACCTCGGAAATGCTTTCAATTAGACAAAAAGCCATGCAAGCATGGATAGAAAAATTTTGGGAAGCAGAATACGCAACCGGAAAATTTGGTGAGATTCGTGGCTTGGCTAAACGTAGCCAAGTTTATCATATGCAAGCGTTGGAGGCCGAACAACTAGGGAATAAGGAAGACTATGAACATTTGATCCGCAAAGCCGCAAATCAAGGTAACCCAGATGCGATGTATAGAACAGGGATCTCAGTCCTTAAGTCGAGTCGTTCTGATCGTAAACTGAAGCAAAGCGGGGAAGAATGGATCGTCAAGGCAGCTAATTTAGGCCATATCGCTGCCCAAGAGTTTGTTAAGAAGTTTAGATTGTTAGGTTTTGACCCTAAACAAGCTAATCGTTGCTAGAAACAATAGTCGCTTTACCGCTTAGGTTGTTACCTCAAACATATTGATTAAGTTATCTTTAACGGAGTTCGCGAGTGAAATCTTCGAATTTTTCTTTTCTAAGCTCAGATTACCCAAAAGTGCAAAAACTGGGCGAGCAAGCTGAAAACAACATTTATCGTGACCCGCAAACAGCAGCGTTTAAGCTGAGAGCATTTTCAGAGTTGTTGGTAGAATACATATTTTACCACCTCCAGCTTGAAGTGGAACCGAATCTATCCCTTCTTCAACGTTTGCAAAGTGAAAGTTTTAAGAAAGCAGTCCCTCAAGAAATCCTCAGTAAACTACATGCTGTGAGAAAACAAGGTAACAAGGCGGTTCATAATGAACTCGAACTGACGACCTCTGATGTTCTGTGGCTTCTAGAAGAGTGCTATTTGATTGGACGCTGGTTTATCCAAACGATGCAAGGTAGCTATGTATTTGTTCCGGCTTTTGTTGCTCCTATATGTCGTGATGAGGCTTTAGAGAGCTTACGCTTGGATAACTCCAAACTGCAAAACAAATATAATGAAAGGGCGGCCATTCTTAAGCAAACGGAAGACGAGCTTGCACAACTAAAAGAAGAGCTAACGCAGCGTCGTGCTGGGCAGTTATCAAGCGAGGCCTCTGAAGCGTCAATCCGAGAGTTTCAGCGAATAGGTCAAGAGGCGGCCAGCAGTTTTGACCTCAAGATGGATCAAACGCGTGCAAGAGTCTCTATTCATGATGAGTTCTCTGGGATCACTCTTACTGATGATCAGCAAAGGGCACTTAATTCAATTGAAAGTTTTATTAACTCAGCTGAGCCAGATGTTTTTATTCTTCACGGTTATGCCGGTACAGGTAAAACCTTTATCACCAAAGGGGTAGTAAACTATTTAACGAACCTAGGCAAGCATTGTGTGTTGCTGTCGCCTACGGGTAAGGCAGCGAAAGTACTTTCAGAAAAGACGTCGCATAGTGCATCGACCATACATAGTGCCATCTACGATTTTCGAGATTGTTACCTGAAAGATGAGCATGATGATCGTTTACCTGTTGCGCTTTTAAAGTCGAATTTTAGCCGTGAAGAGACCGTGTATATTGTCGATGAAGCGTCGATGCTTGCAGATACATACTCGTCCACTGAAAGCTTGCAATTTGGTTCAGGTTTTTTGCTGAAAGATCTTATCGATTTTTCTCAGAAGTCTAATGGCAGCACAGAGGCACAAGTGCGCCGAAAAGTTATCTTTATTGGTGACCATGCACAGCTCCCCCCTGTAGGAATGAATTTTAGCCCGGCATTGTCGAGTGAGTACTTATCGGATGAGTATCAACTAAAGACCGTTGAGGAGACACTGAGAGAGGTCGTGAGACAGAAGTCCGAAAGTGGGGTTTTAGGGAATGCGACAATGCTTAGAAATGCCATCGATAAGAAGGTGTTCAATCAGTTAGATTTTGACTTAGCACAGCCAGACGTTGAATCCATCGAGGCAGGCCAAATTGTTCCGCGATTCATGCAGTTATGTAATGGTTCAGTTGCCCAAACGAAAGAGGTGATGCTGGTTGGGTCTTCCAATCGCATCGTGGCAGGCTACAACAAACAATGTCGTGATTATTTCTTTCCTGGGCAATTGGAGTTGTGCGCCGGAGACAAAGTAATTGCAGTTGCCAACCATTATCGAGACGATATCAATGTGACTAATGGTGACTTCGGCTTAATCAGACAAGTGCTTTCTGGTGTGGAGTCGAAGTGGGTCACCTTTAACAAAAAAGTGGATGGCAAAACAGAAAAAGTCACAGTGGAACTGGCATTCCGAGATGTAGAGCTAGTGTTTAGAAATCAATTCAACACCCCTCAGCTTGTTAGAGCAAAGGTAATAGAAAAGCTGTTGTATAGCGATGAGCCGTCGTTGACTGCTGATGAATCCAGAGCTATTTACGTTGATTTCTTGAACCGCCATTCAGAGCTAAACCGTAAAGGGTATGAAGAGCAATTAAATCATGCTCGAAGAACGGATGAATACCTAAACGCATTCAAGGTTAAGTTTGGTTATGCCATTACGTGTCACAAAGCCCAAGGTAGTGAATGGGAGCATGTTTTGGTCAATTGTAAATCTCATCACGCGCCACTGTGTTTAGATTACTTTCGCTGGTTATACACGGCAATTACCCGAACCTCCCAATCTTTGTATGTGGTAAATCAGCCAAAGATTAAGATTGGTGGAGGCTCAGTGATTGTTGGGAACAGTGTCGGTGATCAGCAGCCTTGTACCGTGATTCACTCTGCTGCTATCGATAGTGAAGAGTTAAATCGTTTTGGCATTGGAGAAGGGCAAGTTGTATTAATCGGGCTGTTAGGGCAAGTAAAAGCTTGTCTGGAGGGAACCCAAGTAGAAATTATTGATATACGCCATTATCAATATCAAGAGAGATATCTTCTTCAGCTTAGGGATAGCACTCTAGAAGTTCACTTCAACTATAACGGCAAAAATAAAATTTCTTCGATGCAACTCAAGGGGCAGGGTGAACTTCAATCTGACCTTGATTCTCGGTTTGGCAAAATTATTGGTAGCACAGTCGCTAATAGCTCAGCCGTTGCTACTAAAGGTGATTTTCATTTTGATGAAGACTTTTTGTCTGATTTTTATCAACGCGTACGTGATGTCTTTTCCCCATATGGGATTAAGGTTGCAGACATTGATCAAAAGCCATGGAATCAACGCTATACGTTTTCTCTGAACAACGAAAGTGCAGTAGTTGATTTCTACTACAACGGTAAACAACAGTTTAAAAAAGTGATGCCAATGCCTCAATTAAGTGGGTCTAAAACACTATTAAGTACAGTTACAGAAATCTGGAGTCAGTCATGATGTCAGAGCAGCCATTTCGTACTGTCACAAACCTCAGAAAGTCGGGACAGCTTCAAGAAGCGTGGAATGTCGGTTTTCAAGCGCTAGAGAGTAATCCTCAAGATGCGTATTTGAAAGGCGCTCTGTTTTGGGTTTGTTACGAATTTCTTAAGCAGCAGCAAGAGCGGATTACCCAGCGTGCATCATCATCGGGAAACCATAGACCAACAGATTTTGAATTCGAGCAAATAGAAAATTTACTCCAAACCATTATGAACTTGGACATATCGACTGGTGGACTTGAATATAAGATGCTTTTAGTCCAGTTTCGTAAAAATCTTGAGTGGTTCCCGACACTGATTCATTGCGTGTTGCGTTTGCAAGGTGCGCTGTTTGATCAAGAATCAAAGCAACCTTTTCAAGCTGAAAAGGGCGAAGTCCCGAGCCTAATGCTATCGTCTACAAGGCAAATTGTATCTGCATGGTTGCGTGCTCACAAACACTGGCAAATTGATTTGCAACGAGTTGCTGAGTTGATCAGTCTAACCAAATCTGCGGTCGCTGATACAAAGCATCTCGTGTGGTTAGATTATGACTATGCAAAGTGCTTGATTGTTACTGGGCAGTTTGAACAAGCTCGGGCTCTGATTCTACCAATCCTCAGAAAAAAGACTAAAGAGTCTTGGGCTTGGGGGGCTCTCGCGGCGACTTATCGTTCACAAGATAAAGCTCTAGCGATAAAGTTTTTTGCGAAAGGTATTGTATCGGCGCATGACGTTATATTCAGTCTTCGATTACTTAATGGGATAGTGCCACTGCTCGTTGAAAATCAACGTACAGCTGAAGCTTCTATGTGTGTAAAAACTGCGCTTGTTACTTACCAATCTAATGGTTGGAAGGTTAAGCCAGAGTTAGCTCAGTTGTCGCAAAGTGCTTGGTATGACGATACGGTCGTCCAAAGTCAGCTTAATACCTACCTAAACTCTATTTGTAGTGATGCCACTGACTACCTTCATGGCCCTGTGACCAAGGTGAAAGGTTTAGTCGAGAACATTCACAAATCTGGTAAAGGTTTCCATGTTTTTGTTAATAAGTCGACCTCACACTCTGTACGCATGGGGGCTCATAAGGCGAAGGTTAAGCCTGACGTCGGCAGTTACGTAGAACTCTCTCTGTCTGAAAAAGAGGGTGAGGTTGAAGTGGTGTCATCAGAGCCTTGTCAAGAAGTTAGCATTGACGATGTGTCATACATCGAAGGGGAATTAAGGATCGCGCTCAAAGGTTTTGGGTTTGTAGAAGATACGTTTATTCCACCTTTTGTTATCAGTGATATTCCAGAACAAAGTCAGGTGAAGGCATTACGCGTGATGACATGGGATAAGGTTAAATCTCGTTATAGTTGGAAGGCAATAAAGCTTACAAGGGTATAGAAAAGCTCTATTTCAAAGGTTTTAATAAGAAAATTCGATGTAAAACATCTTTTGGTTAGTGGAATGAACAATGAATCAAATTAATTCACTGCAGCAATTGTGGAATGAGTTTTTGGCCGAGTGGCCACTTGAACGTATTAAAACAATGACATTACAAGAATACGTATCAACTCAAGATAAAACGACGTTTACATATTGGTTGGAAACTAAGACTCAGCCTTTAGCAAATATTAAAGGATCCCCTTCTCCTAAGTTTGGTATTTATAAACGCAACAGTGAACCGAAGGAACGCTCTGGGATGGCTCATGGGGCTGAATACTCATGGTGGGAAAAGCTTGGCTCTACCGAGGAAGAAGCTTTCGAAACTGTTCGAAGTGAAATTGTTCGAGTCATTAATGCAGCTCGAATTGGCGATTTAACGGCGATTGATAGTGCGAAGCTTGCTCCTGTATATAAATGGAAAATCGCATTTATGTACCAAGTACAAAGTGTGCCTACTATCGTCAATATATTCGCGAAAGATAAGCTGTCTGAGTTAACTGGACTGCCTAAGTCTTCAAGTTATCCGGAGCTCTATCGCTCTTTGGTGAATAACTACGACACAGAACAACACGCCAATATTGCTGAGTATGGACGTGTGTGCTGGTCTCAGCTTGAGCTTCTTGATAATGAAGAACAACCATCGAATGAGCCACTCAACACCTCTGTAGGGAACACATTAATGTCACCGCTTAATCAAATACTCTATGGTCCCCCTGGTACAGGTAAAACCTACCATACTATCGAAGCAGCTGTTACAGCAGCAGAACCGACTTTTGGCTGGGCAAATCGTAGTGAACTAAAAGAAAAGTATGACCAATTAGTCGCCGACAAGCGCATCCGTTTTGTCACTTTCCATCAAAGCTATGGTTATGAAGAGTTTGTTGAAGGGCTCCGCGCTGAGTCGGATAATGACGGCAACCTATCCTACGTAATCAAAGATGGTATTTTTAAGTCTATCTGTGATGAAGCAGCTGCTCAGAAAGTTGAAAAGCCCAAATTGCTAAGTGAAGACGCACGTATATGGCAACTATCTATTGAAAGTAGCGGTCAAAGTGAAGTTAAGAAGTATTGCTTGGACAACGATATAGGGGCGATTGGTTGGGGGCATGTTGGTAATATGAGCTCTGCCAACCGGACTCAGGAAAGCGATGACTTACTTGCGTCTGAAACTAATCCAAATCAAGCAACACTAAGGCATTTTTGTAATGGAATGGCCATTGGTGATGTGGTTTTTTGTGTTAGTGGTCAAAAAACAATAGAAGCCATTGGTGTTGTTAGCGGAGATTACGAGTTTCGACCTGGCGGTGTTCATATGCGTGAGGACTACTGCCATGTTCGTCCGATTAAATGGTTAGCAAGAAACCTCAAACTCAATGTTTATGATCTAAATGGTCAGACTTGCTTACCAATTAAAACTTGCAGCGAGTTGACTCGTTTCTCGGTATCAGAGTTACTTACTCTATTGAACAAGAACAATATTTTGTTAGATAAAGGAGTAGCTCAAGGTGCGCAAAGATTTGTTCTGATAATTGATGAGATAAATCGAGGCAATATATCCAAGATATTTGGTGAGCTAATTACGTTAATTGAACCGTCAAAACGGGCAGGTAAGCGGGAAGCTCTAGAGCTTGTATTATCTAACTCAGGTAAGGCGTTTTCAGTACCCGATAACCTACATATCATCGGAACTATGAACACTGCTGACCGCTCATTAGCTATGATGGATACTGCGCTTCGTCGTCGTTTTGATTTTGTTGAAATGATGCCAAAACCTGAGTTATTGAAAGGTGCAGTAGTAAAAGGCATCGACCTTGAGCAATTGCTAAGTGTGCTCAACCAGCGTATTGAAATTCTTTATGACCGTGAACACACACTTGGCCATGCGTTCTTATTGCCGGCTAAGGCGCTTGCTGATGTTGGCGAAGAAGATAAGGCATTTAAAGTGCTTGTCTCAGTATTCAAAAACAAAATCATTCCGCTACTTGAAGAGTACTTCTTTGAAGATTGGAGCAAGATTCGTCTAGTGCTGGCTGATAATCAGAAGAACGATACCAACTTGCAATTTGTTAAGCAGCATAAGCCGACCAAACAAGATCTCGATGGTTTGTTTGGCCGTAACCATAACTTAGATCAATATGGTCAAGAAGTGGTGAAATACACACTTGCTGCTGATGAATATGACGTTTGGAATAACGCAAAAGCTTATATTGGTATCTACAAATCAACGGAAGAAGCACCAACTAAGTCACCAGAGTCTCAGACCGAAGCAAACCATGAGCCTGTATAATGCACACCACTGTATTTGAATATGGCTATTTAACGCATGACAAAGCTGCGAGTGATGAACTGGGTGCAAAGCTTATTTCTAAACGTGCATTCGAGTACTTAAAGGATGTGAGTTTAAGCGCTGGAGAATCTGATACCAATAAGTGTTTAGGTTTAACCAAGCGTTTTGGCCATGAGTTACTTCAGGTGAAAAACTATGTCGGTGTATTGTTTACGCCGACAGGTGAGCATATTGAAGTTCTACCCAAAACAGGGCGTAAGTCGCTAACGCAAGAACAAGCAGTTTCAGAATCTCGCGAGATGTTGTTGATGATGTTGCAATATTTGGGTTCATTTCGTTATGTTTCTTCCAACCAAACCAACATCGCTACAAAGAAAATGCCGCTTTTAGAGGTATTCATCAGCCAGTTTTTGCAGTCGGTGAATACCTTGGTAAAACGAGGACTTAAAAGTGACTATGTTACGCAAGAAGCTAACCTTCATTTCCAAAAAGGTAAGCTGAAAGTCTCTCAGCAAATCAGACACAACGTAGTTAACAAACATAAGTTTTATGTTGAATATGATGAGTACTTGATTAACCGCCCAGCCAATCGACTTATTAAAACGGCCCTGTTGAAGTTAAGTAATTATACAAGGCTAGCGACCAACCAGAAGTTGCTGCGTGAGCTGCAGTTTGCTTTTGCAGATGTCCCTACGAGTAAATCCGTGAAGCAAGACATTAACGCTCTCAAATTGGACCGAGGAATGGTGGACTATCATTCGCCGATTGCGTGGGCAAAATTGATACTTGATGGATTCTCTCCACTGGGTATGAAAGGTGACAGCAGCGCGCTTTCCTTGTTGTTCCCAATGGAAGCGGTATTTGAAAGCTATGTTGCGTCTGTACTCAGGAAGCAAATCTCTGATGACGTTGAGCTTACAACTCAGGCATCGTCAAAGTACTTGGTTACTCATAACGCTCGCAATCAATTTCAACTTAAACCCGATTTGCTGATGAGCTTCCCAGATAACTCAAAATTGGTTCTCGATACCAAATGGAAGCTACTCGATATCGAGAAACACAATTATGGGCTTTCTCAATCTGATCTTTATCAAATGTTTGCCTATGGACACAAATATTTAAATGGTATGGGTGACCTTTTATTGATCTATCCCGCACATAGTGGTTTTGAAAAGCCTATAGAATTTAGTTTTGATTATAGTGAATCATTAAGGCTTTGGGTTGTCCCGTTTATTTCTGACTTAAATGGAGGAAGTAGACTCATGTGGCCTGGCGGCTGTCCAAATACAGTGCCAATTAAATAAGCTTATAAAAATCACAACTGGCGCATAATGGTAATAATACTTACCAAAGTTTTAATAGAATTTCATCTCCTATACGCGAATCATAAATATTACAGGTTTTGTTGAAAATATACCTGTTTATGAGGACAGTCTCGACAAGCGATAAGTGAATTACAAATAACGTTTAACTGGTAACCGAGTTACCTCACCATTCATTAAGCTGTGGGTGTTTTTATCAGCAGCCAATAATTTAATAAGCGGTCAATATTGTGATATCTACTACCTCTAATATGCCTACACAGTCGGTCTCTGACTGGCTTAAACAATTCTGCCTTACTCGGAGTGATAAAATTCATTCCAATCAACCACTTTACCAGCTGCACATGACTCAATCGGAATATCGCGAGTTGGAGGTCGTGTTATCGAAAAGTCGAGGTTTTCAACACACGTTACGTTTTACTAAAGAGTGGTGTGGCGCATTCACTCTTTATTGTGCGGAGTGGTTTCGGAGAGAGTATACCCAGAATTGGAGTTGGGAACCTATCTTTGAACGTCTAAAGTTTCGTCTATCGCCTGGCGATATTAGTGAAGCTATCCCTATGGGTCTTGAGGATTATTGGGGTAAAACGTTGTCGCGTTATAGCCAGTCTAACCGTAATGATTATTTAGGTTCTTTGTTTAGAGAAGGGGGGTTACCTTCTAATTTACTGTCGCAGAATGACAATCACTATCAATGGACCTTTAACTTGGTGTTTGACAAGTACCAACTCGTCAGAGAATTTGGTGATAGTGCGGTCAATGACTACATTAGTAGTAAGGTTGTGTACCTTCCCGAATCGTTGCAAGGTGAAGAATCAATAGAACTGATTCGTAATATGGTAGAAAAACTAGACAGTTTTGTACACACCTACAATCTCGATGAACAAGCCGACCCAGTTGCCTACCTCGAGCAAAATTACCCTCAATGGCGCGAAGTGTTTCCTTTGCCATTGGACAGCGCTACTGGAACTTTGTTCTTAAGTCAGTTGCTTTCACGCGCAACGGAAGAAGTGCGTAAGGTAGCAAAGAAACGTCGTGATTTACGTTGCAAACATTATATCGACTTTGCTAACCAAAGTGTGATTAGTGATGTTCAATTGCCGCTGAACATCACATTTGATGTAAACCCAGTTCAATTAAGCAGTAGTCGAATTGAATTGGCTATCTTTGAAGGTGAGCGTCACTTAGCATCCCTTGGTACCTGCTTTGCACAGTTTGAAAATGACAAAACGGTTGTTCGAATTCGCCAAAGCTTAGCATCAGTTGTGCGTTCTTCGACAGACAGCGAACTGTACATAGTCGCATTGCAATCGGGTAGGCTGCTTGCTCAAGAGAGACTTGCAGGCAGTGCGGTTGATTGCGAAGAAACACCACTAACCTTAGTTCCTAGTAATAGTCGATGGTTCGTTGCAGGGCAAGCTACTGCCCGTACTAAGGTAAAAGAAGCTCTCGTACTGGTGCCGAAGTCTACCGAGTACACATTACAACGTGGTAGTTACACTCATAACCCATCGCTCGTATTCCGGAGTTTCGAAACCTATACCCTAGAGGGGAAGGTTTCTCTTTCATTTGAGAATGGAGATACGTTTGTCATTACTACAGGTGCAGAACACTATGCTGATGAAGTCTTCACTTTAAAAGGAGAACTTTTACCTTGGAAAACCATACCGTCGTTGGTGTTTAAAGGCATTCCAAAAATTGCAACGCAAGACGTTGGCGATATTGGACTTGGTTTGAGCACCTACCTAAATGGTGAAGTTGCCCATCGTCTCGCTCCATCAGAGGTTAATGGTCGACAGTTGTTGTCAGTAAAAAACCGTGACAACGAGGTAATACTTAGAAAACGAATAGGTATTCTTCCTAAAGACTTTAAGTTGGAGTTGGTTCCGGGTGTGACTCCTTCAGAAGGTCGTGTGCTTGTTTCCAGCCAGTCACCACTCGTAGCGCATATTACAAATAAAGAGTTACAAACTTCAGTTACAAAGCCTGAAACAGGTATAACAGAGATTTCTTTGAATGCTAATGGAATGCCTCCTGCGACGTTTACACTAAATATTCAAGCTTCTTTGCTGTCTGAACCCATTACTTTGATAGTGCCATATCCATCGACTGGTGTAACTGCGTTCAATGGAAACGGACAGCCTTTACAACGTCGTTTGTCGCTAGAAGACTTAGTCGGGAGTCGTATCAATCTCTTCACTCAGCAGGGAAGGCCAACACGTTACGAAATTACATTACTGAATTTATCTAAGTACAGTTCAGGACGGCGAGCTGCAAGCTTCAATTGGGATTACCGTGTAACTGACAAGCCCGTTGAGGTCAGTTTATACGGTCTTCGAGATTATGTCCTTGAACTGTTATCGCTGAGCGAAAACTTAGACAGTGAGGTTGAACTTTCGATCAAAGGATGTGGGCGTACGGAGCGTTTCGTTATCAGTTACTACTCAACCACGGTTAGCTACGATACAGATAATAACTTAGTGAGCTTAAATAGCCGTACGCTCAGAGACGCATCTGGGGTTAAGGCGATCCTAACGGATCTCACTAAACCTGAACAAACGCCACACGCACTAGTGAGTCGCGTTAGCGAAGGTGTCGATACCGGAGAGTATGAACTCCCGAGTTTTCTGAATGATGGTGGTCCATGGTTAGTATTACCGGCTGAAAACTCCAAAGTTGCATTTCGAGCTCGCTTTATCCCCAGCAATAAAAAAGATAGCGATGTTCTAGATATCAATACACTGCAAAAAGCGGCCCGAGCATTTAATCCTCGTGATGAAGTGACCAGTATTGCAAAAGTGATTTCGCAAATGGCTGATGATTGGAACCATAGCGGTTGGACATATTTGCAAAGCACCTGGAAGCAATTTCAATACTTACCAATGTCCACTTTTGAAGTATGGCGTCATTTAGTTCGAAACCCTAAAGCACTTGCCGTCGCTTTGTTCAAGTTTGATATGGACGCACAGCTTATCGCAAAACTTGAAACTCAACTGCCTGTTGTGTGGGAATTTGTACCGATCCAATGTTGGTTGGACGCTAAGAAGTTGTTTGGTGATGCTTTGCAAAAGCTTGGTGTAACTGGCGAAATGCAAGCAGATCTATTGGGCAAAATGATAGACAAGTTAACGCAGGAAATTTCTTCGCTTTCAGCCCTAGCACAATACCTTAAAGACGAAAAACTAGCTCAGCCATTCCCCATTCAGATCATGCAACCAATGATTCAAGGGCAGTGGTATCAAGATTTACTACGCCTACATAGTGATAATGATCATTGGCCAAATGATGCTGGGGACGACTTGCGTCAAATGTGTTCCTCACTGGGTCTCATGCCATTCGACTTGACCGTAAATGCAGGTTATCAAACTGGTATTGTATATGCGCCAATCTTTGCAGCTGGCGTCGCTTGTGGTCGAGTACCACAAGAAATTATTTCACGTTTTGAGCACAAAATGCTATTCGATTTTCGCCAGTTAAAAAACTTTGATCATCAATGGTTCGGTCCCTTGTTTAGTTACGTGGTCAACTACCTTACATGCAACGCTTCTTAGGAGCATAGAATATGAATCGTTATTTCTCTTCTTTGGTTGAGCAGTCAATTAATCGCTCACAAGAGGCTACTTTAGGCGTACTTGGCGTCGCCAATTCAAGCTTACGCGAACACTTGAAGCAAGTGATGTCTGCCGAGAGTGGTGAGCCCCAATCTTTTATGGCGCCGCCTTTGTTCGAACACACCTTTGGGTGGGAGTTCGCTGAGCCCAATATGAAAAACTTAAAGGGTGGGTTACTTAATTGTGCAGTGGTTGACTCTCTTGATGACAAGTCCAATGGACGTTATCGTTTTGGAGCCGAATTCCATCCCTTCAAACACCAGCTTACAGCATGGAAAACCTTACTTGATGAGAAACCGAAATCAGTAGTGGTTACCTCTGGCACAGGTTCGGGTAAAACTGAGTGTTTTATGGTTCCAGTAATCAATGACTTATATGAAGAGTATGCACAAACTCAACAACCTCTTGTTGGTGTCAGGGCGCTATTTCTGTATCCGCTTAATGCGTTGATTAATTCTCAACAAGAACGTTTGGATGCTTGGACGCAACACTTCGGCAGCAATCTTCGCTACTGTTTGTATAACGGCAATACAGAAAACAGTGAAAACAAAATGCGATCGGCACAGAAAAAGCGTCCAAATGAAGTGTTATCTAGGGAGTTACTGCGTAAAAAACCTGCTCCTATTTTGGTTACCAATGGCACGATGCTTGAGTACATGCTAGTTCGCCAGGTTGACTCACCAATCATCGAACAATCTCGTGCGCATAAATCTCTTCGTTGGATTGTACTCGATGAAGCTCATACTTATGTGGGGTCACAAGCTGCTGAATTATCACTTCAACTTCGTCGCGTATTACAAGCTTTTGGGGTTGAAGCGAAAGACGTTCGCTTCGTTGCGACTTCTGCGACGATTGCGGGAGACGATGCAGCAGAGCAATTACAAAAATACCTTGCCAATCTTGCTGGGGTTGAAACTGACCAAGTTAAAGTTATTGGTGGACGACGTGTTATACCAAAGCTCGATTTTGTCGATCAAAAAACACTTTGTCTCGAAGAGGTAGAGTCAATTGAACCGGAAGGCACTGAAATTAAAAAGGGTAAATATGACCCTGACGTAGCTCCAGAACGATTTAAAGCGCTGTGCGCCCATCCATTAGCACTCAAGATACGAGAGATCATTGTCGATAGCGATAAGCCACTTACTTTAAACGATATTGTTCAACAAGTATCAATAACATTGAATGGTGAAGCTATATCTCAACAGCAGCTACTTCGATGGATAGACGTGTTGACTGGTACTAAGCCAGATGCATCAAGTGAAGCATTTTTGAAAGTAAGAGCACATTTTTTCCAACGAATGACTAATGGGTTGTTTGCTTGTATTGATAAAGATTGTAGCTGTAAGAAAAACACGGCACTAGAACAAGGCTGGTCGTTTGGCATGGTCTATGCGACCCACCGTCAGAAATGTGATTGCGGTGCACCAGTGCTAGAGTTGAGTTTTTGTATTGAATGTAACGAACCACATCTTCTCGCAAGGGATAACAAAGGCAAACTAGGCCAATGGAATGGAAGCGCTGGAGACGAATTTTCACTTCAACATGAGTCGGGAGAGGATGATAATCAGCAAATCCAAGATGCTGAAGAAAACTCTAACACTCCTGAAGTTTTTGGTAGCCGACTCGATGAAGAAGGGCATTATGGTTCAATGATTATAAGCCCTGAGGGTAACCTCGGTTCATTAAATGGCGAAGGTTATGCACTGACTCATGATATGTCAGGACAGTCCCACTGTTGTAACTGCGGTTTTAGTGGTTTTAGTGGAAGCATGCCTTTAAGACGCGCAATGTTAGGTGCGCCATTTTACATAGCTAATGTTGTACCAACTCTATTGGAGTATTGCCCTGACTTTGAAGGGGAAAGCAATCACGTTGGGCCACAATCCTTACCAGCTAGAGGGCGTCGATTAATTACGTTTACGGATAGCCGCCAAGGGACAGCTCGTCTTTCGGTACGAATGCAGCAAGAAGCTGAACGTTCAAAATTACGTGGTGCTGTCATTGAAGTACTTAAGAATAAACAACTAGATAGTATCGTTAAAGAAGAAGTAATCGATGAAGATGTTTCAGTCGATAAACTTCGTGAGCAAGCGGCTGGCTTGCGGTCACTAAATATTCCGAGTGTTATAGCGACAGCCGAAGATCTTGAGCGTAAAGCTGATGCGCTTGAATCAGGAGCTATGGCATTTAAGCCAGTGTCTGTTTCATGGGTTGAAATGATCAATGAATTAGCCAGAAAGAGCGACTTCAAAGGTGCAATGAAACTCTATAATCAATACTTATCTCCTGAAGTATTCAAAGATAGCGACGGCAGTTTAAAGCTAGCTGATATGTTGCTGTTTAGAGAGTTTTCTCGCCGACCAAAACGTCAAAATAGCAGTGAAACTCAAGGTTTAGTAACAGTTAGTTATCAAGGAATTGAAACGCTTACTCGCTGCCCTGAAAAATGGGAATTACATGGGTTGTTACTAGAAGATTGGAAGGACTTCATTAAAGTTGCTCTCGATTTCTACGTGCGCGAGAACAGCTTTATGCGTATGGAAGATGAAGGGTGGATTAAGTGGATCGGTGGTCACTTTTCTGCAAAGGCTCTTCGCAACCCAGAATCTGACGAAAAAGATGAATGGCGTATTAAACGCTGGCCACAAATCAAAGGCTCGCAACTCCAGAGGTTAGCTAAGCTGTTAAGCCTAGGTACAGGGCTAGATGCGAGTTCAAGCCATGGGCAGGATATCATCAACGGTTGGTTGAGGGACGCATGGAAAGTACTCACTGTAGATGCACGTGTGCTTACCAATGATGGTAACCAATACGCGCTTGATCGTCATAAAATGGACTTTTCTTTACTCGAAAAAGCATACGTGTGCCCGGTAACTAATAAATTAATAGACAGCACATTTAAAGGTTTTACCCCTTATCTTCCACGTAAGGTCGAAGATCCTAAACTATATATTTGTACGGAAGTGCCATACCCACACATTTGGGAGTACGACATTAGCCAACTCGATTACGAAGAGGGCTTAAAGTCAGTGCGTAGTCAAGCCGCTCAGGATGACGCGATTCAAAAGTTGCGTAGCACTAATTTGTGGACTGATGTCAATGACCGAGCTCTAGAAGGTGGCTTCTATTATCGAACAGCAGAGCACTCAGCACAGCAAAGCGCTGACAGGCTGAACGATTACGAAGACATGTTCAAGCAAGGTAAAATTAACGTCTTAAACTGCTCAACGACTATGGAAATGGGGGTAGATATTGGCGGTATTTCGGCGGTAGTAATGAACAATGTACCACCACATCCGGCTAACTATTTACAACGAGCGGGACGTGCAGGGCGTAGCAAAGAGTCTCGTGCTATTTCGTATACTTTGTGTAAAGGCAATCCCCACGATCAGCGAGTTTTTGATAACCCTAAGTGGCCATTTGTTACCCAGATTCCTGCGCCCTATGTGGCATTTAATTCGGAACGTTTGGTACAAAGGCATGTAAACTCTTTATTGTTCTCGCTTTTCTTAAATCGCCAAGTTGGGACAACGAACAAAGAGAAAACGAAACTGAATCTTGAATGGTTCTATTTGCCTGAACAAGATTCCGTGTGTGACCGTTTGTTGGATTGGTTAGGTAGTGATGCACTACAGTGGTCTAAGTCACTGGAGAGCTTAGTAAAAGGCACTGCTTTAAACGATCACACTTGCGAGACGTTATGTGATATCTCAGCGGATACAATTCGCCAATTGCGAGATCGTTGGTTTGAAGAGTACCGCTATCTAACAAAACAATTGACGTCCGCGATCAGTGATTCTCCTTATGAGTATCGCATCAACAAAGAACTTTATCGTTTAAAAAATGAGTTTGTTCTGCGTGAGTTAGCGTCGAAATCATTCTTACCAGGTTATGGTTTTCCAACGGATGTAGTGAATTTTGATAACAATAATATTCAGGACTTTATTCGTGAAAAGCAGAATAACAAAACACCTAAGTCGGACCGAATTGACAATGTTTCACGTAGCCGTGGTTTACCAAGCCGCAACCTTGCCGTTGCGATTCGCGAGTATGCGCCAGGTTCGGAAATTGTTTTAGATGGTCGAGTGTTTACTTCTGGAGGTGTGTCACTGCATTGGCAAAACGTACACGCTGATACCAATGAAGCACAAAAATTTGATTTAGCTTGGCGTTGTGATTCTTGTGGTCACACCGGCTATGAGACTCAAGCGTCAGTGATGGCGGACCTGAATTGTAGTAACCCAGAATGTGCTAAACCAATTAAGCAAAAGCATATTCGCAGAGTGTTACAACCAACGGGCTTTGTGACTGATTTTTATGCAACGCCGACGAATAACATTGCTATGCAAAAATTTATCCCAGTTGAGCCGGCTTGGGTTAGTGCCGGGAACGCTGCGAGAGTGAGCTTACCGAATGATAAAATTGGTCACATGTTATCTAACACCGAAGGCACAGTGTTTAACCACACCTCTGGTGAGAACGGCACAGGATACGCGTTGTGCATGACATGTGGTCGAGCTGAATCAATGGACAAAAATGGACATTTCCCTAAGGCCTTCAACCCAACAAAGCCGCATCGTCCGCTTAAAGCACCGCAACGCGACAAGAAAGGTGATGATTCGGTAGAGTGTGATGGTTCGCCAACGTTGATGGAATCCATTCACCTTGGTGCCCACACTAAGACTGATGTGTTTGAATTGAGTTTGAAAAACCCGGTTAGTAATGAATACATAGCAGATGACGCTGAGGGGAGAGTGGTAGCCACTACTCTTGCGGTAGCCCTGCGCGCTGCACTGGCTGAACAACTTGGTATTTCGACATCAGAATTGGGCTATGCATTGCGTCCTGCAATCGTGTCTGAAGGCGAAGTCGCGCTTGTAATTCAATTGTTTGACACTATTTCTGGTGGTGCGGGCTTCGCGAGCTCTGCGCATTTGCTCGTTGAATCTTTATTGCGAAAAATGGTTCGCAATCTAGAATGTCAAAGCTGTGAAACAGCTTGTGGTGATTGTTTGTTGCAATCCGATACTCGCCGAGACTCTGATAGTTTAGATCGTCAAGCCGCTAAAGATTGGTTAGGCGATGGGTTTATTAACTTTGTCGGTTTGCCAAATGATGTTCAATTGTTAGCTGGTGGCTATTATCAACCAAGTTCTATTGACCAAGCCGTGCGTCATTGGATTAACCAAGGCGCAACTTCGTTACTGTTTCAGCTGCCGAACGATTTCAATAACTGGGATCTTTTGAATCCCAAGTTTAGAAATAGCTTGGTGACATACCTTGCTAAGGACAACGTTGACGTTACGATCGTACTGCCTAATGTTGAACTAGACAGCGAAACGGAAATAGAGCTGATTGCTCTGCAAAACCTTGGTGTGAATTTCGCGTTATGCCAATCACAGACAGAACTGAATTCGAATATTGCGGTCCAGTTAAAAACTAGAAGCAATATAGTTACGCTCGCTACTGACACATATGAAAACTTAACACCAGGAGTGGGTTGGTTAAATGCTGGTGGGCTAGTGGTCGAAAGTGTCCAACTTAATTTAATAGATACAAAGCCTAAGCTTTTTGAAGTAAGCATGGCCAAACAAAGTGCGAAGAATGGTGAGTGGGAAATTACTACCCAGTTAAACGGCAAGTTAACGGACTTTGGCGAACGATTTTGGATGCATCTATTTAAAAACGATGGTGACGAACTGCTCAAGCTATTGTCGAATGACCCTGTTGTCGAAGTCGCATACAGTGACCGTTATCAACAAAGTCCGGCGAGCTTATTGCTCATTACTCAAGTGCTTAGCTCACTATGCAATGTGCTTTCCGCAAAACCAGTATTGAAAGTCGCGACCTTGTTTAACGAAAAGGAACGTTCAGGTCAGTTTTTACATCAAGATTGGCTTTATCAAGATGATCACTTTGCAGTGTTCAAAACATGGATTGAGCATAAAGCCAAAGTAGAGCCGGTTGTTACCGTAGTTGATAGCCGAGCAAACATCGCTCACCGTAGGCTTCTTACTTTAACGCTAGCGTCCGGTCAGAAGATTAGTTTCAAGCTAGATCAAGGGGTGGGTTATTGGCGTTTGTTCGACCCTCAATCACACTTCCAAAGTATCAGATTTGGTTTTGATCTTGATCCAGCTCATCAGTTGGCACAATTACAGAAACTTGAAAAAGAGATTACAGTAAAAAACAGTGAAGACTGGAGTACAGATATTTCGTATTCAATTCACGAATAATTCTGTTTAACCACTAGCGCTGTCTAATGTCTAGACAGCGCTAGTTTTATTACCGAAAACACGTACAAATTGTGAAGCAAGTTAAGGTTTCCATTTTGCTAAGCTTACAAAGCTCCTTCGAATAAACACCTCAATTAGAATGCCTATCGTCAATGAAGGATATCTTCAAATATTTACTTTGCTCTAACTCAAGATGACATCTTTGATGTAGAACGAACTCCACTCGTGACAAAGGCTTACAAATAACTGGCACTATTTCCGACTTTTGCTGCATAAAATGTTATGCATTGTTTCAGAGGAAATATATAACTCAATTGCATACACGGTCATCGTAATAAGAGCAATTATTTGATATAAGGTATGCAATTCAAATTTGGAGTATCAATGGCTTATGGCGACTTCTTTAAACTTCGAACTCATTCGTGAACATAACGAAAAACTGGCAAATTTAGGATACCTCGCTGAGCAGATCCTACATTTAGACCCTGGCAGCGCGATTACGCGATTGCGTGGCTTTGCCGAAGAAGTCACCAAAGAGATTTATGCCATTGATGGTTTAGCAAGGCTTCCGCAGGCAAGCTTTATGGAACTGCTAAAGAACGATGCTTTTATTGATGTCACTGAATCGCGCCTTCGAGATCAGCTTCATTTCTTGCGAGTAGAAGGAAATGACACTGCACATGGTGGTGACGGTTCTACGCGTAAAGCTTATGCGGCACTGGGTACAGCTCACTCTCTATCTCAATACCTTGCGATTAACTATTACGGCTTTCAAGTATCTGAGCTCAAAGAGCTTGTATACCCAGATGCTCCTACCTCAAACTCTTTAACGCAAAAGCAACTTGATAAAGTTATTGAAGAGAACGAACAGAAGCAACAAGCGCTGTTTGATGACTTAGAGCGCGAGCGCCAGAAGCGCCAAGCAGCAGAAACTCAGGCCGAGTTAACGGCTGAACAACTGAAGCAAGCAAAAGCACAGGCGAAGTCGCGTAGTCAACAAACGGCGAATAGCCTGCAATGGGATGAAAATAAAACTCGCCAGTTGTTAATTGATACATTACTGGCTCAGGCTGGTTGGGATATCAATGATCCAGAAAAAGTAGGCATTGAAGTTGAAGTCGAACACCAACCGACAAACTCCGGAGTAGGGTATGTTGATTATGTTCTTTGGGATGACGACGGTACGCCACTTGCCGTTGTCGAAGCGAAACGTTCGCGTGAACATATGCAAAAAGGCAGGGAGCAAGCTCGCTATTATGCTGAAGGTCTAGCAAAGCAACATAACTGTCCAGAGCCGATTGTGTTTTATACCAATGGCTATGAGATTTGCATTTGGGATACCAAGCAATACAACACCTATCGTCAGGTGTTTGGCTTCTATTCCAAAGATAGCCTGAAGTTTTTGCAATACCAGCATTTACATAAAGATCCAAACTTAGAACAACTCAACCCTAACGCAGATATTGCAGGTCGACCTTATCAGATTGAGGCGATCAAATCGGTGACCAACCAATTCCAAAATCAGCGCCGTAAGGCGTTGATTGTCCAAGCAACAGGAACGGGTAAAACTCGTGTATCCATTGCATTAGTTGAGTTGCTACTTCGTTCTCGCTGGGTTAAGCGCGTACTATTCTTGTGTGACCGTAAGGAGCTGCGCCGTCAAGCCGATGGAGCGTTTAAAGACTTTTTACCAAGTGAACCGCGTTGTGTCATCGGGGAGAAAAACCAAGTCGACCAGTCAGCTCGTGTATTCGTCTCGACTTACCCAGGTATGATGAACCGATTCTCACAATTGGATGTAGGCTTCTTTGATTTGATCATTGCCGATGAATCACACCGTAGTATCTATAATCGCTATCGTGACATTTTCGACTACTTTGATGCAATGCAGGTAGGTTTAACTGCAACACCAGTGAAGTTCATTGCGCGTAACACTTATGACTTGTTTGGCTGTGAAAATGGCGACCCAACCTTTAACTTCGACCTAGCAGAAGCTATCTCGCATGAGCCACGTTTCCTCAACCCATTCAGAGTAAAAGAGTTCACTACCGAATTCTTGCGTGATGGTATCCACTACAGCAAACTCACCCCAGAACAACAAGCGCAGCTTGAAGAAGATCTCGGAGAAGAAGAGGCGCAAAATACCACCATTAAAGGTAAAGACATTGGCAGAAAGATTTTCAGTGTCGAAACCGACAGCGCCATCCTAGAGAACTTGATGGAAAATGGCATTAAAGATGCCACTCAGTCGCTAGTGGGGAAAACCATCATCTTTGCGCAAAACCAAGCCCATGCCGAGCAACTTGAGAAACTCTTCTGTGAAGATCTGTATCCACAATACGGCAGTAAAGTCTGTAAGGTGATCCACAATGCTGTCGATCGCCCAGAAGCTCGAATTGATGAGTTTAAAAAGCCAGATAGCGATTTCCGTATCGCCATTTCCGTCGACATGATGGATACCGGTATCGATGTACCAGAAGTGGTCAACCTTGTGTTTGCACGCCCTGTGAAATCTTGGGTGAAGTTCTGGCAGATGATTGGGCGTGGCACAAGACTTTGTCCAGATCTGTTTGGCCCGGATAAAGACAAAGAAGAGTTCTTGATTTTCGACCACTATGGCAACTTTGAATATTTTGAAGAAGAGTATGTAGAAGCAGACACTGGCGTTAGCCGTTCACTGCTGCAAACCGTCTTTGAAGCACGCTTACAACTTGCCGATGAAGCTCAAAAGCGTGCCGACGTTAAAGCCTTTGAGCTTGCTTGTGCGCAGATGAAAGCGGATATTTGTGACCTACCAGAAGGCGCAATCGCCGTTCGCCGAGAGCTTAGAAACGTAAAACAGCTCCAAGAAACTGACCAGTTACTCCAAATGAATGGTTCCACTAGGCATCTACTGGAAACCACAATCGCGCCTCTGATGGGAAATCGCACACTAAAAGACAAAGATGCCTCAATGCTGGATCGCTTAACCTCACAAATTCAAAGTGCTCAGTTATCAGGTAGTAGTGAGATCGAAAACCTAAAAGCGGATTACATCTCTCGCTTACAAAACCTAGCAGTGACCATTACAGAAGTGCGCAAACAAGGCGATGAAATCGCAAGAGTGCAAACCCAGAAATACTGGCAAGACATTACGCTAGAGCAGCTTGAAAACACACGCACTAAACTGCGTGGGGTTATGAAGTTCAAAAAGAAAGAACTGTCTCCTTATGAGAATATTCAAACAACCGCTGCGCAAGATGGCGAGGTTCGTGAAACTGACCGTGTGGTGGTTATCGGTGATGAAACAGAAGCTATGGTTTACCGTAAGCGTTTGAAAGACATTCTCGATAAAATGCTTGCTGATAATCCTGTATTACAGAAGATTCATAACAACCAAGCAGTGACAGAATATGAGCTAAAATCACTGACTTCAACAATTTTAACGCAGCACCCCGGTGTTGATGCGAATGCTTTGAACGCTTTTTATGGAAGAACGTCACAAGAACTGAGCCAAACGTTGGTTCAGCTAGTGGGTTTAGACGCCGATCTGGTCAATCAACGCTTTACCGATTTCATTCAAAATAACCAACTTAGCTACAAGCAAGTGCAGTTTTTGAATCAATTGAAACGCTTTATTTGTCAGAACGGGCGTATCAAAGTCGCAGATTTATACGAGGGGCCGTTTGAACGCCTAACCGATGGCGAAGGCTTAGATATCTTCACTGATACTAAAGCGGACGAGCTTGAAGCGTTAATGCAGCCATTTTTGATGCCACATTAACCAAACGGTCATTCAAAACACCGAAAAGGGAGTTTGTAAGGTTACGAACTCCCTTAATCATTATAAAATCTCATAATCTACACCTCTTAACTTTGTCGTTTGCAAAGTTAACAGTCACTAAAAGAAGAGCGCATTATGCTAACTGGTCAATTACGTAACGATATCGATGGTCTGTGGGAAAAGTTTTGGACGGGTGGGGTAACCAACCCGCTAGTGGTGATTGAGCAGATCAGTTACCTAATGTTCTCTCGCATGCTAGATATGCAAGAAACCACGGCAGAGAAAAAGGCTAAACGGACAGGTAAGCCGTTTAATCGCCAGTTCCCAGAAACGCCAGAAGGTCAGTTACTCCGTTGGCAGAATTTCAAAAACATGTCGGGTGCAGAGCTGCTTCCTCACCTGCGTAATAACGTATTCCCGCACTTCTCACAAATCGAGCTAAACGGCTCAGACATTGCACAGTTTATGGCTGATGCTGACGTGGAGATCCGCAGTGAGTCGGTACTGCTATCTGCTGTTGAAATGGTTGATAAGCTTCCGCTCGAACAGAGTGATGTGAAAGGTGATATCTACGAATACCTGTTAAGTAAGCTCTCTTCTGCCGGCATTAACGGTCAGTTCCGTACGCCTCGTCATATCATCGATATGATGGTTGAAATGCTGGATGTGCAACCCACAGATGTGATTTGTGACCCGGCGTGTGGTACCGCGGGCTTCCTGTCTCGCGCGATGGAATACCTAACGCGTACTCACACTAGCCCAGAAAGCATTTACCAGGATGAAGACGGCAACAACGTTTATACCGGTGACATGCTGCACGAATACCAAGATCACATTAATAACAAGATGTTCTGGGGTTTTGACTTCGACACCACCATGCTACGCGTTTCGGCAATGAATATGCTGCTACACGGTGTAAGCTCTGCCAATATCACGTACCAAGACAGCTTGAATAAGAACTTTGCAGGCAAAGCTCAAGAAGAGAACTTCTTCGACAAAATTCTAGCTAACCCGCCATTTAAAGGTAGCCTAGATGAGCAGTCGGTAAACCCACAAGTGCTCTCAATGGTAAAAACCAAGAAAACAGAGCTGCTATTTGTGGCGTTAATCTTGCGCATGCTTAAGCTTGGTGGTCGCAGCGCAACCATCGTGCCTGATGGTGTCTTGTTTGGTAGTTCAAAGGCGCACAAAGACCTGCGTCAAGAGCTGATTGACAATAACCAACTAGAAGCCATGATTTCGCTACCTAGCGGTGTATTTAAGCCATACGCTGGGGTCTCTACTGGTATTCTTATCTTCACCAAAGGCGGTAGCACCGACAATGTTATGTTCTATGACATGCAGGCAGACGGCTACTCACTGGATGATAAGCGTAACCCTATCAAAGACAATGACATTCCAGAAGCATTGGCAAAATGGAAGCGTTACAGCGAGTTATACCAAGCGAACGATACTGATGCACTAACCGCAGAGTTTGGTGATAAAACGCAAAAAGCCTTTATGGTATCGGCGGAAGATATTAAAGCGCAAAAGTATGACCTTTCTATCAACCGCTACAAAGAGGTGGTGTATGAGGAAGAAGTGTATGAAGACCCTAAAGTGATTCTTGGTAAGCTGAAAACACTTGAGAATGAGATTCTCGCTGACTTGAATGAGTTGGAGGGGATGCTATGAGTTGGCCTTTAGTTAAGTTCAAAGATATTGCCAACGTTGTAACTGGATCTACACCTAAAAAAAATACAGAATATTTTGATGGTGAAGTGCCTTTTGTTACACCTGGCGATTTAGGAGTTGTAAGTGAGGTTACAACTACTGCAAGAACATTAACTCGCGAAGGTGCAGCCACCGTTCGATGTATCCCAGCAGGAAGTGTAATGGTTTGCTGTATCGGAGCAACGATAGGCAAAGTAGGCTATACGAATCAGAAAGTGGCATCTAACCAGCAAATTAACAGTCTAGTTGTCGATACTTCAAAAGCTGATCCAAAATATGTTTACTATTATTGTCTGACATTAAAGCCGAAGTTAATTTCTGCATCAAGCTCGACTACCATGCCTATTGTTAATAAGTCGACTTTTGCCGAATTTGAAATCCCACTCCCACCATTAGCCGAACAAAAACGCATTGCAGCCATTTTAGATAAAGCTGATGCCATTCGCCAAAAGCGCAAGCAAGCCATCGACCTAGCCGATGAGTTCCTACGCAGCGTCTTTTTGGATATGTTTGGTGATCCGGTTTCAAACCCGAAAGGGTGGGAAACCAAGCGTATGGGCGATGTGATAGAGTTTAAAGGCGGTCACCAACCGCCAAAAAGTACATTTAAGTATGAACCAGAGCAGGGTTATGTGAGATTAATACAAATCAGAGACTTTAAGACTGATAAATATAAAACTTATATCCCAGAAGATAAGGCGAGAAGGATTTTTGACGTAGACGACGTCATGATTGCTCGTTACGGTCCACCTGTTTTTCAAATATTAAAAGGTTTAAGTGGTTCATACAATGTAGCCTTGATGAAGGCCTCACCCAAAAATGATAGCTTTTTGAAAAGCTTTATTTTTTATTTGTTGCAGCTACCTGCATATCATGACGTAATTGTAGCGAACTCAGAAAGAACAGCAGGTCAAACAGGCGTTAATTTGGAGTTGCTAAACAACTTCACAGTTCCAGTCCCTAGCCTATCTCAACAACAAGATATAATGGCTCATATGGTGAGATTAGAGACAATTATTGATAAGTTTAACGTACAGTTGACTGATGCTGAGGAGTTATTTAGCTCACTTTCCCAAAAAGCCTTCTCTGGCGAACTTTAAACCAAGCCCTAAATAAACCCTCAAACTAGCAATGCTGAGGTTCTTCAGCATTGCTATCAACAACAATGACCATCCTTTATTGTCAATCCTGCTCAAACCCTTAATGACTATCACGCTCAGTTACGAAAACGGGTCATCAAAACTTGAACTCCCACAGCCAAAACCATCATCGTCAAATAGGCTAGAATCATCGAAACAACTGTTTGTACTGTCGTCGAACAAACTGCTGTTCATGCTATCGTCACTCAGTGAACTGATTGAGTCGTCAAAGAGACTGGTATTATCAAAGCTATCTGATGAACCTATGCCGAATGGATTGCCTTCGACATCCACACCTCCAATGCCACCGATCATAGGTAACCCCGTTGCAGGGTTAATTTCATTGTCATCGAACGTTGTGGTGTTTTGTGAAAACAAAGTTCTTTCAATAGTGTCGGATTCAAACAGATCATCTTGGTCGTTATCGGGCGTGGTGTCTGAATGTTCACTGTCTGAAGCTGAATCGGAAGTTGAAGCCATAGGGGGGAAGTCGTTTGTCTCAGTCATGTGAGAGACGAAAAAGTAGCTAAACACTCCGATGAAGATCCCGAAAGGTATGGCCAGCGAGCCAATCATGAGGCCGATGGCAGGAAAAAGAATAGCTAAGATATATTTCATATAGAGCCTCATCACTCGGCATGTTAGAAGACTAGGTGTCCAAATCATCGTTATGCCTAAACAATAGCAATCCAACCATTTTGTGTTGTTATCAATGTTGAGATTTGCAGTCCATCATTCACTAAATAGTATTGACTCAATCTTTAATTTGTATATGTGATGTCAGCTCTATAAATATATGCAATTTGATGATAATAGTATGAGTTAACTCGCTGATTTGTATCGGCATAACCACTTAAAGTTAATGATTACCGCTGAACATGAATATCACCAAGCTATCTCTAACCAACTTCCGCTCATTCCAGCAAACACAAACTATCGAGTTTGCACCCGTCACCTTATTGTTCGGCCCAAATAGTGTCGGTAAGAGCAGTGTCCTTATGGCTCTGTTTTACTTACAGCATGTTATCAATAAGGGTCAATGTGACCCTCAGAGAATTGAAGCGCTTGGTAATAAATACGTTGGCGGCTTTAAGAACCTTATTAACGGTAAAGATCTCTCTAAAACCATGGTGATTAAGGTTGAGTACCAGAAACCAAAAAACCAGGCAGGACACAGTTTCGATGATAGCACTTGGTTTATTGAGGGTTTACATCAAAAAGCGGCTCAGTTGGGTGAGTCCGTATCTGAACCTTTACTCAATATGAGTAGCCCTAGTGAATGGGCCGACGAGGTCGCGATTGAGTTTGAAATCAAGTGGTCTCACGCTGAAAAAACAGCGTTTGTCTACCGCCAATCTGTGTGGTTAGACAACGAGTTCATTCTGGAAGTGAAGAACACCAAGCCGAACGACAACGCTGAAGTGAGCCGAGTTAACTATCTTCATCCTTTATTTAAAACGGATGACGAAGATGATACAGAAACGGCTTCTCGAGAAGATGGATCATGTGGTGAATTTCATCACCATGTTTTAGAAGCGTCAACCTCTACCCCAATAGATGTATCGTTACCGAATAGTCAACAAATGTTTCTTCACGCGCCGTTTCACTTTCAATCTCGATCAGGTGCGCTGCCAAGGCTAGATAAAAGGCTAGAAACGAGCTTAGAGTCCGAACATGACTTGATTACTCGCAGAATCGAGGAAATTTTTAGTGATGTGATTGTCGCATCGCTCGCCAACCTAAACGATGTTCTTTCAGACAGCGTTGCTATTGGACCACTAAGACAAATTCCTGATTCTACTTTCGATGCTGAAGATAAGGTGATTCAAAAGGATTGGTACTCGGGTAAGGCGAGTTGGGACACCATTTTCAATGCCGATATGGAGGTGGTTCATCGAGTTAACCGCTGGATGGCAGGCCGTGATTGGCTTGACCTTGGTTATGCCTTGGTTGAAAAGTCTGAGCAAGGGCGGATCGACTATATCAGTGATGGCGATAAGTTTAGTGATTTCACACGTAGACAACTGGATGAAGCGTCGAGCGAAGGTGTCAATCATAAGTTTTTTTCTTCACGAGAGTATCAACAAGACGTGGTTACCTTGTGGGACCTTTCAAATGATATTGAGGTTTCAGCAAGTGACGTTGGTGCCGGCATTTCACAAGTCTTCCCCTTGGTGGTTGCGGCAGAGTCTAACAAGCGTGGCCTGATTTGTTGCGAGCAACCTGAATTGCATTTACATCCCAAAGCACAAGTTTCATTAGGTGATTTGCTAACCCAAACAGACAGTAAAAACCATTACTTAATTGAAACTCACAGTGAGCATTTAATCCTGCGCTTACTTCGCCGTATCAGAGAAACGACAGATCAAGCGTTGCCAAGTGGCTTTACGCCAGTTAGCAAAGCGGATCTCTCTATTATCTATCTAGAATCTTCTGATGCAGGAGTCGTGGCACATAAAACACTGCTTACCGATGATGGTGACTTAGAAATAGGTTGGCCGAGTGGTTTCTTTGATGAAAGAGATGAGGAGCTTTTCTAATGTACAAGGAGATAGCACTCGACCCTCACTGTATGTCGGAGTATCACTATTATGCATTGCTTAAAAGTGCCTTTGGTTTTGAAAATGGTCGGTATCTGGTAGCTCCAACTAAAGAGTGGGTTAGGGAGGCGTATCAAAGTGTTAAGGCTTCTGATATTGCGCCAACTAAGAAAAAGTCCGTGACTAATTTTCTTAATAAGTTGCAGCGAGATAAAGCCAATCCTTTCATTGTGTTACCGAAAGATCGAGCAGATTCAACACTACAGAGTGGGTATGAAAATTGGCTCAATTGGATGACATCACAACACTCATTAAGAGCATTCAACGCCGTTGTGTCAGAGCAAGCGGGCGCAGAACATATCAATTATGAGCAGATCATTGATGGAGACACGAGTTGGTCGATTCCTCCAACACTTTGGATCGATAAAACCGAGCACAATATCTTAGATGTGACTGTTCCACTACTGAATGTGGGCAAAGAACTAATCATTGCGGATCCCTATTTTAAACTCCCAGGTAATGCATTGCTCAAAGCTATTTTGCGTAGGGCAATAGACGCAGGTGTCCGCAGCGTGAGTATCGTGACCACAATGGATTGCAGTAATTTATCAGGTGTTTTTGAACGCGAGTATCAAGCTTCAATGGTTGATTTACCGTTGGTGAATTATATCCGTGTACCACATGGGTTTATACACGATAGATATTTACTGAGTGACAAAGCGGCAATAAAAGCGGGGCAAGGCTTTTCAACGGCACCTGAAAAAGGCCTGCAGTCGGATCGATTAAGCATCAGTTTGTGCGGTTTAAAAGAATATAGAGAGACCAAAGCGTGCATCGACGAGTATCAAAACAAGCATCCAGAAATGTGCACAAGTTTGGGCGAATAATAAAACAGTGGCTTAGATAAATATTATGGAATTACAGTTTAAGGATGTATCCGGTAAAGACAATATTGGCGATTTTACTTGGATTCATCAATCAGGGCGTCAAGCACTTATCGCAGACCTGGTATCGGGTTGCGACGTTGCGAGGGGTATAGACCTACTAAGTAGTTGGTTAACCGTGAATCAAACTAATGAGCTGTTTGTCGCGGAACAAGTGATAGAAGAACTGCATCAACTCTTTTTCAACAATGGGGTTCAATCTACCTTTGGCATTATCACTCAGAAGGCAAAACAGTTTGAATTGTATTGGGTAGGAAATATTCGGCTTTATCGAGTTGAAAAGGGGGTTAAAAGAGCCGAATCTCATGGTTTTGAATCACAACCTATTTCTGTTGTTGGAAGTGAAGTCACGCCTATCGTTCATCACATGAACCTTGATAATGATGGGATTTCGAAGTTTATTTTAACCAGCGACGGTTTAAGCAGCCAAATGATGTGCGAGCTTAACTTAACCTCTGATGCTCTAAGCAGTGGTCAACTGCAAAAAAAACTGCTTCCGGCGGTTGTCGACCAAGACTGGTCAGCACTTATTTTTCCTATGGCGAACTCACACTCTTTTGTAGCAAATGACTGGCCATACAATCCGTTTATCGGGGCTCAAGAAGAGCGTTTACATGAACGCCGAGGCTTAGCTGAATTAGCAACACAACTTTTCACACAACCGCTTTTTGAAGGTTTTAGAATTGTCTCTTGCCCTCCGATCTTAAGTGAAAACTCATCCCGTTTGTTTGATGGACTGCTTATTTATCCGTTTGGTGTGATCCCGCTTGAATTGAAAGATCATCACGGCAACATGGCAGTTGATATGTGCACGAACAAACGAAACAGCTTGTTGGTCGATAATGATATGGGGCGTACTTACCTCTCGAATCCGGTCACTAAGCTTAGAGAAGCGTTAAGAAGGTTTGGTGATCTACCTGAGTTAAAAGCGTTGCTGCCAGAATTAAAAAATACTGGTTTAGTACTGTTTACGAATCGTAACGCCAATGTTGAGTGTATTTATGATGGTCAAACGGTTTCGGCTCCTTTTATGGATATGGGTGAAGTTATGGTTGCGCAAACCGAGCAGGTATCTTCGCTACTCGTTAAGTTCTGCCGCTCTCGATTTGGTAAAAAACCAAAACGGCGTTTGTTTGAATCAGAAATAAATCAGTTAGTTCAGGAACTGACGGCATCTCCTGTTGAACAGTATCAAGGTGCCATCACCGTTGGAGATTATGAAGTAGAGCTGGAAGCGGTTGAGTCGGAATCAACAGATTACTTTACCGTTTACAACGCCGTTCTATTTAACGAACAGGTTTGGGCTAAGTGCTTTAATTTGGATCACTTAAGTGCTGTACATCGCCAAACCGAGCTCAAGAGCTTAGGCCGAGAAGCTCTAGTGCTTAAGCGCTTAAGCCGAGTGGATGGGGTTCAACGCTATCAAGATAAGGAATTGCTTGAAGACAAGTTTTATGTGTTCGTTGAAAAAGCTCCAGCTGTAACACTTGAACAATGGCTTAGTGCGAACCCTACAAGAGAAGAGAAACTCAACCTACTGATTGAATTAGCAGAAACCATCCAACAGATTCAGAGCGTGGGTGACCCCGAGATTATTCATCGAGCCATTAACTTATCAAATATTCGTGTCACCGAACGAAGCGAGCCAATGTTGATAAATTTCGAGTTATGTCAGCAAGAAATGGTTGCGACACTGCCCCTAAATGCTAGAAGAACGTTCGAGCAGAAGTACCAAGCGCCGGAAGTAAATGAACCTGGTCAGTCTTTAACGTTTTCTTCCGATATTTTTAGTCTGGGATTAGTCGTGTTTTATTCGTTAAGTGGGGAACTGCCGTTTGAGCAATCGACGAAAGAATTAGTCAGTAAGGGGCGCCGCCCAGCATATTGGAAACAGCTGTGCCAAAAGCTAGAGCTATCAGGACAATATGCTGAGTTTTGGCAGAGAATACTTCACGTTACACCTAAATACCGCCCAACAATTGAGCAAGTGATAGAGGTCTTAAAGACATGGAAATGACGACAAATGGCTATACCAAACAATACCCCAAGGAAAAGGTAATCTATCAGTGCGAAGCGACGAAACGTGCTTTTTATCGCGTCAAATTGCCTCAGCTTGGTTTGTATTACGGGTTAAAAGAGATTGAGGTCGAGGATCTTAAAGCTAGTAAAGCCATTAAAAATGAGATTGTTGCTCTGAACCGTTTGCCGTTTGGTGTTGCAGCTAAGTGCCATCAATATTGGCAAGAAGGAAAGAAGCATTATCTTCTTATGGACTGGGTTGAAGGTAAGCCTCTTAATGAGTTTGTAACGGTGGCACCAAATAATCGTAGAGAATTTGCACAACGCCTGCGCTTGGCAGAGAAAATTGGTTGGAAGTTGGTTGAACTTCATCGTTATCGTGTTACCCATCGAGACCTAAAACCAGAAAATATCATTGTGCACAGCGACAAAAATCAGAATGTCGCTGGAGTTAGTTTTATTGATTTTGGTTTGTCCAACCAAAAGCGCTACCTTGAGGAAGGGACAGCACATTATCGCTCCCCGGAGCAAGAATTTGTGAGACACGTGAGCCTCACACAGTCGTCGGACATTTTTTCATTCTGCCAACTTATTCACTATTTGTTGACGGGCCAACCATTGGTACTTCAGCCAAATTTTGATAATTCGAATTGGGATGAGATGAACATTCAATTGCCTACCTCTATACCATCAAAGCTCCGTGATGCATTGCAGCAGGGGTTAACGTTCGACTGTAGTCAGCGCAGTAAACAAGTATTTACTATCGTCAAAGCCTTACAAGAGGCATCTAAGCAAATCAATAGCAAGGGGTAATCGTAATGTCTGCATACAATCAAACCGTGCCTTTTTGGCCGGAAGATAAATCAGCTAAATATGGTTCCGTTCTTCCTCTATTGTATCGTTTGGAAAATAATTATCTGGATAAAAACTGGCCTGACAATGGTGAAGGTCAAGAGGCGGTTATAAGCCAACTAAAGTCAACTAACAAAGCTTGGGCTTCTTCATTTAAGCCGAAAGATACCGTCATCGTCACCTTACTTATTGGTAAATATAAAATCACAATTAATGTTGCCAAGAGTGAGGAAAAACCTAGGCTTTGGGTGAGTCGCATTTACTATGCGAACAACCAAGACCGTCAGCGCATGCTGGAGCACGGGACTTTGCTCGAGTTTGATGGCATTGAGTTTCTGACGGGCCGCGAATTTGGCAATGGATTGGAAGCGCGTGATGTGAGGTTTAAGTATGGTTTGTACGCAACCGAGTTGCTCGATGCAATCAATTCTCCATGGAATGTGGAGGGTGAGGAGCTAGAACCAGAACAAGCAGAAGAGGAGGCGCTTTGCTACGAAGAGCAAGAGATGGTCGATGTGTTGCGCTGTTTCATTGACTCTGAATATGAACTCGAAAGAATTGCGGCTCAGCAATGTATGCCTTTCAATGCGACCTCTATCAGCGCTCGAAGTGAACGAACAACCTACCGTCTTCACTATGAAATTACGTTAGATGAATTTGATTATTCCCGCTTACTTGAAGTACAACCAACGCTGCTTGAAATGCTCGACGAAATGCGAGAGCCAACAGATATATTATTAGAGGTGGCGGATCTCACCCCTGTAGAGAATGAACCTATCATTCACGTTAGCATCGAGAAACAAGCGTTAAATTCACAAATACCAGATCAAGCGCTTTTGGCTATTGCGGCTCTACCGACGTTAAAGAAGGTAAGAAATTCCGTTGTAGATTCTTTAGAGTCAGAGTCATCCAAAAACCCATGGTTGTTACCTTTAGCCGCTAAAGTGTATCAACATGAGCCTCTTACCCCAGTTAAGGTTCCATTACCTCCAAGTAAATTTCCACCGACACAGTCGCAAGTCAAAGCGATTGATAGTGGTGCTGGTAGTAATGATTACACTTTGGTTCTAGGGCCTCCGGGCACAGGTAAAACCACGGTTATTCTTCAGTGGGTGAAGTACTTCGCGGCGCAGGGTAAACGTGTTCTTGTGACATCGCAAAACAATAAAGCGGTCGACAATGTTCTAGAACGTTTGGCTGAAGAAGACGATTTTGAGTGTTTACGTATAGGCAACGAAAATAAAATCAGCTCTTGCTTGGAGGACATTACACTCGATAATAAAGCCGCTGAATTGCAAGCGCGTATGTTCAGTTCAGCCGATGAGACACTGAAAAACCTAGAGTCTCAACTCACTTATATCCATGAACTGCTTGCGAGTAGAAATGAAATTATTGCGAAAATGGATAATGCAGATAAAGCTCAAAGTGATCACATCCATCATATTAATAGACAGAAAAGCTTACACGTAGAGTTGGCTGAAATAGAATCGCATATTCTTTCTCACGACAATGTTATTCGTCGATTAAATGCTCAATTAAAAGAAATTGAGCAAAAAGAGTGGCCGATTTTTAAGTCTGTTTCTCGATGGATAAATACTAAAAAGACCAATCTAATCAATGGCCGTATAGAAAGTGCTCATATAAAGTCCGGAAAACTTAGCGAATCACGGACAACGACTATGGCCTCTATTGCCAGTACAGAGAAGTCTATAGAGGAAGCTCAACAGCTTATTGAAAGCTGTAATCAACAGATTGATGGTTACTTTAGAAAGGTAACTTCCCTAGTTGATGAGGTAGTTCTGCCAGGGCAGGCTGAGGACAGAGTAACGAAATTAGAACTGGTTCAATTGGATGAACTGTTGCGTAAAGTTTCGGGTATTCATAGCAACCTCACGAAGTGGTTCAATAAATTGAAAACCGAGCGTCAACAGGCGTTGTATAAAATCTTAATCGAAAACGTAAACGTGGTTGGTGCTACTTGTATTGGTATCAATACCAAAGCCCTATTTAGAGAACTCGACTTTGATGTTGTGATCGTAGATGAGTCTGGTCAGATACAACTACACAACTTGATTGTCCCTTTGTCCCGAGCCAATAAAGCGATATTAGTCGGGGATCATAAGCAGTTACCGCCTGTCGTCAGTGATGAAGTACTGGAAGAAGTCGAAGCTAAAGACTTCGGTGACTACAAAGACTTTTATCGACTCAGTTGGTTTGAGCACCTATGGAATGCCGCTCCGGACGACCGAAAAATCATGCTGGATACACAATTCCGCTGTCCTTCCATTATTAGTGATTTTGTCTCGGAAGCTTTTTATGAGGGCAACTATTTTGCTGGTGTCGGTATGGATAAGAAAAAACCGCTACTGTCATATTGCCCACAGCCGATGATTTGGATAGACACGACTTGGTTAGAAAATAAAGGTGAAAAGTCGACATCGGAAGACGGCAGAGCGGTGGTGCAAGACAACGTTTGTGAGACAAACCTAGTTATTGAGCTTCTTAAGTCTTCAATTCAGGAGATGCCAGAACTTGCTGAAAACCGAGAGATAGGGGTTATTGTTCCCTACGCAAATCACGTGAAAGCCATCCAGAACGCAATACGCAGAGAACAAAAGCGTGGTGAGCTACTGGAACTCAAGATGCCACTAAATGAACTGGTTGCTTCTGTAGATAGTTTCCAGGGGCAAGAACGAGATTTGATCATATTCACATTCACGCGTTCGAATCGACAAGGTAAGGTCGGATTCCTTGCGGATTGGCGCCGACTTAATGTTGCTCAAACACGAGCTAAGAAGCAGCTTGTAATGATCGGTGATTCTCAAACATTGACTAAAGGTGCAGATCGAGAGAGTGCTCATGATGTGGAATTCAAGAGAGCGATGGTGCTGCTGAAGAGTCAGTGTTATGAGAAAGGGGCACTAATCCAAGCGAGCCGTTTTCTGCCAAACGAAAAGGCCGTTAAACGCCCAAACGTTCAAAACAAATATAGAACGACACACAATCCTAGCTCTAAAACAATGTTGGTAAGTGAAAATGGCTAAAAAGAAAACAAATAGTAATCCTTACTTCAATGTCTTGAGGAGCTACGCTGAAGTACTAAATTCTCAGATCGGATCTGATGAAACGCTCTTTTATGTTCGAGATAGTCTGTTGCCGATTCTAAATGTGAAAATATTGGTAAAAGAGCGAAGTAGAGAGGAGCTAAGTGATATAGATTTAATGATCTTCAAGTTGATAGAGCAAGGTATCAGTTCTGTTCAATCTATCGTAACTTTGACTGGTTTAGCAGAAAAGCTTGTTACAAAGCATTTAAGTGAAATGGCAGGTCGTTCCTTTGTTATTTTTATTGATGGAAGGTTTAAATTAACAGCGTTGGGGGAGGAGACGCTTGAGCATGGTGTACCAATTCGCACCGTGCAGCGAGCCTATCGCTATTGTGCTGTTTCAGAACAACTTCTGCCGAAAGATGCGTACAAGTTGCCTTACACCGAAGTAGATAAGCTTCGCTCTAGCGACTTTACACGTACGATTAGCTCGAACCATATCTTAGAAGAGTCTCAATTAGTTAACCTTAAAGGATTAGACCTATCAAAGGTTAGTTCGAAAAGAGCACTTGGTATTACCGACGAAGCATTATCCTTTGATGAGATTATTGGGTACTCATCTGGTTATCTTCAAACAAGAGTCTTTTTAGTCGGCAAAAATAAGCCTCAAAGAGCGATTGTGGCATTTGGAGAAACTTGCGTTGAATATGATTTAGAGGGAATATTGGCGACAGTTACGGCATTAAATGACGAAAATATCATAGGTAATTTAAACGAGTTTCACCAAAGGCAAAAAGTCTCTTTTGGAGATGGAGAAGTCACGCTTGATGAGTTCGGTCTTCCAGTTGTAAATATTACGCGAGCAAATCTCGATTGGTTGTCAAAAGGGTTAGAGTCAGGGCAGAAAGCCATCCTTATGTGTGGGACTCTAGATTTACCTGCTAAGCCTATTGGCTTGAAAGCTTGGGGGAGGTTATCAAGTATTTCTGGCTTGACCATTCGTTACTGTCTTCTTGAGGAAGACTTACAAAAGGATGCATCTAACCTAAGGGAATACACTGATTTATGTGATTCGTATATGACAATTCCTCGAGACGAAAGACCTTATTCAAAGCTGAGTGCTTACATTGAAAATACACTATCAGTGGAAGAGATAGAGCATGTGCGTGTACTTGCTGAGCGCTATTCAATAGCTAGGATCAGTAATAATTTACCTAAGACAGAGGCGGTTGAAGCTTAATGGCTGAGTATAAATGGCAGGGGTGGGGATTTTTACCGCTCTTTATCTCAAAGAAATCATTTTTAGATCTTGTGAGCTCAGGAAATTGGAAGCATTGGAGCGAAGATTTACAAGACTCCGAAATTAAAGATATAAGACGCTTCTATACTCGAGCTAGTGCCGATTTGTTAAGGCCAATGAAACAAGGTCGCTATGTGTTCGAAGCTAAAATGAGTGATAGCCCATTGTTATCTTTGGTACCTAATCAACAATCACTTAGTCACAAGTTTTCGGTCTGTATTACCAAGCTACAGCTTCTCCAAATGGGCGAGGTGAGTCTGCTTTATTTGCATTTTGAATCTAGTGATAGCCTAAGTGCATCTAGTATTGCTGAGCTCAATAGAACGGTTTTTCAATGGGAGCCGAGAACGGAAAGGCATAGTGTTTGTCTATGGGAGGATTCAGAACAACAAAAGAAAGGGTTAAAACAGCACATTAGCGACATACTAAGCCTTCCTCTAGACAATAACAGCCACTATGAAGAAGATGCTTTTGGTCATGAGCTTGTTAGTTGTTCTTGGGTTAAACAAGTAAGTAATTTCGATCAATCTGACGCTATTTGTGTGAGTGAGCTTAGCGCTGGAATTAATTTTTCTAATCCTAGATATAAGCTCTCTGAAAACGAAAAACAGAGGCTTATCGAGAACCAATTTCACTACTGGTCTGATTGGCGGTGTCAATTTAATCTGAATCGTCTCGTTTTTGTAGATCAAACCCCAGGAGAATCATCACTAAACTGGAACTTAGCGACGAACCAGTACTATCTTGATTTGTTAGCCGCGGTAATTTGCCAACGAACAACGCTCGGTCGTTTTAAAGATGAGATGATTTTAAGCCCGAACAAACAAAGAGCGAGGCTTTACGAACGGATATCCCTATTTAGACGATCGTATAAAATGTCTCATGTCTCTACTTACCCTTTCGCAGAGAGATTGTATCAATATCTGTGCTGCCAAGCAGATTTAGAGTTAATAGAACAAAAAGCATTCGTCGAGCTGGAGCATAACCATGCATTATGGAAGCAAGAGAAAGACGAATCATCCAATACGGTTTTGTTGTTAGTATCACTTGTGGCTGCTTTGCTCGTCCCCGCCAGTTCTATAGCCACAATTATGGCATTGACAAAAGAACAAATGAATCTAACCTTTTGGGCTATTTCCGGAAGTATCACTCTAGTTACCGCGATTGTGATGGTGTGGCCACCGCTGAAACGTTATTTGAAAAGTAAAGATTGATGAGAGAAGCAGAATCGAGCGGCAATTTTGTCATTGAACTTATTATCGGCATTGTATTGGTTGTGTCTCTTGACTCGGCCTTAATAGCTGTACTAAACATTAGCTTAGCACGGCTAACTGGTAACCAATTAGTAGATGTTTTGTTAATGAGTTTGTTCTTTTTTGGTTTGTATATGACAAAAGTATCACTGTGGCTAAGGGTGCGATTAGTGTCTTTTATCTATAGATTTTGTAAGTAAACTTCTTAGCTACTGTATGAATAGCCACTGACTTGACAACCCAATGACGGAGCGCCGGATTAGTGTGTCATCGACTAACTATACAGCTCGGGTCTCTATGTACTATTCGTTAGGTGTTAATGAATCAGATCTAAATGACACGAAAATTAACTTATTGAATTCAGAGTTATCTGTCTGTAAGTCAATCTTGTCTCATACGGACGACGGTGACCTCGCCACAATGAGTGCTCTGTATCTATTTCCTTATTCTAGAGAGTCGTTCAACACATTTTGGAGCTTGTTCGATGTTGATGTCGATGAGTTCGATAAAATGATATCTGAGAGCTTGTATCAAGGTGAGCCAGCGGCAGAAGGTTTTGAAGTACATTAATTACAGTGTATGAGCGAGTTCATAAGCTTAAGAATACCAACTTGAATTATCTAACTTTTATCATAGCGTCTGAATAAACAAGGGTTTAGCGCATATGACAATACAATTGGTAAAAATTCAAGGTGATGAGACACCGCTGTTCGCCCCGTTTTCTGGAATTCAAACTGCAGGAGAGGGGGTGCAGAGTTGGGATAAGCTTGAGGAAGATCCGACGTTTCTATTCGGTTTTTGTTTAGAAGCTGGTGAGTTTGTTTATATCAACAATGAACTATCTCAAGCTGCTGGTTTTGATATTTCTGATGTTGAACTTACGGTAGAGCAGCTTTGTAGCATGCTGAAAGTTCGTAATGGTGTTTGTATAGAGCACAATACTGGCTGGGGCGGTAGCTACATTGTAGCGTTTGGGGAGCTAAGTGAATGCTAACACAAGGTGATCTATGCCCACACTGTGGTTTGATAATCATGATGCCAACTGACTTAACCCCAGATTGTTTAGGCTGTGGAAAGATTATCAATCAGGAGACAGACCAAACAGATGGTGACGAATTTTATGGTATCTAGACGATAGCATAACTATTAAGTCCTTCTTTTTCATACAAGACCAAATAACTTAGTGAGCCTATTTTGAAAAATATCTTGGTAGCCGTAACAGGCGCAAGTCCTCAAGTCCTAACTGAAACGTTGTTTGCATTGAATCATCAAGGTAAAACAATGCCTGATGAAGTGTTTGTGATTACTACCGCTAACTCTAAGCTAACGCTAGAAGAAGGGTTATTTCAAGATGGTCATTGGAACAAGTTAATACAAGATTATCAACTTCCAGAAATTAAGTTTAGTTCTGACAATATTTGGTTGATCTCTGATGAAGAAGGCAATGTGTTAGATGATGCAAAGGCCGAAGCAGACCAAGTCGTCATGGCTGACTTTATTACACAGAAAGTAGAGGAGTTGACTCGCAATGACGATGTTGCGATTCATGCTTCAATTGCTGGCGGACGAAAGACAATGGCTTTTTACATGGGCTACGCAATGTCTTTGTATGGCCGTGAGCAAGATGTGCTGAGTCATGTGTTCGTAGACGATGATTTTGAGTTTGTGAGTGAATTTTATTACCCAACTCCTTACGACAAGTACATCGTCGGGAGAGATAAAAAAAAGGTCGTAAACACCAAGGACGCTAATGTCACCCTGGCTGAAATCCCGTTTGTAAGAATGCGTCGTCAAGTTGATGAGTCAATTTACAACCAAATGCAAAGCCATTCGTTTTCAAAAACTGTATCAGCTTTGAATAGTGCACATAGCTCGGAAATTAAAGTAAAAATTTCGACCAAGGATAAGACGTTAGATGTGGCTGGTGTGCCTGTAAAACTTACAGCTAAAGCTCTAGCGATTTACTTGTTCTTCGTCAAAAAAAACATGAGAACGGAAACGTTGGGACGAGAATTTGAAGATGAAGTTGACCAAACGCGTGAATATTTAGAAGTATTAGACTCAATGAAAGCCGACGTGCGTTTGTATAAAAGCATGGGCCTAGAAGATGAGGGGCAGTGGCGTCAGAATGATTTTGAATTGACACCTAAATTGACGAAAGACTTCGTACGTCAGTCATTAAGTGCATTCCATAAAACGTTAGAAGGGCGTTTAGTTCCAGATATAGTGGAAAAAATCAAAGTGCACTCTGATGGTGCCAAAGCCGGTGCGAGTTATAGTGTCAATAGTGGTATTACAATTGAGGTAGATGGGGTGCTTGTCTGAACCTAAACCTAAACCTAAACCTAAACCTAAATCGCGATAGTTTGAAGCTAATTTGAGCTGGCATTGGATGGTAACAAGGCTCAAGAAGGTCAGTTTTCACTTAAGTAACACTTTAATACGCGAATTTTACAATCTTTATTTTAGTCAAACTGATAGGTTAGATAATCGAGTCCAGTAGCGCACCAAATTCGTTCTGTATGAACAATCAGCAAAGCCCACCTAGTGTGGGCTTTTTTGTGTCTGAAATTTATTGCCTGCAAAGCTTTTAGATTGTGTTCTTCAGTACTCTAAAGTGCAATGGCCAATTAAAATCCATTTGGGTTGTCAATAACGTATAGCCAGCCTCCATCTATATACTTCATAACTTCCAGAGCGGTTCCTTTGGGGCCTCCAACTATCTCCCAATCAGACCTTATGAGAGCCGTATTACCGTTAATATGGATAGACACATCATGGGTTAGCATTTCAACGTCACCTTGAAAGTAACTTTTCAATATAGGCTTGATAGCCTTGGATCCTCTAGCAAGGTTACCCTGATTATCTAGGACGAATATGGCGTCTTGATGGAACAGAGTGCCTAGTCCGTCTATGTCTTGTTTTGAAAAGTATTCCGCGAAAAGTTGGTGCAGTTCTGTTGGCGACTGCGGTTTTTTGTAATCTGTTGATGCGTAAGAATAGAAAGTTATTAAGTTTAAAACTATGAATAGAAGTATCTTCATGGAACCACCTGCTTGTTTGTGTTTTGGGTTGAAGCCATAATAGATAGGGTGGTTACTAAAAGGAATTAGCTACCTAAAAGTAACTAATTACCTTTAGGTAACTATGCAATTGTTACAATTGATAATCTAAGAGGTGGATATGAGTGAACAGGGTAAGCAACCTGAAGGTTACTGCAGCGCTGATAAATATTTGACACTGATTTCTACGAAGTGGACTGCTCACACTGTTTGGTTGCTAGGTCAGAGTAGCGAGATACGTTTTGGACAGATTCAAAAGCAGCTGGCTTTAGTGTCGAGTAAAGTACTTAGTGAGCGGCTGAAGTTACTTAGCAAGGAAGGTTTCATTTGGCGTAGGCAAGAAGAAACCGTTCCAGTGACGGTATATTACGGTCTGACCAAAAAAGGAAAAGAGCTGGCGGATATTGTTGATATCATCGTGAAAAAATCGGATAGCTGGAATTAGTCTAACGTAATGGTTGTAAAGCTATTCTGATATTCAACGTCATTACTATGGTGGATTTTTCTGTGTGTATGGTTTAGGCGGTTCTTTTCGATATTTAGTGACAAACGAAGTCATAGGTTAAATATCGAATACGTTTAATAGGTTAGTTTTTAATTAGATTTAATCACAAAAACATGTGAGGCTAAATAATGAAAAAATACCAGTGCATATGCTGGTTAATGCATGCCGGTCTTGGTATTAGTATTTCGTATGTTTATTTTAGATATATATTAGGATGAGTCATCGTATTGAAATATCACACTCGAAGCGGGAGAGTGCAATAGAGTGTGATTGTCATGATTTTAATAGAACATTATTGGGCTAAGTCAGCAATAAATGTTTGTTTATAACTGGAACTTGTCTTCAGCTCGTCCTTAATCCATTGATTAAACAAGCTAAAGTCAGAATGTATTTGCCAGAAAAGGGATGCAATAACTCGCTTGCCAAAGAAATCGGGGTGATCTGTAATCACCTTAAGTTTACTGTCTTCTACGTTTCCTTCGATGAGAAACCCCGGTAAAAAAGCAATGCCTTTTTGAGCTTTGCACAGTTCGATAATGGTGGCTAAATCATCCAGTCGCCATAGATTATATGAGGCGATGTTCGACAAGTTCAGCAGCTCTTCACAGCCATCCATTAATAGAACGCGTTGAGATGGCGCGTGAGACTTCAAGGATACCAAGTCTTCGTGGGCCACCCACCAACAGTTGACGTGAAAAAGCTCTTCTATATTAAAATCGTTATTTGTCTTGTGATAGGGGTTACCTAACGCTAGGTCGATCTTTCCTTCATTAACGTAATTACCTAAAACGAAACTTGGTTTAGTCACAACAAGTAGGTCGACATTAGGAAAAGCCTCTGAAAATGCCAACAATGCCTTTTTTACGTTTTTGTTGAAAACTAATGGATCGATGCCCACGCGGTAAACTATCTGGTCGGATAGATTCATTTGTTCTGCAATAGTGATTAACTCACGATATTTTGATACCACAGGCAAAGATAATTGGAATAGGCGTTTTCCTTTCTCAGTTAACCAGACTTTAGAGTGTTCTCTATTAAATAAATTGAAACCCAAGTCTGACTCTAGGTTTTGCACAGCGGTACTAACCGTTGACTGAGACTTGCCAAGCTTACGTGCAGCAGAGCTAAATGAACCTTCTTCAACTACTGCTATGAACGAAACAATATTTTCGAAATGTAGTTTCATGATTCGACTAACCTTTTGACACAAAGAAATTATATTTTTTATGGTTTGTTGATTCGGAGAACAATAGCGTGATGATAATTGTATTTCAACATGTTTTATAAGGAGTAATAAAGATCGATGAATTATCTATTAGGCTAGTTCCAAAGCTTATATAAATTTTGGATTAAGTTAAACATTGACCTATGTCTTATTTTTTCAAGTTTATAAATTTAAATATTCATTTTGTTTTTTAACTGATTTTTAATGTAAGTGATTGTCATTTATGGACTTTGTATTTCTGTTGGTATTTTTTAAGGTGTTTATTTTGATCATTTTTCACACGACCTATAGATTGAATCGATAGGGGGTATTTTCCATAGATTGGTGGTGCTAATTATAATGGCGACGAATTTTCAACAGCCCTTATAGGAAGACATAATAATGATTACTAAGCTATACGTTAAAACAAGCATGTTTCTATCACAATTCAAGAACGATGAGCGCGGAGTAACTGCAATTGAATATGGTCTTATTGCAGTAGCAATGGCTGTATTAGTTTCTACTGCTGTAGCTGACGGCGGTTTCATCAGCAAACTAGAAGCAGCATTTACGCAAGTAGGTGAAGCTATTGACAGCGCTAGCAGCTAACATCAAGCCTTATTGGCTAATGTAGAATATATCGAAAGATATTTGTGCCAGACCTATGTTTTCATTGGTCTGGCTCAGTTAATTGGGAATACCAATTAATACATGTTTACGTCAATCCATATAAATTTAGGCAATATTTCCAATTTTGAGTTTTGAAGTATATTTACTGCTTTTGGCAATCGTGTGTGTCTATGTATCGGTTACCGATTTTCTCTATCGCAAGATACAAAATCACGCATTGCTGATATTACTCTTTTTGCAATGTTTTCTGTCACCGTTAGACATTCAAATTATGAGTTTTTTACTGGTGTTAGGGGGAGGGCTGATTGTCTACGCCCTGATTTGGATTGGAGCCGGTGATATTAAATATGCCGCGGTTCTATCACTTACCATACCTCTCAACGATTTACTTTGGGCGTTTGTTATGACGGCTTTTGCTGGCGGTTTTTTAGCTGTTATTTATCTCGTAAAGAACAAGCTGATAACTAAAAAGCTAATAAGAAAAGCGTCGAACGACCAACAAGGTATTCCATATGGGATAGCAATTAGCGTTGGATTCTACTTGGTAATTTTAACTCAAAACACGCCACATATTTAAACCTCCAAGAATGAGAACATTATGAGATCTCGACTGGTATTACTTGTTGCCATTGCTGCCTTAATAGTGGGCGCGCTAGGCGTTGTCGATTTGTTGAAGAGTGAACCTCAACCGACAACGACCGCTGAAGTGGTGGAAGAAAAAAATGAAGAGCATGTTGCTGTTTGGATGACCACGGAACCTTATGAAAAAGGACGTGCGATCGATGCGCAAGGTGTCGTTAAACAACAACTCCCTCTTAGTGAAGCATTAACGCTTGGTGTCAGAGAAGATGCACAAATCAGCTTTTCACCCTCCATTTTGCTCAATCGTAGCCTTAACGCAGGTGAGGTTGTACTGCCTGAATATCAAGTGACGCCCGGCCAGCCCGGATACATCGATCTTTTGGTCACGGAAGGTATGACGTTATACCCACTTAAAGTCAGTGACAAAAACCTAATCAACGATTACATCCGCCCTGGAACGTCCATCGATATCTTAACTGTAAGTTCTCCGAACGATAACTTAGCTGGAAATATCGATAAGCCGAAGCGCTTTAGAGGGGTGAAGGCGTCGATGTTTCTTAAAAACGTCAAAGTACTGAACATTGGAAATGATGCAACTGGCGATAGCTCTATTACCGCTCGCGCTCCGAGTAAAGAGGATGGACTGACGACGGTGGTCATCGAAGTTAGCCCCGACGAGTTACCAAAACTCGCGCTAGCACAACGAACAATGCACATCGAAATTTACCGAAGCCAAACCTACACGCAACCCGAGTTCGCAGAGGTACGCAATATTATCGATAACTATACAGGGATTGCTGAGTTACGTGGTAACGAGAACAACCCGAGAGAGGCTTTGTGATGATGATTCACCATCGAATCAAACAAGTACTGTTTGCTTCCATTCTAGCGCCGCTGATTGGCTTACTTTCTATAACAAACGCTTTTGCCGCCGATCGCTCTATCACGCTCAACGATGGTCAGCACATCCAGTTAAAAAGTCCGATTGGCCAAGTGTTTATTAATAACCCTGACATCGTCGACTACAAAATAATCAACGACAACACGATAGTTGTGTTCGCCAATGCTATTGGGCAATCACGACTGATCGTCTATGGCATTGATGGTGATGTTCTGCTTTCAGACCGCATTATTGTTGATCTGGATTTAACGGATATTAGACGTCAACTCAAATTTCATTTCCCTGATGCCAAAGTCAAGATTCAGTCTGTGGGAGAGCAAGTCGCCGTGAGTGGTCTTGTTGATTCCGAAGCGACTCGTGACGACATCTATCGTTTGGTTGCCACTCTGCTTGGACGAGAAAAAACAGAGAAATGGGACAAAACGGTGAAGCTGGAGTTTAAGTCCGATAGCTCAAATTATGAAGAGCCCGAAAGCATGGTGTTTGCTCGCAACATGACGTGGGAAGGGATCATCGAGCGCATTGAAGTTGCAACGACCCAGCAGGTTAACGTCAAAATATCTGTAGCTCAAGTCACCGAATCATTTGGACAAACTGTTGGCGTAGATTGGAGTTCCGTAGGTTCAAGTGTTGGTGAATTTGTTTTCGACCAGTTCGACGCTGCAAACCTAAGCACGTTAATCACGGCATTAGGCAATGACCAGATTGCAGAGGTATTGGCCGAGCCCAACTTGACCGTGTTATCCGGTGAGTCGGCAAGCTTTCTGGTTGGTGGTGAAGTGCCGGTTATCGTGTCTACCAGTAGTAATGTGAACATCTCTTTCAAAGAGTTTGGTATCAAGCTCGATCTCACTGCGAAAGTGCTTAGCCAAGACAGAATCCGCATGCAACTCGCGCCAGAAGTGAGCGAAGTAGAAGGCTATGTCGAAGCTGCAGGAATCAAAGTACCGCAACTGGCTTCACGACGAGCGATGACAACCGTTGAGTTAGCCGATGGTGATAGCTTCGTTCTTGGTGGCCTGATGAGCAGTGCCGATTTGGAAAAAATGCAAAAGATCCCTTTTGTGGGCGATATACCAGTACTCGGCGCCGCATTCCGCAAAGCAACCACAGAAAGAAAACGAACTGAATTGATCATAGTTGCCACTGTGAATCTTGTTGAACCGATGAAACCGAAAGACATTCAACTGCCTTACATCAAGAAGACATCTACATTGGCGCGTTGGCTTAACGTCGAATGGGATGGAAAGTCGGTGACATCTTCCGATGCAACGATTCGTCTGTTGTCGCAAGGAGGGTTTATCCAATGAAAAAATTACTATTAATGGCGTTATTTACCACGTCACTTTTAGGCTGCGCCTCTGAGCAATATTTTGTTGGTCATGGTGCTGAAGCCTTGGTGTACAAAGAGCACCACAGTTTTGAGTTTGCGATGAAAAACCGTGCTGAAACCACCAAGCAGATTACCGCTTTGATTCAAGATATTGAGTCAACGGACAAAGAAGCTACTTATGTCGTGGATTACAAATCAAACCGTAGCAAACAGATGTTGCAGGCGATCTTCGATCAATATCCGTCACATGTCATAGCACCACAAAGAGTCTTGTATCGAAACGCTCAGTTGTTGCCAAGCGACTTAAAGATTCAAGTGACCTTAACGCGTTTGAAGACTCAACAATGCGCGCCAGCACAGATTCACGTTCGGTTGAGGCAGCCAGACTGCTTTGCTGAATCGATGCGTTTGAAGCAAGTGGCTTATAAGTCTCGATTGGTAGGAGAGCAATAATGTTTGACCTGACTAAAGCATTAACAACAAAGGCCAAGCCAGTTCAGACCGGAACGACAGGTGTTGCCGGATGTACTTTGTTCTATCAATCTCAAGAGTGTTTAGACCTTGTTCAAGAAGTCTTTCGATTTGAAGGGTGGAATGATCCCGCATGCGTCAAAGCCAAAGCCGGTTTAACCAAGCTGACAGAGCAACAGAGTAGCCATATCGTTGTACTGGAACTTAATGAATCGACCAATGTGGTTGAAGATGCTAAAGCCTTTGCCAGCAAACTACCCACACACAAAGGGGTAGTTGTGATTGGTAAAGAGGATGCTATTTCTACGCTTCGTTCTCTTAAAGACATGGGTTTTTACTACGTGTTCTGGCCGGTAAATAAGCAGGAGTTTGCTGACTTCTTAAACCACGTTAGCAAGAACCTGAAGACGTTCTCTGGTGTGAGTCAAAAACGCAAAGCTAAGCGCGTGGCGATTGTCGGTTCAAAAGGTGGCGTTGGCGCATCGTTTATCACAACTGAGTTGAGCTCACTGTTATCGACACAAGGTTCGGACACGATTCTCGTCGATCATCAATATGCCGATACCAACATTGATATTTTGCTCGGCCTCAAAGAGTTTACGCCGAGAACCATTGATGAGTTCACTGCGCCATTGCATGAAATGGATGAAGAAGGGGCGTTGAGTTACCTAATCAATGCTCGCAAGAATTTACGACTGTTGGCGATTGATGGTGACATGAGCCAAAGCGATGTTCTTAATTACAACCAAACCTTGTGCGAGTTGTTAGCGCGCAACACCAATTTCATTATCGAAGACTTTTCTGGTGGTGTGGATTTCAAAGTTGAACCTCAACTCTTGGTAGAAAACTTTGATGTGGTTGTGTTGGTTTTAGACGCGTCAGTGTCTTCAGTAAGAAGTGCAAAGCGACTGTTTGAAAAAGTCTCTAACTTACAGCTTTCGTTATCGTCGCGCACTCGTGTGATTACTTTGGTGAACTACCATCGCCCGGAAAATGCCTACGTTTTACAAAAGCCTGATCTTATTAAGTATCTAGGCGCAGAAGTTGATCTCGAAGTCGACTACTGCAAAGCGTTGGCGCACATCATTATCGATGGAAAACGCGGGCATAAGCATGATCGTCATATTAGTCGTTCTATGGAACAGTTGGTGAAGCTGATTAATGGTCAACCTATGGACCAGAAGGGCATGAACTCTTGGTTGAAAAAGGTGCGTGCTAAATGAGTTCTAACAAAGACTTATACCTCGCGTTTCGTGGCCAGATATTTGAAGCCCTAGATGCAGAAGCGGTTCAGAAAATGAGCCGTCGAGATCTTGAATCGCAGATACAAGCAGCGGTTGATTTGTTAGCAAATAGCTACCAAAGACCGATCACTTCGATGATGAAGTCAGGGTTAGTGAAAAGCCTAATCGATGAACTGTTTGGTTTAGGGCCTTTACAGCCCTTGGTCGAAGATCAGTCTATTTCCGACATCATGGTCAACGGGCCCAACAATATCTTTTTTGAACGACACGGTAAGGTGAAAAAGTCCGAAGTCTCGTTTGTGAATGAAGAACAGTTGTTAGCCATTGCTAAGCGTATTGCCTCACGTGTCGGAAGACGTGTCGATGAACTTTCGCCGACGGTCGACGCCAGGTTAGAAGACGGCAGCCGTGTGAACATCGTAATTCCTCCCATTTCGTTGGATGGTACTTCGATCTCTATTCGTAAGTTCAGAGAGCAGAACATCGGTTTCGAAGACTTAATTGGTTTTGGGTCGATGTCTCCAGATATGGCGAGAGTGTTGATGATTGCTTCGCGTTGTCGCATCAATGTACTGATCTCTGGTGGTACAGGCTCGGGTAAAACCACGCTGCTCAATGCGCTATCTCAATACATTGCCGAGGATGAACGTATCGTCACCATTGAAGATGCGGCCGAACTGCGTCTGCAACAACCCAATCTAGTTCGACTCGAAACGCGCACCTCGAGTATTGAACAAACCGGCGCTGTGACTCAGCGTGAGTTAGTAATCAATGCACTTCGTATGCGTCCAGATCGCATCATTCTTGGTGAGTGTCGTGGATCTGAAGCGTTCGAAATGCTGCAAGCCATGAACACCGGACACGATGGGTCGATGTCTACGTTGCACGCCAACACGCCGCGCGATGCAATTGCTCGTGTTGAATCGATGGTCATGATGGCGAACCTGAATCAGCCTCTTGATGCGATCAGAAGAACGATCGTGAGTGCCGTTCAAATGATTGTTCAGGTTAACAGGCTGCGCGATGGGTCTCGTAAGATCACAAGCATCTCGGAAATCGTCGGCCTAGAAGGCGACAGCGTGGTGATGGAAGAGATTTATCGTTTTCGTTATGACGATGCCCATTATGGCGAAACCGTTAAAGGTGAGTTTGTTACCGACGGCATTATGCAGCGATCTGAGCTTGTGAAAAAAGCGCAATTCTTCGGGCTCTATGAAGAGCTGAAAGCATCGTTTAAGGGGGCCTAGCATGCTTTGGCTTTCGTTAATCCTCTTTGCGTTTGTGCTGCTTTTGATTCGAGATTCAAAGGTAAAAAAGGTTAATCAGTTTTTCAATATTGAAGAAGTTGAAGCTGAAAATTTCAATGCTATTAACGTCAAGTCTTTGGTTCGTAAACAAAACTGGCAAAAACTCAAAGAGTCGGTGTCACCTACGTTGATGGTGTTAGGTCCACGCTCTTCTCTGTACATCGCGCTCTATATTACGGGCAGCATTATCGCATCTTGGTACATCGTTGTTGAGTTGCTATCAATCACCAATATGTGGTTTGTTCTGGGTTCATCTATGGTGTTTACCCTTTGCGGTTATCGAGTCCTGGTTACAAGAAGACGTACAGAATTTGAGAATACGTTCCCTGATGCGTTGAATATTCTAATGAGTGCGGTAACTGCTGGTGACAGCTTAATGCAAGCCATCAGCTATGTAGGCGATGTAATGCACAACCCGATTGGTCGTGAATTTAAGTTAATGGGTGACCGACTGAAGTTGGGTGAGTCGCCAGAAGTGGTGCTTAAACGATCGTGCAAAAACTACCCCTACCCAGAGTTTCTATTTTTTACCGTGACGATCAGGGCGAATATTGCGAGAGGCGGTCAACTCAAGGGTGTGTTAGCGCGGTTGATTAGGGTTTTGGTTGACTCTCGAACATTAGAGAAAAAGAAAATGGCGATGACTTCAGAGGCACGAATTTCCGCCAAAATAGTTGCGGCTATTCCTCTGATTTTTATGCTAATTCTCAACTACGTTAATCCCGATAATGTGGAGTTTGTTCTCTACGACCCTGAGGGAAGGCTGGTACTGTTTTATGTGCTGGGTAGTGAACTGTTCGGCCTATTTCTTGTTTGGTTATTAGTAAGAGGGGTACGCGCATGATGTTACTGGCTTCCCTTATCGTGTTGTTTTTTTCGTTACTGTTTTTGATTGTCGATTCGATTCGTAAAGAGCAACGACATAAGAAAGTTGCGTTTTATATTGGAGATAATTCGACTCGTGCGCCTTCGCGCGTAAATCGCTTTTTTGTTCGTTTTGGTAAAGAACATCGACAAGAACTCGAGCAAAAAATGATTGAGGCGGGTTATTACAACACGGATTGGGCAAAATTCTATTTTCCGGCCAAGTTGTTGGTATTAGCGTTGGTTTCAGGCTTGGTGTTGTTAGGGGATATGACATCCACCAACAAACTGATCGTGGTTATTTTCTCGTTGATTGGCGTCATTGTCGTCCCAGATACAATGCTTCAAATGCGCCGCAAGATGTTGATCAGTCGAACGTCAGCTCAACTGCCGTACTTGCTCGACATGATGTCTGTATGTGTCCAAACCGGTATGACGATTGAAGCGGCGTTGGTTTATTTGGGGAAAGAGCTGGCTGAATTTGACTCAGACCTTTGCTACCAAATTAAGCGCACATCCGATTCTGCGAAAATACACGGTTTAGAAAAGGCGCTCAATGATCTGAGTGAGCGTATCCCAACGCCTCCAGTACGAAGCTTTGTACTGACCATCATCCAAAACCTGCAATACGGCACATCCGTGGCTCAGGTGCTAAGTGATCTCGCAGAGGACATGCGAAAAGTTCAAATTCTTACCGTTGAGGAAAAGGTAGGTAAGCTCTCTGCGAAGATGAGTGTCCCATTGATCCTCTTCATCATGTTCCCGATCGTTATCTTGATTCTCGTGCCGAGCATCATGCAAATGACATTGAATATATAGGGAGACGACGAGTGATTGGAAAACGTTTTTGTCTCATTTTGTTGTCGATGAGTGTGTTGGCGGGCTGTCAATCGGCCCCTTCAGCACAAGACTTGCAGCTTGCCGACGTCACTAGCATGGAAAAAGTGAAGAACTATGACGGCTTGATTAGTTATTACAAATCCGAGCTAGAGCAGGGCTCCGAAGACCCAGAGGTAAAAGAGAAACTGGCATGGGCATATTTTCATAAAGGGGATACCGAGTCGGCAGACTTCTATGTTCAACACTTGCAAAAAGAGGGTGTTGAAAATCCCAATTTGTACCAGTTAGAAGGACAAGTGTTTGATGCTAAAAATGACGTTGAAAGAGCCATTGCCGCTTATCTAGCCTCTATCGACGCGGGAAATACAACGGGTCAAATTCATGTCTTGCTTGGCGTGTCATACACCAAAATTGGAAGATTCAACGAAGCGTATCAAGAACTCAACCGAGCCCGATTACGCGGTTACGACGATGTTGTTGTTAAGAACAACATTGCGATGATTCAAATGGCCAATGGCGAGTACCAACAGGCGATCGAAACGTTAGCTCCGGTTTTAAAAGAAGACCCAGCGAATAAGATCGTTAAAGCGAACCTAGCTATCGCACTAATGAAAACCCAGCAAATCGACTCAGCTAAAAAGTTACTCAAAGGCGACTTCTCTGCGGAAGAGATCCAGAGCATTGCCGCTGAATTGACTCAGCTAGGAGTTAACGATGAAGCGTCTTAATAAGCAGAAGGGCGTGACAGCGATTGAGTTTGTGTTGGGTGCGCTTGTTCTGTTTTTCGCCACCTTTGCAATCTTCGAATCAAGTTACCAAATCTACGTTGTGAACATGACAGAGTATTCGCTGAGAGAAACCATCAGGAACACCAAGATATATGAAGGCGAAGGGATCAACGAGCAGTACGAAACTAAGTTCAAATCGTTAATCGAAGATGATGACAATCTTTGGAGTTTCTTAATTGATAGCTCACGTTTCTCTATCGCAGGTCAGTACTTCAAAACCTATGACGATTTTGTCGCGAACAGGGGACACTCTGATCAAGGGTTGAACTTCAATTACGACTTAGCCGAGATCACCGTGACCTACCGCTATACCCCGGTCATTAAACTGGCCGGTGCTGCGGATAGGGATATATCAAGCACTATGGTTTTGAACTTAGAACACGAGGGGTGGGACAATGATGCGCCGTAAACAACGTGTGTCTTACGCGATTCGCCAGCAAGGTTCATTTACCGTTGAATTGTTGTTCATCCTTGTCGCGTTGTGGGGCGTTTACCTCTTTGGGGCAGACTTGAGCAATCAGCTACTCGTGCGTGCCAAGCTCGATCGATCCAGCTTTGCTTTAGTGAATGTGATCAAAGAGCGTACTCGTTATTTTGATGCCGACGTGCTGGCAGGACAAAACCTACCCGTAACTAATCCAGAGTTAGAAGACATGGCTAAAGTGGCAAGTCGCATGCTCAATACACCAGTCGATAACGTGGCGATCAAGATAGAGTCATTGATCAATAAAGTTAATGTCGCCGAATTCTCAACCAGCAAGTACCGAAGCTTAAATTGCCAAACCGATTCGATTCTCACGCATGCGGATCTAGCTCCAGTAGAAAAGGGCGTTGTGTATCCATTATACCGAATCAGTCTTTGTGAAGAGCAAAGCTCTTGGTTCAAGCCCTTCTTCAACAGTGGTACCAGCACCACGGTTAAGATTGGCTCTTCTTCAATCATGCCTGGGAGATAATGAAATGAAAATGCAGCACGACCGTCATATCAATCGCCAGCATCTCAGTCTCCAAAGACAGCAAGGGGTTGCCGCGGTGTGGATGGGCTTATTGCTTGTTCCAATCATGGGCATGACCTTTTGGTCGGTTGAAGGCACACGTTATGTTCAAGAGACTAGCAGATTACGAGATTCAGCAGAGGCCGCTGCGATAGCGGTGACGATTGAAGATCAACCGGATCAGGCTCGTGGGTTAGCGACCAAGTATGTCGAAAACTACGTGCGGGACATCAAATCAACCAACCTTTCTGCCGACCGGTTCCACCAAGCGGAAGACGAGGGCACTGGGGTTCTTGAATACATCCAATACACAGTGAATGCCAAGACGACGCACGACTCTTGGTTCGCGAGTAGCTTTATCCCTTCGTTTGATCAGCAGCAAGACTTAGCGGGACGCTCGTTAGCGAGGAAGTACCCTGTTTATCTTGGTGACAACAACATCGATATTGTTTTTGTGTCGGACTTTTCCGGTTCAATGAATGAAAGGTGGGGTTCAAGTCGACACATCAAAATCGACGATCTAAAGACAGCCATCGATGAAATATCCAGCAAAATTCTTTGCACATCGATTAAACAGGACTACGTCGATGGAGAGTGGAAATACGTTTGTGATGAGCCCGGAGAAGATACAACCGGAGACAAGCTGCTTAATCGAGTTGGCTTTGTGCCTTTTAACGTTCGAACTAGGGAGATCGTCTCAGGAAATCAAGCTCGGGCGACAAGCCAGTTGAGTTATAAAGATAACTATAAAACGAACGTATCACCTTATTCCTACAACGATGTTAACTGGGATTACTGGCGTACCTACTCGCAAAATGAGGTGATCAACTGTGCGAACTGGCAATCATATTGTCCCAATCCAAAATCGGACAATCGACGGTACGCCAAACGCATTCAGGATGTGATTTATCAAGATAATTACTTGGTTGCCGATGTCTACAACTACGTTGATTTCCCGAGTTCAGTATCGACGATGTTTACTGATAAGTCGGGGTTACAGCCTGATTTTTATAGTGTGAGTGGAACAAGTTTATTTAACGCGCATGGTTCTTCCAATTCATCGCAGTTTTCTAACATTCAACTATCGAACAAGCTTTCAGACTTAAATCCGATTAATTCGATGTGGGCAGACGGTGGTACTGCGGCTTTTCAAGGCATATTGAGAGGTTCTCAGGTTCTTCATGATGGTGACCCGAACAGTTCTGATCAAGAAGATCAGCAAGTCTACAACAAGAAAATCAAGATGCTGCTGATCTTAAGTGATGGGCAGGAAAGCCCGAATAACGGCATCCTTAAAGGGTTAGTCGACAGAGGCATGTGTGACAAAGCAAGAGAAGAAATACCAGGTTTATACATAGGTGTCATCGGTATTGATTTTCAAGCATCTCAGCAAAGTGGTTTTCAAGACTGCGTTGTCGACCCAAATGAAGACATCATCGATGTATCTAACCTAGATGAATTGATTGAAAAGATAGAAGAACTCATCCGTAAAGGCTCAAAAACAAGCGGAATAACTAAGTTGTACTAGAGGAAAATATGAAAAAGTTAATGATCAGTTCAATCGTCATATCGACATTGCAATTTAGTCTTATCGCTCATGCAGAAGAAAGTATCAGTACCTATTGCGATACTGCGTTCAATGAATATCAACACAGTGTCACGGTTGATGATGTCGTTGGCATTGCACAGCACAGACAGGGCTTTTTACAAATTGAACAGCCATCTGACAGCAGTGAGCTAAAACAAGCGTTAGCAGGTCAATCCAATCTAGGTATGAACCAGTCAGGATGTAAGACTTGGATCAGTAACCAAGAGCCTAACGGGTTGTTGGCACGACTTCATTTTGGTTTTGACCAACACAACCTATCGCCGATGGGCAGCAAAGCACTGAGCCAACTTGCAGGCGAGTTAAATACTAACGGCAGCGCAATTACGGTGGATGGACACACTGACAGCACCGGCGCAGAAGGTTATAACCAAGCATTGGGGCTTCAAAGAGCACTGACGACGTCGGATGGTTTAATCGCGGATGGTGTAGAGAAGAATCGCCTTGTTATACGCTCATTTGGTGAAAGTAAACCTATTGCGTCCAACGCAACGTCAGAGGGTAGAGCCAAGAATAGACGTTCAGAAATTTGGGCCTCTGCGAATGATGCTTCCGAACTAGAAAACTAGAATGTAGGGCTTGGTTGTTACTTTGTCGTAATAACCACCCTAAGCTATCGCTCTTGGAATTTTTATTACAACGTATACTAATGAATATTCGATTAAGTTTAACCATCTGATACTAAAGAAATATTAATGCTTTTTGATAAGATCTCTTCTGAAGGGATGCAAAGAAATATCGATGTCGATACTTGGGTATCTATATTGGATAACATACGAGACATCATGGACGCATCGAATGCGGGCATCATCATGATCTCTGATTTGAGTTGCTCTGGTTCTGAGAGTGTGTGGAGCTCCTCAAACATATCGTGTAACCAACATAAGAGCAAAATTAGCTTCTTTTGTGAGTATGTGCATAACGAAAATCGCACGGTTTATTTGAGTGGTCATGCTGGTGGTGATTCCGTTTCTGCGAATGGGGCGGATGCCTATAAGTCGTTTTGCGGCGTCCCGGTAAGAGATATCGATGGCGAAGTGTTTGCGGTGCTCTTGGTTTTTGATTTAAGCCCAACAGCGTATACCGAGAGCCAAGTTAGCTTGATTGAAAACATATCGACTCTATTGCGTTCTGAAATTCTATTAAAAGAAGAGAGCCGGATTTTATACAAGAATAGTCATTTTGATATCATGACAACGCTGCTTAATCGAAGGGGCTTTTTCCACGAATTCAATAAAGCAAACATCAGCGATGGTGAGATCGTTTGTTTGTATTTCGACTTGGATAATTTGAAGTACATCAATGATACCTATGGCCACTTCAAAGGTGATGACTATATCTCTGGCTTTGCGTCATGCATAAAAAACAATTCAAAGTACAACATCATATCGGCTAGGGTCGGTGGTGATGAGTTCATCGTCGTCATACATTCAGAAGAGGCTGGTTATGTTTCTGAGTTGATCAATAAAATCCACACTGAATTTGATGACTTCATTGAAAGCTTTCGTTGTGATGATGAGGTGCCACTCGGTTTTTCATATGGTTGTGGTATCGCTGACTCTCGCAGTTTCAACATCATAAATCTAATCAAGTCTTCCGATGAAAACATGTACCTCAATAAGAAAAACAAGATTTAGATGTTCGTGACGGGCGTAAAAAAGCCCACTAGTGTGGGCTTAGATGTAGATGTAGATATGGGTCTAATAGTCTTCTAAACTAAGCTCGAATGATCATTTGTTCGCGCTCTGGACCTACTGATACCATCACGATTGGCACGCCCATCAACTCTTCGATGCGAGTTACGTAATCTTGTGCCGCTTGAGGAAGGCTTTCAAACGTGCGACAACCAGTGATGTCTTCATCCCAACCTGCCATATCTTCATAAACAGGTTTTAGCTCAGCCGTTTGTGGCCAAATCGGGTTCTCAGTGTGTTCACCTGAGTAAGCCGTACAGATCTTAAGTTCAGATAGACCAGATAGGCAATCAATCTTAGTTAGTGCGATTTCAGTCGCGGCTTGCAGGTCAACACCGTTGCGAGTAGCTACTGCATCAAAGTAACCCATATCGCGTGGGCGACCCGTAGTTGCACCATATTCGTTGGAGCTTTCGCGGAAGCTGTCTTGCTCTTCCATTGCTGTAACTAGCGTGCCAGTACCCACAGACGAACTGAACGATTTAGCAACGGCAATAATACGCTCAGGGCGAAGGGCAGGTAAACCGCTACCAATGCCTGCATAAGCTGCGGTTACATTCGAAGACGTTGTCCAAGGGTATTCACCGTAGACAAGGTCACGACCTGCACCTAGCTGAGCTTCAAACAGTAGGTTCGCGTCTTGCGATTGCAGTGCTTTTAGAGGCTCAGTTACGTTGCAGATGAACGGGCGCCAAGCTTTAGTTACTTCAAGTAGCCATTCTGTCATTTCAGAAGCAGTCTGAGATAAGTCACATTGAGGGTATAGCGCTTTAAGTTGAGGCATCTTCCAATCAAGTAGGAATTGAATGCGCTGCTCTAAGATCTCAGGCTGATTTAACCAACCCACAAGAATGCCTTTCTTCATCACACGATCGCCGTACGCTGGTGCGATACCTTGACGTGTTGAGCCATAAGCACCATCGCCCAAACGCTCTTCTTCAAGCGTATCTTCAAGGGCGTGTAAAGGTAGACACAGTGTTGCGCGGTCTGAAATCGCCATTTTCACTTTGATGCCAGCCGCTTGTACTTCTGCAATCTCTTGAGTTAGCGCAGCAGGGCTGATGACCATGCCAGGGCCAAGAACCGCCGTACAATCAGGATTAAAAATACCACTAGGCAGTTGATGCAGTTTGAATGTACCGAAGTCGTTTACTACGGTATGGCCAGCATTGTTTCCGCCTTGAAAGCGAATGCTAGCAGAAGCTTGGTCTGCTAAAAAATCAACGATACGGCCTTTGCCTTCGTCGCCCCAGTTTGCGCCCACAACAACAATAGATGGCATAATTTTTCTCCTGACTGATTGAGAAATCATATTAGGCCCACAAAGTGGATAAGAGAAATTAATTATCTTTATTATCTTGATAAGGATTCCATATATCTTTAAAGTCTTAACTTACAAGCTAGATTCCCTATCACGTTCGTTCCTCACTGTAGGGATTGACGATGGGGCATTCTTTACTTTAGGGAATGATGTAAGTAACACGAGAGAGGGGATATGATGCTCGATATTAATTTGTTGAAGACGTTTGTGACGCTAGCGGAATATAAGCATTTTGGGAAAGCGGCCAATGCACTGCACATGACGCAACCCAATGTGAGTTTGCACCTGAAACAACTAGAACAACAAACACGCATTAAGTTGATAGAACGAAGCCCATTTCAATTGACTCAAGCAGGTGAAAGGCTCCTAGAGACAAGCCAAAGAACGCTACTCGAACTGCAGATTTGTCAGGCCGATCTCAACGCCATTAACGACCTTAAAATAGGGACGTTAACCATTGCCGTAAGTGACATCATTTCTCGATTCTTGCTAATTCGCCCGTTCCAGAAGTTCAAAGCGCAGTATCCCGGCATTGACCTTACGCTCTTGAATACCACCTCATCTCAGGCATCGAGTTTAGTTAAGAACGCTCAGGCGGATATTGGTTTTGTTATCGCCAAAGAACAGCACAACGAGTCATTGTATTTCACTAAACTGCAGGAGCTTTCTTGGTGTGCGCTTGGCGATGGGTTTGATATCCAAGACTCTGACGAAGAGCTCACATTGATTCTACTTGGCCACGATACGAGAACGCGTGACTTCATTGATGAAGGTTTACCGAGCCTTAATCTACCTAGTTATAGGGTGATGGAAGTAGGGAGTGTCGACGCTCAAATCGATTGGGCGGAAGCGGGATTTGGTGTGGCGATTGTTCCTGAATTTGCGGTATCCACCAAGCAGCATCTGCATTCGAAAGTGACACCATTAGCGAACTTTTCTAGTACGAGCCTTGGCTATATTGTTCGGCAGAACCAAGTGTTGTCGAAAGCCACCAAGCAGTTGTTAGGGTGGGTGAATGATGAGATTACTCTGTTGCAAAACCAATAACTCCTTCTGATCTTAGTAGCCCACCTCGTGTGGGCTTTTTTGTGTCTGCAAAGCGCAGCTATTTCACCACCTAATAGGCTGTCGAGCTAATTAGATCTCCCTATAAATTATTACTCTCCCAAATCAGAGCCTCAAAATTCATCGTTGACAATGTTTGATGATCAAACTAAATTCCATTTATTGATTTGATAGTCAAACTACTTGTAAGTCAAAGCACTTTTTTGAGCAAGATTAATCAGTAACGACTCCTAACATTGAACACACGAGCTAAGGACGCCATTTTGAGTTTTCCAACACGTCACCAACACAACTTTTCTTCACATAACAGCCAAGGTGAAAAGCGTACTTTCTACGTTCTCTTGTTAACTATCATCACCATGGTGGTCGAGATCGTTGCCGGTACTATTTACGGTTCTATGGCGTTACTTGCCGATGGTTGGCACATGGGGACGCATGCTGCGGCGTTTGGCATCACCTTATTTGCATACCGATATGCGAAGAAACATGCCGAGAGCGAACGTTTCTCTTTCGGTACTGGCAAAGTCAGTGTGCTAGGGGGCTACACTAGCGCGATTGCATTGGGTATTGTGGCATTATTGATGCTGGTGGAATCAGTGCATCGTTTATTTAACCCACAAGCGATTCAGTTCAATGAAGCGATCATCGTTGCCTGTATTGGTTTAACCGTGAATGTGGTGAGTATGTTTTTACTCGGCGATCACCATCATGATCACGGACACGAGCATGGCCACAATCATAGTAAGAATCACGGTCATTCACATAGTCATGATCACGACAGCGACCAGAGTCATAAACATGGTGTGCACCACGGACACCATCATGATCACAACCTACGCGCAGCCTACATGCATGTGTTGGCGGATACTCTAACTTCGCTGCTTGCGATTGTTGCGCTGCTATTCGGTAAGTTTTACGGTTGGAACTGGTTAGATGCGGCAATGGGTATGGTTGGCGCATTTGTCATTGCTAAGTGGACGATGAACCTAATGAAGCAGACAAGTCCAATCTTGCTCGATCAGAATATCGACGATGAGTACCGTAACGGAATCACTGAAGCTTTAGCTCCTTATGCGACCGTAACCGACTTACACATGTGGAAGGTGAGCGGGCATCACTACTCAGCGGCGATTACTCTTGAATCAAACAGTGACAAAACCGTCTCTGAATATAAACAAATGCTCGCCAAGTTTGATAAGATTAATCATCTTACTCTTGAAGTGCACTCAAACAGCCATGCGAAATATAGAACAGCTTAACCAAATATTGACTGAGTTCTACGATAAAATGTCTTCGTGGGAGCAATCTGTTGTCAAAGAAACGGGTTACTCCTTGGCGCAAGTACATACTATCGAAGTACTTGGTATGCATGGCGCGTTAAGAATGAAAGAGCTCGCTGAAAAGTTGGGTATCACCACGGGTACGCTTACCGTTCAAATCGAAAAGTTGGTTAAAGCTGAGTTGATTGAGCGCCATGAACACCCAACGGATCGTCGTGCGATTGTGGTTGCTTTGACGGATGAAGGGCAGAAGATACACGTTCACCACAACCAGCTTCACTTGAATTTGGTTAATGGACTAACACAAGACATCGAAGAAGATGAGAAAGCGGTGTTATTGAAGTGCCTAACCAAGATGGTAAAAGCGTTTTAGTCAGCCTTGAGTTCGCACCCTAACTCTTTAGCTGCAAAGCGATTGACTAGAAAATAAAAAAATGGACCTGACTCGAATTGAGTAGGTCCATTTTTTTTGCCGTTTACGCTCGACTGTACAATCATCAATAGACGGATTCACTGTTTAAAAACCAAGTCAAAACCTCCAATATTGTGCTTCGCTCGTGCTCTTCTGGAGAGCCAAAAAAATGTCATCATAAATAATGCGTCCGAATGTGCGTCAAAGTCTTTTAATTCAATGCCTTGTATACCATGGCGTTCAAGCTATTTATGTTCCGTCAAATAGCTGTCTCTCACTTTTATCATTCAACTAATGTACATGTATTCAATTTGTGTTATTGATGCTTTTATCTTTAGTGAAAAGATTTATTCTCTGTTTGAATACCATTGAGAATGTCACTGCTGGTGGGCTGAACAGTCGCTAGATTTGGTGCTCATTACTGATACAAATACCATAACAATAACCAGGTCGCACGAGTTGTATTCCATGCTTCGATGCGATCAATTAGATACTCATAGTTAATTTAGTAAAGACGAGCCACGTATATGAATATAAAGAAAAAGCTCTATTCGTTGGGGATGTTCTCCATCTTCGGCATGATTTCACTGTTGTTTACCACATCGCAATTTGCAGACACCACCGCTCAAATGAGCCAAGCCAAACAAATCACCAAAGAACTTGAAGTGCGACTACTTAATCTTCGCCGTAACGAGAAAGATTTCCTATTACGTAGTGATATGAAGTACCTCGCCAAGTTCGACGTAAACTACAATAAATTCTTAGCGTCTGAATCTGAGCTCAATGCAGCGCTCAGTGATTTAGGTTTAGCCAACAGCGCACACCTACGTGAAGATATTGAAACCTACCACACAAGCTTTGTTAACTTAGTAAAAGCGAGTGAAGTGTATGGGTTAGCACGTGACAAAGGCTTGCTAGGCGAGTTTCATACTTTGCTCGATAACATCAGCGCGACAGCCAGTGCTGAACAAAAAATCGAGCTTTACCTGTTCAATGACTTAATTGAAAAGGGTGAGTTTGATCCGAGTGTTCTTTCTATTACCTCTAGTGCTGGAAGCTCAACTGCTTTGATAGATGCTGCGCGCCAAGTGGTTGAACAGAAGCGAGTGATTGGCTTGAAGCACAACGAAGGTCTGCTTGGGCAAGCTCGTTCGGGTTCTCATGCTATCGAAACTCAATTTAAAGAGTTCTCAGCGGTATTAGACCAACAAACCCAACAAGAGATGGACAAACTATCGCTGATCAACAACATCCTTTGCGTCACGCTACTCGTGTCGATCATTCTGTTCAGTTGGTTAATCGTCCGTTCTATTATCGGCAAGATTGAGTCATTACTCTCAGTGATTCGCAACATCGTTGATTCGAACGACGTGTCTATTCGTTCGCACCTTGATGGCAAAGACGAACTGAGCACGTTAGGTCAATACTTCAACCAATTACTTGATCAACTTGAAGGGCTTATTGCAGCATCTCAATCTAAGTCACTGCAACTGACCCAAAGCACGTCGAACATGCATGACGAGCTAGAATCAGTAATCAAACAGTTTGAAGTTCAAGCAAATCACACCTCTACAATGACAACGTCAGTGCAAGAGATGGTACTCACCATTGGTGAAATATCAGAAAGCACATCAGTTGCCGCTGAAGGTGTTCATCAAGCAAAAGTGAATGCCGATAAAGGCCGTGAAGTGGTGGTCGATACGATCAGCAATATTACCCAGTTATCTGAGCGCCTTTCAAGCAGCCAAGATTCAATAAGCTCGCTGAATCATCATGTTGATCAAATCGGCGATGCAGTAAACATCATCCAAGGCATTGCAGAACAAACCAACTTGCTGGCACTGAACGCAGCTATTGAGGCAGCTCGTGCCGGTGAACAAGGCCGAGGCTTTGCCGTGGTTGCGGATGAGGTTCGCGCTCTTGCAAGCAGAACGCACCAATCAACGACTGAAATTACCAGTGTAGTAACGGCAATTCAAAGCCAAATGAACGCTTCGATGACCGAAATTGGTGAATGTAACCAACAAGGTCAACTGACTCTGAAAGATTCGGAAGAGCTCGATGCTAGCCTGCAGCTTATCTTAAGCGATATGGAAAGCATCCAAGGTAACTCTGAGCGTATCGCATCAGCAATTGAAGAGCAGGGTGCTGTTATGGCACAAGTGAGCGACTCAATCACTGAGCTGAACACTATCTCGAACGACAATAACGCTTCGGCGCAGCATTGCTTAGTTGAAGTGGATAAAGTCGCAGAGCAAGCCCATGAGATGGATAAAGCGGTGGCGCAGTTCAAGACCTCTTAAACATTTAGAGTAAACTAAACCAAAGGCGTGGATCATCTGCGCCTTTTTTGTGCCTAAAATTCAACTAGATAAATGACGAGAATAAAAAAACGGCCCTATCTGGGGGAAGATAAGGGCCGCTATGTTACGTTTTTAAAAAGGGGGAATTACTTGTTTCGGCCTTCCAGCACATCAAGTGCCAGCTCAACCGCTTTATCAATATTGCCGCATCCCGCTAATTTACCTGAACTGATTGGACCAAGCACATTAGCGTATAACGAGAGCTGCTTATTAAATGGCAGGCTCAACTGCTTATATAAACGCTGGCGAATCTCGGCGTGTTGCTCAGGAGCGTGAGCAGCAAGGCTTTTCAAAGTGTCATAAACAAGAGTGGTGGTAGTGTTCATTCGTCTCTTTATCATTAAGTGGGAGGCGTCTATTTTATAACCTTTATAGGTACTTTTACTGTGATATAAGTCATACAATATTATTAATGTTTTTGCGACTTATCAATCGAATGAGAATAAGGCATTCCAAAATAGACTTAAGTATCTGTGAAATAAAGCTAAAATGGACGGCAGACTATCGAGGAAACGAACGTATTGGTGTGAGCCATGCCATTGGTTTGTTTCAGGTAAACGGTTAAATCTTGCGGAAAAGGAACAACATGCACTACGACGTATTTAATGGAGATGCAGACGGCATCATCGCTTTACTGCAACTGCGCTTAAACGAGCCGAAAGAAAGTGTACTGATCACTGGTGTAAAGCGTGATATTAAGTTGGTCTCTCAAGTTGTTACTCAAATTATTGAGTCGGGTAAGCAAGGTGACATTTCTTCCGTTACCGTTTTAGATGTGTCGATGGAGAAAAACTTATCTGCATTGCACTCACTGCTGGACGCCAACATCAATGTATTTTATTGCGATCATCATCGAACTGGTGAGGTACCTGACTCTAGCTATTTGGATACTCTGATTGATACCGCGCCAGAGAGCTGCACGAGCTTGCTGATTAACCAGAAACTGAATGGTGCGCATGTGGCTTGGGCAATCGCGGCTGCTTTTGGTGATAACCTAAAAACAGTGGCCGCGCGGCTAGCGGATGAAAATGGATTCGATCAATCTCAAACAGAGTTTTTAGAAGAGCTAGGTACCTTGGTTAACTACAATGGTTACGGTTCTTCTCTAAGCGATTTGCATTTCACGCCAGTTGAGCTCTACCAAACCCTTTATCAATACCCGAACCCATTTGACCTTTTAGATGATAAAAACTCTGTGTTTTATCGACTACGATCTGCTTATCAAAATGACCGCCAGCAACTATCAAACCTTGCTCCTGTTTATGAAAGTGACGTCGCACGTGTGTTTGAACTGCCAGGTGAGACTTGGGCAAGGCGTATCAGTGGCGTATTTGGTAATGAAATCGTTAATCAAGATCCAAACCGAGCGCAAGCAGTATTAACGAAAAACCAAGATGGCGAGTCTTACACGGTGAGCTTACGGGCACCATTATCAAACAGAACGGGTGCAGACGAAATTTGCTCAAGCTTTGAAACGGGTGGAGGAAGAAAAGCAGCGGCTGGTATTAATCAGCTTAATGAACTTGATAAGGTGAATTTTATTTCACTATTGGATGCATATTATTCATCTGGTGCTGAGGGTTAACTGAAAAATCCCTGAGGTATACATCCAAAATTCCACAAATTTTCACTCCTATATTCCGTTATACGTGTGTATCTCTAGCACATGTATGACGACTATATCCAAGCTATTTTAGTGATGTCACTCGCAATGGTATCTGGTCTGAGGTCAGTAATTACGGTGTGTTTGGATCGATTTTTGTCGATTTAAAGTTCGTTTTTTCTTATTGGTGATTTTTTACATTTTCGGTTAATTATCTATGTGAATTAAGGTTGATTAAATATTTGCATGGTCAATGTGTTCGGCCGAAAATAACAGCTTTTAGCATTTCATTTTGAATGAAAAGTCAAAATCATATTGATTCTGATATTCAATCTGTGACTTAAAATCACAAGTTAAATCAAAGGTCATCTTTTCCTATAAATTCCATTACTTCTCTATAAATATTCCTGATTACAATGAATTGGTTCGGTTGTGATTGGCACAGCTGTTAAGTAAGGAAGTGGGACTAATGTTGAAACGTAAAGCTCTACAATTAGCTGTATCGGTCGGCATGGCCGCAATGTCTGGCGCTGTTTATGCGAATGGTTCAGATATGACGAATCCAGATTCTGGTGTCGTGGTCGGTTATTGGCACAACTGGTGTGACGGTGGCGGCTACCAAGGTGGTAATGCGCCTTGTGTGACGCTGGATGAAGTAAACCCAATGTATAACATCGTGAATGTGTCATTCATGAAGGTTTACGATGTGGCTGATGGTCGAATCCCAACTTTTAAACTGGACCCAACCGTTGGGTTATCAGAAGAACAATTTATTGACCAAATTGCCGAACTCAACAAGCAAGGCCGTTCTGTACTGATAGCGCTGGGCGGTGCTGATGCACACGTAGAACTTGAAACGGGTGATGAAAGAGCCTTTGCTGATGAGATAATCCGCCTTACTGAGCGTTACGGTTTCGATGGCCTAGACATCGACCTTGAACAAGCAGCGGTAACCGCAGCAAACAACCAAACGGTCATTCCTGACGCACTTAAGCTAGTAAAAGATCACTACCGTGCCGAAGGTAAAAACTTCCTTATTACTATGGCGCCTGAGTTCCCGTATCTAACGACAGGCGGTAAGTACGTTCCTTATATCGATAATCTAGAAGGTTATTACGACTGGATTAACCCACAGTTCTACAATCAAGGTGGCGACGGTATCTGGGTTGACGGTGTGGGCTGGATTGCTCAAAACAACGATGCATTAAAAGAAGAATTCATCTACTACATCTCTGATTCTCTGATCAACGGAACGCGCGGTTTCCACAAAATTCCACATGACAAGTTGGTGTTTGGTATTCCTTCTAGCATTGATGCTGCAGCGACGGGCTTTGTGCAAGATCCTCAAGATTTATACGACGCGTTCGAGACCTTAACGACTCAAGGCCAACCCCTGCGTGGTGTAATGACTTGGTCTATCAACTGGGACATGGGCACTAACAAAAACGGTCAACAATACAACGAGCAGTTTATTAAAGACTACGGCCCGTTTGTACACGGTCAAGTGACGCCACCTCCAGTCGAGGGTGAGCCAGTTCTTAAAGGTGTCGAAAATACGCGTGTTCTTCACGGCACAACGTTTGACCCAATGGAAGGCGTAACGGCAACAGACAAAGAAGACGGCGATCTAACGTCATCAATCGATGTTGAAGGTTACGTTGAAACCAGTGTGATTGGCACTTACGTTTTGACTTACCGAGTGAAAGACAGCGATAACAACGAAACCACTAAAGCGAGAACGGTAGAGGTTTACAGCCAGAAGCCTGTGTTTAATGGTGTGTCTGATACGACTGTTGTGTTGGGAACTGCATTTGATGCTATGGCAGGCGTAACGGCGAATGATGCTGAAGATGGCGACCTAACAAGCACCGTCACACACACTGGCAGTGTTGATGTGAACGAAATAGGCAACTACACGCTTGTGTATAGCGTAACAGACAGCGCGAACCAAACTGTAACCGCTGAGCGTAAAGTGTCTGTGACGGATGGTTCTAACTGTGCTGCTGCATGGGATGCCGACACCGTTTATGTTGAAGGTGATCAAGTATCTCACGACGGTTCAACGTGGGGAGCGGGTTGGTACACTCGTGGCGAAGAGCCAGGAACGACAGGTGAGTGGGGCGTTTGGAGAAAAGTTTCAGACTCTTCATGTGGTGGTAACCCAGATCCGGGTGATGACTTAGAGCTTGCAGTTTCAGGCCTTCAGTCAGAATATGCGCCAGATAACGGCAATGTTCGTTTAGATCTGACACTGACATCAAATGAAGCGTTAGATGTTACCGCTATGGTGATCAACAGTGCAGGTACTGTGGTTGAGCAAACTCAGGTTAACTTAACGGACAGCCGCGCTATTACCATGGACTTATACGATGTAGCGGAAGGGCAATATGCACTTGAAGTGGTCGGTAAAGCATCTGACGGTGAAATGGTGATGGTAAACGATTCTTTCGCTGTTAAAGACGGCGGCGGTACAACACCTCCTCCAGGTGATTACCCTCCATATGAAGCGGGTACAAACTACGCAGCAGGTGACATTGTGGTCGGCAGCGATAATGGTCTATACGAATGTAAGCCTTGGCCATACACGGCTTGGTGTGCAAGTGCATCTTACGCACCAGCAGATAGCCAATATTGGCAAGATGCTTGGACAAAGCTGTAGTCTGATAGCTCAACGTTAGCAATATAAAGTAGACGATCAAAGAGAGGCCATTGTGCCTCTCTTTTTAATTGTCTCCTTCTGATTTAGAGCTTCAAACCTTTCCTAACCTCAAACTCAGTTCTGCATTTTGCTCTAGATCAAAATAAGAGTGATTATCAATTGTATTAATTAGGTGGTAGATGCACTATGCGCACACTGAATTTTCTCTGTTATGAATATTTGCATAATGAATCTTGCCCAAGTCGACCTAAACCTACTCGTTATTCTTAAACACCTTCTTGAAGAGAAGCACGTTTCTAACACGGCGTTGGCGCTGGATATGAGCCAACCTACGGTGAGCCGTTCTCTACAAAAACTTCGCACTGTGTTCAACGATGATTTGTTGGTGCGAGCTGCTTATGGCTATGAACTGACCCCGAAAGCAGAGGTCATCAAGCAAGACCTCAACTCTGTGCTTACGCGCCTTGAGAAACTGGTTCACGGAGACGTGTTTGAACCACAAACGAGTGATAGTACGGTTCGTTTTTTTGGTTTGGTTCCTCAGGTTTCACACCTTTTGCCTAAAGTAGTGGCACAAATTCGCCAGCAAGCGCCGAATATGGTTGTCGATATCGACTCGATTCCTAAACGACACTTTGAGCCCCTGTTATCCGGTGATGCGCATTTTGTGTTGTCGACGCATGAGCCATTAAGTTCTGAACAAAACCTGTATCGAATGTTCGTAATCAGTCGCGATTATCGGTTATTAATGAGCAAGGACCATCCTCTGGCGGACAAAGAGATCACCGTTGATGACTTGTTGAATAGCCAACTTGGCCAAATCTCACTGCAAGGGGATAAGAAGCTCTCGATCGAAAGTCGATTTAAAGATCTTGGTTTGATTGATAAGCAGCGCCAACTATCGATCCCAATTCAGTTGTCCAACTTCAATATTGCTGCGGATATTGCGGAGACGACCGACATCATCTTTCACTTGCCGACACCATTTGCGACACAAGCTGCCAATCAACGAGATTTAATTTGTAAACGCGTTCCCAAAGCGATCAGAAGCCCATCAGAAGATGTTTATCTCTATTGGCATAAACGTTTCCATAATGACCCTATGTGTCGTTGGGTTCGTGATTTATTTAAAGAGATATACACCCAATCTATCTAGGTGGTGAATGCTATTGAGGTCATGCTATTGAAATGAATATGTATTGGTTTCATTATTTGAAAATTGAATAACGAGAATCAATTTTTGGTATGAAACTTTCATTGATAAGAGTGGTAACTGGTCGTTTAATACAAACCATTATCATTACCAATCGCATATAAGAATGAATATCATGTCTGAGAGATCTCTTTTGATTCGCAAACCTCTTTTGGTTCGTAAACCCCTTTCGATCGCAGTCGCTGTTATTTGTACCTCACTTTCGGCTAACGTGTTGGCGCAAGAAGAAGCGCAAGTAACAGATGAGCAAATGGTTGTTACGGCAACTCGTACTGAAATGGCACTAAAACAAGCGCCGGCTTCAATGTCAGTGATCACCGCTCAAGACATTGAAGACAGCCCTGGTATTACCTTGGCTGACATCGTTGCAGAATCAACCAGTGTCGAATCTGACTTTGATAGCACACGGGCTGGCCGTCAGATGATCTCTATTCGTGGTATGGATTCAGATTACACGCTTATCATGGTGAATGGCCGTCGTCTAAGCTCGGCGAGTGCCATCATCCGTGGTAACGACTTCGACTTATCGACTATTCCTGCTGATTCAATCGAACGTGTTGAAATCATCCGTGGTCCAATGTCTGCACTTTATGGTTCAGATGGCATGGGTGGCACAATCAACATCATCACCAAGGCTCCTGAAAATGATTGGAGCTCTACGTTAAGCATGGACACTTCATCTCCGTTAGACGGTGATGGTGGAGAAGAGTACTCGATGGGCTTCACAACATCGGGCGCGTTAATTGAAGACGAGTTGTTTGCTCGCCTATCTGTTAACCAAACTAGCCGTGATGCTTGGCAACCCTATTCTGGTACGCATAGCTCTGGTTACGATCGTTTAGACATTACTGCGTTAGAAGAAAGAGAGACATTAAGCTTACTCGCAAGCCTAACTTGGAATGCGACAGACAACCAAACGATCGACTTTGATTTTGGGTACAGCGACGACGAACGTGAGTCATCCGCTGAAAACTTAAGTTCTGTAATTGAATCAGATACACAAGTAGTGCGCCAGAGCCAAGCGATTACACATAGTGGCTTTTGGAGTTGGGGTGATACAAAAGTTCGCTACTCGCGCGAAAATGTGACTGACAACGACGCTGCGGATTCTGATACTAACTACAGCAGTGACGTAGAAGAGTTAACTCAAATAGCAGAAGCATCAGCGACGACTTATCTTGGTGATAATCATACCGTAACGTTTGGTATGGACTATCAGTTGAGCGAATTAACCAACAAAGAAAACTTGGTCAATGGCACATCAGAAGCGTATCAAGGCGCGTTATTTGTTCAAGACCAATGGCTGATGACTGAACAACTAACCGCAACCATCGGTGGTCGTTTAGATAAGCACGAATTGTACGGTGAAGAGTTTAGTCCTCGTGTGTATTTGGTGCACCAAACAACGAATGACCTGATCATTAAGGGTGGCGTGGGTAAAGCATTTAAAGCACCAACATTGACTCAAAACCAAGCCGACTACACAGTTAACAGTTGTAAAGGTGCTTGTGATTTATATGGCAATGAAGACCTGAAGCCTGAAACGAGCTGGAACTATGAGATTGCAGCGATATACAGCCAACCTCGTTGGAACGTTGAAGGTGCCTTGTTCCGCAATGAAATCAATGACCTTATTGATCGTGATGAAACCTACTGCGAGAACGGCGGAATGTTTGAATCGGGTAAAGGGTGTGCCGATAGTTCTAGCTCAACTGGCTATGTGAAAGGCAAACGTACTTATACCAATGTGTCTGAGGCTGTGGTTCAAGGTGCTGAGCTTACTGGCCAATTCCAAATAACGGATGAATGGGGCGTATCTGGTAACTACACTTTCTTAGACACTGAAGATAAGTCTACTGGTGAAGAACTGCTTGAGCGTTACAAGCACTCGGGTTTAGTTAAACTGAACTGGAGCCCAACTTACGACCTGAACACCTTTGTTAGTGCGCGTTACCGAGGTGAGCGTAATATCGAAACTGATTTGACTCAAGAAGCATACACTACGCTAAATATTGGTGGGGTATACAACATTAATGATTCGGTTAGAGTACGCGCAGGCATTACTAACTTGACTGACGAAGCGGTATCACAAGAGCTAGAGAGCATGGGTTATGTTGAAGAGCCACGCACTTATTACTTAGGTATGACCGCTGACTTCTAATCGAGAGTTCGCACACCGATAGCTTGATACAAAAGAACCCACACTGGCTGGATGCTCGATAAAGAGTACGGCGAGTGCGGGTTCTTTTTTGTCTGTGCTTGAATCTGGCTAATTCGTTTTGTATCGACGGACCTAGATTTTTACACAAGCGATCAGAGCATTACCTGATTTGGTATCCCAAGGTAACAGCTTGTCATAATCGTGCTCAAAAATATGAACCTCAAAGTAGGGCTTCAATATCTCGATCAACTCCTTAAACGAGAATGCCACCATCGGGTGTTCATCATTCCAAACTTGCGTCTTACCAGCTGTTGTCTTTTCGATACTGAGTTTTAACGCCTGCTTGTCACCCTTGCCAGAGTAATACCAGCCGGAGCTGAACGTGAAATCATCTTGTTCAAGATTGGTGGTGTGTCGAACAAAAAGATCATTGCTGATCTTGTCTTTATCCACCACATTAAAACAGAAAATTCCCTCTGGTTTTAAAGCGCGATGTACGCTCTCAACACATTCTTTTAGCTTCTCGAAACCATCGTTGTAATGGATTGAGTATAAGAAGCAGGTGATCAAATCCAGAGGTTCTGCCACTTCAAAACTGCTCATGTTTTGCACCGAGAAATGGGCTTCGGGGCAGCGAACCTGAGCGATATCTAGCATTGGCGCGTTGAGATCGAGTCCATTACTTTGGTAACCAAAATCGATAAAGTGACGAACGTGTGGACCAGTGCCGCAAGCTAAGTCGAGGTGAGTCTTTCCACCATTCCCGAAAATTTGATGTAGCCTACGTACGCAGTTACTTTGCGCTTGATAGTCAATATCAACACACATTAAATCGTAGTAACTGGATAGGTCGGTATAAAGTGCGTTGGAAGAAATAGTAGCTGACATATTGGCGGACATAAGTGCCTACAGCGTTAGCTGATATAATGAGGGTGGCGCATCATATACCGAAATGTCGAAATCGCAATCAAATATTCGATCAAGTTATGTGCTTTAATTCTCGGTGGCTGTACCTTAATTATGTGCGGCTGTGCTCAATTTGTATGGTTAGCCGACTCATTTAGCGTTAGCTTAAAAAGGCGTTGGATTATGAAAGAGAGCTGGTGGGTTATGCAGGATAGCCAGTGGATTATGAAGGAGAGCAGGGAACTGCGATCAAGCTAGTGCTTCATAGCAAACCACATCATCGTTGATCGATACTTGATTTTTACCATTCGCTTTCGCACGATATAGTGCATCATCGGTAACACGAATAAGTATATCAATGGTGTTGGCAGAGTGGCACAAGCACTGGTTGGTAACGCCAATACTCACGCTCGTTGTAAAAGCGCGGCGATTAATACCAAAGAAGGTATGTTGATTGAAGGTGTGGCAGATTCGTTCGCTGATGATTTTGGTATGGGCCGATTTCGCTTTTGGAATGAACACAATAAACTCCTCGCCACCCCAACGTCCAACTACACCACCTAACAACTCAATGTGAGTTTTAATGGTGTCTGCTAAGTGCCTAATCACCGTGTCACCCACTGTATGCCCAAATCGATCGTTAACCGATTTGAAGTCATCAATATCAATCAACAGACATGACATCTCCATATGCTGATTAACCGGCTTCTTGAGCCAATCGTAAATAGCACGGCGATTGAACACATGCGTTAAGTCATCATGCATCGCTCGATGCAGCAACTCCCTTTCTAGTAATACTTTATCGGTGACTTCTTCAAGGATCACTTGTATCGCGTCTTCACCTTCCCAGTTAATCACGTTGTCATAGAGGTTGAAGTATTTGTGGGTGCCATCAAAGCATTGGTTAGACACCACGGAACTAAAGTTGGGTGTATTGCCATTGAGAATGTTCTCGCAGCGTCTGATGGCCGTTGAACGCTGATCTTCAGGTACGATGGGTAGGATAGAGTCCATCGCAAGCACTTGCTCTATTGAGTCCGCACCTTGTTGTTCTACCCATGCTTGGTTGACCATTAAAGGTTTGAAGTTTCTATGGATCAGGATCCCTTGTTTCGATGTATTAAGTAGCGTGCGATACATGCGATCCGTTTCGTTACGTTTGCGCTGAGCTTCGACTACGGATGTGATGTCGATGATAGTGACTTGGAGGGCGGGTTTACTATTGAGTTCAATAATGTGTGATAGGCAAAAGATAGAGATGTTGCGGCCATTGGCTGGAATATCGGTGTACAATTTTCCTTTTTTTAGTTTTCCTTTTATGGCCTCTAAGTAACGTTTCTTGGCTAACTCTTGGTAACTGTCAGGAACTAACGCATAAACAAATTCAACGTTCAATAACAGCGCTTCACGGGTTCGGTAACCAAAGATCTGAGCGATTTCGTTGTCGACATCAATAATTCGGTGATTTTGCAGTGTCATGCGCCCTTGCGCGGAATCGAAGTTCTGGCAGGGTGTCGTGGTGGTTAAATCTAATTGAATGCTCATATCGACCTGGCTACTTATTCGTTAAATTGAAACAGGTGTTGTTCCTCGCCGTAGTGAACACACAGGCATTGTGGAACACTTTTATGAAGAGACTAGATAAGAAAAACATGCTATCTAGGTAAGGTCAGTATGGCATTTATAATTTCCTGATTAATCGGTAATTTTACTGATTCAAACGGAGTTTTTGAAAAGAAAACAGTCAGGAAAGCAGGCCAGTAATTAAAGCCAAATCACTCAAGCTAGATAAGCGAACTAAACAAGGAGAGTTGAGGTAATGAAACCAGAAATAAAAGCACAGGATTCAATGGGAAACGGAACAGCATTGGAAAGCAGCACATCAATAGAAATTAAGCTTGATGACTTGTCGGGTGGGGAAGTCGTTGAATTGCTTGAAGAGCACCTTGCTGACATGTATGCCACGTCACCGGCTGAAAGCGTTCATGCATTGGATCTGGATGGGCTCAAGTCGCCAGAAATTACCTTTTTCAGCGCTTGGAAAGACAGCCAATTGCTTGGGTGTGTTGCCATTAAAGAGCTAAATCCCCAACATGCTGAACTGAAATCGATGAGAACCTCACAGTTTGCTCGAAAGTCAGGTGTTGCAAGCCAACTGTTACAGCATGTAATAGACACAGCAACCGTTCGCCAGTATCGACAAATCAGTTTAGAGACAGGCTCAGAAGATTACTTTAAGCCAGCGCGTAACCTGTATGAAAAGTTTGGCTTTGGATACTGCGAACCCTTTGCTGACTATGTGTTGGACCCGCACAGCCAGTTCATGAGTATTGAGTTGCGTTAGATGTGGTCGAAATTGTAGATCGAAGTAAAAGAAAGATTCCCTATCACGTTCGTTCCTCACTGTAGGGAATGACGGGCGGGGTGTATCTCGATGACTTGTACTTCTATTTTGCTGTTGTGAAAACAAAAAGGTTGCTCTGAGCAACCTTTTTTCTTTATGAATCAATAGATAAACTGAAAGCGTTAGCGTGTTTCTAGTTCTGCAAATATCGCTTCTGCATCCACAACGCTGCCTGAGATAGAAAGGGTACTGAAAGGAACCAAATCTTCTGGGTTTGATGGCTTTTTAACAAGCAGCTCTGGGTAGATTTTTGATTCACCCATTAACATCGCCTTTAGCTCTTTTACCGATAAATCAGGATAGCGCGACCACACCAACGCAGCGACACCGGAAACAACAGGTGCAGCCATACTTGTGCCACTTTTCGAACCGTAGGTGTTTCCCGGAGTGGTTGATAAAATGCGGTACCCAGGTGCAAACACATCAACCGATTTCTGACCGAAATTACTGAAGTTTGCGACCAAGGTTTCGTCTGCGTATTTCGCTGATGCGCCCACATCTAACCACGTTGAAATAGGCTTCGAGCGGTAGTGCTTAGCGTAGCGGTTTGGAAAGCTTGGTTTGATGTCGTTATCGTTGCGGCTGTTACCCGCAGAGTGAACGATCAATACGCCTTTACGAGCGGCATAGCGGAACGCGTGGTCAACGATGTATTTACGTGGCGAGTAGCTTTTACCAAAGCTCATGTTAATGATCTTCGCGCCATTATCGACGGCGTAACGCACTGCATTGGCAATGTCCTTATCTCGCTCATCGCCATTTGGCACCATGCGTACCGCCATGATTTGGGCATGATCCGCGACACCTTCAATACCAATAAAATTGCCGCGCTCCGCAGCGATGATTCCAGCAACGTGTGTACCGTGCGAACCGACAGGGCCTTTTACATCGTTGTTGCCGTAGCCTTTTTCCCAAGGGTTAGAAATGTCATCCCATACAATATCGCCACGCGTATCAAGATCTAAGTTAAGGTGGAAATCTAGAGAGTCTTGATAACGGCTACGACGTGATTCTAGATATTCAAAGGAGTACCATGAATCAAATACGCTCAAAAGCCCTTCAGCTGCTGTAACGACGCTAGCATTCTCACTATCTAACAGTGTTTTAAGACCGTTAGTAGAAAAGTCTTTTTGATCGACGAATTTAAGAATCTCTTCTTTGTACTCATTAGCTTGATTAGTTGCTGATGTTACGCGATTCAACGCATCTTGGTCATCTTTTAGAGACGACAAATAATCAGATTCAACACCTTGATAGTACTTGCGTTTCTTTCGAGGAATCCAATGTCCATTTTCTTTTAACTCGAGGTACTTTTTGTATTCTCTGGTGACCTCTAATGTATCTTGATCAACGTTAATACCTAACGAGTTACCCAGAAAGTTCCAGCCGTGGACATCATCGATGTAACCATTACCATCATCGTCAATCCCGTTGTCTGGGATCTCGTCTTCATTGGTCCAAAGTTTGTTTTTGAGGTCTTCGTGTTCAACGTCGACACCCGAATCAAGAACGGCAACGATGACAGGTTGTGGTTGAAGAGGGGGCATCAAGTAGTCGTATACCACATCAGAACCCACGCCCTGAAGTCTTGTGTAGCTCGCCGATAAGTTAAACCAATCGCCGCGTTGTTCATCGGCGTTACTCATCATTCTCATAGAGAAGAACGAAGGTTGAATGGTTTCTCGTGAGTAATCCTCAACAATCGTGCCTTTTACATCTTGAATAAAAGGTGAGTTGATGGGTTGTGGCTCTGGGCTACTTTTGTTCAGAGTCGTAGCTGATACGTGGGTCGAAGCCATAATAGCTAGGGCTATAGTGGTAAGTCTTTGTCCGTGATTCATCTGTGGTGCATCCTTATCATTGTGCGACTAAATAGTTGTGCGACTAACGCTGACTTCTTCGAAACGAAGTGTACAACGCGCAATAAGTCAGTTAAGTGAGAGGAAAATGCCCGCTCAAAACGCAGTTAAAAGGTAATATGCAATCAGACTTGTATCATTCGCTTGGTCAATGAAATGGTAGGAAGATCTCACTGTGATCGATTTTTAATTCTCAAACTTTGAGCTAAATTCTATTAATAAAATCAACATTTATAAAATAGAGCTTGGAATTAAAGATGTTTAAAATCAAGTGATTGGATTGTTAATTATTGTATCGGAGGGTAGGGTAACTCGTTCCGAGTAGAGTCGAAGTATGCGTCTGCTCCTCGTCTTTTGGTTACTCTAATGGCCAAAAATACACGAAACGTGTCATTGATAAACAACAGAGTCACTTGTTAACAATCTGATTAATTGGCAGTATTGTGTCAATTATTACCGTCACTACTTTTACAGATCTTTTTCCATGACGACTTATTTTGCTGGTTTCTCTCTGGGGCTTTCGCTGATTCTTGCGATTGGCTCTCAAAATGCGTTTGTTTTAAAGCAAGGGCTTAAGAACCAACACGTATTGGCAATTTGCGCTGTATGTGCGATTTCTGATGCCTTACTCATTAGCTTTGGTGTGACGGGCTTTGGCGCAATCGTTAAGCAGTTCCCACAAATTGAGCAGTTCGCCCGTTATGGTGGGGCTATCTTTTTGGGTGTCTATTCATTCTTAAGCTTCCGTTCAGCATTTACTGAAAACCACGCCTTAGAAGCCACTGCTGAAACCAAAGACTCGCTAACTAAAGCGATTGCGATGTGTTTGGCATTCACTTGGCTTAATCCGCATGTGTATTTGGATACTGTGGTATTGCTGGGTTCTATCTCAACCCAATATCAACCTAACCAAATGTTGTTTGGCGCTGGTGCAGTATCGGCGTCGTTTGTGTTCTTCTTTTCACTTGGATATGGAGCACGCTTTTTGGCTCCAATGTTTAAGAACCCGAGATCGTGGAAGGTATTGGAGTTTGTCGTTGGCGTGATCATGGCATCTATTGCAATATCTTTGATCGTCTAGTTACTCGTAATTAGGCATTCAAATATATTATCTAAAGTTCCCACTTAAAGTGACGACTTAAAATGACTGTCTTTAGTTGCCTTTGTATTTAATTATTTCCACAAAAATGGAATTATTTTTCGTCTTTCGGTTTTGGCGTTCGTCTTAGGGGTACAAATACAAATTAATGACCTAATTCGGAGTCAACCATGATTAAACTTGTTAGCTTTAAAAACTGCCCATTCGTTCAACGTGTAATGGGTGCTTTAGTAATGAAAAATGTCCCATTTGAAATTGAATACATTGAGCTAAACAATAAGCCTCAATGGTTCCTAAATATTTCGCCAAACGGACAAGTGCCGGTATTGATTACAGAAAATGACACGGTTCTGTTTGAGTCTGATGCAATTGTTGAATACCTAGACGATAAATATGCGCCGATAGAAGAGGTGTCTGCAGAGCAAAAAGCACTAGATCGCGCTTGGTCTTATCAGGCAAGCAAACATTACATGCCGCAATGTGGAACGATGGGCAGTAAAGATAAAGAAACCTTTGAGACACGTTTAGCGAATCTTCAAAAATCCTTCCAAAAGGCCGAGAACAAGCTGGGTGACAGCGACTTCTTCAAAGGCGATGACATCTCTAACGTCGACATCGCTTGGCTACCACTATTACACCGAGCGTCAGTGATTAAAGAAGGCTCCGGTTTTGATATGCTTGAAGGCTTCCCGAAAGTACAGAAGTGGCAAGCGGCGCTGATTGAATCTGGCTTGACCGATAAAACCGTTCCTGCGGACTTTATTGAGAAGTTCAGCGGCTTCTACTTAACGAATAACTATTTGGCTAGTCTCGTTGACGCTCGTTAATAATATGAATTAAATTGTAATATATTTTAATAGCAGGTCGTTCTAAATAAATGTCCTCCAAAAATAAAACTCATTCTTCTCTTTATATCTTTTATTGGGAAAAGAGAGAAACAGGATGAGTTTTTATATTTAGGCGTGAAGATTCAGGTTGTTTTTGAGAACGAGTGACAATTTGGCTAGTACGGTAACGACATGATTATAATGAACTTAATGTTGATGATGCTCAGGTTTACTATCAGGTTTATACGTATTTTAGTACTCGTCACTTCTCAGGAAATACATCTGTCTCATAAGTAAGACTGAATTAAATATCTATGATTGTTCGTTTGATGACCTAAAAATCTTGTGGTACTTTCTCATTCGCTCCGTAAATGAACAGTGTTTTATTATTCATTAGGGGCTGCTTATTTAATTTATTTTAAACAGTAACGCAACAGGTGAAATAGTGTTGGAAGCTATTGGCGGTTGATCAACGTTACTGTAGGACAGACAAAAAAAGGGTATTTTCATGCTTAAATCATCATTTCTATTGGGCCTAGTTGGCTTAGTTTCACTTCCTACATTTGCTGCTGGTATTGAGGGTGGTCCATACATTGGCGCCGGCCTTGGTGTGTATCAAGACTCAGACACTGACGGCGCAGGTAATTTAGATGCTGAAAGCATGGGATATAGCCTTTACGGTGGTTACCAATTTAACCGCATTGTAGGTATCGAACTTGGTTACACGGATTATGCTGACTATGAATCATTTGGAACGAAGGTGTTTTCGCCAACATCGCTTTCTGTTGCAGCAAACCTTGGCTACACCTTCGATAACTCAATTCGTCCATTTGTACTAGCGGGCTTGAGCTACGTAGATTTGAACTCAAACAACGCTAGCTCTTTTGATGATGATTCTGGTGCCGGCTTTCATTTCGGTATTGGTGTTGAATACACGCCAGTAGAAAACCTAACATTACGTTTGATCTCACAAGCAGACGCAGTAAACATCGAATTCTTCGATAGAACAACGGGTAATCGATTGGAAAGCCGTGATGTAGCCTTTAGCACAGTAACTCTGGGTGCTTCATACAATTTCTAATGGCTTCTGTTAAATAGCTTAAAGCTAAAGCTATGGACACCCAAAACCGCTCTAACGTTGAGCGGTTTTTTTATGTCAAAAATAACGATTGCTCACGCTGTGGGCGGAGTTGGTCCAAAGCCTGAAATTAGTTGGTTTTCACAAGCTTATAAAAGGGAATTATCTCGACTATTTTGGTAGATTAAAGGTATTACAGACTTCCAGTGAGCAGCAATGAAGATTCTTCACACGTCCGATTGGCACCTTGGCCAAAACTTCTACAATAAAAGCCGTAAGAATGAACATGAACGGTTTTTACAATGGTTACTTGAGCAAGTTACAGAGCACGACATCGACGCGATCATTGTTGCTGGCGATATTTTTGATACCAGCACACCGCCGAGTTACGCTCGTGAGATGTATAACAAGTTCGTGGTCGACTCGAACAAGATCGGCTGTCAATTGGTGTTGTTAGGTGGAAATCACGATTCGGTGTCTGTGCTTAAAGAGACACAACAGCTGCTCAAATACATGGGTACAGACGTGATTCCTAATACTAACGAAGATCATGCGACTCAGGTTGTCGAACTCAAAGGCAAGAACGGCGATGTAGAAGCGCTGGTTTGTGCTATTCCTTTTATTCGCCCTCGCGATGTGTTGACCAGTCAGGCAGGTGTCACCGGCGTTGAGCGTCAGAAGCAACTCGGAGATGCAATCAAACAGCACTACCAAAGTGTTTATGATGCCGCTGTAGAAAAACGTGCGACGTTTGAAAACAGCGAACACATGCCGATTATCGCTACGGGTCATTTAACGGCGATGGGGGTTCAACAATCGGATTCGGTACGCGACATCTATGTCGGTAACCTTGATGGTTTTGCCGCTGATGGCTTCCCAGACGCAGATTATATTGCACTTGGTCATATCCACCGCCCACAAGTGGTGGCAAAGCGTGAATACATTCGTTACTGCGGCTCACCAATACCATTAAGCTTTGATGAACTTAAATCTCAAAAGCAGGTATGTGTGGTTGAGTTTGTTGAGGGCGTGCGCACCATTTCTCAATTGCCAGTTCCAACGTTCCAACCCTTAGCTGAAATCAAAGGCGACTTGAGTGAAATCGAATCTCAACTGAATCAATATGTAGGCTTAGATAGCGAACAAAGCGTTTGGTTATCGATAGAAGTGCAAGCGCAAGATTACTTGTCGGATCTTCAAGAACGTATGCGCGCACTAACAGAAGGTTTGAATGTGGAAGTGCTTCAATTGCGCAGAGCAAGAGAACGTCGCAATCAAGCATTAGAGCAAGAGTCAGCAGAAACACTATCAGAATTGAGCCCGATGGACGTTTTTAGCAAGCGTATTGCCTTAGAAGAATTTGAAACCGATTCTGAAAAAGCACGTTTAGAGCGAATGACGGTGAAGTTTAAACAAGTGATGGTTGAAGTGTCTGAAAGCGCTCAAACACCAAACAAAGTAGAAGAGTAACCAGCATGAAGATTTTAAGCCTAGAATTTGAAAACCTGAACTCTTTGAAAGGGCGTTGGAAGCTCGATTTTACCCAATCACCGTTTGCAGAAAATGGTCTGTTCGCGATTACTGGCCCGACAGGGGCAGGTAAAACCACTATTCTTGATGCGATTTGTTTGGCACTGTTCCACCGCACGCCACGTTTGAAAAGTATCGCTAAAGGCAACAATGAATTAATGACACGTGGTACAGGTGAGTGTTTCGCTGAGCTGGAATTTGAAGTGCAGGGCAAAACGTACCGCTCTAACTTCCATCAAAAGCGAGCGCGTGGAAAGCACGATGGCGCATTACAAACGCCAACGTGTGAATTTGCCGATGCTGACACCGACAAAGTCTTAGAAACCATGCTGACCAAGAAGACCAAGTTGGTCGAGCAAGTAACAGGTCTCGACTTCTCTCGTTTCACCAAATCCATCATGTTGTCTCAAGGTGAGTTTGCGGCGTTCTTAAATGCCAATGCGAACGACCGCGCAGAGCTACTTGAAGAGCTGACGGGAACAGAAGTTTATAGCCTGATTTCAGAGCGTATCTACGATCATTTTAAGTCGAGTGAAGAGTCGCTTAATCACCTTAAAGCGAAAGCCGAAGGGGTGAGTTTACTGTCTGAAGAGCAAATCCAAGCGCTAACCGCAGAGCGTGAAACGCTAGAAGTCGACCAGAAGCGTTTAGCCGAGCAACTAAAAGAGTGGCAAGCCCATTTAAGCTGGTGGAAAGACGTGACTAAAGCTGAGCAAACTATTGCGACCAGTGAGCACGACCTTAAAAGCACTCAAGATGAACTAGACCGTAACCAACCTTCACTAGAGCGTTTGGCAAACAGTGAGCCGGCTGAAAAGCTGCGCCCAATGCACAAAGATTTAAAGCGTTGCGAACAAGAGGTAAACACCACTCAAGCTAACCTAGATAACAGCACCAAGTTACTTGAAGCTCGTGATGCAGAAAAGAAAGACGCGCAAACTCAACTGACTCAAAGCAGTGACGCTGTTCAGAAGATAAAAACCGAACAACAAGATCAAGAGAAGATCATTGAACAGGTTCGTCCTCTAGATAACCAAATTGCCGTACTCAAAGATAAGCAAACTGCGGCCGTTAATGCAGCGAATACGCTAAACGAGCAACACACGCAGCAGCGTAATCAACAGGTCGATTTAGTTCAAAAAACTGATGCACTGAAGCAACAATATCAACTCAGCACTGAGTACCTAAATACGCATCAAGCTGACCAACATCTAGAAAAATACTTAGGTCAGTGGCAAGCCAAAGTAGAGCAAGTTCGTACCCTTGAGCGTCAGCATTCAGAACAACTAAATTCAGCGAAGCAAGCTTTGTCTGCGGTTGATGCACAGCAAACGATCATCAAATCTGCGCAAGAAGCTAAAGCCACGCAAGATAAAACTTTAGCTGAATTGGTTGTGCTAGAGAGTAGTGCAAAGCAACAGTGGGAAGCCTTGCAAGGCAACACCAGCGAACAAGTATTGAATGCGCAAAAAGATCTGTTGGAGTATTGGAATCGCAATACGCACTCATTACTTGAGATCAATCGTGGTTTCCTAAATGCCCAACAACAGCTGCACGTTAAAACACAAACACATCAAACTAACACTCAGTTGGTCGACAAGCTTTCGAAAGAGCGTGAAGTGTTGGTGGAGCGATATAAAGAGAAAGAGACTTCGCTTGAGCGATTAACGCGTTTGATTGATCAAGAAGGCGAGTTGGCGAAATACCGTGCAGCTCTAGAATCTGGATCTGAGTGCCCGCTGTGTGGTTCAACAGACCATTCGATTGAGCAGTCGCAAGATATTGCAAATCTGGTCTCGCAAAAAGATCGGGAAAACCTAGAGTTAGCGGCCATCAAAAAAGAAGGCCAAGAGCATCGTCAGCAGTTAGATTCTCTTGCCCCTATGATTGCAGCACTTAACGATGACATTCAACGTGCGCAAGCGGATATTCAGCAGGCTCAAATGAATTGGCAAGGTGTAATTGGTAAGCTTCAACAAAGCTTATCGGATTTCGCTGGCACGGCTCCAGAACTAGCACTGCTAACGGTAAACGATTTAGGCAATGACGCTACAGTCGCGACCTTTGCTCAGCAGTGTGAACTTCAACTAAGTCAGAGCTCGCAGCAACTCAAAGCATTGGCTGATGCTAAAGCGCATTATGCGGAAGCTGAGAAACAACGCCTGTCTGTAAGTGTTATGGCTGACAAAGCGCAATCTAACCTTGAACTGGCCGAGCAACGCTTAGCGGATCTGAATAAGCAAAACCACATTACAAACGAACAAGTAGCTAAGATAGCTCAAGCGAAAGATCAGCAATGGCATTCGTTGAAAGAGAGCATTGTTCAAACCGCTATCGAAGCACCTGAACTTGAACATATCGATGATTGGTTTACTGCGAAATCACAAGCATCAAGCACATGGCAGCAAACCAAACAGCAACAGGCCGATATTGAGAAGCAACTGATTACTCAAAATGCCGAATTGAAAACCTTAGATGACAAGCTAAGTAGCGCAGAGAAAGAGCTCGCGACACTGACGCAACAGAGTGAGTCTTTAGTGTTAGAGCTGACTCGTATTAGTGCTGAAAGGGCAGAGTTGTTTGGTGACAAAGACATTCAAGCCACCAGCAATGGGATGAAGCAAAAAGTCACTGAAGCGGTAAATACGTTTGATGCAGCGCAGTTAGTGCTTAACCGCTGCGAACTGGAACATCGAACTGAGCAAACTAAACACATTAGCTTCTCTGAAGAGTTGGCCAGCAAGCAGTCAAGTTACACACAAGCGTCGAATGCTTGGTTAGAAGCGCTTAAAACGAGCCCATTCGAAGGTGAGGCTGATTTTGAAGCAGCATTGTTGGATGAAGAGGTTAGAACTCAACTTCAAAGCCTGAAGAAGTCTTTAGACGAAGCGATTGTCAGTGCACAAGCTAGGTTGAACACCGCCAAAACGACGCAAGTGGAGCTACAAAACCACGAAAATGCTAAAGCATGGCAAGAGCAAAACCAGCAGCAAGTTGAAGACGCGACAACTGAGTGTCAAAACGCACAACAAAGCCATGCGACAAAGATCGGCGCGATTTCTGCCAATCTTGAAACGGATAGCCAGAACCGCAGTAATCAGCAAGATCTGTTTAAGCAAATAGACGAGCATCAGATCGAGTTTGATGATATCTCACGTCTGAATTCACTTATTGGTTCTAAGAACGGCGACAAGTTCCGTAAGTTTGCTCAAGGTTTAACACTGGAAAACTTGGTGTACTTGGCGAACAAGCAGCTACAGCGTTTGCATGGTCGTTACGAGCTAAAACGTAAAGCCGATGATGGCTTAGAACTGCAAGTGCTTGATACATGGCAGGGCGATGTGATGCGTGACACCAAAACCTTATCCGGTGGCGAAAGCTTCTTAGTGAGCTTGGCGTTGGCATTAGCGCTTTCTGATCTTGTGAGTTACAAAACCAGTATTGATTCATTGTTCTTGGATGAAGGCTTCGGCACGTTGGATAGCGACACATTGGACATTGCTTTAAACGCGCTCGATAACTTGAATGCATCTGGCAAGATGATTGGCGTCATCAGTCACGTTGAAGCATTGAAAGAGCGAGTGCCTGTTCAGCTTAAAGTAACAAAACACTCCGGCTTAGGTGTGAGTGAGATGGAGAAGCAGTACAAGGTTGTTGCTTAGCTTCTAGCCATATTCATTAGCGCAGAAATAGAGGTAGAGCTAGACCAAGCAGATCCCCGACTCAGTCGTTCCTCCTTCTCGAGGATGACGGAGTCGGGAGTTGTCATCAATCATGTCTCGTACTCCCTAACACATGGAACGAACATAATAATTATCGTCATTCCCTAAAGCGAGGGACGAGCGTAATAGGGAATCTAGCTTTGTTGGTTTTACGTTCGTCATTCCCTAAAGTGAGGAACGAACGTAATAGGGAATTTCTACTAGACGCAGAAAGTGGACTCATCGAAAAGGAAACTGACATGCACAAGAAGCCCCATTTACCAACTAAGACATGTCCTATTTGCCAAAAGTCTTTCTCATGGCGTAAAAAGTGGCAGCGCTGTTGGGATGACGTGATCTACTGTTCAGAACGTTGTCGTCGTCATAAGCCAACTTTGGCGTAATTTCTGTTCGTTTTTAGAACACGTTAATAGTTTCGTCATTCATTTCTTAAGTTAATATTTCTATCTGTAAGACAACTAATGTATAAAGGCGGCATGAAGATACCTAAAAGAATACAGCCCTTAGTTGACGATGGTTTAGTCGACGAGGTGACAAGCCAATTAATGAGTGGCAAAGAAGCATCAGTGTACATAGTGCGCTGCGGCGATACGATCCGTTGTGCCAAGGTATATAAGGAAATAAGCCAGCGCAGCTTTAAAAAAGCAACGGCGTATCGTGAAGGACGAAAAGTCCGAAACAGCCGCCGTGCCAGAGCGATGGAAAAAGGCTCAGGATTTGGACGTGAGCAACAAGAGAAAGTGTGGCAAAGCGCTGAAGTGGATGCCTTGTATAAATTGGCAGAAGCGGGTGTTCGTGTGCCTGTGCCTTATGGCTGTTTTGATGGCGTGCTGCTTATGGAGCTAGTCACTGATGATGACGGTTATGTTGCTCCAAGATTGAACGATGTTGTGATGCCGCCAGAACAAGCGATTGAAGATCATGCAGTGATGATGACTTACGTGGTTAAAATGCTTTGCGTTGGTTTGATCCATGGTGACTTGTCTGAGTTCAACGTATTGGTTGATGAATACGGCCCTGTGATTATCGATCTACCACAAGCGGTCGACGCTTCGGCTAATAACAACGCCGAGTGGATGTTGGCTCGTGACATCAATAACATCCGTGATTATTACGCTCAGTTTGCCCCTGAATTGGCGAAAACCGAGTATGCCAAGGAAATGTGGGCTTTATACGAGAAAGGCGACTTAAAGCCAGACAGCAAGCTGACGGGCGAGTTTACAGAAACTGACGATTTGGCAGACATCGAAGCCATTATGCAAGAGATAGACGCTGCGCGAATTGAAGAACAACACCGACGCGAGCGTGTTAAAGAAGAAAAAGAAGGTGTGGACGACAGCAAGTTCAATTGGGCTGAGTAGTCGTAATGACCCGTTTTGAGCTTTAGTTAAGCATCAGCCATATATCCCTAAATAATTGATGCATTCGTTCTAAAAATAACCCAACAGAGTAACACTCGTTGGGTTTTCTTTTTTAGCACTCATCAAATTTTACCATTCATCAAAGCCAGCGATTGGTATTCCTCACTACCAGTTTAACTGCTCACCATCGTAAGCGTAGAAGTGCCCACTTTTGTCCGGTGTGGCAGTGCGAATGATATCGACCAATTGATGGGCGACATAGCTCGACTCAAACAACTTGCCTTCAGGGACATTGGTCTGAAAAGGCTTCGATAAAGCCGTGTCTGTTGTGCCCGGATGTAGCGCTAACACGGTGCCTTTCTTTATGGTACGTTGCCATTCAATCGACATGGTTTTGATAAACATATTGAGTGCCGCTTTCGATGACCGATAGCTATACCAACCACCTAAGCGGTTATCTGAAATACTGCCGACTTTGGCCGATACCACTGCAAATTTTGGATTGTCACTGGCTTTGAGGATCGGCGTGAAGTGCTTTGCCAGTAATAAGCTGGGTAGGGTATTCACCGAGATGTTTTTCAGGAAGAATTCTGGGTCGATAGAAGATAGATTTTTTTCAGGCCCTAGATCTGGTGTATGAAGCATACCCACGCAATTTATTAACCAATCCAATCGCTCGAATTGAGTGCTTAGCTGCTCAATATCAGCTTCGTTGGTGGCATCGACTTGGTGCCAATTTAGACGGCTATCTTCCAATTCCGGTCGTTGTGAATGATAAGTCGCGTCTACATGCACATCAAGAAAATCAAAGCGAGACAGCTCAGACAGTAGGTGCTTAACCACGGCGAAACCAATACCGCCGCTGCCACCAATGACCAATATATGTAATCTGAGTTGTTCCACCATTATAAGTTCTCCAAGTTAGTCAGTCGTTGTTCTGCGGTGTCGAGTATCGCTTGTTGGTCTTGCTCATCCATGTTGTCCCAAGAGCGATATAACATGCCCATTCGAGGGTTGCGATTTAGGGCCTCGCGATGTTTGTTCATGAAGCGCCAGTACAAGCTGTTGAATGGACAAGAACTCTCGCCGCTGCGCTCTTTAATTTGGTAATGACAGCCTTTGCAGTAATCACTCATGCGATTAATGTAAGAACCGCTGGCAGAGTATGGTTTGGTTCCGACGATCCCGCCATCGGCAAAAAGTGCCATACCTCGCGTATTCGGCATTTCGACCCACTCAATCGCGTCGACGTATATACCAAGGTACCAACTGTCTACTTGGTCGGGGTCTATGCCAGTAATTAAGCAGAAGTTACCGGTGATCATGAGCCTTTGAATGTGGTGCGCGTAAGCAAACTCGAGGGATTGATCAATCGCGTGTTTCATACAATTCATCTTGGTTTGCCCATCCCAAAAATAATGAGGCAACTGACGGTCTGCTGCGTAGTGGTTTTTGTTGGCGTAAGCAGGCATGTTCGCCCAATAAACGCCACGTATGTATTCTCTCCAACCTAGAATTTGGCGTACGAACCCTTCAACTTGTGCAATATCGATAGTGGGTGCGTTTGGTTTAGAAGAAGCCTGATAAGCCGAAAGTGCCGCATCAATCACTTCTTGGGGACTTAGCAGTTTACTGTTCAACGAAAAGGAGAGGCGACTGTGGTACAAACTCCATTTCGAATCGTGCTCGGTCGTCATTGCATCTTGAAACTGACCAAACAGTGGCAAACAGACTTGGCAGAAGTGAGCAAGCAGAGACAGGCTTTGCGCTCGATTGACTGGCCATAATAACTGATCGCCAACTTCACCAATGGTTTGAACTTGATGACACTCGATGCGTTTTAAAATCGCAGAAATGTCGTTGGCAAACATTAATGGTTGCGGCAAGTTCTCGATGTCTTGCTTCTTTAGCTTCTTACGATTGTTTGCATCGTAATTCCATTTTCCGCCAACCGGTTTACCATCGTCGAGCAGGATGTCGAAACGCTTTCTCATTCGACGATAGAAGTGTTCCATCATGATGTGTTTGTCTTTAGGAAACTGGGTTTCAATCTCGTCAAACGGAAACAGGAAGTGCTCGGAATCGCTACAGCCTTTGGTTACTCCAGTTAACTTCAGCTTTGCCAGTTGTTGGAGAAGTCGATATTCATCTGGCCGTTGGTATTCAAATTTTTCAGCTGCAAACTCGTGTACATAGTGTTGCAATAGAGCATCGAGATTTTCAAATTGAGTCGTGTCATCCAGAGTTAGGTGGAGTACCTGATGACCTTGTTGTTTTAGCTCGTCGGCAAAGTAGCCCATCGCAGAGAAAAACGCGGCCACTTTTTGAATGTGAGATGCAACGTAGTCAGTCTCTTGCTTAAGTTCGGCAATGATATAAATGACATCGTCATCAACTTGTTGAAACCAAGAGTGCTGTATATTGAGTTGGTCGCCTAAGACAAGGCGCACAGTTTTGAAATTCATAACATATCCTGATTGTTGGTTAAGACAGGTTCTTTGCTGCTCGTATTCCACTTATTGATAAACGCTTGGTCTGGATCGTACATATCCGTTTGCTTACCCAAATCAAAATGTCGTGATTTAGGTTTGGTTTTAGGTTTAGGTTGCTTAGCATCATTTTGCTTATTGGCTTGGGTGTTTGCCTGAGAGTTCAGGGCTCCGGCTATATATGCCCAGTTACCCCAGTTTGATGCCACGTCATAGTCAATAAGTTGGCTCTCAAAATAGGCTGCACCGTGTCGCCAATCGCTCCCTAGTTCATAGATCAAACAGCTAGCGGCTAGCTGTCTTCCTCGGTTAGACATGTAGCCTGTTTCATTAAGCTGACGCATACATGCATCGACAATCGGATAGTTGGTATTGCCACTCTTCCATTTGGCGAAATTCAGGTTCGAAGTCGCTGAGGAGTTTGAAGAGTGGAGTTCATGGTTTGAGGTTTCACCGAACAACGAGGAGCCCAGTGACAAACACTTCCAATAGAAAAATTCGCGCCACAACAACTCAAAGTAGATCCAATAGGTTGAATCGTTACTGCCATGTTCAGTTTCTAATTGTTTCAAATGGCGATAAATCGTTTTAGGCGAAACGCAACCGAGCGCTAACCACGGCGAGAACTTGGTTGAGCTTTCGATGCCGTCAAATGCGTTTCGAGTCTGCTTGTAGTTAAGGGCGTAATCATGTGAAAAGTAGTTTTCTAAATGCGCTAGTCCTGCGTCTTCTCCACCCAAATAATCGCTTGTTACTCCGATTTCATCATTTGCTGAACTAAATAGTGGGATTGTCGCTATTGGTGTCACTGCTGGTGGGAGGTTTGCAATAACCGTCTCATCGCCATTAACGTCCAAGTGTTCGACTAGCTTTCTAAATTTGGTAAACGAGCTTGGGACTTTTGATAATTCAAATGGTAGCTCATGTGAGTCAAACAAGGTCGAGTTATGTGGTAAACACATTACTAAGTTAGGGGACTGTCTTTGTATTGACCGAATCAATTGTCGCTCGTCGTAGCCGCAATGTGCGTTAGCGAAAAAGTGAGTGACGTGTTGAGTAGCGATGATTTGGCTGAGTGTTTTCTCAGCAGAGCCTGGCTCTATATGGTTACTGTGAATTACGACCAGTTGCTGCCCAAGCTTTACCAAATTCGATTCTAAGTTAGCTATCGATTGTGAAATAAAAGCCTGGCGATGTGCGCCATAACTTTGTTCTTTCGCGAAATCAGCAGAGAAACGAACCAAAGTGGGGTCGACAATCACGCAAATGAGTTTATCGACGCTCTGTGCAGCACAATGGAGCAATTGATTGTCGTTGATTCTTAAGTCGTTCGTAAAAAGATAGAGACCAATCTTTTTCATTGCTTGCACTCGTGATTTGTTAGTTATTAGACGGTTACGAGTGGATGAGCAAACAAGATCACAAATGATTACGCCGAATGGGTAATGGTTGAATTTGGGGAAAGAAGAGGATTGAGGAGGGAATAGAAGCCAACCAATAATACCGATAGAGGTTGGCTTATCAAGTCTGGCTTTATAAGCCTAAACAGCTATTTTTTAAGAGCGACAGTCTTTAGGAGCAGACAGTCCATAGAAACTCTAGTCCATAGGAACGACGAGTATGTCGACAGGAGAAGAGTCTATCAATTGCTTCGAGTGCGAGATGATCTTATGCCAAAAATCATGATGGTGACCACAGAGCATTAGGTCAATGTTGTGCGCTTTTACGGTGTCTTTGAGCTTGTCATTCAAATCACCCGTACCCACAAAGATGTGCTGAACCGGCTGTTTAGCGTAAGCCTCAAACTCTCTTAGTTGTTTTATGGCATCTTCATTGACAGGTAGGTCATTCTCATTTTCTTGAATATCAACGAGTTCTGGGTAGATTTCTCCGTGAGTACCGTCGATATAAACAAATGAAAGTTCCGTTTCTAGTTTGTTCGCGAAGAAGGTTGCTCTATCAATGAGAATTTTTGAGTCATCAGACATTTCAAGTGCGACCAGAATATGTCGGTATTCCATAATTAAAGCCTCTTGTTATTAGTGATGTTACAAGCATAGTTTCTCTCTAAGTAAATGATATCGAAGAGGTCTCATATTGCGTAAAATCATCATTCAAAGATCTTCTAAGTACTCTCGTATTTATATCGCTTTGATTGATAAGAAATTTACAAAAGGTTGTTATAGTGACTTGAGTCCGAGCTTTAGCCTTTTTGCCATTATATAAGTTCGCCAGTCCAACGCGCCATTAACGAAGAGGCATCAATGACAGCATTACTTACCATTCCCACTCGTACATTAGGCTTCGACTACGATATTGAGATCAGTGATTGGTCACAAAAGCTCGTGGGCTTTCATGTGTTCGAAGATGGTAGGCGCCCGCTCGATGGTGGTATTGGTTTAAGCCTCAATCTCGTTGAGCAGTTTGATGTGAATGGTCGTTGGTTAGAATCATTGCCAGCTCGTTATCGTGAAATCACCGATGATTTTCCAGAGTATCAATACCAGATGTTGTGGCTCGCGGCGAATACTTATGAAGCTGCTCAACTGCTTGAATTAAGACCGGTTATCTTGGCATTAATCTGCATGAAGCACAGTGTCGATAACAAGAAAGCGTTGGAACTGAGTCGCTTAGGGCAAAAGAAAATCTTAACCAAACTGGGCTTAGACGGTAGTAAAGCGACCCTAAAATTCATCGATAAGCTAGAGCTTCATTACAACGTCGGTGACGAGCTTGACCACATTGTGCGAATTCTTGAACCGCTGCAAAGGCGTGTACTGAAATTTAAACACTATTCTAAAGTGGGTTATACAGCGCTGCGTTTGGATCAGGTTCATCCGTTTCTAACGGGTAGTCGATTAGGTATTGCAATGGTTGAGGAGGGCAGGCTTAATGCGCCTTCAAAAATGGCCATGTTCCAAGATGCGATATTGTTAGGACTAGATTTGGAGATGGATGATCCATTACGCGCCATTACCAGCCAGAACTCGTTTGCGATGTTCGAACAACTTCACGATAGATGGACAGAGCAACGTCAACTGCGTCGTTTAGAAGGTAACCGCCCAATGGATAAAGACATTCCTTACCCGGTTCCTTTGCTAGGTAACGACAATATTCATCCGCTTACTGATTACTACGACCTTGAAAAAGAAGGCATGGAGCAAAAACACTGCATTGGTGTTTATCACAATCGAATCATGAGCGATCGCTATGTGGTATTCCGCATGTTCAAACCTCAGCGTTTAACCATAGGTCTACGTCGTGTACCGAGCAAAGCGTTTCCGTTTGAGATTGACCAAATTTGCGGCAAACGAAATGCACCGCCATCGGAGTCTGCTCGCCAAGTTATTCATGATTGGTTAGAAGCGAGTAAGCAAAAGTATCCGAAGCAATAGCTGTGAAGTAGAAGGAATAACAGGATGTTTCAACAAGGCGATTTATGCCCGCATTGTGGTTTGATTATTGTCATGCCAACAGATTTGCAAGCCGAATGCTTAGGGTGTGGCGAAGAGATCAATCAAGACCCTGCAGACGATTACGACGAAGAAGAGTAACTTTATCTACACTGATATAAACCAAGGCTAGGATGGCCGTATTAGCCCTTCAAAGGATGGGAAGACATGCAGAAAGTAATCTTTAGAAATTGCGATGAGAGTTCGCCATATTGGAGTGATTTAGAGCGCTTGTTTCAAAGTGAATGGTCGGATTTTAAGTTTAAAGATACCTATAAAGACTGCGTACAACTCCCTCCAGTAATAGTAGTGCTTCGCGATAATGTGGTCATTGGTGGCTTGGCATATTCCCATTTTCAGGAACCTCATCAAGTAAGAGATGTGGTTTGGGTCAATGCCGTTTATGTTGATGCTCAATGGCGAGGCCAAGGTATTGCAAGTGAATTGATTAATCGTGGTGTAAAACAGGTTTCTTCTACAGTGCAAACTCAACTGTACGTGTACACCAATGTAATGGAACTCTACCAAGGGTTAGGTTGGTCAGTCGTCGATATCGACTCAGAAGCAAACCATAAAGTGATGAGTATAGAGCTTATTCGATAAGCTCAGAGCAAAGCCGACTATTAGGTTATCTACCTATCGAGTATTGAACCTATCTCTTTATCAACAACGTATAATCCTGTTAAATTTTCGTTTGAAATGATACCTATATCGCCTTTAAATCAAACAACTCGCTGTTGATTAAAACGATCACTACGATTTATTGCAGCAGTTGTTGAGCACAAAGCCTATATTGACTAGAATGGCGCACTTTTTTTATTTACGTACATACAGGTAATGAACATGAGCGATACTAATTCAAAACCAGCTTTACCAGATCATCTAGCAGGTAACCCACGCAGCCCACACCACGTGGCTGAGTGTTTCGAATACCCAATCGGTATTCGTCTAAATGGTAAAGAGCGTACTGATGTTGAAGAATACTGCATCAGCGAAGGTTGGGTTAAGATCCCTTCTCCAAAAGCGCTAGACCGCCGTGGTCAGCCAATGCTTATTACTCTAAAAGGCTCTGTAGAAGCTTTTTACATCGAAGAATAATCGCTTTGTGTGACTAGCTAATGCTTCGTGTAGTTAGCAAATGTTTTGGCTAATTAGCCAACATAAAGTCACTAAGAGTTATTACTTGAAAGGGTCTAGAGAAATCTAGACCCTTTTTGTTTGCATTAATGTTGGCGAACTTGTTTAACCAATAACCAAAACCACCTTCATAACTCCACAAAGCTTATCAAACTTGTCGACGTCTACTATGCATGCGTTGGAATAATGCGCTTACTGCTGGTTGATTTATGTTCGCTCGCTCGTTTTGGGTTGATTCGCATTCGAAATTACTGCTGATAAATCAACCGATCAAAAACAAAAATATGAAGCGTAGTCTAATTAAATGAAACTAAAGTGCTGTATTTAAGGTTGTTTATTGTTAATGGCTATCTCTATCACAGAAAATAATCCTGAAGCACATACAATTCCCAGGCTTTCGAATGAGCACTATACTTTTTTCGTTCGAGCATTTTATTTCTATCGCCCAATACACATGAGGTTCCTATGTTTGGAATATTCAAACCTATGGCGCATATCGATCGCTTATCTACCGATAAGATCGATAGCACCTACACACGATTACGATGGCAGCTTTTTCTCGGCATCTTTGTTGGCTATGCGGGTTATTACTTAGTTCGCAAAAACTTCAGTTTGGCGATGCCATACCTGATTGAGCAAGGGTACAGTCGAGGAGAGTTAGGGATTGCTTTAGCCGCAGTATCCATCGCTTACGGTTTATCTAAGTTTTTAATGGGAAGCGTTTCTGATCGTTCAAATCCCCGTTATTTCCTAAGCGGTGGCTTGTTAATGTCTGCACTGGTGATGTTTTGCTTCGGCTTCATGCCATGGGCAACAGGCAGTATCACTGCAATGTTTATTCTATTGTTCTTGAATGGTTGGTTCCAAGGAATGGGCTGGCCAGCTTGTGGACGAACCATGGTTCACTGGTGGTCACGCAAAGAGCGTGGTGAGATCGTATCGGTATGGAACGTTGCTCACAACGTGGGTGGCGGTTTGATTGGTCCAATGTTCTTATTGGGTCTTTGGGCTTTTAACGATGATTGGCGAACCGCTTTCTATGTTCCTGCATTTTTTGCCACTCTCGTTGCTATCTTTGTTTGGTTCACGGTAAGAGATACACCTCAATCTTGTGGCTTACCACCGATTGAAGAACACAAAGACGATTACCCAGACGACTACGATACGTCTCATGAGAAAGAAATGACGGCGAAAGAGATCTTCTTTAAGTACGTTTTCTCTAACAAGTTATTGTGGTCAATCGCGATTGCCAATGCGTTTGTTTATCTTATCCGCTATGGCGTACTCGATTGGGCTCCAGTTTACTTAAAAGAAGCAAAAGACTTCTCTGTAGATAAATCGTCTTGGGCTTACTTCCTGTATGAGTGGGCAGGTATTCCTGGCACATTATTGTGTGGTTGGATTTCAGATAAGTTGTTCAAAGGTCGACGCGCTCCAGCAGGGATCCTGTTTATGGTTCTCGTAACTGTCGCAGTGTTGGTGTACTGGTTGAACCCAGCGGGTAACCCAACGGTTGATATGTTGGCACTTATCGCGATTGGTTTCCTTATCTATGGACCAGTAATGCTAATTGGTTTGTATGCACTTGAACTTGCACCTAAGAAAGCGGCAGGTACGGCTGCAGGTCTTACTGGCTTGTTTGGTTACTTAGGTGGCGCAGTTGCTGCCAATGCAGTGCTTGGTTTCATGGTTGACCATTACGGCTGGGATGGCGGCTTCATTATCTTGGTAGGTGCTTGTGTTGCTTCAATAATTTGTCTGCTTTATGCCTTCTTAGGAGAGCGTGAACACCATAAACAAAAAGAACTCGAACAACAGAAAGAAGCGTTAACTCAGTAGTTCATTAACTGGACAACGTCATACTAATAAACAACAGAGGCAGGTATATCCTGCTTCTGTTTTATCAAGGGAAACAATAATGAAAACAACGTCACTGTCTCTGACTTTATTAGCACTTAGCTTATCTGCAAATGCGTTCGCCGATCCTTTAGTGATTGCGCATCGCGGTGCTTCTGGTTATTTACCCGAGCATACATTACCGGCTAAAGCACTCGCTTACGCAATGAAACCTGACTATATCGAACAAGATGTAGTGATGACCAAAGATGACCAATTGGTGGTTTTGCATGATCACTATTTAGATCGCGTCACCGATGTCGCGGATCGTTTTCCAACACGCGCTCGTGCAGATGGCCGTTACTATGCGATTGATTTTACGCTTGCCGAGATCAAATCATTAAAAGTGACTGAAGGCTTTAACCTAGATGACCAAGGTAATCGAGTGGCTGGGTTCCCAGCACGCTTCCCAATGTGGCAGTCTGATTTTCGTGTAGCCACATTTGCAGAAGAAATTGAATTGATCCAAGGTCTAAACAAGACGCTCGGTTATGACGTGGGTATCTATCCAGAGATTAAAGCACCTTGGTTCCATCGTCACGAAGGCAAAGATATCTCTAAAGCTGTGCTTGCCACCTTGCAACAATATGGGTATCTATCGAAAGACGACAAGGTGTACTTGCAGTGTTTCGACGCCAATGAACTTCAACGCATCAATGATGAACTTATGCCAGCGATGGAAATGGATCTTAAGCTCGTTCAGTTGATGGCTTATACAGATTGGAATGAAACCATGACGTACCAAGGTGACAAAGCAATGCCGTACAGTTATGACTGGATGTTTGAGAAGGGCGGAATGGCAAAAGTCGCTAGCTATGCTGATGGCATTGGCCCATGGAAACCTATGCTGGTGGACGATGCATCGACCAAAGATAACATCATTATTAAACCATTGATGAAATCAGCAAAAGACGCTGGCTTAGACGTTCACCCGTACACGTTCCGTGCTGATCCAGGAAGAATCCCAGCTTATGCTGATAACTTTGATGGCATGTTGGATGTCTTCTACAACCAAGTCAAAGTCGATGGTGTGTTTACCGACTTTCCGGACAAAGCGGTCGACTTCTTAAAACGTTAATTTCCTGCTCAGTTACGAGGTACTAGTAACGAGATACGAAGAGCTAAAAGCACAGCCTAAAGGCGCTTTTAGCTCTTTTTACTTTTCGGCTCTTCTTGTACTGGCCTCGAAATCCTACCCATACTCTTCTTTCTCAGCCCACATTTTGATATTCACTCGGTTTACAGCAATAACCTGACTTGATAGGTTACTCCCAATGCAGCCAGATGCTTAATCTATAAGTATTTATCGGCTCAACCTAATATTGAACTTGGAAAGATCATGGAAGAAAGAAGTAAAGCTTATCTTGATAGGTACCTCAACACATTGCCAGCAGACGTTGCCTCGCAATACACCTCCTTTAGTGCTGATTATTACTGCGCCGACGAGTACAACGCCAACCTTTGCGCGCAGTTGATTTTAAAAGGTGAAAAACAGGCGTCCTGCGGCCTTGAACACTGGTATACCTATGAAGGCGAGACGAGACCCATAGTGGGTCACTTACAAGTCGTCACCGATTGGGATGGTGAGCCTGTCTGTATTGTTGAGATCACGTCGGTGTCGTCGTGCAAATACAACGAAGTGAGTGCGGAGTTTGCTGCTGCAGAAGGCGAGGGTGACAAAACACTAGAATGGTGGAGAAAAGCTCACTGGAACTTCTTCTCTCGTGAATGTGAAGAACTCAAGATCTCACCAAGTGAAGACATGTTACTTATGTTAGAGCGTTTCAAAGTGGTTTATCAACAGTGAACTCCCCAGTGAGTGCCATGTTGAATCTCGAGGCATGGCACTTTAGTCTTCATTTGAACAATACAAGATAACTAACAATCACAAGGAGAGTGATGTGAAAATAGCGATATTGGATGACTATCAGAACGTCGTTAAAGACCTCAACTGTTTCCAGAAACTTAAACAACATGATGTTACAGTATTTACCGAGACTTATTCAGAGCAACAACTTGTCGCGAAGTTGATCTCGTTTGAAGCCATTGTACTTATTCGAGAAAGAACCGAGCTCACCGAATCTCTGTTATCACAACTCCCTAACCTCAAGCTGATTAGCCAGACGGGCAAAGTGAGCAACCATATCGACCCGCAAATGTGCGAACGATTTGGTGTTACCGTTTTAGAAGGTCGAGGCTCGCCTGTTGCGCCCTCCGAGCTATGTTGGGGGTTGATTATGACTGCATTGCGCCACATTCCGACTTATGCTTCAAACCTTAAACAGAACCAGTGGCAGGATTCTGGCTCATTAGGGTTAGGTCGAACTTTGAAGGACTTGAAGCTAGGTATTTGGGGCTACGGAAAAATCGGAAAATGCATTGCACAATACGCCCAAGCATTTGGGATGTCTGTCGTAGTGTGGGGGAGCCAAGCTTCACGCGATCAAGCACAAGCAGATGGCTTCGAAGCAGCAGCAACCAAACAAGACTTCTTTCGAGAAGTTGATGTTCTTTCTTTGCATTTGCGTTTGAATGATGTCACCAGAGGATGTGTTACGGCACACGACCTTAGCTTGATGAAACCGAACTCATTGTTTGTGAACATCAGCCGTGCCGAGTTAGTCGAACCGATGGCCTTGTATCATGAACTACGCGAGGTAGCGACCAAAACTGCCGCTATTGATGTGTTCGATTGTGAGCCAGTAACAATAGACACCGAACCGCTATTGTCCTTGCCAAACGTCACAGCGACTCCACATTTGGGCTATGTTGAACAAAATAGCTACGAACTCTACTTCGATATCGCTTTCGACAACATTCTGTCCTATCAAAGAGATGGCCTATAAAGGCGCGATGACTAATGCAGGAGGCAAGATGACAAAGCTAATCGAATTAACAGAAGTAGTCTTATTCGACTGGGGCAATACGCTGATGGTCGATTTCCCCGACGCACAAGGGAAGATGTGTGACTGGGAAACCGTACAAGAAGTGAGTGGTGCTCGTGTATTACTGGCTGAACTCTCCAAAAATCATCAAGTCTATGTTGCCACCAATGCCGGTGATTCAAGTAAAAACGACATCATTCAAGCCTTTGAGCGTGTTGGCCTGTCTCAATATATCTTGGGTTATTTTTGTAAGGCGAGCATTGGCTTTTCTAAGTTCGAACCGGAGTTCTATCCCGCCATCATTTCTAAGCTCGGTGTTGAACCACAACACATCACAATGGTGGGTGACACCCTAGATAAAGACATTTACCCAGCACTTGAAGCGGGTTTGCAAGCGGTGTGGTTGAATACGGAAGGAGTTGATCTTAAGTCAGAGCATCCGCGTATCGTGCAAGTTCAAAATCTAAGCGCACTGTTGGAAAAGCATGTTTAACTCTCTGATATTAAGCTCGGATAAATCGCTTGTCCGTTTTGACGCCAACTTCTCATCTCTTTGTTATTTAATCCTCTAAGCTAAGTCTAGTTTCCACTATGAGGGCTAGGCTATGAATATCGAACGTCACGGAATATCGGTTGGAATTGAACGTGTTAGTGGTGAAACCATTGTTGTGTTTAAAGCGAAAGGTAAACTCACACATGATGACTATCAAGCAATGATGCCAATTCTAAATACCACGCTAGAAGAACTCGATTCATCCGAACTCAAGATGCTTGTCGACATCTCCACTTTAACGGGATGGGAGTTGCGTGCTGCTTGGGATGATTTCAAATTGGGATTAGAGCTCAATTCGAAGATAGACAAAATCGCGATTTATGGTGATAAAAGCTGGCAAGAATTCGCTTCAAAAGTAGGGGGCTGGTTTGTGTCCGGTGAGATAAAGTCATTCGAAGAGCATGACTCTGCGTTTCAGTGGCTAGTCGATTGATACTATTCGCGGGCAGCTAGAAGTAGTTCGTAAACATCGCCAATGACAGTTGATGAGCATTGTGCTTAAAGGCTGTCATTTTTTGTTTTGACTATGATATTTCCTATTCGATTCAATAGAGTATATTCATTCCAGCGTGTAACATACGCAGGCTTGGTTTGGTCGTGACTAATAACGCGGCCAGATTCAGTAATAACGAGAACTAAAACAGAAATAAGGTCTAACGACATGCATAAGGTAATTGATAAGCTGGCTTGGATATTCATCAAAGACGGCAAGTTGTTGATGGTGAGATCAAAAGGCAAAGAACTGTTCTATCTACCGGGTGGTAAGCGTGAAGCTGGCGAAAGTGATGAGCAAGCACTGGTTCGCGAAATCAAAGAAGAGATCTCGGTAGATTTGGTGCCTGATTCCATCAAATACGTTGAGACGTTTACAGGCCAAGCTGACGGTAAAGCAGAAGGCGTATCGGTGCAATTGACTTGTTATCTTGCTGATTATACTGGCGAACTGTCTCCAGATGCCGAAATTGAAGAGCTTAAGTTTGTGGATGGCAACGACAGAGCGGTATGTTCATTGGCGGCACTGGTTGCGCTTGATTGGTTAGAAGCGAACCAGTATTTGGCTTAAGGTTTTAGCATCTATCAGCTGTATTAGTGCATATTAGCTAATGCTGAAAATTGATCTTCAAAAGATCATCGCTTACGAATAGCTTGAAGGGCGGCTGTCTTTCATCAATAGGTCGAGTTTCCTTTGAGCTTTCTTCATGTCTTGTAAATCCACCACCTCAATCATTTCACACTCATCTCGTACCATCTCATTAATCAGGCTTGGATAGTGTCTGCAATCTTCTGGTCGGTCTAAGTAAATACTACAGGTGTACTTGGCTTGAGCCTTGGTGTCTTTCGTCGGAACTAGCTCCAGAAAAGGGCAGCGAGTTAAACGTTCACCAGATTCAGGGTCGAACCAGATCTCGCTTCCTCGAACATATTCAAAGATGTCTGGATTGAACAACTCCCACAAATCAATCTCTTCTTGCGTTGCGGCAAGGTCACCATCTCCGTATTTGATACAGCATTTCCCGCATTGATTACAATTTTTCATTAGTGACTTCATTGGTTGGTGAGCTTTTATCATTTTACCACTGATAGGCGTGGCACGTTGACTTTGTTGTTCATGGTTAAACGGTTTCGGGAAGGAGCCTAAAATAGAAGTACTTAATATTACTTTAACTACCTAACACCACTCCAAACAAGGCTGTAAACAGTGATACAATTTGCGCCTAGTAAGTTATTAAAATAAGGCATAGAAATGAGAACCGTATACACCACCGAAGGCGATATCAACGCAAAGAAACAGAAAGACGCTTACCCAAAGTTGGCGCTATGTGATAACTGCGTTCGAGGTTATGTGGTGATTGCTCAAGGCGAACGTACCTACAAGCCATGCGCAAAATGTGGCGCTGACGATTAATGCGCCTTGATAAATACCTATGCAAAAGCACTGAACTAACCAAGCCTGAAGCGATTGAACGCATCCATAATGGCGAGGTGAACGTGAACTGCGAGATTGTCACCGATGAATCGACTCAGATTCACGAAAGCAACACCATCTTGTTAAATGGTAGGCTTCTTAAGTTACGTGAATTTCGATACCTTTTAATGCACAAGCCAGCCGGTACTATTTGCTCCAATATCGATGAGGTTTATCCTTCACTGTTCAATTACATCGAGATAGACAAAGCATCAGAACTGCACATCGCAGGGCGCTTAGATGCAGATACAACAGGCTTAGTCTTGATTACCGATGATGGGCGATGGTCATTCAATATCACGCTGCCAACCAAGTCATGTAAGAAGGTGTATCGCGTGACATTGTCACGAGACATTAAAGACGATGTTGCTGACAAGTTCAAAGCGGGCATTCAATTGCAAGGCGAGCAAAAACTGACGCGTCCGGCAGAGCTCGAAGTGATTACCAGTAAAGAAGTGCTGTTGACCATTACAGAGGGTAAGTTTCATCAAGTAAAACGAATGTTTGCCGCGGTAGGAAATCGCGTTGTTGGCCTTCACCGTGAACAGATTGGTGATGTTCGTTTAGATGTTGAAGCAGGCCAGTGGCGTTATTTAACCCAAGCCGAAGTCGACTCATTTCAGCAGGGTTCTGAGTAATTGTTTAACCACTAGAAGCGTAAAGCGTGTCAGCACCAGAACATCAACACTATAAGGATGTAGGATGGAAAACCTAAAAGTCTCAGAAATTAAGTCTTTCGTACCCGCGAGAGACTTCGTTTTATCCAAGCGTTTTTACCAGTCAATCGGCTTCGAAGTGATGTCTGAATTTCACGATATCGCCTATTTACGACACGGCAGTTGTGCCTTCCTTCTGCAAAACTTTTATGAACCTGCGCACTGTCACAATTACATGATGCACTTGCTGGTTGAAGACGTAAAAAGTTGGTATCAACACATTCAAAACTCTAATGTAGTGTCGGAATTTGAAGTTACCGTTTCCGAGGTTGTTGAGCAGCCTTGGGGAATGCTTGAGTTTTGTATCACTGACCCAAGTGGTGTGCTTTGGCGTGTGGCTGAAAACATCAGGCCGCGTTAATTCATCCAACTTGCATTGAGGCCAGTGAAAACTTCAAATTATTCATCTGTTTCTTTATTTATGCCGACATAAGGCAATGATCAAATAGGTTCAAACATGGATATAAAGGCTAAAATGCACAGCCAAGACGTTTACTACTGTGACGACGTTGATTTGGTTGCTGAGCAAACTCAATGCTTAGAAGTGCTATACGATTTTAACCACACTCGTCCTAGTGAAGGGGATAAACGACAACAAATCATGAAGCAACTGTTCGCCGAAGTCGGTGAGGGCTGCTACATCGAGCCGCCGTTACGCGCGAACTGGGGGCGTCACACGCACCTAGGCAACAACGTATACGTGAACTTCAATTTAACTTTGGTCGACGACACAGACGTATTCATCGGCGACAACGTGATGATTGCGCCTAACGTGACCATCGCCACTGGCACACATCCCATCAGCCCTGAACTCAGACTAAAAGCAGCGCAGTTCAATATCCCCGTTCGTATTGGCAACAACGTATGGCTTGGCGCGCACACCGTCGTACTTCCCGGTGTCACCATTGGTGAAAACTCGGTTATCGGAGCGGGCAGCATAGTCACCAAAGACATCCCAGCTAATGTCGTCGCAGTCGGAAACCCATGCTGCGTGGTACGTGAAATCAATGAGCACGACCGAGAGTATTACCATAAAGATCGCCGCATTCCAGATGAACTAAAGTAAGCGATTTTTCACACGCCTGAAATTAGCTGTGACATAAGCCATTGTTATACAAAGGCTTGGTTGTATATTGCTTGTCTATCTTAGAAACTAGACAAAATTATTCTGGAGTTAAGTGCAGAATTTTTATGTCTGATAGCTGTTATATGTACAGGGAGTTTCAATGAAGGGTTTTCTCAAAGGGATTTTAGCTTATCTTGTTGTGATCTCGGTAGCTCTGCTAATTTCTCGCAATTTTTTTGATTACCTATCCACAATAGACTTGGTTGACTACATTGCATATGCCGGTGTTTTACTTGTTGTATTGGCAGGCATTACATTTGATGGTAACAATCCAGCTAATCAAGACTTTTTGTCGTTAATGATTCATCGTGAACTTGTGTCCCGAACCAATGACTTTCAAGACGAAACGAATAAAGTAAGTTTTGCAGTTAATGTCGGATTGATAGGTATATTTTTACTTATTGCTAGTGGTGTAATGGCTTGGCATATTAGTAAGTAAAATATATAACATGCCTTTAAATCTGATTCGTAAACGCGTGCCGAACTCAGACATGGCACACATCCACTCACAGCGTAGCTAAGCGTTATGCCTCGTAATTCTTCCAGAGTTAAAGCAACTGCCATATCTAGTCTTAATAGTTTGTTTAGGTTCACGGTGCTTTTCTTAACTATTTGTTAGAGTGGCATTTCAGTGTGCACGGAGGTTTTATCATGGGAACTGTAATCGGTTTGGTGATTCTAGCTGCTATAGATTTGTATCTTTTTCGTAAAACAGGGCTTCATATTCATAAATGGATCTCTAAAAAGTACGCCGCGTATCTGTCGGATAAGGGAAACAAAAAATAGCCTTTACTTATTAAGTCATCGGTATAAAAAGCGTTAGCTGTTATTAATTTTACACACATTACAAAGATTGGAGGATTCATGAAAGGTAAAGGAAAGTGCCTATGTGGCTCGGTTGAGTTGGAAGTAGAGTACGCCAGTAATGAATTGGGGGCTTGTCATTGTAGTATGTGTAGAAATTGGTCTGGCGGCCCGATGTTAGTCATTGATTGCGCTGATTCCGTCAAAATATCAGGTGAATCAAATGTAGTGAGATATAAATCATCCGATTGGGCTGAGAGGGGGTTTTGCGGTAAATGTGGTACTCACTTGTTTTACTTTTTGGTGCCAAATAATCAGTATCACCTTCCTGTCGGGTTATTGATGCCTGGGGATGACTACAAGTTAACTCATCAAATATTCATCGATGAAAAGCCTGAATACTACGAATTTAAAAATGAGACACAAAATATGACTGGTGCAGAGGTTTTTGCCTACTTTGAAAGTAGAGAGTAGCACTTAGTTTTTATTAGCTTAAGACTAATTCACAAAGCTCGGCATTTTTTAGTTTCGGTCGAGTTTTGTGTTTGCGGTGCAATGGTTTCGGTCAGGTGGTAGCGTTGCTCACGCTTAACCTCCCAGCATCAACCCCCAATTTGAAGTGACTCGAAACTCGATTGTCTGAACTCCGAATAGCTGAATAGTTACTCTAATATACAACGAGTTTCTAATGGCTCTGAGGGGGCGGAAATGACAGATATGGCAATATCAAGTTACCTTGGCTGGTTGTTACTTCTTATCGGTTGTTATCCTTTCTTTCTTGTTGGTGTCAGTATGTTTTTCTATGATGCAGAGCGTAAACAAGCATTAAGGTGGTTGAATGGAGTTAGTTTTCTATTGGCTGCATTCCTTCTTTACATGCATATGCAGACAGAAGTCGTCTATGGTCGGGAACTGCTCGAAGCCTGGTATCGTGATAACCCTCAATAAAAAGCACATAACAAGTGTTTATTATCCATATCGGTATATAAGAGTGATGTTAAACGCTTGGCATTTCCTGTTCGAATCAGCTTTAGTGTTTTCGGTACATGGTTGAGGTGAGGTGGTCGCGATGTCAGCCACTTCAAGCGGCGATAACTCGTCTATCCAATTATGGTTATCCGAGTGAACCATGTTCTCTTACAAAGTGTCTGACATTTTAGATATTCAAATGTTGAGGCTCCGATGAATTTTCTCCGTAAGTATAAAATCAGCTTTCTTTTCTGTGTTAGTGGCCTTTTGTGTTTCATTGCTTATAACACCATTGGTTCATACGTAGATGAAATTGGTTTGTTGGTTGAGCCATTCGGGCTTATTCCTCTATTTTGGCTTTTTGAGCTACTTGCGTTAGTGGCTTTTGTTGTGGCGTTCGTTAGACAGAGAAAGTGCCAGTAATCCAGTTAAGCTACGAGTGCACGAAGATGTTTTGTTATCACAAACAACTTAGGCGCGATTCGGTACGCGTGGCATTTTTGGCATGCGGCGGTATTGGTGTTTCCACTCGTTTTAACTTCAGTGGGTTAGGTGTTAAATTTGAGAGTATTGGTAGCGTTGTAATCTGCTCAAGCGGGCGTTATGTTACTAATTGAATTCAACGTTTATAAAGGATGAACATGGTAGTACTTAGAGGAATGCGCCAAGACGAATATCCAGCATATTGTCAGTATTTTATTGACGATTACAGTCAGGAAATAGCTAGAAATTATGGGCATTCTTTAGACGTTGCAGTCGAATTGGCAAAGAAGGACTTGCATCGCAGCTTCCCTAACGGACTAGAGGGCAATGAGCATTCGCTATTATGCATTGATGCTGAAGTCGATGGCGAATGTAAGCTTGTGGGTTACCTATGGCACTCAGTCAATATTGGGGATAAATCTACGTTTATCTATGACTTCTTCATTTCGAATGAACATCGAGGTCTAGGTTATGGTACTCAATCAATTTTTGCGTTAGAGACCCAACTACTCACTATTGGTATCAATCAAATAAAACTGAGGGTCGCATATCATAATGAGCGGGCGCTTAAGTTGTATAAAGAAGTTGGCTTTGAGGTTACCGGTTTCAATATGTCTAAGAAACTAAGCGGGTAGCCTCAACATATCAAGCAACATACATAGACCGGCAGGTTTCATTTAAACATGGAGTGAAAATATGAAGTCGGATTTTTCAAAACTTGCGACAACCGAGTACGGAAACATACTAAATAATGACCACTTTATTAATTTTAGTATTGGTCCTCTTTGGCAGGGAATGCCGCCAATTTTTGGAGAAGCGTTTACTGTCCAGTTAACGTCTGGTGATAATTTAATGCTTCATTCAGCCATATACGAAGCACCAGAAGGTTCCATCATTGTAGTGGATGGAGTTGATAGCGAATATGCAGTAGCCGGCGGTAATGTATGCGCAGTCGCTAAGAGTCGAGGTATCAAAGGTTTTATTATTGATGGTGTCATTCGAGATTTGAGTGAAATTTTAGATATGAAGTTTCCAGTTTTTGCGAAAGGTGTTCATCCAGTACCGGGAAAGAAAGAGGTCTATTCTGAATTGGGCGCTCCAATCACTTGCGGGGGAGCAAAGGTCTCTACGGGAGATATCATTGTTGCTGATGTAGAGGGTATTGTCGTTATTCCTAAATCAAGAAAAGATGAAGTGTTTCTAATGGCTTCAAAGAAAGCAAGTGACGAAGCTTCATTAACACTCGCTGAGTGGGAAACGAGTCATAGGGCTAAAATAGCCCAAGCAATAAAGTGTGCGAAACAAAAAACTTAATTGGTGCAGCAAGCTGATTTGTAACGCGTGGCATTTGTCATCAATTAACAGGCGTTAGGCGACAACGAATAAATTCATCCATGGAGAAGAGAGTGATCGTACGGACTGCGACGAAGTATGAAAATAACGACGCTGGTTGATAACTCTCGACTGGATAACCGAAAAGACTTAGCCGTTGAGCGCGGGCTATCACAGCATATTGAAACCGAGAAGCTAAAGATCTTGTTCTATATGGGAAGTGGCGATACGTTTTGTAAAAATGCACCATTACTGGGTGTTAATAGGTCACGATGAATAAACAAAAACTAAAGAACCTCATTCAACAAGTTCCTGAGCTAATCGAAACAGCCAACGTATGTCGTGAGGTGGGCTTGCCAAACTTCTATATTGCAGGCGGTGCTATCACTCAAATCATCTGGAATGATATCGAAAACAAACCGCTTCTAGACCAAGTCAAAGACTTCGATGTTGTCTATTTCAATAGTACCTCAGCTATCACCGAAGATGAGTTCAAAAACCGCATTCGTTCGCGGTTAAGTCATTGTGTCGACGTAGACGTAAAGAACCAAGCGACCATTCATGAGCATTACGCTAAGAAGTTCGGTTGCCTCATTCAGCCATACTATCGTGTTGAACAAGGTATCGAGTCTTGGCTCTCTGCATTTGCTATAGGGTTTACTCTGGATGATTCAGGCGATATCAAGTTGTTTGCACCATACGGTGTAGAGGACGCGTTTGATATGCTGATTAAACCGAATAAGCGAGCAATGACAGAAGCGAACTACAACAAAATGACGGCTGGTTATAAGGCCCGATGGCAGCAAGTAAAAGTATTCCTTTGGGATTGATCGATAGAGCTTTACGAGATGATTCTCAACATTTGGTATTTAACTCGGCTTGGCGTTAGTGGTAAATTTGAACGCAATCTCAGAATTGTTAGTCACTTAGCTGTTCGTTTGTCTTTTAGTAAGAATTAAGGAGTTTTAAGTGAGTCAGGAAGTAAGAACAGGTGTAGCTGCGGTTATTCTACGTGAAGGACGAGTGCTACTTGGAGAGCGAATTGGTTCCCACGGGGCTCATACGTGGGCAACGCCGGGCGGACACCTTGAATGGGGTGAAAGCATTGAAGAGTGTGCTAAACGTGAAACACTCGAAGAGACTGGCTTAGTTGTTAGTGCATTTGAGAAGCTGACTTTTACCAATGATATTTTTGAGAAAGAGAACAAGCACTATATAACGCTGTTTGTTGTTGCTTCTGATGCTAACGGCGAACCGCAGGTGACAGAGCCTGATAAATGTAAGCAATGGGAATGGTTTAAACTAGATGAGTTACCAGAACCACTGTTTCTTCCTCTGACGAATCTGTTGAGCGATCCAGTCATCCTTGCGAAGCTAGCGCAGTAATGCAAATTGTTAGTTCGTTGCTATGTGAATACAGGGAACAATCAAATGGAATTAAAGTGTCACTGTGGAAATGTGAGCTTAGATCTGAGCTCGCTTCCAGACGAAGTCGGGGAGTGTAATTGTTCTATCTGTCGTCGTTATGCTGCCGTTTGGGCGTATTTTTCTCCGGAGCAAGTTCAAATCAACTTGAGCGATAAAACTGAGTTTTATTGTTGGGGCGATAAAGAAGTCGAATTTCATCGCTGCAAGTTGTGTGGATGTTTAACGCATTACGTAACGACAGAGAAATGCTCCGCAGATATCTTGGCTGTGAACATGAGAATGGCCGAAAATGAAGTGCTTGCAAGCATCCCAGTTCGTAAGATCAACGGCGCAGCGTACTAAGTCAACTAACAAGGTACTTTCACTGCGCCTTGCAGTATTGAAACGGTAGATTTGGTCGTATTAAGGAGAAGTTCGATGTTCAAGTGTCCAAATTGTGGGGCGTCGGTTTCTATTAAAGAGAAATCGAAGCTACATCCTTCCAAGCACATGCCATGTAAACAATGCGCTCAAGTATTGAAGCCTTTTACTATTTATTACTATTCACTCTTTTTTATTGCCCCTTTTACGGTTTCGATTTCAATGAATTATGCAGGGTTTAGCACTTTAGGTGCCATGGTGCTTAGTTTTACATTGTTTTACGTGCTGTTAGTGTGTCAGCCAATAAAGAAAGTAACGCAATAGCCCCCTAGCATTAAAAGAAGATGACTAATCAGCAATAAAATAATGAGGCAGGTAAATCATGACATTACGAGTAGTTCCAGAGCTTTATTGTTTCGATATTAATGTGAGCAAATCCTTCTTTGTCGATGTGTTGGGGTTTGAAGTGAAATACGAGCGCCCAGATGAAGAGTTTGTTTATCTAACGCTTAATGGTGTTGATGTGATGCTTGAAGGGATTGCGGGAAAAAGTCGAAAATGGCTTTCAGGTGATCTGGAGTTTCCGTTAGGGCGTGGTGTTAACTTCCAATGGGATGTTATCGATATCGAACCTCTATATCAGAGAGTTAACGAAAGCGCCGCTGATTCTATTTACTTAGCGTTAGAGTCAAAGTCTTATCAATGTGGGGATTCGATCGCGACTCAGAAGCAGTTCATCGTTCAAACTCCTGACGGTTATCTCTTTAGGTTCAGCCAAGATATTCGTTAACACATAAATATTATTGGTTACTTACTACGAGAAACATGGCTAACTAAGTACCTGCTTAAACAAGGAGAGTAGAGTGGTCAACATTCGGGAAATGGCAATTTCAGATTACGACTCAGTGATCGCGTTGTGGTGCCAGACAGAAGGCATGAGTATTCGAGATTCCGATTCGAAAGAAAGCATTGCGAGCTATTTAGCTCGTAACCCCGGTCTGAGTTTTGTGGCTGAAAGTAACAATGAGATCATTGGCGCTGTCTTGGTCGGAACGGATGGACGTCGTGGGTATTTACAACATTTAGCTGTCTCGGCCAACTTCAGAGGGCAAAAATTAGGTTGTAAGCTTGTCGCAGAGGCGGTTAACGCACTTGCAGGGCTAGGTATTCCCAAGACCCACTTGTTTGTTTATAACGACAACATCAATGCTCAACAGTTTTACGAAAAGTTGGGCTGGTTTCCTCGAGATGAAGTTCGAATGTACTCGTTTAATAGCTCGGATAATAGTAACGTTTAGCCTTATAAGTTCGCGTTGGCTGAGCTTGAATTTGCAACAGGTTCGCGCGCATCCGTCTAATATCAAAAAATCCTTGGAGTATTTAGAAATGTTGTTTTCTAGTCTGTCTAAACCATTGATTCATGGATCCGAGTTATGTGCTGATCTGCTGAATTTCTTAACCGAGCATAAGAATGATTTCGAAGAAAAGTTAATCCCCGATCTGTCATACATCGATGATATCGCACATGTGGTGAACGGCATTAAAATCAAAGACGTTCTACACATCAGTAGTAATCAATACCGACTTCAATATTCGTTTGATTGGGAGCTGTTTTTAGGATGTTCAGATAGGAACGAAACCGGTGTAGAGAATGGAAGTGTTCTATTCACACTCAATGACGATAACGTTCTTAATATCAACTTCCCAAACTACGCCTCTCGAGACACTAGCGATGAGCTGTAGTCGGTTTTTCGTGCGTGTTATACAGAAGGAAGAACAATGATAACTATCGAAAGGCTTGAAGAATCACATGTGACGTTAGTTCAGGCCATCCAACTCGCCGATGAACAGGTCAAGTTCGCTGGCACAGCTGCAGAGTTTTTATTAGACGGCAGTGAAACGACGCACTTGCACGTGATTAAGTCTAATAACGAAGTTGTTGGTTTCTTTAAGCTGGATATCGCTTACGCAGATTCTTATGAGTTTTGCCCTGAAGGAAGCATTGGGTTAAGAGCCTTTGTTGTTGATAAAAACCAGCAAGGTAAAGGTTTGGGAACAGGCACGGTGAAGGCTTTGTTTCCGTATTTAAAAGCGAATTACTTAGCGTATGAGTCGATTTACTTAACCGTGAATTGTAAAAATCCCGTAGCATTTAACTGTTATAAGAAAGGCGGCTTCGAAGATACCAGTGAGCAGTATTTAGGTGGTGCAGCAGGCCCGCAATTTATCATGAGCGGTCGAATCGCTTAGTAATATTATACCGACTAATTATTGATGAGAAACACCTGCACAGCTGTATGCAGGTTGAGAGTTTTAAAGAGCACGAAAAGGAAATTTGATGAAGGTTCAATATCTTGAAGTGGTTACCCCAGAAGTCGATGTTGTTTGTGCAACATACGCTCAGCTCTACAACGTGAAGTTTAGTGGTGCTGATGTGAACCTTGGTGGGGCGCGCACTGCAAAGCTATCTAATGGTGGGGTAATAGGTATTCGAGCACCGCTTCGTGAAACTGAAGAACCAACTGTTCGACATTACACGCTGGTTGAGGATATTCAGTCTGCAGTAAATACAGCCGAAAAACTAGGTGCCGAAGTCGTAGTAACGCCAATGGAGTTACCACGTCACGGCATGTGTGCCATTGTTATTCAAGGTGGCGTCGAGCTCGGATTCTGGGAGTTATAGGTGATACATAGCCTTTAGATTGTGAAGGACGAGATACTGCGATTTATGATACGACACCTAGTGTCTTTGCCGGCTTCATGGCATCATTCCACGCAGCTAAAACCCCAACAAGGTATGTTATGAAACAGAATATTGTCCACATTGCACTCGTGGTAAAAGACTACGATGAAGCGCTTGATTTCTATGTAAACAAGCTTAAGTTTGATCTCATCGAAGACACGTATCTACCAGAAGAAGATAAGCGCTGGGTTGTTGTTGCTCCACCAAATTCAACCGGTGTGAGCCTGTTACTTGCTAGAGCTTCCAAGCCAGAGCAACTTGATTTCATCGGCAACCAAGCTGGTGGACGTGTATTCCTATTCTTAAACACCGATGACTTCTGGCGTGATTACGAACGCATGACATCTTTGGGTATTAACTTTGTCCGAGAGCCAAAAGAGCAAGGCTACGGTACCGTTGCTGTGTTTGAAGATCTTTACGGTAACTTGTGGGATCTGCTTCAGTTAAACCCTGAACATCCTATGGCTAATAGGTAGAATAGCTTAGTCAACAACCCTAATTCTAGTCATACGGATTGACAGGAGCGACATGGAAGTCACAAAGTATCATCCCAAGTATTTAACCGCTTTACAGGCAATCTATTTAGAATCGAGACAGAAAACCTTTCATTGGGCTGATACTAACGCTTTTAAGTTATCCGATTTCGACTTAGATACAGAAGGTGAGCAAATATGGGTCGCTGTTTCTGGCAATAAGGTTTTAGGTTTTGCCTCTATTTGGATACCTGAAAGCTTCATCCATCACCTCTATGTTTGCCCGCGAACGCTACGTTCTGGGGCTGGTTCTGCTTTACTCAATACCTGCAAACAACATTACTCTGGTCTGACATTGAAGTGTTTGACTGCCAATGAAAATGCGATTGGCTTTTATCAGTCGCAAGGCTTTGTTATCTCGTCCACAGAGGGAGAGGGGTTAGAGCGTTATCACTTAATGACGTACTAAGCTTTGTAATAATAAGTTTAGTAATAACAATCATAACAATCACAAGCCCTGCAATTACAACAAGGGTAATCAAGTCGGGAGTTTAAACAGAGAATATGGAAATAAAACAGCTTTCAGCGATTGAGGTACTTCCGGTTAGGCATCAAGTGCTTTGGCCTGATAAACCGATGTCGTTTTGCATGGTGCCAGATGACGAACAAGCAACGCATTACGGCGCGTTTGTTGGTGAGCTGCTGGTATGTGTCGCATCTATCTATATTCAAGACAATGAAGCTAGGTTGAGAAAGTTTGCTACGCTGCCTGAATTCCAAGGGCAGGGAATCGGTTCCAACGTGATTGAGCATGCGATCTCTAACCTCAAAGATTTAAACATCCAATACTTTTGGTGCGATGCACGTACAACGGCTTTAGGTTTTTATCAAAAGTTTGGGATGGCTGTAGAAGGCTCTGAATTTGAAAAATCGGGTGTCGCGTATTACAAAATGTCGGTTCATTGGGAGTAACGGTTCTCTGTAGCTCTGTTAACCCTCCGTATCGCCAAATCATCAACTTAAGTTAAGGAAGCTCATCGTGGAAGAAATAAAAGGCATTCTCCAATTCATGGTCGAAATTGAACAATTAAAGGATGTTCATCGACAAACAAAGCCAGTTGGATTGGCTCGATATGAAAACTCCGCTGAGCACAGTTGGCACGTCTGTTTGAGCGCGCTCATGTTGAAAGACTATGCCAATGAAGAAATCGATATTACGCGAGTGATGAAGATGTTGCTGATTCATGACCTTGGGGAAATCGATGCCGGAGACACCATCATTTATGCCAGTGAAACCGAAGAAAACAAGCTCAAAGAGAGAAACTGCGTCGAGCGCTTGCTGAAATCATTGCCGAGCCATTTAAGCACTGAGTACTTGGATCTATGGCTTGAGTTCGAAGCGGGTGAGTCACCGGAAGCCAGATTTGGTAAGGCGATCGATAGAGTGCCACCTTTGCTTCATAACATCCATGGAGGCGGTCACAGCTGGAAGAAGCACAACATATCTAAAGATAAAGTACTGACCTTTAATGGCGAGCGTATTTCTAAAGGCAGTCGTGCTCTATGGAAAGAGCTAGAAGTGCAACTTGAAGGGGCTGCGGACAAAGGGCTATTAAAGTAAAAATTAACTATCTTGCCAAGGAATGACAAAGAAGTTTCAACCTAACAACGTTTAAATTAAACGCGAGAATTCATAGTGTTACTTCAGCGTAGCAAGCCCATTGTTAAAGGAATAAGAACCACATGAAAACCACTGCTTTAGCTTTATTGTTGCTTAGTGTTTTTGGTAGTGCATTTGCAACCAATATTGAAGCGATCGATTACCAAGTGTCGGTCACTGTCGAGGATTCCGAATCAAAACTCAACTTCCCAACCTTTAAGTTCGACTCTTTCGGACAGGAAGTCTCATCTCAAACTGAAGAATGCATTTATTCGGGTGTTCTTTCTAAGCATGAAGCTAACGCTATTCTATTAGAGGCCAAAATGTCATGCGATTATGAAAATGGTGAGTCTAGTAGTGAGATGCCTGTTTTTATTCTTGATAAAGAGGGTGGAGAAGCAAGTATCGAGCTTGGAGAAGATGAAGCAAACCTGTGGAAATACACGGTTCTAATTAAAGCGCTTAACTAAATTTCAAACGATACACGGTTACTCTTTTTGTTCTGCTATTGAACACCGCAATGCCAATTAAAGTAGATGCATGACACATGGTATTATCTTGTGTCTCATTTCTTTCTAATAAAACTCTAATGGACGACAATAAGTTCGAGAACCGAGTGATAAGTTGTTAGTATGCATCAACTTTATAAATGTTAGTTGGCTTATATAAATGCTTGATAATAAGTATATTAAACACCCTTATCACTGTGAACAGTGCAACGCACTGACCCCACACCTTGCTGTTAACGCTTCCGATGCTCAATCTAAAGCGGACGCTGAATCTGAAAAGAAACAATGGAAGTTAGGCGTGTTGATGGAGTACCTGATGACGTTATTGTTTAAAGGTGACCATAATGTTCCTGGTTTTTATGTCGACAGTGATTATGAATACCAATGTGAAAAGTGTGGGACTAAGTCGTGGCATTAATTGGGTATGAAAATTTGATTCAACCCTAATTTTCGAGCTCTAATCCCCAAAATCAATTAGCTTAAAGAACTAGTTAGCTTTAATAATTAGTGAGTTTCAATCAGGCGTATTATTCTTACTTTGTTATGGAGGACAAACGAGTGATATACCCAAAAACTTTAAATATCGGTGACAAAATCGGATTTTTCTCACCGTCATCGCCTGCAACTGTCTTTGCTCCTAAACGGTTTGCTCGTTCTAAACGCTATTTGGAAGAGCAGGGCTTCATTCTGGTTGAAGGTTCGTTAACTGGAGAGTCAGAAGGGTATCGTTCTGGTTCCATTCAAGCACGAGCCGAAGAACTCAACCAGCTCATTCGAGACCCAGACGTGCGCTGCATTATATCGACCATTGGTGGTAACAACAGCAACTCACTGTTGCCATACATCGATTATGATGCCCTTAGAAACGACCCTAAGATCATCGTCGGCTATTCAGATGCCACCGCATTACTGTTAGGCATCTACGCCAAAACTGGATTGGTGACTTTCTATGGTCCAGCACTCGTCGCGTCATTTGGTGAGTTCCCGCCGTTAGTCGACGAAACCTTCCAATCATTTACTGCCATCTTATGTTCGGATTCAAGCCAACATCAGTACACGATGCCTGAGAGTTGGACGGACATCAAACACGACTGGGAAACTCAAGATTCGGCAAAGCCAGTTTACAATAACGAATGGCACTTCATGGGAATAGGTCAAGTAAGCGGTCGCGTGATTGGTGGCAATCTGAGTACCATGGCGGGGATTTGGGGCAGTGAATACATGCCAGAAATTCAGACTGGCGATATTCTCCTTATTGAAGATTCACTAAAAGGCATTGAAGCGGTAGAGCGTTCATTCGCACACTTATTGGCTTGCGGAGTATTCGATAAAGTAGGCGCAATTGTACTCGGCAAACATGAGCTGTCTGATGACAAAGGGACAGGGCGAACACCCCTCGATGTACTTCTTGAAGTGTTGAACGGTAAAAATGTCCCGATCCTGTATGGCTTCGACAGTTGCCACACCCATCCTATGCTAGTCACGCCACTAGGTGTGCAAGGCACTATTGATTTTGATGACCAGACATTCAAGCTTCAAAGCCAATGGTTAGCGTCGAGTTAGCCTAAACTGATGATAATAAGACGCATTAGAAAAGTGATCCTCTCTGCAAACTGAGAATGGAAACGCGTCTATACTGACATGGGTTACGTCACTGATTTAAGAAGTGGCGCTATGAATGTAAGTTTGATTAGGCTAAATCTCAGAGGTGACGATGAAAAAATTACTACCACTATGCGCCATTTTACTCTCGGCATCATTTTCAGCTGCGGCTTCTGATGGTTTGATTAAATACCAAAGTAATTACTCAGTGAAAGAGACTGCTGACCGCTTTGAAGAAATCGCCAAAAGCAAAGGTTTGACCTTGTTTGCGAGAATCGACCATCAGAAAAATGCGAGTAAGGTCGATCTTGAATTGAGACCAACGGAAGTCATCATCTTTGGTAACCCAAAAGTAGGGACACCATTAATGCAATGCGCTCAAGATGTCGCGATAGACTTACCGCAGAAGGTGTTAGTCACTGAGGATTCTAATAAAGAAGTATGGCTATCTTACAACGATCCTAATTACTTGGTAGAGCGTCACGCAATCAATGGCTGTGACGAAGTGGTTAAGAAGATATCGGGTGTACTAAGCAAGCTTTCAGAAGCGACAGTGGCGAAAGCTGAATAACCGAGCCAATAAGCACTCATTTAGACCATTAATGGGTGCGACTTGACGATGATATAGCTTCCCAATCAACGTTTGGCTGCATTGACAACTAAGCAACAATATATAAAAGTAGTGTTATGAAACTGAATTTAGCGTCATCTAACCAACGAATTATCATCATTCCATAGGAATGGTGGGATTGTTGATGCGCTTTGTTTATCGAACCCACCCGTAAGGTGGGTTTTTTGTCGCTGTCTTATGGGTTTTATCTGAATAGAGGAAGTCATATGAAAAAGGTCGCGGTTTTTGGCAAGCCTGGGAGTGGAAAGTCCACAATCAGCAAAGCGTTAGCACTAGCTACAGGCATAGAGCTTCACCAGTTGGACTCTATTGTTTATAAGGCCAACGGAGAGTTTGTTGAGCGTGAAGTGTTCGACCTAGCACACGACAACATAATCAATTCTGAAAGCTGGATCATCGATGGTTTTGGCCCTCTAGACTTATTCAACACACGTTTAGATACAGCTGATACTTTGGTTTATATCGACCTTCCTTATCCAATTAGCTACTGGTTTGTTACCAAGCGAATGCTCAAAGGGTTGTTCGTTAAACCTGAAGGCTGGCCTGATGGATGCTCAGTGATAAAAGGCACGATACAAAGTTACAAGACACTAAAACTGTGCCCGAAGTTTTGGAATGACGACTTTAGAGCAAGGTTAGAATTACGCGCAAAAGAGAAAGAGGTTCACATCATCAGAAGCGTGAGTGAATTGAATAACTTTGTCCGCCAACACGTCACTTAACAGGTGAGAGCTTACCTTTCTTTGAAACGCTTTAATTTGCTCATAACTTCATGAATATATTTAGATTTAATTCAACATGTGGCATATTTGCCATGTGTTGAATTTGTGCTTTGAGTTAAGGCTATAGATATTATGTATGGAAGTGAGAAGACGAGAGCGTTCTGCTGTAACTGTAAGGAACTTACACTGCATAGGTACACGATGTTCAGTAGCCAAGTGCAAAAGGCACCACAAGCTGAAGATAAAGAACCGAGCTTACTCCAACGAATTTTATCGGAGCTTCTATCTTTTGGTGTAACAGGTTCGGGCGCGACAGGTGATTACAAATGTACCCAATGTGGAACATATCTGAATACACCAGACAACCTAGACTGAGTTTGTGAGTTTGGCTTAGGCAAATAAAAACGGGAAGACCTCAATGATCTTCCCGTTAGGTATTACTTAACTCATCGTGCTATTGGCAGTTTGAGTGAGAAGCCTTATGCACAACACTTCTTGTATTTCTTACCGCTACCGCAAGAACATGGGTCGTTACGGTTAGGTGTCTTTTCGAACGTCATTGTTTTTGGCTTGTTTAGCAACGTGTCGAACTCAAGCGTGTTTTCTTCTTTAGTTGCATCAACAGATACAGTAACAAAGATTGAATGCTCAGCCGCGATTGCTTCAACTTCTGCTTTACGATCTTCAGTTTGAACCATTACCGCAACTGGTGACTCTTCAGTACCCACTTTAACATCGCGGTTTACATTGTAGCCAGCAAGAACGTGGTTCTGTCTTGTTTCGATACGGCCTTTGAAAAATAGTTTCGACATTGGGTACTCACAAAATTTGGGATGACGCTATTCCTATGCTAGGTAGCGTTATAGAGCGGGGGATTATACGCATATATTCCAATTGATAAAGCAGTGATGTGAGTAAAGATTGTTGGTTTTTGTTTGCTAGCAATTATTTGTTTTATTGCTTTGTTCTAATTAGACTAATTTTGAAACTCAAGACAATAAGGTTTCCCTTAACAGGGCTTCAAGTGATAAATTTAAATCGTCAATTTAAACAACGAGATACCCCATGAAGTTAGATGCCATCCTGTGGGATTACGATGGAACCTTAGTGAATTCAGTTCCAAAGAATATCGCAATTACTAAAGATATTATCTCTGTGGTCGCGCCACACTTATCAGGTGAGAACTTACCTAAATATCTGCTCAGCGAAACGCTTTATCACGAAGCCAACCACGGTGCTAAAAACTGGCAAGCTTTATATGTCGATTATTATGGCCTATCACATGACGAAATGCTGATCGCCGGTGGAATGTGGGCAGAGCATCAAGAGAAAAATCAAACTGCTGTCACCTTGTTTGACGGGATGAACACTGTGGTAAGTCAGTTTGCTCATCTTCCTCATGGGATTTGTTCTCAAAACTCTCAATTGAATATTCGTGGTGTACTCGACAGTTATGGCATTGGCGATTTGTTTAAATCGGTAGTGGGCTATGACGATGTCTCGAACGGCCACCAAAAACCACATCCATTTGGTGGAGTGAAATGTGTTGAGAACATATTTGGCGCCGATCAGTCTAACGAGCTTTGTTTGATGTACATCGGTGACCATGAAGCGGACACACAGTTTGCTCGCAATATTGAAGCAGCATTGAGTAAGAACGCAAAAGTGATTGCCGTGGCCGCCGGTTATAGCCGATCTGAGCCTGAAAACTGGCAAACCAAGCCCGATTATATTGCCAACCATGTCGATGATCTTTTAACGATAATCGGCAAGTACGTATAAAAATCACCACACCTGAATGATTTTAAGGAAGAATAATGACACCAAAACAAGTGGTATTAGGTTTTTGGGATGCAATGCGCAGTAATGATTTTGCAAAGGCGAGTGAATGGCTAGCCGCAGATTTTGAAGGCTATTGGCCTCAGTCGTCTGAATTGACGGTAGGCCGCCACAACTTCACTGCAATCAACTCTGAATACCCAGCCAATGGTGTTTGGAAATTCACCCTCAATTCGATTGTCTGTGAAGGAGATTCCGTAGTAACAGACGTTTCGGTTACTGACAGTGTATTGAAAGACCGAGTGATTACCTTTCACACGGTGGTTGATGGTTTTATTCAAAAGCAAACTGAGTTTTGGCCAGACCCGTTCGAAGCGCCGGCGTGGCGATCGCAGTGGGTTCAGGTTGTATCGAGCAATTAGTTTATATCGATACGATCAGTTTGTAATGAAAACCCAGGTCGTATCGAATAATCAGGTTATATCGAACGATCAGGTTTCATCGAAAAATTAGGTTATAACAAACAAGTGGCATTAGGAGGTTTCATTGAGCAAGGTAGTGATTGTAACAGGCGGAAGCAGAGGTATTGGCGCAGCGACGTCTAAATTGTTGGCCAGTAAAGGCTATGCCGTATGCGTTAATTTTATACACAATGAGTCGCGAGCTGAAGATCTAGTGAACGAGATTCGCGAACAAGGCGGAACCGCGATAAGCGTGCGTGCGGATGTGTCTGTTGAATCGGACGTGAAATCCTTATTTGAGATTGCACGTAACAAGCTGGGCCCAGTGACTCACTTGGTCAATAATGCCGGGATCTTGTTTACCCAGTCACCATTGGTTGATATCGAATTGGATCGCTTTGAGAAGGTGATGAAATCGAATGTATCAAGCTGTTTCCTGTGCAGTAAAGCCTTTATCAAACAAGCGGACGGTGCAGGTTCTATTGTGAATGTCTCATCTGCTGCTTCTCGCACAGGAGCGCCGTTTGAATATGTCGATTATGCAGCATCGAAAGGTGCGATGGATTCACTAACCAAAGGCTTATCGCTTGAATTGGCTGCACGTAATATCCGAGTGAATGGCGTAAGGCCGGGTTGTATCTACACCGAAATGCACGCAGACGGCGGAGAGCCTGATCGCGTAGACAGACTAGCTTCGCAGTTACCATTACAACGAGGTGGCACGCCAGAAGAGGTGGCTAACTCTATCGCGTGGTTACTGTCAGACGAAGCTTCTTATGTAACTGGTTCATTTATTGATATTGCGGGCGGGCGATAGGGCTCGTTAGCTTTTACACTAAGATAGATCAGTAAAAACCATAAACACGCAACAAAAGTACCTAACTAAAAGAACGAAACTAAGAGTACAAACATGAAAAACTATTTTGAGAGTCCGTTTGTCGGAAAGTCACTCAAAGAACAAGTGACCAACCCAAACATCAACGTGGGCGAGCACAGCTATTACTCGGGTTACTACCATAACCATAGTTTTGATGACTGTGCGCGTTATTTATTACCGGATAGAACCGACATCGATAAGCTGATCATCGGTAGCTATTGCTCGATTGGTTCTGGCGCCGTATTTATGATGGCGGGCAACCAAGGCCACCAAAATCAGTGGGTGAGTACCTTCCCGTTCTTCTATCAAGACGACGAGAAATTTGAAGATGCGATAGACGGCTTCGAACGCTCTGGTGATACCTTGATTGGTAACGATGTGTGGATTGGCACAGAAGCCATGATCATGAGTGGTGTTAAGGTCGGTGACGGAGCCATTATCGCAAGTCGAGCGGTTGTGACTAAAGACGTTGCACCATACTCGATTGTTGGTTCAAACCCTGCGCGTCACATCCGTTATCGTTTCAATGAAACTGAAATTACTCAGTTGTTAGAAATGAAATGGTGGGAGTGGAGCGAAGAACAAATCAAAGGCGCGATGCCATTGATGTGTTCTTCAGATATCGACGGTTTGTACCAATATTGGAAGGCGTTCGCGCAATCTTAAATTCAGGCTCGCTGAAATTACAAGTGCGCCTAAATAAACGCACGTGAGCTAGATACCAGCGCCAACTTGAAAATAGAGCGCGGTATCTTCTTCACTGAACGCGAGGTCAATCCCCGAAATTAGACCATAGCGTCTTGCGATAAGGTAACGGAAACCAACGCCGTAAGCCGCGTGAGAGCTTTGATCAAACATGTCTTTATCGCTGTCACCTGCATAACCAATTCCCGTAAACACAGCGGTTGACCAGCGTGGTGTCCATTGTTTGCTTACTTGAACTTCTGCCGCGACCGTGTGCTCACCTTGATAACGATTACGGGCGATACCTCTCAGTTCAATGTCTGGGTAATATTGAGGAGAAAGCACTCGTTCATTGGTCGACAATGATTTGTACTGTCCTCGCAATGCTAGGTTCCACTCCTTGTTTAACTCCCAATAGTTCAGCCCTTCCACATTAAACGTTTGGTAGGTGTAGTCACTGCCAATCGCATCACCAAACCAAAGGTATTCCGCGACATAGTTGTAGCCTTGCGTCGGATTCAAGAAGCTGTTCTTGCTGTCGTATTCAGCGATTAGACCCAAACCGGAAGAGGTCGGTGACGTGTTGCCAATGTTGTTTAAGATTTCTTGCACTTTAGGATGATTATTGAGTGAGAGTGTTGGTGCGAAAAACTGTTGAGAAAACCCAAGTAACCATTGGGAGTCGGGCACTCTAAATTGGATCTTCTGTATCCCGCCCATGCCTTTGAGTCCTAGCTCAACACCTTCGTTTGGAGCGAGTGGAGACAAGGCATTCGGAGAGCTTTGTCTATAAAAGGTCATGTTGATATCGCCATAACCTAATCCACCAAGGTAGCGTATTGAGTCCTCATTCCAACTGCGCTTATGACCAACAAACGCCATCCAAGTGCCATTCTCTGTCGCAAAGCCGCCAATCGCAGTGATTGCAGGGGTGAGAAGCTGCGCGCCACCATCGATGGATTTTTCAGCGAGTTCTTTACGCGTGTTTTTTTGCTCTTCAGATTCGTGCATGAAGATACCAGTGAAGCCGCCACCGTATCCTACCGCAGGCTCTGTAATCAGAATTGGAACAGGAAGAAAGCCGTAGGCATTTTCTGCGAGGTATTCTCCCATATCGAGTTGGCCATCAATTTCATCGATAAAGCTGACGGCGTGTGTTGTCGTAGAAAATAGCACCAAAGAACTGATGGCTAAGGGTTTGAGAGTCATAACATTCCATATTATTCACTATCCATTAAATTGAGTGTAATCAATCAAATAGATAGCGCAATAGAACGAGGAGTATTAACCGATATATCGGTTCAAAAGGCGAATGGAACAGCGTTTACTATTGGATAGCTTCTACGTACGTCAGAATATCCAGAGCATCTTGCTTGGTAATTGTACCTTTCCACGCTGGCATACCTTGTTCTACGTTACCCTCTAAAATGTCATCCGCCACAGAACTTGGACTGGTAAAAAAGCCGCCTAGTTTATTAGCGATATTGGCGGGCTTGTGTGGCAATGAAGCGGCAGTGGGGCCATCACCGTGTCCTTTGTCGCCATGACACACCTGACAAAGCTGTCGGTATTTGGTTTTACCATTGGCGAAGTGGCTCGCATCGATTTCTGAGGCGGCACTCGCATTAAACGCCATTATTGAAGCGACTAAACCTAAGAAAGCTAACACGTGTAAATGGTCTATGGTTTTCATTGTTTTGTTCTCGATTATTATTTAACAATGAAAGAATAAGCGGATGTGAGTAGAAGAAACGTGAATGGATAAAGCGAGATTAAGCTAAGTTTAGAAGCAAGTTTAGAAGCAAGTTTAGAATTAGCTTTAAAAGTAAATTTAGAAACAAGTTTAGTTGCGGACGAACATCAATGTGATGTAGGTAAATGATTGATTATATGCATATTGCATAGTATGGCGTGTCGCATTAGCGTGGTGGATGAATTGGAGGGGTATTATGATTAGTTGCAACGATTACGATTATATTGAGATTGTGTGTATGCACCGATACCCAATCAAATTAACGCTGAAGTCTGGCGAGCAGATTGAATGTGTCGGATTAGATACTCAACACAATGATAGCCGTGAAGAGTGCATTAAGGTCAGTATTCAAGGTGTAGAACAACTTGTCGTACTCACTGATCTTTCCACACTAGAAGTCTGTGTCGACAATCCTCATTTTCAGCAGATTTCATTCAAAACGTCATAGGCTTTCAAATGAATAACACCATAGAACAATGCTATTGCACCGCGTGCAGAGAAGACACACAACACGTTGTTGTGTTGGTCAGAAAGACGAGTGCGTTTGCAGACAAACCTAACCAAAAGCGAAGCGAGTTTTGGGCAGGCATGATAAAAGGTTGGTTCCTTGGCCCGTTTATCGCGTCAATGGATGAATTTTCTCGTCATCTTGTGTGTGAGAAGTGCGGCCATAAAGAGATTGAAGACTAAGTATTGATTTAATATGCTGAAACTAACGTTGGCTAGGAATGAAAACAGATGAAAGTTGAAACGATTGAAGCCGTGAAGGCATACGGGTTCGCAGTGAGAACGACCAATACTAATGAAATGGACCCAGCTAAAGCGAAAATAGGTCAACTGTGGCAAGGGTTTTTCGACCAAGCTTTTCCTAAACTGACACCAGATTCAAAGGTGTATGGTGTCTACACTAATTACGAATCGGATTTTACTGGTGAGTTTGATGTTATCGCGTGTACCAATGCACTAACGGATAACAATTTAGATGACCTAGTTGAAACCGAAATTGAAGCCGGTAAGTACCTAACGTTCTCTGCTGACGGTGAATTGCCGCAAGCGGTTATCGATTTATGGGGCGAAGTATGGGCGTATTTCAATGCGCAGGATTGCCCACATGTTCGAACTTACACGACAGATTTTGAATTCTACAAAGGCGAAACTGAAGTCGAGATTTCGATAGCGATTCAGTGATCAGTTTAAAATAAACAAAAGGCTTAACTTAGACTCTAACATCCGGTTAAAGGACTGCAGTATCCAGTTAAGAGACAGTAGTTATCGGTAACGAGACTGCGAAAAACCAGTTAAGCCTTTGAATATCTGTTCATTCCAAATAAGATACAGTGTCACGTAATTACCTTAATACCCACGCCTTATCTAACCCTGAATTTCCCTAGCTCACCCCAAACTCCCTTAAGTCACCCAAAAACACAATCTTGCTTGGTTTCATTCCACAAAGGGTATTGCTTCATGACTTGGGTGTAGAGCTTACTTTCCAAGTGCGCTCTTAACCAACGTCCTACGTTTTGATATTCAGATTGCACAAACCACTTCTTTTCGACTCGTACAAACTGGCTGACAAAAGGCATCACGGCAAAGTCGGCTAAGCTTGGGGTTTCTCCGAAAAAGTAGGGCTGTTCGGTGAGTAGCGTTTCTAGCTGACTAATGAACGCTTCGCAGGCTTGTCGACGTTGTTCAACATCGATGTTTCGGTAACGAACAGACGCTCTGTACTTTTCTAAGTGGCCAATAAAATCTTCATCGTTGGTTTTGATGAGCTGGTGGACTTGTTGGCTCAGTGTTGGATTACTTGAACGGAGAAGATCTTGAGGATCGTTTTGCTGTAGTGCCCAGTTCATAACATCCAAGCTCTGCTCAATGATTTGTCCATCTGGTAACACCAATACCGGAACAGTACCTTTTGGCGAACTGGCCAATAGTTCGCTAGGCTTGTCTTTGGTAACGATTTCTCGAAGTAACACTTTTTGCTGTGATAGTGCGATGCCCATTCGTCCGCGCATGGCGTAAGGGCAGCGACGTAAAGAATAAAGGATAGGTAAATCGGATTCGTTTGGCATTATTGAGGTCATTTAGTTTGAAAAGTGTTGTTAGGTGGTAAAGAGATCGTGATGTAGGTAGAATACGCGGCTTAAAAATTATAAGTAAGTGAGCGACTTCAAAAATGAGCAGAAAGATTGAGTTATTAGCCCCAGGTGGCGATGTAGAGGCGATTAAAGCAGCTATCGTAGCGGGTGCTAATGCGGTTTATTGCGGTTTAGACACCTTCAACGCTCGTAACAGAGCCTCTAACCTATCGTTAGATGAGTTGAATGGTGTGATTCGCCTTGCTCATGAATACGGTTGTGAAGTGTTTCTGACTCTTAACGTTGTGCTGCTGGAGCATGAAATTAAGAGCATCACTAAACTGTTGAACCAGCTTGTGAACACTAAGCTTGATGGCATCATCGTCCAAGATCTTGGTTTGTTCGATTTGGTGAAAAAGCATTTCCCATCGTTAGATGTTCACGCATCGACTCAGTTAACGACACACAACGAAGGCCAGATTAAGTTCTTGTCTAAAATTGGCGCAACACGCGTTAACTTGTCTCGTGAATTGAACCTGCCAGAAATCAAAATGCTGACGGAAGTGGCACACGACCACGATGTTCTAACCGAAGTGTTTGTACATGGCGCTTTGTGTATCGCATTCTCTGGCCAATGTTACTCAAGCTCAGTAAGTGTGGGTAACTCAGGTAACCGTGGCCGTTGTAGCCAAGCATGTCGTGATGAATACGAAATCACTGATGCAGGAAACAAGTTCCCACTGAACCTGAAAGATAATTCAGCGTACTACGACCTACCTGAATTGGTTGACGCGAAAGTCGACTCATTGAAAGTTGAAGGCCGTATCAAAGGCGCACACTACGTATACACAGTGGTTGATACGTGGCGCAAACAAATTGATAGCTTTGTAGAAAGTGGTTTGTTGATCGAAGACGATTCGAACCTGCACAAAGTATTCAACCGTGATTTCACCAACTCTTTCCTAAAGGGTAACCTAACGAAAGACATGTTCATTGATAATCCTCGTGACAACAGCATGAACTACGCCGTTGATAAAGCGACGAAAGAGAACAATGAAATCTCAGTGGTACAAATTCAAGAAGTGACCAGCGATCTTTATGAAGCGAAAAATGCCCTAGGCAGTGAAATGCGCGACAAGATCGAGTTCCTTGATATTCGTAAAACACCCGTGTCATTGTCGTTTAGCGCTAAGGTGGGTCAACCATTTACGGTGACAGTGAACACACCAAAAGAGAACTTTACGGTTCAATCTCAATCGTTATTGGCAACAGCTAAAGAGACTGCAATTACTCAGGCGTTACTTGAGAAGCGTTTCAAATCAGTGAAGAGTGCGGTTCATACGCTAGAAAACTGTAACTACGACAACTTAGATGAAGGTCTGATTCTTCCTTTGAAAGAAGTGTCGGTCTTAAAAGACGAAATCGATTTCATCTTAAACGGTTCTGTGAAAGTGATTAAGCATGTTGAAGTGCCAGCACTGCCTCAGCAACCAAAGGTTAACGAGAAGCCAACCATGTCGATGCTTATCGCTGATGTGGAAGACTTGCACCTGTGTGACGTAACTGACGCGGATGTTTATTTCAAACTGCCTGAAAGCTTCAAGAAGCGTTGTAACAAGTACATCGACATCTTGGCAGCAAACCCACGTTTGATTCCTTGGTTCCCAGCAGTATTAATCGGCAAAGATTACGACGAAGCGGTTCGTATTCTTGAAGAGATCAAGCCAGCTCGCATCGTGACCAACAACACGGGTATTGCTTACAAAGCTTACGAGATGGGAATTGAGTGGGTTGCAGGCCCGTTCATGAACACGACCAACTCTCACGCACTGGTTACGCTGAAAGAAGAGCTGAACTGTGCTGGTGCTTTCATTTCGAACGAGATCAACAAAGGTCAGATTCGTCATATTCGCCGCCCAGAGAACTTCAAACTGTTCTACAGCATCTACCACCCAATCTTGATGATGACCAGCCGCCAGTGTTTCTTCCAAAGAACTGTGGGTTGTAACAAGCCAAGCATTGAAGCCGGTTGTATGTTGAAGTGTGAGAAAGCGACCACGATTACCAACGTGAAAGGCATCTCTTTCGCGGTTGATAAACAGAAGGGTGGCTACCCAAGCATTTACAACCACGAGCAGTTCTTAAACCATGACGCTGTAACGGATTTCTCGGGTCTGTTCGACGAGTTCTTCATCGACCTAACCAACATCGGCGCGGGCTCGAAAGAAGTACAAGACAAAGTAGAGCTGATTAAGCACTTCCAAGGTTTGATTGACGGCGTTGATGGCTCACAACAGAACCTAGAGCAGATGGTTGAAGTTCGAACTAATGCTCAATACGTCCAAGGCTTATAGGGTTCAAGGTTTATAGCTTCTAAGGTGAGAGCGTTCAAGGTAGAGAGCGTTCAAGGTTTATAAGTCTTAACCGCTTATAAGCACTCAGAACCAATAAACATAAGGCCACTCAATCGAGTGGCCTTTTTAATGTCTGAGTCGTTTTGAATCAGCGAATACGCTATTCCGTCACGGCTTCTTGTTTGAAGCATGGGCTTTTCAACGTGTTCATCTTTTCGATTTCATTGGTTAAGCGCAGCGAGAGCAGGGCTTTTTGATTCGAAGCAAAATCAAACATCACGATAGTCGCGGTGCCTATGGTCGTCAGTTTCTGCTGAGTTTTACTGACAATCGCGTATTCCATGGTGAATCGGTCATCTTGAATATCAGTGACACGAGAGCCAATCATCAACGTATCTGGATACGTGACTGGGCGGAAATACTTACAGTAAGTGTCACCAAGAACAGGGCCAACTTTGGTAATCGCCATCTCTTCCATCAGCTCAACGTGCTTGAAAAAATCTAAGCGAGCGGTTTCGAAATAGCGAAAATATACGGCGTTGTTAACGTGATTGAGTGCGTCCATTTCTCCCCAAGCGACTGGGATTTCTGTTACTACCGGGTAGTCAGATAATAGTGCTTCCATGCGAACTCTCTTATTTTTATCTGTGTAATTAACGTTATCTGCTTATCCTTCATCGGGATAAGTTGTTATTGGAATAAAAACCCTACCGCTAAATTAACAAAACTGCAACACGTGTGATTTAAGTTTTTGAAGCTTGAAACCACACAATGTCAGTGACTTAGCCTTTAGTGAACCAATGACTTAAACGCTTTTGCTCTACAACTTAGCTACTGAGGTGTTTGAATTGGAGTTCAACCAATCGTTGGTACAGTTCACAGCTATTGATGAGAGACTGGTGGTCGCCGATGTCTACTAGCTGTCCTTTATCGAGCACTGCAATCTGGTCGGCGTGTTTAATTGTTGATAAACGGTGCGCGATAATGATGGTTGTTCTGCCACGCATTAATTCTTCTAAAGCTTGTTGAACATGATGTTCACTTTCGCTGTCTAGCGCACTGGTTGCTTCATCCAACAATAGAATATTCGGATCTTTTAGGATGGCACGAGCGATGGCAATGCGTTGTCTTTGTCCGCCAGACAATCTCACGCCACGTTCACCAAGAAAGCTGTGATAGCCTTCAGGCAAGTTCTGAATGAACTCGTGCGCGTGCGCTTTTTTCGCCGCTTCGATCACTTGCTCGTCCGTTGCTTCTGGGTTTCCGTATCGGATGTTATGGAACACATCGTTACTGAACAGAGCAGGCTGCTGAGGAACTAACGCCATCTGCTTTCTTAACTCGTTCGGGTCAAACTGATTCAGTTCAACACCGCCTAATGTTACTTTACCTACTTGTGGGTCGTAGAAACGTTGCAGCAGTTCAAATAGGGTGGTTTTACCTGCACCTGACGGGCCAACCAATGCCAACACTTTACCTTCATGAGCCGTTAGCGTGAGGTTGCTTGTTGCGGGCTGGTCTGGTCTTGATGGGTAACAGAAGGTCACATCATCAAAAGCAACTTCTGGTGTCACGTTATCCAGTGATGTTGGGTTTTCTACAGGCGCCACAATGTGACTTTCAACTTGTAGAATTTCAATCAAACGCTCTGTCGCACCTGCCGCGCGTTGCAGTTCACCCATTACTTCAGAAATGGTACCTAATGACGAAGCTACCATAATGGCATAGAAGACAAACGCCGCTAAGTCACCCGCTGACATGGTGCCGTTGATGACATCACTGCCGCCAACCCACAGCATCCCTGATATTGCGCTGAACACGATAACAATCACACCAGAGATAAGAATCGCGCGCTGTTTTACACGCTGGCGACCAATCTCATAAGCCTTTTCCACTTCTACCGCGAATGAAGCTTTCTCTTGCGCTTCTCGGCTATAGCTTTGCACCGTTTTAATGTGCTCAATCGCTTCACCTGCGTAAGACCCTACATCAGACATAGAATCTTGGCTTTGGCGAGATAAAGCTCTTACACGGCGCCCATAGACAAGAATCGGAATCAAGATAAACGGCACCGACGCCAACACAATCAGCGTTAGCTTAATATTGGTCGCGAATAGCATGATGATTGCACCAATACACATCAACGCGCTGCGCATCGCCATAGAGAACGACGAACCTATGATGCTTTGAAGCAGAGTGGTATCCGTAGTGATTCGCGACATGATGTCGCCACTGCCATTGGTTTCGAAGTAGCTCGGATGCAGCGTCACGACATGATTGAAAACCGATAAACGAATATCCGCACTCACGCGTTCCCCAACAGAAGAAACCAAATAGAAGCGGAAGAAAGTACCAATCGAGATCAATACGACCACGACCATGATGAACTGAATTGCGCTGCCTAAATCTGAGAGTGATTGTTGGCTAAAACCTTGGTCGATAAGAAGACGAATACCGTGTCCGACTGAAAGGGTTAAGCTCGCCGTGAAGATCAACGCGATCAACGCTGCAATAACACGACCTTTATAAGGCTGAATGAATTTACTCAGCTCAAACAAAATACTGAGGCTTTTTTTCTCAGGTTTGGGTTCTGGCGCTTTTTGAGTCGAGCGCTGAGTTGAGTCGAGCGTAGAAGAGACATCGTTTTGCATATGACTGCCTTAATGTGTTGTCGCTTTAAAAATAGATGGCTTGTTACTTATTACTTCTTGCTTATGGCTTGTTACCTGTACTGCGCGTTGTTCGCTGGGAAGTAGTTGTTGTTGAGAATAGAACCCATTAAAGCATTTATTGCGCTGTGACGCTCCCTAGGAAATTCAATTTCCAATATTTCATCGCCACTAAGTGAATAATTCGAAACGACCTTAAAGGAAAAATAAGCATTCTGATCCAGTCAGTTCGATAGGAAATAAGGGGTTTAACCCTAATTTTTATGCAAGTAAATAGGCGTTAATAGGAGAGTGCGCTCATAATTTAGCAATCGAGTGATGATTTGTAAATTGATAGAAAAACGATTGCTTTTTGTCTCGATATTAACTTTATCAATGACTTGCAATTTTTGGTTGTAAGACCAGTTATAGCGACTGTTTTTTGTGCAATATTTATTACAAAAATTCAACAAAGTAGTTTTTTATACATTTTTCTTGCATAAAACCTCGGATTGAATAGAATAACCAACAAATGACAATTAATGCAGTATTGTGGCATGAGTATTCAAGTAAAGAGCATCAACAAATCATACGGTGATACCCAAGTTCTTCATGACATCAGCTTCGACTGTGAGAGTGGCGAAACCTTGGTATTGCTTGGCCCAAGCGGCGCTGGCAAGAGTTCACTACTGCGTGTTTTGAACCTGCTAGAAATTGCGGACAACGGCGAATTAGACATTGCTAACGAGCAATTCGATTTTGCTGGTCAGATTCAAGAGAAGCAAGGGCTTAAACTTCGTCGTAAAGTCGGCATGGTGTTCCAGCAATACAACTTATGGCCACACATGACTGTGATGGAAAACTTGATTGAAGCACCAACGAAAGTTGCGGGTTTGGATAAGCAAGAGGCGATTAAGCAAGCTCAAGAAGTACTAAAGACACTTCAACTTGCCGACAAAGCCGACGCTTGGCCACTTCAACTGTCTGGCGGTCAACAACAGCGTGTTGCGATTGCACGTGCGCTGATGATGAAACCGGATGTGTTGTTGTTTGATGAGCCAACAGCGGCGCTTGATCCTGAGATCACCAACCAAGTCGTGAGCATTATTAAAGAATTGAGCGGAACGGGCATTACCCAAGTGGTCGTGACGCACGAAGTCGATTTCGCGAAGAAGATTGCTAGCCACGTTCTGTACCTAGAGAAAGGGTACATCGTCGAACACGGCACCAGTGATTCATTCGTTAATCCGCAGACACCTGAGTTTGCCGAGTATTTGACTCACTAGGTTAGTTGACTCATTAAATCCGAGTTAACGCATAAGATTTACGAAACTCTCTAGATTTAGCTAAACACAACATCGATCAAAACAATCAAATTATAAGAATGGCCACAGGCCGCTATCAAACAGTATTCGGAGTAACAAAATGAAAAAGATTCTACTAGCTTCACTTATCGGCCTTGCTTCTTTCAACGCGGCGGCGCAAGAAGAAATCAAATTCGCAATGGAAGCAACTTACGCACCATTCGAATACATGGATGAGAACAATCAAATTCAAGGTTTTGACGTAGATTTAGCAAACGCACTTTGTGAAGAGATGAAAGCGACATGTACTTTCCATAACCAAACGTTCGATAGCTTGATCCCTGCACTTAAATTCAAACGTTACGATGCGGCTATCTCGGCAATGGACATCACTGAAGCGCGTCTTAAACAAGTGAACTTCTCTAACGCATACTACGACAACTCTGCAGCATTCATCTCTTTTGAAGGCAAAGTAGCAGACCAAGCAGCACTAGAAGGTAAGCGTGTTGGTGTTCAAAACGGTTCTACTCACCAGAGCTTCTTACTTGAGCAAATGACTGGCGTAACAGCGGTACCTTACTCAAGCTACCAAGATGCATTCATCGACATGAAAAACGGTCGTATCGATTCTGTATTCGGTGACACAGCCGTTGTAGCAGAATGGTTCAAGAAAGAAGACAACCTAACGTACGTTGGCGACCAAGTAACAAACCAAGAGTACTTCGGTAACGGCTTTGGTATCGCAGTAAACAAGAGCAATCAAGAACTTGTAGACCAGCTTAACGTTGCACTTGCAGCAGTGAAAGCGAACGGCGAATACGACAAGATCTTCAACAAGTACTTCGGTAAGTAATTTATGGAATTAACGGGTTACTCTTTAGGGCTCGTCGAAGCAAGCTGGATGACTGTTCAGCTTGCATTCGTAAGCCTATTGGTTGGATTGGTTCTAGCAGTTTTGTTTGCAAGTGGTGAGGTGTCTCGTCGTATTGCAATCAAATGGCCAACGACTGCATTTGTGACGATTGTTCGTGGTTTACCAGAAATTCTGGTCGTACTGTTTATCTACTTTGGTTCGACACAAGTTCTGTTCATGATCACTGGCGACTTCATCGAAGTGAGCCCGTTCCTATCTGGTGTTGTTGCACTGTCACTTATCTTTGCTTCTTACGCTTCACAAACCATCCGTGGTGCTTTGAAAGCAGTTAGCAAAGGGCAGAGAGAAGCAGCAAGCGCGCTTGGTATTTCTCAGTCTCGTTCATTCTTTCGTATCGTGTTACCTCAAGCGGTAAGACACGCGCTACCAGGGTTAACCAACCAATGGTTAGTGTTACTGAAAGACACCGCATTAGTATCGCTAATTGGCGTAACGGATTTGCTGAAACAAGCACAACTAACATCAGCTGCAACGCACGAAGCATTCACTTGGTACGCGACAGCAGCAGCAATCTACTTGGTCATCACTTTAATCACACAAAGATTGGTAAAAGTGATTGATGGTAAGTTCTCTATTCAAGGTTTGGGTAACAAAGGGGCAATGGCATGAATCAACAATACCTCTCTCAAATGCTTGAAGGCTTAGCGACTAGCCTTCAACTCACAGGCGCGTCATTGCTTGTTGGTTGTATCTTATCGTTGTTAATGACAGTAACGCTGATCCTTAGATTACCAGTAATACATTGGTTCACTCGTGGCCTTATTACGCTGTTCACCGGCACACCATTATTGGTGCAAATCTTCTTGGTGTATTACGGCCCGGGTCAGTTCGATTGGATTCGTGAAAGCTTCCTATGGACATGGTTAAGTCAACCTTGGTTCTGTGCGATGTTAGCATTGGCTTTGAACACCGCGGCATACAGCACGCTACTGTTCAGAGGCGCATTCAACGCCATTCCAGCAGGGCAGTGGGAAGCATGTCGCGCATTAGGCATGGACAAAATCGCAACGCTTAAAGTGTTGCTGCCATACGCACTACGTCGCGCCGTTCCAGCTTACTCGAACGAAGTGATTCTAGTCTTCAAAGGCACATCACTGGCAAGCACCATCACCATCATGGATTTGATGGGCTACGCTCAGCGTATTAACGGTCAAACCTACGACACACTCACCGTGTTCGGTATTGCTGGTGCATTTTACCTAGCCGTGAATGGTGTGTTAACGCTAATCTTCCGTCAGGTAGAGAAGAAAGCCCTCGCATTCGAAGCCGCGTAAGCTAGCCACTCACAAGCTTAACTAACGTATAAAGCCTGCCATTTATGTTCGCATAGATGGCAGGCTTTTTTGTGTTTGGGGTATGCGTACAGGTGCTGTTTTTATATCCAGCACTTCGGTTTTTTTGCGAAATTCATACTATATGGAAATATTCTGCATTTTGTCATTCAATGAGCCTATCTATGTTTTAAGTCACTGAAATACTGTGATTAATTGTGGTAGAGTTTCGATCATATGAAACTAGATAGAATAATTCTGTATTTAAATGCAGAATTTTTCTGTCTAAGAACTGTTAGCATTACAAATTAGAATTTAGAGGTAGCTTTGAATAAGTTTTTTCAGTGGACTTTAGGAATTATAGGTACTGTCCTTTTAGGGGCATTGGGTAGTGGCTTATGGGAATTATTTCTAGCAGATGCTTTGGTTTTTATCGGCAAAGGGATTTTGTCAATTTTAAGTAGTTTATCATCAACTTATTTGGACTCTTTGTACAAAAACATATGGAAGGGAAGCGATTATTCATATTTGCATGAAATATATGTACTTACATTTGTTACTTACTTGATGATGCCAATCTTAATTATACGTTCTAATCGGGTTCGTGGAAATCAAAGAAAAGAAGGTGACGATTCAAAGACTCCTAAATCGAAGTACTTTAAGCTACTAGTTTTACTTTCTGCACTAGCGATAACACTTACCCTAAAGGTTTGGGAAACATCATTTTCCGTAGAAAAGGCAACGAAATTTCGAGCAAATATAGAGATATTAAAAGCAGACATTACGGTACAAGAATATGACCAACTGTGTGCTCTCTTGTACCAAGTAACTGATCGCCAGTCTGCATTGAAATTGAATGAACGTATTGATAATTATGCTCATAAGCATGATGTTGTTCTTCACGATATCGACTTAATGTAATGCTAACAAAGCATTTAAGAGTGATTCCCAACGCTTGGCATTCTTCATTCCATCGTTGGGTTTCGTGTTTACGGTGTTATGGTTAGGTTTTGTTGTAGCGTTGCTCACACCTTAATGCGGCGTTATAAGGCAGCAGTTGGATATTCTCTATTTATGGTATTCTATCTTCTAATTCGAGAATTAAGGAATATGAAATGACCAATCAAGTAGAGTTGATTTTGGCAGCAGCCAACAGAGCTCAACCCGAGCACGCCCAAAAGTTTAGTAACTGGCTATATCATAGAGCTGCGAATACAACTCAGGCGTTGATGAACTTGCCTGAAGATAAAAAAGAACTGAGAGTTCAAGCATTAGTCGAAGTTGCTCAGAGTGATATCGCAAGGGAGCTAACTCATTACTGTTCTGCCGTTGGTGGATGTTCATATAATGAAGTAATGGCAATTGCTTCAAAGTTATTAAATGAAAATTCGGAGCTTTTCTTGTCAGATCAAGGTTTGTAGTTACATTGTCCACGCAAAAGGCCTTATAACAAAGCGTTTAAGACAGATTCCCAACGCTTGGCATTCTCAGTTCAATTCGAGTTTTGTGTTTACGGTGCAATGGTTTAGGTTAGGTGGCAGGCGTTGCTCACTACTTAACGCGGCGTTATATGCCATTTCTGTAAATAGTACTCTAATATTTTGCAATTTCATTACAGTTACGTTTCGTTTGCTCTTGCCGTATAATGTTCTAGGGGCGAGTAACTGAAATAGGAACAAGTAAATGATTGAAATTAATATTGGTGATTCAGTAATCCATCTTAAAGACCTCACTCAAGAATATAAGGTACTCGATATAACTGGGGATTTGGCTAGTTGTCAGGTTAGCAATTATAGTTCGACAGGCTCAGTATTCTGGATAAAGAAAAATGAGTTACGCGTTATTCTACAGCCTACTGTAGGGGGTTGTGTTGGCATCCATAATGATGACTGGAATCCGCCTCTTTAATTACTGTACCACAGCATATAACAAACGCTTCAAGACAGATTCGCAACACGTGGCGCTTTTACTATGCGTCGCGTAGAGTGTTTACGGTGGAATGCAGAGGCTTATGTATGGTGTTGCTCACTACTTAAGCGGGCGTTAAGTGTTCTTTAAATTCAAGCGTACTAGAGGAATAATGAGTAAAAAATTGGATAGTAGTAAGATTGAAGCAATAGAAAAGTTAATGGGTGATCCGACACCATTAGAGGTGACGGATTATGAAGAGAAAATACGTCGGAATTTGTTGTTTGCTTCAATGGTCGTTTTTGGACTTACTTACCTTAAATTGATACCAAGTTCGGACTCAAAGTTTTTCGGACTATCCTTCGATAACTTAACTCCAGAAAGTATTTACATCGTGTTATTAGTGATTGTGTCGTATGAGCTTACTCATTACATATGGTTAGTAGTGAACAAAATCTCGTACTGGAAGGTCAGACTAACAGGTACGAACCCTGGGGTTACTCGTGGTAACACTGGAATGCGTTTTGGTGATGAATTTGACTCTTACGACCATGCGGGAAATCAGGAAAATTCAAATTTTTATGTTTGGATGCTTGAGCAAAATAGGACGCTTAATCCAATATTAAATAATTACAGTGAAACTTGGGCTAAACTCGAAAGTATGGCTTTTGACAATGAATCACTTGATTCATCGCGTTCTCAAGAAGTTCTGACCAAATTGAATGAAATTAGTGCGTTACAGACTCGCTTAGAAAAACATTTAACAAATATTCGAATTGACGCTTCAATGCAAAGGTTTGATTCAAACTACTCAATGATGGTACGTAGTCAATCGTTAAGGTGGGTCATGCTTGACCTAATCCTTCCTGTTTTGAGCGGGGTTGGGGCAATAGTTTTATTGTTGTCTAGTTTAGGTTGGGTGTATTGAACACTTAACAAAGCATTTAAGAGTGATTCTCAACGCTTGGCATTTTCCATTCTATCGTTGAGTTTAGTGTTTACGGTGGTAAGGTTGGGTTTTGTGGTCGCGTTGTTCACACCTTAATGCGGCGTTATGTGAAATGGGAGAATTTCGTTGTATCGGTTTGGTCTTTTCAAGCCTAAGTTTTATGTTGGGCTATTAAATTATGTAGGCGTGCCTTCGATCATTATCTATTTTGTCTTTATGTGTGTAGTGCCATGGTTTTATGGTGATTGGGATTATGTCCATGGTGTTTGGTTAGATTGGCAAACTTTGAATACAGGTGTACTTGCTTTCCTTTCGAGTATAACGGCATTTAACATTTCCAGCGTAGCAGTTGAAAAACAAAGACAACGAGATTTTGTAGCATCAAGAGCGCTCTTACCTCAAAAGTTAGATGATTTGTGTCAGTATCTCAGTGAAAGCGCAAGGAGCCTCCAAGGTGCGTATTACCATAGTAAAAATCGCTCCGAAATGTCAGAAATTACGGTGCCTAAATTGAGTGACGCTCATTTCGAAACGTTTCAAGAGTGTATTCGGCATGCAACTCCCGAAGTTGGTGATTATTTGGCAAAAGTGCTAAATATGCTGCAAGTGCATGGTGCACGACTCGAAAGTGTCTGTAAGAAACCGCAAACGAACCGGAGATATTACAACACACTTTTCTTTGGACTAGCCGAACTTAAAGTAAGTGTTGATGACTTGTTTCCTCTTGCTCGTGGCGAAGAAGAGAATATTTCGGGTAAAGTGGACAAAGAGTCAATAAGTAAGGCTCTTCATATTTTAGGTATTTACTACGAACATACAGAAAATCTAGAGTCTTATGTAAATGAACAAGTGGGAAAAATTTCACATAACAAAGCGTTTAAGAGTGATTCGTAACGCGTGGCATTTTTACTATGCATTTGTTTTAGTGTTTAAGGTGGTGTGCGGCGACATCGGTATTGCGTTACTCACACCTTAACGCAGCGTTATGTGTTCGGTTTGGTTTATTGACAATAGAGAGATATTTTTAATGAAATATATTTATTGGATAGGGTCTTTTATCTTAATTGCTCTAGTTTTGGTAACAGGCTTTTGTGTCATTGAGTATAGAGTTGATATAAATGGCTACTTTGTAAAGTATGATAAGTTGGTCTCCTTCTTATTTCAATTTTCAACAGTCTTTGTGGCCTTAATTACAGCTATTATTGCTGTACTAATTCAGAGTAAAAACAAACATGATAAAGAGATAGAATCTAGCATTGAGTGTATTGAGTATTGGCGTGGGAATGATTTTCTTGAAGCATCTAAAAATTACGATAAAGTGGTAGTTAAGAACAAGGGGGCTTTGGCTAACTTGTCAAAATTTGAGAATAGACTCAAACCTGACTTTGGAGCTATACACAATTATTTAAGTGAGTATGAGAAAGTCGCAATTAAAGTAAACCAAAAGGTTTTTGATGAAAGTGTTATTTATGACCAATTGGGAATAATTATGTACATGCAATATTACATGTGCTTGAAATCGTTTATTAACGGTGTTCATGAATGGAATCCAGGTATATACAAAAACACAGAGAAACTACTAATTAAATGGGAACCAAAAGCGTCCAAAGATGCAAGTGCTTTCATAAGCGCGCAGTCACTTAGAAACACATAACAAGGCATTTAAACGAAACTAAAACAGTGGGTTACGTTCCGCTTCGCTACACAGTATAACCCACTATTTTAGTCCGCTTAATGCGGCGTTATATCACTTATCATAAAGGGATTTTATGAGAAGATTTAGAAGAACAAAAAATGAAAACAAGTTAATCGAATATGAAATGGCTCAAAATTCAGCTGAGCATCATGACAACTTAGTTTGGTCAGTATCAACATTAACTTGGGGTGTAAGCTCCGTACTCTTAGGCTTTGTATTAAACAATATCTCAGATAACGAGCTGGGCATTGTAATCTTACTATTCTGTCTTATAGGTGTATTTTTAATTCTGTGCTCTTGGTTATTTGCAAGGCAATTCAGAAGTATTCGGAATCAAAAGTACGTTAGATGCAAAGAGCTCGAACAAGAGTTAGGAATAGTTCAGCACACCAATATCAAACATAAAAATGGCAGCCAGAGTGCGATGTACTCAATAATAATGCTCTTGTTTATAACGACTTGGACTGTAGTTTTTATTAAGGTTATTAGTGGCTATTTGGGTGTTGAGCTTACAGTGATATAACAAATTGCTTAAGAGTGACGGCTAACCTTTGTCACTTTTGGTTTGGTTTGGTTTGGTTGAGTTTGGTGATTAAGGTGGCTTTGCTTAGGTTTCGTGGTGGTTAGCCGCACCTTAGCAAGGCGTTATGTGAATGGAGTAAAAATAAGCAATGGAATACAAAGTCGTTAAAGAATATCAGGATGATCCAAAATCACCTATTAGTGTAGTAAAAGGCGAGAAACTACAGTTTGTAGAAGAGTCTAATCCAGAAGGTGATTGGGCAAACTGGATTTTCTGTCGAGGGGAAAACAAAGAAGGTTGGATTCCTAAACAAATATTATCTATTGATAATGGCAAAGTAACGGTACTTAAAGACTATTTTGCTAAAGAGCACCGTTTGTCAATTGGTGAAGTTTTGGTAAAAGAGCATGAGTTAAACGGTTGGATCTGGAGTAGGAAATTAGGAGGCTCAGAAGAATTAGCTTGGGCTCCTTTAAATCATCTATGCGTTGTGTAAATTCACATAACAAAGCCTTCAAGACTGATTCGTAAACGCGTGCCGAACTCGCTATCGCTCAGGCATGGCACACGTTCACTCACAGCTTAAGGCGGCGTTAGGGCTTAATTCGACAATTTAACAAGGGCTGCGATATGGCACGATTTTATTTGATTCTAACATTTTTAGGTGTGCTCTTACCTTATGGTGCGTTTATTCCTTGGCTATCGACGAATGGTTTCGATATTTCTCTATTGCTGAAAGAAGCGTTCGTAAATCCCATTAGCATATTTGCTTGGCTTGATGTAATCGTTGCTGCGATTGCGCTGTTAGGTTTCATTGTAGTAGATGCTAAAAGAAACAAGATTAAGTACTGGTATCTTGCGGTGTTGGGAACGTTGTCAGTAGGTGTGTCGTGTGGGTTGCCTTTGTACCTGTACTTCAAAGAAAAGCAAACGCTTGAACTTCAGCCCTAACAAGCGCTTCAAGCTGATTCGCAACGTGTGCCATTTTTAGTTCAAATTGGTTCAGTGTTTACGGTGCAATGCGGACAGTCCTGTTTCGTTGCTCACAACTTAAGCGAACGTTATGCCTTTTGGGAGAAAATATGCAGTTTTACAAAGCAGATGAGTATCAGGGATCTTGTGAAAATCTCTATCGTAAGTACGAACTTCAGATAGCCGCTTTACTTCCAAGCGCAACAATTGAGCATATTGGAGCTTCTTCTATCCCTAATGCTGTATCTAAGGGAGACCTAGATATACTTGTTGGTGTTAACGGTAACGAGCTAGAAAAAGCAGTGAAGTTACTTTCTACTTTAGGTTTCAACGAAAAATCTAATACGCTAAGAACTCCAGAGCTTTGCATGCTAGAAAATAGCTCAGGTGAAGATGTCGCTTTTCAAGTCGTAGCGAATGGCTCAGAATTTGACTTCTTTGTGAGGTTTAGGGACAAACTGCGTGAAAGCCCTGAGTTGGTTCAACAATACAATGAACTCAAAATATCTTGTACAGGTAGAGTTCAAGAAGAGTATCGTCGAAAAAAGTCAGCTTTTATTGAGCGCGTTTTAGGACAGGCATAACAAATTGTTCAAGAGTGATTCGGCACGCGTGGCACTTTTACTATGCGTTGGTTTTAGTGGTTAAGATGGTATCCGGAAGCATTGGTATTGCGCGCCTCACCACTTAACGCGGCCACATGGATTCCCCCGGTTGTCAAACATCCGCTAAACTTATGTTGATGGGTTTTGGACTGCCGCTCTACATTCGGCCTACTTATCGACGATTCGCATACGTCGTGGCCCTGATGACTTTGCGCGACTGCGGTGCCTTTTCGTTAGATGACATCTAGTGTGTCCGCCGCATTAACAGGCTCTCCGCAAGTGGTCTTAACCTATCTACATCATTAGCGTCTGCAATGACCCGGTGGGTTTAACTCTTTATGCTGCTTAAGTTTTTACTTAAGCAGCATAGTTTTTATATTCTGTTTGATTGTGTAAAACGACCATATAATTCGTGCGTTCTTCGCGGCAAGTGCCACTATTGTTCGGTTCATTCCTCTTTGTTCCAGAACACGGACTTAACTTATCTTGCTTGTTACCGAGTCTGGCAATCACGGTTCTAACACCGTGAACTAACAGCGTTCGTAATTCTTTATCACCGTGTTTGGTTATTCGGCCTAACCGAGGTTTTCCTCCAGTAGAGTCTTGTTTCGCGACTAAACCTGGCCAAGCCGAGAGTCGCGGGTTTAACTACTAAAATTTATAGCCAACCGTCAATGATGCTTGACCTATATCAGTGTCGTATGGGCTATCAACTTGAAACCCGGTTGTTTTGATATCAAAATATACCCCTGAATCTAAATGTGCTCGGACACCCAGACCTATGTAGAGAGAGGTGCTACTTGTATCTTGGCTTTGATTCCCGTAAGAGTAATCAATATTAGAGCTTTGAAGTCCAATAGCACCATAGGGTTTCAAATCCCAACGCGAAAAGTTAAAAGCATAGCCAATGTCAGCTCCCACTTTCCAAGTTACAGTGTCGACATTGAATCCATAGCCAAGATTAGAACCTGATACATTTCGATCAACTTGCAAGCCTACGATGCGATTAAAGTCATAGCCGTATTCTAAGTGTAAGCCTGAGTCGCCGTGGTAAGTGCTACCATTGTATACTTCGACTGTGTTCGCAAGACCTACGCCAATTCGATGACCTGAAAACTGTTCGCTTTCAGCTTGCGCTGATAGAGGGAAAATTAATGTTGAGAATAGCATTGGTATAACGGTGTTAGATTTCATATTGCCTCAATTAACGGTAGATATTCTTTAGAGTTACTCCTTTAACTTTTCTATAGCTTGATGTTGTCAAATTGAAATTGAATTTGGAATTAGTATTTTGGAATAGAGGTTATTCCAAAAAGTAATTAGCATTCGTGTAATGACATCATATGTAACAAGCGCCTGTGATTACTTGTAACAATGAACGTGCGCTGGAGTTGTATCAAGATGTTGGCTTTGAGGTTACAGGTTTCAACATGTCAAAAAAATTGGTGGATCGCCTCTATATCACAATCAACTTAAACAAACTGACAACGTTTATCACTTCTAACTTGGTTTAGGTTATTTGGTTTTGGTGGTAAGTTTGATTTTGGTGGTAAGTTTGAGTGCATTGGTAACGTTGTTCGTTATCTGGTAGGGCGTTTATTCTGTTTATAATTTCTGGTGGTTTATGAAAGTTAGAGCAATGAGTCCAGCTGATTTATCAGCCTTATATGATATTTATATTGAGAAGGAGGTAGTTAACAACAATCGCTATTCACCCGATATAAAACGGGAAGAATTCGACTTAATGTTCAATGGTAGCCAGCACAATTTCGTGGCTGTTGAAACCGGTGGAGAAGTGTTTGGGCACTTGGCTATTATCACGACTGAAAAACCAAGGCTCAAGCATTCAGCGTCTTTTGGTATTGTTGTTGCCAAAGCGTCACGAGGTAAAGGTGTTGGTCGTTTCTTAATGGGGCACTTGTTATCTTATTGTGAGAATGAACTCGATTTAGCTCGCCTTGAATTAGAAGTTCACGCTAACAACAAAGCGGCACTGGCGTTGTACAAATCATTCGGTTTTGAAATCGAAGGTACAAAGCGTAAAGCTGTACTCGTCGAAGATGAATTAATAGATATTGTCATCATGTCGAGAGTACTAACATAACGAAGCAATTAAAATGGTGCTCAACGCTTGATTTCAGTTTAAGTATTTTTAGTTTGGGTTGAGGGTCGCGTTACTTACTCGGTTGTTTGCTGCGAGGAAATAAACATGAAACAACTAATATTCAGAAATATGCAGTTAGCTGTAAGTATTGGATCTGGTTTTGCGATCTATCAGTACTTTTTTATGACAGACGGTGCGTTTGATTTTTATGGGTCAATTGTGGTGTCTGCTTTTACGTTTGTAGTTAGCAGTATTGGTACCGTTCTAAAAGAAATAATCATGCGTAAAAAGGAGACTGCGTGAGAATAGTGGAAGCAAGTCGGTCTGATCTAGAGTCTTTCTTCGAGTATATAGGAGCGCAGCTTCTTGAGAATGCGGATGATGATTCTCCACTTTTCCAACCGATCTCTAAAGAGAATTGTGTTGTTTCAGAACAATTTAAAGACAAGTTTCGAAATGGTTTTGAGGCAAACCTTGGTGAAAATGGCTGGAGAAAGCTCTGGGTAATCAAAGACTCTAAGGAACGAGTGTTTGGTCATATAGACTTACGTCATTACAGTGAAGAGTATAAGTTTCATCGTGTACTTCTGGGGATGGGTGTTGATTCGAGCTTAAGAAAGCAGGGGTTAGGTGTAGAGCTGATTAAGTGCGTGACTGAGTTTTGTAACGAGAGCCCAAGTATCGATTGGTTAGATCTCAATGTTCTCTCGAATAACCTTCCTGCGAAAAATTTGTATTTGAAATGTGGTTTCGAAGTGATTGGAGAAGTCCCAGGTTGTTATCTTATAGAAGGACAGTCCGTGTCTGAAACAATGATGACACTATGCACGAGAAGTTCCGGGTAAAAACGCTTTTAAGAATGAATTATGACGCTTGGCATCCACAGTTTTATGGTAGTGCTTAGGCCCGGTGTAAGCGTGTTCACACTACAACTCTACCTATGAGCAAAAGAGGAATCATGACTAAAATCTACTTCGTATGTGGCTTTATCGGTTCGGGTAAAACGACTTACTCTAAAGCACTTGCAGAAAAGCATGGCGCCTTTCGTGTCTCGATTGATGAGTGGATGATTCCTTTGTATGGCGAGCATATGGAGCGTGAGGTTTTTGATAGCCGGCTGGCTACGCTTCAAGGTTTATTCAAGGACTCTGCAATGCAGCTGTTTTCCTTGGATGTTCCGGTGATTTTTGACTTCGGTTTTTGGCGAAAGTCTGATCGAGATTCTTTTACAAGTTGGGCATCAAACCTAGGCGTGGACAGCGAAGTTCACTACCTTGATGTTCCGTTTGAGACTTGTAAGCAGAGAGCATTTAGCCGCAACTCGGAATTGAATGGTAAGTCTTATGAAATGACACCTGAAATGTTAGATCTGTTTTGGTCTTGGTTTGAGGTTCCAACTTCAAATGAAAATGTTGTTTGGGTTCAACAGGACACTTAACAAGCTATATGGCCAAGCATAGTTTGAGTTAGCAGCTCCTTAATATCACAACAAATGAATCGGAGGTTCAATGGATCAAGCAATCAAAACACATTTCGACGAGTATCCCGATGATGTTCGAGCTCGGCTTGAAGAGTTGCGTGCATTAATTTTTGAACTTTGCTCTGATTTGGATTTAGGTGACGTCGAAGAGTCTCTGAAATGGGGCGAGCCGAGTTACAGCGTTAAGACGGGCAGTCCAATTCGAATCGATTGGAAATTAAAATCGCCAAACAACTATTACTTGTTCTTTAACTGCCAAACGAAGCTAATCGACACATTCAGAGAATTGCACGATGGCACATTGGTATTTCAAGGTAATCGGGCAATCGTCTTGAACCTAACTGAACCACTTCCAAAAACGTCTATTAAGCAGTGCTTGGAGCTGGCTTTAACTTATCAGCAACGAAAACATCTTCCGCTTCTGGGCGCGTAGTTCTTACGCGCTGTCTGTTGCTTAACTTAGTGGTTCTACAACGCAAGACGTTTAAAAATTATGCTTGAAGTCGCCCCTTCTAGAGTTAAGATCTTTAAAGCTCCACTTAGCCTTAATAAGTAAAAATCAACATGGCCACATTAAACTGTTCCCAATGCATCGCGCTTTATATAGTGTTACTTAATGTGATTTGTAGAGGTTTAGTATATCGTTACTGAAACTATCAGAATTTCATTGATATAGGACTTAAATGTTTGAACCAATAGAGTCAGAAATAGATGAATTGCAGTTAGCCATCTCACTTCCGGAATTAGATTCTGTAGTCAACGGAACCTTCTTACCATTCGATACACTCACCGCTTCTTCGCTATCGGACTCATTTTTCGATGCATTGTTTGTTTCAGGTACTTTTGCTGAACAAAGCAAAGAACTGTCTCAGGTTTGCGTAGACAAAAGGATTGAGCTTGTTGTACTGGAAAACCCAACAAATGATTTGACCGTAATCCACGATGTGGTGATCAACTTGGTTGATAAATTGTTTTCAGACGAGATGCCTAACAATATTGACCTTGCTGATCTTCGTTTACTTAACCAATATTCAGACCATTTATTGGCTTTCAACAACAAGTGTGCGGCGATTAATTATATGAGCACACAAAAGTTAGGCGTAGTGATGGGTGGTGTATATCTAGCTCACGGTCAAACAGACTTAGATGAGTACGAAAATACAAATCAAGACTTGATTCATCATATCCCTGAAACTGGTTTTCTGTGTTCTAGTCGCCTTGTATTTCAGTCTTTAAAGGAAGTTGTATGAATTTAGATAAAGCTAAAAAACGTATCGCAAAGCAGGTTAAAAAAGGCGACAACGGATACCCAAAAATCACGTTAGCGTATTACGGGGCGACCAAAGATCTTGCAACGGAAGTCGCAGTTCAATTTATGCTGGGTGAGGGCGATGGTGTTCAAGAAGAGCGTTTTTCTTGTGAAACCGAAATCCGAGATAATGAGCTAATCCAAACGACGCTGCTCAAGATAATCGAGCGCGCTAATGTTAACTCAGTAATTGAAGTTGAAGGCGTGACGGTTCCTTAGTTGTCTTAGTATCAGTCGGTGCGTTTGAAATTTGCTACTCATAATTTATCAAGGAAGAAACATTATGAAATTAGCTCAGTTAAATATCGCTCTGGCGAAATACCCGTTAGATGCGCGAGAAATAAAAGAGTTTGTCGATAACTTAGAGTTGGTTAATGGAATCGCAGAAAGCAGTGAAGGGTTTGTTTGGCGTCTGAAAGATGAATCTGGTGACGCCACCAATATCCAAGCTTTCGATGATCCTAATATGATTGTGAACATGTCGGTGTGGGACTCTGTGGATTCGTTAAAGAACTTCATGTTCCGCACACATCACCGTGATTTTATGCGCCGAAAGGGTGACTGGTTTCATCGTTTACCTGAAGATACTTATGTGCTTTGGTGGATTGAAGCAGACCATATTCCCACACTCGAAGAAGCGATAGAGCGACTTGAACACCTCAGAGAAATTGGTGATTCGCCGTATGCCTTCACTTTTAAAACCAACTTTACAGCATCAGAAGCGCCAAAATAGCATTCGTCCAACCAACGTTATGTTCCATTGAAACTAAAAGAGGGGCATCTGTGGTGTGTGGGAGTTGTTGTTGGATGGATCATCGATAGTGTTTTCTGCATTTAAATTGATAAAGGTAAGTTGTGATTGAATTTAAAACGGTCGGTCTTTTTGTACTTACAGCGGTCGCCGAGATTGTAGGATGTTATCTACCTTATCTTTGGTTGAGAGAAGACAAGAGCATTTGGTTATTGATTCCTGCTGCGATAAGCCTCGCATTGTTTGCTTGGTTATTGACGCTTCATCCAACCGCGACAGGTCGTGTTTATGCAGCATATGGCGGTGTGTATATTTCTGTTGCCCTGATATGGCTGTGGCTTGTTGATGGCGAAAAGCCGACAACGTGGGACCTGGTCGGTGGCTCAGTTGCACTACTCGGTATGGCGATTATTATGTTCGGCCCTCGAAACGCATAACGTGCTTACACAAAAATACCGCCGTAATCAACGGCGGTATTTTTTTACGCTTATTACATCATTAAGTAGAGAACAAAGAGCCTAGTTAACGTGGGCTAATTCAACACTCTGTGTTTCATTCGCTACTTTCCAATCGCCACCTAACGCTTTATACACCGCAATCGTGGTGTTGGCGGTTTGAAGCTTGGCGGCTACTTGGCGATCTTGCATCGCTTTTTGTTGTCTTTGTGCGTCTAACACCGACAAGTAATCGACTAGGCCTGCTTTATAGAGCGACTTTGCCTTGCTCACTGCGTTGTCGACGGCGAGGGTGGCTTCATCGATGCGCTTTTGGTTTTCTTGGCTACGGCCATAGGCAAACAAGCTTGAATCGACTTCTGCAAAGGCACTGTCTACCGAGTGTTGGTAGTTAAGCGCTGCAGAACGGAACCTTGCTTCGTTCATTTCCACCATGGCTTCGCCTCGGCCACCATCGAATACATTCCAACTGATGCCTGCAGATGCCGCCCAACCGAATGAGTCGCTACTGAACAGATCATCAAAACTTCCGGCCGTCACACCTGGCGTGCCCGTTAGGAAGAATTTTGGATAGCGATTGGCAATGCTTGCGCCTAGTTCTTCGTTAATGGCTGCCATTTCTCGTTCTGCAATTCGGATGTCTGGGCGTTGTTCTAACAAGTCAGAAGGTAAGCCTGTCGGAATCACATCGTTCATTCTCGGTAACGTAAATTCACCCGCTAAACGTTGGTTCACGCTCGTAAGTGATTCGCCTAACAACACTGCCATACGTTGTTTGTGAACTTGCTCTGCGATTTCAAGTTGAGGAACAATGGATTCAGTCGCGGCAAGCATGGCTTTGGCTTGAGCAAGATCTAACTCCGAGCCATAGCCGCTACGAACAACTTTGGTGACCAGTTCTAAAGTCTGCTTTTGGTCGGAAATGTTCTCTAGTGCGATCGCTTTTCGCTCTTGAGCGCCACGATATTGCAGGTAGTTGTGAATGACATCGGCAGTGATCAAGGTGTTCAAACCCGATTGGAATATCTCGGCTTGTTCAACTCGAATCGTCGCCGCGTTGGATTGCTTATCGATACGTCCAAACAAGTCCATTTCCCATGCGATGCTTGCGCCTAAGAACCCACCATCGTGTTGGGCTTCCAATAACGACATGCCCGTCGCTGATTCAACTGCATCAGAGGCGCCAAATACCGGGCCGAGTAGGGAGTCGTTCTCACTCAGTTGGTAATTGTAATAACCACCGCCGACATTGATGGTCGGGACTTTGAATGATTCAACAACGCTTTTGTATGAGTTCGCCATGTTGATTCGCTCAGCGGCCAGTTTAAGCGGGATATTCTGGCTTTGAACATCGGCCACTAATTGATTGAGCGTTGGATCATTGAACTGTGTCCACCAATGATTGTGCTGTTCGTTTTGGTTCACGTCACCTTGGCTATATAAGAAGGTCTCAGCCATGGTCGTTTGTGGTTCATCGTAATCAGGGCCAACCGCACAACCTGTCAGCAACAAGGCAAGAGCAATAGGAGCCACTTTAAACTTAGTTAATGGATACATGTTTATTGCTCCTTGTTGAATGAGGTTGGAGTGCCGATGTTTGTAGACTGAGGCGTTGCATCGAGTACAACTACAGCATCTTTAATAGCTTCAGCCACTGTCTTTTTTTCTTCAGTTCGATAGAAGAGCTTGTACAGCGCAGGCATTACAAACAGAGACAACACGGTTGCCGCAGCCAAGCCACCGATAATGGTCGCCGCCATCTGATCAAACAGCAGGTCACTAAGCAACGGGATCATGCCAAGTGCTGTGGTGAGTGCTCCCATCGAGATCGCCATAGTGCGGTTCACGGTTGCTTCTTTAATTGCGTCTGACAGTGAGCGACCGTCTTTACGTTCAAGCTCGATCTGGTCCATCAACACTATGCCGTTCTTGATGATCATACCGGTCAAGGTTACCGCGCCAATCAACGCCATGAAGCCGAACGGTTTATCCAACAGCAACAAGCTGAACGTTGCACCCGTCGCCGCGAGTGGTAGGGTGGTGAAGATGATCACTGGCTGTTTGAAGCCGTTAAACATCGCCACTAGGATGATCACCATCAACAACATCGCTTTAGGTAGCTGTTTAAGAATATCGCTGACCGCTTTATGCTCGTCGTAATATTCGCCACCCCATTCCAAGTGGTAACCGTGTGGAAGGTGAATGGATTCTATTTGTTCTTTAACTGAGTCTCTCACTGCTGCAGGTGTGGTGTAGCGACCAACGCCAGCTTGTGCTGTGATGGTTTTTACTCGGTCGCGACGCCAAATCATGGTCTCTTCGCTTGTAAGCTCAAACCCGTCAATGACTTGACCTAGTGGAACGCTGTGGATGCCCAATAAAGAACGTACCGGCAAAGTTTCTAGCGATTGAATAGAGCTTTCTGTACCACGCAGTTGAATCGTCACCAGTTCGTCGTTTAAGTTCATACGACCTAGCGGCATGCCTTCTGACGCACGTTTCATCGCGAATGCAATATCTGCACGGTTGATGCCAGCAAGGCGCATCTTGTCTTGGTTGATGACAGGTTCTAGCACTTTGCTCTTTTGACGCCAGTCGTCACGCACGTACTTGGTGTCTGGGTGTCGAGCAAAGATAGCTTTCGCTTGTTCAGATAAGCCGTGCAGTACCTCGATATCTGGACCTGAAAAACGCGCTTCAACACTGAATTTATCCGAAGTCGCAAGCTTTAAGCTTCTAAAGCGAGGATCGGCGTTTGGAAACTCTGCCATTAACCATTTGTCGCCACGCGCAATCAGCGGGCTGAGTGACGGGAAATCGGTCGCGTTAATCAAGATCTGACCGTAAGCAGAGTCAAACGGTTCTGGCTCAATGGTCACTGAGAAACGAGGAGCGCCAGCACCAATGTACGTTGAAATACTCTCGACTTCCGGCTGCTCTAACAACCATTGTTCGATACGCTTCATGTCTTCTGAGGTCTGTTCAACCTTGGCGCCATTGGGCAGCCAGTAATCTAAGAACAGAATGGGTCTGTCGGCTTGTGGAATAAAGTTAACGGCAATATTCGGGATAGCCAATGCAGTGACCAAAATCAGCGGAATGAGTCCCGCAAGTGCTTTGAGTGGGTTATCTACCGTCCAGTTTACGCTCTTACGGTATAAGCTCACTTTGGTATTGTCAGCTTGCTTAGTTGGCTTAATGAAGAACCAACACATCAAAGCTGTAAAGGTCATTGCGACTAGCCAAGACAGTAACAGTGAAGAGGCGATAATTAGGAATACTGAGCTTGCGAACTCAGCGGCATCGGTTTTTGAAAAGATAACAGGGCTCGCACCCATGATAGCGATAACTGTCGCGCCAAAGAGTGGTGTAGCGGTCTCTTTAACAGAATCAATTGCGGCTTTGGTTCGGTCGATGCCTTTGTTGATTTTCACAATCATCATATCGGTGATGACAATGGCGTTATCCACCAACATGCCGAGCGCAAGAATGAAGGTACCTAGCGAAACTCGGTGTAAATCGATTGACGCGATGTTCATGTAGATAAGCGTCAGCAAGATAGTCAGCAGTAAGCTTGAGCCGACAATGGTTGCGCTTTTTAGCCCCATGAATATAGACAGGACGATGAATACAATCGCGACACTCTCTAGCAAGTTACTTACGAAGTTGTCGATCGATTTCTGAACTTCTTCCGGCTGGTTAGCAACTGTCGCGATATCAACACCTAACGGCAGGGTTGCTTGAAAATCGCTGACGATTTGATTGATTTCATCACCAAGTGATACCACGTTTACGCCGGTGACTGGGCTCATCGCTAATGTGACTGCAGGTACGCCGTTGTAGCGGTTCTCCGTCATCATTGGCTTTTGGTAGCCCATGGTGACGTCTGCAATATCGCCTAAGCGGATTAAGCTGGTTCCTAATTCACTCACGCCGCCTTTGATCATCAGGTTTTTGATGTCTTCTAATGAGCCAAACTCACTCGACTGTTGAACTCGGATTCGTTCAGTTCCTGCTGAAAACTTACCGGCATCGAACGCCATGTTTTGCGTATTCAGCTGCGACCAAACTTGTGTGATAGATAGGCCGTATTGCGCTAACCTTTCATCTGGGATGTCGATATGAACAACGCGTGGTTGAACGCCGTGTAATTCGATCTTCTTAATACCATCGACGGTTTTAATTCGACGTTGCAACTCTTCTGCGTAACGTCTTAGTTCAGCTGGCGATGCATCTTTACTGTGGATAGAGAAAAGCATGCCGTAGACTTCAGAAAACTCGTCTTGTACGACACTGATCTGTGCAGTCGAAGGTAGTAACAGCTTCATGTCAGAGACTTTGCGACGCAATAAGTCCCACTCTTGAGGAAGCGCCTTTGAATTAAGAGACTCTTTGAGATCGACAAACACCATCGACATGCCAGGGCGAGACAGCGAACGAAGTCGGTTTAATGATCCCATCTCTTGCAGTTTAGTTTCGACGGTATCAGTAACTTGCTGTTCCACTTCATCCGCAGAAGCACCGGGGTAGAGCGTTACTACGACGGCCGTTTTGATGGTGAAGCTTGGATCTTCGAGCTTGCCAAGATCAAAGTAAGAAAACAGGCCTGCGATAACACTCAATGCAGTGAAAAACAGGATGAAGGTGCGTTGTTTGATCGCAAAATCAGCTAGATTCATCATGATTTACCTACAGACTCTTAACTTGAATATCGGAGAAGTGTTGGCCTTCCATGACGTACTGAGCACCACTCACCACGACGAAATCACCATCGTTGAGCGTTGATTCAACACATACGGTATTTTGGGACATCGAAACCACGTCCACAGTCACGCCATGAGCTTGCTCGTTCTTAACCGTGAACACTTGCTCGATGCCAGATTGATTCACCAACGCTGAATACGGTAAACAAAAATTACTGCTAGCTTCGCCAAGTTGAGTTGTCAGTGTGACGGCTTTTCCTGGCAACACTGACTTGTTGGTTGTTTCTACATGGTAGGTAACCGCGTAGGTTTGCTTGATCAGGTGAGGTGACGTGGCAATTTCAGCGGCGTACCCAATCAACTTTTCCTCTGAGCCATACCAATTAATAACAGCGGTTTGATTCGGTTCGAACTCATGGATCAAGTTTTCTGGGACTTGGATTTTAACTTCAAGCTGATCAGGGTTGTGGATAGTGAAAACCGAAATGCCCGGCAGAACTTGCTCAAACTGATCGAAGTTAGATGCCGCAACCACACCATCGAAGGGTGCGAGCAGTTGGGTATAACGAATCGAATCTTTCGCACGGCGTATGTTCTGTTCTACGACTTTAACCGCCGCTTCACTTCTTTCGTAACCGCTGATTGCACGATCCAGATTAACATCGGCAATCGCATTATCAGCGATGGCTTGTTTTACTCGTACAAGTTCTGATTTCGCTAATTTGTGTGCAGATTTCGCTTCGAGTGCTCGTGCTTGTAACTCTTCTAACGCGACTTGATAATCATGAGGGTCTAACTGCGCAAGTGGTTGGCCTTTCTTAACTGAATCACCAACCGAGACCATCATTTTTTGAATAGTGCCAGGCACTCGAAACGCGACACCAGCCGTTTCTGATGACTGCAATTTGCCTGTGAACGATTTTTCAACTTCATGAGAGAGAGGCTCAAGTTGGATCACTTGAATCGGGCGCGTTTGTTTTTGAGCTATCGTCGCCTCAGAGTCATTACAGCCAAACAGAGCGGTTAGGCTTAGTGCAATGACTGTATGTCGAAAGGTAGGTGCATGTTTAAGAATAGGCGAGTGCTTAAACGTGGGTGTCTGTTGAAAGATCTGTGAATGCTGAGATATAGGCTTCATGGATTACTCCTGTCAATTTATGGAGTAATTCTATCTTTCAGTCTTGTTTAGATAATCTAGTCTGCACGTGAAACACTGTCACATTATTCGTTACAATAACTATAATTTCGGAAGCTCTTGTAATAAAAAATCAATCAAAAGCTGTGCTGAATGGCTTAACGCTTTACGCTGAGGATAGAGCAGCCATGCTTCTTCTTCTTGAAGATTCTCGTCGGGGAACAAGTTAATCAGACTGCCGTCTTTAAGTTGCTGTCGTACCAAGAGTTCTGGTAACAACGCGATGCCTCTATGTCGAATTACACCGCCTTTCACGAAGCCAATGCTGTCGCTGACGACCGAAGGTTCAACTTTGATGATGTGATCTTTGATGTCCCATTGTTTATCGATGTCGCCACTTGGCCACCTGAAGCAAACAAATGGGTAATTGGTGAGCTCTCTTAGGTTTGAGGGCTTGCCTTGTTTCTCTAGAAACTCAGGGCTTGCGACAAAAATACGTTGGAGAACCATCACTTTACGAGCAACCACGTTAGCGTCGCTCAACGTACCACCATGCATAGCGAGGTCTAACCCTTGACGGTACATGTCGACAAAGCCGTTACTAATGTTGCGAATATCAAGCTCAACCTTGGGGTACATATCTTGGAATTTAAACAGAGTCGACTGCATGATGTCGCTGGTTTCAGGCAATAGACCAATCTTAACTTGCCCGTGTGCAACTTCTGAAAGGTTGGAAGCGACATGATTCGCTTTGTCGAGCGCACTTAATGCATTGAGTAGTTCTTTGTAATAGAGCTCGCCAGATTTGGTTAAGGAGAGGCTTCGTGTAGTTCTAAAAAACAGTTGAATGCCGAGAGACTTCTCAAGGTCATTAATTCTACGGCTAACGTTAGCTCGGGGAAGGTCAAGTGCATTGGCTGCGGCAGTAAAACTGCCCAGTTCGACTACAGTGGTAAATAGCTTAAGATCTTCGATTTTCATAACAACGGCATTTAATCGTTTTTAGAACAGTATGTTGGCATCGTATACCAATTGGATTTTAAAATCGAAGCGTTCTTGGTTTTGGCTTGTTTTAAGACAGTAAAAAGCCAGCTGATCAACCATTATCAAAGCTGGCTTTGTGTTCACAACGGACAAAATTGCTCTATTTTTTACCTTGGACTTGGCAACTTGTTCTTTCACCTCACACCATATTAGTTTAGCGACCTCGACCGTCGACCATCACAATGATTGTTTTAGAAATGATGGAGAGGTCAGCGGCAATCCAAGACCTAACAGAACATAGGCTTAATGCGTAACTATGGTCAAAGCCCACTTTACGACGTACATCATCAATACAGGTATCATAACCTTGATTTACTTGTGCAAGCCCCGTAATGCCAGGCATTACGCCGTATGTACGGTCAGCAAAGTAAGGGATTTCGTTTTCTAGTTTGGTGTAAAAAGTAGGGCGTTCAGGCCGTGGACCAATTAGAGACATTTCACCTTTCAATACATTGAACAGCTGTGGGAGTTCATCAAGACGTGTTTTTCTCAAAAAGCGTCCAACGGGTGTAATTCGTGGGTCATTCGCGGTAGCCCAGACTGCGCCAGAACGCGTTTCTGCATCTTCGTACATGCTACGGAACTTCATGATTTCAAAGATTGCCATTTTCTCCGGCGTAGATTTACCGACACGCAATTGGCGGTAGAAAATAGGACCGCGAGAAGTAAGTGCGATTGCCATCGCTATCAATGGAAATACTGGCGCTAACAAAATCAAAGCAATTAGTGAACTCACGAAATCGAACGTACGTTTAGCACGTGAGATTTTGTATTGGTATAAGTTTTGAGTAGATAGCTGTTCAATGTTCATCATAATAAGTCCTTAATGATTCGCTCGTGTCCAAGGTGAGTTTTCTAGTCCGATTAGGTAACGAATGCCACCAATGAAGTTGGCATAGTGTCCAACTATCAAATAAGAGATTAATGAAATAGGTTTGTTTACTAGACGCTTTGGCAAGATACAACCAAGTACGCCAATGGTATAAACGGTAACTTGAGCCCATAACAGTGCTTCAAATACCAAGTAGTTACTAAGTAAGATGGAACACACTAAACACACGATCATTAAATATGGTGTTAGGAGGCGAAGTCCTTTTCCTGAGAAGAACGCAAACGCGATGCCCTTGAACTTAGGGCTGAACAAGCCAAACAATCGAATCGCTTGTTGCATGTTGCCCGCTGATATACGAAGTCTTCTTTTGAAGTCTGTTTCTAAATTTGATTCTTCTAGCTCTAATGCAACCATTTGGGTTTCGTATTCTGCGATGTAACCTTGTTTAACGATTTGCATCGGTAAGATGAAATCGTCATTAATAGTGTTGAGTGGAAGCAGTTCAAACAGGTGTGTTCTAAACAAATAGAAAGCGCCATGAGAACCTAAGCTAGAACCTAATGATGCCTCAGATTCTTTAACGGCTGTTTGATACTGCCAGTAGGCGTTTTCACCTTCATTGCCTGTAGGGCATAGTTGATACGTTGCGTTTACCACACCAACCTTGTCACTTTCAAAATGAGCAGCTGCAATAAGCAATGCATCCAGTGAAATAAGGGCTGATACGTCACTTAGCGCCGTAATGTCGCTTTTTATACTTGTCACTTCTTCATTGATAACCGCAACTTTTCCTCGGTTGGTCTTGTGGTCATGTATCTCGAAATAGATATCGCTGCACATCGCTTCTTGAATCGTCATTTCGGCGATTTCTACCGTGTTATCAGTGCAGCCATCACAAGCAATAATCACTTGTAGCTTCTTTTTTGGGTAATCTAATGAAGCAAGGTTACGAACTTTATCTGCGATCCATTGCTCTTCGTTAAATGCCGGCACAAGAATGGTAATGGTGGGTAGTGTGCAATCTTGTTGTTCGTCTTTATAACAACGATGGCTCTCTTCAATTTGACGCGCCGGGTGACTTTTCGCATACCAACGCAGTAACAGTGGATAGGCAGCGTGATGGTAGACAATCAGCGCACCAGAGAATAAGCAAAGTCCTGCAAGCAACCAGTCGATCATGCGCAAACTCCTTCTGAGATATCGTTGTAAGAGGCAACCATTTTTACAATGTCGAAGTTGTCGAGTACGTAACGACGAGGTGATAAAAAGCGTTCATTTTGCTTTTCTAATAGCGCACTAGCTAACCCCACAATGCTGCCGCTTTTGACGAGGACGCCGCTGACTGGACATAAGGTTTCATCGACAGCTCCTACATTCATCGCGACGGTAGGGATGTTGCACGCCTGAGCTTCTAGTGTAGAAAGTGGCAGCCCCTCATGACGAGAAGGTAAACAGAAGGTATCCAAAGCGCCGTAAAAGGTGGTCATGTCTTCAATAAGGCCAAGGAAGATCACACGGTCGCTCAAATTCAAGCGGTCAGTGAGTTGTTCCAGTTGCTTGCGTTTTGAACCATCACCAGCCAATGCGACAACGGTGTTAGTAGGAAGTAAGGTAAGCGCTTTAATCAGTTGGTCTTGACCTTTCACGTGTTCTAAACGTCCCGCACAACCTACGATGTGTTTATCGGTTGGTAGATCGAGTGTTGCTCTCGCGTTTGCTTTTGACATCGGTTTGAACTTCTCGCAATCCACACCGTTTTTGATCGTGATGATATTGTTGTATGAAAAGGCAGAGCGAAGTTGGTTGTAAACACGGGTTGCATCGGCCACCAAAGTTGGCTGAGCGGCTTTAAGTGCTAATGCTTGTAAGCGACGACGTTTGTTATTTTTCAAATGCCATGCATCATGCTCAGTATGAATTCGAGTAGGAACCCCTGATACGCGGGCAGCGTAACCCGCATAGAGCAGTGGGCCTATGTGATGCGTGTGAACAACATCAGGGCTAATTCCTCTAAATGCTTTGATGAGTTTTATGATGATGTTGAATTGAACACCGGGCTCTTTGTCTAAAAACACGATTTGGTTGTGGTAAGGCTTCAGCTTCGGCCAGTTTGCGATGGATTCTGCTTTCGTGCCTTCAAGACTGACGATCAACACTTGGTCTGTTGGTTTAGCAAGGCGCAGCAAATCTAACGTTAAGGTTTCTAATCCACCTGGGGCAAGGTGCTGAACAACGTGTATGATCTTCTTGCCATGCTTTGTTATCTGGTTATTCATAATTTGGACCCTGCCTTTATAATTCTTGTTTCGCCTTTCTGACGTTTCTCTTGAAGTAACTTCTTTAAAACGTTTGACTACACAAGGAGATTGCAGGAGTTGTGCCAATTAAATAGTTGCTATATTTCAGTAGCTTATGGTGAGTGATTCTGGGGCGATTTTCATTTCTCAAAATGGGAATCAAAACAGAATACGAATGAATGGCTGTTTGAATCATGGTGCTTGGGGAAATCGAAAGTGGGATTAATAATTGAGGCTTTATAAAAGCAAAACGCCAACCGAGTGTTGGCGTTTAGTGCTAAGAAGCTAAGAAGCTAAGAAGCTAAGAAGCTAGCAAGTTAAAAAATGACTTTAAGGCTAATCAACTCATTTTAGGGATAACAGTAATCACAGGGACACCTAAGATTTCTTCAATTTCATCTTTACGCTTGATTGAAGAGTCAAACAGCTCAAACAATATCGCTAACCCAATGCCAAGGCCGATACCGGCAACGAAACCAGCCAGAACAAACACAAAAGAAGGTATGTTAGATTTGATACTAGGCGTGAAGGGTAAATCGATGATCTTCACACGTTTGTTTTGCTCGAATACACCAAGCGAACCCGTTAGTTGAGCCATTTCATAACGCTCTGTGAGTTCATCGGATAGCTGGCGCTTGATGTCTACCTGACGTTTAAGGCGATACATCTCTTTTGCATTCTCACCGAAGTTATTCGCCTTGTGTTCTAATTCAAAAATCATAGTACGAAGGCTTTTAGTCTCTTCTGTCAAAGATTCAAAGCGAGCTCGAACCAGTTGTAAGCTGTGTAGCTGGGTGACCAAAAGAGGTTGGGTATCCGACAGTTTGTTCAGTGTCGTGCTACTTGCAATGTCCCAAAGCTGGTCGCTGTTCATCGTTGGTTGGGTTACATCGAGCAAACTCTTTCTCTCGTTTTCAAGTCTGTCTAGCTCACGAACTTTAGCTTGTACGGCACTGTGTTTGTTTGTGTATTTGGCTTGAAGTAGAGCCAGTTCACTACGAATGTCGATGATCTGATCTTCTATTCGACCTATCACGGGGTTGGTTTTTGAAAGCTGTTGATCGATTGACCCTAAGCTTTTTTCAACACCGGATAACTCGGCCTCTTTTTCTGCCAGTGTTTGCTTGAGTGACGCTAAGCGATTCAAACTTTGGCTTTGTACCTCAGGCGTCGAATGAACATTCTCATTCATGTATAAGGCAAGGGCTTCTTCTGCAACTTCAAGTTCAGCACTGCGCTTATCTATATGAATTTTCAAGAAGTTGCTTGAGTCTTCAATCGACGAACGTTCCGGAGCGAGCAATTGTTCAATGAAATGTTCACTTACCGAACGAAGCGTCGCTTCCATTCCATCTGGCGTGTTTGAGCTTAAGCTGATTTTTAGAAAATCTTTTCCAAGCTGAGTCACCGTTAGACGTTGAGATAGGTCAGTAATGATCTCTTGTTTCTCAATTTCAGGCATATCGGGCGTGGTTAATTGCAGTTCATCAGCGACCGAGTAAAGCACATGTCGACTATGAAGTAGTGTTCTCAACGCATTAAGGCGGTCTTTGAGCATGGTAGAAACGGCGATGTCTTCCAAGAATGGATTCATCTTGGCCGTTTCTTGAATCAACATACTGGTATGCGCGTCATATTTAGTCGGAGCCAACTTGCTCACACCAAAGCCTATAAAGGGCAAAATAAGGATTGGTAGAACAATAACGTAGCGTTGGCGCCACATGGCATTGATGATGACTAATAACCGCAATTTCAGATTATTCATAATAGCTCCAACATCCAATGTACGAAGTTACCGCGGTTCTGCCAACTGTCTTTGGAGACAACAGATACTGGCGAGTTTTCAAGGTGACGGCTTTGCTCGAGAGCTTCGACCATCTGTTGTCCATTATCAACGGACGTAACGTGATTCTTATAAGGAACCATTGCAGGAAAAGGGGTGGTCACGATAGGAGTCCCCGCGGCTAGGTATTCCATCAACTTTAATGGACTGCATGCTCGGATCTGTTCGTTATCCACGAAAGGTAATAGGCTCACATCCCAGTGTTGTGAATAGCTTGGCAACGTGTGATGTGGGCGAGGCCCCAAGTAATGAACATTATCGAGGTTAGGCAACGACAATGTATCAAGCTCATTAGGGCCGATGAATACAAAGTCCCATTCCGGCATTGCTGTCGCCACATGTTTGACCATGTCGTAATCCAGCCATTGAGATAAGCTTCCGTAAAAACCTGCAATCGGGCGGTGGTGGCTTGGCAAGTCGTGTGCTCTTGGAGCTGGTGTAGAAAATAGCCCGACATCGACACCATGTGGTAAGAGTTGCGCTTTCTCACTAGGGAATTTGCCCATCAGCTTTTCACTAGCAGCGAAGATCAGATCTGATTTTTCAATCAATTCCAATTCATGCTGTGCGACAGTTTTGTGGTCAACGCCCGCGAGCGCACTAAAGTCATCCCCGCAGTAATAAACAACCGCTGACTCGCCTAAGTGTCCGCACAAATCAACAGCGGTAGGAAGGGAAGTCCATAAGATAGGAGCATGAAGCTTCAGCTCGGCAATAACTGGCTTCAACTGGCGTAACATCATTTGCTGAGCCAGTTTTCTAGACAACTTAGAAGAAGGCGCAGGAATGGTTTTCAAGTTCACGACCGTTATGTTGCCTTGGTCGTTTGAATCAGCGACGTTTTGTGGATCCAGCATGTTTTGAGTAACTGCGTTGCTTCGCCCTGTCAGTTTATTGAATGCACGATTGATGTCTTTAACTGACAATCTTGGCTGTCTAAGACCAATAGAGTTTACCCATAAGACTTTATGTTGTTTAGCTAAGTGGCGAACCAAGTGTTGAGTCGATGAAGGTAGGCCACCAAAGTCTTCACCAAATACGATTAAATCACGCATGGTCGCCTCCATGAGTCTCTAACGAATCGAATACATCGGACTCTGTCACTTCAACGGATTTAATCTGACCGACAACTCGAGCAGGGTTGCCGCCTGCGATTGCGAAGGCAGGGATGTTCTTTGTTACCACGCTGCCTGCGGCTATTACGGCACCTTCGCCGATGGTTACGCCACCTTTAACGGTAACATTGGTGCCTAGCCATACATCTTGTTCAAGAATGATGTCGCCGATTTGCTGAGGGTCATCGCCTTCACCTAGTGCTCGACGTTTTGCATCAAGCGGGTGTCCAGAGTATCCAAACAGGAAAGCGCCGCCAGCGATGCGTACGTTGTCGGAGATAACGACTTTACCTCCAACTGCGATAGTCGATTGCCAACCGATGTCTACATTGTTGCCAATCGACAGTAGTGGGTGTTCCAAGCCTTCAAGTGGTTGGGTACAACCAGAGAATGTCGTGTGGCCAGAGATACGGCAGTTATCGCCAATCGTAATTTGTACCGGACCGCTCACGAAAGGGAGGCCACCGTATAAGTACAGACGTTTGCCACATTGAGCGACACGACCTTTGAAAGCTGGTGTCCAGTAGAAGAACCGAGTAAAACCAGAAACCAAATTCACGACAAGCTTGTGTGCTTGGTATAGGCAGCGATTAAGTACTTGAGGGGTAGGTAGCTCTGTGCTTCTGATGTTTTTCAAAATGATAAACACATTTCTAATTCGAGAATTAGGGTGAAACTTAAGCCAATGTTTGAATTGATGTATAGATACTGACGTCATAATGAAAATCCTCTTTTTTGTTATATAGAAGTACTTTCATATATTGTGCCATTTAATAAGTTTATTATTTTCAATGTGTTACAAGTTGGCTTTTAGATTTTCTCATTTTGACAGGCAGTATGAGATACGTTCGCAACAGCAACAATCAATGCGGAAAGGATATAGATAGGCCAGTTGAAGCCTTGTGTTAGGAAGGTACCCGAGACGATGGTGCCAATTAACCCAGCATATACGGCGTAAGCCGCGGCATTGAGATTTGGGTCGATTACGTTGGTCGTCTCTGAAAGCTGTTTGAGTGTCGAGCGTATTGTTTTGATCAGTGAGCCAATCAATATCAGAAAGATAATCAACCCTAGAAAGCCAGTTTCAGCGAGCACGCCAAACCAAGTACTGTGAACCGCATGATTCAGTCCGTCCCAGTGCGAACTATAAAAGAAGTAATTAGAAAAGAAATTGTTTAGGCCGACTCCGGTTAAAGGGTTATCCAGTGCCATTTTGAACGCGGCTTCCCATGCATAGATTCGCCCCATTGCAGATTCATCAACCCCTTGTTCAGCAGCACCGCCTGATGCTCTGTCTGAAATTCCAGCAACAAAGTAAAGGCCAATCGCTCCGATCGCGCCCAAAGTGATCAACAGTGATTTTGAACGTATTACTTTGAACGCAAAAATCCCGACCACTGCTAGCGCACCAAGTAATCCACCACGGCTTTGGGTTGCAACGATAGCGGCAAGTAACAATACAGCGACACCAATACTCAATACACGCTTAAAAGCATGAATGCCATGGGTGGTCGTCTGACTGAGCGCAAACGCAAGTGGAAACAAAAGAACCAGTGCTAAATCATTAGGATCTCCTAACATCGAACCAAAATCGCGGCCAATAGTGACACGTGACCCTTCGACTAATCCGATACCATTGATTGAGTTGTTAATTGCAATAAGTGCGACTAACGAACCTGCCATCATGATGATTATCGATGTCTTTGCTAAGTTTTCGACGCTGTTTACCAGCCACACGATAGCGAGTGTCATCACCATTATTTTCCAATACACGCCTTTAAATTCAGCTAACGCTGTTGGACGGTTAGACGCGAAGATCAGGCCGATAAAGACGAGAGCCCAAAAAACAGCAAGCCAGCTCAATGTAGGGTGCCAGAATATTTTAAGTTCTTTGCTGATGAAAGCATGCCAGAGCAAAGCGGAAAGCGCGCCTAGCGAGAGTAATAGCGGTATCTTTAACGAATAGAGTTGAGGTATCGCTTCGTGGATTCGAAAAAATGAAAAGACAACGAACAGTATCACCATCCAAAAGGTTTTGTTAATAACAAACATTCCAGCCAAAGGAAGAAGTGCTAGCGCAACAATAACAGCGGGATGCGGCACGAAGTACCAGACAATACCGAGCCCGACACACAAGGCGCTGATCGTGATGATGACTGGCAATCTATTGGCTTCAGGGTTGACCATTGTGACCTCTATTCGCAAATAAACTCTTAATGACTCGGCTCGCAATCTTTTGAGACGTAGTTACACCTGATGTTAAATATTGCAAAGCGAGTGCCAGTTATGCATTTTGTTTAACTAACTGATTTAGCGTTGGATTATTAAGTGAGGGCTTAGCCGTGAGGTAAGTTTTGTCATTTTGAGAATCAGTATAAGACTGGCTAGAACGGCTAAGTTATCCAGCTAAAATAACCAATTACCTACTAAGACTAGTATTAACAGTCGAGTTGATAGATTTCTAACAACTGCGGGACAACAGCTTGTGGCGAGTATTTGTTTTTAACGGTTTCTATGGCGTTACTGCTGAGGGAGTCACGTTGTTCACTCGTCAATGACATCCACGTGGATAAATGCTGTTTTAGTACTAACGCTGTTTCTGAATCAGGCTCTGAATTGGCGAGGTAGCCATTAACTTGGTGCACGATGAGCTTAGGCAAGTTACCAACTGAGGTGGCGAGAACGGGAATGCCGCGAATCATGGCTTCTAATGCTGCCATCGGTAAGCCTTCAAAGCGGGAAGGGATGATTAACAAATCGATTTGGCTCCAGACGTCGTCCATATTGGTTTGATGCCCATGAAAGGTAACATTATCAGGCTGCGATTTAACTAAGGCCTCCATTTCGGGTCCGTCCCCAAAAAGCTCAAACCGAACATCAGGAAACTGTTTGGCTAATGCGACAAATCGATCAGGCGCTTTTTCATGGCTCAATCGCCCCACAAAACCAACATGGAATTGGCCTGATGAAGGGGAGCTTGTTAACCCGGTAGGGACTTTAACAAAGTTATTCAATTGATGGCTTTTACTCGGTACTTTCGCTTTGATCTTCTCACTGACCACGAGCGACTGATCAGAAAGAAAGCTGCTGTAACGGTCGAGCCAGTCATAAAGCCATACTTTGCCTGTTGGGGTTTCACCTGCGTGATAAGTGGTGATTTGTTTAGTATTGCTTAAACGAGGTGAGAGTTTTATGAGCTTGCTGAACAAACTGGCTTTGTAACCATGAGCATGGATAAGCCTTGGCTGATAATGTCGAACTGCACGTTTAAGTTGTGTCGCGCTCTTGCTGCTTGAATCCGCACAGCAAGAGGCTAAATCGGAGAGGTAACTATAAGGGATATGCAGCGCATCTAACTTTTCAACGATGATCGCTTCAGGCTTAAACTTAGTCAAAAGAACGATTCTAACAGCCTCTGAATACTGAGCGCTTTCAGATATCAGGCCTTGTGCTAATTCTAAAACATGCGTTTCTATACCTCCAAAAGTTTGGCTGTCGATCAACAGCCAGATCTCATGAAGGTTTACGTTGAGTACACCTTGGCTAGGCTTGATTGTACTCATCTTCCGATTCCCAAGCCTGCTTCTTACGGTAAACGGTAGAAGGACTAAGTTCTAACAACACAGCAGCGTTTAGCACATTCCCATCGCAATGATTGATCGCGTGTTGAATGGCTTCGCGCTCTATTTGCCACATTGGACGAATAGCACCTTCGTTTGTTGTAAATGCGGGCGTCATCGGGTCGTTGTTAGCGGGAACAACTGACGATTGCTCCAACTCTTCAGGAGTAATCGGTGGCAACTTAGCTTCTGGTGCTTCCACAACAGCAGCTTGGGGCGCCGCTACTCGAATCGGTGTCACTGATTTCGAAGTTGGAGCCGCGTCTACTTTATTAATCGGAGGAGGTAACATGTCTTTGGTCACGCTCGTTTCATTGTTCAACACCACGATGTTACGGATGATGTTTTGCAACTGACGCACGTTGCCTGGCCACACATAACGTTTAAGTAGATTCTGCGTTTCTTTGTCTATGGATTTGAACTTCTTCTTGTCTTGCTTCGCATACAATTTCAAAAAGTGATTAGCCAAAGTCACAATGTCACTTCCTCGTTCACGAAGTGGTGGCATCTCGATAGGCACAACGTGAACACGATAGTAAAGGTCTTCTCTAAAACGTCCTTCTTCGACCTCAACCAGTGGGTCGCGGTTGGTCGCACAGATAATTCTGACATCTACTTTAATCTCGCGATTACCACCGAGTGGAGTAAACGTACCTGTTTGCAGAAATCGTAGGAGCTTCTTTTGCATCTCCAGTTCCATTTCGCAAAGCTCATCGAGAAATAGGGTACCGCCGTGTGCTTGCATTGCAGCACCTTTACGGTCGGTTGTCGCACCGGTAAACGCACCTTTGACGTGACCGAAGATTTCACTCTCCATTAGGTCTCGAGGGATAGCGCCACAGTTAATGGCAACGAAGGGCTTGCCGTTACGCTGACTCTCCTGATGAATAGCCTCCGCGCACACTTCTTTACCCGTACCACTTTCGCCGTTAATAAACACGCTAGCGGTGGTTGGCGCCACCGAATCAATGATCTTATAGACAGCCTGCATAGGTAGGCAAGAGCCAATGAAATTATGAAAGCGGTCACGATCAAACTTGCTTTGCATGTCATCAACGAGGTTCTCTAGCTTAGCTCGTTTCAAATGCAAGCGAACAGAGGTCTTAAGTCGATCGGCTTGAATTGGCTTTTCCAAGAAATCTTCCGCACCGCGTTGGATAAGGTCTACAGCAATATTAACTGAGCCATGTGCTGTCGCGATAATGACGGCGGTCGGTATTTCATTTTCGCTAATCCAATCTAGTACTTCTTCACCTGGCATGTCGGGCAACTTAAGATCGAGAATAACAAGCTGTGGAGAGTGCCTTTCAATGAAGATCTTAGCTTCTGCGCCGGTTTCGACGTGGAAAATATCGTAGGGTTCGTCTTTTACGTACTGCTTGTAGAGTACGGCGAGTGAGGTGGAGTCTTCAACTAACAATACCTTAGGGCGCATTGTGTATTCCTTTTGAAACTTTATCCTAACCAATCAATAACATAGTGGTATGCATCCATCAATACGAGTCTTGTTTATTTGTTATCTACCGCATGCAATCTCTTAACAAACTATAGATGTACTTCTCGCGTTGTTGGTCACGCCGGAGTACATGTTAATGGTTACTATATTGATAACGACTATGTTGAGTTTTTGTCTGATACTTATGATGAACATCCAAAGTTAACTGAAACCAGCCTCTTTTCTTTCAAGCAAGGCTTTGATTGAACGCTCTGCGAGTTCTAATAATTCGTCAACTCGTCGAAATGCTGCATCATGATTCTGTTCTAAACATTGCTTCTCTAAGGCGCGAGCTAACTCACCCAAAGGGCGATTACCTAATGAGAGTGCTGTGCTGCCGAGAGTGTGTACCTCGAATTCTAGTGTTTGAGCGTCTTTCTGAGCGACAGCCTCTTTTATGGCGACCAAGCGTGTTTGTGATTCTTCGACATAATGGTCGATCAAGATCGGGATAATATCCGCACTTGTATCTCGAATCATTTGCTCTAGAACGCTTTCATCAACAAGCTCGCTAACTTCTTGTGAGTTTAGATGTGCAGCTGTGTCTGACGCTAAAGTGGAATTCATCAAACTAAGTCCTTCTATTGAGCCTAATATCCGTGAGTACTATTAAGTTCTAGTCATTTTCTAGAATAATTTCAACTGCTTGCCGTATAAACAGAGCAATTAATTACCATCTCACTCATATTGCTACAGGGTTTGTGACAAGCCTAACGGACTGATTTAATTTTGTTTTCTCTTATGAAATATAAACTTAGGTGCCTATAAGCGTAAGGGGCGGGTAGAGCTCAGGAGAAAACGAGGCCGATACAAATAAAAAGACCACTGCAGTGAATTAACAACAGTGGTCTTGGAGGGGTTAAGTAGTTTAGGCTACGAAGCTTTATCAATCTTTGGCTTTGGGTCAGCTTCTACTTCTTCCTCGCTACTTTCAGAGAAGATATCAGCAACGGCGCTTCTCTCTAATTCACCCTTCAGATTTCCATCTTCGTCGACAACTGGAAGGGAGTAGTCACAAGACATGGTGTCTGGTAGAACTTCTTCAATGACCGCATCAGGTAAAACAGCAGGAACCTCTTCGTAAATCTCATCACTGAAGTCATGAACAGAGGCATCTTCAACGGCGTCTTGTAGGCTCTCTTGTGTGACTAGGCCTTGATAGCCGTCATCCGTTACGTGATAAGCGTAATCGTTTTTCAGCATCTTCATTTGTGCCAGAGCACCTTCAATCGTTTCTGAAGTGATTCGATAGAGAGGAGGCTGCATAACCGTTTCAACCGTCAATGCACGAGCACGGTTTACGTCTTTAACGAACGCCTCTACATAGTCATCGGCTGGATTCAGCAGAATCTCATGTGGTGTGCCTTGTTGTACCAACTCGCCATCTTTCAAAATTGCGATTCGATCGCCGAGACGGAGTGCTTCATCCAAATCGTGGGTAATGAAAACAATCGTCTTATGAAGCTTCTGTTGAAGTTCGATAAGCTGATCTTGCATTTCACTTCGAATCAAAGGGTCGAGTGCCGAAAAGGCTTCATCCATTAACAAGATTTCAGCGTTAGTACACAGAGCGCGAGAAAGGCCAACACGTTGTTGCTGACCACCAGAAAGCTGGGCAGGGTACTGCTTGCCGTAACCTTTCAAACCCACTGTTTCTAACCATTCATTGGCTTTTGCTAAACGGTCTTCTTTTTTGATGCCTTGTACTTCCAACCCGTACGCAACGTTTTCTACCACGGTGCGATGAGGCATTAAGCCAAAGCGTTGGAATACCATCGACATTTTATGACGGCGGAACTCTTCTAATTGCTTGGTGTTGAGGCTCATTACATCAATACCTTCAACCATGATTTTACCCTGCGTTGGGTCAATTAAACGGTTGAAGTGGCGAATTAGAGTCGATTTACCCGAGCCAGAAAGCCCCATGATAACGAAGATTTCACCGCGGTTAATCTCGAGATTAATCTCTTTTAAACCGACGGTATGACCTGTGTCCGCAAGAATCTGATCTTTGTGTTCACCGTCCTGAACTCGGTTCATAACAGACATCGGTTTCGGTCCAAACACTTTGTATAGACCACTAATTTCAATCAATGGTTTAGTCATGCTTGAGTCCTCCTAAATGCGCATTGGTTCTTCTTGCGTATGCCTGTGAAGCGCGGTCAAAAAGAATTGCGAGGGCAACAATGGCGAAACCATTCATCAAGCCTAATGTGAAATATTGGTTGGTGATGGATTTAAGAACTGGTTGTCCTAGGCCTTTCACGCCAATCATGGATGCGATAACAACCATAGACAGTGCCATCATGATGGTTTGGTTGATACCCGCCATGATCGTTGGCATTGCTAGGGGAAGTTGAACACCCCATAAGCGTTGTTTTTTGCTCGCACCAAATGCGGTAGCGGCTTCAAGAACTTCTTTGTCGACCAAGCGTATGCCTAGGTTGGTTAAACGAATCACGGGTGGGATAGCGTAGATAACCACGGCGATTAGACCTGGAATTTTACCGATGCCGAGTAACATCACCACTGGGATCAAGTAAACGAATGCTGGCATGGTTTGCATGATATCAAGCATCGGTGTAACGATAGATTGAGCTCGATTTGAACGAGCCATCGCAATACCAATCGGAATGCCTAAGAATATCGAAACCAAGGTACAAACAGTAATGATACTGAGCGTCCGCATGGTGTCTTCCCACATTCCAAAGTAACCAATAAGGAGCAAAGAAACGACACAACCTAAAGCCAGTTTCCAAGAACGACTTGCGGCGTAGACAAGGCTTGTACAAACGGCGAGGACTATAATCCAAGGGGTTGAGATAAGAAGTTTTTCAAACCAAACAAGGAATGAAAGAAGAGGGTCAAATAGAGATTCAATCATTTCACCGTATTCACGAGAGAATTCACGGTATGCGCCATCTAGCGTCTTTTTTATGGTTCGTAAATCAGCGCGTTCCATCTCTGGAAAGCTTGATAACCAATTGGTGTCAGCCATTTTATATCCTTATAGTTCGGAGCCACTTGTTCATGCGATGAGGTATCGCCTGTGAAAAGGGCTCCGAATCATGAATAACATCAAGTATAGCGACGTTATTTCCGTATTATTGAAGCGTATTGCTTGTTATTAAACCAAGCTCTTACAGCTCTGCTTCAACTTTCTTAGCGACTTCTTGAGAAACCCATGGGTGCCATATTTCCGGGAACTCACTCAAGAAATGGATACTCGCTTCTTCACCATCCGCTTGGTTGTCTTCCATCCAAGCAAGAAGTGAGTTCATTTTGTCGTTAGTGAAACCACGTTTAGTGAAGTAGTCGTAAGCCTCTGGTGCTCTCGATGCGAAGTCTTCTGTAGTGACTGTGTGCACTGGTGAAGGCGGGTACATGGTCGCTTTAGGTGAATCACAGTCTTCTTTAGTGGTACAAGTTAGGAACTCTTGTTCATTAACACCACTGCCAAAGTCAACTTTAACCATGTCGTATTTACCTAGAACGGCAGTTGGCGCCCAGTAGTAACCAAACCAAGCTTCTTCGCGCTCATAAGCTTTTGCGATAGAGCCAGATAAGCCGGCACTCGAGCCTGGATCAACAATCGTGAAACCACTGTCTTCCAGCTCAAGAGCGTTAAACAAGTTTCCGGCGCTGATCTGACAGTTCCAGCCTGCTGGGCAACTGTAGAATGCTGATGTATCTGGGTCTTCAGGGTGCTTAAACAAGCTAGCGTTTTTACGTACACCTTCGATGGTTGCCATCTCTGGGTATTGTTTAACTAAGTAAGCTGGAACCCAAAAGCCTTCTTCACCACCATTCACAAGTGCTTTACCTGCGTAGCGAAGACGTTTTTCTTGGACACCTTTGTCCAATGCATCTTTTAAGCTGTTGCTCCAAAGCTCAGGTGCAACGTCAGGCTGACCTTTTTCAATCATAGATGTGCCTGTTGGCATAGTGTCGCCAGGGATAAGTTCGGCATCACAGCCGTAACCATGTTCTAGGATGAATTGGTCGATATTGGCGATCAATGTTGCAGAGTTCCAGTTCATATCTGCGATTGTTACGCTGCCACATTCTCCAGCGTTAGCATTACCGCTGGCTGCTGCTACTAACAAAAATACGGAGCTTAACTTGTATTTCATATTGAGTTTCCTTTCTCTTTAATAATACAACTAAGGTAACCAAGGTAAATCGATTATCTAAATTGCTCGATGGTGATCCTTTCCGTGTATTTGAACCATTTGAGCAGAAGGAGGGATGGGTGAAGTTTGAATAGATAAACGTGCAAAGTCAGTGAAGTGTGATTTGCCAATTCATCCACTGTGTTTCAACAGCCATCGGATAACTTTGTCAAACTATTACAAATTCGTCAAAAACCACCTCTATTTATAATCTTAGGGAATAATCGTACGAATTCCATCTTTGATGCGATTTACATGGCACTTTAACCGTCTGTGTCACATTACCGCTAAAGTTAGGCATGGGGCTGTTGATTTCTGAAGGGATTTAAAGGTGGTAAGACCATGGTTGGCGTGTGTGAAATGCGTTGAATGGTTTTTAAAATCTTATTTTCAATAATAATTTCGCCAAAAACACCCAATTTGGTTTTGGGGTATTTAGAGCTGTCGCGGCATGAAATTTAATAGGATAGGTGGCTGTCATGGTATCAATGACAGCCATACAGTTGTACAAGAAAGTTACAGTGGCGCGGAAAAGTTACATCGGTAGGTTTAAAAATTCATTTTGATACAGCTTGCTTGCCAAGCTATCGCGAAGTTTAGTTGGAAGGAATTTCATTCGATTGATTTGTCTTACCAACTCTTGTGCAAAGCTAGGAGTTTGTTTCATGTTCATCACACTGCCCATTAGATTGATACTCTGTGCATCAAGCAGCTTTTTCGCTTGTTCTAGGTGGTGAGTTGACGTTTCACCATAGGCGACAACCATCAATGTGCTGTCACAGGCACTCGCAACAGACTGTGCAGGGATATTCCCTTTGTTAATGTTGAGAAGCGGTGAGGTATCAATGATGACTCTATCGTATTTCTCTAACCATTTGTTCACTACTGTTTGTAGCGTTGTCGGGTCTTTATAAGCAAGCTGTGTTGATGCCACTTGAGGTGCCGGGACACCAATGAACATCCGGTGAGACTCAACATGTTCTATTAACTGCCCCTGTTGACTGTCTTCTAACATGTTCAAATCTTTGAAAGCGGGGTTGTATAAGTTGAGGTCAACATAAAGCGTGGAGTGACCAGCAAGAAGAAAACGTTCCGCTAATGCAGTTGCAACAGAGGTTACCCCGTCACCTGAGTGACAGGCCGTCACACAAATCGATTTCTGTCCGTTAAGTTCAGAAGCTAAATACAGTTGCTCGACTTCGGCATGGGTTGCTGAAATAGTCATTATAAAGCTCCTATTAGTACGATGGTGGTCGTAATACGTAGTATGTCATCTAATCCTACACGTGCTTTTTCGATAAAGCTTTCACGACGATCTGGGATGTAAATGGTGTCACCAGCGCGTAGCACAGGTAAGTTGTAAATATTGGCTGTTTTGCTGAACTCAACAAGGTCGAAGGTACGAGCTTGACCTTGGCAACAAGACATATTCACAATGGTAATTTTCTCTACGTAAGCATTGTCAGTAGGGCCTGCCGCTTCTGCCAATATATCTAGAATGGTCATGTTGTCGTTAAACACATAGCGACCTGGGTTGTTAATCGCACCAAGCACACGAACTGTTTCTTCTTTCGGTGTGTCTAACCAGTTCTTACCTTTCTCTGGGATATAAATGGTGTCACCCGTGGTTACATTGGGCAGTAATGATTCGTCACCGGTTTCAAAGTACAGTGAAAGATTGAGTTTGCTTACTTTAGAGTAGGTTTTATCACGATGCGTGACACGAACGTTGTGTATATCGGCATCCTTAGTAGGGCCGTCTGCTGCAGACAAAATGTCTAGAAAGTGCATGTCTTTGGTAAAGCGGTAACGACCCGGCGCATTCACTTGTCCAAAGATATAGATCGAAGCATCAGAGCTTTGACGTACCCATTGAGATTTATTGTCCGAAGGGTCTTGTGGTAAGTCGTGGACACGGACGATAGATCCTGCACGAATTTGCGGCATCAGATCTCGTGGCGCGCCATTTCTGATGAAATCATCAAGATTAAACACAACCATCTTTCTACCCGTCACAACTTCAATTTTTGAGGTGTCAGCACGTAACGTAGGACCGCCGACGTGAGCCAATAATCCCATGAAGTTCATTTCATCTGACCATTCAATACGACCAGGTCGGTTGACTTCACCGATAACGTTAACCGCTCTGTCTGGTGCAATCTTCAACCAAGACTTCTCGTTCATGTCGGTTTTCTCTGGAACGAAAATAGCGTCACCGGCTTTAATGCTCGGTGGATTAGAGTTAGGTAGACCTTCTGTGTAAGCCGCTAAATCGAATTTAAGCACTCTGCCATCCGCCTTGATCACACGTATTTGGCGCGATTCTGCAAATCGAGTCGGACCGCCAGCATTCGCAAGGATATCCATGAAGGTGGCGTCTCTTTTTCCTTCAAAAGCACCGGGAGCGGCAACTTCACCCATAACGTAAACCATGTTGGCGCCGGATTTGATCTCTTCTTCTTGCTTCGGTACAAAAATGGTTGCACCCGGGCGTAAGATTGGAAGTAGGCTTTCGTCACCAGAATCTAAATAACGTTTGAGGTTGAACAACGTAGGCGTGTTATTTGAAATTACTCGGATTTGCTCAACACTGGCATAACGAGTCACACCGCCCGAGCGCATTAGTACGTCAACAAGATCGGTGCTCTCTTTATAAGTGAACGAACCCGGTGCGTTTACCTCGCCAAATACTTTAATTGAATTGCGAGAATCGGCACTATCACCAGAGTTAGCAAGCTTTGCTGCGTCGAACTCTTGTTCAATGTTACCGACTAATGGAGAAGCTGGAACGAACAATGAATCCAGTGATTGCAGAGTAGGTAATGTCGACTCGTCTCCTGAATCAAGGAAACGTTTGTAGTTAAACTCTTTCTTGTCCGCGCCTCGCTTAAGAATCAATTTGTCCAGTTGTGCTCCCGGACGTAATCCACCGGCTGCGTAAAGCGCCATTTGGATGCTAGAGCCCAATGACAGTGTGTATTCGCCAGGCTGTTCTACATAACCTTGAACGTAAATAATGATTTGTTGTTCTTTGACGTACACCGAAGCATTCGAAAGATCTTTATAAGCGGTAGCCAGTGATTCTAGAACGACTTTGTTAAGCTGCTCACTGTCATAACCGGCAACAAATACGGCGCCAACTTCAGGAAGGGTAATACGTCCACGTTTATCCACTTGGAACCCTGTGTTCAACGTACTTTCACCGGGTACGTTAACTTGGATAAGGTCACCGACTTGAACCGCGTCTGAAAACTCTTCGCTCGCATTCACGACACTCGTAAAGCTTAACGATAGGGTGATGATAAAAGTGATCAATAATTTCATAATCCACCTCCCATTTTCTCGGCATTTTTAGGGGAGATAATTTCGATACTCACTCGGCGGTTAGTTAAACGCGTACCGTCTGATTCGCCTTCAAAAAGAGGAACCGTTTCACCAACAGACACGGCTTTAATTCGCTGAGCACCTAAGCCAAAAATAGTCAGGTAGCGTTCGACTTGTTTAGCACGTCCAAGTGCCAAATCATCGTTAAATTTTTCGGTACCCGTGGCATCGGCATGACCCGTAACTACAAGGTCTAGAGATTTATGCTCTTTCAGTAGTGTGGTCGCCTCGGCAAGTCGTCCCATGTACTTGGGATTGACTTCGGTAGAGTTTTCCGCGAATTGGTTGTCAACGTTAAGCAGGTCGTACAACTGTTCGATAACCGACAATTGCAATCTAAATTGGTTTTCATTTTTTGGTGGTTCACAGCGGGCTTGTGAGGTCACATAGTCGAGTTGGACTTCAAGTTCATTTAAGCGTTTTCTTTGAATGACTAGGTCGTTGGCCGCATCTAGAAGCAGGCCACCTTGCAGTTCACGAGCGATACGATTTTGCTTCTCTATCGCTTGCACAACAGCAGCGGGGAAGCACCAACGTGCGCCTTCTTGAATCAAGGCATCAAGATGTAATTTAGCCAGTTGCCAATCAAAACGTAGTCCGTGTTCAGGACCAAGAGGTTCGTCTGGCATGACAGGAGAAAAGTCGGAATTTTGGTAGTTAATAGAGTCATAACTTTCAGCCAAACCGCCGGTGCCTTGTTCAGGGTAGCTAGTACAGCCACCTAGAACCAAAGCAGACAGAGAAAGGGCTATGTAGTTTTTCAGTATTTTCATGCCAACGTCCTATGTTTTTACTTTTTATTATTATGTTTTGTTACTTCTAGCTTAGTGGATCTTCATGAATTTGTAGGATTTTTTGAATTTACTGGAATAGCGTGGCCAATGCGTAGCAAGTTCATAATTTCAAGAGGCTGGCCAGTCACATTTTCAAGTCGCATGTTGCGCTCACGCTCAGTTAGGCGTTTGAACATGTAAACAATCGCGCCAACACCAGATGAATCTAAAAACTCAACTTGGCTAAAATCAACTTCGATTTCAGGGTGGCCATCATTTGAGATTACATCGTCAATATCGGTCTGAGCATCACGGCTACCTGCTGCATCTAAATCACCGAAGATAGAAAGAGTCAGTGTCGTTGTATTTAAATCAATCTTACGTAGTTCCATAGCGATATCTCCTTTTGAGTATGAATGGACAATTGCACTGAATGTGCCAACTTTTATGTTTATATTTTTCAATAACTTAAATAAAACGCTAATCTCTATCTCATATTGAGAAAGTCGGTTTCTCAATATGAGAACTAAAAATGGGTGAACATTTGAGACCCATAAGTCATTAATTATATGAATGAAATTGAAAGTTAAATAAGGTTGATGTGTGGATCGCATCTTCTAGCAAAGGTTGTCTACCTACGTGTCAGAACGCTTAGGATTAAAGGCGTTTGTTGACCACTACAGATATCAATACGGAGCAGATGATGAGATTAACTAAATTGGCGATAGCAACTCTATGGGCGTGTTCGCTTTCTTCTCATTCATCCTATTTACCTCCCGACCATTTGGTACTGGCCAATACATACCAACAAGGCATTGATGTTTCTGAATACTGGAAGAGTGAAAAGCTTGATGGGATTCGGGCTCTTTGGGACGGACAACACCTTTATACTCGAAACGGGAATCGCATTTACTCACCGAAGTGGTTTACAAAAAACTTGCCTAAGGTACATCTCGAAGGGGAGTTGTGGGCAGGAAGAGGTCAATTCCACTTAGTCCAATCTACCGTCCTTGATCATACGCCTAGTGACGTAGCGTGGCGCCAAATAGATTTCATGTTGTTTGATATGCCAGGGGCTGCTGGTGATTATCAAAAGCGCTATTACAACATCTTGCATTGGGTAAGTACGATTGGAGAACCTCATGTCAGCTACATCGAACATGTACCGATTCACAATGAAGAAGCTCTTTTCCATCAACTCGATAATGTCGATGAGAGTAATGGTGAAGGTTTGATGCTTCGTAAGATCACCAGTCGCTATCAAGCAGGCCGAAGTAATGACCTTTTAAAGCTTAAAAGGCATCACGATGCGGAAGCCACGGTTATTGGTTACAAAGGTGGAATAGGGAAGTATAAAGGGATGATGGGTTCGATTTTGGTTCACACAGAAGAGGGTGTGGAATTTTATATTGGAAGCGGGTTCAGTGACCAGATGAGACTCGCACCACCTGAAATAGGCAGTCAAATCACCTTCCGGTATAACGGCTTTACGCAAAACGGAAAGCCCAAGTTTGCGCGTTTTGTTCGAGAAAAGAGTGAGTACTAATCTCCTGAGTATAAACTAATCGCCCCTAAATCATTTACAGCCGTAAGCGAAAAGAGCCCTGAAAATCAGAGCTCTTTTTGTATGTGATAACGGCGATACCGGTTTAGCGAGTACGAATCTAACGAGAGCTAAATTCTAGCTGAACATCATCGTCTTGTTTATGCATCCAATGCAAACGCATACCCAGCATAATGGCAGCTGATGTTAGGCCGATAATGAAACCAATCCAGAAGCCATGTGCGCCCATAGGTTCAACAATCCAATCTTTCATTCCTAAGATGTAGCCGATAGGAAGACCAAGTAACCAATACGCTACGAAGGTAATGTTGAAGATCGAACGCATGTCTTTGTATCCACGCAAAGCACCTGCAGCGATAACTTGGATTGCATCGGTACATTGATAAACCGCAGCGAACAACAGCAATTGCATTGCAACGGTAACTACTGCCGTGTTCTCTGTGTAAAGTAACGAAACCTGCTCTCTAAACAATACTGTTAATGCCGCTGTCATAAAGGCTGTTACCAAACCGACGATGATACCCACGTGTGTTGCGATTTTCGCACCTTCAGTGTTGTTTTCACCAAGCTTATGGCCAACACGAATACTCACGGCGGCACCGATACTCATTGGAATCATAAATACGAGAGAAGAGAAGTTAATCGCGACTTGGTGAGCGGCAACAACCAATGAACCTAATGGGGCAACTAATAAGGAAACCACAGCGAATAGCGTGACCTCGAAGAAGATAGCGGCAGCAACTGGAAAACCAAGTCTAAACAAACGAATTTGAGCTTTAAGTTGAGGTTTGTGGAACGTCCCGAAGATGTTGATTTTAGCCAAACGCTTTGATGTTAAAACATAGGCGAACAACAGTGCAAACATCACCCAATAGACGATAGCCGTTGCAACGCCACAGCCAACACCACCAAGAGCAGGGGCTCCAAGTTTCCCGTATACGAACATCCAGTTTAGCGGAATGTTTAATAGTAAGCCGATAAAACCGATCACCATGGCAGGCTTAGTTAAAGACATACCATCCGTAAAGCTTCGCAATGTTTGGAACAGCAAAAACGCAGGCACAGCAAACATCACCGCATTCATATAGCCGATGGTTTTGTCTGCCATGAGTTGCTCAATGTCCATCCATTCCAATATCAGCTGCGTTTGGAATAGCACGCCAATAATAGGTAACGAGATGACGAGCGCTAAAAATGCACCTTGCTGAATCTCAAATGGAATTTTGACTTGGCGGCCTGAACCGTTCAGTTGTGCAACAACAGGAACCAACGCCATCAAAAGACCTACACCAAATAAGATTGATGGTAGCCAGATACTTGCTGCAATCGAAACCGCCGCCATATCGATAGCACTTACACCACCGGCCATTACGGTATCAACAAAACCCATTCCAGTTTGTGCAACAGATGCGATCAATACTGGGGTCGCAAGTTTGATTAGATTCGAGGATTCTTCTTTGTAACGATGCACAAACAACTCCAAATAAGAGGGAAAATTAGAATAATAGTGTAGGAAAGGACATTCTGAAGGAATCAGAGGCAATGATCTTAAGCTTCCACTGGACGAATCATAAAGAAATGTCACAATAACTGCTATGAAAAACTGTTATTAGAATGCTAAATAGGAATCTTATGTTTACAGGTATCGTTCAAGGCATGGCAACACTGGTTGCAATAAACAAAAAAGAGCTGTTTCAGACTCATACCATTGAGTTAACAGATGAAATGGTTGAGGGATTAGCAATTGGTGCCTCAGTAGCTCATAACGGTTGTTGCTTAACGGTAACGGAAATTTCGGGCAATCAGATTGCTTTTGATTTAATGCAAGCCACATTGCGATTGACGAACTTGGGCCAACTGAATGTTGGTGACAAAGTGAATGTTGAGCGTGCAGCAAAGTTTGGTGACGAAATTGGCGGACATAGTATGTCTGGCCACATTACTCTGATGGCTAACCTCGTTGATGTGATTAAGACAGAAAATAACTGTACGCTTTGGTTTGAGCTGCCGCAAGAATCAATGAAGTATGTGTTGAGCAAGGGCTACATCGGCGTTGATGGTTGTTCATTGACAATCGGTGAAGTGGAAGATAACCGTTTCTCTGTTCACCTGATCCCAGAAACGCTGAATCGCACTCTGTTTGGCGGCCGTGAAGTAGGCGACCAAGTAAATATTGAGTTTGATCCTCAAACACAAGCGATTGTTGATACTGTTGAACGCGTACTAGCAAACCAGAAATAGTAGTGACGGTTTATCAATAGCATTTGCCCCCAAAGCGACACCAAGTAAAAGTCGAAGATATTAAAAAAGAGCACATTAGGTGCTCTTTTCTATTTTTGTGTATTTGTGTTTTTCTAGGCTAGCCTCAAAATCGAGGGGAAGCTCTAAATCGAAGCGTAGCTCCAACTCGACAAGAGAGTAGGTGTTAGAAGACTTGTTCGTCGTCTGCATCAATCGAGAGATTAATTTTGTCTCTGACTTCATCCACCTGCATATCGAGGTGAATGGCATTGCAACACGCAGGGCAATCGTCATAAAAATCTTGGCTCCCATTAGAAGCATCGAGCGTTATGCTGATTGCATGCCCACAGTGGGGGCACGAGACATGTTTCTCTGTGTATTTATGCATGGCTAATTCTCCTCACTGTATCTTGTCCAAATCGTATTAGCTTTAAAGATCGCAGTAGCTTGTATAGATCGTAGTAGCTTTATAGAACGACTTAGCTAGCTGTGATTGGTATTAAACGGCCTGTATCTTCTGAATACACGCCTCAGTTTGTGCTAAATATTCGCCGCCAAATTGATTGCAGTGGTTAAGAAGATGGTACAAGTTGTAAATGTCTTTCCGATCAGTATAGCCAACGTCGAGTGGATTGACGCTCTGGTAACCTTCATAAAACTCTTTTGGAAACCCATCAAACAATTCCGTTAACGCTAAGTCACATTCATGATCACCCCAATAACAAGCGGGGTCGTAACAGATTGGCCCAAAGGCTGAATTCGCTACGTTGCCATTCCATAGGTCACCATGAAGTAAAGAAGGGCGAGGATTGTGGCCAGCAAGACGCATATTCACCACATCAACGATGTCATCAATATCACCGAATTCAATGCCTTTCTCTTTTAGCAATTGCAGTTGGAAGCCGATGCGTTGTTCAGAGAAAAAGCGACCCCATTTCTTATGCCAAGGGTTAGGCTGAAGCGTACTACCGATATAATTATCTTGGTCACAACCAAACTCTTTTTGCTCGCCCCATTTATGAAGCTGAGCAAGCTGCACGCCGAAATCAAAGCTGTTATTACCCGTATCAAGCGGCTTAGTTGGCAAGTAATTGAGAATAATGAATGAGCATTCTTTGGTTTTACCAATCAGTACCAACTCAGGAACATAAACGGTGGAAGTTTCTCTTAACAAGCGTAAGTTCTCAGCTTCGATTTCAAACTTAGGTAAAAATTCTCGCTGGTTCACTTTTACGAAGTAGCGTTCATTACCATCGCTGATCATATAGCAATCGTTAATGTCACCACCAGAAACCTTGGTACGTTCAGTAATCTGAAAGTTAAATAGAAGAGTATCTGAAAGTTGTTGAGAAATGGCCTGCCACATAGGAAATCCTCAAAGACTGAAAGTTAAAAAATTGAAGGTTAGAAATACTGTTTGTTAGCCATAGTTTAGGATAAATTTGAGCAATTTATAGACGTACTCGTCAATGTTCTTATCTGTTCTTCACCTTATGTAGAATCAATTGGCTGATTTGTGAACTCGAACTGATGCAAGCTCTTTGAAATACAAACAGAAATTGGCAAGGCAAAGTTATAGAATTGTTTGGAACTGGCCTCACAATCGAAACGGTTTTGGTTGAAACAAACTGGAAAAGTAGTTGGAGCTTGTTATTGTCTACGCATCAACTTAAATGTGCTATTAGAGTAGGTTGAACGACTATAGTTAACGATAGGGCACGTGATCATCTCAACTTGCTAGCTAGCTCTTTATGACTCTTTAATAGCCGAGTAATGATGGCGTGCTGAGTCTGCAAGTATCTTGACCAACAGACATCTAGCGACACGTATATATTCAGCTATTGGTTTAATATTTAAGCTGAAATACTAACTAGGATCATTTTAATACGGTTTTTGATAATAAAGTGATGACAAATCGCTTCATTTACATAGTATTAAGCAAGTACGTATTAATCTGCTCTTGAGCTTAAAACGGAGATTTATTGTGGTTGTAGAAACCGATGGCTATTTGGCTCTTATCGAGCACTTATCGTTTAATCTGGATGTCTTTACAAATAGTAATGGCGATACAGGCAATGAGAGTGTTGAAGACATCATCACAGACATGATTTCAACAAACATCATGGCTATTTTTGAGCAAAATCCAGAGTTGCATTCGAGTGTTCGTTTTCAACTTTTGAAAGAAGCCGATGCTGTGGTAGCGGATTTAGGCGAAGTATTAGCGGGTGTATGGGCTAAGAAAGCGACCAACGAGCAAATTGTATTTCTAGATGAATACATCGCGCTAGTGAAGAATCTATTTGATTCTGCTGTCGCTAAATACGACTAACTATTTGTCCATTTCCTCGTTAGTCATTTTTTCACGATGATAGGCGTTTACGTCGTAGCTTTAAAAGTCACCTCGTTTAGCGGTCAAGTCTTTAAACCGCTATAAACGCCTAAAGTGCCAAAACTTAGAAGCCCAATAAGGGTTATCCAACCTCGAGATGATGACACCTTTCGATGTCGAAGCATGTAGGAATTGATTATTTCCTAAATACACACCTACGTGTCGTACCGTCATCGATGTTTTGAAAAATACCAAATCTCCGCTTGTTGCTTGCCCATAAGCTATTTCTTTTCCCTTTTTACTCTGATCTTTTGTGGTTCTTGGTAAGGCTTGTTGAGTTGCATTTTGCACGGCAATTTGAACAAAAGCGGAGCAATCTACGCCTCGAAATGATGTTCCACCAAAATGGTATGGCACACCTTTCCACTGCTCATACACACTCATATACGCATTGGTAGTCAATTGTTCTGACTTTGATAGGGGTTTCTGTGCGGTTTGACTAAGCTGAGAAGGGTGTGGAGTCGAGCTACAAGCAGCCAATGTTGCTAAAGTTATTGTAACTACAGCCATTTTTCTGAATTTCATATGTAACTCTTCTGACAAAAAACTGAAATAAAAACGTCATCAAGGACTTCTAGTATACGAACTAACTTAAGGATATCTCTTTTCGTAGTCAAACTGGATTTCACATGCCCGACACAAATTTATCAATAAAACCCTCACGTTATACATTTTCGCTCATTCAAACCGTCACTGCTGTATTTATTTCCATACTTTTACTCGTTAGTTTTTTATCAATGGTTAGCATTCGGGGAGTTGAACGGGTCGGGGGACATTTTGACGCACTTTCAGAACAAGCATTACCCCTTGCCTTGCACAACGCCGAATTAACGCAAAGCGTATTAGAGCAAGTGAAACTTCTCACTTATAGCACCCAGTCAACCGACTTAGATGCGCTGAATTCGACAAGGGTTTCAATTGACCAACTCGCAACAGAGAGTAATACCACGCTTGAGGAACTCCTTTTTATCTCCCAATCTTTTCCTGATGCGATCTCTTTAGAGCAACAACAAAACCTTATTGATGATATGGCGCAACTGCAAACCATGACTAATACGGTACTGCTGGCACAGATTGAGATTCAAAGTAAGCAAAACCTAATCGACAGTAAAATGGGCGAGTTTCGTTATGGCGTTGGCTCGATCGGACCTGAAATGAACCGAATCAGCTCATTCTTGGTTGAAGACAACCCAGAAGCGAGCGATGCAGCGAACCGATTTACATCCAGTGCGTCTGCTATGGCGAACACCTTCTTGATGTTGATGATGCAATCTGACATTGATAAAGCACAAGACGAATACCGTCAATTGAGAAACCGAATCGCAGGCCTTAACTTGGCTTACAGCGATTTTGCCGATTGGCACCCAGACATCGCTGAATTCGCAAGCTTGACGGCGCCTTACGAAATGGTGAAAGAAGGCTTCACCGAGCAAGGGATAATCAAACAAATCCTCTTGAAACTCGAACTGGTTCAGCAGCAAGAGCAAAACTTAACGCAAGTCATCACCCTAGCGAATACCGTCATCAGCACATTGAATCATTTGTCTTCTACCGCTTCCCACCTGATTGATGAAAGTGAACTGGTTGTAAATCAAACCATCACCAACATCGATCGTGTGTTGTTTATCAGTGGGCTAGTGATTGCCGTTATCATTGTGATCTCATGGTTCGTGTTACGCCGTTGGATGAATAAAGGGCTTAAAAATATTACTCAACAACTGAGTTCGCTCGCAGATCATGATTTCTCTAAACAAAGTGAACTACTCGGGCCGCTAGAGCTGCAGGTTATTACTTCGAAGCTAAATACGGTCGTTGATTCCACCGCGGATTCGGTTCGTTTGGTAACGCGTAACTGTGAAACGCTTTATCAAACGGCTGAAGTAAGCCATGACGCCGCAGAGCAAACCAATTCAAGCTTGAACGAGCAGAACGAATCGCTACAGAATATGATCACCACAATTACAGAACTTGAAGCATCCATTGGTGAGATTGCTCGTATCTCGAACGCATCGAATGACGACGCGCAGATAGCAGAAGACGAATCAGTCAATGGTAGCCAAGTGGTCGGCCTTAATCAGAAGCGATTACAAGCACTCGAGCAATCTCTTAGCCTGAATCAAGAATCGATGATGGACTTGGATATTCGCGTTAAACAGATTCGTGAAATGGTCGACGTGATCAGTGGTATTGCTGAAAACACCAACTTACTCGCATTGAATGCCGCAATAGAAGCAGCGCGAGCAGGAGATCAAGGCCGCGGGTTTGCAGTGGTTGCCGATGAAGTGCGAAAACTGGCGAGTGGTACCTCCCAACAAACCACCAATATTCGCAACATGATGAACGAGCTAGTAGCGGCAGCTGATCGCTCACGTGCTTCTGTAACGGAATCTAGAAGCGAAATGGCGAATGCACTGGAAACCAGTGGCGATGTAAAGCAGGCCTTCGAGAAAATCGAATTCGCGGTTAGCCAGATCAAAGGGCGTGTTGAGCAAATCATGGTGGCAACCGAACAACAAGCCCGTGCGACTGTCGATGTAACGCATTCTATCACTCGCGTGTCTGAGCAGGGGGAGAATACTAAGCTGCAACTTGAATCTATGATCGAGAGTTCAGAGCAAGTTGGTGAGATAGCAGGACACCAACAAGCTATGCTTCACAAGTACGTGCTGAGGTAAACGAGCGTGCTGAAATAAAGTAAACGATTCTGCCGAGTTAGCCAAACAGTACAATAGTGAAGCACTAATCTACCGCCGCTTTTAGTTCTATTGATACAGAAACGCCCTTAGATTCTTGTAAGAATTTAAGGGCGTTTTTTGGAAATTAAGTAAGTTCGATCTCAATACAAGCTTGAGAATCAGGTGTATTAGAACCTAGTCTTTCGTTGCAGGGAATCGTGCAAATGGCTGACGTAACATCAGATCTAACCGTTGTTCTTTACCATCTTGAATCTCTAGAACGCCAATCTGAACGTTATCGTGGCCAAGCTTTGGTTGAGCGCGGTAAGTCTTAAACCAAATGTCCCACACAGATAAAAAGAAACCAAAGTTTGAATGGGTTTCTTTCACAATGACCGAGTGATGAACGCGGTGCATGTCAGGTGTCACAATCACTTTTCTCAATCGCTTATCAATCCATAGCGGAAGACGTGCGTTGCTGTGGTTAAACATCGCACTCGCATTAAGAACAATTTCAAATATCACAACCGCAATGACAGGGACACCAAGTGCGATTACCAAACTCACTTTGATGAGCATTGAAAGAATCATCTCAATAGGGTGAAAGCGCGTTCCGGTTGTGACATCGATATCTAGGTCCGCATGGTGAACTCGATGTAGCTTCCACAACCAAGGAACACGGTGAAACACCAAGTGCTGCAGGTAAATGGCGCAATCTAACAGCAATACGCAGATCAAAATGGTGAGTCCTTTAGGAAGTGACAGAGTATTGAACAGACCCCATTGGTTTTCTTGTGCAATGACCGCCGCTTGGAATGCTGCGATAGGAATTAGAGTGGCTAATAGAAAGCTGTTCAAAGCAACCAGCGCAAAGTTATTCCCCCAACGAAACCATTTGCTTTGAGTCAGTGTTTTACGCGGAAAACGGCATTCCCAAAGCGCACACAATCCAAAAACGACAATAAAACAAACAAGGCGAAGCAGTGATGGGTCTTGCATGGGAATTCCTTCTATCATTCTAAGGACACTGTAAGTACAATCGTGCCACTTTTCTAGAGTTATCGTTATTGTCCATGAGAATCCACGCTTTTCACCGTTTATATCAACATCGTTTATCCATTGCTACTAAGCCGTTTAATGCACGCGGTTGTAAAGTGGTTCGATGTGAGTATTGCAAAATCAAACAAGACAGCTGTATCTGTGAACATCAACCTAACGTTGATACGAACGTCGCCACCATGTTGATCTTGTCAGATAACGAAATCTTGAAACCAAGTAATACAGGGCGACTCATTGTCGACACGGTTAAGGACAGCTACGCCTACCTTTGGCACCGTACTGAGCCAAATCAAGAGATGTTGGAAGTCCTCAAAGATGACAAATACCAACCTGTGATCGTATTCCCTGAAGACTATACCGACGACAAAACGCGCGTAGTTCAAGATCTGCCACAAATGCGCGACCCAAACAAAACACTGTTGCTGATTTTCATTGATGGCAGCTGGCGCGAAGCACGACGTATCTTCCGTCGCTCAGAGTATTTGCAAGATTTACCTGTGTTGTCGATTGAACCGGAATCGGTTTCTCAATATATGATGCGTAAGTCAGACAACGAACAACATCTATCAACGGCCGAAGTCGCGAGCTTAGTTTTGAAACAAGCCGGTGAAGAACAGGGCGCTAAGACTTTACAGCTATGGTTTGAAGCATTTCGTGAAAGCTACATGTTGAGTAAGACACGTTATAAATCGGATCCAACCAAACCAAGCCTGAATGCTTTCATAGAGCATACTAAAAGTGAGACGTCACTCTAACCTTTAACCGCTTTGTGCTGACTTGTTGTTCAAACAGATTCGAACACGAGATAAGTTTGTTATCTATCACGGTTTGTAGGGGGAGTGTTATGGATAATGCTTCCTAGTTGTTTAATTTAAAAATTTATTTGCCCGAATTTAGGGAAAAATTGGAGAGATTTCATGTATTACGGCTTTGATGTTGGCGGCACAAAAATTGAGTTTGGTGCGTTCAATGAAAAACTTGAGCGAGTAGCAACCGAACGCGTACCAACGCCTACTGAAGATTATCAACTGCTACTTGATACGATTGCCGGTTTGGTAAAAAAATACGATAGCGAATTCTCTTGCGAAGGCAAAATTGGCCTTGGTCTTCCTGGTATGGAAGATGCGGACGACGGCACCATGCTTGTTGTTAACGTACCGGCTTCAACAGGTAAGCCATTACGCAAAGACTTAGAAGCGTTGATTGGTCGTAGTGTTAAAATCGAGAACGATGCGAACTGTTTTGCGCTGTCTGAAGCGTGGGATGATGAATTGAAAGATGAACCATCAGTAGCTGGCCTAATTCTAGGTACTGGTTTTGGTGGTGGTTTGGTTTTTGATGGCAAAGTATTCTCAGGACGTAACCACGTTGCTGGCGAGCTCGGCCATATGCGTCTTCCTATTGATGCATGGTTCCACCTTGGCGACAACGCACCGCTATTGGGTTGTGGTTGTGGCAAGAAAGGTTGTTTAGATAGCTACCTATCTGGTCGCGGCTTTGAACTGATTTATGAGCACTACTTCGGTGAGAAAAAGAAAGCGATTGAAATCATCGAAGCGTACAACGAAGGCGAAGCAAAAGCAGCTGAGCACGTTGACCGTTTCATGGAGCTATTGGCTATCTGTTTTGCGAATCTGTTTACGGGTCTTGACCCACATGTTGTTGCACTGGGTGGCGGTCTTTCAAACTTCGAACTTATCTACGAAGAAATGCCAAAGCGTATACCTAAGTACCTACTGTCTGTAGCGAAGTGTCCTAAGATCATCAAAGCGAAACACGGTGATTCAGGCGGCGTTCGTGGTGCTGCATTCCTTAACATTAAGTAATCGAAACTTAACGTTAAGCTAGTTAAAAAGCACAAATAAAAATGCCGCAATCTCGAAAGAGGTTGCGGCATTTTTATTTGTTTGGTTTTCGTTTCTTTAGCTCTTAACTTCTTAGCTCTCAAGTGCAAACGAAAAGCTAGAAGCTACAGATCGAGAAAAAGAAGCCAGAGGGCTTACTTCTTCTTTTTACCAACACCAAGGTTGTCTTTTTGCTTCAACGTAAGCTTAGTAAAGCCTAGCTTACGGAAATAGTTGTCTTGGTAGTTACGAACCGCTTTAGTATCAGAAATAAACTCAAGCTGTTGCTCAGTTTTTAGATACTCAGTGATGTCGATACCTTCAGCTGCAGCGACAGCTTCTTGGATCGTGCGGTGTTCTTGTTTCGAAAACAGTAACTCTTTGTCTTCGTCTTTGTAAGTGTACAGAATGGTACGAGCCATGATGCTCTCCAATAGAATTATTACTTTGCGCGCACTCTACATAAAAACAGTACGTGGCTCAAGGTTATGATAAAAAATCTTAAGATTATCGTTCTTCAGGCTTATCGCTATTTAAGCTTTTCGTCTTTTAAGGAACGAACAGGTTGTCTTTTACAAAACGAACAGAAAAGAAAGCCCCATAACATCGAAAGCTCGATAGAAGGGGCTTCATCTATGTTTTGGCAAAGAGCTTATAAAAAGCGGCCAAGTCAATTTAGGTGTTTGAGCTTTGAATCAAACGCGACCTTGTAGCGGAATGATCGTCACTGTCTCGCCAACTTTCACAGCATCAACCGCTGGCGAGATTTCGATTAAGCAGTTCGCTTCGCTCATTGAACGTAAAATACCTGAACCTTGCTTGCCCGTCGTTTTTACTTCAAGCACACCCGATTCATTCATCGAGAACACACCACGGCTGAACTCAGTACGACCTTGGCGTGAACGCAATTGTTCAGTCGCTACCGCGTTCGCTTTAACTGGTGTCCAGTTGGTTTGACCTTGTAGCTTACGGATCGCTGGCTCTACAAAGTTAATGAACGACACCATCACAGCAACTGGGTTACCCGGTAAACCGAAGAAAGGTTTGTCTTCAATTTTGCCGTAAGCAAGAGGGCGACCCGGACGCATGTTGATGCGCCAGAAGTTAATCTCACCCAGCTTATCTAATGCGAGTTTGATGTAATCAGCATCACCGACAGACACACCACCTGAAGTCAGAACCATATCGGTCTCTAACGACGCAGCGTGAAGTACATCCATCATCTTTTGTTCGTCATCTTCAATGATGCCGTAGTCAACAATGTCACAACCTAGCTTTTGAAGCATGCCGATGATCGTAAAACGGTTCGAGTCGTAGATAGAGTTCGGCTTCTGCTCGCTACCCGGTGCTTGAACTTCATCACCCGTAGAGAACACACCGACTTTTACCTTACGTAGAACAGGGCAGCTACCAAAACCTAACGACGCCATCATGCCCATTTCAGGTGCTTCGATGCGTGTACCACGAGTAAAGACAGGTTGGCCGATTTCTAAATCTTCACCAGCCATACGGACATTTTGTCCAATTGTGATTTTCGCACCTGGGAAGCTAACCTTATCGCCATCTTGGACGGCTTGTTCGCGCATCACAACAACATCAACGCCTTCAGGCATTGGTGCACCCGTCATGATCTTAACGGCTTCACCTTGTTGAACAGTTTGCTCGTAGCTGTGACCAGCCATAACTTCAGCAACCAGTTGGTAACTATCCAGTTCTAAATCTTCACTACGAATTGCGTAGCCGTCCATTGCTGAGTTGGTGTTTTGAGGCACATTGATTGGCGAGATTATATCTTCAGCCAAAACACGACCGTAGCCCTGCAATAGTTCAACTCTCTCTGTGAGATCGAGCGCGTCAATGCTATCAACAATCTTTTGTTGGCCTTGAGTAACGGTTAAACCAGCAGGAGAGAAGGAGTCACAACATACAACAGGTGAATCGTCTTTTGAAGATGAACACGACGCTGTTTTGCTTGTTTTCGATGAAGGGTCGAATGACTGAGCATATTCAATGATGAAATCACGAATTGCCTCTAAGTCGCTGATCGCCATTTGTGGCAAGTCTGATTCAACTTGGCTGTCTGCAGCAATGGCAATAATGTTGTCATCGTTCGGGTATAACCAAGGTTTACCGACTTCATCTCTGTGCAATTCAATTTTAGGGAAAGCTATGTTCTTGCAGCCTTCAACCAAAATCAAGTCCAGCGTGTTGGTATCGAAACGTGTCAGAAGGTAATCAAAATCAGCTTCGGCTTCTGGCGTTTCTGTCATCATCACGTGACGGTTACGAGAAGCGATCAACATTTGATTCGCGCCCGCTTTACGTAAGCGGTAACTGTCTTTACCCGGCTTATCGACATCGAAATCGTGGTGAGCGTGTTTAAGAACACCCACTTTTAAACCCGCATTAGTCAGCAGAGGCAGCAACGCTTCAAGTACTGTTGTTTTGCCTGTGCCGCTGTAAGCCGCAAAGCCCAATAAAGGAAGGTTAGGGCGTTGTTTTGAATCTTTCATTATTGAAGCGTTCCAAATTGGGTGAGTTCTTCTGGCGTATTCAGATTAACAAAGCAGTTCGGCGCGTCGCTAAAGTCGACGTACTCAGTCACACACTCTTTGTACAGCAAGATGATCTTGCGGTCGCCACGCTCTAAAAACGCTTCTAACTTTGGCAGAACACGTTTGTGGAACAGGGTGAATACAGGTTGCTTAAATTCGCCATCGTGAGCCACAAGAATGTCGCTGTCTTCTTTTACTGCTGCACAAAAACGCTCAACAAGGTCGTCACTGATTTGAGGGCTGTCGCAAGGAACAAAGCCTACCCAATCTGTGGACGCGTTTTTAAGGCCAGCGTGAATCCCACCCAAAGGGCCTGGGTAGTCAGGGAAAGAGTCGGAAACAACCGGTGCAAATGCTTGGTAACTGTCTAAGTTACGGTTGGCGTTGATGGTAATGCTGACATCTTGTTGAGACAGCTTGTCTATAACGTATTGAATAAGCGGAGAACCGTTGAGCTCAACGAGTCCTTTATCTTTTCCGCCCATGCGGCTGGCTTGACCGCCAGCCAAAATAACCCAACTAGTTTGCGTTGGAAGCAGCATAAATATTCTCTTGTGCTTTGTTCTTTTTAATAACTTGAAGAAGCGGTGATTCGGTCAAAGTGTTGTCCTTGATCCACCACTGCTTCTTACATAAATCGGTTAGCGCGTTAGTTTGGTGGCTAGTGATGACCAAACTCGCGCCTCTCTGAAGAAGATCTTCGGCCATAATGACCAATCTTTCAATAGATTCTTTGTCTAAAGAAGCACTTGGTTCGTCCATCAGCAAAATTGAAGGCTTAAGAATCCAGGCTCGTGCCATTGCAACGCGTTGACGCTCACCACCAGACAACACAGAAATGTGTTCATCTGCCAAGGTTTCTAAACCTACCATTCTCAGCGCATTAATTATTTGAGCTCGCTTATCTTTTTGGCTCTCTTTGTTAAAGCGAATGCCATAAGCGACATTTTGGTATACCGAACCATCAAAAAGATAGGGGGTTTGATGCAGGTAGATAATGTCTTTGAACTTGAGCCTAGGGAATAAGATCTGCTGCCAACTTTGTGTCGGAGACTGAATGCGGCCAGAGCTTGGCTGAATCAATCCAGACAATATTTTAAGTAGGGTCGTTTTACCCACACCATTATCTCCTTTGAGATAAACGGCATCGTTGGGGCCGATCGACAATTCGGGAATATGGAACAAAACACGCTCTTTGTAGCGCATTGAAATTTGCTGCGTTGTTATTTTTATACTCATGACAGCGTTCCTAAGTTCTTAAATAGCCTTTTCCTCTCACACTGGAAAGGAAAAAGTTAAGGGCTAATGCCAATGCTAATAACACCATACCGAGGGCGACACCTTGAGCGAATGCGCCTTTGTGGCTTTCCATAGCGATAGCTGTTGGGATGTTTCTTGTCATCCCCATAATGTTGCCACCGACCATCATTGAACAACCAACCTCAGTGACGATACGAGAGAAGGCAGCGATAGTTGCCGCTAAAAGAGGGAAGCGCGTTTCCCAAATTAACGTACACGCCACACGAGTCGTTGATACGCCAAGCGTGCGCGCCGTTTCAACTGCTCGGCGGTCACTGGCTTGGAGAGCGCCGTGCATCATCGCGACTAGGATTGGGAAACAGATCAGCATCTGACCTAGAATCATCGCCTTTTGGGTGAACAGTAATTCCCAATCACCGAGTGGGCCAGAACGAGAGAGCATCATGTACATCAACAAACCGATAACCACGGTTGGGATAGCTTGCAGGGTGTTGATCACCGATAACAATGCCCACTTCCCGGGGAACTCGGTATAAGCCAATAAGAAAGCCATAAGGATTGCAGGAACAATCACTAATGAGATGGCGGACAAAGATACGCTGAAAGATACCGCGACGATTTTCCACAATTCGTGGTCAAAACTCACCAGTAGGTTCATTGCATCAATCGTTGTTTGCCATAGGGTCATGAAGTATCTCGTGTGAATCGATAATAGGTCTTTATCGGTAATGACTGATGTTAATCATAGCTGACACAAACTATTTGAGCTTGAATTGGCCAGCTATTGTTTTTAAGAGTGTTTCGTTAACTGTTTAGCTAAGTGTAGTGCTTGTTAGTTTTGGCTAGACCTTCAACGCTACGCTTTACTTACAACCAACTATTCTGCGCTCGCAACAAACAGCTGTTTGCCGTGCAGTTTAAAGTCGTTAATCAATTTCTGACCTTTAGGGTTTACCAGCCAGTCACTGAATACTTTCGCAGCTTGGTAGTTGATGCTCGGGTAGCGTTCTGGGTTAACAAGAATCACTTGGTAAGGGTTAAACAGGTTCTTGTCACCTTGGAAAAGGATTTTAAGATCCAATTTGTTTTGGTAAGCCAACCAAGTACCACGGTCTGTCATGGTGTAGCCTTGCATCTCTGACGCCATGTTCAGAGTAGGGCCCATGCCTTGACCAACACTGCGATAACCACCGAAGTTTGGTTCCATTTTAGTTTGTGCCCAAATACCCATCTCTTTCTTATGAGTACCAGAGTCGTCACCACGAGAAACGAAGGTCACGTTATTGTTCGCGATTGCTTTGAACACATCAGTCACTGCTTTTTGAGATTCGATCTTCGCTGGATCGCTTTGAGGACCAACAATGACAAAGTCGTTGTACATCAGCTTGCGAGGTAGAACCCCGTAACCTTGTTCAACGAAATTCGCTTCAGCCTTTGGTGCGTGAGTCATCACTAGGTCTACATCGCCATTCTCACCCATGCGAAGTGATTTACCTGTACCCGCCGCTAAAACATCAACTTTGATACCAGAATCTTTTTCGAACTCAGGTAATAAGTAGTCAAGTAGACCTGAGTGGTAGGTACTTGTGGTGGTCGCCAATTTGATATGGGTGGTGTCTTCCGCGCTGCTAGCCGTGTAACTGACGATAGATAGAGCTGCAATAGTTAGGGGAATTGCTTTCATTATTATTATGTCCATTCTGTTATAAATGAATGACATGCCTTCAGTTTTAAAGGGCTCACAAAAGGGCATGTGCATAAGACGCTAATTGTTGTAATTAGAAATCTACACCTTATAAGCAATCTTAATGCCAATAAATCATGCATCAGATCTCATTAAATTGCTGTTATTTCGGACAAAACTGCGTCATTTAGCCCTCTAAAATGAATCAAAACATGAGCTAGGACAAAATGTCGCACATTGTCCCTGTTGCACAAAAGGTTAATTGGTACACTCTGTCCCAACTTTCCCCACCGGCTAATCATTATGTCTTTACCTAGTTCATCTACACCCAACCTCAACCCGAACACATTGACTCAATATCAAGCGTTTTCCGTCTTGGTTGTGGATGATGAAATAGGTATGCAAGCTATTTTAAAGAAAGCACTGGGTAAGTTCTTTGGCAAGGTATCGAGTGCGGGGTCGGTTGAAGAAGCCGAAATACTACGTTCGAGCGAGCATTTTGATCTCATTGTTCTTGATATCAACCTGCCAGGTCGGTCTGGTATTGAGTGGGAAGAGGCGTTTAACGACAACGACAAACGTGCCGATGTGATTTTCATGACAGGTTATGCTGATTTAGAGATGACGATATCTGCGCTTAAGCTTGGTGCTTCAGATTTTATTCTTAAGCCGTTCAACCTCGAACAAATGATACAAGCGGTTCTGCGTTGTATGGACAAGCGCCTAGACCAAAGGATGCAATACGCGTTGAAGCGCGATGTTAGCCGTCATATCAAAACCGAACTGATCGGCAACTCAGATAAAACCAAACAGCTTAAACAACTCATCAGTCAATTCGCACCATCAAGAGCATCGGTGTTAATCGAAGGCGAGTCAGGGACGGGTAAAGAGTTAGTTGCTCGTGGCGTACATGAAGCCAGCAAACGAACAGGGCCATTTGTACCAATCAACTGTGGAGCGATTGCTCCTGAGCTTTTAGAAAGTGAATTGTTTGGCCACACCTCTGGTGCCTTTACTGGTGCGAAGAAAAACCGAGAAGGCCTATTTAGAGTCGCAAGTGGCGGCACACTGTTCCTTGATGAAATCGGGGAAATGCCACTGCCAATGCAAGCAGCGCTTTTACGCGTTTTAGAACAACGCACAATTCGTCCGGTAGGCAGTGAGAAAGAGATCGCGGTTGATGTACGAGTTGTAGCAGCAACCAACCGAAACCTTCAAGAAGAGGTCGACAAAGGACACTTCCGCCGCGATCTGTTCTACCGACTCAATGTACTCAAGATTGATGTCGTGCCATTAAGAGAACGTCCATCGGATCTGATTGAGCTGGTTCCATATTTCACCCGTTTGTTATCGAGTGAGCTGGGTGTGCCTGTTCCAAACTGGGCGCATGAAGATATCTTGGCGATGAACGAATACGAGTGGCCAGGAAATATTCGTGAACTTAAGAACTTAGTGGAACGTTGCATCTTATTAGACAAGCCACCAGCTCACTATTGGCGTGAGATTAACGGCGACCCAGCGCCCACCAGCATTTCAGTGACGGTGTCACACGGTGCTGAATTGCCTAATTTGGATAACAATGATGCCGTTGAAGGTTATCCGAACACTTGGACGCTCAAAGATGTTGAGAAAGCACATATAGAACAGTTGGTTAGTTTTCATGATGGAAACAAATCAGCGGCGTCTCGAGATCTTGGCGTTGCTCGTAAAACGTTAGAGCGTAAATACAAAGAGTGGAATACAGAAGGCTCTGAATATGCCGATTAGACGTCAATGGTGGTCAAAGTGGGCGTTCCGATTCAGAACCATGGTGCGGTATCGCCTGCTATTTTTAACGTCTGCGCCGATCATCTTAACTTTATGTGCTCTGGTTGCGATCACTTTGTACTGGTCTGTTCATTACACATGGCAGGGCGCATTGATCGATGTCGATGAGCGCTTGGATGTTGCCGACAACAGTATCCATCTAATTCAGAACCAACAGGCCTATAACGTTCAAGCATTTGCTGAGTCTTACAACTTCCGAATCAAACTCACGAGTGATATTTCGAAAGAAGAGCTCGCACGTTGGGTTTCTGAAAACAAATCTCGCTATGAACTCGATTTCCTGCGCTGGCGTAGCGTCGAGAGCATGGAGAAAAAGCTTGAATACCTCAACATGACACACAAAGAATCGTTCTTTAGTGTATTGAGCCAAAACGAACTCAACGATTTAGACCAAAACCTTGCCAGGCAAGCCGAAGTCCCAATGCTCAATAGTCTAAACGTTGAAACTCGGGGGTTAGTTAGCCGCACCGTTGTGTCGATTCGTGACAAGAATGATCACGTAATTGGTTTTCTTGATGGGGGGATCCTCCTTAATAACAGCACACAGTTGGTTGATCAGATCAGCAATCTCATTTATCCGCAACGCGAGGGGTTCAATCGTCGTATTGGCACCGTTACTGTGTTTCTTGATGACCTACGTGTCAGCACTAATGTACCGTTGAGCAGCGAAGAAAGTGCAGGGCGCGCAATTGGTACTCGTGTTTCTCACGAGGTTCATTCTAAAGTATTGAATGAAGGCAAAGAGTGGCTAGATAGAGCGTATGTTTACGACGCTTGGTACATCACTGCGTATCAACCGATTCATGACCAATTCGATAACGTCATCGGCATGCTTTATACCGGTTATTTGATTTGGCCATTGGTGGAAACGTACTTAACCAACCTTGGTGAAATCAGTATTACGATTGTGTTGTTGTTACTGGCTTCTGGTTTGATCGTTCACCGTGGCGCACGTGATCTTTTCAACCCAATTGAGCGCATCCATAAAGTCGTCAAGCTAGTACAGATGGGGCAAGACAAGCGAATCGGCACTCTTGGTTTGAACGATCAACACGAGCTGACTTTACTCGCTAAACAATTCGACAAGATGTTAGATTTGCTGCACGAACGTAATCAAGAGATCCAACAAGCCGCTTCAGAACTCGAATGTAAGGTTCATTCTCGTACTGCTAGCTTGAAAGAGAAAACCGAAGAACTCGAACTACATATCAAACTATTAAACCAAGCTCGAGACAAGCTGGTGGTCAATGAAAAATTAGCCGCGCTAGGCGAATTAACCGCGGGCATCGCCCATGAGATTAACAACCCGACAGCGGTGATTCTTGGCAACGTCGAATTGATGAAGTTTGAACTCGGTGACGAAGTCGCTCGTGTAGACGAAGAAGTCCACGCCATCATGGAACAGATCGACCGAATTCGAAATATCACACGAAGCCTGCTTCAATATAGCCGTCATGGCGGTGTACAAGATGAGATCACTTGGCAACACATTAATCCAATCGTGGATGAGAGTATTACGCTTGTCAAAACGGGGGCTAAGAAGAAGGGCATTGTGTACGTATCCCAACTGCACGCGAAAACGTCTGTCGAAGTGAACCGCAACCAATTGCTGCAGATTCTGGTTAATCTACAGATGAATGCGATTCACGCTATGGACGGAAAGGGCACATTGACTATTTCAAGTGAAGACTGGATTGAAAATGGCGTGTCTCATGGTGCAATCGTTCATGTTGAAGATGAAGGGTGTGGTATCAAAGAAGAACAATTGAAACGCATCTTTTCACCTTTCTACACCACCAAACGTGACGGTACAGGCTTAGGCTTGTCAGTATCTCAAAGTATCTTGAGCCAAACGGGCGGTGAGATACGTGTCGAATCAGAAGTTGGCAAGGGAAGCCGCTTTAGTATCTACCTTCAGCAAAAAGCGACACCACAGTTATTGGTGTCTAACCTATAATTTTTTTAGCTTTAAGCTCGAATCGAATCCAACCATATTATCACCTGATAATATTTCTACTGCGCTTGGGCTGTTACATGAACGTTTCAGCCCAAGCACGAAAATCCTGCACTACTAAACTATCGCCAACTAAATCTCAACCTCTGACTGTTTGACGAGCACCTCTTTTTAAATATGTAACACAGTGTATATCTTTTGATCTTGATGCATATCATCTGAACTGTACGGATTTTTGATACATTGACTCCAAATTCATAATCAAAAAATATAATAAAGTCAGTCAGCTATGAAATTAAGTAATCTATCTATTAAATCAAAACTTATCTCCATCGTCATTTTATCGGTTGTTCTATTGGTAATGGCGTCATCTTTCAACCTAATGCAACAACGTGAAAGCTCAATGCAAGAGCGCCAAGATAAACTCAGTGCTCAAGTCGAAACCGCGGTCAGCTTAGCGAACTACTATTACAGCCAACGTAACGTACTCGGTGAAGAAGTAGCAAAGAAACAAGCGCTGCAAGCGATTGAAACGCTTCGTTACGACACCACCAATTATTTCTGGATCTTAAACCAACAACTCAACGTTGTTATCCATCCATTAAAACCTGAACTCAATGGCAAGAACGCAGGTAACTTTAAAGATGGTGCAGGTAAACACCACTGGCGTGAGATGGTCACCATTTCACGTACCCCAGAGGAGAAAGGTTTTCTTGATTATCAATGGATGAGCCCGCAAGGTGAACTTAAAGACAAGATCTCATATGTACAGCTATTCCCTGAGTGGAATTGGATTGTTGGCTCGGGAATCTTAGTTGCGGATATTCAAGACGCTTTCTATGCACTAGCGCTCAAAGAGGGACTGGTCGCAGTTGTATTATCAGGCCTGTTGTTTGCTATGGGCTACGCGATTTCTAACAATATCCTTGTGCCACTTAACAAGCTTATCGACAACACCCATAAGATTGCAGATGGGGATCTTCGTGTACGCATGAACATGACACGCAAAGATGAACTGGGCGATATGAGTAATCAAATTGATACCATGCTCAACAAGTTACAAAGCACGCTTCGTACAGCGAATGAATCAGCAGGTTTATCCAGCAACATGGCGAGTCACATTGCACAAGCCAGTGAAGAGGCTGCGACCAGTGTTAACTCACAGCATGCACAGCTTGAGTTGCTATCGACAGCGATGACAGAAATGAGTGCCACCATTTCTGATGTCGCTGTTAATGCTGAAAATACTGCCGCAAGCACCAATAAGGTTGTCGAGCACGCAAATCAGAACGACCAGAACATGCAAGTAACGTCTAAAACCATATCTCAAGTTTCAGAAAACATTTCGACCGCGAACGATCTCGTCAGAGACTTGCAATCTGGTGTCACAGAGATAAGCCAAGTGGTGAGCGTGATACGTGATGTATCTGAGCAAACTAACTTGTTAGCGCTTAATGCGGCAATAGAAGCAGCCCGAGCGGGTGAGCAAGGAAGAGGGTTCGCGGTAGTCGCAGATGAAGTCCGTAACCTCGCAAGCCGCACTCAAAACTCAACCAATGAAGTTCAATCGACGATTGAAAAACTGACTCAGCAAGCAGAGCGTACCTTTAAAGCAATGCAAAGCAGCAATGAGAAAGTCGATCACAGTGTTGTCGCGTCTAACGAAACTCGCCAACAACTCGATGTGATAGTGAATGAGCTTCATAACGCCAACGACATGGTCGCACAGATCGCCGCCGCATCGGAGCAACAAAGCACGGTAGCAACCGAAATGAGTGAAAGTGTCACAGGGATTCATCTTGCGGCAAATGAAGTATTGCAGGCCTCACAATCGCTCGCAGAAGACAGTCAGAAAATGGCCAACACTACCGAGCACCTAACCGATCAGTTGAAGTACTTTAAGGTTTAACCGCTAAGGTTTTTCATAACGAACTATGCCAGTCACAGGTTTCTTATCTTCAAGAGATTAATCCAAGAAGCCCATAACAAAACACCTCCGTACTTGAGATAAGTTCGGAGGTGTTTTCGTTTGTAGATAACTGGATTGTTAGCTCGCTCAACAAAAGAAGAGCATTAAGAAAAAAGAAGAGTGTTAAGCCAATCTTGTTAATGTGCAGTCACTGAAATCTTCGGAGGGTTGATATTGTGTTTTCTAAACTCTTTCATCACACGCAAGGTAATATCGGTTTCAAACAGCTTCTCATACGCCGTGTCGACCACATAGGCCTTACAAGTTAGCTGTATCGCCAAGTAATTATCCGTGATCGTCTGTTTGACCAGAACCGTAACAGGCTTCGGCAAATGGATGTAACGACTAGAAGACGCCGCTTCTTGAATCAAGTCTCGAGCTAGGGTGATGTCTTCATTCATACCGACATAAAATGGAATCACCACCTGCATATCCAGCGCGCCATAGTTACCACTGGTCGTTACTTCGTTTAAGAACTTGTTATTCGGGATCGTGATAATGTCGTCGTTTAGGGTTCTCATTCGAACAGAACGCAAACCAATGGTAATGATGTCGCCATAGTTACCTTCAAACGTGACACGGTCACCAACTTGAAAAGGTCTGTCAATCATCACAGTGATACCGGCGATGAATGATGCTGCCAAGTCTTTAAGCGCAAAGCCGACCGACACGGCGAGGGTACCACCAATCAAAGCCAGTATTTGATCGTTGATTCGAAAGCTCATCATGAACACGATAAGGCCGGTGCTCACGTAAATAAAGAATTGAGTAAACGACTGCAGTTTTTGTAGCAGCATTCGATATTGCACGAACTGACTACCAAAACTGGTCACCAACGAATTGATGAACTTAAGCAACAACCACATTGCGGCAATAACGATCATGGAGAAGAACACGCCGCTCCAACGCACTAAACTCGCAATCTTTGAGATGTTTTCTACGTTAGCTAACTCTTCCGTCGCGAAGGTCGGGAAACTGACAACACTTGCCAAGCCAACAAATAGTAGGATAAATAACTTCTTCATTTTACTTCACCAGTAGATGTTGACGGTCGAGAACATTAGTAATGTGGCGGAACCAGTGCTCAGAAATTCGAGCCTTTTCTTCATGCCAACCAATATAACCACGGCTTTCAAAATAACGTAGAATCCCGGTTATCTCTGCAATGCTCAGCTGAGTACATTCAGACAACACTTCCGGAGACGCTATCTCCAGTTGTACGATAGAGCGAAGTACAGCCAGCATAGGTTTTGGCATATTCTCTAGTTCCTGCGCTTCAGGAACATGGAACAGACGCACCACGGCTTGATCTGTCTCTTTATTGCGGTTCAAAGAGAGCCTAAAGAATCGCAGCGCAACGGTAGGGTTGCCATCAGAGTAGTGCCACAAGATTCGATAGAAGCCTTGGCGTGCACGTTCTTCTTCACTCATGTCATCTTGATCCCACTGCTTAGGGACAACTAAACCATCAAACGATAACGGCTTTTCAAGATCGGTATTGATGCGGCTAGTCAGTAGCTCACCAACTTGTTTCTCTGTCCAACGAGGTAGGAAACACACCAAGTCAAACAGCAGACGCTCGCCACGCGCTCTATCAACAAATCGCCAGCTTGATTTGGCAATCGATATCACGACACGGTGATTCTTTTTAGAACGACGGAGAAGGTTGGTTAAACGAATCAAATCAGACAGGCCACCGACCATTGGCTTAACTAATCGTTGGGCATTATCAATCGCAATTAGGTACGTGGTGTTACTTTTACGTAGGTGCGCCAAGATCTGAATCTCAGTCGCTTCTTCTTCCAAGCCGATGCTCACGGCTAGATGCGCTAAGAGCTCTTGGTAACCCGCGTATGGGCAACTCACGTAAACAGGCTCTGCGTTGGATACTTTATGCAGCAAGGTATAAAGCAACGTTGTCGCACCCACACCACGTTCGCCTGAAACAATACAAATAGCAGGGCTGTCAGACATTAAGTAACGAGAGAGTTGCTTAACCTCATCGCCCGCGTAATCAATTAAGGTGCTATCGATATTACCCGGCAGAATGTACTCATAGGTTTTGTCTCCTTTGATTCGAACCAAGTTTTGTTGGTTTTTATCAAGATCAGACTGCTTAGCCACTTCGATTCGAAAGAGATAAGCTAAGGCCTGACTAAACAACGTGTAACTAGAAAGCAATGCCATGATTCGATGTTGGAAGTTGTAAACACTCAACCAGACAATTCCAATTGCCGTCGCCAGTATATTAAGTAAGAAGGTTTCCTTGCGGTTTACTGCCCAGTTAACCCACACCGGACGATCGGAGATGTGTTGCAGCGTATCGAAGACTTTCGCTCTCCATAATCTAAGTACCGATATCGTGACCAGCACGAACCAGAAAAACAGCGCACTGTAGATCCAGCTGTAAATGGTGCCTTTACCTAGTGTGATGCTCGATATCTGCAAAGTCAGACCTGCAACAATAATACTCCAAACATACCGACGAATAGTCGATAGTCTCAGCGCGATGGCTTCTTGGTTTGATGTGCGACCCAAGCGATACGCAAATTCAAGAATAAAGCTAATAGCAATCGAACCACCTAGAATCCACCACGTGAATATTTCTAGGAAAATCAGGTGCTGCAGGCTAGGAATGCTAGAAAGCACTCTCAAAGAAAGTGTGATGGCGATTAACCAAGCAATCGCACGTTCAGCGCGGCTGATATACCAAATCACACGAACCAGAAAAGGAGGGTTCGTTTTCGCTTCGAGAAAGTTAACTCGAAACAACTCAATCAAGCGAGTGCTGTTGGCAAGCCACCATACTAAACCGAAGTAAATGAATAGCACCTTTAGAGAAGCCCAAATGACAGGCACTGGAGAAATAAAAATGTCTTTAACTAATGCTTTAAAGCTACGAATTTGGAAGTAAACAAGATACTCAATATTGAGTTTGGTTAATTCCCACTCTTGTTTAAATTGAGTCACGCCGTATGGGCCAAAACCGGTTAAGCGCTCTTTGTTCGCAGAGTTGGTCTGCTCTAACAGGTGCTGCTTACTAACGTTCAAGCTATTCAAAGTAACGTAGCTGGTTTGAACGACAAACCATTGATCGGCGTCGTTGTTATCTCTGTAGGCTTTTATCTGTTGCTCGAAGGTTTTGATTTCCTGCTTTTGAACTCGCAGGACTTCGGCAAGCAGGATGTTGACTTGGCGTCTGTCCGACTGCTCCATAAAGAGGGGATCCGGTAGGGAATCAATACGCTTATCCAGATCTACAGCACTATTAGATACCTGAGGCTGAGATTGTAAGTCATATTCCAAGTTGGCATGACTCGGCCAAGAGAGAATGGCCAAAGTGAAGATTAAGAAGCGCGAAAGTGAACGCATAAAAGTCTCTTAGAATTATGAGGTTAGGATTACTATAGTTAGTTAATCTTACTTTGTGAAATCCAACCCCGTATCGGGGGCGAGTACTTTATTCCCGTTTCGGCTGATTTTGTCATGAAATTGTCAGAGATTAGGCTAGTCTTGCCTATGTCTGTTGTTGCTTTGGTCAGGTTAGTTTTACTGTGACCAATCAGCATACGATATATTCAATGGTTGGCATGATTTGGGACGTTATATACCGCCCATTATGGGGCGCTGTTCGATATTTTGTTTTTCCTAAAAATAGATAGTTTTTTAACGACAAATAGAAAATCAAAAATGTGAGTCAGCTCAAACTATGATTTGGCTAGGTTATCACTCACTTAATGGCGAGTAATTGCAATCAAGACTTGCAGTTAAAGCCCTGAAGAAGTAACGTTGCGGCGTTTTTCACATTAAAAAGGTAACGGCATTGATCTCCACAGCAAATATCACCCAACAATTCGGCGCTAAGCCACTTTTCGAAAATATTTCAGTTAAGTTCGGCGAAGGCAACCGCTACGGTTTAATCGGCGCGAATGGCTGTGGTAAATCGACGTTCATGAAGATTCTATCTGGTGAACTTGAGCCGACTGGCGGTAACGTAAGCTACGATCCAAATGAGCGCGTTGCTAAGCTAAACCAAGACCAATTTGCTTACGAAGAATTCACGGTAATCGACACGGTTATCATGGGTCACAAAGAGCTTTGGGAAATCAAACAAGAACGTGACCGTATTTACTCGCTTCCAGAAATGAGCGAAGAAGACGGCATGAAAGTAGCCGACCTTGAAGTTCAGTTCGCTGAAATGGATGGTTACATGGCAGAAGCGAAAGCAGGTGAACTACTTCTTGCTGTAGGTATTGAAGAATCACTGCACTTCGGTCTAATGAGCGAAGTGGCACCAGGTTGGAAACTTCGTGTTCTATTGTCTCAAGTACTGTTTGCAGACCCGCATATCATGCTTCTTGACGAACCAACGAACAACCTGGACATGGACACCATCAAGTGGTTGGAAGATACGCTAAACCAACGTAACTGCACAATGATCATCATTTCGCATGACCGTCACTTCCTAAACTCAGTTTGTACACACATGGCTGACCTTGATTACGGCGCACTTCGTCTGTTCCCTGGTAACTACGATGAGTACATGACAGCAGCGACACAAGCTCGTGAACGTCTACTTTCTGATAACGCGAAGAAGAAAGCACAAATTGCTGAACTTCAAACGTTCGTTTCTCGTTTCTCTGCTAACGCATCTAAAGCGAAACAAGCGACATCTCGTGCTAAACAGATCGACAAGATTCAACTAGATGAAGTAAAAGCGTCTAGCCGTCAAAACCCATTCATCCGTTTCGAACAGTCTAAAGAGCTATTTCGTAACGCACTTGTGGTTGAAAACCTAGCTCAAGGTTTTGAAGAAGACCTATACAACAAGTTCGATGCGATTTTCGAAGTAGGTGAGCGTGTTGCTATCATCGGCGAGAACGGTGTGGGTAAAACAACACTACTTAACACACTAGCGGGTGCCCTAGAAGCGCGTACTGGTGAATATAAGTGGTCTGAAAACTCAAACATCGGTTACTACGCTCAAGATCACGCACATGATTTTGAAGAAGATCTAAACCTGTTTGACTGGATGAGCCAATGGCGTCAAGAAGGCGAAGACGAGCAAGTTGTTCGTAGCTTCCTAGGTCGTATGCTATTTGGCCAAGACGACATCAAAAAGTCGGTAAAGGTTATCTCTGGTGGTGAGCAAGGTCGTATGCTTCTTGGCAAGATCATGATGCACAAGCCAAACATCCTGCTAATGGATGAACCAACAAACCACATGGATATGGAATCTATCGAAGCGCTTAACTTGGCTCTTGAGAACTACAAAGGCACATTGTTCTTCGTTTCTCACGACCGTGTATTCGTAGACTCTCTAGCGACTCGTGTTCTTGAAATCAAAGACGGCAAGATCAACGATTTCCGCGGTACTTACGCTGAGTTCTTGAAAGCACGCGCTTAGTACGCATTAAACATGAATACGTAATACAACGTTAGTACGTATCCCTGATTAAAAAGGCCTCTATCTTTATGAATAAGATAGAGGCCTTTTGTTTTTCATATCAGTTTTTTATATCAGTCTCTTTGTGTTAAAAAACGTCGAGTGGTTGGTCGAAAATACCTTTACTCATCAATGCTTACACTGCTCATTAATACTTAAACTGCGCGACAATCTTCTCAAGCTTCACACTCACGCTCGATACTTGTTCACTACAACGAACTGAACCTGAAATCACGGTATGAGTATCATTGGCTAAATGAGCGATATCGGTAATATTCCGATCGATGTCCGCTGAAACCATGGATTGCTCTTCAGACGCCGTGGCAATCTGGCTGTTTAAGTCGAACATATCTCCAACCTGAAAGTGTATACCTTCAATCGCATTCACCACGTCTTTGGTTTGGTGTTTAACTAATCCCGTTTGTTCTAGGCTTACCGACATCTTAGCGACCGTTTTTGCTATTCCAGACGTTAGGCCATGAATGGTCGATTCAATTTGATGGGTTGAATCGTTTGTCATTAGCGAAAGCTCTCTTACTTCAGACGCCACGACTGCAAACCCACGTCCATGGTCACCAGCACGTGCAGCTTCTATCGCTGCATTTAGCGCGAGTAGGTTAGTTTGTTCCGCAATGCCTTGAATGGTAGTAACGACTTGATTGATTTCGCGACTCTGATCTTCGAGCTGAACAATTAGGTTTTGTGACTCAGCAATATTCTCGGCCAGCACATTAATGCTGTCATTAGTTGCATGAGTTTCTTGTAACGCCTGATGTGCATTGTCTTTGATCTTCTCTGCGTTCATCGCTGCGTTTTCTATGTTCGCCGTCACTTCATTACTGGTCATCACCAGCTCATTAACTGCCGTCGCTACTGATTCAGATTGTTGCTTCTGCTTTTCAGCATTACTCATACTTTTGATTGCCGCTTCTTCAGAGCTGCACGAACTATCGGTCAACACCGTCATCACGCCAGACAACTCTTTAATATTGCCATGCAGTTTATTGATGAAGGTATCGAAGGAATGCGCCAACTGAGCAAGTTCATCGTTGCCTTTGGCATTCATGCGCACGGTTAAGTCACCATCTCCATTCGCAATTGACTCCATCATCACGTTTATCGCTTTGATTCGCGCAAGTATGTTGCGCCCAATGAACACTAACAACAGAGAGAGCAGAGCTACGATAGCCGCACCAAAAAGATGTAGTGTGTTTTTGGTATGTGTACTCGCCGCTGAGATAGCTTGGCTTATCTCGGTTTGTACCGCTTCAATGGCTTGTTCTGTTTGGTGGACGTTGCTACGTAAGGCGCCTCTAAGGCCGATCTCTGCCGACAAGCCTAAATTGGTGTTAGCCAGCAGAAGCGTTTCAACCGCAACTTTGTAGTCCGAATAGGCTTGCTCTGTCGCAACCGACGTTTGAGAATAGGGTTCAAACTCTTTAAGAGCATCAGCTAACGCCATATGTGTTTGGTCATTGATATGAGCGAGATAGTGGAAGTCTTTTTCAATCAACTCCAATAGCGCAAGCTCTAGAGCCAAACTCGATTCAGATTCGATCGCTGATTTTAACGCGGTTCTTTTGCCATCTAACGCAGCGACAAAACCTAAAGGTGCGGTCGTACGTTCAATGTTATTTACTTGTTCAACGATTTGGTGAAACTGTTTTTGATATTGATGAAGAGTGTCCGAAATCCTTGTCATTTGGTCAGACAGGTGCAGCTCGTGCGAGGTGAGAGTTTGGTTCAAAGTCACCAATCGTTGATTCAGGGTGTTGGCGGTTTTGTCGAAGCGTTCTGCGTATTTTTGATCGTGGCGAGACAAGAAATCTTTCTCGTGTCTCCTGAGCGTTAGCAAGTCAACTGAACTCCTGAGGTTTTCAGTCGCAGCGCGCTCCAAGGATTCAAGCTTGTCTAAGCTAAACTGTTCGTAAATGGCGTATATGAAAACTGAAACAAACAAGGTGAGGTTGATTAGAATAAATTTACTGCGTATTGAAAGAGACAGCGAACGACGCTGAGGTTCCGACGGATTACTCATGGTTAATTCCCTTTAAGCCAGTGACGTTAATATTCATCTTTGTTTTGTAATTAATAGATGTATTTAAATGATGAATATGTAACTAATAGCCTATAAGGTTGTTAAAGCAAGATTCGTTTACGACTAAGGTCGAGGGAGCCGTTATTTATCTACAAGCAAAAATCAGTGGGTACCGTTGAGAGAAACCTCCAAGCTATATAGCTTACTAGGCATATCTTGAAATAAACTTTGAACAAATAAAAAATGCCACTAATCAAGGTTATGAGCGGCATTGTTGTTTAGCTATATCATTCGCCTAAAATCAGCTTTAATTAGGCATGAACAGGGCTTTTGAATCTAGCTTTCAGACGAAGCCTGTTCGCCTTTCACATCAAAGTCGATCTTCTCTGCGCCAGTGAACACTTGGAAACGCAGGCCTTTAGCGCGAGCAATGGTCGTGATACCAAATTGCTGAGCCAAATCTAAGCCCATTTGTGTTACGCCAGAGCGTGATAGCAGAACAGGAATACCCATCTGCGCTACTTTGATGACCATTTCAGAAGTCAGGCGGCCTGTAGTGTAAAAAATCTTATCTTCACCAGACTCTTTGTTAAGCCACATCTCACCAGCTAACGTATCTACCGCATTGTGACGGCCAACATCTTCAACAAACGATAGAACCTTGTCGTCTTTGCAAACTGCGCAACCATGTACCGCGCCAGCTTTCTTGTAGGTGTCGTTGTAATGAGTCAGCGCTTCTAAAGCCGTGTAAATTTCAGATTGCTTAATCTTGGTTTGAGGCACCTGGTAATCTTCCAACTGCTTCATCACGTTTCCAAACATGGTGCCCTGACCACAGCCAGAGGTCACCGTCTTCTTCTTAAGCGCTTGCTCAAGTTGGCTCGTATCTTCTTTGGTGATAACCGCTGCAGAGCTGGTTTCCCAATCGATGATGATAGACTCAACCGCTTCAGGGTCAGAAAGGAAGCTTTGGTTCTTCAAATAACCCAAGACTAAGGATTCAGGGCGTGAGCCGAGCGTCATCAGGGTTACGATCTCTTTCCAGTTCAACATAACGGTAAGAGGGCGTTCACAAGCGATCTGTTTGGTTAGCTTCTCACCATATTCATCAAACACTTCAACTTCAATTGTCTGAAGTGGGTTTTCGCTAGTTTTTATTATGTTTGGTTTTACCACAATCACTTCCTACTTAATGAGATAGGGTTGTAACAAGACGGTCTAACGCCACTCTTGTTAATCGATTCTTTAGCCCATGCTTAAAGCAAATCTTATTCCAAAATAACGGGTATTCAGGAAAACATGAAGCATTCGATTAAAATAGCGCAAAATATGAGAGTTCACCGAGTGGAGTTGTCTGAAATAACCAGTATCGACTAACGTTATAGTGACAACTTGATAACGAGCGCTATAGATACGCTCTCGCAGTTAATCCGTATTGGCGTGTTTATTGCTTTATGGGGTGTATATGATTGCGCACAGTACAAAATGTCCTAAGTGCATTCAGACCAAAGAAAATCAATTGGGTGAAGTATGTCTGAGATAAAAGAATTCAAAGAACAATATGAAAAAACAGAAGCAGCTTGGCCAATCGGTGTCCAAAGAATAGAGAAAGAGATCAAAACAGGTATCTGGGTAACGACACAATGGGAATTGAAGGGGTTTGAACTGTCGCCAGAAGACGATGCCCAAGACGTTTGTTTACTCCAATTACATAAAGACGAGCGTACAGACTATCGTTTCAACCTAAGCTCTCAGCAACCTAAGCTTTTCTTAGTGATGGATAATGTCGATTCTGGTGTTAAGCCAGTTATTCAGTTACTTACAGCATCACAAACCGTTGCAGGGCAATACATGGACGGTGACAACCAAGTCCTTTCATACGACATTCCGCTACCTGTGCAAGCTTGGATGGAAGCCTTCATAGGCCGTCATGGTGAGTTGCTAGAAGCAAGACGTAAGAAACGTAAAGGTGCGGGTAGATCAAATGGCAACTAACTTCTTTAGCCGTTGGTCTCAACGAAAGCTTGACGAATCCACTGACGAAGCTTTGGAAGTAGAGCAAACACTGGAAGCACCGGAACTCACTTCCTCTGATTCTTCTGAGATTTCGTCTGCTGATCTTTCTTCTGAAATGGAAGCAGCAGCGCCTCAGTCTTTAGATAGTGATGCTTTAGAAACCAATGAAGAAGTTCATGCTTCTGACGTTCAAGATCCCGCACCAGAAGCCACTGAAGACTTGTCTGTTGCTCAATTATTGGTATCAGAAGCCTCAGAAAGCGTAAAAAAAGCCGCATTGCGTAAATTATTCCTCTCAGAAGAATTCAATGTTCGTGATGGTTTAGATGATTACGACGACGATTACAGTAATTTAAAGTCTCTTTCTGAAGGGGTTGCGGAAACCCTGCGTGATTGGGTTAAAGATAAAACGGAAGAAGACACTACGCCAGAAGAAGACCAAGTCATTGATAATAAAGATGAAGGCTCAGTTTTAGAAACTTCTGAAAGCGATCTTGAGGCATCTGATAATGAACTTGAAACTTCAGAAAGTGCCGAAATAACCGAACAAGAAAAAGAACTGTATGAAAACACAGTATCAGATAAAAGCGCTACCACATCAGACGAAGATGACCTGAAAGAGATGGGACAAAATATACCACACAAAGAATAGGTACATTTTGACTAAATACTCAATGAACCGCTTGCGACAAAATGTCCCAAGCGGTTTTTTTATACGCACAATAAACGCTATAAAGAATTAAATTACTGATATATAAGGTTTATTAAATTGGCATGGCATTTGCTAAATAACGTTTATTATCAACTTTTTTGTAGATAGACGAATTCATAGTCTGACGAGCGAGACACTGGCTAAAGGGTTAGTTGTTAACGGATTACTCAGCAAGTTCTCTATCGCTTACTACAATGAAGGTTGAACAGATTATCCATGTCCAAAGATGGAACTGAGCAATGCTTAAACAATTATTAGAACAAGCAACTTCAAATAACGCTAAAGCAAGACTGTATGCATTTGAAAATACAGTTGAGTTAACAAATCTGATTCCACCTACTGTTAGCTACGAAAGCGGCGGTAATACTCTTGTTATTGGTCCAACTGCGATCATTGAAAGTGCTGCGGCTCAATTACCTCAATTGACGAGCTTAACCTTATTGTCGACAGACGGCGAAAAGGGCAAAAACCCAGAACTGTACTTCGCGAATTCGGTTCAAGTATCCGGTTTCCTTGGTACGTTTGAAGTCGTGATTGAGAGTAAAGGCACATCAAGCAACTTGGCGAAAATCGCGATTAATCACGATTGTTTCGATGTTGTTCTAGACCTATGTCTGAATAGCTGCATGACAGAAGAAGTGCCTGTACCGGGTTATTACCCAGTGGGCCGAGGCTATCCAAAACTGGCCGAAGCACTGGAAGAGATTCCAACGCTAATGGGCACATTTGATAAGCCTAAGTTCTTCCGTTTAGACACTGACCTTTGTGCGCACAGTTCTCGTGGCGTAAAAGGGTGTGAACGTTGTGTTGATGCTTGTCCTGCTGGCGCGCTATCAAGTGAAGGCTCAGACAAAACAGGTCACAAGATCGAGATTAACCCTTATCTATGTCAAGGCGTCGGAACTTGTGCAACAAGCTGTCCTACAGAAGCGATTACCTATGCGCTTCCAAACCCTGACGATACTCAAAAGTTCATTGAACGTACGCTAGCTAACTATGAACATGCGGGCGGTCTGGATCCAATCGTACTTATCTGTAGCTCTCGTCATGAGACTTACAATGTAATGGCGCTAAAAGCACTACCAGATAACGTTATTCCAATCGTTGTTGAAGAACTGCCTTCTATTGGTATTGATACTTGGTTTGCAGCACTAGTGAATGGGGCGACTCAGGTTCTGTTTGCGGCTTCTCGTTTTATGCCAGAGACGATCATTCGTGTTCTGAATAACGAAGTAGGGATTGCTCAAGAGCTACTAGACCAAATCGGTGTTCCAAAAGAAACCATCGATATCCTGTATTTAGAATCTCTACGTGAAGGACCTCCAACACTGTGCGTTGATTCATTCGACCTTGCACTTGGCGATCTTCAAGGCAACAAACGTCAACGTCTGTTCACTGCACTCGATGCAATGTCTTCATCTCGCATTCCTGTTGAGAACATTGTTGAGCTTCCTTCGAATGCTCCATACGGCACGGTTTCGTGTGAAAGCAAAGATTGTACTTTGTGTATGAGTTGTGTGGCTGTGTGTCCAACACGTGCTCTGCATACCGACGGCGCGTCTCCATCACTTAAGTTTGTAGAACAAGACTGTATTCAATGTGGTCTGTGTGAAAAGGCATGTCCTGAGAATGTTCTTACTCTGACACCTCGTATGAATTGGGTGAAAGAAGAACGTCAACAAGCAGTTGTGATTCATGAAGAGAAAGCGGCGGAATGTTTACGCTGCCATAAGCCATTCGCTCCACAGTCTATGATTGACATGTTACAGAGCAAGTTACGCGGTCACTCTCATTTTTCAGATGAAACTGCGATTAATCGTATTGCGATGTGTGAAGACTGTCGTGTAGTGGACATGTTCGACTCAATGGCTCAAGACCCATTGAATCAATTGAAATACTAGGAGTTGGCATTGGAAACTAATTTAGATCAAGAACAGACACTAAGAACTGAAATCTATTTGGTTCTTTCTGCATTGTTCCGTAGCGCACCTTCTGAAGAGGTCATTGATTTCCTAAAGACGTTAGACATTGAAGCGTCTGAGAGTGCAATGCAAAAAGCTTGGATTGCCATTCAACAAGCAGCAACGGAATCAAATCGCGAAGCGTTAGAAGACGAATATCAAGATCTGTTCATTGGCATTGGCCGTGGAGAGATTGTTCCATTTGGTTCTTGGCATAGAACTGGCGCCATGATGGAAAAACCATTAGCAGAGATTCGTCATGATTTAGAGCTTTTAGGCATTGAACGTGATGATCAAGTGAAAGAGCCAGAAGATCATATTGCGGCATTGTGTGAAGTAATGGCAATGCTAACCGGTGAAGAAGAAGCGCTTCAACAAGCTGTTTTCAATAAGCACCTTGGTCCTTGGTTCAACTCTTTTACGCGTCAGCTTGAAAGTGCAGAAAGTGCGAACTTCTACAAATCGGCAGCACAGCTGTGTGAAGCATTCCTAACGTTAGAGCAAGTGCGTTTTAGCGTGAATACAAAAAGCAGTAAGCATAAATTAAAGATTGATGTGAAAAACGTCACTGATTACGAGTAATCGAGCAGTACGCGATTATATCGATAGAGGGGCATTAAGCCTCCAAAAAGATCTACCGCAAGGTAAGGAAGCAATGATGAAAGATAATAAAGAAATAAACACAAGCCGTAGGGACTTACTCAAAGGCTTAACAACTGCAGCCGTAGCGGGTGCCGTTGTCGCTGGAACAACGAAGGTGGCAACTGCTTCAGAAACGGTTGAAATGCCGAAAGAAGACATGAAGAAGACGGGCTATCGTGAAACGCAACACATTCGCGATTACTACGACACGCTTTAGGAGATAACGGATGAAACTTGTCAAACGCTCCGATAGTGTGAGCAAAGAAACCAATCAACTGGGTGTGTCTCGACGTGCCTTCATGAAAAACACCTCTCTAGCGGCTGGTGGTGCGGTAGTCGGCGCTGGTCTATTCGCTCCGGGTATGATGAAAAAGGCGCAAGCTAAGTCAGTCGACCCTGAAGCGAAAACAGAAGTGAAACGCACTATCTGTTCTCACTGTTCTGTGGGTTGTGGTATTTACGCTGAAGTTCAAAACGGTGTTTGGACGGGTCAAGAGCCTGCATTCGATCACCCATTCAACGCTGGTGGACACTGTGCAAAAGGCGCAGCTCTGCGTGAGCACGGCCACGGTGAACGTCGCCTTAAGTACCCAATGAAATTGGAAGGCGGTAAGTGGAAGAAGCTTTCTTGGGAACAAGCGATTGAAGAGATCGGTAATAAAGCGCTAGAACTTCGTAAAGAGTCTGGTCCTGATTCCGTTTACTTCTTGGGTAGTGCAAAACACAGTAACGAGCAAGCTTACGCATTCCGTAAGATGGCGTCGCTTTGGGGCACCAACAACGTTGACCACCAAGCGCGTATTTGTCACTCAACCACAGTAGCCGGTGTTGCAAACACTTGGGGTTACGGCGCGATGACAAACTCGTTCAATGACATGCACAACTGTAAGTCGATGCTGTTCATTGGTTCAAACCCTGCAGAAGCTCACCCAGTTGCGATGCAACACATCCTAATCGCGAAAGAGAAGAACAACTGTAAGATCGTTGTTGCGGATCCTCGTCGTACGCGTACTGCTGCGAAATCTGATCACTATGTTTCTCTACGCCCGGGTTCAGATGTTGCGTTTATCTGGGGTCTGTTATGGCATGTCTTTGCTAACAAATGGGAAGACCAAGAATTCATCCGCCAACGTGTATTCGGCATGGACGAGATCCGTGAAGAAGTTGCGAAGTGGAACCCAGCAGAAGTTGAGCGTGTAACAGGCGTTAGCGAAGAAGACGTTTACCACACAGCAAAACTACTTTCAGAAAACCGTCCGGGTTGTATCGTTTGGTGTATGGGTGGTACTCAACATACTACGGGTAACAACAACACACGTGCTTACTGTGTCCTTGAGCTTGCGCTAGGTAACATAGGTAAATCAGGTGGCGGTGCAAACATTTTCCGTGGTCACGATAACGTACAAGGCGCAACTGACCTTGGCGTACTATCAGACACGCTACCGGGTTACTACGGCTTGTCTGAAGGTTCGTGGCGCCATTGGTCTAAAGTTTGGGATATCGACTTTGACTGGGTTAAAGGACGATTTGACGACAACGCATACGGTGGTCAAAAACCAATGAACAGTGCAGGTATTCCTGTGTCTCGTTGGGTTGATGGCGTGCTTGAAGACAAAGACAAGATTCGCCAACGCGAAAACATCCGCGCCATGTTCTACTGGGGTCACGCGGTGAACTCTCAGACTCGTGGTCCAGAGATGAAGAAGGCGATGCAGAAGCTGGATATGATGGTTATCGTTGACCCATACCCAACAGTCGCGGCAGTAATGAACGATCGTACTGATGGCGTTTACTTGCTTCCAGCAACCACTCAATTTGAAACCTACGGCAGTGTAACGGCATCAAACCGTTCTCTACAGTGGCGTGACAAGGTTGTTGATCCTCTGTTCGAATCAAAGCCTGACCACGAAATCATGTACCTTCTTTCTAAGAAGCTTGGTTTCTCTGATCAACTGTTCAAAAACATCCGTGTTGAGAACAATCAACCATTGATTGAAGACATCACTCGTGAATTCAACAAAGGTATGTGGACGATCGGCTATACAGGTCAAAGCCCAGAGCGTTTGAAAGAGCACCAACAAAACTGGCACACGTTCCACAAAACCACGCTTGCTGCAGAAGGCGGCCCAGCGAATGGCGAAACTTACGGTCTGCCTTGGCCATGTTGGGGCAACCCAGAAATGAAACACCCAGGGACGCATATCCTTTACGATACGTCTAAACCTGTTGCTGAGGGCGGCGGTAACTTCCGTACTCGTTTCGGTGTGGAATTTGAAGGTCAAAGCCTATTGGCTGAAGACAGCTACTCAAAAGGCAGCGAAATCAAAGATGGTTACCCAGAGTTCAGTGACAAACTGCTGAAACAACTGGGTTGGTGGGACGATCTAACAGCAGAAGAGAAAGCCTCTGCTGAAGGTAAAAACTGGAAAACCGACGTTTCTGGTGGTATCCAACGTGTTGCTATCAAGCATGGTTGTATTCCGTTTGGTAATGCGAAAGCGCGTGCGATTGTTTGGACATTCCCAGACCGCGTGCCACTGCACCGTGAGCCACTTTACACACCACGTCGTGATCTAGTCGCTGACTACCCAACGTGGGACGACAAAGAAGCGATTTTCCGTGTTCCTACGTTGTACAAATCCATTCAAGACCAAGATAAGTCTGGTGAATACCCGATTATTCTTACGTCTGGTCGTCTGGTTGAGTACGAGGGTGGTGGTGAAGAAACACGTTCTAATCCTTGGCTAGCAGAACTACAACAAGAGATGTTTGTTGAAGTGAACCCGAAAGACGCAAACGACATTGGCTTCAAAGATGGCGATGATGTTTGGGTTGAAGGTGCAGAGAAAGGCCGTATCAAGGTGAAAGCGATGGTCACTCGTCGTGTGAAACCGGGTTTAGCGTTCTTGCCGTTCCACTTCGGTGGTAAGTTTGAAGGCGAAGATTTGCGTTCTAAATACCCTGAAGGCACTGATCCTTACGTTATTGGCGAAGCAGCCAATACAGCAACCACATATGGTTACGACCCTGTCACGTTGATGCAGGAAACGAAAGTAACCCTTTGTAATATTCGTAAAGCGTAAGGAGTCTTAAAATGGCTAGAATGAAATTTCTTTGTGACACCAAACGTTGTATCGAATGTAACGGTTGTGTCACTGCATGTAAGAATGAAAATGATGATGCTCTGGAATGGGGTATTCAACGTCGCCGCGTTGTCACACTGAACGATGGCGAACCGGGTGAAAACTCTATCTCAGTCGCATGTATGCACTGTACTGATGCCCCTTGTATGGCAGTTTGCCCAGCAGACTGTTTTGAACATACAGAAGACGGCATCGTACTTCACAATAAAGATCTGTGTATCGGTTGTGGTTACTGCTTGTTTGCTTGTCCGTTTGGCGCACCTCAATTTCCTAAACAGGAAGCCTTTGGTGAGCGCGGTAAAATGGACAAATGTACCTTCTGTGCTGGCGGCCCAGAAACAGAGCCAGGTTCTGTGGAAGAGCGTCAGAAATACGGTGCGAACCGTATTGCTGAAGGCAAGCTACCAATGTGTGCTTCTTTATGTTCAACCAAAGCACTGCTAGCGGGTGATGCAGAGAAAGTCTCTGATGTATTCCGTCAGCGTGTTGTTGAGCGTGGTGCGAAGGGTGCAGGCTGGACAGACGGCAATGACCTTTCTTACGATGCGATGAAGAGCTAGTTAGGAGAGACATATGCTTACAATGTTTAAGCGTCTCTTCCTTGTTGTGCTGCCAATGTTGGCAGCACTAACAATGCTGTCTCCTTTGAGTCATGCATCTGAGACGAACTCATCACAAACTCAATCGAGTAGCGCAGAAAGAGAAATCACACAACTTGCTGGCGCTGATTTTTGGCGACAAGTAAGAAACGGTGAAGAAGGTTACACCACATCTCAATCTGCTGAGCACGGTGTGTTGATCAGTACTCCAGGCCAAACGTGGTACATATTGAAAGAGAAGTGGATGTCACCAGCGGGTGCTGTCGCTATCTTTGGCAGTATTGCTTTCGTTACCTTAATGTACGTTGTGATTGGCCCACTAATGCTGAGTGCGCCGAGAACAGGTCGTAAGATCAAACGTTGGTCGCGACTTGACCGCGCATTGCACTGGAGTATGGCGTTTACCTTCTTAACACTGGCTTTCAGTGGTTTGATGTTGGTTTACGGTAAACACTTCTTGAAACCTTATATCCCAACTGATTTATGGGGCTTCATCGTTCTATTGGCGAAGCAATACCACAACTACATCGGCCCGATTTTCTATGTGCTGTTGATGGCTGTTCTCATCAAGTGGTGGCGCAAGTCGATCTTCAAGATGGTCGATATCCAGTGGTTCATAAAACTGGGTGGTATGGTCGGGAAACATAAAGGTTCTCATCCATCTGCAGAGTTTTCTAACGCCGGTGAGAAAGCGCTATTCTGGCTATTGATTGTTATGGGTAGTGTCGCTGCGATCAGTGGCTTGGTTTTGGACTTCCCAATTTTCGGTCAAACCCGTCGAGATATGGAGCTTTCAAACCTAGTCCATATGTTGGCTGCTCTGATCCTTATCTGTGGCTTTGTGTTCCACATCTACATCGGCTTGTTCGGTATGGAAGGTGCACTTGAGGGTATGGTAACAGGCGAAGTTGATGAAACTTGGGCTAAAGAGCACCATGATCTTTGGTACAAAGAAGTGATGGAACAAGAGAAAAACGGCGCTGAACAAAGCGCAAACGCAGCAACAGAGAAAACAGAAGAGGTGAATAAGAATGAACAAACCTCATAAAGGTATTTGGGTCGCTTACATCCTAAGCTGCTTTACACCATTTACTTGTCTTCTCTCTGGTGTGGTCGCGATTATCTACGCAGGCTATCGTTTAGATAAAGGGGAAGACGGCGAAGTCGTGGATACGCATTATTACGGCTTAATTCGCTCGTTCTTCTTGAACCTGACGTTCTTTGTTGTGCTTATCGTCACGGTAGCGACCTCTAATGGCGTGTTGATCGGTGTGAACGATTACTGGTATCAAAACCATATAATCGATGATATCGCTTACTACATTCCCTATGTCGGTATGTTGTTTGGTGGTGTGGCGATTGTGGTGTGGTTTATTCGTATGTATCAAGGCATGCAGCGCTTAAGTCAAAACCTACCGCAAAACCCGACAACAGGACCAAACCTTTAAGCGTTTATATGTAAGTCGTTTGGGTTACCAAACTCGATAATAGCTCCTTTGTCGATGAGTTAACTTTAATCAGCGAAAGACATTAAAAGCCTAGTGATTCATTTCACTGGGCTTTTTGTCGCTTGGTCGCTAGGTAACTGATCTAATGCTCTATATTAACCGCATCAATATGGTGCAACTCCCTCAATTGGTGCAATCAATTATCGAACATTTTCTCTCCTTGAGAACCAACAAAGTGCACTTTAGAAATTAACCACAAATAATCAATAACTTAAAATCAAAATCTGTTGCACGTTTTTTGCGTAACCAAGTTGGAACGCATCTTGCGTTTACTGTTGAGTCTTTAATTAATTACGACATCAATTCGCACGGTTCTAGTGCAATTGAGACAAAGCTAAGGGAGAGAGCTTTAATGAGTCAAACGGTTACCCAAGTTCATAGCGCAGTAGAGAGCTTGACGCAGAGTTCAGACACTCTATTTCTATTATTAGGCGCCATCATGGTCTTCTTAATGCACGCAGGCTTTGCATTTTTGGAAGTAGGTACAGTAAGAAAGAAAAACCAAGTGAACGCGCTGGTTAAGATCCTCTCGGATTTCGGCGTTTCTGCCATTGCCTATTTCTTTATCGGTTACTGGGTGGCTTACGGTGCGCATTTCTTTGCAGATGCAGAAACCTTATCGCAAGGTAATGGTTACGAGCTGGTGAAGTTTTTCTTCTTGATGACGTTTGCTGCGGCGATTCCAGCGATCGTTTCTGGTGGTATCGCTGAGCGTGCACGTTTCTATCCAATACTCATCGCAACACTTTTCACCGTTGGGTTTGTTTATCCATTCTTTGAAGGCATCATTTGGAATGGTAATTTTGGTTTCCAAGATTGGCTTGAAGCGCAATTCGGTTATGGATTCCATGACTTCGCAGGCTCTGTAGTAGTTCACGGCGTTGGCGGTTGGATTGCTTTGGTCGCGGTTTACTTCTTAGGTATGCGTAAAGGTCGTATTCGTGCAGGTAAACACACTAACTTCGCACCATCTAACATCCCATTCTTAGCACTGGGTTCTTGGATCCTATGTGTGGGTTGGTTTGGCTTCAACGTGATGTCAGCTCAAGCTATCAATGGCATCAGCGGCCTAGTAGCCATGAACTCACTTATGGCGATGGTCGGTGGCATTCTAGCGGCTTTAGTCGCAGGTAAAAATGACCCAGGCTTCATCCACAATGGTCCTTTGGCTGGTCTCGTAGCGATTTGTGCAGGTTCAGACTTAATGCACCCACTTGGCGCTCTCGTTACAGGTGGTGTAGCAGGCGCATTGTTCGTTTACCTGTTTACTTACATGCAGAACAAAACACAGATTGATGATGTGCTGGGTGTATGGCCATTGCACGGCGTGTGTGGCGCTTGGGGTGGCATTGCAGCTGGCATCTTCGGCCAGCAAGCCCTCTGGGGACTAGGTGGCGTGAGCTTTGGTGCGCAAGTAATGGGAACACTTGCAGGAATTATCGTCGCTCTAGTCGGTGCATTGGTTGTATACGGTGTTCTAAGTAAAGTGACAGGCCTACGTTTAAGTGAAGAAGACGAGTTCAACGGTGCGGATCTTTCAATCCATAAGATCTCTTCGATTAACGAAGACTAACGTCATCAATCTTGATGAGTGTTAAGCCCTTGCTAGACACAAATTAAATTATAACTAAGCGGCTTCGGCCGCTTTTTTGCGTTTATGGAAAATAGAAAGCAATACGAGTCAGTCAGAAAGGAGATTGAGAAAGAACGAAGGAGAACAAGCGAGTTATGTCACAAATAATCAATGAATTCAGTTGGCTAAGACTATGGTCTAATCCCTAAAACTATTGTTGGAATTTGAACAGTGCTAAGCTGTTACAAAGTGACATATTGAAAAGGACGTTATATGCATTTCCCATATCGAAATATCGTAATTCTTACTGGCGCCGGCATCTCTGCGGAGTCGGGGATTCAAACATTCCGAGCACAAGACGGATTATGGGAAAACCATAAAATCGAAGATGTCGCGACACCAGAGGGTTTTGCAAAAGATCCAGACTTGGTGCAAGAGTTCTACAATAAGCGTCGCCATGGCTTACAGAACGAAAGTATTCTGCCAAACTCTGCCCATAAGGCGCTAGGTGAGCTCGAAGAGAAGCTAGACGGCAAAGTAACGATCATCACTCAAAACATCGACAACCTGCACGAGAGAGGCGGTAGCAACAATATTATTCACATGCATGGTGAACTTCTTAAGGCACGTTGCAGCGAATCAAACCAAGTTCTAGAGCACAAAGACGATATCCATACCGGTGAATTGTGCCATTGTTGCCAGATTCCCGCGCAAATGCGTCCTCATATTGTTTGGTTTGGCGAAATGCCATTAAGAATGGGCGACATCTATTCAGCGTTAGAAGAAGCTGATCTGTTTATCTCGATCGGCACATCAGGTGTGGTTTATCCAGCGGCTGGTTTTGTACATGACGCAAGAATGCATGGCGCACATACCATTGAAATCAACCTCGAGCCAAGTGCGGTTGAGAGCGAATTTGAAGAGAAACGTTACGGTAAAGCCAGTATTGAAGTGCCGAAATTAGTCGGTGAGCTGTTGTGTTCAGAGAAAGGCTCTTTAACGGCTTAACTAATCTTTATCCACTATATATAAGCAAATATACATTGACCTAAAGAGAATTAGAGTCGTATGTATGTTTGCTTTTTGTCTCTATTTTTTACCTGCCTTACGGCCAAATCAGCCACTAAATAATGGAGTAATTAAGCTCGTTGATCTGTTCGCTGCGCTTTTTTCATTTCGTACATCGCTTTATCTGACTCATCAAGCGCCTGTTTAAAGTTCTCTCGACTCGTTACTTCAATACCGTAAGAGAAGCCGATGTTCTCTCCATGTAATAGATTCGTCACTTGGCTTACAAACTCGCCACCACGACCAAGTTGTGCAGTCGCGACAAACTCATCACCGCCAACACGAAACACCATTTCATCTTCTAAGGCGGCTTGGTCGAGCGCTTGAGAGAAGCGAACGATCATTAGATCGCCAACTTTATGGCCTTTACGGTCATTGACTCGCTTTAACCCATCCAAATCGAAATATATGAGTTCGAATTCTTTCAGCGTGATTGCGTCAAACTTCTTACGATTATACAAGCCTGTCAGCTCATCTTGCTTGCTTTGATCTTTCAATTTGGTTGTAAGTTCAGTTATACCGTAAGCAATAAGTAGGAAGGCTATTTGCAACAATCCATCTTCAAGAAAGGTGTCGAGTAACTCGTTTCGGTCGGCCCATTCATCGAGGTGTTTGAGCTCTGTGAACACATCATAAAGCAAGTTAAAAATAAGTAGTAAAGCACCATAGCGAAGGGCTTTATGAGGGCGAATAGCATGACGAGCAACGTAGTAGATGTACATTATAATCACGAGCGTGTTCGTTTCAAAAAACAGATCGTAATTGGAATCTATGTGAATAAAAGAACTCAGCCCAAGCATCAAGAATGACGCGAGAAGCATCAGTGTCACAACCAATAAAATAGGGTTTGCTAGCATATTAAATCGAACTCTATATTGTTTGGTGCAATCCTATATAAAGTGTAGATAAAAATAAAGCGGCTTACGCCGCTTTATTAACCTGTCAGTGACAATCTAGTTGTTTACTTTAAGTTTTTGGAAGTACTCGTCATAAATAACGCTCGCTTCGCCAACTTCATCTTGCCAAACGCCGTTATCCATCACTGATTGCGGTGGGAAAACGTTCTTATCTTCAGCAAATTCTTTAGGAAGAAGAGGGTAAGCCGTTTTAACTGGCGTCGGGTAACCGATCTCTAAAGCAATCTTAGCTGCGTTTTCAGGGCGAAGAAGGAAGTCGATCATCTTATGTGCCGCTTCAGTGTTCTTAGCGCCTGCTGGAATCGCTAGGCTGTCCATCCAGAAGATAGCGCCTTTCTCTGGCCAGATGATGTCAATTGTTGCGCCTTCTTGGCGTGCCATGTAAGCAGAGCCATTCCAAAGCATACCAAGAGACACTTCACCCGCGAGGTAAGGGTTCGCAGGGAAGTCTGAGTTAAATACCAATACGTTTGGCATTAGCTTACGAAGTTCTTCGTACGCTTCTTTGATTTCTTCAGGGTTCGTTGTGTTTGGAGAGTAACCCAGTTTAGACAGTGCGATATGGAAAACCTCACGAGAGTCATCCATCATCATCAGTTGACCTTCCCATTGTGTATCCCACAGATCGCCCCAGTTTTTAATTGAAGACTTGTCTAGCATATCTGAGTTGATACCAATACCCGTTGCGCCCCAGATGTATGGGATCGAGTAGTTGTTGTTTGGGTCAAATGGCTTATCTAAGTAATTTGGGTCCAAATCTGCAAAGTGGCTTAGCTTAGTTTTATCAAGCTCTTGAAGCATGCCTTCTTTACGCATCTTAGAAACGAAGTAAGTAGAAGGAACCACTAAGTCGTAACCCGTACCTTGAGTTTTTAACTTAGCGTACATGCTTTCGTTAGACTCATAAGTTGAGTAATAGACTTTAATGCCAGTCTCTTCTGTGAAGTCTTCTAGTACTTCATTTGGAATATATTCAGACCAGTTGTAAAAATACAGTTCTTGGTCAGCTGCGAAAGAGGGTGTAGAAAGTAAAGTAGCAGCACACAATGCGCCGGTATACAGTGTTTTTTTCATTACTGTTCCGTTCATTTGTTTGATTTGGAGCTGGGTATTGAACCCAAAGTAAATGGATTTCTAAAAATCGCGCTGAATTATAGCAGTGATATAACAAAATAGGCAGCTTAAGCTGCCTATTCGTTGATATTCTTATTTTTAACTTGTTGATTACCTAACTAGACTTGTTAAGTAAACCAGTTACTTATTAGCCTCTGTTGACCAAAGCAATTAGATAACGAACTCGTTTACTGACCGGCTTTAAGCTTCATGAAGTAATCTTCGTACTTCACTGTCTTATCGCCAACCGCAGCTTGCCATTCCACACGGTCAAGGTCTTCTTGTGATGGGAACAAAGCAGGGCTGTCTTTGAACTTCTCGTTAGACGCTTTAACTGCCGTTAGGTAGCCTGTGTCACGAGATATTTGCTCTGCGATTTCTGGGCGAAGTAGGAAGTCGATCATCTTATGAGCCGCTTCTACATTTACTGCGCCAGAACTGATAGCGAAGTTATCAACCCAACCGATGCCGCCTTCTTTAGGGAAAACCAGTTTAATCGGCAGACCTTCATTTTGCGCTGCAGCAGCAGAACCGTTCCAAAGCATACCAAGACCCACTTCACCAGACATGTATGGCGCGCCAGGGTTATCTGAGTTAAACACAAGAACGTTTGGCATCAGCTTACGCAGTTCAGCGTAGGCTTCGTCGATTTCTTGCTCGTTAGTCGTGTTACCTGAGTAACCTAACTTACGCAGTGCGATGTGGAACACTTCACGCGTGTCGTCCATCATCATCAGCTGACCTTCAAGCTCTGGCTTCCATAGATCAGCCCAGCTTTGGAAATCTTCTGGATCGTACATGTCTGTGTTAACAGCTAGGCCAGTGATCGCCACTACGTGTGGAATAGAGTAGTCATTGTTCGGATCATATGGCTTATCTAGGTAGTTTGTATCTAGATTCGCAAAATTGTTCAGCTTGGTTTTGTCGATCTTTTGAAGCATGCCTTCGTCGCGCATTTTAGACACGAAGTAGGTTGAAGGAACCACAAGGTCGTAACCTTTATTGTGCGTTTTCAATTTTGCGTACAAAGTTTCATTCGACTCGTAAGTCGAGTAAATCACTTTGATGCCAGTCTCATCCGTGAACTGTTCTAAGATCTCACTGTTGATGTAAGGTCCCCAGTTCATGAATACCAATTCTTTGTTATCTTTTGCAAACGATGGTGCAGATAACATTGAAAGCGCACATGCACTACCAGCTAATAGAGTAGCCCATTTTTTCATTGACGTTAGCTCCAAACTAAACGTTGCCCGAAGGCACTAGATAGAAAAACAGAATGGCAATTTACCATTCTGTTTATGAATAACACTTTTGTTAAACTTGAATCTTATCAAGTCTGTCTCAGTTAAGAGTAGGAGACTTACTTAATTTTCTCTCTCGCTAACAACTGAGAAATAATCACCAGTATTAACGACACCACTAACATCACTGTTGCTAGGGCATTGACCTCTGGAGATATACCGACTTTAACCATCGAGTAAATCTTCAGTGGTAATATTTCGTAGGTTGGCCCTGTAACAAAAGAGCTGATGATCACATCGTCCAAAGACAGAGTGAAGCTCAATAACCAACCCGCAGCAACCGCTGGCTTAGCAAGAGGAAGGATGATCTGTTTTAGAATCGTCCATTCACTTGCCCCTAAATCTTTTGCGGCTTCTAGCATCTTCACATCAAAGCCATTCAAGCGACTGTAAACCGTGACAACAACGAACGGCAGACAGAAAGTAATGTGCGCTGCAAGTAGCGTGAAGAACCCAAGTTGTACACCCATAACTAAGAATAGCGCAAGAAGCGAAATCGCCATTACGATATCTGGAGACATCATCACGATGAACAACATGCCATTGACTATACCTTTACCTTTAAATTGGTAACGGAATAAGGCTACTGCTGTCAGGCTGCCAACAATCGTTGCGGCAGTTGCTGAGAACACCGCGACGTTGATCGAGTGCCACGCAGCCTGCATTAGGCTATCGTTGTTAATCAGCGCGTCATACCACTTGGTGGTAAAGCCACCCCATTTCATACCAAACTTATTGGCATTAAAAGAGTTGGCAATTAATACGATAATAGGTAGGTATAGAAAAGCGTATACCAGCGCCATAAAGCTGAACTTAACTGTGCGACCCATTAGTCTAGCTCCACCTTCTTATTCAATAACTTGCCTGCACGGTAGTAGGCGTAAAGCATCACGGCCATAGCGGTAGTCAGTGCAATACTGGTTGCGGCGCCAAACGGCCAATCACGGGCATTAAGGACTTGGCTCTTAATGACGTTACCGATCAACAGGTTCTTAGCACCGCCCAACAAGTCTGAAATGTAGAACATTCCAAGCGCAGGGAGCAATACAAGTAAACAACCACCGATAATACCTGGCATCGTTAGAGGTAAAACAACCTTCAATAGCGTTTGAAGTTTGTTCGCACCTAAGTCTTTAGCCGCTTCTAAATAAGTATCGTCTAGCTTTTCTATCGCTGAGTACAACGGCAAAATCATGAAAGGTAATAGGATATACACTAACCCGATCATTACTGCCGTTTCTGAATACATGATACGAAGTGGTTTATCGATAATGTCTAACGCCAACAAACCTTTGTTCAACACACCTTGAGTACCCAGAACCACTTTTAACCCGTAAGTACGAATCAAAGAGTTGGTCCAGAATGGCACAATCACTAAGAACAACATGATTGGGCGCCATTTCGTAGGCATTTTTGCCACAATATAGGCAAATGGATAACCAATAATTAAACAAAGTAGGGTTGCGACAATCGCCATATAGAAAGAGTGCATCAGCACTTTAAAATACAGCGGATCAGCCAAACGCAAGTAGTTATCGAGAGTGAAAGTCATCTCGATCAAGTTCGCTTCATCACGAGTTAGAAAGCTAGTACCGATGATCATGATGTTTGGAATCATCACGAACAGCACTAACCAACCTGTGATTAAAGCAACAATCGCGTTTTGTAAATTAAACTTCTTGCTCATCTTCTAACACCACTTCCCAGCTCTCAACCCAAGTTACTGCAACTTTTTGGCCCAGTGAGTGATCAACATCAGGGTCATCTTCGTTGAAGAATTCGCTAACCATGACACGCATACCTGATTCAAGTTCTACGACTGAATCTAATGTCATGCCTTTGTAGGTTCGCTCGACAATGTGGCCGACAATACCGCTTTGATCCGACTCTTTAATTTCTTCGATACGAAGATCTTCAGGGCGAAGTAGTACTTGCAGTTTTTGGCCCGGTGCTACGTCTTTATCATGATAGATAATTGACTCTTCACCTTCGATTGTCGCAACAATGCGCTTTTCGTCTTGACGAGATTTCGCGGTCGCTTCGAATACGTTAATTTCACCAATGAAACGAGCAACAAATAAGTTCTTAGGCTCTTCGTAGATTTCTCTTGGTGTTCCGTCTTGTTCAATCACGCCATCACGCATAACAATAATACGATCAGACATGGACAATGCTTCTTCTTGGTCATGCGTTACAAAAATGAACGTGATACCAAGTTGGCGTTGCAGTTGTTTAAGCTCGATTTGCATCTGTTTACGTAGTTTGTAATCTAGAGCAGAGAGAGACTCATCCAACAAAAGAACTTTAGGCTTATTAACGACAGCACGAGCGATTGCGATACGTTGCTGTTGGCCACCGGATAGCTGGTGTGGCTTTCGTTGTGCCATTTGTTCTAGGCGCACCATTTTTAAAGCATCCATGACACGAGGTTCAATCTCGGTGTTTGGCACTTTTTGCATGCGTAAACCAAATGCCACATTGTCGAAAACGGTCATATGTGGGAATAGGGCATAGCTTTGGAATACAGTGTTAACATGCCTTTGTTCAGCAGGAACTTGGGTTACATTCTGTTGAGCTAATAGTATTTCACCACTATCTGCCGTTTCAAACCCTGCAATCATCCTTAGTACCGTGGTTTTACCGCAACCGGACGGACCTAATATCGTGAGAAACTCACCATGATTTACGTTTAGATCAAGATTGCCGATGACTTCCTTACCATCGAAACTTTTACTAATGCCAGTTAACTGTACGACTGGCTTTCCTACTGATTTTTTAGCGTTCAACGTCTGTTTTTCTCCACCTTGGTTCTATTTGAGACCTGTTGCTATACACCTTTAAGGCGCGCATCATAATCACCAAAAACGTGAATTCAAAGCATTTTTTACCATTCATAGATAAAAAAATTCGCAGGTAAAAGTAAACATCCTTTACCATACTGTTATTTATTGGGTTCACACCCTAACAAGTGTCTAATTATTAACCATTAAGACGCAAAAGCAAGCCTTGTTACAGATTCATATTTTAGTTTGCAGCCGACATATGGGTATAATGAAGGCAATTTTTTATCAATAAGTTAGGTGGCTTCGTTTAGTTGGCGCACCTAGGTATCAATATGAACAACGACATCGAAAAAGATTTTAATTTGGGCGGTAGTATCGACCGTGCACTTTCCGGCGATTATGAGCTCAAAGCAACGGCTGTATTCCAAGAAGCTTGGAAACATACGATAAGTCACTTTCTTTCGTTTTCCCCTGCGATTGTTGCGCTGATGTTCGTGCAATTGGCTATCTTTTATATCGCACTAAAACTGCAGCTTGGTGACCCCGCGATTATCTTAGATGCGGTTATCGATCCAGAGGCATTTACACCACAGGTCGTTGAATCCATTTTTATTGCTAACTTCAGCTACGAAGTAATCAGCGCGCCTATCTATGCTGGCATCTGTTTAATGGCAATGAGCCACGCCGCAGGCTTACAAACCAAAGTGCGTCATATCGGAAAAGGTTTACAGTTCACGGTTCCAGTCATTCTCGTTACTTTGTTCAGCCTCATGCTTCAAGGCATTGCAGGTATGCTTTTGCCATTTTTGTCTATCTACTTCTCACTAGCATTCAGCAATTCAATTCTGCTGATTTGTGATAAGAAAGTACCACCAATGCAATCGCTGCTGCTTTCTCTAAGAGCGGTAAATAAGAAAATCTTCGTCGTCGCATCTATCTACTTAATGGTTATGCTGATGTTCATTGTGGCGGCAATGATGTACGGCATTGGCTTGATATTCGTTCTTCCGTTTTTCTTTCATGTGAAAGGCATCATCTACCGCGAAATGTTTGGTATCAAACTGAAGGTTATTGCGTCAGATCGACATAATAGTGATGACGACAACAGCAACGGCGACAGTAATAACGACGGCAACAACAGTAACGATGGTAACAAAAACAAAAACCCTCAGGTGTTCGATGCGTAATAATGTCAAAGGCAGCGCAAGTAAATCACTTGCGCTAAAGGTAACTGCACTAGCGATTGTGGGGTCTATCTCACTGGTTGGTCCATACATTTACCAAGAAGAAGAGCGCCGACGTTCGGCAGACCAAAGTTCAAATACATCAAGTGAGTTTGGTGATTTGACCGTGGCTTCAGATCGACCAAATTTTGCTGCTATCGAAGATGTGAACGTGAAAAAAGACACATTCTTTTCGTTCCTTCGCCCAAGCATCAATATTGAAAACAAACGTATCACCAAAGAACGCGCGTTTTTAACTAAGCTATCTGAATCTGGTTTGAGCAATATTGACTCTGAAGACGCGTCTTATGCGAAAAGGCTAGGGAAGTTGTACAGCTTACCAGTGCCTAGTGAAGGTTTAGAACAGGCATGGCTGACAGAGATGCTGAGCCGTGTCAACGTGCTGCCAGAGGCGCTAGTACTGACACAGGCTGCTAATGAATCGGCTTGGGGGACATCGCGTTTCGCCACCAAAGCCAACAACTATTTCGGACACTGGTGTTACACCAAAGGTTGTGGACTTGTTCCGCTACAACGTAACGAAGGTAGCTCGCATGAAGTCGCAACATTCTCTTCAAGCCAAGAATCGGTGCATCGTTACTTCATGAATCTTAACCGCAACCGTGCTTACGCTGATTTAAGAGCCATTCGTGCAAAACTTGCTGCACAAGGTGATGATCTTTTAACTACCGAAACAGCGACAGAGCTCACTAACGGCTTGTTAAAATATTCTGAGCGAGGTTCAGACTATGTGACTGATTTACAAGCTATGATCCGTCACAACAAGGTATACTGGAAAAAGTAACTCATTTTGATACCAACTTGGTTGCCTTCGAAAGTCGGCTTACACCAGTAACATCACAAAAAGAGCAGCTCATTGGCTGCTCTTTCTATTTATAAACGCTCAACTTCGACAAGATTATAATAATGAAAAAGACAGTACTCGCTCTATTAGCCACTTTAAGCCTTGGCGTTTCTCTTCCTGCTTCGGCGCAAGAATACATGTTCACGTATTCTAAACTCTATACTCAGCTGAAAAACAACACCAAAGAAGGGCACGATGATGTCAAAGTTGCGGTCTTCTTTGTTGACCAACAAGCACAGAAAACCTGTCACATCAGCAAAGCTTGGATGGAGAAAGAAGAGCATTACGAAGAGTTAAAAGTGTCTCCTGCGAATGAACTTCTTCTACCGGTAGATAAAAACCTACGCTCAGCAAACCCTCTTATCTTTGTACAAACCCAAGAACAAGAATGCGCGTATTCGCTCGTCGTAATGACTCAGGAACCTTTGGCTGGAACGGTTGAGGTTGCACAGTTAGAAAGCCTATTACCACAGATGCAAGCGATGCTAGAAGACGTCAGCGGCATGTTCTCTAGTTGGTTCACTCCTGATATTCAAGGTTTGACGCTAGAATTTGATAGTAAACTTGAAGGCAATATTGCCCTGTCTAATGGTAAGCAAATCCCAATCAAAGAAGGGCGTGCGAAATTCACGCTGGACGAACTGAACGGAAGTGACAGCATCACGTTACCAGAAGCCACAGTTCGCGTTTTGCCTTACATCCCTGCGCAATAATAACTACCGGCCAGAAGCTGTTTGCTCAGCTTAAGATCTTGACGAAACAGCCTGTTCTTCTTTAAACAGGCTGTTTTCGTTTAAAGTCTTAAATCTAAACCTCTAAATCTTGCCAAATCACATATCTCAACGGCCTTTAATCTTTGATTCTTACCTCTTATTGCGACATATTTTTCTCACCGCTAGAGGACAGATCGTATGATAAGGCGGAATCTTTCTCCTGCTTGGCTTGTTTATCCTGTCGTTACTGTTCCAACCTGAAATAAAAATCCGTATAATCCACGCCCTAAAACAGTCCCACTAGCAATCTACAGTCGGTAATACGACGGTGTGAGAGTCGCAATGAACCAAAACGAAAATAAAAAAGATACACTTGAATTCAACAAGCTTCAGAAACTTCTAAGAAGAAATGTTGGGAATGCCATCGTCGACTACAACATGATCGAAGAGAATGACGTAGTAATGGCGTGTATTAGTGGCGGTAAAGATTCATTTGCGATGCTAGACATTTTGCTACGTTTGCGTGAAGCAGCACCCATCAAATTTGATGTTGTTGCCGTAAACCTAGACCAAAAACAACCGGGGTTCCCTGAGCATATTCTTCCTGAGTACTTTGAAACTTTGAACATTCCTTACTACATCGTAGATAAAGATACATACTCAGTGGTAAAAGAAAAAGTGCCAGAAGGTAAGACAACTTGTGGCCTTTGTTCACGTCTGCGTCGCGGTACTTTGTACTCGTTTGCAGAGAAGATTGGCGCAACGAAGATTGCTCTAGGTCACCACCTAGACGACATTGTTGAGACTATGTTCCTGAACATGTTCCACGGTGCTCGCCTCAAGGCTATGCCACCTAAGCTTCGCTCTGACGATGGTCGTAACGTTGTAATCCGTCCTCTGACTTACTGTCGCGAAACGGACCTAATCAAATACGCAGAGCATAAAGAGTTTCCGATCATTCCGTGTAACCTATGTGGCTCTCAAGAAAACCTACAGCGTCAAAACATCAAAGCGATGCTAATTGATTGGGATAAACAGACTCCAGGCCGTGTTGAGAAGGTCTTCAAGTCAATTCAGAACGTGAGCCCAAGCCAATTGGCAGACCGCGAGTTGTTTGATTTCATTAACCTTCCACTGGATCGTAGCGAAGATCGCAAAGCATACGAATTCGAAGAAGCTGAAATCTCGTCTTCAAACATTGATGAGTCAATGTTCATCGACGTAACTAACGTATAACGCGATATAAACGGTTCTGTTGTTGGAATCGCGTAAGCTTTAGATAAACAAAAACGCCTCAAGCATTGCTTGAGGCGTTTTTTTATAATTAAAAAACCAACTATTTAGACAGGTTCGGATCGAGCGGGCTAACGTAACCTGACGGTTTAAGAGCCAGTACATCGCAGTTAATCTTATCGATGACATGTTCCGCAGTATTGCCGATAAACACGGCAGACAAGCCAGTACGACCTGTTGTACCAAGGATAACCATAGCAGCATTGTGTTCAGACGCTACACGAGGAATAACATCTTCAGGCAAGCCTTGCTCAACCACGGTTTGCTCTTCACACATACCGTGTTTCTGGCGTAGTGCTTTCATCGCGGTTAAGTGATGGCCACGAACCGCATCAGTATAAGAGGTTGGGTCAAACTCTGGCAATTCGATTGTGATATTCGCAGGTGTCACCGGGTAGGCGTTCACCAAGAACGGTTCAGCATCCAAACGACCAGTGATCTCAAGTAATCTGTCGACCATCGTATCATTGAGCTCTAAGTGAGCTTCTGTTTCAGAGCCAACATGGACGGAAGCGTAGATCTTCGCGTGTTCTGGCCAGAAATCATTTTTAACCAACAGCACTGGGCTAGGGCACTTTCTTAATAGGTGCCAGTCGGTTGGAGTAAAGATGACCGATTCTAAGGTATCGTGCTTACGCGTGCCTTTGATCAAAATGTCATGCTCGCCACTGTAAACCTCAGCAATGATCGCTTCATACGGGCGATTATGCCAAACCACTTGTACGTTAAATTCAATAGAATCATCAAGGTAAGGAGCAGCAACCTTATTCATCCAAATTTCACGCTGATGAATTACGCCTTTGCGCATTGCGTCTCTCTCATCGACAGAGAGCATAGATGTCATTTCATACGAGAAGTCGTAGATCGACAAAAAGAAAGTGATGTGGCTTGTTGAAGTGCTTTTCTTGGCAAGTTGGATAGCACGAACTAGAGCAGGTTGCTCATCGTGATTAATGTCTGCGACAACTAAAATTTTGTTATAGATACTCATAACTAAGCCTACTTTTCAGACCGAACATATAAATAATGTAGCGTAGTTATGGAGAGAATAAGAGAAATATAAGAGGTTTTAAGAGAGAAACATGATGTAGCTCATTATTGAACTACATCATTGATATCTAGACTATTCTTTTGAAACGCCAGCAAGTTCCATCAACGCATCGTGATCTTCGATAGTGATGTATTTACCTTTAACGCTCAAGATGTCCGCTTTTTGGAAACGACCTAACAGACGGCTGATTGTTTCAACAGTCAAACCAAGGTAGTTACCAATATCGCCACGAGTCATCGTTAAGCGGAACTCACGAGGGCTGAAGCCACGCTGAGAGAAGCGAGTTGAAAGGTTGTAAAGGAATGCCGCAAGGCGCTCTTCCGCGTTCTTTTTAGAAAGAAGCAGAATCATTTCCTGGTCACCTTTAATCTCATTACTCATCAAACGCATAATTTGCTGACGCAATTTAGGCATTTTCCCTGATAAGTCATCGAGAATCTCATATGGAATTTCACATACCATAGAAGTTTCCAAAGCTTGAGCGAAACTAGGGTGTTCGTCACCCGTGATCGCGTCAAAGCCAACAAGATCGCCCGCTAAGTGGAATGCAGTAATCTGCTCATCACCTTGCTCGGTAATCGTATAGCTTTTAATCGTTCCAGAGCGAATAGCATAAAGAGACTTAAGTTCGTCTCCCGCTTTAAATAGCTCTTGGCCTTTTTGAATAGGTTTCTTTCTTTCAATGATCTGATCAAGTTGATCTAGCTCAGATTCATTCAAAGTAAATGGGATACAGAGTTGGCTAATACTACAATCTTGGCAGTGGATCGCACAGCCACCAGACTGAACTCGTTTCGTCACAGGCTTTTCAGAAATCATAACAATCTTTCACTATTTGATATACGTCAATATTTTAGCATTCCTTAATCCTAAAGGGTAGTAAAAAAACCGGATTAAAGACACCGCTATACGGTATAAATAATGAGCTGTAGCGCCATATAACCGGTATAGAAGCCGTAAATGAGGATTAAAATTGCGCCAAACTGGCGAAATAAGTCAGCTTGTTGCAGTTTTTTGAGGAAATTGGCGCCCATTCCAACCGTGAGCATCGCTGGAAGAGTACCTAAACCGAAAGCAAGCATGATACCCGCTCCGTTATACCAACTTCCTGACACTGCCGCCCACGTTAGCATTGAGTAAACAAGACCACATGGAAGCCAACCCCAGATAAAACCAAAAGGTAAAGCATGGCTAGGGTGCTTCAATGGTAGAAATGATTTGCCTAAAGGAGAGATATAACGCCATAGCTTCTGTCCAACTTTTTCAAAGAACAACAAGCCAAACCACCATTTACCGATATACAAACCTAAGACGATCATAAAGCCAGCAGCAAATAATCGCAGCCAACCTAACAGAGCGTTAAAATCGCTTAGCTGACCTATCGAAGAAATTGCACCGCCAATCACACCGCCAATCACGGCATAGCTTAGCAAGCGTCCTAGGTTATAAAGCAGGGGAATGACAGGGGAAGGTTTACTGTTGCCAATTGAAAGAAGCGACGCAATGCCACCACACATTCCCATGCAGTGACCTGCGCCGATCAACCCAACAACAAAGGCTCCGATCCAATCAGGCGTCATCGTTCTTTTTGTCTAAGTTAGTTTGGCTTTCTACGTTAGCTTTCTCGTTCTTAACAGGCTTACTATCAGAATGATGATGAGCATTAGTGTCTTCATCAAACAGAATGTTGTGGCCTTGACGCTCAAGGTCTTCAAACTGCTCGCTCTTCACTGCCCATAGAAAGATTCCAACCGCGATACATACAAGTACGATCGCAATTGGAATGAGTATGTATAAACTTTCCATTATTTACCTTGCTCTTTTAAAAGCCTTAACGAGTTAGATACTACAATAATAGAGCTAGCAGACATGCCAACAACGGCAATGTATGGAGCAACCAAACCTGCGACAGCCAATGGAAGAATAAGTAAGTTATATCCTAGTGACCAAGCTAGGTTTTCACGGATTATCCTACGCGTTTTTAGCGCCAAAGTACGGGACTTAAGTAATCTATCGAGCTTATCACCCAATAGCACCATATCCGCAGAGGCTTTCGCCACATCAGTACCGCCGCCCATAGCAACAGACAGGTGAGCACCGGCCAGAATAGGGGCGTCATTGATACCGTCACCAACCATCATGGTGATGTCACTTGCGTCTCTAGAGTTTAAATAAGCCAGCTTGTCTTCCGGCTTCGCGTTAGCAACAATGTCAGTAATACCAATCTCTGCTGCAACAGGCTTCGCATTAATCAAAGAGTCGCCAGTCAGCAGCGTGGTTTTGATTCCCGCTTCTTTGAATTGCTTAATGAACTCGATACTTTCTTTACGAATCGGATCTTCATAAGTGAATGTTGCAATATGACGACCAGACATCGACAAGTAAATACCGTTACTTTCAGATGGCTGAGCTTCACCTAGAATGAACTCGCTGCTACCAATCGCCACTTCTCGCCCATTCAACTCGCCAGTAATGCCCGAGCCAATCACGTTGTTTACCGACTCTACTTCGATACCATCAGAAATATAAGTTTTGAACGCTTTAGCGATAGGGTGGTTAGCGTGTTGCTCTAGGCTTGCTGCAACTTGCAAACAAGTGTCTTTATCAAGGTCAGCAAACGTCTCGACTTTACTGATACGAATATCACCTTCAGTCAGAGTGCCCGTTTTATCGATGATTAAGTGGTTTACCTTGCACAAGGTTTCAAACACATGGCCTTTGCGCAACAAGATACCGAAGTTACCCATGCGAGATGTTGAACACGTAATCGCGGTCGGCGTCGCAAGAGACAGAGCGCAAGGGCAGGTCGCTACTAATACTGAAAGCATGATCCAGAAAGCGTCTTCTGGTCGTGTTTGATGCCAGTAGAACCAAGTCCCGAATGAAATGATTAAGATAACCGCGACAAAGTATCGAGCCACCACATCGGCGATTTCAGCAATTCGGGGTTTAGACAATTGAGCTTCATCTTGAAGACGAACGATATTAGAAATAACCGAATCCGCTTTAGAGGTCATCACTTCCAATTCAAACGATTCATCACCATTCAATGTGCCAGCAAAGACCGTATCACCTTCATTCTTAACCACATGGATAGATTCGCCAGTCAGCATGGATTCATCGATATGAATTCTGCCAGACAATACTTTGCCATCTGCGGGAATATGTTCACCCGGAAGAACGCGAATCTGGTCGCCAACTTTTAAGGTTTTTACCGGAACTTGCTCACCGTCTAGCGTTGTCGCCATCGCAGGAACGAGCTTAAGCAGGTTACCGCTAGCTGCTGCAGCTTTACGACGCGCGCGCATCTCAAGGAAACGACCAAGCAACAAGAAGAAGGTGAACATCGAGATAGATTCAAAGAACACTTCACCTTGCTCTGTCACTGTTGCCACTAAACTCGCAACGTAAGCAAATAGCAGAGCGATCGAAACGGGTACATCCATACCCAATGTTCGGCCTTTAATACTGCGCCACGCATTAATATAGAAAGGTAACGCAGAGTATAGGAGAACAGGTGTTGCGAAGATCAAACTTACCCAACGGAAGTAACTTTTGAATTCAGGTTCAAGGCTGCCAAATACTTCGAGGTAGAGCGCTACAGCTAACATCATGACTTGCATGGTCGCTAAACCAGCAATACCAAGACGATAGAGATAATTCTTCATCGATCGATGATAGGCGGCTTCTTGTTGATCAGCCTCGAATGGAGCGGCTTTGTAGCCTAGGGTATGGATTGCAGACAACAGCTCGCTCAGTTTAGCCTGAGTGTTGTCCCAGCTGAGCAGGGCGCGGTTAGTCGTGGTATTAACACGAATGCTAACAACCCCTAACTTTGAAGAGACTTGCTTTTCAATAAGCCATGCACAAGCAGCACAAGAGACACCTTCGAGTGACAATGTCACTTCAGATGTATTTTCAGAGTTACGGACGAACTCCAATTGAACATCTTCGTTGTCGTAATGACTGAGTGCCAGAAGTTGCTCTGGCACGAGATCCGCTTTTTCAGCCGGAGCGGTACGATATTGGTAATAAGAGACCAAACCGCTATCAACGATTGTCTGTGCTACGGTTTCGCAACCTGGACAACACATCGGTCGAACCGATCCTAAGATTTCTACTTTAAAATCCGTTTCCGCTGGTACATCTTCACCGCAGTGATAACAGGATTCACACATAAGCTTTAGTTCGTTAGTTGAGTAGGAGTATCAATTGGGAAGTTCATGCGACCTTGCACTAACCATTCAGAATCATGCGGAGAAAGCTCGATAAACCATGGACCTTGCATTTCATGGTCCAGAGTCAACGTGTAGTTGCCGCTCGCATCAGCGGTCAGTAGCTGAGTAAAATCACGGTCAGGGAGCGTTCGGTGCACGAACATTGCGCTAATAGCAGGGAAGTGGTCTAGCTTGCCTTTGTCTAGGGTAATGATAACTGAATTACCTTTCTCGCTAACTGAAGCTGATAGGCCAAGCTCTTTAGCAACGTTTACTTTTGAAATGTCGACATTAATACCTTTACCTTTTTTATAGTAATCTTCAGTGACAACGTTAACTGAATGGTTGGTAAGTATCGCGACTCGAACCAATGTTAGCATAGAAACGCCAACGGTTAGGAAGATCAAAAACCACGGCCAAAACTGCTTATACCAAGGTTGTACCATATTATTATTCTCAATATATCCAATGAAATAAAACTAAATTTTACAAACACTTAAGGTTATAACTGTAAAAGAAAGACAGCCCCTTAAAAAGGGGCTGTTATTATTATGTTACTCTTTATCTGAGTTGCTGAGGCTCCAGACGTAGGCAGCGACGAGCTGAACCTTATCCTCACCGAGGATGTCCTTCCAAGCCGGCATTACACCAGAACGACCGTTCATTACTGTTTCAGTTACATCAGCACGAGAATCGCCAAACAACCAATCGCGGTCTGTTAGGTCAGGAGCACCAACAGCAGGGTTACCCTTGCCATCTGTACCGTGACACGCAGCACACACTACGAAACGTGCTTTACCAGCTTCTGCTTCACGTACGTTCACGCTACGACCAGAAAGGCTAAGAGTGTAGCTAACCACTTCTTTAACGCCTTCTTCGCCAAGTGCGTCTTTCCACGCTGGCATTTGACCGACACGACCATGCATGATGGTAGTAACGATCGCTTGTGGTTCACCGCCATATAGCCATGCATCGTCAGTCAAGTTAGGGAAGCCCTTTTGACCACGAGCATCAGAACCATGACACTGAGAACAGTTTTGCAGGAACAAGCGTTGACCAACTTTGATTGCGTCAGCATCTGATGCAATGTCAGGAACAGAACGAAGACCGTTCTCATCATGAGCTAGCTTCTTAAATGCTTCGCCAAAGTAAGTGTTCGCGTCATCAAGCTCTTTTGCATACTCATCTAACTGTTTGTTAGCTTGAGCTGCAGCGATTGCAGAGCGAGACTCTTCTACGCTACGAACTGTTTGGTTTGAACTCGTCCAACCTAGTAGACCTTTAAAGTTGCCAAGGCCTGGGTATAGAGCAAGATAAACAGCTGCAAACACAATTGTGCTAACGAAAAGGTATGTCCACCATTTAGGTAGTGGGTTATTAAGCTCACGAATACCATCGTATTCATGGCCCATGTCATGACCTTCTTCTACACCTGTTTTATCGTTGGAACACCAACGAAGTAAGGCTGCACAGCCAATCAGCGTACCGATTGTGATGACTGTTACCCAAATACTCCAGAATGTACTCATTACTTCGTCACTCCTTGATTTTTATCTTTCGCAGGTGCTTCATCAGCGAACACTAGGTTTGCATCTTCGTCGAAGCGCGACTTACGATTTTTACCGAAAGCCCACCAAACGATGCCGATGAAACAAGCAAAAACAGTAACAGTCCAAACACTTTGAAATGTAATAATGTCCATAATTATTCCTTATTTCATTGCGTGGCCAAGCGATTGAAGGTAAGCGATGATTGCATCCATCTCTGTTTTTCCTTCAACATCTTGTTTAGCGTTAGCAATTTGTTCGTCTGTGTAAGGAACACCAAATTGATTACGGAAGATTTCAAGCTTCTGCTTAGTCAATTTGCCATCAAGTACATTCTCAGCAAGCCATGGGAAACCAGGCATGTTTGATTCAGGAACAAGTTCGCGAGGGTCGAGAAGGTGAACACGGTGCCACTCATCAGAGTAACGATCACCAACACGCGCTAGATCTGGGCCAGTACGCTTAGAACCCCATAGGAATGGATGTTCCCAAACACTTTCGCCAGCTACAGAGTAGTGACCGTAACGTTCAGTTTCAGAGCGGAAAGGACGAATCATTTGGCTGTGACATACGTTACAACCTTCACGAATGTAAATATCACGACCTTCCATTTCCAGAGCAGAGTAAACGCGTAGGTTTTCTACAGGTTCAGTCGTTTGCTTTTGGAAAATAAGTGGGGTGATTTCTACTAAAGCACCAAAGCTGATTGCGATAACAATTAGGATCGCGAGTAGACCAACGTTTTTCTCGACCAACTCATGGCGATTATTTGAATTTGAGCTCATTCTAAATCTCCTTAAGCCGGTTGAGGGATAGCTTTAAGGCTATCTTTAGGTGCAGAAACAGTTTTGTACGTGTTGTATGCCAGTAAGAACATACCAGATAGGAAGATAAGACCACCTAAGAAACGTACAAAGTAGAACGGGTAAGAAGCTTCTACAGACTCTACGAAGCTGTAAGTCAATGTACCGTCAGAGTTAACTGCACGCCACATCAGACCTTGCATCACACCAGAAATCCACATTGCAACAATGTAGAAAACCGTACCAATCGTTGCTAACCAGAAGTGAACATTGATTAGGGATACAGAGTACATACGCTCTTGACCAAATAGTTTTGGAACTAAGTGGTAAACCGAACCGATAGAAACCATAGCAACCCAACCTAACGCACCAGAGTGAACGTGACCGATAGTCCAGTCCGTGTAGTGAGATAGTGCGTTAACCGTTTTAATTGCCATCATAGGGCCTTCGAAAGTCGACATGCCGTAGAATGATAGAGAAACGATTAGGAAACGTAGGATTGGGTCGTAACGTAGCTTATGCCACGCACCAGATAGAGTCATAATACCGTTGATCATGCCACCCCAAGATGGAGCAAACAGAACCAAAGACATAACCATACCTAGAGACTGAGTCCAGTCTGGAAGTGCAGTGTAGTGTAGGTGGTGAGGACCAGCCCAGATATACAGTGACACAAGAGCCCAGAAGTGAACAATCGACAAACGGTAAGAGTAAACAGGGCGACCAGCTTGTTTAGGAACGAAGTAATACATCATACCTAGGAAACCAGCTGTCAATAGGAAGCCTACCGCATTGTGTCCGTACCACCATTGCACCATTGCATCGATCGCTCCGGAATAAATCGAGTACGATTTAAACGCAGATACAGGAACAGCTAGGCTGTTAACGATGTGCAACACGGCAACCGTGATGATGAAGGCTCCGAAGAACCAGTTAGCTACATAAATGTGCGATGTCTTACGCTTAATCATAGTTCCGAAGAACACGACCGCATAAGCTACCCACACAAGAGTAATAGCAATATCGATTGGCCATTCAAGTTCTGCGTATTCTTTACCAGAGGTTAGACCTAACGGTAAAGTAATTGCAGCGGACAGGATAATCGCTTGCCAACCCCAAAAGGTAAAGGCTACGAGAGGGCCACCAAAGAGACGCGTCTGACAGGTACGTTGTACAACATAATATGATGTTGCAAACAGCGCACTTGTACCGAACGCAAAAATAACCGCATTAGTATGCAGGGGACGTAAACGACTGTACGTCAGCCACGGCGTATCAAAGTTTAGCTGTGGCCAAACTAATTGAGCGGCAATCAAAACACCAACGCCCATACCGACAATACCCCACAAAATTGTAACGAGGGTAAATTGACGGACGACCGTATAGTTGTAGTTTTGTTCAAGCTGCTTTTCTTGGCTCATTTGCATGCTTCCAATTTCTTATTTACTACACTTTACTTCCAACACGACTCACGTCGTAATGCCACCCAAATTAGAAAAGGAAATTCAGCCTATTCAGGGCTTTATTTCCACTTGCTGATTTTAAAAAAAAGTGGCATTTTCAACGCGACACTATACTTGAATTAACAAATCAATGACAGAGTAGTAACCTTACGCTTGGTCTGGAATTGGATTTTTATTTAAAAACTTTGAACTTTGTAACAAGGAGTAAAGATTATAATGGCGGCACAAAAGCTAACAAAAGGCAGGCTTGTTCAAATTATCGTCATGTTGGTTGTTTTAATAGCGGCATTTACTTGGAGAACAGTAACATACGATAATCACGAAACAGTAAGCTGTATAATTTCAAAACCGTGTGAATTTGGTATTGATAATCATAATGTTTTAATTTCGGGCGATAGATCAGGGTATTCAATCGAAACATCTAAAACTGGCAAATTTATCATTAGCTACAATGAGAGTGGAATTCTAGAAGAAAAAGGGCCATCGAATTGGCTGTTACAAACTAATGATAAGACATCCTCAATAACAGTTACATTTCCACAACAGATAAGCACGTTTTCCGTAAACCTTTCTAAAGAGTAATAGAGGAAAAACTGAGTCGCGCCTCGGTTCTTTTGATAGAAATATGTACCAAATCAGTGAAACACCATGCATTAAAGTGTTATAAAGAGGACATTAATAAAGTTTCCCGGAATCTATGAAATTTCTATCAAAAGTCTCTTATTCCCTAGACGATAAAATCGCAGTAGATGAGTTGCTCAATGGGGTAGAAAACCCTGACGATATTGCCTGTCTTATTTGCTACTGCACAGAAGAGTACTCAACACTCGCTGTGCAGAGATATTTCGTAGATGCTCTCCCTAACACCCCAATACATGGCTGCACCACTTGTCACGGCATTATGACCGAAACTGGGTTCCACTCCGGCCCAGTGATAGGCGTACTCATCATCTATGACTCTGGGATCAACGCCTATGGTACGGGTATCGAGCACTTTAGCGACTCCATAAACCAAAGCACCTTCAGCGCCATCGATAAAGCACTTAAGAACGCCAACCGAGAAGGTGAAATCCCTGATCTTATCTTATTGCATTCCACTCCAGGCAATGAAGAGAAGGTCATGGCGGCTATCGATAAGAAGTTTGGTACTGAGGTACCTGTTATTGGCGGCAGCGCGGCAGACAATCAGGTTTCTGGAAACTGGAGTATCTTTACCGAAGAGTCACTCTCTATCAATGGCGTATCTTTAACTGTGGTATTTGCATCTCAGTCCATCTATTCGTCTTTTAGTGCAGGCCATACGCCCACTCGCTATTCTGGGACCGTGACCAAAGTAAGAAACCGAATATTGTTGGAGATTGACCATAGACCAGCCGTCACCGTTTATAACGAATGGACCAATTTCCATCTAGGTGGTAGTGATGATGGCTATATATTCGAAAAGTCATCCGTGTATCCGCTAGGGCGAAAAGTTGGCTCTTCATACGACTACCCATATTTCAAATTGTCCCACTCAATCAGAGAAACAGAGTGCAATGGAATCGAGCTATTCACAGATATCAATGAAGGCGACACCATTTATTTGATGCAAGGATCTAAACAGCAATTGATAAGCCGTGCCGCCAATATTATTCACTCTTCTTACTACAACGATATGGATTTAGAAGAGAAACTAGGTGCGATCAATATCTTCTGTGCAGGTCCAATGTTGAACCTTAAGCAAGATATGGACGAAGTATGCGATCAAATAAATCAAGCACTTAACGGACTCCCATACATATGCCCATTCACCTTTGGCGAGCAAGGAAGATTATCTGGCGGTGAGAGCGCGCACGGAAATTTAATGGTATCGTCTGCAACGTTTTATAGGTTGAAAAAGTAATGGGTTCTGAAGGTCAAGAAGCGCTACAAGAAGCTCGTATTGAACTACAAAAACTAAAAGCCCGTGAGCGAAAACTGGCTGAAGAGAACAGGGTGATCTTATCAACCATCTCTGCGATCAGTAAGGCAAGTAACATATCTGAGATATTTTATAGCCTTGAATTTGTGCTCAAAAAATACATTAAATTTGATGACTTTATCGTAATATCTAGGGTAGGGAACGAAGGCAATTTCAAAACCCTTCTAACCAATAACAAAGTCTTCGAACAAATGAATTGGAGTGATTGTGGCAAGCTATCTCGAGTGATCAATGGAGAATGCGCCATCCTTTTTGAACCCAAGTCTCTGGGTGAATTCAATTCCTTACATCCCATTATCCTCGATCAAATCAACTCTGTTCTAATTACTGGTATCGATAGCGGACTAACACAATCCGTAATCATCTTTATCCACTCCAATACCAAGCACTTTAGTGTTGAAACAAAAGCAACCCTAAACCGCTTTAGACCACTAATTGAGCGTGCTGTTTTCGATATTGAAAACAAAGAAAAGCTTGAAGCAACCGTTCGAGAGCGTACAGCAGAGCTTGTCACAGCAAGAAAAGACGCAGAAAGAGCCAACAAGGCCAAGTCTGAATTCCTCGCAATGATGAGTCATGAATTAAGAACACCGCTAAATGCCATCATTGGCTTGATAGACGCCCTAAAATCCACATCACTGAACGAAGAGCAACAGTCTATACTGCTTAATATGAGCACATCATCTGAGCTTTTATTGGCAATTATCAGTGACGTATTGGATTTTTCTAAGATTGAATCTGGATGTTTCTCACTAGCACCTCAATGGAGCAACGTAAGAGACACTGTAACTTTTGTATTGTCTGAACAAAAGAAGACAGCAGACAATAAAGGTTTGGCGCTAACAATATCCAGCGATATCCCTGAAGGTGAACTTCATTACATCGACCCAAGTCGCTTGGCACAAATCCTATTTAATTTGATCGGTAACGCGATTAAGTTCACTGAGCGTGGGCATGTCCATGTTTCGATCAAATACCTGCAGAGCTCATTCTATATAACAGTAGAAGACACCGGGATTGGCATTAGCTCACAACAACTTTCGTCGCTATTCAGCCCATTCGTGCAAGCTGATAGTACAATCACACGCAGATTTGGTGGCACCGGTTTAGGTCTGGCAATAACCAAGCGACTGGTAGAACTAATGCGAGGACGCATATCTGTAGAGAGTGAACCCGGAAAAGGCTCTAAATTCGAAGTACAGTTACCAGTACTTACCAGAGTCACGAACAATCTAGCTCACTGTGAAGAGGACAAATCTTCAAGAGAACTCAGAAGCCGCTATTCAGTTTTAGTTGTCGAAGACAATCCTACAAATCAAATGGTGATTAAATTGATTCTAACGCGACAAGGCCACGAAGTTTTTATCGCAAGTAACGGTGAAGAAGCAATAGGATTTGTTGAAAGAGGAAACGACTCGATAGATATTATCTTGATGGATGTGTCGATGCCCGTAATGGATGGCCTAACGACAACTAAATACATGAGAGACGCGAACATCAAAACGCCAATCGTCGCGCTAACAGCACACACATCACTAGAAGATAAATATTCGTGCTTAGATGTAGGCATGAATGATTTCGTCACCAAACCAGTAAGAACCAAAGAGATCACAGAGGCTATCGATCGATTAATGCTTGAAATCTAATAAACGTATTCTTAATCGAAGATTAGGATATATGTTTATTAGGTATTTTATGGTAAATAGCCTTACTGTTAAATAGAACGCCAATTTGGTAGATAAACAAGAGGCAGGGCATCACACAAAGATACCTGCCTATAAACACTAAACTCAATTTAACATAATATACATAATGCGCACTGAGCTTGTAAGCGCAAAGTTGTAATGTCACTATTTTCCAAAGTTAAAATGTCCCTTTAGCTCATCACCACTAGGCTTAATTGATATTGGTAAACGCTATGGACATAACAACATGCTGGTGACTATGAGTGATTCAGAGATCAATCGTTTTAAAGTAATTGAAGATGTGTGTCAGCGACGGATACGTCGGGCCGATGCTGCCGAGATCCTCAGCTTGAGTGTCCGTCACATCCAACGCCTGATGAACCGACTTCGTAAATACGGTGCGAGCGGATTGGCTCATCGCGCTCGCGGTAAGCCTAGCAATCATCGCTATTCAAGTGGTTATCGAAACTCGGTGCTAAGCCTTGTCCGTGAAAACTACGGCGACTTCTCACCAACACTCGCTCAAGAAAAGTTATCTGAGCTGCACAACTTGCCCATATCAAACGAAACTTTACGTCAATGGATGATCGCCGACGGACTGTGGCTTCCACATTCACAACGCAAACCTCGGGTCTATCAGCCTCGTTACCGTCGTGATTGCTTGGGTGAACTTATCCAAATTGACGGCTCCCATCATGACTGGTTTGAAGGCCGCTGTGACAAATGCTGCCTATTGGTGTTCATTGATGATGCGACTGGCCGTCTGATGAACCTAAGATTCAGCGAGACAGAATCCGCGTTTGACTACATGATGACCACGCGTGAATACCTCAATGAGCACGGCAAGCCCATCGCATTTTACAGTGACAAGCACTCTATTTTTCGAGTGAATCAGGAGAAACACAAACAAGTTGGCCAAACTCAATACGGGCGCGTGTTGAAAGAACTGGCGATAGAACTCATCTGTGCCAACAGCTCCCAAGCCAAAGGTCGCGTTGAGCGAGCCAACCTCACGCTGCAAGACCGACTGGTTAAAGAGATGCGCTTACAAGGTATCGACACCATCGAACAAGCCAACGCCTGGCTTCCCTACTTCATCGCCGATTTTAACCATCGCTTTGCTAAGCCCGCTCAATCCCCGAAAGACATGCATCGTCAGGTTCGATAATCCAAGCAAGAACTCGGCAATATTTTCGATTGGCAGGAAACGCACAAGAGTCAACTAGAACACTTCCTTTATTAACTTAACCTTACGATTCTCAAATACTAAGCCTAAGCTATTTAGTCTAAGCAAAAAAGTTACGTTGTATCTTATTTGCAACTAACCTACTTTAGTTCGCTATTGCTCTACTGCAAAACAAACCACTTAAACCGGTCACTATTTCGTGTTTAAATTTTGATCTATCAAACAGTTGTGCCAATAAATTTGGTGATTGAGCAATCAAATGCTATGCATTCGGGTATGAGTTATGAATTAAAGTGTTAACATCAAGCAATGTTGTAAACTAGGTGTTTGATATGTTGCCTAAACTTTATAAGTTCAGATCTCTCCACGACAGAAACATACAATCTATTGCTGAATGTTCGTTATGGTTTGATTACGCTAAGACCTTTAATAACCCATTTGAGTCTAACCATCTGCTCGACAAAGAACTTCAGAACGATTTCAAGGTTGTGTGTTTTTCTCAGTCGAGTGACCACCCAATACTATGGTCTCAGTATGGCGACAACTTTAAAGGCATGTGCATCGAGTATGACCTCAATTGTTATAATGGTGAGGCCAAGCTCAATTGCTTTGAAGTCCAGTATAAAGACGACCCAAACATGTTCCACTTAGAATCGTTGAATGAATTCCAAACATCTGAATTGGAAGCAGAAATATTTAAGATCAAGCATTCTAATTGGCGTTACGAAAAGGAATATCGCTGGGTGTTGCCTAATCAGGAGATGCTCGGCAATAAGCTGTACCTTAATAGAGAATGCCTAAGCTCTGTGATCCTCTCTGAACACGCTCCTGCCGACAGGAAGCTGAAAGTTCTGATGACTTGCCAACGTCTTGGTATTCCTGTTAAACACGCAACAGCCAAACAAGAGTCGTTTACATTCGAAGTCGTCAGCTAATATAACCAACTGATTTTTATTGGAAATAATAGTAACCACCCAAGGTTACGGTGTAACAAATGAGCCAGGTTTAATGTGGCTCCCTTTTCTTATTTACATGTTCGTTGTCAGTTTTCCAGGCACTCTATCCTGCATTTGTTCAATTGTCGTTATAGACATTTGAACTGTGGAAAACCAATAAGGGCGATGCTTAAAGTTAAACAATTCGCTGTTATCTAACGCTTCAAAAATAGAAAATTTTCTTCCCTGAGCGAGAGCTGCACCATAAACTGTTCGCTCAAGCACGGGGATATCATTCACTTCCTCTAGAAGCGCCTCCTTTATAAATTGGTTACCCGGGCTCCAATCTATAAACTCAACAAAATTTTTGAGTAGCTTAAGATCCAATTGATCTATCATGGTCTCGAGAAACTGTGTGTTTGGGAGGATTTCAGTACAAGCATAATACTCATCATGCTTGTCACTTGCTTCACGATAGCCAAGCATCGTTTTTACCAATGCATCTTCAAATATTGAAGAAAAATGGTTACAAATCAAAAACAAAGGCAGAACCCTCAAAACACCCAGTAGAATACCGACGTTAGGATCCTTTATCGACGTGTCTTGAAGTCGAATCCGAGTCGCATTAGAAGTTACGACTAAATGTTGCCAAACCTTAGGAGTAATGTGCTTGATGTTGCCATCACTCCATTTAATTAGTTTCTGGCTCATTAGTAATGGAAACAATAAACGACAGTTGTCTATACCTATCTGCTGTGCTGCAACCTTAGGGTCGAGAATCATTTTAGACTTTCTACCGTATTTCTCAGAAAACTCCGGATTGGAAACAAACTCTATTAAATTTGAACTCAACAATCTGCTCGTATCTAAAATCTGATGGATCTTAGAAAAGTTTAAGGATGGCGTATACACAACACTAGCAAACTGGTTGTAGTCTGGTAGCTCTGAAAACAATGTGCTTATTAAGGTTCCTTGAAGCTTCTCAAGCATAAGCGCAGTGGCAGCATTACTGACATCTTCAATCACGTAGCGCAATGTTTGTTGCTTCGCGACAACTTTCTCACGATGAGCGTTAACTCTATCTTGTTCACAACGCAATAGAATACGTTGATTGTGAGATATGCGGTCAGATTCATCAAATATAACGCTATCACAGTATCTATTTTCCAAACTCAGCAATGTATCTACCGTAGATTGCTCGAGTTTATATTCCGGTGAGATCAGCCACCGATTAAAGCGAGCCTCAACATTGATTGAGACTTTTCTAGATATCTCAATCACTTCAGGGGGGTAATTTTTATGTGCTAACAACAACCGTGACTTTCCTTTGCCCTAAATGCTCTTTTGCCGGCATATCCTGCCTTTATAATAAAACTAATATTAATAGAAATTAGAGATTGGTTCACGTGATTGTTTCAATAAAATTAAGGTTATTTAGTTATAGTGCATGAAATCGGATTATTATGTGATATGGAGGCGGATGTACTTTTCAGGAAAGCTGTATTTGAACTTTTTCTTCCTCGGCAAGTGCTTTTTAGCTTGTTTGCATGCTTTGCTATCGCCAGATGCCCTAACCTTTTTAATTCTGGCATAACCTTTAGAGTGTTTCATTTCTATCATCAGGTCGCAATAACCATCAAAATCAATATTACTCTTGTTGAGCCCTTTCAGCACTGTGGCTTTAATTTTTTTGGCTACGGGGTTAACCAATGCATCGTCGGCAAAAACGAATGGGGATAAAAAACACGACAAGAATATTAGATATCTCATACTGCTCTCTCTTTATTGGGGGTGGGAACAGTATGCTTACAGTTAAGGGGGATGAAGAATTAACTAAGTATGACGTTTTACCAGATAACGCGTAATTCTCGACAGTTACGCTTTCTTTGAACCTGTGGATTTAAATCCATTATGCGGAAATACGTTACGAATACGTTGTTGAACGCTTTTAGGCACATCTTTAGTGAACTTGAGATTGTAACCAGAGCGTTTAGCATACACTTTCAGTTCGCCCTTGAAGGAATTATTGTGGCCAATTTCTTGAAGGTTGTGCTTAAAGCTCGGTGGAAGATGACCTTTAACTTGTTCGATCGCCCCGTCACTAAACTTGATTTTCAATACCGGCCGATCAACTGCGACTAACCAAAAAACCAACGCTGCACCAATTAAGATTACATACATCATAATGTCACCACTACTGTTGACGGTTATTTATCGTCAGAAAGGAGCTTACTCAAATCTTCTTTAAGACTAGTAACCGTCTTGCTGGCCTGCTCACTTCGAGACGCTTCGCTAACCAAATACTCTATCGCATCAGATAACGTACAACCGAGTTCGTTTGCTCGTTGAGATAACTTCTCCCAGACTCGATAATCAAGATCGATAGACTTCTTTTTAGTATGAACTTGCTCAGCGTTGAAATGGCGCTTACGTTTGGCTCTGATCGCTTGCTTGAGCTTGTTATCAAGCTCAGGCGACATGTTATTTGAGATCCACTCAAGAACCCCTGTAGGTTGGTGTTCTAGCTCCAACAAAGCTTTCACGGCAACATCAGCTTCACTTGAATCAATATGGCAAGTGATCGAATCACCTTCTTTCCATTTTTTTACCAAGTAGTTCCATTTCCAACCACATTCTAAATTTTCAAGCTGCTGATATTTCATGTCTAATCTCGAGAGCTAACCTAGTGACAGCGTAACCCATAATAGGTCACTTAACAATTATTGTCTTGAAAGAATAGACCAAGATCATACTTATATTAGCTTAGTGTTTAGTAACTACAACATAGACCTATATGAGTCCTCGGTTTTTCTATATACTCCCTACCTTATTATCATAATCAGACATTTAAATGACTCAAGTAGATTGGCGACATGTTACGCCTCAGTACGATGAATATAGCGCTCAACTAGAGCAATTCCCTGACATATCTCCTTTCACATTCTCAGATATTCAACATAGATTTAGAGATGCGCTAACCCGTTTTGTACGCCTATCCAATCTTTCACGAGTTCTACTTGTTAATGCGCCTGACAACTCAATCTATCGTCAACTTATCGTTGAATCTTTGACGACAGAGTTAAAAGACGATGCTCAGCCTGTTATAAAAACCGAATCTTTAAATGCAGCCGCTTTATTTGACCAAGTTCAGTCTAAAAATGGTGAAATTGTAGCGACAAAGCCAGGTCTACTTTCTAGAGCGAACAATGGTTACCTCGTTGTCTCAGCGAATATGATTCTTGCAAATCCAGGAAGTTGGTTGTTATTGAAATCCGCACTTCTCGGTGAAGCAGTCGAACCAATTAGCAGTTTTCCAGAGCATCTAAATCAAACGCCTATCGCTGCACTGACATACAACATTAAGTTGATTGTTGTCGGAGACCGCGCTCAACTTGGTGATCTGGATTATCTAGATGGCGATATTCAAACAGGGTTTTGCCTATTCAGTGAAATAGAACAAGATATTAAGCTTTCACACGATACTTTGACCCAATATCTTGGGTATCTAAGATGGCTTCAGCAACGTTATAACCTCCCATATATTACGCAACAAGCACTAATTGGGATTCTTACCGCTGGCGCGCGTGAGACTGAAGATCAGAGCTATATCCCTTTATGCCCTATTTGGCACAATGCGCTATTGAGCGAAGCTTTGGTTGAAGCGGACAATGGTGACATTGATATTCACCATATTCAGCAAGCTCAACAACACAAATACAACCGCGAGTCTTACCTTCCTGAACGTGCTCTCGATGATATTCGAGATGGCCAAGTCATCATCGAAACAGAGGGTGAGCAAGTAGGACAAGTTAACGGCCTGACGGTTATTGACGTTCCTGGACACCCTATTTCTTATGGTGAACCAGCTCGTATTTCCTGTGTTATTCACTTTGGCGATGGTGACATTACCGATGTAGAAAGAAAAGCAGAGCTTGGTGGCAACCTTCACGCTAAAGGCATGATGATCATGCAAGCGTTTGTAAGTAGCGCGCTAAACCTTGAAGATCCGTTGCCATATGCTGCTTCTGTTGTGTTTGAGCAATCATACTGCGAAGTTGATGGCGATAGTGCTTCTCTTGCTGAGCTTTGCTCTCTGGTAAGTGCTTTGTCGGAATACCCTATCAATCAACAAATAGCGGTAACAGGCGCAGTTGACCAATTCGGCCGTGTACAAGCCGTTGGTGGGCTAAACGAGAAAATCGAGGGCTTCTACCATGTGTGTAAACACAACGGGCTAACTGGCGAACAAGGTGTGATCCTTCCAAGATCTAACTTAAGACACCTTGCTCTGAAGCCAGACCTAATTGAAAGCATCAAAAACAAAGAGTTCCATATCTGGTCTGTGTCTAATGTAGATGAAGCGATTCCTCTTATTATGAACGCACCATTTAGGGACGAAGAACAAGAAAGCGTTCTGAGTAAAATCGCGGAACGTATTGAAAATTTTGAAAGACATGAGCACCCTATTGGAATCGTTGGACGCATTAAAAACTGGTTTGTCTAGTACTGATCGGACTTGTTTAGCGTACACCTGTTCACTAATATGCACCTATCAAAAATCGGAGTAATTGATAATGCAAAACAAACGTGATTCTTACACTCGCGAAGATCTTCTAGCATCAAGCCAAGGCGAGCTATGGCCAGAAGGTCCTCAACTACCAGCACCGAACATGTTGATGATGGATCGCATCACTAAAATGTCTGAGACTGAAGGTGATTTCGGTAAAGGTTTGATTCTTGCTGAACTGGATATTACTCCTGACCTATGGTTCTTCGACTGTCACTTCCCTGGCGACCCAGTAATGCCTGGTTGTCTAGGCCTTGATGCAATGTGGCAGCTTGTTGGCTTCTACCTTGGTTGGGTTGGCGGCAAAGGCAAAGGCCGTGCTCTAGGTGTTGGTGAAGTTAAATTCACTGGCCAAATCTTACCTACGGCTAAAAAAGTAACTTACGAAATTCACATGAAGCGTGTTGTTAACCGTCGCCTAGTAATGGGCCTTGCAGACGGTCGCGTTCTTGTTGATGGTAAAGAGATCTATGTTGCTAAAGATTTGAAAGTTGGTCTTTTCCAAGACACATCAGCATTCTAGTCTAATAGTTAGATTTTTAATAAAGCAGCTAATGGTTGCTTTATTTTTATTTCAACATATTTAGTTATAGTGCACTAAGATGTAACTAAGTAACCGTCATCAATTATATGTCCACCAGCGAAACAACCTTAAATCACTTTCTAATCAGCCAGTTCTCGGTTTATAAGGCCTTGTATGATTCTCAGATACTAACAAGGCTCCAGCTGTTATACAGCATGGAGCCTTGACCTTTGAATATGTTCGCCCTATCTACTTATAGAGACCTGAATGCTTATCATCTTTGGCATCACGCCAACCACCTAACCAATACGATTTAGAATCCATTTGGCTGTATGGGCAAGCTTCTTGTGACCTGCCGTTTAAACCAGCTTTGTAACCTTGAGATTGTGCTCGTTCTAGGCGATCACGCTTTTGTCTCTTCATAGTGCAGTCCTTATACGGGTGTTAATTTACTAACATACAATGATTACAACTTAGCGGAGTTTTTGTGACTCCAACTTTAAGAATCGATCAACTTTTCACTTTTCTCAAGGTGAAAAAAAGCCCGAGTTCAAAATTGTGAACTCGGGCTCAAGAGATAAAATTATTTAAATTTTCTACGGAACCCTAACAAGCCAAGTACAGTCAAACCTAACCAACCTAAGCCTGCACCTTGGCGGTCAACTTTTTCTGTGTCTGTGCTACGAGTCTGGATATCTTCTTCAGTAGCACCGCTAATAGGAATCAACTTAACCGCGACAACCTCTTCAACTGCGTTGGAAGCAGCTCCGCCACAGTAGGAGTTATGTGCAGTTGTGTCATAAGGTTGCGCTGTGCCATTTACAGTACACTTAATGGCAGTTCCCGATATAACACCTGCATCATTAATGTCTGTCGCATCGATCACACGGAAATAATTATTAGCGTTAGAATAATCCTGACCATCAGTATTAGCACCATTAGTTAAGTCATCTAACCACCACGATTTGCTGCGAAAAACCCCACTGTAACGTTCCGTCAACGTACCTGAGACATCATCAGATTTATAGGGATAAATAAAACCACGGTGTCGACGCTCACTGCCATCTACTTCTCGAATCGGCTCAGCATCAATCTGCCCGACAAATTCATTAAAGTTGTTTACCGCTTTTGCTTCACCACCAGATCCAGTAAAGAAAATACCACCGGATAAGAATGTTGCACTAGGATTAGAAGCATCTTTGACAAAGAAAGCTTTGTTGGCTGCACTTCCACTTTCAGGAACATATCCATTTCGCTTCGCGTAACCTATAGCCAACAAGTTCTTGTTTATATCTGTAACTACAGAATTACTGTATCTAGCATCATCATTAGATGAGCCAGAATTCACCTGTGCACCACTAACCTGTGTAGTAGTCCATTTGGCACTAGTCAGATCTAATGAGTCACTCACAAAAACACTGGCATTCATGTCTTGTAAATCGCCATTACCATCTACAGTGTTATAGCCTACACCGTAAAAAAGAGAGTTTGACTCGGTAATTGAGCGCATGCTGCCTTGGGCAAAGTAATCACCTTGTTGGGCGTTGCCACCTCTGACCCAATCAATTTCTTCTGTATTAGTTCCATCCCAGATTGCTGCTTTTGAACTAAACGTTGTATTTGAAGTGTCTGTTTTAGGGCCTTTCGTAGATACACTACCTACGTTATAAACAGTACCGTTACTTGCTGTTATAGCTTTCCATACACGAGTTTCTGAACTTCCGGCAGGCGCAGCTGTCGTCGTAAACAATGCATTATTGCGAATGTCACCTTCAGATTTAACCCCCACTGGTTTAGCATTATCATCTAGGGAGTTGATTACCGTATTGCGAGCTTCAAAAGTATCACCACCTTCTACAAATGCTTTTGCATTTACATAACTTAGGTCATTTCGTTCATTATTCCAAGTGTCATACCAGCGGATGGATGCCCAACTTTCACACGTAGAGTATCGCAGCTCTCGATCACAATAGTTTTCGAAATCATCGCGCTCTTGGATGTATTGAAATCGAGCATCCATTGCGAATGGAACTTCTTCCCGGTAGCTAATTGCTTCAACGGTGTTACGTGTCTCGCCTGCGAGTTTAAATGTACTATCGGCACAGTTAGTTGCATTAGAATCAAAACAACCTAGAAGTAACTCATCATCAGGTAATGCTGGCAATACTGCGTTAACGTTGACAGCTTTACCTGGCTGAATTGCAACACCAAATATCTCAGATATTTCAGGTTCATCAGCAAAAGAAGGCGTTACTTCAACTACCTTGTAAAGCGCAGCATTCGCGTTAGTTGCAGCAAATACTAATGCTGCAACTGTTGTTAATTTAAATTTAGTACAAGTCATTATTACTTCTTAACTTTCCTGTTGTAGTGCCTCGAGCTCTTCCCAGCGCTCAAAAGCAACTTCAAGCTCCTGCTCTACTGCAGATAGCTTATCTAAAACTGGTTGTGTCTGCTCTACAGATTTTGAGAAGAAGTCTGGATCATTAACTTCTTGCTGCAGAGTTTCAATTTCGGTTTCCAATTCTTCTAAACGCATTGGTAGCGCTTCTAGTTCTCGTTGTAGCTTATACGATAACTTCTTAGGTTTAGCTTTAACTGGCGCAGTTTTGGGAGTTTCCTCAACAACTTTCTCCGCCTTTGCTGGCTTTTCAGCCTGACGATACTCCAGTGCTTGTGCTCTTTGTTTCTGAGCATCGTGGTAACCACCAACAAACTCTTCAACTACACCGTTACCTTCAAATATCCAACTCGTCATTACCGTATTATCAACGAACTGACGATCGTGGCTCACGAGAAGCAACGTACCCTCATAGTTGGCAAGCAAATCTTCTAAAAGTTCCAATGTTTCGATATCTAAATCATTGGTAGGCTCATCGAGAATCAACAAGTTATTCGATTTAAGGAAGATACGAGCCAATAACAATCGGTTTTTCTCGCCACCAGACAGTGCTTTAACAGGGGTACGAGCACGTTTAGGAGAGAACAAGAAATCTTGTAAGTAGCTCAGTGCATGACGCTCACGTCCGCCTACTGTTACTTCTTGCTTACCATCAGCCAGGTTATCAATCACCGACTTCTCAGGGTCTAGAATTTCGCGGTATTGGTCAAAGTAAGCCACTTCAAGCTTAGTACCACAATGCAAACGACCTGAATCGGGTTTAAGTTGATCAAGAAGCAGTTTAAGCACCGTACTCTTACCACAGCCATTTGGCCCGATAAGGGCGATACGGTCGCCACGCATGATGTTGAAGCTAAAGTCTGTAACGATCTCTTTGCCTTCAAATGCAAAGTTAAGGTTCTCAGCTTCAAATACGATTTTACCTGAACGTGCAGACGTATCGATTTGGATATTCGCTTTACCTTGTACTTCACGACGATCTTGACGCTCTTCGCGAAGCTTTTTAAGGGCACGAACACGGCCTTCATTACGCGTACGACGCGCTTTGATGCCTTGACGAATCCAAACTTCTTCTTGCGCTAGCTTTTTGTCAAATTCTGCGTTTTGCATCTCTTCAACACGTAGTGCTTCTTCTTTCTCTAGCAAGTAGTTGTCGTAATCACCAGGGAAAGAACTTAGCTTGCCACGGTCAAGATCAACAATGCGTGTTGCCATTGATTTGATGAAAGCACGGTCATGCGAGATAAAGATGATTGAACCACGGAAGTCTTTTAAGAAAGCTTCTAACCATTCGATCGTTGCTACGTCTAAGTGGTTGGTAGGCTCATCAAGCAGTAATACATCTGGGTCACATACAAGCGCACGTGCAAGTGCGGCTTTACGTTGCCAACCACCTGACAGTTCCGTCAGTTTAGTATTTGCTGTGAGTTTAAGTGCAGCAAGAACATTACTTACGCGATCTTCAAAACGCCAAGCATTTGCATGATCCAATTTTTCTTGAACGCGAGTAAGGCGATTTAAATTCTTCTCGCTAGGATCTTCTGCAATCACATCAAGTAAGTTGTGGTATTCCTTAAGCAACTCACCTACCTCAGCCAAACCACCCGAGACGTATTCGTAAACAGAACCTTTCTCATTACGCGGTGGATCTTGCTCTAGACGAGATACAACCACATCTTGTGTGATCTGCATCTTTCCGTCATCCATGATGATGTTACCAGACAAGATCTTCATCAACGTTGATTTACCTGCACCATTACGGCCAACCAAACACACACGTTCGTTTTCTTGCAGTGCGAAATCCGCACCATCTAATAATGGGTGATCACCAAACGCTAATTGCCCATTATGAATTGTAAGTAATGCCATTCTTCTTTAACCAATCGTTAAGTTCTAACAAGCCAAAAGGCCAGTTAAGCTCTGAGTGTTTAGACAAGTCAGAGCTTTCAAATTTGAGTACCGGAATAGTGACCCCGTAACGGGAGAAGAGCTCATCATCCAATGCGATATCCACCACATTGATCTGATGACTTATATTCAGCTGTTCCGTGAGTTTGAATGCCATCTCACATAGATGGCACCCTTCTGTACTGTAGAGAGTCAGCACTATATATCCTTATACAATCTCTTAATTACTTATGAGTAATCAACCAGCAGTTATGAATGTGCTTGTTGCGAGAGAAATCCAGAGGCAACGTCTTAGACGAGATATTCTGAGCTTTAAGACCCAGTTCTTCCAGCCCTTCCATATCCATCTTGAAATGACGCTTGTTGTTAGAGAATACAATCGTGCCTTCTTCTCTTAGAAGACGCTTTAAATCTTCCATCAACTGGATGTGGTCACGTTGAACATCAAAAGATTGATCCATACGCTTAGAGTTTGAGAACGTCGGTGGATCAATAAAGATCAAGTCGTAAGATCCTTGCTCTTTCGCCAACCATTGTAAGCAGTCAGCTTGAACGAATTGATGTTGACGACCAACACGGCCGTTCAGCTCCATGTTCTCTTTTGCCCACTCAAGATACGTGTTCGACATATCTACAGTCGTTGTAGAGCGAGCGCCACCGACTGCAGCATGAACAGAAGCACTGCCTGTGTAAGCAAACAGGTTCAAGAAGTCTTTACCACCAGCCATCTCACCAATACGACGACGAGTGATCTTATGATCTAAGAACAAGCCTGTATCTAGGTAGTCATGAAGGTTAACAATCAGCTTAACGCCATATTCGTTTACTTCTAGGTTCGAAGAGTCTTGAGCCATCTTCTGGTATTGAGAACGGCCTTTCTGCTTCTGACGAACCTTAAGCACGACGTTGTTCGCTTCAACGCCAGTCACTTGGATAGAAGCACGGATGATATCGGTTAAGCGACGCTTAGCTTTGTCTTCCGGCACATCTTTAGGTGCTGCGTATTCTTGAATCACAAGGTGACCCGGATATACGTCAATCGCTACATTGTATTCTGGTAAGTCAGCATCGTAGATACGGTAGCAATCTAGCTGCTCTTTCTTAGCCCACTTACCGATTTTGCCGATGTTCTTTTTAAGACGGTTCGCGAAATCAGGTGCAATCAGTTGTTCTTGTTCGCCAGTTGGACGTTCAGACATAGGACGGTCTGAAATTGAGTAGTTCTTCTGGTGACACGGTAACGCACCGTTGTTCAGTTTGAACTGTTTGTCTGCACGCATACGCAAGCAGCTAAGTAATTCATCAGAACTTGAGAAGATAGAAGCGTTGCAACCGCCAAACTCAGCCTTCAGTTGAGCACCAAATGCTGTGTACAGTGCAATTAAGCCAGGCTCTGTACCTAAACGCTCACCATAAGGCGGGTTTGACACAATCACACCATCATTGAACTCTGTAGGACGTTTAAGCTTTGCAGCGTCACCTACTTCGAATTCAATCAACTCTTCAACGCCAGCACGACGTGCATTGTCACGCGCCGTTTTGATCATGCGTTCGTCATTATCATAACCGAAGAACTTACATCCTACTTTCTTAACGCCACGACGGCCTTGAACGTTCGCTTCAGCTTTAACTTCAGCCCAAAGCTCAGGTTCGAAATCTTCTAGTGATTCAAAACACCATTTCTGACGTTTCACACCAGGTGCCATGTTTGCAGCCATCATCGCAGCTTCAATTACTAACGTACCTGAACCACACATAGGATCTAGGAAAGGTTTGGTTGCATCCCAGCCACTACGAAGAAGAATCGCTGCAGCAAGAGTTTCACGCAATGGTGCGCGACCGGATTCTGGACGGTAGCCACGTTGATGAAGGCCACTGCCTACCATATCTACACCAAGGATCGCCTTGTCACGATGCAGACGAACGTGAATACGAATATCTGGATTTTCTTTGCTAATAGATGGGCGCGGTAAAGACTTCTTCTCGAAGCAATCTACAACGGCATCTTTTACTTTCATCGCACCGTATTGGCTATTACGGATTTCGTTGTTCGTACCATTGAAGTCAACAACGAAACGCTTGGTGCTATGGAATTGATTTACCCAGTTAACCGCAGTGGTCGATAGGTAAAGATCCATGTCATCCATACAAGTGAATTCTGAAAGGACACGTACAAATCGAGAAGCCAAACGGCTCCACAAACAACAACGATAAATTTGCTCATTGGTGGCTTTGAATTTAACACCTGCTTGAACAGGTTTTGCGTTTGTAATCCCTAGTTGGGTTAGTTCTTCAACTAATAAATTCTCAAGGCCATTTGAGGTAACCGCTAGATATTGATTCATAGTGTTCTTTTATTGATAAAAATGAGCTCGATTATACCTGAATTTGCTATTAGAGCATCACACTAAACTCGTCTTTTCATTGAATCTTTCTACTAACTGCTTAGCAAATGGTCAGTCATGAAGCGATCGCTTACTCGCATCCCCTTACAACACAACAACTCTCAATCTCACAGAAATAACACTCATCGATAGGCTTAAATCATTAAGTGCATTTATATTCACCCCAAAGCTGGTATATACCAGAGGTAAATTTAAGTTGAAATTTAGCAACAAAAGACCCCAAACAGGGAATAAACAGAGGAAATCCACCATCGATAATAAGAGAATCGGTCGAAATTGAGGTTAAAAAAGATACGTTTTTTACAAATTAAATAAGTGAACAACGTCATTCAAATGAATGAACTACGTCGTATTTATTGAAATAGGCTTTTTTAGGCACAAAAAAATCGGCTATTAAGCCGATTATGGGGAAGGTATTACAGGTTTATTCGTAGCGATGGTTGGGTGAAATAATGCTCTAGTGATGCTCTAGGTTAGAGATTAGAGATTAACCCACCATCGCAATATGCGTTTGATGAAGGATGGCATTTGCGTCAGTCATTCTATCGTGCATGACTTTAATCGAGTCTCCAAAGCGTAACCCTTTTGAAGGCGTTAACAGGAACTCTTCTAAGTCTACAAATGCACATAAGCTCGCACACTCTCCTACTTCTAATACAATGAAGTAACCAAGACTATGCTCGTTATTCATTTGTACAATATCCCCTTCTTGAGGATATTCATGGCCAGCGCCTTGTGAGTCGAAGAACCAGCTTTTAGGCTGCACAGGCTTATGGAAACGCTTTGCAGCCACACAATAAAGTGCAAGCTCAGCTTGTCGTGGCTCAGACAGTTCTAAGCCAGAAATTTGTTCTTTGAAGGTTTGGTAGGAAGATGCATCATCAACAGTGAATTCATTATCTTTAAAAGCGCAGTCCACCAGCTTATTGCGGACCAGATTCGTTTTAAAAATCATATCCTCTCCGAGGTTTAGCATCAATGAACATTGCTGCTCATCGTAATACCAACTCCATGTATCGCTAGGTTTAAGCATCATTTCGTCTCACACTGTTGAACCATTCCATTAGGTAAAACGCAAAATTACCTTCAATTACAGTAATTTTACTGTGCGATAGGCAAAAAAAAAGAGGAAATGAATTCCTCTTTCTTATTGCTTTTCTCTACAACTCAGTGAGTTACAGTGTCTCTTTTATTAAGACGATGCCGGATTGTAGTCTTTGGACTAAGATCGTTTTTACGAACTATAGATTTTTGACGATGTCGCCTACAAGGCCTGGACCTTTGTAGATGAAACCAGAGTAAACTTGTACAAGCTTCGCGCCCGCCATCATTTTCTCTTTTGCAGCAACGTAAGAGTCAACACCGCCTACCCCGATGATCGGTAATTGGTCACCCAGCTCTTCGTGAAGTTTACGAACAACTTCAGTACTGCGAGATTGAACCGGACGTCCACTAAGGCCACCCGCTTCATCGCAATGCTTCATGCCTTCAACAATGCTGCGATCTAATGTTGTGTTTGTTGCGATCACACCGTCGATCTTATTTTTGATCAATGATTCGCAAATCTGACTGATTTCGTCATCACTTAGATCCGGCGCGATCTTAAGAGCAAGCGGGACATATTTGCCATGCTTCGCTTCTAATTCAGATTGCTTGGTTTTTAGTTCAGACAACAGATCATCAAGTGCTTCGCCATATTGTAGCGAACGAAGTCCTGGAGTATTTGGTGAAGAGATATTTACCGCAATGTAACCCGCGTATTGGTAAACCTTCTCCATACAGATAATGTAATCTTCTGCGCCCTTTTCAATTGGCGTGTCTTTGTTCTTACCAATATTGATGCCTAAGATGCCGTCATAGTTCGACTTCTTAACATTCTCAATTAGGTTATCTACGCCTAGGTTGTTAAAACCCATACGATTGATAATACCTTCGGCTTCAACAAGACGGAACAAACGTGGTTTGTCATTACCTGCTTGTGGACGAGGAGTCACAGTCCCTACTTCTACAAAGCCAAAACCCATTGCGCCAAATGCATCAATACATTCGCCGTTTTTGTCTAGGCCGGCAGCAAGGCCAACTGGGTTTTTAAAAGTAAGACCCATGCACTCTACAGGTCGGTGAGGTAATTGTTGGCGATACAAAAGATCAATAGGTGTGCCAGTGAAGCGTTTGAAATTTTGAATTGCAAGATCATGAGCCTTTTCGGCATCAAGTTGGAAAAAGCCAGTTCTGGCTAGACGGTAAAGCATTGTGCCTCCGATAGAAAAAAGCGCCGTGTAAACGGGGCGATATTATTTACTTATTTACCCAACTATTCAATCTATTACTGTCTGTAAGGGTAAGATAATCGAGTTTGCTAACGAAAGAGGTTTATTATTAAGCAAACGTTACCGTATCCTCCAACGGATGGTCCATTTGACTATCATTTATGTAACGAGCATCAGCCAGCTCGACCAATTAGAAGCTAACTTGACCGAGTATAAGTGACTCAACGAAATAATTGGACACGTCATTGACTATTCAGCCAAATAACACTGTTCTGCCAAACAAAAAAGGCAGACCTAATGGCCTGCCCTTGTTTCTTTTAGTTTTTATCTAATCGCTAGTCTGTCGACATGCAATTTAGATTCAGTAGCATCAATTCACGTAGTGCTACTGAGAACTTAGCAAACTCATGAACCGAACCTACTTTGAATTCGTTCAAGATGCTTTCCCAACGATGCAGAGAAACCGAGTTGCTTTCCATCCAATCATCAAGCGCTTTAATCACATCAATATCTGAAGCACAACCGCAGTTAAGTACTTGGCCAGTTAACTGACGTTGCTGCCAATCCAGATCTTCTCTGAATGCGGCACGTGCCAATGCTTGCCAGTTGTTGTCTACTGCTTGGCCATTGATTTGCTTCAAGAACCAGTGCAAAGACAAGCGGTCACCAAGGTTGAAGTAAAGCTTGGACGCTTGTTGTACTGTTTTACCTGTTTCACGAGCCACTGTGGATATATCCAGTGCCGAGTACAAGCTAGACAAACGTGCAACTGAATTAGCCAACTCAGCGTTTACGCCTTGGTCAATCCATAGCTGTGCCATTGCGTTATGCTCTTCTACTTCAGAAGCCACTAGGTTTTCATCCAGTTTCTCTGTGATAGTTAGAACATCACCTTGGTAAAGTTCAATCAGTGCTTTCACTGACTGTTTACCGGTACGGTTTCTTAGCAACCAACGAGCCAAGCGACGAAGTGTACGGCGAACATGGTAAATCAATTCATATTGAGCTTCAGAACTTGAAACATTATCCAGTTCACGGATGCTCTTCAGAACATGGCCAAGACCGTAGATTTCACGTGATGCCGCGTAAGCATTTGCAATATCAACGATATTTGCACCCGTCTCTTCTTGCAGACGAGTAACAAAGTTACAACCCATTTCGTTAACCATTTGGTTAGCCAGTGCCGTCGCAATAATTTCAGAGCGTAGTGGATGGTTATCCATGTGCTGAGAATAGTTACGACGTAACGCTGTTGGGAAGTATTGCATAAGCTGTTGAGCATGGAATTCATCATTAGCGATATCATCACTAACAAGATCTTCTTTAAGCACCATTTTTCCGTAAGCAACAAGTACAGAAAGCTCTGGTCTTGTTAGGCCTTGGCCCTGCTTTTCACGCTCAAGCAATGTTTCGTCGTCTGGGATGTATTCCAAACCACGATCCAAGTACCCTGCTTTTTCCATAGTATGGATGAAGCGGATTTGCTCTTTGACTAAGCCAACACCTTGATGCTCAGTAACCGAAATAGACTCAGCTTGGCAATATGCGTCGTCTAGTACGATTTCGCCCACTTCATCTTCCATCGATTCAAGCACTTGGTTACGTTGCTTAACGGTTAGATCACCGTTAGAAACTAAACCATTCAAGAAGATCTTAATGTTTACTTCGTTATCCGAACAGTCAACACCACCAACGTTATCAACGAAGTCGGTATTAACGCGGCCACCCGTTAGCGCGTATTCGATACGACCCAGTTGAGTCATACCCAAGTTACCGCCTTCACCAACAACCTTAGCTTTCAGGTCACGGCCATCGATACGAAGCACGTCATTTGCACGGTCACCAACATCAGTATGAGTCTCGTTTGAAGACTTAACGTAAGTACCAATACCGCCATTCCAAAGAAGATCAACCTGCATAGACAAGATCGCTTTGATCAAGTCATTCGGTGCCATTGATGCTTTCTTAGTACCCAGCATTTTCTGAATTTCAGGTGTCAGAGAGATAGACTTCGCTCGACGAGAGAAGATGCCACCACCTTGAGAAATCAGGTCTTTGTTGTAATCTTCCCAGCTTGAGCGAGGTAGATTAAACAAGCGCTCACGCTCTACCCAGCTAGAGGCAGATTCTGGATTCGGATCGATGAAGATATGCATGTGGTTAAACGCAGCTTGCATACGAATATGCTTAGACAACAGCATGCCGTTACCAAACACATCGCCCGCCATATCACCTACACCAATAGCAGTGAAGTCCGTTGTTTGACAGTTGATGCCCATTTCACGGAAGTGACGCTTAACAGATTCCCAACCACCTTTCGCCGTGATACCCATGGCTTTATGGTCGTAACCGTTAGAACCACCAGAGGCAAACGCATCGCCTAACCAGAAGTTGTACTCATCAGATACTGAGTTTGCGAGATCTGAGAACGTTGCTGTACCTTTATCGGCAGCAACAACCAAGTACGGATCATCTTCATCGTGACGAACAACACTCTTCGGTGGGATAACCTCACCTTCAATAATGTTGTCTGATACATCTAGTAGCGCACGAATGAAACGCTTGTAACAACGTTGACCTTCAGCGAAGATTTCATCACGGCCGGACATCATGTGCTGACGCTTACAAACGAAACCACCCTTTGCACCAACCGGTACAATTACAGTGTTCTTAACTTGTTGTGCTTTAACTAGGCCTAGAATCTCAGTACGGAAATCCTCTTGGCGATCTGACCAACGTAAACCACCACGAGCGACTTTACCGCCACGTAGATGCACACCTTCAATGTCTGGTGCGTAAACAAAGATCTCAAACGCAGGAACCGGCGCTGGAATATCTGGAATCTCGCTTGGTCTCATTTTCAGAGCCAACCAAGGTTTAGACTGTTTGTTGTCGTCTAACTGATAGTAGTTAGTACGAAGCGTTGCTGTGATCATTTCCATGTAGCGACGAATGATACGATCATCATCCAAGCTTTCTACATGATCCAACTGTTCAGTGATCTTCTTAATAAGATCTTGTTGGCCTTTCGCGCTGCCCTTCAATTTAGGATCAAAACGCTTGCCGAATAAGCTCACTAATCCTTTCGCTAGATCTGGGTAATGAGACAGTGTGTCTTCAATGTATTGTTGGCTAAATGGGAAACCAACTTGGCGCATGTAACGCGCATACGCACGTAAGATTGAGATTTCACGTCCAGAAAGACCTGCACCCAATACCAAACGGTTGAAACCATCGCTGTCTAACTCACCCGCCCAAATCGCAGCAAAGGCTTGTTGGAATAGATCGCGAGCTTCACGAAGATCAATCGTCTTGTCACTCTTGTGCAGCATCGAGAAATCAAGGATCCAATAAGTCACCCCATTGGTCTTGCGCACTTCATAAGGTGATTCACCAATAACGCGCAGGCCAAAGTTTTCAAGCATTGGCATAACATCAGACAGGTGAATCGGCTCATCACTGTGGTAGAACAGTTTCAAACGAACGGCTTTAGAGTCTGCCGCCTCTTCTTGAGGACGGTAGAAAAGCATGCCAAGTTTGTTATCTTCACTCAGTGCTTCTAGACGCTCGATGTCTGCAACAGCAGAACCAGGCATCATGTCTTCTTTGTACGAACGTGGGAATGCACGCATGTATTCTTTCGATAATGGAAGACCTTTGCTCTCACCGAAGTTAGCAACGATTGATTCAGACAGGCGGTCATCCCACGTAGACGATACTTCCATTAAATTTTGCTCAATTGTTTTCACGTCCACATCCATGTTGTTGTTATCAACACGAACAATATAGTGCGTTCTTGCCAGTGGGCTTTCAGAGAAGTATGTCGTGAATTCGACTTCTTCTTCACAACCGAAGTATTGCTTCAAGATGCGCTGGGTTTGACGACGAAGCTCGGTGTTGTAACGATCTTTTGTTACGTAAACCATACAGCTGAAGAAACGGCCAAACGGGTCTTTTCGAACGAACAAACGCAGAAGGTCGCGATCTTGCATTTGTACTACACCCGTACCCACTTCGAGTAACTCCTCTTCTCGAGCTTGAAGCAGTTCATCACGTGGGTAGTTTTCAAGAATGTTGTGCAGAGCTTTGTAAGAGTATGAACCCTTACGGTAACCACTTGCATCTAAGATACGCTCAACTTTCTCGCGAACTAGAGGAATGGTTTCAACGGTTTGGTTATAAACGGCAGAAGTGTAAAGACCCGTAAAGCGGTGCTCACCAATAACCTTGCCGTTTTTATCAAACTTCTTGATACCGATGTAATCATTGTAAGCTGGGCGGTGAATGCGTGAAGCCGTGTTGCCCTTGGTTACGATCAATACATACGGTTTTTTTGCTTCTAAGCGTGCCGAGTCAGAAAACTCAGACAGCTTAACGTTGCGTACACGATCTGAATTTGCGAACAAACCAAGGCCTTGCTCCTTGGTAGGTTGTAGTTCCGTGTCGCCATTTACAGAAACAAGGTCATATTCCTTGTAGCCCATAAACGTAAAGTTGTGCTCGCCTAACCAACGAAGGAACGCCAGAGTTTCATCAAAACGCTGGCTATCAACTGGGATCGTCTCTTTTTGCTGTTCAACTTGATTGGTTACTTCTTCAAGTCTTTCTACCATTTGTAGCCAGTCATTAACAACAAGGCCAGTATCGGTAAAGATATCCAGCAGCTCGGTTTTAAGCGCTGTCATTTCAGCTTTGCTACTAAGACGGTCAACCTCAATATGGAAAAGCGATTGGAATGCACCTTCATTGTTACTGACACCAACAACACTTCCCTTATCAGAACGGGAGATTTGTGTTGGGTTGTGAAGCATAAGATGAGAAGAGAGGTCGAGGCGAGTTAATGCCATTTTTACAGAATCAACGAGGAATGGGCTATCTGGTACCACTATCTCGACGATAGTGTGAGTAGATTGCCAGCCTTGGCGACTTACTGTCGGGTTAAAAACACGGACAGAGATTTCGTCGGCTTTCTTTTCATTGATGTGATGCCATAAACTAACTACAGCACCGTATAAATCGGATTCGTTTCTCTGAGTCAGGTCGTCGTGAGAAACGTTACTAAACAAGTGTTGAGCAAGTTGAGTTACGAGAGGTCGATGAGCAAGGTCAAGTTTGTCTTGAATCAGTTTGTACACTTTTTCAAGTAAAACTGGAACCACAGTTTCACGTGCGGTCATAGTCACACTCCACAATTAGAATTATATTTTATTATTAGGGGGCTTACTTAAGCTAGTGTTTGAATTGAGCCGTTGAGCTCTTTCCTACTAACGAGTTAAGCAAAGGTAATGCATTCATTTATTGTAAAAGCATTATTGATAAATAGTTAATTGTTTTGGAGGTGGTAAGAGGTGAAATGTTTGATTATGTGATTAAGATTCCTTTTAACTCACTAGGCACGCCAAGGTTTACAGAGCTTCCAACTTAATAAACTTATTTTTTTGGTCAGTTGTCAGTCTAAACTGCCCTCTAACCCCTATTTGTGTAAGAAAAGGTCTGAACCGAGTTGCAGGTAACTGTAGGCGTAATCCAGTAGTCGTTATCACTTGGACTTTACTTGCCGCACCAGAATAGCTGGCCAAAAACTGCTGATATGAGATGTTAAGTTGGAAAATATAGCGATTCATACAATACCTGTGTAAATATACAGTACCAGTACTTTTTGGCACTTAACGATGTCTGACTGTACAACTGAGCTTGAAACTGCTCTAGCTTATCGAAAATTCGATAACCCAGAAACAAAAAAATCAGTGGCAGATATTATCTACCACTGATGACTTTTTGTTATTAGTAAACCGTTTGTTAGCAAGCCGCTTATTAGCAAACCGCATATTAACAAACAGTTACGTGAATGAGCGCGAGCTTAAGCCTCTAGTGCTTTTGCCACTTTCTCGAATAAGTCATTCGCTAGGTTGTCCATGTTCTTCAGCGTCTCAAGTTCTTTCTTGATTAGAGCTTGGCGTTCATCATCATATTTACGGAACTTAAGCAGCGGGTCAATCAAGCGCGAAGCCACTTGCGGGTTGCTGCTATTCAGCTCACGTAGGATCTCGCCAGCAAACGCATAACCTTGTCCTGACTTGTTGTGGAATTGGACCGGGTTCATATTTAAGAACGAACCAACCAAGTTGCGAGTACGGTTCGGGTTCTTCAAACTGAATGCTTGGTGTGACATAGACGCCTTGATCACCTCAAGTGCATTTGAACTTGGGTTTGTTCCTTGAAGAGCAAACCATTTGTCCATGACAAGACCATCATGTTTCCACTTGTCGCTGTAATCCGCCATTAAAGTTTCACGACATGGGAGTTGTGCAATGTTCGCCGCGCCCATTGCTGCCATTGTGTCTGTCATGTTGTTTGCTTGCTGGTACATAGCGACAACCAAGTCATCACCCTTTTCAGTATGAGCCAAGTAACTTAGACAAACTTTACGCAGAGTTCGCTTACCAATTGAATCATGGTCAATCGTGTATTCTGTTAATGCGTGACTGTGGTAAACCGCAGCAAGTTCATCTTCGAGCTCTTTCGCTAGCGTCACTTTCATCGCTTTCAATACAGATGCAACCGCATCGATATCGACACGCTCATACCAACCAGACACTTCATTATGACTTGGTAGAGAAAGCATCTCTGCAATAAACGCAGGTTCTAACGAATCGCTGAGTAATACACCACGGAATGCATCAACGACTTCAGAAGAAAGTGCAAACTTTTGACCTTGCTGAACGTTATCTACGTTGCTACGGATGTATTTCGCTAGCAGCATTTGCCCTGCATCCCAACGAGAGAATTCGTTACGAGCATTCACCATCAAGAAGATCAGCTCTTCGTCTGAATAATTGTATTCAAGTTTCACTGGCGCAGAAAACTCACGCAGCAGAGATGGAACTGGTTGCTCTGAAACGTTTTCAAACACGAACGTTTGTTCCGCTTCTTTCACGTCTAATACATTGTGAACTGGCTGACCGTTACATTGTAACTCAATCACTTCACCTGACGCTGTGTATAGCTCGATATCTAGAGGAATATGCAGAGCCTGCTTTTCAGTTTGCTCATGAGTTGGCGCTGTTACTTGGCGAGTCGTTAACGTGTACTCTTCTTTCTCTGCATCGTAATGGCTTTCAACAGAAAGCGTCGGCGTACCAGATTGGCTGTACCATAAACGGAACTGAGACAGGTCAACGCCCGATGCATCTTCCATTGCCGCTACGAAGTCTTCACATGTTGCAGCCGTGCCATCGTGACGTTCAAAGTACAGCTTCATGCCTTTTTGGAAACCTTCCTCACCCAACAGTGTGTGGATCATTCTGATCACTTCACTGCCCTTTTCGTATACTGTCAACGTGTAGAAGTTGTTCATTTCTATCACTTTTTCAGGGCGAATTGGGTGAGACATTGGGCTCGCATCTTCAGCGAATTGTGGCCCGCGGATAATGCGAACATTGTTGATACGGTTAACTGCGCGAGAGCCAAGATCAGAAGAGAACTCTTGGTCACGGAATACCGTTAAACCTTCTTTCAAGCTTAACTGGAACCAATCGCGACACGTTACTCGGTTGCCAGTCCAGTTATGGAAATATTCGTGACCGATAACCGCTTCTATACCTAGGTAATCTGTATCAGTTGCTGTTTGGTCATTTGCTAAAACGAACTTAGAGTTGAATACGTTCAGGCCTTTGTTTTCCATCGCACCCATGTTGAAGAAATCAACGGCTACGATCATGTAGATGTCTAAGTCATACTCAAGATTGAAACGCTCTTCGTCCCACTTCATTGAGTTAATCAAAGAAACCATCGCGTGGTTTGCGCGGTCGAGGTTGCCTTTGTCGACAAAGATTTCTAGATCGACATTGCGACCAGATTGTGTGGTGTATGCGTCACGAAGTACATCGAAGTCACCCGCAACTAAAGCAAACAGATACGCAGGTTTTGGATGTGGGTCTTGCCATTTCACCCAGTGACGACCATTTTCAGCTTCGCCTTCGTCTACACGGTTACCGTTACTGAGTAGGAATGGATTTTCGGCTCTGTCTGCGATAACCGTTGTCGTGAATTTCGCCAATACATCTGGGCGGTCCATGTAATATGTAATACGGCGGAAACCTTCAGCTTCACATTGAGTACAGAACGCACCACCCGATTTGTACAAGCCTTCAAGTGCACTGTTTCCTTCAGGGTCGACTTCAGTCACGATCGTTAGCGTAAATTCTTTCGGAAGGTAATTCAAAGTAAGTAGAGTTTCAGACTGTTCGTACTGCGTCCACTCCGTACCTTCAACCAGAACAGACACCAACTTCAAGCCTTCACCATCAAGTACTAATGTCGAGCTTTCTTTCTCCTGCTTAACACTAGAAACAGCGGTAATAATGGACGCCGAATCGTACAAATCGAAAGTAAGATCGATTTCAGAAATAGTGTGAGATGGTGATTGATAATCTTTACGATACTTGGCTTGAGGTGTATGTGCCATGACGGGTTCCTTTTGATCGTTATACGTAATTATTTTTTAACTGTATATATCTAAAGGTTGAGCGCCAATAAAACAAGGGGAATATTGAAAAAAGGAGGCATTGTAGGAAAATGCCTCCATGTTTTGCTATTTTATCAATCAAATCAGACAGGAACGGCTAAGAAATGAACTGTGAACCATATTATCAACGAGCCCGACTTAACAGCAAGATATAGTGCTTAACGAATGCGATTGAGCACCGCAAACATGTCTCCTTCTTCACCTTGAAGCGTCAACACATCACTGTTCAGTGTGTAACGAGTACCGTGTTCGCCATTTTCATACAGCAGTACTAATTGGTCGCCTTCGGTGTAATACACTCCACGACGAATGACTTCCCCCCCTTCTTCATCAGACACTCGGAACATGAAGATAAAGTCAGGTTGAAGCACTAAATCCATTTTTTGAATGTTACTGGCACGCAAATCGCTCCCGGAAAGTTCTGCGCTTGACCATATTCCCGCCAGGGCGTTGGGCAAGGCTTTGGTGAACATCACACCGTTAAGATTCAGCATATTGTGATTACTGCTGTAAGCGTAAACCTGAGGCTCAGAAGTATTTAAACCCAAAATAATCGTGTCTTCATTGGCGTTATACAAACCTTCCCAATGGTCGACACTATAGTCTTTCTTCTGAATATCAATAGAGAAAGAGTAGTTTGAATCGAGAGTGAGTTTGATTGCTCTAAAGTTTTCAGTACCTTGCTCAGGATCTGGGTTCATCAAATACCAATCACCAAGCAACAGAGGAAGGTCAAAATGAGATAGATTGCTATCACTTTTTGATTGTTGATCGCTCGAAGCAGCTACCTCACTCCCAAAAGCAACAAAACTTAAACAAGATAAAAATAGTAGAATCCATTTCATACGCGCCCCCTCGTTTTCTTTAAGCTTAGGCACGTAATGAATAGAAAGCGAAAAAATATGATCCAAGTCACTAAATTTTAAGTGCAAAGTAACTTAAGTGTCATTATTCGATGCAAAATAGAGCTAAATGACCCTGAGTATTGAGTGTTCTTTGCGACAATCTCAACGGTTACAATCAGGTATTCCTGTCAAATCATAGACACAAAAAAAGCGAGCCTAGGCTCGCTTTTTAAATTGTGCATCTTTAAACAATCACCTTTAACAGGTATTTGCTCTATTTCTTGATCATATCCAGCATGATAGCAACAGACTCATCAAGATAAGCATCCGGGGCTTCATAGTCTTTAGGAATATCATCTAACGTTTTAAATGCCTCTAATTTAGCGGCCTTTTGACGTTGGTTAATACGATCTAGACGAAGCGTATCCGCATCATCGCTCTCTTGCTGACGTACCTTTTCATTCAAAGAAAGGTCGTTATCGTCTTTATCTGCCTTATATTTTTCAATATCTTGCGCAATAAAGCCGAATTCCATGTCAGTAGCAATGCGAGCTTGATGTTGGGCAGTCAAAGCAATTATTTCTTCATCGTTACGCTGTAACACTGAATAATTTGCTTTATCAATACTGTCCCAAGGCAGAGCATTATCTTCAACACTTTCACCGGTATCAGCAGGATCAATTGGCGTTGGGTAAGCAATATCAGGTACTACACCTTTGTTTTGCGTACTGCCACCATTGATTCGATAGAATTTCTGGATTGTGTATTGAACATAGCCCAACTCTTTATCGAATAAATCATAGATATGATTCAAAGAGCGATGTTGTTGCACCGTTCCTTTGCCGAAAGAGTTTTCGCCAAGAATGATTGCACGACCGTAATCTTGCATCGCTGCCGCAAAGATCTCAGAGGCTGAAGCACTGTAGCGATTGACCAATACCGTTAGTGGGCCTTGGTAACTAATTTCGCCATCAGTATCACTGTTCACTTTGACACGACCGTAGCTATCACGCACCTGAACAACGGGTCCCTCTTTGATAAACAAACCAGAGAGTTCAGTTGCTTCAGTGAGTGCACCACCACCGTTGTTTCTCAGATCAACAATAATACCTTCAACACCTTGCCCTTTAAGCTCAGTGATCAGTTTGTCTGTATCTTTAGAAAGACCAACATAGAAACTTGGTACTTCGAGTACACCAATCTTCTTGCCATCTTTCTCGATAACTTCTGATTTAACAGCGCGGTCTTCTAAACGAATCTTATCGCGTACAATTGTGACAACGTGACTTTTTGCATCTTTACCATCTGGCAAGATCTGTAGCTTAACTTTGGTCCCTTTCGGTCCTTTGATTAATTGCACTACATCGTCTAGACGCCAGCCGATAACATCAACAATCTCTTCGCCATCTTGACCAACACCAACAATACGATCGCCGTCGCTCAATTGTTTGCTGTTTGACGCAGGGCCACCAGCAACGAGAGATCGAATAACGGTGTAGTCGTCAGTCATCTGAAGTACAGCACCAATACCTTCTAGAGATAGATTCATCTCTGATTGGAATTGCTCTGCATTTCTTGGAGAAAGGTAGCTGGTGTGAGGATCAACTTCACGCGCAAATGCGTTCATGTAGATTTGGAAAGCATCTTCATTATGCGACTGCGTGATACGCTTCATCGCATTGTTGTAACGCTTTTCCAAAACTTCTTGAATCTCTGGCCATTCTTTACCAGTAAGTTTTAGGTTCAACGCATCGTATTTAACACGCTTCCTCCAAAGCTCATTCACTTCGGCGATATCTTTTGGCCATTTCGCTTCATTGCGATTGAGCTCAATACTTTCATCGGTATCAAACTTAATCTCAGTGTCTAGCAAAGACAGCGCATACTGAAAACGTTCAAAACGCTTCTGCATAGAAAGATTATAAACATCGAAAGCAATCTGGTTATTACCCGCTTTCAGCTGATCATCAATTTGAACAGATGATGAGGAGAAAGAGTCAATATCAGCTTGAGTGAAGATATTACGATTATAATCCAGCATCTCTAAATAACGATTAAAGATAGCTTGAGAGAAATCATCGTTGAGATTGAAGTGTTTATAGTGAGAACGAGTAAATCGAGAAGTAACACGTTTACTAGCAGTTTCGTGTTGGGCCTCAGGAACGAGTAAAGGTAAATCGTCCTGATCTAATTTGGCTTCAAGAGCCTGAGCTGAAGCTGCTAGACAAAAGCTAGCAGCAATCAGTGTCAATTTTGAACGGCATTTCATGCGTAGGAGTATCTCCTTTAAGCGCGCAAGTGCTCCGCTTTAACAACCATTTGTAGGCCGTTTGCTAACTGAACACGCACATCTTCCTTATTGATTTCAACAATGGTCGCAGCCATGTTTCCTGTACCCATGTTCACATTTACTTCTTTGCCAGCGATGAATTCGTCAGCGTTCAAAGCGCGTGTTTCTACAGGCTTTTCTACTTTCGGTGCTTTAGGCGCTTGACGACGAGGCTGTTGAGCTTTCTTCGCCTTAGCTTTCGCTTTGCCTTCTTCACGAGCTTTCTGTGCTTGTTCTTTACGACGAGCCTGAACTTTCGCTTTGCTTTCTGCAAGTGTAGCCTTAGCGTGCTCAACGTGCTCTTCTTCTAATGTGCCACACGCGTTGCCGTCTAGGTCAACACGATCTGCACCAGCTTTTACGCCGTGCAGGTAACGCCATGATGATGTGTACTGTCTTAACGCTGCACGAAGCTGAGTCTTACTTACTTTTTCGTCTTCATTTAGACGTTCAGCAAGATCTTGAAAAATACCAATTTTAAGTGGTTTTGCTTCACCTTCTAGAGTAAAGCATTTAGGGAAACATTCAGCAATATATGCGATAACTTCTTTGCTGTTTTTTAACTTTTCAGTGTTTTCCATGTGGGTTCCTGGTTTTTGCGGTTTTCCGCGAGCATTAAGAAAATATTTTTACGTATTATAGAGAGATGCTTGGGAAAAACCACAGTAAGAGAATAATTTATGCCTTGTTCGCGTGCGAATTAAGCACCTTTTCCACTTCAGCCATAAAAAATGTCAATCCGTCTTCATCAATTTGAGAAAAACGACCAATATTTGGACTATCGATATCAAGAACACCCACAACTTTGCCATCAATAGAGAATGGAATAACGATTTCTGAGTTACTTGCCGCGTCACAAGCGATGTGACCTTCGAACTCATGCACATCATGAATACGCTGAACTGTATTTGTCGCAACCGCAGTTCCACACACACCGCGCCCTACCGGAATTCGAACACAGGCAGGTTGACCTTGGAATGGACCCAGAACTAGTTCGTCTTTTTCCTTAGCTAGGTCTTGCTTGATTAAATAGAAACCCGCCCAATTCAGTTCATCCAATTCCATGAATAATAATGAACTAATGTTTGCAAGATTTGCAATTAGATCGGTTTCAGATTCAATTAATGCAACGGCTTGTTTGGTTAAGCGTTGGTAATGTTCTATTTTCATATTAACTTCCAATTAAATTGAGACTTCCATTATCAAGAGAACGCAGTAAAATGCGGCCATCAAACTAAATAGGACTTATTCTCATTACAATGAACAATTCAGAAGACACTATTAGCCGTTCTTGGTTGATAACTCAAGTAAAAAAACACAAGTCCAAATTACTGTTTGCTAACTTTGTTGCCATTATTGCAACCCTAATTAGCGTCCCTATCCCTCTACTTATGCCACTCATGGTCGATGAAGTTTTGCTTGATAAGCCAGCTTCAGGGTTAGAGATGATGAATCAGCTACTTCCAGTCTCATTGCAAACGCCGACTGGTTATATTGCGCTTACTCTCTTGTTGGTTATCTTAATGCGCTCGGCCAGCCAAGCGCTGAATATTCTACAAGGTCGCCAATTTACTTTGGTTTCCAAAACGATCACCTACCAGATGCGTAGCAAGATGATCGATAAACTTGGCCGCATTAGCATCCGACAATATGAAACCAAGGGCAGCGGCGGTATTAATGCCCACCTAATTACAGACATAGAGACCATTGATAAGTTCATTGGCTCGACCCTTTCTAAATTTATCATCAGTTTCTTAACGGTATTCGGAACCGCTATCGTCCTACTATGGTTAGAGTGGCGACTTGGGCTATTTATTTTACTCGTCAATCCTGTTGTTATTTATTTTTCTCGTAAACTCGGCAGCCGAGTTAAACACCTCAAAAAATATGAGAACCAGTCTTTTGAGCGTTTTCAGAATCGCTTAGTTGAAACCTTGGATGGCATCTATCAACTCCGCGCCGCTAATAAGGAGCGTATCTTTCTTGATGAACTTAAAGTTCAAGCAAACCAAGTAAGAATTGATGCCGATAAATACGCTTGGCAATCGGAAGCTGCCGGCCGTGTTTCGTTTCTACTGTTCCTATTAGGTTTTGAACTATTCCGTGCCGTCGCAATGCTAATGGTGTTATTCAGTGACTTGACGATAGGTCAGATTTTTGCGGTGTTCGGCTATTTATGGTTCATGTTAGGCCCTGTCCAAGAATTGCTAGGGATTCAATTCTCTTGGTATAGCGCGAAAGCAGCGCTGCAACGTATTAACGACCTACTGCAACTAGAAGAAGAACATCGCCCTGTTAGCAAGGTAAACCCTTTTGATGACCATAAAGAAGTGACAGTCGACATTGAAGACGTTACATTCTCTTACACATTAGAAAACACTGTTTTAAATAGGCTATCGCTACACATTCCAGCAGGAAAAAAAGTCGCCCTAGTGGGTGCTAGCGGTGGTGGTAAATCAACGTTGATCCAGTTGTTAATTGGGGTTTATCAGGCGGACTCTGGTTGTATACGCTTTAATGGTGAAACAACGGACGACATCAGTTTTGACATAATACGCAGTCAAATTGCCGTTGTTTTACAACAACCTATACTCTTTAACGATACATTAAGGCATAATCTGACCCTTGGTGCTGAATACGATGAAATGTCGTTGTGGCGCGCGCTTGAAGTCTCTCAAATGCAAGATGTAATCAAACAGCTGAGTAATGGCTTGGATACGCAAATTGGTAGGAATGGCGTTCGACTGTCTGGCGGTCAACGACAACGCTTAGCGATCGCCCGCATGGTGCTGAGTAATCCTAAGTTTGTTATTCTTGACGAAGCGACATCTGCCTTGGATACAGCAACAGAGTCAGCACTGCATAAAGCACTAAGCGAGTTTTTGAAAGATCGCACAACTTTGATAGTGGCTCATCGATTATCAGCGGTGAAACAGGCCGATCTAATCTATGTTTTAGAAGATGGGCAAGTCACACAGACGGGAACGCATGGTGAATTGGTTGAACAACAAGGACTATATCAAACACTCTATGGCAGTGTGCAATCGCACGCCTGATGTTTATTGTTCTAGAGATTTAAGTCAGTGTAGTTCTAGGCATTTAAATCAGCTTAAAAGTCTGATTAGTGTTTCAACTTGGGAGGTCGCGTGACCTCCCCATCCGAAACCAACTCTTTATCGACTCAGCACCAGTTGTCAACTAAGTCCTCGTTGACAACTAAGTCTCCGTTAAGAACCAAGCACCTGTGCGACAGCAGCTCTGTACGTCTGTGTCAGGGCTGTGAACTCCCCGTTGATAAAATGGATATCCCTCTAGGGAAATCCGCATATTGTCCAAGGTGTGGCACTCAGCTTTACCGAGGCGGTACACCTAGCCTGTCTGGAAACCTAGCAATCGCGATTACCTGCTTATTGCTATTTATCCCCTCACACTTTTTTGAATTTATCAGTATTCGTCTGATTGGCGTCATGATACCTGCGACGTTACCATCAGGAGTCTTTACTTTAATGGGTGAAGGCTTCCCTCTACTAGGCCTACTCATCCTATTCTGTAGTTCGATCGCCCCGTTACTCGTTTGTACCTCTGTACTCGTCACTCATGCAGCACTGCGCTTTAAGATTTTCACGCCATTTAAGTATGCGTTATCCATCATCCAAACATTAAAGCATTGGATGATGTTGGATGTATTTCTGGTAAGTTTGGCTGTCTCATGCTTCAAACTGCAGGATTACTCAGATATTTTTGTCGGCCCTGGTTTAGTTGGATTGATTTTACTGCAGCTTTTCAGTGTATTACTGGTAAGCCGTATCAGTGTACGTCGCTATTGGGAAGCTTGGGCTCAAGAGTCTGATTACTCTTTTGTAGAAAGTAAGAACGTACACTGCCACAACTGCCATCTTTCTCAACCTGACGGTCATACTTGCGTACGTTGTCACCATGACTTATATCACCGTAAGCCCTACTCTATACAGAAGACATGGGCTCTGTTGTTTGCTGCGTCAGTGGCTATCATACCAGCCAACGTTATTCCTATTTCTATCCTTATTACAAACGGACAAAGGCTAGAAGACACGATAATTTCTGGTGTCGCTTCGCTAATCAATAGCGACATGTATGGCATCGCAGCGATCATTTTTATTGCCAGTATCGTCGTGCCTGTTGCGAAAATACTTGGCCTAACGTACATCTTAATTTGTATCAAGATGAAGCGCGCGGTTTACCACAGGCAGCGCATGACCATCTATTTCATTGTGAAGTGGGTGGGAAAATGGTCGGTGATGGATCTGTTCGTTATTTCGATCATGATGACCTTGGTCGACCGTGGACAGATTTTAAACTTTACACCAGGTTATGGTGCAGTCGCTTTTGGTGTCGTTGTTGTTCTCACGATGCTGGCAGCGGAAAGCTTAGATCCTAGGCTAATTTGGGATAACTACACCTCTAAAGATGAGTCAGTGAATGAACAACGATAACCAATCACAAACGTCATATTCACCAGAAGTAAGGAAAAACAAAGGCATTTCACCTTTGTGGATTCTGCCGATATTAACCGTCGCATTAGCCGGTTGGTTAGTCATGAAATCGATACACGATGCAGGGCAACGTGTGCAGATATACTTCTCAGATGCCGCAGGTTTAGTCGCAGGTCGAACAACAATTCGTTACCAAGGCTTAGAGGTCGGTATGGTGCGCGACATCACCTTGTCCAAAGATTTATCGAGTATCTATGTCGATGCTGACATCTACCCAGAAGCGAAGAAGCTACTTTCAAAGGGCACACGTTTCTGGCTCGTAAAACCAACGGCGAGTTTGTCTGGTATCTCAGGGTTAGACGCGCTTGTTTCGGGTAACTACATTGCTATTCATCCTAGCGAAATCAAAGAAGAACCAGAAACCGTTTTCCAAGCTCTAGAATCCTCCCCTTCTGATTTATTGGCCTCTGAAGGTCTAAATATCTCACTGACGACCAAAGATCTGGGCGGTGTGTCTGTTGGCTCTCAAATCGTTTATCGTAAAATTCCAATTGGTGAGGTTTACAACTACCAGTTAAACGACAACGCGAAGTCCGTTACGATCCAAGCGTCGATTAAAGATGAATACAGCCATATCATTACCGACCAAAGCCGTTTTTGGAATGTCAGTGGCTTAGGTGCCAGTATTGGATTTTCAGGCGTCGATGTGCGCTTAGAAAGCCTAAGCGCGCTGCTTGGCGGTTCAATTGCGGTTGACTCTCCCGGAGAAGGTCAGCCCGTCGAGATGAACACCAAGTTCAAGCTCTACCCAGATTTGAAAACTGCCGGTCGTGGCATCTCTATCAAAATCGCCGTGCCAGATGACAACAAGATCAGCGCAACTGGCGCTCCGATCATGTATCGAGGCATAGAAATCGGTCAGATCACGGATTTATCTTTAAGTGAAGGTCGCGAAAACGTGGTTGCATCTGCCGCTATCCAACCGGCATTCAGCGACTTTTTAAATAGCGGGAGTAAATTCGTTTTAGAAGAAGCTGAATTGTCACTCACTGGTATGAAAAACATTGCCAACTTAGTGACAGGTAACTTTTTAACCTTAGTACCGGGCGAAGGTGAAAAGGCACGTCGATTTACTGCGATTCGTAAAAACGAGTTCAGTCAGGAACAAGAAAAGTCAGTCGCGATTCGCTTAACATCAAACAACTCATTCGGATTGGATGTCGGTACACAACTGCTCTACAAAGGTATTGCCGTTGGCTCTATCATTCAAGTTGGCTTAGTTGATGGTGTTGGCACTGGCTCTGACAAGCACGAAGTGTTTATGGATGCGCTTATCGATAACGAATATGCGCACCTAATCAAAAGTCACAACCGTTTCTTTGTGACAGGCAGTGCGACCGCAGAGCTGACCGAATCAGGTTTAAGTGTTACGGTTCCACCGGCAAAGCAGCTTCTTACTGGCTCGATCAGCTTTGTGAGTGAAGGTAAACCTGAAGCTCGAACTGACTACCAACTTTTCCAAAGCAAATCGTTAGCAGAAATCGCTAAGTTTAATCAGTCAGGCTCAAAAACGCTTTCATTATTTGCTAGTGAGTTACCTTCAATTTCTAAAGGCAGCCCACTGCTCTACCGTAACCTACAAGTGGGTAGTATTTCGGATTTTCAGCTTGCTGATGGTGGTGTAAGAATCAAAGTCACGATCGAAAATCGTTACACGCACTTACTCAATAAACATACCGTTTTTTGGAACCGCTCAGGCGTTGAGATTGATGCTTCGCTATCGGGTATTAGTATTAAAGCGGCACCCGTTAAAACGCTAATTCAAGGTGGTATTGCTTTTGATTCGCTTCCCGGTATAGACAATAAGCTTGGTGATGTGTGGAAGCTGTACAAAGATTCTAAATCCGCTCGAAAGTTTGGCCGCGCGATTACGATTACCTCTTCTGGCGATCAAGAAGTCAGCAAGGGTATGGCTATCAAATACCAAGGTGTCACTGTTGGTGAGGTTACTTTGGTGATTCCTAACTTCAATAAAGGCGGCATTGAAATTACCGCGCGAATCTTACCTGAGTACGTTGGCAAGATTGCCGTGGCGAACAGTCACTTCTGGTTGGCAGAACCTGAGATCGGCCTTAATGGCATCAAAAACGTCTCTGCGCTTCTCTCTAAGCACATCAACGTAGATCCGGGCAATGGTGACAGAAGTACGAAGTTTAAGCTTAGCAAAGGGCCAGTGCAGCCTGAAGGCAAGATATTCCAGCTACAAAGCGAAACGCGAGGCTCGGTGTCTGAAGGCACACCTATCCTATTCCGTGAACTAGAAATCGGTAGTGTTATCGATGTTCAACTAGGCGAGTTTGCTGACCGCATCATCTCTACGATTCAAATAGAGCCTGACTACGCGTATCTGATCCGCGCAAACACAGTGTTCTGGAACGTGTCGGGTGTAGATGTCTCTATCGGTCTCTCTGGTGCAAACATCAAAGCCGGAACGGTCGACAGTTTATTAAGAGGCGGAATTACCTTCTCAACGCCTCCGACGAGTGAACTTCAGCCTGTGGCAAGCGAAGATCAGTCTTTCTACCTATACCCTCAAGCAGAAGATGAGTGGAAGTCATGGAGAACAGCGATTCCTCGCCCATAGAGTGAATCCTCAGAAGCTCCATGCAAATTAATACAGCTTAACGAAGATTAATTCTTCATCAAAATGCAGCCATTCGGCTGCATTTTTGTTGTTTGCCGTAAATATGGTTTAGGACGACCTCATTTTGCTTTAAACTCCCCGCATTAATGCAATAATTCGAGATACTCTTTTGCACGCTAACGTATATATCCCTGAAGAATTTCTAACTCACATTGAAGGCATCATGCCAAGCCATTTAGATATGGCTTCTTTTGTCGCATCTTGTCAAAAGCCACTTCGTAAAAGCATTCGTGTAAACACACTGAAGATTAGTGTCGAAGACTTCCTCGTACGTGCAAAAGATAAAGGGTGGGAACTGGAACCTGTACCGTGGTGTGAAACGGGATTTTGGATCACTGCCGATGAAAGTGAAGCGCCTCTAGGCAATACGGCAGAACACATGTCTGGGCTTTTCTACATCCAAGAAGCCAGCTCTATGATGCCGCCTTCTGCGCTATTTCAAGGCGAAGAAGATTATCAAGCCGTGTTAGATACAGCTGCAGCACCAGGTTCGAAAACGACCCAAATTGCAGCATTAATGAATAACCGTGGAGTATTGGTTGCCAATGAATACGCGGCAAGCCGAGTAAAAGTACTTCATGCAAACATCGAACGTTGTGGTGTTCGTAATGCCGCACTCAGTAACTTCGATGGTCGAGTTTTCGGTGGTTGGTTGCCAGAACAGTTTGATGCTGTCTTGCTGGATGCACCCTGCTCTGGCGAAGGTACTATTCGTAAAGACGCTGATGCGATGAAGAACTGGACGTATCAATCTGTAGTCGATATTGCCGACACGCAAAAAGACCTGATTGAAAGTGCATTCCATGCTCTTAAACCTAATGGTGTTTTGGTTTACTCAACATGTACGTTAAGCACTGAAGAGAACCAACAAGTGTGCCATCACCTAAAAGAAACCTTTGGTGATGCGGTTGAGTTTGAATCTCTTGGATCACTGTTCGACAACGCAAAAGCAACGACGACTGAAGAAGGCTTTCTTCACATCTTCCCTCAGGTGTATGACTCTGAAGGTTTCTTTGTTGCACGTATCCGTAAACTAGCGTCTGTGACTCCACCAGAAGTTAAAAAACGCATGGGTAAGTTCCCATTTGAAAAAGCGTCAAAGAAAGCTCAGCAAGAAGTCGCTGAACAACTTCTTAGTGCTCTCGATATCGAACTACCAAGTGATACTCAAGTTTGGATCCGAGATAAAGACGTTTGGCTATTCCCTGAGGCGCTTGAGCCTATGATCGGTGCATTCCGTTTCTCTCGTATGGGCATCAAGATCGCTGAAACCCATAAAAAAGGTTACCGATGGCAACACCAAGTCGCGACAACGCTCGCGACAGGTCATGAAGCTAACATCGTAGACCTCAACATCGAAGATGCTCGAGAATGGTTCATGGGCCGCGACGTTCGCCCAGAAGGCTTGTCAGGCAAAGGCGAAGTGCTAGTAAAATACAACGGCGCAATCATCGGCCTTGGTAAATGGGTAGGTAACCGAGTAAAGAACGGCTTACCAAGAGAGCTAGTTCGCGACAAAAACCTGTTCTAGTCGTTCGATTAAAGCTCACACTGTACTCAGAAAAACAAAAAGCCCAAACAACCTTCATTGTTTGGGCTTTTTCTATTCTTGTCGGCTAGTTCACTTCAAGGGAAGCACTGAAAAATCAACACTTAGTTACACAAATATCAATTCAAGTCACTATTTCCAATAACAAAAATCGCTTATTAGGGAATTTAAACTAGACTTCAGTCTAACAGTCAAAGAATTAAAACGATTAGCGTAGGCTCTTCGGAGCCCTTTCCCCTAAGCCCAAACAGGAAGGTTTGGGCTTTTTTTTGACCAACAAGCTCGCTTATTTAACTAGGCTGATGCCTTCTTTGTCGATAGTGATCTTGCCAGACTTGTACAAACCACCAATTGTCTTCTTGAACGTACCTTTGCTGGTTCTGAATGCAGAGAAAATAACTTCCGGAGAAGATTTATCATTCAAAGGTAAGTAACCACCTTTCTTCTCAAGCAGATCTAGAACCTTAGTGCTTAGGTCATCCATTTTAGCCACACCAATTTTCTGAAGAGACAAGTCAATCTTACCGTCTTCTTCACGAACGTTTTTAATGTAGCCTTTTAGCGCTTTACCTATGAACAGCTTACCGATGATGTCTGATGGGAAAATCATGCCCCAATGCTCACCGTTCACGATCGCTTTGTAACCTAACTGGCTGCGCTCAGCGATAATGAGATCCACTTGTTCGTTTTGCTTATAAGTCGCAGGCGTGTTGTCTAACCACTTGTTGAACTTTGTTGTACCTACAATGCGGCTAGATGCTTTATCAATATACACATATACTAAGATTGACTGACCTTCGTTTAAACGGCCACGTTGCTCGCTGAAAGGAACAAGAAGATCTTTACCTTTCACGCCCCAGCTCATGAATGCACCGGTGCTGTTTACGCCTTCAACCGTCATCAAGCCAAACTGCCCCACTTGAGCAATTGGTTTTTCAGTCGTTGCAGCGATCTGGTTGTCAGAATCAATGTATAAGAAAACATCCAGTTTTTGACCAATTTCAACACCTTCAGGAGTAAATCGTTTTGGCAGCAACACGGTTCCATAGTCGCTAGCGTCAAGGAATACACCGAAGTCGGCTTGCTTTACTACTTCTAAGTTGTTTATTTGACCAATATTAATCATCAAGATTTTCTCTACTTTAAATTTGGCGGTGATTATACGTGATCTCTGATATGCTTTCGCTAGTTTCATTCATATTTTTACATTCTAGGAGACATCGTTGATCACCGTTGATAAACAAGATGCGATAACACTCAAAATTAACCATGCAATGGCGAAGACCAAAAAGCTCGACATGGACGTTTATCTATTCATCCCCGGTGAACTCGGACTCACTCCCGAAGTACTTTCTGAAAGTGCCTTTTTCTACAGCTCAATTACTCAAAAGCGCGCCTACTACAGTGACAAAACACTGTTACCTTTGGTACACAGTCGCTTGGCAAAACGTGGACGCTTATCAACGACACAGTATCGTGTGAGTTTGAGTTTGTTCGCATATCAATATGTTATTGCTTTAGATAAAGCCGTGAGCAGTCTAAATAAGACTGATAGTGACGACGTAACAGCGGATGAGGTTGATGAAGTCATTGAGCTCGCGTTAGACATCTTGAAGAAGCTTCGCCGAAGTATTCCTTATGAAGAAAACCTCAAACGCTACTACGCAAACATTGATAACTACCTTTCTTGGTACACAGAGCAAAAGTTCTTATCTCTGGTCTCTCATATGCCGCGTGGCAGTGAATACTCGACGATAAAAGAGCGACTCTTGACGCTGTGTGACAAAGAAACAGCCCATCGTAAACTTAATCGCTATAACTCAGCCAAAGTTCGTGAAGACGTAACGCGCCTGAGTAACAAGATGCGACTGCTGCGACGTTTGATAGAACACCCTATCGTACTCAAGGAGAAGACCACCTCCATGGGTAAAAACGTTAAGCGTGCCGTTAAAGGCATTGCGACAGGCTTAGTCATGGTGGTCGTGACGACAACCGTCATATTGGCTCGTGATTTTCTAGGAGAGATTACCGCTTCTTTCATCGTGTCGATGTCATTTATCTACGCACTGCGTGAAATATTTAAAGATGACTTGAGAGACATCCTTTGGCGTTGGCTTCGTAAAGGCAAACCCAAGTGGAAGCGTCGCTACTTTGACCCTACAACCAATAAATCTGTCGGCCACAAGCTTGAATGGTTGGACTATGCGAACTTTTCCAAGTTAGCTGACCGTATTCAATCAATACGCAAGAAACGTGTCGTTCAGCGTGAAGAGCAAGTCTTGCACTATCGTTCACATACCGAGATGTCGACGTCAACATTCATGAGTGGTTACGAGGAGACTCGTGAAACGTTATCGATCAGCCTGAGAGCGCTGACACGCTTGATGGACAAGGGGTCAAATAACGTATATCGCCTGAATGAAGGGCAAGTAAGCCGTGAGTCTGTCGAAAAGCGTCACCTGCTCAACCTGATCATTAAAGAGAACAATCACGATACTGAACCGACCTATTACCGTTGGAAAATCGTAATGAACCGTTCAAAGATCGTTGATATCGAGCAAATCACTCAAGAATCTTAACTTTGCTACGGTGTGCGTCACGGTATGTGGATACTAGATTCACATACCGCCCTTCCACTCATTCAACGATTACCTTCTGTTGAACTATGATCTTCAGATTCCGCCCAACCTTATACTTCCGAGCTATTTTCTAGAAGGAACTTTCTTAATCGAAAGCGTCAGCGTGAACTCCGCCATTGGTTCGTCGCCATGCAAAGACGGACAAGTCGCGATTATGGTCACGGGTTGATTCACACGCTCGCCAGTAGACATAGTTTCAGCCAGCATAGTGTTGATCAGCTCACCATCGTTACAAGTGAAGTGTACGTCACCTTCCGGGCGCTTCAAGAAGTTACCTGTCACCTCTTTGAATGCCAGCGAGATCTTTTCGCCTTGCTGCTGGGATTTACTCATTGCAAGAAAGCCTCCCGCCACATCAGCACCTACAGCTAACACACCAAAGTACATGCTATTGAGGTGGTTCTTAGTTCGTCTTTTGAGAGGAATTTTCACTTCAACATGTTGATTATCCAGCGCGAGCAGCTTTGGTCGGCATAGCCAGATCAGAGGCACTTTGAAAAAGCCAAACATGCTCAAGTAGAAATTTGCTTTTTGTAGAGGGGTCAACATTCGAGTTACCTAGTCAAATAAGTCATCAGACCAGTTAATCGATTAGCGCTAGAGATGTCAAAAAAATGTTACAAAAAAGAGATATCATCGCATAATGATATCTCTTTCATTCTCAAAGCTTTATTGCTTTAAATAAACTCATACAGCAAGTTGATTTATTTAGACAATAAGCTGGTCTATGCAGTAACGACTGTCTCTACACCGTCAAGATCAGCGATGAAGCCTTGTAGACGCGGGTAGTCCACCAAGCCTTGAGTCACAAGCAGGACGGGCTTCTTCGCGTTCAGCGTTGCTTTAACAATCATACTCAACAAGGTAATAACTGCCTCGTTTTGTGGATCAAAAGCGTGTTGCTGAGCTTCATTGTGCTTGTCCACGCCTAAAGTGAAAGACGCTAAGCTATCAACGTTCACTACAACACCATCAAAGTAATGCAGCAATCTTTCGCTCAGTAGCACTGCAGACGGCACATCGCACGAGAACAGTACTTTCAAACCATTAAGGCCTCGCGGTAAGCCTTGCTCTGCAAGCAAATCAATAATCTTAGCGGCATCGCTTAATGCTCGTACATACGGTACAACCACTTCAACGTTAATACCCTGCTCTCGCAACGCTTTAATTACCTGACACTCTAAAGCGAATGCTTTGCTGTACTCTGATGTTGCATAACGAGCAACCCCTCGAACACCTAGTGCCGGGTTTATCTCTTCGGCTTCACAGCTACCACCAAGTAGTGAACGGAAGCCATAGCTGTCAGCATTACTTAACGCGATACGAACAGAGGTATGATTTGGCTGAACGGCAGCTTGGATGGCAATCACTAAGGTCGAAACAAAATGCTCATCGACTGTTTTATCGCCAAGGATCGCATCTAAAGAGGTTTTTTCGATATCAGTCAGTGTATCTAAATGACTTTCAATACTTGGGTGATAGAAGATACGATCCATAACCAATTCAGATAATGAAACGTATAAGTGGTTAGAATTATTATTATCGTTGTAAGAAGGCAGCACATCACCTAAGACTAGTTCTGGGTGCAAAGTGCTTTGATTTTCTTGAGTCATTGCTGCTCCAGCATTTTTATGTTGTGTTCAAACGAAAATACCGATAGCTGCCTGTTAATACAAGTGAAAATCCCTTATTTGGCGCTGGCCTGCTGATAAAAATAAGAATATTAGCAATAACAGAGATAACTTTGACTTAAGAGAGTTTATTCCTCTGTTCAATTCCGTTATCTTAACCACTTCGCAATAGAATAAAAAAGCCATCACATGCCATTAAAAACTGATGAGTTGAGAACCCAAGCTCTGGGTCCTATGCCAACTCCTGCCGAACTAGGCAATGCACATCCTATTACTGACGACGTTGCTGAGCGCATTAAAAATTCTCGCCGCCAAATCGAAGATATTCTAACGGGTCGTGATAACCGCCTATTAGTTATCGTAGGCCCTTGCTCTGTTCACGATACAGAAGCGGCACTTGATTACGCTGAGCGTCTAAGTCAGATTCAAGACCAGTACAAAGGTGAACTGTTCGTTGTAATGAGAACCTACTTCGAGAAACCTCGTACTGTTGTAGGTTGGAAGGGTTTGATTACCGATCCTAACCTTGATGGGTCATATGCACTTGAAACAGGCTTGAACAAAGCTCGTAAGCTTCTACTAGATATCAACAAGCTTGGCCTAGCTACCGCGACTGAATTCCTTGATATGATCACCGGTCAGTACATCGCAGACCTTATCACTTGGGGCGCAATTGGCGCTCGTACGACTGAATCTCAGATTCACCGTGAAATGGCTTCTGCACTGTCTTGCCCAGTTGGTTTCAAGAACGCAACTAACGGCAACATCAAAATTGCTATTGATGCGATTCGTGCTGCGCATGCATCACACTACTTCTACTCTCCAGATAAGAACGGCCGTATGACGGTTTACCGTACTTCTGGCAACCCATACGGTCACGTAATTCTACGTGGTGGTGATAAAGGCCCTAACTTTGATGCTGAATCTGTAGATAACGCATGTAAGCAACTGGCTGAATTCGATCTACCTCAACGTTTGGTTGTAGACTTTAGCCACGCTAACTGTCAGAAACAACACCGTAAACAGTTAGAAGTTGCACAAGACATTTGTGAGCAAATCAAATCTAACAAGAATCAAATTGCAGGCATCATGGCAGAAAGCTTCATTGTTGAAGGCAACCAGCCAATGACAGATATCAACAACCTAGAATACGGCAAGTCTATTACTGACCCATGCCTAAGCTGGGAAGATACTGCAACAATGCTAGATATGCTTGCAACAGCAATTAAAGATAGAAACTTAGCTTAAGGAAATAACACAATGCCATCATTTGACATTATCTCTGAAGTAGAAGCAGTAGAACTGCGTAACGCGGTAGACAACGCAAACCGTGAACTGTCGACTCGTTTCGATTTTCGCGGCGTTGAAGCAAGCTTTGATTACAAAGATGAATCAGTAAAATTGACTGCTCAAGACGATTTTCAACTGAAGCAAATGCGCGATATCCTTCGTAGCAACCTAACAAAGCGTAATGTTGATCCTAACGCGATGGAAGCGAAAGCGGCAGACCAAACAGGTCGCACTTGGCACCAAACGGTTATCTTTAAGCAAGGCATCGAAACGGATGTCGCTAAGAAAATCGTTAAGCTAATCAAAGACAACAAAGTTAAAGTTCAAGCTTCTATCCAAGGCGACAAAGTTCGTGTAACCGGTAAGAAGCGTGATGACCTACAAGCTGTTATGGCTCTAGTTCGCAGCGGTGAACTTGGTCAACCTTTCCAGTTTGACAACTTCCGTGATTAATTTTTGAGTTTGAGCGACCGCTTATTTGGGTTGCTCATTCATCAGCACAATGTCGTGTTCGAAATAGCAAAAAGCCACTTCTTTGGGAAGTGGCTTTTTATTTATCGGGTCATTCTTATTCTGCGTCTCTAGCCGATTTCAAACAACTAGAAAGCGCTCACTTCAACTAAAATCTATCAACTCAACTGAGCACTTTGGCAACAGACAGTTTAAGGTCTTTGCCGGCCAGTAAATTGAACTCAACACTCGCTGGTGGAATAAAGACACACACTCGCAATTTCTCGGCCCTCGCTTGCTCAAGCTTGGTCGACAGCTCTCCACTGTCAGCATAACCTTCTCTTTCTGCGTCTCGGCGGCACAGGTCAACAAATTCAAACGGACAATCGCTCGGTGAAAGCACTAACTCAGCTTCTTGCATCAAACGTAGGGCCTTCATAGGTAATAACTCAACGTCTTGCTCAAATTCAATCCAAGTTACCTGACCTTCATTATCAACTTGCTCAGTCAGCGACTGTTGATAATACGATTCAAGTTGCTCCCTATCCGTCACTTGATTGATAAAACTGGATGACAAAAAGCGTTCCCAGAATTTACGGCGTTCATCAACAGTAGGAAAGGACTCCTTAATCGAATTGCGTTTTGATGCACCAAAGTCCGCAATCAAACCTATGTTTTGTGGCAATACCGTTTCGAGTTTTTCTCTAATATTTCTCACCAAAACAGGTGATGCGCCCCCACTTGAGATCGCAATTTGGATTCTTCCGCGATTTATCATTGAGGGAGTGATGAAGTCACAATAGGGTAAGTCATCGACCACATTGACAAGAATACCCATTTTTTTTGCATCATTATGTACTTGATGATTTAGGTTTGGGTTGTCTGTTGTTGCCCACACTTGTAAGTAGTTTTTCGAGATAAGTTGTGAAGAGTAAAAATTTTGAATCCAATGTAATTTATTATCATCGACAAGCTGCTTTAAGTAAGGCTCTACCTTTGGGGACACTAACGTGACATCCGCCCCAGCTCTTAACAAGCTATCGACTTTTCGGCAAGCAACCTCACCCCCACCCACCACTAAGATCGGCTTATTTTCTACATCTAAAAACATTGGGAAATAACGCATGTTCTTCCTTGAGGTGACTTCAATAACTATTCAACCATGCTACCAAATTTGGAGCATATTAATAACTATCCAAGTGCAATAAAAATATTTATTCACCAAATTTCAATCTTTCTGAAGTTTAATGTTTCATCATTGTGATACTGATTCAGAATATTAACCTAGTCAATTGTCAATATAAAAATCTAAATCTCGTTGCACCAACAGTGTGAAGCGCTGCACTATTTACATTAAGTTAACATTTGGTCATTCTAATTGTGTTCGGATTTGTGATTTCATTCAAAATTCTTTTTAAATTATACATTTGTGAAAGTACGGATCCTTTCCTAACCTTATAAATAGTTGTTTAAATCGCACACAGTTTCATTTGCAAAATGCAACCAGTTTGATTTGAGTAACAAGGTCATAGAAAACGCAACACATATAGAAAAACTCAAATGAGCACGAGTATCAGGTGTCACCTGGTTAACAAGGAAGGATACAAATGACAAATAAACTAACACTTCTTGCTTCAGTAGTAGCTGCATCAACTGCGATGATGGCAACATCAGCATCAGCGGCAGAAAGCACTCTGGACAAAGTCACATCTCAAGGTTTTCTAACTTGTGGTGTAAGTACCGGTCTTCCAGGGTTCTCTAACCCTAACTCAAAAGGTGAATGGGAAGGAATTGATGTTGAGTATTGTCAAGCTCTTGCAGCGGCTGTACTCGGTGACAAAACTAAAGTTAAGTATGTACCTCTTACTGCTAAAGAACGTTTTACCGCGCTTCAATCTGGCGAAATCGACGTACTATCTCGTAACACAACATGGACACTACATCGTGACACAGCTCTAGGTCTGAACTTCGTAGGCGTTAACTACTACGATGGTCAAGGCTTCATGGTTAAGAAAGAACTCGGTCTTACAAGTGCTCAAGAGCTTGATGGCGCTTCTGTATGTGTTCAATCAGGTACAACGACTGAACTTAACCTAGCCGATTACTTCCGTAACAGTGGCATGTCTTACAAGCCAGTGGTATTCGATACGGCAGCACAAACATCTAAAGGCTTCGACGCGGGTCGTTGTGATGTGCTAACGACTGACCAATCTGGTCTTTACGCACTTCGCCTAAACTTAGCTGATCCTAAATCTGCACAGGTACTTCCTGAAATCATCTCTAAAGAGCCACTAGGCCCTGTTGTTCGTCAAGATGATGACAAGTGGTTCAACGTCGCTAAATGGACACTTTCAGCAATGATTAACGCGGAAGAGTACGGTATCTCATCTAAGAATGCTGACGAAATGCTTAAGTCAAAAGATCCAAACATCAAACGTATTCTTGGTGTCGACGGTCCTAAAGGCAAAGGCCTTGGTATTCGTGACGATTGGGGTTACCAAGTCATTAAACAAGTTGGTAACTACGGTGAGAGCTTCGAACGTACTGTTGGTACAGGTTCACCACTACAGATCTCTCGTGGCGTAAACGCACTATGGAATGCGGGCGGCTTTATGTACGCTCCACCAATCCGTTAATAAATTTACAAGCATCAATTAGGGCGGACTTTTCCGCCCTATTTATTAAATGGATTTGAGGTTATAGCAGTATGAAACCTAATGAAACTATTTCTCCAGCTCAGGCAAAGCCACAGCCCAAAAGTGCCAACCTTTTTTACAACCCCACTTTTCGCTCAATTGTTTTCCAAATTATCGCCGTCGGGGCGCTTTGTGCTTTCTTTTATACGATTGTAAATAATGCACTCACTAACTTAGATTCCCGTGGTATCGCCACTGGTTTTGATTTTTTATCCCAAGAAGCTGGTTTTGGTATCGGCTTAACACTGATTGAATACGACGAAACATTCTCATACGGTCGTACCTTCTTTATCGGTCTTCTCAATACCGCTTTGGTTTCTGTACTCGGCATAATGTTAGCCACGGTACTGGGCTTTAGTATGGGTATTGCAAGGCTCTCTTCAAATTGGTTAGTTAGCCGATTTGCAGCTATCTATATTGAGATATTCCGAAACATCCCTCTTCTGTTGCAAATCTTTTTCTGGTATTTCGCCGTTCTACAAGCCTTACCTTCTGCTCGTCAAAGCATGAGCCTTGGTGAAGCCATTTTCTTGAACGTACGTGGTTTGTACTTCCCTGCACCAGTGTTAGAGCAAGGCAGTAGCATCGTGATCGCATCATTGATTACTGGTGTCATCGCTACTTTTGTTATCAACATCTGGGCTAATAACAAACAAAAGCTAACTGGCCAACAAACACCAATGTTGCGAATTGCTGCGGCACTGATTGTGGGCTTACCGTTGGTAACTTACTTTGTTATGGGCATGCCTATCTCTGCGGAGTACCCAGTTTTGAAAGGGTTTAACTTCAAGGGCGGTATTAGCATCATTCCTGAACTAGCAGCGTTGATGCTTGCTTTAAGTATCTACACAGCAGCGTTCATCGCCGAGATTGTGCGTTCAGGTATTAACGCGGTAAACCATGGGCAAACAGAGGCTGCGATGTCTCTAGGTCTCCCTAGAACACGAACCCTCAAGCTGGTGATTATTCCACAAGCATTAAGAATTATCATTCCACCATTAACCAGTCAGTATTTGAATCTAACCAAAAACTCATCACTTGCGATGGCCATTGGTTATCCCGATCTTGTGTCTGTATTTGCAGGGACAACATTGAACCAAACTGGACAAGCTATCGAAGTAATCGCGATGACAATGGGCGTCTACCTGACTCTAAGCCTATTAACATCCGCTCTAATGAACATATACAACCGCAAAGTAGCGTTGGTGGAGAGATAAGATGAGTACACATCAATTTCAACCTGATCTTCCGCCTCCAGCGAATACTGTTGGACCTGTCGGTTGGTTAAGAAAAAATCTATTTAATGGACCAATTAACAGTGTCGTCACTGTGGTCCTTGGTTATTTTGCTTTCACTTTATTGTGGGCAATAGCAGATTGGGCATTCATTAATGCTGATTGGATTGGAACAACACGCGATGCCTGTACTAGCGACGGTGCTTGTTGGGTTTTCATTAGTGTTCGTTGGGACCAATTCATGTACGGCTTTTATCCAGAAGCTGAACTGTGGCGCCCTCGCCTTTTCTACGCAACGTTAGCTATTTTTGTCGTTTTGTTAGCTTACGAAAAAACACCTAAGCGCACGTGGATTTGGTTGTTCTTCGTAAACATCTACCCGTTTATCATTGCTGGCTTATTATACGGTGGTGTATTTGGACTAGAGGTTGTTGATACCCATAAATGGGGCGGTCTACTGGTTACGCTGATCATAGCACTTGTTGGTATTGTAGTGTCACTTCCTATTGGCGTTGCATTGGCACTTGGGCGTCGTTCAGAGATGCCGATCATCCGCAGTATGTGTACCGTTTACATCGAAATTTGGCGTGGTGTACCGCTGATTACGGTTCTATTTATGGCCTCGGTAATGCTTCCGCTCTTTTTATCAGAAGGGATGGAAACCGATAAACTGATCAGAGCGTTGGTTGGGGTAGTACTATTTAGTGCGGCTTATATGGCAGAGGTAATCCGTGGTGGTTTGCAAGCAATACCAAAAGGTCAATACGAAGCCGCTGATGCTTTAGGGTTGAGCTACTGGAAAAAAACAGGGCTTATCATTCTACCTCAAGCTCTTAAAATCACGATTCCTTCAATTGTGAATACCTTTATTGGTTTGTTCAAAGATACCAGTCTGGTTTTAATTATCGGTATGTTTGATGTATTGGGAATTGGCCAAGCCGCGAATACCGATCCTGAATGGCTTGGGTTTTCAACAGAAAGTTATGTATTTGTCGCGTTAGTGTTCTGGGTGTTTTGTTTTGGCATGTCGAGATACTCGATTTGGCTAGAAAACAGACTTCACACCGGTCACAAACGATAATTAACAAGATCAAGGACGTATTATGACGCAGCAAACAGAAAACAACTCTCAAGGTCTTATGATCGAGTTAAAAGACATGAACAAGTGGTACGGTGAGTTCCACGTTCTTAAAAACATCAATTTGGAAGTTAGAAAAGGCGAGAAAATTGTAATTTGTGGCCCTTCCGGTTCAGGTAAATCCACGATGATTCGCTGTATCAACCGATTAGAAGAGCACCAAAAAGGTCATATCTTTGTATCCGGTAATGAGCTGACGGAAGACCTGAAAAACATTGAAGCCGTTCGCCGCGATGTGGGTATGTGTTTCCAGCATTTCAACTTGTTCCCTCACCTAACGGTATTGGAAAACTGCACCCTAGCACCAATCTGGGTGAAGAAGATGCCGAAAGAAGAAGCCGAAGCGATCGCGATGAAATTCCTCGAACGTGTAAAAATACCAGAGCAAGCGGATAAGTTCCCAGGCCAACTGTCTGGTGGCCAACAACAACGTGTAGCAATCGCTCGTTCTTTATGTATGAACCCTCAAGTCATGTTGTTTGATGAACCAACCTCGGCACTCGACCCGGAAATGGTTCGTGAAGTACTAGACGTTATGGTTGAGCTTGCCGAAGAAGGCATGACGATGTTGTGTGTAACGCACGAGATGGGTTTTGCTAAAGAAGTTGCCGATCGCGTTATCTTTATGGATGCAGGTGAAATCATAGAAGAGAACAACCCTGTCGACTTCTTTGAAAACCCACAATCGGACAGAACGCAGAACTTCTTGAGCCAAATCTTGCACCATTAATGTGTTATGATGCATAAACTATAGAGGCGGCCTAGGTCGCCTCTTTATTTTTCAAGGTTATAGATAGTTTTTCAAAGGTTATAAATCATTAGCCAGTAACTATAAAAGTTTGAACATCGAGTATTGGCGACACTTTATACGTCATTAGAAACATTTTGTTACACCTTAAGAAACACTTAACCGACTATTTTGATTATTATTTTAGGTATACAAAAGGAATGAAAGACTTGATTTTTCGAACTTTCAGCCCCATAAATGTACTAATAACTATTGAAGTCACCTTACGAGGAAGATTATGAACAGCCCTATGTTTTCACGCACAGCATCTCAAGAAAGTGCTCTGCAAACCAATAAAGTGTTGCGTAACACCTATGCACTACTGTCTATGACACTACTTTGGTCTGCTGTAGTAGCAGGCGTATCTATGGCGATGAACCTTCCTCGCCCTGGTCTTATCATTATGCTAGTTGGTTTCTACGGCCTACTGTTCCTAACAGAAAAGAACCGTGACAACAGCATGGGTCTAGTCTTCACATTCCTATTTACAGGTTTCTTAGGCTACACCATTGGTCCAATCTTAAACATGTACGTTGGCGCAGGTATGGGTGATGTCATCCTTACTGCACTTGGTGGTACAGCATTAGCATTTATGGGTGCATCAGCTTACGCACTGACGACTAAACGTGACCTTTCATTCCTTAACGGTATGCTAATGGCTGGTTTTGTTGTTCTGCTAGTAGGGATGGTTGCAAACATCTTCCTACAAATGCCTCTACTGTCTTTAGCAATGAGCGGTATGTTCATCCTATTCTCGACTGGTGTTATTTTGCTAACAACGCAAAGCATCATCCGCGGCGGTGAAACAAACTACATCTCAGCAACGATTAGCTTGTATGTTTCTATCTACAACATCTTCATCAGCCTACTAAGCATCTTAGGTATTATGAACAGCAACGACTAATCATAGTTCGTTCAAAATTGAGCCCAAGAGCCTATCTCTTGGGCTTTTTTGTATCTATAGTTGCAATATTCCTAGAGATAACGACGATATTTCTTGAGAAAGGCAAACGTGGTCATGTACCCTATTTACTGAGTTAAACTGATTCTGGACTAAACATGTTTGAATATAATGGCAAACAAATTGAAACCGACGCTCAAGGCTACCTATTGGACTACACACAATGGGAAGAAGGTATGATTGAGATTCTTGCTCAAGACGAGGCGATTGAACTGACTGATGCGCACTTAGAAGTGGTACATTTTGTAAGAAGCTTTTACGAAGAATTCAAAACCTCTCCGGCTGTTCGTATGCTCGTTAAAGCGATGGAAAAAGCGCACGGCCCAGAGAAAGGTAACAGTAAGTACCTATTCAAATTGTTCAAGAAAGGCCCCGCTAAACAAGCAACCAAGCTCGCAGGTTTACCTAAACCAGCAAAATGCTTGTAACGCTTAAACAACTTTAGGTTACTCTCAAGGTAAAAAGGCAAATACTGTAGTGCGCTAGCTACAGTATTTTAAACTCATCTATACGTACATCCTGTCGCTCACTTTCTTTAACTCGATGCATCACTACTTGGTCTACTGTCGCACTCGAAGGGCCAATATTGAGCCATGCGTGGAACTTCTCTATGTCCTTACCCTTTCCGACAGCTAACACTTCAACTCGGCCATCATTTAGGTTCTTTGCATAGCCTGAAATGCCCAGAGCTTGTGCCTGCCTACTGGTGTGATAGCGAAAACCAACACACTGAACTACGCCTGATACGACAAAAATATATTGTGAACTTTCCATAACGTTGCCTCATAAATTGTATGAATGATATAGTTGCGACTCTATTCATTCACCGCTTATTGGTGGACTTACTTCGAGTATAACGATTATGAAAGAAATCCCATTTCGTTGGATTGACAAATATCTCATTCACCTAAAAATCCAAGAAAAGTTCTATCTACTCTTCTTATTACCTCTTCTCGCCCTGGTTATATTAACTCTTGTTTTAGATAGCGCCGCAGATTCTTTGCTTGCTCATCTTTATCAAGAAGAAATGCTCTTGATGAAAGGACTTATCGAAGCGGGTCAACTGACGAAAGATCAAGTTGCTCAACTTGTCAGTAATTCTGAAACCATCTCTTTAGGCTATGGTGTTGGTTCCGTCTCAGTTATGAACGGTGCATTCAGCTTAGTTGCAAACCATGACCAAAACTTATGGTCAGCTCTATCTACGACTCAGGTTTCAATTATCGCAGTAACCCTAACGCTGATCGCTCTGGGTGTTTACTACATCATGACTTTCATCGGTGGCGCAATGTTCTCTATGAACAAAGCGTTAAGCACGCTAGCGAGTGGTGATCTCACCTGCCGTATGAACTACTTCCTTGTTCGTGATGAGTTCAGTGAAATCGCAATTACTATTGATAAAGTAGCAGAACGTGAACAAAACATGGTTCTATCAATCCAAGAGTCTGTCGCACTCATGCAGCAGATCAGTTCTGACTTAAACCAGTCGACACAACAGAGCTCAGACATCTCGGGTAACCAACAAGAACACCTGAATAGTTTAGCAAGTGCAACGGAACAAATGGCAGCTACGATTCGTGAAGTAGCTACCCTTGCTCATGAGTCTAGCTCTCAAACTATGGACGCTCGCGGTGTTGCACAGAGTGGCCAAGTAAAAGTTTCAAATACATTGGAATCTATCTCAAGCCTATCTCAAGAAATTCAATCAGCTTCGCAAGCGGTAGAAGAGCTTGATGCTAACGCAGCGCAAATTGATGAAGTGGTCGCAACCATCAATGGCATCTCTGAACAAACTAACCTATTAGCCCTGAATGCTGCCATTGAGGCTGCACGTGCTGGCGAGCAAGGTCGTGGATTTGCTGTTGTTGCCGATGAAGTCCGTGCCCTTGCCGGCCGTACTCAACAAGCAACGGTTGAAATCCAGAGCATGATCGAATCATTACAACGTAACAGCCAATCACTGACAAAATTGATGGAAGTGACTGTTAGCAATGCTAACGAAGGTCAAACATTGATGTCGGAAGTAAACGTTGAGATTGGATCGTTAGCTGAAAAGAACCAATCTATTTCTGATAGCAGCACTCAAATTGCTACTGCTGCTGAAGAGCAAGGTGTTGTTGCTGACAACATTGCACAAAGTGTTGAAGAGATCCGTCATCAATCAGACAGCATCTGTGAAATGATCAGTAAGAGTAATGTAAATGTTGACCAACTTCGTAAGCAAAGCGATACGATGGAAGGTTTGCTGACAGGTCTTAAAGCTTAATACTCACATCTAACCACTATGTGTTAATTAATCATTGCTAGGGCTGCTTCTGCAGCCCTTTCTTATTTGCTTTTCCCTTGTACTTCCCCGACAATACCCCTCCTTCAAATTCAACAAACAGAGTAAATTATGACTCCTTCAATTCATCTAGCTAAAGGCCGAGATAAATCACTACGCCGTAAACACCCTTGGGTATTTTCACGCGGTATCGATAAGGTCGAAGGCGAACCACAACAAGGTGAAACTGTAGACGTATATGCTCAAAATGGTCAGTGGCTCGCAAAAGCAGCTTACTCACCAGAATCTCAAATTCGCGCTCGTGTTTGGACATTTGAAAAAGAAGAAATCAATAAAGCGTTTTTCATCAAAAGATTTAAAGACGCACAATCACTACGTGACGATATCATCGAACGTGACGGCCTAACGGGGTACCGATTAACAGCGGCTGAATCTGACGGCCTACCAGGTATTACTATCGACAAGTACCAAGACTTCTTAGTTTGCCAACTACTGAGTGCTGGCGCGGAATTCAACAAAAGCGTTATCGTTGAAGCTTTAGTTGAATGCTTCCCTGAATGTAATATTTACGAACGCTCTGACGTAGCGGTTCGTAAAAAAGAAGGTTTAGAGCAAACCGTCGGCGCACTGCATGGCGAAGAGCCACCTAAGTCAGTAGTCATTGAAGAAAACGGCGTGAAGATCAGCGTGAACATTATGGAAGGCCACAAAACGGGCTTCTACATGGATCAACGTGATAGCCGTAAAGAATCTATGAAATACGTTAAAGGCAAAGATGTCCTTAACTGTTTCTCATACACCGGTGGCTTTGGCCTTTACGCACTTAAAGGCGACGCGAAGCGTGTGATCAACGCAGACGTATCTCAACTTGCTCTTGATACAGCTAAGTTCAACGCTGAACTTAACGAGTTTGATATCTCGAAAAAGCGTGCTGTATTCCTAAACGCCGACGTATTCAAACTACTTCGAGAATACCGCGACCAGGGCACTAAGTTTGACGTAGTGATCATGGACCCACCAAAGTTTGTTTCAAGCAAGAACAACCTAACTTCAGGCGCTAACGGCTACAAAGACGTTAACATGCTAGCAATGCAAATCCTGAAGCCAGGTGGAACACTACTCACCTACTCTTGCTCAGGTTTGATGGGGGCTGACCTATTCCAAAAAATCATCGCTGACGCCGCTCTAGATGCGGGCAGAACAGTGAAGTTTGTTGAACGCTTCGAGCAAGCTGCCGATCACTTGATCGATACAGCTTACCCAGAAGGTTTCTACCTAAAAGGTTTTGCTTGTAAGGTACTTTAATTTTTGTGCTTTAGAGTCTAGCTTTTATAGCAAAACAGACGTATTAAAAAAGGGCCTTTCGGCCCTTTTTTGTTATTGGTCTGGTAAGTTCACAAAGAGTTGATTAACCAAGTTGCTCAAATCACTGCTTATCACGCTGCCATCACCTTGAGCGTTCACAGAGTCAAACTGATTCCCCGTATTATCAAGTACAATCGTTTGTGTTTGACCTCCACTATTCGCATCTTCAGAAATAGTAATAACCAAATCCTTATCACCGCCCCCGTTATCGACTTTCTCAATAGTGATATGCTCAAGAAGATCAGACATTGAATTTTCCGTTGGCAATAATTGTGAAATATCTAGGTGGTCTTCACCTAAAGCGAAATCAGTAATCGTATCAACATCACCTTGGAACGGTTCATCAACCCATTGGAACAGGTCATCGCCGTCACCTCCAACTAAGATATCGTCACCTAATCCACCGATAAGCGTATCTTCACCACCTTGACCATAGAGAATGTCATCACCTAATCCACCGGTAATGGTATCATCGCCACCACGCGTATCACTGTCTGCGTTAAACAACTCATGGTTATCTTTAACATATTCGTAGATTTCCATGTCTGTAGGTTCTGCACCATTCAACATCTGTAAGAACGTTGTTAGAGCTTCCATACCCGAACCATCAGCTAACGCATCTGGACGAACAAGGCCATTATCATCCCATGGCAAGTTATCAGTATTGATAACATCACCAAACAAAATATCGTTACCGGCACCGCCGCTTAGATCATCACTACCTACAGGCAGTAGCGTGATTTCGTTGCTACCTTCCTCAAGTGCAGCATCTAAGCCTTGACTTGACTGAACGATTTCAACGTCGCCTGTCGTACTTGTTACTGTCTTGATTGCAAAGTTGTCTAAGTATACGTCTGCCGTGTAACCGCTTTGATCTTCATAAACAGAGAGTACTAACTGGTACTTACCTTCATGAAGTAGATCTGTTTCAATCGAGCCAGTACTACTTCCAGATGAGACACTTACCCATGCTTGAGCTTGTTCATCAAATTTCTGAACACTCCACCCAAACGTATCGCCGCCACCGAAATAGCTACCCTGTGATGCGTCGAATGTCAGTACTGACGCTTCGCCGCTAGCAACAACAAACTCAGGGCTGGTCATTGAAGCTGAGCTATTAATGTCACCCGTATCGGTTAGCAAGATGCTTGAGCTAGTCAGTACTGCTGTGCCACCGGAAACCGCAAAGTTCTCAAGGCTCCAAGATTCACCTGTACTAGAGCTAAAGTTTGCAAGTTGCGTTGTAGTTGATGAATACGTGTACGAAGAACCATTATCACTAACGAAGTGTTCTAATATTTCAGAATCAATACCATCTCCGATACCTATCGTTCTAACTTTTGATACATCCGCTAGCTCATCGAAAGCAGTAACAGAGTCAGCAAACTCATCAAACTGGGTGGTAGAGCCGCTGTTGTTTGAACTGTTCGACACAGTTGGTTTCCCATCAGTTAAGAAGAACGTTAAGTTTTCATAACTCGACGGTTGATCATCATCAGCAAACCAATCTTTAGCTGAATCAAAAGCAGCCTCGTAGTTAGTTGCGCCATCCGCAGTCAAATCATTGATCGCTGAGTTAACTGTCTGCTCTAAGTCTGACTCTTCTAAGTTATGCAAGTCTATTTCTATACTCGCGCTCGCCTCGAAACCAATTAACGCCAAATTAATAATACCGGGATGAGACGCAATATCTGCCAACATAGCAATGAGTGAAGCTTTAACCACGGCTAACTTAGATTGGCTACTGTTGTTATTGAGTGCGTCTCTCATACTGCCTGAAGTATCGACTACTAAAGCAATATTGTAGTTGGTTGGTGCAATAGAGTTATCAACTACACCACCAGTATCACCTAGCAATACATCATCACCATCAAAACCAATAATTGTATTATCGCCATTCGTGCTTTCACTTGCCGTAAAGATCGTTCCGGTTTGAGTATCTGCGTACATTTCTGAATCTAATGCATGACCTTGATCATCAACTTCTTGAGCGCCGGCGGTAACCGTTAGTACTGGTGTAGTATTTACAGGCGCTTCAACAATCACAGTCAGCTTACCTTCGCTATCAAGTTCACTAGGCTCAATAACCCAAGTACCATCTGCTTGCTTAGTACCTATAGATAAAACTACATCACTTGGTACGTCGCTAATCACGAGTGAAGTTACTTGCTCGCTACCGTCGTTATCATATAAGTCGATATCGATGCTTAACTCAAATACCTCAGAAACCTTAGTCAATTGACCGTCTGACACATCAAACTTACCATCCTGTAGATATAACGTTTCAAGGCCATAAAAATCATGATTCGCCAAGATATTGTTATCTGGATCACCATCTACGTCTTTTATTAAGCGGAAGTCCCAAGGTTGACCATTACCAGAAACATATTCAAGTTCGGAAGAAGAGGCAGGCAAATACGCTACGTCTGTTCCATCTAAACCACGATAGGCCGTTGTACGGTCAGAGTTCTGAGATACTAAAATATCTTCTCCACTGTCAGATATCGAGTCGCCTCGAAGCTCTATCGAACCACCATCAAGGGCACTACCTACCAAAATATCGTCTCCGGCACCACCATCAATTATGTCGTTAACGGACGATCCACCCAGTAATATATCGTTACCTTCACCACCGTTTGCTAAATAATGGGTTCCAGATCCATATTCGATAAGATCGCCTAAGTTAGTACCAGCCACCTGTGTTCCATCAGTAACAATGTTGGCTCCATCGCCATACAAACTATTATTATAACTAGCCTGGCCTGTACTTTGCACTTGAGATACAAAGCTTAAGACATCATCTGAGACTCCAAAACTCAACGCAGCTAAGTCTGCAGAAACAACTAGCCCATTACTAATTGGAGTAACTGATGTAGTAACAACTGCCGTATCAGTAAGACCAGAGCTATCAACGATTGTATACGTAAATGACGCACTACCCGTTACATTACTGTTTGGCGTGAAGGTTATTTCACCACTGTTCTGATCATATGACACAGTTCCATCAGCCGAACTAAACCCATCGGCGACAATAGTAAAACTATCACCTGTATTTGGATCATAATCATTAGCAACAAGAAGTGACGAGTCTACAGTCAAAGATTCACCCTCTCGTACAGATAGAACATCGCCAATCAATGGGAAGTCGTTTAAATCGTGCTCACCATTGTTGTAATTACCATTACCATCTACAGTACCCAAATTAATATCTAGATTAGCAGCACCACCTTGGTCCCAATAAACGACTTCAATTGAGTGGTAACCCGAACTATCGATAGTAAATGAATCATGAAGGGTTGTTGTAGAAGATTGATTTTGGTCGACCGTTGCCACCGCAACACCATCAATCAGAATGGTATAACCATCATCTGCTGTAACTTTAAATGCAAAGTCCCCTTGCTCTAGATAAATAGAGCCGCTCATCTTAATGACACCATCTGTGTGATCAGCAACTGAACCTTCTAACGATGAAGCATCACTGTTCAAGAAGTCTTCAAATTGAGCCTGTGAACTTAAGCCATTAGTATTTCCATTCAGGGTGTAATTAATGTCTCTAGCTTCAAACGTAAGATCTGCATCTTGGCTTGATATGACATTTAATGCGTCTTGAACAGAGTCTATATTACCGTTAATACTATCATTAGAGCCGTAATAGTAACCAGATAGGCCACCGAACACAGAGACTGTATCGTCTTGTGCAACGGGAGATTGTCCCGCCGAATTATCTGTAATTGTTAACTGAGCAGTTTCGTCACTCAGCAGACCTCCTGAGTCTACCGATTTATAATCTATTTCTTCAGTAAGTTCCGCACTGACTACATCGACTCCTTTCAATGTAATATTTGAGTTCTTATCGGGGTCATCTGAACCGTCTTGCGTAGTGAAAACTCGCAACTCAGTAAATCCATCAGGAACAGAGACATTAACAGTAGCATTACCATTATTGTCGATAGAAAGAGCATGATCGCCAGTTTCGTCACTATCAAAATAGAAAGTACCAACTACATTACCGTCTGAATCAAGCGCGAGGACATTAATACGACCTCCAGCAGTATTTCCGGCATTATAATTTCCGAATACACTACCAAAATCAATATTGGCTTCTGTAATGGTTGCACCAGATTGAGAATAATCAACAGAGATATATTCCTGATTGCCACCGTTAACTACATCCAACTCTCCGCTAGTTGAATTCGCGTTAGTTGACACACCAAAGCCATCCTCTTGGTTTTGACTGTCGTAAACTAAATAAGAATTTGTATCGACTACATTAGCGTCAGTTGGGGAGCTACCGTCGTAAATACCAGAGCTTATGATTACGCTCCCTTGTAGATAACTTACACTGCTGGATCCATTATTAACTTGGTTTGCGAAAGTACTAGCTACGAAATCAAGTTTATCTACCGCGTTGGGGTCTTGTTCATACTCTACTTGAGCGTCACTACTTATTATATCGTTTGCTTCAATTAATACTTTTCCACCACCTGAAACATCATACAACTTACCGAACAATGGCTCTTCAAGGATCTGTACATCGACCGGTGTCCCTGAAGTATCATCTTCAATATCTGCAACATTATTTTCATTACCAAACTGTCCAGAGTCGAATGTAAAGAAAGCTTCTTCGTTGTTGTCTAAACCTACAGCGAAATCTTCTGCAATCGGTGCGTCGTTTACCGTATCGACGCCTAGGTTCAGGCTGTTGCCCGTACCATTGTTGCCGTCCACGTCGGTGTACTTGTCATCGGCAACCGTAATGCTCGCCTGGCCATCGAAGTTCGCCTCTGGCGTGAACGTCGCAGTCCAGATGCTTGGGTCGGTCGCATCTTGCGTTAGGTTGGTCAGCGTGCCGCCTGTGGTCACGATATCGGTCGCATCGAAGCCTGCCACCGCTTCACTGAAGTCGAACGTGATGGTCGCGGTTTCGCCGCCGATCAAGTTCGCATCATTGCTGGTGATGGTCAGTTCTGGCGCATCCGTATCGACGCCTAGGTTCAGGCTGTTGCCCGTACCATTGTTGCCGTCCACGTCGGTGTACTTGTCATCGGCAACCGTAATGCTCGCCTGGCCATCGAAGTTCGCCTCTGGCGTGAACGTCGCAGTCCAGATGCTTGGGTCGGTCGCATCTTGCGTTAGGTTGGTCAGCGTGCCGCCTGTGGTCACGATATCGGTCGCATCGAAGCCTGCCACCGCTTCACTGAAGTCGAACGTGATGGTCGCGGTTTCGCCGCCGATCAAGTTCGCATCATTGCTGGTGATGGTCAGTTCTGGCGCATCCGTATCGACGCCTAGGTTCAGGCTGTTGCCCGTACCATTGTTGCCGTCCACGTCGGTGTACTTGTCATCGGCAACCGTAATGCTCGCCTGGCCATCGAAGTTCGCCTCTGGCGTGAACGTCGCAGTCCAGATGCTTGGGTCGGTCGCATCTTGCGTTAGGTTGGTCAGCGTGCCGCCTGTGGTCACGATATCGGTCGCATCGAAGCCTGCCACCGCTTCACTGAAGTCGAACGTGATGGTCGCGGTTTCGCCGCCGATCAAGTTCGCATCATTGCTGGTGATGGTCAGTTCTGGCGCATCCGTATCGACGCCTAGGTTCAGGCTGTTGCCCGTACCATTGTTGCCGTCCACGTCGGTGTACTTGTCATCGGCAACCGTAATGCTCGCCTGGCCATCGAAGTTCGCCTCTGGCGTGAACGTCGCAGTCCAGATGCTTGGGTCGGTCGCATCTTGCGTTAGGTTGGTCAGCGTGCCGCCTGTGGTCACGATATCGGTCGCATCGAAGCCTGCCACCGCTTCACTGAAGTCGAACGTGATGGTCGCGGTTTCGCCGCCGATCAAGTTCGCATCATTGCTGGTGATGGTCAGTTCTGGCGCATCCGTATCGACGCCTAGGTTCAGGCTGTTGCCCGTACCATTGTTGCCGTCCACGTCGGTGTACTTGTCATCGGCAACCGTAATGCTCGCCTGGCCATCGAAGTTCGCCTCTGGCGTGAACGTCGCAGTCCAGATGCTTGGGTCGGTCGCATCTTGCGTTAGGTTGGTCAGCGTGCCGCCTGTGGTCACGATATCGGTCGCATCGAAGCCTGCCACCGCTTCACTGAAGTCGAACGTGATGGTCGCGGTTTCGCCGCCGATCAAGTTCGCATCATTGCTGGTGATGGTCAGTTCTGGCGCATCCGTATCGACGCCTAGGTTCAGGCTGTTGCCCGTACCATTGTTGCCGTCCACGTCGGTGTACTTGTCATCGGCAACCGTAATGCTCGCCTGGCCATCGAAGTTCGCCTCTGGCGTGAACGTCGCAGTCCAGATGCTTGGGTCGGTCGCATCTTGCGTTAGGTTGGTCAGCGTGCCGCCTGTGGTCACGATATCGGTCGCATCGAAGCCTGCCACCGCTTCACTGAAGTCGAACGTGATGGTCGCGGTTTCGCCGCCGATCAAGTTCGCATCATTGCTGGTGATGGTCAGTTCTGGCGCATCCGTATCGACGCCTAGGTTCAGGCTGTTGCCCGTACCATTGTTGCCGTCCACGTCGGTGTACTTGTCATCGGCAACCGTAATGCTCGCCTGGCCATCGAAGTTCGCCTCTGGCGTGAACGTCGCAGTCCAGATGCTTGGGTCGGTCGCATCTTGCGTTAGGTTGGTCAGCGTGCCGCCTGTGGTCACGATATCGGTCGCATCGAAGCCTGCCACCGCTTCACTGAAGTCGAACGTGATGGTCGCGGTTTCGCCGCCGATCAAGTTCGCATCATTGCTGGTGATGGTCAGTTCTGGCGCATCCGTATCGACGCCTAGGTTCAGGCTGTTGCCCGTACCATTGTTGCCGTCCACGTCGGTGTACTTGTCATCGGCAACCGTAATGCTCGCCTGGCCATCGAAGTTCGCCTCTGGCGTGAACGTCGCAGTCCAGATGCTTGGGTCGGTCGCATCTTGCGTTAGGTTGGTCAGCGTGCCGCCTGTGGTCACGATATCGGTCGCATCGAAGCCTGCCACCGCTTCACTGAAGTCGAACGTGATGGTCGCGGTTTCGCCGCCGATCAAGTTCGCATCATTGCTGGTGATGGTCAGTTCTGGCGCATCCGTATCGACGCCTAGGTTCAGGCTGTTGCCCGTACCATTGTTGCCGTCCACGTCGGTGTACTTGTCATCGGCAACCGTAATGCTCGCCTGGCCATCGAAGTTCGCCTCTGGCGTGAACGTCGCAGTCCAGATGCTTGGGTCGGTCGCATCTTGCGTTAGGTTGGTCAGCGTGCCGCCTGTGGTCACGATATCGGTCGCATCGAAGCCTGCCACCGCTTCACTGAAGTCGAACGTGATGGTCGCGGTTTCGCCGCCGATCAAGTTCGCATCATTGCTGGTGATGGTCAGTTCTGGCGCATCCGTATCGACGCCTAGGTTCAGGCTGTTGCCCGTACCATTGTTGCCGTCCACGTCGGTGTACTTGTCATCGGCAACCGTAATGCTCGCCTGGCCATCGAAGTTCGCCTCTGGCGTGAACGTCGCAGTCCAGATGCTTGGGTCGGTCGCATCTTGCGTTAGGTTGGTCAGCGTGCCGCCTGTGGTCACGATATCGGTCGCATCGAAGCCTGCCACCGCTTCACTGAAGTCGAACGTGATGGTCGCGGTTTCGCCGCCGATCAAGTTCGCATCATTGCTGGTGATGGTCAGTTCTGGCGCATCCGTATCGACGCCTAGGTTCAGGCTGTTGCCCGTACCATTGTTGCCGTCCACGTCGGTGTACTTGTCATCGGCAACCGTAATGCTCGCCTGGCCATCGAAGTTCGCCTCTGGCGTGAACGTCGCAGTCCAGATGCTTGGGTCGGTCGCATCTTGCGTTAGGTTGGTCAGCGTGCCGCCTGTGGTCACGATATCGGTCGCATCGAAGCCTGCCACCGCTTCACTGAAGTCGAACGTGATGGTCGCGGTTTCGCCGCCGATCAAGTTCGCATCATTGCTGGTGATGGTCAGTTCTGGCGCATCCGTATCGACGCCTAGGTTCAGGCTGTTGCCCGTACCATTGTTGCCGTCCACGTCGGTGTACTTGTCATCGGCAACCGTAATGCTCGCCTGGCCATCGAAGTTCGCCTCTGGCGTGAACGTCGCAGTCCAGATGCTTGGGTCGGTCGCATCTTGCGTTAGGTTGGTCAGCGTGCCGCCTGTGGTCACGATATCGGTCGCATCGAAGCCTGCCACCGCTTCACTGAAGTCGAACGTGATGGTCGCGGTTTCGCCGCCGATCAAGTTCGCATCATTGCTGGTGATGGTCAGTTCTGGCGCATCCGTATCGACGCCTAGGTTCAGGCTGTTGCCCGTACCATTGTTGCCGTCCACGTCGGTGTACTTGTCATCGGCAACCGTAATGCTCGCCTGGCCATCGAAGTTCGCCTCTGGCGTGAACGTCGCAGTCCAGATGCTTGGGTCGGTCGCATCTTGCGTTAGGTTGGTCAGCGTGCCGCCTGTGGTCACGATATCGGTCGCATCGAAGCCTGCCACCGCTTCACTGAAGTCGAACGTGATGGTCGCGGTTTCGCCGCCGATCAAGTTCGCATCATTGCTGGTGATGGTCAGTTCTGGCGCATCCGTATCGACGCCTAGGTTCAGGCTGTTGCCCGTACCATTGTTGCCGTCCACGTCGGTGTACTTGTCATCGGCAACCGTAATGCTCGCCTGGCCATCGAAGTTCGCCTCTGGCGTGAACGTCGCAGTCCAGATGCTTGGGTCGGTCGCATCTTGCGTTAGGTTGGTCAGCGTGCCGCCTGTGGTCACGATATCGGTCGCATCGAAGCCTGCCACCGCTTCACTGAAGTCGAACGTGATGGTCGCGGTTTCGCCGCCGATCAAGTTCGCATCATTGCTGGTGATGGTCAGTTCTGGCGCATCCGTATCGACGCCTAGGTTCAGGCTGTTGCCCGTACCATTGTTGCCGTCCACGTCGGTGTACTTGTCATCGGCAACCGTAATGCTCGCCTGGCCATCGAAGTTCGCCTCTGGCGTGAACGTCGCAGTCCAGATGCTTGGGTCGGTCGCATCTTGCGTTAGGTTGGTCAGCGTGCCGCCTGTGGTCACGATATCGGTCGCATCGAAGCCTGCCACCGCTTCACTGAAGTCGAACGTGATGGTCGCGGTTTCGCCGCCGATCAAGTTCGCATCATTGCTGGTGATGGTCAGTTCTGGCGCATCCGTATCGACGCCTAGGTTCAGGCTGTTGCCCGTACCATTGTTGCCGTCCACGTCGGTGTACTTGTCATCGGCAACCGTAATGCTCGCCTGGCCATCGAAGTTCGCCTCTGGCGTGAACGTCGCAGTCCAGATGCTTGGGTCGGTCGCATCTTGCGTTAGGTTGGTCAGCGTGCCGCCTGTGGTCACGATATCGGTCGCATCGAAGCCTGCCACCGCTTCACTGAAGTCGAACGTGATGGTCGCGGTTTCGCCGCCGATCAAGTTCGCATCATTGCTGGTGATGGTCAGTTCTGGCGCATCCGTATCGACGCCTAGGTTCAGGCTGTTGCCCGTACCATTGTTGCCGTCCACGTCGGTGTACTTGTCATCGGCAACCGTAATGCTCGCCTGGCCATCGAAGTTCGCCTCTGGCGTGAACGTCGCAGTCCAGATGCTTGGGTCGGTCGCATCTTGCGTTAGGTTGGTCAGCGTGCCGCCTGTGGTCACGATATCGGTCGCATCGAAGCCTGCCACCGCTTCACTGAAGTCGAACGTGATGGTCGCGGTTTCGCCGCCGATCAAGTTCGCATCATTGCTGGTGATGGTCAGTTCTGGCGCATCCGTATCGACGCCTAGGTTCAGGCTGTTGCCCGTACCATTGTTGCCGTCCACGTCGGTGTACTTGTCATCGGCAACCGTAATGCTCGCCTGGCCATCGAAGTTCGCCTCTGGCGTGAACGTCGCAGTCCAGATGCTTGGGTCGGTCGCATCTTGCGTTAGGTTGGTCAGCGTGCCGCCTGTGGTCACGATATCGGTCGCATCGAAGCCTGCCACCGCTTCACTGAAGTCGAACGTGATGGTCGCGGTTTCGCCGCCGATCAAGTTCGCATCATTGCTGGTGATGGTCAGTTCTGGCGCATCCGTATCGACGCCTAGGTTCAGGCTGTTGCCCGTACCATTGTTGCCGTCCACGTCGGTGTACTTGTCATCGGCAACCGTAATGCTCGCCTGGCCATCGAAGTTCGCCTCTGGCGTGAACGTCGCAGTCCAGATGCTTGGGTCGGTCGCATCTTGCGTTAGGTTGGTCAGCGTGCCGCCTGTGGTCACGATATCGGTCGCATCGAAGCCTGCCACCGCTTCACTGAAGTCGAACGTGATGGTCGCGGTTTCGCCGCCGATCAAGTTCGCATCATTGCTGGTGATGGTCAGTTCTGGCGCATCCGTATCGACGCCTAGGTTCAGGCTGTTGCCCGTACCATTGTTGCCGTCCACGTCGGTGTACTTGTCATCGGCAACCGTAATGCTCGCCTGGCCATCGAAGTTCGCCTCTGGCGTGAACGTCGCAGTCCAGATGCTTGGGTCGGTCGCATCTTGCGTTAGGTTGGTCAGCGTGCCGCCTGTGGTCACGATATCGGTCGCATCGAAGCCTGCCACCGCTTCACTGAAGTCGAACGTGATGGTCGCGGTTTCGCCGCCGATCAAGTTCGCATCATTGCTGGTGATGGTCAGTTCTGGCGCATCCGTATCGACGCCTAGGTTCAGGCTGTTGCCCGTACCATTGTTGCCGTCCACGTCGGTGTACTTGTCATCGGCAACCGTAATGCTCGCCTGGCCATCGAAGTTCGCCTCTGGCGTGAACGTCGCAGTCCAGATGCTTGGGTCGGTCGCATCTTGCGTTAGGTTGGTCAGCGTGCCGCCTGTGGTCACGATATCGGTCGCATCGAAGCCTGCCACCGCTTCACTGAAGTCGAACGTGATGGTCGCGGTTTCGCCGCCGATCAAGTTCGCATCATTGCTGGTGATGGTCAGTTCTGGCGCATCCGTATCGACGCCTAGGTTCAGGCTGTTGCCCGTACCATTGTTGCCGTCCACGTCGGTGTACTTGTCATCGGCAACCGTAATGCTCGCCTGGCCATCGAAGTTCGCCTCTGGCGTGAACGTCGCAGTCCAGATGCTTGGGTCGGTCGCATCTTGCGTTAGGTTGGTCAGCGTGCCGCCTGTGGTCACGATATCGGTCGCATCGAAGCCTGCCACCGCTTCACTGAAGTCGAACGTGATGGTCGCGGTTTCGCCGCCGATCAAGTTCGCATCATTGCTGGTGATGGTCAGTTCTGGCGCATCCGTATCGACGCCTAGGTTCAGGCTGTTGCCCGTACCATTGTTGCCGTCCACGTCGGTGTACTTGTCATCGGCAACCGTAATGCTCGCCTGGCCATCGAAGTTCGCCTCTGGCGTGAACGTCGCAGTCCAGATGCTTGGGTCGGTCGCATCTTGCGTTAGGTTGGTCAGCGTGCCGCCTGTGGTCACGATATCGGTCGCATCGAAGCCTGCCACCGCTTCACTGAAGTCGAACGTGATGGTCGCGGTTTCGCCGCCGATCAAGTTCGCATCATTGCTGGTGATGGTCAGTTCTGGCGCATCCGTATCGACGCCTAGGTTCAGGCTGTTGCCCGTACCATTGTTGCCGTCCACGTCGGTGTACTTGTCATCGGCAACCGTAATGCTCGCCTGGCCATCGAAGTTCGCCTCTGGCGTGAACGTCGCAGTCCAGATGCTTGGGTCGGTCGCATCTTGCGTTAGGTTGGTCAGCGTGCCGCCTGTGGTCACGATATCGGTCGCATCGAAGCCTGCCACCGCTTCACTGAAGTCGAACGTGATGGTCGCGGTTTCGCCGCCGATCAAGTTCGCATCATTGCTGGTGATGGTCAGTTCTGGCGCATCCGTATCGACGCCTAGGTTCAGGCTGTTGCCCGTACCATTGTTGCCGTCCACGTCGGTGTACTTGTCATCGGCAACCGTAATGCTCGCCTGGCCATCGAAGTTCGCCTCTGGCGTGAACGTCGCAGTCCAGATGCTTGGGTCGGTCGCATCTTGCGTTAGGTTGGTCAGCGTGCCGCCTGTGGTCACGATATCGGTCGCATCGAAGCCTGCCACCGCTTCACTGAAGTCGAACGTGATGGTCGCGGTTTCGCCGCCGATCAAGTTCGCATCATTGCTGGTGATGGTCAGTTCTGGCGCATCCGTATCGACGCCTAGGTTCAGGCTGTTGCCCGTACCATTGTTGCCGTCCACGTCGGTGTACTTGTCATCGGCAACCGTAATGCTCGCCTGGCCATCGAAGTTCGCCTCTGGCGTGAACGTCGCAGTCCAGATGCTTGGGTCGGTCGCATCTTGCGTTAGGTTGGTCAGCGTGCCGCCTGTGGTCACGATATCGGTCGCATCGAAGCCTGCCACCGCTTCACTGAAGTCGAACGTGATGGTCGCGGTTTCGCCGCCGATCAAGTTCGCATCATTGCTGGTGATGGTCAGTTCTGGCGCATCCGTATCGACGCCTAGGTTCAGGCTGTTGCCCGTACCATTGTTGCCGTCCACGTCGGTGTACTTGTCATCGGCAACCGTAATGCTCGCCTGGCCATCGAAGTTCGCCTCTGGCGTGAACGTCGCAGTCCAGATGCTTGGGTCGGTCGCATCTTGCGTTAGGTTGGTCAGCGTGCCGCCTGTGGTCACGATATCGGTCGCATCGAAGCCTGCCACCGCTTCACTGAAGTCGAACGTGATGGTCGCGGTTTCGCCGCCGATCAAGTTCGCATCATTGCTGGTGATGGTCAGTTCTGGCGCATCCGTATCGACGCCTAGGTTCAGGCTGTTGCCCGTACCATTGTTGCCGTCCACGTCGGTGTACTTGTCATCGGCAACCGTAATGCTCGCCTGGCCATCGAAGTTCGCCTCTGGCGTGAACGTCGCAGTCCAGATGCTTGGGTCGGTCGCATCTTGCGTTAGGTTGGTCAGCGTGCCGCCTGTGGTCACGATATCGGTCGCATCGAAGCCTGCCACCGCTTCACTGAAGTCGAACGTGATGGTCGCGGTTTCGCCGCCGATCAAGTTCGCATCATTGCTGGTGATGGTCAGTTCTGGCGCATCCGTATCGACGCCTAGGTTCAGGCTGTTGCCCGTACCATTGTTGCCGTCCACGTCGGTGTACTTGTCATCGGCAACCGTAATGCTCGCCTGGCCATCGAAGTTCGCCTCTGGCGTGAACGTCGCAGTCCAGATGCTTGGGTCGGTCGCATCTTGCGTTAGGTTGGTCAGCGTGCCGCCTGTGGTCACGATATCGGTCGCATCGAAGCCTGCCACCGCTTCACTGAAGTCGAACGTGATGGTCGCGGTTTCGCCGCCGATCAAGTTCGCATCATTGCTGGTGATGGTCAGTTCTGGCGCATCCGTATCGACGCCTAGGTTCAGGCTGTTGCCCGTACCATTGTTGCCGTCCACGTCGGTGTACTTGTCATCGGCAACCGTAATGCTCGCCTGGCCATCGAAGTTCGCCTCTGGCGTGAACGTCGCAGTCCAGATGCTTGGGTCGGTCGCATCTTGCGTTAGGTTGGTCAGCGTGCCGCCTGTGGTCACGATATCGGTCGCATCGAAGCCTGCCACCGCTTCACTGAAGTCGAACGTGATGGTCGCGGTTTCGCCGCCGATCAAGTTCGCATCATTGCTGGTGATGGTCAGTTCTGGCGCATCCGTATCGACGCCTAGGTTCAGGCTGTTGCCCGTACCATTGTTGCCGTCCACGTCGGTGTACTTGTCATCGGCAACCGTAATGCTCGCCTGGCCATCGAAGTTCGCCTCTGGCGTGAACGTCGCAGTCCAGATGCTTGGGTCGGTCGCATCTTGCGTTAGGTTGGTCAGCGTGCCGCCTGTGGTCACGATATCGGTCGCATCGAAGCCTGCCACCGCTTCACTGAAGTCGAACGTGATGGTCGCGGTTTCGCCGCCGATCAAGTTCGCATCATTGCTGGTGATGGTCAGTTCTGGCGCATCCGTATCGACGCCTAGGTTCAGGCTGTTGCCCGTACCATTGTTGCCGTCCACGTCGGTGTACTTGTCATCGGCAACCGTAATGCTCGCCTGGCCATCGAAGTTCGCCTCTGGCGTGAACGTCGCAGTCCAGATGCTTGGGTCGGTCGCATCTTGCGTTAGGTTGGTCAGCGTGCCGCCTGTGGTCACGATATCGGTCGCATCGAAGCCTGCCACCGCTTCACTGAAGTCGAACGTGATGGTCGCGGTTTCGCCGCCGATCAAGTTCGCATCATTGCTGGTGATGGTCAGTTCTGGCGCATCCGTATCGACGCCTAGGTTCAGGCTGTTGCCCGTACCATTGTTGCCGTCCACGTCGGTGTACTTGTCATCGGCAACCGTAATGCTCGCCTGGCCATCGAAGTTCGCCTCTGGCGTGAACGTCGCAGTCCAGATGCTTGGGTCGGTCGCATCTTGCGTTAGGTTGGTCAGCGTGCCGCCTGTGGTCACGATATCGGTCGCATCGAAGCCTGCCACCGCTTCACTGAAGTCGAACGTGATGGTCGCGGTTTCGCCGCCGATCAAGTTCGCATCATTGCTGGTGATGGTCAGTTCTGGCGCATCCGTATCGACGCCTAGGTTCAGGCTGTTGCCCGTACCATTGTTGCCGTCCACGTCGGTGTACTTGTCATCGGCAACCGTAATGCTCGCCTGGCCATCGAAGTTCGCCTCTGGCGTGAACGTCGCAGTCCAGATGCTTGGGTCGGTCGCATCTTGCGTTAGGTTGGTCAGCGTGCCGCCTGTGGTCACGATATCGGTCGCATCGAAGCCTGCCACCGCTTCACTGAAGTCGAACGTGATGGTCGCGGTTTCGCCGCCGATCAAGTTCGCATCATTGCTGGTGATGGTCAGTTCTGGCGCATCCGTATCGACGCCTAGGTTCAGGCTGTTGCCCGTACCATTGTTGCCGTCCACGTCGGTGTACTTGTCATCGGCAACCGTAATGCTCGCCTGGCCATCGAAGTTCGCCTCTGGCGTGAACGTCGCAGTCCAGATGCTTGGGTCGGTCGCATCTTGCGTTAGGTTGGTCAGCGTGCCGCCTGTGGTCACGATATCGGTCGCATCGAAGCCTGCCACCGCTTCACTGAAGTCGAACGTGATGGTCGCGGTTTCGCCGCCGATCAAGTTCGCATCATTGCTGGTGATGGTCAGTTCTGGCGCATCCGTATCGACGCCTAGGTTCAGGCTGTTGCCCGTACCATTGTTGCCGTCCACGTCGGTGTACTTGTCATCGGCAACCGTAATGCTCGCCTGGCCATCGAAGTTCGCCTCTGGCGTGAACGTCGCAGTCCAGATGCTTGGGTCGGTCGCATCTTGCGTTAGGTTGGTCAGCGTGCCGCCTGTGGTCACGATATCGGTCGCATCGAAGCCTGCCACCGCTTCACTGAAGTCGAACGTGATGGTCGCGGTTTCGCCGCCGATCAAGTTCGCATCATTGCTGGTGATGGTCAGTTCTGGCGCATCCGTATCGACGCCTAGGTTCAGGCTGTTGCCCGTACCATTGTTGCCGTCCACGTCGGTGTACTTGTCATCGGCAACCGTAATGCTCGCCTGGCCATCGAAGTTCGCCTCTGGCGTGAACGTCGCAGTCCAGATGCTTGGGTCGGTCGCATCTTGCGTTAGGTTGGTCAGCGTGCCGCCTGTGGTCACGATATCGGTCGCATCGAAGCCTGCCACCGCTTCACTGAAGTCGAACGTGATGGTCGCGGTTTCGCCGCCGATCAAGTTCGCATCATTGCTGGTGATGGTCAGTTCTGGCGCATCCGTATCGACGCCTAGGTTCAGGCTGTTGCCCGTACCATTGTTGCCGTCCACGTCGGTGTACTTGTCATCGGCAACCGTAATGCTCGCCTGGCCATCGAAGTTCGCCTCTGGCGTGAACGTCGCAGTCCAGATGCTTGGGTCGGTCGCATCTTGCGTTAGGTTGGTCAGCGTGCCGCCTGTGGTCACGATATCGGTCGCATCGAAGCCTGCCACCGCTTCACTGAAGTCGAACGTGATGGTCGCGGTTTCGCCGCCGATCAAGTTCGCATCATTGCTGGTGATGGTCAGTTCTGGCGCATCCGTATCGACGCCTAGGTTCAGGCTGTTGCCCGTACCATTGTTGCCGTCCACGTCGGTGTACTTGTCATCGGCAACCGTAATGCTCGCCTGGCCATCGAAGTTCGCCTCTGGCGTGAACGTCGCAGTCCAGATGCTTGGGTCGGTCGCATCTTGCGTTAGGTTGGTCAGCGTGCCGCCTGTGGTCACGATATCGGTCGCATCGAAGCCTGCCACCGCTTCACTGAAGTCGAACGTGATGGTCGCGGTTTCGCCGCCGATCAAGTTCGCATCATTGCTGGTGATGGTCAGTTCTGGCGCATCCGTATCGACGCCTAGGTTCAGGCTGTTGCCCGTACCATTGTTGCCGTCCACGTCGGTGTACTTGTCATCGGCAACCGTAATGCTCGCCTGGCCATCGAAGTTCGCCTCTGGCGTGAACGTCGCAGTCCAGATGCTTGGGTCGGTCGCATCTTGCGTTAGGTTGGTCAGCGTGCCGCCTGTGGTCACGATATCGGTCGCATCGAAGCCTGCCACCGCTTCACTGAAGTCGAACGTGATGGTCGCGGTTTCGCCGCCGATCAAGTTCGCATCATTGCTGGTGATGGTCAGTTCTGGCGCATCCGTATCGACGCCTAGGTTCAGGCTGTTGCCCGTACCATTGTTGCCGTCCACGTCGGTGTACTTGTCATCGGCAACCGTAATGCTCGCCTGGCCATCGAAGTTCGCCTCTGGCGTGAACGTCGCAGTCCAGATGCTTGGGTCGGTCGCATCTTGCGTTAGGTTGGTCAGCGTGCCGCCTGTGGTCACGATATCGGTCGCATCGAAGCCTGCCACCGCTTCACTGAAGTCGAACGTGATGGTCGCGGTTTCGCCGCCGATCAAGTTCGCATCATTGCTGGTGATGGTCAGTTCTGGCGCATCCGTATCGACGCCTAGGTTCAGGCTGTTGCCCGTACCATTGTTGCCGTCCACGTCGGTGTACTTGTCATCGGCAACCGTAATGCTCGCCTGGCCATCGAAGTTCGCCTCTGGCGTGAACGTCGCAGTCCAGATGCTTGGGTCGGTCGCATCTTGCGTTAGGTTGGTCAGCGTGCCGCCTGTGGTCACGATATCGGTCGCATCGAAGCCTGCCACCGCTTCACTGAAGTCGAACGTGATGGTCGCGGTTTCGCCGCCGATCAAGTTCGCATCATTGCTGGTGATGGTCAGTTCTGGCGCATCCGTATCGACGCCTAGGTTCAGGCTGTTGCCCGTACCATTGTTGCCGTCCACGTCGGTGTACTTGTCATCGGCAACCGTAATGCTCGCCTGGCCATCGAAGTTCGCCTCTGGCGTGAACGTCGCAGTCCAGATGCTTGGGTCGGTCGCATCTTGCGTTAGGTTGGTCAGCGTGCCGCCTGTGGTCACGATATCGGTCGCATCGAAGCCTGCCACCGCTTCACTGAAGTCGAACGTGATGGTCGCGGTTTCGCCGCCGATCAAGTTCGCATCATTGCTGGTGATGGTCAGTTCTGGCGCATCCGTATCGACGCCTAGGTTCAGGCTGTTGCCCGTACCATTGTTGCCGTCCACGTCGGTGTACTTGTCATCGGCAACCGTAATGCTCGCCTGGCCATCGAAGTTCGCCTCTGGCGTGAACGTCGCAGTCCAGATGCTTGGGTCGGTCGCATCTTGCGTTAGGTTGGTCAGCGTGCCGCCTGTGGTCACGATATCGGTCGCATCGAAGCCTGCCACCGCTTCACTGAAGTCGAACGTGATGGTCGCGGTTTCGCCGCCGATCAAGTTCGCATCATTGCTGGTGATGGTCAGTTCTGGCGCATCCGTATCGACGCCTAGGTTCAGGCTGTTGCCCGTACCATTGTTGCCGTCCACGTCGGTGTACTTGTCATCGGCAACCGTAATGCTCGCCTGGCCATCGAAGTTCGCCTCTGGCGTGAACGTCGCAGTCCAGATGCTTGGGTCGGTCGCATCTTGCGTTAGGTTGGTCAGCGTGCCGCCTGTGGTCACGATATCGGTCGCATCGAAGCCTGCCACCGCTTCACTGAAGTCGAACGTGATGGTCGCGGTTTCGCCGCCGATCAAGTTCGCATCATTGCTGGTGATGGTCAGTTCTGGCGCATCCGTATCGACGCCTAGGTTCAGGCTGTTGCCCGTACCATTGTTGCCGTCCACGTCGGTGTACTTGTCATCGGCAACCGTAATGCTCGCCTGGCCATCGAAGTTCGCCTCTGGCGTGAACGTCGCAGTCCAGATGCTTGGGTCGGTCGCATCTTGCGTTAGGTTGGTCAGCGTGCCGCCTGTGGTCACGATATCGGTCGCATCGAAGCCTGCCACCGCTTCACTGAAGTCGAACGTGATGGTCGCGGTTTCGCCGCCGATCAAGTTCGCATCATTGCTGGTGATGGTCAGTTCTGGCGCATCCGTATCGACGCCTAGGTTCAGGCTGTTGCCCGTACCATTGTTGCCGTCCACGTCGGTGTACTTGTCATCGGCAACCGTAATGCTCGCCTGGCCATCGAAGTTCGCCTCTGGCGTGAACGTCGCAGTCCAGATGCTTGGGTCGGTCGCATCTTGCGTTAGGTTGGTCAGCGTGCCGCCTGTGGTCACGATATCGGTCGCATCGAAGCCTGCCACCGCTTCACTGAAGTCGAACGTGATGGTCGCGGTTTCGCCGCCGATCAAGTTCGCATCATTGCTGGTGATGGTCAGTTCTGGCGCATCCGTATCGACGCCTAGGTTCAGGCTGTTGCCCGTACCATTGTTGCCGTCCACGTCGGTGTACTTGTCATCGGCAACCGTAATGCTCGCCTGGCCATCGAAGTTCGCCTCTGGCGTGAACGTCGCAGTCCAGATGCTTGGGTCGGTCGCATCTTGCGTTAGGTTGGTCAGCGTGCCGCCTGTGGTCACGATATCGGTCGCATCGAAGCCTGCCACCGCTTCACTGAAGTCGAACGTGATGGTCGCGGTTTCGCCGCCGATCAAGTTCGCATCATTGCTGGTGATGGTCAGTTCTGGCGCATCCGTATCGACGCCTAGGTTCAGGCTGTTGCCCGTACCATTGTTGCCGTCCACGTCGGTGTACTTGTCATCGGCAACCGTAATGCTCGCCTGGCCATCGAAGTTCGCCTCTGGCGTGAACGTCGCAGTCCAGATGCTTGGGTCGGTCGCATCTTGCGTTAGGTTGGTCAGCGTGCCGCCTGTGGTCACGATATCGGTCGCATCGAAGCCTGCCACCGCTTCACTGAAGTCGAACGTGATGGTCGCGGTTTCGCCGCCGATCAAGTTCGCATCATTGCTGGTGATGGTCAGTTCTGGCGCATCCGTATCGACGCCTAGGTTCAGGCTGTTGCCCGTACCATTGTTGCCGTCCACGTCGGTGTACTTGTCATCGGCAACCGTAATGCTCGCCTGGCCATCGAAGTTCGCCTCTGGCGTGAACGTCGCAGTCCAGATGCTTGGGTCGGTCGCATCTTGCGTTAGGTTGGTCAGCGTGCCGCCTGTGGTCACGATATCGGTCGCATCGAAGCCTGCCACCGCTTCACTGAAGTCGAACGTGATGGTCGCGGTTTCGCCGCCGATCAAGTTCGCATCATTGCTGGTGATGGTCAGTTCTGGCGCATCCGTATCGACGCCTAGGTTCAGGCTGTTGCCCGTACCATTGTTGCCGTCCACGTCGGTGTACTTGTCATCGGCAACCGTAATGCTCGCCTGGCCATCGAAGTTCGCCTCTGGCGTGAACGTCGCAGTCCAGATGCTTGGGTCGGTCGCATCTTGCGTTAGGTTGGTCAGCGTGCCGCCTGTGGTCACGATATCGGTCGCATCGAAGCCTGCCACCGCTTCACTGAAGTCGAACGTGATGGTCGCGGTTTCGCCGCCGATCAAGTTCGCATCATTGCTGGTGATGGTCAGTTCTGGCGCATCCGTATCGACGCCTAGGTTCAGGCTGTTGCCCGTACCATTGTTGCCGTCCACGTCGGTGTACTTGTCATCGGCAACCGTAATGCTCGCCTGGCCATCGAAGTTCGCCTCTGGCGTGAACGTCGCAGTCCAGATGCTTGGGTCGGTCGCATCTTGCGTTAGGTTGGTCAGCGTGCCGCCTGTGGTCACGATATCGGTCGCATCGAAGCCTGCCACCGCTTCACTGAAGTCGAACGTGATGGTCGCGGTTTCGCCGCCGATCAAGTTCGCATCATTGCTGGTGATGGTCAGTTCTGGCGCATCCGTATCGACGCCTAGGTTCAGGCTGTTGCCCGTACCATTGTTGCCGTCCACGTCGGTGTACTTGTCATCGGCAACCGTAATGCTCGCCTGGCCATCGAAGTTCGCCTCTGGCGTGAACGTCGCAGTCCAGATGCTTGGGTCGGTCGCATCTTGCGTTAGGTTGGTCAGCGTGCCGCCTGTGGTCACGATATCGGTCGCATCGAAGCCTGCCACCGCTTCACTGAAGTCGAACGTGATGGTCGCGGTTTCGCCGCCGATCAAGTTCGCATCATTGCTGGTGATGGTCAGTTCTGGCGCATCCGTATCGACGCCTAGGTTCAGGCTGTTGCCCGTACCATTGTTGCCGTCCACGTCGGTGTACTTGTCATCGGCAACCGTAATGCTCGCCTGGCCATCGAAGTTCGCCTCTGGCGTGAACGTCGCAGTCCAGATGCTTGGGTCGGTCGCATCTTGCGTTAGGTTGGTCAGCGTGCCGCCTGTGGTCACGATATCGGTCGCATCGAAGCCTGCCACCGCTTCACTGAAGTCGAACGTGATGGTCGCGGTTTCGCCGCCGATCAAGTTCGCATCATTGCTGGTGATGGTCAGTTCTGGCGCATCCGTATCGACGCCTAGGTTCAGGCTGTTGCCCGTACCATTGTTGCCGTCCACGTCGGTGTACTTGTCATCGGCAACCGTAATGCTCGCCTGGCCATCGAAGTTCGCCTCTGGCGTGAACGTCGCAGTCCAGATGCTTGGGTCGGTCGCATCTTGCGTTAGGTTGGTCAGCGTGCCGCCTGTGGTCACGATATCGGTCGCATCGAAGCCTGCCACCGCTTCACTGAAGTCGAACGTGATGGTCGCGGTTTCGCCGCCGATCAAGTTCGCATCATTGCTGGTGATGGTCAGTTCTGGCGCATCCGTATCGACGCCTAGGTTCAGGCTGTTGCCCGTACCATTGTTGCCGTCCACGTCGGTGTACTTGTCATCGGCAACCGTAATGCTCGCCTGGCCATCGAAGTTCGCCTCTGGCGTGAACGTCGCAGTCCAGATGCTTGGGTCGGTCGCATCTTGCGTTAGGTTGGTCAGCGTGCCGCCTGTGGTCACGATATCGGTCGCATCGAAGCCTGCCACCGCTTCACTGAAGTCGAACGTGATGGTCGCGGTTTCGCCGCCGATCAAGTTCGCATCATTGCTGGTGATGGTCAGTTCTGGCGCATCCGTATCGACGCCTAGGTTCAGGCTGTTGCCCGTACCATTGTTGCCGTCCACGTCGGTGTACTTGTCATCGGCAACCGTAATGCTCGCCTGGCCATCGAAGTTCGCCTCTGGCGTGAACGTCGCAGTCCAGATGCTTGGGTCGGTCGCATCTTGCGTTAGGTTGGTCAGCGTGCCGCCTGTGGTCACGATATCGGTCGCATCGAAGCCTGCCACCGCTTCACTGAAGTCGAACGTGATGGTCGCGGTTTCGCCGCCGATCAAGTTCGCATCATTGCTGGTGATGGTCAGTTCTGGCGCATCCGTATCGACGCCTAGGTTCAGGCTGTTGCCCGTACCATTGTTGCCGTCCACGTCGGTGTACTTGTCATCGGCAACCGTAATGCTCGCCTGGCCATCGAAGTTCGCCTCTGGCGTGAACGTCGCAGTCCAGATGCTTGGGTCGGTCGCATCTTGCGTTAGGTTGGTCAGCGTGCCGCCTGTGGTCACGATATCGGTCGCATCGAAGCCTGCCACCGCTTCACTGAAGTCGAACGTGATGGTCGCGGTTTCGCCGCCGATCAAGTTCGCATCATTGCTGGTGATGGTCAGTTCTGGCGCATCCGTATCGACGCCTAGGTTCAGGCTGTTGCCCGTACCATTGTTGCCGTCCACGTCGGTGTACTTGTCATCGGCAACCGTAATGCTCGCCTGGCCATCGAAGTTCGCCTCTGGCGTGAACGTCGCAGTCCAGATGCTTGGGTCGGTCGCATCTTGCGTTAGGTTGGTCAGCGTGCCGCCTGTGGTCACGATATCGGTCGCATCGAAGCCTGCCACCGCTTCACTGAAGTCGAACGTGATGGTCGCGGTTTCGCCGCCGATCAAGTTCGCATCATTGCTGGTGATGGTCAGTTCTGGCGCATCCGTATCGACGCCTAGGTTCAGGCTGTTGCCCGTACCATTGTTGCCGTCCACGTCGGTGTACTTGTCATCGGCAACCGTAATGCTCGCCTGGCCATCGAAGTTCGCCTCTGGCGTGAACGTCGCAGTCCAGATGCTTGGGTCGGTCGCATCTTGCGTTAGGTTGGTCAGCGTGCCGCCTGTGGTCACGATATCGGTCGCATCGAAGCCTGCCACCGCTTCACTGAAGTCGAACGTGATGGTCGCGGTTTCGCCGCCGATCAAGTTCGCATCATTGCTGGTGATGGTCAGTTCTGGCGCATCCGTATCGACGCCTAGGTTCAGGCTGTTGCCCGTACCATTGTTGCCGTCCACGTCGGTGTACTTGTCATCGGCAACCGTAATGCTCGCCTGGCCATCGAAGTTCGCCTCTGGCGTGAACGTCGCAGTCCAGATGCTTGGGTCGGTCGCATCTTGCGTTAGGTTGGTCAGCGTGCCGCCTGTGGTCACGATATCGGTCGCATCGAAGCCTGCCACCGCTTCACTGAAGTCGAACGTGATGGTCGCGGTTTCGCCGCCGATCAAGTTCGCATCATTGCTGGTGATGGTCAGTTCTGGCGCATCCGTATCGACGCCTAGGTTCAGGCTGTTGCCCGTACCATTGTTGCCGTCCACGTCGGTGTACTTGTCATCGGCAACCGTAATGCTCGCCTGGCCATCGAAGTTCGCCTCTGGCGTGAACGTCGCAGTCCAGATGCTTGGGTCGGTCGCATCTTGCGTTAGGTTGGTCAGCGTGCCGCCTGTGGTCACGATATCGGTCGCATCGAAGCCTGCCACCGCTTCACTGAAGTCGAACGTGATGGTCGCGGTTTCGCCGCCGATCAAGTTCGCATCATTGCTGGTGATGGTCAGTTCTGGCGCATCCGTATCGATAACCCCAACATCAATCGTAATCGTATCTGTACCGCCATTCCCATCACTTACGACGGCAGTGAAACTATCAGAACCGTTATAGTTTTCATCTGGAGTATAGGTCCAATTACCATCTTCATCGACAGTAACAGTGCCATTTGATGGATCGGTGCCTTTCGTAAAAGATAAAGAATCGTTATCTTCATCGGTTGCAGAAAAACTACCACTGAATGGAGTATCCTCGTCTGTTGTTATTGAAACACTATCACCGAGTGGGTCGCCATTACCATCAACCAGGATTGGGGCATCGTTGACTGCATTCACACCCACATTAACTGTCAGCGTATCAGTTCCGCCCTGGCCGTCAGAGACAATGACCGTGAAGCTGTCGCTGCCGTTGTAGTCTTCGTTTGGTGTGTAGGTCCAGTTGCCGTTTTCATCAACAGTCACTGACCCATTAGACGGGTCGCTACCTTTTGAGAAGCTTAATGAGTCGTCATCGTCGTCTGATGCAGAAAGAGAACCGCTAATTGGCGTATCTTCGTCAGTCGTGACTGCAACACTGTCACCGAGTGGGTCGCCATTACCATCAACCAGGATTGGAGTATCGTTGACCGGATTCACACCCACATTCACTGTCAGCGTATCAGTTCCGCCCTGGCCGTCAGAGACAATAACCGTGAAGCTGTCACTGCCGTTGTAGTCTTCGTTTGGTGTGTAGCTCCAGTTGCCGTTTTCATCAACAGTCACTGACCCATTAGACGGATCGCTGCCTTTTGAGAAGCTTAGTGAGTCATTGTCACCATCTGATGCAGAAAGAGAACCGCTAACTGGCGTATCTTCGTCAGTCGTGACTGCAACACTGTCACCGAGTGGGTCGCCATTACCATCAACCAGGATTGGTGCATCGTTGACTGGATTCACACCCACATTCACTGTCAGTGTATCAGTCCCGCCCTGGCCGTCAGAGACAATAACCGTGAAGCTGTCGCTGCCGTTGTAATCTTCGTTTGGTGTGTAGCTCCAGTTGCCGTTTTCATCAACAGTCACTGACCCATTAGACGGATCGCTGCCTTTTGAGAAGCTTAGCGAGTCGTTATCGTCGTCTGATGCAGAAAGAGAACCGCTAACTGGCGTATCTTCGTCAGTCGTGACTGCAACACTGTCACCGAGTGGGTCGCTATTACCATCAACCAGGATTGGTGCATCGTTGACTGGATTCACACCCACATTCACTGTCAGCGTATCAGTCCCGCCCTGGCCGTCAGAGACAATAACCGTGAAGCTGTCGCTGCCGTTGTAATCTTCGTTTGGTGTGTAGGTCCAGTTGCCGTTTTCATCAACAGTCACTGACCCATTAGACGGATCGCTGCCTTTTGAGAAGCTTAACGAGTCGTTATCGTCATCTGATGCGGACAGTGAGCCGCTCACTGGTGTGTCTTCATCGCTGGTTACCGCCACGCTGTCGCCAAGTGGGTCGCCATTACCATCAACCAGCGTTGGCGCATCATTAACTGGGGTAACGCCAACATTCACAGTGATCGTATCAGTGCCACCTTGACCATCTGAAACCACGACTGAGAAACTATCATTGCCGTTGAAGTCATTATCTGGTGTGTACGTCCAACTACCGTCGTTATTTAGAACAACTGAGCCATTGTTTGGGGATTGAGAAAGCGAGAACGTCAAAGCATCACTGTCTTCGTCAAGGGCATTTAGAACACCATTAACAGGTGTATCTTCATCTGTCGTAAAGGTGACGACGTCACTAGCTTCAGCATTGTTTGAGTCAACAAAAGATGGGTTGCTGTTTAAAGGCGTTGCTGCTTCAGTCAATGAACGATAAGCGTCAAGTAGGCTTAGGCTTTGAGTGCGAGATAAGCCCAATGATTCGAAACCCGTAGTAACGAACTCTGTACCAGGAATGGTTTCTTCACCATCACGTTCAATAGTTCCGCTAGAAGCCAAACTTGAACCGTTTTGACCTGCTGCCGTTGCGAACTCCTCACCTAGCTCGGTCGGGTCTTGACCTTCTTCTAATGCGGCAAAGATATTCGCAATATCTTGGTCGAGCTCAATTTCGCCTTCTTCTGATGAGAAGCGTTTTGCCGATACCTGAGGTTCATTGGATCCGTTCTGGGATTCAAGAACGACATCCCCTGTTTGTAGTGGTTGGCCTTCTTCTAAGACTTTAATCGTACCATCTACCGAGATAACAATGCGCTGGCCAAGTGCTAATGCACCACCCAAATTCAATGTTGTCATGTCCATATAAACCCCTAAAAAAGCATTTCTTGTCATTAACGTCAAAATAGTGACATTATATTTATAATATTAGTTAAAATATAACACTTAAAGTCATATAATTCCTAGTTATGAATCTAGTATTTAACAACTTGAGTGACAAGCTAATGACGGTGATCACATCGCATAACAATCTTAGTGCTCACACCAGTAATATAAGTTATTGTGTTTGCGGAAAATAATAGATTTAAAAACGTAAGATTGACGTGTCTAAAAACACCATAAAACGCACGCTGATCGGTTAACATTTTGACAACCATTTGCGAACGCCAGCTTAGCGATCGTAATTTTTTTGGCGGTTCATCTAAATTTCGTATATAACAGCACAAATTCAAGACTTAGATGCGAGCTAACTTTAGGGAGATGCACATTGAATAGGCTTCAAAAGACAACATTAGGGTTAGCTATAAGTATGAGCTTACCGACGACAGCACAAACCCTAGAGCAAGCCGTTGCGTTCACTTTAGAAAGTAATCCTGAAATCAAAAGTGCTTATAACGAATATGTCAGTAAGCGATATCTTAATGATGCTTCTGGCGGTGCTTATCGTCCAAGTATAGACTTGGATGGAGGTATTGGTTACGAGCATACCGATCTAGCAACTAACTCAAGCACGACCGATCTGACTCGGAAAGAAGCGACAATTACGCTAACCCAGCTTATCTGGGATGGGGCTAATACATCGAATGATATTGACCGTACCGCTGCTGATGCGGAATCAGTGCGTTATCAATTGATATCTAATGCCCAAGATATCGCATTAGAAGTGACCAAGGTTTATCTCGATGCGGTAAAAGCTTATGAAGTGCTTTCACTCTCTGAAAATAACCTCGCAACCCACAAAAAAATATACAGCGATATTCGCAAGCGTGTTGAGTCAGGTATTGGCTCAACAGCAGATATGTCACAGGTAGAAGCACGTATTGCTAAAGCGCACGGTAATTTACTTGCGGCGCAAAACAACCTTTTTGACACTCATACGCAATTCAAAAGGCTCGTGGGTCAATCTCCGCTAGGGTTAACCTTCCCTCGCGCAGATGCAGGCGCTATCCCTTACACGGTTGATGGCGCATTAGCAAAAGCGTTTAATCAGCACCCAGTAATTAAGATTGCACAAGCCGATGTAGACTCAGCGAAATTTCAATACAAGCAATCTAAGAGCACCAACTACCCAACGGTTTCTTTTGAAGCCGCTCAAACCTGGCGCGATGATGCCGGTGGCACTCCAGGCAGCAGTGACGAGTTTTCTGCGATGGTTCGTTTAAGATACAACCTTTACAACGGCGGTTCAGACCAAGACCGTGCAGAAAGTGCCGCTTATCAACTAAACAAAGCGAAAGACCTCCGCGAGAGTACTTACCGTAATGTAGAAGAGAGCTTGCGTCTTTCATGGAGCGCACTTGATTTAACCGTTCAACAGAAAGAGTTTCTATCTGACCACGTAGACTCGGCATCAGACACCGTTATCTCTTATGAGAAACAATACCGTATCGGTAAACGTACCCTTCTCGATTTGCTTAACACCGAGAACGAACTATTCGAAGCCCGTAAGGGCTATCTGGATGCCAAGTACGACGAACAATACGCGAAGTACCGAGTAATGAATGCAACAGGAAACCTGTTAACTGGGTTACGCGTCGAAACCCCTCAAGAATGGAATGAAAAGGTAGAATACTAATGAAGCTGATAAAGACTGTATTTCCGCTTTGTCTCATGATTGTCTCTGCCAACGTTTTAGCTGAAACAAGCAATGAAGAATTTGAATATCGGGCTCTTCCAGACATCACGCAAATTTATGATCTCGAAGATGATGATAATGACGGCGTAATTAACGCGCGAGATCTATGTCCCGATACGCAAATTGGTGCAGATATCGATAACGACGGTTGTGGTTCATATTTTGAATCCTCAGAAAAGAAAGAGCTCCACATACTCTTTGCTAATAACTCTACGGAAATTAATCCTGTTTTCCTAGGGCAGATACGCCAGATGGCTGCGTTTTTGAAGCGTTACGAGGGTACATCGATTGAGTTGCAAGGTTATGCCAGTAAAGTGGGCAATGCCAAACACAATTTAAAACTGTCAAAAGAGCGAGCATCCCACGTAAGGCGAGCCCTTATCAGTAATGGTATTCAACCATCTCGAGTCAATATCGTGGGTCATGGTGATTCTGAATTCAGCAGTGATGACAGCCAAATTAATCACGCACTACATCGAAAAGTTGTCGCTTCCGTTGTTGGATTTAAAGGCAACATCAAAGAAGAGTGGCACATCTTCACCAAAATAAAAAAGTAGGCTCTATCCTGCGCTTACCATACTGAAACGTGATCTTTAGTTAACGTTTCAGTATGGTGATAATTCCTTGAATAGCATGTACCTAAGCCGTCTATAATGTTAATCTTGCCTCGTTATCAACATAGAGAATTAATCCATGAGCAAACTAACAGCTGATACTCAAGCAAATCTAGAACTTTTCGTTTCTGAAACACAAGAAACTAAACTGGTATGGGGCCTTCGTAATGAAGAAGGTTGGCTAGCATGTGACTCAAGTGAATTCGAAAGCAGCGAAGTGATGCCTTTTTGGTCTTCAAAAGAAGATGCTCAGACTCACAACGTTGAAGAGTGGGCTGACTTCGAAGTATTAGAAATTCCACTAGATATCTTTGTAGAAGATTGGTTACTGACTCTAGCTGAAGACGGCGTTCTTGTTGGTATTAACTGGAATGCAACATTAGAAGGCAAAGAACTTGAGCCTTCTGATCTAGCGAAATTATACATCTAATTTCCGATATCGGTCGTGCGAACAGTACGACCGATACACCTCTGATAAATATCAACAAATTAGAGACTTACCTCGCATAACCTCCTACCCATACCATTCAAAATTTGAAGCAACATCAAACTAATAATAGAATATCGTTCTTTATCTGATAGATAGTTTCTTGTGACTCACTCTGTTTTTATTACCCTTCTACTGTTCATTAGCTTTTATTCTCATGGCCAAGTATCAACACAAGATCGTCACCAGGGCTCTCCTTTCAACTCATCTAATTTGGATTCAAACACGACTCCAAATACTGATTGGAATGCACTCTATCTCTCGACTCTAACTCATTCCCCATCGCGTGCATTAAACATGCTGCAAACCCGTTACACTGGTTCTACCGTCTATGGGGATAAGCTTTACCTTTCATCTCTGTTATATCAATACATGAGCCACCGGGATCAACCGTTCTATGGAATCGCTTCAAACGACAGTGAGTACCAAGCGATTGAAGAAGCGTTTATTTCTGCATTGATGAAAGATGGCCAAGGCCAATATGAGGAAGCGCAACAAAGCTTTCTGACACTATTGGCGAAGATGCAATCACGCAGTGATTTGACTGGAAGAGCCCTGCTAAAATACCAGCTATGCCGATCGCTTAACGAGCAAGCTAAATATCATCAAGCGAACTATTACTGTTCTGCGCTTCAATCAGATTTACATAACATCGCTGACCCTGTGTTACCAAAGTTTGGTACTTATCGAGTCATCGCTAACAATCACCATTTCCGCAGTGACTATCAAGCCGCGCTAGATACCTACCTATCACTGATAAACGTGTTCCCACAAGGACATGACATTTCGGGGATCTATAACGATGTGGGTAATTTGCTCAAAGAGCTCAAGCAATACGACAAATCAGCGCAGTACCTAGAACAAGCGCTCGAACTCAGAGCCGATGCTTCATATTTGATGAAAGCTCAAGTACATCATAGCTTGGCTGACTTGTATCTTAGTCAAGGTCAAAGCAACCTAGCGATTTCCCACTTTAAGCAAGCCAAAGTACTGTTGAGTACCTCATCTCATAACTACGGCATCGCTCTGACAAACCTTGGTTTAGGCAAAGCCTACACACAAACCAACAACTATGATTTGGCGAGAGACTATTTAGTCGAGTCTCTGTCCGACTCCAACGCACTAAACAACGATGTCATTCGCATCAACGCGTACTTAGCGATCAGCGACATGTTCGAAGAAAGGAAGCTAACTCAGGAAGCATTGAATTATGCACAGCAAGCTTTAGAGTTGGCTGAGCAAGTCACAAGGCATAAGTACATTGCCAAAGCCCTTCTTCAGCTTTCTGACATTCATCAAGCATTGATCGATTACCAACAGGCGTTTTACTTTTACCAACGATACTCGTCGATACAGATGGAAGCGCGAGACATCGATAATCGATTAGCTTTTGAAGCACTAGACCTGACTCACGCTAAGTATGAGCAACAACTAGAAAGCTCGTTCTTGGCCAATCAAACACGAATCGACCGCTTTCAAATCGAAAAAATGGAACACCAGCGATTGATGTACAACATCCTTATTATTTTATTGCTGTGTACTGCGAGCTTTACGATATTGGTGAACAAAACGGTTCGTGCGAAAGCGGCTGTTGACTCAATGACAAAAGCGTACGGCAGAACCGAAATAATACGAAGAATCAAACGAGTGAAACGCAGTAAAGACGCGAACAGGCAACACGTTCTGGTTTTGCTAGACCTCGATAAGTTCAAAAAGATAAATGACCAACATGGCCACCCTACTGGTGATCGAGCACTCGTCCATATTAGTCAACAAATTAGAAAGCACTTAATGAAGGGTGAATTGTTTGGTCGCTTAGGCGGTGAAGAGTTTGTCATAATGCTAACCGATACCAAACCATCAGAGGTACGAGAACGTGTTGAAGAATTGCACTACGCTATTTCAAGCACTGTCTTCTTATCTGAAAGCAAAAAGTCACTTAATGTAACCGCGAGCTTTGCTTATCTAGCAACCTCAAACGCATTAAGTGACTTTGATGACCTGTATTCGGTGCTTGACCAAGCACTCTATCAAGCTAAAAGCAACGGCCGAAACTGCATCATCGATGCTTATAACGACCCGATCGACTTACCTGATGTTATTTATTCTCGGTCTGTTTGCGAATCAACTCCGCCATAATGCTTTCGCGATCACCGAGGTAATCGTTAAGGCCAACTTTTCTTAGTTCACATGCAGGGCAATCGCCACAACCATCACCAACAATGCCGTTATAACAAGTCAGAGTTTTATTGCGAACAAGCTCAAGTGCTGAGTACTGGTCTGCTAATGCCCATGTCTCAGCCTTGTTTAGCCACATTAGTGGTGTTTTGATATCAAGCTTCTTGTCCATGCCCTGTACAAGCGCAGAATTCATCGCTTTTACAAAATCATTGCGACAATCAGGATAGCCAGAGAAATCTGTTTCACACACACCTGTAATCACGGTTTCAGCGCCGATTTGGTACGCGTAAATACCTGCCAGCGTTAAGAAAAGAATATTACGACCAGGAACGAATGAGTTCGGCAAACCATTCTCTTGTAGCTCATGAGATACAGGAATATCGTCACGAGTCAGAGAGCTAATAGCCAGTTCATTCAACAGAGTCACATCCATCACTTTGTGCGCTTTCACACCAAGTTCTTTCGACAATGACTCAGCCACTTCAATCTCGAGTCTATGGCGCTGACCATAATCAAATGTAATTGCATGAACTTCATCATACTCTTTTAATGCTTGAACAAGACATGTTGTTGAGTCTTGACCACCACTGAATACTACCACTGCTTTTTTCATCTTAAATCCTTACGACAACCTTCTACTTGCGACTTATCTTGCCCAGCAAAAATACAACCTATGCGATGCTCAAATATTTGTGAGTTTGTATTGATAAGCGCCAATTGCGCTCAATGCAGGTATCAATACAAAGCTGAGTAGCGCGGTCTTTTTGGCTGATTGGTTGCAGAGCAATCACAGTGTCGTTAGGAACTGCTGCTCGCTCCAATAAACCGTCAAGCTGTTCGATGTCTTTGCTTGTACCTACTGGATGCTTAATTTCGTTAGCGCGTTGCAAGGCGCTATCTAAGATTTCCAGTTTCGCTTTCATCGCCACTTTCGGTGACACCGTAACCCAAGTGTCCGATGTGGCTTTAACTTCTGATGTTCCGCTAGTCTCAATTTGACAGCGACAACCGTGCTGCTCAAATGCTTCAGTAAGAGGAACAAGATCATAAATGCACGGCTCACCACCGGTAATCACAATGTGCTTAGCCGTGTAACCTTGCTTGATGTATTCATTCACGATTCCTTGAGCATCAATTGCTGACCAAGTTGGTGAATCTTCTGTCTTAACCATAATATCGCCAAGGCTGGTTTCATCTTCTGGCAACGCTTCCCAGGTCTGTTTAGTATCGCACCAAGAACAGCCCACTGGGCAAATTTGCAGACGAACAAAAACAGCGGGGACGCCAGTAAACACGCCCTCACCCTGAATGGTTTCAAACATTTCATTAATCTTGTACAACTTTCCCTCAGCTCAATCATTTGATGAAATTAATCAACCGCAGACCTTAAAGCACTTCCCCCTTTTGGTCAAACAAATGAGTACTGATAAATGAGTTGATCAAAGCCCTAGCCTGAAGTTTCAAGTTCCCTTATCCTTTCGTCCATTAGATTTTGTTAGCTTTTAATTTTTTAGTAAGGAACAACATGTACAAACTGATTGCTCTTGATATGGATGGCACACTACTCAACAGTGAAAAAGTGATTTCTCAAGAGAACAAAGACGCAATCGCCAAAGCACGAGCTGCAGGTGTGAAAGTGGTTCTCGCTTCTGGTCGCCCTTTAGAAGGCATGCAAAGCAAATTAGATGAGCTTTCGATTGACGGCGAAGATGACTTTGTACTCTTCTACAACGGCTCTATGGTTCAGAACGTATCGACAAAAGAGATCATTCACAGTGAGATCAGCAACGGTAAGGCTGCGAAAGAGATCACAGCACTAGCTGAACAGCTTGGTGGTTATGTTCATGCATTCAGCAAGGTTCACGGCTTAATCACACCTGAAAACAATGAGTTCACCGCTATTGAAGCACGTATTAACGGCTTAGAGATTACCGAGTTCGATTTTTCTCAACTAGAAGATGACCACGAAATCATCAAGACCATGATTGTCGCTGAACCAAGCAAGCTAGCTGAAATCATCGGCAAGCTGCCACAAGAGCTTAAGACTCAGTTTACTATCGTACAAAGTGCACCATTCTTCTTAGAGTTCCTAAACCCAAAATCAAACAAGGGTGTCGGTATTGAAGCGATAGCGAAACACTTAGGCATTAAATCGGAAGAAGTAATCTGCATGGGTGATGCTGAAAACGATCACCATATGCTTGAATACGCAGGCCTTGGCATTGCAATGGACAACGCAATGGAAGAAACCAAGAAACTGGCGGATCACATCACAGCAAGCAACGACGACCATGGTGTAGCGGTCGCGATTGAGAAGTTTATCTTCAACTCGTAAGCACTAGATAGAGCCCTCTACTTTATCTAACTCACCTAAAATACATTGATATAAAGAAGGCTGTGCATTGCACAGCCTTCTTTTTTACATGAGTCGTTCTACTTATTATTTTCTAGCCCAAGGCAGACGAAATGCCACCACACCAAACAGAATCAAGATTGGGAAACGTAACGTTTCAATAATAAATGAAGCAATACCACTGAAAGAGACAAAGCTTCCAGTCCAGCTAATCAGCAGATTCCCCGCTAACAACATCGCCATCACTCCAAGAACGATCTTGAATGAGAACTGACCAACCAAAGGTTTCGAGTCTGTTAACGTCACTAGGCATGCAATCGTCATTAAAATCGCCACCCAGAATGAGAATGTTGGCAGTGGCCATATCACCGTGAGAACAATCGACAGTAAGCACAATGCCCACCAAACACCTTTAGAACTTAATAAAGCACTGATATCTACATCCGGTTTCGCGTCTAATCTCACGATATGCCACGTCGTTAATGCACCTAATACTCCACCCATTAATACATCACTAAAAAACGCACTGCCTGAATAAGACTTAAATAGCATGATCCACAGCAGGCCTGCGAGCACTATCAGAATAGCTTTTTGCTCCAAGAGGCGATTTAGTTTCCAAAAGACTAACAAGGTTAAACTTACCCATAACGCAGCTAATAGACTTGGGAAACTATACCCGCTACTCATCACCAGTTTCAATGTTGGCAAGTAAGCGTGTGGACGTGGAAAACCAAAACCTTGATGTGCGATCAAAGTAAGCAGTGTCACCGAGATCAAAGTGAAGCCAAACTTCAACGCGAAGTTACGGCCAAAGTACCAAGCAATTAGTGGCAATATCACAATGAAAACCCATGGCTTCGCTAACAAGTCTGTCAAAAGCACAGTATTCGCAAACACGCTTGGCATCTTATCGAACGCGTTTTGAAGCGACACAATCCAATTTAATTCAACTTGATGGACTTTCGGTGCCGCGCCCACCAGCTCAGTCACATACGTCACAGGTTGATCTGTCGCGGATAGAAAGAATTCGTTAATCTCAGACCATTGCTCTGGGTAACGGTATTGATTGGCTTGCAACTCCGTAGGTGGCAATAACATCGCGCGACTGACTTCCACACCATAATGAGGAGCAAACCAGATTGGTAGCTCAAAGCCACCTAACTCATTTCGAGCTTTGTAACTGATCACTTCAGAGTCAGAGACACAATCATACACAACGGCACTGTCGGTATATCCCAACACATCACCGACCGTCACGGACAAGCCCGCCTCTTCCCAAGTTTCTCGTTGCGCCGCGACCGCTGGCGGCTCACCAGAAACCACAGTGCCTCCCGGTAGAGACAATTGCCCCGTGATCAATTCATCAACCAATACGATTTGGTTATCAGCACGTACTACACACAAAGCGCCCGCGATATGATCGGGCAAAGTGTTGCTCGCCCAAGCGGAAGTAGTACTCAAAAGAGATAATATGAAAACTAATAAATATCGAATAGCCAACGAGTTTACCTAAAAATAAGAGAAAAAGTTAAAGACTGCTCTAGTGTAATCAAACACGCACAAAATCGCTGTCTACGTTTTGTGCAAAGCCTTCCTCATCCATTGAATGTGAGGTGTGAACCCCATTTTTTGATAGAAGTCCTTGGCAGGTGAATTAAAGTCCCAAACCTCTACAAAGACTTGTTCAACCCCACAATCATCAAAAGTCGCTTCAACTTTGCTAAACAACTTTTCAGCAATCGATTCTTTTCGATAATCAGGCAAGACAAACAGTTCATCGACACTCCCCATCGGCACCGGTTTACTCACCGTTGAGATAAGCTCACAAAAATGTCCGGAGATAAAGCCAACAATGAGCTCACCTTTTAATGCCACATAAACCAAGCATTCAGGATCATCCAAGTAACGTGCAATGCTTTTTTCCTGCTCAATCTCTTCTGCCGTTTTAAAGTGCTCTGGGCTAGCAAGGTGGTGATGATGGTGGAGATCGAACATTAACTCGTTAAGTTGTTCCAAATCCGTATGCTTTGCAGCCCTTAAGGTGACATTCATGACTATTGCGCTTCTCAAACCAAATTAATATCTAAACTGAGTCTAGTTTACTTGGCGTGAGTATCTATACAAGTTATTGAATTAATTCATTGTTTGAAGTGCGTATTTTAGATACAAAAACGGCCACATTACGTGGCCATTCTGTTTGAATGATTTTGAATTAAACGAATATCTAGGCTTTAGCTTTATGCACCGTTGTCCTCTTTCTCTTCTTTGAGTTCAGCAAACTGTTGTTCTAGTTCAATAAGCTTAATTTCAGCCTCTACTTCAGCAACTCGCTTTTCTGCATCGGTGCGATTGTCTTGCGCTAGACCATCCGCAGTGACTTGGGTTCGTTGTGCGTTTCTCGCATCATCCGTATCTTTCATTGAACCAGCAACACCACCGGTCACACCACCTAATGCAGCGCCCTTAACCGCTAAGCTCGCGTCTCCGGTCAGCGCTCCAGCCGTCGCTCCTAATAAAGCACCACCAATAGCACCACGATTACGCGCTGCGTTTTCATTTTCGTTATCCATTGCTGGTGACGCGCAACCAGAAAGAGTCACAATCAGTGTCGCTAAAAGAAAAGATTTAGTGAATTTCATAGGAGTCTCGCTTAGTTCTTCGTTTGGAGTAGAGTCATCTTAAGCAGAACCGTGAATGAGATAAATAAAGCCACGTTTAGACGATACATCATGTTCAGTTATATATCATTCAACCATCGCATAAGTGCTTATTGATATATATCTTTGAGCTCCCTTTAGCCTGACAAACAAAAAAGGCGACCAATAAGGTCGCCTCAATCGCTCTTTCTCTATAATTCTTCTCTTTCAGATGCCACTCTTAGCCTTTGGACCAAAAGTTTTGCATATTTTCTGCGCTAGGTGGTGGCCTAACACCGCAATCTCGATAATGATTTTTATCGCCGATCCCCAGTATTTTGCCATTTTCATCGTCAATCATTGCGGCAACTTTAACACCGTCTCCCACATGACGAGTTAACACGACAATTTCACCGGCTCTTTCAGACCTTATCGCACCTAAGATTTGATATTCGTAGCGACCTTTTCTTGAATTGACGATCATCTTCGAGTTAATTGGATCAGCATCATACCCGACACCAATATCAAACACGGCTTGATAGAGATCGACGCCAGTCTTGGATACACATTTAAATACCTTGGGATGGCTCAAAGGCTCTAACAACGCTCTACTCGCTTCATCCCTTGAAATACTGGCACTAGCAGCACCACTGACCAGTAAAGCAATCAACAAAAAGTAAGCTCGCATAAAAAGACCTCAATATGTGGGATTCATAATGAGGTCATAGTAAACGTAATGGATAAGCGGATGAATAAAGTAGAGTTTAGGTAAACCATCACGCTGGCTTATGTATAAATCAACAAGCCGAAAATGATACTTCCTAAACTACGACGTCTATTTACCTAGCTTTTCAGCAATTTCAGTTAAGCTGGTAGGGTCGTCAATCGTCGAAGGCACCACATATTGTTCACCTTCTGCGATCTGTCGGATAGTTCTGCGTAAGATCTTACCTGAACGTGTCTTAGGTAACCTCTCAACAACCAAGGCTTGCTTAAAACAGGCGACCGCGCCAATCTCATTGCGAACCTTGCCAACCAACTCCGCTTGCAACTCAATGCCATCTACTTTTACGCCATCTTTCAGCACAACTAAACCAAGAGGTAGCTGCCCTTTTAAGTCATCGTGAATACCGACTACCGCACATTCTGCAATGGCTGGGTGACCACCCACTATCTCTTCCATTTCTCCGGTCGACAGACGGTGTCCCGCTACGTTTATCACATCGTCGATACGGCCCATGATAAATAGATACCCATCTTCATCAAGATAGCCACCGTCCCCAGAAACATAATAGCCCGGGAACTGACTCAAATAACCCGATTCAAACCGATCATGATTGCGCCATACCGTGGGTAAGCAACCAGGCGGCAATGGTCGTTTAAGTGCCACAAACCCTTGTTGATTCGTTTGTGCGATTTCACCCAATTCATTGAGGATCTCCACTTGGTAACCGGGTACTGGCTTGGTTGAAGAACCCGCTTTTACAGGCAAAGATTCAAGCCCTGTCGGATTTGCAGAAATAGCCCAACCCGTTTCTGTTTGCCACCAATGATCGATAACCGGTTTATTGGTATGAGACTCGACCCAATCCAATGTTGGCGGGTCCAAACGCTCTCCCGCCATAAAAATCGACTTGAGCGATGATAAGTCATACTTGGTGAGCAACTCACCTTCAGGATCTTCTTTCTTGATTGCTCTAAACGCTGTTGGGGCAGAAAACAGCACATCAACATTGTATTCTTCACAAACACGCCAGAATGCGCCTGGATCGGGTGTTCTTACCGGCTTGCCTTCAAACAGAATAGAGGTGCAACCGTGAATCAGTGGCGCATACACAATATAGGAGTGCCCCACGACCCAACCGACATCAGAAGCTGCCCAAAACACACCATCTTGCGGCATATCGTAGATAGTGCTCATCGAGTATTTCATCGCGACCGCGTGACCACCATTATCACGCACCACGCCTTTTGGCTTACCCGTCGTCCCTGATGTATACAGTATGTATAGTGGATCAGTAGCTAGAACAGGCACACACACATGAGGTAATGCATCGCTAACCGCTTGTTGCCAAAGTACATCACGTTCATTGTTCAATTCGGCTAGAGACTGCTCTCTTTGGAATACCACGACTTTTTCTGGTTTCCAACGGCTGTCCATGATCGCTCTGTCAACCATTGGCTTATATGGTAGAACCTTGTTTATCTCGACTCCACAAGACGCTGTAATCAACACCTTCGGCTCAGCATCTTCAATTCGAACGGCAAGCTCATGAGGAGCAAACCCACCAAACACCACCGAATGCACCGCGCCTAGTCGTGCACAGGCCAACATTGCCATCGCCGCTTCAGGAATCATTGGCATGTAGATCACCACACGATCGCCTTTGGTAACGCCTTGCGTGGCTAACATACCAGCGACTTTAGCCACTTGGTCACGCAGTTGTTTGTAAGTGTACGAGGATTGAGTTCCTGTAACTGGAGAGTCGTAAATCAGCGCGGTATTGTCACCTCGCCCATTTTCACAATGATAATCAAGCGCCAGCCAGCACGTGTTCATCACCCCATCAGGAAACCAGCGCTCAATACCGTTATCGTCAGTTTGTAATATCGTTTTTGGTGGTTCAAACCAATCTATCGCTTGTGATTGTGTTTCCCAAAACGAATTAGGGTCTTCCCTAGCCCATTGGTACTCGGTGATATAGTCTGTTTTTCTGTTCATTTGATTCGTAGCAGACATAGTGCCTCCTCCATGCTTTATCCATTTGTCCAAGCGACTAGCTTTTAGCAGTGTCACTTGGGTGCACTCTTTTCTCAGCGTTGTGTTCGTGAATATTTAACCGTTCACGACAATCGCTTTACTTAGGAAAAGGCACACGGATGGCACCTTCCATGATCACTCGGGCACTACGACTCATAATCGCCCTCTCAATTTTCCACCCACTTTCGGTCTGCAACGCTTTCGCACCTACCTTTAAGGTTCCTGACGGGTGGCCAAAGGTCACCGATTCACGTTGGCCTTCACCAGCAGCCAAATTAACAAGAGTTCCAGGAACACTTGCAGCAGAAGCAATCGCAACCGCAGCCGTTCCCATCATGGCGTGATGAAGTTGTCCCATAGACAAAGCACGCACCAGAAGGTCAGTATCTTCGGCAGCAACCGATTTACCACTAGATGCTTGGTACGCTTGAGGCTTAGCAACAAACGCGACTTTCGGTGTGTGTTGGCGTGATTCAGCTTGTTCTAAAGAATCAATCAAACCCATCGCAACCGCACCGTGCGCTCGGATAGATTCAAAAAGTGCCAAAGCTTTGGCATCACTATTGATATCAGATTGAAGCTCTGTGCCTTGATAACCCACTGATTCAGCATCAACAAAAATGGTTGGTATCCCTGCATTGATATATGTTGCTTTGATGCAACCCAATTCGGGAACATCTAAAAAATCGACAACACTCCCTGTAGGGAACATCGAACCACTCGCATCGGCAGGGTCAAGAAAATCGACTTGGATCTCAGCGGCAGGAAAAGTCACACCATCAAGCTCAAAGTCACCTAACTCTTGGACTTCACCATTGGTGATAGGCACATGAACAATAATGGTTTTCTGGATATTCACTTGCCATACTCGCACCTCAACAACACCGTTTTCAGGGATACGAGTCAAGTCAACCAAGCCACTATGAATAGCAAACGGACCGACCGCTGCAGACAAGTTCCCACAGTTACCACTCCAATCCACAAACGGCTTATCTATCGCCACTTGGCCGAATAGGTAATCAACATCGTGATCGGCTTTACTGCTTTTCGAAACAATCACGGTTTTACTGGTACTCGATGTTGCACCACCCATACCATCGGTTTGTTTACCATAAGGGTCTGGACTGCCAATCACTCGTAAGAGTAATTCATCTCTCGCTTCACCCACCATTTTCGCCGCTTCAGGTAAGTCTTCTAGATTGAAGAAAACCCCTTTGCTCGTGCCTCCTCGCATATAAGTTGCAGGCACTTTGATCTGTTTGTTTGTCATCATAAGCTCCTACTGTGCGAGAAAGTCTTTAGCAAAACGCTGCAACACACCACCAGCGCTATACACATTCACTTCATCTGCAGTGTCTAGTCGACAGGTTACTGGCACATCAAGCTTTTCACCGCTTTTACGAGTGATTACTAAAGCCAAGTCTGAACCTGCTTCAATGTCACCGTACACGTCGTAAAGTTCGGTACCGTCGAGTTGTAAGGTATTCCGATTCGTTCCCGCTTTAAACTGCAAAGGCAGCACGCCCATGCCAACCAAGTTGGTTCTGTGAATTCGTTCAAAGCCTTCGGCAACAATCACTTCAACACCCGCTAAACGCACACCTTTGGCTGCCCAATCACGTGATGAACCTTGTCCATAATCGGCACCCGCCACTACAATCAAAGGCTGTTTACGGTTCATGTAGGTTTCTATCGCTTCCCACATTCGCGTAACTTGACCTTCGGGTTCAACTCTTGCTAGTGAACCTTGCACGACTTCTCCAGCGTCCTTCACCATTTCGTTAAACAGCTTAGGGTTGGCGAATGTTGCTCGTTGCGCGGTTAAGTGATCGCCTCGATGGGTCGCGTAAGAGTTAAAGTCCTCTTCCGGCACTTCCATTTTGGTGAGGTATTCCCCCGCTGCGCTCGAAGCGAGAATCGCATTTGAAGGGGATAAGTGATCCGTAGTAATGTTGTCACCCAGAATCGCTAAAGGTCTCATACCAGATAGACTTCGTTCTCCCGCAAGAGCTCCTTCCCAATAAGGGGGTCTGCGAATATAGGTACTTTGAGGTCGCCAGTCATAAAGCGGCTCAGTAGTCACCTGCTCCTCGTCTGGTTGGAACATTTTCACGTAGATTTGTTGGAATTGCTGAGGCTTAACATGCTCACCGACAACCGCATCAATTTCTGCATCACTTGGCCACAAATCACTTAGATAGATTGGTTGACCATTGTTGTCTGTACCTAAGCTGTCTTTTTCGATATCAAAGCGAATCGTACCCGCTAAAGCGTAAGCAACCACCAATGGCGGTGACGCTAAAAACGCTTGTTTAGCATAAGGATGAATTCGACCATCGAAATTTCGATTCCCAGATAACACAGCGGTTGAGTACAGGTCGCGGTCGATGATCTCTTGTTGGATTTTAGGATCTAACGCCCCACTCATTCCGTTACAGGTAGTGCACGCATAGCCCACGATACCAAAACCAAGCTGTTCCAATTCAGGAAGCAAACCTGCAGATTCAAGATAGAGCTTGGCAACTTTAGAACCCGGAGCAAAAGAGGTTTTCACCCATGGCTTACGAACTAACCCAAGCTGATTGGCCTTCTTAGCCACCAATGCTGCGGCGACTACGTTTCTTGGATTACTGGTGTTTGTACAAGAAGTAATTGCAGCAATAATCACAGCACCATCGGGCATTTGTTCATCGCTATATTTCGCCGAATGTTGTTCTTTCCACGATGATTGGCTAATGCCTTGTTTGGCAAGTTCACTGGTTGGTAAACGACGATGGGGATTGGATGGCCCTGCAAGGTTGCGCTCAACTTTAGACAAATCAAACTCAAGCACACGTTCGTATTGAGCGGAATCTAAATCATCGGCCCATAAGCCAGTTTGCTTAGCGTATAGCTCAACTAACTCAACCTGTTCAGGCTCGCGTCCTGTCAGCTTTAGGTATTGTATGGTCTGTTCATCGATATAGAACATACCTGCTGTCGCGCCGTATTCTGGTGTCATATTCGATATAGTGGCGCGGTCGCCAATAGTCAGTGCACGAGCACCTTCACCAAAGAACTCTAAGTAACTAGAAACCACTTTTTCATTTCGAAGGAACTCAGTAATCGCAAGCACAATATCCGTTGCGGTTATCCCTTCTTGTCGTTGACCCGTCAGTTTAACGCCCACGATGTCTGGCAAACGCATCATAGACGGACGACCGAGCATCACAGTCTCAGCTTCCAAACCACCTACACCTATTGCAATAACACCCAGAGCATCAACATGAGGAGTATGACTATCGGTACCAACACAGGTATCTGGGAACGCGATGCCTTCTTTAGATTGAATAACCGGAGACATTTTCTCCAAGTTAATCTGGTGCATGATCCCGTTACCCGCAGGGATCACACTCACGTTTTTAAACGCGGTTTTACACCATTCAATAAAATGAAAACGGTCTTCGTTTCTGCGCTCTTCAATCGCGCGGTTTTTATCAAAGGCTTCACTATCAAAGCCTGCATGTTCCACGGCTAAAGAGTGATCAACAATCAATTGGGTTTCGACTACTGGGTTTACCTTGGCAGGGTCTCCGCCTTGGTCGGCAATCGCGTCTCTTAATCCAGCCAAATCTACTAAGGCTGTTTGACCTAGAATGTCATGACACACTACGCGCGCAGGATACCAAGGAAAATCTAGGTCGCTCTTACGTTCAATGATCTGTTTTAAGCTGTCTTCAAGCGTTTCAGAATCACAGCGTCTTACCAATTGTTCCGCCAACACTCGCGACGTATAAGGCAAGGTTTTATAAGCGCCCGGGGATATTGCTTCTACCGCTTCGCAAGCATCGAAATACTCTAAATGAGTTCCGGGTAAAAGTTTTCGGTACTGATTTTTATCAAGGTACTGAGCTTGTTCAAGTTTCACATCAGACATACATCCACCATTATCTGTTAAATTCTATTCGTTGGTTCTTGAGGCCTTGTCGTATCAAGACGGAAGTCACCTCAAGACATAAGTCGGCTCGTTATAGAGGGCTAACGTAGATGAATAGGTAACCATTCTTGATGCTCTGGCCCTGTGTAGTCTGCACTTGGACGAATGATGCGATTGTTTTCTCTTTGTTCGAACACATGCGCCGTCCAACCTGTAAGGCGGCTCATCACAAAGATCGGAGTAAACAATTTGGTTGGGATGTCCATGAAGTGATATGCCGATGCATGGAAGAAGTCAGCATTACAGAACAAGCCTTTCTCGCGCTTCATAACCGCTTCAACACGTTCTGAAACGGCGTAAAGCTGTTTATCACCGACCTCTTGAGCTAGCTCTTTTGACCAACGCTTGATTAGAGCATTTCGTGGGTCGCTTTCACGATAAATGGCATGACCGAAGCCCATGATTTTGTCTTTGTTAGCAAGCATCTGCATGATGTTAGTTTCTGCTTCATCGGCGGTTTTCCAATCTTGGATCATTTCCATTGCCGCTTCATTCGCACCGCCATGTAAAGGACCTCTTAGTGTGCCAATTGCTGCTGTAACGCACGAATGAATATCTGACAGTGTTGATGCACAGACACGGGCAGCAAAAGTAGATGCGTTAAACTCATGCTCTGCGTAAAGCGTTAGCGAACAGTGCATTACCTGCTTATGCAGTTCACTCGGCGCTTTATCTGTTAGCATTTTCAAGAAGTAGCCACCCAGACAGGCTTCGCTTTGATCTTCAGTATCAATGCGCACGCCATCGTGGCTAAAGCGATACCAATAACAAATAATCGCAGGGAAAAGCGCAAGCATTCGTTCGGTCGCGAACAGTTGCTCAGAGAAGTCAGACTCTTGCTCTAGATTACCTAACATTGAACAACCCGTTCTCATCACATCCATTGGATGAGCGTCTGCAGGAATAAGCTCTAGTGCTGCTTTCAAAGGTTGAGGTAAGCCGCGTAGACCAACCAACAATATTTTGTAATCATCGAGCTCTTTTTCAGTGGGTAAGTGACCTCTTAGTAGCAGATGCGCCACTTCTTCGAACTGAGCATGATTAGCAAGGTCGGTAATATCATAACCACGGTAGGTTAAGCCGGTTCCTGATGTTCCTACCGTACATAGCGCCGTAGTTCCGGCACTCTGACCACGTAGACCAGCACCACCGATTGCAGGTGCGCTGGCTGGTGCACTTTCTGTATTTGCGTTTTGTTGTTGATTTTCTGTTGAAGCCTTATCGACAGCTGCTTTATCACTCAAAGATACAGACATGGTGAACTCCTTTTCTGTGTTAGCCGCCTGCACTCTTTGGTGCTGCCTGTTTATATGTCCGATGATCTTTATCATCGGTACTGGATATGGCGACTAACCATTTCACGTTATTGGATTAAGTTGATTTTTGATTAATTGAAACTGGTTTACCCTTCACTTGAAAACAACTGATCAAGCTTATTCTCGTAGTCGTGGTAATTCAGGTGTTCGTAAAGCTCTTTACGGGTTTGCATTGAATCCAACAGAGCTTCTTGATTACCTTCAACTAACAAGTGTCTGTAAACATTCTCCGCTGCTTTGTTCATTGCACGGAACGCACTCAACGGGTAGAGCACCATGTCGACACTTGATTGGGCCAACTCGTTACAGTTGTAGAGTGGCGTTTGGCCAAACTCAGTGATGTTCGCAAGAATAGGTACGTGCTTACCCGTTGCTGATTTCAACGCCGCCGAGAACTTCACGTATTGGTCTAGCTGATTCATCGCCTCAGGGAAAATCATGTCAGCGCCCGCTTCAACACACGCAATCGCTCGTTCAATCGCACTATCAATGCCTTCAACCGCCAATGCATCCGTACGCGCCATAATCACAAAGCTCTCATCGGTTCTAGCATCGGTTGCCGCTTTGACTCTATCGACCATCTCTTGCTGGCTCACAATCGCTTTATTTGGTCGATGACCACAGCGTTTCTGGGCCACTTGATCTTCCATATGAATTGCAGCTGCGCCTGCCTTCTCCATCGCTCGAATGGTACGTGCAATATTAAATGCGCCACCAAAACCCGTATCGATATCCACCAGCAAAGGCAGATCACACGCATTGGTAATACGTTCAACATCCACCAACACATCGTTCAATGTCGTAATACCTAAATCAGGCAAACCATAAGACGCATTGGCGATACCTCCACCCGACAAATAGATCGCCTGATGCCCCAAGTTCTTTGCCATCATCGCGCAATACGGATTCACCGTACCGACGATCTGCAATGGGTCGTTGTCTTGCACAGCTTGTCGGAACTTTGCTCCTGCTGATAACTTCATAATGACGCTCCCTGTTAATTGTTTATTTCTAGCTAACCTTTAAGACTTACGGCTTTTGGTTATCGCCAGCACTGATCCGCTGACAGATTCCAATGGTCGCTTAATCAAGATCTTTGGATTGAATTTGTTGTTCTATAAGCAATCGACTACCCGAGATGTGTCGTCGCATTAGCATTTCTGCGAGCTCTTCATCGCGATTACGAATCGCTTGGAGGATGTATTTGTGTTCATCAAGCGCCTCTTTTGGTCGAGACTGAGCCCTAGGCGATTGATAGCGGTACATACGTAATAGGTGATAAAGCTCATCACACAGCAGCGAAATGAGTTTGCTATTACGACTCGCTTTGATAATGCGGTAATGGAAATCGAAATCCCCATGTTGATGAAAGTAAGAAGAACCTTCGACTTCATCGATGTGCTTTGAGTGTGTCGACAATAACCCTTCAAGCCCGATAAGCTCTTCTTGTGTGATATGTCGCGCTGCTAAGCGAGCCGCCATGCCTTCCAATGCCTCCCGCACCGCGTAAAGCTCTAGCAGTTTGTCAGCCGAAAAAGTAATAACTCGAGCGCCGACATGAGGAATTCGCTCAATCAGGCCAAGCCCTTCGATACGCATTATCGCTTCACGTAATGGTCCTCGACTTACCTCGAAGCGTTTAGCCAGTTCAGGCTCCGAGATCTTACTGCCCGGTGGTAATTCACCGTTAACAATCGCCTCAACGAGATACCCTGTCAGATTTTCCGACTTGGTGTTTTCTTTGTCGCTCACACGTGTTTTCGTGTTTGCACTTAAGGTGGGATCTTTTATCGCAGTATTCATATTCACGCTGCTCACTTCTGATTGCCGACCCTAACTGTCAACAATTTCATAACATGAACATAAAATACATGATTAAATTGTCGACAATCAAGCTAATTGTCGACAATTTAGACTAAGGTAGTACTTTTACTAATCGGTAGAGAAGTAGTAAACGAAGCCATAAAAGAAAATAAATAGATGTTATTCATCAAGTTAAATCGTGAGCAAGCTTCAAACCCTTACCCACCCCAAATTTGCTCGAAAACAATGTGTCGACAACTTGCCATCCACCTTTTAGATATAGTATTCATTTCTACTCATCAGCGATTTAGACCAAAAAAAAAGAGAAGCAATGATCGCCTCTCTTTATTATTCACAAGATTAACACTCTCAAAATTGGTTAATCACGAGACATCAACATAGTGCTTGCCAATAAAGACATTCCTATTAGCACTATCCCTAAGTTACCAATCTCACCAGCAAGCCCTAATCCCCCACCAATTAAACAGTAATACAACAACCCTAGAACCGCCCCGGCCGTGCCTGCTTGGTGCTTATAATTGACCAACGCCGTACTAAATATATTAGGACTTGCCATACCAAACCCTACAACCACAGCAGCCATTCCTAATAGAAACCAAAGGTTGTCTTGGTAAAAGTACACCTGAATAGCCCCAATAAAGCTGATTAACACCGCGATCTGAATGAGTCGTTGGGAACCCCATTCTTTTACTAGCAATCGTTTATTCATCGAGCTTCCTAAAACAGATGCTGCCGCTAATATCACGCCACTGTAACCAAATTCAATGGAACTTAAGCCAAACTGGCTGAACATAAATGGCGCTAAAGAATAATAGCTAAACATCATGACGTTAAAGCAAGCCACAAGAATCGCACTTTTCCAAATATCCCTATCTTTTAGCATTACCGTGAAAATACCAATAAAGCTGACTGTTTTAGTATCAGCAGGTTTCGTTTCTGGTAAGGAAAAGGCCGATACGATCAGCAATATAAAAGCCATGACAAGCAGTAAACTGAACACGACTAAGTGTCCAAAATATTCAGCAATCAATCCTCCTGACATTAAACCAACAACAGGGCTGATTGATACTGCAACAATTGCTAGCGAAAACACTTTCCCTAGCTCTTTGCCTTCATAGCTATCTCGCAATATTGTTTGACCAATAACTGAGCCTACCGCCGCCCCAAAAGCTGAAACAACCCGCGCAATCATGACCATATCAAATTGAGTTGCCGTGATGGCTAACAGGCAACCAACGCCATAAGTAAACAAACCACACAACATCGCTTTTCTTCGGCCAATAAGATCAGAAACTCGTCCCCAAAAAACAACACCCATAGCAAAAGAAATAAAGTAAATCGACAAGGTTTGACTAGCGCTTGCCATTGATACACCAAAATAATCAACTAAGTGCGGCAATACTGGGCTGTAGATAGTTTCAACAATTTGGGGGAACATCAGCAGAATGATGATCAGTCCCATATGGGGTTTTTTATTCATATTATTCTCTTCTAAAACTGGAATAATAGAAGTATATGGATTTCATTTATGTTCAAATATCAACAATAGAACAACAAACATCAAAATAAGGACAAATCATGTTGATCGATGACAACACACCTTTTTATGTTGATGGAATGCCCTATCCCTTTGTCGGCATTGCCGCCCAAGTCGGCAGGCACGATTCTGGTATGCATACACACAACCGTGCACAATTGTTATTTGCACCACATGGTTGCATCAGTATTACCCTCGACGGAATGCATTGTGTGTTGCCGCCCACCAAAGTTGCCTGGATACCTGCGGGAATTGAGCATTGTGCAACCATGACCAATGTCGTGGCCTATCGTTCGCTTTATTTTGATCCTCTTCGCATTAAAAACTTGCCTGAAGAGTTAAGTATTCTTAACGTCACACCACTACTAAAGGAGTTGATCGAACGAATGGCTTTTTGGGATTGGGATAAACCTAGTGAAGAGCAAAAAAACACATTGGCGTTGTGTTGCGAGGAACTTTCTTACGCAGAAAGGAACGAGCTAACGCTACCTTTACCCAAAGATAAACGATTAGCGTTGTGGTTAGAAAAAGTAAAACTAGGAACACAGTTACCTCAACCACTCAATGAAATGGCCAAGCATATTGGAGCAAGCAGCAAGACCGTTAGCCGATTATTCATCAAAGAAACGGGGATGCCTTACCAAGCTTGGCGTCAACAATGGAGGCTGTTAAGTGCCATTGAGCAATTGTCAGAAAAAAAGAGTGTCTCTGTTGTTGCCCACGAATTAGAGTTCTCCAGTGACAGTGCGTTTATTCATTTCTTTAAGCAACACACCGGAGAAACCCCCACTCACTACATGAAGTGAGGTCAACAGCCATTCATGCTTTCTGGCAAAGTTAAGCAGCGACGCTTTCAACTACATATTTTGATAGGTCTACATGATCGATCTGTTCCGGTTTTAAATACGTTTCGGCATAACGGATATGTGTCCCGCTAGTTAGAAACAACCTAAACAGTTCTATATCGAGATGCTCGTCCAACGCCATTTTGTACATGATATCGACAGCAACACTGATTGGCTTCGCTTTCTTGTACGGCCTATCCGCAGCAGTTAGCGCCTCAAAAATATCCGATATCACGAGAATACGTTCTGGAATTGAAAGATCGTCGCCAGTCAACCTCCTTGGATACCCAGTGCCTTTGAGTGTTTCATGGTGCGTCGAAGCATAGCGAGGAACACGGCTTAGTTCTTTCGGGAATGGCAGGTTCTCAAGCATCTTAATCGTGCCAAGCATATGCTCATTTATCTTGAATCGGTCTTCAGCAGTTAACGTGCCACGTGCAATGCTCAGATTGTAGACTTCGCCTAAGTTGTATAGGTGCTCCGGCACATCCATTTTGATTTGATGTTTCGGGTCAAACTCTAACGGCCTATCTCTTTTCACTATATGTTCAGGCTTATCACTTAACAGCAGCTCTGTCGCGGGCAAAATTGAACTCGATTCTCGATTCAAGGCTTCTATCGGTGATAGACCAAGTTGATCATCAAAGTTACGCATCCAAGTCGTCTCAGCTATCGAACGAATACGAGCAACTTTGTCGTCACTCATGAACTCACCACCAACGTTTGATATCGCGATAAAGGCAAAGTCATCTTGTAGCTGCTGTTTCGTTGCCGCAAGCTCATCGGCTATCAGTTGCGTTGATAGCGTACCTTCAAGTTGTTTTCTCAAAGCAGTGATTTCCGCATCACGCCAAAGTACTTCAAAACGAGTTCTCACCTCGTGGATTCGGTTGTAGTTCGCTTCTAGCTTCGTACCTTTATCGACGATATGTTCCGGTGTCGTGATCTTGCCACAATCATGAAGCCAAGCCGCAATTCTAAACTCACGGCGTTCGTCATCATTTTTAAACTCAAAGTCTTTGAAGTGCTCAGATTGTGATTGTTCAGCCGCGTCAGCCAGCATCAAACCGAGTTCTGGTACACGATTACAATGCCCTGCCGTATAAGCGGACTTATCATCGATCGCTTGAGCGATGAGCTTGATAAACGACTCAACAAACGCCTCTTGCATCTGTTCATGTCGTTTAATCTCCATAGCCATATCTTTTACGGCAACAGATAATTCCCACACTTCTTTAATTCGAGTATCAAGAATTGTCACGTTGTCATAATCACGCAGCTTAACCTTATGAGTCTCTTCCTCTAATTGGCGAATTGGATGCACTATCGGCGCACCAAAAGCCCAAGCAATAGGCAACGTCAAACTCATCAGTAACACCGTTACACCAACAGAGGTTGCTAGACGTTTATTGACTGTACTGAAGACTTCAGATTCGGGAATCAATACCGCAAAATACTCAGAGTAGTGTTCGCCCGTGTCTATTTTCTTTAAATAGAGATGTTTGATCTCGCCATTCAACTCTACCCTTACCATACTGCCTTCAACCGTTGCTTCCTTAGTCAAATCATAAAGTTCAGTATAAGGAACCGTCGTATTCGTATTAAAGCCGGTATCATGCAGCCACTTTTTCGCTAAGGCATCAAGTTGTTCACCACTTAACTTGCTGATAGCTTGATCAATGATTGGAAGCAATTGTCTATGCTTGCTCTGCAGCACCAAATGGAATTGGTTTGAGTAGTTCTGTTTTAGATCTTCTAGAGTCCCATTGACAACAAGGCCTGGCTGGAAAAACCTATCTAATGCAAACGAGAGTACCGGTTCTGCTTCTAAGAAAGCAAAGTTCTCTTCGCTTTCAATTGAATTAAATGCAGACTCTAGGTTTTCAAATTCAACTAAATCAATGTTCGGAAAATCCTCTCTCAACTTAGGAATAATTGACCACCCAGATAAAATGGCAACTTTTTTACCCTCAAGCTCGGCATAATTAGTGACAACCTTCGCGCCGACCCTTGTCACGATAGAAAATGGCAATTCATAAATTGGAGCCGTGTATAGGCCATCTATGCCATTATTTTTATAATTTTGAACCGATTGCAGGCCATCAATACTTCCTTCTTGAAACTTACTGACAAGCTCGCCCCAAGAGAAACCATTAACAAATTCAAACCTGATCCCTGTCATCTCACCAATCATTTTAAGAAGGTCTATCGCATAGCCGTTTGGTTTTCCCGCCACTGAAAAGTCCATCGGCCCCCAATCATTTTGATTAGACACTAACAGCGGAGGGGTATCGTTAACCAAGGCTTGCTGCTCAGACGATAGCATCAATGTTGGTACATCAAACTCCGATTCCTGATTGTTAACCTTGAGGTTAGACGCAATAATATTACCCGATTTCGAATATAAGAAAGACTCCACCTTACTGTCTTCTGCTAAGCCAAGCGCCGCACTTGATAGTTTGCTAGCCAAAGAAGACAACACAATATCAATACCAATCACATGTTGAACTTCAGATTCTATTTTTGAATCAAACGCTAAAGAATAAGTTTGCCCGGTAATTTGTAAATGCTGGAAAAGATATGGCTGAGTTTTTTCGACCGACTGAACATTAGCAGAAACATACCAAGGCCTGGTCGTTGGAAGGTAGTTGCTCTGCTCCGTAGTTGAGTTTCTTAGCGTAAACTCTTGGTCAAAATATTTCGTCGTACGGACGCGCTCCTCCCCTATATTATGAATCTCAACCACAACCCAACGGTCCGTTTGTTGTGCACCGATTTTTTCTCTAACGACAGGGGCAGATTCTAGATTAATAATTTGGAAGAAGTTTTCATTAGACGAGCCAATGTAAATACTATAAAAGAGAGGGTTATCTTTAATTGCTTCTGAAAGAATAGTACGCGACTCTTCTTTCGATATTTTGTTACTTATAGAACGTTTCACTGAAGAAAGTAAACGCGCGGTATTGGCTGCGTCAGAATCAACCGCGCCGATATAGTTACTCAGCTCTTGGGACACCATCGTCAACTTTGATAGGGTATTCTCAGTCGCCATTTTTTTACTGAAGTAATATTGCAGTGAAACCGCAACAACAGCGGTAAAAAATGTCGCGAGTAAAAACATTCCTCCAACAGTAAATCGTAACGAAATTTTTTTGTCTGTCATTATTCGATCCTTGAATAACCACTAGCTCAGAAATGTAACGTGCCAGCTATAATCATATTATTACAGTAGCACTGCACACCTAGCAACATATTATTCTATATATTAAAGAGCGCCTCTCCATATCACTCTTTGTGTCGCAATAAGTACCCTCTTTAATGATACACAGCAGTATAAAGCGACCAGCAGTCAAAAAAATTGTTCACATAAACTCAAGAAAAACCTAGTTATTATTGCTGGAAGAGTCCTATAGCCACGCCTCCGTAAACTTTATGAACTTTATTCACCCAATGTTCTTTATCCTCAATATCGCCGCATTAAAGACAATTCGTTAACACATCGTTAACTTTAACCTCATCTGCTAAGCAATGCTCTACTCGTGTGTTTAGCAGCTGGATATAAAACATAAGTTTCTCTCCATTGAAGAGATCCCCTACATAAGGAACGTGAACCATGTTCAAGGCACTGAAACCTACTCTTGCGGCTTCTATTATCGCAGCAACCTTTTCTTTCAACACTTTTGCTGCTGACCTAGAGAAAATCCACTTCCTAATCCCTGGCGGTGCTGGCGGCGGTTGGGATATGACGGCTCGTGGTACGGGTGATGTATTAGTGAAATCAGACATCGTTGAAAATGTCTCTTTCCAAAACTTGTCTGGTGGCGGCGGCGGTAAAGCCATTGCACACCTAATCGAAACAGCTCAACGCCAAGAAGACACGCTGATGGTGAACTCAACGCCTATCGTTGTTCGTTCACTGACGGGGATCTTTCCTCAATCTTTCCGTGACCTAACTCCTGTCGCTGCAACCATTGCCGATTACGGTGCAATCGTCGCGTCTGCGGATTCGAAGTACGACACTTGGGAAGATGTAGTAAAAGAGTTCGAAACCAACCCACGTAAAGTGAAAATCGCAGGTGGTTCAGCTCGTGGCAGTATGGATCACCTTGTGGTAGCAGCGGCGTTCAAAGGCGAAGGTTTCGACGCTAAGAAAGTACGTTACATCGCCTACGATGCAGGCGGCAAAGCAATGGCAGCGCTACTGTCTGGCGAAACACAGCTTCTTTCTACTGGCCTTGGTGAAGTGCTAGAGATGTCTAAATCTGGCCAAGTGAAAGTGCTTGCTGTAACGGCACCAAAGCGTCTTGACGCTGCACCTAACATCCCAACACTGACTGAGTACGGCAACGAAACCGTATTCGCTAACTGGCGTGGTTTCTTTGCAGCACCGGGCACAAGCCAAGCGAAGATCGACGAATGGAATGTAGCGCTTGGCAAAATGTACAAAACCGATGAGTGGCAAGTGGTTCGTGACCGTAACGGTTGGATCGACAACTACAAAGCTGACAAAGATTTTTACGCCTTCCTAGAAGACCAAGAAAAACAGATGGGCGACCTAATGCGTGAGCTTGGTTTCTTGAAATAACCAACAACCATAGAGGGCCTATGTGCCCTCTTACTCTTTCCTTGTTTCGCCGTACATGAGTTAACTTCAAACTCCTTTGTTTATTCGTAGACGTATTACTAACACTTGCCGATTCGTTGTAAACGCAAGTGGCTGATAAACCAGTACCGTAATTCGCTTACCTTTGGTTAGTGATCCCAGACATTTCATTGACTCGCTCATGTACGGCTTTTTTATTTTTTATACCACCCCAAATGGAGTTGGATATGTCGGACTTACCAACCAAATTTCTGAGTAAGGAATCTTTGCTTTCGAAGGATCGCATCGGAGCCATGCTCTTTATGCTTGCGTGTTTATGCTATGGCTACCAAACCACGCTGATTCCTTTGTTCCCCGGTGACGAGTACGAACCCTTCACAGCAAGAACCTTACCTATCCTGCTAACGTTTATCGGCATTGGCCTTTCGTTGATCCTGCTTATAACCGGACAGCCGGATAAAAAAGTCACATGCGACACTACGCCGCTGAACTGGAAACTGCTTATTGGCTTCTTGGTGTTAATGGCTCTGTACGGTGTTGGGCTGACTTATCTTGGCTTTGTTTTAGCAACCAGCTTCTTCTTACTTGCAGGCTTTTACCTACTGGGTGAGCGCCGCAAAGCTGTCTTATTTGGCGCGTCGTTTCCTTTCGTTATCGCGTTCTTTCTTTTATTAACTCAAGGCTTAGATATCTACCTAGAGCCTGGTTTAATCTTCACTCTTTGGTAGGGATAACATTATGTTAGACGGAATTTTACAAGGACTTTCGACCGCCGTGATGCCAATGAACATCATGATGGTAATTGTTGGCTGTTTTGTTGGTACCTTTATTGGAATGCTACCGGGACTCGGTCCAATTTCAGCAATCGCGTTGATGATCCCGATTACATACGGCCTAGACCCTTCTTCTGGCCTAATCTTGATGGCTGGTGTGTACTACGGCGCTGTATTTGGTGGCTCGACGTCATCAATCTTAATCAACGCTCCGGGTTGTTCTTCAACGGTAGTAACCGCATTCGATGGCTACCCGATGGCACAAAAAGGCCAAGCTGGTAAAGCGTTGGCACTCGCGGCTTACTCTTCTTTCACTGGCGGCACGCTTTCGGCAATAATGCTTTTGATTGCGGCTCCGGCTTTAGCTAGCGTCTCATTGAGCTTCCAGTCTTCAGACTACTTCGCATTGATGCTCTTAGGTTTATCGGCAGTAGCGGCGTTTGCGGGCCCAGGTCAGGTGATCAAGGCATGGATGATGACCATTCTTGGTTTGATGCTATCTACTGTTGGTATCGATAAAGGCGTCGGTGTTGAACGTTTCACTTTCGGCCTAACGGATCTGATGGATGGCTTTAGTTTCCTACTTCTTGCTATGGCAACCTTCGCTTTAGGTGAAACTTTAATGGGTATTTTGAAACCAGAGAAAGACACTAGCGGCGAAGAAAGCCAAAAGATGGCTGATATTGGTAGCATGAAAATTACCAAAGAAGAGTTCAAAGAAGTGGCGCCAGTTTCGATTCGCTCCTCTATTCTAGGTTTCTTTACGGGTGTGTTACCGGGCGCAGGTGCAACTATTGCGGCATTCCTAAGCTACGGTATGGAACGTAGCCTTGCGCCAAAAGACAAACAGAAAGAGTTTGGTAAAGGCAGTATTCGTGGTCTTGTTGCTCCTGAATCTGCAAACAACGCAGCTTCAAGTGGTTCATTCGTTCCGCTGTTAACGCTTGGTATTCCTGGCTCTGGTACTACCGCAATCATGCTTGGCGCCCTAATCGCTTACGGTATTCAGCCGGGCCCTCGCTTGTTTGTTGAACACCCAGATGTATTTTGGTCAGTAATTATCTCGATGTACTTTGGTAACATCGTACTGGTTATCTTAAATCTGCCTTTAATCCCTTACATCTCTAAACTGCTCGCGGTACCAAGAACGGTACTACTGCCAATGATTATCTTCTTCTCAATCACAGGCGTGTACTTGGTGTCTTTCAACACGATGGATGTTTTTGTAATGCTCATTGTTGCGATGGTTGCGATTGCGCTGAGGTTAGCTAACTTCCCACTTGCCCCATTACTCCTAGGCTTTATCCTTGGTGGATTAATGGAAGAGAACCTACGACGTGCATTAATGATCAGCGATGGCGAGCTGAGCTTCCTATGGGAACGACCAATCACCATGACATTCACTATCTTGGCGGTATTGGTTCTCTCTAGTCCGATTCTCGTTAAGCTGTTCAAGAGCTTTAGAGCAAAGCCTGTTGAAGTTTAGGCTCAGAACATCACTTATTTAAACTAAACAGAAGGAGCCTCAGGCTCCTTTTTTCGTATCCGTTATTTCAAAAAAACACAGCTCTAAGATGGTAGTAAACTCACAATCCGACTCCTGAAAAACACATATCCCTGATATTAATAACAAAATCAAGTAAGGTGATTCATCATTTAACGCATTGGATTCTAAAACTATGGATTGGTTGATTCTATTCTTGTCAGGCGTGATTGGCGGTGTACTTAACTCCATTGCTGGTGGAGGCAGCTTCATCACCTTCCCCGCTCTATTATTTGCTGGTGTTCCACCAATAGCAGCCAACGCGACCAATACCTTTGCTTCATGCGCTGGCTACATGAGCGGAGCCTACGCTCTACGCCACGAAATTCAATCTGGTACTAAGCAGCTAAAACTGACCATTGGTTTGTGTGTAATTGGTGGAGGTATTGGTGCGTTTTTACTATTGCACACACCAGAAGCCCTATTTACTCAATCCGTTCCTTGGTTGCTACTTTTTGCAGCACTTCTATTCACCTTTGGCGGAACGCTTAATAAATGGCTCAAAAAAGTTACGGCTAAACACAAACACGCCACCAGCGCAGGGGTATTCTTTTCAGCTGTATTACTTTTGATCGTGTGTATTTATGGTGGTTATTTTAATGCAGGTTTGGGGATAGTAACGTTGAGTTACTTAGCTCTGGCTGGTTACACCAACATTAATGTAATGAATGGCATCAAATTGTTGGTGTCTGCGTGTGCATCACTCGCGGCAATCGTGTTCTTTGTTGTGAATGGTTCGATTGATTGGCCGTCTGGCATGGCAGTATTATTTGGTACATTGGTTGGTGGTTATTATTCAGCAAAAATCTCTCGCCGTATCCCACAACAACATGTTCGTACCACAGTGATCATCGCTAGCTTTTTGATCACCGCTTACTTTTTCTATGCTAACTAGACGTTCAGTTCAATAAGGCTTTCAACATGAAAGACAGACCGAAAAGACTCCACTCTCTCAATACCTATTTCGCTATTTTATTGCTCATAAAATAGCCAAGGTGAAATATGTGAGGCGAGTCCTTCAATTAGCAAATTTGATAACAATTTAGACTGTTTTTTAGCCTTTATTTTGCCAAAGGTGGGATAATTCTCCTGTCGAAAGTGAGACTTCATTAGGAGGCGTTATGAACATTAAACTCGGTCATGTCATGTCATCAAGTCGACTCATTTGCTTTGTCGCTTTTCTTGCTGCCACATTCGCGTGGATTCTAAAAATGCCCGCTCTGTTTTCTGTGTCAGCGCTATTCCTACTGATCAGCGCCATTGTCTATGTCGTTGACCTTTGGAAGAATCAAAGAAAGAACCGCGAAGCTTAAGACGAATGACTAAAGCGACACGCACTAAAAAAGGAGCGCTTAGGCTCCTTTTGTATTTTGCAGTCAAGGCTTTGTCTATCTGACGATGCTCAACTTACGCCTTTACATAAAGACGTTAAAACTAACGACGCGCTCTTTAAATGCAGACGCCTTTCTATTAACGACGCCCTATTACTAGCGACGAAAGTTACGACCGTTACCGCCGCGGCGCTCTTTAAATGCAGACGCTGCTTTAGCTTGTGATGCTAGAATCGATTCAACCGTCAATTCCATTGGCTCACGAGGTTCTAACCCATGACGGAATGTACGTGAACGCGGAGGCATCTGGTATTCGATATCAGAAGCTTTAGGCATGCGCTTGAAACGGTAAAGGTAGAAATTCTCAACCTTCTCGCGAGCCCACTCTGTTTTCTTCAAATATTTAACGGCACTTGCTACTGTCGGCTTAGTGTTAAAGCAGTTCATGCGCATTGCAGCATCCAAAATTTCCCAACCGTAATGATCCACTAATTCAGTGATCATAGTATCTAGCTTTAAGCCGTGCAGTGGGTTGTTTTGTTGCAGTTCGATTCTTTCTTCTTCAGTCATATCTTTACCTTTTCCAAGGCAACTAAAGGCCTTGAATATACTCTAGAACACCGTCATCACTGACCATATCTAGCTCAATCATTTGGGCATTACATCCATTGCCCTTATCTATGCCTTTATGATGGCATAAAGCATGCTCGTTATCCTATTTATCTTTCAATTTAATTTTAAAATGGTCACTTACTATCCTAATATTGCGTGCAATACCGCCATGCACTCCCGACGAGTGCTTCTCTTAGATTTCGACCAAATTCGTTCAAGTTAACAAAAACCATGATAGAAGCATGAAATATCCATAATTTAAGTAATGAATTATAAATTTATTAGAACGCAGTATTGCTAATTAACAGCACGATGCTATGTTAGAAGTGGTATAGAAACCTACAAATAACGATATTAAACAATGATATAATTATAAATAAAGGTTGGCTTTGACCATGTTTGACTACTCAAAAATCAGCAGAGTAGCCGCCCAAGATAAAGACATTATCGCCATCGTTGATGATCTCTTTCGGCTAGCTCGCGAACATTACCCCATTCTGTCTAGGCTCTCGGTTGTGCTATGCAACGAAAATAGAGCGTCGAATTACTTTGTTTCGGACACTCTGTGCCAAGAAGCCGAACATCGCTACGTTGAGCAAGAACTTACGCCAGAATCGGCTTTGTCGCGCATGGCTGAGTCTTTAGATACCCGGATCATCAACGACCTCACCACCATTAGCTCAACCAAACAAATATCTCACCTGCTCGATCTCGGTCATCAAAGCAGTTATACAACACCGATTCATCATCAAGAAAGTAATCTTGGGTTTGTATTTATCAATGCTTCATCAACAGGATTTTTTGCTAACCAAACTATTCAGTGTGATATCGCCTATCTCACTCAAGTCATCTCTAGCCTTTTCGTTCAGTGGTTTGAGCGCCAGCGTCACTTTCAATCTTCTTTAGCGATCGCTTTAAACATGGGTCATGCTCGAGATCCAGAAACCAAAGAACACCTAATTCGCATGGGTAAATACAGTGAACAAATTGCTCGCACGCTGTCGCAGACCAAAAGAGAAATTACCCATCAATTCATTCATCGAATTCGGTTGTATGCGCCCTTCCACGACATAGGTAAATATCGAATTCCAGATAAGGTGTTATTCAGTAGCGCGCGTTTCAATGACGAAGAAAGAAACATCATGAACAATCACACCTTGTATGGCGAAGAGATGATTGATGACGTGGTTGCCCTATCCCACCACAGCTCGATGTGCAGCGAAGAGGTTCAATTCATAAAGAATATTGTGCGCCACCATCATGAACGGTTTGATGGCTCTGGATTGCCTGATGCTTTGAGTAATACAGCGATACCACTAGAGGCTCGAATAGTGACATTAGCCGACGTATTCGATGCGCTGATGAGCAAAAGAGCTTATAAGCACGCGTGGTCACTCGATGAAGTGATGGAATACATAGAAGCGCAGAACGGTTCAATGTTCGACCCCGAGTGTGTTGTGGCTCTTAAACAGAACCTAGACGGCTTTATGGCAATTCGGGAGCAATACAATGACGATGCTCAGCCGCATTTAATGACAGCTTAAACTATGGCACCTTTGTTATTCAGGCCTAAGTAAGAGAACGCGAACCAACAAAAAAGGATGCCACTGAGGCATCCTTTTGTTTTCTAGTTTGCAGCTGAAAGAACAAATTTGTTCTCTACTGATTCTAACTAACGATTATACGTCGTAAGTTGTAGAAGCAGTGTCGCCGCCTGTACCAGTCCAGTTTGTGTGAAAGAATTCACCACGTGGACGGTCAGTACGCTCGTAAGTGTGAGCACCGAAGTAGTCACGTTGAGCTTGCAGAAGGTTCGCTGGAAGACGAGCTGTAGTGTAGCCGTCTAGGAACGTTAGTGCAGAAGTCATACATGGCATTGGGATGCCTGATTCCATAGACTTAGCTGCAACTTTACGCCAAGCGCCCATGCAGTTGTCTAGGATGCCTTTGAAGTATGCATCTGAACCTAGGAAAGCGATCTCTGGATTCGCTTCGTAAGCATCACGAATGTTGCCTAGGAATGCAGAGCGGATGATACAACCGCCACGCCACATAAGTGCAACGTTACCGTAGTTTAGATCCCAGCCGTTTTCGTTCGACGCTTCACGCATTAGCATGAAACCTTGAGCGTAAGAGATGATCTTAGAAGCAAGTAGAGCCTGACGGATTGCATCAACCCACTCTTGCTTGTCGCCTTCAACTGGAGCAACAGTCTTGCCGAACAGTTTCTCAGCTTCAACACGTTGGTCTTTAAGTGCAGACAGGCAACGAGAGAATACAGACTCAGTGATTAGAGTCAGTGGGATACCCATGTCTAGTGCGTTGATACCTGTCCATTTGCCTGTACCTTTTTGGCCAGCAGTGTCTAGGATCTTCTCAACTAGCGCTTCACCGTCTTCATCTTTGTAGCCAAGGATGTCAGCAGTGATTTCTACTAGGTAGCTGTCTAGCTCAGTTTTGTTCCAGTCAGCAAATACAGCCTGCATTTCGTCGTGGTTCATACCTAGGCCATCTTTCATGAACTGGTATGCTTCAGTGATAAGCTGCATGTCACCGTATTCGATGCCATTGTGAACCATCTTAACGAAGTGACCAGCACCGTCGTTACCAACCCAATCACAACAAGGCTCACCCGCGTCAGTTTTCGCAGAGATACCTTGGAAGATAGGTTTAACCGCTTCCCAAGCTTCAGGAGAACCGCCTGGCATGATAGAGGGACCGAAACGAGCACCTTCTTCACCACCAGAAACACCCGTACCGATGAAGTGGATGCCTTTCTCGCGAAGAGCAGCAACACGACGGTTAGTGTCTGGGAAGTTAGTGTTACCACCATCAATGATGATGTCGCCTTTGTCTAGAAGTGGTACAAGCTTGTCGATGAACGTATCTACAACGTCACCAGCACGAACCATAAGCATCACTTTACGTGGCGCTTCTAGCTTCTCAACTAGCTCTTCTAGAGAGTAAGCACCAACAATGTTAGTACCTTTAGCTGGGCCTTCTAGGAACTCGTCTACTTTCGCAGCAGTACGGTTGTGAGCCACAACTTTGAAGCCGTGGTCGTTCATGTTTAGGATAAGGTTCTGACCCATTACTGCTAGGCCAATTACACCGATATCACCTTTCATTATTTATATCTCCTTGCGGCTATTCGCACTTATGCGATAGCACTTGCTGCATTTGAATCTAGGAACCACTCTGTTTCGCCAGTTTTAGACTGGATTTTCGCTGCCGGGTAAGGCAGTTCTGAAGCAGGAGTTGTATGAATTTCTTTAACGATCTCGACTTTACCTGCGCCAAGCACTAGGTAGCTGATTCGTTTTGCTGCTTCTAAAACTTTCGCTGTTTTAGAAACACGGATCTGACCCGACTCTGGGTGAGAAGCTAATACAGATAGGTTCTCATCTTGGTAGTCAGTTACACCCGGGAATAGTGAAGCTGTGTGGCCGTCTGCGCCAACACCGAGCAGAATCCAATCGAATACAGGCGTGCCGTTTTCAGTTGGAATCACGTCTGCCATCTCTTTTGCGAAACGCTCTGCTTCTGCTTTAGGCTCATCTTCACCACGGATGCGGTGGATGTTCTCTGCCGGAAAGTTTACTTGAGAAAATTCTCTTAGTTTTGAAAACAATAGCGCGTTCGCTTCGCCGAAGTTGCTTTCTGCATCGTCTGGTGCAACGCAACGTTCGTCGCCCCACCAGAAGTGAAGGTTATTCCATTTAATACCTTCCGCGTATGGAGCTTGGGCTAAAAGCTTGAAAAGCATTTTTGGCGTGCTGCCACCAGACAGTGAAATGTGAACAGGTTTGCCCTGCTCGCTGTATGCTTTCATTTCATTTGCTAGGTTTTCAACGACCAATTCTGGCGTTGCAAAGATCTTGTGGTTGATCATAGTTCGCAGTAATCCGTGTCTGTTAGGTTTTTACATGGGAAACGCCATGCGCGGCCATCACGTTGCAGAAGCTCATCCGCTTCTTGCGGGCCCCAAGTACCACAAGCATAGCCAAACAGTGCTTGAGGGTCTTGTTTAAAGTCTAAGATTGGTTGAACGTACTTCCAACACGCTTCTACTGCATCGGTACGTGCAAACAGAGTCGCATCACCGTTCAGTGCATCAAGAAGAAGACGCTCATAAGCCGTTAGCATTTGAGTTTCAGGCAAGTCAGAGTAAGAGAAGTTCATTTTCACTTCTTTTGCTTTGAAACCTGCACCCGGCTCTTTCAAACCAAAACTCATCTGAATACCTTCATCCGGTTGGATACGGATAATCAGCTTATTCTCTGGTGCATCTTGACCAAACACTGGGTGTGGCGTGTTCTTAAAGTGAATAACGATTTCAGTCACACGTGTTGGTAAACGTTTACCTGTACGTACATAGAAAGGAACCCCATTCCAACGCCAGTTGTTGATGTGTGCTTTAAGACCAATGTACGTTTCAGTGCGAGAGTCATCTGCGACACCCTGCTCTTCGCGGTAACCAGGCAAGTGCTGACCACGAACGTCTGATGCTGTGTATTGACCTAATACTAAGTCTTTACGTAGGTCATCTTCTTCCAGTGGTTTCAGACACTGAAGTACTTTAACCACTTCGTCACGAATTGAATCCGCATTGATTTGAGCTGGTGGCTCCATGCCAACCATTGCTAATACTTGTAGCAAGTGGTTTTGGAACATGTCACGAACTGCGCCAGAACCGTCGTAGTATCCGCCTCGCTCTTCAACGCCAAGGAACTCAGCACCTGTGATTTCAACGTATTCAATAAAGTTACGGTTCCACAGTGGTTCAAACATCGCATTTGAGAAACGAAGCACTAGAAGGTTTTGAACCGTCTCTTTACCAAGGTAATGGTCGATACGGTAGATCTGGTGTTCTTGGAAGTGATGATGGATCTCTTCATCTAACGCTTGAGCTGATGCTAAGTCGTAACCAAATGGTTTCTCGATGATCAGACGACGCCAGCCGTTCTTTTCATCGTTCAGGCCATGCGCAGCAAGGTTTGCTGGAATCACACCGTATAGGCTTGGCGGGGTTGCCAAGTAGAACAATGTGTTATGGTTTTCGAATTGGTAGTCTTGCTCAAGCTTGTCTAGACGTTGTGCTAAACGAGCGTAGTCGTCTACATCTGAAGTGTTGATCGCTTGGTAATGCAGATGTTCAATAAATGCATTCAGCGTCTCTGGCTCAGTTTTTTCCATTTCCTGAAGAGACTTCTTCAGCTTCTCACGGTAAGACTCATCGCTGTACTCAGTACGGCTCACTCCAAGAATCGCAAAGGATTTTGGTAGTTGATTGCTAGCATACAGGTGGTACAAAGCAGGAATTAACTTGCGGTAAGTTAGATCTCCCGATGCACCAAAAATAACGATGCTGCTGTTTTCAGGTATTACCATCATCTTTCCTATAAAAACAAGGTTTTTAGTATTCGCCAAAGGTATCAGCGACATACGAAAATAGATAATAGGTCTTGGCTATTACATCAATAGCGAGTGCCTATTACACTTGAGAATGCGTTTGGTAAACGAGGGTGAAAGCTATCACCTCTATTCGGGACAGTATTGTCTATGAGTATTTGATTTACATCAACCACTGTGAAAGCAATCGATTAAATATTGACTCATTTCGAACAAATTCTAATCGATAGCGCAGTTAGCCGAGCCCGAGAGTGAAGCAAATCGGTATTCTCAAACATTGTAGTCAAGAAAGAACGGTATCTGGTCGGTGGAGTGAATAATAGGAAATGGAGAGAAAGGCAAAACCAGCCTATTCAACTGGCTTTATATTTATTTGACAGCATCGCGTTTGTCTTTGTGACTTGTTGTCGCTAAATCTATCTTCTAGCTTTGTTGTAGCAGCGTTCTGGGCGGCCTACTGACCCGTAATTTAAGTCAGCCACTAACTCGCCAGTCGTGATTAGAAATTCCAAATAGCGTCGAGCGGTGGTTCGACTCGCTCCAATCCGTTCACCTGCTTCATCTGCTGTAATATCAGCAATGTCGGCTTGTTGAAAAATGGCTCTAATTTTATCAAGCGTTACGCCATCAATTCCTTTGGGTAATGTTGACACTTTTCCTGAGTCCGCTTTCGCGTTGGCTTGCAGCATCTTATCGACCAAACCTTGGTTCAAATCAGACACACTTTCAAACTCTTGCAGCTGCGATTGATATTTTTTCAGCGCCGCTTCTAAGCGAGGAAACATCACAGGTTTCAGCAGATAGTCCACGACTCCACCGCGCATTGCCTGTTGCAAGGTATCGACGTCTCGCGCAGCAGTAATCAAAATCACATCACAACCCTGATTACTACCACGAACGTGGTTCAAAATATCAAGCCCGCATCCATCCGGCAGATACACATCCAACAAAACCAAGTCAGGCTTTAATATGTCTAATTGCATTAACGCTTCAGACTGCGTGGTCGCAATCCCCACCACATCAAAGCCACCCATCTGTTCTAAATAACGATGGTGTAGCTCTGCAATCGCAATATCATCTTCAATGACCATGACTCTCGTGATTGCGCTCATTTATGTTCTTCCTTTAACCATGCTTTTTCCGTCACGATGATCTTCACTCGATCACTTCGCGCTTAATTATTATTGTGCTTCTTTTGGCAGATAAACCGTCATTCGCGTACCAAAATCGTGGTTGTCGACCATTTCAAGCTGTCCTTGATATCGGTCTGCCAGTTGCTTTATTAAATACAAACCGACGCCGCGATTCTGTTTCGCTTTGCTTGATACGCCTTTTTCGGTGAGTGCTTTCGTCGCCAAGTCTTTCGGCAAACCACACCCTTTGTCTTCTACTTCTACGATAATTTCATTACCAAAATCACTGATTGAAACTTCAATAACTCGACGCGCTGGAGTAATTTGACCCTCTTGCTTAATAGCCGTCATAGTGGCATCAAACGCGTTATCTATCAGGTTGCCAAGAATCGTCACGACATCCTCTGCGTTTAACCAAGCGGGTAATGCCTCAAGCCTTGATCCCTCTTCAACTTTAAGCTCTAACCCAATCTCTCGAGCTCGCTCTGTTTTGCCTAAAAGCATGCCTGCAATAAGAGGGGCTTTCACCGTCTCTCTTAAGAATTCAATTAAGCTCTGGTAATGAGCGGTTTCTTGACCAATCAATTGTTGAACAGAGTCCAGCTCACCCATTTGAATCAAGCCACTGATCGTATTGAGCTTGTTTTGATGTTCATGCGTTTGCGAACGAAGTAAATCTGCATACTCTTTAGTCTGAGAAAGCTGATCGGTTAAATCGTTAATCTCATCTCGCAATCGGAAGCTGGATACCGCCCCAACGACTTCACCCGCCACGATAATTGGGCTGCGGTTGGCAACGATTCGCTTATTGTTCAGGTACAGCTCAACATCGTGATCGGTATCGCCAGTCGTTAACAGCAGTTCTAAGTCACTGCCCGCTAATACATCAGAAAGGCGCTTTTGGTTGAGTGCAGACTCCCTATCGATAGACAAAATATCGCAAGCACTTTTGTTTATTGAACGCAAAATACCGTTCTTATCAATACTCAAGATACCTTCTTTCACGGTACTCATAGTCACATCAAGTTCTACATATAAGCGACCGATCTCTTCGGGTTCAAAGCCTAAAATAGCGCGTTGAAAGCGACGAGACACATAGCTTGAAATCAAAGCGTTGACCGCAACCACCAGCAACGCCATCACAATCAAAAAGGCTAAATAAGGTTCGATTCGGTCTTGTAACGAGTCCAACAAATAGCCAACCGACACCACGCCAATGACAGTGCCTTGTGGGTCTTTAACCGCGGATTTCCCACGGACAGAGAAGCCAAGTGATCCTTTGGCCGTCGACACATAAGATTCACCCAACACCAATGCTTTTTGGTTATCACCACCGCGCATTGGTTTACCAAGCCTGTCATCATAAGGGTGAATCAGGCGGATACCTTTATCATCTCCCACAACGATAAACGCCGCGCCAATGAGCTGGGTAAGGTTTCGAAATTTAACTTGAGTTTCTTCAGACAGAACGTAGGGAGCGCCATTAGGGCCCATCGTTCCATTTTCTTGAATAATGTTGGTGACAAGTGGCGATTCAGACAGAAATTCAGCAACACCTAACGCTTTCAAACCCATCTCTTGTTCTTGAGATTGTTTGATATAATAAAAACCAGCCGCTGAAAGTATCAAAAGTTCAACAAGACCAGTGACCGTCATGATAATCAGCAGCCTTTTACGGAAGCTGATACTACTCCATTTCATATTTCACCGTCCCTAGTGTTAGACGAGCAATGTTAACACCAAGTTAATTAGATGACCTTTCTACGTACGCGAATTTGTGACTGTTACTCAACTAAATAATTGAGCAGATTATTAATTGATAATCCTTTACGTTGTTCACCTCGATTAATCGTTCGCTTTTAGAACGGATTAGCTTAAAAATCAAAATAAACGAATAAATATTGAGCTAGATCACTAAGCTTTTAGGTGTTTTTTAGGTTGTTTAAAATAAATACAATTATAATAGTTGCATATGAAGAAGTTTATTGTTGCCAAGCCATCAGTCATGATTTTCAGACTCTGCTTTAAATCGAAATTTCGGTTAACAAAAAGACAACAACTCTTCGCTCACTGGACGTATCTATAACGAAACGTTGCACGCTCGCCGCTAGGATTGTTGAACAAACAGGTTATCAACCTAACCTCATTCATACATCTCTATTCACACTATAGGCCAGCATGACAACTCAGAGGTGCCTGATAAAGCAGCGCCCAATAATAAAACATTGATGAGCAGGAAGTATCGATCAGTGGCAACGTCCAATAGAAACAGGATTAAAAACATAACGTATAAACATTGTTGAAAAGGAAACCAGGCAATGAAACGCGATAATTTTGGAATTTGTCTTACTAAGACCATGCTGTTCAAACACTTGCAATCGACTTTTACTCACGTAAGAGCCTATGAGAAAGACGGTACCTCCCCTCTCGATCTCAAGGTATTGTTAGCGTTCCCGCAAATGTCGGGCAGAGATTTATTACAAACAATGCAAGGCTCAAGACAATTGGTGTGGCGCGCCGATCACCATTGTCCTGGCTTTAAATAAGCCGCTTCATTTTGTAAAAACGCTTCTATACTGAACTTAAAAAGCACGCTTATGCGTGCTTTTTAAGTTTCATTTATCTCTGATATCTTCATCACTCAATCCTATTTACACTTGGTTAACGAGTTATGAGACTTTCTCTAAGTGTGAGAGAATCTAATCAAGACAAATGACTATTGCCCTGTTAACATTAGAGTTAATACTCTAATTGGTATTTAATGCAGATGACCAAACCAAAATTTCGATACCTTGCGATCGCCAGTATGCTTCTCGGCACTGTGACTTCGCCAGGCTATGCTGCCCCGCTCACTTTTTCTGAAGCGTGGCAAATATTACAAGAAAACAACAACTCACTTGCGGCTCAACAAGCCAATGTTGAACGTTATCAACATCTTCAGAACTCAACGAGTAGCCTCAACTTGCCTTCTATTACCTTAGGGGCTAACTACACGCACCTTGATAGTGACGTGACGATTAATGGTGAGCAGTTCACTGACAGCTTAAGTGGCGTGCCAAATTTAGGCGCAGTTGGAGGTATTCTTCAGCCTATATTAAGTGGGCTTGGCGGCGTTACCTCAACCATTACAGAACAAGACATCTTTAGCTCTTCCATTCGCGCGGTTTGGCCTATCTTCACAGGCGGGCGAATTACCGCTGCGCAAAATGCTGCTGAAGGTAAAAGCGAAGAAGCGCAAAGCCAGTTGTTGATGGAAAGACAAGCTCGCTACGAAGACTTAAGTAAATATTACTTCTCGGTGATCTTAGCGGAAGACGTCGTGAAAACGCGTCAAGCCGTTGAAGCTGGCTTAACTCAGCATCGTGATTTCGCCATCAAGCTTGAACAACAAGGGCAAATCGCACGAGTAGAACGCTTGCAAGCGGATGCGTCACTAGACAAAGCAGTTGTCGAGCGAACTAAAGCTCAAAACGATCTTAAGATTGCTCAATTAGCGCTGACTCAAATCCTTGGCCAGAGCCAAAGTGTAGAACCTTCAGAGCAACTGTTTATCAATAAGAACCTGCCTCATATGGATGTGTTCATTGATCAAACACTCATGACCTATCCCGGCCTTAAGATTCTTGATGCAAAAGAGAAACAAGCAAGCAGCTTAATTAAAGCTGAGAAAGGTAAATACTATCCAGAAGTGTACCTTTACGGTGATTACAGCCTGTATGAAGATGACTCTCTCGCCAGCGAAATGAAACCCGATTGGTTAGTTGGCATTGGTGTGAATGTGCCGCTGCTTGATACTTCTGGCCGTTCAGACAAAGTAGCCGCCGCTCACAGTGCTGTCTCACAGGTTCAATTCCTGAAGTCGCAAGCTAAGCAAGACTTAACCGTGTTGGTACAGAAGACTTACCTTGAAGCAAACCAAGCAATTGAAGAGGTTCAAGGCCTCAACTCAAGCTTGGCTTTGGCTCAAGAAAACCTATTACTCCGTAAAAAAGCCTTCACTCAAGGACTCTCGAACTCGCTAGAAGTGGTTGATGCAGAGCTCTACCTTGCGAGCATCAAAACCCAACAATCTGCTGCGCGATTCAAATACCTAATCTCTCTGAACAAGCTATTAGCGCTAACCAGCGAAATGAATGCTTACTCGAGTTACTTAACCTCTTCTGTTCCGTCTGACTTCGACTCAAAAACAGACACCGATAGCCAGTCAAAAGGATAATTCATGAAACCTATTAAGCCCCTTCTTCTATCTTTAGTTGGTATCGGCGTTATTGGCTGGGTCGGATACAGTTTCTACCAAGCTTACCAACCTCAGCCGGTTAAGCTTCAAGGTCAAATCGATGCGCAGCAATACAGCATCTCATCGAAAGTACCTGGCAGAATTGATGAAATATTCGTGCGTAAAGGCGATTCAGTTGAAAAAGGCGAATTGATCTTTTCTCTTCTTAGCCCTGAGATTGACGCGAAGCTAGAACAAGCAAAAGCAGGTCAAAAAGCTGCTGGCGCATTAGCAAAACAAGCAGAGAATGGTGCCCGTACTCAGCAAATCCAAGCCGCTAAAGACCAATGGTTGAAAGCAAAAGCGGCAGCCGATCTTATGGACAAAACCTACCAACGTGTAAACAACCTTTACAACGATGGTGTCGTTGCCGAGCAAAAACGCGATGAAGCAAAAACACAGTGGCAAGCGGCGAAGTACACCGAAAGTGCTGCGTTCCAAATGTATCAATTAGCACGAGAAGGCGCTCGTGACGAAACCAAAGTGGCAGCCGCTCAAAAAGCATTAATGGCGGCAGGTGCGGTGGCGGAAGTTGAAGCTTACGCAAAAGACACACAGATCCACAGTTGGTTTAATGGCGAAGTGTCTCAGGTGCTATTAAGCAGCGGTGAGCTCGCACCACAAGGTTTTCCTGTTGTGACTGTTATCGACACCAAGGATGCATGGGCAGTACTTAATGTGCGTGAAGATATGCTTAAGCATTTCGAGAAAGGCAGCCAGTTTGAAGCGTACCTACCGGCTCTGGATAAATCATTAACTTTCCAAGTGACTCACATCGCCGTAATGGGTGATTTCGCGACTTGGCGTTCAACAGATGCAGCACAAGGCTTCGACTTACGTACTTTTGAAGTAGAAGCGCACCCTGTTAATACTAGCGAAACACTGCGTATGGGCATGAGCCTTGTGGTTGAGCTTTAGGTGACGTATGTCTGCTAACTTTCGATCGATAGGCTCGCGATCTACAGCCTCGCAATCTAGAGGCTCGCAATCTACAGCCCCACAATCTACAGGCTCACAATCTACAGGCTCACAATCTAGAGGCTCGCAATCAATTGAGCATCATAGAGCGAAGAATACCTTGCTTAGGCAGTGGGCGATTGTCCGCAAAGACAAATGGTTGTTGTCTTGCCTAACTTGGATACCTTTGCTTCTTGCTGCCAGTATTTGGCTGATTTTTTCGCAAGGGATCGCTCGTGACTTACCGGTTGCGGTTGTTGACTTGGAACACAGCCAAATTTCGCAGCAGTTCACACGTCTTGTTGATGCATCACCAACGCTGCAAGTCACTCAGAAATACAGCTCGGCGAGTGAAGCGGCGAAAGCGATGATTGAACGCGATATCTACGGTTATGTTGTGATACCAAGGCATTTTGACCGAGACCTTCTGCTCGGATTGAATCCGCAAGTGTCTGTGTTCTACAACAGCCAATTTATCTTGATAGGTAAGCTAGTGAATTCAGCGTTGTTGCAGGCTCAGGGGACTTTTAACGCGCAACTTGAGGTCGTTAAGCAGTTATCACACGGTGATACCACTGTGCAATCAGCATTAGGCCAAGCAGTAACAGTGCAAAGCCAGATCACGCCACTGTTCAACAAGAACACCAGTTATGCTCAGTTCTTGGTGTCTGCGGTTATTCCTGCACTATGGCAGATCATGATTGTGGTGGGCACGATATTGGTTTTGACGGCGAACGTTAGAGCTCGTGGTCTTCATGCTTGGTTATCCAACGCCCCGATGAAATCACTAACATCAACACTAGCGCCCTACCTTGTCTTGTTTTTGATGTTTGGTATCGCGTTTAGCTTTTGGTTCTATGTCCTCTTAGACTGGCCGTTTAACGGCAGTTTTGTGGCACTGACTGTCGCCCAACTGCTTACCGTCATCAGTTGTATCATCATGGGTTGTTTATTTTTCTTCTTAACGCTTGATCCTGCAAGGGCGATGAGTTTCGCTGGCGCCTTTACAGCACCAAGCTTTGCGTTCATGGGGATTACCTTTCCAGTAACCGACATGAACACAGCAGCGCAAATCTGGAGAAGCTTATTGCCCGTGAGTCACTACATCGAAGTACAAACAGCACAATCAAGTTATGGCGCGAGCGCGGCACAGTCGCTTATCAGCCTCTCCTCAATGTTTTGGTATGCGATTCCTGCTTTCGTGGTGATGTTGTTGATTAAGAAACACTTGGCGCAATCGAATCTGTCTGCACAAACGGATCTAACAGCCCAAGCAGCCCTATCTGCAAAAGCAACACCTTCAACACCTTCAACACCTTCAACACCTTCAACACAACAAGAGAAATCTGAACAATCAGCACCACAAGGAGTAAAACGATGAGCTTTACTCAACTGCTCAAGCAAGAACTGTTAGCGGTACTGCGTAACCCTGTTGTACTTCTTACGGTATTTGGTGGTGTGGTCTTCTATTCATTCTTGTATCCATTGCCTTACGCGCACCAAGTTCCTCAGCAGCTTAGAGCCTCGGTAGTAAACTTGGACAAGAGTCAAAGCAGCTACCAATTAGAACGAATGGTGGATGCCACCTCTCAAATCGAATTGGTACGTCGAGACTCCAGCATCGCAGATGCAAAACAAGCCGTACTTAACCAAGAGATCGGTGGGTTCCTCGTCATTCCAGAAGACTTCTATAAAGACCTGCTGCTCGGTAAGAGCCCGACGCTTTCTTACGCCGGCGATGCTTCTTACTTCTTAGTGTATGGAACCATTGTTGAAGGGCTTGCCAAGGCGGGTGGCACGTTAGCTGCACAAGTTAAGGTCAGTCACTTGTTAGTAGAAGGAGTACCTTTAGAGTCCGCAGCCAAAGGCTACAGCGCGTTTAGCTTGAACCTAAAACCAACGTTCAATAGCCGCATGGGATACATCGATTACGTAGTTCCAGCCGTCTTTGTGTTGATCCTGCAACAAACCTTAGCCATGGCTTCTGGTTTAGTTGGGGCAACCCAAAACGCTCAATCTACGTTTGGCTATTGGAGTAAGACCTCTCCGGCAAAACTGATGCTTGCTCGCTGCTGTACTTTAGTTGGCATTTATTACTTGTTGTCGATGTACTACTTCGGCGCGAGCTTTTCGATGTATGGAATAAATTTGCTCGCCTCAACGACACAGATTTTGACTTTACTTCTGCCCTTCTTATTGGCCAGTTGTTTGATCGGGATTTTTATTGGTGAGCTAGTGCCAAGAAGAGAGTTAGTCACGGTTGTGGTGTTAATCAGTTCAATGCCGCTGATTTTCTCTTCAGGTTTTATCTGGCCTGTTGAAATGATGCCTGAATGGTTAGTACTGCTTTCACAGTTATTCCCAAGCACACCAGCTATCCAAGGTTTCTTAGCGCTTAATCAGATGGGTGCATCTTGGCAAGAAGTGGCGTCTCAATGGACATTGCTATGGGGACAAGTCGCTTTATGGAGTTCGTTATTAGCACTAAAGCTTTACCACAAGTCGAGTAAACGTATTACTAGATCCGTGTAGCGCTAGTCTCTAAACGCTAAGCCTCATGTTCATGTTCATGTTCATCGTAAACCATTAAAAAGGCTCTGATAAAGGGCCTTTTTAATACCCTCTGGCCTGATTCCATCTTCAGCCATCAATTGTTTAAACACTTCACAAGCACATATCGAATATTCAAACTCGCCGACTTCCCTGTCATCCCCCACTATAATTCACCTTAGCCCGTCGCTATAACAGCTACTGCATATGCCTTTTACAACCTAAAAAGCACCGACTTATTCCAAAACAATGACAAAACCCGAACAATTGTAAATTTATTGTAAAAATTTCTTTGAGGGTATTATTTTTATGTATAGGATTATCAGTAGGACTTGGTAGGCCGAATGCCATAGTCTTATTGGTTCACATACCAAAAGGATATCCATACAAAGCAAGATCAGTACTTATATTTATTTCGTTTTTCGACCTAGCTACAGCCGTTTATGTTGCCGTCGAATGAAGTAGATAAATCACTGAGATGTAAAAAATCAAATAAAAAACAAACACAACAGCAGCAAACATAATTTAATAAAAAGACAGGGAAAACCATGAAAAACTTACGTGAATTATTTTTTGGGTTTATATTATTGTTTAGTTCCAGTGCATTTGCAGAAGAAGGATCATTTAGTCAAAGTATCAGTAACTTGAGCCAAAGTGTTGATGGTTTTTTTAATGACTACACAGGTTGGTTCGTTGGATTAATATTTAAAAGTGTTCCACTTGGTGAAGCAAACTTCCCAATCATTGTTGGCTGGCTATTGCTCGCTGCGATCATCTTTACTGTTTACTTTGGCTTTGTTCAATTTAAACGTGTCGGGATGGCAATAGACATTATTAAAGGTAAGTACACAGACCCTAACTCCAAACACGAAGGGGAAGTTTCTCACTTTCAAGCGTTAACAACCGCGCTTTCTGGAACTGTTGGGCTTGGTAATATTGCCGGTGTGGGTGCTGCACTCGCAATTGGTGGTCCTGGTGCGACATTCTGGATGATCTTGTGTGGTCTTCTGGGTATGGCGTCTAAGTTCTGTGAATGTACCTTAGGTGTGAAATACCGAACTATTCTACCTTCCGGTGTTGTTTCAGGTGGTCCAATGTACTACCTAAGCCAAGGCCTAAGCGAAAGAGGACTCGGTGGACTAGGTAAAGCCCTTGCAATTGGTTTTGCGTTAATGTGTATTTTAGGTGCGTTGGGCGGCGGTAACATGTTCCAAGCTAACCAAGCACATGCCATGTTAACTTACGCATTCGATGTACCGAGTGAATACGGTGTGATCACTGGCCTTGTACTCGCAGCTTTAGTTTTCTCTGTGATTGTTGGTGGTATGCCTTCTATCGCATCGGTAACGGAAAAAGTTGTTCCTTGGATGGCTGCTCTGTATATCGGTATGGCTCTGATTGTTATCGGTTCTAATCTTGATCAAGTTGGCCCTGCGTTCAGCGCAATCTTTACAGGTGCATTTACCGGTGAAGGTGTGGTTGGTGGATTCATTGGTGCCCTAATCCAAGGTCTAAAACGTGCAACATTCTCAAATGAAGCAGGTGTAGGTTCAGCAGCAATTGCTCACTCAGCAGTAAAAACAAAAGAACCAATCACTGAAGGTCTTGTATCACTACTAGAACCATTCGTTGATACGGTAATCATTTGTACAATGACGGCATTGGTAATCACTATCGCTGGCTTAAACGTAGGTCCATATGATGGAACAGGTTTAACGGGCGTAACGCTTACTGCTGCATCGTTTACTGAAACTGCAGAAGTGTTCAAATACACACTTGCTCTCGCGGTAATCATGTTTGCGTTCTCGACGATGATTTCTTGGTCGTACTACGGTCTTAAGGCTTGGACTTACCTATTTGGTGAAGGCAAAACAACGGAACTGATTTTCAAAGTGATGTTCTGTGTGTTTGTTGTTATTGGTGCGACGATTCAGTTTGGCGCGGTAATCGACTTCTCTGATGCAGCCATCTTTGCGATGTCTATCTTCAACATTCTTGGCCTGTACTTCCTAATGCCTGTTGTGAAGAAAGAACTGCAATCATTTGTTGCTCGTGTGAAATCAGGTGAAATCAAAACTTACGATAAATAACGTTTAGTAGAATGATGTTGATCTGATAACTAGTTTAGGTCTCATAACGATACAGTTCTAATAAACGAGACTGTTCTAAAAATTTTTGTAAGACCCTTTGCTTGAGAAAGCGAGAACAGGACTGCAACTTATCCAAATCCCTACTAGCTTTGCTTGTGGGGATTTTTATGCCTGAATGGTTGGGCTATTTACTATCCTCAATGCCCTGCTCACTCTTTTCGCCCTTTTCACTCTTTTCATCATCGTGCTCAACGTCGAAACGACGAACTAATTCTTCTACTTCGATCATCTCTTTTTGCGCTAGTGGCGAACGACAATCATCGAAACAATAAGCTATGGTGCAGTTCTCACAAAGGTACTCTGGCATCACTTCATCCCTTGTCGTCAAAGCAGCCAAATGCGAGCTAGCAATCGACTGCGTGTTCATCCTGAACAATACTATTATGCAGCGACTCTGATCTGAAAATATGTATGCAAAGTCATTTAATAGACAACAAGTAACATATCATTGTGGATATACGTAACTATTCACAAATATCTAAGCAAACAATGAAAACACTCAAATAATCAATAATGGGAAAGCACCGGATCTATGCTCCCCAGAAAACGCAAAACGCCCACATCACGTGTGTGATGTGGGCGTTTCAATATTTACTGTAAACTATCTTTGGGTTGAATAAAGCCTGTGGCTTATAGACCCATCTCTTCAGTGAGCGTTTTGATCTGCTTAAGATCCATGGTGTGGACTTCAATCATTTGTCTGATATCACTCAGACGAGAGTTGGCGTTATCCTGCTTCTCACACGCGTCAGATTTAGCATCCCATGATGTGCCATCTAAGAAAACGTCGCACGCTTTCTTTAGAGAACCAAGGTTCTGCTCAAGTTCATTTTTTTCTTTCTCAAGCTTTTCAAGTTCTTGAGAGATCTGCAATTCTTTTCGGAAAACTTCACGCGAACGCTCAAACAAGGTCGATTGCATGTCAGCCTGACGATTAAGTTTCTGGTTGTCTTGCTGAGTTTGCTCTAACGTTTGCTTCTGTTCGTTTAGCTGCTGCTCTAACGAGTAGTTCGCTTTCTCTAAAACCGAAGACTGCTTCGCTAGGTCTTGGAGCTCTTTTTGATGTTCTTCTGTTTGTTTTACTAGAGCGGCTTCTACTTTTTCATCGATTTCGGTATCGACTTTTGCCACTTTAGTTTCAACGGATGTCATCAACTGTGTTTTGCTGTCATTCAGTTCTTGATAACGAGTTTCGAGTACCTGATAAGTGGACTCCCACTTCGAAGCCGTGATTGTAGAACCGATCAAGCCACCTAACGCCAAACCTATAACCGCAGCAATGCCGATATAAAGCTGACTGCGCTTATCGCGTTCTTCAATAACAACCACTTCATCTTGTTCGCTTTGTCCAGATTGCTGGTTCACTAGCGGGTACTCCCAAAAATTTGTTTAACGTTACACGGTCACTGATACTGATACTGATACTGATACTTTAAGCTCAGTTAAACCTATTGCCCAAGCCAGAAGCACTTGAGCTTTGCTAACACGTTTATCCTATCTGCTCACAGACAGATTTAACGAGTTAACTCCGAAATCATCAAGCTGGCCGTATACAAAAGGAAGCTGCTAACGATAACAATCACTACCCATTTTTGCAGTTTTTCGTTTGTCCGGTAACGAAACAGCACAAATGCCAAAGCCAATAAAAAAACAATCGCTATTAATCGAGTCATAACTCCTCCTTGTTTCTCTATTTTATACCATTTAAATAAGCAAGTTACGTCAGAGACTCGTTGTTTGATCATTTAGTTGAACAACATTTGAGCAAACAGATATTTTGTAGCTGACATCACATTTTATATGATCTAGGATACGCCTACAGATTACCTAATTATTTAGGTAATTGTTCCGATGAAGACTGCAGGAGAGTGGTTTTTAACTAAATATTAACATTTAGTTAGATAAACCCGCCGAAGAAGTAAATCTTTCAGGTGCTTTATGCTGGAGAAATCCAGAAAAGTGAGGACTGTCGTTGGAGGAACCTCTGGAGAGAACCGTACTACTTTTTTTGTAGCAAGCGGTCGCCGAAGGAGCAAGCTTAGTGCCCGTTACTTATCTATAAGTGATTCGCTAAGTGAAACTCTCAGGCAAAAGGACAGAGGAGTGGAAAGCAACAGCCTTAATTAACAAAAGAATTCTATCTAGAAATCCGTCTGTATTAAGTAGTGCTATCGATCCCTGAGATCCGCACTGCCTTCCCTCTTCTCCTTAAATTTTATATTTATTAAGGGGAAACTATGAACCATCTACAAGCTACACTACAAACCATCAACCAATTCGTTTGGGGACCACCACTGCTTATTCTGCTAGTGGGAACGGGGATCTACTTTACTTTTCGCTTAGGCTTACTCCAGTTTAGACACCTCCCAACCGCACTAAAAATGGTGTTCACCAAAGACAAATCCGGTACGGGTGACGTATCGAGTTTCGCCGCTTTGTGTACAGCACTTTCAGCAACTATTGGTACAGGTAACATCGTTGGTGTAGCTACCGCAATTAAGATTGGTGGCCCTGGAGCCCTATTCTGGATGTGGCTTGCCGCTGTCTTTGGTATGGCGACCAAATACGCAGAATGTCTACTTGCCGTTAAATACCGCAGAACCGATAGCAATGGCGAAATGGTTGGCGGCCCAATGTACTACCTGCAATACGGTGTCGGCTCACGAATCTTAGCGGTAATGTTCGCTGTCTTCGCGTTAGGTGTTGCCTGCTTCGGTATTGGTACCTTCCCACAAGTCAACGCTATCTTAGACGCAACTCAAATTTCGTTTGGTGCTTCTCGTGAGATGTCTGCTGTCGTTCTTACGATATTGGTGGCAGTTGTAACCCTTGGTGGTATTCAATCTATCGCGAAGGTAGCAGGAAAAGTGGTTCCAACCATGGCAATTATGTACATCGTCGCGTGTTTGAGCGTGCTGGTTTCAAATGCCGACCAACTACTGAATGCCATTACCCTTGTGGTTACCTCTGCGTTTACCAACACCGCTGCAACTGGTGGTTTCTTTGGTGCAAGCATCATGCTTGCTATCCAATCAGGTATCGCTCGTGGTGTATTCTCGAACGAATCTGGTCTTGGTAGTGCGCCTATGGCAGCAGCAGCGGCTAAAACGGACTCGTGCGTGAAGCAAGGCCTTATCTCGATGACAGGTACCTTCTTTGACACCATCATCATCTGTACGATGACAGGCTTGGCGCTTATCTTAACGGGTGCTTGGCAAACCGACCTCTCTGGTGCTGCGATGACCACTCATGCATTCGCTGTGGGTTTAAACGCCGATACTCTAGGTCCAATGTTAGTTTCGATTGGCTTAATCTTCTTTGCGTTTACAACGATTTTAGGCTGGAACTACTATGGTGAGCGCTGTGTTGTTTTCTTACTAGGTACCAAAGCCGTACTACCTTACAAAATCATCTTCATTGCGTTGGTTGCCTCTGGTGCATTCCTAAAGCTCGACATGATCTGGCTGATGGCGGATATCGTGAACGGCCTAATGGCTATTCCTAACCTAATCGGTCTTATCTTGTTACGCCACGTTGTCATCGAAGAAACAAAGCTATTCTTCAAACCTTTAACTTCTTCAAATGATTGTGAAGCCGTTGAAGCATAACTTGAATTGATTGAACACCAAGCCCGCAATAAATGCGGGCTTTTTTATTGATTCAACACTTCAAATGACTACATTATTACTTGTCCTATATACCCAAAAATATAATAGGATATTTATTCGGCGACTGTTCTAATTAAAATAACGAAAAGACTAATAAAAAGTTCACTAATAAAACCAACGCTTAATTAGATGTTACTTATATTTAACAGGTTGTGTCTAAATAGCGTCATTTTTATCATAAACGAATAATAAACATTTTGTTTCAACCACACAAAAAAACACCATAATAAAATATGTGACTTTAATTCACATATGAGTCAGTTTATAGTCATCTACACTCTTGAGAGAATTATAATAAAAATAAAATGTTGGCTATATGATCAAATTTGACCCAATTAAAAACCGTATTTATAACGACGAACGTTCTATTAAAATAGGATATCGTGAGACTCGTGTTTTAGAGTTATTACTTAAAAAATCTCCTGAGATTGTGCGCAAACAAGATATTATTAGTTTCGCATGGGGAAGCGAATTCATTGGTGATACGTCACTAGCGAAATGTATCAGCTTGCTTCGCCAAGGATTCGTTAAGCTCGGTATCAAAGAGACGCCAATCGTGACTGTGCCAAAGGTTGGTTACCGCCTTATCGATGGTTGTGTCTTGATCGAATCGCAGCCACAAAGTGGAGCCACTATACTTCTCACTCCAGTGAGCGACCACATATCACTAAGTCATACCAGTTCACTAAGTCATAGCAGTTCATTAGGTAATCGCTGTTCACAAGGTCACGGCAGTATTGCGGCCTCTATTACAAGTAGCCATGAATCTGAATCTAAACAGACGACACCTGCTTATCAGCAAGTCGGCTCATACCGAAATAGACTGTGTTACTTCACTACTGGATGTTTGCTGCTGGCATCCGCGTTATTGGCTTTCGCTAAAGTCAATGAGAGAAACCTCAGTGATATCAAGCCAGTTAACCGACTCAACGAGCAGTGGATTGGTCAAGTACAAGTTTTCCAAGATCCTGAAATGGCGATGACTCCTGAGCTAGAAAGCATCCTCTATCAGTATCAATGTGACTGTGTGGCGTACGTTAGCGAAGAGCCCGGCTATTCAGAACTCTCTGTACTCAACAAAGCAACACGCCAGTCTGTCAATATCTTTTACACGTCAACACAATTGGATAAAGCCAGTACCGAGTTGGCGCTATTCCTAGAGAGAGGCCAGCTATGATGCCATTCGTTGCACTCATTTCCGCATTCGCTTTATTAGTTGGCATATGGAATATCCCTTCGCCCCAACCAAAAGAAGAGCATCGCTATCAACATAGTGTGGTGGACTTCATAGTGGATGACAATGTATTACGTACCGATGGATTAACAAAAATAAGTAACAACGAAGTCCTGCATCTTATGTCAGTCCAGGACGACAACATGCCCAACCCGATTGTCCTGAGATTCAAAGGAAAAGCTAACCCTTCTCAATCATTTTTCTTTTCTATATCTGGTACCATCGACTTAGTCTCTGTACAAAAAATAAATAAAACAATGAATGACAGCCTATTGTCACCTTATCTTTTAATCAACAATGACCCATTAACGATAAAGATTGATATCTTAAGTTCAAATGATTTATTTGCCATAATAAAAACGTGTAATACAGGCCGAACACAACTTCTGGCTAAGCGATAATTAGGAACAGTTTTTCCACCAGCAACCGCTACTTTATTATCAAATGACGATCCTTGCCGATATTACACATAGAAAACGGATGGTTATTTTTATTCTTCTATCAGTAATACAATGGCGACTTTATCCTAACTTAAAGTTACGAACATTGTGAATGGTTATATCTAGCTTTCTACTTAACCATTCACATCAAGCGTAACGAAATAACATCAAAGCGTTTTGACGTTTAAGCCCAAATAATAACACTCTATTTTTCTAAAAACGGTTTGAGCCCCATCAAATAATTTCCTTTAAGTTGCATACACTTTCACCATATAAACACATTTAACAATACAACCCGATGAATTAAAAGGGTAAATTAATTCAAGCCTTTTCAGTATCTATCTATTTATCAACATGAAAAAGTGAACTTGTCTTGTTAACTACACGGCACACAAAACATTATCAAAATAGAAAAATTACAAACGAGGGAATTGTTAATGATTAGTATAAACAGAAGTCTCTTAGCAACCGCAGTGTTGTCTGTTCTATCAACCGGTGTAAACGCAAAGGTGTACCCGGACCAAATAGTGTTTGACCAACTTGGTGAAGATGTATGTCGCTCTGGTTATCGCCCTTTAGACCGTTATGAGGCTGAAGAACAAAAGAGTGCTTTGGTCGCTCGTATGGGCACTTGGCAGATCACAGGGCTGAAAGGAAACTGGGTGATCATGGGGCCTGGTTATCATGGCGAAATTAAACAATCAAACAGCGGGTCAACGTTCTGCTATCCGAACAATGACCAATCTGAAATTCCAAACTACTCTGCCAAAGCCGTCACAGAAGGTAGCGAGATAGACGTTGAATATGACTTAGTGAACAACCGCAATGATTTTGTACGTCCTCTGAGCTACCTAGCTCACAACCTAGGTTATGCATGGGTTGGCGGTAACAACAGTCAGTATGTTGGTGAGGACATGACCATTAACCGCTCGGGTGACTCTTGGGTAATACAAGGTAACAACAGTGGCTCTTGTGATGGTTATCGTTGTAACGAAAAGACTAAGATCACCGTCGATAACTTCACCTACACCGTTAACGACAATAATTTTTGGCACGGCGATGTCGTCGAGTCCGATCGTGAACTGGTTAAGACCGTTTATGCAACGGCAAGAAACAGAAGCGACATCGCGCAGCAAGTCGTTGTCGACCTAAAAGTCGATGAGTCTACAAATTGGTCGAAAACGAATAGCTATGGGTTCTCCGAAAGTGTTCAAACAGAGAATACATTCAAGTGGCCTTTGGTTGGCGAGACTAAGCTTACAATTAAGTTAGAAGCGAACCAGAGCTTTGCTGAAACCAATGGCAACTCCACTAGCGAGCAAGTAACACTGCAAGCTCGTCCTATGGTTCCAGCGAATTCGGAGCTGCCGATTCGAGTTGAGTTGTATCGTTCAACCATCTCTTATCCGTACCGATTCAACGCTGACATCAGTTACGATGTTGAATTTAACGGCTTCCTTCGTTGGGGTGGTAACGCATGGCACACCCACCCAGACAACCGCCCTTACAAAGCTCACACCTTCACTATGGGTCGCAGCAGCAATGAATCAGCCGATATTCGTTACCAATGGGATCACAGATACATTCCAGGCGAAACGAAATGGTGGGACTGGGGTTGGGCGATCAAAGAAGCCGGTTTATCAAGCATGCAGTACGCGACTGGAGGAAGCTTACGCCCATTCCACTCTTACGTATCTGGCGACTTTAACGCTGAATCTCAATTTGCAGGCACCATTGAAATTGGCCAAGCAACACCAATTACCAACAGTGTTCGTAGCAAAAGAAGCGTTGATTCAGTCAGCGAAACCACTGAGCGCATTGGTGATATCGAAGTTACCACCAACTTTAATGCAGATGAGTTAAGTGACTTAGGTTTCGAAGGCGCTGAGATGAACATTAGCGTTGTCGAATAACGCAGTAGCTCACATCTAACACTCGATTTACCAGTAACAAAAAAGCCCACGGCAGTGTTTATATACAAACCTAACGTGGGCTTTCTTCTTTTTAATTCAATTGTGTAGAGCCTTTAGGACGACTCTCAATAACCTATACCCAAAACGGTTCAGCTTATACTGGCTCTTCCATCAGAAGCTTAACACCCAGCCCCACCAGCACCATACCCGTCACACCTTCCATCCACTTCATAAAGCTCGCGTTCTTAAGCAAGTTTTTAGCGGAGTTCAATGCCCCAGCCAAACTGCATTGCCACACCATCGCAATCATAAAGTGCACCGAAGCCATCAGCATAGATTGCAATAAAGGCGATCCTTCAGGGTTTACGAATTGAGGCAGAAAAGCCAAATAGAAAACCGCCGTTTTCGGGTTCAGCACATTAGATAAGAAGCCTTCGCGTAGAGAGCGCTTGGCACTGTATGCTTGCTTAGCTTGCTCCCCGACCTGCATCCCACCGCCATTTTTCATCAAAGCGCGTAGACTGCTTAAGCCAAGCCAAATCAGGTAAACCGCACCTACCATTTTAACGGCTTGAAAGAGTTCTGCAGATTGGGCGAGAATTGCAGATATACCTACAGCAGAGAAAAACGCGTGCACATACAAGCCGCTACAAATACCAAAGCTGGTCATTACACCGTCAGATAAACCCGAGCGGCTCGTGTTGCGAATCACCAACGCAGTATCTAAGCCCGGCGTTAGCGTTAAAATAGTGATGGCAATTAGAAATGCCTCAAAGTTCAAAATATCCATATTATTGTCATTGTTGTTCAGCGATCTATCATCAATACCGCTTATCTGAACAATTCGCAAGCAACAATTGCCATTTGCTATACAAGTCACTGATTTTGTGCACAATGGAACAGTTTGATTTGTTAAGAAATAGTAAATTCTAGGCATCGTACTACCTCATGCTTTTATCGCTATATCTTCTATCGCTGTATCTTCAACTACGAAGTACTGCGTCATTAAAAAGCAGAGCCATAATCAAAGTACACGAGAGATGAACCTTAAAGCTGACGCTGTCCTAAGGATCATTTAAATAAACCAAATTAAGAGTAGTCAAATGAGCGCATTCAAAAAACTAGTCGAGCACTCTCAAAAATGTTCACGCTTTCAACACCTAGCCTCTATTTGCGGTTGGGACCAGGCTTCAATGATGCCATCTGGTGGTAATCAAGCTCGTAGTGAAGCGATGGCCGAGCTTTCGGTTCATATTCACGGGTTAATGACTCAACCACAGCTTGGCGATTGGATTTCAGACGCTGAAAACGAAGCTTTGAATGGCGAGCAACAATCGTCTCTGCGCGAAATTAAACGCCAATGGCAACAAGCGAACCTACTTCCAGAAAAGCTGGTTGAAGCGAAATCTCTAGCGGGTTCAAAATGTGAACATGCATGGCGCAGCCAACGTGGTAACAACGATTGGGTTGGGTTCGAAAAGAACTGGCGTGAAGTGGTTGAGCTATCTCGTGAAGAAGCGCAGATCCGCGCCGATGCAGCGAACCTTACGCCTTATGATGCCATGCTGGATATCTATGAACCGGGCACCAGCTCTGCTTCTCTTGATATCTTGTTTGCAGACGTTAAAACCTGGCTACCAAGCCTGATTGACGAAGTGATCGAAAAACAGTCGAGCGAGCAATTCAATGCGCCATCGGGTATCTATTCGACCGAGAAACAGAAAGCACTTGGTTTAGAAGTCATGAAGCTGCTTCAGTTCGATTTTGAACACGGTCGACTAGATGAAAGTGTTCACCCATTCTGTGGCGGCGTGCCTTCAGACGTGCGCATCACAACCCGATACGACGAAGCGGAGTTCGTTCAAAGCTTAATGGGTATCGTGCACGAAACTGGGCACGCGCGTTACGAACAAGGCTTACCAAAACACCTAGCAGGCCAACCGGCGGGCGAAGCGCGCTCTATGGGCATCCACGAATCTCAATCTTTGTTCTTCGAGATGCAAGTTGGCCGCAGCGACCCATTCATTGGGCACTTAGCGAACCTCGCTGGTCAGCAATTTTCAGGCTCAGAATTTGAGAAAGAGAACTTCCAGAAGATCTACACTCGCGTGAAGAAAGACTTCATCCGTGTGGACGCTGATGAGCTTACCTACCCTGCGCACGTTATCTTGCGCTACGAAATTGAACGTGACTTGATCAACGGAAAGATCAAACACACCGACGTTCCAGAGTTATGGAATACCAAGATGCAGTCATACCTTGGCTTAAACACTCAAGGAAATTTCACTAATGGCTGCATGCAGGATATTCACTGGACAGACGGCGCATTCGGTTACTTCCCATCTTACACACTAGGTGCGATGTACGCGGCTCAGTTCATGGCTTCAATGAAGAAAACAGTCGATGTGAACTCTGTGATTGAAAGTGGCGACCTATCACCTATCTTCACTTGGTTAGAATCGAATATTTGGAGTAAAGGCAGCCTGCTTAACACCGATGACTTGGTGAAAGGCGCAACGGGCGAAACCTTGAATGCGCAGTACTTCAAAGACCACCTAAGAAGCCGTTACCTTTAGTGTTTTATTAAAGAGTTTTCGAACAAAGAAAACTAGGTAATAGACGAATAAAAAAGGCTGAGCAGATTATCTGGCTCAGCCTTTTTACTCTTCAGACCTAGATCATTTATCTCCCGTGAGCATGCTGAAGAAGGTCTGTCTCGACTCTGGTGTGTTGTCTCTATGAGTTTCGTATTTTACATGCGTGTTTGCATCAACTGCTTTTGATAGCTTGATGCTCCAAAGCGCTTTCATTTGGTTCGGTACAATTGAATATCGGACATCGATAATACGTAGCTCGTCTGTTGGGTCCTGAGCAATATAACCATTTGAAAACCAGCGGAAACGTTCAATGTCTTTGGCTTGTTGAGAATCAGGATCGAGCCAAGGCAAATCCCTGCCAACGTTCAGCTTAACGATCGACTCTCCGGGATACGTGCTGACCGATGAACCAACCCGTACTGCGTCTACATGATAATGAGCCTCTGTTTCGTACACCACTTTCCAAACCAAGATGTTAGCAAAGCTCGGTTTTGCCTCTAATCGAATCGGCGTGTGTTGTCTTTGTTCCGCTAATTGCCACCCAATCGCCTCTGCCCTATCTCGCTGAATCATCCCTAATGTTGGGTAAACCAAAGCCCAAGCAAATGCGACACGTGCTAGCCAAGGTGCTCGTTTCAACGTTGCAAACACAAGTAAAATTAAGATGGGAAGCGTATAAACAGGATCGATTATTGATATGGTATTCCAAGCAAAACGCGCGTTGGTCAAAGGCCAAAGTAACTGCGTGCCATAAGTGGTACAAGCGTCTAACAGTGCATGAGTGCCGTAACCTAGAGTACAAAACAGCCAGCTTTGTTTGAAAGAAAGCCCGCGCCTTTTTGCAATGAGATGATGCAAAACCAAGGCACAGATCAAACTGCCAATGGGGATAAAGAAGAGTGAATGGGTAAATTGTCGATGAAACTCCAAAGCCAACAAAGGATCAGTCTGTGACTTAATCAGTGCATCTAAATCTGGAGCCAATCCAGAGAGTAGACCTAATACCCCAGCGACAACCAAGTTCTGTTTTTGGCTTGCCGACTGTGACAAAGAAGCGCCTAACACGCCCTGCGTTAAAGGATCCATAAACCACTCATTGATAGCATTCCGTTGAATCAAACAAGATACATTTAGCTATAGCAGTGAATCCCGTTAAACAACAAGATTTCATCAACATACTCATATACATAATCGTATAAATGTAGACTGGCAAACAAAAAAGAGCAGCCTCGTGACTGCTCTTTTTGTTTGAATTTAACGATAGTTCTTACTTCTATATCGCTTTGTTAGCTTACAACTCTTCCCAATTTGTCAGATCGCACTTCCTATATGTCCAAAGGTAATACGCACTCATAAAAACAGAATAAAATGCACCAGCGATGAATGATTCGTACAGCAAGTTTGAAAAGGTCATTCCCTCTCTCGATATACTTAACAGCGATATCAAAGGAAGGAAAAAGACAAAGAATTCGACAAAGCGCACCACTACATTTCGTCCAAAAGACACATAATAAGGCGGCCTTAACTTAAGTCCTGCCTTTCTTAACCATTGATGCAATGGCGGGTTGTAGTTCCATTTTAGAATTTTGGCGGCTTGGAGTTGCAAGAATGCCCTTTCAAGCTTTGTTGTATAACTCATGTTGGAGATTTCCCGCGGCATCATAAATTCCTTTGGGTAAGTGTTTGACCAAATTTAAAATATTTATAAAACAGGACAATTTTATTATGAGCCATGATGCATTAAAAGGCGTTAATGCGGCGATTGATAGACTCAGATCGCAATTAGACATTTACATGCATTTTCTCGCACCTAAATGTCTAATTGATAAAGAAACTGAATCAGTACAGGCCAGAGGGCGGTCTTTAATTAACGCGCCACCATGCTTGCCGCGATAACCACCAACAATACTGAAAAGATTTTCTTAATCGTTGGAACCGGTAAATGGTTGGTTGCTTTTGCACCTAATGGAGCCGTAAACCAAGACGTGCACACAATACCCAACAGCGCAGGCAGATAAACAAAACCAGCAAAACCGTCAGTTAGAGCAAAGTGGCTGCTGCCCGAACTGATATAGCCGATTGAACCAAATAACGCGATAACAATGCCACAAGCAGACGCACAACCGATGGCCTTTTTCATATCGACAGAGAAAAACGTCAACAGCGGAACCAGTAATGCACCACCACCAATGCCAATCATCGCAGACAAACCGCCCGTGATCGTTGTCAGGACGGTTAAGATGCCCCTATTTGGCAGTTTTCTTTCTTTAGGCGCGTCGTTTTTGCTGCTTAAGAACATCTTTATTGCGATAAGAACCACACTCACTGCAAACACAATACGAACAACTTTTTCTGGCAACAAAGCCGCCATAAAGCCACTAACCAATGCGCCAAGAGCAACCCCTAACATGATCCAAGGCGCCAGGTCCCAAGGCACGTTTCCATTCTTGTGGTGAGCAAGTGCAGAAGAAGTTGAGGTGAACAGTATCGATGCCAACGAGGTAGCGATGGCCGCAACAACCACTTGATCCGCAGGTAGAATCTCTAAGTGAAGTAAAATGCTGCTTAGCACCGGAACAATGATCAGCCCTCCGCCAATCCCCAAAAGCCCGGCAAGAAAACCAACACCACTGCCTAATAATGCACAGTATAAAATCAACAACAGCAATTCACTCATTTCATCCATCTCTTAATTAAATTAATTGTCTTAAATAACGCACTATTAATGTGGTTATATTTCCATCAAGCTAATTAATATAACTGACACCGACTTAAACATTCAAACAGAATAGATCATGAATATTCCTCATGTTCAATGTGAAGTAATACCATTGTTAATGGTGAACCTATCAACGTATAAAAACCTTAAGCGATTAACTTTATACGACATTAATTCTACTAAGCATTAATGTCAGACAGCATAGCCTTCGATTCTTAATCCGGTCACAAGCTAAAAATAAAAGCCGTTTTAATACTAAAGACCGAGAGAATCAGAAAACAAATTGGGATACCAAATCAGCATGAATAAAGAATTTAATTTTACGATTAAGAGCATTAGCCTCGACGAAAACTACCAGCCTGCAGACAGCACGCGTATCACAACCAACTTTGCTAACCTGGCTCGCGGTGACAGCCGTCAAGCGAACTTACGTAATGCACTACAAATGATCGATAACAGTTTCAACGCGTTAGCACACTGGGACAACCCTAAGGGCGACCGTTACTCTGTTGAGCTTGAAATCATTTCTGTTGATATGGACATTGAAAGCAACGGCGAAGCATTCCCTTCAATTGAAGTGCTGAAAACCAATATTCTAGACCGCAAAACCAACGAGCGTATTGAAGGCATTATCGGAAATAACTTCTCTTCTTATGTTCGAGATTATGACTTTAGCGTACTTCTGTTGGATCATAATAAAGGCCAAGATAAATTCAGCATTCCAGAAGATTTTGGTGATTTACACGGCAAGCTTTTTAAATATTTCGTTAACTCTGAAGCTTACAAACAGAACTTTAATAAACCACCTGTTATTTGCTTAAGTGTGTCAGATAATAAAACCTATTACCGCACTGAAAACCAACACCCAGTATTAGGTTTTGAATACCAACCGAATGAGTCTTCTTTAACTGAGCAATATTTCAAGAAGATGGGCTTACAGGTTCGTTATTTCATGCCGCCAAACAGTGTTGCACCTTTGGCTTTCTATTTCTTTGGTGATCTGCTGAACGATTACTCTAACCTAGAGCTTATCAGCACCATCAGTACCATGGGTACGTTCCAAAAAATCTACCGACCTGAGATTTACAACGCGAACGCGGTTGCGGGCAACTGTTACCAACCAAACTTGAAAAACTTGGATCACTCGCTAACTCAAATCGTGTACGACCGTGAAGAGCGAGGCCAGCTAGCGGTTGAGCAAGGTAAGTTCGCAGAAGAGAATTTCATTAAGCCATACCAATCAGTTCTCGATAACTGGTCGGCAAATTACGCACTTTAATCGTCTATTGCGCGCTCAAATCATCCAAGGATAGGCAGTATTATTATGAAAACACTATTACCGACTTCAACAGCGGGCAGCTTGCCGAAGCCGTCTTGGCTTGCACAACCAGAGACGCTTTGGTCGCCATGGAAACTTCAAGGTGATGAACTCACAGACGGCAAACAAGATGCACTGCGTGTCTCTCTGCACGAGCAGCAGCAAGCAGGCATTGATATTGTGAGTGACGGCGAACAAACACGTCAGCACTTCGTAACGACCTTCATTGAACACTTGAATGGCGTTGATTTTGAAAAGCGTGAAACCGTTAAAATCCGCGACCGTTACGATGCAAGTGTTCCTACAGTCGTTGGCCCTGTTTCTCGTCAGAAATCAGTGTTTGTCGAAGATGCGAAATTCTTACGTCAACAAACCGATCAACCGATCAAATGGGCTCTGCCGGGGCCTATGACCATGATTGATACACTTTACGATGCGCATTACCAAAGCCGTGAAAAGCTCGCGTGGGAATTTGCAAAGATCCTCAACGAAGAAGCGAAAGAGTTAGAAGCAGCAGGCGTTGATATTATTCAGTTCGATGAACCTGCGTTTAACGTGTTCTTTGATGAAGTGAATGATTGGGGCATCGCGTGCTTAGAAAGAGCCATTGAAGGGCTTAAGTGCGAAACAGCAGTGCATATTTGTTATGGCTACGGCATTAAAGCGAATACGGATTGGAAAAAAACGTTAGGCACAGAGTGGCGCCAATACGAAGAAGTATTTCCTAAGCTGCAGCAATCGAATATCGATATTATCTCTTTAGAGTGTCACAACTCTCATGTACCTCTTGAGCTACTTGAACTGGTACGAGGTAAGAAAGTGATGGTCGGTGCGATCGATGTGGCTACCGATTCCATTGAAACACCGGAAGAAGTGGCTAGCACTCTTAGAGAAACACTTAAGTACGTTGATGCCGATAAGCTCTACCCTTGCACTAACTGCGGCATGGCACCCCTGCCTCGCGAAATTGCCTCAGCGAAGCTTAATGCGCTCAGTGCTGGCGCAGAGATCGTTCGTAAAGAGCTTTCAGCGTAACGCTTTCCTAAAGAACAAAAGCCATCCCCTGAAGCCTAAGTATCATATCGATGCTTAGGCTTCCGTACTCTTCTCAACTTCCACTCTCTATTTATCTATTTATCTATTTATCTAAGAAGGTAGCCATCTTCTTCAAAGTGATTAGCGCCTTATCAAGCTCGTCTCTTTCAATGCTTTCAGCGCCACTTTCAGCCCATACTTCCTGTTTTTTATCTAATAGCGAATACGCTTCCTTGCCCTTTTCAGTCATGTTAACCAGCTTTGCTTTTTTGTGATTCGGGTTATCAAGCCAAGTTAGCAGGCCATCTTTCACCATGATGTCGGTAACACGCTGAGTCGCTTGTCTGCTTTGCCCCATAATACGAGCAATTTGAGAAACCGTGACCAGATCATCGGACTTCTCGATCGCACCCATCACCTTCCATCTGGCACTGCTTAACCCTAACTCTTCGGTTAATTTGTCACCCTCAGCATTCAATAGACCACTGACCTTAAAGATCTCTAGTGCGATCTTTGTGAAAACTTCTCCATTCGTATCCATAACACTCACTTTGACAACATGCTGTCATTAAATTAGACTTAAACCAAGTTGACAACATGTTACCAAACTAAAGGCGCAAATGATATGAAACCAATAATCCACAAAACAGCAGCATTAACAGCAACACTGTGTGTCGCGACATTCTTTACCAGCACATTGTTTGTAGAACTGTTTGGCACTTTGGAATCAGTGAAGCTAGTCAAGTCGATGATCGTTTTTCCGGGCTTGTTTATTCTTGTCCCAGCCATTGCGATCACTGGTGCGACCGGTGCAGCTATGGCAAAACAACGTAAAGGGAAAATAGTTGAGCGTAAGAGTAAACGCATGCCAATTATCGCGTTCAACGGGATCGTTATTTTGATTCCGGCCGCTTACTTTTTAAATCAGTGGGCAAGTTTAGGAGAGTTCGACTCAGTGTTTTATGGCGTTCAGGTTTTAGAACTGATAGCAGGCGCGACCAACCTAACACTGATGTCTTTGAATATCATGGATGGCAGAAAGTTTCGCCCTAAGAAGATAAAACAAGGCTAAGCTCATCGTGTTTAAGCAAACAGATGAGCTTTATACGCGGCTGTTTACCAGGTTTTATCTAGGTCTTGAGCATATAAAGAGATCGCTCGTTGGTACTCTTTGATCGCTTCGCTATTCGTGGTGGAAACCAAAAGCTCAAGTAACAGCGATGTCGCCTCTTTATGGCGACCTAAATTGTACAAACACATTGCGTAGAAAGGTTTCACTTCTATCGAGTCAGGATACTCAGCCATAGTCTGTTCGAAATAGCCTAAAGCCTCTGCATAAAGGCCAAGGCTTCGATAAGTACTCGCCAAACCGAAAAGCGCATCAAAACGCTCTACTGAAGAAAGCACACCAGACAGAGACAATACATAGTGCTCAATCGCCTGTTGCTCTTTGCCCTGGTTGTCGTAAGACCACGCAATCTGTAAATGTGCTTTCGCTGCATAGTTTTCATCAGAGAGTAGCGTTGCCAGTAAGTCACGCGACTCTTGATACTTATCTTCTTTTCGCAATTCGATTGCTTGTTTGATAATGGTGTCCATAACTCTCCCTGACGCTTAAACGCTGTACTATGCGTTCATTTCCTCGAACATCTGTTTATAAGACTGAGTTTGCAGCGCCGATTGAGTCAACCCGAACTTACTGGCTAACAACTCAAGCTCACTTTTATACACAGACAACTTAGACTCATCGTCCGTCATGATAGCAAACTCAGCAAAATCACCGATACCCGCAAGAGAATCGACCGTGATGTGGAACTCTCCAACAAAGTAAATACTGCGAGTTTTCTGCGCTTTAAGAATCACTTCGTATCCCAAGTTCTCTAGCATGCTCTTGGCATTCGTCGCATCGGTGATATTTGTCGCTTCACATCGATCAGGCTCAGGGCCTTTTACAATCCATAACTTGATACCCGACGGCTCCATAGTACGAATACACAAGCTTTTGTTCTGAGCCTGTAAGCTTCTATCAGGGCTATCGAAATACCAGTCGCATTCTAGGTTGTCTTGCAGCATTACTTCATGAGGCATTAGGTTCAAAGTTTTCAAGAACTCAGACTTAGAGCTAAGTTGATACTTCAGCTCAACCTCATATTTACCTTTGAAATGATCGTTAGTCATAGATTAGCTCGATGCAAAAAAGGCGATACTAGCACACGAACCGCATCCGAAATACAAACTGACACACAACACAAACTAAAGCCGTAAAACTATGTCCGACACGCTAACACACGCTTCCATTCTTCTTGGTTCATAGCACCTTTAGGAAGGTAGATATTGCGTTTTTGCATCGCTCCTTTCGTGTATGAAAGCTTGATAACTGACCCGATATCAAAAGGAAGAATATTTCCCTGTAACTTGATATCGCAAGCGTGACCATCGAAACAGACATGATTGTTCGATACTTCAAAAGAGCTATTGCGAAACTGCCACCATAGCGTCACGACTTTTAATACCGCAACAGAACTGAGCATCAACCCAATAGTAGGCAGTGATTGAGGGTTACCATCAAATAGCCAATAAACAGACAACAATAAGAATGCAGCGAGTGCGAACTCAAGCAGTGTATATTTAACAAAATTTAATTGGATACGGTTATCCATGACACTCTCTCAATGATGATCCTAAAAGCAGCTCCATTTCAACGAGCCCTTTAACTTCAGAAACCTTTGTAAAACCTTTTGATTGATATAGCTTAATGGCGGGATTCTCACTGAACACTCGTAACACTAACTGAGTCGATGATTGATTGTTCGCATGTTCAATCACTAAATCCAAACATTTAGAACCAAAGCCTCTGCCTTGGTATTCAGCTAATATCTGCAAGTCCCTAAGAAACGTTGTATCACTGGTGTAACTGAAGCGAATAACACCAATACGGCTATCCCCCACATAAGCCTCATAGTTATCCAGCTCATCCCAGCTACGTAAAAACTGACTATGGCCCCAAGCGATACCTCGAGCTTGGTAGTAATTCGTCATATTCGTTTTGGTGATCGATTCAGCGAACTTAGGATCGGAACCTTTGACTAACCTTACTTCCATATAGTGTCCTTTGTTTCTAAATCAAACATTGAGCAATACGTAATTAAAGTACCAAGAGTATTGCATCGTGTTTGAACCATCCTAATCAATCTGATTCCTTGTTTAACACCTTCTCTAACCACATTGAACTGATGTATTGAGCGTTTTTCTTCGCATATTCATTGAACACTCCGACTTCTCGAAATCCAAAACGTTTATGAAGTGCTATTGAAGCCTCATTAGGTAAAGCAACACCTGAGAGTACGCGGTGAACACCATAATCACTAATCGATGCAAATAGCTGAGAATAAAGCTTAGAGCCTAAACCTTTACCTTGAGCTTCTGCCGCAAGATAAATAGTGACCTCTGCAGTGTCTTCAAATGCCGACATAGCCCGGTATTGCTGAGAACACGCGAAACCTAATAACGCACCATTTTCTATCGCGACATAAAGTTGATGTTTGCTGTTGTTTGAAAACTGAGCGAACCACTGCTGGCGATTTTCCAACGAAAATTTCTCTTCTTCAAAACGCGCGTTGGTATGTGCAATATAGAAGTTGAAAATATCAGTGATTCCTTCAACGTCAGACAATGTTCCTATTCTAATGTCCATGTAATGTCCTTTTTCATTTGTGCTTTAAACACCCAAACCAACACATAAAATACACAACACACATAGAGTCATCTTTGGAGGGTTAGTATGTAGACTCTTGCCAGTTGTACTCCATTTGCCGAGCGACTACCGTGGCAAACTCTAAACCATAGCGCTCAGACATCAGATGTAAGCTCATATCTATACCAGCAGAAATACCACCTGAAGTTGTGAACTTACCTGATGTCACCCAGCGCTGATCGGCAGTCACATTTAAATCAGGGAACTGTAATGCTAAGTCGGAAATATCTTCCCAATGGGTAGTAACTGTTAACCCCTTAAGTAAGCCCGCTTTAGCCAATAAAAACACGCCAGTGCAAACTGACACAACTTGTTCAGCATTTGGCTCAACGGATACCAACCAATCCAGTACATTCGACTTGTTCATCTCGTCAGTATGCACACCGCCAACTACCATTAACAAATCTATCTCTGGATGATTTTGTAACGAGTAGTCAGTCAGAACCTTAAACCCACCACGGGCGACAGCTGGCTCGGCGTGCTCAGAAACCATGAATACATTTAGATCTTCAGCACCTAAGCGCTTTGCCGTACTAAAAACTTCAAATGGGCCAGAGAAATCGAGAACTTCTGCTTGATTATAAATATATATACCGATGTTCATTGTACCTCCATGTACAAAATGATGAATATTTTGGCCTACCTTCGCATCTTATTTAACTAATTAACACACCTGTTTAAAAACTCGAACATGTAGATAATTGACTTGTTTACAGCTGCCTATTTTCAACTGCGATAGAAAGAAGATGTGCCTGTATAACAGAGATCGTGAACACGATTAACGGCACGACTATTGAAAATAACGAGACGAAAATTATAAAGCCAGACATAAACAACTTCTCAATGTAACCAGTGCTATGAGCCCAATCCGCAACGTGGCCGTCTGCAAAAAGACCGAATGCACCATAATAATAAAATGCATAAATCACAGCAGACTTATGCCATGAACCTCGTTGAAGGTCATCTATTGTATAAATCGATGCGAAGCCAGCTAAAACAACGCCCAACCATAAGAACACAAAGTCGATCGGGTAAACTGACGCTGTAGCTAGATAGTCTCCTCGAGAAATTAGCCATACAATTCCAAATCCTATAGTAAGCGTAATGAACGCATTTTTAATAATTAACCATCTCATACTTTCCTCCTGGATTTAGTATGGATAGATGCCAATATAGAATTGTATGAAAACCCGATCTTTTCGAGCTGCCTCAATAAATTTGGAGAGAGGCGTCAACGTGCGTTAAGAATTGGGCAACACCAAGCACGTTAACCATAATCACTGTGCATTCAATATTTGCGATTCAAAGAATCGAAGATCGATTAACTTGTTCGCCCTTCTGAATGCGTAGGTAAGTCTGGCTGTAATTCACACCAGTTCGCTTTGTAGTTGGTGTAAATCTGAGCATCGATTTTGACTGGAATATCCACGTCGAATGTCGATATCGCTAGTTCGATGTTTTCTACAGGTTCACCTTTTACTCTGAAGCCTAAACTTGAACCACAATTGGAGCAGAATGTTCGTGTTGTGCCGTTTGGTGCGACAAACTCTTTGAGTCGATCTTTACCTGAAAGCCAGCTCAACCCTTGAACACCAACTAACGTACCAAAAGCTGCGCCGTGAAATTTTCGGCACATTGAACAATGACAGTTGGCTGCCTTTTCGCAGAACCCATCAACCGAAAAGCGAACACTTCCACACAAACACGAACCTTTAAAACCTGTACTCATCCTGAGTCTCCTTCCCTTTCATATACTGTGTTACCCACTGGTTAAATTGGACTTCTAACCATCTAACACATTGCGCCAATATTGCACTGTTTTATCCGAGACATAACCCGTTTCACAGGCCGCTGCGATCAAGAAGTCACATAATCGCCACTTCTTCATTGCCTAACAAGCACGAAACTAAAAATGCTATCAAGTGAGCTATCTTTAATGCTTATGTGATTGTGGGTGCTCTGTTGGCTATCGAGCCAACTACACTAAAACTTGGCGAGTGTTCCTGATGAAGTAATGCACCTGACGTTCAATTTTTAAATCGACCATCTCTGTTGGACGACACCCATTTGGACATGCCATACGAGGTGTTGTGCCAAATAATCGACAGATTAGTGGCCTTTCTTCATACACTTCGCACCCATTAGGCCCTAAGTGCACACAATTATATTCATTTAAGGCAGCTTCATGTTCCGCGTCAGATTTCATCGGTAATCGCGACATTTCTTCCGAGGAGGTCGTCACTGGCCCACAACAATCATGACAACCCTTAACGCATTCAAACGCTGGAATACTCTCGCGGAGGTATGCAATGATTTCTCTATTATTGTTCATCAATATCTTCTTCTCATGTAATGCGCGATCATTATAGAGCAATACATAATTCGCTAGAAGTTGAGAACTAACCTAAATCTAAGGCACCGCGGTCTGGCGAAGTCATCAGGACCACTACGTATGCAAATCATCGGTACGTATGCAGAACGCAGAACGATAGTTATACCAATTACACCAAACCAAGTTGGAACAAAAAACATCATGCATTAACTATCAGTTGGAATTATTCTTAAGCTCGCTTTCCAAACTTTACGGGTTCAATACCTTTATTTGTAGGTCTAACAACGACTGTATTGGCAATTAAATCATGCCAACCTTGTTTCTTTCCGCTAAACGCAATCCAAACAAAACCAAAACACAGTGGAAGAATACTTACGTAATACGCAAGGTACCTTAAAATTGATTTGCCCGTAGACAGCGCCTCTCCGGTCTCCGCATTCACAACTTGAAGCTTCAAAGCAATTTTTCCTGGAGTGCCTGATCGATAAACCCAGAATATAACCGTTGCGATAAAAGGGAACACCCAATTTAACAACATATCCCAGCCGCCTAAGATGAACTCATCTGAATCAAAATAGTAGTCACCATATACCCAATACAATAAAGGCATAGTCACCAGCAAGAACAGGAAGGTATCAATCAACGCAGCTCCTAATCGCACCCAAAAGCCTGCATACTCTAATTGCTCATTGTCCATAAAATATCCTATCTGTTTTGTTTAAATCACATTGCAGCCGAGCGCTCTGTTGAATTGTGATTACGACTATCAACTAAAACGATTGGCACCCAAAGTAAAAATGCCAAACGTTGTGAATCTTAATAAATCAATGCCTAGCGCACAGATTATCGCTGCTTCATAAACGCCACAGCTAACCCAGAAGATACAAATGTAATACCTGCACCAATATTCAACCCTGACACTAACTTAGGCTTGTTCCTGAACCACTCTGACAATTGAGACGAGAAAACACCCATTAAGCTAAAGCCAACTGCCGTTAATAAAGCAAACCAAACGCCATAACCGATCATTTGAGTTGTCACTGACCCTAAACTTGGGTTTACAAATTGGGGTACAAAAGCAAGAACAAACATACCTGGCTTTGGATTAAGCGCGGCAGATAAAAAACCCGTAGAAAAGATGACTTTTAGAGGCTGTTTTTTCGCTGGTTCTAATGTGAACAAATTTCTCGTACGAAGCACTTTCAAACCCAACCAAATTAGGTAAGCTGCGCCAACGAGTTTGACAACGTAAAACGCTACTTCAGAAGTTTGAATGAGAAGGGTAAGCCCAAAGGTCGCGGCAACGACATGAAATAGAATACCCACCCCAGAAGACATACCTGACATTATTGCTGCCAATCGGCCTTGGCTTAAACCTCGACCTATAGCGAGCAAATTATCCGGCCCCGGCGAGATAACTAGCAGTAAACAAGCCAGCGTGTAAGTAACAAATATATCTAATGGAAACATAAAACCTCCTTGTAGTATGGCTCTTAGTGCTAACGTCACGTTATTAGTGAGAGACACATCCACATCGACTGTTTCATCGTACACACAAAAATCGACTGAGACGTGAGCCCGTATTACGCAAACACGAGTTAGCCTATTATGAATCCAGCGTCACTTCAAAACATATATATCGGCGTTAATGTGGTAAGTCCCAGTTAGATATTCACATCCGTCCACCAGACTTATTTTTACTCAATAGAACAGGTAAAAACTGCGAATCGCTCGCGTTAGCCGAAGATCGCTTGTCATGTTTCCTCCGTGAAACTAACGATGAATAAAGATGGTGGTGATGTGACTAGCGTATTTGAGAAGCAAACCGGCTCAAATGGTGCCTATAAACTCGATATCTGCGCGATAAAAATCATCAAGAGAAATAGCTTAGGGCTCTAGCCAATAGAAAGTTTGCTGTCTTTCTGCTTCGACCATTTTAGGCTCATCATTCTGAACCGCACGCTAAACTACATAATGAATCTCACCACCGACGTTATTCAAAGCTTGATGAGTACCGAGAAGTTGTAAATCTTTAAGACCTGTATCTTCCCACAATTCTCTAATTGCGGTTTGGCTACCCGACTCACCGGAATCAACTGAACCTCCAGGGAATTCAAAAACCATACCTTGACCATGCCTAAACCTCGTAACAAAACGACCAACTGGAAGCAATACAACCAATCACTCATTAATCGCGGATCTCTGACCGTTTGGATTAGTGAAGAAGCGATAAGCGGGTGGGCGCAAAGCAAACATAATAAGCACGGGAGGCCACGTCGGTTCAGTGAGTTGGCTATCACGACTGCGCTCATGGTGAAGCGAGTTTTTTCTATGCCACTGAGAGCGCTGCAAGGATTTATCGACTCGATATTTAGACTTGCCAATGTTCCATTAAGTTGTCCACATTACACCTGCATCAGTCGTAGAACCAAGCAGGTTGAGGTCTCATTTAAGACTAAAATGAGAGGAGCAATATATGCACCGAATGATTACGTCTTTCAAAGACAAACTCCTTCAGAAAGCTTCCTTCAGTGCATATAATTTCAAGCGACTGACATAAATGACTAGCGCAAGAAACTAACGTAAATAACTAACGTAAATAGCTAACGTAAATAGTTAACGCAAGAGACTAACGCAAGCGTCTCAACACAACCTGCTGGTCGAGCTCATTCTGATAGTCTGTGTAATCAAGCCCTTGATCAAATATGTACTCAGTGACAAGAGTACGGATGCACTCAACTAATGTACTTGCTTGCCAAGGCTTTTCAAAGTAACGGTCGATGCCTGCTGCGTTAATCGCATTGATGGTATCAGTATGAGTGGCCTGCCCCGTAAGAAGGATTTTCTTTGTATTCGGAAAGCGGCTGTCATGGAACACTTCAGTGAGTAACTCCACACCCGTTTTCCCTGGCATCACATGATCAGACACGATGACGGTAATGTGTTCGCCTTCTGCGTCAAGTTCATCAATGAGATCAAGCACTTCTTGCGCTGATTCACAATCTTCAATATTCAGCCAACTCGCCAGCGGCTCTAAATCTTGTACCACTGCGCTCAGTACTTCTCTCTGGTCATCGACACAGATTAAATTAAGCTTCTCCATGTTCACCCTCTATTGGTAACTTGATTCTAAATACAGTTTTAGAAGCATCACTTTTCACAATGATACTTCCGCCATAACCCGCCACAATCCGCTTAACTATTGATAAACCCAAGCCCAATCCAAACGATAAACCACCTTTTTTAGTGGTGAAGTTGGGCTGAAATACCTTTCTACGAGTCCCCTCGTCTATCTCAGGGCCGTTATTCGCAATCGTAACTAATATTCTTTTCTTACTTAATCTGGTTTGAATTTCTATTGCAGCATCGTCTGAATTCGACATTGCATCACAAGCATTCTTTACAATGTTGACCCAAATCTGAACGAGCTCTGTTTTCGAGCCTTTAAAAGTCGGCAAATCTGCAGGGCTCAATCGCACAGACACTCTACGTAACTCACTTTGTAACAACGATAAGGCATGGTTAATGGAGTCATTAATATCAACCGCTTCTTCGGTGTCAATATCAACTCTGCCAAGTTGTTTAACCGATTTTACGATGCCGACGGTGTGTCTAGATGCCAAACGTAAATCATGTAAATCACAGCCCATTTGCCAAAAGCGAATCGCTTCTTCTGGGTTTTTCAGCCAATGTTTTGAAATAACGTCTGTTGCAGATGAAGCGTCAATTGGAATCGCCTTCGCAAGAGAGCGTGCAATGTTTTTGTCTAAACCATATTTTCTTTCAAATTGTCGCCCACGTGTTCGCGCTTCTGACGACGACGTTTTCTGACCATGCATTAACCCAAAATCGAAAAATTGACTGGCTTCTGGATGCACTTCTTCAAGTAGCTCCATGATGACCGTTTCAAGTCGACCAGATTTACTATTTACTACACCAATAGCGTTGTTAAGCTCATGGGCAATCCCTGCAGCCAATTGACCCAAGGTCGTCATTTGCTCAGCAGTATGTAACTTCTCTAGCGCTTTTTGTTTCGCTATCGCTTCTTGTGTTGCACGGCGTTGACGACGCGACAACTCATTGACAATCACAGGTGTGAACTGTGCGGTAAGAGGGCCAAATTTACGTTCATCTTCTGCCGGCGTGTCTTTGTCGATCCACGCTAACTCAACATCGGTTTTAGCAACAACCGTTGAAGATGCTGTCCAATTACCTGAAAAGAAGCTATGAACGCCTATAAAAGCCCCACTACCCGCGCTAAACACGCGTACTCGCGGTGCATTCGCTTCGGCATAAAAGCCTTCCAGTTCTCCACTAAACACATAATACAAGCGAGTGTTTAACGCTGATTGTTCAATAATGGTGTTACCGGCACGGCACGTCACCCGACGTTCTGTCTGATTAAAATAACGATCGATAAGTGCTTCTAGCTTTTGTTGATACACGTATCGTTATCCTATGTGACCAATTGAATGTAGCACCCACACCATAACAAAACTCAGTAGCACACCAACCACACCCAAAATAATACCGATTCTGGCCATTTGATTACTTTGCACATGACCAGTGGCATGAGCCAACGCATTCGGTGGCGTACTGATTGGCAGCGACATACCTAATGAAGCGGCAAAAGTCACAACCAGAATTAACGTTAACTCACCGCCTAATGGCGTGAGTGAAGCCATAGACGAACCTAATGCAGCCATAATTGGCATTAACAAGTTAGCCGTTGCGGTATGAGACATAAAGTTTGCCATTACCAAACACAAGAACGCTGCTCCGAACAACACCACATATGGTGAATAAGAATCAAACGGAATGCTGTGTACCACGAGCCTTGCTAAGCCCGTTTTATCGAGAGCTAAACCAAGCGCAATACCACCTGATACAAGCCACAATACGTCCCAAGAAATTTTCTTCAGGTCTTCTTTATTGATGATCCCTGTGAGTGAGAACACAGCAACAGGAATCAGAGCGACGGTATAAGAGTTCATGCCATGGCTTGATCCCATTAACCAAAGAATGATGGTCAGCGCAAAAGTGACGTATACCGCAATGGCTTTGGGCGTTTTAAGGAATTTACCTTTGATACTTAGCTCGATTTTCTTTTGGTCAGCTTTGTACATAAAGCCTATTAAAAACCACGCTAACGCCATCATAATAACGACAAACGGCACACCAAATGCCATCCATTCGCCGAACGTAATGAGGTTATCGCCAACTAAATATTTAAGTGCGATAGCGTTCGGCGGGGTACCGATCGGGGTACCAATGCCACCGATGTTAGCGGCAACAGGGATACAAAGCGCAAACGCTATACGACCGGGGTCTTTCGGGCCAAACACAGCCAGTACCGGCGTTAAAATAGAGAGCATCATTGCCGTTGTTGCCGTGTTAGACATAAACATCGAAAAGATACCAGTGATCAACATTAAGCCGAGCATCACAAACTTTGGGTCTTGTCCAAATGGCTTCAATAATACACGGGCTAAGTTTACGTCTAATCGATACTTAGTGGCGGCCATCGCTAAGAAGAAACCACCTAAAAACAGCATGATGATTGGGCTGGCGAATGTCGCCATGATATCGCTGTATTTTAACAGCTCACCAAAATGTTCCTCCCCATGCTCAAACCTTAAAAAGATCAGCCCTTTATCCGACAACATCAACAATTGCAGAACGATAATAACAACAGACGTCGCGTAGATCGGGATGGGCTCGAACACCCAGCACAATGCCGCTAATAAAAAGATCGCGATAACGCGTTGTTGAATAATCGTAAGGCCTTCAAATGGAAACGCTGATAGCGGCATTACGAGGATAATGAAAGGAATTAAAATAGGGATAATATATTTAATATAGGGGCGCATAGCACAAAAACTCTTCCTGAGATAACAACTACTTAGAAATTAGATTTAAAGTTCTAATTTAGTCCGACAACGAATTATCGACCTCTTATCACTATCTCACTATCGGCTAGATCAATGATTACGTAATCGCGATATCCCCTTTTTCGATTCTGTGCGCTACCTCTACGTTTGTATGTGATTTACTGCTGCAACTAAATTCCGAGAAACAAAAGGCAAACGTTCGCCTTTGCGTGGGAGATCCGTTATATGTGAGCTATATTTGACACCTGATTGGTTTTCAGAAGTAAAGAGCATAGCTGCATTATCGAGTAGCTCTTGTTCTCATACCATTGCATTAAAGCGGCATACGCAGCTGTGTATACCCCGTTATCCAATATCCTTTGAATACGAAAATCCGTAAGCTTTGGCGCTTGTAGCGTTGCAGAGTACTCGCCTAAAAATTCAATCTCAGTTTGGTCTATCAGCTCACTCGTTTTAAGCCACACATTGTCTGATTTAGCGAAATACCCATTTAGATAATTCGCAGCCAAGTAAGCTTTTAGAGAATGAGGTTGATGGATGCTGGCACTGCTATAAAGTGCCTTTTCCAATAGTTGGTCGCTTGTCATGTTTCCTCCATGAAACGTGACCCTTAACTCTATGCTGAGAGATGACGCCATGTGGGATGAAAATACAGCCAAAAACTAATCATTGACGCCATAGTCGTTTGTTATGTGCACACACTTGGCTCTTTCGACAAACTATCAATTAAGCTATCTATTTTGTCACAATTCAAATTTGGTAAGTGATTGCTACAATAATTTCGAATCAAAGGTAACAAGTATTCATCAGCTTTATTTGGTGATGTTCTCCTAAGCTCTTTATGTGCGAGAAGCGATGTAGTAAACACGTCTTCTAAAGTCTCTATTGACTGCTTCGAAACATCGCTAGCGAACATTGCGTTCAGAATTAGAGCATGAATTACCTCCTTTTTATCTTCACCTTTCAGTTCACACAACGTGTGATTTATAGATGCATTTGAGACTTTAATAAGAGTTTCAGCGGTATTTGTATTATGGTATTTAAATAACTCGTATTCTTTCTTTAAGCGTTTGTTATGCTTTTCGTCTAAATCATTTAGAGTCATGGAAGCTAAATAATACATCCCTCCAACACCAATAAAAAAACTAACTAGAGCTACTGAAATGTACTTGATCATATTGCACCCCCTGTGCACATAACGAATAACATGGATTCCCCCTACCGAGGATCTGCCACACTTATGTGGTACTTAAATGCATCGGAGGCACCATGTCTGATTATTCTTATTTCTGCGGTATCGACCTAGCTAAAAACCACTTTAGCCTTCATGCCGTAGACCAAAATGGTAAGGTCATACTTCATAAGTCGGTAACTCGCTCTAAACTACTGACTACAATAGCAAATATTCCACTCATGCGTATAGGCGTTGAAGCGTGTGGTGGTGCACATTATTGGGTAAGAACACTCAATAAACTGCCCGTATCATGGCCGTTAAATACGTGGTTCCTTATCGAACTAAAGGGAAGAACGACCTTAATGATGCTGTTGCTATCTGCGAAGCTGTTCAGCGACCATCCACTCGCTTTGTGCCCGTAAAATCCCCCGAGCAACAAGCCATCTTATCGGTACATGGAATGAGAGAGCATTGGGTTCGTGAGCGCACCGCGCTTATGAATTGCATACGTGCCCTATTCTCTGAATTTGGGTTGATCATACCTGTTGGCCGCTCTTCGTTAATGAAGCACGTTCCCTTAATGCTGGAAGACGCAGAAAATGAGCTGCAACACCTCGCAAGAACAGTGATTGCCGATGCTTATCACCACCTTGGAGAATTGAATCAACGTATCGCCGATACTGAGCAAGTCTTCGATTCTTTTGCTAAGGTCAGCGCTAATGTTCAACGAGTGATGAAGGTTCGTGGCATTGGACCGCAAACCGCTACTGCGATACTTGCGTCGATAGGCAATGGTTCTCAATTTGATAAAAGCCGTGATTTCTCAGCTTGGCTAGGACTAGTACCAAAACAATATTCGACGGGAGGAAAGCCTCGCTTAGGTCGGATAACCAAACACGGCGACAAATACTTACGAACACTATTAGTTCACGGCGCAAGGACCGTGATTGCCAACCTTGGCGACAAGCAAGATAAGTTAAGTCAGTGGTGCAGAGGCGTTCTGGAACGAAGAGGAATGAACCGAGCAATAGTGGCACTTGCTGCGAAGAACGCACGAATTATATGGTCGCTTTTACACAATCAAACAGAATATGAAAACTATGCTGCTTAAGTAAAAACCTAAGCAGCATAAGGAGTTAAACCTACCGGGTCATTGCAGACGCTAATGATGGAGATAGGTTAAGACCACTTGCGGAGAGCCTGTTAATGCGGCGGACACACTAGATGTCATCTAACGAATAAGGCACCGCAGTCGCGCAAGTCATCAGGGCCACGACGTATGCGAATCGTCGATAAGTAGGCCGAATGTAGAGCGGCAGTCCAAAACCCATCAGCATAAGTTTAGCGGATGTTTGACAACCTGGGGGGAATCCATGTAGCCGCGTTAAGCGGACAAAAATTGTGGGTTATAATGTGTAGCGAAGCGAAACGTAACCCACTGTTTTTGTTCCGTTTAAACGCCTTGTTAAATTTTTAGTTTCGACAGTTTGATTGCTGCATGCCTACCCCAAGTAGTCCAATGAACGTATAAGCCCATAAAGATCATAACGAAACCAAGTCCAGCCATCGAGAAACCAGGTTGAACTGGTAGGTACTTAAGTACAGTAGCGAAAAAGAACAGCAACAAAGATATAAAACCTAACAAGACGACTCCGATGGAAAACCAAGTAACGACGTTATTTATCCAGACATCTTTTCTACCAACTTTTAACTCTACTCGCCCCGACTCACCAAGAGACATAAATGGGTAAGCTCTTCTCAAAAAGAACCAGCGGGCTTGATTTGGATACTTCTTGTTTATATTTATTAACGCATCTCGATACGGTTTATCAGCCCGTATGCCATGACTTTGATAAAATAATTGAGCTTCAATATTTTCTTGAATTGCGAACTTCACATTGTCACTGAGATGATGGTTATCCAAGCACTTAATTAACAAATCTAACTGCTTAGATTTTCGTTCGTGCAGACCTTTATAGACTCCCGAAAGATCAATCTTATATAGCCAAAAAAGCACAACTGACAATGTAATGATAGACAGTTGTGCTTTTTCTATAATTTGAACTACTTCTGATAGCACTCGATACTCCTAATTGAAATTTAACGCCGCATTAAGGTGTGAGCAACGCTACCACGAAACTTAACCTTACCACCGTAAACACCGAACTCAACGATGGAATGAAAAATGCCAAGCGTTGGGAATCACTCTTAAATGCTTTGTTATATTTAAATTTCCGTTATGTACAGTTTTGTAGTTTCGATAATCTCATTAGCATTACCTTTAGTTGCAATAACTGGGTCGCTGCCTTCAATATATAGAGAGTTACTTCTTGCATGCTTCGATTTTTTCGGAAGAAATACGTCATACCCGCCAACCTTTGCGACATTGAAACCGTTAAGGATGTTTATATCAAATGAATAAAGGTATCGTTCATCACTTAAGCGACTGATTTCTATTGTACTCAAACAATCAACAGCTTTGTCTTTGTAATTGAGCCCAATAGTTTTGCCATCTCTATCCTTTTTCGTAGATAATAGCTCTTTATATTTCCCACTTATTTCACATAAATCAAAGCTCTGCTTGGTTGGAAACTCATTTATCCCAACAGCCAAGCTAAAGTTCTCAGAGTCTTTTTTATTCTCAATTGCAAAATGAAAGACAGCAATATTGTCACTATCGAGACCAATAGAGTGGTTATTTTTAACTGGTACGAAAACAGGAGCCTCTTTATCAATTACAGTTTTTGTCCGTGAATTGATCTGAGCTAACCGATCCTCGAAATACTTTAAGCGATCCGCTTTTTCTTTTAGTCCGATCCCGGATTGTGCAAAGAGAGAAGTTAGATCTGAAGTGATGTTTCTAACTTCATTGGTATCCTTAAGCACTTTGGCTTTTTCTTGGAACACGACTCTTGCATCACCTATACCGAACTCTTTTACATGATTTTCTCTAGCTATTTTCAAAAAATCATTCAATGTTCCTGATGGTATAACTAACCAAAACGCCATAACTAAAGCTGGCCACTTCATTATAGGTACGAATGACAACATCAATTCTTGCCAAAACTCCCTAGAATGCTGTTCTTCCATTAATACCTCCGAAATAGAATTAAATATAACGCCGCGCTAAGCGGACTAAAATAGTTGGTCAAACTTGTTGAGGCACGAAACATGACCAACTGTTTTTGTTCCGTTTAAGCGCCTTGTTAGTTTTTTGGTTGCAACCATGAAGTGAGTATATTTACACCAAGGGCACCTACAACTGCAGGAAACATAACAGCCCAAATATTAGCTACACTTTTTCCTGAAGAGGCATCTTCGGTAGATATTTTAGAAGCAGCTTCAAGAGCCTCGTACATTAATTGAAAACTATTCATTAAAGCAAGACTAGCTGTTGCAGTAATTAACAAAGCAATACCGCATGCTAGAGCTTTTTTACTATTTACATCAGATCCTTTGTAAATAGATAAGATAATTAAAGTTGGTATAATTGCTGTAATTATACTTGCCCAATTTGCTAAACCACCCATATTACGACTCCATTTATGATTAAAACTAACAGCTATTAGACAGAGAAATTCTGTACTTAAATACAGAATTTTTCTATCTAGTTTCTTATGTAGCCTATCTTAAGCTACTTACCCCTTTCATAACAATGACTTATCCTTCTTAGTTTGTAATTGAGCAAGAAAATGTAGAATTTTTCTATCTAACAGGACTAAATGTAGAAAAGATGAGATCTGTGCTTAGTGGTATTGTTAAAATAAGATTACTATTGATAATAAAGACAATATTGGAACTAAGAAAAACTCAGTTATTTACAAACTTATAATTAGGGTAAAAACAGAGAAATATCGAAATTAACTTAGAAAAATTCATTCTATAGATTCAAACAACGCGGATTTTAATAACTCCCGAGCCTTCATATGTTTACGATAAATAATAAAATTGGATTTTATAAAAACAATTTGATCAATAAGAACTTTTGTAAACTTTGAATTACATACTCTAAAAATAAATCTCCCTGATAAACTTGTCATAAATCCAAATGCTCTTCCAATCTTGATTCGCAACACATGGCATTAGCGTGTTGCATATAGACTTCCTATAAAGCCGTTGGGAAGAAGGAGTTTATATTAAAATCAGGAACGAAAAATGAACCAACAACGTCAACTAAGCTGGAAAATAGCAGCTATTCTAGGTACATCTTTTGGCTTTACTGCACACGCTGCAGAAATGGTCAGAGTCGATAATGATGCATTACTACAACAAAGCCTCGTCGCTCAGTCGAAGAGTGTTGCCCCACTAGAATTAGGTTTTTCTGAAGTAAAACGGGTGGTACTGCCCAATGGAAAAACCAAAGTCCGCTATCAACAAACTCACCTAGGTTTACCCATCTTTAATACTTCGGTCGTGGCCACCCTTTCCAAGAACCAACCCACTCAAGTGTTCGGTTCAATGGCACAGGGGATCAGTGGTGACCTATCCAGCATCGCGCCAAAACTGAATCAAGAGCAAGCGATTGAAGCCGCATTGTCTGCTCATCGCACGTTTACCGTCGGCAAAAAGTCCATTGAAAATAAAAACGCGAAACTGATGGTGAGACTGGATGAGAACCAAGTCGCCCAAGTGGTGTATCTGGTCGATTTCTTTATCGCGTCCTCTATGCCAGAGCGCCCTTTTTACTTTATTGATGCCACGACTGGCGATGTGCTCCAAAAATGGAATGGACTAAACCACGCTAAAGCATTAGGTACTGGCCCCGGTGGCAACCTCAAAACCACTCGATATGAATATGGCAGCGACTTCCCTAGCTTTCCCATCGACAAGACAGGCACAACTTGTACGTTAGAAAATGATTCAGTTAAGACAATCGATTTGAGGAACGGAACCTCCGGCACCGCAGCCTACAGTTACAACTGTGCCGACGGCACCAACTACACCGATCATAAATACATTAACGGGGCTTATTCGCCTCTCAACGATGCTCATTACTTCGGTAATGTCGTATTCGATATGTACAAAGAGTGGATGAACACATCGCCTTTAACTTTCCAACTGACAATGCGCGTTCATTACGGTACCGACTATGAAAATGCCTTTTGGAATGGCTCATCGATGACCTTTGGGGATGGTGGAAGCACCTTTTACCCATTGGTCGATATCAACGTAAGTGCTCACGAGGTTAGCCACGGGTTCACCGAGCAAAACTCCGGCTTGGTGTACCAAAACATGTCAGGCGGTATGAATGAAGCGTTCTCCGATATTGCGGGCGAAGCGGCTGAATACTACTTACGTGGCAATGTGGATTGGGTGGTCGGTAGCGACATATTCAAGTCTGAAGGTGGCTTGCGTTACTTTGATCAACCTTCAAAAGATGGTCGCTCGATTGATCATGCCTCTCAATACTACGATGGTTTGAACGTTCACTTATCTAGCGGTGTTTACAACCGCGCCTTTTACCTTTTAGCGAACAAGTCTGGCTGGGATGTGCGTAAGGGTTTTGAGATCTTCACGGTCGCAAACCAATTGTATTGGACGGCAAACAGTACCTTTGACGCTGGTGCTTGTGGTGTCGCGAAAGCCACAGCTGACATGGGTTATGTGGTTGCCGATGTTGAAGATGCCTTTAACACCGTCGGTGTGAATGCAAGCTGTGGTGTCACACCTCCAACTGGCAATGTATTAACGAAAGGCACACCGATTGCGAACCTAAGCGGGAATCAATCTTCGGAGAGCTTCTACACGTTCACCGTTGATTCTGCATCAAGCGTGACGGTTTCAATGTCTGGTGGTTCAGGTGATGCCGATCTCTACGTGAAATCAGGCAGTAAGCCAACGACATCAAGTTACGATTGTCGCCCTTATCGTGCTGGAAACAACGAACAGTGCAGTGTGAGCGCGCAACCGGGCGTGACCTATCATGTATTACTGCGCGGATACTCAAACTACTCAGGCCTAACATTGCGTTTAGATTGAGTTAGAACGAGCCTCTTAAACAGGTTATAAAACGAAGAACTAGCGGTTAACCGCGAAATAAAAACCTACTCACGTTGAGTAGGTTTTTTCATGAAACACCAGTGTAGTTAATAATATTGTAAATTATTTACTGATACGTTTATTAATTTATAAATATCAAGGTTACTTAGGTATTGTTTTATAAAAACAGTTTAAATTGAGATCCTGTGCTGCACAACGAAACAAAAATGACTGACTAACTTTTGAACACATTCACGTTACTGATAGGTTAATCCTTATAGGGCAAATGCTCTATTAATGATAAAAATTAAAATAAGGATTATTTATGAGACCATCTTTTTCTATCAGTATGGTGCTTGCAACGACAGTGGTTGGCTTCCAGTCTTTTGCGCAAAATATTGAGACAACTGATTCATTAGGTATTGCAGAAAGTAGCGCAGCGCAAAAGCAATCTTTGGCTTTACAAATCAGCGAGCGTTATTCCGATCTTGAGCTTTCCCTAAAGGCTCAAATTTCAGAAAAGAACTTGTCCACGCCTGTCGATAAATTGAGCTCTACTCAGCCCTACTCTGCATTTTCAAGCAGGATGCAGAAAGCGGACCTTGGTTATCGCAAGATGAAAGGGATCAACGACTTCAGCAACTCTGTGTTAGAGGTTCGCATGGCCGATGAAACGATGATTGAAGCCTGGAAAAACGGTGAAAGCCCATTATTCGCATTTGAACCATCAGGTGATGATTCGAATTGGCAATACATTGAAGCGTATGACGTGTACGGACAGGTTCATGAACTAGATGTGTACCAAATGCCAGACGTCCCAGTATTTGTCGTCGATAGCAACGATGCTGAAGAGCTCAAAGCAGGCTTAATGGCAATGCAGGCTGAAATGCAGAAGCTGGGTACAACAACGCAAATTAATTCAGGCTCCAAAAACACAAGCAGCAACAGTGAAAGCCGCAGCACTAAGACACAAACATTTATTGGTAAGGCTACGCGCTCCATGGCTATGTCAGAACCTGAGCCGTTGAATACCACTCAGTTAAAAAAGATTCGTTTGGCTGTAGACCAAGAACCGTGGATCTCTGGCAAAGCTGAAATCTACGCCATTGTGACAGGGGTAGATTCAAGCCGCTTAGAGCCACAAATAGATCTAGTAGAAATGCCTTATCTGGACTACGACAAACAGACGTACTACCCAAATCAAACGGTCATTTTCTGGCCTCGCTACCGCTGGGGCGCTGCGGATATGATCTTAATGGAGCACGATGATGGCACAGACTATAAAGCGCTAGCAAAGCTCTTGGTTCAAGCCGCAGAAGAGATATTGAAGATGATTCCTGATCCTGAAGTTCAGGGTTATGCGATCATCCCTCAGATCACCGGTAAGATTATCGATGTAATTCCTGATGGCGTATTAGTCAATGATGATGACTTTGTGGACGTGTACTACACCTTAATGCAAAACACCTCTTATGTTGATCACCCAGGTGCCGGCGGAAATGCAGTAGCTTCGTTCGCCCCGGTGACTATCTCTCCTACAGAGTAGTTGGTACTTTCTTGATTAGGGCTTTCTCGGTTAGGGCTCTGCCACACAAGCCCTAACGCTTCGTTATTCGAGATGACTCAGCGTATATACCTCGTGTAAATAAACTTTAGGTATATACGCTTTTATGGCTTTTATTGCTTTTAGCTTAGGGCTTTGGGCTTTGGGCTTTTAGCTTTGGTTTTAGGCTTTAGGGAGCATGCAGAGAGGACCAATTATAGGGAGTAATCAAACACGATGATGTCGTCTAACAACGGACGAAATACATCTTTCAGCGCATCATGCTCTGGGTGCGGAAGATAGTTTTGACGCCCCGCTTCATCTGCGAACGTCATTAAAACGGAATGGGTATAACCTTGGTTCTTGTTTTCTGGGCTGTCATTCAAGCCCCACTCTACCGAGTCAACACCTTCCACCTTACTGGGCATCGCTTCAAACAGTCCTTTCAGTTTCTCTATTTCAGAAGCTTCAGCCTCTTCTTTAAACTTAATCAGCAAAATATGACGAATCATTCCCGTTTCTTTTTGAGTCATTCCTTGTCCTTTTCGAATCGTTCGCTTACTGGCTTGTAATGCTTAACCAACACCTAATAGCGATCTAGAGTTAGAGTTAGAGTTAGAGTTAGAGTTAGAGTTAGAGTTAGAGTTAGAGAACAAAATGCCACACGTTACACAACATGCCAAGGCTAGATCACTAGGGTTTATAAAATACTCCAAATCCCAAAACAAAAAATGCTGCACCCGAGGGCGCAGCATTTCTTATGACAATGATAGTAAGGTTAATACATTAATCTCGGCGGCCATTCAACTGGATCGCTTGGTCTTGATCAACGTTCTTTTGGAATTTTATTCCACCATTAGCGGCTTCATTTCTTCCTTCAAGAGTAGGGTTAGACTCGACACGCTCTGCGTTTACCTGGTTACCCTCGCTTCTTGTCATATCGATGGTTCCTGTATAAGTTCCATCAGCAGCAAAAGCAGTATTCATTGAGATAGCCATCAAGCCTAGTGCGATTAACTTTTTCATACATCACCTCTTATGATTTTTTAATATTATATTTGTTTGGTTGTTGAGTTTATTTGTTGAAATAACTTTAGCAACCGAATATCAGCTTTTCGAGGAAAACCAATATTTACTAAATGGAAACTCGTTGAAAAATCAAAGAAATAGTTCACATCTTGACGTTGTGCTGTCTTAAAAACTGGCAGTGATGATTATGATATTAGAGTCAGATGGTCTTTAGGCTTTCACTGCGCCAAAGATTAGCATCGTTATCATCTAAGCAATTCGGAGTGCTTGTGGACATCAATCTCGATATTCAGAATATCTTGGTCATCAAACGTATGTATGAGCTTCGTAATGTTGGCTTAGTTGCAGAATCACTAGGAAAAACCCCAGGGGCGATCAGTAAGAACCTTTCGAAATTAAGAGTACAACTGGACGACCCACTGTTCATTCAAACCAAGCATGGTTTCGAACCAACGACATTTATTGAAAACAATATTGATAATTTTGAGCAGATACTAAGCAGTGTCGAGGCGATAAAGCATCAAGAGTTCTGCCCTGTATCTTATCAGGGAGATGTAAAAATCTACGCCAATACACTTTTTTGGGAGCGCTTTGGTTCTAAGCTTTACCTCACTCTGAGTAAAGAAGCCCCGCATGTTCGCTTCTCACTGGAGAGATGGAGCACTAATGTAAAAAACAGAATCATCGAGGGTGAAGACGCAATAGCCGTTCACTACTTTGATGAAAGCCTGCCGCAGTCCATTTCACAGAAAGAGATTGGAAAAGGAAAAGTCGTATTCTTTGTGAGAGAAGATCATAAAGCACAAAGCTTTAAATCGCTCGTCAACTATCCAATCATCTTATTTAAAACCCCGGGTTGGAATGACAATAAATACCCTATTCTCGATCGCCTTCGAAATATCGGATTTCATGTCGATCCAAAAGTGGAAGCCGATCACCCCGCAATGATCCACGATATTGTGCTGAAATCCGATTATTTTGGAATCACCTTAGATGGCAGTGTGCCAGAAGGGTGTCGCAGCATTGATTTACCAGAAAAGCTCACGATTGATGTGAGTTATGTGATGAGTTGCCGTCGTTCTCAGAAAGATGCTCCATTGAATCAGTGGTTGTTCCAAATATTGAAGTCGACCCTGGAAAACAAACAAGCGTAGCCTCAATCAATCTGCTCATGCTCAACCTCCCACGATTTCACTTCCCAACTTCCGCAAAAGAAAAGGCTCCCGAGGGAGCCTTTGATTATGTTTCTAGTGACTATTCGCTTATGTTTTTATTTTAAAATGCTTCTTCGAGCGTTTGTTCATTCTTTTTTCCTGCTTGCTTCTCGCTTATTTCTACCTCTTTCAAGCGCGCTGTAAAGTGTCTTAACACAGGCGGTTCATAGGTAAAGTCGAGCCCTTTTACTTTCCCAGCGTTCTCTTTCACTTTTTCGAATGCTTCGATAATGAAATCCATGTGGGTTTGTGTGTACGTCGCTCTAGGAATAGTAAGACGCAATAGCTCCGCAGGGCATGGGTGCTGTTCACCTGTCGCTGGATCGCGGCCTTGCAGCAATGAACCAATCTCAACCGCTCTAATACCTGCCACTTTGTACAGTTCGCACGCCAAAGCATGTGCGGGGAACTGACTAGCAGGAATGTGTGGAAGCAGTTTACCCGCATCGACAAATGCAGCATGACCGCCGGCTTGCTGGCACACGATACCCATTGCTTCTAGTCCATCAACAAGGTATTGAACCTGACCAATACGGTACTCTAACCAATCTTGACGCATGCCGTCATACAGGCCAACCGCAAGACGCTCCATCGCGCCACCTTCTAAGCCACCATAGGTTGGGAAGCCCTCTTGAACTACACACAGTGTTCGACACTCTGTGTACACATCCATGAAAGAATCGTCTTTGAAGCACAACAAGCCACCCATTTGCACCATCGCATCTTTCTTTGCAGACATCGCTAAACCATCCGCGTATTTGTAAGACTCACGCGTGATTTGCTCGATTGTCCAATCTTGATAACCCGCTTCGCGCTGTTGAATGAAGAAGGCATTTTCAGCGTAGCGTGCAGAATCCATAATCACTGGAATATCGTACTTCTGAGCCACGTCATACACAGCTTTCAAGTTCGCGATTGATACCGGCTGTCCACCAGCAGAGTTACAGGTAATGGTACTCACGATGTAAGGAACGTTGGCAGTTCCCGCTTCTAAGATCGCTTCTTCCAGTTTCACAACGTCGAAGTTGCCTTTAAAGTCGGCATTGACTGAAGTATCGAACGCTTCTTTGGTGTAGACGTTTTTCGCTACACAACAGTTCACTTGAGTGTGACCTTGTGTTGTATCGAAGAAGTAGTTAGACAGGGCGACCATTTTGCTGCGATCCAATCCCTTTTCCATTTCACGCTTCTTGATAAGAACAGGAATGTAGATCTGCTCGGCTCCACGCCCTTGGTGTGTTGGAATCGTCAGTTGGTAACCAAAAATATCTTTCACTGCATTCGCCAACGCATAGTAACTTCGGCTACCACTGTAAGCTTCATCACCCATTAGCATCGCAGCTTGCATGCGTTGGGTGATAGATCCGGTTCCGCTGTCTGTCAGTAAGTCGATAAACACATCATCACTATCCAGTAAGAATGGGTTCATGCCCGCGTCAACAATGGCTTGCTCACGATATGCAGAGGTTGTTCTTTTTACTGGTTCTACAACGCGAATACGAAACGGTTCTGGTAGATGCTTGAAGTTTTCCATAATAGTACCTTTCAACAAATTCAGCCTAAACGAGAAAAGCCAAATTCATTATTTTTAAATGTCACGAGTCATCACCATTAATTTAATTTAACGCACGATCACTCTCGTGATAATTACGATGAAAAATTAATAGCTAGAAATAATTTATTTAATCAATAACGTATTGATTAGGATCCAATTAATAATAACTAAGAGATAAGAACCTCATGCACAACAACACAAATAGCGGCCGCATGGGTTACGAAGCTTCTTAAATACAAAATTAACAGGATTGGCAAAGCTCAAAGACTCTGCTGGCGCGTGACGCCTAGAGGGTACTACTCTGAAGAAAGGAGAAACGAGAGCTGGTGATCTAAAGTATACCAAGCTAACAAGGTTAGCCATGTGGTTGATTGCCATTTCAGATACATGTTCACAATATATCCCTACGTTGAAATCAAGGTGATCCGAAATTTAAATATAGTGTAATTGTTTTATAAATACAGCGAAAGAAAGTATAAATGTGATCAATATTTAGAATGGCAATTAAATACCATAGCATGGTATATAAACTGTGAATTCCATCCGTTTATATACTATTAAACTAGTTCGTTGAGTTACTTAATAATATCGAATCTCTTTTAAACTCAATACTTATCTAATAAGGGGCGAAGATGGCTGTTTTCTAAAAAGCTATCATCTAATAAAGCCAAGCACTAAAAATCGCCGATCTAGAATAGCTAAGTTCTGATGAGCCTCAAGCCCCACCAGAACCGTATTAGCAGTGAAGACTTACTTTTTCTTCACAACTTGCTTGATGGCCATTTCAGCCAGTTTTGGTGTCGCTGCTTTCAATGCACTTGGTGCGACCTTCTTACCGGCCTTCACTACTTTGTTCAGTTGACCTTTAACCGATGTTCCCCGTTTCATTGCCTCCAAACGTTGGCGGTTTCTTTGCACATTATTAGCATCAGCTATGCCTTCGATTAGCATCTGCTTGAGTGCTTCTAAACCAAAAATCGTCTTTTCTGGCGCAATAGCGAGCGGCAACACGATATCAGACTGCAGCAATATATGGTTGTATTCGAGTGCTTGAGCAATGATCTTCGCTTTGGCCGATGTTGGGTTCTCTAAGTCATACGGAGGCTGCCACTCATCAACAGGCTTTAATCGATCGACCTGATTCACAACCGAAACAACGATTGGCTTCTTGCGTGAGATGTTTTTAGGATCGTCATAGAAAGCATCAAACTTGCCCTTCAATTGCTTATCCAGTTCACGAGCCGATTGATTGGCTTTAAGAACCCAAAGCACAACATCGGCTTGGGTCATCTCTTTAAGCATCAGAGCTTCGGTTTTGGCATTGCCATCCAGCCCTTGAAGATCAACCACTCGAACATCATTGTCATCGACAAACGCGTTGTATACGGTTGAAGTGTCGGTTGATGGCAATACATCCACCTCGGCTACGAGCTCCTGCTTGAGCGCATTAATCAGTGACGATTTACCTGAGCTTGTTTGCCCCACCAGCACAATTCTTACTGGCTCTAATTCTGGTGCAAAGCGTTGTTCATCTATTTGAGAAACATCAGACGCTCTTAATGCTTCATCTTCAATGCTGAATCGACCGCTATAGAGATCTATCGCTACCGCAGCCACCTCATCGAGTAAGGCTTGTTTCGCGGCGTATTGCATGTCATCCACCACGCCTTTGGTCATAGATGATGTCGCTTGCTCTCGACCTAAATCAGAAACAACTTTTAGCGGGTTCAAATACAGATTCTTAAGGTGATTGCCCCAGATAGCGGCTTTAACGATCTTCTGCCCTAGCTCACCGTACTTGTCATAGGCTTCGTAGCCCGCTTTGATATAGGAAACCTTAAGATACTCAATTCCCGGTATATGTTCCCGTACCACTAACTTGTATCGTCGGCTCACTTCTTCAAACAGCTTCAGCCCTTCAGGGATTGAAAAATCGAGTGATTTCTTATCAAACTTTTTGGCGACGAACTCAAGTACCTCTAAACCGGTTTGGTCGAGATTACCCCACTCGATGTCGACCATTAACTGTTGTCGTACATGGTGTTTCGAGTCGTTCCAGATTGATAGCTCTGCTTGAGACCATTCATCAGACGCTTTAACCAGCGCATCATTGATGTCTGAATTCTTGGGCGATGCTCCAGCTTCAGGCTGATCGTCACTTTCATCATGTGAAGAAGAGTCGCTATAAGTTGGTTTACGCGAAGAGCGGCTAGAAATGAATAAAGGAATCGTGAACACCAAGGTACTCACCGCAATGGCAATCGACATTTCCAATAGGTAGCCATATTTGATCGCCAAAAAAAGACCAAAAGCCATCATGATGATGCTCGGGAAGATGGCCGAAATCAGAGCAATACCCCAACGTCCACTAGACAGAACGGCCAATAATCGAAATAGGTTTCTAATTTTCTTCATAGCCCGACGCCGCCTTACCTTTTTTCAGGGATTCTTTGTAAATCTTTTGCATCTCTTTTTCAGAGACTTCTTCGCCTTTGTTCTTATGATAGAAGTAAAAACAAGCCGCGCGACCTAAACCATAGCTGGTACCGAAACTCATGGCGGCGGCTGCAACCGCTCCGACCGTTTGACCATAAACCGGAATCAACTTTATCAGCTGTCGAGTGCCCAGCTTCATTCCGTATTGCAAAGCAAAGCTGCTTCCCAGAGTGCCTATCAACTCAGTGAAGACTCTCTTGTTCCATTCGACCCCATATTGGTTTGCCAAACTGTGAAGCATTTTCGCTTGAATCGCAGGTACAGACACTAAGCCAACACCCGGAATCAGGTCGCTCGCCGCTGCGCTTCCCGCGTACCAAAGCACTTCGTTTTCGACTTGGTCAAAGTTGGCTTCTTCTTGAGTGGAATGCTCTTTGTCTACCACCATCATTCCAATAACAGGAAGGATGTTGGTCAGCTTTTCTAACAAAACGTCATAGTTGTAAACTGAGCCACTGTTATTGCTCAAGTCATCCGTTTCGAAATCCACCGCAACCGATTCCAATCCCTTACCCCAAACCGTTTCTACTTGGTTGATGTTGAATTGAATTTGTCTTGCGCGGTCTGTTTCATTGGAAGACAAAACTGCAGTATGAACAAGCAACAAGTGTTTAATTTTCTTTTGTTTCTTAATCTGTTTCAGAGCTGTAAGTACGGCAGACTGTTCAGGCTCATCAGCTTTCATCACCACGACTAACGCATTACCCGCTTGGCCGATCTCTTCTAGATCCTCTTTAGGATCATAATCCGCCTCACCCAACCCTCTGGTATCGAGGAATCGCATTACCGGCTTAATTTGAGGAAACTCATACGACATTGCCGTCATAGTGCATGGAGCAAAGCCATTCCCCACTTCAATAGAGGAATCACCCGTGACCGCTTGAATAAACGATGACTTGCCCGCTCCCGTTTTCCCCAACAGCCACAGCGTCGGCAGATGCTGACGTTGGTATTCCTGAGCCTGTGTGAGGTCTGGATTCTTACTCGGATTGATGAAATCTTTTATTTGATCAAACATGGTTGGCTAACGCTCACTTAATCTTGAAATTCGGGGTGGTGACAACGCAATACTAGCTTATATAATCACAAATCCTATTAGACTTATGTTTGTTCAGTCGCACAGGTTTACAATACCTAAACACTTGTTTTTATGTGCACACTTATTTTGTATACACGCTTTTTTATACGTGCGTGTATCACTATATTGATTCACGCATCGAACGAACAACAAACACAGAGAAGTAAAAGGTAAGTATGGAACAAATCTATTTGGCGGGCGGTTGCTTGTGGGGTGTACAAGAATTTATCAAATACGTTCCGGGTGTCATCAGCACAGAAGCAGGCCGTGCGAATGGAAACTCCGCACAGACACCAATCGATGCCGTAAAAAGCAATACAACAGAAAACGGTACATCAAATAATAGTGACTATGATGGCTACGCGGAGTGTGTCCAGATAGAGTTTGACCCAAGCATCACTTCAGTAACCATTCTGATGGAACATCTGTTTGAGATCATCGACCCATACAGCGTCAATAAACAGGGCGTCGATGTGGGTGAGAAATATCGCACTGGTGTTTACAGCACTAATGCCCTGCACTTAACTGAAGCTGAGCGCTATATTACCTCTCGCGATGATGCAGACCGCATTGCTATCGAGATCTTACCATTGACCAGTTATGCCGCCAGTGATGATATCCACCAGCATCACCTTAGCCAGTTCCCTGAAGACCACCACTTGTGCAATATTCCTTGGGATCTGCTGCATAAGTATAAATAACAGTAGTCACGACGTAAGATTGAGATGGTCACGACGTAAGATCGATAAAGCCTCAACAAGCATTACCCGTTGAGGCTTTTTAAGTTTTAATGACCCAGACAGCTATCGTAAATTTGTTTGATAGCTCAAACCATTAAGCGTTTAGCGTTTAGCATTAACCAATAAGTTACTTAGTCGTATTCTCAAGCACGTAATCTGGACCCGCTGTTTCAGCCGTCACTAACGCAAGTTTAGACACGTCTGCACCTTCGCCTTGGTAAGCGTTAATGCCGTTCTCAACCGTCATTTTTGGCAGCTCAACTGAGTAGCTCGAGATCTGCTCAGATGCTGTCACTTGGCCAACATATGTTTCATTGTCATACGTTGCGTTCACTAACGGATAATCTTCCGTTGCGCGAACACTGACAAACTCTGGAGACTCTGAATTGTCGACAACGTTATTATTAAACGCGATATCAACACCGGCATAAATCTTTTCAACTTCGGCATTATTGAACAAGCTCACACGGTGAGTTTGATTGCCATAGATAATGCCCCACTGTGTATCAACCAACGAGTTGTTCTCGATGGTGATGTTTTTAGGCGTCCACTGTTTGTTAAGCTCTTTGCCTTTAACCGACTGATCTAGCTCTTCGCCGTTTGCCACATCAATGATACCTGTATTAATCACGATACCACCACGTAGGTCAGCATTGCCTTCAATCACACCGTCACGTCCACGTATATTCGCAATGTAGTTATTACGGATAACATGGTCTTCATCATAGATTCGAATGCCACCAGTTAAGTTCTTTTTATTACCTAGAATAATGTTATTTTCAACACTACTTCCTTTACCATGACGCAAAGAAATCAAAGCAGAACTTTCAAAAATTGTATTACCAGAAATTGTGTTGCCACCCGACTTAACTGAGACAAGCTCGCGCTCGCCATCCATGTCGATCATCAAGTTATTAACGAATTTTGAATTGGAATCCCACTGAGAGGATTTTGAATCACCAATACGAAGTGCTTCCCAGCTATTGCCGTTGTAACGAATCGCTTCTTTGATGTCGAATTCATTAAACTGATTCGGTTTCTGGTCCATGAAGATGTTATTAGCAATCAAGTGATTGTCTGCAGAATCATCTTTTTGTACACCAATCAACGTACCGCGCTTTTGTTTGCCTTCAAAGCGATTGTTAATCACTTTGCCGTCTTTACCCCACAGAGAAACCCACAGGTATCTCGGGTATTCGGAACGACGCTCATCCGGTTGATATTCATAAGCGTGGTTAAAGTAGTAAAAGGTTGAATTCTGTAAAGTGTTGTTGTCGCCCATCATTCGAACGCCGCCAAATCTTTCGTTTGGACCACCTTCGGTAAAGACTAAGCCATCTAGCGTGATGTCATCACCTTTAAGTTCAAACTGAACTAGGCCAGTTAACCATACAGAACCGGCTTGCTCTGCTTTAACGGTAATGTCATTCGCGGTAATAGTTATTTGACCTAAGTTCGCGTATTTACCGTTAGGAATAACAACTTCGTCGCCATCTTTTAGGTTTTCAAATTGTGCTTTAAGCGCGGCTACTTGCTCTTCTGATGCAACATTTATTGTATTGCCATCCACCTCAGTTAAGCGGTCACTACTCAATAAGTAACTACGGTCGATTTCGCTAATAGCAGGCGTAGCTTGTTCAGCGACACTGACTACCGGTGCTGTTTTTTCTTGTGTTGTACAGCCTGTTGCAAAAGCGAGCGTGAACGCGCTAATAATGCTTACCGATAATAGTTTTTTGTTCATCGTACATCTCACGTTAAAGTTTGGATTATAAAAATGACGACCACCCATTTAGGTGGCCGTGATGTTATTTAGGATGCGTATTAAATTAGCCTTCGGCTGGAGTCACTTCGTCTTGTTGCTCGACTTTGTCATCGACTGCTTTAACAAGTAACAGACCAACAGAGAACACAATCAAGCCACACAGAACGAATACCATGCGTCCCCACATTGGGTTTGGCAGTACAAACATAGTCATTACGCCCACACCCGCTACCGCGATAAGTGAACCCAACATACGACGTTGCTTGTTATCCAGTTTCTTCTGTTCATTACTTTCAGCAACTAATGGTGTCGCTAGGTTGTTGAAGAACTTGTCTACGTCTTTCTCACGGTGCGCCGGTAATGGCTTGTAGAACAGCGTTGAAAGAACAAAGAAGCCAGCAGTAAATATGATGTGACCGATAAGACCGATAGCCACTTTTAGGTCAGACCATTCACGGCCTGTCAGTTCATTCAAACCGAACCAGTTTTGGATCATGTCCGCTGTGATAACGAAACCAACGAAGTAAGAAACCACACCACCGACTACTAGCGTGCCCCAGCCAGCCCAATCCGGTGTTTTACGGATAAAGAAGCCACAGAATGCTGGAATCGTCATTGGGAAGCCGATCAACGCACCCACGTACATCATGGTGTCGAAAAGGCTCAGACCTTTAAGAGAGTTAATGAACAGAGCAACCAAGATGATCGCGATGCCGAAGAAAGTAGACGTGAGTTTAGAAACGACCATTAGCTCTTTCTCTGTCGCTTTAGGGCGAAGAATCGGCTCGTAGAAGTTCTTAACAAAAATACCTGAGTTACGGTTTAGACCTGAATCCATTGAAGACATGGTTGCAGCGAACATCGCGGCAATCAGAAGGCCAACCATACCTGCAGGCATGTACTCTTGAACGAAGTAAAGGTATGCGAAATCAGCGGCTTTGCTGCCAGCTTCAGGGTAAGCGGCTGCTAAATCAACACCTTGACCAGCCATGAACCAAGAAGGCATGAACCAAATGATTGGACCAAGCGTCATCAGGATACAGGCAAGTAAAGCTGCTTTACGTGCGTTGTTTGAGTCTTTCGCTGCAAGATAACGGTAAGAGTTCAGCATGTTGTTCGTGATGCTGAACTGCTTCAAGAAGATGAACACTGCCCAGATGCTGAAGATGCTTAGGTAATTAAGGTTATCACCCGTAATGAATGAATCGGTTGGGAAGTCATTGATGATTTGTGTAACGCCGCCACCGTGGTAGACCGCTACTACAGCACACGTTACGGTCACTGCCATAATGATAACCATCTGCATAAAGTCAGATGCGATTACTGCCCATGAGCCGCCTGTTACTGACATTACCAATACAACCAAACCCGTTAGGATAATCGTTGTCGTCATGTCAAAGCCGAAGATACCCGATGCGATGATCGCAAGGCCGTTCAGCCAGATACCCGCAGAGATAACGCTGTTTGGCATGCCCGACCAAGTAAACACTTGCTCATTAACCTTACCAAAACGCATACGAATCGCTTCAATAACCGTCACAACGCGCAGTTGGCGGAACTTCGGAGCGAAGTATAGGTAGTTCATCAAGTAACCAAATGCGTTAGCGATGAAGATAATCGCTACTGCAAAGCCATCAGTAAAGGCTTTACCTGCTGCACCAGTAAATGTCCACGCACTGAACTGGGTCATAAATGCGGTTGCACCTACCATCCACCACAGCATATTACCTCCCCCACGGAAGTAATCACTCGTCGTACTTGTAAACGTTCTGAACATCCACCCTATTGCAATTAAGAATAGGAAGTAGATGCCAACTATCAGGGTATTGAGTTCCATCTTGAGACCTTTTATTTATGTTTTTTTGTTAGGTTCACTATAGATAGATGACAAGTATATTTGTACTACAATAACTTAAATGCGTGACGACGATCTTAGACTATTACACACTAATAATCATACAAGTGATCGAGTTCAAAGTTGCACCGTTCGAGAGCATAATTCATCAAGCCAGTGCAGTCTCTGGCAACCAAAGTCTTTATATTGAGGCGAAAAGCCCTCTAAATGTGAATTAAATCTCAAAAAAAGACTAAATCATCATTAGAAAATTTTAATCGTAACTAGAAAATCCACGACCAGACCTCATAACAAGCATTTCATATAATTTATAAAGATGATTCAATCCAACTCATTTGTATTACAAATATGACAATCTTAACGTCCAATTTCGCTTTAAAAAGTTCCCTTTATTAGACCGTTAATAATGCAAACTTGAAAACCATTATTAGATACTGACAGTGGTTCTCGGAAGTGAAATGCTTTTAACACACCAGTTACACTTTCCCCTCGTCCATTAAAAAGGTGTCATTATGAAGAAATACGTTCCAATCTTAATTGCTCTTAGTACGGTATCTTCTATGAGCTATGCAGCCACCAGCGATGATGCTGTTGACTACTTACAAATGCGCAAAGGTGTGGCTTATCAAGTAAACCACTCAAAACCCTTTACTGGTCAATTTGAAGAGAAGTTCGATAACGGCCAAGTCGCGACCCAAGCCCAATTTGCCGATGGCCTAGAACTTGGATTAGAAACCAACTGGTACCCAAATGGCCAAGTTGCCTCTAAAGTGAATTACGTTAAAGGTGAACTGCAAGGTAAGGCCGAGACATGGTATCCAAACGGACAGAAAAAAGCGGAGCTCAACTATAAAGACAATGAACTGTCGGGTGTTGCCTCTCGCTGGTATCCGAATGGCGAACAAAGCTTAACAGCCGAATACAGTGACGGGCAAAAAGATGGATTGGTAACGGACTACTACCCTAATGGCAATAAGGCCAGCCAAGCGAAATTTGATGAAGGCGAAGTAGCAAACGGGAAACTCACTCGCTGGAATACTAACGGAGACAAGGTTGAAGAACTGACCTTTAAAGACCACAAAGTCACGTCTAAGCAGGTTTGGATGCCGACGGAAAGCTAATACTAAAAAACGGCTCTCACAGGGTTAGTCTCCATACATATAAACGACTACAACTAAACGACTGCAGCGAATCCGTCTACAGCGAATCCGTCTACAGCGAATCCGTCTGCAATTAAGCGACAAGAGCAAGAGACATGACAAGAGAAACGAGCATTCATGTGACTAAGCGTGAATGTTCGTGGCTTTTTCACTTGCTCTTTTCACTACCACTTCCCCTCATCACTTTGGTCCGACTATACCTCAATCTCTCGTTATTATTTACAGCACTCCATCTAGTGATAAAACAATCACCAATAGTCATTGAAAATAATAAATATTTAACTTGCGCATAACCTTTCCATAAAATACTGTAAGCAAACGTTTCCGTTGTGAGTCAGATCCCAGTTATCCGCTTGTAAGCTACTGATCACGCAAATAAGAGAAACGAGATTCCCAAATACGTTGTTGAGTCATATTGTTTTGCTTTGGTGCCTGCCTATGAAAATTAAAACCTCCCTTTTTAGCCTTGCTTGTTTATCCATTGTCTCTTTATTGGTTGTCGTTTCATTTACTGAAATGGCAAACCTAAAGCTGATCAAACTTGAGAAAACCCTGATCAAGGTGAAATCGCTTGAAGTTTCGATGCTTCAACTAAATCGAACGGAACTAGAGTTTCTAATCAGTCACGACAAAGCCCTCAAGCCTGAATTCGCCAAACAGTATTCACACTTTCAACAGTTGATGAATAGCTTCTCTGTTTTACTCAAAGAGTCAGACATTGCTGTACCAGAGTTAGACAAGCTGACACGAGAAGTAAAACAATACGACAAAGATTTTTCCTTGATGGTAGACGCGATTGAACGCAACCCAACAAAGGTCAGTGAATTGAAATCAGAAATGAAAATGCTGTTTGAAGATATCATCTCGATATTTACCGGCGTTGAAGGTCGTTTAGAGCAACAGGTCGAATCGATTCAACAAACCATCACTACGTTTATTGTGAGTTCCGTAATCGCCGTCACTGGATTACTGATCGCGCTGTCCTTTGGGATCTCATCGCGTGTCGCTAAGAAGATAGCCTCGTTAAACGCAACCATGTTGCACGTATCCCAACAACGTGACTTTACCGTTAAAGCGGAAGACAGCGGTTCAGATGAAATTGCGGATATTGCCAAGTCATTTAACACCGTCTTAGAAGATATTCGTCAACTTGTTGGTCAAGTACAAGGGTCGATCCAAGAGCTCGGCAACATTTCGAACCAGTTGCAACACGACGGCATAGAAGTGGAAAGCGCTTTAAACAAGCAGCAACGACAAACAGAAAATATTGCGACCGCGATAAATCAAATGGGCAGCAATATCCAAAGTGTTGCGACCAATAGTGAAAATGCATCATCAAATGCACAGACCAGCTTCTCCACGGCGAATGATGGCCTGAACGATGTGGCCTTCACCAGAGACACAATCAATACGCTTTCAACTGACTTAGTGAGTGCGAGTGAAGAAGTGAATCGCCTTTCTGTGCACTCAGAAAAGATCAATACCGTACTAGAAGTGATCAAAGAAATTGCTGAACAAACCAACCTACTCGCTTTGAACGCCGCTATTGAAGCAGCGCGCGCTGGAGAGCAAGGTCGTGGTTTTGCGGTCGTCGCCGATGAAGTGAGAACCTTGGCTGGCAGAACACAGCTTTCAACCGAAGAGATCTCAACCATTATTCAAGGGGTTCAAGATCAAACCCAAACGGTGGTTAACACGATTCAAAATTGTTGTGAAAAAGGTAACAGCAGTGTCGACTCTTGTGAGAAGGCACATTCAAGAATCACATCGGTTATCGCAGACATGGAAACCATTCTAAATAACAGTTTAGAAGTCTCCAATGCTATGAAGGAGCAAAGTGAAGTTACGTCAGAGATCATCGAAAACGTAGATGCCATTAAACAGCTGACACTGACAAATGTAACGAGCGCTTCAAAAAACGCCGCTTCTGCAACTTCAGTAGTAGAACAGACAAACTCACTTGAACGCGCTGTCATTAACCTAAAAGCCTAGCTCTTAAGCCGCGGCTTACACGCTTATTGCGCTTCAAACGACTCTCTACTCAAATTTCAGATAAAAAAACGCTCATGTTGCCTGTATCAACATGAGCGCAAGGGTAGATCTTCGACTACCGTCTCCTACCTTTCTAAACGAAAGCAGAAGTTATAATTAGAATAGTTGGGAGCAATAATCAAAATGCTTTCGCAAGCACTTCAACGATTTCTTCTTTGTCGCTAATAAGAACAACGGGTAACCATTCGAACCCTGTTCATTCCTATCAAGTTCATATCTATATAGCAGGCTATGTCACTGCCTTGCCTACTACATTTCAAATCATCTCTGGTCGAGCTCTATAACACCTAAAACAAATGCCTAGCGGTTTAAAGTATTTTGGCTTTTAGCCATTTTCCTTTCTAACCATTGAGCCTTTAAATCATTTTTACTTATCCGCTTCGCAGCGTCAGTTCATGCAATCAACACAGCAAAGTTATGTGTTGCTACAGAAAGTTAGTAAATAATAATGTATTACAAATAAAAATGACATCTAAAGATTCAATTTTTTGCTGTAGCGCACATTAATTGATGAACAAAACCCTTAAAAACCATTATCAACAGACAAATAAAACACTAAAAATCATAAACTTACATAGGAAAACTGACTTTGTAACCCTTTGTAAATAGTGGTTTTGTCTCCACAACACGATCCAATTCACAGATCATGCACCTTCAAATCGTTAGCATATTTGTATTATTTAAATGCAAAACAAACTTGAAATGGCTAAGAAATCGTTTCAACAAAAAAATGCATTGAAGACAAGAACTACTCTATTTGGCTTGTAATTATGGCCAATACTCAACCTATAAATATGGAATTAATACCATGAATAAAACTAAAATCGTGATTGCTGTGGCATCTGTACTCGCTGCTGGCTCTGTATCTGCGGCGTCTTTCGATATGAGACACGAATACAAGAGTCATACAGATCAACACGCTACTCGTGTAAAGCTGGGCGATAGCATTGGCAACTTCCTTGTAGATATCGAAGCGAAATTCAAGGGAGAAGACGGTAAATTCATGGAAGATTTGAAGAATAACGGTTGGGAACTTGGTCTAAATTACCGTCATGTACTAAACGATAACTGGACAATGACTTACGGTATGCCAATTGAAGGTCGTGAATCTGGCATTACGTACAAACCTCAAGTTCGTGCGACATACAGCGTTGATAGCATCGACGGATTAAGCTTAAGCGCACGTTACCGTTACGATATGAGACAAAATACTAAATCTATCGCAACAGACTCTGACGGAAAACCAATTCTGGAAGACGGAAACCTTACTTATGAAAATGATAGTAACCAGCGTCGTCACCGTCTAACGGCAAACGTTAGCTACTCAATGGAAAACTGGCGCTTTGGTTTAGAAGGTAACTACTACAAAGCGGATGGATATGACATCTACGACAACGACGACACCAACTACGAGTTGAACGCAAGTATTCGCCACATGATGGGCCAATGGGCACCATATGTAGAGTTTGGTGATGTGAGCACTTCATCGACTAAAGCGACTCGTGAACTACGTAGCCGTGTTGGTCTAACTTACAGCTTCTAATCGATAGCTATATAAATAATCTAAGATAATTACTGTCCTAATTTTCTTAGACCTAAACAAAAGCCAGCTTAATCGCTGGCTTTTTTCCTTTCAAATCGATTCGTTCAAATAAGAGCCGAGTACTTAACGCTCCTAACTCTAGTGACTGATCCGATAGAGAAATGCAACGGTCACGTCATCGTTAGGCACAACTCTCTTTTGTTGAGCTAAAAACAATTCTGCAGTTGATACTGCATCAGCAAGCGCATTATGATTGTTGTATTCAGGAAGCCCGTATCTTTGGCGAGTGCCTGCAAGAGTCAAATCCACTTCTTGATGGTTGCTGATCGCTTTCTCCATACTCTTTTCGATACACAATGTGTCTAGCCAAAGCAGAGGAATCGCTCGTAAACCGTAGCAGCGAAGAAGATATTGGCTAATGAACCTCTCTTCAACCATGCACGCGTGCGCGACAATAATCTTGCCTTTCGCTGCTTCGAAGAACGTCAGCATCGCATCATGAATAGAAGCGCCCTCTTCCAACATTTGCGGCGTAATATGGTTGATCACGGCGGTTTCGGCGTTGATCTGCGAATCGTTATCCAGGTAAATATGCGTGGCGGACGCTAAGTCTATTCGCCCCTTGACCACATCGACCCAACCCATGGACAGAATCAGATCTTGTTCGCTGTCTAGACCCGTGGTCTCAAGATCCAACACGATATAGTCACTGTCTTTGGCCAAGTCCGCCATCTCTGGACACGGCTGTTCAACAAGATCGTGTAGTGCTTCAGGCAGTTTAACCGTGTTTAGGTATTGTTTTCGCTTGCGCTTGACTCGCTCAAGCGGATGAAAATAATTTAACAATGCTCTCATTAGCGCGCTCCAAAACGAATCTTCGCTGCTTCTTGAAGGTCAGCAATGATCCTAAAGGCATCTTTCAAGTGTTTACGCTCAAAGCTACCAAAGCTATCTGGGTTGATGTTGTTGTCAGGCACATCCCCGTTCTTCAGCGCTTCAAGTTGATGACCAAATCGGAAAGAGAGAATGAACTGGTAAGCACCCAGAATGTTCTTAAATGCGTCATCGCTCAGCATGCCTTTTTCATTGGCAGCAGCGAAACGTTCATCAGTGGCCGACAAGTCGCACTCTACAGCAAGGCCATAAATACGTGCTAAATCAATAATCAAGTTAATGGCGTATTTCTTCACGTTCAAGGTTTTCTTGTTCTCACCCGATTTCTCTAACACCAAGCTGTTGAAGATACCCAAAGGTGGATTGGTATTGACCGCATCTTTCACGAGCGTACTTAGGAACTCACGGTTGCCGCGAATATTCGTATGCAGCTCATCACGAAGAATGCCTTCGAACTCACTGTTGCCATAAATAGTACGGATCTCTAGGAACACACTGATGTTGAGTAGGCGTTCGTACTCCGGGTTGGCGACCCATTTTTTATAGTAGTGCTTCCAAACATTGAGTGGCTGACACCATTTTGGCGTCGCTGCCATGAATTTACCTGGGCATAACGGATAATCGCAGCTTGCCAACCCGTTGGTCACCATCATCGCTAAGTGTTTGAAGTAAATACGGTCACTGTCTGTCGCATCATCAGCCAGTACAATCGCACTGTCTTGATCCGACAGCATGTGAACTTCGTTACGCGCGTGTGAGCCAGCTACGATCCAAGAGAAATCACACGGTGGTGGGCCTAACTTATCAATCGCGATCTGAATCAATCGGCGGGTGTAGGCATCCATGATCATGGTCATTACCTTACCGACGGTTTCCGGTGCAACCTTACCTTCCACCAGCGCTTCAAAAATAGCTTGTCGCTCTGGCGTAAACGAAGACATGGTTTTCACACTGCCCGCGTATTTGATTTTCTCGATTAAGAAGATCGCTTGGACACGGTGGTTTTGAACTAAGTGAGACGTGGTGAGGAGACCAACGACCTTATTCTCTTTCACGACGGGCAAGTTACGGATATTGAATTGCATCATTATAGATGCAGCATGCAGCACTAAATCATCCGGCTTCACTGTGAGTGGAGAGTGTGTCATTACCTCTGAGATCAGGCTATCAGTGCTGACACCGTGGGCGATCACTCGCTTAGTCATGTCTCGGTCGGTGATCAAACCAACAATGGTGTCACCTTCATAGATCACCGCACACGGTGAGCGTTGATGAAGCATTTCAACCGCAACCGACTGGATGCTTTGCTCAGACTTAACAATGGCCACCTGCCCGCTTGCTACTTCCTCGACTTTACGAATGAATAGGCCTTTCTCTTTATTTGACCACACCACATCCAATGCCGACTTTAAGCGAACCTGCGCCTGTGAAGCGAAGTGTTCTGCGCAACTTGGAAAGGCTTTGAAAAGCGTTTGAAGTGCCGAGTGTGGAATCACATAAAGTAAGGTGTTCTCAATTGCGATGGCTCTGTAGCCTTTCTCGTCGTTAACTTCAGAATCTAAGAATGTAAAACCGAACAAGTCTTCGCTACCTAGACGTGCGCGAAGCACACCGTCCGATTTTCGTTGCTCCATAGAGCCAGTTCGAATGATATAGAGCGACTTTTCCTTGCCCGATTCACACAGATCAACCACATCCCCTTTGCCGAGGTAAGTTATCTGAACATTAGAGGCAAGTTCACGCAGCGCTTCTTTAGGGATCTTATCGAAAGGGTCTATCTGACCGATAAACTGAAGAATATTTGGTAATAAAGACTGAGGCATAATCACACTCGCAATAATTTGATTAGTATTATTATATAACTAACGAGACTGGTTGCTAGTGGTTTTAACAAAACAGCAAAGAATAGGTTAAATATTGGACACTGGTCAGGTTTTCATCAAATTTAGATACAAAAAAAGCACGTATTAAACGTGCTTTCCTGATGTGCCTTTTAGTTCCAATGAACTCATTCCAACAAAGATTCAAAGTAAAAATCTTTTTAAAACCATTAACTAGCGATTGGTAATCTGTGGTTCGTTTCTAGCAAGTGACTCGCTGACGCTTGACGCGCTTTATCACTGTTCCCCGCCATGATTGCTTCATAAATTTGGCGGTGTTCTTCAATGCAGGTACTTCCCTCTTCAGAAGAGTGAGAAATAAAGTTAACAAACATGGTCGTCAAAATATTACCGAACGGTAGGTAGAAGTCGTTACCCGTTGCGTTAAAAATCAGGCTATGGAACTTCATATCAATATCTAGCCAACGCTCTTTATCAAGAATCTCTTCGCTAGATATCTCCACCATTTTTTGGAAAATTTCTGATAGTTCAATTCGTTGTTCCGCAGTTGCAAATTTAGCGGCCAACGCACAAGCTTCAGGTTCGATGGCACGGCGCAAGCCTAAAAACTGATGGCAGAATTGGTCGGTGTCAGCTAAACCGTCCATCCATTCGATCAATTGTGGATCTAAGAAGTTCCAGAACGCGCGGTCAACAACACGAGTACCAATCTTAGGGCGAGATTCTAATAGGCCTTTTGAAGTAAGAAGCTTAACCGCTTCTCTTAATGCTGTTCTACTGATGCCAAATTGCTCACACAGAGCCATTTCACCAGGGATAATAGAACCTTGAGGCAAATTGCCCGACAAAATACCACGGGCGATTTCACGTGCAACTTGCACATGAAGGCTTCGCTTAGAGCCTGAAATAGAATTGAAATGACCAGCCATGTGTCTACTTACTTATTAGATATGTATTATTTAATTCGTACTATAACACTGATTTATATCTCTACCAACTCAGCATCAGAATAACGTGAGGTCACGACCAATATAGGCTTGAGCATTATTTTGATAATCTTGTAAGTATTAAGATTATCAAACCAAACAAACCCATTTATTCATACAAATAGTTCTTATTTACACATTTTTGTATGCGTGAACTCACAAAACCACTCTTACTCTCACTATTTATGTCGGTAATGATCAGTTTTTAGATGAACACTCTTGAATATGGCAAGTGTTATTGTATGATTTATTAACGTAAATAATCTACAATATAGGCGACTCTGATGTTTAACGATTTAAAAGGCAAACGCATTTTAATTACTGGCTCTACTGCTGGTATGGGCTTAGCTACTGCACGCATTTTTGCAAAGTACGGCGCAAAGATTGGCATCAATAGTCGTGCTTTCAGCCCAAAAGTCGATGACGTTCTTACCGAACTCACCGCATTGGGTGGCGATGTTGCGTTTTTTCCTGCAAACCTAATGGACACATTAGAGTGCGAAAGGTTAGTCAAAGAGTTCACCGACCATTTTGGCGGCATGGATGTGTTGATTAACAACGCAGGTGGCCTTGGTGGGCGTGCAAATCTAGAAAATATCGATGACGAGTTTTATGAGCGAGTGATGAATCTAAATGTTCGGTCCGCGCTGATGACAACTAAGTTCTCTATCCCACACTTGCGTGCATCTGCTGCTCTATCGGGGCAAACATCGTGTGTGATTAGCACGGGCTCTATTGCCGCTCGCGAAGGCGGTGGTGTGGGTGCTGGTATCTATGCCGCATCTAAAGCGTGGTTACACGACATTCACCGCAATTGGGTGAAAGAGTTCGCGCAAGACAATATCCGTTTCAACATTGTTTCACCGGGCACTATCGACACCGCATTTCACGAGGGCAAGAGCGACGATCTGAAAGCGACCATTGCTAACAATATTCCAATGGGACGCTTTGGCAATATTGATGAAGTTGCTCCTTCATTTGCTTTCTTTGCATCGCACGCTTGCAGCGGGTACATCACAGGGCAAATCCTAGATGTTAACGGCGGACAGATAACGCCCTAGCTAGCTGACTTATATAAACTCATTAAGTTATATAAAGTCGTTAAGATCGTCACACTAAATAAGGTCATCAGACCCAAGTAGATGAGGGAAAACCTCACACTATATTAGACGTATACACTGACACTAAGCGCCAGATTCGTCTGGCTTTTTTTGTTTTCAAAGTTTCAATTTCAGGTGGTTTAAATGTCAATATTTACATTGGTGGAAGATTCAAGCCGCCGAATTCATGTTCAAGTCGCGAGACAAATTGCTCGCAAAATCTTGTCTGGCGAGTTGAAAGAAAATCAGAAGTTACCTAGCGAAATGGATCTGTGCGAGATCTTTGGAGTCAGCAGAACTGCCCTTCGAGAATCCACTAAGCTGCTTTCAGCAAAAGGGTTGATTGAATCAAAGCCTAAAGTGGGCACTCGTATCAAACCAAGAACGCAATGGCACTTTTTAGATCCGCAATTACTGTATTGGATCCAAGACTTAGAAGACACTAAACCCTTCTTATCTCAATTCTTAGGCTTAAGAAAAGCGATTGACCCAGAAGCGTGTGCGCTTGCGGCATCCAACGCTACGGTAGAGCAACGCAAAGAGCTTTCGATTCTTTTCCAAAAGATGACCATCGCGGCAAACGGCTTTGATTATCAAGAGTGGACAACCAACGATCATCTGTTTCACCAAACGATTTTCTTATCGACGGGCAACCAATTTTACATTCCGTTCGCGAACATTCTGTCGACGATTTTCAAACAATTTATCGACCACTCTGCGGAAGGCGGTCGTTTCTGTTTAGAAGAGCACAAAGCCATATACGACGCGATTATGTCAGGCAATGCGAATCAGGCTCGAATAGCCTCTCAAGCTTTACTTGATGATGAAAATCAAAAGCTGTCTAGGGTTGAACTCGCCATCGCATAACCAAGATTGACCAGACTGACTCGTGTATCCCAAGACACGAGTCAGTCATGTTTTAGCTCCCATTTTTAACCATCCATTACCGTAGTGTTTCATCTTTAAATGTTGAACTCGGGTCCTCTCAGAGAAAACTTACGGTTACACACATAAGGTGTTGTTTGTGTCTACACAATCGTATGTAAGGAAAAATTTCTCTCTCGCCTGGCCCCTAGCCCTAAACGGTATATTGATGCAGTCGATGTTGATGATCGATACACTGCTGGTTTCTCCTCTTGGTGAAATACCTTTGGCTGCCATGGGAATTGCGACGACTATGGTTGCCTTTGTACTCGGTATTCAAATGGCGCTGGCAAACGGCACTCAGCTAGTATTGAGCCGCGCCGTGGGTTCTGGCATCACCGCTTCATTATCCAAAGCGTTTTGGGCAGGTCTGTTCATCAACTTAGGTATCGCGACAATATTTTGGTTTCTGCTCACCTTTTTAGAACAGCCTTTAATTCAAGCCTTAACCGACGATAAAGCCCTTTACCTAGAAATTAGCCACTACCTTGATATCTCAAAGTATCTCGTCATTTTCACAGCATTAACGCAAGTGATTATCGCCCTATTTAATGCATTAGGAAGAACCAAAATACCGTTTAAAGGGTATTTGATTGAATTGCCGATCAACGCTGTACTTTCTTATGGACTCATTCACGGCTTTTCGAACTTCGAAGGTATTGGTGTTCAAGGCGCCGCGCTAGGCAGTGTTATTGCTATCACCCTTCGCCTTGTGTATCTGGTTCTTTGCGTGTATTTGAGCTCAGCAATTTCACTCAAATTAGATGCCCAGCGATCTGAGTTCATGACAAACGTTCGTCGTCACTTTATCGAGATATTCCCTGTCGCAGCAAATGTAACCATGCTATTGATTGGCGCAACGATTTATCAGTTACTGTATTCGCAACTTAACATCAACGCGTATGTTGCGATTACTTTAGTGATGCCTTGGATCAGGGCTGTCTCTCAATTTATTACTGCTTGGGCTCACTCTTCCGCGATTACTATCAGCCAAGCGATTGGCTCTAAAAAGATGGATGACCTAGTCAAAAATGTCGATACCAGTATTGATATTGCGGTTGTCATTTCTTTTGTGTGTGCAATCTTGTTCGCAGGATTAAGTCTGGTTATTGGTGACATTTACCCGAACTTGGATGAGTCTACCTATCAAGCATTGGCCGTTATCGCCCCACTCTACATCTTCTTACCGATTGTTCGTGGCTACAACACGGTTCATGGGAATGTATTAAGAGCCCTAGGAAAAACGACCGCAGTCTTCAAAATCAACTTTACTGGTCAATGGGTAATTTCAATTCCATTGTGTGCATTGATCATCTTTGGATTAGACGGTTCTATCTTTTGGGCGTTTGCTATCCAACCATTCGAAGAGATAGTTAAAGCTTTCCCATTCCGTCACTTGGCTCGTAAGTCTCTTAAAGAGTTTAATGCCGACAAAGCCAAAGAGTTGATGTATGACTAAACTCCGTATCTAATTGCCACCAGAGCTTTACTCGAACTTTCTAAAACAACCTTGTCTTTTGACAAGGTTGTTTTGTTTTAGCTGTACTTTTCATTGGTAGGCTTCAGGTACACCCTCATTGATATCAAGGTCACATTAATACCAAGGTCATCTTAAAGCTCATATAAAACAAAAAGACCACTCAACAATCGGTTAAGTGGTCTTCGATAATATTCCTTAAGGACTGCGTCTAGTTAGCTTATTGGTTATGCTATGTACTATTTACCATTCAACTTAAGTGCTGAGAAAGTCACACTGTTGTAATCGCCATTCTTTTTATCGACAGCGAAATCGCCAGTACCGCCACAACCAGGCCCCCATACAGGGTGAGAATCGCTCACGCTACATTGGCCGTATGCGCCCGCTTTGTAATAGAAATCATCTTCAGCATAACCCGTTGGTGAGTCAAGCTCATCAATACCCTTGCTCAGGTCGATTTCATACTTAACCGTATCGTGACGCTCTGTTTCAAACGTTAGGTACATCATGGTGCCTTTCACTTCCACTTTGTAGCTAAACTCTTCACCAAGAGCAATGCCCGCTTCACCCGGCTCTGCAGGGTTTTCCCAAGTGTTACCCCACACTGGATAAGCGATATCGGCACGGTTAGGATCTTTTTTCTCTAGGTTACGTTCATAGTTCCAGAATACTGAACCCATTTCTTGATCAGGAAACTTCTTATAGAAGATCTTTAGTGGTTCATTGCCGTGACCGTAACCGGTTCCTGCTTTGATTAACTCGTTGTGTTTTTTAGCATGAATCTGACCAACCACAACAGAATGCGCTGGGTATTTTTCTGGGTACTTTGCGTTAACTGAAACGTGATTCACTTTTAGTGTCGCTTCTAGTGTACCGCCAACCGCACTGTACTCGTTTGCTGATGGATGGCTCGACAGTGCCCACTGGTTTCCTTTATCAGCCGTATCGATAGAGAAGTCAGCGCCTCGTGGCATTTGTCGTAATTCAGAACGCGCATTCTTCGAATTTTTTGTCGTAATCGCTTGGTTTTGAACTTCAAATACAAGGTTACCGTCTTTATCAAGATGGAAGAAATCACTATGTGAGTAGCTCATCATGGCTACCCCCTCTATTTCATCAACACGACCATCTTCATTAATATCTGAAGGTATGGTTATTTTCCAATTATGCATATCGAATTTATCGGCAGGTACGGGGTAAGAAACACCGTTATTTGCGAAAGTAACCATTGGTACAGTCGCTAATAACGCCACTGCTAATATGTTTTTCTTAAACATGACTCATCCTTTATTGTTAACAGATACTGAGTACACTCTCAGCACAAAAACTACTTTTGAACACGAATTAGTACTAAATATTTTCTCTTCGACTTAAATAAACCAATCAATAAATAGAATTTACATTTCGCCATCTTTTAACTTTTACCAAACATTTGACGGTGGTTTATATCTATATCCCTCAACATGCTCCGCTATGTTTAAACCACAATAACTAGAACATCGATATGAAAGTGTGGGAATACCCTTATATTTGTATTATTTTAACACATGCATGTAGCTGAGCTTACAAGGTTTGTTAATATGAGAACTGAGTCATGATTGATTTGATTAGTAAGCCATAAATTGGGATATTCATAACATTTAGCTATATAAATAGGCCATTAGTCGGAACTTTTGATAGATCTCACAGAAATCTACCCTAGGAATAAATACTATATTTGTCATACATTAATTTAATACCACGTAAGGTATTGGTTTGTGAGCCAGGGGTACATTGGATGTATCCAGAATAAAAAAATAATAGTGAGACAAAGGTATGAATTCTGTTACAAAAATTGCTGCAGCTGTTGCATGTACTCTTTTAGCGGGCACAGCTGCTGGTGCATCTCTTGATTATCGTTACGAGTATCGTGCTGCGACGGATTATACAAAGACTAATGGTGATACGGCTCACGTAGACGCTCGCCATCAGCACCGAGTTAAGCTAGGTGAAAGCTTTAAACTTTCAGACAAGTGGAAGCACTCTACTGGCCTGGAACTTAAGTTTCACACTGATGATTCATACTACGATGAAGATTCAGGTTCTGTTAAATCAGCGAACAGTAAAAGCTTCTACGATGGCAATTGGTACATCTATGGTATGGAGATTGATAACACAGCGACATACAAAATAGACAACAATTGGTATCTACAAATGGGTATGCCTATTGCCTGGGATTGGGATGAGCCTAATGCTAATGATGGCGATTGGAAGATGAAGAAGGTTACGTTCAAACCTCAGTTCCGCGTTGGTTATAAAGCAGACATGGGTTTAACGACCGCTATTCGTTACCGTCATGAATATGCTGATTTCCGCAACCACACACAATTTGGTGACAAAGATTCTGAAACTGGCGAACGTTTAGAATCAGCTCAAAAGTCTAAAGTTACACTGACGGGTTCTTACAAAATTGAATCTCTACCTAAGCTTGGCCTTTCCTACGAAGCAAACTATGTAAAATCTTTGGATAACGTACTTCTTTATAATAGTGATGACTGGGAATGGGATGCTGGCTTAAAAGTAAACTACAAGTTCGGTTCTTGGAAACCTTTTGCTGAAATCTGGTCTTCTGATATCAGTTCATCGTCTAAAGATCGTGAAGCTAAATACCGTGTTGGTATTGCTTACTCATTCTAATAATAAAATAGTCAAACTATAAAATGGCCCTCTCCTCTTGTAATTTATTTGGGCATATTTTAATTACTTTATTTTAAATAATAGGATGTTCTAATCAGAATTAGCTTCATCCTAATAATATTTAACGACTATTCATTATCTATTTCTTATGTGATTTACATATGGATTTAATATCATAAAGAGAATATTTTATGCAGATTTCTAAAGTCGCTACAGCTGTCGCTCTTTCGACAGGTTTATTATTCGGTTGTAACAGTGATGGTTTACCCATCCCAACTGAACCTACTCCCGATCCTAGTACTCCTACTTTAACTGCGGGTTACTGGCAAATTAGTGATAGTAATTCTAGTTCAATATCTGCGTCATCAAACGCAGACCTTCCAAATGTGTATGTTTTCCAAGAAGACGGCAACCATAAATACTATGACGACGATGACAACTTAGGCACATACACAATTAAAGATGCAAGTGCATCTACAAATAATTATGACGAAGAAGCAGGTACCGTTTCTTTTACTTACTATGAAACAGGATCATCCACTCTTGAAATTTTGGATGGTGTTTTCACCCTAGATGATTCGGGCGCTCTGATAGTTACTGATAGTTCTTCAGGAATCAATTACTCAGGTTCAGATCAAACTGAGGTCGAAGGCGTGCAAGATGCTATCACTGACGCCAATGACCTAGTTGGTATTGACGGCTACGTTCAAATTTTAGATACAAACCATAATGGTAGTAAAACTGACTCAGGAGAGTTACGTTTAAAATTATCTGACAGTAGTACAGATGCAACTGTAGATACTATTGCATCAGGGAAAATGACTGTAGATCTAATCTACCAAGTGGACGAAGATACGACACAAGAAGAAAATACCTCAGGTAATAACGCATACATTAGCCTCTTTGCTTCAGGTACATCTAATATCAACCTGCACGGTGAAGTCATTTTCAACGCTGGGGAAATTTTCTACCGTTCTACGGTGGTTGAAGATGGTAAACCTCAAATTTCTGATGAGCCTGTTGGTACTTACACTTTGGGCGAAGACCTAGCTGTTGAAATCAGTTGGGCTGACGGTTATTACAGTTTCAAGGTAAATGACAACGTATATGACAATGATGGAAACGGTTTTGAATCTTTTGATAAAGCTGCAGTTACTGTCATATCATTAAAGCTTGGTGATACTTCAAATACAACGCATTACGAAATGATTGCGGATAACTTTAAAGTTTACTCAAACGACACGACTACTGACGAGTTAGTATTTGAAGATGATTTTAATGGGTACCCTAATGGTCACTCTTTATCAGGTAACCCCTATAACAGCGCCACAGCTGAAGCAACTGTTATTGTTGACGGTGACAGCACTGAACCAGACCCTGAGCCGGGAGAAGTGACAGACAACTTCGATTCTTATACTGTAGATACGCAGATCGATGTGGCTAACACTGCATACAAGACAAAAGGTGTTGATGGGGTTTTAAATACAGCAGTAATCAGTAGTGACTTTGCCAAGTCGGGCTCTAATTCTTTACGCATTGAAGATGGTGCGGACTCAACCACTGATAATAACAAACCTATCGTTGGCCGTGACTTTGCTAATGGCGCAGCAGAAACTGGCTCTGTTTCTACATCTGTATACATCCCTAGCGATGGCTATGTAAAAGCATCATACATTTTCTTAGGTTCTAATAACGACGCATCATCTAGTGGTCGCTTCACTGAAGTTGTATTTACATCTAGTATGATTAAATTCCGCGACGAAACAGGCAGCCAAGTTGACCTTGCTTCATACTCAAAAGACACATGGGTAGATGTGACCGTCAAATGGGTGAATGATGATGTTACAGTAAATATTGATGGCACAGATTATTCTAGCTTAAAGGCTGAAAATGCAGGTGGTTTCCCGACCGCTATTGCACTATATACTGGTGACAATGGTTCAAAAGGGACATACACCTACTTTGACAACCTAGATTCAGACTTGTTCTAGCTCTCACTAGAAAAGTCAGGCTCGATTGCTAGATAAAATAATCCCTATCAAATATGTTGATAGGGATTTTTTACTCCTAGCTCAAAAATAGAAATCAGATTGGCGATTCAGTTAAGCTCTCTGACTCAGCGGAACTTTACTTCAGCGTTGAATATGGACCGATGCTGCTAGTAAGGAATAGTCCCTGCATTCTTACTTATTTAGCCCTATCAAAGCCCTGTATCTATCATAGATAGACCAAAACCCTCAGCCCTATACTCAACCCACAAATTATTATTTAGTGTCACAGACCATTTAAGGCCTGCAAGCAACTAACGCTAAACCGCATACCCTTGAGCTGTTAGAGTCGTTAGGTCATCGACTTCAACCTACCTATGTATTTCATAAAGCATAAGAGCTAATAGAGTAATGGCTAACCCTACCCTCCTATTTATGAAAGAGTTAAAGCACTACTTATGGCTGTTGTTAGGAGCCTCGCTCAACAATCCAAGCGTGACGGTTCCAAGAACAGTACGGGAGTAGTCAGCCGAGCTAACGCTTATTAGTAGACCACACACAATGCGACGTTCGTGTATAGACGTCGCATTGGTAAATACTTTGAGAACAAAGTCAAAGTTTTCGAGCTATGGTGATTACGATAAACATAACGACATTATTTGGGTTTAAATCCCCGACAAGTTGGCCTACTGGTAACCGAGATTAATCATGAGCGAGGTTAATGGTGATCGGCGCTTGGGGGGTTAATAGTGACTGAAACTGATAATGACTAAAGTTAATACTGAATGAGCTTAATGATAATGTCTTAAACTCTGTGCAACTGATAACTACCCCTCTCCTACTCAATTAAATCATACGCTTAAGCCCAAACAACAGACACAAAAAAGCCTCCGAACTCTGGGAGTTGGAGGCTTTGGTTTATAGGGTTAGATTACTTTTTGTATTGATCGTGCGATACATCTAGTTGGTAGAAAGTCGCTTGTGAGTAATCGTCTAGGTCGCCGCTGATGTTTTGGTTGTAAACACCCGCTTTGAAGTACATGTACTTACCACCTGCGTCGTAGCCGCTTTCGCTCATATCAACCACTTGCACTACGTCGTCTTTGCCTTCACGCATTAGAGTGACAGTCATCGTGTTACCCTTAACTGCGATGCGGTAGCTGAACACTTCGCCAAGCGCGATACCATCTTCACCAACTTCAGCAGTCATGCCACCAACTAGAGGGTAGAAGTCCTCTTTTGTCGCGTCTTGGCTTTCGTGTGCGAAGTAAACCGCACCCGTTGCTTGGTTTGGCAGTTTACGGTAGTACAAACGAATTGGCTCATCGTTTTGATCATGAATCTGACCAATGATAAAGCGGCCTACTTCGTTCGCATTACCTGTCGTTGTTGCGTGATCGATTTTCAAGGTAGCTTCTAGAACACCATCAATACCCGCTGCCGCTTCTAAATCTGATTCAGGCGCGCTTGAAAATACCCAGTTGTTCTTGTTAACACCCTTAGTGCTAATAGACTGATCACCACGACGCATCATTTCACGAAGCTCTGTACGCGCGTACTTAGTGTTTTTAGATGTACGTACACCTTTCACGTAAGCTTTAAATACTAGGCCGCCGTCGTCAGCTGTGTAGAAGATTTCAGGGTGTTGGTAACCGTTTGCAAGGTTCCACTCAGAAACATCATCAGGCTTCCCATTTTTATCATGATCGAAAGGCTGAGATAGATACCAATGAGTCATATCAAAGTTTTCGCTAGGTGCATTACCTGCTAGAGGTGTCTCAGGTAAGCCCATTGGTAGAGGTAGCGCAGTGCGTGTTTCACATTTAACTGTTGTCTCACAAGGGTAAACCGCTGCTACACCGAAGTTACCAGAACGAAGATCTTTGCGCGCATCTTTGCGTGCTTTTTCCGCCGCTTTCATTTCAGCGATCATTGCAGCTTCCGCAGCTACCACGTCTGAAGTAATGATATGGCTAGCAGGACAAGCGTTAATGCTACAGTTAACCGCAGCTAATCCCGTTACACTGTTCCAACCGTTTTTGGTATTACCGTGACCAACGTATCTTACGTAGCGTGCTTGCACTGCTGGCTCGAATTGGAAACGCTCTAGGCCGATCGCTTTACCTGAGCTTAGTTGGTTTTCTAGTACCGTTGTCCAGCTTTCGCCATCGACACTCACTTGAATATCAAATTTAGATTGGCGCTGATTACCTTTACTGAAAGATGCCTGAACCGCGTCAAACTCTTGTACTGAACCATAGTCTAGCGTTGCCCACTCGCCGTCACCCGCAGATGACCAACGTGTAGTTAGGTCTTGGTCAACGAGACGATCAGGTCCGTTACCATCATGGCTACTTGCGGTAACAGCAACTGGCGTCACAAGCGCTTCACCAGTTTCTTTGTTATTTGGAAAATCAGTAGTAGGCGTGCTCGTGCTCGCACAACCAACCGCAAGTAGAATAGAAGAAGCGAGTAAAGTTTTTAGAGTAATTTGTTTCATATTTAATCCATTATTATAATACAAAGACAGCGTTCGTAAGTGAAAGCCAAATCAGCAAACACGAGCTATAAGGCGATTTACCTATCAGTATTTGCGATAACATGAAAATATTACGTAATCTTATAATACAAATAAAACACTTCATTGGATAAATGAGACTAGGAACACTTTCCGATTTTTCCATACTTTAACTGGATCACATTTCCTATTGATAAAAGACAATATATAAGAGTTTAGAATGCGAAATGAGCTAGCAAGGGCAGAATCAACGAGCTGTAATCGTGTGCATTTGAATGATTCGAGCAGAACATTTGTCCTTCCAAACAATCACTGTAAGTGTCCAAAAACAAAAAAAGACCACATTGTTAGGCGTCAATATGGTCATCTTCTTTACCGACATGGCTAATCAAACATCTGAGAACTCAGTTATGCTCTACTCTTAGAGAACTAAAGCTCGCATCAAACACTTCACCCGCATAGTCGCTATCAGGCTTAAATTGTGGGTAGATGCCCGCTTTGAAATAGAAAGCAACATCTGTCGATACCCAATCTGACGTTAACGACACCGTGTCCCCATCCTTATCAGTGTAATCTTGCCCCCAAAGGATTGAGTGAGAAACAGTATTGGTTCCATCTAAATCATGAGTCGCCAAGTAGACACCGTCTTGATCAGCGCGAATCGTATATCGCCACTCTTCACTTGCCGAATAAGTACCTAACTCGACACTGAATGGGTCACAATGGTTACAGTCTTGGTTGTTGCGTTCAAAATCGGAGTTCAGTATCACTCTTACTGGCTTACTCTCTCCTTCCCATAACAACTTCACCAATGCTTGATTGATCTTCCAACCATGGATTTGCCCAACTACCACTTTTGGATCTTGATTATTAATGTTCGGGTAGTCTTCAATTCGTAAGCTTGCGGTTAACTCGTGACTGGTAGCGTTCGTTCTAGTGTCCTCCAAATACCAACTTGTATCTTCATCGCTGGTGCTACAATCCGGTTGAGCACTGCTTTGATACAACTCCCTAAGCTCAGAACGAATATAGCTAGAGTTTTGTGTACTAGTGCCATATCCCATGTCAGCTCTAAAGTGCATTCTTCCGTCATCGGTATTGAAATAAGAAAGACCAATATCGCTGTCGTAGACATCACTGTTATTGGCGAGAAGGCCTTTGCTCGATTCGCAGCGCTCAGGTTCTAGTTCAGCAGCACTGTCACCCCCACTTCCATACCAAGTGTCTTTACTCGCAGGGATCGTCAACTTCCAATCGCTAATATCCCAATCGTTTGAGCCGTTGACCTGTGTTGTAGTGTATCGCAAAGCCTGAAAGTGGGCCGTAGCTTCACCATTTTCAAATTGATTATAGATACCTGCTTTAAAGTAACTCAGTAGGTGCTGCCAGTAGGTGATGTCTTCGTCGACTTTAACTTCATCGTTCACTTTGAGCGAAAGGGTGTTTTCATAAACAGAAAGATCAAACTTGGTGAAACTATCGAGATCCGCCTCTCCCAAATCGTAGCGATTATATGAAGTGGCGTAACAATCCGAAGAGTCAGCAGCACTGCTACAGTCAATGGCATTGTTTTTCATGACCGCCCAGTAGTGACCTGTGAGGCCATCTCGTTCCTGCTCCCAAACTACACGCAATAGCGGATGAGGGATATAACCCGTACCATTCTCGTCAGTGCCCTTATTGTGTATCTGTAGCAACGTCACTTCATCATGATCAGCGGGTGAACTCGCCATTGCATGTTCGATATCAGGTAAGCTTATTTCCGCATACAGGCTTCGTCTTACACCAGTTTCATTGATATCGAAGTTTTCTCCCTCACGAACCTCTGAACGCATCTTATAGTTCGCCATTTTGAAGATTAGGTTTTCCGTCTCTTCATCCGCGTAAAAATAATCACTGATGTAGCCATCGAAATCCCCACCTTTAACTTCAGAAGTTTTATTACCCTCTGTGCCATTAGGATCCGATACCTGAAGGTCAGAACTCGAGAGGATGTTTTGATACTTAGCAATATCATAAGGCGCAACAACACCATAAGAAGTACCTGGACTGGTGTTATCAGAAGAGTCATTGCTATCGCTTGAGCTGCTTCCACCGCAGCCGTATGTGAGCGAAGCGAGCGCAACGATGATGATTGGCTTATTCACATTTATCTCACTTATCCATAAGAGTAGAGTGATAATGTATATTTGTACTATTTTATGTCAATTATCTATTTATCAGAATGTGAGATGCGGCAAATGAAGTGAAATTAACGGATATTGCGTAGAATTAGATTCAAGAACAACGCAGAAAAGCCACTCTAAACTCGACAGTTAATGAGTGGCTCTCAGATCAACAACTAAACTTAGTATGTTGATTTTTAGATATAAATATTAGAAAGATTAAACCTTAAAGCTGCTCATCAACTCACTAACGCTACCGTTAAGTGTTTTGATTTCTGCTGATTCAGTCAACTGATCTTGGCTTAGCTTATTAAGTTCCTCAACAAAGCTTTCAATCTTATGCATGTTCTTAGCAATGCTCTGAATAAGGGCGTTTTGCTCAACAGATGAACCCGAAATGTCATTGTTGAAACGACTTACTGTTTCCATTTGCTCAGTTAGCTTCGCCAACATGTTTACCGCTTGAACAACTTGAGCGCGAGTCATCTCACAATTACTTTTGGTCAGTTCAATCGATTTAACTAAACCATCCGATTTCGACTGTAAACCCAATAACGCCTCTTCTATTTCCGAGGTGCTGATTTGCGTTCGGTTGGCTAACGCACGGACTTCATCAGCAACCACCGCGAAACCTCGACCATGTTCACCCGCTCTCGCCGCTTCAATTGACGCATTCAATGCCAGCAAATTAGTTTGTTCCGCAATCCCGCCAATCACAGACACGATAGACTGGATGCTCTGCGTTTCATTGGCCATTGAGCGAATATCATCAGAAGTGGTGCAGACTTGCTTCTCAAGATCACTGATATAGGTTTCCGTCACGGTGTTAATCTGTTTAGTCTCATCACTGAACACAGCCGCTTCTCTTGCTGCTTCTGCCGCGGACTGAGAACTCTTCTCTACTTCATTCGATGCTTCAGACAAGCCGTTAATCGCAGAGACCACTTGAACCGTTTCATCAGTATGAACTTGCAGTACGTCGCTGGTTTCTTTGCAGCCTTCGCGAATACTCAGTACCTTGGTATCGAGATCCGAGTTCTTATATTTCACATCCTTAACCATCTCTTGTAAGCCGATAATGAACAAGTTGATGTCTTTGGCGATATGTCCTAAGTCATCATTCCCCTTCTCAGCAAGCCTTTGAGTCAGGTCTCCGTTACCTTGAGATAGGTCGTGGACGATTTTGCGCAGTGACACGATTGGGCGATAAAAACGATTTAGAAGCAAAATCATCAATATCACCGAGCCAAACACACAAGCCACGATAAGGATGCGCGCACTCGACATCACGCCATTCAACTGATTGAGCGCGAGTTCAGGGTCAATACTAGAGATCATGAACCACTCTTTCTGGCTGCCAATATCCACTTTCTTGGCCATCAATATTCTCTGGTTACCATCAATCACACCCTCAATGAATTGATCAGGCTGTTCAATGGCACTGTTGAGTTTCATCTGCGTATCTGCGGAAGATATATTGCTTTGCGGAAGTACGTTTTCGATTGTTGAAGCGACCACCATGCCCTTCTCGTCGATGATAATGCCTTTGGCTTCGTAGATGCTGTCCAACTGTTCAAGCTGCGTTTCCAAATCGTCAAAACGTATGTCGGCCATGATGACGCGGTCTTGGTATGAGTACGTCACACCAATCATAGGCACTTGAGTACTCTTAGTGAAAAACAGATCACTAAAAGATAAGCCTGATTTCAATTTCGCTTGTTGATACCAAGGTCGAGTGGTTGGATTGTACTTTTCTTTGATTCCAACACCGTTAGGGAAAGACTCTGACGGACGAGAAGTGTAAGAACGGCCGTCGTCAAAACCAACTACGATTTTATCAATGCCACCGAGCTTGGCTGCGTAATGCATAAGTGCTTCACTAGGCACTTGGTATGGGGATTTCATGAACTCTTGTGCGACAGAGTTTACGGTATCGATAGTGCGCTGAACGGTACTTTCTATTTGATTAATTTCTATCGTTAGCGAGTGGTCAATCTCGTTATAAATCGTTTGGTTTACCTGGTCTGCTGCTAAGTCAAGCGTAAACCAGTTCGTAAATGCCAACGCACTAGAACTGACGATCGCCACCATTAAAATCAATTTTCCTTTAAACCCTAGAGACAATTTTGAATTCATAAAACTCATCATCCATATCAACCTATGTCTATTATTTTCATCCGAATGAAATGGTCATTTTTTACATTTTCGAAGATACGGGAAGCGAAACTTGTTCATGCCGATTCATCGTCACAACCATTACTTTAATTAATATTGTATGTTTAATTAACGGAACTTTCTGTGAGCGATATTGACATATTAAAACTGGCTAAAACCACCCTGTGACATAGGTATCATTTATGAGTCTTGGCTTTTAACGCGATTGGGAAAGAGCAAGTAAATCACGAAAAATGATCGAATTTTAAATAACCATCAAACAAATTCGCCGATAATGCTTCTAATCAAATTATTGATATCAATTTCGATTCGCTGACTAGAAAGTGAGCTTTAAGTCACATTCTCACTAACCAACCATTCACTAAAGTCATTCAACCTTTAGATTTATTTGTAATACAATAACCCCTAATGTATGGTGTACTTGAATCATAACTTAAGTTATTTCTGGATGCTTTTGTGCAATTCAAAGTGGTAATTGAAGCAACGCGCTTTAAGGTCATTGAACACGTTTAATGTAGAGACTGTCGGGGGATCTCGTTAATCGTTATTTTACTTGTCTTGTTCATTGGTTTTTCCAGACGGCTAGTCCGAATACGCCCACACAGTCACCAGCTGTGTGGGCTTTTTTTTACTTTCTTTTCAGACCAGACATTCGAGCAGTGTTAAGCCACCACCAACAATCAGTTAAGTGCACTGGTTTAAGCTTGCGAGGAAAAGTGAGTGAACGAGTGGGTGCTAGAAGGCTTTGAATTTGCCGTTAGAAATAGATATAGATATAGAAAAAACAGGAATTGAGGCAGTAGCAGAGTTAAACAGAGTTTTGATTAGGTGTAGCTGAGGGAATTGAAGTAGAAGTAGAAGTAGAAGTAGAAGTAGAAGATTTTAAACAGGGAACAAAAGATTGGATATGGCAGATAAAAACGAACCTCGCCGAGGTATCGCCGCCTAGAAGACAAGCAATACCCTAGCGAGGTCGTACGTCGATTACTTCTCTAGTTTAGCGAAGTAGTCGAAGATTACTGGTACGTCGTTGTTACCCATGCCTGCATCAACAGCAGCTTGTAGGCTTGTTGCAGTACCTTGAGCGATTAGAGACTCAGTACCTAGCTCGTCACAAAGAGCAAGGAAGTAACCAAGGTCTTTGTTTGCGTTCGCAACAGAGAAACCTAGCTTCTCTTCGCCGTCTACTGCGTAGAACTTACAGAATTGCATGAACGGAGAGTTAGATGGACCTGCAGACATGATATCAAACAGTTGTTGGCCATCAACACCAGCGCGTTGAGCAACAGCGAAAGCTTGAGACATAGTCGCAACAGTTGTCATGCCCATGAAGTTGTTTACAAGCTTAGTTACGTGACCAGAACCTAGAGCGCCTAGGTGGAATACGTTTTCGCCTTGCTCTTCAAGAACAGGTTTAACTTTGTTGAAAGTTTCCATGTCGCCAGCAGCCATGATGTTCAGAAGACCATCTTTAGCGTGTGCAGGAGTACGACCTAGAGGTGCGTCGATCATGCCCGCGCCTTTTTCAGCAAGAGCTGCGCCGATTTTCTTAGTAGAAGCAGGGATAGAAGTACCGAAGTCTACTAGTACTGCGCCTTCTTTGATGCCCGCTAGAACACCGTCTTCGCCGTATACGATTTTTTCAACAACAGCTGAAGTTGTAAGACAAAACTGAACAATGTCACTTGCCGCAGCGAGTTCTTTAGCAGAAGTGAATGCAGTCGCATTACCGCGGTCTGTAACGCGAGCAACAGCTTCAGCGCTTAGATCCATTACGTTTACGTGGTAGCCGCGCTTTTGCAGGTTTTCAACCATGTTGCCGCCCATAAGACCTAGGCCAATGAAACCGATTACAGGTTTAGTCATGTTCAAACTCCAAATATAGTATTGTATGATTATATGCTCATTATAATAACTACGTCTTTCTCGTTTCGCAATAGTTTTAGGGCATTGATTTGATGGTTAGACGCAAGTTGTGACGGGGGTTCACTTTACGAGAAAATATGGGGCACGCTTTGTACTTACAGGAACTATATGCCACCTAAAAAACCGTCTATTGATGAAATAACATACGTTAAATGTCATACGATTAGTAAGAACAAGCTACGCCTTTACCTATGTATAGTTCACTACTCCCTTACTCAGCCAGTGACGAAGGTAGTTCACTGTAAAACTGACTAAACCGCCGTGACGCTAACTAAACCGTTGTAAGGCTGGGCTCAGTGCTTGAGTTACTTAAGACGGTGGTTTCCACCAGGCCAATCAAGTTTTCTTTCAACCTGATCGGTTTGCCACTTATCCAACTTAACTAACTAACTAGCTAACTAGCTAACTAGCTAACTAACTAGACAAACAAAAAAACTCCGAGCTTTCACTCGGAGTTTTTAGTATCTAGCTTCTGTTACTTCAGCGGATTACAGTTCGATTGAAACCGTTTCACCGTCAACATTGAGTAGTAGCGTGTTGCCTTCAAGCTTATGAGACACTTCAACTTGCTCGCCTTCGTTCTTATTAGGAACGAGAAGCGTCAGGATGTTGTGCTCTTTCGATGGCTTGAATTCCACTTCAACGTGACGGTGGATTTCAAGATCTTTGAACTCGTATGGATCAACTTCGCCGAAGCCTTCAACGTTCTTAACTGAAGTGATGTTATCAGCAGACTCGTTGATGAAGTTTACGTCTAGGTGTGCAACTTCGCCGCGGATAGTGAAAGACTTGTCTGCCACTTCATTTGCGAAAGTTGTGTGCATTAGCCAAGTCATGTCTTTATCTTCAGAAAGCGTAGCCTTGTCTTGCATTACGAATACTTTACCTTGAACGAACCAAACCTTACGCTTGTAAGATTCGATTTCAGGAACGAAGTACTTGTAAGATGCCGTTGCATCACCTTCAACCATCTTCACATCAGATTCAGTGTCGAAGTCAGAGATAGTGCCGCCCGCTTCGATACAGAAGCGATCTTGGTGGTTTTCGTAGCCTGTGTTCTTGTTCTCGCCGTACTGACCTTTACCGCCAAACAGTGGAAGGTTTTTAGAGAACGTTTGACGACGCCACTTAGTGTGCATGTCTACACCAAATCCACCGTAGTAACCTGTTATTGACGCTAGCGTTTCACCAAATGCATGAAGCGTAAATGCGTTTTGGTCACCGTGAGAGTGGCTGATTGAGCCAAACGGAGAACATTTGAATACCATGTGAATATGGTTATCACGCTCAGTCATCTTGTTGTGGAATGCAGCCCAACCCGTGATTGGGAATACTTTCAACAGTGGATCGTTTGATGGTGCTTTCTCTTCAGGTGCATCCCAAAGGAAGTTAAAACGAAGATCGTCGTAGCCGAAATCCCACCAACCAAAGTTGTAGAATTTGGTGTGCGCTTCAGTATCACGGCCTTTCAGTTGGTTGTAGTACCAAACGTACTCAGGCTTCTGGTTAACACCTGCGTAGTGCTTGATGTTGTAAGCCAATTTTAAACCTGGGAAATCGCCGATTGAAGACTGGTCACAGAAGCTCGCGCGCTTAGAGTGAACAGGCATACAATAAAGCGGGAAGTCACCGGTGTTTTCATAGAATGTTTTGTTAAACATGTCTACGCCACAGTATGCTTTCAATAGGTCGAATGCTTCGCCTAGGAATGCCGTTTGTGTGTTCCAGTAGTCTGGACCTTCAGCCCAACCGCCGTCTACACCGCCCCATGGTGGGTAGTGTACTGCGTAGTATTCTAGAGCGTAAGCGATGTACTCGCCTGCTTTCGGGTGATCGTGGTAAAGCGCGATACACGTTGGGATGATAGCAGAAGAGATAGAACGAACACCGTGGCTGTTTAGCGGGTTGTTTAATAGGTCAACCGTCACTTTCAGGTGGTGCATGATTTCGTCTAGACGCTCAATTAAAGCATCTTGAACTTGCTGACGTTCTTCATCTGTGAAGTAGCCGTGTAGCCAGTCGTAACCCCAAGCCATAGCAGCGATAACACGGAAAGCCGCTTCATCGTTATAGCCACGAGAAGTCACGCCTTCTGGATCGTACGTAGACAGTTTTAGAGTCCAAGCTTTTGCTTTCGCAATGAGCGCTTCATCTTCTTTCACAACACCAGCAATCGCTAGGTTACGTGTCGCGTTCAGTGCCATTTGGCAATCAACGTACATTTGACGCCAATAAGGACGCCATAGAGAAGCTTTACCTACCGTCTCAGCTGGGTACGCTTGAGGCTCTTCAAAAGGAGCAGTCTCAAGGAACTTAACTGTCGAGTTGTTGTAGAAGTCATCAAACATGCAGTGAGCTTCATCAGCTTTCACTTTCGCTTTGAATTCTTCTAACTGATCAGCTTGAACAAGAAGACGCGGACGTGCTTCGCTCAAGGTGTCTAGGAATGATAGGTCAAAGTCACGTGTTTGAACTTCGATAGGGAGTAGGTCTACAAGATTACCTGCTGAAGTATCGTTTTCCAGCTTCATCTTCCTGATTGCATCAAGAGATTTTTGGTCGCTCATTCTAACTCACTTATTTTCAAGTTGATTGAAAGGAATTGCGATCAATATACGTCTTATTGTAGGACAATTGAATATATTTCGATTCGATTGAACCACTTTGTACAGTTTTCGTGATTTAGGTCAGATATCTTTCACCTGACGGTTTTCCGGTTCCGCAGAATAAAAAATGCGACGCCCTTTCGAGTCGTCGCATTCTATTATAAACGTTTTCTATGTATTAGCTTTCTGTTACTGCTTTCGCTTGCTTGCCGCCGTCATCGACCGCTTTCACAAGTAGAACACCGACACCACCAACTATCACACCACATAAGATGAAGACTAGGCGTCCCCACATTGGGTTAGTAAGAAGAGCCATCAACATGATACCAACACCCGCTACCGCAATCAGTTTACCAAGCATTTGACGTTGTTTGTTATCCAACACTTTTTGCTCTGCCGATTCTGCTACTAATGGTGTATCTAAGTTGCCAAAGAACTTATCAACATCCGCTTGACGTTCTTTTGATAGAGGCTTGTAGAACATCGTAGATAGTACGAAGAAGCCACCAGTTAGCGTGATGTGAGCAATCAGACCAATCGCAACTTTAACATCAGACCATTCACGTCCTGTTAGAGTATCAAGACCAAACGCCGCTGCTACCATCTCCGCGTTGATAACAAAACCAACCACATAAGATACGATACCACCAACAACTAGCGTACCCCAACCAGCCCAGTCCGGAGTCTTCTTGATGAAGAAACCAAGGAATGCAGGAATCGTCATAGGGAAACCGATTAACGCACCTACGTACATCATCGTATCAAACAGGCTCAAACCTTTAAGCGAGTTGATGAACTGTGCGATAAGGATAATAGCGAAGCCAAATACCGCTGAAGTAATTTTAGATACGGTTACTAACTCTTTCTCAGATGCTTGACCTTTACGAACGATTGTTTCGTAGAAGTTCTTAACGAAGATACCTGAGTTACGGTTTAGACCAGAATCCATTGAAGACATTGTCGCTGCAAACATCGCGGCAACTAATAGACCAACCATACCTGCTGGCATGTACTCTTGTACAAAGTATAGGTAAGCAAAATCACCCGCTTTTTTTCCTGCATTCGGGTAAGCCGCTGATAAATCAACACCTTGGCCTGCAATGAACCAAGAAGGCATGAACCAAATAAACACACCACACAACATCAACACACAAGCAAGCAGTGCGGCTTTCTTTGCATTCTTTGAGTCTTTAGCCGCTAGGTAACGGTAAGAGTTAAGCATGTTGTTAGTAATAGAGAACTGCTTAACGAAGATGAAGAATGCCCAAATCGTAAAGATGCTTAGGTAGTTGATGTTGTTGCCCCAAAGGAACGAACCACCATCTTGTACTGGGAAGTTGTTAACAATCTCACCAACACCACCACCTTGAACAACCGCTACAACCGCGCAAGTTACCGTTACCGCCATGATGATAACCATCTGCATGAAGTCAGATGCGATTACCGCCCATGAACCACCTGTTACCGACATCGCCAATACCACTAGGCCAGTCACCCAGATAGTCATGTTCATGTCGAAACCGAAGATACCCGAAGCGATGATTGCTAATGCGTTTAACCACACACCCGCAGATACCACTGAGTTCGGCATTGAAGACCAAGTGAATACTTGTTCGTTGGTCGCACCAAAACGCATACGAATCGCTTCAATTACCGTAACAACGCGAAGTTGACGGAATTTCGGCGCGAAGTACGCGTAGTTCATGAAGTAACCAAATGCGTTGGCTACGAAGATGACCGCTACAGCGAAACCATCGTTATACGCTTTACCTGCTGCACCGGTGAATGTCCATGCACTAAACTGGGTCATAAAGGCGGTTGCACCAACCATCCACCACAACATGTTACCGCCCCCGCGGAAGTAGTCACTAGTAGTGCTTGTAAATGTTCTAAACATCCAACCTATCGCAATCAAGAATAGGAAATAAATGCCGACAATAATCGTGTTGAGTTCCATCGTGTATCCTTTGTCCGTTATAATTTGTTACGAGGACTATAGGAAATTCGACCCTTTATTTGTAGTACAATAATCCAAATAAGTGATGGTGATCTTATTTTGATTGATTAAGTTAATTATATATATGACATAGGATGGAATATGACTAATCCATTAAGCAAATTGTTAGGGTTTTAGGTGAAAACCCCAAAGATCAAACACTTAAAATAAGTTTCACTTTAAAAACAACAACTTAAAACAAAAGTGAGACTTTGCACACTTATTAACAAATACAACCGAACACATATAAACATAAAGACCTAAAAAATAATAAAAGAGAATTTGAGACCAAATTCACATCATTCATCACACAATAAACCAGTGTTTTTATCAAAATCGAGCGGGTAATATCATTAGAATTCAATTTAAATATCTAAGTATTCTAAATCCACGAACCCTGTTTGTGTTATCGCAGATTTAGAATACTTAGAGGTAAAAAATCCCGACTGTCGCATAACTATTTGTCTGATACGGACAGTCTAAAAATGTGTGTTTAGAACGATGATTTGGGATTGTTACGTTGACGTTAAAAATAAGGCGGATTGTAACGTGGAAGAATAGCTTAAGAGACGTAGCGAAAAGGCTGCCCCAAAATAGTGCTACAGATGGTGCAACACGAGGCCTAAAAACCAAAAAGGCATGCGCTTGGCATACCTTTTTAAGTCGTTTATCTGAGCGTGTGGCTGTTCATCTCAATGTGAGATGGCTCAGATGCACTCTAAATCGTTTCTATTACGCAGTCGCCAAACGGTGGTTAGCATCTTGCAAGTGAACGGCAGAAGCAATTCTCGCCTTGTCACAATCACCGGCCATGATAGCTTCATAGATTCTACGGTGTTCATTGATACACGTACTTCCTTCTTCAGAAGAGTGCACGATGAAGTTGATGAACATCGTAGTCAGAATGTTACCAAATGGCAGGTAAAAATCGTTTCCGGTCGCATTGAAGATCAAGCTGTGAAAACGAGTATCAATGTCTGTCCAACGCTCTTGGTCAAACACTTCAGCTTCATCCACTTCGACCATCTTTTGGAAGATCTCTGAAAGCTCAATACGTTGCTCAGCGGTCGCAAATTTTGCCGCCAGCGCACACGCTTCAGGTTCAATCGCACGGCGAAGACCTAAGAACTGTGAACAGAATTGATCTACGTCGGTTAGGCCATCCATCCATTCAATCAGTTGAGGATCAAGGAAATTCCAGTATGCGCGGTCGACTACACGAGTACCGATTTTCGGGCGAGACTCTAACAGACCTTTAGAGGTCAATAGTTTAACAGCTTCGCGAAGTGCCGTTCGGCTGATACCAAACTGTTCACACAACGCCATTTCACCAGGAATAATAGAACCTTGTGGCAGTTCGCCAGACAAGATTCCACGAGCGATTTCACGAGCTACTTGCACGTGCAGGCTGCGCTTCGAGCCCGAAATTGAATTAAAAGTGGTAACCATAAGTTCACTTATTTTATATGTTATGTTTATGTATTATTTAAGGATCACTATAACAGTATTTCAACCTACAGCCAATTGAGTAAAATCCAAACGAATCACAGGCTATTAATTTAGTTGCCTAATCAAACACTTAGAAAGTATCTAATTCTACTCCGCTAGAAACATTATGTTACACCATTCATAAATCCGTCATCAAAAAGCATCGGTTCTGTCATCCTCGATTCCTATACTTCCTTCCAACAAATCACTCAATTGGACTGACATAATGAAACCGACAAAAACAAATCTCACGCTTAAAAGCGCTATTACTGCTGCGCTGATTTTTTCTGGTTCTGCATTAGCGATGGATACGCGATACGAAGACCGCTCTGGTAACTTGGTCGCCGATGTACCCCAAGATGAATCACAATGGGTGGATCCAAACACGCTAATTTTTGCTTACACGCCAGTTGAAGATCCAGCAGTATACGCTGATGTGTGGAGCGAGTTTTTGAGCCACCTTGAAAAAACAACGGAAAAAACGGTTCGTTTCTTCCCTGTTCAAAATAACGCAGCTCAAATTGAAGCAATGCGTTCAGGTCGTCTACATATCGCAGGTTTCAACACAGGTTCAACGCCACTTGCAGTTAACTGTGCTGGCTTTGCTCCATTCACCATGATGGCGGCTGAAGATGGCTCTTTCGGTTACGAAATGGAAATCATCACGCACCCAGGTTCAGGCATCGAAAAGGTTGAAGACCTAAAAGGCAAAAACCTAGCATTCACATCGCAAACGTCAAACTCTGGTTTCAAAGCCCCTTCTGCGATTCTGGATGCTGAATACCAGCTTCAACCTGAGCGTGATTTCAAACCTGCTTTCTCTGGCGCGCACGACAACTCCATTTTGGGTGTGGCACACAAAGATTACGACGCAGCAGCCGTCGCTAACTCAGTATTGAACCGTATGCTTTCACGTGAAGTTGTGAAAGAAGGTCAAATCAAGAGCATCTATAAGTCACAAACCTTCCCAACAACGGCTTACGGCACAGCGCACAACCTAACACCAGAGCTTCAAGAGAAGATTCAAAAAGCGTTCTTCACTTTCGACTGGGAAGGCACCAAGCTTCAAGAAGAATTTGAGCGTAACGGTGAAGCGAAATTTGTTCCGATCACTTACCAAGAGCACTGGGAAGTGATCCGCACTATCGATACCGCTAATAAAGTGTCTTACACGTGTAGCTAAGTTCAACCGAACTAAAAAGCCAATTACACATTGATAAAACTAACTGCAGGCTTACGCGCCTGCAGTTACTCACCACTCTCAGCGGTTTGCTTCCGATTTCTGCCTCAGGCGAACTGTTAGTACACCGTCCTTATAGGAATTCTATGTCTACTCTTACCCTTAAAGGGCTTACCAAGCACTACTCCAGTTCTGATAAAGCCCTGACCAACGTTAGCTTGTCGGTGAATGCCGGCGAAGTCGTTGGATTGATTGGCCCATCTGGTGCGGGTAAATCAACGCTGATTCGCTGTATTAACCGACTAACCGAGCCCACCAGCGGCGAAGTTATCTTCTCCAACACCAACCTTGAGACCTTGTCTAAACGACAACTGAGACATTCACGACGTGAAATTGGGATGATTTTCCAAGAGTACGCATTGATTGAGCGCTTAACGGTCATGGAGAATGTGCTTTCAGGGCGTTTAGGTTACGTAAACTTCTGGCAAAGCTTTACTCGTCGTTTCCCAGAATCGGATATCCAAGCCGCTTATGCGCTACTCGACCGCGTTGGGTTATTAGAGCACGCCAATAAAAGAGCCGATGCCCTATCAGGTGGACAGCGCCAACGTGTAGGTATTGCTCGCGCACTCGCTCAGAAACCGAAATTACTGTTGATTGATGAACCAACGGCCGCGCTGGACCCACGTACAGCGCGCCAGATCATGCGATTGATTAGCGAGATTTGTTCAGAACAACAACTCCCTGCGATCATCAATATTCACGATGTTCAGTTAGCCAAACAGTTTGTGGATCGCGTTGTCGGCCTAAATGCAGGCTGTGTGGTATTTGATGACAAACCAACCTTGCTCACCGAAGACGTGCTCACACAGATCTACGGTGAAGAGGATTGGAGCCAACAGGTAGAAGAAGAGGAAGATGACCTGATCATCACTCACCCTCATTTGTCTGAGGCAACAATATGACTCAGCCATATCCAAACCAAGCTCAGCATCATTCAAACCAAGCTCAACATCATTCAAAATCAGCTCAACAAGATCCCAAATTAGCTCAGCAATACCCAACACAGTGGACAAAGCCACCACTGATTTCAAATCCATGGTTACGTTGGAGCTTAGTTATCATTGTTGCGGTTTACTTATATCTCGCGACGCAATCGGTACACGTCAACTGGACTCGAATTTACGAAGGCAGCGAACGTGGTTGGCAGTTCATTTTGGCCTTCATGAATCCAGATTTCGGTGGACGTTGGGACAACATCTCGCAAGGTTTGATTGAAAGTTTAACCATGACACTCACGTCAACCGTGGCAGGCGTCATTCTGTCCATTCCGTTTGGATTAGGTGCGGCCAAAAACCTAGCTCCGACTCCTGTTTACCTATTCTGCCGCTCGTTTATTTCTGTCGCTCGCAGCTTACAAGAGATCATTGTTGCGATTTTGTGTGTGGCTCTGTTTGGCTTTGGTACGTTTGCGGGGTTTGTCACGCTAACATTCGCCACCATCGGCTTTCTCGCAAAGCTGTTCGCCGATGAGATTGAAGCGATAGATCCTGCACCGCTGACCGCAATGCGTGCAACTGGCGCTAGCTGGCTACAACAGGTGAACTACGCGATCCAAGCACAGGTGATGCCACGCTTTATCGGGCTTTCGATGTACCGACTCGACATCAATTTTCGTGAATCTGCTGTAATCGGTATTGTTGGCGCAGGTGGTATTGGCGCTACGTTAAACACCGCGATGGACCGTTATGAGTACAGTGCAGCCGCCGCTATTCTATTGATTATTATCGTGATTGTGATGTTGTGTGAATACCTATCGACCATCATCCGTAAGCATGTGCAGTAAGGAACGACTAAATGAGCACGCTAAATGACACACCTTCAAGCGCCATGAATCGTACCCAATGGCAGCGTTACGACAGCAAACAGAGCCTAATGCTTTGGCTCGGTTGGCTTTGCTTTGTTGCTTTAACCGTTTTTGCCTGGCAGGTCATGAATAAAGAGACTATCTGGTATTTTGTAACGGATTCACCTAATCAACTTGCTGATATTTCTTCACGCATGTGGCCACCAAGATGGAGCTATTTAGAGTCACTTTGGAGCCCTTTGTGGGACACCATTAATATCGCAACACTTGGCACCCTATTAGGGATCGTACTGGCATTTCCAGTTGCATTCTTAGCCGCACGCAACACAACGCCAAGCACTACGTTTATCAGGCCTATCGCACTGTTCATCATTGCGGCAAGTCGTTCGATCAACTCGCTAATTTGGGCGCTCCTGTTGGTGGCAATCATAGGCCCTGGATTACTGGCCGGTATTATCGCGATTGCTCTGCGCTCAATTGGTTTCGTGGCTAAATTGATGTACGAAGCGATTGAAGAAGTGAACGTCACGCAAATGTCAGCGATTCAATCGACGGGGGCATCTCCACTACAAGTCTTGAACTACGGCATTCTTCCGCAAGTAATGCCAAGTTTCATCGGCACGAGCTTGTTCCGTTGGGACATCAATATTCGAGAGTCTACCGTCTTAGGTTTGGTGGGCGCTGGCGGTATCGGCTTAAAACTGCAAGAGTCGATGGCGATGCTGGCATGGCCTCAAGTAACGGTGATTTTCTTTGCGATTTTAGTGACAGTCGTCTTCTCTGAATGGTTAGCAGCCAAAGCAAGAAAAGCCTTTATCTAATCAATGCATCATGGATGTCTATCAAAGCCTACTTGCAGAGTAGGCTTTTTTGTTCATGGACAAACGATAAGCAGGTTTCAAAATTAGAAACGTATTTCATTAGTGACAGTGCCTACCCCTTTGATCGTGACCGACACTTGATCTTTATCGACCAATGCATGGGTTCTCCCCGGTGTGCCCATGAACACTAGGTCACCCGGTTTTAATGTAAAATAGTGGCTCAAATAACTGACGACTTTGCGCGGCTTGTGGATCATAAACGAGGTGTTCTCTTGCTGAACGATATCGCCGTTAACACGCGTTGTAAGTTCGACATTGTTATAATCAATGCCTTTCACAATAGTGTGACCAATCGGTCCAAACCCATCGGAAGCTTTCGCTCGAAGCCATTGTAAATCCGTGCCTTGCCAGCTTCGTTCTGTAATATCGTTACCCACTGCGACACCAAAGATCGCTTGTTCGGCTTCTTCTTCACTGGCTTGGCTTAGCTCTTTACCAATCACAACCACCAACTCGCCTTCAAAATGAACGTTTCTTGCTTTTGGTGGCACTTGAATAACTTCGCCCGTGAGAATCAAAGAAGAAGGAAGTTTAAGAAACATCGGCGGTGGTGCATCGGCAGGTGAAGCTAAGTGGCTAGCGAAGTTCATCCCGACGGCGAAGACTTTCTCTGGTTTTGTCGGCAGTAACACCTCAACCGACTCTAACGGGATCGAATTTTTTGCTACCGAATATTCTCCAAAGATATCGCCACTGACCGGTAACACAACGTCATTGTCTAGTTTTCCATAGCTGACTTTGTCTTGGTATTGATAACGGACGAAATGCTCACTGCTCACCTCAACATTGTTATTTTCTGCCGCCAATGCGACGCCAGACATCGTAACTATTGCCAATAACCACTTCATCCTTGAGTCCCTTTATTTTAAATCCTAAATTATACTTTAGCCCACTCTGTAGGATTCGAAGGAAAAGGGAAGCTCTGTTGTCCTCTCCTCTCCTCTCCCTTCTTCCCCCTATAAAAGCAACACGCATAAAAAAACCGAGCAACTCGCTATGAGTTACTCGGTTTGACTTATTCCCGATGTTTTCAGTCGTTGTTGGTTTCAACGAACGATTTTTCAATCACGACTGAATTTCAATGTGATGCTTCGTTCCCGCAAAGCACCACATCAATACATGCCATCGTTAAACGGCATGTATTTTAATCATTTACAGTTGAGCAAATGATCCTTCCCACGAGTATGTCTCACCCGCGAACTCAACAGTGTGAGTTGCTTGCTGCGTGTCTTCAGCTTGGTTTGAAATACCATAATGGTAAGTGTTGCCAGAAGTAGTCTGAATGCGAACAACAGTCCCGACACTGTTATGGCCCACAACAGATACTGATTTAACTAGACCACGAGCGCCTACAGAGGCTTCGATAGACTCGTTAAAGTAACCATGCGTTTCTAGTACAGAAGCAAACACGTGGTTTTGACCAGACTGACGTAAGATGAACGCAGGCTCACTCTTAAGGTTGAAGTCTGGATCGTTAGCACCAGTGCGAGCAAAAATCACTTCGCTGCCCGCATTCGCGCTGGTTACTAGGCTGTAGTAGCTGCTGTCATGTAGCCAGCTGACTAGAGAACCTTCTTCGTTCACTTTGCCTGAAGCAACGTTCCATAAGTGTTGGTAACCGTTGTCTTCACCTAATGGCTTAAGCGTTTTTTCCATGTTGTAATCGAAGTCAGTACGGATGATTTGACCAGAGTGGTGAACTGGCAAGTCGTACTGGTGCTCAGCGTCAGCTTCGATGCGGTAAACATCAATCACTAACGGCTTCTCGAACTCAGGAAGTTCAGCAAGAATCACGCTGCGTTGCATGTCTACGCCTGTGTAGTACTCAGAAATGGTTCCGCTCATGCCTTGTAGAGACTGGTCGTCTGCTACGAAGAAGTGTTTCTGACCAAACTTAGACTCAGCTAATGCTGTGTTGAAGTTGTTCTGCGTTTTCTGATCAACCGTTACTGTGTTGTGAGCAACCGTCTGCTTACAGTAAGACTTGTTCTCTGGAATGTAACGACCGCCAAACTTAGGCTCAACGTTTACCCAGCGACCGAAGCCGTAATCGTGCAACACTTCGTGGCCACGGTTGAATACGCTTAGGTGCAAGCCATCATAGTGACCGTGGTCTAGTGCAGAGTGGTACTGGTGATCGCTGCCGTGTTGACCGAACCAGATCAACGCCATGGTGTCGTCGTCTTTCTCATCACGGTGACGAAGAATGCTAACGCCGCCTTTCTCACCTTCAGGGCCGTCTGTAACGAACAGGCTACCCCAGTTAAATGGTGTGATTCCATCAGCTGCTTCAACAGCGTCAGACAATGTTTTACCTGAAGCATGAACCCAAACGTTTTGTTGGTGGTTAGCCATACCAAGCAGAGTTTCAGTCTGTTCGTAACGGTGGTAACACACAGACGTTGCCATGATAACGCCTTCATCGTTGATAGAGATTGTCTTCGATGAATCGTTCAGAGCTGGCAATGTACCGTCTGGGAATGCCGTTTTGAATACAGAGTAAGACGTTGTCTTGATCACTGAATCGTTGAATTCATAGATACCAACTTCAGGCTGACGACGTTCAATCGCTTCTGCGAACAGGTAGATTGGACGTAGAGAGAAACGGTGGTAGTAAGGACCTTCCATGTAGTAGCCGTCTGGCGAAAACAGTTGGTCAAGTTGCGCTAAGAAACCGCCGCTTACTTTGTCTAGTTTCAGGCCGTATAGTGCTTTGTCTACAGATTCTTGGTCGTTGATTGCGTAACCACAGATACCTACCGCTGCCACTGCCCATAAGCCGTGGTTGTGCACTATATCGAAGTCGTGTGCGTAAGTAACAACGAACATTTCGATCATTTGCTTCAGAAGATCGTCTTCGATCAGACGCTTTTGCTCTTCAGAGATAGTGTGGTAGATGCAGCTGTACGCACAAGAAGCGTAAAGCATCCACATGTTCTCGTTCAACGTTTGGTGGAACAGCTTACCCGGAGGGTTAGAGTCACGGCTTACGTTGCTTTCAAGTGTTGGGTATACCGTCGCGTACGCAGTTAGCATATCAACGATGTAATCACGGTACTTTGTTTCCTCAGTGATAAGGAACAAACGGCCCGCTAGATCCATGTGGATATAGTTTTGCTTATGACGGTTATGTTCGTAACCGCCGCCTTCACCGTGACCTGGAACTTCAATGCCAACTTCCGCCATGTAAGCGTCAGTTTGTTTAATATCGCGAGTCAATGCGTTACCTAAAAGGCTATCCTTGCCAAGTTCTTTACGAAGCTCTGCTGCTTCATCAAAGTTAAGTAAAAGTGGTTGATAGCTCATTATTATTTCCCCTGCTCTGCTGTGCTTGCTAATTCTGGGTTTAAAATTGTTTCTACTGAGTAGAAGCCTGTCCAGCTGTATACTTTGCCGTTCAGTTCTACTTTGTGTTCAGTGCTGTCAGTTGCGCCAAGTTGGTTGCTGATCATCACTGTCACGTTTGATTTCTCTGTGGTGATCTCAACTACCGAACCGACATTGGTGTGAGCCACAACATTGATGTTTTTAACTACACCACGTGCATTAACTGATTGCTCGAATTCTTCGTTGAAGTAACCGTGCGTTTCAACAACAGAAGCAAACAGTGTTGTTTCGCCTTTGCTACGTAGAATGAATGCAGGCTCTGAACGTAGGTTGAAACTTGGATCGTTAGCGCCAGTGCGAGTAAAAATCACTTCAGCATTGTCGTTAGACGTTGCACCTAGCCACGTGTAGTAAGTGTTGTTTTGTAGCCAGCTTACAAGTGCTGTGCCCTTCACTTCACCGCTTGCCACGTTCCATAAGTGTTGGTAACCGAAATCGTCACCTAGAGTGTTCAGCTCTTTGTTTGCTTGGTATTCAAAGTTAGTGCGAACAATCTGACCTTGATATTGGTGTGAGTAGTCGTATTGATGTTCGCCTTCGCCGCCTTTCTCAGAATCTAAACGATAAAGGTCTAATAGTAGCGGAGATTCTAATTCTTCAAGGTTTAGCATGAACACGCTGCGTTGCATGTCAAAGCCTTGGTAGTGATCGTTAGCAAATGCACTCATTCCGTTGATTCGCTCGTCTTCTACTTTAAAGAAGTGAGGTAAACCGTGTACAGAGTCTGCACGTTCAACGTCAAAGTTGTTCTGACATTTTTCATCAATCGTGACTGCATTGTGAGCAATCGTTTGGCGAGCGTAAGATTTGTTTTCGTCTAGGTAACGGCCGCCGAATTTAGGCTCAACGTTAACCCAACGACAGAAGCCGTATTCACGTAGCACTTCTTGACCGCGGTTAAAGAAAGAAATACCCAGCGTATCAAAGTTGCCGTGACCCATGCCGTGTTGGCCGTAGTTCATAACAAGTTGAGAAACGTCGCCTTTCTTATCCTGCATACGGATAAAGCCTTGCGCGCCGTTGTGACCTTGAGGGCCTTCGTTCAATTCAACACTTGGCCAGAAAGGCATGCCGATTTCTTTCTCAGCAGAAGTGGCTTCGTAGGCTTTAGATAACTCAAGACCACATGGATGCATCCATACTGCGTCTTGAATCTTCGCCATACCGAGAATGTTTTGGTCTACGCCGTTTTCAGAAGAGTAATGCTTGCTGTAAACACTGACGGCAACTTGAACACCCATGTCTGTGATACCCATAGTACGAGAAGCATCATTCAGAGCCGGGAACTCACCGTTCGGGTAAGCCGTCGCAAGCATCGCTTGTACTGTGTTGCCAATCACGCCGCCTTTGTAGTTGTAGATATCAACTTCAGGCATGTGGCGGTGAATCACTTCAGCGAACACACACGTTGGGCGAATCGCATAACGGTGGTAGTAAGGGCCTTCCATGTAGTAACCAGAAGGTGCAAACAGTTGAGAAACTTGCGCTAAGAAACCGCCAGTGTCGTTACGGTCGATGCCGTACACTGACATTTCAAGGTACTCACGCTTGCCTAAAGCAAGACCACAGATACCCACAGCGGCTACAGCCCAAATACCGTGGTTGTGAATGCGGTCGAAGTCGTGTGCGTATTTAACGGTGAACATTTCTAGCATTGGTTCGAAAATGCGAGACTCAATGTTGTCACGTTGTTCTTGTGTCAGTGTTGAAGCAACACAAGAGTAAGCTAAGCTTGAGAACATTAACCAGCAGTGTTCGTTCAGAATTTGGTGGAACAAACGGCCGGTAGGGTTGGTGTTTTTCTGTACGTGATAATCAAACGTTAGATATTTGTCTGCGTACTCTTCTAGTAATTCTGTAACAAAGTCAGCGTACTTTTGCTCTTTAGTGATCAAGAACATGCGACCAGCTAGATTCATGTACGTGTAATTTTGCTTATGGCGGTTATGTTCGTAACCCCCTGCTTCACCGTGACCTGGAACATCAATAGGTAAACGCATGAATGCTTCTAGGTCTTTCGCGTTCGCTGCAATGGTTTTGCCCATTAAGCTAGAACGGCCCACTTCAAGGTGAAGCTGCTCGATTTCAGCTTCAGTCAACAATACTGGTTTAGTCGTCATATTCTTTGTCACCCTCAATAAAGAGTTTATCTGCTTAAACTTTGATTAAATTCTCAAACTCCATATAAAGTAATACAATAAGAGCTTTAATTATACCTATTCGTTACCAAATGATGATTAGAGTCACACAATCAACCGTAAGTCATTGATGTGAATGACTAATGATAAATATCGGTCATTTATTAAGTTATTGATTTATTTACGCTATATAAAGTATCGCTTGATCAATATCACACAAATTTAGATATATTGTATTACAATTGAACTCATTCCCTTATGATGGATGCAAGTTAAGTAACACTTAAAAGATTTAAACAGATTAGGAGATACACAATGAACTCTTTCTTTATGCTAGATGAAAACCCATGGGAAGAACTTGGTGGCGGTATTAAACGTAAAATCGTTGCTTACACTGACGATCTAATGGCTGTACACCTGTGTTTTGATAAGGGTGCCATTGGCCATCCTCACACACACGAAATTCATGACCAAATCGGTTATGTTGTTCGTGGTAGCTTTGAAGCTGAGATTGAAGGCGAGAAGAGAGTACTTAAAGAAGGCGACGCTTACTTCGCTCGTAAACACATGATGCACGGTGCGGTTGCACTAGAGCAAGACAGCATCCTTCTTGATATCTTCAACCCTGCGCGTGAAGACTTTTTAAAATAATGAATAGCGCAACCTCAGTTGCTAAGGTAAGCATATGAAATCATTAAACATCGCGGTCATTGGCGAGTGCATGGTTGAGCTACAAAAGAAACAAGATGGGCTTAAGCAAAGTTTTGGTGGCGATACGCTAAATACTGCACTTTACCTGTCACGCTTAACAAAAGAACATGGCATCCAAACAAGCTATGTAACAGCACTGGGCACTGACCCATTCAGTACTGACATGTTAGAAAAGTGGCAAGCTGAAGGTATCGACACAAGCTTGGTGGCTCAGCTCGATCACAAACAACCAGGGCTTTATTACATCGAGACCGATGAAACTGGTGAGCGTAGCTTCCACTACTGGCGTAGTGATGCTGCAGCGAAGTTCATGTTTGATCAGCAAGACACGCCTGCTCTACTTGATAAGCTGTTCTCTTTTGATGCGGTTTACCTAAGTGGCATTACGCTTGCTATCTTGACAGAAAATGGTCGCACACAGCTGTTTAACTTCTTAGACAAATTTAAAGCTCAAGGCGGTCAAGTATTCTTCGACAATAACTACCGTCCTAAACTTTGGGAAAGCCAACAAGAAGCAATTTCTTGGTACTTGAAAATGCTTAAGTACACCGACACGGCTCTACTAACGTTTGATGATGAACAAGAGTTATACGGCGACGAAAGCATTGAACAATGTATTGCTCGTACGTCTGAGTCTGGTGTGAAAGAGATCGTGATCAAACGTGGCGCGAAAGACTGTTTAGTCGTCGAAAGCCAAAGTGCTCAATATGTAGCTCCAAAACCAGTTGACAACATCGTAGATACTACGGCTGCTGGCGACTCGTTCAGTGCTGGCTTCTTGGCTAAGCGTTTGAGCGGCGGTAATGCTCGTGACGCAGCATTTGCAGGTCATATTGTGGCAGGAACCGTGATTCAGCATCCAGGGGCTATCATTCCTGTAGATGCGACGCCTGATCTGTCTCTATAATTACGCACTTTAACTATTAATCAAGGGTTTGCTTAGTTGAAAGCAGGCCCACATTTAACGTGAGAAAGAATTTATGACGACATTAAATGAACAACTAGCAAACCTAAAAGTAATTCCTGTAATCGCTATCAACCGTGCTGAAGACGCAATCCCTCTAGGTAAAGCACTTGTTGAAAACGGCATGCCATGTGCAGAAATCACACTACGTACAGAATGTGCAATCGAAGCGATTCGCATCATGCGTAAAGAGTTCCCTGACATGCTAATCGGTTCAGGTACAGTACTGACTAACGAGCAAGTTGACGCATCTATCGAAGCGGGTGTTGATTTCATCGTAAGCCCAGGTTTCAACCCGCGTACTGTTCAATACTGTATCGATAAAGGTGTTGCAATCGTACCGGGTGTTAACAACCCAAGCCTAGTTGAGCAAGCAATGGAAATGGGTCTTCGCACGTTGAAGTTCTTCCCTGCTGAGCCTTCAGGCGGTACTGGTATGCTTAAAGCACTAACAGCAGTTTACCCTGTTAAATTCATGCCTACTGGTGGCGTAAGCTTGAAGAATGTTGATGAATACCTATCGATCCCTTCTGTTCTTGCGTGTGGCGGTACTTGGATGGTTCCAACTAACCTTATCGATGAAGGTAAGTGGGACGAACTAGGCAAGCTTGTTCGTGACGCAGTTGATCACGTTAACGCTTAATCTGTTTTAGATTTGGTGATAAAGCCTCACTTCGGTGGGGCTTTTTGTTATCTGAGGTTTTTCAATAACTGGATTTTGTTATCTAAATCTTTTGGGTAACTGAAGTTTGATCGTTGATAGTTTGAGGCTGTTACCTGAAGAGCACGACGCTCAAACAAGTTAAGACCTCTCAATACATTCCCGTTTATCAGGCCATCCACCAGCTTTGTGACTGGTAATTTGTAATTTTGTGCACGTGCTATCTCACTGTGCTAAAACGCCTTACACGACCTGGCAAACACTCTAAGCACTCACTTATGTAATCTAACTCACTCGACTCATACCGTGTCTTGAGCCCTGTATCGACGCATCCGCCCTTACTCACCATTAAGCATACAAACCTCTTACATATGGTTAGAAATCGCCATGAAGCAATACAAGGCTTATGGCTATGATTATCGCTTATCGGATATCGGATATTGGGTATAATTCTCGCTAGCGCCTACTCCAATTTCGAGCGGTTGGACAAACCAAGACTCTAAACACAAGAACAGCAGAAAAATTGAGCGGATAAATCGCGTAGATAAATAGTACGGATAAATAATGAGCAATTCAGGGCGTGAAATAGAAAATAGCGACATAAAAACAATAAGCTACACTTAAATGCTAGAAACAATATTTTGCGATTTAGTACGGAGATTTAACGTGAATCCCGTCGCACAACCACGTTCAGTTGTAGCACATTTGTTACGGTTATAATTAAAATCTTATAAATAAGGCAAACTAAAGCCTTATTACTTATATTGTAATACATATAAACATTTGAGCTTCAATTTATCTTGGATCTAGAGCAATTCATAAAAACAATTAAAGACAATAAAAACAGCAGGTTAAGCTAGCTTGTCGTGTGTGCTCAAAAATCAATGCGACCTAGATCATACTAAAGACATATTGTAGTACAAATAAACCTTTGGACGCGTTAATCTAAGCCCAGTTAATTATGATATTTAAAAGGCTGAAAAGATGACTATTGATACTTTTGTTGTTCTCGCCTACTTCTTCTTTTTAATCGCTATTGGTTGGATGTTCCGTAAGTTCACCACGTCGACTAGTGATTACTTCAGAGGGGGCGGCAAAATGTTGTGGTGGATGGTTGGTGCAACCGCCTTCATGACACAGTTTTCAGCATGGACGTTTACTGGAGCCGCAGGACGCGCATTCTCCGATGGTTTTGTTATTGTAATTCTGTTCTTAGCCAATGCATTTGGTTATTTCATGAACTACATGTACTTTGCCCCAAAGTTCCGTCAACTTCGTGTTGTAACCGCGATTGAAGCAATCAGACAGCGTTTTGGTAAAACTTCAGAGCAGTTCTTTACTTGGTTCGGTATGCCGGACAGCCTAATTTCTGCAGGTATTTGGCTAAATGGTCTAGCAATCTTTGTTGCTGCTGTATTTAATATCCCTATGGAAACCACCATCATCTTCACCGGTGCTGTGTTAGTCATCATGTCGGTAACTGGTGGGTCTTGGGCCGTTGTCGCATCTGACTTCATGCAAATGCTAGTTATCATGGCGGTTACGATCACTTGTGCGGTTGCTGCTTACTTCCACGGTGGTGGCATTACGAACATTGTTGATAATTTCCAAGGTGACTTCATGTTGGGGAATAACCTCAACTATGTAAGTGTATTCGTACTATGGGTTGTTTTCATCTTTGTGAAGCAGTTCGGTGTAATGAATAACAGTATCAATGCTTATCGTTACTTATGTGCTAAAGACAGTGAAAATGCGCGTAAAGCGGCAGGCTTAGCATGTATCCTAATGGTTGTTGGCCCTCTTATCTGGTTCCTACCACCTTGGTACGTAAGTGCATTCATGCCTGATTTCGCATTGGAGTACGCTTCAATGGGTGATAAAGCGGGTGATGCTGCTTACCTAGCATTCGTACAAAACGTAATGCCAGCAGGTATGGTTGGTCTATTAATGTCTGCGATGTTCGCTGCAACAATGTCTTCTATGGATTCAGGTTTGAACCGTAACGCTGGCATCTTTGTAATGAACTTCTATAGCCCTGTTCTTCGCAAGAATGCAGAGCAAAAAGAACTCGTGATTGTAAGTAAGCTAACGACAATTCTGATGGGTATAATCATTATCTCGATTGGCCTATACATTAACTCGTTACGTCACTTAAGCTTATTTGATATCGTAATGAACGTGGGTGCATTAATCGGCTTCCCAATGCTTATTCCAATCTTCCTAGGTATGATTATTCGTAAAACACCAGATTGGTCGGCTTGGACTACATTGATTGTCGGTGGTTTTGTTTCTTACATCTTTGGTATTTCTCTACAAGCAGAAGATATTGAACACCTATTTGGTTTAGAGCAACAATTGACTGGTCGTGAGTGGGCAGATCTTAAAGTTGGCTTAAGCTTAGCTGCACACGTAATCTTTACTGGTGGCTTCTTCTTAGCAACTCAATTCTTCTATAAACCTTTATCAACTGAGCGTGAGAAAGAAGTTGATACATTGTTTACTAACTGGAATACACCACTTGTTGCTGAAGGTGAAGAGCAACAAAACCTAGATACTAAACAGCGTTCAATGCTTGGTAAGCTTATCAGCACAGCAGGTTTCGGTATTCTAGCAATGGCTCTAATTCCAAACGAACCAACAGGACGCTTGTTGTTCTTACTATGTGGTTCGATGGTACTAACCGTTGGTATCCTACTGGTTAATGCATCTAAAGGTCCGGCTAAGATGAACAACGAGTCAGTTGCTAAGTAGCTAAGTAGCTAAACAGCTAAAATAAGCAGCTAACAAGTTAAACCAATAATGAAGCCCATGTTACTCATTCGAGAACATGGGCTTTTTGTTGCCTACGATTTATCAAAATAGAACTTAATACGTACATGCCTCTATTTTCAAGACTCTATGCAAATCCCCTAACCTTCCCTCGGTGTTCATCTTCTTAACAACCATTTCCAATGGTTTGATCTCTTTCTGCTTTTCTTTCTGTTACTTTGAATGACAACACAAACACAACAGATAATTACAATGAAAAAAACATCACTATTACTTGCTTCCATTACTCTGGCAGTTTCTGGTGTCGCACAAGCTGACCAATTAGAAGACATCCAAAAATCAGGCACACTTCGCGTTGGCACCACAGGCGACTACAAGCCTTTTTCTTACTTTGACGGCAAAACCTACTCTGGTTATGACATTGACGTAGCCAAGCATGTTGCTGAGCAGTTGGGCGTTGAATTACAGATTGTTCGTACCACATGGAAAGATCTACTGACCGATCTAGACAGCGATAAATACGACATCGCGATGGGCGGTATCACACGTAAAATGCAGCGTCAGTTAAACGCAGAACAAACTCAAGGCTACATGACCTTTGGTAAGTGTTTCTTAGTTGCGAAAGGCAAAGCAGAACAATACAACAGCATTGAGAAAGTGAACCTTTCTTCGGTGCGTGTTGGCGTTAATATCGGCGGGACTAACGAGATTTTTGCGGATGCTAACTTACAAGACGCGAGCTTTACACGTTACGAGAACAACCTAGACGTTCCGCAAGCCGTTGCGGAAGGTAAAGTTGATGTAATGGTGACAGAAACTCCTGAGGGCCTGTTCTATCAAGTGACAGACGAGCGCCTTGAAGCCGCTCGTTGTGAGACACCGTTTACCAACAGTCAGTTCGGTTACCTGATTCCAAAAGGTGAACAACGTTTATTGAACACGGTGAACTTCATTATGGATGAGATGAAACTAAAAGGCGTTGAAGAAGAGTTCCTGATCCACAACTCTCTTAAGTAACTCTTTACGATTTATACAGTGGCAAAAACGAGGCCAGCAATGCTGGCCTCTATCGTTATGGTTTAATTGTTCGCTTTTAGTTTAATCGTTAGATTCTAATAGCTAGCTTCCAATTTAGCGTTAACCGTGAGTGATGACATTTTGTTGCACTAACGCATCTAGAATGTCTGACGGCATTGTGCTGCTTAGCGTCAACTGAGGTGCAAGATCTTCAACCACAATCACCTGTTCCGTGGTACCTAAACCATCAGACTTGATCGTAAGCTCAATATCATCCCCGTCCACTTTCGCGTCTATCTGTTGTAGCAATGCAGACATGTCTGGAGATGTATTCTTCAGCTCAGGTAATACTTCACGGAGATCGATTTGGTCCCCTTCAGACAGGCTGAAATCGGTAATGGTGTCTTCAACGCCATCTTCAATATTGAGCCATACAAACGAATCCATACCATTGCCACCGGTTAGGATATCGGAACCACCTCCACCAATGAGTGTATCGTTACCATCACCACCAATAAGGGTGTCATCCCCCGACCCACCTACAAGTCGGTCATTTCCAGTACCGCCAGTGAGGTTTGTATCAAAGTTACTCGCTAAAAGTTGCACATCGTCTGTTTCAGAAGACAGATCGAGATCTATTGGATTGGCAACAATATTGAGATTCAGATCGATGTTTTGAGATATCGCAATATCGTTGTTGTCCGCCTCTTCAGATACCGCCTCAACTTTCAAGGTGTAATTACCCGGGGTTAACGGCTTGCCTAATGATGACTGCTCGACGAGTCTGAGACTATCGATCGCATCAGCCGTCGCTATCCAAGTATCACCCACCAGCGAAACCGTACCCACATCACTGGTTACATCAACACCATCCGGGACATCACTTATCTTCAACGTCAACTCTTCAGTAATGTCCGTCAATGCAGCGACAATTCCAACTAAAGCGACTCCACTACTAGCGACCACTGATGAGCTGGTCGTAATGTTTCTCACATAGTTAAATGCCGGATCAATAGACAAGGTTGGCGCATTAGCCACTGGTGTCACCGCGATGTTATAAACTACAGGTGTTGTCTCTATCGCGATACCAGAAGGGTTTCCGCTGTCTTTGGCGACAACTTCTAAGCCAATGCTATTGGTTGGAGACAAGCTCGCATCTAAGTAGACACCATTCGGACTGGTTGGCGTATCAATCAGCGCATTCAAGTCACCCAAAGTACCAACTAAGATAACCGAACCAGTATTGTTACCGTTGACCATCACTGTCGTCACTGCCGGAAGTGATACGTTCAATGTACCGTAATCCACCGTCAGCGTGACGGTCATGAGATCATCGGAAAATGTATCAATATAATCAGGGTCACTGACGTTGATACCACTCAATAGCTGACCAGCATCCTCGTCAATAACCATAGTGACACTGTCACCGTTAACAACAGGCGTATCGTTCACTCCATCGACAATCGCGGTGATCTCTGCAGTATCCGTTAGGAAGTCATTAGCGCCGTTGGTTGTACCATCATCCTCGACGGTATAGGTGAACTTAACGTTACCGTTGTATTCATCAGCAGCCGTAAATATCCAGTACGGGCCAGTAATCATAGCGTCATCAGCGCCGCCGACGTTCTCAAAGCGCTGTAACTGGCCTTGGCCTTCGTCGAGCACCAGATTGGTCACGGTAATCGTGTCGTTTTCCGGATCGCTCGTCGCAGTAATTAAGTCGCCCTCTTTGATGATCAACTGGCCTTCTTCAAGGATGTTTCCTAAGTCAATGTCCGTAGCCACCGGCTGATCATTCACTTCCGTTACCACAACGCTGATTTCGCCAGTGTCTGTTAAGAAATCATTAGCGCCGTTGGTTGTACCATCGTCCTCAACGGTATAAGTGAACTTAACATCACCGCTGTATTCGTTGGCTGCGGTAAATACCCAGTACGGACCAGTAATCGTAGCGTCATCAGCTCCGCCCACGTTCTCAAAGCGCTGTAATTGACCCTGACCTTGATCGAGCACCAAGCTGTTCACAGTAATCGTGTCGTTTTCCGGATCAGTGGTTGCTGAAATCAGGTCTTCCTCTTTGATGATCAACTGACCTTCTTCAAGCATGGTGCCCAAATCAATATCCGATGCCACTGGCTGGTCATTGACTTCAGTAACTAAAAGGCTAATTTCAGCATTATCAGTTAAGAAATCATCCACATCGTTGGTGGTACCGTCATCAATGATGTCGTAATTGAACTTCACATCGCCATTGAAATCATTGGCTGCAATGAATATCCAGAATGGCCCCGTAATCGCTGCGTCATCAGCACCGCCAGCATTTTCATAGCGTGTAAGCTGACCTTGCCCTTGAGTAAGAGTCACACCGGTTACTGTGAGATTATGGTTTTCTAGATCAGAACTGGCTGCAATCAAGTCACTTTCAACAATCACGATTTGACCGTCTTCCGCAATCGAGCCTAAATCGACATCAGTCGCCACCGGAGCGTCATTCACTTCCGTCACCTTAATGGTGAACGTAGTTTGATTGGTTTGAGCGGTATTCGGATCACCCGCGTCAATCAAGCCGTTATTACCACCATCATCGAGCGTTGCATTGATTGTGACTAAACCACTCTGGTTGAGGTAGTTTTGGTCTGGGTCGGGTTTGAATGTCACAGCCCCATTGGTCAATGCGGTATTGATGTCAGCTTCTTTACCTGTAATCACAAGCGAGCCGTCAGGTTGCAATACAAACGTCACGTCAGATGAGCTCGTAAACTCAAACACACCTTGCGCTCCCGGCAGTGTTTGATCCACTTGTAACGTAAGAACATACGGTGCATCTGGGTTATCAAAGTTAGCGTCAACATCGTAGATACTGAAGTTGTCGATAGCGATGCTAATATCTTCCGGCGTTTCAATGTTGGTCACATTCACAAACGTCGGTTGATCGTTGATAGGATCAATCACTAAATCAACATCGAAGCTGGTTGGCGTACCTAAGTATTCGGTGTTGTCAGCGTCGGTATCCACCGAGCGAACCGTAATTTGCAATGGTCCGTTAATGCCAAGCACATTGCCCGTATCGCTGTTGTGTTCACCTGAGTTGAATACGATCTTATCTAACGACTGAGCAGGAACATCAAGTGTCCATAGTTGTGTCGCCGGATCGTAGCTGCCCAAGGTCGTGCCATCTGGATAGAAAATAGAAGCATCTTGAGGCACACCCGCCACTTCAACTCGAAGTGTTTCAGGAGCATTTTCAGTAAACGTTCCACTTCCTGTTGCAGACAGCTCTTTGTCCAAAATCGTCGCATTGATTTCGATATCAATGTTTTGGCCTTCATTGCCTGTCACAGAATCGGTTGGGTTGGTATCAACATCATCACCAACAGGTACCACATGCAGTTTGAAGCTTGGCAAGTTTGCCGCCGCAGTAGGCACACCCAGCAACGATTCTTGAGTAAAGACTTCCACACCAAACTCAGCGGTACCACTGAAGTTTTTAGGCGGCAAGATCGAAATCTCACTTAAATCGAATGACAACCCCGAAGCTTGAGGCAGTTGAACACTCCACTCTCCATTACCATTATTTTTCACGGTATATGTCGAGCCTGCATCTGCACGCATTTGGAAGCCATCAGGGACATCTGTAAACTTAATCGACACAAACTGTTCTGAACCATCAAGGTCAGTCAGTGCAATCGATACAGGCCCTGTACCCGACAGAGAGATGAGCTGGTCTTCGTTGCCAGTAATCTCGATAACATCCGGATCGCTACCCGGTCCAGTGACAGACACGTCATCGACCACAGGAACGACTTCAAAGCTGACACTTGTAGAGAAAGTATCGGAGTCTGTTGCCGTACCCGCAGGAGAAGCAGGATCATTATAGGTTGCGGTATCTGTGACTGTACCGCTGACATTAACCTGCACTTGGTTAATATCATTACTCGTTGGGTAATTTTCGATTGCCCTAAAGAGCACGTTATCGAGTGCACCCGCTGCTATTTCAGCCTGATTAAACGTAACAGATGTGCCTAGTGAAGTACCCGTGTTGTCATAGAATGCACCTATAGAAGGGTCGTCCAACGTTAAAGTAATGGACGTAAACGCTTCTTGGCCGCCTTCGACGCCGGAAACCTGATCCGAAATGGTCGAATTGAAGTCGAGCTGAATATAGGTGTCTTCGTAACCCACCGGATCTTGCCCAGCTTGACCGTCGGTATCAACAGGATTAAAGGCATCATCAAGAGAACCCACGACATTCACCTCAATCGTTGGATCCGTCTCAGCATCTGGTGCGACTTTGATGATAACTTCAGTCACTAAAGTCTTCTCATCGCCAGATTGTAAATCTTTGGTCACTATGGTCATTGGCAACCTAAAGTCACCAGAGTAGTTTGGTGGCAGATTCAATAACAAACCCGATGAATCGACGGTTACGCCCTGTTCGACAGTCGTCTCGTAAACATATTTTCCGTTCACAAAGTCAACATCACTTGTTCCCGACAGGCTAATTGGGAATGATGTTGTAGCATCAATGACCAGAGTACCATCAATGATCACCGTCACTTGGTCAGTAGAATCATCGCGACCCGTCAAGCTCAAAATGCCGTTGAGTGCCGCGCCGAGATCAAGCTGAGTATCCTCAACGGCGTCGATAACACTGTCTGGCACAATCGCAATATCTGCAGCAACTTTGTCAGGTGCCGTCAGCACCTCAGGATAAGAAAGCGTTACCTCTCCGGTGCGTTGCACTTGGGCGGACGTTTCATTGTTAGCGTCACCAGGATCTGATACTAAAGTGAAAATTGTCATCTTGACATCATTGAAATCAGTAGCGACATCATCCGCATCATTGGCAGGGGTGAAATCTAATCCATTGGGAGCACTAACGCTAAAGGCATCTTCATTGGTCACAACCCAACGGCCACCGCCTTCGTAAGAGGCACCCGTTACTAAAAGTTGCCCTAAGATATCATCAGATAACGCGCTTCCGTCGGTGTTAGTCAACTGAACAATCACTTCGTCGACTTGCTCTTCTACTGTGCTTAAATCCGTTTCTTGGTATCGGACGACGTATTCACCGTCCCAGATTTCATCTCCATTAGTATCCGTCGTTTGGTTATCACTGTTGGTTGTAAATTTAATTACGCCATTAGCGTCAGCCGTAATCGTAGTCAGATCTCCAGAGCCATCTTCGTTTGAAACAACAATCTTGTTGTCGGCATCTCCAGGCTCAACGACAGGCCGCACGACAACATTAATCGTACCGGTGATCGTCGCCGTTACAATGCCTTGCCCAGGGTTTGAAGCATCGACATATTCATGATCTCGCTCTTCAATCATTACCACAGTATCGAGTGTAAAATCAGCACTGGAATCTTGAGCTGGCGTTATTTGAATAAAGTTATTATTCAGCGCGATCTGAGTAAACTCTTCAGCAGTTTGACCGCTCTTCGGAGTAATGGTTAAAGTGCCTGCTGCGGCATCGTAAACCCAAGTTACATCGCCATTAACCACAACACTTTCAACATCTGTCGGAATGTCATTGATGACAATAGAAGTGAAATGCTCATCATCATCAATATAGTCAGTACCCTCTGGGTGCCAATCAATATTGATAGCAGTATCTTCATTCCCACGAGTCACTGTATTGTACGTCGCAGAGGTATCGATTATAGGTTCGACTAGTACTCGAATTTCTTGATCAAACGTAAGCGTGTGACCATCATTCTCGGTCACAATCACTTTACCTTGGATGTGGATATTCTCTGTCGATGAGTCGACAGGTCGAATTCGAATGCCTGAGGTTTTACCTGCCTCAGTAATGTTCGCTTCGTAGATAGGTTTCGATAGATCAGGACTACCGCCCGGTCCAGTTTCGTAACCGACAAAGTTAAGATCGATCACCGTACCGTCGCCGTCTTCGAGAATAACGCCATCAGGAATACCCGAGAGGATAACGGTTATGGATTCTGAACCATCGTCAGGCAATGGGGTTTGATCTACAGCTGCCGGATCAGGTCTTCTTTCTCCAGATAACACAGTGAAGTCAAGCAGAGCAAAGTTATCACCGTTTTGACTTTCTTGAATCGTGGTTTGAACGCCGGTTATGCCACCTTCATTAAACGTCGTCCAATCTGTACCATTGGTCCCACCATAAGGCGTGTCGGCAACACCTTTGACCTCGACGTTGACCGTCTTAGTACCCAGTATTTCTTCATCGACTTGCGCACCTGAAGAAAGGTTCGCGGTGTCTTTAACCACACCGGTGACATCGAAAGTAAAATCCACATTGCTGTGTTTAGTTGGAACAACTTCCACGTTAGCCAAATCGGAATACGCGATTTCTTGATAATCCACACCATTGATCGTGATAGTCGGAACGACTGTCGTGGTGCCTAAGAAGTAAAGTACCGCGCCTTCAGTAACATTACTGATGCGCACAAACAGTTCTTCAGAACTGTCAGAATCGACCGAACCTGTCATGGTGATGACTTCGTCTAACGTAAACGCGTCTTTATTGTCCAAAGGACCAATGTAATCAGGGTCATCGATGTTATCTTCGTTGATCTTGATACGACTAACACTGAATTTACCCGGGTCGGCGTCAGCAGTGACATCAATAATGATATTTTGCTCTACAGAACGAGCCGTCGTCTTATCGTTTGCTCCACCGTTGGCTGAATCATCGTATGGGTTAAGCGTCTCTTCCGTAATTGCCGTCGCTTTGAACTCAATCTGGCCTGAGAAGTTATCAATAGGGTTAACTACAGTGCTATTGATATCAGCAGATGCGATGATATAAACACCATTAACGGGCGTTAACACATTGCCATTTTGATCAAGTAGCTCAAACTTCCCGTCGCCTTGAACTGCTTCAAGTTCATAGGTAATCGTCTCAGTATTACTGTTATCTTGCGACTCTGCGTTCAGCTGCAACGTGACATTGTCTTCATCTTCGTTGACTTGATACTGATACGTGCTGTTGGAATCATCCCAAGTCGCAATATCCGCTACCGCTTCAATCTCGATTCTGAAGTTTGAGTTAATGGTGTGCTCCGTAGTGCCATTTTTCTCAATTTCAAGCTCATAACGAACTCGCCCACCAGTTTCATCCGAACTAGCGTGTTGGTCTGGAACAAAGAACAGGTTGTCTATCGTCGCGATAGTTTGTCTTGGTTCACTCGGGTTTGGAGCGAAGCTTTGTTCGAGTTCAGGAGAGCCAAATATAATGCTCCCATTTGACTCAGGCACTAATTCAATGTACTTAGCGCTAACACTATCAAAGTAATAGAAAGTACCTTGGTGACTGTCACCTCCGTTCGGGCTTTTAATCGTCAACTGCCCAATAGATTCAGCGTTATCTTGGTCATACAGATTAACTTGCAGCGCAACTTGCGCTGGTGCATCAGGCAAATCAATCTGGTTATCTTGAACATTCTCAAAAGTCGGCTCATCGCCTGTTGCGTAAGGTATGGTTGAGTCTCTACCCGCATCCTCGAAGGTAGTTACTTTCAGCGCGATTCTTGTAGAGTCCCTATCAGTAATAGAAATATCTAACGGAGTTTCAGAGGTGTCTAAGTCTCCATCCGTCGCAATCACGTTAATCGAGAAGTCGATAGTGTCTAGGCCGTCATGGTCGAGATAGCCGTTAGCTCTGAATTCAACTTCACCATTTGAGTTGATGCGCAGTCGACCAAGCTCACGAGTATCTGCACCACCATTCGTCTGCTCGTAGACTCGAATCTGTTGGCTGCCACTATTTAAATCGAAACCGCTACTGTATGGTCCGTTATTTCCTGTACGGAAAACAATATCTGCACCATTATTTGAGATACCCTCAATTCGACTCAGTACCGCACCATCAGCCCCCACATCCGTCGCATTAGCAAACATGTCGACTTTAGAGTTGTTGTAACCCTGCCCTTCAAGACGAGTAATCGATTGAGTGGTCACCAACGGAACATCATCAGTAACCGTGATTTTTAAATCGATCGCGTTTGATTGGTCTTGATCAAAATCTTCAGCCACGACCGAGAAATCGAGTTCGATGTTGTTTTCATCGGCACCATCAGGATGTTTCAGAGGTTTAAACAGTTCAAACTGATAACTGTTGTTTGAGGTATCGAAAACAATCTCGAACACTGTGTCATTGCTCGTCACCGTTTGAGCAACGTAGGTAAACGTGCTTCCTGAGATAGAAACAGGCAGCCACTCTAAATTTTCCCCATCGGAAGTTAAGCCAGCCAGAACCAAATCTTCATCAACCAGTTCATACTTCACAACGCCATCGGCACCTTCATCGACTGTGAACAGTCCATTGATAATGGTGTCTTCCGTTTGATCCGAACCAATTCCAGTAAGATCGTCTTCATCAACAACCGTTTCACCCGTTGGCGCACTCATTACTGGCGCATCGTCTAGCACCTCAATTGGCAATACATATTGGTTAGAATCATCGCCATCACCGTCAATGGCAACAACATCAAACGGTATTGTTAATGTATCGAGGTTACTCGGTGTCGTGGCGTGATTGAGAGGGCCCAACAAGGTAAAGGTGTAAGCACCATCATCAGTCAATACTAATGTAAAAATTGGCGTTCCACTTGGGTCGGTTGCACCTTGGTAGGTGGTCGTATTAGCAGCACCGGTAATTTCGGTGATCTTAATACCTTCACTGCCCGACGATAGCGTTGCTTCCAGCGTTGAGATATTACGCAGCTCGTAAACCTCAACTTGGTCTGCACCTTCTGTGGTAACAAACGAACCCGTTGCTTGTGCCAGAGTGCCTAAATCATCTTCATCAACCACAAACGTACTTGCGACAGTGGTGTCAGTAATGGTTGGCACATCATCGGTAATGGTCACAGTAAGAGGTTTCATCGCTGAGTCAGTGTTGTCTTTGTCGACTGCGATAACTGGCAAGGTGAAGATTTGATCGTTATTACCCTGTACTGGCAAGTGATCTAACTCTTCCAGTAAGGTGAATGTGTACTCTCCTAGAACCACGCTGCTAAACGTGATGGTGAAGATATCTGTTTGGACACCGCCGCTCTCAACGTAACCAATATAATTATCGCTGTTCAGAGGATCTTCTTTTAGTTGAACCACCAAACCATCCGATTTTAGATCGCCAGACGTGTTGAACTGAGTGGTATCAATGCGGAAGTAGCTAACATCATCACTTCCTGCTGTGAAAGCAATGGTTTCAGTTTGGCTCACAGGTAAACCCGGTAAAGAACCATCAATCAGATTTGCTTCAGCCAACGCGACAGTCGGTACGGTGTCGATAGTTGGTGGCGCGCCATCTGCAATAGTTAGCGTTACCGTCGAAGTAACAATATCACCATCTTTATCTTCCGAGGTCACCGTAATGGTCTTGACGATGTTACCACCCGAATGATCGAGATTACGGTTAGGTTCGAAACGTACATCACCTTCAAGATTGATAAACAGAGAACCTTCAGTGAACACAAATTCTTGCTCACCCGTATCAGTTTGTACCAGAGACTCTTCAGGTTGGCTGCCATAGGTAAACTTAGTGATTGTGGCACCATCTGCACTTTGCGCAGGCATCACATCAAAGACTGTTGTAGTCGGTGTTCCCGTGGTTGGCTCAGTAATGTTGAGCACACCTGACTGCATCAGCTGAACATCATCGGTGATGGTGACTGTAAGCGGTTTAGACGCTGAAATATCACCATCGGTATCTTCTACATAAACAGAAAGATCAAAACTCAGATCGTTATTTCCTAAGCCATCAACATGGTCTAAACGTTCAAGCAGAGTAAACGTATATTGACTCGGATTCGTGTCATCAAAGTCTAGAGTAAAGATAACTTTCTCAACACCCGAACCATCCGTCGTGAATGCGATGTAGTCACCAGAGTTTGCAGGGTCTTCACGCAAACTCAGTGACAAACCATCCGACTTCAACGCGCCGTTGGTATTGAACAACCCTACTTCCACCACTATTTCAGCAATATCATCACTGCTTGCAAGTGAAGTAATGGTTTGAGTCATACTCACAGGGTTTACACTAGGCGTCGAACCATCCGCAAGTAAGCTTTCTGACAATGCCACACCCGGCACAACGTCGATTGTTGGTCCATCACCATCAACAATGGTGAGCGTAACCGTCGACGAAAAGATATCGTTATCAAAGTCTGAAGACGTGAACACGATTGACTTAACAATGTTACCCGCAGAGTGATCAAGGTTTCGATTTGGCTCAAACCTTACGTCACCATCTAATGTTACAAACAGTGAACCTTCAGTGAAAACAAACTCTTGTTCGCCACTGATGTTCTGATTCAGAGTAATTGGAGAACCACCGTCATACGTGAACTGCGTAATGTTCGCGCCGTCTGCACTTGGTATTGGCATCACATCAACGGTAGTTGTTGTTGGAGTACCAGAATTTGGCTCGGTAATGGTTAAGAAGCCATCTTGCATTTGCTGGATGTCATCTTCTAGCGTAACCACCACATCGCGCTTCGTTGATTCAGAATCATCTGTATCAACAGCATAGATAGGCAAACGGAACGTAAGATCGTTGTAAAGCACACCATCAAGGTGATCAAGCGCCTCAATCAAGGTAAATGTAAACTGAGCTTTGTTTGCACTATCAAAGCTAATGGTAAATACATCGGTAACGTTACCCATACCATCATCGGTATAACCAATGTAGTCACCAGCAGAAGCAGGATCTTCTTTTAGTTGAACAACAAGACCACTTGATTTCAACAGATCGCCAGGATTGAATTCGTTGGTCGCAATTCTAAAGTGACTAAAATCATCACTTCCTTCGGTGTAAGTGATTGTGTGAGTCGAACTTACCGGAGAACCAGTTGGCGTAGAGCCATCCGCTAGGTTGACTTCCGATAAGTTAACATCTGGAACCACGTCAATAACCGGATCGATACCGTCTTTGATCGTTAAGGTGACATCCGCGGTATCGGTATCGTTATCAAAATCACTGGTGGTGACGACAATCGTTCTTACGATGTCACCGGATGAATGGTCGAGATCTCGGTTCGGCTCAAAACGAACCTCCCCTTCAATGGTGATGTACAGTAAGCCATCGGTTACGGTAAAGACTTGTTCTGTAGAGATGCTTGGGTCTAACGTTACAGCTGTGCCACCATCGTAAGTAAACTGTGTCACTTTCGCGCCATCAGCACTCTGCGTTGGCATAACATCAATGATTGCCGTCGTAGGTGGCGTACCCGCAGCCAAATCAGCTAATGAAGGCTCAGTGATACTCAAGGTACCATCTTGAACACCTTGTACGTCATCGGTGATCGCAACCGTCATTGGCGACATTGCAGAATCATCACCATCCGCATCAACCGCTAACACAGGGACATCGAAGCTTAGTATATTGTTTTGTAATCCATCGACATGATCTAACGCTTCAAGCAGTGTGAACGTGTATTGCCCTAAATTGCTCGTCGAGAAGCTGATCGTGAAGACGTTGGTTTCTACGTTAGAACCGTCTTTAACGAAGCCAATGTAATTACCAGAATTAGCTGGCTGCTCTTTTATCTCGACATCTAGACCGTTCGATTTCAAAGCCCCTAAAGTATTAAACTGCGTAGGGTCAATTCTGAAATGGCTTACGTCGTCACTACCCGCTGTGTAAGTAATGGTTTGTGTCATTGTCACTGGATTACCGGTTGGCGCAGAGCCATCAGCCAGATCCACTTCAGATAACGTAATTCCGGGAACAAGGTCAATAGTAGGAAGGTCACCATCAACAATCTTCAGCGTCACGGTCGATGTAACAATATCGCCATCGAGGTCAACAGACGTCACCTCAATCGACTTGGTAATATCACCACCTGCATGGTTTTGATTGCGCACCGGTTCGAAACGTATCTCACCTTCCGTCGTAATGAATACCGAACCTTCCGTGAAGACGAACTCTTGTTCACCATTCACATTCAAATCAAGACTTTCTGCAGTGTTACCGTCAAAAACAAATGAAGTGACTTTGGCTCCATCAGCACTTTGGTTTGGCATCACATCAAAGGTATTCGATGTTTCTACACTTGTTGCAGGCTCACGACTGGTGATTGTGCCGCCTTGCATCAACTGCACATCGTCGCCAATGGTCACGCCAAGCTGAGAAACTAACGAATCATCGCCATCACTATCAACCGCATACACAGGTAGATTAAAGCTTAAATCGTTGTTGCCGCGCGCATCTTGATGATCGAGAGCTTCGATTAAAGTAAATGTGTATTCGCCTAAGGTTCCGGAGTTGAAGTCCAGTGTAAATACTGTCGTCTCTACATTAGACGAACTGGTAGTAAAACCGATGTACTGACCAGAGCCTTGAGGATCTTCACGCAGTTCGACCGCTAAGCCATTCGATTTAAGTGCATCGTTGGTATTGAACTCGGTTGGTTCTAGGCGGAAACGAACCACATCGTCACTTTGGTTGGTGAAAGTAATCGTCTGTGTTGAGCTGACCGCGCCGGCGCTTGGAACCGAACCATCCGCTAAGTTTGTTTCTGAGAGAGTAACGCTTGGCACAGCACCAATGGTTGGAATGTCACCATCGGTAATGGTCAGCGTAACGGTTGAGGTCACCGGATCGTTATCAAAATCACTTGAAGTTACCACTATCGACTTCACGATATCTTCGTTGGTCGTGTGGTCAAGGTCACGAGTAGGTTCAAAGCGCACTTGGCCTTGAATAGTGATGAATAACTCACCTTCGGTAAAACTAAACTGCTGCTCGCCTACGATGCTTTGATCGAGTGTTTTGACAATACCGCCAAATGAGAATTCAGTGATTGTCGCACCATCGGCACTCTGATTTGGCATCACATCAATGGTGTTGGTTGTGATTGTTCCGTCTGCAAGATTTGGCTCAGTGATATCTAACGTATCGTCTTGCATTATTTGGACATCATCGCCAATGGTCACATTGAGTTGAGACACCAGTGAATCATCGCCATCACTGTCGACAGCGTAAACAGGCAGGCCAAAGCTTAAGCTGTTATTCGCAAGGCCATCTACATGGTCTAACGCTTCCAGTAAGGTAAAGGTGTACTCACCTAGCGTGGTTGCCGAGAAACTAATGGTAAACACTGGAACTTCAGCGCTCGAACCATTGGTAATAAAACCGATGTAAGTACCCGGATTAGCAGAGTCTTCTTTTATCTCGACCGCAAAACCGTTCGATTTTAGTGCACCACCGACATTGAACTCTGTTGGTTCAATACGGAAGTTAGTCACATCATCACTCTGATTAGTAAAGCTAATCGTCTCGGTTTGACTTACCGCGCTACCGCTCGGGCTAGAGCCATCGCTAAGGTTAGTTTCAGATAGAGTAACACTCGGCACTGCATCGATGGTTGGGATATCACCATCGGTAATCGTCAGCGTAACCGTTGCTGTCACTGGATCGTTATCGAAGTCACTTGAAGTCACCATAATCGACTTCACGATGTCTTCGCTGAGCGTGTGGTCTAAATTACGATTTGGTTCAAAGCGAACTTCACCTTGCAATGTGATGAACAGTGAACCTTCAGCAAAGACAAACTTTTGTTCACCCGTATCGTTTTGATCGAGCGTTATTACCGCCCCGCCATCGTAAGTAAACTGAGTGATTGTCGCGCCATCGGCACTTTGACTAGGCATCACATCAACAGTAGCTGTCGTCGGAGTACCTGCAGCCAAATCAGCAACCGTTGGCTCAATAATATTAAGCGCTTGGTTTTGCATGACCTGTACATCATTACCAATGGTCACATTCAGTTGAGACACCAGTGAATCATCACCATCGCTATCAACCGCATAAACAGGAAGATCAAAAGTCAGATCATTCTTCACTAAGCCATCTACATGATCCAACGCTTCAAGTAAGGTGAAGGTGTATTGACCTAAATTGGTATCCGAGAAGCTAATCGTAAATACGTTGGTTTCAACGTTTGAGCCATCTGTAACATAACCGATGTAGCCACCCGGAGTGGTTGGGTCGGCTTTTAGCTCAACCGCTAATCCGTTTGATGTGAGAGCACCACCAATATTGAACTCTGTTGGTTCAATACGGAAACTTGTCACATCATCACTTTGATTGGTAAAGGTAATGGTTTGAGTTGAACTAACCGCACTGCCACTTGGAGCAGAGCCATCACTCAGATTCGTTTCTGATAGCGTAACGCTTGGCACTGTGTCAATGGTTGGGATATCGCCATCGGTAATGGTTAGCGTTACCGTTGAAGACACAAGATCGTTATCAGAATCACTTGAGGTTACGACTATCGACTTCACGATATCGCCACTAGTATGGTCTAAGTTACGATTTGGTTCGAAACGAATATCGCCTTGCAGAGTGATATACAAAGACCCGTCAGCAACCACAAACTTTTGCTCACCCGCATCGTTTTGATCAAGCGTTAATACCGCACCGCCATCATAAGTGAACTGAGTAATAGTCGTGCCATCAGCACCTTCTTCATCAAGTACATTAACGGTAGTTGTCGTCGGAGTACCTGCTGCCAAATCTGCAACCGTTGGCTCTTCAATTGTGAGAGAGTCATTAACCATCACTTGAAAATCATCAGTGACAGTTACAGCCAGTGGCGACATTAGCGAATCATCACCGTCGCTATCGACAGCGTAGACTGGCAAGTTGAATGTTAGATCGTTATTGCCTTGAACAGGCGTGTGGTCAATCGCTTCCAGAAGCGTGAAGGTGTACTCACCCAAAGTGGTACTGCTGAAATCGAGTGTAAACACAGTGGTTTCGACATTCGAAATATCAGTCGTGAAACCAATGTAATTGCCTGAACCTGTTGGCTCTTCTCGAATCTCAATGATTAAGCCATCGGACTTGAGCGCGTTGTTGGTATTAAATTCACTTGGTTCTAAACGGAATTTCTCAACATCATCACTTTGATTAGTGAAAGTGATGGTTTCCGTTTGACTGACTGCGCTACCACTTGGCGATGAGCCGTCAGTTAAGTCAGCTTCTTCAAGTACAATGCTCGGTACCGAATCGATAGTCGGATTGTCACCATCAGTAATGGTCAGCGTAATGGTTGAAGTCACCGGATCGTTATCAAAGTCACTTGAAGTCACCACAATCGACTTCACGATGTCTTCGCTAACGGAATGGTCTAGATCGCGATTAGGTTCAAAGCGCACTTCCCCTTCAAGGGTGATAAACAACTCGCCTTCTGTGAAGCTGAATTGCTGCTCGCCTGAAATACTTTGATCCAGTGTGTTTACGACACCGTCATAAGTGAACTGAGTGATCGTCGCGCCATCCGCACTTTGGTTTGGCATCACATCAATAGTGTTGGTTGTGATTGTTCCATCAGCCAGATTTGGCTCGATAATATCTAACGTACCATCTTGCATGATTTGAACATCATCACCAATGGTCACATTAAGCTGAGACACCAATGAATCGTCGCCGTCGGTATCCACAGCATAAACAGGCAGATCGAAGCTCAGATCGTTGTTATCTAGACCATCCACATGGTCTAACGCTTCAAGTAAGGTAAAGGTGTATTCGCCCAACGTACTCGTAGAGAAGGCAATCGTGAATACAGGAACTTCAGTGTTCGAACCATTGGTAATAAAGCCGATGTAAGTGCCCGGATTAGCAGAGTCTTCTTTCATCTCGACCGCAAAGCCATTCGATTTCAGTGCACCTCCTACATTAAACTCGGTTGGCTCAATACGGAAACTCGCCACATCATCACTTTGATTGGTAAAGGTGATGGTCTCAGTTTGACTGACTGCGCTGCCGCTTGGCGCTGAGCCGTCACTAAGGTTGGTTTCAGACAGAGTAACGCTAGGCACTGCATCAATGGTTGGGATATCACCATCGGTAATGGTCAGCGTCACTGTGGAGGTCAGTACGTCATTGTCTGAATCGCTTGAGGTCACCACTATCGATTTGACAATGTCTTCGTTAACCGTGTGGTCTAGATTACGGTTTGGCTCAAAGCGCACGTCACCTTGAAGAGTGATGAACAACTCACCTTCTGTGAAGCTAAATTGCTGCTCACCATTGTCAGTTTGATCCAGAGTGCGAACTTGCCCGTCATAAGTAAACTGAGTGATCGTCGCGCCATCGGCACTTTGCTCTGGCATCACATCGATGGTGTTAGTTGAAACAGTGCCAGCAGCCAAATTCGGTTCAGTGATATCTAAGGCACCATCCTGCATGATTTGAACATCATCACCGATGGTTACATTGAGTTGAGACACCAGTGAATCATCGCCATCGCTATCAACTGCGTAGACTGGAAGATCAAAGGTCAGATCATTCTTGGCCAAGCCATCAACATGGTCTAACGCTTCAAGTAAGGTGAAGGTGTATTGGCTTAAATTGGTATTTGAAAAACTAATCGTGAACACGTTGGTTTCAACGTTCGAACCATCCGTAACATAACCGATGTAACCGCCCGGGGTGGTTGGGTCGGCTTTTAACTCGACTGCCAATCCGTTTGATGTGAGAGCGCCACCAACATTAAATTCGGTTGGTTCAATACGGAAACTTGTTACATCATCACTTTGATTGGTAAAGGTAATTGTTTGAGTTGAGCTAACCGCACTGGCACTTGGCGCAGAGCCGTCACTCAGATTGGTTTCCGACAAAGTCACAGTTGGGACATTATCAATGGTTGGGATATCACCATCGGTAATGGTCAGCGTGACGGTTGAGGTCAGCACATCGTTATCCGAATCGCTAGACGTCACCACAATCGATTTCACGATGTCTTCGTTCAGCTTGTGGTCTAGATTACGATTTGGCTCAAAGCGTACTTCACCTTCAAGAGTGATGAACAGTTCACCTTCTGTGAAGCTAAACTGCTGCTCGCCATTATCATTTTGGTCAAGCGTTCGAAGTTGACCATCATAAGTAAACTGAGTGATCGTCGCGCCATCGGCACTTTGATTTTGCATCACATCAATGGTGTTAGTTGTCACTGTGCCAGCGGCCAAATCTGCGACGGTTGGCTCGTCGATATCTAACGCACCGTCTTGCATGATTTGAACATCATCGCCGATAGTGACATTTAACGGAGACATCAGTGAATCATCGCCGTCACTGTCTACCGCATAAACGGGTAAATCAAAACTGAGGTCATTGTTGCCACGGGCATCTTGATGATCCAAAGCCTCAAGCAAAGTGAAGGTATATTCACCTAATGTTGTGCTAGAGAAAGTCAGCGTAAATACTGTGGTTTCTACATTCGTCGCACTGGTCGTAAAACCAATATAATTACCCGAACCTTGTGGATCTTCCCGTAACTCAACGGCTAAACCGTTCGATTTAAGATCATCGTTAGTATTAAATTCCGTTGGTTCAATACGGAATTTCTCAACATCATCACTTTGATTGGTGAACGTGATGGTTTGAGTCGAGCTTACCGCGCTGCCACTTGGAGCAGAGCCATCACTCAGATTAGTTTCAGAAAGGGTAACGCTTGGAATAACGTCAATCGTAGGGTTGTCACCATCGGTGATTGTCAGCGTTACGGTTGAAGTCAGAGAGTCGTTATCGAAGTCATTTGAAGTGACCACAATCGACTTCACGATGTCTTCATTAACTGAGTGGTCTAGGTCGCGGTTCGGCTCAAAGCGCACTTCACCTTCAAGAGTGATAAACAATTCGCCTTCTGTGAAGCTGAATTGCTGTTCGCCATTGTCATTTTGGTCAAGCGTTCGTAGCTGACCATCATAAGTAAACTGAGTGAGCGTCGCACCATCGGCACTTTGATTTGGCATCACATCAATGGTATTGGTTGTGACTGTGCCGTCGGCAAGATTTGGCTCGATGATATCTAACGTACCATCTTGCATGATTTGAACATCATCACCGATGGTCACATTCAGTTGAGCCACCAATGAATCATCGCCATCCGTATCAACCGCATAAACAGGAAGATCAAAGCTCAGGTCGTTGTTGTCTAAACCGTCCACATGGTCTAACGCTTCAAGTAAGGTAAAGGTGTATTCGCCTAATGTTGTTGCCGAGAAACTAATGGTGAACACTGGGATTTCAGTGTTCGAACCATCGGTAATAAAACCGATGTAAGTGCCCGGATTAGCAGAGTCTTCTTTTATCTCGACCGAAAAGCCATTCGATTTCAGTACTCCACCCACATTGAACTCGGTTGGCTCAATACGGAAACTCGCCACATCATCACTTTGATTAGTGAAAGTAATCGTCTCAGTTTGGCTTACTGCACTGCCGCTAGGCGCAGAGCCGTCACTTAAGTTAGTTTCCGAAAGCGTAACGCTTGGCACTGCATCAATGGTTGGGATATCACCATCGGTAATGGTCAGCGTCACTGTGGAGGTCAGTACGTCATTGTCTGAATCGCTTGAGGTCACCACTATCGATTTGACGATGTCTTCGCTAAGCGTGTGGTCTAGATTACGGTTTGGCTCAAAGCGCACTTCACCTTGAAGAGTGATGAACAACTCACCTTCTGTGAAGCTAAATTGCTGCTCACCATTGTCAGTTTGATCCAGAGTGCGAACTTGCCCGTCATAAGTAAACTGAGTGATCGTCGCGCCATCGGCACTTTGCTCTGGCATCACATCAATGGTATTGGTGCTCACCGTGCCATCTGCAAGGTTGGGCTCAGTGATATCTAAGGCACCGCCCTGCACAATTTGAACATCATCACCAATGGTTACATTTAATTGAGACACGAGTGAATCATCACCATCGCTATCGACAGCGTAAACAGGAAGATCAAAGCTCAAGTTATTATTCAACAAGCCATCAGCATGGTCTAACGCTTCAAGCAAGGTGAATGTGTATTGGCCCAAGTTAGTATCTGAGAAGCTAATCATAAACACGTTGGTTTCAACGTTCGAGCCATCAGTCACAAAACCGATGTAACCGCCCGGTGTGGTTGGGTCAGCTTTCAGTTCAACGGCCAATCCACTTGATGTCAAAGCACCACCAACATTGAACTCAGTCGGTTCAATACGGAAACTGGTCACATCATCACTTTGAGTGGTGTAAGTAATAGTTTGAGTGGAGCTCACTGCGCTACCACTTGGCGCAGAGCCATCATTCAGATTAGTTTCGGAAAGAGTAACGCTTGGCACCGAATCAATGGTTGGGATATCACCATCAGTAATGGTCAACGTGACGGTTGAAGTCAGCACATCGTTATCGGAATCGCTAGACGTCACCACGATTGATTTAACGATGTCTTCGTTCAGCGCGTGGTCTAGATTACGATTGGGCTCAAAACGGACTTCACCTTGAAGCGTGATGAACAACTCTCCTTCCGTGAAGCTAAACTGCTGCTCACCATTATCATTTTGGTCAAGCGTTCGAAGCTGACCATCATAAGTGAATTGAGTGAGCGTCGCGCCATCGGCACTTTGAGCTGGCATCACATCGAAAATGCTAGTTGTTACCGTACCATCAGCAAGATTTGGTTCAACGATATCTAACGTACCGTTTTGCATGATTTGAACATCATCGCCGATGGTGACGTTTAACGGAGACATCAATGAATCATCACCATCACTGTCTACCGCATAAACAGGTAAATCAAAGCTAAGCTCGTTGTTGCCACGGGCATCTTGGTGGTCTAACGCTTCGATGAGCGTGAACGTGTATTCGCCTAATGCCCCAGAATTAAAGCTTAATGTGAATACTGTAGTTTCTATGTTTGTGGCACTGGTCGTAAAACCAATATAGTCACCCGACCCTACCGGCTCTTCACGCAACTCAACGGCTAGACCGTTCGATTTAAGATCATCGTTAGTATTGAACTCTGCTGGCTCAATACGGAAACGAACCACATCATCACTTTGATTGGTAAAAGTAATGGTTTGAGTCGAGCTTACCGCGCTGCCACTTGGAGCAGATCCATCACTCAGATTCGTTTCAGAAAGCGTAACGCTAGGAATAACGTCAATCGTAGGGTTATCACCATCAGTGATTGTCAGCGTTACAGTTGAAGTGAGAGAGTCGTTATCGAAGTCATTTGAAGTGACCACAATCGACTTCACGATGTCTTCACTAACTGAGTGGTCTAGGTCGCGGTTCGGCTCAAAGCGCACTTCACCTTCAAGAGTGATAAACAGTTCACCTTCCGTGAAGGTGAATTGCTGCTCGCCAGTGTCATTTTGGTCAAGCGTTCGTAGCTGACCATCATAAGTAAACTGAGTGATTGTCGCGCCATCGGCACTCTGATTTGGCATCACATCAATGGTGTTGGTTGTGATTATTCCGTCAGCCAGATTTGGCTCGGTGATATCTAACGTACCGTCTTGCATGATCTGAACATCATCACCGATGGTCACATTAAGCTGGGATACCAGTGAATCGTCGCCGTCCGTATCAACCGCATAAACAGGCAGATCGAAGCTCAGATCGTTGTTATCTAAACCATCCACATGATCTAACGCTTCAAGTAAAGTAAAGGTGTATTCACCAAGTGTGGTTACCGAGAAACTAATGGTGAACACTGGGATTTCAGTATTCGAACCATCGGTAATAAAACCGATATAAGTTCCCGGATTAGCAGAGTCTTCTTTTATCTCGACCGCAAATCCATTCGATTTCAGTGCTCCACCCACATTGAACTCAGTAGGTTCAATACGGAAGCTGGTCACATCATCACTTTGATTCGTAAAGGTAATCGTCTCAGTCTGACTGACTACACTGCCGCTTGGAGCAGAACCGTCTGCTAAATTAGATTCCGAAAGCGTAACACTTGGCACTGCATCAATCGTTGGAATATCACCATCGGTAATGGTGAGAGTAACAATTGAAGTCAGTACGTCATTGTCTGAATCGCTTGAGGTCACCACAATCGACTTCACGATGTCTTCGCTAGCCGTGTGGTCTAAATTACGATTGGGTTCAAAGCGTACTTCACCTTCAAGAGTGATGAACAACTCACCTTCTGTGAAGCTAAATTGCTGCTCACCATTGTCGTTTTGGTCGAGTGTTATTGCCGTCCCACCGTCGTAAGTAAACTGAGTGATCGTCGCGCCGTCAGCGCTTTGCTCAGGCATCACATCGATGGTATTAGTTGAAACAGTGCCATCAGCAAGGTTTGGCTCAGTGATATCAAACGTACCATCTTGCATGATTTGAACATCATCACCGATGGTTACGTTAAGCTGAGACACCAGTGAATCATCACCATCGCTGTCAACCGCATAAACCGGCAGATCAAAGCTCAGATCGTTATTTGCAAGGCCATCCGCATGGTCTAATGCTTCAAGTAAAGTGAAGGTGTATTGACCTAAATTGGTATCCGAAAAACTAATCGTGAACACGTTGGTTTCAACGTTCGAACCATCCGTAACATAACCGATGTAGCCGCCCGGTGTGGTTGGGTCGGCTTTCAATTCGACTGCCAGACCGTTTGATGTCAAAGCACCACCGACGTTGAACTCAGTCGGTTCAATACGGAAACTTGTTACATCATCACTTTGATTGGTAAAGGTAATGGTTTGAGTTGAACTAACCGTGCTGCCACTTGGCGCAGAGCCGTCACTCAGATTCGTTTCTGACAAGTTCACAGTTGGAACATTATCAATGGTCGGGATATCACCATCGGTAATGGTCAACGTGACCGTTGAGGTCAGCACATCGTTATCGGAGTCACTAGACGTCACCACGATCGATTTCACGATGTCTTCGCTGAGTGTGTGGTCTAGATTACGATTAGGTTCGAAACGAACGTCACCTTGAAGAGTGATGAACAGTTCACCTTCCGTGAAGCTAAACTGCTGCTCACCATTGTCATTTTGGTCAAGCGTTCGAAGTTGGCCATCATAAGTGAATTGCGTCACAGTTGCGCCATCGGCACTTTGATTTGGCATCACATCAATGGTGGTGGTTGTCACAGTGCCATCGGCAAGATTTGGCTCGATGATGTCTAACTTACTATCTTGCATGATTTGAACATCATCGCCGATAGTGACATTTAACGGAGACATCAGTGAATCATCGCCGTCACTGTCTACCGCATAAACAGGTAGATCAAAGCTGAGGTCGTTGTTACCTCGAGCAGCTTGGTGGTCCAACGCTTCAAGTAAAGTGAAGGTGTATTCACCTAGGGTGGTGCTAGAGAAACTCAGCGTAAATACCGTGGTTTCTACATTCGTCGCACTGGTCGTAAAGCCAATGTAGTCACCCGACCCAATCGGATCTTCACGCAGCTCAACGGCTAAGCCGTTCGATTTAAGTGCATCGTTGGTGTTGAATTCCGTTGGTTCAATGCGGAAGCGAACCACATCATCACTTTGATTGGTGAAAGTGATGGTTTGAGTTGAGCTTACCGAGCTACCACTTGGAGCAGAGCCATCGCTTAGATTAGTTTCAGAAAGAGTAACGCTTGGAATAACGTCAATCGTAGGATTATCACCATCAATGATCGTCAACGTTACGGTTGAAGTCACCGGATCGTTATCAAAATCACTTGAAGTTACTACTATCGACGTCACGATGTCTTCATTAACTGAGTGGTCTAGATCGCGGTTCGGCTCAAAGCGCACTTCACCTTCAAGGGTGATAAACAGTTCGCCTTCCGTGAAGCTGAATTGCTGTTCGCCAGTGTCATTTTGATCAAGTATTCGTAGCTGACCGTCATAGGTAAACTGAGTGATCGTCGCACCATCGGCACTTTGGTTTGGCATCACATCAATGGTATTGGTCGTGATTGTGCCGTCTGCAAGGTTTGGCTCGATGATATCTAACGTACCGTCTTGCATGATTTGGACATCATCACCAATGGTCACGTTAAGTTGAGACACCAGTGAATCATCACCATCGCTGTCTACCGCATAAACGGGTAGATCAAAGATCAAGTCATTGTTATCTAAACCATCCACATGATCTAACGCTTCAAGCAGAGTAAAGGTGTATTCACCCAATACACTCGTAGAGAAGCTAATGCTAAATACTGGAACTTCAGTGTTAGAACCGTTGGTAATAAAGCCTATGTAAGTGCCCGGATTAGCAGAGTCTTCTTTTATCTCGACCGCAGCTCCGTTCGATTTTAGTGCTCCACTCACATTGAACTCGGTTGGCTCAATACGGAAACTCGCCACATCATCACTTTGATTAGTGAAAGTAATCGTCTCAGTTTGGCTTACTGCACTGCCGCTAGGCGCAGAGCCGTCACTTAAGTTAGTTTCCGAAAGCGTAACGCTTGGCACTGCATCAATGGTTGGGATATCACCATCGGTAATGGTCAGCGTCACTGTGGAGGTCAGTACGTCATTGTCTGAATCGCTTGAGGTCACCACTATCGATTTGACGATGTCTTCGCTAAGCGTGTGGTCTAGATTACGGTTTGGCTCAAAGCGCACTTCACCTTGAAGAGTGATGAACAACTCACCTTCTGTGAAGCTAAATTGCTGCTCACCATTGTCAGTTTGATCCAGAGTGCGAACTTGCCCGTCATAAGTAAACTGAGTGATCGTCGCGCCATCGGCACTTTGCTCTGGCATCACATCAATGGTATTGGTGCTCACCGTGCCATCTGCAAGGTTGGGCTCAGTGATATCTAAGGCACCGCCCTGCACAATTTGAACATCATCACCAATGGTTACATTTAATTGAGACACGAGTGAATCATCACCATCGCTATCGACAGCGTAAACAGGAAGATCAAAGCTCAAGTTATTATTCAACAAGCCATCAGCATGGTCTAACGCTTCAAGCAAGGTGAATGTGTATTGGCCCAAGTTAGTATCTGAGAAGCTAATCATAAACACGTTGGTTTCAACGTTCGAGCCATCAGTCACAAAACCGATGTAACCGCCCGGTGTGGTTGGGTCAGCTTTCAGTTCAACGGCCAATCCACTTGATGTCAAAGCACCACCAACATTGAACTCAGTCGGTTCAATACGGAAACTGGTCACATCATCACTTTGAGTGGTGTAAGTAATAGTTTGAGTGGAGCTCACTGCGCTACCACTTGGCGCAGAGCCATCATTCAGATTAGTTTCAGAAAGAGTAACGCTTGGCACCGAATCAATGGTTGGGATATCACCATCGGTAATGGTCAGCTTTACTGTTGCAGTCAGCACATCGTTATCAGAATCACTTGACGTCACCACGATCGATTTCACGATGTCTTCGCTCAGCGTATGGTCTAGATTACGATTCGGCTCGAAGCGCACTTCACCTTGAAGCGTGATGAACAGTTCGCCTTCCGTGAAGCTAAACTGCTGCTCACCATTGTCATTTTGGTCAAGCGTTCGAAGTTGGCCATCATAAGTGAACTGATTGATCGTCGCGCCATCGGCACTTTGAGCTGGCATCACATCGAAAATGCTAGTTGTTACCGTGCCATCAGCAAGATTTGGTTCAACGATATCTAACGTACCGTCTTGCATGATTTGAACATCATCGCCGATGGTGACGTTTAACGGAGACATCAATGAATCATCACCATCACTGTCTACCGCATAAACAGGTAAATCAAAGCTAAGCTCGTTGTTGCCACGGGCATCTTGGTGGTCTAACGCTTCGATGAGCGTAAACGTGTATTCGCCTAATGCCCCAGAATTAAAGCTTAATGTGAATACTTTAGTTTCTATGTTTGTGGCACTGGTCGTAAAACCAATATAGTCACCCGACCCTACCGGCTCTTCACGTAACTCAACGGCTAGATCGTTCGATTTAAGATCATCGTTAGTATTGAACTCTGTTGGCTCAATACGGAAACGAACCACATCATCACTTTGATTGGTAAAAGTAATGGTCTGGGTTGAACTGACTGCACCGGCGCTTGGCGCAGAACCATCAACCAAGTTTGTTTCTGAGAGCGTAACGCTTGGCACCGCATCGATGGTTGGAATATCACCATCAGTAATGGTTAACGTAACGGTTGAAGTCAGAGAATCGTTATCGAAATCGCTTGAGGTAACGACAATCGACTTCACGATGTCTTCGCTAACGGAATGGTCTAGATCGCGATTAGGTTCAAAGCGCACTTCACCTTCAAGGGTGATAAACAATTCACCTTCCGTGAAGCTAAACTGCTGTTCGCCTGAAATACTTTGATCGAGTGTGTTTACGACGCCGTCATAAGTAAACTGAGTGATCGTCGCGCCATCGGCACTCTGATTTGGCATCACATCAATGGTATTGGTTGTGATTGTTCCATCAGCCAGATTTGGCTCAACAATATCTAACGTCCCGTCTTGCATAATTTGGACATCATCACCAATCGTGACGTTAAGCTGAGACACCAGTGAATCATCACCATCGCTATCAACAGCGTAAACAGGCAGATCGAAGCTCAGATAGTTGTTATCTAAACCATCCGCATGGTCTATAGCTTCAATTAAAGTAAAGGTGTATTCACCAAGTGTGGTGGTTGAGAAGGCAATGGTGAATACCGGAACTTCAGTATTCGAACCATCGGTAATAAAACCGATATAAGTTCCCGGATTAGCAGAGTCTTCTTTTATCTCGACCTCAAAACCATTCGATTTTAGTGCACCGCCCACATTGAACTCGGTTGGTTCAATACGGAAACTCGCCACATCATCACTGCCTGCGGTAAAGGTAATCGTTTCAGTCGCGCTCACTGTACTTCCGCTTGGCGCAGAACCGTCAGCAAGATTTGTTTCAGATAGAGTAACCGGCGGGATCAGGTCAATGATCGGATCTTGACCATCGGTAATACTTAGCTCAAGCGTCGAAGTATCAGTATCGCCATCACCATCTTCAGCTAAAAATGAAAACTGTTTGACGATAGTTTCGCTGCTTGAATGGTCGATATCACGAGCGACTTCAAAACTGAAATCACCATTCAGTGAGATAGTGACCACACCCTCCGTAAAACTGAAGGTTTGATCAGCATCAGGCAATAAACTTTGATCTAATAGGTAATCAACACCGTCGTAGTTGAACGATTGAATTGTCGAACTATCGGCGCCTTCGAAGTTGAATAGGTTGTACGAAACAACGGTATCGCCCGCTAAGGTCGGCTCGGTGACTGATTCAACCTTATAAATTAACTCAACAACATCATCTGTGACATTGACGAGGATCTCAGCAGCTTCTGGTATGTTCGAACCTCCAGACAGTGCAGAGCGGTCACCATCCGCATCCACCGCATAAATTGGCAGAGCAAAAGTTAATAACGCATCTTCAGCACCTTGATGTGAAAGGTCTTCATACAGATTAAATTCGTAGCTCCCCAATGAAGGGCTATCCACTTTAACGTCAAAGACCGTAATTCTAGAACCATTGACCTCAACATAACCTTCGTAAGTTCTTACACCATTGGTCTCACTAATCAACTCAAGCAGCACAGCCTCGCCATTTGAAACCAAGCTGCCACCAGTATTAAATTCTGCCGGTTCGAGTTCATAATGGTCAATGATGTCACTTTCAAAAATATCCGCGGTAATACTGCCGCTACCAGACACTGGCGCTGTGCCCTCTTGTGAGCCGCCAACAATGCCTGCTTCATCAACATCAATACTGTCAACATTAATGATAACAGGGCTATCACCATCAGTAATAGCAATGTTGATAGTATTGGTTACAACATCTTGGTCAAAATCAGTAATAGTGATCGGCAAAGCGAACGTCAGTGAATCGGTACCTACTTGTTCTATCGGATTAGATTGCTCGAATTTATAGGTACCATCAGTATCAAGCGAGATAGTGAGAACAACCTCACCTCGGCCTTGGATGGACAGAGTAATCGTTGTTCCATCGTCAGACAGTCTCGCAAGCGTGTTTTGATTGTCACTGAGCAACCCATCAAACTGGTCGAGTGCGCTTGCATCAAATACGGCTGATTGAAGGATATCACTACCAATATTTGAGAACGTCCCTTCGATTGTCGAGCTGCTAGTTTCAACGTTAGTGATATTGACACTTTCAACAGACGGATCTATCCCGTCAAACACTGAAACCTGTGCGTTGACGGGTGTTGCTAGCGGATTTCCAGCAGTATCTACGCCTTGAATATCAAAGGTAATATCTATTTGATCGCCAGTGTAGGAAACCTGACCACCGCCAACAGACGGTACGTGATCAATCGGCTGAGAAATCGTTATGGTTAGAGAAAGCTCAATGTTATTGCCAACACTGACGGCATCAATGTCGATGCGTAATACTTCGTCAGTACCTTGAACACCAACGATAGAATTTGATGCCAAATCATAAGTAAACGTGACAGGTTGACCGCTTGAGGTAATGTCGCTATTTAGCTCACTAAGCAGTGAAGCAAGGGATGAAGCTTCTGGAACAAAAGAATTAGATGCGAGCGCTAAGCTGCCAGCAATTATCGTCTCTGTAGATGTAATAGATTGGGGATAGGTATTATCAGAAATGGAACCTTCAGTGAGCACTTCACTGATTGATTGACCACCAGAAGAACGGGTTATCGATCGGAACTCTTCTCGAGGTTCTTCTATAACTTCGTCGTCTAGCCCGGAGGTTTCAAAGAAAGTTGTCGGTTGAGTTTGCGTATAGTTGTAATCGATGGTTACGAAGCCCGCATTTGCAGAACCCAGACCGCCACCAGCAGCCGTTGCCTCTAAGATTTGAGTTGGATCGGCACCACCTAAAATTGCGTCTTGGATAGCAGCAAGATCATCGTCGCTAAAGGTTCCGGCGTCCGTTTGCTCTGAATCGAAATTAACCTCACCGGCAATTGGCGCTTCTGCCCACGCAGAATTTTCGTCAACACAGCCTACACAATTCTCTCCAACCGGAATCGAATCATTCTGAACGCCTAATACAACTTCAGATCCATTCGAGGTAATAACGATCTCATTCTCACGGATGATATCACCAACTGAAATCTTTCTTGCGCTACCGTCAGGCTTAACTACGACGACATCTCCACTCACAGCTTCAACTACTGCAGCCTGGCGCGAAACCTCAATATCCATACATCCCCCGTTGTCACAAAGCACTCTTCTCAAGCGCTGTGAAAATTATCTGTAATAGCAATTTCAGGCTTTAATTCAACTCATACTTAACTCTTATCCGTGGTAATCCACTTTTATGTCTAAACCACCGAAAAAAGAGTGTATTTCGCCTGTTTTATTATATTTTACTTACCCTTAAGCCTAGTCTTCCCCATAAAAAATGCCATGTCTGTGCGAAGAGACATCTTTTCGCAAATCCAAGTATTCTTTCAAGGCTTGAAAACACTAGTTAAAAGTTAGTAGGATGCTGATTAATATGCAAATGAGCTCACAATATAAATACACCTCTTCATTTTATAAATATATACAGCAATAAAGTTGATAAATCATTAGCGAATACAGGGCATTAATTGAGGTGAGCTCTGCATCCTTAGTAAAGCAGAGGCAAGTCCCATCTTTGAGACACCTATAATAATCAATGTGATGGTTTTTTACTCACAAACCATGAGATAGGCCGTAGAATACGAACCTTTTAGCATGTTAGTTCACAGTCAAGAAAAGACTACTTACTGAGATGCAAGAGTAGAATTTTTTGCTGCTCGACAAAACACAAAAGCCCACCAAGTTAAACCTGGTGGGCTTTAAATAAATAGGTGATACGTTCGGTTAGCTAACTAATACTGTTAACCACCGTTGTCATTTTGTTAGGTTATTCGCTGTCCAAACATAAAGTAGCTCAAGCGCAATCGTCGCACCAGCCAATGCTGTAATCTCGCTTTGGTCATACGCTGGAGAAACTTCTACAACGTCCATACCAACCATGTTGATGCCTTGTAGGCCACGGATGATTTTCAGCACTTTATCTGAATTCAAACCGCCGCATACTGGTGTGCCCGTACCCGGAGCAAAAGCAGGATCGAGACAGTCGATATCAAACGTTAGGTAAACAGGCTTATCACCAACAATACCTTTCACTTGAGCAATGATCTCGCCCACGCTCATGTCATTCGCTTGCATCGCATTAATGACATTAAAGCCGTGACCTTCCTGTTTATACTCGGTACGAATGCCGATCTGCACCGAGTGTTCTGGCGAGATTAAACCTTCATTAGGCGCATGGTAGAACATGGTACCGTGATCGTAACGACTGCCCTGACTGTATGTGTCAGTGTGCGCGTCGAAGTGAATCAGCGCCATCTCACCGTACTTCTTGCCGTATGCTCTTAGCAAAGGCAATGTAATGAAGTGATCGCCACCTAAACCTAACAATGTTTTACCGCTGTTTAGAATCGCATCAGCGGCTGCTTCTAAACGCTGAGTTAAGTCTTCAGCATCACCGCAATCAAACACAAGATCGCCCGCATCAATCACCGAGGTATGTTCGAATACATTGAAGTCCCAAGGAAACTTTTTGCCTTCCCACGCCAAGTTTACCGACGCACGACGAATCGCATCCGGTCCCATACGCGCGCCCGGACGACCCGAGGTCGCCATATCTAACGGTGCGCCCAACACAACAATATCAGCATCGTTATCGATTGGATTCTGTACCAATGGGCGACGCATAAACGTCATCGCATTAGAGTACAGCGAGTAATCTGGTTTGGTAAATAGATCGTTCATTAAAAATCCTCAAGATAGGTGTAACCCATCAAGCCTTGCTCTAACTCTTCAAGTACACTTTGTTGCTCTTGCGCAGGTACTTTCGTCGTGACCAAATCTTTGTAGTTCTGGCGAATCAGATCTGTATCAATGTGAACATAACGCATCATGTCTTCAACCGTATCGCCTTCGTTGATGTAGTCGATATTCGCTTGACCACTTTCATCAACATTCACCACTACGCTGTGGGTATCACCAAATAGATTGTGCATATCGCCCAAGATTTCTTGGTATGCGCCAACTAAGAAAAAGCCCATCAGGTATGGTTCATCTGGGTTCCACGCTGGCACTGGCAATGTTGTTTCAATGCCTTGGCCATCAACATACTGGTCAATCGTACCGTCGGAGTCACAAGTGATGTCCAACACCACAGCACGACGCTCATCCGCATTGTCTAAACCACTCAATGGCAATACAGGGAAAACCTGATCAATACCCCAAGCGTCTGGCAATGACTGGAACAAAGAGAAGTTCACGAAGAACTTATCTGCTAGACGCTCGCTCAACTCGTCCAAAATAGGACGGTGGTAGCGGTTCTTAGTACTCATACGAGAGCTAAGTTCGTAGTTAATACGCAAAGACATCTGCTCTGCCCAAGCACGGTGCTGCAGATTCAGCATACCTGTCGCAAATTGGTTGTGCGCCTCTGCGATATCGCTCTGCGTGTCGTTGTAGATCTCAATCAACGCTCGGTCATCATTGCCCGCATCTAGCTCTAAGAAGTTCTTCCACATGTTGTTTAGCAACATTGGTGCGTCAGCTTCAGGTGCCGCCATATCTTCCGGAGAATAGCTTTCTGTGCCAATCACGTTGGTCACAAGCACGGCATGATGCGCAGTCAACGAACGACCAGATTCAGAAATAATCACAGGTTGTGGCTGATTGTAGAGTTTACAAATATCCCCTACTGTCATCACGATGTTACGAGCGTACTCAAGCAAGCCGTAGTTCATTGAGTTTGACGACTGGCTGCGTGTGCCATCGTAATCCACCGCCAAGCCGCCACCGACATCGAGGTACTTCAATTGAGCACCGATATCGCGCAGTTCACAGTAGAAACGCGCCGCTTCGCTCACGCCATTTCGTACATCACGAATATTGGCCATTTGTGAGCCAAGATGGAAATGCACTAACTCTAGAACATCGAGTTGGTCTTCTGCTTTTAAACGTTCAATAACGGTAAGTACTTGTGATGCAGACAAACCGAACTTCGACTTCTCACCACCACTTGCTTGCCATTTACCAGCGCCTTGAGAAGCAAGACGAATACGCAAACCTAAACGAGGTTTCACGCCAAGCGCTTTCGCTTCAGAAAGAACAAGATCAAGCTCTGACAGCTTCTCTAGAACGATAAATACTTTATGACCCAGCTTTTCGCCAATCAACGCAAGACGGATGTATTCTCTGTCTTTGTAACCGTTACACACGATCACCGAGCTCGCTTTTTGAGCCAGCGCCAATACCGCTAATAGTTCAGGCTTGCTACCCGCTTCTAGGCCCAATTGCTTCTGCTCTAATTGAGCTTGGCTCGCTAAGATCTCATCAACCACTTCTTTCTGCTGGTTCACCTTAATCGGGTAAACAAGCAGGTAACGGTTGTCGTACTGATATTCGTCGATCGCTTGGTTAAATGCGTTACAGATATTGTGCACACGTTGATGCACTATTTGAGGAAAACGCACAAGAGCAGGCAAACCAATATTTCGCTGCTCTAACTGTTTTACGATCTGACTAAGCGGAACTTGATGATCGGTTTCGCTCGGTGAAACATACACCTCGCCGTTATCATCAATTCCATAAAAACCTTGGCTCCAGTGCTTTACATTATACTCAGCACGGATGCGTTCCAAATTAACCGAATTTTCCAATTCTAGAGACCTCACACTATAGGGCCATCGACAGAAGATACCTCATTGGAATAGCGAGGTATAACCCAACAAAAAACGTTCAAAAACGATTTGTTGGCTGCATTAACCGATATTATTAAGAGTGAGTCCAACCATTGATATTTGTGGTTACGATTACGCTTTTTTATCGACGATCCGACTTAAAGTGACAGGTAAGGAATTACAAGGTTTTAGGCCAAAAAACAGGCTGAAGCGCATGAGATTTAAAGCACTTTCTAACAAAAAAGCAGGTGAATAAAATACCAAAGACACATAAAATCCTTGGCTATTCTGGTCAAGTTAAGTCAGGGTTGTGCCAAATATAACCACTTCTCTACCACAACTCTCGCTATCACCGACATAGCTTGTATCCTGTTATTCCATGCCTATTGATGAGTGCTAAATCATGTCTGAAATGTACACCACCTACGCTAAGCAATACGACTCGGCTGCCCGCGATAATATTTACAATGCCTTACTTGAGCGTCCATCAACGATAGCTTTGCTCGATGATGTAAAAGGCATGGATATTGTCGACCTAGGTTGTGGCTCTGGCATTTACGCGCAATGGTTTATTGACCAAGGCGTAAATAAAGTGACGTGTACCGATCTCTCTCAGGATATGGTCGACTTAGTGAACGGAAAACAAATCAAAAATGTTTCCGCTTATGCTCAAGATGCTGCCCTTGGTCTGCCGAATGAAAAAGACAACAGTGCCGATGTCATCGTGTGTCCGCTAGTCTTACACTACATTGAAGATCTAAAACCCGTCTTTGATGATATTCATCGGGTCCTTAAGCCAGGTGGTTACATTGTCTTTTCAACACACCACCCTTTTGCTGACTTTGAATGTACGATTTCTGGCAATTACTACGAACGTGAATTCATTCAAGAAGAGTGGAACACGGTAGGTACACCCGTTCAAGTGAGCTTCTACCGCCGTTCTTTAACCGAACTTTGCCAAGCGGTTACTCAATCAGGCTTGCTGATTTCAAAAATCACGGAAGGCACTATCGATGAGAAAGCTAAAGAAATTTCTGAAGCGACATACGAGCGACTGTCAAAAAACGTTAACTTTATCTTTATCCGTTGCGAGAAAGCCCCTGCGTAGTCATTAAACGCTTAACTTAGTGCCTTTGATTCCCTCAAAGGCGCTTCTTATCTTCTTACGATAGCTATTATCACCCAGCGTCTAAGTCACTTTTCCTCAATTTCCCTTCGAACAAACAACGTGCAACTGAACAAAAAATAAACTTTTCTCGCACATATCTTGTATTCGGTTCAATCTTCTTGTAATTTTAACCGACCAACCAATCGGTCAGCTTTCGAATTTAGGGGATACTATGAGCCATAATCTAGACCTTGAACCAACCACGTCGAACATCAACGACATGGATCAAATATTCAACCGACAAAAAGATCACTACCGCAGTAATGTTAATCCGGCGCTTGAGCAGAGAAGAAAAGACCTCTCAAAATTAAAAGCGTTGCTCATGCGCTACCAAGGGCAATTGATTGATGCGGTGTCTGAAGATTATGGCCATCGAGCAAAACACGACAGCTTGATTGCTGATATCACCCCTTCTCTTCACCAGATCAATTACAGCCTGAAGAACCTTAAGAAATGGTTGAAGCCATCTCGTAGAAAAGCTGGCTTAATGCTGACACCCGCGAAGATCACCGTTCATTATCAGCCAGTGGGTGTTGTCGGTATCATTGTTCCTTGGAACTTCCCGGTGATGCTCTCTTTAGGGCCCCTCATTACTGCGTTGGCGGCAGGTAATACTGCAATGCTAAAGATGTCTGAGTTCACTCCAGCGACAAACCGAGTTTTAAAAGCGATGTTGGCTGAAGGGTTTAACGAAGATCAGGTTGCGATTATCGAAGGTGAAGCTGACGTTTCCGCGAAATTTAGCCAACTCCCGTTTGATCATATTCTATTCACAGGGTCGACCTCTGTGGGTAAGCACGTAATGAGAGCAGCAGCCAACAACTTAACGCCAGTCACTTTGGAATTGGGTGGCAAGTCTCCAACGATTATTGCTCCGGACTTTGATGTTGCAGACGCCGTTGAACGCATCCTGTTTGCAAAAAGCTTAAACGCTGGCCAGATTTGCGTGGCACCCGATTATATCTTATTGCCACGAGAAAAAGCCGACGCGTTCATCACGGCTTATAAGCAGTACTTCAAAAAGCTCTATAAAGCCGGTATTGAAAGCAAAGACTTAACCTCAGTGATCGATATGCGCCAATACAATCGTTTGAAGGGTGTGATTGCAGATGCTCAGTCTAAAGGTGCGGTTATTCACACTGTCACCGAGCAAGCACAAGACGATGTGAACCACAGAATGACGCCACACCTCCTAACCGAAGTGAACGACGACATGATCGCAATGCAAGAAGAGTTGTTTGGCCCTATTCTGCCTATCGTGCCTTATGATTCTATTGAAGAAGCGATCAGCTACATCACAGCAAGAGAACGTCCACTTGCTCTGTATCTGATGAGTCATGATAAACAGACCCAAGACCAGTTCTTATCGAATACGCATTCTGGCGGTGTTTGTATTAACGACTCGCTAGTGCATGTGGCAGCGGAAGACGCACCGTTTGGTGGTATTGGCCCTTCAGGCATGGGACACTACCACGGCATTGAAGGCTTCAAGACCTTTAGCCATGCCAAAACCGTTCTAAGTAGAGGAAAAATTAACTTCACCAAGTTAATGCACCCTCCTTACAACAACCCAATTAAAAAGATTCTGTTCAAAGTACTAAATAGATGATTACGAAAAGGCAAAAAATCCTAGATGCTGCGCTCCTGCTCTTCTCTCAGCAAGGGCTAGAGGGCACATCTACAGGACAAATAGCGAAAACAGCAGGCGTCGCAAAAGCGACACTGTTTCATCACTTTGAGAACAAATCTCTACTGATTGATGAACTGTTTCGTGAACTGAAAATAGAGCTATTTTCTACCCTTGACCAGCACACAGAAATCGCTGAACAAGATCGCTATCAAGCCTTTAAGTTCATGTGGATCACAGGGCTTGAATGGGCGTTAGAAAATCCAGTTGCGATGAAGTTTTTCACCAATGTTCATTTCGACCCGACGACTCAAACTCGAGAAGTCATCGTCTCACAGATGTTCGCATCGCTAGATGAAATCGTTCTGAAAGGACAAGAAGCCGGTGAGCTGATGGTGTTAGACATCAACCTTGTTAGACACTTCATCCATAGCCATTTTTTGATTTGTGCAAACTGGTTGATTGAGCAGAATGAGTTACCACCAGAGCAGTCAGCCAAGTACATCAGCGATAGCTTTGACATGTGCTGGCGTGCCGTCGGTGGTCAGAAGCTGTAATTCCCTAGTTCCTCGAAAAGTCTGGTTTCCAAAGAACGTTCTAGAGCGCCTCACTGGCGCTTTAATTATTTGGATACATTTTAGTCACTTCATCATATTGACTTTCAACACCTTCTTTCAGTAACATCCCACCATCATTTCAAAAGAGAATAACGCCATAATGAAGTACTAACATCCTGACATCCGATTTATTTTTATAAAAATCATTTGGACACTCGGGGTTAGTGGGCGTTACTTCGTCATCTATTTCTTGAAAAATCAAGCTATTGAAGAGCAGTCGATTTAAGACCAACCTCTTTAAGATCAGCACCTTGAATAAAGAAAGCACTTCAGCAAGATAACCTCTATCTTTTGCTGTCATCCTACTTAAGTAACGTCTTTGGCGATCTAGACATAGAATTCCACGTAGGAATCTATGCAAAAAAGCGCCTCACCCCTTTTACTCGTTTACACGTAAAGGGAGGTATTTCTATGCCTACTATATTAGCCAACAATCTCTCATTCCAACTCGATACTGGTGAGTGGTTATTCAAAGACATCACCTTTAGTTTGAGCAGTCGCCTGACAGGCTTAGTCGGAAGAAATGGCGCTGGAAAGTCATTACTACTTTCGTTACTGGTCGGGAAAACACAACCCACATCAGGCAGTGTTTCCAAACAAGGCTCGATCGGCTTTTACTCTCAGTTGCCATCAAACCTGTTGGATAGCGCAATCAGCATTGCTGACTTCTTGGGGATCACCGAAAAGTTAGACGCATTACACGCCATAGAGCAAGGGAGTTGCGAACTTCGGCACTTCAATATCGTTGGTGATGATTGGGATTTACAAGCGAACACCAAGCAACTTTTAGCCACATTGAAAATAACCAGTGGGTTGACCACACCGTGCTATACATTGAGTGGTGGGCAACTCGCCCTGCTACAGCTTCATCAGCTGTTCGTATCAAATAACGACATACTGATCCTCGATGAGCCTTCAAACCATTTGGATAGCGACGGACGTAATTGGTTACTAGAACAGTACCAGTTGTTTGAAGGCAAAGTGCTTGTCGTCAGTCACGATCGAAGCTTATTGAGACACATGGACGGGATCTATCACCTCAACAGTTTGTGCGTACGTTTCTATAAAGGAAATTATGATGATTACTTCAAACAAGTGTCTAGCCAAAGCGAAGCGCTAGACAAACAGATTGCGCATCATCAGTCCGAAAAGAAACGACTCGAGCGTCAAGCTCAAACCAACAAGGAAAAGGCGCAGCAGCGAGAATCTCAGGGAAACCGACTCCGAAAATCGGGTAGCCAACCCAAGATATTATTGGATGCAATGAAAGATAAAGCAGGGCGAACCCAAGGTGCATCAGCAACAAGCCACAAGAACTTAAAGGATCAAAACCAACATAAACTTCAATCTCTTAAAGAACAACAAGAACAACTGAAGCCACAAGCGTTATACCTACAACAAGCGAATGGTTCTAAAAAACACTCACTATTAACCGTTGAAGAGTGTCGCCTAAGTTTTGGTTCTGGTGCTCCTATTAGCTTCTCGCTATCACAAGGGGAACGATGTTATCTAACCGGGGCTAATGGGTGCGGAAAATCGACACTATTAAAAGCCATTCATGGCCAACACTCGAACTATACCGGTTCCATCAAGCGCTTAGGGGCGACGGTATACTTGGATCAACACTTTGGCCTGTTAGACACCAACGACACCATGTTCGATAGCCTGATGACACACAGCTTTGGGTTAGCAGAAAGTGACGCACGAACCTTGCTCGCTGGAATTGGGTTCAGGCGAGACTCCGTATACCGAAAAGTGGCACATTTAAGTGGTGGTGAAAAAATGAAATTGGCGATGTTGATCGTTAGCCACAAGCAAGACAGCCCGCTTCTATTGCTCGATGAACCGGACAACCACCTAGACATCGACTCAAAGCAAATACTGGCGTCCGCTTTACGTGAATACCAAGGCGCGTTTATCTTGGTGAGTCATGACAGCGACTTTGTTGAGGAGGTCGGCGTCAGCCAAAACCATATACAGCTTTAACCTTCGTAAATTCGTTCACTTAGTTTAGTTAAACGAGCATCGTTCCGGTGCTCGCCTTTCTTGATTGAGACAAGTAAACTACGCGCCTCGAACATCTATTCATAAGGCTAAGGTTTGCATACTCTAGAACAATTAAAATCAGGGCAACTCAAAGGTATTAAGCGCTTAAAACTGTCAGAAGGTCTCACTGAGTTTCCATTAGAGATCTTAGAACTCGCTGATTCTCTTGAGATTCTAGACCTATCAGGTAATCAACTGTCAGATTTACCTGAAGAGTTATCGCAACTGACCAACCTGCGTATTATGTTCGCGTCGAATAACCTGTTTACGCACCTTCCTGATGTTCTCGGTATCCTTCCTAAGCTTGAAATGGTTGGCTTCAAAACGAACCAAATCAAAACCGTTAGCGAGCAATCTTTGCCAGCTCAATTACGTTGGTTGATCCTGACAGACAATGCGATCGAGGTTCTCCCTCACTCTTTAGGTAAAAGACCACGACTTCAAAAGCTCGCATTGGCGGGTAACAAGCTTCGCGTTTTACCAGAAAGCATGGAAAACTTATCAAACCTTGAGCTAGTTCGCCTATCTGCAAACCAACTGACTGAATTCCCAGAGCTCCTTATCAAGCTACCAAAACTGGCTTGGTTAGCGTTTGCGGGTAACCCGTTTTGCAAACACCCAAGCAGCTTAGATAGCGTGCCAGCCGTGAGCTCGCGATGCTACTCACTCAATCAAGTGCTGGGCCAAGGTGCATCTGGCGTGATTTCTCATGCTAACTGGTTAAACAGTGACTTTGATTTCCCACAAGAAGTGGCCGTTAAAGTATTCAAAGGCGAAGTCACCAGTGATGGCTACCCACACGATGAGCTAGAAGCTTGTTTGCAGACTGGCTACCATGGCAATTTAGTGAAATCTATTGCCCAAGTTGATGAAGATGACTATTTGGCTTTGGTCATGGAGCTTATCCCAAGCAGCTATTACAACCTAGGTTTGCCCCCTACTCTTGAAAGCTGTACTCGCGATACGTTCAACGAAGGCTTTGAGCTTTCAATTGCTCAGATCAATAGCATTACCGAGCAGATGATTGATGTGTTTGAACACCTTCATCAAAACAAAGTTTGTCACGGTGATTTGTACGCACACAACACCTTGGTCAATGAACAAGGTCAGATGATCTTTGGTGACTTCGGAGCTGCAACTATCTACGGTTACCTGACTGGAGAGCAGCAACAAGGCATTCGTCGAATTGAAGCACGTGCATTAAAGTACTTTATTGATGACCTACTAACCGTATGCGCAAAGCAAGATCAAGACAGCGAGCTTTATACTCGATTGGCGAACTTCGAAGCTTAATAGCTTAAACTACTCAGTCGAATTGAAAACAACAAAGCCAACATCACTGTTGGCTTTTTCATATGTTCATAAAACGAATCATCGCTAAACGTTTAGCGTTCAACTTGAACCAGCTTCAAGTACGAATGCAGCTCACCGTTCTTATACTCTACCGCAGAATGAATCTTAAGATCAGCACGAGCCACAACAGCAAACTGGTAGCGGTTGTCACCCTTCAGAATCTCGACGTGTAACAAACCGTCTGCTAACTGCCACTGCCCTGTTGTTTCAAATCGATCGAACAAACGGTATTCAGTTAGAGAACCGTCAGCATTAAAGTGCACTTCAGTGATATAGCCGCCGGGGCAACTCTTCACCCACACTCGACTCTCGATATCACTGACAGTAAAGTCACGCTTTGTATCACGCCACGCTAGAAAGCCTGCACTATCATAAAGATCAATGTCGAGATCAATTCGAGAAATTAACGGCAGCTCAGTTTGCTCACGACAATAAAGTTGAAGCAAAATTTGCTGAACTGTTCCGTTCAGTAATTCACTCATTGTGACTTCCCTTTCTTATTGCTCAGCAATTAAAGGCTGTAGTGATCAACAAATTTCATTTAAAGCGGGTTACACAAACTCGTAAGAAACCACATACAGCTGAGAGATACCCGGATAGATATCTTGAATCACGTCTTTGAGTACTTGCAGCGTCATGTTCTCTTGCTGAGCATGGAATTCACCTAAGTCATCAAACAGGATTGGTTCAACACTGATGATCTTAAGGTTACAGAACACACGGCCTTGCTCTAGCGTCGATACTTCCACAACGCTACCTGGCTGGTAGTCGCGTTCAGATTCATCGCGAATAGTAATGGTCTTTTTGCCAGAAAGGATGTCAGTTTCAAAACGTTCGAAGAACGTCATAGTGGTAGGTGCGGTCATTTATCTCGGTCGCTTAACATTAGAGGTTATATAGATGTTTATATACCAGAATGCCTGTTCAAGCGAATAAAAATTAGATGCGAGATGCGAGATGCGAGATGCGAGATGCGAGATGCGAGAGAATATGGCAAAGACAAATTGCAGGCAATAAAAAAGGAGAACCGAAGTTCTCCTTTTCTTAAACCTTTAAGCTAACTCTAAATTATAGAGATGCTTTCGCTTTTTCAACTAGAACAGCAAATGCTGCTTTGTCGAATACTGCGATGTCAGCAAGAATCTTACGGTCGATCTCGATAGATGCTTTCTTAAGGCCATTGATGAAACGGCTGTAAGATAGACCATTTTGACGAGATGCCGCATTGATACGTGCAATCCAAAGTTGACGGAATTGACGTTTCTTGTTGCGACGGTCACGGTAAGCGTATTGACCAGCTTTGGTAACTGCTTGGAAAGCTACGCGGTAAACACGTGAACGTGCTCCGTAGTAACCTTTAGCTTGTTTTAGAACTTTCTTATGACGTGCACGAGCTTGTACACCACGTTTTACGCGAGGCATTATGCTTCTCCTAAACTAAACGAATTTATAAACTAAAAAGAATTAAGCGTATGGCATCATACGTAGAACTGCAGCCACTTCACATTTTGGAAGGATTGAGTTCGGACGAAGCTGACGCTTGTTCTTAGTAGTACGCTTAGTCAGGATGTGACGTTTACCAGCGTGCTTAAACTTAATACCACCAGCAGTTTTCTGGAAACGCTTAGCAGCACCTTTGTTGGTTTTCATCTTAGGCATGATGAATAACTCCGCATTGTTGAGTTGTTAATAACATAGTAATTAGGGCGAATAAAACCCTACAGCCTATGGCTGCAAGGTTTAATTACTTGTAAAGCCGTTAATTACTTCTTTTTAGGGGCCAACACCATGATCATCTGGCGACCTTCAATTCTCGTTGGGAAAGATTCGACAACTGCAAATTCTTCAGTATCGATTTTCAAACGATTAAGAACGTCAACACCGATTTCTTGGTGAGCCATTTCGCGGCCACGGAAGCGAATTGTTACCTTCACTTTGTTGCCGTCTTCAAGGAAACCAGTCAGGTTGCGTAGTTTTACCTGATAGTCTCCAATATCAGTTCCAGGTCGGAATTTAATTTCCTTGATCTGAACCTGCTTTTGCTTTTTCTTCTGCTCTTTCGCAGCTTTGCTCTTCTCGAAGAGGAACTTACCGTAGTCCATCACACGACAAACTGGCGGCTCGGCGTTAGGGCTGATCTCTACGAGATCCATACCAGCTTCATTTGCAGCTTCCATCGCTTCAGCGATTGTTACTACACCAACAGCTTCGCCGTCTGCGCCAGTTAGACGCACTTCACGAACGCCACGAATGTCACCGTTTAAACGGTGCTGGTTTTGTTTGGCCGGTTGTTGGCCACGTCTTCCGCCTTTAATAGCTATTCCTCCAGATTGAGCTTACGGTTTGAAACCTCGGCTTGGATGTATGAAATAAAGTCATCCACTTTAAATTTACCAAGGTCCTTACCTTTACGTGTACGTACTGCAATTTCGCCGGCTTCCATTTCTTGGTCACCACACACAAGCATGAACGGTACACGTTTCAAAGTATGTTCGCGGATTTTAAAGCCAATCTTCTCATTTCTCAAGTCTGCTTTGACTCTAAATCCACTTTTTTGCAGTTTTTTCGCAATTTCTTGTACATATTCAGACTGTTTGTCTGTAATGCCCATAACAATTGCTTGTTCTGGCGCCAACCACGTTGGGAAGAAGCCAGCGTATTCTTCAATAAGAATACCGATGAAGCGTTCTAGTGAACCTAAAATCGCGCGGTGAATCATAACTGGCGTGTGACGCTCGTTATCTTCACCTACGTAAGTTGCACCTAAACGTTCTGGTAATGCAAAATCGAGCTGCACTGTACCACATTGCCATGCGCGGTCCAAACAATCATGCAAAGTAAATTCAATCTTAGGTCCGTAGAACGCACCCTCGCCTTCTTGAATCTCGTATGCAATCTCCATAGCCTCAAGCGCTTGCTTAAGATCGGCCTCTGCACGGTCCCACATTTCGTCTGAACCTACACGCTGTTCCGGACGAGTAGATAGCTTAACAACAATGCTATCGAAGCCGAAAGTTGTGTAAGTATCGTAAACCATTTCGATACAAGCTTTAACTTCTTGCTGAACTTGGTCTTCAGTACAGAATACGTGAGCATCATCTTGAGTGAAGCCACGAACACGCATAATGCCGTGAAGTGCGCCAGACGGCTCGTTACGGTGACATGAGCCGAACTCAGCCATACGTAGCGGAAGATCACGGTAAGATTTCAAACCTTGGTTGAAGATTTGAACGTGACCAGGACAGTTCATTGGCTTAATCGCGTATTCACGGTTCTCTGAAGAAGTCGTGAACATCGCTTCAGCGTACTTATCCCAGTGACCAGAACGTTCCCAAAGAACACGGTCCATCATTAATGGGCCTTTAACTTCTTGGTAATCGTACTCAGTCAGCTTCTGACGAATAAATACTTCTAGCTCACGGAAGATAGTCCAACCATTGTGATGCCAGAACACCATGCCTGGTGCTTCTTGCTGCATGTGGAATAGATCTAAGTGCTTACCGATTTTACGGTGATCACGCTTAGCCGCTTCTTCTAGGCGCACTAGGTGAGCCTTAAGCGCTTTCTTGTCGTGGAATGCAGTACCGTAGATACGTTGAAGCATCTTGTTGTCACTGTTACCACGCCAGTAAGCACCCGCTACGTTAAGTAACGTGAAGTGTTGGCAGAAGCCCATATGTGGAACGTGTGGACCACGACACATATCGATGTATTCTTCATGATGGTACAGGCCTGGACGATCGTCTTTAGAAACGTTCTCATCCAAGATTTCGATTTTGTAAGTCTCGCCGCGAGCTTCGAATGCGTCACGCGCTTCCTGCCAGCTAACTTTCTTCTTAACAACCTGATACTTGGTCTTCGCTAGCTCTTTCATACGCTTTTCAATCTTTTCTAGATCTTCTTGCGTTAGAGAGTGCTCAAGGTCGATATCGTAGTAGAAACCGTTATCGATGGTAGGACCGATCGCCATTTTCGCTTCTGGAAAAAGCTGCTTAATCGCGTGACCTAAAAGGTGAGCACAAGAGTGACGAACGATCTCAAGGCCATCAACTTCATCTTTAGCTGTGATGATTTCTAGGCTTGCATCGTTTTCGATAAGATCACAAGCATCAACACGCTCGCCGTCTACACGACCAGCAATGGTTGCTTTCGCAAGACCAGGGCCGATTGATAGGGCAACATCTAGAGTTGATACAGGGTTGTCAAATTGACGCTGACTACCGTCAGGAAGAGTAATAATTGGCATTATTTGTCCTTTACAGTGGTGTTGCACACCAAGCAACACATGAAAATGTTTAATATATGTTTTTCAACCAACAAGTATGTTGATCGGAGATATATGCATAATAAAGATACCCACATAGAAGCAAATACAGATGCCCCATTTGTGAGTAGCCGAACATTGTAACGAAATTATATGAAATGACAATGACAGAGAGAATCTGCCCGCTCTCCAACCACTTCGTTTGATAAGGTTTTATCATAATAGCGGTAACTTCCCTGCCCCTCCGAACCCTCTTTCCAATCGAGCAGTATCAACCCTACTAATTCTCCTACCTCCTGTAAGGTCGCTCTTCCAACTTATCTCTTACAAACGAGTTATTTAGAACTAAGCTATATAGAAGCAACGGATTGCGGATGAGGTGCATATGGGAAAACAGGCTACTTTTATATCGCTCATACCACCTTTATCGTTAATAGTAGCCACAGCTATGTATGCTCCCGCGACATGGGCCAACAAAGATTACGGCCCGCTAATCAGTTATACCCAAGCACCATTACAGTCCGTTCGTCTTACTCCAACGCTCCGCTCTGGCTTTCCGCTCGAAGAAAACAAGCTTGAAGTGTTTGCTTCTTTAACCGCCGCGAGTATATGGGCTAACTCCCACGACTATCATTTAGACTATTATCAGAATCAACTTCAAACAGGATTGAAATGGCAACTAACGACTGCATGGCAAGTCGAGCTCAATTACCGTTGGCTATATGCCGCCAATAATCACCTTGATAAGGTCATCATCAATTACCACGATCTATTTGGCATCGACCAAGCAGGGCGGGAACGTAAAGACAGACACCAATTTGATGTTTACGCGCCAAGCCATGGCATCAATATCAGTGACTTCTCTGGCGACACGCTGACAAGTGCTTTCACACTCTACACTCAATACCAAATCATAGACCTTGAAAACCACGGACTATCTTTTGGTGTCTCCCTTTATCACAACAACGTCAACCACGGTGCATTTAAGGGAAACAGCACCGAACAAAGCGCTCAACTCAACTATGCATACCAACTCGACATCAATACCTTCTATACAAGCTTAGGGTTGGCCAATCAGTCTAATCGAGAGGTGAAAAATAGTTTTACACATAAGAAAGCAACATGGTCATGGATGGGAGGATATCAACTCACGCTATTTGAAAACCATGAGTTGCACCTTGAGTATCGTTGGTATGAAGGCGCCGAAGACGGCGACACTGAGTTTTCAGAAGCCGCAAATGAAATAATGCTTGGATATCGCTATCTCATGCAACGTTCAGCGATCGAGATATCCATTATCGAAAACATCTTCAACATGGACAACTCCACCGACGTTGCCTTCCAATTGGCTTATCGTCATCAGTGGTAAGTCCATTTAAGGTCGAGATAGTAGAATTAAAAAAGCCGAACGGTTAAGTTCGGCTATAGAAATCGTACTGTCTTGTCTCTATTAATAGAAAGAGCATCTACTAACAGAGAGAGCAACTACGCACTCATGATTCTTGATACAGCGTTGCGAATGTCTGAATCGGCCGCGTTAGCTGGCAAGCTGAATGAGATGTATTGGTCGCCACGAAAGCTCATTGAGCGGTCGATTTCTGCTAGGCAGTGAACCATTGAACCTTCAACGATGAATGACAGCTCGATCTCTTTGTTATTCATAAAGCCGCCGCTGCGAAATTCAATCTCTTGGTAACAGCCAGAGCGAGAAGTAAAGCTGTTGCCTTTCAAGAAGCCCTTCTCTACATCTGCTTTCACCATTGCCATACCCGATGCTTCCACGCCTTGGATGATTTCAGCAACTGTTGGCAGTGGGTGTACGGAGATAAAGTCACGGTCTTTAGGGTCAATCGCGAAGCCTATATCTAGGTTGGTTTCAACCCACACATGGCATTGGTTCATTTGTGCGTTCAACGCGGTGACTGGCGTTTCATCATTTAACTTAAGACGGAATGGCACCAGTTTGGTTTCGCCCGGTTGGATAACGAAAGGTTCTACGGCTTGAATGCGACCCAGTGAAAAGGTTTCGTAGCTGGTGCTGTCTTCCGTTTCTACTTTTACTTCTGTGTTGAGAACCAAGTTGATCAGGTCGATTTGTTGCTCAACGTCGCCACCAACAATGTGAACATTGCCAGACAACTCTCCACCTTGGAAAACTTCAATATTATCTAAGACAGTATCAACCTTTGCTGCACCGATGCCCAACGAGGCCTTTAATTTCTTAAACATATTATTTCCCTTTCTAATTATCTGATTTACGAATAGTTATTGCGTGACAATTTGCGACACTTGCCTCACAGAATCAAGCAATTTGCCCCATCTATGTTGAATAAGGTCACATTGCCCGAGGAAATGTTGAAATCGTGAATAAATCCGTTACTCTATTTGTATAGTCAAATAAGGTTTCATTATGTCGAAAGCACCGCTCTACCTTCAGATAAAACAGTTCATAGATGACAAGATCAGCAGTGGTCATTGGCCGGTGGGTTACCAAATCACCACAGAACTCGAACTTACCGAGCAGTTCAATGTGAGTCGAATGACGGTCAATAAAGCCATTCGAGATCTGGTGTCTGAAGGCAAGCTCATCAGGAAACCAAGACTGGGGACTTTTGTTTGTGAACCCGACGAAAAAGCGCAATCTCCGTTGCTTGATATCAACAACATAGCGCAAGAGATCAAAGACCGAGGCCAAACGTATACTAACCAAGTTATCAAGCACGATAGTATCAAGGCTGATGAAAGCACGGCTACACGGTTAGGTGTGATGATTAACGCAGAAGTGTTCTATAGTGAAATCATACACTTTGCGGACAACGCACCGATACAACTGGAAGCACGCTGGGTGAATTCTCAAGCCGCCCCAAAATACCTAGAGCAAGACTTTTCAACCTCTACGCCCAACGAATACCTTTCAAAAAACTGCCCGTTGAGTGCTATCGAGCATACGGTTGAAGCCATTATTCCTGACTCTCAAATCAGAACGTCACTAAAGCTATCTGAATCAGAGCCTTGCCTACTTTTGAATAGAAGAACATGGAGTAAAGAGCGCCTCATCAGCTTTGCATTGCTCTACCATCCTGGTTCTAAGTACAAATTAAGCTCCAAGATACTTCTAAATTAAAGAACATCATCCTGATCGCCGATCACATTTTTGCAACATCGACTTGATTCGGGTCAGCGTTTAGCCTATTTATTTGTATATACATTTAATGTTTAGCAAAGATCTAGGTGATTATGAATTTGATCCTCAAAAATGCACGAGTGGTTTCCATGAGCTCGGGAGTCGACGGTTATCAGCCCTCTTCCCCTCAAGATATCGTTATCGAAAGCGGTAAAATCGTGTCCATCTCTTGTTCAAACCAAGGCGCACTTGCTTCTGAGTTAGAACAAGTACGTGTTGATGGTTCTTTGGATTACGTCACCTATGACTGCAAGAACAAGCTAGTGACACCCGGATTAATTGATTGCCACACTCACCTCGTATTTTCGGGTAATCGTGCCAATGAATTTGAGCAGCGTTTGAATGGTGTGTCTTACACCGACATCGCCAAGCAAGGCGGCGGCATTCTAGCGACAGTCACTGCAACACGCGCAGCGCAAGAGTCTGAGCTGGTTGAAATGGCATTACCGAGACTTGATGGCCTACTAAGAAGTGGCGTAACCAGCATCGAAGTAAAATCTGGCTATGGTTTAACACTTGATGATGAACTCAAAATGTTACGCGCAGCCAAAGCTTTAGAGAATCATCGCCGAATTAAGATCACCACTACTCTCCTTGCAGCGCATGCTGTGCCACCCGAATACAAAGAGCAACCGGACAGCTATATCGATCTGGTTTGCCAAGAGATCATTCCTAAAGCTGCAGAGCAAGGGCTCGCCGATGCAGTTGACGTGTTTTGCGAATCTATCGGCTTCAACCTAGAACAAACCGAACGTGTATTTGCAGCAGCCAAAGCACATGGCCTCGCGATTAAAGGCCACACTGAACAACTTTCGAATATGGGTGGCAGCGCGCTTGCAGCTAAATACGGCGCACTCTCTGTTGACCATGTTGAATACCTTGATGAAACCGGAGTAAAAGCACTGGCAGAATCAGGCACAGTTGCCACCTTGCTACCCGGTGCTTTCTACTTCCTGAAAGAGACTCAACAGCCTCCTATTGCTTTACTTCGTGAACACAACATTCCAATGGCAATAGCGACCGACTTAAACCCCGGCACCTCCCCTTTTGCAGACTTAACGCTGATGATGAACATGAGCTGCACCCTGTTTGGTACGACGCCTGAAGAAGCGCTACGCGGTGTTACTTGTAACGCGGCGGCTGCCATTGGCGACTCACAAACCAAAGGCAAAGTCGAAGTAGGTTATGCCGCTGATTTAGCTATCTGGAATATCGATCACCCTGCCGACTTAAGCTATCAAGTCGGTGTTCCTCATCTGCATAAACGTATTGTTAATGGCGAGGTGTGTCATGACTCAATCTAAGTCTAACGGCATTCAAAAGAACGCAACAGCCGAACATGATTTTATATGGACGGGACGCAATGATCTTGAAGATGGCGCACTCGGCACACGCGTTCATCACATTACCAGACAAGTAAAAAGTTGTGATTTAAGTAACGAACTTACTGATAACTCTATCGCTTTGGTCGGCTTTGCCAGCGACGCCGGTGTTGCAAGAAACAAAGGACGCGTAGGTGCGAAACAAGCACCCAACCTGATTCGCCAAGCTCTGGCTAATATGGCTTGGCACAGTGACGCCCACATCGCGGATCTTGGTGATATCGAGTGCAATGATGGTCAATTAGAAGTCAGCCAAAAACAGTGTGCATCTGTGATTGCCAATGCCTTATCAAAAAACAAAGTGATTACCCTCGGCGGTGGTCACGAAGTGGCTTGGGCATCTTTCCAAGGCCTCGCTGAGCATTTACATAAAGCGGAACGCCTCCAAAAAGATCAGCCAGAACAGAAACCTAAGATCGGCATCGTTAACTTTGATGCTCACTTTGATCTTCGAGAATTCGAAAGCGACATTGCTGATGTTAAACCCAGTTCAGGTACGCCTTTTAATCAGATCAGCGATTACTGCCACAAACATCAGTGGCCGTTTCATTACGCTTGTCTTGGTGTAAGTGCTGCCAGCAATACCAAAGCGCTGTTTAATAAAGCTGACCAACTGGGCGTTTGGTATGAACACGACCGCAACATGATCCAAGTAAACCAAGCCGCTCAACTGGTTAAGTTGCAAAAATTCATCGCTGAGTGTGATTACCTCTATCTCACTATCGATCTAGACGTATTCCCAGCGGCGACTGCGCCGGGCGTCAGTGCACCAGCGGCAAGAGGCGTGAGCTATGAAGCACTCGCTCCTTTTCTAGAACAGATTTTCCAACACAGTGAAAAACTCATTATCGCGGACATTGCGGAATACAACCCAGACTACGACGTCGATAGCCAAACGGCTCGATTGGCGGCACGTTTGTGTTGGGATATAGCCAGTGCAATGGCCAGCGACTAATCCAGCTATACCGATAACTACAACTACAACGATATAACGTGAAACAGAAGGAATTCCAAAATGACGGAACACCACAACAGTGACCCTCGTCTCGACACGACTCGCGAAATTCGCGCACCTCATGGCACCACTTTGCGCGCTAAATCTTGGTTAACAGAAGCACCACTGCGTATGCTGATGAACAACCTAGACCCTGATGTGGCAGAACACCCACATGCACTGGTTGTGTATGGTGGTATCGGTCGCGCGGCGCGTGATTGGAAATGTTATGACAAGATTGTTGAAGTATTAGAGCGTTTAGAAGACGACCAAACGTTACTTGTTCAATCAGGTAAACCTGTGGGCGTGTTCCCGACTCATAAAAACGCACCTCGCGTATTGATCGCGAATTCTAACCTTGTTCCACACTGGGCGAACTGGGAGCACTTCAACGAGCTCGATAAAGAAGGCTTAATGATGTACGGCCAAATGACAGCAGGCAGCTGGATTTACATTGGCTCACAAGGCATCGTTCAAGGTACTTATGAAACGTTTGTTGCTATCGCGAAAAAGCACTTCCAAGGCGAAGCAAACGGCAAATGGGTTCTTACTGGTGGCCTCGGCGGTATGGGTGGTGCTCAACCTCTCGCAGCGACTATGGCTGGCTTCTCGATGATTGCGGTTGAATGTGATGAATCACGAATCGATTACCGCTTGCGTACAGGCTATGTCGACAAAAAAGCCACCAGCATAGATGAAGCGATGGCAATGATTAAAGAATCAGACACACCAATCTCTGTTGGCCTACTCGGTAACGCAGCAGACGTATTCCCAGAGCTTGTTGAACGCAATATCACGCCTGACGTAGTGACTGACCAAACCTCTGCCCACGATCCGCTGAACGGCTACTTGCCGCAAGGTTGGACGATGGAGAAAGCAGCACAAGAACGTTTAATTGATGAAGCGAAAGTAGTGAAAGCCGCAAAACAATCGATGGCGATTCAAGTTCAAGCTATGTTAGCTCTTCAGTACCGTGGTGCTGCGACTGTAGATTACGGTAATAACATTCGCCAAATGGCATTGGAAGAAGGTGTGGAGAATGCATTTGATTTCCCAGGTTTCGTTCCCGCATATATACGACCTTTATTTTGTGAAGGCGTCGGTCCGTTCCGTTGGGCTGCCCTTTCTGGCGACCCAGAAGACATCTACAAAACAGACCAAAAAGTAAAAGAACTGATTCCAGACAACCCACATTTGCACAACTGGTTAGATATGGCGCGTGAACGCATTCAGTTCCAAGGCTTACCAGCGCGTATCTGTTGGGTTGGCTTGAAAGATCGTGAACGTTTAGGCCAAGCATTCAATGAAATGGTTAAAAATGGCGAACTGAAAGCACCAGTTGTTATCGGTCGTGACCACCTAGATTCAGGTTCAGTGGCAAGCCCGAACCGTGAAACAGAAGGCATGATGGATGGCTCAGATGCCGTTTCAGATTGGCCTCTATTGAACGCTCTGCTGAATACTGCAGGCGGCGCAACATGGGTTTCTCTCCACCATGGTGGCGGCGTTGGCATGGGCTTCTCACAACACTCAGGTATGGTGATTTGTTGTGACGGCAGTGAAGATGCATCACAGCGTATTGCTCGTGTACTTCACAATGATCCGGCAACTGGCGTTATGCGTCATGCTGATGCGGGTTACGATATTGCCAAGCAGTGTGCTAAAGAGCAGAAGCTTGATTTACCTATGCTAAACGAAGAACTTCGTCGCCTTTAATGTCTGGAGAATACATGTTGAATTTATTACTTAAACCAGGACTTCTTGGCCTACCTGAACTGCGTAAGATTAGCCGTAGCCCTGTAAATTTATCACTCGACCCTGCTGCAATCCCTGATATTGAAGCGAGCATGCACGTTGTCGAACAAGTGATCGCTGAAGATCGCACTGTGTATGGCATCAATACAGGTTTTGGCTTATTAGCGAATACCAAAATCGCCCCAGAAGATTTAGAAGTACTACAGAAAAGTATCGTGCTTTCTCACGCGGCGGGCATCGGCAAGTTCATGTCTGATGAAACTGTGCGTTTGATGATGGTGTTAAAGATTAACAGCTTGTCTCGTGGTTACTCGGGTATTGGCCTGAAAGTGATTAACGCTCTTATCGATCTAGTGAACGCGCAGGTTTACCCATGTGTTCCTCAAAAAGGCTCGGTTGGTGCATCAGGAGATCTCGCTCCCCTAGCCCACATGAGTACAGTACTGCTAGGTGAAGGCCAAGCACGCCACAACGGTAAAATCATCACAGGCTTAGAAGCTATGCAGATCGCAGGCTTAGAGCCTATTACGCTAGCTCCTAAAGAAGGCTTAGCGCTGTTAAACGGCACACAAGCATCGACAGCATTTGCATTAGAAGGTCTGTTCGCAGCTGAAGACTTGTTTGCGTCTGCAACCGTGTGTGGTGCAATGTCTGTTGAAGCCGCGCTGGGTAGCCGTCGTCCGTTTGATCCGCGTATTCATCGCGTTCGTGGTCACCGTGGGCAAATGGATGCAGCCCTTGCTTACCGCCATATGCTTGATCAAAAGAGTGAGATTGGTGAATCACACACTTGTTGTGAAAAGGTTCAAGACCCTTATTCGCTGCGTTGCCAGCCTCAAGTGATGGGGGCGTGTTTACAGCAGATTCGTAATTCAGCAGAAACCTTAAACATTGAAGCAAATGCCGTATCCGACAACCCACTTGTTTTTGCTGAAGACGGTGACATCATTTCAGGTGGTAACTTCCACGCCGAACCCGTCGCAATGGCAGCCGATAACCTTGCATTGGCAATCGCCGAGATAGGTAGCTTGTCAGAACGAAGAATGGCACTGTTAATCGATAGCGCGCTAAGCAAACTTCCACCTTTCTTGGTAGATAACGGCGGCGTGAACTCAGGATTTATGATTGCTCAGGTAACGTCTGCAGCATTGGCGAGTGAGAACAAAACACTGGCTCATCCAGCGTCAATAGATAGCCTACCAACTTCTGCAAACCAAGAAGACCACGTATCGATGGCAACCTTCGCAGCACGCAGGCTTAGATACATGGCCGAAAATACACGAGGGATTTTGGCCGTAGAATATTTAGCTGCAGCACAAGGGTTAGACTTCCGAGCGCCAAACCTTTCGTCTCCTCGCGTAGAAGAGGCGAAACAAATTCTGCGTGAGAAGGTCAGCTTCTACGACAAAGATCGCTACTTCTCACCTGATATTGAACAAGCGAACCTGTTACTTAAGTTGTCCGTTCATAACCATCTAATGCCAGAAGGCACTCTGTGTAGTTTTTAAAGCAAAAACACTCTAAACAACACCTCTTAAAGTGTTGTATAAACAAGGGCTATTGATTAGCCCTTGTTGCATGGAGTCAAAGACCATACCCTCTTAAAAATCGTCACATACCATCCAACGTATTTATCTAATTGGCTGATATATATACAAAGTTAACTGGATAGACCATTAGATCGAAGTTAGTTAGCTATAATCCACGCCAGATTTGATGACTAATAGCGATACTATGTTTCTGACACCTTACTTTTCTACTGAAGACAATCAATTTCAATTCACTCGTGAACAGGCTAGCCACTTTGCTAAAAAAGTAGCAGCTGACTTCAACCCAATTCACGATGAAGACAATAAGCGCTTCTGCGTGCCTGGCGATCTTTTGTTTGCAGTACTCCTGCAAAAAGAAGGCATCAGCCAAAAAATGCGTTTTGATTTTTCAGGTATGGTGGGTAACGGTATTGCGCTAAGCGTTGACAACAAGTGTGAGAAAGAAAGCTCACTGGTTGACGAGAAAGGCAAAGAGTACCTACACATGTCTTGTGAAGGTGAAAAGAGCCACGATCAAGCGTTCATTGAGCACGTAGTAACAAACTACGTTAAGTTCTCTGGTATGAACTTCCCACATATCATGGTTCCTCTTATGGAAGAGCAACAGATGATGATCAACTGCCAACGCCCTCTTGTGATTTACGAGAGCATGGTAGTTGAATTTACTCGCCTAGACCTATCTCACCCAGAAGTTGAATTCTCTGGTGCGACTTTTGATGTTGAAGGCAAGCGTGGCATCGTGACACTGAACTTTGATTTCAAAGAAGACGGCGAAGTTGTCGGTAAAGGCGTGAAACGCATGGTAGCAAGTGGCCTTAAGCCATACGACCAAGCTTCTGTAGACGACCTAGTAAACCGCTTCAACGAGCGTAAAGAGATGTTTCTAGCTCAGTTCGCAGCTGCCGCTTAATCAGCATCCTTATTTACACATCTCGATGTAAATAAGCTCTAGAACAAGATCAATAAAGCCCAGCTTGATATCCTCAAGCTGGGCTTTTTTAGTACGATCCCTGACTACACGAAGACACTCAAGTCAATACTAAATCCAGCGCCTAACCTTTTGTTTGTAATCAACATATTCCGCACCGAACAATTGCTCTAGAGCGCGCTCTTCTGGCTTAATTTGGAACTGAGTCATGTAAATCACGAATACAAAGCTAAGCAAAACACTGAATAGGTTTTGGAAGAAGTAACCGAAGCAAAACAGTAGGATGAATAGACCTAGATACATTGGGTTTCGCGTGTAGCCAAAGATACCGCTGTCCACGACTGACGAGGCGGTTTCGACTTTGATCGGATTAACAGTGGTTTTCTGTTTTCGAAACTCCCATATGCCTGATATTCCAATAACGCCACTCAATACAATCCCGATACCGAGCACAACCATTCCATAAGGCAGTGCCAATGCTCCTTGGCTCAACTGCTGAGCGCAGAAGTATGATGCTACGAATACAATAATGAACAGTGCAACGGGTGGTACTTTTAATTCTAGAAATTTCATACTTTTCCTTATTAACATTCCTTTGTTAGTTTAGAAAAAAGCCCAGCAATTGCTGGGCTAAATGTATTAAAGAATTTTTGCTAGCGCCTGTAATGGGTGAGCAAGCTTCTCACCTTCAAAACGCTTCACTTGGCTACGGCAAGAATAACCTGTCACCAAACAACGATCTTTTGGTAAGTCCTGCATTCGAGGCTTCCAGCTTAAACCGTATATGTCTTTCGACATTTGCAGCTTATCGACCTCGTGACCGAAAGTACCCGCCATACCACAACAGCCGACAGGAACGCTGGTTAACGCAGCGCCAAAATGTTTAAAGATAGCGCCCCACTCTTTTTCAGCGTTCGGCATTTTGGTTTTCTCAGTACAGTGAGCGAACAAGTACCACATATCTTCACTTGCTGAGCGCGCTTCGAACTCACCTAACGATGGCATTAACCATTCATGCACGGTGAGCACATCAAAGTCGCCACGCTTGTCACCTAAGATCTCGACGTATTCATCGCGATAACAAAGTACCAGTGCAGGATCAACACCCACCAAAGGAATGCCGATATCCGCCACCATCGACAAAAAATCCGATGTGGATTTCGCTTCACGCGCAAAGCGACTTAAGAAGCCTTTAATGTGCAGCGCTTTTCCATTTGGCTTAAACGGCAGCAGTACCGGTGTTTTGCCAAGCTTTTGAGCCAGAGTAACGAAGTCTTCAACTACCTCTGCATCATAAAAGCTAGTAAACGGGTCTTGAACGATAAGTACATGCTGTTTCTTCTGCTCAGAAGAGAGCCCTTCTAGGTACTGTAAATCGAAGAGTTGCAGCTCTTTGCTCGCCAGACGATTTTTTAGCGTAGGCACCGACATCAGTGGTGCATCAACATAACCGACCGTTTTAGCCGTTGCGGTTTGTATCCACTTTTGACCCAATGCTGCGTTCACGACTTTCGGCGCTTTCGCCATCAGCGGCAGCATGGTTTCAATGTTGGCAACTAAATAGTCTTTTGCTGGGCGCTGATAACGCGAGTAATAGATGTTCAAGAATCGGGAACGGAAGCTCGGCACATCGACTTTAATAGGACACTGGCTCGCACACGCTTTACATGCAAGACAACCGTTCATCGCTTCGTGAACTTCATGCGAGAAATCGTACTCATGGCGTTTGTTCATCGTGTTACGAACACGCTCAACCATGGTTTTAACCGGAGTATTGTCCTTCAGCGCTTCCTGCTCTAAATCGAGAATATCGACGCCTTGTTCCGTTAACTGACGCAACCACTCTCTTACCAAACCTGCGCGGCCTTTTGGTGAATGACGACGGTCAGCCGTGACTTTCATCGAAGGACACATTGGCGAGCTCGTATCGTAGTTGAAGCACAAGCCGTTACCGTTACATTCCATAGCTTGTTTGAAGCTATCACGAACTTGTACGTCGATCTGACGGTCGTAGAAGCCACGCTTGGTATCGGTGACTTTCACCAACTCAGCATCGCTTTCTAATGGCGTACAGATCTTTCCTGGGTTCATCTTGTTGTGCGGGTCGAACGCTGCTTTAACCCGTCTTAATTCGGTAAACAGTTCCTCACCAAAGAAGTCAGGGCCATACTCAGAGCGGAAGCCTTTTCCGTGTTCTCCCCACATCAAGCCGCCGTATTTCGCCACCAGCTTAACCACTTCATCAGAGACTTCGTGCATTAATGCTTCTTGCATCGGATCACACAGATCAAGTGCTGGACGAACATGCAGTACGCCCGCATCCACGTGACCAAACATGCCGTAGTTCAACTCTTTTGAATCGAGTAAGACTCTAAATTCAGAGATGAAGTCGGCCAAGTTTTCCGGTGGTACACAGGTATCTTCAGCAAAAGCGACTGGCTTAGCTCGGCCTTTCGCCGCACCCAATAAACCTACCGCTTTCTTACGCATGTTGTAGATTCGGCCAATGCTCGCTAAGTCACTGCATACTTGGAAGCCAATCACACCAGCTTCTTCGGTTTCAAGCATGCTTTCAAGTTGTGCCGTCAGTGCTTGAACTTGTTGTTCAACTTCCGCTTCATCTTGGCCTGCAAACTCAACCATGTTGATGCCAAGCATCTCTTTATTGGGAACATCCATAAGCAGGTCGCTCACAGTGTGCCAAACGATGTCTTGCTTCGCTAGGTTCAATACTCTTGAATCAACCGTCTCAACAGACAGCGCTTTCGCTTCTACCATGAACGGCGCATTACGCAGCGCAGAATCGAACGTGTTGTATTTCACGTTGACCAGCGTTCGCGCTTTGGGAATCGGCGTTAGGTTGAGCTTAGCTTCCGTAATGAAGGCTAATGAGCCCTCGGCACCACATAGGACGCGAGTCAGATCAAAGGTGTCATCTTGTTCGTTGATTGCGTTCTTTAGGTCGTAACCTGTTAAGAAGCGGTTCAGCGGTGGGAATTTATTAAGAATTTGAGCGCGCTTGTCTCGACAAACGGCTTCAGTAACCGCAAGGGCATGGTGAGCAAACTCACCCTCAACTGGCAAGCCGTGTGATAAATCAGACTCTAGACACGAACCATCCGCGAACACCGCTTGCAATGACAATACATGATCTGACGTTTTTCCGTACTTCAACGACCCTTGGCCCGAAGCATCGGTATTGATCATGCCACCTAAGGTTGCTCGGTTACTGGTAGAAAGGTCTGGAGAGAAAAAGTAACCGTAGGGACGTACCGCATCATTCAATTGGTCTTTAACGACGCCAGACTGAACTCTTACCCAGCCCTCTTTCTCGTTAATCTCAAGAACTTTATTCATGTGTCGTGAAAGGTCAACCACGACACCTTTTGTTAAAGATTGTCCGTTGGTTCCGGTACCGCCGCCACGAGGGGAAAAGGTCACGCGTTCGTAAGCGGATTTAGCACCCAACTGACCGAGCAACACAACGTCTTGAGTTGTTTTAGGAAGGATGACCGCCTGCGGCAATTGCTGATAGACACTGTTATCAGTCGCCACAGCCAAACGGCTAGAATATTGAGATTCAATGTCGCCAGTAAAGCCCGCTGTTTTTAGTTCATCTAAAAAGCGTACGACTACTGGATCGACATCAGCATTAAGTTGAAGTCTTGGTAACATTTGCTTCCTGCCCCTACTTCGCTGATCCTATCAGCATTGGGTTATCTGAGATTTTTAATAATTTTCTTTGAATTTCGTCACTTTACTACTATTAAGATCATATAAAAAGGTGATCAAATCAGAATCTCAGTGCAAGAATGGAGAATATAGTCACTTTCGTCTTAATTCAGTCCAATATACTGAATAACATTTTGTTTAAGACATCTCCATGAGCACATCACAATGAAAAAAAACAAAACAGTCACAACTGAAGATATTCTTCTTAAGCTATGCCAATCAGTCTCAAGCGTACTCACTTCAGCGACGGCTTCTCAGGTGTCCTATTCAGCTATGGTTCAAAAGATCAACAAGACAAGTCTGAAGCCAGACTTTGGTTGTTTCGTCTTATTTGACGGTGGCTTTTCTGGTCTTGTTGTCATCAATTTTACGTCTAAAGCCGCGCTAGAGATCTATACCAATTACATGCGTAACATGGGCATGCCAGAAGATGAGCTGGCAGTACTTCACACGTCTGACGAAGTGGGCGATGTTTTGGGTGAGTTAATGAACCAGTTAGTTGGTGATTTCACCAATAAGATCCGTAAAGAACTGCAAACCAACATCACACAGAACCAACCGAAAATGCTGGCATTGAACAAGCAAGTAAACCTTTCTGTTGATACTAACCTAGATCGTCCACAAGCTCGCCGAGTGACCTTCTCGACTGCAAACAACAACATCTTCTATCTAGAGCTTGCAATGGATAAGACAGAATTCATCCAATTAGAAGAATTTGAGATCGCTGAAGACGAATGTCCAGACAGTATTCTTGAGGCTACTCAGAAAAAAATGCAGGAAGCGAATAAGCCCGCTCAAAGTTCAGGTAATGATTCGGCAGCCGATCTACTCGATGAACTTGGTATCTAGTTTGCTAATGCTCTAGTTAATCCGGAAAATCGTGTCACTAACGCCATCAATACGCTTGATGGCGTTTTTGTATGACCCAGAAGCCGCCTCTTCCATCCTTCATAATGGCTCACCGCGTAATAACAAATGACTTTTGACTTTGCTGTTACCTGCCAAAACATGTAAAATGTCGGACTTTTCAAAATTTGCGGTAATGATTAAGTAGTCGATGGATAAGAAAAAAGCCCTAAAGAAAATTGCCAAGTGCCTTGAGCTTGGAAATTCTGCGAACGTCAATGAAGCGGCCAATGCGATAAAAATGGCGCATAACTTGATGCTGAAATATGGTCTCGAGAAAGACGATATTGAATTTATCAAGATGGGGAAAACTCAGTCCAGTCATCTGTTACCTGCAAATATCAGCTCTACACTGCTGCGTGTTATTCGTGGTATTAACACCAAGTTTGGCGTAGAAGCCGTATTACTGAACCACAAAGGCCTTAAGCGTGTGGAGTTCATTGGTGAAGCTGATCGAGCAATCTTTGCTGCCTTTGCTTTCGATATTATTTATCGCGAATTGAACGAGCATACGGGTCAATTCAGAAACAGCTTTGCAGGATCTGGTACCGGAACTCTCGAAGTCACTCGTCGTGTGAACTCTTACGTCTCTGGTTGGGTAGAAGGTGCGCTTGAAAAGTTGCCAATCATTACCCCGGACGACGAGTCAAACAACAAAATCAATAACTACATTGATAAAGAATTTGAAAATATTGACCGTGAAACCTTCAAACAACAACTCAGAGAAGCGATGAAAAACCTCACCGCTGACTATGAAGTTGGCTTGAAGAAAGGTCGTAAGCTTTCGGTAAACCGCCCTGTTGGCGGAACTCAAGCAGCTAAAAAAATCACCAAATCGTAGAGCATGCCATTTAGCTAAATCATAATGCTTGCTCTTTACATTTTCTCAGCACATTGTTAAAACCATCAATAATACTTATAGGACTATATGTTTGTCATTCGCAATCCATGCGTTTGACAGAAGTACATGATGGAGAAATACGTTGAAAAAAATCACACTAGCCCTAGCGCTTACTGTCGCTCTAACGGGTTGTCAGGCAACTCAACGCCAAAATGCTACAACAGGCGAATCTGAGACGAACTCTGCAACTCAAGGCGCTCTAATTGGTGCAATCGCTGGTGCCGTTGCTGGTGCTGCTACTGGTGACGATTCTAAAGATCGCCGTAAACGTGCACTCATCGGTGCTGCTGGTGGCGCCGCCGTTGGTGGTGGTATCGGTTACTACTTCGACCAACAAGAAGCTGCACTTCGTGAAGAGCTCATGAACTCTGGTGTTCAAGTTGAACGCGTTGGTGAGAACCAGCTTCTACTTCGCCTAGAAAACGGCATTGGTTTTGGTTCTGGCTCTTACGCTTTAGAGTCTAGTATTCACAACACACTACGTGGTGTTGCTCGTATCTTAGTTGAATACCCAGACACTAGCCTAGTGATCGACGGTCACACTGACAGCACTGGCAGCGAGTCGTCTAACCAAATCCTTTCTGAGCGTCGTGCTGAATCTGTTCGTGCATTCTTGATCTCTCAAGACGTTGCTGCAGGTCGTGCCATTGCTCGTGGTAACGGTGAACGTTACCCTCTATGTGACAACAACACCTCTCAAGGTCGTGCTTGTAACCGTCGCGTAGAAATTCAAATCTTGCCGCTTAAGTAGCACGATTAAAGCCCAGTTACCTTTATCTATTGAATTAACCACTATATAGTTGCTTGTCATTCGTATCGCTTATTTTAAGCGTTACGACTTAACACTCAGGCACATAGCGTATTCATCCTGATACATCGGGACTGGGCTTTTTTACGAGACTTATCTTTTGCTTATCCTATCCAACTTTCTGTCATCGTCATTTCTTAGGCCTCTATTTCTAGCCCTCATCTTTTCCACGATACCGTTGTCCACTCCACATTTCGTTCACGCAGAAAGCAGTGATGAGTTTTCACTAAAGTCACAACCTCAAGAGTCACAACCTCAAGATCCAGTTTCTCAATACCAATTAGCTCAAGCTTATGAATCGGGTGTCGACGTCCCTTTGAGCACCAGCGATGCATTTTATTGGTACTCGCAATCAGCGGATAACGGCAATGCAAATGCGCAATTTAGGCTGGCTGAATTATATTTATCAGGGACAGGTGTAGAGCAAAGCAACAAGCTAGCTTTAGAATGGTTTATCAAATCAGCATTGCAAGGTAACAAACGCGCCTCAGTTGAGGTCGCAAAGATCTATGAGTCCTCGCTTGAGAAAGATCTACTCCAACCATTAGATGCAGCACAGCTATGGTATGAAGCGGCCCTAAAAGACAACCCTGATGCAGAAGATGGTTACAATCGCGTTCTGGAAGCACAATTTAACCAACAACGCGCCAAGCAGATCTCTTCGATTGAGCAGCTCAATGACAACGTCAGTGCAGAAGCCAATACGAATCAACCGAGCACCTTCCCTTCGGCACTAACTTCTAGAGACCAAGCAACACATTCTAACCTAACAAGCTCTGACTATATAAGTGGCGCAGTACTGGCCGTTTTAATTGCAATAGTGAGTATCAGCGCGACTCTGGTTATATCGCGAAAGCGACAGATCCTGAAGTCTGGTGAGTTAAATCAGCAACAACAGATATTTGAAGCGCAGCTTAGCGCGAAAGACTTCACCATCAAACAGCAAAAGCGCCAACTTCAGACTATCTATAACGAACTGAAGAAGCAGAAAAATAACAAGAGCTTGAACAATTTTCAGGTAGCCTGTGCGCTATTTGGCTACACGCCTAGCTCAATTCTGGACCAGAAAAGCATCAAGATACGATACAAACAATTATCAAAGATCTACCATCCAGATGGTCACGGATGTGACGAAGAAATGAAACGTTTGAACAATGCGCTAAAAACCATTTTACAAAATGTTACAAAACCGTAAACAACCACACATATTAAATTTGCAAGGTCGCAAAGATATCGATTTTATTAGTGTTGCAATCGATCCCCCTCTCAAAAACGGGTAACAAACTATTAACTAATGGGTCTTACTTGTGTCATAATTTGCGCCGAAAATACACCTGACTTAAACAGGTGAGGAGAGAATATGTTCACAGTAGAAGGCGTTTGTGATTGGTGCAAAAAGCCAAGCCTAGTTAAAAAGCACGACTACCTAGATGGTAAGTGTCATCATGCATGTAATGAGTGCAATGATATTGCAACCATTGATGTTCGCCAGTTCAATATTGGTGAAATGGAAATGAGAGCAAAACTCTCCCAAGCGACATTGAGATAAGCAACACCGTTGAAATATAAGAAAGCGCCTAAGGCGCTTTTTTTGTGTCTGTGGTTTTAGATTTTTTCTCTTCTCTTCTCTCTTCTCTCTTCTCTCTTCTCTCTTCTCTCTTCTATACAGGCGTATACAGTACTTTTCTATCAAAACCACTGTATACACCTGTATAAAGCTCACATTTTTTCAACTTATGAGACAAAACAGAAAATTCATTCGAATTTAATTTATTAAATAATTTCAATCACTTAACAACATCACACCTATAACTTCAAACAGAATCGTCCAATAATCCCGCAAAAAACGCTTGATCTTATAAGTAACTAAAACTACTGTATACACATACAGCATGTATATAAGGACAGCAAAATGATTCAAGCACACGTTAAAGCCCAACACTCTAGCCCGCTAGTTCACTGCGCATTTACATCAGTTTCTCGTAAAAGCAAAAATTCAAACGAGAAAGCGTTATTTGCAAGAATGGCGTTGCTGTCCAACCAACATCAGTGGCTACTGTTTACCGCTCAAACACCGAGACCATCCGCTAAGCAGCTAAAGCAACATAATGTTTGCTGCGACCGAGTTATTCATATGAAAGCCTCTCATCAGATGACTGAGGTAGAAACCGTCGAGAAAGCCATTCGCTCTAAGAATGCGAGTGCGATTGTGGCAAGTGCATCGATTGATCAATTCAGTCAGCAATACCTAAGAACACTAGGAATGCGCTTTCAGTGTGAAGTGTTCTTTATGGATGCGAATTCAGAGCGCATTCACTAAGCTACCTTGCTTAATAACATGTTGGCTCAAAAACATGGCCCACAAACATAACTTAATCGTTTAGCTAACAAACTTAAGTTAACTTAACCGCATAGCTCCAAAACACAGTCCAAATATACTGCCTTCCCCTGCCCTACGATTCGCCTATTTTTTGGCGAATTGTTAGGCGGGGGTTTTTATTTAAACAATAGATTTAGCAATCGTTTGCTTTTTATCTGGAAGGAAATAGTAGATTGAGTATAATGCCCGTCTAATCATGTGCACACCGCACTTCTCTGTATGACGTTTGATAAAAGATAGGAATGTCTAAATGAGCCTTGCTGATCAAGTTCTTGCCGTAAATGATGACCTACCAATCCGTACTGACAAACCTGTCCACAGTGGCAAAGTTCGCTCAGTCTATTGGTTAACTGAAGAAGATAGTCAACGACTAATTAAAGAGAAAGGCTACGATGTAGCACCAGATGCGCCTTTAGCAATCATGGTGATCAGTGACCGTATCTCTGCATTTGATTGTATCTGGCGTGGTGAAGGTAATCTTAAAGGTGTTCCAGGAAAAGGAGCAGCTTTGAATGCTATCTCTAACCACTGGTTCAAATTGTTTAAAGACAACGGACTTGCTGACAGTCATATTCTTGATATCCCTCACCCGTTTGTATGGATTGTACAAAAAGCTCGCCCAGTCATGATCGAAGCGATTTGTCGTCAATACATCACCGGCTCAATGTGGCGTGCATACGCAAACGGCGAGCGTGAATTCTGCGGTATCGAGATGCCTGAAGGCCTTGAGAAAGACAAGAAGCTCCCTGAGCTACTGATCACGCCTTCAACAAAAGGGATTTTGAAAGGTATCCCTGGTGTTCCAGAAGCTGACGATGTGAACATCTCGCGTAACAACATCGAAGATAACTTCGCAGCGTTCAACTTTACTCAAGCAAGCGATATCGCACACTACGAGAAGCTGCTAAAAGAAGGCTTCAACGTTATCAGCCAAGCACTCGCGAAAGTCGACCAAACCTTTGTGGATACAAAGTTTGAATTTGGTTACGTCAACGATGCTCAAGGTAAAGAAAAGCTGATCTACATGGACGAAGTGGGTACTCCAGATTCATCTCGCATTTGGGATACTCAGGAATACAACAAAGGCAACATCGTTGAAAACTCGAAAGAGGGGTTCCGTCAGTTCTTGCTTAACTACTTTCCTGATGCAGACATCCTTTTGAACAAAGAACGCATGCCAGAACGTGAAGCATTAGCTCGTGACAATGAGTTGCCTCTTGATTCACTGATGTCTCTGTCTCGTACTTATCTTGATATCGCAGCGAAAATCACAGGTGCAGAGATCGTACTGAGCGAAAATCCTAAGCAAGAAATTATCGATGTACTGCGTGCTGACTATGGTCTAGTTGACTGATTGCATTCTAGAAAGCGAGTAAGCTCGTAAACACAAGTTCCAGATACTAAAAGGGCCTCATCATTATTGAGGCCCTTTTTACATGTGCGGTTTTAATATTCTTTAAGCTAGTTTCTAAGCTGCATGCTCTAAGCTCTAAGCTCTAAGCTCTAAGCAATACTGAGAGATTACAGCTTGATAGTAAACTCTTCTCCAGTATTCTCGGCGATCACCAAATGACTGCGCGTCTCGATGTACTCTATCTGCTCTTCTTCAAGAGAATATGGCATAACAACTTTGAGCTCATTGATCCCTTCCAGCCTAGCTAGCTTAAGTAAGGTAACAATGTTTGACTCATCACTTTTACGCGTCGACATTGATTTTAATGCCATCTGCCATAAACGATCTTCAGGGCTTGCTAGCTCTTTAATGCTATCTCGCCAGACGGTACTGAATACTGGCGCAATTGTGGTTAGTGCTTCCAGAAAAGTCCATTTTTTACTGCATGAGGCGCCAAGAAAGGTTGTGTAATCGAACTCTACACGCGTCTCTATCTGTTTATCCATGATGTCCCCCGACACTTTGACAACACAATATACTCAATATCTATCAACTCTTTCTTTATAGCAATAGGATATAGAAGAATAGTCTTTTATGACCTTTTGATTGGTTAAAAAGGCATATAAAAATCAATTTTGTAACAAAATAAGCACTGAATAATCATATATGCACCTATTTGATTAATATTTTAGAGATAAAACTTATCTATCTATTTTATATCAATTATCCGGCTCGCTTTTTTGTATTGAATACGCCAGCCAGACCATATTGGCAGCTCCCAGCGTTTTGGTGATAACTTTCGGCTACCCGATTGATAGTGCACGTAAATCAGCTTTCGCGCGGGCAAGTATTCTACATCGAGTTGTAAGTCGGCAAGGCTCAGTGCAAACGGGTATTTTTCAGAGAACTCTGAATAGAGCCATTCTGGGATACCATCAAATGAAATGTCTGAATGTTCAAACATTTCTAGCTCACTGACATCGGTAACCCCTAACACCTCAAGCTGTTGTATAAACCATAGTTCAAAGCTAAGTTGCTCGATCTCAGGAGTATATTTTGTTTGTTCATCGAGCCCAAGTTTTACATACAACTGCCAGTGTCTGATTTCTTGAGTACGAACCTTTGCAAAACCGGGCAGTTGGACGCCTTTTAACACAAGATCGACAATAGGCTTTAATGATAGTTGCCCTTCAGCCGCGACGAGCTTAGTCGTAATTGTACGGCCTGCATACACCAAAGCCATCTCGGTAAAGACACCATCATCATTTACTCTTGTTTCACCTTGCTCCCACTCTCCGAGTTCCGCTTCAATGATAAGCTCAAGAGGAATAGGTGCCGTGACCGTCGCTAAGGTCAGTGTTTGCTTAACACCTCTTCCCGGCAAACTATGGGTATCAAGTACCAACATCGCTTGTGCATTGTCCGGGAAACGATTCTGACGGCCGAGTACTACCTCTAACACTCCATTGGCAAAGGCTTCTTTCCTCTTCAGTCGGCGCACAAACACCAGCTCAGGATGCAAATTCACAATAGTCTTAAGCAGTTCAATACGCAGGAAACGTGACGCGACTTCTAATTGAGGAAGTTCAAACACCTCACGCATTTGCTTTGCCAGCCCTTGTGCTTCATTCAGTGCCTGTTGGTCGATTTCTAAATGCGGATAATCGCGACCACGAACAATCTGAATCAACAGGCTTAAATCACACCCTTCCTTTTCTTGCTGAGCCAGCGCTTCAAGATGTTCTGCATTGTTTGGTAATTGGTATAAGCGAGCAGGAACGGACAACGCCGCTGTGAGATCGACCATCGCTTCTTTTAATGCTTTGGTTTTGATTCGAGTCACAATATCGGCATACAAAGCATCAATCGGCAGCGGATACAGCTTTTTGCCATGCTCGGTAATTTTATGGTCGCTATTAATCGCCTCCATCGTCAGCAAGGTTTGAGTCGCGCTGTTTAATGACTTCTCAGGAATAGGATCAAGGAAGGACAAGCTCTCAAACGGAGCACCACAACATGCCGCGGCCAACATAGGTTCAGTCAACTCTTCACGCTGCAATTCAGGTGGCGTGACTAACTCTAACGCCGCATGCTCGCCATACAGACGAACGCAGACACCATCCATCACCCTACCCGCGCGGCCAGCTCGTTGTTTGGCACTCGCTCGTGATATGGACTTAAGCATCAGTGTGGTTCTTCCGTTTCGTTGAACGGTGCGTCTTTCTAACCCTGAATCTATCACCACGCCAATATCAGGTATGGTGAGGGAGGTTTCAGCAACGTTGGTCGCAAGTATGACCTTTCTCAGACCATTACCTTCAGTATTGATATTACGACCCGATAACGCTAAATCTCGCTCTTTTTCACTGACCGACGCATGCAATTTCACTACTTGGATGTCTGGATTCTTTGCCAAGGCTTGTTCACATTGCACGATCTCTTTTTTACCCGGTAGGAAAACCAAGATATCGCCATGTGAAGCGAGCAGTTGATGATTCACTTCTTCAGCAATGCGTTGCTCTAGATGTCGAATGTCGGGCAATGCTCTTGATTCATTCGCTCTGTGCTCAATCTCAACTTGATAAGTTCGCCCCTCACAGCTAATTCGATTCGCATCCAAGTAATGAGCAAGACGCTCCCCTTCAATGGTTGCTGAAGTGATCACCAAGCGATGGCTCTCTTTTTGTTTGAGAATCGCCACCAGCAGATCAATGTCCCAACGCCTCTCGTGAAACTCATCCACCACAATCACATCAAAACTGGCTAATCCGTCTTCTGATAACCAACGCAGCGCGATACCGGGCGTCACAAAAACAACGTTAGTTTGCTCGTTGTACTCCGACTCAAGCTTAATCGCATAACCAACCTTGCTACCAAGCTTCTCACCCGATTGCTGTGCGAGGTATTTAGCTAATGACGTACACGCGATACGTCTTGGTTCCACCACCAGCACTCGTCCATGCTGAGAAGCCCAAAGTGGCAAACGCGTTGATTTACCCGATCCGGTTTCAGCTTCGACTACAAGGTGAGAATTGGCGATTTGCTCGTGGAATACGTTTTGATAAGAATCGATAGGAAGTAATGACATAAAAAGGAGGAGTCGCGAAAAAGTGTGAGCGAAGTATAACGAATTATGGCGCTAGAATTCGATAAGTGTGGGACATGGGTAAGAATATCATTTTGTTTGCAAAGATCGGAGGGAAACTATTTACAATTGAATAACTAAACCGTTATCATTTTTCGGTTACCCTTTCTCCCATATTAGGCATCCAATGAACAACGATAAACGCCCTCTATATATCCCTTATGCTGGTCCTGCTCTACTAAGTACCCCTCTTCTAAACAAAGGCAGCGCATTCTCTGCTGAAGAGCGCAGTTCTTTCAACCTTGAAGGCTTGTTACCGGAAACGACCGAAACAATCCAAGAGCAAGTAGGACGTGCATACAAGCAATATTGTAACTTCGAAAGTGATATGGATAAGCATATCTACCTTCGTAACATCCAAGACACTAATGAAACGCTTTTTTATCGTTTAGTTCAAAACCACATTTCTGAAATGATGCCTATCATTTACACGCCAACGGTTGGCGCAGCATGTGAGAACTTCTCAAATATTTACCGTCGTGGCCGTGGTCTGTTTATCTCATACCCGAACCGCGATCGTATCGATGACCTACTGAACAATGCGACAAACCACAACGTTAAAGTTATCGTGGTTACGGATGGTGAGCGTATTCTTGGTTTGGGAGACCAAGGTATCGGTGGCATGGGTATTCCAATTGGTAAGCTAGCACTGTACACAGCTTGTGGCGGTATCAGCCCAGCTTACATGCTACCTATCGTGCTCGATGTGGGTACAAACAACCCTCAACGTCTTGCAGACCCAATGTACATGGGCTGGCGTCACCCTCGTATCACAGGTGCTGACTACGATGCATTCGTTGAAGAGTTCATCCAAGCGGTTCAACGCCGTTGGCCTGATGCATTAGTTCAGTTCGAAGATTTCGCACAAAAGAACGCAATGCCACTGCTTGAGCGTTACAAAGATCGCCTCTGTTGTTTCAACGATGACATCCAAGGCACAGCAGCCGTAACGGTTGGTTCTCTACTTGCAGCATGTAAAGCAGCAAACAGCAAACTTTCAGATCAACGCATCACCTTCTTAGGTGCGGGTTCTGCAGGTTGTGGTATTGCTGAAGCTATCATTGCTCAAATGGTGTCTGAAGGTATCAGCGATGCACAAGCACGCTCTCAAGTTTACATGGTTGACCGTTGGGGTCTGCTACAGGAAGGCATGCAAAACCTGCTTGATTTCCAACAGCGTCTCGTTCAAACCAACGAAAACACCAAAGACTGGGAAAGCGACGGCACTGGTTTCTCTCTACTAGACGTTGTTCGTCATGCGAAACCAACAGTATTAGTTGGTGTATCTGGTGCTCCAGGTCTGTTCAGCAAAGAAGTCATCAAAGAGATGAACCTACACTGTGAACGCCCTATCGTGTTCCCACTGTCTAACCCAACAAGCCGTGTTGAAGCAACTCCAAACGACATTATTCGTTGGACTGATGGCCAAGCACTGGTTGCGACAGGTAGCCCGTTTGAGCCAGTAACTCATAACGGCACCACTTACCCAATCGCTCAGTGTAACAACAGCTACATCTTCCCAGGTATTGGCCTTGGTGTATTGGCTGTGAATGCTTCACGTATCACTGATGAAATGCTGATGGAATCAAGCCGTGCGCTTGCTACGTGCTCTCCACTTGCTATCAATGGTTCAGGTGCGCTACTTCCACCATTGGAAGAGATTCACACCGTATCTAAGAAGATTGCTCTTGCCGTTGGTAAAAAAGCGATTGAGCAGGGTGTTGCACTAGAGATCACTGAAGAAGCTCTTCAACAAGCGATTGACCAGCATTTCTGGCAGCCGGTTTACCGTCGCTACAAGCGTACTGCATTCTAATAAAGCGTGCTGCGCTCTCAATAAAGCGTACTGCGCTTGGAATAATGCGTACTGCGCTTTGAATAAAGAGCGTTAACGACTCTTATATGAGCCTCTGCAATTGCAGGGGCTTTTTTCTTTACACTGTCTTGTCTTTTTAACTGATTTTTCTCATTTTTATTTGGTATTATCGAGCACTCAAAAAAATAATGCTCAGTCAAAGGACCATACCGAGAGTGAAATTTGATTCTCACATTTCCCGTAGCTACTTATCAAAAGCTTACAAAAAACTGCAAGGTTTTCTGTTTGGCGCTTTCCTCGTGTTCTTAGTTGGCAGCGCTGCGATTATTACGATCGATTATTGGGTTTCATGGCAAGCGGAAGATCGCATCATCTACGATATTGATGACGTGCCCGAGCTTGAGGTCGCGGTTGTTCTTGGCACAAGCAAATATCTGGGTAGAACACTCAACGACTATTATAAACACCGAATCGAAGCCGCGATTGAGCTGTTCGATCGTGAAAAAGTGGATCAATTTCTACTGAGTGGCGATAACGCTCATCGCTCTTACAATGAACCGTGGACGATGAAACGCGACTTGTTGAAAGCGGGTGTCCCCGATGAACGCATCAATCTAGATTACGCGGGTTTTAGAACCTTGGACTCGATTGTTCGCGCCAAAAAGATATTCGATACTGATAATTTTCTGATCATCACTCAGAAATTCCACTGTGAAAGAGCGCTATTCATCGCCAATTCTTACGATATTCATGCGCAGTGTTTGGCCGTTTCAGGACCAACCCACCATTCGGGAACCTCAATACGTTTACGTGAAGTGTTTGCGCGCACCAAAGCATTCCTTGATCTGTATATTATGGGGACAACGCCAAAGTTCCTTGGGCCTAAAGAGCCAATTCAACCCAGTCCAAAACCGGAATTATTTCCGATTCCAAACCCTATTACTGACCCCACTGTAAACCCTATAGCAGATCCCTCAGCAAGCCCTATTTTAGAACCAACAGAGACCGATGTGTAGAAAACTACACATTTTGAATTTGTTGCCTCACACTTCCCCATTGTTAAGCAAAAACACACCAACACTCCTTTATTAACTTGAGTAACATTCTTCCAACAAAGTCTGACCCTACATCAAGCTATATACCTCGAAAATAATAAGCACGACTCAATGAAGTCGTGCACCAATAAAACGAGGATAACAAAAGGAGCGTCTTATGACGGCACTTGTTACTACACTGAAACACTGGTTGTTTACCCGCAACAGCATGATCTTAATTGGTAATTTCACGTTATTTGCACTTTTGCTCAATACCCTGCCATTCGAAGCGCAAGTGAATACAGGTTTGAGTATTCTCGTGTTCGTTGCCATTCTATGGTTAACAGAAGCGATTCACGTCAGCATCACCGCTTTGCTCGTTCCCCTATTGGCTGTCTTGTTTGGTGTATTCAACACGCCCGCTGCGCTGGCTAACTTTTCGAACCCAATCATCTTCTTGTTCATGGGTGGCTTCGCATTGGCAGCTGCGCTGAACAAGCAAGAGCTAGATAAAGCGATTGCTGACAAAGTACTATTGATTGCAAAAGGCAGAATGTCAGTGGCCGTGTTCATGTTATTCGGCGTGAGCGCCGGGTTATCAATGTGGATCTCAAACACCGCAACCACAGCAATGATGCTTCCTCTTGTTCTAGGCATCATGAACAAAGTTGACCAAAGTGAAGACCGTAACACCTACGTGTTTGTGCTACTAGGCATCGCTTACTGTGCATCGATTGGTGGCATCGCAACCTTAGTGGGTAGCCCACCAAACGCAATTGCTGCGGCAGAAGTCGGCTTGAGCTTCACAGAGTGGATGGCACTTGGCCTACCTATCTCAATGATCTTATTGCCAATCACGATGATTGTTTTATACGTGATGACTAAGCCCAAGCTCGACCATAAATTCGAGCTAGACCACGCTCCTGTAGAGTGGACGAACAGCAAAAAAATCACACTGTCTATCTTCCTTTTAACCGTAACTCTTTGGATATTCGGAAAACCAATCAACGCAATGATTGGCGGTTTCTCTAAATTTGATAGCTTGGTGGCGATTGGTGCCATTGTACTGCTTGGCGCTTCAAGAGCGGTTGAATGGAAAGATGTCGAGAAGACAACGGATTGGGGTGTGCTTATCCTGTTCGGTGGCGGTATCTGTTTAAGTAATATTCTGAAAGCGACTGGAACCAGCGTATTCCTAGCACATTCACTAAGCGGATTTTTAGAAACAGCAGGCGTGCTTCTTACGATTCTAGCCGTGGTAGCGTTCGTGGTATTCCTAACGGAATTTGCGAGTAACACAGCGAGTGCAGCATTGCTTGTCCCTGTATTTGCAACCATTGCTGAAGCGCTGGGTATGTCGCCAGTTATCTTGTCTGCACTAATTGCGATTGCCGCATCTTGTGCCTTCATGCTACCAGTCGCGACACCACCTAATGCGATTGTATTTGGCTCTGGTCATATCAAACAAAAAGAAATGATGCGAGTCGGTATGGTGTTGAACCTAGTTTGTATCCTAGTGCTAACACTGTTCGCGTGGATCTTCTGGTAAGCAGCAAACACTTATAGAGAAAGCTTTATAGGCAAGTGCTTAGAAACACATATTTATAGGTAAATGCTTATAGATAAATGTTTACAGGAATGCCCCCCCAAAAATCTGGTTGCAGCCTCCCCCGGCTCAACCAGTACAAAAATGCCCGCTCAGCTCACAAGATCAGTTTAACGAGCAAGATCCGTTTAACTAACCAGATCAGTTTAACTAACAAAATCAGCTAAACGGGCATCTAAAAACAAGAAACGCTTTTCCCTTTTGGTGGCCCCGCGCCACCTTTTTTGTATCAACTTGCCACCAAGCACACATTACCGTTCTAAGATCTGGCTCTCACGCCACACTTGGCACCAAACGCGTCCAACCTAACAGCAACATAGAAGCACACATAACCCAAACGACAGTGGCTAAAGAGAGCGTCGATACCAAATTGTAGCGATAACTGAACACATAAACCGCGCCAAGATAAGCCGCGTATGGCACAAGCGAGAACAAGCCAAAGAGTGCCGTGGTACGTAACTCCACCATGGTTTGTTCCGTGCCAACAATGTAGTGAGCAATCAAAGCAAAGGTTGGAAACAACGGCACTAAGCCCGCGATGTAAAAGCTCTTACTTTTCGACAGCAGCGCAATCAACAAAACAGCCGCCGCACCGAGCAGGCATTTAAAGAACAGTGAGATCATTTTTTATACGTTATCCAAGCAAATCAACAAAGGCTCTAGAGGGTAAACTCATATAGCGCCCATAAAAATGCCACACGTCACATATGCACGTGTGGCTTATAAACTAACCAAAACAATTCTCAGATTAGTGACTCAAGATCACCTGATTTCGACCTGAATGCTTCGCTTGATATAGAGCTTCATCAGCGCGAGCAATGGTCTCTGTCACCCGCTCTTGTTTCATCTCGGCAACACCAATACTGCAAGTGAGTGGATCGCCATGAACCCAAAGGTGCTGGCTGACTAAAAGTCGGATTTTCTCGGCCTTTCTTTGTGCTTCGCCAAGATCAGTCTCCGGGCAAAAAACAATGAACTCTTCACCACCCCATCTCACCAATTTGTCGGAAGCGCTGATCGAACTGCCGACCACCATGCTGAATTCTCGTAAAATATGATCACCCATTTGGTGTCCGTATTTATCGTTGACGCTCTTAAAGTAGTCAATGTCGAGATACAACATACTCAGCTTTCCATGCCCCTGCTTTACCTGCTGAGACTGCATTTTTAGCCAATCACGAATCGCGTGTCGGTTGAGAATCCCAGTCAGTTCATCACGATGAGCCTTTTCTGAAAACTCAAAGTTTTGCTCTCTCAGTGCTCGATTGACGTTCTTTAAGTGATGATGTCTTTTCTCTGCAAGCACCATACGTTTTCTTGAACGGTTTAACTCAGACAATAAGAATACGGTGCCCGTACCAACCCAAACAAACAGTAGAATCAAGAACAAGCTTTCGCCTGAAATATAAGATCCCTCGAACTCAATACTACGGATGACTATTCTGTGGTGACCCAGTTTCGCACCAGACGCGGTAGCAAACTCGACCATATTCACATTCGAATACTCAGGCGCTGAATGCTCTAGCGCAATCTTGTTATCCGCTAACCACCATGTCATTACTTGCAGGTTTTTGATCGGAATCTCAATCACACCACCATCCACGCCAGGAGAAAACTCCATCCCGTTGTACTTATGCGTGTACTCGTCATCAGGAACCGAATAAGCAGGATTATAATTACGCAGGTAAGTTCGTAAACGACCGCTAGAATCGGCCTCCGCATGGTAATCAATATTGACTCTAAAGGTGTGGTACTGCGAAAGGTCAAGGCCAGTGGTAATGTCTGGGTTGATACGAATCGATAGGCCGCAATAAGGCCACGGATACTCAGATTCTTTAAGCTCACAGTCGAGAATATACTGGCCATTTTGATAAGATAATTGGGACGTACTGACACCCCTATCCACTTGATCGCTGGTCGCGATAAACTCATATTTATCCGGCGTAATTGCCGTTATCACACGATTTCCGCTCACACGGTAATACTGGACAATCGCCAGTGTCGTGATAACTAAAAAGATGACTATTTTATGGATCCACTTCACGTCTAAGCTTCCGGCTTAAGGTCCCTATAGTTGGGATTTTACGATAAAAAATAAGTAAGTTAAATTAGTGATCTTAATGCCAATAATTTACTAAAAAACGTTATATCACGCCTGAACAAAATGTCATACCATAATTTTGAGCGAGCGTTTACTCATCAATTATCCATCGCAATAATCAAGTAATATTGCGTATTAAAACGGACTCTATTTGTTATACTCATCGCATAATCATCGTTAACCGTAGCGCCTGCTTACAGAGCGTCCGAGTCGACGAAATAATAATCAAAATACAACGAGTAATGTCATGTCTTTATTAGCAAAAGGAACACTCAAGAAAATGAGTGCTTCGCTCGATGGTGCGGTTACCTACCGTTTACCTGTCGGTGAAGAGTTTGTAGAGCTAAACCCTCTGATTGGTAAAACCATCAACCTCACTCACACCGGTAATATTTTTTGCTGCTCGTGTGGCAAGAAAACCAAGAAAAGCTACTCTCAAGGCCACTGCTTTGTGTGCATGAGAAAGCTCGCAAGCTGCGACATGTGCATCATGAAGCCAGAAACTTGCCACTACGATGAAGGTACTTGTCGTGAGCCTGAATGGGGCGAAGCGAACTGCATGGTTGATCACTTCGTTTACCTATCGAACACATCAAGCCTAAAAGTGGGTATCACTCGTCACACTCAAATTCCTACTCGCTGGATTGACCAAGGAGCCACTCAAGGCCTACCGATCTTGAAGGTAAAAACACGTCAGATTTCTGGCCTGATTGAAGTTGAGTTAGCCAAACACATTGCCGACAAAACCAACTGGCGCACGCTGTTAAAAGGCGACGGTGACGATATGGAGTTGGTAGAAAAAGCCAAAGAGCTGTTGCCATTGGTTGAGGATAAAATCCAAGAGATCAGAGCGAAGTTTGGCGACGATGCCATCGAGATTCTTAGTGAGAACATCACTTCACTGAGCTACCCAGTTGAGCAGCACCCGGTGAAGATTGTTTCTCATAACTTTGACAAGAACCCTGAAGTATCTGGCGTGCTGCAAGGCATTAAAGGCCAATACCTTATCTTGGATACTGGTGTGATTAACATCCGTAAATTTGGCTCTTACGAAGTAGAAGTTTCTGCTTAATAAGCCAATCGCTGTTTTGATAAACCAAAGCTAAACGGCTTTGATGAGCTAAACGGTTTTGATGAACTAAAACTAAAATGCCCTCAGCAATTGCTTGAGGGCATTTTTGTATCATGACCAGACATTATAACGGGGTGACACCTTAGTTAGCTTTATTTTTTATGCTTCTAGATTTATGGCTTAAGCTTCTAGATTAATAGCTTATGCTTCTAAATTTATGGCTTTAGCTTCTAGATTTATTGAGTGAGCTAAATTGATCGAGTTTACTCAATAGATTGAAGTCGTCTAATGCGGTAATGCTTGGCTTATATCGCTGGAAAACACTTCTCCGCACACGCAGTTCTTTCCATTCGCTTTGGCTCGATACAAAGATTGGTCTGTGAGGTTGACGAGTGCATCGATGGACACTTTTCCTTCGCAAGATCGACTATCACTCACTCCGATACTCACACTCACATTGAAACGAATCTGTTCGCCCACTTTGAACTCAACCTGATTAAATTGCTGTCGGATCTGATCAGAAACTTCTCGCGAAACGTTAGGTGACGCATTGGGAATAAAGAGAATAAACTCTTCTCCACCCCAGCGGCCTGCCACACCGCCCACTCTCTCAACATTACGTTTAGTAATGTTAGCCAATGCGCAAATAACCTCATCGCCCACCATATGGCCGTATACATCATTGATCGATTTGAAGTCATCGATATCAAGCAGCATACTGACGACATGAGTATCAGAGGCAATATGTTCCCTTAACCACTCATAAATCGCTCTGCGATTGAGTAAGTCAGTCATTTCATCGTAATTCGCTTGATGAACCAATTGCTTTTCCAACATCACTTTTTGAGTGACATCTTCGAGCACAACCTGAACAGCCGGCTGACCTCGCCAAGTAATCGCATTATCGTAAATATTGAAGAATCGATGAATGCCATCGAACCCAATGTTTTCAACCACAGTGCTGGTTCCCGACAACTCACCCGACACGATCGCTTGATAGTGCTTACTAATGCCATCCGTATTCTGTTTTGGCACCAATGTAAGGATAGAGTCCAGCTTTAAAACTTGCTCTATGGAAGAACCACCCTGCATTTTAACCCACGATTGATTGACCATCAGCGGTTTGAACTCTCGGTGAACCAAGATGCCCTGCCCTGATTGCATGATCATATCGTGATACATCTTATCTTGTTCACGCACCGCATTTTGTAGCAGGATCGCAGGGGAAAGATCGATCACCGTGACTTGCAGTGCTGGCCGACCTTGCCACTCTGTCACATGGTCAATAGAGAACACTGTGAACTCTCGACCATTGCGATCAACATTAACATAGGTGTGGACCTGCGGATCGCGTTGACCACTGATCGTTTCAAGGTAATTTTGATAGGCTAAAACATGGTATTCTTCTGAGATTAGATCTAGGAAGCTATCTATATTAGTAAGTAGTTCTTCGGGTGATTGGTATCCATAGATGCGAGCATAATTAGCGTCAACACTAACTACATTCATATCTTGAATAGTTATTACACCGTACGTGGATTCGAAATTTATTGAAGACATTGCCAACTCCGCACTCTCGCTACACTCCACAAACTGGAGCATAACAACACATCCTGCCAACGCTTCCACACAATCTTTCACGCGTTAGGGGCATTAATATGGTATCTAGTATATCGTACTGCTACAGGCTTCTCTACAATTCTATCGCTAACACGAGTCACTAAAAGTAGACAAGTATCTCAATCCTATTACTCGCGTCAAAAAACAAAAAAAGATAACGTATATCTATGTAAGCATTAGCTTTTCTGTTTTCCTCTTTCAAATAGGTAGCTAGAGCTAATCACGACTCTTTTCAAATCCGTTCGTTATTCACTTCTATCTTGTTGGCTGTTCGCTTGAAACCTTGTCGGTTATTCATTCCAATCCGAAAAGTAAGCGACTAAGTAGTCGATCGCCAATCTTGCTCTCTGGGGTAAAAAGCGGCGGTTTTGATATACGACCCAACTGCTGGTTCCCGCTCCCCAATACTCTTCTAGCACCGGGACCAGTTTTCCATTACTAAGGCCACCATTGAAACTGCTCTTAGGTAGGTAGACAACACCAAGCCCCTCTTCACATGCTTTAAGTACTGCACTCGAATTATTACTGCGCCAGCGCCCATGCACTCGCACTGCATTTAACGGTTTGCCCTCTTTCTCAAATAGCCACTGATCACTGTTGGCGATAATACAGCTATGCATTTTTAACTGCTCTGGATGAGTGGGCGTACCAAATTGCTCTATGTAGTCTTTACTGGCTGCTGCCGCCATCGGGCGATCGACGAGCTTTCTTGCCACCAATCCTGAATCGTCCAATCGGCCATAACGAATCGCGAAGTCGATGCCATCTTCGATGAAATTAACCATCTTGGTATTGAAATTCATTTCTATGGTGAGCTCAGGATGCTCTTTGGCAAATTCCATCAGCGCCGCCGCGACATGATTTTCTGCAAATGCGCCTGCCGCACTCACACGCAAAGTACCGCTAAGCTGAGTCTGCTGAGAAGTCACTTGCTCGTTCGCTTGCTGAAGCCCAATGACCAAATCTCTACACTGCTGATAATAGGTGTGACCCGATTCGGTCAGGCTCACCATTCGTGTAGAGCGTGCAAGCAGTGCCACACCCACTCTCTCTTCTAACCTTGAAACTTGACGGCTTACATGACTGGTACTGCAACCCAACTGTTTTGCTGCTGCAGAAAAGCCGTGACACTCGGCGACCGCAACAAACTCATTAATACCTTCAAAGCTATCCATACTTCACCTGTTTACATATAACGAATTCACATCCGACTAATTCTCACCCTACTATTGCCATATAGCAATAATGTTTTGCCTATTCGGCATATTATCACTCAAATGGTTTACTACTAGTATTACAGGTAACGAAACAGCGGTATCTAAATTGAAAACTTTGGTTTTCTAAATAAAAACCACGATGCCTATAGCAAACAACGACGCTGAAACCAAACAAACGTGCTCAAAGGGACGAATCATGAAAAAAATACTAATACCTGTAACTAACCACGCAACACTAGGCGATACAGATCAAGCGAACGGTACTTACGCGCCTGAACTGACTCATGCTCTCAAAGAGATCATTGCTGCGGGTTTTGAATACGACATCGCTTCTATCAAGGGTGGCAAAGGCCCATTGTATGGAACCGATATTGAAGGGGATTCAGTAAACGCCGAGATCTTGGCTGATGATGACTTCCAGAACCGCATTAACAACACAATTCCTGTAAGCCAAGTTAATGTAGAAAGCTACGATGCTATCTTCTACCCAGGTGGATTCGGCCTACTTTCTGACTTAGCAACCGATGAGCAATTTGCAACGATTGCCGCTAAGCATTATGAAGATGGCGGTGTGATCGCATCAGTATGTCACGGTCCAGCAGCACTGCTTCCGATTGTCCTAAGCAACGGCGAGAAGCTATTAAGCTCTAAATCGGTGACTGGCTTTACACGCGAAGAAGAGATCGACTTTGGCACCATCAATGACATTCCGTTCTTATTGGAAGAATCTCTTGCTCGTAGCGCAGCGCGTTTCAATAAGGTTCAACCTTGGCATGAGCTTGTGATTGTTGATGAGCGAGTGATTACCGGTCAGAACCCAACCAGTGCGCACGCAGTAGGTGCAGCTCTGGTTAAGCACCTGTCTTAGTTAAATCAAGGGCTTATTCGAATAACTGGCGTTGATCAAATAAGCTCAATCAAACAAAAAGAGCATGCTTCCTACTCAATATTCTTGAGAGAAGCATGCTCTTTTCTAATTCTATAGCTATTAAGTGCTAGTGGCTTCGCAAGATCCCTTCAAGCACATTAAACAACAAGTCAATCTCTTCAATCGAGTTGTAATGCATACAACCAATACGCACCACGCCCTGCTCTTCAATACCCAACTGCTTCACCAGCCCTAATGCGTAGAAGTGACCATTCCACACACAGATATTATGCTCACCCAGCTTTTTAGCGATGAACTCTGGAGAATGGTTATCAAAGGTAACCGCAAACGTTGGGGTTCTTAGATTCGAATCAAACTCGGTTTTCCCATAAAGCTTTGCCCCTTCAAGATCGGACAAGCGCTTAAGGAAGTATTCACTGAGCTGGCTTTCGTGCTTATTATAAAGCGCATAGCTTTGCTCTAAACGAGAACGCAATGAATCGGCTGGATCACCCAACTGCGCCAAGTAATCTACCGCCGCAATCACGCCGGCAAGGCCTTCGAAGCTTTGCGTGCCTGTCTCAAAACGACCTGGGCCGATATTGGTTGCAGGTTCAACCTTGTAAGGCTTTAAAGTATGCAGCCATTGAGGCGCAACATAAGCAATGCCCACATGCGGGCCGAAGAACTTATACGCTGAACACGCTAAGAAATCACAATTCAGTTGCTGAACATCAATCAAATGATGTGGTGCGTAATGAACGGCATCGACATAAACCTGCGCGCCATATTGATGTGCAAGTTCGATCACTTTCGCCATGTCGACAATCGAGCCAGTGGTATTCGAAGCAAACGTCACCGCGACAAGCTTGGTTTTCTCGTTAAGCAGCGATTCAAAATGCGCCATATCCAAACTACAATCCGACTCGTCTACACGAACTTGGCGAACAATCGCGCCTTTGTCGTCTGCCGCTTGCTGCCAGCTCGATACATTTGAGTAATGGTCTAACGCCGTGACGATAACTTCATCGCCCTCTTTCCAATCGCGGCTGATCGCTCGGCTAAGTTGGAAGGTCAGCGATGTCATGTTCGCGCCGAACACAACGTTGCCAGAAGACTCCGCATTAAGCAGTGCTTGCGCCGCTTCTCTTGCTTGCTGCATTAAGCTCGTGGTCTTTTGGCTAGAAAAATAGTGGCCACCTAGGTTTGAATTGAAATGCCCTAGGTATTCGGTCATTGAAGCTAAAACATTCTCAGGCACCTGAGATCCGCCTGGCCCATCAAAAAAGGTCACAGGTTTGCCGTTATGATATTGGCCTAAAGCACTAAATTGTTGGCGTACATCATTAAGAGTGAAGGACATTGCGCGCATCCTTAGCCGTTAGAACAAACACATCCATATAGCCCATCTCATCGTGGTCTATGGTGCGAATCGGTTGTGCATTGTGCCAAAGCTTACTGTCTGCCAGCATCGCAACCTCGCCATCACCTAGCACCTTTCTAAAGAATGGCGCTTCATGTGAGTCTTGGTACAACATAATTTCGCCACCCACAATGTTGTGTCGGTTCACACAGATTAAAGCGATGTGGTCAAAACCATCTTGGTGAACCCCTTCAGGAGCAACCTGAGTCTCTTCAAAAATAGCGGCAATACGAATTTGATGGATTTCGATTTCCTGCCCGTCTTCAAGCCCATTGGTTTCAATAAACAGCTCACACATTTCTTGCATGCCTTCACTGCCTAAAATATTCGCTTCAATCGGCTCGAACTGACGAACAACGTCACCTTGAAAGTGATTAATGTTTTCAGACTGAACAAAGTTATGTTTGTCTTGCTCAACGACTTGTCCATTACTGAATTGAACCACCGAGTATCTTCTCAATCGAAACTGGCCATCCGCATGCTCTGTGCTTGGTAGCTTAGAGAATGATGGTGACAACTCCTCAACCGCGTGGTTACTGAGGTGGGTAATATGTAGGGTATTTTCGTGAGCATGTAACATCATCGACTCCTTAATGATTGTTAATTTACTTTCGATATTTAACGTTTTGTTTACATAAAGGATACTTGAAGATCTTGTCAAATCAACATTAAACAATCATTTATCCCGTCAGATTTAATAATTCAGACACTAAATCCAACTTAAAAATCAAAAGCAGTGTATAACACCAGAATAAAAGATGACCAACTCTTAAAACTAGCACACTCCACTAGCTAGTTATAAATCCCTACAAATTTAAATTTAACGATATTATTAACTGGCTAGCCATGTTTCGTATTGTGTCAGCCCTTTCGCTTCAATACGCCAGCCTCCTTGCATGAGCTCAGGCATCACGCTCGCCATCATTCATTTCTATGCTTTTGCACCGCGAAATACGACTTACCTATCAATTGCCAAGCTATTGATTATTTACACAACAAACTGAAATTGGTTAATTTATGAGTACGCCAGAAACCAAACGCCTTTGCTTGCGCGTCTGGAACAGGTCGAGTTCGGGGGGAACTCGGCCGCCCTCAAATAACAATTACTTTCTTTTAAGGTTACGCCTTTCTCAATGCCAACTCAGTTTGTGGTGTGTTCTCCTAATATCAGCTAAGGCTCGTATTTGAGTTAATCTGGAGAGCTTGATAATAAAGTGCTTTAAAAACGTAGATTCCAGCACTGATGTGCTAATTCCTATCCGTTACTTTTCTAATACACTATCTAGCTACTTCGAGCTTTTTCGTAGCATTTTGAAACGAATTATCAATCAAATAACCATGAGGTTAATGGTAGAATTCTGCCCCTTTTTTGTTTTGGAGATGTTCGTGAAAAAGTTACTTTTGTTATGTATGGTGTCTTTGTCTTTAATGGGGTGTGTGTCATCACAAGTAGCCATTGTGGATAACACTGCTATAGGTAACAATAACATTCATGTTGTGATTGAAAGTGACGCGGTTGAGGATCAAATTGGTGTTGGTCCGGTTATCTTGAAGTATTTAGAAGATAAACAAATCTCATCAGAACTTGGTCATGGCGGCAAACATTTTGCGCAATCAGGCACTGGCAGCGGTTTCTTGGTGGCTGAAAACAAATGGCTCACCAATTACCATGTAATAAAGGATTTAGATGATATTACTATCAGTTATGCAGGGAAGAACATTCCGGCTACCGTTATTGCTACTGATGAACATAATGATCTAGCCCTCCTAGAGGCAGACAGCGGTGATTTGAAATCAATAAAATTCGCTCCAGCTGAAGTTGGAAATAGTATTTACGTATCGGGTTACCCGCTCTCTTCTATGCTGGGCGATTATGCAAGACTGACAACGGGTAATATAAGCAGTTTGTATGGGTTTGATGGTAACACTAGCAACATACAAATTACGGCCCCAATCTCTCCAGGGAACTCAGGAGGACCTGTAACAAATACCGACTTTGAAGCTGTAGGTGTAGTCGTAAGCACGGCAAATACAGTCGCGATGGCCAATAGAATCGGTTCGCTACCTCAAGGCTTAAACTTCGCTGTATCTCCGAACGTTGCCGCAGGGTTTTTGTTGCAAAATGGTGTTGAGACACCACAAGAAACAATAGATAGCGTTCAGGCGCTTCTCAGTAGTACAGCATTAATTTGGAATGGCAATTCAACAAAGCAGAAGCGAACTTATATCGCCAAGTTTACTTATAGATATTATTGGGACCTAGGTAACCATCTGTCGTATATGAGATTGCACCTTATTGATAGCAATACCGGCGAAACAGTTTTAAAGTCATCCCTCGAAGCTGATTCAATGGGTATCCAAGGTCCAGTTTATGACATGATGGACAAGATCACCACGGAATTAGCGGTAGGTCACAATCAAACCAACATGTGATTTTGATAGACAAGAGTCAATATCAAAGAGTCGTTCTACTTAGTTAGTTCGGCTTTTTTGGCTGCAAGTTATCACTCGAAATTAAAGTTCTGATAGGTTTGGTTTATGGGTGGCCTTTATCTACGCCTTGTGTATTTAAAGCACTTTTGCTTAACTGCCCTAAATCAGTAGAGCTAGACGCTCCTGTAAGCGACTTTCCAACCCCAAAAGTTGCCCGAATTCTCGAATTTAAGTATTTTTTGTACTATTAATTATAAACTTCAAAGCCTACATACTCTCTGAGCACTAGAACATGCCTACTCGTCCACTAGTTTTTGAAGCACCCTAACAAGCGATAGTGCTGCTGACCTCCCCACTACACCTTAAACCTTGGGATGTTCTCACTGATTCATCCAGCCACGAAAACGTTTGTCCCCATTAAGTTCTAACGTATAACGAATAATTACACTTCAGCCCTTGTTTAACCTTTTATTGCCTCCATATTTTCCATACAATCCTAAGCGATTATAAATAAAAACAATTTCAATTTCGGAGTCCTCATGAGCGACGTAAAGCACTGTAATTTATTGATTCTTGGTTCTGGCCCTGCTGGCTATACAGCTGCAGTTTACGCTGCTCGTGCAAACCTAAACCCAGTACTTGTTACCGGTATGCAGCAAGGTGGTCAGCTTACAACCACAACAGAAGTTGAAAACTGGCCGGGTGATGCTGAAGGTTTAACGGGTCCAGCTCTAATGGATCGCATGAAAGAGCACGCAGAGCGCTTTGAAACAGAGATCCTGTTCGACCACATTAACGAAGTAGACCTATCTAACCGCCCTTTCCGTCTTAAAGGCGATTCAGGCGAGTACACGTGTGATGCGTTGATCATCTCAACGGGTGCATCAGCTAAGTACCTAGGTTTAGATTCTGAAGAAGCATTCAAAGGCCGTGGCGTTTCTGCTTGTGCTACATGTGATGGTTTCTTCTACCGCAACCAGAAAGTGGCGGTTGTTGGTGGTGGTAACACCGCTGTTGAAGAAGCACTTTACCTGTCTAACATCGCATCTGAAGTTCACCTAGTTCACCGCCGTGACACGTTCCGCGCTGAAAAGATTCTAGTTAAACGTTTAATGGACAAAGTAGAGAACGGCAACATTGTTCTTCACACTGACCGCACGCTAGATGAAGTTCTGGGCGACGACATGGGCGTAACTGGCGTTCGTATTAAAGATACTCAGTCTGATAAAACAGAAGACATCGAAGTAATGGGCGCCTTCATTGCTATCGGTCACCAACCAAACACTGAAATCTTCAAAGGCCAAGTCGACATGAAAGATGACTACATCATCGTTCAGTCAGGTCTTGAAGGTAATGCAACACAAACTAGCATCCCAGGTGTGTTCGCTGCAGGTGATGTAATGGACCACAACTATCGCCAAGCAATCACTTCTGCTGGTACAGGTTGTATGGCTGCACTGGATGCTGAACGCTTCCTAGATGGCCTTAACGATAAGTAAATCTGAGATTGCAGATTTGATTATCGGTGCTCTCGCCTCAGTAGATGCAGGGCGTCATCACATTTTGTTGTAAATCCCTAGAGCCCAGTGGTATATCCACTGGGCTTTCTTTTGTATACTAGCCGCCCTCAACAAATAATAATTATCATTAAGCCTTCATAATGGATAAGAAAAAACAACGCAGCTTGAACAAGTGGCTTAAGCAACAGAGTAAGTTAGCGAAACGCTGGCTTATGATTGCGATTAGCCTTGGCGTACTTTCAAGCGTGTTCTTAATTGCTCAAGCAGCTCTTCTCGCCTCTATTCTTCACCAGCTGATCATCGAGAATGTCGATAAATCTGAACTGGTTGGTCATTTCGCAGGCTTGGCATTATCGGTCGTTGGCCGTGCTGGCTGTACATGGGGACGTGAAATCGCAGGTTATCGCTGTGGTGAACAAATCCGTGTCTACATCAGGCAACTCATCCTCGATAAGTTACGAGAGTTAGGCCCTGCTTATATCAAAGGCAAACCTGCGGGCACGTGGGCAACGCTGTTGCTAGAACAAGTAGAAGACATGCAAGACTTCTTCTCTCGTTACTTACCTCAGATGTCTTTATCGGTAATGATTCCATTCATTATTTTGGTTGTGGTGTTCCCGGTAAACTGGGCAGCAGGCCTGATCTTCTTGATTACTGCTCCACTGGTGCCGATGTTCATGGCGCTTGTGGGTATGAAAGCGGCCGATGCAAACCGTAAAAACTTCAAAGCGCTACAGCGTCTTTCTGGTCACTTTTACGACCGTCTTCAGTCGATGACAACCATTCGTCTATTTGACCGCACCAACGCTGAAACAGAAGTACTTAAAGGTGCATCTGAAGTGTTCAGAACGCGTACCATGGATGTGTTGAAAATCGCTTTCTTGTCTTCTGCGGTACTTGAGTTCTTCACGTCTATCTCTATCGCGATGACGGCGGTTTACTTTGGTTTCACCTACATCGGTGAGCTTAACTTCGGCCACTACGGTGCAGGCATTACGCTATTCGCAGGTTTGTTTATCCTTATCTTAGCGCCAGAGTTTTACCAACCTCTGCGTGACTTAGGTACTTTCTACCATGCGAAGCAACAAGCGGTTGGCGCAGCCGAAAGTATTGTCGAGTTCCTAGAAACAGACATCACTAAGGTTAAATCAGGCAACACTCAGCTCGATCCGGCTCAAGGCATCAATATTGAAGCTACCGACCTAAAAGTGTTAAGCCCTGAAGGTGTTCAATTAGTCGGTCCTATCTCGTTCGCATTGAACACTCGCCAATCAACTGCGTTAGTTGGCCCAAGTGGTGCGGGTAAAACGAGTTTGATCAACGCTATTCTTGGTTTCATGCCTTATGAAGGGAGCTTGAAAATCAATGGTATTGAATTGCGTGACCTCGACTTAGCCTCTTGGCGTAAAACCATTAGCTGGGTTGGTCAAAACCCATTGTTGTTGCACGGCAGCATTCGTGACAACGTCACCCTAGGTAAGCACGATATCGCTGACCAAGTTGTCGAGAATGCACTTGAGCAATCATTTGCTAGCGAATTTGTAAACGAGCACGGCTTGGATTACATGATTTCTGATCGCTCTGGCGGCCTTTCTGTTGGTCAATCTCAGCGTTTGGCTCTGGCTCGCGCAATGATTCAAGACGGTCAGTTCTGGTTATTAGATGAACCAACAGCCAGCCTAGATACTCGTAGCGAACAGTTAGTGATGAAAGGCATCAATAGCAACATTGAAAGCCGCACTGCCCTACTTGTGACGCACCAACTCGCTCCTCTTAAATCAGTCGATAATATTCTGGTTATGCGCGATGGTGGTCTGGTTGAACAAGGTCATTACTCTCAGCTTTCGACTGCGGGTGGTTTGTTTGAAGAGATGCTGAACGCGAACTTAGCTCAACAAGATAATAAGGGTAATTTAGATGCGTGATTTACTGCCTTACCTAAAACTCTATAAAAAGCATTGGTTTGGCCTATCGCTAGGCATGCTATTGGCTTTCGCTACTTTGTCGGCTTCTATTGGCTTATTAACTCTATCAGGCTGGTTCATTTCAGCTTCTGCGGTTGCTGGCCTTACTATTGCACGTGAAACCTTCAACTACATGCTACCGGGTGGTGGTGTACGTGGTTTGGCAATGAGCCGTACTGCGGGTCGTTGGGGTGAACGTGTTGTCAGCCACAATGCAACATTCAAACTGTTAACTGATCTGCGTATCTTCTTCTTCAAGAAGCTGGCTCCGCTGATCCCAGGTCGTATCTCAAACCTTCGTGATGCTGACCTTCTCAACCGCTTGGTTGCTGATGTCGATGCAATGGATCACGTGTACTTGCGCTTAGTAAGCCCAGTGACGGTGGGTGTGTTTGGGATCTTCTTCCTGACTCTATTCTTGATGTGGTTCGATAGTTCGCTTGGTTTAATCTTGGGTTCTATCCTTCTGATCATGCTAGTGGTTTGGCCGGTCTTGTTCTACAAATTGGGCAAACGTAACGGCGGTGAACTAACACAGAACAAAGCTGATCTTCGTGTGACTACGCTAGATTGGATTGAAGGCTACAGCGAACTGACTCTGTTCGGTGCAGAAGAACGTTACCGTAATGCGATTCTAGAAACACAGCAGAAGCTGATGGCGAATCAGTTTGTGAATGCTAACCTAACCGGTATGGCGTCAGCAGCTCTGATGCTGTTCAACGGTTTGACACTTGTTCTTATGCTTTGGCTTGCGGCTGACGGCGTGGGTGGTAATGCACCAGACCCGTTCATCGCGCTAATGGCATTCGCAACTATGGCAAGCTTCGAGCTGCTAATGCCAATTGCAGGTGCGTTCCAGCATTTAGGTCAGACTCTGTCTTCTGCGCGTCGCTTGAACGAAGTGATTCTGTCAGAGCCTGAAGTTCAGTTTGCTGAAGAGAAACTCGACATCAGCAAGCCGCTGGATATTACGTTCTCAAACGTGACGTTCAACTACCCTGATTCTGAGCGTAGTGTTCTGAACGCTGTTGACCTAACGATCCCTGCCACACACAAGGTTGCGATTGTTGGCCAAACGGGTTCGGGCAAATCGACTCTGATTCAGCTTCTGACTCGCTACTGGGATCCTAAAAAGGGCTACATCTCAATCGCGGGAATTGAACTAACACAATGGAACGAGTCACAACTGCGTGAATCAATCAGTGTAGTAAGCCAACGTGTCGACATTCTAAATGGCACTTTGCGTGACAACTTGTTGATTGCAAGACCAGAAGCGACCGATGATCACTTAGCGAATATCCTAAAAGACGTTGGCTTAGAAAAGCTGCTTGAGAATAACGCGCTTGATAGCTGGTTGGGTGACGGTGGTCGTCAACTGTCTGGTGGTGAGAAGCGCCGTATTGGTATCGCACGTGCGATTCTTCATGATGCTCCTATCCTGCTTCTAGATGAGCCAACAGAAGGCTTAGATAAGCAAACAGAACACAGCATCATGACGCTGTTCGAGAAGCACTTCGAAGGCAAGACGGTTATCTTCATTACGCACCGTTTGATTGGTCTAGAATCGATGGATTCTATCGTTCTGATTGAACAAGGCGAGATTGTAGAAAATGGTTCTCACGAGAAGCTATTAAAAGAAAAAGGACGTTATTTCCAACTTCGCCAGGCAATCTAGCTCCTCATAAGTTATAAAGAAAACCATTCAAAGCCCGAGTTTATACTCGGGCTTTTTTGTGTCTGTGATTCTAGTATCGAGCAGCTACCAACCGACAACCAATAGCTTCAATAAATAACAAGTTATTAATTTGTAAGCACCATCAATACAAAACTTACAAAGGCTTACCAAGAGCAAATGCCATTTCTTGTAACATGCTGGCTTTATAGCTTGCAGATAACTTGGTTCCCTATGGTATACAAACTCACTATTCCAACTCTTGTTCTGACTACGATGCTCACTGCATGCGGCGGCAGCGACAGCAATAACACTAGCGCGTCAAAGAATGTAATCGATGCATCAAGCGCAAAATCCGTTGTTAGCTTAGGAAGCAATTACACACTGCATTTCAGCGTGAAGTCGCTTGCTGCGGGTACAGACAAAAACGTGAACATTGATATTACTCAGTATGGTAATAATCTAAAATCTAGCGGCAGCTTCGCACAAGTTCACGGCGTTCCTGAGCGCAATTACAAAACTCAAAGCGATGCCGATATCACCTTCTCTGTAACGGCAACAGACTCAGCGGGTAAAACGTTCAACGTTGAAAACTTCGATATTTACTACGAAAACTTTAACTCAACGAGCACCCTTGAAAAGCTTGCTATTGCAGAAGTTGAAAACAACATAAATAACGTCATTCGATGGAAAAAATCGGACACCGTAACCATCAATAAGCAATTCATTCTTGATAATATTGGCGTCAAATTTAATATCGATCAAATGAGACCTATGAACCTCTATGTTCGTGTTGGCAACACCCTGAGCAATGGCATTCAATTTGTTCCATCCTTCGCTCAAAGTGCCTCAGAGACATTCTCACGAGTGCCTACAGCTGACTGTTCTGTTATCTCAAATACAACGGGTGAGCTGCTTACAAATGGCATCAAGCAACAAACTTGCGTAGAAGCTCATGGCTATAAGATCCCACTATTAATTGAAGACAAATCTGCAAACAATTCGGAAGCAAAGGTCGCTCATGTTAAGAACATCATGGAGTACTACCTTGATAGCTTCCCTGCTGAAGTGACTAAGGCAATTTACGACAGTAAAGCGACCATGGCATTCTTTTACGATAAAGATTGGTCTGACAGAGATGGCGGTGACTTCTTAGATGAAAATTACCGCTTCCAAGATCTGTTTGCAGAAGAGACTACCGTACCAACATCTAATGAAACTAAACCTCTGCTTAACTACCCATATCTTAGAGACGCTGCGTTTGAAGAGATCATTCACTTTGTTCACGATTACGGTGTGATGAACTTAGCGGTACAATCATCTTCATCGAAATGGGCAACGATGCAAAAAGAATTAGATGTATTAAATGAGAAAGCGATTCTCGCAGGTTCTTACTTTCCAAACGGAAAAGACTCGACTAAGGATGAAGCAGACTTAGATGCAGAATCTTATGACCAAGAGTACCTAGCCTATTCTCTGTATGCCTACTACGACCTTAATCATAAAGGTTACAGCGCTGATGAGTTAAGTTCTGCGACATTCACAGAGCTACAAGCGAACGACCCTGCGATGGTTAAATTTATGGCGCACTATTTCCCTACTCGTGCAGCACTTAAAGCTAAGTTCCCAGGTTCATAACTCTAACTAGCACGCACAAAAAAGCCGAATGTGATATTCACATTCGGCTTTTAAATAATGCTATTACAGATTAATCACTTAAAGCTTGAAGCGGCTGATTTCGCTTTCTAGCTCGTGAGACAGTTCAGACAGCTGAGCAGCTTGCTCTGCAGCTTGGTGTGCTTCATCTGCTAGCTCGTTAGATACGTCACGGATTCCCTCAGTGTTACGAGTAATCTCAGACGTTACTGATGCTTGCTCTTCTGCAGCAGAAGCAATCTGTGTCGCCATGTCACTAATGCGTTCAACAGCAGCGTGGATTTGCGTTAGGCTTGCAGCCGCTGAGTTCGCGTCATCAACACTGGTTTCAGCAAGACTACGGCTATCGTTCATGATGCTAACCGCTTTACCTGTTGTACCTTGTAGCAACTCAATAGTTTGCTGAATCTCTTGCGTTGAACCGTGTGTACGTTGGCTCAGAACTCGAACTTCATCCGCTACTACTGCGAAACCACGACCTTGCTCACCCGCACGTGCTGCTTCAATAGCGGCGTTAAGTGCAAGTAGGTTCGTTTGTTCTGCAATACCTTGAATGTTAGACAAGATAGCGTTGATGCTGTTGCCGTGCTCTTCAAGTTCTAGGATCACGTTAGTTGCGATTTGAACTTCTTGAGCAAGGTTTTGGATAGAGCTTTGAGTCTGTGTCACTTGACCAGTACCGTGCTCACACGCGCCAACGGCTTCAGATGAGTTCTGTGCAGTGTGGTCAGCGTTACCCGCGATCTCTTGTGTTGCTGCAGCCATTTCGTTAACGGCTGTTGCTACCATGTTGATTTCGTCTTGTTGCATTTGGATACGAGCACTACGTTCTTCAGCTTGAGAAGCCGTTTGACGTGCTTGGTTGCCTAGCGCAGCAGATACTTCGCTTAGCTTGATCACCATGGTGTGCATGTTGCCTACAAAACGGTTGAAGTTTTCAGCAAGCTTACCAATTTCGTCATCGCTCTTAGGCTCAAGACGTTGAGTAAGGTCGCCCTCACCTGAAGCAATTTCTTCAAGTGCCGCTGAAACACGGTTCAAATCGCGGAATAGGAAGCTCACTAACCAAGACACTAATACGATTACGATTAACGTAATAATGATAGCCGTTGTGATCAACTGAGTAAGTAGTGTTGAGTGGTTCGCTTCTTCTGTTGCTTTGTCCATCTGAACCGCGAAGATCCAGTTAGTGTTAGGCACCTTTGTGAAGTAAAGCAGCTTCTCAGCGCCGCGCTCTTTGATGATCTCGATGCTACCCGTACGCACTGCGTTCTCGATAATTGGCATAGAGATGTCGTTTGAAAGCTGGCTTACCGGCTTCAGGCTCAGTGCTGAGTCTGGGTGTGCTAGGAATGTGCCGTCAGAGGCATCAATTAGCATTGCGTAAGCATTGTCACCAACATCAAGGCTGATTACATCGTTCACTAGTTGGTCGATAAGTACGTCTGCACCCACTACACCAACAAGTTTGCCGTTATGACGCACAGGCTCTGCAATTGTTACTAGCAATGCTTTGGTGATTGCATCTTGGTAAGCCGTTGTGATGATTTGCTTACCTGCGGCGTTTGCTTCTTGGTACCAAGGACGTTGACGAGGATCGTAACCAGCGCGATTACGTTCAGGATGTGAACGGTACATTCCGCCTTCTGGAGTACCTAAAAAGATATCGTCAAAGCCACCCGCTACACGAGCTTGTTTAAGGAAAGGAACAACATCATCCTCTCGTGAAAAGTCATTAAATGCTGATGCGATATCGGTACGGATATCAATCCAGTTTTTAATACCTTCAGATGCTGCTTCTGATACGCTTTCAGCTCGTAGGTATACGCCATTACGAGTCTGTTCAAATAATTGGTTTGCTGACAACCAAGTCAACGCTGTAGCCATAACGACAACAGCAGATAGGCTAGCACCTATCAACTTCTGCTTTAGTGTTAGTTTCATGTCAAAGTTTCACGAGTGGTGGGAAATCTCGCGCATACTACCCAATATCAGTATTAAATTCGAGCGATTTTATAATTTAATAACGTAATATAATTTTAAGCAAACCATTGGCTTATCGAATGTCAATTACTTGGCTAATCGCCAAATTTAAGACGTTATTTTGAAGGTAATTCCATCGAAATATACTGTTCTCTAGACTGTAAAATAGATACAAAAAAGGCAGGAGAGTTTCCTCTTCTGCCTTTCTTTTTACTTTATATTCGACTTCAACTAAATGGAAAGTCGATTAACGATCAGTCTATCGTTTCTCGGTGCGCATACCCATTAGCAAGCTAACACACATCAGTAATAGAATGATGGTGAATGGCAATGCCGTCGAGATAGCACCCGCTTGTAGAGCCTGTACTGCTTCTGTACCGCCAACCCACAATAGAGCGACTGCAATCGCACCTTCAAGGAACGCCCAGAACACACGTTGAGGTACAGGCGTATCAACTTTACCACCTGCGGTGATGCTGTCGATTACTAGAGAGCCTGAGTCAGACGATGTAATGAAGAATACTAGAACTAAGATAACCGCAATGATTGATAGCAGCGTACCGAACGGTAGAGCATCAAACATTTGGAACATCGCTAGTGATACATCAGTCAAACCATCTTGACCAAGGATACCCACGTTATTCACGATTTGGTCAATCGCCATGCCACCAAATACTGACATCCAAATGATAGTAACAGTCGTTGGAACAATCAGAACCGCTGTGATGAACTCACGAACCGTACGACCTTTAGAAACACGCGCGATAAACATACCTACGAATGGTGACCATGAAATCCACCAAGCCCAGTAGAATACCGTCCAGCCGTGCATCCACGCTTCATCTTCACGACCATGAGGGTTACTCAAAGGAATGATGTTTTCAACGTATGCCATAAAGGTTGTTGGGATAGAACCTAAACTCACCGCATAGCCGATTAGAGCCACTAAGATAAGCAGTAGGAAAGCAACCAACATGTTGATGTTACTGATAACTTTAACGCCGCCATCAATACCGCGAAGCACTGACACGACCGCTAATAACGTTACTACGGTAATAACAACAACTTGTAACCCTAAGCCAGCCTCGATTCCGAAGACATGTTGAATACCACTTGCTGCTTGTTGTGCACCTAAGCCCAGCGACGTCGCCAAACCAAACAGCGTTGCAAGAACCGCCAGAATATCAACAATGTGACCAGCCCACCCCCACGCTCTATCACCCAAGATTGGGTAGAAAATAGAACGAATAGAAAGAGGCAATCCCTTGTTGTAAGAGAAAAACGCAAGTGACAGTGCTACTACGCCATAAATCGCCCAAGGGTGTAGACCCCAGTGATACATGGTTGCACCTAGCGCCAACTTAGCAGCTTCTGGTGTGTTTGGTTCAACACCTAACGGGGTTTCAAACCAACCCGTGAAGTAAGCAGCGGGTTCCGCCACACTCCAGAACATTAGGCCGATACCCATACCTGCGGCAAACAACATCGATAGCCAAGACATGAATGAGTAATCTGCCGTCGCATCAACACCACCAAGGCGGATTTTACCATACGGAGAAACAATTAAGCCTAAGCAGAAAACAACGAAAACATTACCCGACCAGATGAAAAGCCAATCAAACGAATTGATGATCTGGCCTTTAACGCCATCGAGTGCTGCCTTTGCTGAAGCGGTATCTGTAATCAGAATGCCGATCAGGAACAAAGCAATAAGTCCTGCACTGATACCAAATACTGGGTTATGAACATCAAAACCCCATTTTTGGACGTTATCTTGACCGACAGTGTAATCCGTACTGTCGATACTGTATTTATCTATACCTTTAGTCATTATCCCTCTCTACGGAATATTGATAGGGTCTGTTGACCTTACTATCCCTTACTTACTTGTGACTGAATCACAAATTCGAACACACGATCCAAGTAATACAAGCTGTTGTCACAATAATTCAAATACTTGGATGTCTGAAGTTTAGCAGGTTAACTTATTGTTTTCAGTAAACCAGAATCGGTTCGATGGGTTTTCATCCAATATTCACGTAATTACTCAAATTACTGACGAAAAAAAGGCCGAACAAGTCGGCCGTTATTTGAATAATACTTTTAACTCAAAGCATTTTGCTGCTTAACCAATTGATTTTCGGTACGCAAACCTAGCAATAAGCTTAGGCACATAAGCAATAATATGAACGCAAATGGTAGCGCCATTGATACCGTTCCAGCTTGCAGCGCTTGAATGGATTCCGTACCGCCAACCCACAATAGAACAGCTGCAATCGCACCGCCCATCAACGCCCAAAATACACGTTGAGGAACAGGGGCATCAACTTTACCGCCAGAAGTAATGCTGTCGATAACTAATGAGCCTGAATCTGACGAGGTGATGAAGAACACCATAATCAAACCAATCGATACTACAGAAAGCACAGAACTCATTGGCAGCGCATCATAAGTGTGGAATAGAGAAAGCGTAATATCTTGCAAACCATTCACGCCTATCTCACCCACCTTGTTCGCCACTTGATCAATCGCGATACCACCGAAAATAGCCATCCAGATGATGATTACTGTCGTTGGGATGAACAATACAGCGACGATGAATTCACGAATCGTACGACCTTTAGAGATACGCGCGATGAACATGCCTACGAATGGTGACCAAGACATCCACCAAGCCCAGTAGAATACCGTCCAACCCTGCATCCAAGTTTCATCATCACGACCATGAGGATTACTTAGAGGAATAAAGTTTTCAATGTAGCCCATTAGCGCGGTTGGGATTGCTTTAATACCCGCCATACCACCAGCGATCGTTACGAAGATAAGCAAGCCCAAAGCAACCAACATGTTGATGTTACTTAAAACCTTCACGCCACCGTTAATACCGCGAACCACTGACATTGTTGCTAAGAAAGTGACCACTGCGATAACAATCAACTGCATGCCAATACCACCATCGGTACCAAACACATGGTTAATACCACTGGTTGCTTGCTGTGCGCCTAGGCCAAGCGATGTTGCAAGGCCAAATAGCGTAGCCAGTACCGCGACGATATCAACAATATGACCAAACCAGCCCCAAGTTCTATCACCTAATAGTGGGTAAAAGATTGAGCGAATTGAAAGCGGTAAGCCTTTATTGAAGGTGAAGAAAGCGAGGGCTAGAGCAACAACAGCGTAAATCGACCAACCGTGAAGACCCCAGTTGTAGATGGTTGCACCTAATGCCAACTTAGCTGCTTCAGGAGAATAAGCTTCAACACCGAGCGGTGTTTCATACCAACCAGTAAAGTAAGCTACTGGCTCTGCAACACCCCAGAACATCAAACCAATACCCATTCCCGCGGCGAATAACATCGACATCCAAGATAGGTTGGAGTGCTCTGCTTTGGCATCATTGCCACCTATACGTATCTTGCCATACGGGGAGACAATGAGGGCAAAACAGAAAATAACAAAGATGTTTGCTGCCCACATGAAGAAACCATCGAAGTTACCGATGACTTTCCATTTTATTCCATCCAATGCTGATTTTGCGGTTTCAGGATCAGCGATCAAAAGTGCAACCAGGAAGATGATAATCGCTCCTGCACTGATTCCAAATACTGGGTTATGGACGTCAAAACCCCATTTCTGAACGTTATCTTGTCCTACTGTATAATCGGTATTTTCAATACTATACCTATCTTTTACAGGCTCCATGTTTCCTCTCTAATTTGTAGCGCACAGTTTGCAACATTGCATTCGGCGCTTAAATTTCGAAAAGAAGGATATCAACCTGTCGCAAAAATACTAAAAAAACCGCCAAAAATCAGGCATAAATTACAACTTTAGTAATTAAATTACACATTTAATGTAATTTAGCGTAAGATCACTCTACAAGCCCAGAATTAACAGCATATTTAGCTAGCTCTGCCGTAGAGTGAATATCCAGCTTATGCTTAATGTTTTGTCTATGAGTTTCGACGGTTCGGTAACTGATATTCAGCGCCTTTGCGACCTCTTTACTGCTCTCCCCTTTTGCGACTAATTTCAATACCGCTTCTTCACGCCTGCTCAATGGATTCTTCACAGATTGCGTGGGAGTAATCGGCTGAGTAAACAAATTCTGTGTCACTTTTTCACAAAAATAGGTCGAGCCTTGATTGACCGTTTTGATCGCCTGCACCATTTTTTCAGCCGAAATCTCTTTCAACATATAGCCGACTGCGCCCGATTGCATCACCTTCATGATGTATTCACGGTTGTTATGCATAGTCAGCATCAACACCTTCGCTTCTGGGTCTTCTTCTTTAATCAGATGGGTCGCATCAATGCCGTTCATGATAGGCATGCTGATATCCATCAACACCACATCAGGCCGCAGAGACTTAACGACCTCAACCGCTTCTAATCCATTACTGGCCGTACCTATCACGCTAATATCTGGCTCAAGTTCCAATCTCGCCATAAAGCCATCCAGTACCACTTGGTGATCGTCAGCGATCACAACTCGAATAACTTCACTCATTCATTAATCCCTCTAGTGTCAGTAACACTGTAATTTCCGTTCCAAGGCCAATCTCACTCATCAATTCAAAATCACCACCGATGAATTCCACTCGCTCTCTCATGTTACGCAGACCGATCCCTCGTTTTTCCATCGCTTTATAGGTGTTGAAACCGACACCGTTGTCTTGGATTAGAAGCTGTAACACGTTGCCAATTTGCTGTGCGATAACCGTTACTTTGGTCGCTTGTGCGTGTTTCTCTATGTTATTTAGGGACTCTTGCACCACTCGATATAAGGTCGTCGCGGCCTCTGATTTCAATTTTCCGGGCTGAGTACTAAACAAGGTTTCAACCTCAATGCCCGAGTGCGCCTGAAAATCTAATAACAACGAAGACAGAGCCGCTTCTAAGCCGATATCATCCAAAGAACTTGGTCGAAGTTGATGCGAAATATGCCTCACCTCTTCGATTGCCCGCATCAGTGAATGCTGAGACTTATTCAAGTGCGCCTTGAGATCTTCATTTTGTAACTTATTACCAAGTAGTTCTAAGTGGCAACGACTTGATACTAATAATTGATTAATACCGTCATGCAGCTCTCGCGCTAAATGCTTCTTCTCGTCTTCTTGGAACATCACTGTTTTATGGGCGAGCTCTTTTAAATTATTATCCGCGATTCGATGCTCGTGCATGTTGATGGCCAACGTCAGCACGATAATAACCGCCACGGTCACGCTTAAAATGACCACAATGGAAAAGAACGTGGTTTCAATATTCTTGTTGATTGCAGCCTGCATCGAAGCGACTTCTTGGTGCACGTCTTCAATATACAAACCCGTGCCAATCATCCAATCCCAACGCTCTAACCAAGCGGCGTAACTCAACTTGGAGACCACTTCCCCAGTCGAGGGCTTTTGCCACAAATACTGGTGGAATCCTCCTCCGGTTTGCGCCTCTCTTAGCAGAGCTTCGATCAGAAAGTCGCCATCTTCATCTTGTAATTGAAGTAGATTTTTTCCAATCAATTCCGGCTGTATTGGATGAACCAAATTGGTTCCGTGGCGATCATATGCGAAGAAATAACCATCAGAGCCATACCTAAGTTTAGACAATATGGTTCGAACTTCTTTTTTGGCTTGCGCTTCTTTGATATCGGGGTCGTTGTAGATGTGTTCAATGGCGTCGAATGCGAGGTCGACCGTGTCTTTAAGGGCGTTTTCACGCGACTTGATTAGGCTGTCCCTGAAGATCTCAACCTCTTTCGCACCCAACGTCTTGGTTTGGTGTAACGAGATCCAACTTATGCTCGCCGTGACCAGTAGCAACGGGAGTAGCGTCAGCAAAATCAGCTTAGCTTTTAGAGGCATTCCTTTCCCTCACAAAAAACGGCTTACTGAACATCAATAAGCCGTTTTACTTTAGCAATTTATAGATAGCCGTTGAAACATATCATTCACATTCTTGGCTTCACTCACATTCCATAGAAAGAAGGGAAAGCGAGAAGTGATCCAAGTACGAGGATTTGAATCAGAATGAACGGCATCACGCCTCGATAGATGTCTTTTGTGGTGACGCCTTTCGGTGCAACCCCTTTCAAATAGAACAAACTAAAACCAAATGGCGGCGTTAAGAAGGAGGTTTGTAGGTTCATCGCGATAAGGATAGCGAACCAAGTCATGTTGATGCCCATCAGTTCAGCAACAGGCGCAATGATCGGCACAATGATGAAACAGATTTCTACGAAGTCGATGAAGAAACCAAGAATCAAAATCACCAACATGGTAATGATCAAGAAGCCCCATTTTTCACCCGGCAACTGCAGCATCCACTCTTCAACCAGATAATCACCGCCAGTATAGGTAAACGCCATCGAGAATGCCGTCGCACCAAGCAAGATAGCAAAGACCATTGCCGTGACTTTCACTGTTTCTTTGGACGCTTCATACACCATCGACCAACTGAATTGACCGTACAGCAAAGCAAGTACCAAGGCACCCGCGCCACCTAATGCAGCTGACTCTGTCGGCGTGGCAACACCCGCGAAGATAGAGCCCAATACCACAATGATCAGCGCGAGTGGCGGTACGATAGCTTTCAGTGCATTGATGACTTCTTGTTTACGACTAATTGAGTCATCACGTTCAATCGGTTGAGCCGCTTCTGGGTTAAGTTTTGCGTATATCAAGATATAAACGATATACGCGCCCACCAACATTACGCCCGGCCAAATCGCCGCTTGGAACAAGTCCCCTACTGGCACACCGAGTACATCACCTAATAAGATCAGTACGATAGAAGGCGGAATGATTTGCCCTAACGTGCCAGACGCACAAATAGTGCCGCAGGCTAAGCCTTTGTCGTAGTTGTACTTGAGCATAACTGGCAACGAGATAAGACCCATGGCAACCACAGAAGCACCTACTACGCCCGTTGAAGCCGCAAGCAGTGAACCCACAAGTACCGTCGAGATAGCAATACCACCACGAACACCACCAAACAGTCGTCCCATTGACTCTAGCAACTGCTCAGCAAGCTTGGTCTTTTGTAGAACAAGCCCCATGAAAACGAACAATGGAACGGCCATCAGCACCGTATTTTCCATGATCGATTGAATTCGATATGGCATGAAGGCGAACATTTCGATGCCTTCAGCCCAAACACCAAAGATTAACGCGATACCACCAAAGGTGAACGCGACCGGGAAGCCAAGTAAAAGTGCAAACAAGGCTACGAAAAACATTACTATTCCAATCATGTTCAGCCTCTACTTATTCTTTGTGTGAGTATTGTTTGCATGCGTGTTATTTGCATGGATAAGGTGCGGATTAAAAATCTTATTCAGAGAATGCAGAATCAAACCGACGCCACTGACTGCCATCAAGAAAAACGACAGTGGGATCATCGCTTTAATGATCCAACGATACGGCAAACCACCGGGATCGCCCGACGTTTCACCCAGGTTATAACTCTCTTTGGCAACATCGATACCAAACCAAGCCACCAGCAAACAGAAAGGAAGCAGGAAGACAACGGTACCTATTAGGTCAATAATCGCTTGTGCCTTGAAGCTGAGTTGTTCGTAAAAAACATCCACTCGCACGTGGCCACCCGCTTTGATGGCATAAGGAACACCTAATAGGAAAACAGCTGAGAATAGATGCCATTCCATCTCTTGGAAGGCGATAGACACATCGTTAAAGGCGTATCGCATCACAACGTCATACACAACGTTAGCAACAAGAAGGATAAACAACATACTGGAAAGCCATCCCAGTGCATCACCGATACGATTAAATAGGCGTTCAATATAAATTAGACTTCGCATTCCCGACTCCATGGAATTTGAAAAAACATCGCGCCATAGAGCTAGTTCAGCTAAACAATTAGCGCTAACAATATGCTCGACGTAGAAAGGGTTCTTGGGATCTTGTTACAGGATTTATCCTGCTTAATTATTATGGTTAAAATGAACCCGCCGCTTAGTCACTCTTAGTTACCTAACAAGAACAGCTTTGGGTTCATTTAGCTTCAGTTCAACAACTGTCGATTATTTCGCTTGGCTATTTAGATAAGCTCTGTGTGAAATATCCGTCCATGAGCGCACTTGCTCTAGGTAGCTGGCTTGTGAAGCTTGGATCTCTTTCGCCAGCTCATCTTTCTCAGCATGTGCAGCAAGTAGGCGATCGTTCGCTTCTTTCAGTGCCGACATTACTTCTGGCGGGAAATCTTTAACTTGTACGTCTGGGTATTCTGTTTTCATTGAAACCCAGTTCTTGCCACTTTCGTGCGTTGCTTGTGTGTACATGTCGTAAGCCGCTGTACGCATTGCAACACGCAAGATTTCTTGTAGGTCTTCAGGAAGCTTGTTCCATGTACGTTTGTTCACTAGGAATTGAAGCTCTGAACCCGGCTCGTGCCAACCTGTGTAGTAGTACGGCGCGATTTTGTGGAAACCCATACGCAAATCAAGTGATGGACCCACCCACTCTAGCGCATCGATTGTGCGACGCTCTAAAGACGTGTAAAGCTCACCAGGGGCAATGTTAGTCGGCTTAGCACCTAGCTCCGCAAGGATCTCACCAGCAAAGCCTGGGATTCGCATTTTCAGGCCTTGTAGATCTTCAACGCTGTTGATCTCTTTTTGAAACCAACCGCCCATCTGGATATCCGTATTACCACCTGGGAACGACATTAGGTTGTGTGGAGAGTAAACCTGCTCCATCAACTCCATACCGCCACCGTGATAGAACCACGCATATTGTTCAGCTGGCGTCATACCGAAAGGCATAGAAGTGAAGTAAAGAGTGTTTGGAACTTTACCTTTCCAGTAGTAAGAGCCTGAGTGACCCATGTCGTATTGACCAGACTTAACCATGTCAAAAACGCCAAGCGGTGCTTTGTGTTTGTTTGCTGAATCGATTCTGATTTGAAGTCGACCATTCGACATCTTCTCAGCCATCGCAGCCATGTTTTTGGTTGCATCACCGAAAACAGGGAAGTTTGGTCCCCATGTTTCAGCGAGCTTCAAGCGATAAACCTTATCAGCAGCTGTGGCGCCAGTTGCGACCAAAGCTAAACAAGCCGCTGCAGTAACCGCAACGTTTTTAAAAACTCGTGTGAGGGAGTTAGAAATGAGACTCATGTTCACGTCCTTTTGTTGGATTAACACTCTTTCTGTGAGTATTTTTTATGGTTCAACATAAGAGTGCACCTTGATGAGGCAACTAGATATCAGGGAGAGCACGCACGACAGACCCACAAAAACTGCGTATTAGACCAAAGGATTACGTAGAACTACGTAGGAGATAATTGAGTTATGTCGGTTTTAAAGGACTTACTCTATTCATCAGGAGAATGCTTATTGATAAGTACCTAAGTATTAATAATTAAATATCGTTAACAATTGATTGCCATTTCGTGATCAGGCTCTATTCACACCACACATCAAATATGCACCTAAATGCATTAAGTCCATGAGAATCAAGGTTTCACAGAATCAGACGCCCTACTTTGGTGCTTACTGATTCGAAACATCGGACACGCGAAAGACAGAGGAATAACGGAAGGGGTCAGCCGATTGGAAATAAGGCTTCTGGGGCTAGGTTCGAATGCTAGGTATGAATATGAGTTTAGGGTTTTGGTTTTGGTTTTGGGATTAACATGATCCGCCAGATACAAAAAAGCCTCGAAAATCGAGGCTTAAAAACTTAACGAAGCGAATGTAATCCCACAGGATTAGATAGCTTTGTAGATAACCTTGTTACCTGCAAGTTGCTCTTTCGCTACTAGGTTTTCTTCAAGAAGTTTTTTCAATGCGCCTGTTGCCCATGAAGCTGCTTTCGCGTCTTCTTGACCAGCTGCTAGGCCGATACCTTTAGGGTTAATGCCTTCAGCATTGCTAACAACGATGTCTAGAACTTGTTGTTGCTTAGGAGTCAGTGCTACTGCAACTTCTTTAGTTGCTGCTACTGCTTTCTCTACCGCTGGTTTTGCTGCTACAGTTTTTTCTGCTACAACTTTCTCTGCGACAGGCTTCGCTTTTTTCGGCGTTGCCACTGCTTTAACTACAGCCGCTTTAGTGCGTTTCTGCAGTTTAGCCTGCACCTTACGCTTATGAGCAAGTCTCATTGAATATTTCTCCAGTTCACTGCTCTTTTCGCAGTGGTGAAAATTTGAAGCGCGATTTATACCAAAAAACAGGAGCTATTTGTAGAGTGAAGCGCCGAAAGTCGACGAAAAATACCGATATTGTCTACTAGCGTCTATTATTTAATCATCGACTTATCAATTCAGGGTCATATACACTGGTTATCCATCCAGACAAAAATATGAAAACTTGGTGTTGCCTATGGACACTCGTCACCTTACAAATTTCTCTTTGCCTTCGTTCACACGTTCGTACCGTATTCTGGCCGTTGTTTTAGGCTTCCTTTGCTTGATCGTTGCTCTGTACAGTGACAATCCAAAGTTACTGATCGTGGGTGCATTTTGCATTATTGCCCTACTCGGAACTGGCTATTATTTAATGTTGCGCAGCAGAGTGATGTTCACTCTCACACCGACTCATTTTCAGCAGCATTTTTATAAAGGTGGGTGGGTTTTAAAGTGGAGCAATATTGAAAAGATTGGCCTATGTACTTACGAACAAGATGGGTGGCATCAACCTCTTCCTTGGATTGGTATCAAGGTTAAAGATTACTCGCCCTACCTCGATTCAATTTGCCCTAAAATCACTTGCGAGTTATTGCTGAGCCAGCGAGCACTTTTGTATCTGGGCGCCAAGCAAGCGGGTAAAGAGTCAAACTTTGAAGATATGGTTCTCGACTCATCGCATTACCATGCGCGCTGCACTGAGAGCGGTTGTGTGGAACTGAACAGATATAAAGAGTCACAAAATACTGACGAGATTATCTTCAACGATAGCCAAACACAGACTAGCCCTAGTTCATCCCATGAATCGAAATCCCATAAATCGAATGCGAAAAACGCAGTGATTAAAGACTATTCCGGGTTACAGGCGATGCTTGCGAACAGGATGAAATATCAGAGGGGTTTCCACGGTTACGATATTTTCATATCAACTCAAGATTTGAATATGAGTGGAGAGGAGTTTATTGGACTTGCTCGACGCTACTTGGCGGCTGCCGAGCGTCTTTCTGATTAAAATTAAACAGGTTTAAAAATAAACTCGCACGCAATAAAAAAGCTTAGCTTTCATAGGAAAAGCTAAGCTTCATTTTCAATCAATCGCAACACGAATAATCGGCCGGATAATCAAATACTTAATTAGTACAGGGGCATTTCATCCGCGACAAACGGGTTTGATGCGCGTTCACGACCAAATGTCGATTCAGGGCCATGACCCGGAACGAATGTTACGTCGCTGCCTAGTGGCCAAAGCTTAGTCTTGATTGAAGCAATCAGCGTGTTGAAGTCGCCTTGTGGGAAATCCGTACGACCAATAGCACCGTTAAATAAAACATCACCAACAAACGCCATGCGCGCTTGCTCACTGAACAGTACAACGTGACCTGGCGTATGACCCGGAGTATGAATCACATCAATCACTTGGTTACCAAAAGTAACTTTGTCGCCCTCTTCCAACCATGTGTTTGGTTCAAAAGCTTTACACAATGGGAAACCAAACATCTGACTTTGATTCTCTAGGCCTTGAAGCCAAAAGTTATCGGCTTTATGCGGGCCAACAATGTTCACGTTCAAGATCTCAGCAAGCGGTACAGTGCCGCCAACATGATCTAAGTGACCGTGCGTCAGGACCAAGTTCACCACTTTAACACCGAGCTCTTCAATGATCGCAGCCAGCTGTTGAACATCACCGCCCGGATCGACAACGATGCCTTCCATTGTCTCATCACACCACACAATTGAGCAGTTTTGAGAGAAAGAGGTAACAGGGACAACTTGATACTTGAGAGACATATACAAACCTTAAAGGGCAAACTGAAATTTGGGCAAACTATGACATTGGATGTCTACTTTGACAAGTCCCTACCGTTTCGCTCGCAATCTAAGCTTAGCGCTACCAGCTACGAACTGGGCCAGTATCGATATGGATAAAGTTGCTACGTGCATAATAACCTACACCACCCGCATTCAGGCTTTTGGCTACGTCTCTTAATTCTTTTAGGTTGACGCCATCAATACGGAAATCAATCGCTTTACCCAACATGTGGTAGCTCTTCTTAGCTACGCCACTCGACTTAGAGCGCAATGCCTCATTGGTCGCTGGAGAGCGGTAGCCAGAGATGATCTGAACTTCTTTATGAATACCTAAGACATTTTGAATCTGAGTGATCTGATCAAACAGGTTCTTGTCCATTGGGTGAATTTCATTACGGCGGAAATCACGACATAGTTTGCTGAGGCGTGCCATCTCATCACCAACATAGTTAGTGCCATCGAAATAACAGGTCTCTAATCGTTCACCAGTGTGAAGATTGTTCATGCTAATCGTTCTTGGTTGATCAGGGTATGAAGCAAAAGCGATAGAAGGAGTAATTGAGGCGACAACAGCGGTACCACCAGCGTAAGTCAGAAACTGACGGCGTGAAAATAAACTTTGAGACATACAGCAAAAAAACCAATTAGATCGAACGAAAAATGCACGATACATAATGGTAATTGCTGCGTCAACGTACAAAAACCGCCCAAAAGGTTAGTATTTGTAACCTTTGCACGGTTAGTTATTGATCCACATTATAATTTTATCAATAGAAGCTTAGTTGTCATTTTTTGGTCAAGATCACCCTTATTGGCTTCACTGATAATTAACCACCCTCTTTATCATATTGATAGATGTCACCACGATACTGTATGCCCCCTTCTTCAAACAATACGGTTTGATAAATGATATGTACGGGGATTCGCTTCTTGAGTCGCACCTTAGTATTAGGTGCTAAGTCGCCACCTTGATTAGGAACCTTTCTGACCTTGGTCGCGAACAGTAACTCAGCCAGTTGTTCGGCATGTTCGACTCGTATACAACCTGAACTATAAGCACGAAAGTCGTCATTAAACAGACCTTTACTTGGCGTATCGTGCAAATAGATCGCACGCTTATTAGGTGTATTGAACTTGTACAAACCTAACGCATTACGCGAGCCGGCCTGTTGACGCATTCGATATGGGAACGAATTGAAATTAATGGTCTGCCAGTCAATATCTGTCGTATCAACCGTTTCCATCGTGCGCCAGCCGTCAATCACTTGGAAATTGTGTGTTTCTAGATAGCTTTCGTCCGCTTTCACCTTAGGCAAAATGTCTTTCACCATGATTTTCCATGGCACATTCCAAGTCGGATTTAGAATGACCGAATCTAGGTTTATCTCTAAAAGCGGCGTTTTTCGAGACTTTCTACCCACGACGACTTTGGATTCAAATACCTCTTCGCCATCTTCCCAATACTTCATATCAAAGCTGGGCACGTTAACCACGATGAGAGAATCTCGGTCTCTTGGCCACAAGCGAACGCGTTCTGCATTCAAAGCTAATGACGTCAATCGATCATCAAAGCTCATATTGATCCACTTGATCGTATCTGGCCCAATGATCCCGTCTGCCGTAAGGCCATGCATCTGTTGAAACGATTTAATTGCACTTTCTAGGTCACGATCGAACTTAGGAAAGTCAACAGCGACCAACGACGTGTCGACACCGACTAAAGCTATGCGTTCCACAAGAACAGCCTTGTCTGAAAGCTCATCGCCCAAGCGCTTTAAGCCTTTTTGTTTGTATCTTTCGATGGAAAGTTCCGATGCGGTTTCTAAGACTGAGTAGGTCGCCTTAAATTGGTCAAAATCCCCTACAGGCGGAGCGTAGGACAGCACCATCTCCAATAAATAATCATCGGAAACACTACTTTTTAATCTCATCAGAATATGAGGAGAAGGCGCGGGCAACTTGGAATGTAGCTTTCCAGAAAAATACCATTCCTTTCCCATTAGTGGTGCATTTTCAACGTAACTTAAGTAGTAGATGAAGGTATCGGTTAAAAGAACGTCCAACTCTTGCCATTGACCGCGGGATTGATACTGACGGATTTGTTTAAGTTGTCTATCAAAAAGCGGTGCCATTTGCGCTTGTTCTATAAGTGACAATTGGAATTCAAACGCCTTAACAAGTTCAGGCGAATCCCAAAGGATAGGAAGAGAAGAGTCTTGGTAAATGCTCTGGGTAAGCTCAGGATAAATGAGCATGAAAGAGAGTTCTGAATCAGCCGGGATAAATCGGCTCTCGTCAGAACTCGTATAGCTCCATGCATGCACAGAAACTAACACCAATAATCCACAGAAGTATTTCGCTAACATGCTTAACCCCATCACCAATCATCTCATAAGTATGGCAAAGAAATTGGAGTAAGCATGTTATTTTTTAAGGGGTTTTATGCATTAGACTGCACTCCAGTGGTTATCCCACTGGACGGATGATTGCTGACTGGATTTTTTATAAGGCTTGCGTTGGCTCACTACACTGCCCGCTCCAGAGCTGAGTCTAAACTCTCCATCAAGCAACACTGCACCAGAAGCATCTGATAAAGCAGACAGTTCCACTAGCTCTTTAGTCGCTTTAGACCAAATACCGTAACAATTCCCTCTTGGCGAAGTAGCGATAATCCAATCATCAGAAGCTGCGATACTCGCAATGTAATGATTAAACCTTGCCCATTGCTCTGGCTCTGCGTTCAGTGATTCAAACTGCCCGCCTTTGGTATGCATGGCCAACAACGAAGGATACTCGTCAGGCTCGCCACGATATTGCTGACCACAAAGTACGGTTTCAGCACCATCATGGGCTAAATGTCGAATGCTCAGCTTCTTGTCTAGCAATTCAACCTGATCAAGCAGCGCACCTTCAGATGAAACATAACTTAAACTCGGTTGCATTGAATCCAAGTTTTTCGGTGTTCTTCCGTCAGTATGAACGCCACCAACGCCAATCGCGAGATTTCCATCCGGCATGATGATCACTTCATGAGGGCCAATACCAAAACCAGTGAACTCCTCGACCTTACGATAACCTTGTGCGACATCGTAAACGCCAATCACCCCTTGGCTGCTGTCCGTTTTCCCTTCAGTGGCATACAGTAATTTACCATCTAATGAGTAAACGCCATGACCATAAAAGTGACGATTATTCCCTTTCACTACTAACTTGATTTGCTCACCGCTTTTATAGTCAAACACCATAAAATAGTCACCAGGACGACGAGCAAACACCACTGCATGCGATGAAGTTGGGCAAATCGCGACGCCATGGCCACGATCCGGGATCGGCAGTTGACTCAATGGCATTCCATATTCGTCAGCCACAACCGCTGAATATTGACCTCGCCCATTCAGCGCACAACCGATTAATTGAGGCTCACGAGATGAGCTCACAGCACCAGAGCGACTAGCACAGCCAAATGGAAGTACAGGAACAGCTGCACAACCCAGTGCAGCCTTGAGTAGCGTTCTTCGCGTAGTATCAGTCACCATCGGTAGCATTAAACCCTATTACCACGCCAAGCTCTATCGCTACTTCTTCATGAATCAGGTACTTCAAACGTTCTAGTTTGTTGTATTGAGTCAGCACATCTCGGTAGCCTTCTTTGCTCTGCAATAACTCAAACAAGCTTGAGTCTGTAGGCCATGTATCTAGCGTCAACGTGAACTGGTCAGCAACGCGATCAGCAAGGTCATTTAAGCCCTTTTCTCTTAACAAGCCATCAAGACCATTGCTATCAGCCAGATAAAGCTTTTGAAGTGCTGCTACATTCGCTTTTAGTTGAGTCATCGAGGTTTGTGCACGCCATGATTCTGAAAAATACGGACGCGGATGACCGATTTTCGCCATCGGACGACTCAGCTTTTTCATGCTGTAATCAAGTTGGTTGGTCAATAAAGCGATGTATTCAGACTCCCAACGAGTCTCATCTAGCGCTAACCAAGGGTTAACTTGCCATGCCTGTGCAATCGAAGATGACTTAACCGCTAAGTTTTCAGTAATCGCTTGCGACGATTGGCAACCTAACGCTTTGTCTTGAAGCAGTGGCGATTGCTCGTCATAAAGCGACCATTCCAACGCACCTAGCCCTTGAACGGTCACACTCTGCTGCGCGATTTCGTCTTGAGACCAAGATTTATCTTGCTGGGTCAACTGGCGCATTTTAAGACCAGTGGTGTTCTTTTTGTCTGGCCAGAACTGAACATTCCAGCTCTCTTCAAGCGCCGCTGTTGGGCCTCTTTCTTGGCCTTGTAGCGCCATCCAGCTGTTCATGGTGAGCTGCCACTGATTTTTCAATGCATCTAACTCAACATCATTGGTTTGGCAGTAACCCTGCATCAAGACTTCTAGCTCATTGGCTTGCTTGGCAAATAGGACGGCTGAATCAAACTCTTGTTGATAGACACTGCGACTGATGTGATCGGTCGTGTCTGCTTGATAAGACACACCGTTAACCTCAGATGAAGAGGCTTGCTCACCCGATGATTGGCAGCCTGCCATAATTAATACCGACAAAGGCATTAACAAAAATTTATGTGTCATGCTGTTACCTTACTTCCTAATTTTTCTTTTAATTATATGAGTTCATTAAATACGAAACGACCGCTGGCCTCGTATTCCTACAAGTTCAGCGGTGCTAAGTGGTTTGATAGCGGCTTTCTTAAGTCATTAGCCGTTAACTAAACTGAATGCAACTCAGCCTATAACGAGTTTAAGAACGCCAATAGCGCTTCACGCTCGCTGCTACTAAGAGCTAAAACGTTTTGTTTCGCCATTTCTGCTTCACCGCCATGCCAAAGCACAGCTTCCATAACATTTCTCGCACGACCATCATGAAGTAAGAACGTGTGACCATTCACTTCTTTGGTATAGCCTAATCCCCATAAAGGTGTTGTGCGCCATTCTTGGCCATTCGCAAGATACTCAGGACGGTTATCCGCTAAGCCTTCACCCATATCGTGCAGCAACATATCGGTATATGGGCTAATTAACTGCTTAGACAACGCAGGCAAACCTTCACGCTCTGCCGTGCGGAATTCAGCTTGGTGACAACTTTGACAACCCGCGTCTTTAAACAGCTTTTTACCCTGAACAACGACTGGATTGTCGACGTTACGACGAATAGGTACCGCTAGATGCTGCGAATAGAACTCAACAAAATCTAAGATGTTGTCGCTGACTTCTGGTTCTCCACCATTTGGAAAATCATCACAAGTTGATTGCGCTGATGTGCAGTTTTCATTCGGGAATAAGCGACTCGTTAAGCCCAAATCACCGTTAAACGCCGCCGCATTTTGCTGCATTAGGTTTGGCTGTCCAGCTTTCCAACCAAAACGGCCTAGAGCCATTTCGTTGGTTTGAACATCGAGAACATAGTTAGCTTTACCAGAAATACCTTGTTTGTCGGCCAATTGCTGATCAGCAAATCCAAGAATGGTTTCTTGCGGGATACTTTCAAGTAAACCAAGGCCAATCATTGGTGGCGCAACGCGCGCAGAAAATTCAGTTTTAGGATGCATCTCGCCAAAAGCAAGTTCAGTAATTTTTAAAGTAGGTTTACGCAGAGTAACGACGGTACCATCTTTAAATTCAACAGGAACATCGGTGTAACTGATATTCACTTTACCCTCTGGTTTAACACCTTGAAGCGCGAAATCTTGTAGCTGTCCACCGTAAGTCGGTTCTGGAATGCCACCATCGCGAATAAAGGCTTGTCTCTGCTCTGGCGTTTCAGCCGGAATGCTTAAACGAACCAACATGGATACTGCGTTCTCATCGCCCTTTTCTGGCGCGTGACCACGACCATCTTTGATGTGACAGTTTTGACAACCGTTGGTGTTGAATAGTGGGCCTAACCCATCACGCGCATCGGTTGATGAGGGTGCAGGTACCCAAGGATTTCTAAAGAAGCTGTTACCGACACTGAAATCCAAGCGTTTGCTCATTGGTAGATTGGCTGCAGGAAGAGAAAAAGCATTCGCTCCCTCTTTCTTCACAGTCGTTTTACCACCAGAGTAAGTTTCATGGGCATGTAATGGCGATAAGAAAAACAGTGCGGTTAATAGTGAGGCTGATAGATACGACTTCATACATTGCCTTGCTGTGTTTTTGATTTTAGTTTTTATTTGGGAGTAACTTTCATGAGTAACAAACAATTAAGGGCTCAATGAGAGCCCTTACAATAGTTTTGGACTCGGGTTCTTAGAACTCGTGATCAGCCGTGTCTGGGTTTAGGCTATCAATGCCAATAACACCTGCAGCACGCTCGATTGCAGCTGTTTGAGACACTAGCGCAACAATTGTTTTGTTTACTAGTGCATTACCTGCAGCGTTGTCAGCAGCAATTAGCTGATCGAAGTGCTGGTTGTTTTTCTCTGCAGAAACAACGAGCTGACCAACTTGTGCACGTGCTAGGTCAAACTGCTTTTGAATCTCTTTCGCAGCTTGCTCGTCTTTTTGCTCAACTAGGTCAAACAGGCTAGGACCTGAAAGTAGAGAACCATCTTCACGCTTGTACAAGCCAGTGTATACGTTGTAGATACCTTGCTCGTTGTAGTAGTGAGAGTTGTGCGTGTTATCAGAGAAACAGTCGTGCTCATCTTCAGTAGAGTTTGCTTCTAGTGCAACCTTCATACGCTCACCCGCTAGTTCACCTAGAGACAGTGAACCCATGCCAAATAGCATTTTACGTAGGCCGTTGTCGCTAGATTCAGAAAGAAGCTCCTGACGGTAGTTGCCCTTCTCGCCTTCAGCCCACTGCTTTTCCATCCACTCTAGGTCTTGGATAAGAAGTTCAGCTGATGCTTTTAGGTATGCGCCACGACGGTCACAGTTGCCATTAGTACACTCTGCGCCAACAACGAAATCAGTGTAAGCACGCTCACCTGCACCACTGTTTGTGCCGTTTAAATCTTGGCCCCAAAGTAGGAATTCAATCGCATGGTAACCAGATGCTACGTTTGCTTCAGAACCGCCTATCTCGTTAAGGTCTGCGATTAGCTCAGGAGTAATGTTGGTTGCGTCTACTGTAGTTTGACCAATTTGGAACGTTTTGTTCGCAACGATGTTTGCGCTAGCGCCTTCGTTACCAAGCTCATATTGGTAATCAGTCGAAACGTAATCGATAAGGCCTTCATCTAGTGGCCATGCGTTTAATTGGCCTTCCCAATCATCAACAACAACGTTACCAAAGCGGAATACTTCTGACTGTTGGTAAGGTACGCGAGACTCAAGCCAAGCTTGTTTTACTTGTTCGAAGTTGCCAGCAGAAGGAGAAGCTAAGAAGGTATCAATAGAAGAGTTCAACGCTTTTGCTGTAATTACTGAATCTGCAAACACGGCATGAGCAATATCTGCGTAATGTTCTACAACTTGATCTTGAGTTACTGCTGCGAAAGAAGAAGCAGAGGCAAAAAGGAGTGACGAAGTTACGGCTTTTGTCACTAAAGATTTAATAGTCATGAAGCGTCCTTGTTGAGCTTTAAATTATTATTCGTAGTAATAGTGCAAACCATTATCATTTGCACTACGGATTGGAATAATACAAACTTACAATTTTATTGCAAGATAAATACAAAAAAACCTCACATATGTGAGGTCTTTAAACATTTTTATGTTAAGCGCAACAAAGAGGCTAATCAGATATCCAGATTATGCTTACCGTGTGAGACTTTTGCCTTCAGGTAGCTTTCATTACCCGACTTAACATGAGCAGAGGTGTTCACCACTTCTTCAATCTCAATACCAAAAGATTTCAGCTCATTAATTTTCTTGGGGTTGTTAGTGACTAGGCGAATTTTTGTGGTTCCTAAAGCACGAAGCATTTCTGCCGCTTCAGTAAAATCACGCAAATCATCACCGAAACCTAGATGGTTATTGGCTTCGTAAGTGTTCATACCTTCACTTTGCAGGCGGTATGCATCGATTTTATTGTATAAACCAATACCACGACCTTCTTGGCGTAAGTAAAGAATCACTCCACCCGTCTCACCCATAATTCTAATGGTTTCGTCTAGCTGCTCGCCACAGTCACAGCGAGAGGAATGGAAAACATCACCAGTCAGGCACTCAGAGTGCATACGAACAAGAGGTATGTCTTGTGTCTTGTCTGCTGATTTAAATATCACAGCAACATGCTCTTTATCTGTTTTCAATCCATGAAAAGACAGAAGTTCAGCATCAATACTGCTTGTTACCCCTACTTTGAAATCTATTCTGGCACGCACTTCCGCCATAGCTATACTCACTTGAAAATTCGATGTATTTAACAACACTACATTATATGTCTAGGCAATATTTTGTAGCTAATTATCTAATGATAGACACTATGAGGCTGTTAACAATTTTTTTCAAGGTCGACCATGCACTAATTGTTATATTATAACAATAATTTTTCAGGTAAGAAAAAACCCCACATTGGAATGACCAACATGGGGTTATAAATTAATCAGTTGCGGCTAAGACTACGATTTTTTACAGAACGATCAACTTACTTGAGTTTGCTTCCAGATGACAAGCTGAACCCAAGCGTTCTCTAATTCGGTTAACTCTTCTTGAGTAAGCGTAGAAATGCTCGACTTTGCACTGTATTTTTCTGCCCATTTGTCAGATCGGACATGAGTATGGAACTCTTTCTTTAAATTTGAGATTACGTTATCCACAGATACATCCTTATATAACAGTGCTTAGCCTTTATAATCCTTTAATGTTACAAAATACAGGTCAATTGGTAAACAGTAATACATAATTTTTATGAGCTCTTTCTAACACTTTTTACTGATAGATATATAAATAAGAGAAATAATACGCTCGGAAGTAGCCAAAGTAATAAGTTTGAAACACTCATTGCTGGTTTATAGAGCACAAATTCACCGAACCTTTCCGTCATATATTGAGTAATTTCATTATTACTCTTCCCTACTTTCACCATATTGAATACAACGAGGCGTAAGTCTTTTGCAATTGGAGAGTTCGACTCAATCAGGTTTTGATTCTGGCATTGCGGGCAACGTAGGGTTTTTGCCAATGTAATAGCGCGTTGCTGCTGTTCTGGGTTTTCAAACTCAAACAGTTCAACTTGAATACTCGTGTCCTTATTACTGGCTGTAAACAGATCTTCTGCCAAAGTCGGAAAACTAATAACCATAAGCGTAGACAGCATAACGAGTGCTTGTATTAAAGGCTTCATCATCCATTCGCACCATCAAAATACATCGCAAGTTCTTCTTGCCACACGGATTCGTTGATTACGCCCAGTAACTTCTTAATGATTTGGCCGTCAGCGTCGACCAGATACGTTTCAGGAGTACCGATTACGCCGAGTTCTAACGCTAGCTTACCTTGAGGATCACTGATCACCGTTGAGTACGGATTGCCATCACTCGATAACACATTGATCGCTGCCCCAGAGTTATCTCGATAATTGAGCCCAACAATTGGAATACCTTTATCATGAAGTTTGAGTAAAAAGGCGTGCTCGGTTTTACATATGCCGCACCAAGAAGCCCAAACATTAACCAGTTGATAAGGATGCTGAGTGACATCAGCCAACGTAATTTCCTGTTTACTACTGATGCCTTCACTATTCGCTAACGCAGTAGATATGAATTCTGGAAATGCCCTTTTTTGCTCCGACACAATCGTCGATTGCTGTTTATTATTGAGCGCAAAGGCAAAACCCAACACCACCATTAATGCCAAGATAATTAACGTGATGAGCTTGTTACGAACGCTGGTATGCATACTGTGACGCCTTAACGGTTTTCTTTTTACGATGAGTCAATGAGAGTAAAGCGCCAAGAATGGAGAACAACCCACCAAACCAGATCCAGCGTGCATACGCCTTGTATTGCACTCGAAATGCATAAGCGGTGGAATCTACTTTCTCGCCCATGGTGATATAAACATCGCCATGCCAGAACCACTTCATTGCAGGCTCGCTCATGTTCATGACTCGAACTTGGTAGTGTCTTCTTTCTGGCGCGATGGTAAAGCTTTTCTCACCAGTATCTAAGTTTAGTATCGCCTTCTCTGCGGTAAAATTTGAGGCTACATAAAGCTCAGTATCACGATGAGAAAGCGTCCAATCCATGAACTCTACTTGTGTGCCTGGGCTTAGTTTATAGCTGCGCTCAAACGAGTGATAGCTATTCATTGCAGCGCCTACGGCGAGCACCGCAATCCCAACATGAGCAAAGGTCATCACCCAGACTTTGCGTTGGAACTTGGAGCTGCGCGTCACCACCAAGCCATAAACATGAGTGAGTAAAACCCAAAATGCGAGTGACCATGTCATTAGTACCATCACTTGTGTTTGCTCGACTTGCAAAGCGTAACAGGCGAACCCTAGACCAATAGATACTAGAGCGATCAGCGTAATAACACCTTTAGTCGCTTGAGGTTTAATACTCAGTAAAGGGGCTAAGCCGACGACGGCTAACGCAAGCAAAGCCAAAGGAGCAATCAACAGATTAAAGTAAGGCGCACCTACCGATATGTTCCCCAACCCAAGCAGTTCAAAGACCATTGGATAAAACGTACCAAACACCACAACAGCGGTCGCCAGGACAAAGATGAGCACCGCGACTAGGCTTAAAAAGCTCTTACTCGCGAAGCTAGTAATCGGGTTAGATTCAAAAGACTCTCCTCTGATGATAAGCAGAGAAAATGAGCTTACCAGTACCAACACTAATATAAGTAGCAGTGCGATACCTTTGGTTGGGTCAACGGCAAAAGCATGCACCGACGTTAATACGCCAGAACGAACAATAAAGGTGCCTAAGATACTCAAACAAAACGTAATGAAAGCAAGGCTGAGAGACCACTTCAGAAGCTGTTGTTTGCCCTTAGCAACGCCTAAGCTATGCAGTAATGCTGTTGAAGTAAGCCACGGCAACAAGCTGGCATTTTCAACAGGATCCCAGAACCACCAGCCGCCCCAGCCTAATTCGTAATACGCCCACCAAGAGCCAAGAATGATCCCTGCGGTTAAAAAGGTCCAAGCGACTAGACACCAACTGCGACAATGAGCAACCCAATCAAATTCAATTGGATCAACCAGCAAAGCGGCAACTGCAAATGCCAGCACCACAGAAAAGCCGACATAGCCAAGGTAAAGTAATGGCGGGTGAAAGATCAGACCGACATCTTGCAACATTGGGTTAAGGTCACGCCCTTCTAGCGGCAAGATCGAATTCATTTCAAACGGATTTGATGCGAATAACGTGAACCAAGCAAATATCGCGAGCAGTAGGTTCATCACCCACAGCACTCGGCTTTGGTATTCATTCGAATAGTGTTTTTGTAAGGCGATCACGCCAGACCAGACGCTGATCGTCAGCACCCAAAATAACAAGGAACCTTCATGGCCTGCCCATACGGCTGCGAGCTTAAAAAATGAGGGTAATTGAGTATTTGAATGTTCAGCGACATAGAGGATAGAGAAGTCATCACTGACAAAAGCGTAGCCAAGCAATGCGACAGAAGTGAGAGAAAACAGCGTACTTGAAAGAGAGAAACTGCGGATTAAACCTATATTTTGCGTCCGTTTGTTTAGCATTTGATAAAACGAATGCACACCAATAATGCTACTGAGTACAGCAACCAACACTAAACTAAACAGCCCCAAAGAACCGACCATATCACCTCAATAAGGCTCCGCTTGAGCAGAGCCAATCTGAACACGCATCTCATGTTTATTTAAAGCATGTTCATTAATAAGCAGATATTCAGTATCTAACATCTGCTCACTAATAAACTTGAGCAAAATTAAGCTATCGTTAACTGCCCTGCATAAAGAACAAAAGTTCGTAGCATCAATACGCCCATTAGGCTTAGCGAAGTCACGGAGAAAATATACACCGAGCTATGGCGGATTGAGGTTGGTGTAACGGCATTCAGCAGCAACGGTAAAACCATACCGACACCGATGACACCATACCAGAACCAACTTGCCCAGAAGCCACTGCCAATTGCGTTCCATACTGCTTGTTCACTTTGACCACCAGCGAAGATAAGCCCAGTAAAGAAAGTAATAAGAACAAACAATTCAAACATCACGACTGGACGTTCGAATCCGTGGATCCATGAAATAGTCGGGCTATGAGGTGATTCTTTAAAGACCAGCACACCAAATAAAATACACGCCGCCGCTCCCGAAGATAAGCTCGAGAATAAGAACAAAATCGGCAGCACTGGGTTATTCAATAGTGGGAAGGTATTTAAAGCTGAAAGCAAGAATCCGGTATAAGCGGCAAGCATCAGAGCAAGAACAGCTAAGAATATTTCCAGAGCATTCTCAAACACTTCTAATTTGCCAATCCAATTACCGACAAAATCAAGTCGCCCTTTTAACCATGCTTGATCATTCAAGAACACGACTATTTGATCCCTAAATATAATGCCGATCCAAAGGAATAAGATCACCATATATACTTGGAATAAGATCACCCCCATCGACATCACAGACGTTGGATTATAGAAGATCATGATCTTCCAAAAGGATAACGGTTTTGTCAGGTGGAAAACCAAGATAAGCAGACCTGAAATGATCCCAAATGGCGCAAGAAAAGCCGTGGCCTTTAACACACCATTATGAGCAGGATCGCCTTCAATGACCTTACGCTTTAGGTAAATGGAGATCATTACGGCACCGGCCGACATCCCCGCGAGAAATAGATAGATTGCTATAATCCAGTCCCATACCACCGTACCAGACTGAAAAGCTGCGTCCCATGCACTCATAATCAAATCTCCCCTTTTTGGTGTGGCACTTTATAGAGCTTTGGTTGAGTACCTAGATAAGCTTTATCTCTGTAAACCACCTCAGATTGAAGCACCTGGTTTATCTCACTCTTAGGGTCATTTAGATCGCCAAAGACCAGCGCATTGGTCGGGCAAGATTCGACACAAGCAGGCAACTTCCCTTGTGCTAGATTGGTATCACGACAGAAGTTACATTTATCTGCGGACTTGTTCTCTGGATGGAAAAAGCGCACTTGATATGGGCAAGCCAATAGACAATAACCACAACCGACACACTTCTCTTGATGAACGTCGACAATGCCGGTTTTTTCATCTTTGTAGGCCGCGCCTGTTGGGCAAACCATCACACAAGGTGCGTTATCACAATGTTGGCAAGAGTTACGAGTAAAACGGTAATCAACATTGGGATATTCGCCTTGGGGCTCACTCTTAATAATTTCTAAGCGCGATACACCTTCAGGTACTTTGTTTACTTCACGACATGCTTCAGTACAGGCGGTACAACCAATACAAGCGGTTTCGTCATGAATCATTCCATAACGTTTAGTGCCATCTTCTTGAACATTGGCTAGCGTCTTGCGACTTGTTACTGCCGCAGTTCCCGCTACACCTGTGGTAAAAATAACGGCACCAGCGCCTGCTAAAAAGTTTCTTCTTGAGCAGCTCATAGATTACTCCTCTTCTTTCTTCTGGTTGAAGTCTGAATGGCAATCCACACACAGCTTGATGGTTTGCTTCTTATCTAAGCCCAACACCTTTGCTTCAGTCGCATGAACATCATGGCAGTTTGAACACGTTAAGTTTTGCGCGTGAACATCGTGAGTCCAACTCGCTTCACGCAGATCATCAGGCTTGTGACAATCGATACATTGGCTATTGGCATCTAAAATTAAGCTAGGGTCTAGGAAAACCTTTTCAGTTCCCGGTTGTGATTGAGCCTCGCGATACTTCACCACTTCAGGCGCACCTTCACGGTGATCGGGGCTAATAGAACTATGACAGTCGGTACAATTTACTTCGCGGCCAAGCAAAGCGTGTGCACTTTCACCATGTGAACCCAATACCGTTTCTTTTGAATCTTTATGGCATTGAACACACTTGTAGTCTTTGTCGCGGATTAATTCGACTTCATGTCTTGTTGATTCTCCTACTGGTGTAACAGCAGGCTCAGCAACAGCATGAATGGAATAACCATAGAGGCAGAATGCTAGAAGGGATTTAAGCATTATGACTATGGCCAATTTAATATTGCCCATTTTATCCTTTCCTTATACCGGCATTATTTAACTCTCAACTAAATAATATTCCGGTTAAACAAAAGTACCCTTAAACGATATTATTACCGCTTAAATGATATCAATTCTTATTTTGGATAAGCCACAACGCTTTCTATAGTTAGAATATACCTCTAATTGGGTAATACGAAATTTGGATGGGTTAATCTGTGAACGCAATCACCCTATTTATACCATGGTCAATTTAGGTAATTGATTGTTATATATGATAATAATTCTCAATTAAATTTTAATAACACTGCCCACTAATACCCCTTTAGGGGTATATAAACTTCAACGTGATTGAAGTCACTACCATTAATTGATCTAAGACAAGCTATATCCAACACGTAACAAAATGTGTTTGTTTATGAATTAATATAAACAGGAATTCTCCAGTTCTTAATTTGAATAGCAAACTCACAACGCTTGGTATAAGAATCAGTATATTGGAGATATCACTGTGAAAAAGCATTGGATACGTAATTCGGTCACAGCACTATTAATGGTTAGCGCATCACTAGCAAGCGCGACCAGTTTTGCTGCGTCTGAACAAAAAGAAATTGGCGATCCTCGTAACGACCAGTTCGAGCAAAACCACCCAGATCAATATCATTCATGGAGACAGACTTCAGAAAGCGAAGTTATTGAAGACGCACTAAAAGAAGATCCCAACATGGTTATCATGTGGGCTGGCTACGGCTTCGCAAAAGATTACAACAAGGCACGTGGTCACTTTTATGCGATTGACGATGTACGACAAACGCTTCGTACTGGCGGCCCAACAGACGAAAGCTCAGGCCCAATGCCAATGGCATGTTGGAGCTGTAAGAGCCCAGACGTAGCACGTGTTATTGAAGAACGTGGCGAAGATGGTTACTTCGAAGGTAAGTGGGCGCGTCTTGGCAACGAGATCATTAACCCTATTGGCTGTTCAGACTGTCACGATACCAAAAGCGAAGGCTTTAAAAATGGTGAACCAGCACTTAAGGTGACTCGTCCTTACGTTGAACGTGCATTTGAAACGATTGGTAAAAAGTTTGATGAACAAAGCCGCTTAGACCAACAAGCTTCTGTTTGTGCTCAGTGCCACGTGGAATACTACTTCACAGGGCCAACCAAAGGTGTGAAATTCCCTTGGGACCAAGGTACAACCGTTGGCGACATGGAACGTTACTATGATGCAATCAACTTTAAAGATTGGACGCATAAAGTATCGAAAGCACCCATGCTGAAAGCACAGCACCCAGGTTTCGAAACATGGCGCGAAGGCATCCACGGTAAGAACAAAGTCGTTTGTGCTGACTGTCATATGCCGAAAGTGACCAAAGAAGATGGCACCGTTTATACCGACCATAAAGTGGGTAACCCATTCGACCGCTTCGAAGATACGTGTGCAAACTGTCATACTCAATCGAAAGAAACCATGCGTAACATCGTTTCAAGCCGTAAAGCGCAAGTTCTGAACATGAAGCTAACTGCTGAGAAGCAAATCGTAGCCGCTCACTTTGAAGCAGGCGCGGCATGGGAAGCGGGTGCGACAGAGCAAGAGATGGAGCCTATTCTACTGGATATCCGTCACGCTCAATGGCGTTGGGACTACGCGATTGCGTCTCACGGCATTCATATGCATGCACCTGAAATCGCTCTAGAAGTGCTAGGTACTGCCGTTGACCGCGCCGCGGATGCTCGTACTAAGATTGTTCGTCTATTGGCGAAGAAAGGCATCACCGATCCAATCGAGATTCCAGATATCTCGACAAAAGAAGCGGCTCAAAAAGCGCTTGGAATGGACATGGATAAGATGAACGCTGAGAAACAACACTTCTTAGACACGGTTGTTCCTAAATGGGAAGAGCAAGCTGAAAAGCGTGAAGCCAACTACGAATACTAGTTTCTTCAATTAGACCATTAAGTAAAAACCAGTCACACTATTGTTGTGTGGCTGGTTTTTTTAGGTTTTTGGGGAATACACATCAATATCGAGCCCCCGATCCACTCGCCAATTCAAGGGATAAACAATGAAAATCTTACTTTCGCTTTCGGCATTATGTATTGCACTACTCAGTTCAAGCGTTCACGCATCTGAGCGTGCTGAGACAGGGTGGGAATTAATAGAGAAAGGTGCATTAGTGGTTGATGTCAGAACACCCGCAGAGTTCGAACAAGGGCATCTAGACAACGCCATCAACTACCCTCTTTCTGAAGTGGCTACTCACTTTGCTAAGATAGATAAAGACCAACCCATCGTGTTGTATTGCCGCAGTGGCAATCGTTCAGGGCAAGCTTATCAATTCTTGCGCGCTCAAGGGTTTACTCAAATCCACAATGCTGGTGGCTTAATCGAAATGCAGGAAAACCAATAGTCTTAGAAATGAGCTCTTAAGTAAGATTGCTTCTTTAGCAATTAGCCAAGCTTAACGGATCATCTGTTTGGCTTGGTTGATCGAATGGATAATAGAGACACGATCAATGCCCTTTTGATTGGAATCTAAGATTTGAGTCCACGCATCGATCGCTTGTTGATAGCGCATACTGATGAAGTGATCGGTCGCAATCAACATCAATGCCGTACGATCATTGGGATCAAGCTGCATTGAGTGATCCAATAACGCATTCACGTCATCGCTCATAGCTTGAGAACTAAGATAATAAAGTGCCGTTGCTTTGGCAGCATAGAGGCCAGAAGGCGCTTGAGGGTCTAAACGAATCGCATAATCGTAGCAAGTGAATGCCGCATCAAACTCCCCTTTCTGCATATACACACCACCCAGATTAAACCACAAATCGGATTGATTCGGATCTTGCTCAAGGCTTTGCTGAAGTTCATCTTGGAAATCTGTTGCCGTGTAGTTATTGTTATCATCCAAAGGCAGTTGAGGTATTTCTTGTTTCAGTTGAGACCAAACAAGCACACTCAAAGCCACAGCAGTAAGTGAAATCATCACATTGCCTTTTAGATGACTGCCATTGTTGTTCGCGGCAATAACGATCACAATCAAAAACAGGCTCATTAGTACCAACGCAACCAACAACCAGATATCCATTTCACACTCCTTTTTTATTCCCCTCTACTCTATCGTTTTCATCTCCTCGCTATATTGATCAAGGTTTAGCTATCGATATTTTGACGATCACAGTTCAACGATAAAGTCAGAGCAAGATCCACACATAGCAGGCAATAAAAAACCGAGCACTTAGGCTCGGTTTTTTCATTGGTAAGCTAAATTACTTAACGTAATCGAGATTACTCAGTGTCTTGCTCGCTATCACTTTCAGAGTCAGAAGCATCTGATGCTTGCTCTTCACTTGATTCAGAAACGACCGTTCCTTCTGCATTAACTGTTTCTGCGTTTACTGCGTCAGCATTTGCTTCTTCAGTTTCTTCGCCTTCAACAATCTCAGCTTCTTCTACTTCGTCGATACGTTGTAGACCTACAACATTCTCGTCTTCAGCAGTACGAATCAGTGTTACACCTTGAGTGTTACGACCAACTTGGCTCACTTCCGCTACGCGAGTACGTACTAGTGTACCTGCGTCGGTGATCATCATCATTTCATCGCCTTCTTCAACCTGAACAGCACCAACTACTGGGCCATTACGATCAGAGACTTTGATAGATACTACACCTTGCGTTGCACGGCCTTTCGTTGGGTATTCAGCTAGCTCAGTACGCTTACCGTAACCGTTTTGAGTCACAGTTAGGATATCGCCTTCGTTTGAAGGAACAATCAGTGAAACCACTTGATCGTCTTCTGGAAGCTTCATACCACGAACACCAGAGGCAGTACGACCCATTGGACGTACTTTGTCCTCGTTAAAGCGAACAACTTTGCCCGATTTAGAGAACAGCATGATGTCGCTATTACCATCAGTAATATCAACGCCAATCAGTGAATCATCGTCACGTAGGTTAACTGCGATTAGGCCGTTAGCACGTACGTTTGCGAATTGATCCAGTGATGTCTTCTTAACTGTACCGTCGCCTGTTGCCATGAAGATGAATTTCTCGTTAGAGAACTCAGAAACAGGCAGGATAGCCGTAATACGCTCACCTTCTTCTAGAGGAAGAATGTTAACGATAGGCTTACCACGAGCGGTGCGGCTTGCTTGAGGAAGTTGGTAAACTTTCAGGCGGTACGTTTTACCACGAGTAGAGAAACATAAGATGTTATCGTGAGTATTAGCAACAAGCAGACGCTCAATGTAATCCTCATCTTTCATCTTAGTTGCACTCTTACCTTTACCACCACGACGCTGAGCTTCGTAGTCGCTTAGGATTTGGTACTTAACGTAACCTGCGTTAGAAAGCGTTACTACCACGTCTTCTTGAGCAATTAGCTCTTCCATGTCGATGTCATGAACCGCTGCTGTGATTTCTGTACGACGCTCGTCGCCATAGATATCACGTACCGCTTCAAGTTCTTCACGGATCACTTCCATCAAACGCTCAGTGCTTGCAAGAATATGCATTAGCTCAGCGATCTCTTCTAGAAGTGCTTTGTACTCGTCTAGAATCTTCTCGTGCTCAAGGCCAGTTAGGCGGTGAAGACGAAGTTCTAGAATAGCTTGCGCTTGAGTTTCCGTTAGGAAGTATTGACCATCACGGATACCGTATTGGTCTTCAAGCCAATCTGGACGAGCTGCATCAGTACCAGCACGTTCAAGCATTGATGCAACGTTACCAAGATCCCAACCACGAGATACTAGACCAACTTTAGCTTCTGCTGGTGTTGGTGCGTTCTTGATCAGTTCAATGATTTCATCAATGTTTGCAAGCGCTAAAGATAGAGCTTCCAAGATATGTGCACGGTCGCGCGCTTTCTTCAATTCGAAGATAGTACGACGAGTCACAACTTCACGACGGTGATCAACAAAACACTTCAACATATCTTTAATGTTGAAAAGTTGTGGTTGGCCGTTGTTCAGAGCAACCATGTTGATGCCGAAAGTTGTTTGCAGTTGAGTTTGTGAGTAAAGGTTGTTTAGTACAACTTCACCGACAGCGTCACGCTTACATTCAATAACAATACGCATACCATCTTTATCAGATTCGTCACGCAGTGCACTGATGCCTTCAACTTTCTTGTCTTTTACAAGTTCTGCAATCTTCTCGATCAGACGAGCTTTGTTCACTTGATATGGAATTTCAGTAACGATAATTGTTTCTTTACCGTTCTTTTCCATTTCAATGTTCGCGCGCGAGCGCATGTAAACTTTGCCACGACCAGTCTTATATGCATCGACAATGCCCTTACGGCCACTGATTAATGCTGCTGTCGGGAAGTCTGGACCCGGGATGTAGTCCATTAGCTCATCAATAGTGATGTCTTCATTATTAATAAATGCTAAACAGCCATCAACAACTTCGCCAAGGTTATGTGGCGGGATGTTGGTAGCCATACCTACTGCGATACCAGAAGCACCGTTAACCAATAGGTTTGGTATTTTTGTTGGTAAAACTGCTGGTATTTGCTCGGTTCCATCATAGTTAGGAACGAAGTCAACCGTATCTTTATCAAGATCCGTTAATAGCTCACCAGCTATTTTTGACATACGAACTTCGGTATAACGCATTGCCGCAGCTGAATCGCCGTCAACCGAACCAAAGTTACCTTGGCCATCGACTAACATATAGCGTAGTGAAAACGGCTGAGCCATACGAACAATTGACTCGTATACCGCACTATCACCGTGTGGGTGATATTTACCGATTACATCGCCTACTACACGAGCAGACTTTTTATATGCTTTGTTCCAATCATTACCTAGTACATTCATCGCGAACAAAACGCGGCGGTGTACTGGTTTTAGGCCATCACGCACATCTGGAAGGGCACGACCAACGATGACGGACATCGCGTAGTCTAGGTATGAACCTCTAAGCTCATCTTCAATATTTACGGGCGTGATCTCTTTCGCTAGATCGCTCATAGAGCCATTTTCCCTCTATAGTCAGATCGTATTTTTGAATACGTATAAGACCGAAAAATATAACACAAATTTACCTACGGAGGCATCACTTTCCCTCTCCTTTTACCATCTTGTGACCCTTGTAGCCAATCTATTGATGAGAAATTGCACCTCAGCGTCATATCTTGCTGAAACATGGTCACTTTACACCCAATAAACTAGCAAAATTGTAGATCTTCTGGTCAGCAGGAAAAGGCAAGTTATAATGCCTGCAATTTCATGGATGCATTATTTAACTTGGAAATGCCGATTATGACTAAATCACAGAACGTAGACCCAGCAGAAATCAAAAAATTCGAAGACATGGCGTCGCGCTGGTGGGATCTAGAAGGCGAGTTTAAGCCACTACATCAAATCAATCCGTTGCGCTTAAATTACGTGCTAGAGAAAACCGAAGGCCTTTTTGGTAAGAAAGTTCTCGATGTTGGCTGCGGCGGCGGTATTCTGGCTGAAAGCATGGCTGTAGAGGGTGCGGTAGTCACCGGACTAGATATGGGTAAAGAACCGCTAGAAGTCGCTCGTCTGCACGCATTAGAAACCGGCACCAAGCTCGATTACATCCAAAGCACCATTGAAGACCATGCAGAGCAAAACCCACACACTTACGATGTGGTGACGTGCATGGAAATGCTAGAGCACGTTCCTGACCCACAATCAGTTATCTCGGCTTGCTCAAAATTAGTGAAACCGGGCGGCCATGTGTTCTTCTCAACATTGAACCGTAACTTTAAGTCTTACCTGTTCGCTATTGTTGGTGCAGAGAAGTTACTTAAGATTGTGCCAGAAGGTACTCACGACCACGAAAAGTTCATTCGCCCTGCTGAGCTTATCAAAATGGTTGATAACACTCCGCTTCAAGAACTAGGGATTACAGGACTACACTATAACCCATTAACGAACACCTACCGTTTAGGCCAAAAAGTCGATGTGAACTACATCGTTCACACTCAAAACTTGGGCTAAAAAATATCGGTAGCCCTACCGTAAAATATTTTGTAAAAAAGACGAATGAAAAGAGTTGCAATTACCATAAGTTTGCGACTTTTTTCAGTCTAAATTTCGTGCGCTAGCTTCCATTTTGACCACCTCGATTTAAATTTAATCGTCCAAAATCCATTGCCTATTTTACCCAAAGATCAAGGGATTTTTTTTTATGGGCGTGCAAAAATAAAGCATCCTTAAAAGGCGACTTTTGTACAATCAAGTCACGTCTAACGTCATCAGTTAGTGGTCACTTACAGTTTTTTTTCAATCCACCACTTATCCACAAGCAACCCCATTTCTTTACCTTGAAAAATATCAGTTGTAGCACTATCTTGTAACCCAACAAACAAATGACCCCTATATGTTGTGTTTGAACTACAATATATGGGTAGACCAAGATCACAAAGCCGAAACGTAATTTACAAAAATTACACAGAAATACACAAAAACACGGCCTTGTTCAGTTTTGTTAGGGAAATTAAGCAGAATGAACCAACAACTTACTGTTACCAAGCGTAACGGGCGCAAAGAAACGATCGATTTAGAGAAAATCCATCGAGTGATCACATGGGCAGCTGAAGGCTTGCACAATGTTTCTGTATCACAAGTAGAATTGAAAGCTCACATTCAATTTTACGATGGCATCACCACAACTGACATCCATGAGACAATCATCAAGTCAGCTGCGGATTTAATCTCTGAAGAGACTCCTGATTACCAATATTTAGCAGCACGTCTGTCAGTGTTCCACCTACGTAAAAAAGCGTACGGTGAATACGAGCCGCCTGCTCTTTATGACCATGTTGCAAAACTGGTTGATATGGGTAAATACGATAGCCACCTAATGGAAGACTACACGAAAGCTGAGTTCGAAGAGCTTGACGCGTACATCGACCACAAGCGTGACTTAAACTTTTCTTACGCGGCGGTTAAACAGCTTGAAGGTAAATACTTCGTGCAGAACCGTGTAACAAAAGAAATCTACGAGAGTGCTCAGTTCCTTTACATTTTAGTTGCTGCGTGTTTATTCGGTAAATACCCGAAATCGACTCGTCTTGACTACATCAAACGTTTTTACGACGCATCGTCTACGTTTAAGATTTCTCTACCTACACCAATTATGTCTGGTGTACGTACGCCTACTCGTCAATTCAGTTCATGTGTACTGATTGAGTGTGGTGACAGCCTTGATTCTATCAACGCAACAGCAAGCTCTATTGTTCGTTACGTATCTCAACGTGCTGGTATTGGTATCAACGCAGGTCGTATCCGTGCGCTTGGTTCTGAAATCCGTAATGGTGAAGCGTTCCACACTGGCTGTATCCCTTTCTACAAATACTTCCAAACAGCAGTAAAATGTTGTTCTCAAGGTGGTGTTCGTGGCGGCGCAGCAACAGTGTTCTACCCACTATGGCACGGTGAAGTTCAGTCTCTATTAGTACTGAAAAACAACCGCGGCGTTGAAGAGAACCGTGTTCGTCACATGGATTACGGCGTACAGCTGAACAAGCTAATGTACTCTCGCCTAGTTCAAGGTGGCAACATCAGCCTGTTCTCTCCTTCAGACGTACCTGGCCTTTACGACGCGTTCTTCGAAAACCAAGAGCGTTTTGAAGCACTTTACGTGAAGTACGAAAACGATCCTTCAGTGAAGCGTGAAACGGTTAAAGCCGTTGAGCTATTCTCTCTGCTAATGCAAGAGCGTGCTTCTACTGGTCGTATCTACATTCAGAACGTTGACCACTGTAATACACACAGCCCGTTTGATTCTGAAGTAGCCCCTGTTCGTCAATCGAACCTATGTTTAGAAATCGCGCTACCAACTAAGCCGCTTTCTAACGTAGAAGATGACGAAGGTGAGATTGCACTATGTACGCTTTCGGCGTTTAACCTAGGCGCAATCAACGAGCTAGACGATCTGGCTGAACTTTCTGAACTGGTTGTTCGTGCTCTAGATGCGCTACTTGATTACCAAGACTACCCGCTTCCAGCAGCACGTAAGTCGACAATGAACCGTCGTACTCTAGGTGTGGGTGTAATCAACTACGCATACTACCTTGCGAAGAATGGTGTTAAGTACTCTGATGGCAGCGCAAATGGCCTGACTCACCGTACTTTTGAAGCAATTCAATACCACTTGCTAAAAGCGTCTGTTGAACTAGCGAAAGAGCAAGGCCGTTGCCCATCTTTCCACGAGACCAACTACGCGAAAGGCCTACTACCAATCGATACTTACAAAAAAGATATCGACTTAGTATGTGAAGAGCCACTGCACTACGATTGGGACACGCTACGTGAAGAGATCATGGAGCACGGCCTACGTAACTCTACACTGACAGCGCTTATGCCTTCTGAGACTTCGTCTCAAATCTCGAACGCGACTAACGGTATAGAGCCACCACGTGGTTATGTATCAGTTAAAGCGTCGAAAGACGGCATCCTGAAGCAAGTTGTTCCAGATTTCCTAAATCTTAAAGAGAACTACGAGCTACTTTGGAACATTGGTACTAACGATGGTTACCTGCACTTAGTGGGTATCATGCAAAAATTCGTTGACCAAGCTATCTCTGCAAACACTAACTATGATCCAAGTGTTTACGACAGCGGTAAGGTACCAATGAAGCAGCTGCTTAAAGACTTGCTAACAGCGTACAAGTACGGTGTTAAGACGCTTTACTACCATAACACTCGTGATGGTGCTAAAGACGACCAAGGCGATGCAGTTCAAGTGCCGGAAGAAGATTGTGAAGGCGGCGGTTGTAAGATCTAAACCGCAATAAACATTAAGACCCCAGAGAAGTTATCTTCTCTGGGTTTAAAGCATTAACAGGGTCCGTTTTATTGCGGGTCTTTAAAGGATTTGAGGCATTTATGGCTTACAGTACTTTTTCTCAACAAAAAAATGACCAACTAAAAGAACCAATGTTCTTGGGTCAGTCGGTAAACGTTGCACGTTACGACCAACAGAAATTCGAAATCTTCGAAAAGTTGATCGAAAAGCAGCTTTCTTTCTTCTGGCGTCCAGAAGAAGTAGACGTGTCTAGCGACCGTATCGACTACAACAAGCTTCCTGAGCATGAAAAGCACATCTTCATCTCTAACCTGAAGTACCAAACGCTTCTAGATTCTATCCAAGGCCGCAGCCCTAACGTTGCCCTACTTCCTTTGGTATCACTACCAGAAGTTGAAACTTGGATTGAGACTTGGTCATTCTCTGAAACGATTCACTCTCGTTCATACACGCACATCATCCGAAACATCGTGAATGATCCAGGCGTAGTATTCGACGATATCGTTGAGAACGAAGAGATCCTGAAACGTGCGAAAGACATCGCGTTTTACTACGACGACTTGATCAAGCTGACGGCTGACTACCACCGCTACGGTGAAGGAAACCACAACATCAACGGCGAAGACGTTAAGATTTCACTTCATGACCTGAAGAAGAAGCTTTACGTATGTCTAATGTCTGTGAACGCACTGGAAGCGATTCGTTTCTACGTAAGCTTTGCATGTTCATTCGCATTCGCAGAGCGTGAGCTAATGGAAGGTAACGCGAAGATCATCAAGCTAATCGCTCGTGATGAAGCACTTCACCTTACTGGTACACAGCACATGATCAACTTGCTACGTAATGGCCAAGATGACTTCGAATTCATGCAGATCGCTGAAGAGTGTAAGCAAGAGTGTTTCGACCTATTCAAAGAAGCGGCTGAGCAAGAAAAAGAGTGGGCAGAATACCTATTCAAAGATGGTTCTATGATTGGTCTAAACAAAGATATTCTTTGCCAATACGTTGAGTACATCACTAACATCCGTATGCAGGCTGTTGGCCTAGGTACCGCTTACCCAGAAGCAACGTCGAATCCAATTCCATGGATCAACGCTTGGTTGTCTTCAGATAACGTTCAAGTCGCTCCACAAGAAGCTGAAATCAGTTCTTACCTAGTTGGCCAAATCGACAACGAAGTAAAAGCTGACGACTTTGAAGGGTTTGAGCTGTAATGCCAACAATCAAAATCAACAAGCTGACTTCTATTGAATCTAACCCTTCAAATACTCTATTGGAAACAATGGAACAAGCGGGTTTAGAGCCGGAATACAACTGCCGAGATGGCCACTGTGGCGCTTGCCGCTGTACGTTGGATTCTGGTGAAGTCGAGTACGTTGGTTTTGCTATGGCTTACACACAAGCCAATGAAATTTTGCCATGCATCTGCAAAGCAAAAACTGAGTTATCGCTGAGTAACGTTATTCATAGAAGCAAACAAAAACGCGCATAAGCCAACTGGCTTTAGGTCGCTTTGCTCGAATAACTTCAATAAGAACTAAAAAGGGTCCGCTTCCTCTAGGAATGCGGACCCTTTTCTATTTATGTCTTTAGGAATCTGAGACGACTCGCCTCTCACTCAACCAAAGCCTTTCTGCTAGCTCGCTGCCACAAAGCCAAACCAGACGTTTACTACTGAATAAGGTTCAAAGTCACTGAGCCAATGTAACAAGCGCTTCGGCACTCTCCGCAGCCGTTACACTTATCTTTGTCCACCGTAGGCAACTCCCCTGCTTCGATTTGAATCGCACTTGCTGAACAAGCGGTTTGGCACGCATTACAATCCATTTGCATGTAATTGTTACAGCTATCAGCAAAGCTAGGCTTCAAGTCAATATAAGGCGTGACCGTTGGATGAAGCGCGCCAGTCGCACACACTTCACTGCACTTGTTACACATAGAACAACTGTTGTAATCCAAATTCAGCAGCGCACTGCCCTCTAGCATCTCTATGACACTATTCGGACACGTATGCTCACACAGCCCACAACCGTCGCAAAGACGTTCAAACAGCACCTCATCGACCGCTTTTGGCGGCCTTGCATACGAGCGTTGTGACTTCTCTTCATAATTCGCGGCGGCTTTAACCGGTTTAGAAAGTCGAGTTAAGAAACCACGCCTATTTGAATTTATTTGTTCAGGCATTAATCGATATATAACTTTTTAGTAGCAACGTTTAGATTATATTCAGATGTTAATTGCTCAAGCCAATATATTACATCACTTGATAGCTTCTTATAAAAAGATAACTCTGATGCTGAATTAAATCTCTCTAAATAAACTGATGACCAAGTTAATAAATGAGACTCTAATAATTCACGAGATGAATCAATATTATTATTTTCTAACAAATACGCATGTGCGAGTAGCATTAAACCAAATTGGTCTTCTGGCTCTCTTAAGCCTGTATCTAACTCAATATGATTCAATTCTAAAAACTGTCGATATTCCACAGTCGATGCGCCAAACACAATACGGTCTTTATCGAGATAAACAGAGCCCCAAGGCGGTGCTGGCATGTCGCCAACGCCTTCAAACAGTCGACTAAACTCTGCAGCGAGCGCATCTTCCTGTTCGTTTTGGAGTGCCAGTAAACAATCTTCTGATAAAACTTGGCTCTCTACTAAGGCCTGAACAATATCTATTAACTGTTCTTTATTAGTTGCTTGATAAAATAATGAACCGAGCAATTTATGCGTATCAATAATCATTCTTATTTATACCGTAATTGGTTTAACGACAATTATATAAATAATACGATTGGATTCTTTGATCTGTTTTATACATTCGATTCATAATATTTTAATTCCGATCTTATTTGATGCCAATCAATCAATAATTAGAAATAAAAACATAGAGACTAAACTACCTATAAAGTGCTAGTCATCAATAACAATAGGCATCTTAGAATGACGAATAAGAAAGAATCTGGGGTAATGAATCTTACTCGAAGAGGCTTCATGAAAGCTTCTTCTGCGGTAGGTAGCGCAGCCGCACTCGCGGGCGGTATCGCTTTACCTTTCAAATCCAAACCAGTAGCGGCTGCGGTTGCTGAGAGTGTGGATGAGAAAATCGTATGGAGTGCATGTACTGTAAACTGTGGCTCTCGCTGCCCATTACGTATGCATGTGCAAAACGGTGAAATCAAATACGTAGAAACCGACAACACTGGTACTGACGAATACGGTCATCACCAAGTTCGTGCTTGTCTACGTGGTCGCTCTATGCGCCGCCGTGTTTACAACCCAGATCGCCTGAAATACCCGATGAAACGTTTGGGTAAACGTGGTGAAGGTAAATTCAAACGTATTAGCTGGGAAGAAGCTTACGATGAAGTTGCTGGCACCATGCAACGCCTTATCAAAGACTACGGTAACGACACCATCTACCTAAACTACGGGACAGGTACACTTGGCGGTACAGTAACTAAGTCTTGGCCACCAGCACAAACGCTGATTGCTCGTCTAATGAACCTAAGTGGTGGTTATCTAAACCATTACGGTGACTACTCAACAGCGCAAATCGCGAAAGGCTTGAGCTACACCTACGGTGGTTGGGCAAACAACAACTCTTTCTCTGACCTAGAGAACACCAAGCTTAACATCCAGTTTGGTAACAACCCTGCCGAGACACGCATGTCTGGCGGCGGTCTGATCCACCACTATGTAGAAAGCAAAAACAAGTCGAACGCAAGAACGATCATCATCGACCCTCGCTACACCGATACTGCCGGTGGCCGTGAAGATCAATGGATCCCAATCCGTCCTTCTACAGATGCTGCATTGGTTGCTGGTCTTGCGCACGTGATGATCACTGAAGACCTTGTCGACCAACCGTTCCTAGATAAATACTGCGTAGGTTACGACGAGAAGACACTGCCGGCATCGGCGCCTAAAAACAGCGACTACAAATCTTACATCCTAGGTTTAAGCGAAGATGGCGTAGAGAAGACACCAGAATGGGCTTCTAAGATCACCGGTATTCCCGTTGATACTATCGTCAAGCTTGGTCGCGAGATGGGCACAGCGAAACCATGTGCGATTCACCAAGGCTGGGGCTTACAACGCACTGCGAACGGTGAGCTAGCGTGTCGTGCAATCGCTATGCTGTCATTACTAACCGGTTCTGTGGGTGTATCTGGCGGTTCAACAGGCGCTCGTGAAAGTGACATCAACATTCCGTTTGTTCGCTTCCCTACTGTGCCAAACCCAGTTGAAACTTCAATTTCAATGTTCATGTGGACAGACGCGATTTACCGTCACCATGAAATGACCGACATCACTGACGGTGTTCGCGGTGCAGAGCGCCTTAAGAACCCAATTAAGATGATCTGGAACTACGCAGGTAACTGCATCATTAACCAGCACTCAGACATCAACAAGACTCACGCGATTCTTCAAGATGAAAGTGCGTGTGAAATGATTGTCGTGGTTGATAACCATATGACGTCTTCAGCGAAATACGCCGATATCATCCTGCCAGACTTAACAACGTCTGAGCAAGACGACTGGTGTATGGATGGTAAAGCAGCGAATATGCCTTACTTCATCTACGCGCAGAAAGCGATCGAACCTCAATTCGAAGCGAAATCTATCTATGAAATGTGCTCTCAGTTGGCTAAGCGCATGGGCGTCGAAAAAGAGTTCACAGAAGGCCGTACTCAAGAGCAATGGATTGAACACCTTTACGCAGAAACTCGTAAGAACGATCCAACACTGCCAACCTTCGAAGAGATGAAAGAGCTGGGTATCTACAAACGTAGCTATGACCACCACTACATCGCTTACGAAGATTTCCGCAAAGATCCTGAAGCGAACCCACTGACCACACCAAGTGGCAAGATTGAGATCTACTCGGAGCAACTGGCTGATATCGCGAAGACTTGGAAACTGAAAGAAGACGAAGTAATTCACCCACTTCCCGTTTACGCGGACTCTTTTGAAGGTCACAACGACCCACTGGCTGCGAAGTACCCACTTCAGCTAACCGGCTTCCACTACAAGGCGCGTACTCACTCCACTTACGGCAACGTTGCAGAGATCAAAGCAGCAGCACCGCAAGAGTTGTGGATCAACCCGATTGATGCGAAAGAACGTGGTATCGAAAACGGCGACATGGTGAGTATTTTTAACGACCGTGGCGAAGTTCATATTCCAGCGAAAGTGACACCAAGGATCCTTCCTCGAGTTGTCGCACTAGGCGAAGGTGCATGGTACGCACCAGATGGTCAGAAGATCGACCATGCAGGCTCTATTAACGTGCTGACCACTCAGCGCCCGAGCCCACTTGCTAAGGGTAACCCTCAGCATACAAACCTAGTTCAAATCAAAGCGCTAAAGAAAGCATAAGGTAGGTTGGAATGAAACAATACGGCTTTTACATTGATTCAAGTAAATGCACGGGTTGTAAAACCTGTCAGCTTGCTTGTAAAGATTATAACGATCTAGACATCAAAACGAACTACCGTCGCGTATACGAATACGCAGGTGGTGGCTTCACTCAAGATGGCGATACCTGGGTTCAGAAAGATGTCTTTTCTTACTACCTTTCTATCGCTTGTAACCACTGTACTAACCCTGCGTGTGTGAAAGTGTGTCCTTCAGGCGCAATGCACAAACGTGACGAAGATGGTTTGGTTGTGGTTGACGAAAGTGTGTGTATTGGTTGTCAGCACTGTAGCAATGCGTGCCCTTACGGCGCACCACAATACAATGCGAAGAAAGGTCACATGACTAAATGCGATGGTTGCTACCAACGTGTTTCTGAAGGCAAACAGCCTATCTGTGTTGAGTCTTGCCCACTTCGTGCATTGGAGTTCGGTGAAATCAATACACTTCGCGAGAAGTACGGCTCTGGTGCAGATGTAGCGCCACTACCATCTTCAACCGAAACGCTGCCAAACATCGTGATTAAGCTGAACAAAAACGCGAAGCCTACTGGCGATACCAGTGGTCACCTAGCAAACCCGAAGGAGGTTTAAGATGATTTTTCATGAGTGGTCTTTGATCTTCTTTACGGTACTGGCGCAAACAGCCGTGGGTGGTTACTTACTTATTGGCGCACGTGCACTGGTACTTGGTCATGACGAAGAGAAACTGAACAGCTACAAGGTTCCAATGTTCATTCTGTGGGCATTGATGGGTCTTGGTTTCATGTTCTCGACAACGCACCTTGGTTCTCCACTGCGCGCGTTTAACGCTTTTAACCAACTAGGTTCTGCTTGGTTGTCTAACGAAGTGTTCTTCGGTGCGGCATTCTTCGCTGTCGGTGGCCTGCAATGGCTATTGTCTGTGCTTAAGAAAGGTGGCGTTGCTATCCAGAAAGCACTGATGGTCGGCGCTATGGTGCTGGGTGTTATCTTCATGTACGCGATGATCAACGTATACATGATCAACACAGTACCAACATGGGACAACATCTACACACCGCTAAGCTTCACCATGACCATGGTTGTGGGTGGCTTACTGCTGTCTCAATTCGTGATTGTTTTCGCCAATGACAGCCGCTTCACGGTTGACCGTAACATCACGATGCTGGCTGTGATTGCGGTTGCGATCAGCTTACTTGTGACAGTAGGCAAACTGAACTTAATCGGTGACATCCAAACTTCAGTAGCTAAAGCCTCTGAGTTGGTTGACGGTTTAGGTGGCTATGTGATTCTTCAAGTGGCATTGCTAATGGCAAGCTTGTTGATTTGGATTCTACCTATGCTGAACAAAGCAAAAGTGAACCCAGTAAACCTTGGCTTAGCATTGGTACTGTTCTTAGCTTCAGAACTCATTGGCCGTGGTTTGTTCTATAGTCTACATATGACAAGCGGTTTGTAATCAAGTTCTTACAGACATGAGTTACGTGTAAACATCGCAGCTTGTCTGGTTATCTAGAAGGCTAGATAAACAAAAGGCCCAACACCTATTTAGATGTTGGGCCTTTTTATTTGTTCTGTCTTAACCTTAGTTCAAGAGGTCTTGGCTCAAGAGAACTTGGCTAGCGACAAGAGCTGCTTACTTGATGATAGCCGAAGGGATAAACATATCCTTCACGCGTTTTAATGAAGAGTAATCACCAAACATAGGTTTGTTGTCTAGGTGTCTTCTCAACATATCTGCCGCAACGGTTTTGATAATGGTGCGCGCATCTTCGCGGTTGTATTGACGGTAGAACTCAAGCACCTGGCCCCACTCACCCGCTTCGCTCGATAGCGCAATGCTGAATGTGTTACCTTCCAACTTGCCCGTTACCAAGGCTAATTCAGTGCCACACTTTTCTCTTGTTGCGCCAGCTAATGCAAACGTAGCCGCCAGTGGGTCGCTCTTCTCAAGCTCACTCTCTTTTGGTTCAGCCATTACCCAAGAGTGCCCAAAGCAATCTTCAATCTGCTCATTCGATTGCAACCAAGCTGACAATGCACCTTTGGTCGACACTTCAGAAACAGATAGAGTCTTCTTTCTCTCAGCCATGATGTGTCCGATATGGTCAATCATCGGCTCATCAACGCTCACTACATTGCTCTCTAACAGCTTGTACACCATTTGTAGCAGCTTAACGCGCGTTTCTAAGCCTGACTTAGGCCCAAACAATTTCACCTCAATGAACGGCAGATAAGAGCGATAACCCAACTCATAACCTTCCGGAAGTTTCAATTGATCCAACACATCAGAGATACCCGACTCAGATAAGCCAAAGGTAAATAGTCGACTGCATTCAGAGGCAACTACTTGAGGGTAAGCGCGTGACAAATCAGGCAGGATTTCAAAGGTCACCATACGCTTGAATTCACTCGGTACACCCGGCGTGAAATAGAACGTCGCATCGTTAATTTTCAGCTTGAAGCCACATGCAGTACCGACTGGATTATCGACAATCTCAGAGCTTGCTGGCAACAAAGCTTGTTTAAGGTTGCTGTCAGGCATCGGCATGCCACGTCCAGAAAACATCTCTTCCATACGATCCAGCCATTCAGGGAACATGACTAATTTCTGCTCTGACGCTGCTGCAGCGGCGGCCGCACTCATGTCATCAGTTGTTGGCCCTAACCCGCCATTGACGATAACCACATCATAGTTAAAGCTCAGCATCAGCAGTTCTTCAATGAGCGCATTCATTTGGTCACCCACAGTGGAACGTTTGGCGAGAGCAAAGCCGTGTTGGTAGAACTCTCCAGACATCCAAGCTGCGTTTGTGTCTACAATGTCTCCATGAAGAACTTCTTCACCTGTGCTTAACATTGCGATTTTCGTCATATTTCTATCCCTTGTGGTCATAAAAAGACACTGCATTATTCATAAACTGGTCTATGGTTGAATTTGAGACATTCCAGCTTTTCACAAATATTATTAATGTTAAATCTAAGGTTTTCTTAGGAAAAGCGATAAATTATTAGTTCCCTAAATCAGGCATTTAATAGATAATTGTGACTCTGATCAATTCTTAACTTCTCATGGAGACCCTTGTGGCCAAATCACCGTTACTAGCGAAGGTTACTGCTGCATTTTCAATGCTAATGTCAGTTAACTCGGTTGCAAGCCAATACGACTTCGACCAGCCAATCAACCTTTCTTATTCGGATGAATGTGCTCAAGACTACTGTGTTAATGATAGCTTGTACACCTACAAGCCAAGTGCCAATTACGCACTGAGCGAATCAAGTGACGAGTACGACTTCTCAATCCAACAACCAAAACATATGTTGGTGAGTCAAGAGAAGGATTGGGATTATCTAATGGGTCAAACCTACACTATTCTGGGTTTAAGTGTCGCTACAGTGGGTCTAATGACTCTGCTACCTGAAAGTATCACTAAGTGGGATGATGACCAACGTGATATCAGCTCATTAGGTAAAAAGTGGAAAGATAACGTGTCTGAAGGCCCAGTATGGGACCGTGATGAACACTTCCTAAACTACGTAATGCACCCATATTTTGGTGGTGTTTACTACACCGCAGCTCGACACGCAGGTTACGATGAGTTTGAGTCTTTCTTATATTCTTGGACCATGTCGACATTCTTCTGGGAATACGGCGTAGAAGCGTTTGCTGAAGTACCATCATGGCAAGATCTGTTTATCACACCATTCTTTGGTGCGGTTGTCGGTGAAATGATGCTAGAAGCAGAACAAGACATCGTTGCTTCAGGTGGTGAAGTGATGGGTTCTCAAACCATGGGTGATGTGTCTCTATTCTTCTTAAACCCTGTTGGCCACATTCACTACTGGGTAAGTGACGCTTGGGGCGGTGACGCAGAAGTTAATCTGAATACTAACCCTTGGTGGGATAACCAAGACGCAGCTCGATTCGCCTACGATGCTGGCGCACGATACGATTCTCAATTTGTTGGTATGAACTTTAAAGTAACGTTCTAAATCGTCTTTCAGTCTATGAATTTCAAGTTACTGCATTCCTAATAAAAGCGACAACTCTTCTAAAAAGCGGCTCTCTAGCCGCTTTTTTTGTGCCCTACTCTTCATTCTCTTTTTTTACATCACAGCTTAGTTTCAAAAATTGACATAGGTCAAACATTGTTCGATGTAACCTTCTACACTGAAATTAAAGAACTTTATCGCGTGATATCAAACATTTAATTAGTAACGAATCATTGAAATTTTGGGGGCTGATATGAACAGTACATTTATCGTAAACTTTATCGGAAAAGCATCACCAGCAACAATCAAACAACTTGCTGCTGTTACTCACGAAAACGACGGCAAATGGCTCATCAGTAAAGTTAATTTTATTGAAGACCAGGTCGCAGGCGTACTCAAGGTTCAACTTCCAGCCATCAACGAATCGATTGTGAAAGAGGCTTTCAGCGCCAATGCTGACTTGATCGTGCAGTTTGTTGATTCAGACCACACTCACAACGCACAAGATACAATCCATCACTTAAGGCTCGACTCTAACGACAGAGCAGGTATCGTCAACGAAGTGACACATGTATTAGACAGACAAGGGATCAGCATTCTCGATATGGACTGCCACCGTGTCTTCATCGCTGGCGGCGGTGGCGTTAGCTCAAGCCTATTTACTTCCAAGATTGCCGTTAAGCTGCCAATTGAAGTTCTGATTGATGATGTCGTCAACGAGTTAGAAACGCTCAGTGAAGATACTCGTGTGATGATTGAGAGTTAAGTTACCTACCCTCCCGACAATGGATTCGTTGTTGGGAGGCTAACTAATGAGAAACACACTTCACTTACATAAATACGAATAAAAAGGATAGAAAAACATAACCTAGACATATGAAACCAAGCATTTATATAAATTTATTGTTATCATAGATATCTTATATAATTTAGTAGCTTAGGTTGATACATGGAAAGAAAAAGGTCGAGTTGGCAACTCAATGCCATCTCAGTAATCCTTCTCACAACACTATTTAGCGGCTGTAAAAGCGGCCATGAAAATAATGACAGTGGAACAACAACGACAGGAACCAGTACTGGTTCATCCTCTTCCCCGGTTACTGTTAGCCTCCCTAATAGTGTTTCATTGTCTGAACCACAATCAGGGTCAAAAACAGAGTCGATCACCGTTTCTCTTTCCGAAGCCTTAAGCCAAGATCTAACCTTGACGATCTCAACCAGTGACGTGACGACACGTTCCAGTGGCGCGTTCAAGAACTACGATGTTATCTCTAGCCAAAACGTCAAAATTGCGGCAGGAGCAACAAATGCCGCTCTGCCATTAAACCTTGTGCACAATAATCTGTATGAAGGAAGCAAAACTCTTCATTATTCTATTAGTTCTGATAACGGTGCAAACTACATTCTTTCAAACGAACGAACTGTAGTCACCATCAATGACAGCGATACCCAACCTACAGTTAGCTTTAGTAATGACTTAAGTACCGTTGTAGAGGGCGATAGTATTATTCAACGAGCTGTTTTGAGTCATTACACCTCTCAAGATGTAACTCTCACTCTCACTCAAACTGGTATTGCCGCTCCTGAGGACTTTACTGTTGATATATCAGAGTTAACCCTCAAGTTACCAGCAGAGACCGTCTCAACAAATATCACTTTTTCTGCCCGTGATGATAGCTTCGATGAAGGTGGCGAATCGGTAATCTACACAATAGCTTCCGTTGGTAACGCGACAATCGATTCAAGTAAAAGCACTCTCGCGTTCTATATTCCCGGACAGAAGAGTTTCAATGATACTGGTTATGTCACCTATTTTGATGGCACAGCTTACGACAGCGTCACTCCTCCAGCCTCGCACCCTAATCAAGATGCTGATTTTGGTTTAGATAAAACAGATGGAAGTGAACACGCTGATGGGGAATATGGCTTCCGCTATACCAAGCTAGATGCTCACGGAAACCCTCTAACACCTAGCGCTACTGATTGGCGCTGTGTCAAAGATGAGCATACCGGGTTATATATTGAAGCAAAGCAAGACCCGATAGCACTGCCTAGTCAGTCAGAAGTTGATACATGGATTAAGAACCACAAAGACGACCCTGACGCCAACCCTTACCCATGGGGGAGCCAGTCAAGCTCATGGCGAAGCGCTTCGTACACATATACTTGGCACGACTCTGATAATACAACCAATGGTGGCTATGCCGGGGCACCCAATGATCTATTGTACAGCGCCGGCCCGATCTCTTCTCAATGTGCGTACATTAATGATGGTTCAGGAAGTAACTACTGTAATACAAGTAGTTATATTAGTAGCCTAAACAGTCGCTCTATTTGCGGTATTACAGATTGGCGCTTACCTTCACCTGTTGAAGCTCGTTCATTTATCAACTTCAATGTCGGCACTGCACCAGCAGGAGCCATTGATTTCTTTCCTAATCTTGGAGACCGACTCTTCACGCACTCTAGCTCTGTTAAACAAGATGGTAGTGCTAGATGTATCGACTCTCAAAATGGAGAGCTTGAACTTTGTAATAAAAACATCGCAGGCTCGACAGGAATTGTGGCTGTAAGTGGAGGTATTGAGTAATGAAACTAAAACTATGCTTAGGTGTAATTGCCTCTCTGTTAAGTGCAAATAGCATCGCGCAAACCTGTGTGAAAACTCAAACTCCCTCTCACCAAGACGGGCAATTTATTGACCGTAAAGATGGGACATTACTCGACGTAACGACAAATTTGCTTTGGTCAAAATGCAACCTAGGCGAAACCTACAATCAATCCAATAACACATGTGATGGTACCGCGATTAAATATCAAAATTGGCAGGATGCGCTCATCGCAACTGAAGATTCGAATCTGACCACTATCGCAGGTCAGGTTGGTTTTAGGTTGCCTAATATCAAAGAGTTAAGTTCAATCGTTGACTATAGCTGTACTAGACCAGCAATCAACCTGACACACTTCCCAACGACTACCAATGAGCCATATTGGACCAACACTCCTGACGCTCATGTAATAAATAACGACTATGATGGTTTAATCATTGATTTTGAAGAAGCTTTAGAAGTCATTACAGACCCAGATGATATTCCACATCCTCTTGTTCGCTTAGTGAAAACATTTAATTAGGTTTATCACGGTACAGAAACAAAAAGAGCAGCTCATCGGCTGCTCTTTTTATTGTTCTGAAGCTATAACTCAGTTACTTAACTGACCACTGTGACAGAGAACGTTTGAAGTCTTCATAGCCGAATTCATTCAATTTCTGAACTTCGCCATTGCTGCGCTCGCAGTAGATTGAAGGCATTTTAAGGCCGTTGAACCAGTTCAGTTTCACCATAGTGTAACCCGCACTGTCCAAGAGATGCAGCTTTTGACCAATTTTCAGCGGCTCATCAAAACTCGCTTCGCAGAACTGATCGCCAGCCAAGCATGAACATGAACCAATCACATAGTCGTGACTGCCTGTTTCTGAGGCTTCTAGCACCGATGCTGGTTCATTATAGATAAGCGTATCAAGGCGGTGTGCCTCAGTCGCTGAATCCACTATCGCTGTTTTCTTCACGTTCTCAACAATATCAACCACTGTCACAACTAGATCGGTTGTTTTAGTGATGATCGCTTCACCCGGCTCAAGGTACATCTGCACGCCGTGCTTTTCAGAGAAGGCTTTTAGCGCAAGACCAAGCTTTTCAATGTCATAGCCCGGCCATGTGAAGAACACACCACCACCCATGCTCACCCAGTCCAATTTATCTAAATGCTCACCAAACTGTTCTGAGATTGAATCAAGCAAGCCTATAAACGCGTCGACATCTTTGTTCTCGCAGTTCATGTGGAACATCACGCCATTAATCTCATCGAAGATTTCTGGTTTGATGTGGTCAGCTTGCACACCCAAACGCGAGAATTGACGCGCAGGGTTTGCCAAGTCTTGCCCTGCGTAGCTCACTCCTGGATTTAAACGTAAACCCAGCGAAGCCTTACCTTCAACGATATGACGGTACGCTGCGAACTGGCTTTGTGAGTTGAAGATCATCTTATCGCAGATATCCGCAACTTCTCTCACGTCATCTTCGCTGTAACCCACACTGTAAGCGTGCGTTTCACCACCGAAAGTTTCATGACCAAGCTTCACTTCGTATGGACCAGAGCTTGTCGTGCCATCGAGGTAAGGTTTGATGATGTCAAACACACCCCATGTCGAGAAACACTTGAGTGCCAATACCAACTTCACACCTGAAATCTCTTTCAGCTGCTTAGCTATCTCTAGATTCGCAATCAACTTGTCTTCGTTGATCATGAAATAAGGCGTTTTTAGTTCGTTATTTTGCATGTTAATACCTTGCGGCCCTCGAGTTCACGAAGGCACATGATAATCGAACAAAGCCGACGCAACAGCATCGGCTTGTAATTATACGTTCTCGTCAATCATATGACTTTGAATGGAATTCGCAGAGCTTTGACCTTGTCGCTAGGACATCGCGCGGAGTTTACGAACGTAAATGAGCACGATGGACAACGCGACAAGGGCAAAGAGCAAGAATTACTTCAAAGTATGGATTAGAGGTAGACCGGCTGTAGGCTCTAGCTCTTGAACGTGCCAATCTAGACCGATTTCAGGCATTGTTGCTAGGAACGGGTCTGGGTTTAACTGTTCCATGTTGAACACGCCTTTATCAGCCCATTCGCCACGGAAGAACTGAAGTGCAGCGGTAATTGCTGGAACACCTGTTGTGTAAGAGATCGCTTGGTGCTCTACGTCTTCGTAAGCCACTTCGTGGTCTGCGTTATTGTAGATGAATACGCTGCGCTCTTTACCGTCTTTCTTACCTTGAACCCAAGTACCGATACACGTTAAACCAGTGTAACCCGGAGCTAGAGATGTTGGATCTGGAAGCAGCGCTTTAAGAACATGTAGAGGCTGAACCACAGTGCCATCGTGCAATGTTAGCGGATCTGGGCTAAGAAGGCCGATATCACGCATGCAGTTGAAGTAGTTTAGGTATACGTCACCAAAGCCCATCCAGAATTCGATACGCTTAGCTGGGATGAACTCTTTCATCGAACGAACTTCATCGTGTGCCATTGAGTACACTTTATGAGAGCCACAGTTAGGGAATTCGAACTCAAGCATACGAGAGTGACAAGCTACTTGTTTCCACTCTTCGTTTTCCCAGTAGAAAGAATCGCCTTGGATCTCTAGCATGTTGGTTTCTGGGTCAAAGTTTGTCGCAAACTTCTTGCCGTGATCGCCAGCATTCACGTCCATCACGTCAATTGAGTCAATCTCATCGAACAAGTGCTTAACCGCGTACGCTGCAAAGATTGATACCACACCTGGATCGAAACCCGCGCCAAGAATACCTGTGATGCCCGCTTCAGCGAACTTCTCACGGTAGCCCCATTGCCAATCGTAGGCTTGTGGTACTTGTTGACCTTCAGAACATAGGTCAACCGCTACCGATGTATCTAGGTAAGAGACTTTAGATTGGTAACACGCTTCCATGATCGCCATGTTTACCCAAGGAGGACCAGCGTTGATCACTAGATCCGGCTTAACTTCTTTAATCAAAGCAACAAGCGCATCAACATCGTCAGCGTCTACTGAACGTGCTTCTAGTTTCTTAGTTGAATCTTTAAGGTTGTTTTTACCCTTGATAGATTCGATGATTTTTTCACACTTCGCGATTGTGCGAGAAGCGATCGTGATATCACCCAGTACTTCGTTATTTTGTGCTGCTTTATGTGCAACAACCCAACCGACGCCGCCTGCACCAATTTGTAGAATAGCCATAGTTTTAATTACCCTTGTTGTTCTGCTAGCTCAATAGCTAAAGTTTGAATTTTGTTAATTAGAGATTTGAAATCTGATGTCGTTAAGCACGGATTCAAGATAGTGAATTTCAGCGCGCTTTTACCATCAACGACCGTTTCGCCAAGCACGGCAACGCCACGAGTCAGCGCTTCCAGCCTTAACGTTTGATTCAGTTTGTCCAAATCCATAGCGCTGTTTACTGATTGTCCATTGCTAGGCACCGAACGGAACAGCACAGTAGACAATGATGGCTCAGCAAGTAGTTCAAAATCGTCATGCTTCTGAATCAGGTCAGCAACTTGAAGTGTCTGCTCTAGGAGATGATCGTACATATCACCCAGTTGCTTTGGCCCAACGCTTTGCATCGTCATGAAGACTTTCAGTGCATCGAAACGCTTGGTAGTCGCGATAGACTTATCGACTAGATTCGGCAGCTCATCGTGCTCGCGGTTTAAGTAGTCTGCGTGATGCAGTAGGTACTTAAAGTTCGCTTTGTCTTTGAGAAGCACAGCACCACAGCTGATTGTTTGGAAGAACAACTTGTGGAAATCAACGCTGACTGAGTCCGCTTTTTCGATGCCTTTCAGACGAGCTTTATGGCTACTTAAGATAAGCGCGCCACCGTAAGCACTGTCGACATGGAACCAAAGATCTTGTTGGTTGGCGATATCAGCTATCGCTTCCAGGTCATCAATAGCACCGTGATCGGTTGTACCCGCAGTGCCGACAACAGCAAAAGGAATCAGACCTTGTGCTTTAAGCGCTTTCACTTCTGCATCTAACAAGTCAGCTTTAATAGTGCCGTTTGCATTGGTATCAACACAGCACACTGCCGCTTCACCCAATCCCATTAGAGAGGCGGATTTTTGAACCGTAAAGTGAGATTTCTTTGAACATAAGATACGCAGTTTCTTCGCGTACTCTGGCAAGCCCAACTTTTGAATAGAATGGCCATCGTGCTTATCGGCCACCCAATCTCTAGCAAGCAATAGACCCATAAGGTTACTTTGCGTGCCACCGCTGGTGAAAACACCGTCAGCTTGTTCGCCAAGTTGATACTTTTCACACATCCAATCAACGACTCGTTGCTCAACATAGGTCGCAGCCGATGCTTGATCCCATGAATCCATTGATTGATTCAAAGCAGCAATAATCGATTCCGCAGCGACAGAAGCCATAAGAGGAGGAGTGTGAAGGTGTGCAATGCAGTCTGGGTGTTGTACAAAGATGGAGTTTGCTGCGACTAAGTCAGCTGTGCTATCCACAACATCAACCAAAGCGTGTTGGTTGTTATCGAGGTCAACAGCATTGATAGCTGCTTCTAGCACTTTTGGATCTAAACCCGAATAAGGAGTTTCAACCTGTTCAAAAACGGCTTTCATCGCTTGAGTGGTTTGGTTCATCACGTTAGCAAACTCGTCGCTACCGCCTAAACCCGTCTGGATGAAATGCTTGTTCCATTCCTGATTTGATTCTTCGCTTTGTGTTTGGTCTTGTCGTAAGCCGCCACCTGCTGCGAGGATAGCTTCTTCCATCACACGTAATGCAAAGTCGATCTGCTCGAAAGAGATAATCATTGGTGGAAGGAAGCGAATTACCGAACCATCACGACCACCCTTTTCAACCATCAAACCGCGTTCTAATGCCGCTCGTTGAATCGCTAGGGTTAGATCGCCGTCTGATTGTGGTTCGCCAAACTTATTAAGCTCACCATTTGGTTGCTTGATCTCAGCGCCAAGCATCAAGCCTTTGCCACGAACTTCAGCAATACAGTTCACACGCGATTGAATCTTCTCAAGCCCATGACGTAAGTATTGACCTGCGATGTTCGCGTGTTCAACCAAACCATCTCGCTCGATGATTTCTAATGCTTTAGCGCCAGATACCATTGCTAATTGGTTACCACGGAATGTACCGGTGTGCTCACCCGCTTTCCATGTATCGATGCTCTTATCAAATACAAGCAGCGACATAGGCAGTCCGCCGCCAATCGCTTTAGACAAGCATAAGATATCAGGGTTAACACCTGATTCTTCAAACGCAAAGCGATGACCTGTTTTACCAACGCCACACTGAATTTCATCAAAGATAAGCAAGATACCATGCTCATCACAGATGCGACGTAAACCTTGTAACCAAGATGCAGGAGCAGGAATCACACCACCCTCACCTTGCACTGGCTCAACAATCATGGCAGCCGGTTTCATAATGCCAGACTCGTCGTCATTCAACATACGTTCGATGTAACGAATACTCGCGTTGGCACCCGCTTCACCACCAATGCCAAATGGACAGCGAAGGTTGTACGGGAAAGGCATGAAATGTACGTCAGACATCAAGCCGCTGCGACGTTCTTTTGTACCTAGGTTGCCCATCATACCCATGGTGCCATTAGTCATACCATGGTATGCGCCACGGAAAGCAAACATGGTGTTGCGACCTGTGGTTTGCTTCGCGAGCTTGATCGCCGCTTCTACAGCGTCAGCGCCAGATGGGCCACAAAATTGGATCACCGAGTTAGTTGAAAAGTCTTGAGGAAGAAAGGCTTTAACTCGCTTGATAAACGTATCTTTCGCTTGCGTCGTGATATCAAGCGTTTGGTATGGCAAACCTGAATCGAGTTGATCTTTGAGTGCTTGGTTGATTTCAGGGTGGTTATAACCCAGAGAAAGTGTACCTGCACCGGCTAAACAATCGAGAAAGAGTTGGCCACGAGTATCTTCAACTAAAACGCCACATGCTCTCTTAATTGCAATAGGTAGGCGTCTTGGGTAAGAGCGTACATCCGACTCATGCTGTTCTTGCTCAAGCAAAATAGCGTCAGGTGTTAGGTCGTAAGTTCCCTCAACGATAGGAACCATAGTTGAAAATGAATTTGCGATAGTATTAATATCGACTTCAAAGGCGGTAGTCATAAAAGTCCCCTTGAATCTGTTCATACTCATCTCCATCAGACGCAATGACACACTAACCCTCTGCTGATTTTGAGAGAGTTCACCGTGAAACACGCGTATTGTCTAGAAATGAGATATAGCTGTACGCTCGCATAAGTCAAATGACGAATACGAAATTAGGCCGTCTTAGGACAGCAAAAATTAGTTAGCGCGAGCTCAAGGTTCAGTAATGCTACTGTTTTGAAGAATTGGACATTTTTGCAGTATCGGACAGCTATGAAGAACTGGCCCTTTTGGAAATGCAGAGCTGATTAGCAATGTTGTTATTAGTGTATTCAATGTTGGGTTTCCCATTAGCATGGCGAATTGCGCCATAAGTATCCCGTCTATCAGCTAAAGGATTAGCCGATACCTACCCTACGTAATGTCCCAATCAGCAAGAATGGTCACTACGCGTATCCCCCAGAAGTAATCGCTGCTCTTTTTGAACATCGGTCATTCCGAGATTGCGCAGGAAAGTAACACAAAGTGAAACGAACGATCAATAGTTTTTAATAATCGCTTTATAAATACTAGATTTGATTGGGTTATTGATTTAAATATCACCAATCTAAGCTCAGGGGTTGAACAAGAAGAGTTCGGGAGATGAGTAAAAACAGATACAGCAAAAACAAAAAAGCCCGAACATTTCTGTTCGGGCTTCTTGATTTGGAGCGATACATCGGGTTCGAACCGATGACCTCAACCTTGGCAAGGTTGCGCTCTACCAACTGAGCTAGTATCGCATTTGCTACATCCGTTAAGACGTAGACTTTAATAGATGGTGCCCCGGGCCGGACTTGAACCGGCACAGCGCGAACGCCGAGGGATTTTAAATCCCTTGTGTCTACCAATTCCACCACCAGGGCACGCAATTCTTTATTGCGATGCCGATTACTGAAAAGTAAAACACCATCTTAATGCTGACGCCAATCAACATTACAAATTTTGGAGCGATACATCGGGTTCGAACCGATGACCTCAACCTTGGCAAGGTTGCGCTCTACCAACTGAGCTAGTATCGCATTTTCATTATTCTTACCTCTTCTCATTAACTAAGAAAAAGAGATAATGGAGGCGCCTCCCGGAGTCGAACCGAGGTCCACGGATTTGCAATCCGCTGCATAGCCACTCTGCCAAGGCGCCTTAGTAACTCCAATCGAATCGCTTATTGCCATCCTCTTGGGTACGGGATGCATTCTACGGATTCAGAGGATTGAGTCAATATTATTTTTGTATTTTTAATTCGTTTGAATAGATTTCATACGAAACAGGCTAAATAGCTGACTTTGTGTGCAAAGGACTTTGTGGACAGGCCATTCAAAGGCGATCTATATCACATTAGATATCCACTATTGATAACTTAACCTTAGGTTAAAGATCAAAAAAGCGAGCCTCAGCTCGCTTCTTCATCAATGATGTTTTTCGTCTAACAAATCATCTTTGGCAGCCATCAAGTATTGCGCCATTGACCAGTAAGTCAGAACAGTTGCGACATAGAGCGCAATGTAACCTACCCACACCATCCAGTCGTCATATCGCCAGATCAGTACCCAAAGAGCGAACATCTGAGAAACGGTTTTGACTTTACCAACCCAAGATACCGCAACGCTTGCACGTTTACCGATTTCAGCCATCCATTCACGAAGCGCCGAAATGATAATCTCACGAGCAATCATGGTCACCGCTGGAATCGTTATCCAAATCGAATGGTAATGCTCAGTCATCAAGATAAGAGCCGTAGCAACCAGCACTTTATCCGCTACAGGGTCAATAAAGGCACCGAAGCGAGACGTTTGCCCGAGTTTACGAGCCAGCATGCCATCTAGCCAGTCAGTAAAACCCGCTACCCAAAACACCATTGCAGCAGCAAAAGGAGCCCATTGGTAAGGTAGGTAAAAAACAACAACGAATACTGGGATCAAAAATAGTCTCAGTAAGGACAAAATGTTAGGTATATTCAAACGCATATTATTGGGCTCTTATTAATTGCGCTTTAATGGTGCGGGATTTTTACTATTGTTTCAATGCTTGATAAATGTTTTCTGCCAAAGAATGACTAATGCCCGGTACTTTGGCTATTTCTTCGACAGTTGCACGCTTAAGTTCTTGTAAGCCACCCATATATTTCAGCAAAGATTGACGGCGCTTAGGCCCTACCCCTTCAATTCCTTCAAGTGCACTGGTTCTACGCGTTTTACCACGTTTTGCTCTATGCCCTGCAATCGCATGATTATGGCTTTCATCACGTATATGTTGGATAAGGTGTAGTGCTGGCGCATCACTTGGTAAATTAAACTCTTCACCTTCAAGGGTCACCAAGGTTTCCAAACCCGGTTTACGTGTTACCCCTTTCGCAATACCCATCATTCTAGGTCGAAACGGCCAATCATCCCAATATTTGGAAATGATCTCATGGGCACGATTCAACTGACCTTTACCGCCATCGATAAAAATGATGTCTGGGATCTTGTCGACATCGAGTTGTTTTGAATAGCGTCTCTCAAGCGCCTGAGCCATTGCAGCGTAGTCATCACCACCGGTAATACCTGTGATGTTGTAACGACGGTATTCCGGTTTAACTGGCCCTTCTTGATTGAAGACCACGCAAGATGCAATCGTACTTTCACCCATGGTGTGACTGATATCGAAACATTCCATGCGTTTGATAACGTCCATCGACAGCACTTCTTGAAGTTCCTTAAATCGCTGATTGATCGTCATCTTGTGATTAATCTTGGTGGTAATGGCTGTTAATGCATTGGTGTTAGACAGTTTAAGGTAGCGACCACGAGTTCCAGAAGGATTGGTATTGAAGTGAATCTTACGACCCGCAACTTCACACAAGGCTTCTTGAATCGGTGTGACATCTTTCATCAAATCAGCATTAAGGATGAGACGAGTTGGTATAGTTCTCGCTTCATTATGTGCAAGATAATATTGGCTTAAAAAGCTCGAAAAGACTTCCTCTCGCACGGTATTGTTTGGAATTTTCGGGAAATGGCTTCTACTGCCTAACACCTTTCCTTGGCGAATCATCAAGATGTGAATACAAGCCACGCCATTTTCTTGAGCGAAACCTAACACGTCCATATCTTCCATTGAGTCGTCAGATACGTACTGTTGCTCTTGCACGCGTCGAATCGCTTGGATCTGGTCACGGAAAGCAGCAGCTTGCTCAAAGCGAAGCTCTTGGCTTGCCTTGTCCATTTTGTCGATGAGTGTCTCAAGAACTAGCTTGTCTTTCCCTTGGAGGAATAAACGAACGTAGTCGATAAGCTCGCTGTACTCTTCATCAGAGATAATTGAGCTAACACAAGGCGCAGCACAACGACCAATCTGATACATCAAACACGGGCGCGTTCTGTTGGCATAAACCGTATCCTCACACTGACGAGCAGGAAAGATTTTCTGTATTAGGTGCAACGTCTCACGCACAGCACCGGAATCAGGATAAGGACCAAAGTACTCTCCCTTTTTCTTCTTAGCACCACGATGCATCGACAAACGAGGATGTTTGTGACCGCTAATAAAAATATAGGGATACGACTTATCATCACGCAGAAGTACGTTGTATTTCGGTAGGTACTGCTTGATGTAGTTGTGCTCAAGGATAAGAGCTTCTGTTTCTGTATGCGTTACAGTGACATCGATTTTATCGATATTGCTAACTAAAGCGCGCGTTTTTTCACTGTCGACTTTTTTACGGAAATAACTGGAAAGGCGTTTTTTGAGGTTCTTTGCTTTACCGACGTAGATAACAACAGCCTCGGCGTTATACATACGATAAACGCCGGGCTGTTCTGTTACTGTCTTGAGAAATGACACTGAGTCAAACAAGTTGGTCACTATACGATCTCAGTGTTAAAGGGTCTCAGTGTCTAACATTCCATGTCTAATCGCTAAATGCGTCAGCTCTACATCGCCACTGATATCCAATTTGCTGAACAAACGGTAGCGGTAACTGTTGACTGTTTTAGGACTTAGATTGAGTTGTTCTGAAATATCCGTCACTTTCTGACCTTTGGTAATCATCATCATGATTTGAAGTTCACGCTCAGATAAGTCTGCGAATGGATTTTCAGACGCAGGCGAGAATTGGCTCAAAGCCATCTGCTGCGCAATTTCTGGTGAAATGTATCGTTGGCCACTATTAACCACTCGAATTGCATTTACCATTTCATCCGGACCTGCCCCTTTAGTAAGGTAACCAGCAGCTCCAGCTTGCATCACTTTAGTTGGAAACGGATTTTCCGTATGAACAGTTAAAACGATGATTTTAACATCAGGGTTGAAACGCAAGATTTTCTTGGTTGCTTCTAAGCCACCAATACCAGGCATATTCATATCCATCAAAATAACGTCAGTATTATTAGTACGACACCATTTTGCAGCATCTTCACCGCTTTCAGCTTCCCCTGCTACGTTCATTCCACGGACGTCTTCAATAATACGTCGTATCCCTGTGCGAACCAGCTCGTGATCATCTACAAGGAAAACATTTATCAAACTTGTATCTCCACACTATTAATTGGCTCTGCAACCACTGTGTCATTTCATCTGTTTGAAACAATTGAACAAAGGAACAGTGGATCGCAGCATTGAGTACATCTTAACTTAATTACTAAAAAAAAGCTCTGTTGAATATGTGCTGAAACACGAACTTTAGCAAGTACTTATTAACAAATAAGCTAACTAAAACAACAAGCTTTTTCTAAAAATCAACCAGTTAAAACAACACCCAATAAAATTACACAAGATAAAGATATTTTCAATACCATTGAATAGCCATTCGCGACAATTTCACTTATTTGCTTATTGAGTCCCGTTATTTGCCTCTGTTAACTAGAATTTAGTTAGTATTTTGGTTGCCTATTGTGCGCAGAGAGCCGCTAGATGGTAGTATTCGATTCCCAATTTCAATAGGTTACTACATTGGATATTCAGCAAGGCTTTGTACTCACAAGACAAGCGAGAGACTTTTCAGGGCGTACCCAAATTGACTTGTGGTTAAGCTCCCCTCAAGGCCCAACTCTGTTGACGATTCAAAATGAAAAACCTGTATTTTTCGTCGCTCAATCTGACGTTGAAGAATGTCAGGCAATCGCAGCGAAAGAGTCGATCGATTGCCAATTCAAGTCTCTAGAACTAGCCACATTCGATCAAACTCCTCTCGCCGCATGTTACACCTCACTTTCGAGAAGTAGCTTTGGCTTAGCACAAGCCTTTCACAGCGAAGAGATTCAGACCTTTGAAAGCGATATTCGACTCGCCGATCGATATCTGATGGAACGCTTTATCAAAGGCAGCATTGAGTTCACTGGGACTGCCGTGCAAAAAAGTCAGCATCTTAGAGTCTCCAATGCAAAATGCAGAGCGGGCGAATACTTACCCAGTTTATCTGTGGTTTCGCTTGATATTGAATGCTCAGAAAAAGGTGTGCTTTATTCCATTGGCTTAGACAGCCCGATGGACAGCCGAGTCATCATGGTCGGCGAACCACAAGAGGCTGACACAAACATCCAATGGGTCCCTAATGAGAAAGCTCTACTAGAGGCGATGATTAGATGGTTTTCTGAATTTGACCCCGACATCATCATCGGATGGAATGTCATTGATTTCGATTTTAGGCTGCTGCACAAACGTTCAGAATGGAACGAAGTGAAGCTCAATATTGGTAGAGACAATCAACCAAGTTTCTTCCGTAGTTCTGCACAAAACCAGCAAGGCTTTATCACTATTCCAGGCCGCGTTGTGTTGGATGGCATCGACATGCTCAAGACAGCGACCTACCACTTCCGCTCTTGGTCTCTTGAATCGGTATCTCAGGAGCTACTCGGCGAAGGTAAGGACATCCATAACGTTCACGACCGCATGGATGAGATAAACCGGATGTTTAAGTTCGATAAGCCTTCGCTCGCCAAGTACAACCTGCAAGACTGCGTGCTAGTAAACCGCATCTTCGAGCACACTCACCTACTCGACTTCGCGATTGAGCGCTCTCGATTAACCGGTGTCGAACTGGATCGTGTTGGTGGCTCTGTTGCGGCCTTTACTAATTTATACATGCCTCAAATACACCGAGCAGGTTACGTCGCGCCTAATTTAGAGCCCGAGAACTGGATTGCCAGCCCCGGCGGCTACGTGATGGATTCCATTCCTAATCTATACGACTCGGTTTTGGTACTCGATTTTAAGAGCCTTTACCCATCGATCATTCGTTCTTTCTTGATTGATCCAATGGGGCTGATAGAAGGACTAAAGTTAGAGTTAGGCTCTGAAGAAGACCAAGCGGTGGCTGGGTTTCGTGGCGGTCAGTTCCATCGCTCTAAACACTTTCTACCAGAGATGATCGAAAACCTGTGGGCAGCACGTGACGTTGCAAAGAAGAACAACGAAAAAGCATTCTCTCAAGCGATTAAGATCATCATGAACTCCTTCTATGGTGTGCTTGGCTCTTCTGGCTGTCGCTTCTTCGATACCCGTTTGGCCTCATCGATCACTATGCGTGGGCATGAGATCATGAAGCAAACCAAGGTTCTAATCGAGGATAAAGGTTATCAAGTAATTTACGGAGATACCGATTCAACCTTCGTATCGCTAAACGGCAGTTATGATCAGAAAAAAGCAGATGAGATCGGAAACACATTAGTCGCTTACATCAACGACTGGTGGACGAATCACTTAAAAGAAACCTACAACCTAACCTCAATACTTGAATTGGAATACGAAACTCACTATCGCAAGTTTCTAATGCCAACTATTAGAGGTTCAGAAACCGGCTCGAAGAAACGCTATGCAGGCTTGATCAATCAAGGCGACCAAGAGAAGATCATCTTTAAAGGGCTTGAAAGTGCGCGAACCGATTGGACACCTCTCGCGCAGCAATTCCAACAAACCCTGTATGAGATGGTGTTTCACGACCAAGATCCAACGGACTATGTCAGACAGTTTGTCGATGAAACCGCTGCCGGTAAACACGATGATTTACTGGTGTACCAAAAGCGTTTGCGCCGCAAACTACACGAGTATCAAAAAAACATTCCGCCACAGGTTCGCGCAGCTCGTATGGCCGATGAGATAAATGCCAAACTTGGTCGCCCGCTTCAATACCAAAACAAAGGGCGTATTGAATATTTGATTACGCTGAGTGGCCCTGAGCCAAAGGAGTATTTGAAGAGTGGCATCGATTATCAGCATTACATCGACAAACAAATCAAACCGGTCGCAGAAGCTATCTTGCCCTTCATCGGTTTAGATTTTGAACGAGTCAGCGGGCAGCAGCTAGGTCTGTTCTAGATTGAACCCTCTTTTCTAGGCGACATTAGACTCGAGGTATCTATTAAAACTCGAGCCAGGCATCAACACGAAAAAAGCAGAGGAGTTCATAACTCGCTCTGCTTTTTCATATCAATGGATAGCTTACGAACCCCTACCCGATTCGAAACTCAGTTTTCTGATACTGCTTAACCAGCCACTCGCCAAAGCCATCAAGAATCCCTATCACCGAACGTTTAGGAATCGGTCTACCAGAAAGTAAAATGCCTAACCTTTGGATTTCGACGTCTTTATCTGGGTGATACTTCAAGAACTGTTGACCACACTCTATTGGGTCATCGAACCAATATTTGTCACGATACATCACCAAAGAGTAACTCGCTCGCAGTAGCTTTTTAGCAATGATCACCTGTGCTGCAACTTGTTGTTCTGGCGTTGTTGCTCGGGCGATCTTATTGCGATACACCGCTAACCAGTTTTCCGCATCCATATTCCAGTGCTTAGCGATTTCCCAACTTGTTTCAAAATCACCATAACAATCCGATAAATCTTCACCATGCACGCACACAGCTAAATGCTTGAGCATAAAGCCCCACGTGAATATGTTGTCGAAATCAACGATCTCGCTCACCAAGGTAGTTTTAATCGCCACTTGAGTGACCTGCGGGAAGCTCTTTTGAAAACGCCATTTGATGGTATTCAGCAGCGTGGTTCGTTGATCTGGGAAAGGACGATGGGTAACCACAACCACATCTAGATTCGAGCGACCGACGACGGCTTGTTTGCGTGCCACACTGCCATAAACATAGACACTGTGTAGATTGGATCCTAACCCACCTTTTAAAAAGGTAATCAGATCGTTAACCACAGGTTGGAATTCAGGTTGAAATGGCTGTGTTGGGTCAATAACAGGTAGCTGCATAGGTCGTTTCGGTAAATAAAATAATGATTTAACTGTCTCTCTATGATCGCTTAGGTGACTTTATGATTCAAGCTATTCCTATTTATAGCGTCTACGAGATATAATCACCGGATAGACCCAATAAGGACAAACACAAAATGCCTAGAGCAAGTGAGATTAAAAAAGGTTTTGCGATCAACGTTGATGGCAAAACAGTACTAGTAAAAGATATCGAAGTGACAACACCAGGTGGCCGTGGCGGTCAAAAGATTTACCGCTTCCGTGGTCACGATGTAGCAACTGGCGTTAAAACAGAAGTTCGCCACAAGGCTGACGAAATCGTTGAAACTATCGACGTAACTAAGCGTGCAGTGATGTTCTCTTACGTTGACGGCAACGAGTACATCTTCATGGATAACGAAGATTACTCACAGTTCATCTTCAACGGTGAAATGATCGAAGACGAACTGCTGTTCATCAACGAAGATACGCAAGGTATGTACGCGATTCTTATCGACGGTACTGCGGCGACTCTTGAACTACCAACTTCAGTTGAGCTAGTAATCGAAGAAACAGACCCTTCAATCAAAGGTGCATCTGCTTCAGCTCGTACTAAGCCAGCCCGTCTGTCTACAGGCCTTACTGTTCAAGTTCCTGAGTACATTGCAACTGGCGACAAAGTTGTTGTGAACACAGCTGAACGTAAATACATGAACCGCGCAAGCTAAGATATTTATTATGACCGAAGCTAACGACCTAATGTCTTACGACGACGCAATTGACACTGCATACGACATATTTCTAGAGATGGCTCCTGATAACCTTGAACCAGCAGACGTGATCCTATTCACGGCTCAGTTTGAAGATCGTGGCGCTGCAGAACTTGTTGAAACTGGTGACGATTGGGTTGAACATGTTGGCTTTGAAGTCGACAAAGAGATCTACGCTGAAGTACGTATTGGTCTTGTAAATGAAGCTGATGATGTCTTAGATGACGTTTTCGCTTGTCTGCTGATCAGCCGTGACCCTGAACACAAGTTCTGTCACATGTTGTGGAAACGCGACTAGGCTCTTCTTAAACCAGCTCAGAGTACTGAGCTGGTTTTCTTACGACTTCATAGCCTCATCACTTTACCAAACTGCAACTCTACAAAATTATGACCAAAGCAAAGACAGATACCCTATCCAAAGGCTACGCCTGTGTTGGATTAGTAAATCCCAAAACCCCCGAAAATGTTGGCTCAGTAATGCGAGCAGCTGGTTGCTACGGAGCAAACTCTGTATTTTATACGGGCACCCGTTATGACCACGCTCGACAGTTTCATACCGACACCAAAGAAAAGCACCTTGAGCTACCATTAATTGGTGTTGAAGACCTGAAAGACATTATTCCAGTTGGCTGCGTACCAATCGCGGTTGATTTGATAGAAGGCGCTAAGCCTCTGCCTGATTATAAACACCCACCTCGTGCTTTTTATATCTTCGGCCCTGAAGATGGGACTCTGAAAAAAGAGATCACGGACTTCTGTCGTGAAACCATCTACGTTCCGACCAATGGCTGCATGAATCTTGCTGCCGCGGTCAATGTTATTTTGTATGACCGCATGGCGAAGGGTGATAATTTTTCTAATCATTTGAAAGTGACCTAATACCAATCGTAGTCCATAGCTAGTCACCCTAGCTAGTGAAGCACTTCTACCTGGTTAATCGTTTCTACTTGGTAAGCACTTCCACATGATTTGAACTGCGCTATATTCAAGACGAAAAAAAACCTGCTAAGTTAGCAGGTTTTTTAGTATTCGAAACGTTGGATTAAGCTTTAAGCTTAAGAACTGTAGCAACTACTGGTGTAATTACTTACGTGATCTTGGCTTAGCCGGTTTAGCCGGGCGTCCGTTGTTCAATTTAGGCTTTTTGGTAGCCTGAGGTTTGCCATTGGTCGCTGGAGCACTACGACCTGAATCAGGTGTTGTAGTACCGCGAGTAGCAGGCTTCTTACGCTTAGTCTGGTTACTACGGCCTTTAGGAGCATTTGCACGCTCTTCGTGACGCTTAACAGCACGACGAATTTTCTGGCTACGAGAACGCTCACGCTTACGAGAAGTGTTTGCAGGATCAAGATCCAACAGTGTCTCTTTTTCTGGCTGAAGTTCTACAAGCTCACGCAAGTAGTTTACTTCTTGAAGATCTAGCTCTTTCCAACCGCCACGAGGCAGTTTCTTATCAAGGTAGATATCACCGTAACGTACACGTTTCAGACGGCTTACTGTTGTTTCTTGTGATTCCCAAAGACGACGAACCTCACGGTTACGACCTTCGTTAATTGCTACGTAGAAAGTATGGTTCATACCTTCACCGCCAGCGTAAACCACATCTTCGAAACGAGCCATACCATCTTCAAGTTGAACGCCACGAGTCACGTTCTTAACTTTTTGCTCGGTTACTTCACCAAATACACGTACTAGGTACTCACGCTCAACCTGACGGCTTGGGTGCATTAGGCGGTTTGCTAGTTCACCATCGGTTGTGAACAACAGTAGGCCTGATGTGTTTGCATCAAGACGACCAACTGAAATCCAACGAGAACCACGGATCTTAGGTAGACGATCGAAAACAGTACGGCGACCTTCAGGATCGTGACGAGTACAAAGCTCACCTTCAGGTTTGTAGTAAGCAAGTACACGACAAACCACTTCTTCAGAGGCTTTGCCTGTAATAGTGTGGCCATCGATACGGATCACTGAGTTCTCGTCTTCAAGACGCTCACCCAATTTCGCAACTTGACCGTTAACACTTACACGACCAGATTTGATTAAACCTTCTAGTTCACGACGAGAACCGTGACCAGCTCGCGCTAAAACCTTCTGTAATTTTTCGCTCATTTACTCTTTTCTACCTAATTGTCGTCTTCACAGACGTCGAATGAATTTTTCGCGACCAAATCGCGGTCGCGTATTATCGCAAATAACCTACCAAAAAGCACTTGTTATTTACTCTGGCAGGTTTGCTGTTTCGTTACAGACTGTTAATCAGTAACGCTATTATTCAAACGGCGCTGGATCGCCGGCACCACGACGTAAAACAACGGCATCATCGTCACTGAAGTCAATAACCGTAGTCGGTTGCTCACCTAGATAGCCGCCATTCAAAATGACATCAACCGCATGCTCTAGGCTGTCGCGAATTTCTTCTGGATCCGATTCAGTTGTCTCGTTACCCGGAAGAATTAGAGACGTCGACATCAATGGCTCGCCCATTGCTTCCAACAGGTCAAGTGCAATTTTGTTGTCTGGTACACGAATACCAATCGTTTTACGTTTCGCGTTCATCAAACGTTTCGGCACTTCTTTGGTTGCTTTGAAGATAAACGTGTAAGCACCGGGCGTGTGCGCCTTAAGCAGACGGAAAGCAACGTTATCAACTCGTGCATACAGTGACAACTCAGAAAGATCACGGCATAACAAGGTGAAATTGTGCTTATCATCGATTCGACGAATTTTACAGATGCGTTCAAGTGCTTGTTTATTTTCAAGCTGACAGCCCAGCGCATAACCGGAATCTGTTGGATAAACCACCACACCACCACTACGAATAATCGCAACAGCTTGAGTAATTAAGCGCGCTTGTGGGTTATCTGGGTGTACATAAAAAAACTGGCTCATTGTTGATCCTCGTTATCGAATCTCTCGACTCTATCATCAGAAGGAGCTGGTTCACCTAAATACTGTCATCAGTATCAGTTAGTGAAACCGTTTGAAACTCCCAATCTTTCCATACTTCTTCGACCCCAGAAGGTAGCCAGAGATTACGTCCAAGTTCCATCCACGGAGATGGATAATGGAAGTCACTGCCTTGGGAGGCTAATAGTTTGTATTGTATAGCATAATCCGCAAGTGTGCGTCTTTCTTGTTGTGCTTGCTGAGGTTGAGCCACTTCCATAGCGTCACCATTTGCTTCAACAAATGCAGCGAGCAGACGTTTAACCCACTTGGCTGTAAGTCCATATCGCGCAGGGTGAGCCAATACCGCTTGACCGCCAGCCGCATGAATAGCCGTTACAGCATCACTCATTGAGCACCATGTTGGCGGCACATAACCTGGATTGTTGCGCGTAAGAAACTTTTTAAACACTTGCTGCATGGTTTTCGCGTAGCCGTTGTCGACTAACCACTTCGCAAAGTGCGCTCGAGTAATTGGTGCATCACCAGCAATCAATTTAACTTCTTCCAAAACGCCTTCACGGGTCGCTTTCTCGAGTCGTTGAGCAATCATCTCAGCACGCCCAATACGATGAAGCTTTTGTTGTTCTATTAACGCTTTCAATTCTGGTGATTCAGGATCGACGTTTAACCCAACAATATGGATATCTTTGTTTTGCCAAACGGTTGAGATCTCGATGCCGTTAATCAACTGAATAGGAAGATTGTTATCAGCAATATAGCTGCGAGCTTCAGCAAGCCCATCAGTCGTATCATGATCTGTAATCGCTAACGCTTCGATGTTAAAGCCTAACGCTCGGTCAATCAGTTCAGGTGGAGTAAGTCGGCCATCTGAGGCTGTTGTATGACTATGTAGATCAATTCTCATATATTCTTTTTCATTGTTTTCAATTTTTATCGTTATATTTGTGTCAACGCACTTGACCTGCAAGCGCAAAACTAGTTAACTAGTACACAAATACGAAGTATCACATTTGATAGGTTCACTATGTTACAAGAATTTAACCAAAACCATAAAGATAAAGTTTTAGAACTTTCTTCAGTAGAAGCAAGTTCAGAGCTTAATTGGTGGCGCACTTGGACAAGTTCTTGGTGGGCCAACGTGTACTTCTAATTAAACAGTTTGTTTATAAAAAAGTTATCACTAAGCCCGCTTTCATAGCGGGCTTTTTAATTTGTCGAACATCTCACATTCAACTGACTAACAAATCAACGAATTGACCATATTCTAGATTGGGTGAAAGGTATCTTTATGCGACTATGTACGGCAGGAAATTTAAAGAATCATAAAGGAGGTCTTGTGAACAAGGCCATTGAAATCAAAAAGCTGGGAACCATTGAGGTCATCAATTCTTCCGTTCCTTACTCGCAAGATCCAACCAGTGTTTTTCATACTCTGTGTGAAAACAAAACAGACAGTCTGTTGTTGGAATCTGCTGAGATTGAATCTAAACAGAACCTGACAAGCCTACTCCTTATCGACTCTGCTGTTCGCATCGTATGTCGCGGACATGAAGTAACCTTTCAAGCGTTGACTCAAAATGGTCAAGCGCTAATCGAACACCTAGCTCAAAACGTTAAAACAGAGATCAAATCTGACCTTACCGCTAACGTTTTGACGCTGATTTTTGTCGAACCAAGCAACGAATTAGATGAAGACTCACGTTTAAGAGAAGCTTCTTCATTCGATGCACTGCGTTTGGTTCAACACAGCTTTGAGCAAGACGCTGATAACAAGCACGCGTTATTCATGGCTGGCCTATTCGCTTACGACATTGTGGCGAACTTTGAACCGCTAGGCGATGCGGAAGCGACTAACAACTGCCCTGACTTTGTTTTCTACGTTGCTGAAACACTATTGCGTTTCGATCACCAAGAGAACGAAGGTCTGCTTCACGCCAGCTTATTCACTCAAGATGAAAACATCAGAACACAGTTAACTGAACGTCTAGCTGACATTCAAACACAATGTCAGTCATTGAAAGCCATCACAGAAGTAACGCCGCTCGACAACGTTGAAGCTGTACCAAGCGTTTCAGATGAAGACTTCTGCCAAACGGTTCGTGACTTAAAAGAATACGTAGTAAAAGGCGATGTATTCCAAGTTGTACCTTCACGCCGCTTCACGCTGCCTTGCCCTGCTCCACTGGCGGCTTATAAAGAGCTCAAGCAAAGTAATCCAAGCCCTTACATGTTCTATATGCAAGACGAGCTATTTACTCTGTTTGGTGCTTCTCCAGAAAGTGCTCTGAAATACGAGACAGAAACCAACCAAATCGAGATTTACCCAATTGCTGGTACTCGTCGCCGCGGTAAGCGCCCGAATGGCCAAATCGATTTCGATCTAGACAGCCGTATTGAGCTTGAACTGCGTACCGACAAGAAAGAAAACGCCGAGCACATGATGCTTGTTGACCTAGCACGTAACGATGTGGCTCGTATTGCCGAAGCAGGCACTCGCCACGTAGCAGACTTGTTGAAAGTGGATCGCTACAGCCATGTGATGCACTTGGTTTCTCGTGTTGTTGGTCAGCTACGTGAAGACTTAGATGCACTGCACGCTTACCAAGCTTGTATGAACATGGGTACGCTAACGGGCGCACCTAAAATTCGTGCAATGCAGCTTATCCGCGACGTAGAAAAAACGCGTCGTGGTAGCTACGGTGGTGCAGTCGGTTATCTAACCGGTGAAGGGACTCTAGATACTTGTATCGTGATTCGTTCTGCTTACGTTGAAGATGGCGTTGCACAAGTACAAGCTGGCGCTGGTGTGGTGTTCGATTCAGACCCACAAGCAGAAGCCGATGAAACTCGCGGCAAAGCACAAGCGGTTATCTCAGCGATCCAAGCAGCTCACACTAAGAGCTCTGCTACAAACCAACACTCATCAAGTAAGAAGGAGTCGTAATCATGGCTGATATTGTATTCATCGACAACTTCGACTCGTTCACTTACAACCTTGTAGACCAGTTTCGTTCATTAGGTCACAGCGTAAAGATTTACCGTAACAACATTCCTGCAAAAGTAGTTGAAGCGGCGATCAACGAACTAGACAACCCTGTTGCACTGCTTTCACCAGGCCCTGGCGCTCCAGCGGATGCGGGCTGCATGCCTGAGCTAATTCAGCTGCTAAAAGGCAAAGTGCCAATGATTGGTATTTGCTTAGGCCACCAAGCGATTGTTGAAGCCTACGGCGGCACCGTTGCAGGCGCTGGCGAAATCATTCATGGTAAGGTGTCGATGATGGAACACCAAAACCATGCGACTTACCAAGGCTTACCTTCGCCGCTGGCTATCGCTCGCTACCACTCTTTAGTGGCAACGCATGTATCCGATAGCCTAACAGTGACCGCTGAAGTCGATGATTTGGTAATGTCTGTAGTTCAAGAACAAGACAAGGTTTGTGGATTCCAATTCCACCCTGAATCGATTATGACGACCTACGGTGCAACGCTTCTAGCGAACGCTATCGAATGGGCTCTTGAGAAACCTCTTCATCTAGAGAAAAGCTCTACTCTTGATAAAAAGACTAACTAGGAAACGATCATGGAACAGATTAATAAACTTTACGAACAACAGTCTCTTACTCAAGAAGAAAGCCAACAACTGTTTGATGTGATCATCAAGGGCGAACTAGACCCAATTTTGATGGCTTCTGCGCTTACTGCACTGAAAATCAAAGGCGAAACGCCGGATGAAATCGCTGGCGCAGCGAAAGCACTGCTTGCCAATGCAAACCCGTTCCCACGTCCTGATTACGATTTTGCAGACATCGTAGGTACAGGTGGCGACGGTCATGACACCATCAACATTTCTACAACTTCTGCATTTGTAGCAGCAGCGTGTGGTTTAAAAATAGCTAAGCACGGCAACCGCAGCGTATCAAGCAAATCAGGCTCTTCTGACTTACTGGATTCGTTCGGTATTAACCTAGCGATGACAGCAGAAGACACTCGTACTGCTGTCGATGAACTTGGCGTAGCATTCCTATTTGCTCCGCAATATCACGTCGGTGTACGTCACGCGATGCCTGTTCGTCAAACAATGAAAACACGCACTATCTTCAACATCCTTGGTCCATTGATTAACCCTGCTCGCCCTAACATCGAGCTGATGGGTGTTTACAGCAAAGAGCTAGTACGCCCTATCGCGGAAACCATGCTGCAAATGGGCATGAAGCGTGCTGCCGTTGTGCATGGTAGTGGCCTTGATGAAGTGGCTATTCATGGCGAGACAATCGTTGCTGAAATTAAAGATGGCAAAATTCACGAGTACACAGTGACACCGTCAGACTTTGGCCTGAACACTCACCCTCTTGAAGCAATCAAGGGCGGCGAGCCAGAAGAGAACAAAGCCATCACAACCGATATCCTGACGGGTAAAGGCACAGATGCTCAAGTTGGCGCTGTGGCAGTCAACGTTGCTCTGCTAATGCGTCTATTTGGTCACGAAGATCTAAAAGCCAACACACAGCAAGCGATTGACGCAATGAACTCTGGCAAAGCGTACGAGCTTGTACAAAAGCTTGCTGCACACGCCTAACGAACGACGAGACAAAGAACATGACACAGACTACCGATAAACTGTCGACCCACGTTTCAGTCAAAGAAGCTGAAATGGCGGAAGTATTAGCAAAAATCGTTCGTGACAAATACCAATGGGTTGAAGCGCGTAAGCAAACTCAACCATTGGACGAGTTTAAAGCAGCGTTAACCGCAACAGACCGCAGCTTTTATGATGCACTGAGCAGCGAACAAACGGTTTTCATCACTGAATGTAAGAAGGCATCTCCGTCAAAAGGTTTAATTCGTGACGAGTTTGATTTGGACTACATTGCATCGGTGTACAACAACCACGCCAACGCAATTTCAGTACTGACAGACGAGAAATACTTTCAAGGTGACTTTGAGTTTTTACCAAAGGTTCGCAGCATTGCTAAGCAACCTATTCTTTGTAAAGACTTCATGGTTGATACCTACCAAGTTTACCTAGCTCGTCACTACTCAGCTGACGCAATTTTGCTAATGCTATCGGTATTAGATGACGAAGAATACAAAGCACTTGCTAACGTCGCTCACTCACTAAATATGGGTGTACTAACCGAAGTCAGCAACGAAGAAGAGCTTCACCGCGCAGTCGCTTTAAAAGCAAAAGTGATCGGTATTAATAACCGTAACCTGCGTGACCTTTCGACTGATTTGAACCGTACCAAAGAGTTGGCTCCGCTGATTCGCGAACTGGCTCCAAACGCAGTCGTGATTTCAGAGTCTGGCATCTACAACCATCAGCAAGTACGTGACCTTTCAACATTTGCAGACGGCTTCCTAATCGGCAGCTCTCTGATGGCAGAGAAGAACCTTGAACTCGCAGTGCGTAAAGTAACACTCGGTGAAAACAAGGTGTGTGGTTTAACTCACTCTGACGATGCAGCGAAAGCGTATCAAGCCGGCGCGGTATTCGGTGGTTTGATTTTCGTTGAAGCATCTAAGCGTCATGTGGGTATCGAAGCGGCTCGTTTAACCATGAGCGGTGCACCTTTGAACTACGTGGGCGTGTTCCAAAATCATAGCGTTACTGACGTTGCGAAAACGGTTTCTGAGCTAGGTTTACTTGCGGTGCAACTGCACGGTGATGAGTCTCAAGCATTTGTCGATGAACTAAAACAATCACTACCTGAAAGCGTTGAGATTTGGAAAGCTTACGGTGTTGCTTCTGGTGCTGAAAACGGTGCTAAAAGCGCGCTACCAGAATTACTGAAAAGCAACGTGACTCGTCACCTGCTAGATACTAAAGTGGGTTCTCAAACGGGTGGTACAGGTCAAGCGTTCGATTGGAGCCTAATCAACAACCAAAGCGCAATCATGTTGGCGGGTGGCCTAAACCCAGACAATGCTAACCAAGCAGCTAAGTTGGGTTGTTTAGGATTAGACCTAAACTCTGGTGTTGAATCGGCTCCAGGTAAAAAAGACGCAGACAAACTGCAACGCGCTTTTGCAGCGATTCGTAATTACTAGTCCAAGCTCGGCGCTAGAAATTAGAAAGCAGAAACTAAAAACATATTTGTGAGCTTTGCCTTTTGCGAAGCTCAAGCAAGATTAAATGACTTGGTGTGAATACACATCGATAGAATTGAAGGAATAACACAATGGCTAAACTCGATGCCTACTTTGGTGAATACGGTGGTCAATACGTACCGCAGATCCTAGTGCCAGCACTAGACCAACTGGAACAAGCATTTATCGATGCACAAGCAGATCCTGAGTTCCGCAGTGAATTCATGACACTTCTACAAGAGTATGCTGGTCGTCCAACGGCACTAACGCTAACGCGTAACCTGACTAAAGGTACAAAAACCAAACTGTACCTAAAGCGTGAAGATCTACTGCACGGCGGTGCTCACAAGACAAACCAAGTTCTTGGCCAAGCATTGCTAGCAAAACGTATGGGTAAACAGGAAATAATCGCTGAAACTGGCGCAGGCCAACATGGTGTTGCAACGGCTCTAGCTTGTGCTCTATTGGGCCTTAAGTGTCGTGTTTACATGGGTGCAAAAGACGTTGAGCGTCAAAGCCCGAACGTATTCCGCATGAAGCTAATGGGCGCAGAGGTTATCCCTGTTCATTCTGGCTCTTCAACGCTAAAAGATGCATGTAACGAAGCACTACGTGACTGGTCTGCAACTTATGAAGACGCGCACTACCTATTGGGTACTGCGGCTGGCCCTCACCCATTCCCAACGATTGTTCGTGATTTCCAACGCATGATTGGTGAAGAAACGAAGCACCAAATCTTAGCTCGTGAAGGTCGCCTTCCAGATGCGGTTATCGCTTGTGTCGGCGGTGGTTCAAACGCTATCGGTATGTTCGCTGACTTCATTGAAGAAGAGTCTGTTCGCCTGATCGGTGTAGAGCCTGCTGGTAAAGGTATTGATACCGACCAACACGGCGCGCCGCTAAAGCACGGTAAAACCGGTATTTTCTTCGGCATGAAAGCGCCACTGATGCAAGATGAGAATGGCCAAGTAGAAGAGTCTTACTCTGTTTCTGCGGGTCTAGATTTCCCATCAGTGGGTCCTCAACACGCTCACCTAAATGCCATTGGCCGTGCTGAATACGACAACGTGACCGATGACGAAGCGCTAGAAGCGTTCCAATTGATTGCACGTAAAGAAGGTATTATCGCAGCGCTAGAGTCATCTCATGCTGTGGCTCACGCTGTCAAAATGGCTCACGAAGACCCTGAGAAAGAACAGCTATTAGTGGTTAATCTATCTGGTCGTGGTGACAAAGACATTTTCTCTGTACACGACATTCTTAAAGAGAAAGGAGCATTATAATGGATCGCTATCAATCACTCTTCACTCGCTTAGCTGAAAAGAATCAGGGCGCATTCGTACCATTCGTAACGGTTGGCGATCCTAACCCAGAGCAGTCTCTTAAGATCATGGAAACGCTAGTTGAAGCGGGTGCTGACGCACTTGAGCTTGGTATCCCATTCTCAGATCCGCTTGCAGATGGCCCAACAATCCAAGGTGCGAACATTCGTGCTTTAGATTCAAAAGTAACGCCAGATGTGTGCTTCGATCTTATTGGTCAAATCCGTGCTAAATACCCAGAGCTACCAATCGGCCTACTGATGTACGCGAACTTGGTTTACGCACGTGGTATAGAAAATTTTTACGAACGCTGCGCAAACGCAGGTATCGATTCAGTATTAATTGCTGATGTACCAACCAATGAAAGCGGCGAGTTTGTTGCTGCAGCTGAAAAGTTTGGCGTTCACCCAATCTTTATTGCTCCACCAACTGCAAGCGATGAAACGCTTCAATCAGTTTCTGAGCTAGGTGGTGGTTACACCTACCTACTTTCGCGTTCTGGTGTAACGGGTGCTGAAACAAAAGCAAACATGCCAGTAACGGCACTGCTTGATCGCTTGAACAAGTTCGACGCGCCACCAGCACTGCTTGGTTTCGGTATCTCAGCTCCTGAACAAGTGAAAGAAGCGATTGTAGCTGGCGCTGCCGGTGCTATCTCTGGCTCAGCGGTTGTGAGAATCATTGAAAACAACGTTGAACAACCAGAAGCAATGCTTAAAGCACTTGCGGAGTTTGTTACGCCAATGAAAGCGGCTACGCAGAAATAATCGACGGTCATTAAATAGACACTCGTAATCAATGGTCATGAAATAGGACCGATGATTCAAATAGTAAAAGGCTCCACAGTTGTGGAGCCTTTTTTATTGCTCTTCATTTAAGCGAATTAGTCATCGGCTTTCATCGCTTTCTTGATTGCAGCCTCATTGAGCGTCGCTTTGATCGGATCGGTTATCTTCTCGACCAGATCGATGGGCATTGGGAATATGATTGTAGAAGTTCGCTCATTCGCTACTTCTGTTAGTGTTTGCATGTAACGCAGCTGAATCGCATTGGGCGCTTGATTAAGAACCTCTGCAGCCTCTTTCAGCTTGGTTGATGCTTCTAGTTCCCCTGTTGCATGGATCACCTTAGCTCGACGTGAACGTTCGGCTTCCGCTTGTTTAGCAAGGGCTCGCACCATACTGTCATCCAGATCAACATGCTTGATCTCGACATTGGCAATCTTGATCCCCCAGTTATCCGTGTGTTGATCCAGTATCGCTTGTAAGTCTCTATTTAACTCTTCTCGTTCAGACAGCAATTCATCCAACTCATGCTGTCCTAATACTGAACGCAGCGTTGTTTGTGACAGTTGACTGGTCGCTTCGAGGTAATTCTCTACGTTATTGATCGCCATCTTCGGATCGAGCACTCGAAAATAGACCACGGCATTCACCTTCACCGACACATTGTCCCGAGTGATCAAATCTTGTGTTGGAACATCCAACACGATAGTTCGTAGATCCACTCGCACAATTTGTTGGATGAAAGGAATGATGATAATTAACCCCGGCCCTTTAACACCGTAAAAGCGCCCAAGGAAAAACACCACTGCACGTTCATATTCGCGCAGTACTCTGAACATGCTGGCTATCAACAAGATAACGAGCACAATAACAATACCGATAGTGTGTATAAACATAACCGCCCCCTAATGGTAACGATGGATAAGCAATTAATAATTCAATAACGTTTGTACTAGCATGTCGCGCTAGCTAGGTTTCGATGATGTATCATCGGTCAGCGCCTCAACATCCAAAGATAGCCCCGTCAGCTTGGTCACTCTGATGATCTGCCCCACTTGCAATTCACTCGCACATTTAGCTTGCCAGATCTCACCTTCGACTAGCACACGCCCCGCACCGGGGAAGCCGCTTACAACTTTGCCCGTGTCACCGACTACCGCTTCCATCCCCGTAGTCACTGGTTTGTTTCTCACTCGGACTAGCATTGATATTGTTACGACGATAAAGGCAACAGAGAACAAACTGATCCCGATAATTAGCGGCAATGCGATTTGATAACCAGGCACTTCGGTGTCCATCAGCATGATTGAACCCAACGTAAACGCAGCAACCCCACCCAAACCGAAAATACCAAAGCTAGGGCTAAAGGCCTCTGCGACCATCAAAGCAATTCCCAATAGGATTAAAGCAAGGCCCGCGTAACTCACTGGCAGCATTTGTAAGGAGTACATCGCCAATAACAGACAGATACCGCCCAATACACCCGGTAAGCCGACTCCAGGATTATAGAATTCGAGTAACAAACCGTAGATACCAATCAGCATCAAAATATATGCAACGTTCGGGTTCGTGATCACTGACAGCAAACTAAAGCGCCAGTCTTGTTCTCGCTCGACAAAAGCAACATCACTAAGTTGGACTTCCTGACTGACACCGTTGATTATGACGGTGCGTCCGTTACTCAGTTCAACCAATTGCTGAAGGTCACTGGCAATAAAATCAATCACGTTAAGAGTCAGTGCATTCTCAGAATCCAAACTCGCTGCCTCTCGCACCGCTTTTTCTGCCCATTCTTCATTGCGATTGTGTAGCTTAGCCAAACTGACAATGTAGGCTGCAGCATCATTGATGACTTTCTTCTCCATCGCAGTGGTGGCTTTTACTTGATCTGAATTCTCCTGTTTCGTTTCGTCTTGCTCACTCGCTGACGTGTTGTCATCTTTATTAGCATCGTCTTGAGGAGATAACGGATTAGCAGGCGCTTTGCCACCACCGAGCGACACAGGAGTTGCTGCACCTAGATTAGTTCCGGGCGCCATGGAAGCAACGTGGCTGGCAAGTAAAATATAGGTTCCGGCGCTCGCTGCTCGTGAACCCGCAGGCCCAACCCAAGTTGCTATCGGAATCGGTGATGTGGTGATGGATCGAATAATGTCACGCATCGACGAATCTAACCCGCCAGGCGTGTTCATTTTCAAAATGATGAGCTTTGCTTGCTCATCGTGAGCTTGTTCTATTTCTCTAGTGAGGTAATCACTGGTCGCCGGACCTATCCCTCCGTTCACCTCAATCACCCAGGCATCATCGGCCTGAGCGAACACAGAGCTGAACAGCAGAAGAAACGCAAACAAGTACTTCAATATAAAAGTCATAGCCCCTCTCCTTACAACTGAGATGCTAGATAGACGTTTTATTTAAAGCGCAGAGGTAACATCTTGGTAATAAATAGATACCTTAAGCATAGTTCAGGCTAAATTTCACACAACACGTAGCTGTGAATTCACTCCAACATAAGCGTTCAAAAAACACTCGCAAATGAAATCAAAATGTTAACAAGACGTTTTCAATACCAGCGCTTGCAAATCATTCACAAAATCTCCAGCGAAAAGCCTTTTATAAATTCAACAAATAACATCGCAATAAAAAACCAAGGCAAACGATTGCATTGTTGTGCAAAATCAACAAATGACATTAGACCACCAGTTTTTCAGAGACTTTCACCTCTGCTCATATTGATAAATGTAAAGGATACGTGTAAAACTCGTCGCGAAATATTAATCCAATGGTACATCGTACATTGGTGAGTAGTTCTGGGATTTTTATATTTAGTAGCACAGAGGTTATGGAAGTGTTAAAAGAAAAGAGTTTACTAAGCAACATCGGCGTTCAAGTCGTTATTGCAATGATCATCGGTACCGCTGTCGGTGCAATGATGGGTGACAGCGCAACAATGTTCGCTCCACTGGGCGCAATCTTCATCAATTTAATCAAGATGCTGGTTATTCCTCTAGTCGCAGTTGCCCTAATTTCAGGTGCTGCAGGTCTAGGTAATAGCTCATCAGCAGGTAAAGTTGGTGTGGTTACACTGGGTTACTTTGCACTAACGTCTGCACTTGCTGTAGCACTAGCGCTTGTAATGGGTGAAGTATTCGAACCGGGTCGTGGTATCGATGTTTCTGGCGTTGAAGGTATGTTCTCTTCTGAATACGCTGCGAAAGGCGAACTTCCAACGTTCTGGGCAACCATCACGGGCATGATCCCTACCAACGTTTTCCAGTCACTGAACGAAGCTAACATTCTGCAAATTCTCGTTTTCTGCTTATTCTTCGGTATTGCGATTTCTAAACAAGCGAAAGAAAAACGTGACCCAATCATCAATGGCGTAAACGCGATTGTTGACTCTATGGTTTGGATGATCAACAAGGTTATGATCATTGCACCACTTGGCGTATTCGGCCTAATGGCAGAAGCAGTCGGTACATTCGGTTTTGGCGCACTTATGGTCGTGTTCAAGCTGTTCATTGTCTACATTGCTGCGATTCTTATCTTCGGCTTTGTGGCTTACCCACTGATGATTCAAATTTTCACTAAGACTTCAGCTAAGAAGTTCCTAGTGGCAATGAAGAAACCTCAAGCGGTTGCACTATCAACAGCCTCTTCAATGGCGACACTGCCAGTAACAATGGAAACGGTAGAGAAAGAACTTGGTGTTCGCAACTCTACGGCTTCATTCGTTCTGCCACTTGGTGCGACGATCAACATGTCTGGTAACGCAATTTACTACGGCCTAGTTGCTATCTTCTTCGCACAGCTGTTCAACATCGACCTGTCTATGGGCGCTTACGTTGCTATCATCGTAACGTCGACTCTAGGCGCAGTTGGTCAAGCAGGTGTTCCAGGTCCTTCTTTCCTAGTGGTTGCGGTTCTTCTAGCAGCTGGTATCCCTATCGAAGGTCTACCTCTGTTGTTCGCTCTAGACCGTATCTTCGACATGATCCGTACTGCTCTGAACATCACTGGTGATGCAGCATGTGCAGTAATCGTTGATTCTCTAATCGAAGACGAAGCGAAAGAAACTGAGCTACAAAAACAGCAAGCGTAATATTAAGCTTCAGTTTGATTGATAAATAAAACCGCCTTCATGAGGCGGTTTTTTATTAGGTAATGATCGATATTGATTCGGTAAATCTTACCCTTGTAAGGCTAATTGATTAATCCAAACGCACGAGGCAGAGCCAAACTAATTTCAGGAATAAAAGTAATGGCCAACAGTGTGACGATCAATACGGCACAAAACGGCATGATACTTCTTATAACATTCTCAATCTTGGAGCCACTGACACTACAACCAACAAATAGCGCCGTACCAACGGGTGGCGTTGCAATGCCAATACATAAGTTGAAAATAATCATCATCGCAAAGTGAATTGGATGCATGCCTAAATGCTCAGCAATCGGCATAAAGATAGGGGTAAAGATCAATACGGCTGGCGTAAGGTCCATAAACATACCCACGATCAGTAGAATCAGATTCATCAGAATAAAGATGATAATCGGATTATCTGAAATAGAGAGCATCCAATCGCTGATCATTGTTGGTAGACCAGTAAAAGCCATTGCCCATGACATGATGGTTGAAGCACCAATCAAGAACAGCATAATGCCAGTGACCTGAACGGTTTCTCTACAAATTATCGGGAAGTGCGCCCATTTGAGGGTTCGGTAACAGAGTGACAATATAAAAGAGTAAAGAACCGCTATACATGCTCCTTCTGTTGCAGTGAATATACCACCAATAATACCGCCAATAACAACAACAATAAGCCCTAAGCTTGGCGTTGCTTGCCAAACAATATTCAGCACATCTTTTGCTGTGAAGCCGTCATTCGCACTTGTTTTGTAGCCCTTCTTTTTAGCGATAAAATAGGCGACGACCATACAACTTAAACCCATTAAAATACCTGGGACATAACCTGCGATAAACAGCGCCGCTACGGATGTTCCACCCGATACCACTGAAAATACGATCAATGAATTACTCGGCGGTATTAGTAAGCCTGCCGGGCAAGATGCAACGTTTACTGCTGTTGCTAAGTTTTTATCATAACCATCTTTTTCTAATTCAGGGCCTAAGGTTTTACCAACCGCTGCTGCTGCTGCAACGGCTGATCCTGAAACGGCGCCAAACATCATATTGGCGAAGATGTTGACGTGAAAAAGTGAGCCCGGGATCCAACCAACCAAGAGCTTTGCAAGGTTGATAAGCCGACTCGCGATGCCACCCACATTCATTATATTCCCAGCAAGGATAAAGAAAGGGATGGCTAATAAACTGAAACTATCAATACCGGTAATAATTTTTTGACCCGCAGTAATACTGGCGACTTCAAACGGTAAGATGAAATACATGATCGTTAAAGATGACATGGCAATTGCAATCGCAATGGGCATACTAATCGCGATCATGAATAAGAATAGGCCTAGCAGCCAAACACCAATGGACAAATCCATAATATAGAGTCCTTTTAAAACTTACTTTTTGTTGGATTCACAAAAAAGATCAAACGTATTCATGACCAAATAGATGAGGATAATAACGGCTGAAATCGGCAATATTGAATAAACCGTCGACATCGGTAATTGCAGTGCTGGAGAGAGTTGTTGTGTAGTTCTTCCCATTAGGGCGATGCCACCTTGAAGCATTGCTAGAAATACAAATGCGCCAGAAATGATATTGATGAGTACATGTAATGCGATATGTGCTTTACCCTTAAGATAACCATCCAATAACGTTATTGCTAAGTGTCCTTTGATACCGAATAAGTAGCTTGCTCCTAATAAGCCAAGCCATACCATCGCATAACGAGCAAGTTCATCAGTCCAGTTACTTGGATCATTCAAAACATAACGACTAAAGACCTGCCAAGTGACAGTAACGACAAGTAACATTAGTGCAAAAGAAGAGACAAAAAGAATCAGCCTATCAAGTAGGTTTCTGAAAGTTGCTAACATGGTGTGATACCTCAAAAAATTTTGCCTCAGCAAAGCCAAGGCAAAATTATATTTTCACTAAGACTGATTAAAGAGCTTCAATTTTTTCAATGAATGGAGCTAGTTTTGGATCTTTTTTCGCCTCATCAATCATAGGTTTAACAGCTGCACGGAAAGGGGCTTTATCAACTTCAACAAACGTTACGCCTTCTTTCATTCCTTTCTCTTTGTTCATGTCATCTGTTGCGTCCCAGATTTTGATCTGCTCTTCAAGAGACTCAGCAGCAGCTTCTTTTAAGATTTTTTGCTCTTCTGCCGTTAATGAACCCCATTTGTATTCTGAAATGATGATCACGTCAGGTGTCATCATGTGCTGATCCATAGAGTAAAATTTGGCAACTTCACTGTGTTTCATTTCAACTAAGCTAGAAATATTATTTTCAGCACCGTCAATTACGCCTTGTTGCAGCGCCGTGTATACCTCATTGAAAGGTACAGGCGTTGCTTTACCACCTAATAGGTTAACCATTTCCATCATCGTTGGAGAACCCGGAACTCGAACTTTCATACCAGCGAGATCAGCCGGTGAGTTAATGGCTTTTTTAGCGTAGAAGCTACGTGTGCCTGAGTCATAGAACGTAAGACCGATGAAGCCTTTACCTTCACTTGAAAGCAACATCTCTTGTGCTGCTTCACTTCGCATGAACGTTCTCATATGTGGAACGTCACGAAATAAGAAAGGCAGTGCATTAACTTTAAACGTGGGTTCAAAAGATTCGGCTAGCCCACCGTTGATTTTAGCCATATCAATCGCGCCGGTAACAACTTGCTCAGCTTGATCACGTTCAGAGCCTAATTGACCGTTTGGAAAGATCTTAATCGTAAGGTCACCATTCGATTTTTCTTTCACTTTATCAGCCATGATCACCATGCCTTGGTGAGCTGCGCTTTCTAATGACATTGCATGCCCTAAGGTCAAAGTTTTTGCTTGAGCGCCAAATGCCATAAGAATTGAAGCCGCTGCAATCGTCAGTAGGTGTTTTTTCATGTTCTTCTCCAGAATCCATTTTGTAAGAGGTACAGTTTTTATATGCAACGCTACAGCTGAGTTTGAAATCTAACGTTCAATTGCATACCGCTCATAACAGTAACGTTTCATTACAATATTCTTACCTTGTGAATTTTGTATTACAATAATATGTGTATATTTTGTGAGCTAAGGTTTATCTATTGGCTTGTGAACCGAATTGATTGTGATACCAATCATATTTCGCATCAATTGGACCATTAAGTAGTCTAACTTCGGGTTTTGGGGGATTTCGATCACTTCCAACTGCTTTTAGAACAATCTGTTGGCAAAAAATATACTTGCATATTTGTGTTATTTTAAAACCTTGGAGCCATTTGTAGAGCACGAGCAAAGAAGGTCTTATCGATTGAAAAGCGAGTCGTGAACTGCGATTTCTGAGGTGGTAGAGGTGAGGTTTTAGGCTGAGCGTATGGAACAAGAGTGGATAAGCAGGGATAAAGACAACGGTGGGAATCTTACTAGGACGAATTGTTTGTAACAAAAATCCGAGAGCCTCACAGCCCTCGGATTTTTTTGGTGGTCTAGTTTTTAGGCTTTAGACGAATTACAAATCAGCGCCATAAATATCAAACGTGAAGTACTTAGCAGCGATCTTGTCGTAAGTACCGTTCGCTCTGATCTCTTCAATCGCGGCATTAAATTGTTTCGCCAGTTTTGAATCCTGCTTTCTTAACGCTAGTGCCGTGCCTTCGCCAATGTAGGCTTTGTCGGTCACTGCTTTGCCTTTGAATTCAAAACCCTCACCTTCTTTCTTGTCTAAGAAAGCCAATGACAGCTGATCTGAGTTGCCGAAGGTTAGATCTAGACGACCGTTTTGCAGATCCAGATACACCTCATCTTGGCCGGTATAACGCTTAATGTTTGCGACATCCCCAAACTTGTCTGTTACGTAGCGATCGTGAATCGTTCCTTGCTGTACTCCAATAGTTTTACCATCGAGACCTTGCTTATCAATATCAAACTTTACACTTTTGGCAGCAACAAATACGGCTGGTGTTTGGTAATACTTATCGGTGAACAAAATCTTGCGCTTACGCTCTTCGGTAATACGCATTGAAGCCATGATCACATCTGACTTTCTTGCCAGCAAACTTGGAATTAGCGAGTCCCAACTTTGTGAAACCCAAGTACAATCGAGTTTGGCTTGCTCACACAAGGCATCAGCTATCTCAATGTCAAACCCGACAGGCACACCATCACTGTTTTTGTAGTTGAATGGCGGATAGGTAAAGTCTGACGCCAAACGGATTTCTTTCGCCTGTACCGTTGTACCAAGTAAAGCGGCCGCACAAGCGAGTCCTAGTATTATCTTTTTCATCATTGCCATCCTAGATATGATTTTTATCGAGTTGAGATTGAGTTTCTTTATGTTGAGATTGTTGAACTTGTTTGCTTTGTTGATTCTTTTCTAATTCGGTTTGGTAACGTGTAAGTGACGTTATCACTTCTAGCATGCTCTCTTGGCTACCAATACTGATTCGTACACAGTTACGCAAAGCAGGTTCGTGGTTTTGATTCCTTGTCACAATGCCATCCTTCGCCAACACACTGAACACTTGATGCCCAGGTTTTTGACGCAGCAAAATAAAGTTCGTCGATGAAGGGTAAACAGACTCGATGAAATCAAACTGCGTTAACTCACAAGCAAACCAGTTACGTAGTTCGACCAGCTTTTGTGTGGCGTCTTGCATCACTGAGACTCGTTCATCAGACAAAGCGTCTAACACGATTTGCGATGAGCAATCCGGCATCGGATAAGGTGGAATCAGCTTCGCAACATACTGCATCACATTTTGACTCGCTAAGATAAAGCCACATCGAACCGCAGCCAGTCCAAACGCCTTAGACAAGGTGCGAATCACTACCAAATGCGGATAACGCTCAATAAGGCCCACCGCTGACGTTTGTGGTTCAAACTCGATATACGCTTCATCGACTACCACTAGAGACTTTCCAATCGTGCCTTCCAGTACCTGAATCAAATCCGATTTAGGAATCACATTACCCGTTGGGTTGTTTGGTGAGCAAAGAAACACGATATTAGTCAACTTCGCTTTGTTCACGATATCAGCGACGTTCAGGCTGAAATCTTGCTGCAATGGAGAGTCCAAGGTATTAATCGCCAATGCATCAGCGCAAAACTCATACATCGCATACGTGGGTGAACAGATAAGTATGTTGTCGCTTGCCGGTTTACAGAATGTTCTGATCAGCAAATCAATCGCTTCATCGGCGCCACGAACGGCAACAGTCGCAGCATCAGTGCCACAGTAATCTTGGTAAGCCTTAGCAATATCTTGTGGTAAGAAGTCTGGGTATCGGTTGTGACTTACTTCTCCTTGAAACAGCGAGCTTTCCAATTCATTGGCGTTTAGCCAGACACGTCCATCACCGCCAATTCTTCTTGCTGATTGATAAGGTATTAATTTTTTTACAGCCTGAGGTACTAAACTATCGATAAAAGATGTCAAGAAGCTATCCCTTTCACAAAATCACAATGTCTTCACCACTGCCTTCATATTCAAAAAATGTGACTTATACACATATTGAATCACAAATGATGATTAAGTATTTACATTCAAACAGAACACTATTGATAAATGAATCGAAATAATCACATAATAGCCATGATAAAAAGTCATAGGTAAAGATATGAATCGCACACTTCCTTCAACTAAAACCTTGCTCGCGTTCTTGTCGACGGCAAGGCATCTCAACTTTACGCGAGCGGCACATGAGCTCAATGTGACGCAAGGTGCAGTAAGTCGTCAGATATTGTCGTTTGAAGAAAGCCTTGGCTGTGATCTCTTCTATCGCCATGCTCGAGGATTGTCTTTAACACCGAAAGGAGAAGAGCTGGTTCCTCTGATACAAGGAACGATTCATCAACTGCAATCGGCTCTCAATCAAGTCGCAAGTTCTCCCTCTAAGATCAAACTCAACGCCCCCAGCTGTATTACCTCTTGGCTGCTACCCAAGTTGATGTCTTTTCAGCAAGCCTACCCTGAAATTGATGTCGAGCTCACGTCGACCATCAAGCACGTTTTTGAACCAAGCTTTGACCCGTTTGACGCCGTAATCACCTATGGTAAGAAGCCAAACCAACAATCGATTGTGAGCCAGTTATTGTTCAACGAACAGCTGGCTCCGGTCTGCCAGGCGCAAAGCATTACTCAGAGCCATCTTGTAAGTAGCGCTTCTACTATCATCAAGCCACACAAGCTCGCTCAATACACTTGGTTACACGCCAACAATGAGCAAAGTGATTGGCGACTATGGTTAGATCACATAGGCAGCCACGACCTTTCAAGCAAGAACAACCAACAATTCGCGACACTTGATCAAGCGATGAATGCAGCCATTCAAGGATTTGGCATTGCCATAGGCGACATCACGCTGGCCAAGCAAGATATCGATTTGGGCAGGTTGGTGAAAGTGAGTGAAGGCAGTATCTTTTCTGGAAATGGTTACTTCTTGCTGCAGCCTAAGAATCGACAAAATACATCTTTATCTACGCTTGTTGATTGGCTTGTCGATTAGCGGCAATCACCGTAGATAGAACCACACTATAAACGGCAGTAGAGCGTCATAATGAGAATTTCATCGTTCTCAAAATGAAACTATTTTATGTCTGTTACGTATTGGTTGTCAGAGAATAGAACGTACCTCGCCTTAACTATTTGAAAAGAAGTTCAATTCTATCTAGTAGGGAAAATGTTCCGTTCAATTAGAGAAAATGGCATTCGAATTGCTTTGTCATAGATAACCCAACCAATATACAGCAGGTTGCAACAGTTTCACTGCAGCTTGTCACGGAGGATAGGCTATGACCTTACAAAGACATACGTATTACGGCTTGATTCACCATGGAATTAAAACCTTATTAATGGACAGAATTGGCCACTTCACAGAGCGTGAATATCACGAATATCTCGACCTAACGACAGGCAAATCGACGTGTTTTGCCATGAGTGAGCAAGAGCTCGAAAACACCTTAGACAGCTTAAAGAGTGAAGGTTACCTTGAAGACATCAAGAAGCTAATACCTCGCTACCAAACCACATCAATGCGATAACGTTATCCAACTCGATGATGAAAAGATCCGACTCGATAAAGCAATTAGATGGAATTAATTAGCACCCAATTGTCTCGGGCTATTTAGCATCGAGACAGTTTTCGTTAGACTGTCTGCAACTCAACTAACTGGACAGTCAGTGCCACATGAAGCAAATCCTTGATTTCATTCCTCTCATTATTTTCTTTGCGCTGTATAAGATGTATGACATCTACACGGCTACAGGTGCATTGATTGTTGCTTCCGCAGTACAAATCGTTTTGACATACGTCATCTACAAGAAAGTAGAGAAAATGCAGATCATCACATTTCTGATGGTTGCCGTATTTGGTGGCATGACCATTTTCTTGCACGATGACAACTTCATTAAATGGAAAGTAACCATCGTTTATGCATTGTTCGCTATCGGCCTGACCGTCAGTCACCTAATGGGTAAGTCAGCGATTAAAGGCATGCTGGGTAAAGAGATCACACTTCCTGAAGCGGTATGGAGCAAGATCAACTGGGCTTGGACTTTATTCTTTACTCTATGTGCCGTTCTCAACGTTTACGTTGCTTTCAGCCTACCCTTGGATGTTTGGGTAAACTTCAAAGTGTTTGGCTTACTGATCGCTACTTTTGCATTTACCTTGCTAACGGGTGTTTACATCTACAAGCATCTACCAAAAGATCAGCATTTGCCAAAAGACCAGCATCTACAAAAAGACCAGCAGAACGAGTTAACGGATAAAAATACCGACGAGAAGTAACCCTAAGGGATGAGTCCTCATCCCCTTTTTGATACAATTATTATCAATATGCTATTTAACAGTGGCCAATGATACTCGTGATCATTGGCCACTGATTGTTTGTGTTCTGTGAATACGTTAAAAATACGAGCCCCGCAAACACATCTATTTAAATTTAAAACAATCAATACCATTAAGAGTACAACAATGACTATTCAATCAACTTTGAACCCGATTGGTTCTTTACTTCTTCGCACTTTGGCGATGCCTTCTGATACCAATGCAGCAGGCCAGATTTTCGGTGGTTGGATAATGTCTCAGCTCGACCTTGCTGGCGGGATACTGGCGAAAGAGATCTCTAACGGCAAGATAGTCACGGTTTCAGTATCGAGTATCGAGTTCAAACAACCAGTTTCAGTGGGTGATGTGGTATGTGTTTATGGTGACTGCACCAAGATTGGTCGTAGCTCGATGAATATCGACTTAGAAGTATGGGTTAAGCCGGTACTTGATCACGGCATCGGCGATCGTTACAAGGTATGTGGCGCGACATTCAACTACGTTGCTGTAGATGAAAGCGGTAAACCTCGCCCAATCAACAAATAGTCCTTCGACGACCCTATCGCACTTTAAGGTCTTTAGTCGTTTCGATTAAAAATGCTAAAGACCTTCTCACTCTGCCGCACCATTTCACAATTTCTTATCATTAGCTCTTCCAATACCAATTAGTTCGCGTAAATTAGCAAGATAGCGAATTTAAACGCCCTCAATTTAGTGAAGTAAAATAAGGATATCTCAATATGTGGTACGTGATTTTTTCTCAAGACGTCGAAAATTCATTAGAAAAACGCCTAAGTGTTCGCCCACAACATCTAGAACGCCTACAAACACTTCACGATGAAGGCCGCCTTTTGACAGCAGGTCCAATGCCAGCGATTGATTCAGATAACCCTGGTGAAGCGGGCTTCACAGGCTCTACTGTGATTGCTGAATTTAATTCTTTAGACGATGCACAGGCATGGGCAGACGCAGACCCGTACATTGCTGCTGGTGTGTACCAAAATGTGATTGTTAAACCATTCAAGAAAGTATTTTAACGTGAAAAAATGGATTATCGGTTCACTGGCTGCTGTTCTGCTTGCAGGCTGTAGCTCATCAAGTGAACAAGACAAACAAAGACAGCTAGAAATGATGGCGCAACATCGCGCTGGCGTTTTATCCGCAGGCTTGCCGATTGAGTATGGCCCGCTATCGGTCATGCGCGTACTGGCAAAAAACACGGTTATCGAAATCATGATGATCTACAACCAAGATGCAAAAGGTGCTAAACCTTTAAACCAAGTTGTAGACATGAGTGTGAATAGCTACTGCACCAACTCTGAAGTAAGAGCAAATCTCGACATGGGCTTGGCTTACAACATCAAGATTCGCAACACTCGCGGACAACTGATCGTTGAGAAGCTGATCAGTAAAGAGACGTGTCAAAGTAGCAGCTAGTTTCTAGCTCGAAATTCGAACAAGTATAAAACCAGAAGGCCTCGCAAATGCGAGGCCTTTGTTGTGGTTCATCGTGGATTAACGGATCAATCAAAATCTTAGACTGAATTATACCTCAGCTGATTCCCACTCTTTACGCAGTGTCTTCGTCGCCGAAACTAAGTTAGTGAGTGCCGCTTCTGTCTCTGCCCAGTTACGAGTCTTTAATCCGCAATCAGGGTTTGCCCACAAACGTTCTGCTGGAATTTTCTCTGCCGCTTTCTTAAGTAAATCAACAATCCACTCTTCTGACGGAATGTTTGGCGAGTGAATATCGTAAACACCCGGTCCAATCGCATTCGGGTAGTTGAACTCTTCAAACGCTTTCAGTAGCTCCATGTTCGAGCGAGAAGTCTCAATGGTAATCACATCGGCATCTAGCGCGGCTACTGAATCAATGATCTCGTTGAACTCGCTGTAACACATATGGGTATGGATCTGAGTTTCTGGTTTAGCACTCGCCGCTGAGATCTTAAAGGCATCGACCGCCCACTCTAGGTATTCTGCGTGGTCGCGCTTTTTCAGTGGTAAACCTTCACGAATAGCAGGTTCATCGATTTGAATAATGTTGATACCTGCATCTTGCAAATCAGACACCTCATCACGCAGAGCAAACGCCAGTTGGTTAGTGATCTCTTTGCGTGAGATGTCTTCACGTGGGAATGTCCAACATAGAATAGTGACGGGTCCTGTCAGCATGCCTTTCATCTGCTTTGAAGTCAGAGATTGAGCATAGGTCGACCATTCTACCGTCATCGGTTTCTCACGTTCTATATCCGCGACCACAATCGCTGGCTTCACGCAGCGAGAGCCATAGCTTTGTACCCAACCAAACTTGGTGGTTTGAAAGCCTGCTAGATTTTCCGCAAAGTACTCCACCATGTCATTACGTTCAGCTTCGCCATGAACAAGCACATCCAAATCCAGTGCTTCTTGACGCTTAACAGCATCTGCGATGTGACCTTTCAGTGCAGTGTTGTATTCCGACTCATTCAGTTTTCCAGTGCGGTAAGCACTGCGTTGAAGACGAATTTCCCCTGTTTGTGGGAACGAACCAATGGTTGTGGTTGGTAATAGCGGTAAACCCAACACCTCAGACTGATGCGCTGCGCGTTCTGCGTATGGAGCACTGCGCTCTGCTAGTGCTTTAGTAATGGTATTGAGTCGAGCTTGAACTTGCGGCTTATTCACATGAGTCGCGCTCTTACGTGCAACGATAGGTTGGCTGTAAGTCTCACACGCCAAAATGGCATTTTGATCGCCGTCTAACGCCGCACCCAATAAGCTCACCTCGGTCACTTTCTGTTTTGCAAAGGCAAACCAACTCTTCACTTCTTCGCTAAGCGTCTCTTCTAACTCCAAATCTACTGGGCTATGCAGCAGCGAACATGAACTTGCCACCCACAGCTTGTCTCCCAGCTTCTCTTTCACAGGTTGCAGTAACTCAAGCTGAGAAGCTAAGTCTGCTCGCCAAACATTGCGTCCATTGATTGCACCCGCAGAAAGTACCCAATCTTCCGGTAACTTATTCACCACTTCATCAAGTTGCTGCGGTGCGGCAGCCAAGTCGATGTGTAAGCCGTTGACGGGCAATTCCACGATCTTGCCTAACGTATCAGTCACAGAATCAAAGTAAGTGGTCAGCAATAGTTTCACATCGCCTTGAATCACTTGATAAGCCAGTTTGAATGAATCAGCCCACTGCTTTTCAAGTTCCAGAGAAAGGATAGGTTCATCGATTTGCACCCACTCAACGCCCAACTTGGCGAGTTTTGCCAAAATCGCTTGGTAAGCAGTAAGCAAACGTGGAAGCAAGGTTAAGCGGTCAAAGCCCTCTTCCACTTCTTTGCCTAGATATAAGTAAGACAGCGGGCCGAGAAGGACTGGCTTCACCTTATGCCCGGCTTTAATCGCTTCACTCACTTCGTCAAACAATTGTGGCCAACTCACCTCAAACGAATCGTCTTTGCTGAACTCAGGAACAATGTAGTGGTAATTGGTGTTGAACCACTTAGTCATGTCAGAAGCCGCCGAACTGTCTTTAGTGCCATCATTAGACGTATGCGTACCACCGCAACAGGTAGACTGAACTTGAGACTGACCACGGCCAACACGAAACAAGGTATCCAGATCTGGGAAGGCTTTTTCATCTTCAGAACCACCAGCATGACGCTTTGGAACGTGGCCTAGAAGTAGAGTCGTTGTCAGAACATGGTCGTACCATGCGAAGTCACCCGCAGTTGCAAAGCTTAGATTCGCGTCAGCTTGTACATTCCAGTTACGATTTCTTAATTCGCTGCCGAGTTGCTTGAGCTCAGATTGATCGATTTCACCGCGCCAGTATTTCTCGAGCGTGAATTTAAGTTCGCGTTTTTCACCAATGCGTGGGTAGCCAAGAATATGCGTTGTTGTCGTCATGAGTCTGTTCCTTATTCGATAATTTTAATTTCCGGTCAGACTGCCTTTGATGTTTTAATTTTCCACAAAGGCGTCTGGATGGCTAAACTATCACCTTAATCCGATCTATGGACAACGTCCAAATATTCATCTTGTTTATTAATAATATTCATCTTTAATCATTCAAAGATGAACAATTTAAATCCGTCTGGACATCTAGACGTTTACAAAAGATCAAAAACACCGTAGGGTGATTATTAAGAAATATTGAATTGGCTTAGGGAATATGAGGAATACTCATGATAGAGCTTAAACACCTTCGAACATTGACCACCTTGAGAGACAGCGGATCGTTAACAGCCACTGCGACCTCTCTTCACCTGACTCAGTCGGCGCTTTCTCATCAATTAAAAGATCTTGAAGCGCGTATTGGCGGTCAGCTTTTCCTACGAAAAACTAGGCCAGTAAAATTCACCTCTGAGGGTGAGATCTTGCTTAAGCTTGCCGATGAAATACAGCCAAGAATAGCTAAAGCAGAGAACGAACTCGCAAGCCTGAAAGAGGATGTGAATGGTCGCTTGCACATGGCGATTGAGTGTCACTCATGCTTCCAATGGCTAATGCCCGCTTTGAAAGAGTACCAAGTTGCTTGGCCAAGCGTGACGCTCGATTTCTCGTCAGGCTTTGGTTTTGAGCCGCTGCCCGCATTAATGGCAGGTGAGTTAGATTTGGTGATCACCTCTGATATTCAACCGCGTTCGGAAGTCCATTACGAACCGCTTTTTGATTTCGAGATGCGTTTGATTACAGCAATCAATTCACCTTTGGCCGAAAAATCGAGCATTGATCCGCAAGATCTTAGCGATATCACTATGCTCACCTACCCGGTTCAAAAACAGCGTTTAGATGTCGTGAAGCACTTTTTGCAGCCAGCGGGTGTTGAACCTAAAAAATGGAAACAGGCAGACAACACACTAATGCTGGTTCAAATGGTGTCGGCAGGGCTCGGAGTTGCAGCTTTGCCTAACTGGGCAATTAGTGAATTTTCAAGACAAGGACTCATTGCCAGCAAACCATTAGGCAAAGGGCTTTCAAGAAGGTTGTTCGCAGCGGTAAGAAACTCAGAAAAAGACAAACGTTACCTGCAAGCTTTCTTTAGCACGGCAAGACAGCAAAGTAAGAGTCACCTAGATGGCATTGAGGTCGTTTAAGAGACTCGTTGTTGGGTTAGTTTATGCCTGCGTTGAACCTGATAGGCATGCGCCAGAAACAAAAAAGTCACAGATTATCTGTGACTTTTTTCTTTTAGCTTTAGTACCGACAATGGCGGTACTTGTTCATTCACGATACTAGCTCACTCTCGATAACTAGTTCATTCTCGATAACTGGCTCACAATCGATAACTAACTCGCTATCAATAGAACATGCGCCAGTTTGCTGCTTATCTTGGATAAGACTTAAACTGGTTAGTTAATGGATCGTATTGATAGCCAAGCATATCAAGCTTACCTACAACACTTTCTATATCCATTTCATACATACTGATCAGCTCTTCAAAGCTATCGCATTCTAAGCGAAGTTTTTCATTCACGATTCCCAGCAAAATAATGCTATCGAAACCTTTGACGTTGCTTAAATCCATCCCGTACTCCTAACGAACACACCGACTAGATTTAAGTTTAGAACGCTTACCAACACCACGCTAAAAAACAGATCACACTTTTTCGATTCAACACTGAAAGGCTTGTGAGATCAGTAACCTTCTACATCGCCCAAACTGGCGTTAAACCAACAGCCGCCGCCAATAACATCAACAATGAAAGAGTCAGCTGAAGCTTTTCAGGGGTTTTGACAAACAGCAAATGCCAACACCAAACCACGATAGAAGAGATAAGCAAAGCAAAGCTAAACAACAAAGTTGAAATAACAGGTTCTAGTTGCGCTTCAGACAGTGAATAAACGTTAATCACGGTCGCCAACACCACCAACATGCCACTTAATACGCCCACAACAGGCAGAACACGGTGAAATGCTTGTAAGCGCGTTCTTGCAATCGTCAGCAGTAAATGACCAAACGCAGACCCCAACAGTGCCACCAGCAGTAAAGTAGTAATAATACCGACGGTAGTTGCTTGCTCAGTCGCTTGAATAGCAACGTATGAAAGCGCCAAACCACACGCAAGGTACATCACCCAGATAGGGCCTGAGTCACGTGTCTTCTTAGTTTGAACTTGAGAATAGAAATAGAAGATAGCGAATACGATCAGAAACGCTTCAATTCTTAATGAAGCAACAGCAAGCCAAAGCACGCCAATCGCAGGTAACATCTTGTGAATACGGCCACGTTGACCAGGGCAAATGTCACCCTTCACTAAGATTAAAGTTAAGATCAGTTGGGCTCCTAATAGCATGGGAGCAAATTGTACTAATAATGATTCGACCATTGTGGATCTACTTATTCAGACTTATTTTCGCGAATAATATCAAAAACTGCTGCGAACACTAATCAAAATCACAAATTAGCGACGTTATTCAAGGCTTCAACTATGCTGTTGTATGGTTCTTTTGTCAGCATTATCTGCAAAATGGCGAAAGACATCAGAACTAACAGGGGCATGTTCTACTGGCTAGTCTAGGCTCATGCCGCTATAATTCCCGCCTCAAAAATCAGAGGTTGAAATATGTACAGCGATATCACTCCTATTCACGAACACAAAAAATACTGGGCCGAGTGCTACGGAACAGCACCCTTTTTGCCTACCAGTAGAAAGGAGATGGATGCTCTTGGATGGGATAGCTGTGACATTATTATTGTAACTGGTGACGCTTATGTCGATCACCCGAGCTTTGGTATGGCTATCATTGGCCGTTTGCTTGAAGCTCAAGGCTTCCGCGTGGGCATCATTGCCCAACCAAAGTGGGACAGTAAAGATGCCTTTATGGAACTGGGTAGACCTAACCTATTCTTCGGCATCACAGCGGGTAACATGGATTCCATGATCAACCGCTACACCTCTGATCGCAAACTTCGTCACGACGATGCCTACACACCAAACAATGAAGGTGGTAAGCGTCCTGACCGTGCAACTCTGATTTATTCTCAACGTTGTCGTGAAGCCTACAAAGGCACGCCAATCGTTCTTGGTGGTATTGAAGCCAGCTTACGTCGAGTTGCGCACTACGACTACTGGTCTGATAAAGTTCGTCGCTCTGTATTGTTTGATGCAAAAGCAGACATTCTTCTTTTCGGTAACGCTGAGCGTGCACTGGTTGAAGTGGCACACCGCATTGCCGATGGCGAAGACATGTCTACGCTGACAAACATTCGTGGTACTGCTATCAACTTGCCTGCAGCGCCTGAAGGTTACAAAATTATTGATTCTTCTCGTATCGAAAAACCGAACAAAGCCTACGTTCCGGTTAACCCGTACGAAGTAGAAACGCAATGTGATACCAAGAAAGATGAAAAAGAAGAAGTAAAAGCGCAGCCAATTACGATTCGTCCTTCTCGTCACGATGCAAAAACAACCGCGGTTCGTATCCCTGGTTTCGAAAAGCTCAATAACGACCGTATTCTTTACGCTCACGCTAGCCGTATTCTGCACCTAGAGACCAACCCGTATTCAGGTCGTGCTCTTATTCAACGTCACGGTGACCGCGAACTATGGGTAAACCAAGCGCCAATTCCTCTTGCAACTGAAGAGATGGATTACGTGTTTGGCCTTGCGTACAAGCGTGTTCCGCACCCTATGTATGGCAAAGCAAAGATCCCTGCATACGACATGATTAAAACTTCGGTTAACATCATGCGTGGTTGTTTTGGTGGTTGTTCTTTCTGTTCAATCACAGAGCACGAAGGTCGTATCATTCAGAACCGTTCGAAAGAATCGATCTTGGATGAAATCGAAGACATTAAAGATAAAGTACCTGGCTTTACCGGTACGATTTCTGACTTGGGTGGACCAACGGCGAACATGTATCGTCTAGGTTGTTCTGATCCTAAAGCTGAAATTAACTGTCGTCGCCCATCATGTGTGTTCCCTAAAATCTGTGAAAAACTGAACACAGACCACCAGCACACCATTGACCTTTACCGCTCAGCGAGAAAGGTTCCGGGCATCAAGAAAGTGATGATCGCATCAGGCGTTCGTTATGACCTTGCGATTGAGTCTCCAGAATACGTACGTGAGCTTGTGACTCACCACGTTGGTGGTTACTTGAAGATTGCTCCAGAGCATACTGAAAAAGGCCCTCTGGATCTGATGATGAAACCGGGCATGGGCACTTACGATCGTTTCAAAGAGATGTTCGAGAAGTACAGCGCTGAAGCCGGTAAGAAACAGTACCTAATTCCTTACTTCATCTCTGCTCACCCGGGTACGGAAGATGAAGACATGCTCAACCTTGCGTTGTGGCTGAAAAAGCACAACTACGAGTGTGACCAAGTACAGAACTTCTACCCATCGCCAATGTGTAATGCGACGTCGATGTACTACTCAGAGACCAACCCTCTGAAGCGCGTGAAATACAAAAAACGTGAAGATGTTCCAGTGCCTAAAGGCGATCGTCAACGTCGTCTGCATAAAGCATTGCTTCGTTATCACGATCCAGAAAACTGGAAGATCATCCGTGAAGCACTGACCAGCATGGGCAAAAAGCACCTAATTGGCGACAAAGCGAACTGTTTAGTACCAGAAGAAGATTTTGAAGCTCTGACACCCGCACAGCGTCGTAAGTCTGGTCGTCACGGCTCACAACGTTTTGCAACTAAGCACAGTAAAGCTCAACCGGGTCTTGGCGGCGAAAGCCCACGTAACCATTCTAAGCCAGGTGGCAATAAGCCTAAACCGGGTGGTAAGAAGCCAACAGGTAGCCAAGGTAACGGCAATCAGGGCAACGGAAAGCAGAACGGTAATGGTAACGCGAATAAACCAGCGACTGGTTTCATCAAAAAAGCCCCTGCTAGCCAGCAATCGCAAGGCAATGGCGGCGGGAATGGCAAGCCAAACCGCAGCAAAGCGGGTAATGGTCAAGGTGGTAAGCCTGCGAGTAACGGAAAGAATCGCCAGCGCGCAACACAGCGTTAATATCGCGACCCCATTTACTTGGTGATCATAAAAATACAAAGCGCAGCTATTTAGCTGCGCTTTTTTGTGTCTGTTACTAATGAACGACCCGAAGGTTTCACTTGGTTATGTGATTACAAGGGATTCTAACGGGTGAAGACCCAATACTGGCTAAACAAATAGTTAGTGACCATGCCCACCAAGATACCTACGGCCATTGCGATAAATACAGCCCCAGTAAATGCAGGAAGCAATTCAGTCATCAGCTTAAAGCACAGCAAATTAGGTATCGCCGATATCGATGCGGAAAACATGAACTTTTGCCACTGAATCAACTTCTCTGACCAACTATCCTGCCCTTTGAAGTCAAAAGTTAGCACTCGATTACCAAACCATGTTGTCGTGGCGGCTGCAATGAAAGATCCTATCCGTGCACTCATCAAAGGCAGCCCAACGGCATAATGCAGTAATGCAAAAACTAAGCAATCAACAACAAATCCGCCAACACCAACCACAGCAAATCGAACCACCTTGTGGTGAGACTGTAACCTCTGACTGTGCGTTTGAAGCTTGTTGTTGAACATTCGTAACCCCGAGTTAACGCTAAACATCGCTGCCACTTTGAATATGACTCAACGATAGATTTGGCTTGATACTTGAGCTATGACAGCTGAATAAAGCACGCTTTATTTTCACCGTTGGCTCTAGAATACACGTTAATGCGTTCTCTTTAATCTTGGTTTCCACTTCAGATCTTTTACCAATCAGATAGAACTTATCAATGCCATCTAGCTGCTCGATATCGAGAAGTCTTTTCGCTTGACCATGACTGTAAAATTGCCCAGAGAATGGTCGTTTACCCACGTAAAAGCTTGGCGCAGAATCCGTAATCTGTTCGAAGATAATGCGGTCACTTTTCTCGTTCGCCTTGCCGAGATTCAGGTAGACCATCGCAATCATTAGCAACACAGGTAGAACCAAAGCCACGCTCGAGAACCACTTCTTATCTTTTTCCACTACGAGTATAGCAATCAACAAGCCAAGGGCCGGAATACCTGGCAGGACGTAAGCTGGGAGAATATTGCCCGCCATAGTGAAAAGAATCAGAGGTGAAATCAACCAACAGACAAGAAATGAAAACAAACCGCGATTTTCAGTATTAATTTCTGCAATTTTCTTACGTCGAGCAAATGCCAATATAGGTAATACAATCGACCACGGCGCAGCCGCTTGAAGCCAAAACAGCCAGATCATACCTCTTGCTTGGTCATGGGCAGAGCCGTATAAATCGCCCTCCCAGCCACTCACAACAAAACGCTTAAAGTGCTCGCCAACAATAAAGTAATCAATAAAGCCCGGTGTTGCCATTTCAGCCATGATGTACCAAGGCAAAGCTATTGCTAGCATCACACCCAAGCCAGACAACAATGGAAAGCGTTGCCAAAGCACTTTGAAAGCGCCAAAGAAGCCATGTTGTAATACTAACCAAGGGAAAACTGCGATGCCCATAATGACAATCGCTACTGGCCCTTTTGCAAGCAAGCCTAACGCTAAACCAATGAAACCGACATAACCCCAAGATCGATTAGTCTTCGCACTGCCTTCGCCTTTCCAACCCTCTCCTCCTAGCCAACACAAGTAGAAGCCTAACATGGCAATGGTCATCGCTAAGGTTAATGCTATGTCTGTCATCACAGCGCCCGCGGCAATAGAGAAAATACCGCATGTCGCCAACACTACCGCGGCAACCAACGCACTTTGCCCAGTTCGCTTCGCCATGTAAGCGGTTAACAAAATTGTCGCTACTCCTGCTAACCAGTGAGGTGCACGAACAGCAAACTCACTCAAACCAAATAGCTCAATCCCCGCAGCACTCATCCATGTGAACAACGGTGGCTTGCCCCAAAAAGGAATGCCGTAATCAAACTGAGGTGTTAACCAATTGCCGGTTTCCACCATCAAGCGAGCCATTTCTCCGTAGCGCGCCTCCGTAGTATCCATTAACGGATAAGTCGCCAAAGATAGGAGTCTTAGAACCAGTGCAAAAGCCAACAAATACCATAGGTGCGTTCTGTTCAGGCTCATGCTGACTCCTCTAATTTGAAATGTGTTTTTAATGCAGGTGTATCGACCACCGACTGAATCAGATACAGAGGGCGATTCTTGGTTTCGATAAAAATACGACCTATGTACTCACCCATTAAACCAATACTCAGGAGTTGAATACCGCCAAGGGCAAGTTGCACGACCATCATTGACGGGTAACCCGTGATAGGCTCGCCAAACATAGTGGTTTTGAATACGATGAAGACGCCATACACAAAAGCAGTAAGCGCCACTAAACCACCAACGGCCGTCGCAATACGCAGAGGTCGGATAGAGAACGAGGTAATCCCATCCATCGCCAAACCGATTAACTTGAGGTAGTTCCACTTGGTCTCACCACAGAAGCGAGCATCACGCTTAAATTGGAGCGTCGCTTGTCGGAAACCCGGCCATGAAAAAATGCCTTTCATGTAGCGGTTACGTTCTGGAAGCTGATTGATATGGTCGACAACTTCTCGGCTTAACAGTCGGAAATCACCCACATTCTCAGGAACATCAATCTTCGCAGCCACATTCATTACTTTGTAAAAGCTCGCTGCTGAAAACTTCTTAAACCATGTTTCACCGTCGCGCTGGCTACGCTGCATATTGACGACGTCATAACCTTCGCGCCACTTGGCAATCATTTGCGGAATCAGCTCAGGTGGATCTTGTAAGTCAGCGTCTAGCAAAATCACCGCTTGTCCACGACAGTGCTCAAGGCCTGCGCTCATCGCTGACTCTTTGCCGAAATTACGGCTTAAACCGATAACAGAAATTGAGCTATTGATTGAAGTGAATGAACTCACCAACTCCAAGCTGCTGTCTTTACTACCGTCATCGACATAAACGATTTCACTCTTGATGGGCAAGCTATCAAGCACCTTGGTAAGGCGAGAGTGGAACTCTTCCAATACCTCTTGTTCATCGTAAAAAGGCACAATTATAGACAGAGAAACCGCAGGGTTGATCTGCGATGTAGATATCTTGGGGCGGCTTATATGAAGTTCAGACATAATACGTTCTTCTATTTTTTAATCTGAATCCAATCTACCCTCCCATAAGTGAAAGTTATGTTATTGACATATTTTTCACGCTCACTCAGGATAATGTTACCGTCTATTTCTGTATGAGAATCAAAATGAAACGAGTTCTATTAGTCGAAGATAACCGTGAAATCGCAGGTGTCTTGTTTGATTATTTTGAGTGTATTGGCATGGAACTCGATTATGCGGACAACGGCGAACTCGGCCTGCAACTCGCGTTGGAAAACTCATTTGATATCATCATATTGGATCTGATGTTGCCAAGAATGGACGGCCTCACGGTTTGTAATAAACTGCGAGACCAAGGCAACGCGACACCTATTTTGATGTTGACTGCGTTAGATAGCCGCGATGATATGTTAAAAGGGTTTGAGCATGGTGCCGATGACTATCTAACCAAACCTTTTGATTTGGATATTTTGGAAGCCAGAATGAACGCGCTTGTTCGTCGTTACCGAGGAAAAGTGGCTTCTTCTAAGCTTCAATTTGATGAACTCACCATTGATCAAAAAACCCGTAAAGCTTACCGTAAAGACAAACTGCTCGCGCTTAACCCAACGACTTACACCATCCTTGAGATGCTGTGCCAAAAAGCACCTGAAGTAGTGACTCGTGAAGATATTTCCTACAAGCTATGGCAAGAAGACGAACCCAACAACGATGTGTTACGTAGCCATATCTATCAACTGCGTAATCAACTCGACAAACCTTTTGACACCCCAATGTTGATTACCGTTCCTAAAGTTGGATTCCGTCTGGAGCCATCGAATTGATTTCAAATGTTCTGACAAGCACCAAAACCCTCACAGGCCGCCTAGCGCTTTTCTTTGGGTTGATGGCCGTGATTGTGTCTGCATTCGTCTATGTCGTTTTTGTTGCCGGGTTGTATATGTCAGAAGACCGGGTCGGTGAAAGACGCATCCTGATTGACCGAAACTATGCTGTCGAACTCTTTCAAGCTGGCGAGAGCGGTGCAATACGTATTGACGGTCTCACCATGGCGTACAATGACCTCTCATTTGTACCAAAAGAGTACACACCTTATATAGAAGGTAAGGATAACTTCCTTGGTGAAGTCGGCGACGAGCCGGAATCACGAATGATCTATGTGGGAGAATACTCTCATGAAGGTAAAACTTACCCGATCATCCTTATGTCTGAGATAGATCGCGTCGAATTTGATACCTATGAATTGGTATACGCCATCTCGTTCGTGTTGGTGCTGTTATCCATTTTGATATTTAGCTTTGGCACCTTACTCTCTCGCCTTTCCAAACGACTGATTGAGCCTTTCAATTCCCTATCTGAGCAACTCAACTCGAACAAACTCGACCTAGGGGAGGAGTTTGATGTCAGTGAAGGTGCAGCTGTTGAGTTTCGTCAGTTAACAGACCAACTCAATCAATACCGTAGAGAAATTAATTCCTTGATCAAACGTGAACAAGCGTTTGCTCGTTATTCAAGTCATGAATTAAGAACCCCACTAACGGTCGCTCGTGGTGCGAATAAATTGCTATTAAGAAGCGAAACAACGGAATTTCAATCTCGTCAGGTTGAGCGCATTGATGAAGCCATTATCCAGATGTCAGAAATGGTCGATGCCCTACTCGGTTTAGTTCGTTATGAAAGAAACAGTGACGATGCACCGCTGCGCGTGTTTAGTCAGCAAGAGTTAGAAGCTATCGTTTCCAAGAATTCATTACAGGCGGATGAGAAGCTAGTCGAGATATCCCTACACATTCAATCAGAGCCTACCATTCAAGCCACCAGCGCGATCATGAATATGTTGGTCGGCAACTTATTGAGAAATGCCATTGCAGCGACCAATAGTGGTACTGTCACTGTTACCCTGTCCGAGCAGAGTATTGTGATTGAAGACCAAGGTGAAGGCCTTCAGGAACAATACAATCCGAATGGTCATGGATTAGGTTTATTGATTGTCGACGACTTGTGCCAACGCTTCCATTGGGACTTTGATTTGGTCAATCGTAACTCTGGAGGGTGCACTGCCAGAATCGCCTTTCAGACAGATTCACCCTCGCCCATACCAGAGCAAATAAACTCGTAGTACTAAGTTCAATATCCAACGAAAACTTGATTTAGTTGGTTTACAGCGCTGACTAGCTACTAGATACTCGTTAGTCCAATTTGATTTTAAAATGCTGGCTTCTTAGTCAGCGTTTTGTCTAAGTGCGATGAAACTAAATAATAGCCCTGTAACTCAACATCAATACAACGACCACACCTTTTTCTTGAAGCGTGACGATCAACTCCACTCTCACTTTTGTGGCAACAAAGCGCGAAAGTTCATGAAGCTACTCGAAGACGAGCACCCTAATACGACAACCTTAATCAGCTACGGTTCTGCGCAAGCTAACTCTCTATTCTCGCTCGCTGCACTGGCAAAAATTAAAGGCTGGACGCTTGAGTTTTACGTCGACCACCTTCCCCAGTGGCTACTAGAACGCCCAATAGGTAATTACCGTGGTGCAGTAGACCTTGGTGCGAAGGTAATTTCAGTCAAAGAGACAGGCTCTGAGCTTCATCCACAGGAGTATATTGAGCAAATAAGACAGCCAGATTCTCAGTGTATTGTATTGCCTGAAGGTGGACGCTCTCAGCTTTCTGAATACGGCGTGAAGCAACTGGCGATGGAAATACTTAGCTGGACGCGTTTCGAAAACAAACACGATTTCGTGGTTGCACTACCAGCAGGCACCGGCAGTACGGCTCTGTATCTACATAAGCATTTAAAAGTGCACAACATCCCGGTGTTAACCTGTGCGTGTGTTGGCGGTAATAGCTACCTAACACAACAATTTAATGAGCTTGGCGAATCCGATCATCCACAAATACTGCCACTCGAAACCAAACATCACTTTGGTAAGCTGTATCAACAGGACTATCAAACCTGGTTGGATCTACAAGAACAAACGGATATTGAATTCGACCTGCTCTACGACCCATTGATGTGGCAATGTTTAGAACGATGGCAAGATAACAACCCAACCAAAACCATTATCTATATCCATCAAGGTGGCATCTTGGGCAATGAGTCGATGTTGCCGCGCTATCAGCGAAAATACCCGGAAATAAGCATTAGCAAAACCAACGCATCTTGGTAGTTTTTCTTTATTCCCCTGTTTAGCTATTCAAGTTTTGGTAAGCTGAGAACATCACAAAACAGCCATCGCACTCCCTCTCGATGGCTATTCATCAGCAATAGCCACCTGCTCTCCCTGCCATACATTTCAAGTTAGAAACAGAAATCTGGCGAGAATCATCGCGTTATCTATACTTTCGATTGGAACATCAATTGTCATCGAAAGGAATCACGCATGCGAACAATCACTACGCTCGGCCTGTTTTCAGTTTTACTGCCCTTCTCTGCGATTTCAGGAGAAAACATCACTTACCAAGTCGATGGTATGGATTACGAAGGTTATTGGAGTGAGGCCAGTGTGACCAAGCGCCTTTGGTGCTGCTAATTCACGATTGGGATGGCTTAACTGATTACGAAAAGAAACGTTCTGAGATGCTCAACGAACTCGGTTACAACGTGTTCGCCATCGACCTATTTGGTAAAGGCATCCGCCCAACCGAAGTCAAAGACAAAAAGCAACACACGGGCGAACTATATAAAGACAGAGAAAAAATGCGCGCACTACTTAATGCGGGAGCAATGGAAGCGAAAAGACTTGGCGGCAACTTAGATAACAACGTGATGATGGGATATTGTTTTGGCGGAGCTGCTGTTTTAGAAGCCGCGCGTGCGGGCATCCCATCGAAAGCTTATGTCACTTTCCATGGTGGTTTATCAACACCGAAAGGCCAAGATTACTCTCAGACTAAAGCGCCTGTCGTCGTATTCCATGGCACAGCAGATTCGATGATTTCAATGCAAGATTTTGGCAACCTCGCCGCTGAACTTGAAACGACCAAGGTTCCACATGAAATGATCACTTATAGTGGAGCGCCACATGCCTTTACCGTGTTCGGCTCAAACAACTACCAACAAGAAGCTGACCAAAAATCGTGGGAACGCTTTACTCAGTTGTTAAGTTCAGTATCTCGTTAACTTTCAATCTAAATAACAGATCAACGGCAGCCTGTTACCTAATTCGTACTAATTATTAGCGACTATTTCTTTAAATTTGGCGTTCGTCACTCAAAAAGAAAGCGCTTTCTTGTAGTGTGTCTCTATTATCAATTAGGCACTCTAAATCAGATATGCTTTTTTAACTGTGAGAAATTATGAAATATTTAGCAATACTACCAGCGGTATTCGCACTCAGCGCCTGTTCAACAGTGACAGAGTCACCGGTTAGCTACCACAAAACTTCTCCGGGGCTAGAGTCACTACAAAATAACGAAAACTGCTGCGAAAACCTGAATACCATTCAATATCAAAGCATTACGAACCCAGAAGAGACATCTGTTTCGATCACCACAGCAAGCCCTAAAATCGAGTTCAAATCTGGCCGGTCCTTTGCTGGAGGGCTAAAGCTTCCTACAACACTAGATGCTATTCGTTTTTCATTGACTTCAAATGCTAATTATTCTGCATTTGTTCCGTCACTTTTGGTCTTAGACAAAAATTACCAGCCGCTAGATGTCATTGGCAATGAAAGCATTAAGTACCAGCCACTTAGCCTGCTTGATGGTGCTCGATATGGCGCACAAATAGAACTGCAAGAACGTTACTTAAACGGCGAGGCTCCTGCTTACTTGGTCGTATTCACAACCAGCGAAGCACTCGCGGAAACAACTCCTGTCGAAAAACCAAGTGATATGGCGATACGTTCTGGCGATATCCAGGCAAACATCGCCCATAACACGGACTACGCCATCCCCCACTCTGCAATCGGGAAAGTCTCCTTTGATTTTAAATTCACAGCGGTAACCACCGTTGTTGAAGAACAAAACCGTCAAAAGCGAGTTCAACAAATTATTCCAGAATCAACCGTAGCCCAATCAGATTTATTAACGGAAAATACACTGAATAAGAAAGAGGTTTATCAAACTCTTATAGAAAACTCGGTTTCATCTGGAGATTTTAGTGCAGCACTGACTTACGTTGAAGAATCTGAGCGATTAGGAATCGAAGGGATGCGAAACTCCTTTGTTGACGCGATGAAGCAATATCAAAAAGCACAATAACTCAGCCTCAAAGTAGTCGTTTATTTTCTCTCACTTTACCTCTTTTTTGAGCAAACGAGAGTTAAATAAACGACTGTTATCCCTCAGCCCTATTCAGGCATAAACGAGAATTCTAATTGCTCTAATTCTAAGCCTAATTTGATGAATTCAATATCCAACGAATAAAAGCCTTTATCAAGCTTAACGGAAAGCCCCTCAACTGAAACTGTCTCGCCATTAGTACCATTCACTGATAGAGACATCGCATATACGTTATTGAGACTCAAACTACACGCAGATTGAGCCAAAGTGCCGCTATCGTAATTAACAATACCTGCACATCGATACACACCAGCCTGTTTAACTTCCAAAACAATGCTGCGGTTTTCTCTGATATTAAGTGGTAATTCTATTGCACGTTGCTTCGCCGTCAGAGAGCAAAAGTCCCCATCAGTTTTACTCTGTTGTTTATCAAGATTTTGGGTCGCCTCAAAGCTCTTAACTGGATCAAAAATGACTAATGGGCGATCCATTGCTGGAGAATCCATAATAAAGCGACAGATATTTATCGCGCTTCGTTGCAACTCTCCCAAACTCAACATCCCATTTTCAAGCGCCTGTAATGTATCGTCGTTTGATGCGTTACTTTCAGCGCCATCGTGCTCAACGACCATATACAAATCATTTTGAGAGCGAAGCATAAAGGATGTGTAACTTCGGCTTTCAGAACCTCCTTTGATTGGGTCATTCATTTTTGCCCACCAATCCGTCATCACTATCCCTTTATAGCCCCACTCCTTTCGAAGAATAGTAGTATTGAGGTCGTAATTAGATGCAGCCCAGTGACCATTGATGGGGTTGTAAGCGGTCATAATGCTTGAAGCTCGCCCTTGCCTTACCGCTATTTCAAAAGGCCTTAGATGAATCTCACGGAGCGCTCGCTGAGAAACCACACTATCAACATCAAATCGTCCAGTTTCTTGGTCGTTCGCAACCAAATGTTTGATAGTACCGGACACGCCTGCAGATCTAAGCCCAGAAACCTGAGACGCCGCCATAGCTCCGGTCAAAAGAGGATCCTCAGAAAAATACTCGAAGTTTCGCCCGTTCAAAGGATGACGATGAATGTTAATCCCAGGCCCAAGCAATGTATCAATATGATTGGCTTGCATCTCTTTCCCTACTAAATAAAACAGTTGTTCATTCAGTTCTGTATTCCATGTGCAGCCCAATAGCGTGCCAATCGGGACTTGTGATGCTTTGTGTCCACTATCCATTCGGATACCCGATGGGCCATCAGCAGCCGCAACAATAGGGATACCTAAATCAAACAAGCTTGGTGATACACCACCAAAAGCCGCAGCCGTGCCAGGGGTTACCTTGGGGCTGCACATGCCTTCACCACGAACAATTGTCGCCAGCTGTTGTACCGTCATTTGCGATACAAACGCCTCAATATTCGCCTGTCCCTGCTTCACATCAAGCAACTTGATTCCCTTATCTTCACTAAAAGGAATCGAAGTTGGGAGTTCAGTTAGGATACGTTTGCTCAAATCTACACTTCGTAGTGGCACAGATTCATAGTCGCAACTGTAAACCCCATTTTGCCCTATCTCTTTTGGAACGAGCCTTTTAAAAGCGGTGACGGGTGCCAGAGCTTCCGTTAGTTGCTCAACAACTATTAGTTCATCAACTTTTATGCTTTCGTCAACCAGCCTTGCTTGTCGAACGCTGCCTCCCAAATAGAACTGATATTCCCCTGCTTCAAGTACATAGCTATTAGGGTGGCCCGTCTTACCACTATCATCAAATGACGCTAACGAAGATAGAAGAAATGAAACCTTCACACGTGCTGTTTCGTTTGGATCCAAAGTGGGTGTTTTTGCAAATCCTGTAAGTGCTCTAGATGGCTTCCCCAGCTGGCCTTGAGGCGATTCAACATACAGTTGAACAACATCCTTACCACTGTATTTCTCGCCTATGTTTTTAACTTCAATATCGAAGACCAACTCTTGTTCAGAGCCGGATCCAAGAATCGTTAATGCATTTAATTTATTTGAAAATTTGGTGTAGGAAAGCCCGAAACCAAATTCAAATTGAACGGATTTTGGGTTAAAGGTTTCAAAGTATCGGTACCCAACATAGATATCTTCTTGGTACAGATTACGCTCTTTATTTCCGAAGCTAGCGCTGGAAGGGTAATCAGATAAAGAGTGCGCAATAGTGTCGGTCAAACGTCCACTCGGGCTAACATCACCTGATAAAACATCAGCTAATGCATGCCCACCTTCCATCCCTGCAGCCCAGCTATACAAAATCGCCTTGAGCGACCTTGCATCTTTGAGTGAGCTTACCCATGACATATCAATAATGTTGGTCACGTTCAGTATCACAATGACATCATCAAAATGTCCCGTCACTTTCTCCAACATTTGCATTTCGAGCGCGGTTAAATTGTAACTGCCTTGCTGCTGTGCATTGTCTTGATCCTCACCCGCCGTTCGACCGATAAAGATAATGGCTTTGTTAGATTTGGCGGCAGCATCCATCACAGCTGAAGTTGAAAGAGGCATTTCATCTTGAAACCAAGGTTCTACTGCCCAACCACCACCGCCGTCATTGAACGGGTTGTCCTTGACCCAACGTTGGTATACCTCCACCAAACTGAGATTAAGATTGATGTTTGGATTTTCATGCAAGCCATGTAATGCATTTACGGAATAAGGCACATTCACCGCTCCACCAGATCCAGTGCCACTTCGGTAGGTATCAATCTGACATCGACCAAAAAGAGACACCGTATCACTAGTCTGCAATGGCAATATTGAATCACTATTTTTTAGTAGCACAATGCCCTCAGTAGCCGCTTGTCGACTTATTGGTGCAAGCTGCTTCTGTGCTTCGAGAATTTCCACAGTATTCATTTTGAGTCCTACCATTTTTTTACTTAGAGCAAAAATTTGACCTCTCGCTCTAAAAGTTAATATTGTCTTTGTTCAAAAAATAGTAATCTTAACTACGGCGTGTAACTACCAAATAAGCGACAGTTATGGGTAAAATAGCGACATGAAAACCAAATTTAGACTCCAAAGTCATCAGAGATATCCCCAGATAAAATTTGCCTATGTCGATGGTCATCACGATTTCGACTTTGACGTACATAGCCATGACTTTTCTGAACTTTTCTTAGTTGTGAGTGGTAGCGGGAAGCATACGGTAGCTAGCCACACTTACCCTTTAAGTACAGGAGATGTATTTGTTATTAATGGGGATATTGAACATGGATTTTGTGAAGTAAATAAACTGAAGATTGTAAACTTGATGTTTGATACGGCATTGCCTTTTTTTGAGGTTCCTTCAATGCGTCAAATGCCGGGCTATCAAGCACTTTTCAAGGTAGAACCGATTGCTCGACAAGCGTCGGAATATCAAGCAAAGCTTACGTTATCAGTTTCTCAGTTGAAACGAATCAATGAACTTCTACAACAAATCAAATCGGAATACGACAATGCAGAACAGGGGTTTGAAATCATATTGACGAGCACAATGCAGCAACTTGCGATAGAACTTGCTCGGCGATATCAAGAACAGACCCATAGCTTACCAAAAACAACCCTAGCATTGAGCCGTGCTCTCGCACATATTGACCGTCATTACAAAGAAGTAGGATTAGATACAGAAGCCATTGCACAAGCGGCGTATATCAGCAAAAGGCAACTAGAAAGGTTATTCAGGCAGTTTTTAAATACATCCCCGAGCCAATACATCAAAGGCCTTCAAATTAGACACTCGGCAACCTTATTGTTAAACGACAACAAAAGCATCCAACACATTGCTGAGTCTTGCGGCTTTTCTGACAGCAATTATTTCTCCAAGTGTTTTAAGACCCAAAATGGATGCAGCCCTCGAGAATTTAGAAAGCAACATTCTTCCCATAACTCATAATCCTTTGCCCCTTAAACCTTAAAAGATTAAAAGATTAGATATGTCACACATAAAAAAACCGCTTCTTTCGAAGCGGTCAATGAGTATCTTTGGCAAGAACACATTTGAAAAGAAATTCAAATATGGAAGACTCATAGCAATAAAAATGAAACTCTTTGTGCTGCTAGGAAAGAGATCAACTATTGCAATAAATAGGGATATCGAGAACCTTACCCGCCCTAAAGGCAAGGCCGTCATACCACTCCCCCGGTATGCTCGATATCACTTAAGACCCGAAGGTAAAAAATTCTACCACCACATGTCAGCTTGAATACCTACAACAAAGTCGCCCTCTTTACCCGTGCCGTCTTGCATTTCACCATCAAGGTAAGATGCCATAAAGCGAATTTCTGGAGATGGACCGAAGCCAGAGTGCACAACTAGAGTCGGTGCTACTGTTAGCTTGTAATCATAAGAATTCTTTGACTCACCATTACGGTCTTCGTAGTTGTACATGTAACCAGCTTCGGTAGCGATAAAGAAGTTTTCTGAAATTGGGAACGTTGGTCGCACCATTGCTGATACCCAGCCGTCTGTGTCGCCATTGTCAAAATCGTTGTACTGGGTTTGAAGAGAGTGGAAAATATTCACACCATTGTCAAAAAAGTACCCACCCCATGCTAAAGCACGTAGTGATACATCGTTTTCATCAACAGCCTTCAAACAAGACGTCCCACAGCCCGTGCCTGTCGTTAACCAACTTTGATAGTCGCTACCAGGCTTGTACGTGTTGTAAGTTGTAAGAGTACCACCTAAAAGGTTACCCGAACCTAAGCCTTTACCAGCCTGCGCGATGTATTTTGTAAAGCCTTTATCTGACAACCCAAAGACAGACTCAGTGTGAACAATTGCCGTCATTTCATAGCCATTCTCAGCGAATGCTTCTGGACCATTACCAAAACCTAAATCGACCATATTGTCTGGCATATACTTAGCCATAGCGTGAAGTTCAACACTGCCAAAGTTCACGCCAGCATGAAGTGCATGCATGATATTGTTGCTGTCACCCCAGAAACTTGTATCGCCAGAATCATCGCTTGCAATGTAAGCAAAGTCCCACTTATTACCACCTAGCTCAACACCTTCAATACCAACACCAGTACCCGACATATCCGTGTAGAAAAAGTCGGTCATAAAGATGTAATTATCTTTACCATAAAAGCGCTTACCCCCCCATACAACACCGGTTTCAGATACACCTTCAAACTCGACAAAAGTTTCTGCCATACCAATTTCGCTGTTGGTTGCATCGGCATTGGCACCAAGCTGGTTGGTTGCATATTCCGCATTGTTGGCTGCAGCTCGTGTTTTGATTCGAATTTTCTGACCACCGTCATTCTCAAAATTTTTCTGCAGTGCAACTTCAAAGTGACTATCCGACTCAACACCCAATCGACCTAAACGCTCTTTAGATGCAGGGAACTTTGCACGTTTAAAATCATCATTTTCACTGAATAGAACACCAGCACGGAAATAACCGTGAAATTCAAATCCATCCGATTTTTCGGCATGTACAGCAGGTGCAGTAGACAAGCCAGCTGTAGCGACTAAACAAGCAAGGGTAAGCTTAGAAAGTTTCATAATAACTCCATGTTCTAAATTATACTTTCACAAAGAAAGCGCTTTCTTTATTTTTCTTAAAAAAACCAATCGAACAGATTTAAAGAAGATCAAATCTAAGCCCACATTTACTATGCACTCTTAATCTTATTGGCTTTAACCGCTCAGTTGGTATGGAAAGAGTATAAATCGATCCTGTGAATATAAACCGTGATCAAACCCAACAAAGAAAGCGCTTTCTTATGCGTGAGTCACAAAAACCCAAGATGTTAAGTATTTTGTTTGAACAATTATGGAACTAAGTAAAATATCACTGACCACATAATAAGAACGTATCGGTCCGTTCAATCACGCAGAATTTGCCTCGAGCACATAAACGATTTCCTCCCGCAAAAATCATCGCAAAAAAAAGGGAACATACATAGTATGCTCCCTTTCTATTCAAGCTTTGATTAAAAGTAACTAGTTAAAAGGCTTACTTTTCAAATCGAATATTGTCTAATTTAAAACTCATTTCTCCTTGAGGCTCAAACACTAAAAGATTAGTGATCACTGTAGGATCAGCTTGATTCCCACCAGCAAAACGGTTGTCTCTCTTTAAAATGTCAGCTATTGGAATACGTACCGTCTTCCATTCATTCATTACTGATAGCGGCACGGTATAGTCACTTGTTTTCGGCCAGCCACTGTCCATCTTAACCAGTAGTTCAACCCCATCAGCCATACTCTCAACTTTCAAATCAAAGACCAGTTCACCCGTTTCTTGCCAATGTGTCACATCCGTTACAGGAGAACGAAAATAGATATTTCCTGCTCCTTGACTCTTATTCACTTGTAGCACTGCTCCACGATCTGGTTCGGTCAGTTCTTGATAGTCAACAATATCCAATGGGTCATAACTTGCATAAGCCAAGCTTGCGTTAAGAGTTTCGGTAAAAATCTCCAACGTTGGTCCATCGGCATAACTATCATCGGTTGCTAAGATCTCTGGAGCTTCGTGCCCGATTACTTGTATTGCGTGTTCAGAACGACTTGCACACCCTTTTCCTTTCCAACGATCAACCTTACAACGGTAAACCTTTACTGAATCAACTAGCATTGTTTTCGGAAACAAACCTTCGTCGATTCCTTTATCATTTGCGTTTGCTGACCACGCCCCACCGACAGCCAAGTTCAATAACAAATGAAACTTTTCATCAAACGGAGCTGCTCCACTCGCATTAATGAGTTTCCCTTCTTCCGCTTCATATTGGCTGTACCAACCCTCTTGAGTTTGAGTCGCGTAATGAATATTGTCTACATACCAACGAATTTCACCTTCTTCCCACTCAATCGCGTATGTATGGAAGCCATCAGTAGGGTTCACACCATTTGGCAATATCGCGGCCTGCCCTTTATAAACATTGTCTGGCCAATTTCGTCCGTAATGTAACGTCCCATAGACTCGGCTCTCTAGATCATCATTTTTCGCTCCCGCCGCATCTGAAAGTGTGTTTAGGTTAACCGCTTCCATAATATCGATTTCGCCAGAAGCTGCCCATGAGCCATATTTATTATCGGTTGGCAGCATCCAGATTGCGGGCCATGAACCTTGTCCACCAGGTAACTTTGCTCTGATTTCATAACGGCCATATTTGTTGTCACGCTTGTCTTTGCTGCTCAATCTCGCAGAGGTATAAGGAAGAGTCTTCGTTGCTCCACCAAGCGAGCCTTCAGCATTATCAGGCCCAGTATGACTTTTCTTCAGCGCGACAATGTGTAAAAGGCCATCTTTAACAAACGCGTTATTCGGATCATCCGTATAGCACTGTTGTTCATTGTTCCCTCCTCCCCAGCAGTTCACTTCTAATGACCAATTGCGTTTATTTATTTGCTCACCGTTAAACTGGTCTTCCCACACCAATTGCCAATCAGAGCTTGAAACAACCGGTACATGGGATAGCACAATCGGCTTTTCGGTTTGAGCTAAGTCGGCACTGCCAGAAGCCGGTAGTTCTACCGTCGTACAACCGGACATCAATGCCGCGGTAGTCAAAGACGCTAATATTTTTACCTGAGTGTTGAGATGTTGCATTACAGCTCCTTGTATCACGACCTTCCAAACAGGCGACACGTAATATGGGTGCCCCATAAAGATAAAATCGATTAATGAGTGACTTACGAACATGACGCGGAGATACCATGCCCGCCTTTATGAAAATGAGTATATAAAAGTGCCTAGCGTTAAAAAGAGACCATGATCACCCAAAGAAAGCGCTTTCTTGTTTGATTTCACATTTTGTTAAAATTGATTGTAATTCGAGCAGAACCCCAATTAAATTTCATTGCGGATCGATGAATTAATTTCCTAAGAGGCCTATATTTACTGGTATCTTTTTAAAAAATATCTGTTCAATACTCAAAAAGTACGTTTTCTTTGATAATAGCACCAAAGAAAACGCTTTCTTGATATTTTATGATGTCTATGAAAATATCCGTTACCTTACTTTGTATGCTTAAGAATTAAATTAAGCGTTAAGCAGTTCAGAGTTTTCAAATATTAATCATTGGATTACTAGGCTCGTGCAAACCACAAAGGTAATATAGCTTAGTTAACTCCTAATAGAGATAAGGCCACTACCATTGATCACCATTAAAGAAGTATCTGAACTTGCTCAAGTTTCTCAATCAACCGTCTCAAGAGCATTGAATGGTCACCCTACGGTAAAAGAGGCCAATCGCGAAAAAGTATTCAAAGCGATTGAGCAGTTAGGTTACAAACCGAATGCATTTGCCCAAGCTCTAGCATCTAGCCGTTCAAATAGTATCGGCATGTTAGTCGGCTCACTTGATGGCCCTTTCTATGGCCCATTAATGCACACGGCTGAAGATACTGTTCGCCAGAGCAATATCCACTTGATCGTTACCAGTGGCCAAGAATCACGCACCAAAGAGCTAGACTCCATCCAGTTTTTGCAATCTAAACTTGTGGATGGCCTCATTGTTCACTCAGACAAGCTCAGTGATGACGAACTGATCAAAATAGCGAAAGGCAGTGAAACAATGATTGTTCTCAACCGTTTTATTCCTGAGATTTCTGATCGCTGTATTTACATTGATAATGAGCTTGGTGGCTACCTTGCAACGAAGCTCTTACTTGAAAACGGGCATAAAAAAGTCGCTTGTATCACAGGCCAGTTGAGTAAAGTTGATAGTAGAGATCGCTTTCAAGGGTATCGAAATGCATTGTTAGAGTTCGGAATCGAATACAATGCAGGGCTGTTTGTAGAGGGGCGCTTTGATCATCAAGGCAACCACGACGCTGCACGACGCTTGTTAGATCGAGACCCGGAGATCACCGCAATTTTCTGTCAAAACGATAACATTGCACTTGCGGTATATGACGTAGCAGCAGAGCGAAACCTCATTATTGGGCGAGACCTTTCGGTCGTAGGCTTCGATAACGATACTCATAGCCAGCATATTCGTCCTCGCTTATCGACGGTCGACTTTCCTGTCCATGAAATGGGAGAAGAAGCTGCAAAAGGTGTTTTATCGTTAATTAATAAACGCGACTACCCATTGAAGCACAAATTAACCCCGACATTGATTGTAAGAGAGTCCGTGGCCAAGCTTTGATTTTCGTAAATCAAACACCCTATTTTTACAATTATAAGAAAGGCTCTAAGTATTCACTTAGAGCCTTTTTATTTCACTTTAAACTAGAATTAGCGTAACTGGTGCTTTGACAATACGACAACAACTTTCTCAATGAGACCACTACGAGAAAAGAGCTGTGAAGCCATTTCACGATTTAGCGTTAACGATGCAAATACCTCACTTGATCCGTCTTTAAACTGAACTTCAATACCCTGTGTTGGCTCATCATTGAGTTGGTAAATAAATGGTACCTGACAGTAAGTAAACGCCAGTTGCCCAGCCTGAACAATAAAGCTCTGCATTTGTCCTTCAATATTTTGGCAGTCAAAAGTCGCCGCTTTTTGCAAGAACTCTTTAGGACTAAGAAGTGATGGGTTGATTACAATTGTGCCATCAACGACCTCTAGACCTAGCTCTCCAAAACGGGTAATCACTTCCTCCTTAACTTGCCCTGTCATCCCTGGCTGCTGTGCTCCAGAGTGCTTTGGCGTATGAGAATACGGATCCGTCGGAAACGCACCGTAGTTTTCCGGCGTTTTGTTGAAGCCAATACCAGCTCTCACTTTGTAATAGTAATCCGCTAATTTCAGAGTTTCCTTACTATTAGAATCCATACTCCAAGCATGCTGATAATTTTCTTGCACAGCTAGCAGCAACTTAGAAACCATATGCCAATAGATACAACCTAAACCTTCATAACCAAACATGGTGCCCGAACGCCCAGTAAAAGCTTTATGGTTGAATACACGCTCATACAAACTAGATACATGACAAAATTCATCATCACTAATTGACGGGTAATCGGCTTTAATTTCATCAATCGCAGTCTGAAGGAAACCTTTGTTTTCAAAACTTGAATTGAAATGGTAAGAACCTTTGCTGTCTTGGTTTACTAATCTGTTATCTTTGGCAACAACCATCATGCTTAACAATTTGCTCTGATCAATGTCTTTAGCGTCTAAACAGTTTTTGTCCATAAAAGAAGCCAGCTCGCGGTCAGGGTAAAGCATGAAGCTATTTTGATCAGCACGATACATATCACTGGCAAACAATTTATCCAACAACTCAACCGCTTGTTTAGGTGATAATAGACCCGAACTTAATACTGCAACCTGTCCTTCTAGCATCGGGTAAAGCTCTTCAACCATTAAGCTCTCACCAGAACAACTCAAGATGTTATACGCATTATACAAACCGTCTTCACGCAAGTTGTTTGTAATCGTAGAATCCAGGATTTTTAAGCTCGCGCCCATCAATTGAACAATCGCTTCTTTCTCAACTTTCGTTTTCCCTGAAAATCCATTTACTCGGTAAACACGCTCACGATAGTTAGCAGCAGATTTAGCCAGCTTAGTCAGCATTGCTTTGCGAGTTTGACGAGTTACCGTATCTTGACGAATCTCTGTATTTGCCTCTGAAACAATCTGTGTAACAGAAGACATCCACTCAAACACTTCTTTGGAAATACTGTATGAAGATGGTGACTTCTCTAACAAGCGCTGCATAAAGGCAACATAGCGACGCATGTAGTATAAGGTTACCATTGACAGACCGTTGCCAACGATAGCGTTGTTTGCATCATTCCATTCTGGACGTTGTGTATTGAGCCAAATACCACCATCAAGCACTAAGTTACTCAATTTCGCCAACAAAGGGACGAGTATCTTCTCCATTAAGTTGACCATATAAACTTCTTGGTCACCCGTCATCAACAAGCGACCGTCACTGCCTAAACTCTTGACACGTTGCTCTGTCAGTTCCTGCAGGTCTTGGTTGAACTCAACGGTATCTTTAGGGTTATCAAAGAGACCTTGCACTCCACAAAGCTCGTAAGGCACATTGGCATAACTAAAAATGTCACTTTCTAGTAATTCGATAAGATCGCTTTGCTCAAATTTGTCTGCCAGCTCAAGGAATTTTAATAGATAGATGATTTGATGATCGCCCCAGTAACCAATGTTACTCCAAGGATCATCCGCCTCTAACAGCTCCCAATCTACACCATCTTTAGTGATTCGATACGGATTGTAGCCGTCCACCGTTGAAGCATTAACAAACTTAGAGATGAATGATTTGATGAACCCAGGATAACTAAGAGCCATCGCTTCCCAGTTTTGGAAAATGTCACGCCAGTTGCCTTGATAAGAAAGTAAGCGTTCGCCATTTTCATCTTTGAGCTTAATCTCATAGTGGTTCCAAGGGCGACTAGGGTCACCATGACGACGTCCAAAAGTAAGCGGTAGATACTCGTAGCTCAATCGAACTAATTGAGAATCTCCTGTCGCTTTAGCGCGCGAAACTAATTCGGAATGGCTGAAAACATCCCCTAACTGTTCAAAAAAGTCTTGATGGCGGCCAACTACCTGAGAGTTGGCCTTTTCCATAGTTTTAACTACGTCAGCCTTTTCTAACATATAGCCGTTTTCAAACACGCCACCACGCATGTTATTGAACAACACATTGGCATAATGGTGAACGCTTGTATTTTCTTCAGCTGTTATTTGCCACGCATCCGCGCCAGACATCAATGTGATCAATTCATTTTGATTATCTGCAATGCTCTTTTCTAAAGCTAATACTAGGTTAGCAGGAACAGAGAGCTCAGATTGAAGCTGACAGATATCGGAATGAGTCTTGTCTATATCAGCGACAATCGACCAAACTTTGGTTTGATGTGCTCGCAGTGTCAGAGACTTATGAACTAAATAGCTTCCTCTAATCCCTTTAGTCAAAGGCTCACTTTCAATCGGTCGCCCTTTTCTAAATGCATTCACCTGAGTGCTAGTCAGTAAAATTTGGCTAGTTTCTGTTTCTAAACTAAAGACTGTCGTCGCCAGCAAAGATTCAGCAGGGTCCGCTCTATCGCTCAATTTGGCATACATGCTGAATAGTGCTAATGAACTACCATCAACTTGCTCATTCCACTTGTACGCATCAACTAATGCGCTTCTTGTTTGGAGTGCTGATAGTGGAGCGCCTGAAGGTAGTATATTTTGTAAGCCATCTAGCGCTTCAACTTTACGCTCGAAGCTCGCTAAATTGGTCAGCTTTGAACGACGAATAAAGCCGTATTTCTCGCTCGTATTCCAGCTGTATTGGAATTTCAGTTGCAAAGTATGGTTTGTTTCTTCAAATACGATCTTGTCTCCAATCGTATTTTTGTAAAGGTTACGTTCAACCTGGAAAATCCCATCATGAAACGTGTTGAACGGTTCCCAAAGTACAACCTTGTCACCGTGTTCAATGCGAAAAATGGATTTCGACCCGGTATTTTCAGCGTTTTCATGAATATGGTCGACAGACTTATAAGGGAAAAGCGCATTTTCCGGACGAATGCGTCCTGCTGAAAGGCTGCCTGTCGATGAAATAAATAACCAGTGATCGCTCGACGATACAACGCTAATAAAAAACGGCGTCATTTGGTCAACATTAGAGATTTGGTAGTAACGCTCACCATCTAAATCAACGAACTTACCATCGACTTCAGATGTGAAATTATTGTCTTTTTTCATATCAAAATTCCAAAAAAATTCTTACTCTTAAATTTTTGAAAGCGCTTTCTTTTGCGTTTCAAAAAAGGATTAAAGGTTTATAGGTGATGACAGCGAGCAAAATGCTCTTCTGCAATTTGAGTCGGTTCTGGGATCGATTGCGTGCAAAGCTTATCGGCTTTCATACAACGGCTTGCGAACGGGCAACCGACACTACTTGGCTTCCAAGAAGGGATATCGCCCTTTTTCACATTCATATCGCGCTTACCTGATTTACCGACTTCAGGTACCGCTGAAAGCAACAGCTGAGAATATGGGTGTTGTGGATTCTGCGTTACATTGTCGCTATTGCCCCACTCCACCATATGTCCAACGTACATAACTGCCGTTTTCTCAGCAAAATAACGCGCCGTCGCGATGTCATGAGTAATGTACATAAACGAAATACCATGCTTATCTTTCAAGTCAGCCATTAGGTTTAAGATGCCTAATCGAACGGACACATCAAGCATTGAGATAGGCTCGTCCGCCAATATAACTTCAGGACTCACTGCAATTGCACGTGCGATAGCCACACGTTGTCGTTGTCCACCACTCAATTCATGGGGGTACTTCTCTGCTGTCTCTTTTACTGGCGTCAACCCAACCATTTCAAGAAGTTCATAAACAAGGCTAGGAACCGCATCTTTTTCTGCTCGCTTATGAATAAGTAATGGCCGCGCAATATGGTGGTAAATCGTATGTACAGGATTCAACGAGCCAAACGGGTCTTGAAAAATCATTTGCACTTGGCGTGCATATTCAAGCTCACCATGTTTTTCAATATAGTCAGATAATGGCTCGCCCTTAAATTCAATATCCCCAGCAGTTTTATCGTAAATGCGAGTAAGAATTCGAGCACCTGTACTTTTTCCAGAACCAGATTCGCCAACAATCGCTAATGCTTCTCCTTTTCGAAGATCAAATGAAACATCATTAACCGCTCGCATCATGTTGCTTTTCACTGACTGGCCAAGTGGAAAATCTTTTACCAAGTTCTTAACTGATAAGATAACTTCGCTTTTATCAACGTTATTTAAAGTATTCATAATCTTTCGCTCAAACTAGATGACAAGATACGTGATGCCCAGTCGCAACTGTGCCTAAACGAGGTTCACTTTTGATGCACATTGAAATGCATTCGCCACATCGCTCTTGGAAGTTACACCCCTGAGGAGTGTCGAGTAGGTTGACGGGATTTCCAGGGATCCCATACAAGCGTTCTTTTGGCCCGTGAATAGTCGGGAATGAAGAGATAAGCCCTTTGGTATAAGGATGCTTGGGGTCACTAAATACCGTTTTAGCATCGCCTAACTCAATAAGGTTACCCGCGTACATCACGCCAATTCGATCAGCAATCTCACCCATCAAACTTAAGTCATGGCTAATAAATAGAATGGAGAAACCAAACTTACTCTTAAGCTCATAAAGTTCATTCAATATTTCACGTTCAACAACCACATCGAGTGCCGTCGTTGGCTCGTCCATGATGATCAGTTTAGGCTCCAACGCCAATGCAATTGCGATAACAACACGCTGGCGCATTCCCCCACTCAGTTGATGGGGAAAGCTCGACATTCTATCGCCGTGCATCCCGACCGTTTCTAATAAATCAACCGCACGCTCATGAGCTTGCTTATAAGGTGTCTTTTTATGCGCGAGAATAACGTCCGTTAACTGCTCACCAATAGTAATGACAGGGTTAAGTGAGTTCATTGCGCTTTGAAAAACAATAGAAACGTCATTCCAGCGGAAGTCACGTAACTGCTTGTTATTCATTTTTAAAACATCTTGCCCTTTGTAAAGTATCTCGCCTTCAGAGATAAGGGCCGGTGCTTTATGGAGCCTTGATATTGCAAAAGCCAATGTACTTTTACCGCAACCAGACTCACCAGCAATACCGAGCGTTTCTCCGGGCGCAATGGAAATACTTACGTCGTTTACGGCTCTCGCTACACCATTAGGAGAAACGTAATCAACACACAGATTATTAATTTCTAGTAGCTTGCTCATTATAAACCTCGGCGTTTGTCTGCTTCTTTTTTAAGTTTGTGCCACAATTTGATGTGTGGGCCCGTACGTAATTTAGGGTTGCTCACTTGGTCGATGGACATGTTAATCAGTGCTAATCCACCACCAGTAATCGCTAACGCTAATGCAGGAACCATCATTTCCCACCATGCTCCGGTATATAGCGACGAAGATGTCTGTGCCCAATACAACATTGAACCCCAACTCACTTCCGTTGCATCACCTAAACCTAAAATACCAAGACCAGCTTCAGACCCCATTGCGTAGATAACCGTGCCAAGGAAGCCACCAAAAACAATCGAAACTAAGTTAGGTAAAATCTCGACTAAAATAATACGAATTTTTGATTCACCCATAACCTCTGCAGAAATGATAAATTCTTTGCTTCTAATTGCCATGGTCTGTGCACGAATTACCCTCGCCCCCCAAGGCCAGGAGGTTATTCCTAACAACATAGTGATAACCAACGAACCGACTTGCCCTAAGAATGCAGCGAGAACAATCAGCAAGGGTAGCTGCGGAAACACGAGAAATACGTTAGTAATAAAGTTCAAGCGCTCATCAATTTTTCCGCCAAAGTAGCCAGAAGAAACGCCGACTAAAACTGCGATAGTCATTGCAATTACGCCCGCAGAAATCGCGACAGTCAGTGACTTTCTCGCCCCAAAAAGAACTTGGCTATACACGTCTCGTCCACTACGAGTTGTGCCCATAATATGTTCAGCACTTGGTGCTTCATGCGGGCGCGCAACACGCTTTTCGGGATTATGCGTTGATAAAACAGGGGCAAATAGTGCACCAGCTAAAACTATCGTAAGTAAAAAAGTACCGATGATTGCTGGTGGGTTACCGTAGAAAAAAGCATAGGCTTTACCTAATGTTTTCTTTACATTTTTCCACGACCATTTCGGCTCACGTGCCGGTATATTTGTTCGCTTCGAAATTTTTTGAGTGTCAATTAAATTATCCATGATGTGCCTCAATTCGAAATTCGTGGATCAAGCCAGACATACAGTAAGTCGGCGATAAAGTTAGCAACAAGCACTGCGGTCACTAAAATAAGAAGAATGGCTTGAATCAAAGGATAATCTCGCGCCACAATTCCCTTAAGAAGAATGTTGCCCAAGCCTTGGTAGTTAAAGACCACTTCGGTCATGATTGAGCCAGCGAATGAGAAGCCGATTGCCATAGCAATAGCGGTCGCGACAGGAAGAATGGCATTTCGACCAGCGTATCGAGACATCACACGATAGCTGCTCAAGCCTTTGGCCTCAGCCATCGTCACGTAATCCTCTCCCAAGACATTGATCATCGCATTACGCATATTGAAGACCCATGTTGCGATTCCAACCAAGACCATAGAGCCCATTGGAAGCACAGCGTGTTTAGCCACACTAGAAACAAATTCCCACGTAAAACCGGGCTCAAGTGACGGGTCATAAGTGTAAGCCAAAGGTAGTAAATCTAACTTTAGACCGAAGAAATAGAACAACAGTAACGCGGTTACGATATACGGAAAGTTGCTAATAAAAGCCAAGACTGGAGGAACAATTTGCCCAAACAGCCCTTCACGTCGATATGACGCATAAGTTCCAATACTGACACCGATGATGAGAGCGACAATGAGCGAACCAAGCGCCAGAAACATAGTCCACGGCAGTGCCATAGCAAGCACATCAGAAACACTAATAGGAAACATCAAAATAGACGGCCCCAAATCAAGCGTAAATACACTCTTCATATATGCAAAGTATTGTTCGAAAACATTACCATCAACAAAACCATACATCTCACGAACCGCATCCATCTGAGCTGGATCCATACGACCTTGAGCAGCAGCAAACAGAGCATCTACTGGGTCACCAGGCATTAAGCGAGGCAACATAAAGTTAAACGAGATAGCAATCAGAAAGGCTGTGAAATAAAAACCGAATCGACGAAACAGAAATGACATAAATATCTTTTAACCTAAGAGCCGCAACTTACGTTACGGCCAAATTAGAAATAACTTACTTAAGGTGTAGGTTGTTGAGAATGATTACTCGCTTACCACCGTCGTACCATACTGGTTGTACGTATGGGTTTTCAGCGCTAGGCCAACCGACAATGTTCTTAGTGCTGTACTGGAACCAAGTCGGGTTAGAGAACAGAGGAATAAACGGAAGATTTGTAGCCGTAAATTCTTGAAGCTCGCTCAACACTTCTTCTTGCTGTTCAGCATCACCAATTTTGCCGAAGCTATCGATCAATGCATCGATCTCTGGTGAATTAACGCCATGACCAGCATGCCAAGTTTTCCCGATACGTGATGTCGAGAAGTACTCTTGATAAGCCAAGATTGGGTTAGTCGCAACCATTGACCAGTTGATAGACATTGTGTATTTACTGTCTTTCAAGTTGCTATCATAGACAGACCAGTCAACCGTTTTGATATTCGCTTTTACACCAACCTCTTCGTAGTACTCAGATACCATCTGAACAACTTGAATCCAGTCAGTCCAACCCGCAACGACTTCAATGTCGAACTCAAATGCTTCGCCATTTTTCTTTTCACGGAATCCATCCCCGTCTTTATCGACTAGACCAACTTCGTCAAGTAAAGCTTTCGCCTTTTCAGCGTCGTACTGTGTCAGATCCGCGTATTTAGCAGATACAGCTTTGTCGATATGCGTTTCGTAAAGCTCAGCAATACCACCAGCATTGTAGTTAGGCGTTGGGTAGCCGTAAGCTGCAATATCGACGATAGTTTCACGGTCAAGTGCCATAGATAATGCTTGGCGAACGCGAAGATCATCAAAAGGCGCTTCTTTAGTATTTACGTAAAGATGAATCGCATCGTTAGCGGGGTACCAGAAATGATGGTTTTCTTTATCAACACCAACAAACGTTGACTCAACGTCAGCGATAAAGTTTGAACCCCAATCAATTTCACCTTTAATTAAGGCCGGTTGGATTTGAGAGTTATCATTGTAAGAACGGAAGTTCACACAATCTAGGTACGGGCGGTTCTCTAGGTAGTAATTAGGGTTTCGGCATAGCTCCATCTGTTGCGGCTTGATGTATTTAACCGTGGTCATTGGGCCACTACCTACTGGGTTCAAGTTGGTGAACGTTGTCAGCTCTTCAACTTTCGACCAAATATGCTTCGGTACAACGTGGTAACGCTCTAGGTTCCAAGCGAAAGTAGAATCCGCTTCCGCCAGTGAGAAGACAACCGTTCTCTCATCAGAAGCAGTAACTTCTTGCAGGTTACCCGCTGACCAAATACCTTTTTGGTCAAATGCTGGAGCGTCTTTAGTTAGCATAAAGCTAAACACAACGTCTTCTGCTGTTAGTTTAGTACCATCAGACCACTTCAGGTTTTCACGAAGCTTAAGAGTTAGTGTCTTAAGATCTTCTGAAAATTCAACTGATTCAGCTAATCGGTAATCAACATCACCCGTCATATTGTTAAATACAACTAGAGGTTCAAACATCACACCGTGAAGTAGGTCTTTAGTTGTGTACGGGTTGAAGTTTTCAACAAAGCCAGTATTGATAATTGGCACCGTTAGCGTACCGCCCTGCTTTACTTCATCTGCTTGTACAGATGCTCCAAATAAAGCTCCAATAGCGAGCGAAGCAATCAATGTCTTTTTGTGCATCACGTTGTCCTTTTTAATGATAATAACCAGAAAGAAAGCGCTTTCTTTTAACTTTAAAAAAAGGGGGTGCTTTAGTATTTACTATCGGTTACTCATTCCAAGAAACCGCTTTCTTTAGGTGGATAATAAGCTGATTCTATGATTCTTCAACTTACAATTGAATGAAACGAACCATAGATCACAAATTTAAAACAGACAGAGAGCGGATATATATAACAGTGCCATTCATCACATTAATTACCAATATGACAATAAAAACCTTATAAAACAGTAAATTAAAGAAAAACCAAAGTGACCTCATCATGAATACTGATCATCTATTTTCTTTGTCATTTATCAGCTTGTACGCTTTCTCAAATAGTCTTTTCATCACCGTTCTCCATTTTCATAATCTCCAACTATCTATGCTCCTCTCAAAAATTCAAGAAAGCGCTTTCTTGAATTTTAAACCTATGACAGCATATCAAGATTCAAATATGAGTTAGCCCTTAGGACAGATATGTTTAACTTTTGGAATGGCAATAAATCAAATAAAAGACAGCACTACGAATTCGAACTGATCCGTAGCTTATTGAATTGGAATTCAAATGAATCTGTTGTCGTTCACGGCGACAAGACCGATTTTCCGAGAGCAGAGGATGAGGGGAATATATTCAATAAGGATTATGACGTACTCGTTACAGTCGCCGGGAACAGAAAATTTGCAAACAAACCTGTAATCAAGCTCAACTCTCCAATTTGTAAAGGATTACTTGGGCACCGTATTTTAATCGTTCGGGAACAAGATCAACCTACATTTCAGCATATCCATAGTGATCAATTGAAATCACTGACGGCTGGAGTTCCGGCGACATGGGCTGACGCTGAGCTGTTTAGAGCAAATGGATATCGAGTACTAGAGCAAGGAACGTTACCAGAGGTTCTTAAACTTCTCTCAAATAAAAAATGTGATTATGTGTCACTCGGCGCCAATGAAGTAGAAAGTATATACCAAGAACACGCAAGCTTGCTGGAAGGGCTAATGATAGAAGAAAGCACCTTGCTTTATTACCCTCTTCCTTTGGTCTTTTATGTACACCCAGACAAAGTGCAATTTGCGCAATTATTGGATGATAAGCTTCAAGATTTCATATTCAGTGGTGAGTTTGATTCACTGTTTAACCAGCATTTTGGAAATGTGGTGAGCTCAACTAGACTAGAAAGCCGTAAGATCATTAACCTCACCAATCCAGAGTTGCCTGACGAGTTTGGAGCATTTCAATCTCAATTCGCCTCATAAACATAAATGGTAATGACAATAGAGCCCTAACTTGCCCTAAATCTATCGAAAAGTTACGAAAACAACACAATGACCCTCGAAACGATCTTAATCTAGGGTCATTGAGCCAGAGTAGAGGCTACATTATTAACTACGTACATTTATAGATAACGATGAATACTCAAGTCATCTGTTTTGATATCACTTGAGGAACCACTGACTACGCTTGCCAAGATCTTTCCTGAGCCACATGCCATTGTCCAACCTAGTGTTCCATGGCCCGTATTGGTAAATAGGTTCTTGATAGGCGTCTTTCCTATAATAGGCGTGCCATCTGGCGTCATTGGTCTTAGCCCAGTCCAATACTCTGCCTTTGAAAAATCACCCGCTTGTGGAAAGAGATCTTTGATCACCATATCAATCGTGGCTTTGCGTTTTTCTGGGATTAGATAGTCAAAACCAGCGAGCTCTGCCGTACCCGCAATACGAATTCGGTCATCAAAACGCGTCATCGCTACTTTGTAGGTTTCATCCATTACAGTCGAGGCCGGTGACTTATCTGCATTCACGATCGGTAGTGTTAGCGAGTACCCTTTCACTGGATAAACAGGAATAGACAGGTCAACTTGCTTCAACAAGTCTCGAGAATAGCTTCCTGAAGCGACCACGTAAGCGTCCGCTTTGAATTCACCTTGAGTCGTAGTAATACTCTCAATGTTTTGATTCTGATGATTCAAACTTACCACTTCAGTATCAAACACGAACCTAACACCGAGTTGCTTGGCTTTCTCAGTCAAGGTTAAACAGAACTGATGGCAATCACCGGTTTCATCATGTGGTAAATACAGGCCGCCAACCAGCTTATCTTTCACATCTGATAAACCTGGTTCAATGGATAGGCATTGCTCAACATCAAACAACGAGTGCTCAATTCCACTTTCTTTAAGCAGATTCATGTCTTGCTGAATGAAATCCAATTGCTTCTCGCTTCGAAACACTTGCAACGTCCCTTTCTGCCTACCTTCATAAGCCAATTGCTCACTGGTTCTTAGCTCAGTCAGACAATCACGGCTGTAGTTTGCGACTCTCAACATCCGTGATTTGTTCTGTGCGTACTTGGCTTCATTGCAGTTGGCGAGCATCTTAGACGCCCAAGAAACCAATTCAGGAGAAAGTGACGGTTTCACTTTTAATGGCGCATGTTCTTGGGTGAGCCACTTCATCGCTTTTAAAGGGATACCGGGGGCGGCCCATGGGGAGGAGTAGCCGTAAGAGATTTGGCCAGCATTCGCAAAACTGGTTTCCTTACCACTGCTATCTTGACGATCGATAACCGTCACCGAGTGACCTTCTTTCGCCAGGTACCAAGCACTGGTCAACCCAATAACACCGCTGCCAATTACAATAACTTCCATTCTCTTCCCCTAATACCTGACAAAGCTAAACCTGTCGAACACAGCTGTCAGTCTAAAACTCGTTTCGTTAATGCTTTGTAACTTATTCCGCATATGTTGACTTAACAATAGAGATAGCGTTGACAAAAACTCAATTCTACTTAAAAACGAATTCGGCAGTTTGGAACTGTGACATTTGCGGTATTTGGGAGCTTGGGAGCTTGGGAGGGATCGTTACATAAATCTACTATGCCTAGATATTGTAAGCGTCATGACTCAAGAAAGTGGCGTTTTCAAGTAAGAAATCTAACAAGGTTTCGGCCTGTAGCGTGAGTGCGCGGCCTTTCAAAGATTGAACCTTAACGGTTGCCTTCGATAAGATATCCAACTCGGTCGCAACCACTTCAATCTGTCCGGACTTTATCTCATCGATCACGGTGAGTTTGGGCATAAAGGTTACACCCAAACCTGCTGAAACAAAGTTAGTCAGTGCGGTCACCGAGTTAGTTTGAAGCTTTGGCTGCAAGGTAAGATGGGAAATTTGTTCGGCCTGCTTTACCAGCCTCCCCATGCCGGTCGAATTATCAATCAAGGCGAGAGAGGCGTCTTGAATATCTTGCATTACCACAGGCGATTCTTTCATCGTAAGGAAGTGTCCTTTCGGAGCAATCAATTCCAGCGGATGGCTACGTTCAACGTGGGAGTGCAGTTTAGGATGTGGAGCAGAAGCATAGGTTATCGCAAAATCTATCTGTTGATCTTCCAACATCTTGACCGCGTCCAATGCCCCAGCAATCTCAATAGAAAGGTTGATATCAGGATAACGAGTCATGAAGGTTTGCATCGGCTTTGACACCAAGTTGGTAATGAACCCTTCACCGATGGCAATGCTGACATTGCCTCCTTTGAGGTTTTTAAGCTTGGTTAGTCGAGCAAGTACTGCGGCCTCTCCACGAACAATGGAACGGTAGTAATTCAGCAGTTCATTACCCGCTTCGGTTAACAGTGATTGGCGGTTATTGCGCTCCCATACTTTCATTTCCGCTTGCGCTTCTAACTGTGTCAGCATTCTACTCATCGCGGCAGGGTCAACGTTCATCATCTTAGATGCCTTACGTAACGACCCGTATTTCGATAAAGCATTAAGGTATTCCAGCGCGCGGATATTAAAGTGGTGCATTCAACTTCCTTGTGATTCAACTGACACTGATTCAAGCGTCTCATAAAGTTGCTACGAACATGTATCCCAATTTATCAAGATCGCGTTTGCACTTACTAACTTGTGCACCGAGTCACTTCAAGCCTGCACATCAACCGTTGATACACGTTGTACCGTTTGTTCTAGACACAACACTAATTCTATCAAACTGATTTCAAGGTACCCGGTATTGTCAGCAAACCGTTTAAACGCTGAGTACTAGACTCGGTCGAATCAAATCATAGATGTAATCTAGTTCATTACTTTTCTGAAACTTGCTGTTGATGATGCCACCAGCCATGTGAGAATGCCCACCTCCAAAGCCAATCCCTTTATCGTTCAGTGCTCTTTTAACTATATTGGCGACATTGTTATTGGAGCACTCTGAACGAAGAGAAATAAAGGTTTTCTCATGACTCCTAGCAGTGAGGACGACGATATCAAGCTCATCAACACTTAATAGAAAATCTCCTAATACACCGAGCATATTTTTAGGACAATCTTCAGGAAGCACCGCAAATGCTGCATTTTTTTCACGGCGTAAGTTAGTCAACATTGAATTGAAAAGTTGCAATTCGTGGAACTCGACCTGATTACGACAAATCTTGTTGACCATAGCATTGTCTGCCCTCTCTTGAAGGTACAGCAGTGCTTTCAGATCAGCCGCTCCTACAGCCCGAGTAAAGTTAGCGGTATCAAAGCTCAAACCGACCAATAGTGCTGTTGCAATTTTTTGTGGCATCGGCAAAGAAAAATAGCGGTAATACTCAACCATCATGGTTGCTGTTGCGCCATAATTTGCTCGCACATCTGAGTACCATACAAAATCAGGTACTTTGACTTGGTGATGATCAATCACTGCGACTTCTAAACCTGGAACATCGGTAACGTTCTTTTCACCAATACAGCCATCAACAACAATGATCTTGTCGTCAGGCTGTAGCTTCAAGTCTTTTGGTTCATAGATTGGAATCTCCAACCAATCAATTAGGTTCCTAAGGGACACTCTATCGATGTAGCCATGGAAGGTAATAAATGTTTGAAATCCTTCCTTTTTTAATAGGTAAGCTAGAGCGTACGCCGAAGACAATGCATCATGGTCAGGGAAGTCATGAGCTTGGACAATGATTCGTTTATTGCCTTTGAGTCTTTCTAGAAACGTATCGAATTTTGAATTTGCCATAATCCAACTGCTGATAAAGCTCTAGCTTTGTAAGAAGCCAGAGCTAATGTGTTAATGGTTAACTCTTATGAATCAAACGGTACTCTGCACTCGATAAAATCGCTTCTTCAAGCGCATCGACACCTAACGTACTGTAACCATAAAAGTTTGGTTTGGCGCTCAATCGCAAAGACTGTACGCTCGTTACTACATCTTCATCCATCGTTAATGAGTCAACGACGGCGGCAAGCAAATTTCTATTACCTTTGGTCATTGGCGCAATAAATTCACTAACGCCACTAATTGAAGAATAGAGATAGCCGAATTCCCCACCGTTATTTTCTTCAATGTAATAATTACCAGTTCTAGCGAACGACGCTCGAATTTCATTAACACTTTCAATGGTATTAAAAGGCTGATTGAAAAACTCTACACCACCTGCATGTTCTCGTGTTTCAGGTACAAAACCTTGATCAGGAAAGACGAGGTAAGCGACAATAGCGTTATCTCGGGTAATTGCAGAAAGAATGAAGTTATCGTCTTGGTAATACTTAATGACGTCATTCGTTGAAGCGCGTTTGATATAGACAGGCGCACCAAAAGTTTGATCTAAAGCTTCAGCGGATGAACGAATATATATTCTCTCTAGCTTTCTATGAGATGGAATATCTGTCATTTGAGAAAGACCAAAGTCGAACATCTTTTCCAATGCATCAAAGCTGTCATTAAAGCCACCCAAAGCAATAGAAATAACCGATACCAAACCAATGGTACGAGCTAGACCGCCTTTCTTTTGCTCTTCTAACAGAGACTCTTGTGTCTCTTGCAGTTCTTGTAATTCGTCTTGAATATCTTTAGAAATATCAGCACTCTGTTCTTCAGACATTTTTAACCTTTAATCTCATCAATTGTATCCATCAATGCATCTTTGCCATCTTCAGCACGTTCCTGCACTCGCTCAAAAGCATCGGTGTCCATGATATCTTCAATTTCGTCACTGTAATTAAGGCCTAGGTAAATACCAATAGCGATGAAAAATAAAGCAAAAATCTTAAACATATTTAATCTCACCTCTTCAAAAGTTTTACTTATATAATGCGATCCGACTGTTCACTTTCTTCAAATAGTTTTTGGTTTCATCGTATGGCAACTTCGCAACTAGGTGGTTGTACACCTCTTCTGGAGTCATTTTGTTGATCACTTTGGATGCTTTGCCGATGCTCGTTGAGCGATCTTTGTTGAATGCCCGGGCAACGTTACCAGCGCCAGTGTTATAAGCCGCAATCACACAATACAAACGACTTTCATCATTCTCAATCTTACGCAGATACTTACTATTTAGGATATCCAAATAAGCGGTACCGGTTTCAACATTGATGACAGGCTGATACAAGTCCGAAACCTTCATTGGCGCATCGATATTGCGAACTTGTTTGTTCACGTCATGCCCCGCACTGGTTGGTACCACTTGCATCAAACCAAACGCCGGTACGTGTGATTTAGCATCAGGGCGAAAAGCGGATTCAGAATGCATAATTGCCATAATCAGTGCTGCATCTATTTCCCAGTTTTTACTTTCTTTCTCAGCTAAAGCACTGTATTTGCTTGCGCGCGCTTTTAAGCTGTTTTCAGGGAGTTTAACTTTGTAGGTGACCACCTTTTTAGGTTTCACTGGCGTAGCAGCCACTTCCACTACAGGCTGAGGTTTCACAGCGTGAGTTTCAGGTGCTTTTTCAGCTGCGCCCTCTACGTTCATTTGAACCACTTTCGAAGGTTTCTTTGGTTCTGCAACTGGCTCTGATTTCACGACTTCCTTAGGGGATTCTACTTTTTCAACCAGTTCAACGATTTCAACCTGAGGTTCTAGTCGTGTTACTTCAATTCCGTGTTTAGCACGCATTTCATCGTACAGCTTAGTCTGTGCTGCAATACGCTGTTGCGCTTTGCTCAGGAGTGCCAGTTTTTTGTTGTGAGCACGCTGATAAATGAATGAATCCGGAATGCCCGTGTTTGATTGAATAAGACGCTCAGCTTGAACATCAAGCTCATTCATTTGACTTTGCGTCTGTTCGATTACAAAGTCCTTTTCTTGTTGCTCTTTTTCCCAAGAGTACAAAACCTCGTGGTCTTGAGCTTTCAAGTCTGATAGCTCTACCACTTGCCCTGCAACTTCCACCGGGATTCCCTTTACAAGATCATCAATCTCTTCTGCACTGCTGTCTTTATCAACTAAAACAGAAACGGTCGCCGTATTATTTTCATAATCCACAGCGGTTTTAACTTGATCACCTTGGGAGTATTCAACTTGTGTGGTTTGAGAAGAAACCTCCCCTTCACCCCACGTTTTAATAAGGTCTGTACGACGTTCATCAAGCTGATTGGTGTATTCGTCGCGCCATTGTTCATACTCATCCAAATACGCATTTACATAAGCATGGAACTCTTTGAGCCTTTCTTCTTGGGATTGACTGGCATTAACCACTGCATTGTTTAACTGCTGTTTCTGGTTATCTGACACCGCAAGCGTAGGGAAACTAATTGCCATAGAGATTGCTATCGCTAACCCTGTTTTGGTGATCGTTTTATACATAACTAACTCCGAGATTGCATTGTCTCGTCCTAAAATACATAGAAACAAAAGGCCACTCAATCGGCGGCCTTGTCACTTTAACTAATCGTCATACCACGATTATTTTTTCAAAGCATCGAATGCCGCTGCAAGATCTGTAGCTGCTTTCTCGTTGTTGAATTGATCCCAAAGTGCAGAATCTTCACCACCGACTTCGTCGATAACCTTATTCATGTTCGCATCATAAGCCGCTTGGTCCATGCCAACTAGAACGTACAAGCCACCAGTAGGGCTAGCTTGACTTACAATGACACGGCTGTTTGTGAGCGTTTTGTTCACTACGGACTTAGTGATATTTTCAAACGTCTCTTTAACTTCTTCTGTTACTAACGTTAAACCTTCAGCAGAAGAGGTTGATGTTACGCCCTCTGTCGCAGCCTGGAATAAGTTACTTACGTCAGTTTCGAATTCAGCTGCAAGGTTCACACGCGCATCATTCACGGCGATCTTGCGCATAACGCTCATACCCGCAGCGCTTTTCTTCGCGTATCCCTTAGCCGCAGTAGCGATGTCAGTAGGAGTCACATCACAGATCCAGCCAGGAGCCGATACGGTAGGTGCATCAGGGAAGGTACAAGGCGCAAAGTTTTGCGTTTCCTTAACAGTCGCGTTGTTGCTCTGACAGCCAGCTAGAACCGTCACTAACGATGTAGTAATAAGTAGTTTTTTCATAGGTTATATTACTTCCTTAGCAGCCATTTCAGCTTTTTTCAGTTGGCATGGAATATCAGAAAAATCGCACTCAAGACTTGATGCGTCTACTTTACCCATCGTGCCTTTTTTCATTTTTAGTGATACTTCTTCGTCAATCACAACCCAAGAGTACTTGTCGGTCACTGCATTAACTTCGTTGTTTACAACGTAGCCTTCACCGATTGGGAAAATTTCAGTTTCGCCTTCCATCGATTTTATTGCATTTGAAAACAGAATATCTGTACCCGGTTTAATTTTCTTTTGTTTGCCCATTGCAACACGTACTTGAGTCCCAGCTGCACACTGGCGCATCTCTAAAACCGGAGCACTTGCCGCCAACATTTTGCCCAAGTCAGTAGAATACTCTACGGCTTCTGCAGCCGCTTTCGCAGCCATTGCGCCGTAACCTGATTCACTGACCGGGCAACGAGAATTGCTGGTCTCTGAGGACGAGTAAAAATCGCCTTCAAGTTTAATACGCTTCATCACTTCCATGCTTGGTAACGCCACTACTTTCGCAATCGCTTCTACATCAAAATCATAACTGCATGACGCTGGAACAACCTTAGTTTCACCGTCATCATTCTCGTAAGTGCGACGCTCACTGAATGACGTGCTTAGGTCGGCACTGGTAATTTCCGTGATGATTGCATAATCAGCAATTGGAACGCCTTTGCTGCTTAGGCGACCACTCTGCTCTGCTAGTTTAATTTCGCTTTTTGCTTTGTTGGCAATTTTACGGTCAACAAGGTTTGCACCGGTTTCATCGATTTGAGTTTCTAATGCATTTCGCATTGCTGCCTGCATCTTTTTCGATGCCGAATTTTTGAACTCAAGGTCAACTGGAAGAACAACCACCTTAGTATCGTCAGAAGAGGGAAGCTGAACATCAGCAGCTTCAATTTCTACACGTGTATCAGGGGTACATACTTCACTCACTGACGCACAACCAGACAAAGTTGCCAGTACAGCGCTAGCCATTAACGTTTTCTTTAACATTTATTCGCTCCGAACATGTTCGTTTTACTTTATTTTTCTAGAATCTGGAGTTTGCTATTTGATTAAACCTAGCGCAGCCCAAATCCCTTTTTCTTTTACTTGCTCATCGAAATGGCGAGCAGCCCCTTCGTCGGCATATGTGTAGTTAGTGACAGAATTACCCGTAGAAATAATTTCACTGCGAGAGATTGTTTTTGCTTTCATATTGATCACTTTAACGTCTGAAATCAGTGTTGAAATAAATGCATCTCCCACTTTATTTCGTCGGCGTTCTGAATCAACGTGCAGTACGTGAGTTTGATTTCTTCTCTTGGAAGTTGAGGTAGCAATATTAAATTCCGATAATTGCTCACCTAATAACTGAGTCGCTTTCTGTGAGTTTCTGTCATAAGAAAGACGGATATTAATCTGGCTGCTTATATTTTTATGTGTCGCTATAAGTTGATCGATAGAACGAGCATCGACTTGATATCCTGGTTCTAAAGGCGCAAGCATTGCTGTTCTTACCGAAACCTTATGCTGCAACTGGGAGGCACTTCGGTTGTCTAGCCACCATAACAATTTATCTTGATGCTCAAGCGCGACAAGTTTTGCTTCAGAGCTGCGGTTCATCTCTTTTATTTCACGAATCAATTGCTGCGTTACTAAGTTTTTTTTAACCCTAACCTCGACAAAAGCACCAAGTTCACTCTCTTCCATTTGCAGATATTCAATACCATTGAGGGTTAGTGATTCGGTTTTTGTATTTACTTTGTTATCTACTAGGCTATTTGAAAACCCAGCACCATTCGTTTCACGCGCGGTTTCTCGCATGTAAAAAGAAGATTCAACTTGAGTCCAAAGCTTTTCATTGATGTTATTGACCGCAATCTTTTTTGCGTGAGACAAGGTCCTTGCCTGTGCCACTGCATAAATATACTCATTAGTGTCTACTTGAGGTTTTAAATACCAAGCTGGTTTAGTTGATTGGCAACCAGTAGTAAATAAAAGTCCGACAACCACGGAGAATACTAGAAGTTTTTTTATATTTGAAAACATATGGCACTAAGGTCTAATAAATTTTCCGGCATGTTATAGCGTCACTAAATAACATTCAAATCGCCCTACTGAGAGAGTGGCTTATTTTCAACCACAAAATGTACATTATTTAAGTAATCATGAATCGACCATTAGCCGTCAGGCAAGATAAATGACACAATCAACAACATAAATATCTGATATAAAAGAATTTACATTTCAAACAAAAACACAGAAAAACCGTAAAAATTAATTTTATTTATTATCTTTAAAATAGGTAGAGAATAAAAAACAAACCAAAAAATGCTCAATAAATAGACTAACTTAGTTTTTATTCAAGATGAAAAATTAAAAGATAGGTTTAGTAAGTGCGACAAAAAATTATTATTAAATTTGGATTGCGACGATTATTTGTATAATTAAAAATCGAATAACACTAATATCAAAACAAACGATTTTGGAAGAATAAGTAACTCCCAAATAAATTATAAAAACACCCAGCCCACGGTGACATGAAATATAACCAAGTGATATATCTACAATATTATAAAATCAAGAAAGGGGGATGAATTAGTTAAAGGTATGGTCATGTACGAGGAGGGGTTATAACAAGACAATAAGTAGCTCACTCAATCGAGTAAGCTACTGAGAGTTGTCTGTCGTCAATGACAAGAAAGTACTAGGAAGTCACTACATACCAACAAAGAAACTGATCACTAGCGCGTTGATCAAATCAACAAAAAAACCACACACTAATGGCACCACAATGAATGCTTGTGGGCTTGCGCCATAGCGGTGAGTTACCGCTGTCATGTTCACAATGGCTGTTGCGGTCGAGCCTAGAGTGATACCACCGAAGCCTGAACATATCACCACAGAATCGTAGTTTCTTCCCATCAAGTAATAAACGACAAATATCGTAAACAGAAGCGAAAGCAGGATCTGGATACTCATGACAACAGAAATATAGCCAAACAGTCCATCGAGATCCCAGATACGCAGCCCCATCAAGGCCATGGTCAAGAACATACCCAAACAGATGTCAGAGATCATCGCTAAGCCTTTGCGGCCTTGGGCAATTTTCTCTTGTGTACGGCGCTTCTTGAACAATGCTCGACCAATATTTCCAATGAGGATACCGGCAATTAGGCAGCTTACGAATAACGGGAGTTTTAAGCCCATCGAATCGATAACTTCGCTCAGGCTGTAACCGAGCATCAATGTTAAGTTGAGAATCAACCACGCCCACAAGACACCGTAATGGCTCAATTCAGTGCGAGTTTCACTTTCTTGGTACGCACCAACTGTCACTTCTTCTTCATTGGATGGACTCACTTTGTGCTTGTTTAGTAGGTAGTTGGCAATGGGACCACCAATCACACACGCCGCTATCAAACCAACCGTATTTGACGCAACACCTAGCTCTAGCGCGTTAGCAATACCAAACTCTTCCACAAACATTGGCGCCCACGCTAACGTTGTACCTACGCCACCGATTAAGCTAACAGAGCCCGATAACAAACCAGCTTTAGGATCCATTCCAAAGCCAGAAGCTACAGCCATCCCGACCACGTTTTGCAGAACGATAAAGACGGCAGCAAGAAACAATAGAATGAACAACGGTCGCCCACCCTTAATCAATGTCTTAATATCCGCTTGGAGTCCGATACCAGCAAAAAAGTAGAGAAGCAAAAAGTCTCTGACATCTAGGCTAAAGGTGATTTGGATTTCAAAAATATAGTAAAGCGCCGCTACGGTCGCAGCACAAACAAAGCCACCAATCACAGGCTCTGGTAATGAATACTTTCTTAATACTTCAGATCGTTCAATCAAACCTTTACCGATAAACAGTAATGAAATCGCGATGGTAAAAGAGAGCATTGGTGAAACTAGGGTTTCTGTCATGGGGGAATGAATTCCTAATAGTTAGATTATTAATAATATTTCGTACTATTAATAATCTAGATTCATGCCGAAAGATCAAGCGTTTATCGATGATAAAAACACCAAATATGGTTCAATCTGCGACGGCATTAATAGAGGAAATAACTATAAAGGAATGATTAAAGGAACTGATACTAGGGATGGATGTAGATGAAGTGAAATATAGGGGCTCTAAAACGAGAAAACCCCAGCATTTCTGCTAGGGTTTTGAATAGTGGTGGAAGGATGGGGATTTGAACCCCAGATACGCTATAAACGTATACTCGCTTTCCAGGCGAGCGCCTTAAGCCACTCAGCCATCCTTCCACAAATTGTGTGTTGAGCTTGTGACTCAACGAGGCGCTACTTTATTGATTCTGCTTGCTTTGGTCAAGGGGCATTGTCAAAAAAAGTGCCTTTTTCAGTTTGTTCGATTACAAATTAACTCATTAGATCAAAAACAAACCAAATTTCATTCTTTCGCTGCACTTACGCTTGTTGCTTTTCTTAAGCTTGCTGATAGTAGCCCGGAACTCGAAACCATTTACGGCACATATCTAAGAAGTAACCGTACAGCACGCCCATACCGCATGAGATCACAGCGTTACTGGTTACAGCCGTAACGATCTGGTCGCTTGAAGCACCAACCGCCAATAAAATACCAGCATACACAGGTGACTGGAACAACACGTAAGCTAAAAGGTCAGAAATATTCTTCATCAACGAACTTTGTGAAAGCTTTGCACCATTACGCAAGAACCAATCACGAAAAACACCATAAGGCCAAGCAATAGCAATGTTTACTGGGATAGATAACGTTCGAGAAGCGAGAGACTGCTCAAATGTCATACCAGAAATAAACACTTCTACGATCATGCCTGAAATAAAACAGAAAACGACCATAGCAAATGTATCCGCAGCTGCGTTTCGAATACAAAATGGACCACGAGACTTCATTGACGTTAAACCTAAAATATATCACTGCCTATTGAGTGAATTAGCAACATATAAACAAGGTGTATTTACACCCTGCCAGATAATGTCGCTATTAAACCATAAGATTAGCAGTCATACATTTCAAATTGTAAATTAAGTTGTAAATTAACAACCAAAAACCACTTAAAAAGCAGTCACTTTCACCAAAAAATTACACTAAGGTCAAATAATATACAATTCGTTATTTGCTTTCTGTAATTAAACAACATCTAGGCCATAGGTAAATTTACAGTAATGATATTGATGACATCTTGTGTAGGTGGTGCTCCTAAAGAAACCTGCTCTAGCGCATTATCGACTTGTTCAGTAAGTTCAGCGTTGTTCATAGGTTCAACGTGGACACGCAGGCTCTCTAGTGCAAATTGAATCAGTTCTAGGTTGTTGTCTTCTAGCGCCACATACAGCGTCACTAACAGCTCTTCGGTGTTATCTTTATTTCGCAGATCAGGTTTAGGCAGTGACTCACTTTTACTTTTCGAGTCGTGTTTTTTTACATCTTGGCTTTCGAGAGCATCCGCTTTTACTTCATGGTATTGGTAAAGCTTATTTGAATAGCGGAACAACGCGTCATCCAGTTCACGCTCATCAATCGGCTTAGCTATAATGTAGTCCACACCCGCCCCGAGCATACGTTCGCGAGTCTCTTTAAAGACATCAGCAGTACAACCAAATACCAGTACCGATGACACATCACCTATCAAAGCTCGAATCGCAGTGGTTGATTCAACGCCATCCATCACAGGCATATGGTTATCCATGAGTACCAAATCAAAGCGCTCGGCAACCACTGCTTGTATTGCAAGTTCACCATTTTCGACGCTCTTACAAGTGAAACCTTTGCTGCTCATGAAGGTTTCAATGATCACCGTATTCGTTCGGTTATCCTCGACAATCAATACTTTTAAGCCTGAGTAGTCCAACTTCTTATGTGGCAAACTCTCTATCTCACCAGGCTGACATGGTTGAATCTTCAATCGAACATCAAAGCTCGTGCCTATCCCTTCTTCACTGGTAACGGTAATACTGCCATCCATCAATTGGGCAATTTTCTTCACTATCGCTAAGCCAAGGCCTGTACCGCCAAAACGTCTTGTGGTCGAAGACTCCGCTTGTTCAAATGGTTTAAAAATACGCTTTTGAGCTTCTTTAGAGATACCAATTCCGGTGTCGCGAACTCGAATACTAAGATAGGTGTCACTCCCCTCTACGACTTCTTTCAGGTACACCTCGACAAAGCCTCTGGAAGTAAACTTCACCGCGTTGTTCAATAGATTAAACAAGATTTGTCGTAGACGTGCTTTATCTGAGAAGTACCAACGACCAGAAGGCACCTCAGAGTACACTTTGAATTGCAGCCCTTTCTCGGAAGAGAGTGTGTAGTAGACACTGTTGATACTGCCGATGATCGAATCGAGTGGGAAGCGAGTCTCATCAAGATCCAGCCTTCCCTGCTCGATCTTCGAAAAGTCTAAGATCTCGTTGAGTAAGGTCATCATGTGATCACCGGACTCATACAAACTCTTGAGATGCTTCTCTTGTTCAGAATTTAGAGGCGTTTTTAATAGGATCTGAGCAGTACCCAATACCCCATTCATAGGGGTACGAATTTCATGTGACAGGGTCGCAAGGAAAGCGGTTTTTGCATTGGTGGATGCCTGAGCTTTAACCTTTTCCGCTTCAAGATAAATGGTCTTTTCGTTGAAGGTTTTAATCAAATGACCGATTTCGTCATCACTTGAGTAGTCAACATCTATGATTTCGCCTGCTTTCGAGCTATCTACCTGTGCGGCAATCGTTGTAATTGGGCTAATCAAATAACGGTTCAATAAGTAGTAACCCGCCATCACACAAAGTAGTAATAGCGGAACAATACCGCCCTCAATACTCATCACCTGACGAAATACTTCGTCTGCTACACGTGACTTAGAATTAACCACATCCACTTGCCAACCGAAATCACCAAATTGATTGCTACTGATGTAGATCCCTTCAACGAGATTGAAGTTATGCGAAACCAACACTTGATTGAGTTTATCTCTGAGCATAATGCCAAGATTGTATTCTTCGGCGTGGTTCTTGATAAAGCCTAGCAACTCTTCAAGCGAGAGATCCACCGTCGCAACGCCAGCAAAAATGCCGTCGTAATAATAAGGCGATGAAGCAGTAATCATTCGAACGTGTGTGTATGGGTCGATATACACATCGCTCCAAGAGATGGTTCCTTGTTTTTTGTTGACTACAGAGGTGTACCAATACTCTTCTTGATAAGGAGCATTTTTAGGATTGTTGTAAGAAAACAGCTGATCAATTTTTCCATCGTCGGCTTTATTGAAAAAGTGGCTGTTAAGACGCTTTTTAGAGTCAAGCGTATAAGGTTCAGGCCAAATTCCGGCACTGACGATCGTATCGTCGCTCGCCGCCAACATCGACTTAAAGAGCGGAATAACATCATCAGCGTTGTGATGTGCTTGAGCAAAGCCAACTAGGCTATCTACAAAGCCTTGAGAGCTGCTGAGTGGCTCTGTAATCAATGCGGATAAAAGTTGTGTACGCAAGTCGAGGTTTTGTTGTAATTTGGCGCGCACAGGGGATTCTACGACGTAATACGTCACACTACCGACAATGGCAATAAACATCGCAAGGTATAACCCAAGCGCTACCATACTTTTTTTCTTTAAAGACGACCGTATCTGCATAATTCTTTTATTGTTTTCTTTTCTGTTAAACCTAGTGTTTATCATCCATGACATCAAGCCTTTTTAGATTGAAGCTTGATTGGCACAAGTTCATTGGTACTATAAGCGCAAATATGTTCCCTTTTACGGTACCTCACTTTGACTTTACAAGATATTCTTGCGCTTCCAGAGTTGGAAGGAAAGCTAATCACAGAACACAAAACAATGGGCTTTGTCACTGCAATGGCAGCGGCACCTAATGTGTTAACCCCTCATGAGTGGCTGCCGTTCTTATGGGGTGGTGAAGAAGTCGCACCTTTTACGGATGGTGAGCAACTAGAGAGCTACATTGAAGTTATCATCACTCTTTGGAATAAAACACGTCCTGAGCTAATTGAAGGAACGTGGAGTTGGCCTGAAGCTTGCCAATTGGATGATGCAGAAGTGGTGAATACCGCTGCTCGCGATTTCTGTGAAGGCTTGCTTCAAGGATGGCAGATCGCCCGTGATGACTGGGAAACATTGATGCCTGAAGAGAGCGAAGACAACGCACTCGTGGGCGGCGTGTTACTTTCACTGAGTATGCTTTACGATCCAGAAACGTCAATTGCGACACTTGCAGAGCAAGGCATCGAAGGCCTAGAGCAATTTGAAGAGATCTTTAACGCTGTTCCTGTAATGCTTTGCGGATTAACGCAGCGTGGTATTGCACTGGCTGAAGCTCAATAAAAGTTAGCTTTATACTGACCCAAAAGGCCTCACAATGAGGCCTTTTTTTCGTTTTTGGACGAGATTAAAATAGTAGCTCTAGAAGCCTTTCCAATCGAAGTCATCAATTCGCTCGTCGGCGATATAAAATAGTTTAGTACCGCTGCTGACAACTTGGTCTAGTTCTGGGTTAAGTTCAATACCACTCCCCGCATCAATCGCGATCAGCGTTGCTTTGTACTTCTCTTTAAACACAGAGAAAATAGGCGCGACGGTGACAGGCTCAGCATCTTCAGGGAAATACGTTGAATATTGTGTCATACCTCTTGTGGAGCTCAATAGCTCTTGATGAAGCGCACTTGAACCTGGGTCTACCGCAGCCTTTGCTAGCATCTCTGCACCCACAGCCGGAATACATTCAGAGTTTGGACAATGTTTGTGTAGCAGGTCGCTCAACGCTTCATCTTTAAAATAAACCAGTAAGTGAGCTTTCGGATTTCGGTTAGCACAGTAAAGTGCTGCAGACAGGGTAATGTCGTCTTCCGGGTTATCAATCAGGATGCAACTCGCAGACTCAATACCCGTTTTCTCCATCTCTTTGCCATCTGTGTAGCTGTTTACTTTGACGAAATTGATTTCGCCGGGTAACGGGTTTTCGATATCTGAACGAGTACATAATACGATTGGTCGCTTACCCGTTTCTTCGTGTTGCAGCATGCGGATGAGGTGAATAGTTCTTTGTTCATTCCATCCCAGCATCAAAATGTGGTTGTCCACTCTAACTCTCCTTTTCCCTAGCAAGCCCGCTCGCCAATATTCAACACCTTCTGTTGCCACTTTACCAAGTAATGCGGCAAAAAGGCTGAGTCCACCCGGAATCACAAATAGAATGACTATCCACTGCCCCGCAGCCGTGGTCGGTGACAAATCACCATAACCTACTGTAGAAGCCGTCACCACCAAGTAGTAAGCAAATACGGTAACCGAACTGGTTAAATCTGTTTCACCCGCCAAATACAGCATCGACCACGATAGAACTATGTAGCCAAGAAAAGTGAACAGTAAGTTTTTGCCATTCAAAACAAAGATGTTTGCTTTGATCCAGCGTTTGAGTTGTAACCAGATGATCATTCGAGCCTCAAATCCTTTTCTGTTACTTACATGCTAGAAAAAATACGCGATATCAACAAGATATATCATCAGAAAAAGATACATAAGAACAACATTGATATCGATAGCCAATATTCAGATACAAAAAAACCAGCACTCGGCTGGTTTTTCTCTTGATGAGAAAAGCAAAACAGTGATTAAGCTGGACTGCTATATATCATCACGGCAACGAAATTAAGCGTTGCCTTTAACCTGTAGGTTAAGCTGTTCGGCAAAATCTAGCATGCGGTTCAATGGGATAAGAGACTTCACACGTAGTTCGTCAGAAACGAAAATTTCGTGTTGCTTACCACCATGCTCAAGTGCGTTTTCAATCGCTTCAAGGCCATTCATAGCCATCCAAGGACAGTGTGCGCAGCTGCGACAAGTTGCACCAGCACCCGCAGTCGGCGCTTCAATCAGCTCTTTTTCAGGAACCAATTGCTGCATCTTAAAGAAGATACCTTTGTCTGTCGCGACAATCATCTGTGGATGAGGTAGCTCTTTCGCCTTCTTGATCAGTTGGCTTGTTGAGCCTACAGCATCAGCCAGTTCAACCACGCTTGCTGGTGATTCAGGGTGAACCAAAATAGCCGCTTCTGGGTAGACCGATTTCATTTTCTTCAAAGCATCAGCTGAGAATTCATCATGAACGATACACTCACCTTGCCAAAGCAACATGTCAGCGCCAGTTTGATTTGCAATGTAAGAACCTAGGTGGCGGTCTGGCCCCCAAATAATGGGTTTGCCTTCAGCGTCTAGGCTTTCAACGATTTCTAAAGCAATGCTCGACGTAACCACCCAATCTGCGCGAGCTTTAACCGCTGCAGAGGTGTTCGCGTATACAACCACGGTGTGGTCAGGGTGAGCATCACAAAATTCTGTAAATTTGTCAGCAGGACAACCCAGATCAAGTGAACATTCAGCTTCAAGCGTTGGCATTAAAATGCGTTTTTCAGGGGTAAGGATCTTTGCAGATTCACCCATAAAACGAACACCAGCGATAATCAAAGTGCTTGCTGAATGACGGTTACCAAACTTAGCCATTTCTAATGAATCGCCAACGAAACCACCAGTTTCTTCTGCCAGAGCCTGAATTTCAGGATCGGTGTAGTAGTGTGCAATTAGAACTGCATCTTTTTCTTGAAGTAGTTTTTTGATGTTTGCGATGTGGGCCTGTTTCTGAGCGTCGCTCAATGGAACTGGCTTAGGCGGAAACGGGTAAACTGTATCGATTTTATCTAGTATATGACTCATTGCTCTTGCTCTACGCAACTTCTTCCGAGGATTAGAGTATTCTACACAGGAGAGCGATGAGGATCAAAAAGGATTGGTTGCAAGTAGTGACTAGCTAATACTTAAAACGCATAAACAAGGCGATGTGTTGGCAGCATAAAGAAGATAAGTAGACACTAAACGGGAGTGATCAGGTATAAAAAAGAGGTACCTGAGCACCCCTATTTTGTTTTACAAGTGGGTTTTAGCCACTTTAGCCGAAGCACTGTTTGGGTACTCGGTAACGACTTGTTGATAATATTTCTTAGCTTGCGCCGCGTTGTTGTTGCGTGCAGCTATGTCACCAAGCTTAACCAGCGCATCTGCTCGCTTATTTGAGTCTTTGTATGACACAACAGCGGCAAAGCTCTTCACGGCTTCTTTATCTTGCTTCTTAGCAAAATAAAGCTGACCTAACCAGTAGTGTGAGTTAGGTGTGAAGGTTGAATCTGGGAAGTCTTTTTGAAACTTTTGAAATGCTGCGATAGCACCCGTATAGTCTCGTTGCTTTAGAATCATATCTACAGCATTTTGATAAGCGGTTTGCTCATCCACATCAGTACTGAACGTACCAGAAGCGTCTTTAGAGCCTTCGCTCACCGCTACTGCTACCGTTGCCGTTCCTGCTGCTTTCACCTCGCCTCTCACACGATCCAGTTCAATGAACAGTTCGCGTTGGCGCTCTAGCATTTGCTTCATATCGTAGCTGTTTCGTTCCAGCTCACCACGAAGTTCACTGATCTCCAGTGCCATGTCGTCGATTTGCTGTTGCATTTGAAGCTGAACGAGATTGCGATTTTGAAGCAGGCGCTCTAAACGCTCAATATCTGATTCGTTAGATGCAGACGCTGCTTGAGAGGAAGATGATGAATTGGTTGCGGTGCTATTGAGATCGGATACTGGAGCTGGTGCAGCGAACGTAGTGTTCGCTGCACTTGCCAGTAACGAAAGCAAAATGACTCGCTTTGTGTTACTGAACATGAGGCAATTCCTCAATTATATAGTCTACTAAAATTAGTAAACTAGTACTGCGCGACGGTTTTTAGCGTACACATCTTCAGATTGACCTAGAAGAAGTGGCTTCTCTTCACCGTAGCTTACGATAGAGATTTGGTCTGCTTGAACACCTAGAGCTTGTAGGTATTTCGCTACAGCTTGTGCACGACGCTCGCCAAGTGCGATGTTGTACTCAGGAGTACCGCGTTCGTCAGCGTGACCTTCGATAGTAACGTTCATGTCAACGTTGTTGCTTAGGTAAGCTGCGTGAGCTGCTAGAATTTCTTCGTAGTCGCCAGCGATAGTAGAGTTATCGAATGCAAAGTAGATTGTTTGAGTTTCGCGTAGCGCTTGCTCTTTAAGCTCTTGCTCAGACAGTTGAGCGTTAGCATCAATTGGCGTTACAACAGTTGTGTCTACGTTGCCTTCTGAACCTGAAGTTGTTTGGTTGCTTTCAGTACCTGAAGTTGCAGATGTTGCTTCATCAGTTGAGCTACATGCCGTTACTGCCATCACTGGTAGTGCAATCATCAAGCCTTTAAGAACTTTGTTAAGTTGCATCTTTTTTTCCTTACGTTATCAAACTTAGTTTCTACAGCGACTAAGTGCTATAGATAGTTAATTGCCACAATAGTTAACACTATCAATAGCTAAAAGAATATATCACTTTAACTAGAGGAACGGTGACCATGCAGGCGCTCTTACACGTCCGTTGGTTGCCGGTAATCTAGCTTTGAAACGGCCATCGATAGAAACCATCGATAATACGTTTGTTTTGTTGTAAATAGAGCTATAGATAACCATACCTCCATTTGGCGCAATACTTGGAGATTCATCTAACAATGTTTTTGTTAGCACCTGAACCGCACCGGTTTCCAAATCTTGCTTAGCCAAGTTGAAGCCTGAATTACTGCGATTGACCATGATTAGGAATCGACCATCAGGGGTGATCTGGCCACCTAAGTTTTGGCTACCTTGCCAAGTAATACGAGAAGTCGAATTATTGGACAAATTTACATTATAAATCTGTGGTTTACCACCACGATCCGATGTGAAAATAAGAGACTTGCCATCTGGGTGCCAGAATGGTTCCGTGTTATTAGAACGGCCACGAGTAATTTGAGTCAGCTTACGGCTAGCAAGGTCAAGTGTGTACACCTGAAGGCTGCCTGTTTTAGACAATACCAATGCCAATGTTTTACCATCTGGCGAGAATCTTGGCGCACCATTATGACGAGGGTATGACGTTACTTTCTCACGCTCACCCGTGTAAATGTTCATGATGAATATTTCAGCTTGGCCATTTTGGAAACTCACATAAGCAAGCTTTTTGCCGTCTGGTGACCATGCCGGTGACATTAGAGGTTGCTTAGAACGAAGTACCAAGCGCTCGTTAAAACCATCGTAGTCAGCAACACGAAGTTGGTATGGGTATTTATCTTTGTCGTTCACTACCACATAAGAAATACGAGTTAAGAACGCACCTTTCTCGCCAGTCAGTTCTTCATAAACTAAATCAGAAATACGGTGTGCATACTCTCTCAAGCGTTTGCCCGGAACCGTCGCTTTCTTATTGAACAACACGTGGTCTTTAGAAAGTACCAGTTGGCCCTCATCACTTAACGCACGGCTTTGTCCTTTGGTCAGTTGACCACGAACAATGTCAATCAACTGGTAGTTGACTACATATTGCCCTTCAGCATTTTTAGTGATGCTACCTGTTAGCAGTGAATCAACGCCTAAGTTAGTCCAAGCATCAAAATCCACCTCACTTTCGCTGTAAGGCGTCTGTGGCATTTTGCTTGTTGCAACTGGGCTAAATTTACCACTGCGTTGTAAGTCAGAAGCAATAACCGCTGATACATCGTGTGGCAATGGCTCTGCGCCTTCCCAACGGAAAGGGACAATAGCGATAGGTCTTGCGGAGTTAATACCGTCTGTAATAACCAGCTCCAGTGCCGCGTGTGCAAACTGGCTGCTTGTAGCTATTAAGAAAACAAAACTCAGTAATAGTTTCTTTAACACAAGTTCGTCCTTTTACTCTGGTGATACAGTTAAGTTAATGTCTTTCAGTGATTTCACAATGTCTGGGTCTTTCGGCAACGGGTAAGATTGCACTTGCGCCACAGCACGCTTGGTTGCTGCACATAAACGGCTATCGCCATCTAAGATACTTAAGCTACCCAATATCGCGTTAGAGCCCGTTGGAATCAGCTTAAGGTTCACTCGACATGAGCGTCCTCTATAGCTGTCTTCTAACAACAGGTTCTGCTGAATCAGTTGGGTATAAATAGCACCGTAACGCTGTGCTTCATCACTAATAAACTGTTGTCTTGCTGAAGAGTTTTGAGTCGATTCAGTCTCCAGTCCAGCAAAGATGTCGTTCAATGCTGCTTCTTGCTGTTTACGCTCTTTTTCAGCTCTTGCTGCAGCTTCTTTTGCTTTGCGCGCTTTCTCCGCTGCGGCTGCCGCTTCTTTCTCTTTCGCTATACGTTGCTTTTCAGCACGTTCAGCGGCTTCTTTTTCTTTACGAGCTTTATCTGCAGCTTCTTTCGCGGCTTTCTCTTTTGCCACGCGTTCTTGTTCAGCTTTAGCAATCGCCACTTCTTTGGCTTTGCGCTCTTTTTCTGCTTTCACAACCGCTGCTTCTTTCAATTTACGATCAGCTTCTGCTTTAGCGGCTTTCTTTTGTTCTTGCTTTAAACGAGCCTCTTCAACTTTACGTTGTTTTTCATTCTCAACTCGACGCTTTTCAGCTTCGCGAGCGGCTTTCGCTTCTTTAGCCTGCTTTTCTTTCAGCTTTCGAATGTTCTCTTCTTCAGCTTTACGATTTTTTTCAAGTCGTTCGCTTTCACGTCTTAGTTTGTCTAGACGCTCTTGCTCTTTCTTACTCGCTGCTTCTCTTTGCTGGCGAATCTGTTGAGCTTGTTGGCGAACCAACTGAGGATCAATCACCACGGCTTGAACCATCTGCCCAGTAGGCTTTGGTTCCGACATCGTGAAATCCGCCCCCCAAATAAGCGCAACGAATAAGATGACGTGCAGCCCAAGAGAGATAAGAAGCGGTGATCTAAAATTATTGGATTTCTTATTATTCGCTTTCATGAATGCTACGGAGCTATTCCCTTATATCCGTTAATAGGCCAACCTTTGGCACACCTGCACGGCTTAATTCATCAAGTAATAAAACTACTTCAGCGTAAGGCGTTGCGGCATCACCACCAACCGCCACTGGAGAGTTTGGCTTAAGAGACAGCTCGGCTTTCACTCGGACGATAATGTCTTCCATTGATAAACCACGCTGTACTTCTTCGTTGTTCACACTCAAGCCAAGCTCACCGTCTTTGTTCACTTCAACGATAATAAAGCTCGCATTGTCGTCACCCAATAGATCTTGTGCAGACTGAGCCGTTGAAGCCTTAGGCAATTCAACGTCTACGCCTTGAGTAACGAATGGCGAAGTCACCATAAAAATAATCAGCAAAACAAGCATAACGTCGATGTAAGGTACAACGTTAATCTCTGCTGTCATTTTGCGTTTTTTAGGTTGGTATCCGGCCATCTATTATTCCCTGCCAGCCATCGCTTGACGGTGAAGAATACTGTGGAACTCTTCAGAGAAAGTCGCATAGTTGTGCTCTAGCTTACCGACTCGACTGCTAAAGCGGTTGTAAGCCATTACAGCTGGAATCGCCGCGAATAGGCCCATTGCTGTCGCGATCAGTGCCTCTGCAATACCAGGAGCAACCATTGCTAACGTCGCTTGCTTCACTTCACCTAATGCGATGAATGAGTGCATGATGCCCCAAACCGTACCAAATAGGCCGATGTACGGACTGATAGAACCAACGGTTGCTAAGAAAGGTAAGTTGGTTTCTAGCTCGTCTACTTCACGGGCAACCGCTACGCGCATTGCACGGCCAGTACCTTCCATAATGAAGTCAGGAGATGTTGCATTCGATTTACGAAGGCGAGCAAACTCAGTAAAGCCTGCGTAGAAAATTTCTTCAGTACCAGAAAGCTCGTCTTTGCGCTTATTGCTCTCTTGGTACAGTTTTGCGAGATCAACGCCTGACCAGAACTTATCTTCAAATACGTCAGTTTGTTTAGAAGCTTGAGATAATACTTTACTTCTTTTTATGATCATTGCCCAAGAAACAACAGACATGCCCATAAGAATCAGCATGACCATCTTAACTAGTAAGCTAGCTTCTAAAATTAGGCCTAAGATTGAGATTTCAGCAGTCACTATTCGTTAGCTCCGTGAGAATAAATGTTGGCATTGCTTTGGGTTTCATTTTTTGATTATCGATACATGCTACCTTAACCATTGCTTTACACAATGCCTTGCCATCAGGATTTACGATCTCTTGACAGAAGACCAAGGTAGCTCGCTTCAACTCGTAAATATTTGTAATGACTTGTAAAGAATCATCAAGTCGCGCACCTTGAATAAAATCAATGTCCATATGTCGGACTACAAAACCTATATTTTGTTCTAACAAGACTTGCTGAGAGACGCCAATTGAGCGCAACATCTCAGTTCGAGCGCGTTCGAAAAACTTAAGATAGTTTGAATGGTATACAACACCACCTGCATCGGTGTCTTCGTAATACACTGTCACTGGCCACGTAAATGGCTTAGATATTCCCTGCAATTTGATACCACAATCCAAAACGATAAAGATCTCACTATAACCTAACTCCTTATCATTAATAGTATATCGCTGTGAATTTTTTGATTTAATAGACGAAAAAAAAGGCCATCTGTATAAGATGACCTCTTTTTGGCTAAAAACCCAACAAGTATAAAGGTTCACGTCGTTATAAACCTAAATCTTCTGCCTTTTATAAAAGGCGCAACACCGTTAGGTAGAGCAAAATTGTGAGTGAAACGTATGGGCTAAACAGTAGCTGCCACATCCAAGCTCTAGGCTTAAACCCGATACCGTAAACCATGCTTGAGCACACTGCCCAAATAAACATTGGCCCGATGATCGCGTTAAAGCCACCGATGCTTGTCGCATACGCTTCAGGATCCCACATCACTAAACCAACATGCATGAAACCCAATACGAGGGATAAAGCTCTTAACAGAGTCTTATCCATTGGTTGATGCAGTTTAGCGATTTGCTCCGCGAGATTACTCACTGTCTTTATCCATCATTTCTGAATGCTCTAACCAAAGAGCATTGATGATGCCGAATGCACATGCTAGAAGTACACCCAAAATCCATGCGAAATACCACATAAAATTTCTCCTAAGTTATTTAACTTCTAGCTTAGTAAGCTGAAACGTCGTTATCTTCGATGTGTTTCTTATCTAGACGACCGAACATTTTGTAGTATGTCCAAGTTGTGTAGCCAAGAATCACAGGAACCATTACCGCCGCAACTCCGGTCATAAGACCAAGCGTTAGCTCACTCGCTGTTGAATCCCACATAGTCAAACTATGGCTAGGGTTCAGGCTTGATGGCATTACGAATGGGAACATTGCAAAACCAGCCGTTAAAATAACACCAGCGTTAGATAGGCTTGAGAACAAGAATGCGAAACCACCACGCTCAAAGCGAGATGCAATCACAGCAAGCAGTGGCATTGCGACACCAAGGATCGGCGCAGCCCACATTGCTGGATACGTTTCGAAGTTTGTCATCCAAGCACCAACTTGAAGTGATACTTCTTTGTTTAGTGGGTTTGAATCAGCAAACGTGTCCATCGTGCTAGTGATTACGTAGCCTTCAATAGACTGAACCCAGAAGCCACCAATAATGAACAGAGCAATAGCAATTAGGCCAGTGATCTGAGCAACGTTACGAGCGCGGCTGTGCAGTTCTTCTGTTGTCTTCATTTGAAGCCATGTTGCACCTTGCATCACGAACAACATCAAAGCCAACACACCACAAAGCAATGCAAATGGGTTAAGCAGGGCAAAGAACGTACCATGGTACTTAGACATCATAAATTCGTTCAGATCAAATGGTACACCTTGTAGTAGGTTACCAAATGCCACACCGAAAATGATTGGTGGTACTGTGCCACTAAAGCAAAGTGCGTAGTCCCAAGTTTTACGCCATTTTGGATCTTCAATCTTAGAGCGGTAATCAAGAGCAAGTGGACGTAACCAAAGCGCTGCTAACGTCGCATACATCGCGAAGTAGAAACCAGAGAAAGACGTCGCGTAAACCAAAGGCCATGCAGCAAACAATGCACCACCCGCCGTAATTAGCCAAACTTGGTTGCCATCCCAGTGAGGGGCAATAGTATTGAGCATAATACGACGTTCAGTGTCGCTCTTACCGATAACAGGAGAAAGGGCTGCAACACCCATATCGAAGCCATCAGTTACGGCGAAACCAACCAGTAGAACACCGATCAATACCCACCAAATAAGTCGTAAGCTTTCGTAATCAAACATAATATTCCCTCACTTATACTTCGACTGAACGGCTAACTTTGTCTTCAACAGAGTTATCGTTTTGTTCGAAGTGGTAACGGCCTGTCTTTAAGCTACTTGGACCTTTACGTGCGAATTTCAGCATTAGGTAAACTTCAGCAATTAAGAACACTGTGTACAGTGCCAGAATCGCGAATAGAGAAGTCCAAAGCTGTTCAATAGTTAGTGCTGATGCTGCCACATTAACCGGTAGGATTTCACCAACCGCCCATGGTTGACGACCAAACTCAGCAACAAACCAACCCGCTTCAATCGCAATCCAAGGTAGTGGGATTGAGAATAGCGCAGCTTTAAGTATCCATGGTTTCTGTTCGATCTTCTGACGACACGTTTGAACAAACGCCGCACCGAATACAAACAACATGATGAAGCCACAAGCAACCATCAGACGGAATGACCAGAATAGAGGCCAAACTGTTGGGATAGAATCATCCGCAGCCATTTGGATTTGGTCTTCTGTTGCATCAACAACGTCGTCTGTGTAGCGCTTAAGAAGCAGACCGTAACCTAGGTCACCTTTCACTTCGTCGAACGCTGCGATGTTTTCTTCAGACTTATCGCCTGAACGTAGCTTTTCAAGCAGCTCGTATGCGTACATACCAGTGCGGATACGATCAACGTGATCATCACGTAAGTCACGTAGGCCCGTTACTTCAGTATCAAGCGAACGCGTTGCGATGATGCCCATTACGTATGGGATTTTAATTGCGTAGTCAGTATTCATTGTTTCTTGGTTTGGAATACCAAAAACAGTAAATGCTGCTGGTGCTTCTTCAGTGTGCCACTCGGCTTCTACCGCAGCGAGCTTCACTTTTTGAACTTCACCAAGCTCGTAGCCAGATTCATCACCTAGTACGATTACTGACAGGATCGCCGCCATACCGAAAGATGCTGCAATCGCAAAAGAGCGACGAGCAAAGGCAAGGTCACGACCTTTAAGAATGTAGTATGAACTGATACCAAGGATGAACATTGCACCCGTTGTGTAACCAGACGCCACTGTGTGTACAAATTTAACTTGTGCTACTGGGTTTAGTACAACTTCAGCGAAGCTCACCATTTCCATACGCATGGTTTCAAAGTTAAATTCCGCACCCACTGGGTTTTGCATCCAGCCGTTTGCTACCAAGATCCATAGCGCTGAGAAGTTAGAGCCAAGTGCTACTAACCACGTTACCGCTAAGTGCTGACGCTTTGACAATCTGTCCCAACCGAAGAAGAAAAGACCAACAAAAGTAGACTCTAGGAAGAATGCAACAAGCGCTTCAATAGCTAGCGGAGCACCGAAGATGTCTCCAACGTAGTGAGAATAGTAAGACCAGTTTGTACCAAACTGAAACTCCATGGTTAAGCCTGTCGCTACACCAAGAGCAAAGTTAATACCAAACAATTTACCCCAGAACTTGGTCATGTCCTTGTAAATTTGTTTGCCCGTCATTACATATACTGACTCCATAATGGCAAGAAGAAATGCCATACCTAAGGTCAGTGGAACAAATAGGAAGTGATACATCGCTGTAAATGCAAACTGCAATCGCGACAGATCAACAACATCAATCATGGTAACTCCTTTGTGTCGGCTGAATGACACTTGTGTGATTATTCACCGCAAAAATCCATGTTAAAACAATTTATGTAATTGTTATTACAAATTGAAATTTGTAGCAAAAACGTACCGTTATAGTTAGATTATTGTTAAGCATGAGCTAATATAGCTGGCGCTAATATTACTGGTAAAATCAGTATGTTTCAAAAGGTTTATAGGAGAAGTCTGCGTTGATTTGTATCAATTTTATTCAAGCAAATTAGAGTTATTTTTAAACAATCATGATTAAAATCACACCAATTTTAGCCTTGTTAATAACCGCGCATGATATCTGTGACAAAAGCTCAGCACCACCTCAACATACCAATTACAACTACCTATAAAGTATTAACAAAAGATATGACAGTTTATTTCATTTTTTGTTATCCAAATCAAACTTGGAATCAAAGTTTCCATTTTTGAATTTCGATAATTCGCCTTTTTATCGATTTGCTCAAAGAGTTGTTATTCAATAAAAACCAAAAAATCCCAGCGCTTATGCAACTGGGATCTTTAGAAATGAATAATTTAACGATTAGACGGTTTATCTATTCCAAAGTGTAAATACGCTCTGTCGGTCGCGATTCGACCTCTTGGCGTTCTTTGTAAGTAACCCTGCTGAATCAAGTAAGGCTCCAACACATCTTCAATGGTGTCTCTCTCTTCACCAATCGCAGCTGCCATGTTGTCGATACCAACCGGACCACCGCCAAACTTCTCCATGATTGCAAGCAGAAGCTTTCTATCCATGTAGTCAAAGCCTTTGGCGTCAACGTCCAGCATGTTGAGTGCTTTATCTGCAACGTCTGGGCAAATATGTCCATCGCCTTTCACTTCCGCATAGTCACGAACACGACGTAGTAAACGGTTAGCAATACGTGGTGTACCACGCGCACGGCGAGCAATTTCTAATGCACCTTCAGACTCCAGAGATAGGCCAAGGCAATCCGCGCTGCGTTGAACGATATTTTGAAGATCTTCTACTTTGTAATACTCAAGACGCTGGGTAATGCCGAAACGGTCACGTAACGGAGACGTCAGTGAGCCAGCGCGAGTGGTTGCGCCAATCAAAGTGAACGGAGGAAGATCAATTTTGATAGAACGTGCCGCAGGGCCTTCACCAATCATGATATCCAATTGGTAATCTTCCATTGCGGGATACAACACCTCTTCAACCACTGGGCTCAGACGGTGGATCTCATCAATGAACAGCACATCATTTTCTTCAAGGTTAGTCAGTAGCGCCGCAAGGTCACCGGCTTTCTCTAGAACAGGGCCTGAAGTGGTACGGATGCTCACATCCATTTCATTGGCAACAATGTTTGCCAACGTGGTTTTACCTAAACCGGGAGGGCCAAAAATCAACAGATGATCCAGAGCTTCATTTCGCATTTGAGCGGCTTGAATGAAAATCTCCATCTGGTTACGAACGTGGTCCTGACCTTGATAGTCGGCTAGCGCCTTTGGACGTATTGCACGGTCGATAACATCTTCATCTTTAAAGACCGGATTATCCGGTGCAATCAGGCGATCGGCTTCAATCATAAATTCTGTTATTCCTAACTCTGCGCACAGGCAAAGTGAATGAGTCTATTTTGTAGAACAAGTATATGAGGTATTAAACCATCGACTTCAGTGCTTCGCGAATCAATTGTTCGCTGGTCATGCCATCTTTAGCCACTTGAGCAACAACTTTAGAGGCTTGAGTCGGTTTATAACCCAACGCAAGTAGTGCGCTTACCGCTTCTTCTTCAGCATCGTGAACCGTTGGCATAGAGTCCATTGGCGCTGCATCCGTCGCAGGCGTAAACAGATCACCGGCTCCCCACCCTTTCAGGCGGTCTTTCATTTCAACGACAAGACGCTCTGCGGTTTTCTTACCCACACCCGGCAGTTTAACCAGCGTAGAGATATCTTCACGTTCAACACTCTGAACAAACTGGCTAGCGGTCATGCCTGAAAGTATGCCAAGACCTAGCTTAGGACCTACACCATTTGCTTTGATGACTTCACGGAACAGAGCACGCTCTTTTACCGTATTGAAACCATAAAGTAGCTGCGCATCTTCACGTACGACAAAGTGAGTGTAGATAATTGCCTCTTCGCCAACGTTTGGTAATTCATAAAAACAGCTCATTGGCATTTGTACTTCATAACCAACACCACTGACTTCGATTAGCAACTCTGGTGGCTGTTTTTCTATTAATGTACCGCGTAGGCGTCCGATCACAATTCACTCTCTTGATGGAATATTATTTGAGGGACAGAATATAAAAGAACTGGATGCTTATCCAGTTCTTTGTGTTTATTAAGGTGATTTATTTAAGCTTGCTTAGCTTGGGAAACCACACTATTCAGGCTTTCAACCAGTTCTTTTACCGAAGTAACATGGCCTGTTAATTCAGAACCATAATTGGCCACTAAACCCGATACAGATTTAGTTTCTGCCACACTCTGCGCCACCTCTGAACTCGCGAGATCGAGTTCTTTCAGAGAGCTCATCTGCATCGCCATGATATTGGTGAGCTGATTAACATCAGTAGAAATGGTTTGAACCTCAGATATGATGCCGTTCATTTCATTCGCCGTAGTTTCAATAATGGCTCGACCGTTATCCACTTCTTCTTTACTGCGGTCTAACAAAGTTCGAATCTCTATCGCAGAATGACTGCTTTTCGCCGATAGCTCTCTCACTTGATCTGCCACAACAGCAAAGCCTCGTCCTTGTTCACCGGCTCGAGCGGCTTCTATTGCTGCGTTGAGTGCTAATAGGTTGGTTTGTTCGGCTACGGAAGTAATCAAATCAGCGACTTTCATGATTTCTTGATTACTTTGAATGATCTGGCTGATTGCACTGGTTGAGGCTTCTAGTGACTCAGAGCTCTTTTGCGCTTTGGTTCCAACCGCTTCACTGCGCTCTTTCAGTTCACCCACAAATGAATTGGATTCTTCGATACCTTGAGTCATTTGATGCAGTTGTTGGCTCATCTGTTCTGCTGCACTCGCCTGAGATTCGCAATTGATGTTCAACACCTCAACTTGAGCATGCAAGTCTTGCGACTGCTGATCTAAATGAACCGAAACACCTTGTAGACTCTCTGAATTCGAATTGGCTTGGTCGAGCACGATAGAGAGCCGGCCTTCACTTTGTGTCGCTTGGTTGGCAACGTGTTGGCTTTCTGAAATCGCATCCTCTGCTATTTCAATCGCCACCTCTTTTTGCTTAGCGGTAAATGCTTGAGCAATACAGATGACCACCAACGGCATAATCACACCGGACCAAGTTTCTACCACTACCGCATCAGGGGTTAGCTCAAGCTGGGGAAATGTAAATCCATTGAGATGTGCTGAAGTCATCACTAATGAAACACCGATAACCAGCCCACTCCATACCAAAGCCACAATTCGTGTTCCTGATAAGAAAAAAGCGACCACTAACAAAGGCACCCAATAAGCTTGGGTGGAAGCCACAACCCCACCGCTTTGGTAAATAATGTTCAACGCGTGTACGGCCATGCCGACAAAACCAAAGTTAAGTGCAAGGCTTGGCTTACTCGTCATACGGAGTAGAAGTGCTGAGATCAGTTCGAATACGATAAGAAATACAGATGTGGCGACCAAGAGTTGCTCTTCGTGCTTAGTCCACTTGATTAAGCTATAGACTCCCACGAAGAATGCGATAAAAGTGAAGAGTAATAAGATATCGGCTTGTCTGACTTCGTTGTTACTCCACCCATTGCTTTTGGGTAGAAACAGCGCGCGCCACAGCTTGATTGGGTTCATCAGTGATCATCCTTGATTAACTTGTAAGACCTCCGACCAATGTTAATAACATGTTAAATGATACGCAATGTTATTATCTGGGTTCTGTTCGAAAGATCTCATTTCCTCAAGGATTTAGCGGCGTATTGTTTTGATATGAGCCAAACAGGGCGTGAGGCTCACGTAACGCAAGTTTTTAGAAAGCGGAGGGATGGGACTTAACGGTAACGCCCTTTTCTTGCTCCTGTTGCTTTACCTGCCAGTGCGACCAAGGTTTTATTGGTGTTGGCGTGCGTGATCGCTACGCCTAGAGCATCGGCAGCATCAGCCTGTGGTTTGGCAGGTAGCTTAAGCATGCTCATCACCATGTTCTGAACCATCGACTTATCAGCGCCACCGTTACCTGTCACCGCTTGTTTGATTAGACGAGCCGCATACTCATGAACGGGCAAATCCGCATTCACCGCTGCCACAATCGCGCTACCACGAGCTTGGCCAAGCTTAAGTGCAGAGTCGGCATTTTTCGCCATGAACACTTGTTCGATCGCGAATACGTCAGGCTGAAACTGAGTAATGATCTCACTCACGCCCGCATAGATTTGCTTTAAGCGACCTGGCAGTTCTTTTTCGGAAGTGCGAATACAACCACTGCCTAAGTAATATAGATGGCGACCATTTTGACGAATCACGCCATAGCCGGTAATGCGAGAGCCAGGGTCAATCCCTAAGATAATAGACATAACTTCAATACTGATTATTTATACATGCTTTATGAGCTTAGTATATCGAACGCAAAAAAAAATGCCCGTCAAATTAACGGGCATTTCGTTGTTCTGCGAAAGAAAAAGTTCTAACAAAAACTAAGTTTTGTTGAAAGCTTAAGTGCTATTTAAGACTTAAGCTCCATCGAAAACTCACTGCTTGATTAGAAAGTTGAGCTTAATCGTTTGATTAGTCTTCTTTCTTCGCTAAGTTAACAGCGATTGCTAGCTCTTCCAGTGATGCTGGGTTTGCTAGGCTTGGCGCGTCTGTTAGCAGACATGCTGCAGCTGTTGTTTTCGGGAATGCGATAACGTCACGGATGTTCTCTGTACCACAAAGAAGCATTGCTAAACGGTCAAGACCGAATGCTAGACCTGCGTGTGGTGGCGTACCGTACTTAAGCGCTTCAAGTAGGAAACCGAACTTCTCTTGCTGCTCTTTAGCTTCGATACCTAAGATACCGAATACAGCCGTTTGCATTTCTGCGCTGTGAATACGTACAGAACCACCGCCTACTTCGTAGCCGTTGATTACCATGTCGTAGGCATCAGAGTTAGCTGCTGCTGGGTTCGATTTTAGCTCTTCCGCGTTCACACCAAGTGGTGATGTGAATGGGTGGTGCATAGCGTGAAGATTGCCTTCGCCATCTTCTTCGAACATTGGGAAATCAATAACCCAAAGTGGAGCCCACGCTTTCTTATCTGTTAGCTCTAGGTCATCACCTAGCTTGATACGAAGTGCGCCCATTGCTTCAGCAACGATGTTCGCTTTATCTGCACCAAATAGGATGATATCGCCAGATTCAGCTTGAGTGCGCTCAAGAAGACCGTTGATCACGTCTTCGTTTAGGAACTTAGCAACTGGAGATTGAATGCCTTCCATGCCAGCAGCACGGTCGTTAACCTTCATCCAAGCTAGACCTTTCGCGCCGTAAATACCTACGTGCTCTGCGTAACCGTCGATTTGCTTACGAGTTAACTTAGCGCCACCTGGTACACGGATTACTGCTACGCGACCTTTTTCGTCGTTCGCAGGGCCAGAGAATACTTTGAACTCAACATCTTTCAGTAAATCAGCAACGTCTACTAGTTCTAGTGGGTTACGTAGATCTGGCTTATCAGAACCGAAACGACGAATCGCTTCAGAGAATGGCATTACTGGGAATTGACCCAGTTCAACATCTAGAAGCTCTTTCCACATATCGTGAACTAGCTTTTCAGTGATGTTACGTACTTCTTGAGAAGACAGGAATGATGTTTCGATATCGATCTGAGTAAATTCAGGCTGACGGTCAGCACGTAAATCTTCATCACGGAAACATTTAACGATTTGGTAGTAACGGTCAAAACCAGACATCATCAGCAGTTGCTTGAACAGCTGAGGAGATTGAGGAAGTGCGTAGAAGCTACCTTTGTGAACACGGCTTGGTACTAGGTAATCACGAGCGCCTTCAGGTGTCGCTTTCGTTAGTACTGGTGTTTCGATGTCTAGGAACAGGTTCTCGTCTAGGAAACGACGAACGAAACTAGAAGCACGTGCACGAAGCTTAATACGATCGCTCATTTCTGGACGACGAAGATCGATGTAACGGTACTTAAGACGCTGTTCTTCAGAGTTCGTTTGGTTGAAATCTAGTGGAAGCGCTTCTGAACGGTTGATGATCTCAAGGCCAGTTGCGTAAAGCTCAACTTCACCCGTCGCCATATCTTTATTTACTTGGCTGTCAGGACGAACACGTACCTCACCAGTAAACTTGATACAGAATTCATTACGCAGTTGGTTAGCGATCGGGAAGATATCTTTCATATCTGGATCGACAACAACCTGAACGACGCCTTCACGATCTCGCATATCGATAAAGATAAGACCGCCTAAATCACGGCGACGGTTTACCCAGCCGCACAATTCTACAGTTTGTCCCGCCAGGGACTTGTTCAGGTTACCACAGTAATGGGTACGCATAATGAATTTCCCAATCTCTTAATTATTTACTAGTTTCCAAGCTGTCAGTGGTCATTCCACACAACAGAGCAAAGGAACATTTATACGCGGAAACTCGTTTAAAATCGACCTTCCACATTCGAATTTATTATGTTTTATCTGGCTTTGCTGCTTTTTAGCCCATCAAGTGCGCAAAGATTCATCAAAACCGAAAAAATTGCGCTAATTATATCTCGAAAGTACCTTAATCAGCAAAACTCTCGTAAAGTAGATTTTCGTTTCAAACCAAAAACTTTTTGTAATGACTGATAGCGTGATGAATAACGGTGTAATAGATGGATGATCGTGTAATAACAACAGAAACTTTACCTCTAAGACTTGGATTAACCATGTGGTCTCATTCCGAGTGGCAAAGTCAGTTCTATGGTAAGGGAACAAAACCTGCTGAACGCTTAGAGAAGTACACACAAGTTTTTCATACGGTTGAAGGCAACACGACCTTCTACGCCACACCGAGTATGTCGACCGTTAACAACTGGAAAGCCGCCAGTCACGATGATTTTAGGTTCACCTTCAAGCTGCCAAAGTTCATCACCCACCAGCAACAACTTAGGCACTGCCAAGCCGAGCTCAAAGAGTTTTTAATGACCATGTCGCCACTGCACGACCGTATTGGCCAATGGACGATTCAGCTACCACACAGTTTTGAACCTAGTATGCTCCCTGCCCTGCAAAAGTTTTGTACCTTGTTCCCCAAAAATATGCAGCTCGGCGTAGAGGTTCGTCACCTTGGTTTTTTTGATAAGGGCGATGCGGAAAAGCGCTTCAATCATTGGTTAATAGAAGAAGGGATCAATCGCATTATTATGGATAGCCGTCCCGTTTTCTCCGCACCACCAACCACAGAAGCGGTGATCGATGCTCATCAGAAAAAACCACGCGTTCCCGTGCATGCGATTGCGACCGCCAATAATCCTATGATTCGATTTATTGGCCACCCAGATCAAGAACCTAATATTGAATTTTTTAAGCCTTGGTTTGCCAAAATTCCAAACTGGCTTAATGAAGGCAAACAACCCTATTTAATGATCCACACCCCAGACAATAATCACGCACCTGAACTCGCTATTGCTATTTATAAGCAGCTACAAAAACAAGTGTCTGAAAATACATCACTTATATTGCCTGATCTCGCTCAATTTCCAGCACAGAAAGGCAATCATCAAATCTCGATGTTCTAGCCCATCACCTATCAGTAACTTCGAACCTTGAGCTAAATCTCAGTTTTCGTGACAGCCGCGCTTTTTTTACGTAAAATACGTCCCCTTTTATTTGGTATGAATTTTGTGCCAATTACGCTGACTGTCGAGAGAAAATGCCATGAGCAACACAGACAATATCTTTTCCGCTCCTATTGATAAAATTGGAGACTTCACCTTTGATGCAAGGGTTGCTGAAGTATTTCCGGATATGATTCAACGCTCGGTGCCTGGCTATAGCAATATCATCTCTGCAATCGGCATGTTGGCTGAGCGCTTTGTAAAGCCACATTCAAATATTTATGACCTAGGCTGCTCTCTTGGCGCGGCGACACTTTCTATGCGTCGCCATATTCAGCAAGAAGGCTGCACCATTTTCGCTGTTGATAATTCGCAAGCGATGGTTGAACGCTGCAAGTTGCACGTTAATGCTTATCGCAGTGACACGCCAGTTGAAGTCATTGAAGCCGACATCCGTGAAGTAGAAATTAAAGACGCCTCTGTTGTGGTTCTTAACTTTACGCTGCAATTTCTGTCTCCAGACGACCGATACGCTCTGCTTGAGAGAATTTATGCAGGCTTGCGCCCGGGCGGGATCTTAATTCTGTCAGAAAAATACGTATTCGAAGATGAAAGTTCAAATGAACTGCTTATCGACCTGCACCATGATTTCAAACGTGCCAATGGATACAGCGAACTTGAAGTAAGCCAAAAACGCAGTGCAATCGAAAACGTGATGCGTCCAGACTCGATCCCTGTCCACAAAGAACGCTTTGATAAGATTGGCTTCTCAAGCAGCGAAGTCTGGTTCCAATGCTTCAACTTTGGTTCAATGTTCGCGATTAAATAGCGCACATACCCAGTCAGATCGAACTAAAACGTCATCCTCAAGAGCGAGGAACGAGCGAGTTGGGGATCTCTATCAAGTACGATAAACCGAGATTCCCTATCATGTTCGTCACTCACTGTAGGGAATGACAAATTTAATTTTTATTTTAGGGTTTATTGACCCTATTAACTCAGTGAAAAACTATGTTTAATTTTGCCAATTTTTATCAACTCATTGCCCAAGACACTCGCCTACAGCCGTGGCTCAATGTTCTTCCTCAACAGCTGACGGATTGGCAAAATGCAGAGCACGGTGACTTCGACCGTTGGTTACGTGCACTGAATAAAATCCCTCAAGGCGTGCCTGACCAAGTTGATCTGAAAAACTCAGTAACCATTGGTAGCTCGACACCATTTCACACGGGTGAACTTAAGAAGTTAGAAAGCTTACTAAAGACCTTCCACCCGTGGAGGAAAGGTCCTTACACCGTTCACGACATTCATATCGATACGGAGTGGCGCAGTGACTGGAAATGGGACCGTGTCCTTCCGCATATTTCTCCATTGAAAAACCGCTCTGTGCTCGATGTGGGTTGTGGCAATGGTTACCACATGTGGCGCATGCTAGGTGAAGGCGCACGTCTAACGGTGGGTATCGACCCTTCTCATCTATTCTTGGTTCAGTTTGAAGCAATTCGTAAGTTAATGGGCGATGATCAACGTGCTCACCTATTACCTTTAGGTATTGAGCAACTGCCAAAACTAGAAGCCTACGACACTGTATTTAGCATGGGTGTGTTGTATCACCGTCGTTCACCACTGGATCACTTGATTCAGCTGAAAGACCAATTGGCATCTGGCGGTGAGCTGGTTCTTGAAACCTTGGTGATTGAAGGTGACGAGAATGCGGTATTGGTCCCTGTTGACCGTTACGCGCAAATGAGAAATGTGTACTTCTTCCCTTCTGCTCGCGCGCTGAAACGCTGGCTTGAACAGGTTGGCTTTGAAGACGTACGTATCGTTGACGAAAATATCACGACAATTGGCGAACAACGCACAACAGAATGGATGACACACAACTCTCTTCCAGATTACCTCGATCCGAACGATCCAACTAAAACGGTTGAAGGTCACCCGGCACCGAGACGTGCTGTTCTTGTCGCGACGAAACCGTAATTTCTATAGGACCAAGCCATTAACTCTGTGGTCACTAAGTCTTAGTTATTTATATGTGTAAGTTTTGATTAGCAAGAGCATGAATTGTATAAAACTTACGCTCATGCTTAACAAATGAACGAACTCAGATCACAATAATTTTCGTAGCGCTCACATAGCGATTCAATATGACCAGACTCTTACAATAGGATGCTTCACGCGTCCTTTTTTGTGGGATAAACTACTAAATAGTCTGAACTATTCTCTAATTCTCAAAGGTTTTTTATATGTTTAAGCGATTATCGCCTATCGTGGCGGTTGGTTTGCTCTCTGGTTGTACCCTCACGAACGGTGCTACCTACCACCAAGAAACTCTCGACGCTATTGCCCGCTCAGAGACAAACATCGCAAATAAGGTTCAAAATCTTGAACTACAACTAAGTAATCAAAGTGATTATATTGAAAGCTTAGAAGACGAAATCACCACTCTTTCTAGTCAATTAGATGTTCATCTGACCAGCATGGAACATAAGGTTATTGAAGAGCTAGAGGAAGAAGAACCCGTCGTCGTTGCCGCTACTCCTGTCACTACTACGTTACAACCGACCATCCTTGGCGGAATCGAAAAAGTGTCTATCGACTCGATCAAACAAAGCTTTGATGCGCGTGTTGATACTGGCGCAACCACCTCTTCTTTAAATGCTGTCGACATCAAAGAATTCGAACGTAACGGTAAAGACTGGGTGAGATTCCATTTGGCCGATAAAGCACAAGCTGTAGAAGACCAAAAATGGATTGAAGCGCCCGTTGTGCGGTATGTGAAAATCCGTCAGTCAACCAATGACCAGACAGAACGTCGAGCTGTGATCGAATTATGGGTAAAAGTTGGAAAAATCCATGAAAAAGCGCAATTTACATTGGCGGATCGCTCTCAAATGAGTCACCCTGTATTACTAGGGCGCGAATTTATCAAAGACATAGCGCTAGTAGATGTAAGTAAAAAGTACGTACAAACGGAAGTTAAATAACAATAGTAGGGTAAGCTATGACGTCAAGAATTCCATTTTATATCTCTATATTCCTGCTTATCGTGGCAGGTATAACACTGAGTATGTTCAGACATACCACCTACGGTGTACCTTGGACTCCAGGGGAAACCAGACAGGTTTGGGACGTTGAAGCTCGTATTGAGTTCAACGCAGTAGGCAAAGAAGCAAAAGTTTCATTAGCAGCTCCTCACACTCAGTCTAATTACACACTTATTGGTGAGTCAGCTTCGTCACCAGGTTACGGCATCTCTTACTTGAACACCGAGTCAGGTCGTCGTGCTGAATGGTCTATTCGCCACGCTGATGGCCCGCAAACTATCTACTACAAGACTCAATTCCTTGTCGATAACCAAGCGAAAGTTGATGCTATCCCACCAGAAGGTGAAATCACGCAACCAAGCTTTGATGGCCCAGAAGAAGCGGCAGCGTTGGCACTGATTGACCGAGCAACTAAGCGCTCAGCAGACAACATCACCTTCACTCGTGAACTTATCAAAACACTTAATGATCCAGACAGCCAAAACTCTGCGCTGATTCTGAATAACATGAGCAAAGTTGAAGCAACACACAAGCTACTTTCAGCAGCAAATATCCACAATAAAGTGGTTGGCGTTATCGAGCTAGAAGATGGCCGTCGTCGTCAATCTATCCAGCAAATGAACCAGATCTGGGATAACGACCAATGGGTTTTATTCTCTCCTGAATCAAGCGAACAGCAAGTTCAGCCAAACCTGCTAATTTGGGATGAATCAAATGTATCTCTATTAGACGTGGTTGGCGGTCAGAACAGTAAAGTACACTTCTCTATGATTGCTCAGGAGGTGACTCCCACTGAAGCAACCAACAGTAAAGTCTCTGCGGATCAACTGTTAAACCTTTCCATTCACAGTCTGCCGTTAGAAGAGCAAGCGATGTTTAAAACCATCATGCTGATTCCTATCGGTGCTCTGATTGTTGTGTTCCTACGAGTCATCATCGGTCTGAAGACGTCTGGTACGTTCATGCCTGTACTGATTGCGGTAGCCTTTGTACAAACACAATTGGTAACGGGTATTGTCGGCTTCCTACTGATTGTAGGTACAGGTCTTATTATTCGAAGTTACTTATCCAAGCTCAACTTGCTACTGGTCGCCAGGATATCCGCCGTAATCATTACGGTAATCATGATTATCTCTGTGTTTACTGTAGTGGCGTTTAAAGTCGGTCTGACTGAAGGTCTATCGATTACGTTCTTCCCAATGATTATCCTATCTTGGACTATCGAACGTATGTCTATCCTTTGGGAAGAAGAAGGGGCGAAAGAGGTAGTGCTACAAGGTGGTGGTTCTCTATTTACCGCTGTTCTTGTTTATTTAGGTATGACTAACCCGTTCATCCAGCATTTAACGTTTAACTTTATTGGTTTACAGCTTGTTATTCTAGCGACCATCTTGCTACTAGGTAACTACACAGGCTACCGCCTAACCGAGCTTCGTCGCTTTAAACCGCTAGCGGAGGACTAAGTTATGTTTGATCAATTTACTTCACCGTTTAAGTTGAAAGACAAAGGCATAATGGGAATGAACAAGCGTAACCATAGTTATATTGGTCGCTACAATGATCGTTCCAAGTATCCACTCGTTGATGACAAGCTTAAGACTAAGATTATTGCTGAACAAGCTGGTGCAACCGTACCAACACTGATTGGCGTTATTGGTCACCAAGCTGAAGTAAAAACAATCCACAAGATGGTTAAAGAGTGGCCGGGGTTTGTAATCAAGCCCGCTCAAGGTAGTGGTGGTAAAGGTATCCTTGTTGTTATTTCTCACAAGGATGGTGTTTATACCAAGCCATCGGGTTCGACTATCAATGAAGAAGACGTAGAGCGTCACATCAGTAACGCTCTCGCGGGTCTTTTCTCACTGGGCGGTAAGAACGACGTAGCCGTGGTTGAAAACCTCATCAAGTTTGACGAGTGTTTTGATGGCTTCAGTTATGAAGGTGTGCCCGATGTACGAATTATCGTATTCAAAGGCTACCCTGTGATGGCGATGATGCGTCTTTCTACTTCAGCTTCTGACGGCAAGGCAAACTTGCACCAAGGCGCTGTGGGTGTGGGCATCTGTATTGCTACAGGCAAAGCCGTTCGTGCGGTTCAATTTGACCACCCTGTGACTCACCACCCGGATACGGACAAAGAGTTGGCACAACTTCAAGTACCGCATTGGGAAAAACTGCTTACGCTAGCATCAAGCGCGTGGGAAATGACAGGCCTTGGTTACATGGGCACTGACATGGTTTTAGACCAAGAAGAAGGCCCAATGGTACTAGAGCTAAACGCTCGTCCAGGATTAGCAATACAGATTGCAAACGGCGCGGGTTTATTGCCTCGCTTGCATCATATTGAAAACCTAGGCACGCCAGCTGAATATCCAAAACCTGCCGAGCGCGTGGCATACGCCGCAAAGCAATTTGGTGTTCACGGTAACGAACTCGCTTCAAACTAAGCGACTAACTCGGTCATTTGACACCGAGTCTAGCTCAAGAAATAAAGCCGCATAACTCTGAGAGTTACGCGGCTTTTTAATGCCTATCGTTAATTAGCTTAACGCTCGGAACTAAACTTCTGTTGTTTCTGCTTCAGACTCACGAATTGGGTCAATGCGGACTGCCGCCACCTTAAACTCTGGGATCTTAGCGTGCGGATCGGTTGCAGTCGTAGTTAAGCGGTTAACTGGAGATTCGACAAAATGGAATGGAATAAATACCACCCCCTTTTGCATTCGCTTAGTGACAAATGCCGCGATTTCAATTTCTCCACGACGGGTTGATACTTTGAGCATCTGGCCATTCGAGATCCCTAACGCTTCGGCATCATGAACACTCACCATCGCACGTGGTCCTGCCAAGTTATCAAGCCCTTTGGTTTTACGTGTCATGGTCCCGGTGTGGAACTGTTCTAGGATGCGACCTGTCGTTAATACTAGCGGGTATTCCGCATCAGGAAGTTCTGCTGCGTATCTAAACGGAATCGCTTCCATTTGACCACGCCCGCGAGTGAATTGAGTCTGGTGCATGATGCGTGTACCGTCAGGGTTATTCTTATTACTTGGCCATTGGACGCCGTTCACCGTAATATTCTCCCAACGTAAACCACCATACTGCGGCGTTACACGTGCTATCTCATTGGTGATATCAGCAACGGTTTTATAGTCCCAACCGCCGTCCATTGCATTGGCTAGCATTTGAATAATCACCCAATCTTCTTTCGCGTCACCGGGCGGATTAACAGCAGGATTAATACGTTGGACTCGGCGCTCTGTATTAGTGAAGTGGCCAGACTTTTCAGCAAACGAACAAGACGGCAGAACCACATCGGCATACTGAGCGGTTTCGGTTAAGAAAATATCTTGAACCACTAGGAAATCTAACGCTTCAAGGCCTTCAATCACATGCGCTTGATTTGGGTCACTCAACACTGGGTTCTCACCCATGACATAAAGACCGCGAACATCTCGATGGCACGCTCCATCAATAATTTCGGTGAGCGTTAACCCCGCTTCCGCTGGTAAGTCAGAAACTCCCCACTCCATCGCGAATTTTTGACGAACTATCGGGTTATACACTTTCTGATAACCTGGAAGGTTGTTCGGCAATGCCCCCATATCACACGCGCCCTGAACATTGGATTGACCACGTAATGGGTTTATACCACCGCCTTCGATACCAATGTTGCCACACAAGAGTTGTAGATTAGCGATTGAACGTACGTTGTCGTGACCAGTAGTGTGTTGCGTAATACCCATCGAATAATACACTGCGGTGCGTTCTGCAGTACCAATCAAACGAGCCATCGCGAAGATATCTTCCGCTTTCACGCCAGTCACTAATTCAACTTTATCAAGTGAGTAGCTTGGTGACATGACTTCCTGCAATAAGGTATCAAAGCCGTCAACACGATCATCAATATAATCTTGATCGTACCAACCGTGTTTGATGATCTGCTGCATCACACCATTAATCAGCATCACATCGGTGCCCGGTCGGTGCGCTAAGTAAAGCTCAGCATGGTCAGCAATATCGATTCGTTTTGGATCAGCAACGATCAATCGTGCTCCACCATGCCTCACCGCTTGCTTGATGTGCGAGCCAATAATTGGGTGTGCTGAAGTCGTGTCTGAACCGATAATAAAGATCACATCTGAATGCTTGATACTTGGAATATCATTGGTCATTGCACCGCTACCCAGCGAAGCCTCTAAACCGGTAACAGTCGAAGCATGACAAAGACGTGCGCAGTGATCGACGTTATTGGTGCCTAATTCGCGGCGTATGAATTTTTGGAAGGCATAATTGTCTTCATTGGTGGTTTTCGCCGACGAGAAGCCCGCCAAAGCATTGCTACCAAAGCCCTGTTTAATCGCGGTAAATTTATCAGCAATGAGCTTAATCGCTTCTTCCCAACTTGCAGGTTGCAACCAGCCATCTTTACGAATTAATGGTGTGGTTAAACGCGCATCACTGCCCACAAAATCGAAGCCGAATCGCCCCTTAACACACAACATGCCTTCATTAACCGGAGAGTCACCGCCTTCGATATAACGGATTTTGTTTGTCTGCTCATCGATATGCATGGTTAGCTTACAGCCCACACCACAATAGGTGCAGATAGTATCGACTTTCTTGAGTAGGTCTGTGCCTCCCTGCTTTCTATCACGAGCATCGACCATTGCACCGGTTGGACACGCCTGAATACAAGATCCACATTGAACGCAGTTTGAGTCGCCCATTAAGGTCTTGTCTGCCCCAAAATTAGGACGACATTCAGGTCTTGATGCAGGCTTGCCATCAAATTGATTCATGAAGCTTAAAACACCATGAACATTCTGTTCGCGACACGCTTGGATACACTGGCCGCAACTGATACAGCGGTTGGCATCAAAGATAATAAATTCTGAACTGTCATCAACTGCAAATTTTTGTCTTGTTAAACCGACCTTCGCTTCTTCTGCGCGTATCGCCTGCCAGTTCTCATTCGAAGCCACATCGATTTTGTACTCTGGATGTGTTTGCGTTGCTTTGTATTCGGTCGAGTAGTCTCGTAGGTCGCAATCGGTATTGGCTTGGCAGCCACATTCTAGGCATCTTGCTGCTTCCGCAATTGCATCAGCATTATCAAATCCTGTTTCTACTTCGTCAAAGCTTTGTTCACGCTGCTCGGGGGTTAGCTCTGGCATGATCTTACGCGCCATACGCTGTATGGATTTGTATTGCTCAGGATCCACCGCTTTGAGCTGCTTGTGCTTTCTTGAATTAAACGGTTTAGCCGGAATGTTATCCATGTCACCATGAAAGAACCGATCAATCGCCTGTGCAGCAATGCGCCCATCCCCCACCGCTTCCACTGCGGTTGCAGGGCCGCGTCGGAAATCACCGATACTAAAGATATTGCCGGTACCTGTATGCATGGTTTGCGGATCGGCATCAGCGGTATTCCAACGAGTAAGAGGAATATCAATCGCTTCATTGTCCATAAAGCTCAGATCCGGCTTTTGCGACACGGCAGCAATAACCGTATCAAACGCTTCAACAAAGAATTCGCCTGTTGGTTTAGGGCTACGACGACCAGAGGCATCTGCTGGTCCCAAAGCCATACGCTCTAATCGTATTTCTGATACATGACCATTTTCATCGGCTATGTTTTCTGCCGGGTTGGTTAAGAAGTGGAATTTCACGCCTTCATGCTCAGCTTCTTCGATTTCGTAATCTTCTGCAGGCATCTCATCTCGAGTCCGACGGTAGATCAGCGTGGTATCAGCGCCATCTCGCACTGCCGTTCTCGCACAGTCAATCGCAGTGTTACCGCCACCGATCACCGCTACTTTTTTACCGGTAATGAACTGCTGATCGGTCACGTAATCTTTCAGGTATTCGACGCCTAGATAACAACCGCCAAGCTCGCTGCCCGGATAATTCATTTCAACTGCTTGCGATGCACCAACCGCTAAACAAACCGCATCAAAATCGTTACTCAAATCAGACAATGTAAAATCAACACCGAGCTTTTTATCACACTCTACCGACATCCCGTTACGACACATCAGTTCGATTTCTTTGTCTAGAATCGACTTAGGTAAACGATATTCAGGGATACCATAACGTAGCCAGCCACCAGCTTTGGGCAATGACTCATAAACACTGACATCATAGCCTTCGTTAGATAGATAATAACCCGCCGTAAGCCCACCGGGGCCACTACCAACAATCGCAACACTCTTGCCTTTAATTGGTTTCTTAGTTGGCATGTAGCTCTCTTGAGCGGCTAAATCTGCGTCGGCAGCGTGTCGTTTGAGTTGGCGAATCGCGATGGATTCATCGACCAAGTTGCGACGACATTCCGTTTCACAGAAAGCAGGACATACTCGACCAATTGAAAGTGGCATTGGTAGTGTCTTTTTGATCACCTCAATCGCTTTAATGTGATCATTTTGAGCAATATGATGGAGGTAAGACTGGATATCAACGCCAGCAGGACAAGCCGTTTGGCATGGCGCCTCACAGTCAGCGTAGTGATCTGTCATGATACGATTTAGTGCTTCTTGTCGATGATCGGTCAGTTGCTTTGACTGAGTCGTAATCTCCAATCCATTAGACACTTCTAGTTCACAAGAACGTGTCATACCAACACCATCTACCTCAACAACACACAAATCACACGGTACTTTATCCGCTGTTTTGTTCAAACCACATAAAGACGGGATCTCTAAACCACATATTTTTGCCGCCTCAAGAACAGTTTGCCCTTGCTCGACGATTCGATATTTCCCATCAATAACGATTTGAATCATACCTAAGTCCTACCTTTACCTTTCGCACACGCGAGTTATCAATAATTAAAATTTAAGTAATACAATATTATTAATATTATTAAATCCATATCATTACCATACATTATTTGTGGTTTTGTGCGTGTGACCTCAAACAAGTTCCATTGATAATAACCATAAGGTATGAGTGGTCTTATCAGTATCGACGAGAGGATTAGGCGGAAGGTGCTCAGTTGTAGAAATTAGATTCAAGGTACAAAAAAGCCCCTAATGATTAGGGGCTTTGAACAAATATCATTGAGTCACTTTCGAGCTTATAGGTGCGCTATCAAGGTTATAACTCGGCTATCAAAGTTATTGCTCAGTTTCTTCGATAAGCTCTTGTACTGGTGATGCTGGTTTGTTTTGAGCAAAACCACGCAAGCCAACAACATGTACGTGTTCGTGATCTTTGAAGACCTTACGAACCAGTTTGTAGGTTGTACCTTTCTCTGGGCTAATGTTTTCAGGTGCTGCAATCAGAAGTTGCATACCCAAGCGGTCACACAGTTCAAACAGCGTAGAGATCGACTTAGAATCCAGACGTGCTGCTTCATCAAGGAACAACAAACGACATGGAACGATGTCTTTACTGCGAAGTCGACGAGATTCCTCTTCCCAGCTCTGAATAACCATCAATAGGATTGACTGACCCGTACCGATCGCCTCACCCGTAGACAGTGCGCCCGATTCCGCTTGTAACCAACCATCTGAACCACGGTTAACTTCAACACTCAGCTCTAGGTAGTTACGGTAATCCAGTAGCTCTTCACCCAGAACTTGCGGAGAACGTTGACCCATATCGATATGCGGGTTCACTCGTTGGAACAACTTCGCCATCGCTTCTGAGAAGGTAAAGCGCGTTGATTCAAACAAGTCTTTGTGTTGCTCTTGTTGAGTCGCTAGCCCTGATAGCAAGATCTCGTGGCTTTCACGGATCTTAACGTTCAGACGTACGCCTTTAACCTGACCAAAGTAAATGTTAGACAAACCTTGGTTCAGCATTCGAATACGGTTCTGCTCGCGCTGAATCGTTTTCTTGATGATACTTGCTACGGACTCAGAGCTGATTGCCAGGCGATTTTCACGCTGCGTCAATTCTTCTGTTAGTCGAGCTAGCTCAACTTCCATCTCTTCGATAGCTTCAACCGGATCATCCGTACGAATAATATCCTGACGAATACGCTCGCGAAGGTGTTGGTAAACCGCAATGTAGAACAAAACCTTACGTTCTGGATGCGCGTTGTCTTCAGAGAGACGCAGCGAATCACGTAGGTCGTCATTGTCAGCGACAGCCAGACGTAGCGCACCCAATGACTTGTCTGACATTGAGCGAAGTTCGCCCGCCGTTAGGTAAGCCAGTTCACGCTTGTGTAAACGACGTTCAACGTCATTCTCACGAGCTAAACGAAGTACTGAACACCAGCCTGCTTTTGCTGCAACTACGAAGGTACGAAGCTCTGTGTACTCTTTCTGAACTTTCTTAAGACGCTTGGCCAGTGCTTTCATCTCAAGTTCAGTTGATGTAATCGTACGCTCGTATTCGCTCTTACGCCCACGAGAAGTATGCAGACGTTCGTGCAGTTCATCGCGACGACGTACAGCACGTTCTTCAGCGCCTTCATCAGCATTGACACCAAACTCTTGTAGCTCTTGTTTGAACTCTTGAACCGTTTCTTGTTTCGCTTGATGTGAGCTCTTCAGTGCTGCCAATACTTGATTGTACTGGTTCATCTGTTCACGAGCTTGTTTCAAGCCATCACGGCCTTTAGTTCGAGCTTGTTCAGCTTGAACCAATTTCGCTTTTAATTGCTCGCTCAGTTCGCTGCTCTTGTTTAGAAGATCAACAGAATCCGCATAGGCAAAGTAGTGACGACGTTCAATCAAGTCAGACAGAGCAAACACTTTACCTTTCAGGCTTTGTAGAGCTTGGTCAGCTTGTTGATATTGTGCTTCCAGTGTCTCGAACTGTTCAGGGTCTGCGTCTAGTGCAGAAACGATCTGCTCTAAAGACGCCAGTGCCTTGCCATGGTTGTTCAAGTACGACTTAGCTTCGCTCAAGCGCTCTAGTTGCGCTTCTAATTCAGCTAGGCGTTCAGCCAATGTTTCGTCTTCTAAAATACGAACCATTGGTGCTAATTTGTCTAGCGCACCTAATGCCTGCTTGCTTTGTAGTAGCTGACTACGTTGCTGTTGCTCTTTAGAATTTAATTCAGCCAAAGAACGTACAATCTGGTTACGCTTGTCACGAATAGACACTAGTGCCTGTTCAGGGTCAGCGTTAAACGCAACGTGTAGGTGCTTAGCAACAAAACTATTGAATGCTTGGTATAGGCGATTCAGCTTTTGTGCATCAAACGCCGCTTTCGCGTGGTTTTCCACAACAACATCACGCTCTTCACGCAATTTCTCTAAACGTTGTTCACGAGCCGCACGTCCAAACAGAGGGATCTCAGGGAAACGAGAGTAACGCATTTGGCGATCGTTCAGCTGAACACACACCGCGCCCTCTAACTCATCAGCATTGAATGAGCTGTCATCAAATGCGTCGACATCACCTTCAAGGATGTAAAGGTCATCTGGACAATCATCAAGATCCACCAGCTTCTCTTTAATACCATCAAGATCAGAGACCACAATCGCATGACGAGCAGGACCGTACATCGCACTGAAATACGGTGCATCACCAATGGTAATGTCGTCATATATTTCAGAAAGCAGAACGCCACCAAGCGTATCCGCTAAACCTTTCAAACGAGGATCGTTAGAGCCACCCGGAGAAGCTAAGCGTTCAATCTCTTGCTCAAGTTCAGCACGGCGAGTTGCTAACTGATCTTTTGCTACTGATTGAGACTTTTCGCCTTCGAGCACTTGTTGCATTTGAGTCATAACCGCTTGGCTATCTTCTAGCTCAGCTTCTGTTTGATCTCTTAGAACTTCAAGTGCGTCGTTCGCCGTGATCCACGCTGGAGCAATAGACTCAAGTTTTTGAATCTCTTGGTCGTGGTTTTGTTGCACACGACGTTGCTCACTCTTCGCTTCACGCAGCTCTTCTTGAGCGTACTCAAGAGACTCGATCTGCATTGCATGGCGTTCACGTTCTTCATCGAAAACCGCTTCGTCAGTCAGTGAGATGTTGTGTTGCTTTTGGTATTCAGTCGCAAGCTCTTTTGCTTGACGCTGCTGCGCCACATCACGAGCCATGTCACGGTGCTGAGCACGCCACTGTTGTTCGTTTTCAACAACGTGTTTTGCGTTACGGCCTTTTTCTAAAGCTTGCTTAGCACTGTTAGACGCTTCTTTACGCTCAACGTCACCAACGATGCTTTTAACAAGAGCGAGCGCTTTGTCGAACTGTGCAGACGCAGCAGAAGACATGTCTAGTTTATGCTTAGTCGACAGTAACGTTTGAGTGCTTGATTCTTCTTGTGCTTTTAGCTCAGAAACCAGAGTTAATGCGCTTTCTGCAGTAATAGACTCATCACCAAGTAGCTGCTTCGTTTTCTCTAATGCTTGAACCGCTTGCTGGTATTGAAGCGCACGAGTCTGCTGAACATCCAACGCTTGTTGGTAGTCAGCAAGCTGAGTTTTCAGGCTATCCACTTCTTCTTCAGTAATGGTTGCCTGCTCTTCAGCAAGAAGTACTCGTTCTTGAGCTTCTTCAACCACCATAATCTGTTCTTCTAGACGCTCATTAAGCTCTTCTAAATCTTCACTGTAGCGAGCAATTTTCTCTTGCTGACGAAGTGCAGTTTGAACCAATTGAAGATGATCCGAAGCCGCTTGATAATCTTGCTCTAGTGCCGATTCTTGATCGACCAACAGCTCAAGCTCTTCTTGAACGCGGTTCAACAAGTTGTTTTGATCAAGCAAGGTTTCGCGAGAACCAAATAGTTCACCACGGAACTTCATAGTTTGATCAAGCTTGTTGCGACGATCGTTGGCATGGCGCATGTAATCTGCTGCCACGTAGTTCGTAGATTCAGTGATCAAGTGCTTGAACAAGTCACGATCCGATTGAGTCGTTTTGATCGCTTCTAGCGTCAGACGGTTTTCGCGTAGTGCTGATTCCATGTCTTGGAATGCTTTCTTCACGCCACCATTTTGCGGTAGAAGGTAATCACGTAGAGAACGTGTAATCGCGCTAGAAATACCGCCGTAAAGCGATGCTTCGATCAGGCGGTAGAACTTAGAACGGTCGCTGCTGTTACGCAGTTTCTTCGGTACGACACCGTATTCAAACATCTGTGAGTGGTAATCAACAATCGAAGAAAACGCTTTAAAATGCGCGCCTTCGTATTGTGCAACCGCCGCTTTTACGTCGTTTAACTGACACACGCGAGCATGACTGTCTGAAACGTTCTGAATCAACACATCCGTTGGTTTTACATGGCTTGGAAGGCCTTGGATTACGAACGGTTTGATGTCTACTTTCTTATCACGACCCGCTACTTGCTGCAGTTTTACTGCAAACAATAGGCGTTGGTTGCGAGAGTTCACCACATCTAGCGCCGCATAACATGCGCCCGGCTGAAGCTTACCGTAAAGGCCTTTATCACGAGATGACTGTGAACTGCCCGCTTCCGTTGTGTTACGGAAATGCAGAAGGCTTTGGTCAGGGATTAATGCTGTGATGAATGCCGCCATTGTGGTCGACTTACCTGCACCGTTACCGCCAGAAAGCGTTGTAACCAATCCATCAATATCAAAAGTGCGAGCAAAGAAGCCGTTCCAATTGATCATGGTTAATGATTGATACTTGCCTCTTTCAATCATGCTTCACCTTCTACTTTTGTTTGTTCGCCATCGTTCGACTCTAAGTCAAAGTCAGCTTGATCGTTAAAAATGTCTTGTTGACCGTTTTCGTCTACATCTGCTTCTAGTTCTGATACCGCTTCTGCTTGTTCTTCATTCAACAAACTGCCTTGGTTAGGCTCTTGGGTATGAACCACAGCTTCACCATCACGGATAAGACGTAATTGCGCTTCTTTCATATCGTCGCCAACACGAACGTCAGCGCCAAAGCGGAATACCGCTTCGCTGATACGGAACTTGCCGGTTTCACCAATCGCAATCAGCATGCCGATACGGCGTAAACGACGCAAAGAAGTACGTACTTTTTCAAAGAGCTTTTCTTTGTCTAAGTCAGAACCAGATGCGCGGTTCGTTGTTAGCTTCATGAGCTTTTTCTCATCCGCTAACGACATCAATTCATCAAACAGTTCTTGATTGGTGAAGATACCTTCATGAGCAAGACGTTCTGGGCTTAGGTATAAGAAACACAACACCTTACCAACCAGCATGTCTAGTTCAGACAACACACTACGGCCAATCAGAGATGTAGAACGCGGACGCAGGTAGAAGAAACCCTCCGGCGCTTTTACCAGTTCCGTATTGTAGCGTTGGTAAAAATGCTGAAGTTCCACTTCAAAATCAGACAGCAACGCGTGGTTGTCTAGGTCTTCGGTTGAAACATGCTTACCTGAACGCAGCATGCTATCTAGCGCAGGGAACAACGGGTTCGCTATCGCTTTTACCAGTTTCTCTGGCATGTAATCATCAGTACTTGTTAATGACATTTGCTTGTACCTTTGCACCGAAATCGTTGATTGCCTGCCAATCCGGCTGAATAGCCTGATAGTCAGACTCTGAGTAACCTAAGCGCACGGCTTGGTCGACAACAATTCTGGCTAAATCAAAATGGTGTGTGCGAGGGTGTACTGCGAGGTAATCGCGTAGCACAAGGCCAAGGTCAATTGGCGCGCCTTGCTGTTTGTGAGCTTTTAACATCTCTGCAATTCGTTCTGAAAGCAGATCATTCACTTGCTCAAATTCTTCGTACTCAACGTCGATTGGCGCTTGTCCCATCACTTCATCATCACGAAGCACGAGCGCTTCATCACGAAGATCGGTCAGCTTCTCAGCATCGGCGTAGGTCAATAACCAAGGCGCATCAAAGTAGTCGGTGACTGACTGACGCAAGCGCTGGCTAAAGGCACGGTTTTTGTCCATATCGATCGCGGTACGGATAAACTTATGCACGTGACGGTCATAGCCAATCCATAAATCGATCGCTTGTTGACCCCAACTGGTGATTCGGTCAAGCTTCATTTGCAAACCGAACAGGGTTTCGCCAACGAACTCGAGTTCATCGTCACCGTAAACAATTTCTTGAATATCGAGGATCTGTGTTTGCAGTTCATCACCCGCCGCTTGCAAGGTATCTTGCAATTCTTTTAGCGTCGCAGAAGTTTCTGATAACAAAGCTTCACAGTTATTAATCGCTTCTCGCCAGTCCTTATTTAAAAGGTCGGCAATTTGCTGCTTAACGGTTTGTTGCTGCTCATCCATAACACGTTGGTTAAGATCAATCTGATCGAAAATTTCACCGACTGAATATTTAAGCACGCCGTAAACGTTCTTTTTCCAATGCCCCGGGGTTCCGCCCTTCTGCGCAGCTTCAATGGCTTTTGCCATCTCATCGGCAACCATAGAAAGCTGAATAGACAGTTTTAATTTAGAGAACTGACGGTGACGTAAGTAATAATCAGAGATACCAACGGCCAACGGTGATAAGCGGTAGATGCTCGCACCATCGGTGATTTCACTGGTAAAGCGGCTGATCAACTTCTGTTTAACTAGCTCATTGATGGCATTGTTGGCACGAAACGCAGACGCTTCGCCAGTATCTTCAAACAGTCGAGTGACAATGGTAAATGCATCGTGCAGTTCACCTTCGCCCAACTCTTCATCGAACCTTTCATTGCTTAGTACTGCGATAGCAATTAAAAATGCTAAACGCTCTGGTGGCAAGTTTAATGAAAAATCATGCTGCTTGACCCAGCCCACCAACTCATCAATTGGCTGCTCTTCGGCAGTTTGAGTCATTTCACTCATTGTGGTTCCTGTTACTGTTCTTCGTCATATCGAACGTATTAGATATGACGCCTATTTCTTTATGACGCGGGCTTGTTACGATTGCATAGCGCATGTTGTGGCTTCTTTTACCACATTCACCGCTGTTATTGCGCAGGTTTTTGAGCCCAAACGTGAATATAACGGCCTAGCGACAGATATGGCTCTTGGCGACATAGCTGTTTTTCTAGTTCCAATACATCTTCAAATTGGTAATCGCCCATGTACTCCATATTACCTATGTAGTCACTGAAAGAGCGAATGCCTGATTTACCACAGATTTCTAGACCGGCGTCTTCTATCCATTGGTAAACCTCTTCTGGCTTCAAGCCTTTTTGTGGTTGCAGCTTAAACCGTTTTCGATGTGGCATCCCATTCAATACATGAGGAATATTGCCACAAATCACATTTTTCAAGACTAATCCGTGATGGTTGTAAAACATTATCGAGGCAACGCCACCGGGTCTTACTTGCTCCAACAATAAATCAAGCGCCTCTTTAGGATCGGCTAACCATTCCATTACCGCATGAAACATCAAAAAATCGACTTTCTCATCGAGATGTTCTGCGACTTTTTGTACCGGAGAATGGATGAATCGATACTGATCTAACAAACCCGCTTCGCTGATACTTTCTTCTGCTAGCTTCAGCATTTCAGAAGAGAGGTCGCAAAGAGAAACGTTATGCCCAAGCGACGCAATTTTTTGCGACATCTGCGCAAGGCCGCCTCCAGCATCAAGCACATGCAGCGGCGAAGCTGATTGCTCAAATTTGCTCAAAGCTTGTTCTAAATCTTCCCATACGATGATCTGACGGATCTCTCCTTTGTCAGAGCCGTAAATGTTTTTTGCAAATTTGTGGGCAATATCGTCGAAATTACGGTCTTCAGTCACGGCTACTTGAGTTATTATGTCCTATCGTGCCTGCTATTCTGTCACAGGAATTTCAGGAATAAAGAGGCGATGTCTCTTTTTACTACTAAGTGATGTTTTTTCGGACTATTCGGATATGTTTGAGCTGAAAAAAGTAGTGTCTTCGTTACTGATGCCACTGCCAGCAATGTTAATTCTCGCTTTTCTGGGTTTAGCCCTAGTGATGTTTACTACCAAAAGGAAGACGGGTTGCCTAATCACCCTTTCAGCCCTCTGTGGTATTTTCCTCATCGCTTTCCAGCCAGTTTCTAATCAACTTTTAATGCCAATGGAAAGGCAACACACCGCTTTTTTACCTGTCGATGAAACCATCGATTACGTGATGGTTCTCGGAAGTGGTCACGTCGTAGACGACCAAATCCCACCAACATCAGAGCTTAGTCGCACCGGTCTAATGCGTTTAAGTGAAGGGATTCGTATTCTACGCCTTTACCCTGGTGCAAAACTCATTTTGTCTGGCTATGGCGCAGGCACTGAAGTGAGCAATGCTAGAATGATGGCCAAAGTTGCGTTGGCACTAGGTGTCTCAAAGCCCGATATCATTCTGCTTGAAACAGCAAAAGACACTTGGGAAGAAGCCCGCCAAGCCGCTGCGTTCGTTAAAAATAAAAGAATGGTACTGGTAACTTCCGCTAGCCATATGACTCGCGCATTGAATGAATTCCATGCTGCCGGCATGAGGCCATTACCAGCACCAACCAACTACCTTGCACAAGAAGGGATTGTTGAACCTTGGAATAAGTACATGCCCAAAGCTCTTTACCTTGAGCAAACTGAACGTTACTGGCACGAAACAATGGGGTTGATGTGGCAAAGCCTGCGTGATTGGCTTGATACAAGTAATGACACCGTTGAAGAACCCATTGTTGTTCCTGAAACATCTCGCTTAGTTGAAGATGACGGTGGTATTTCTGCGGCGCAGCCTCAATAAGCTCAGCCGAATCAGTAAACTGAATTTTATCAGTAGACATAATCTTACCTGTAGACATAGCCTTATCTGTAGACTCGGCCAGATAGGCAAGACTGATTAACCAAGTAATTTGCAGGTTTCCAGTTCATAAACAGTAAAAGCTAAGTAATAAAAAAGCCGAGACATCAATGATGTCTCGGCTTTTTACGTTTAAATATCGTTGTTGATTGGTCATTCCCGAAGGAAATCAATCACCAGCGAACATGTAACCTTCACCGTGAACCGTTACAAAAATTTGTGGATTCTTAGGGTCAAACTCCATCTTCGCACGCATACGACGGATTAACACGTCGATAGTTCGATCGTTTGGAGCATCCACTCGGTGGCTGATCATATTCAGAATGCGTTCACGACTTAATACCTGGTTAGGGTAAGAAGAGAGCGCAACCAACAGTTCATATTCAGCTTTAGTCAGTTTTACCGGTTCGCCGTTTTTGCTTAGCGCACGACGAGGGATATCAAACGTCCACTCACCAAAACGAACCACAGATTCGTCTTCAGTCTCTTCAACCTTACCTGCTGCTGTTTTACGAGCGGCAGAAATGCGCCAAAGTAGGTTTTTAACTCGAACCAATAACTCGCGAAGTTCGAAGGGTTTAGTAACGTAATCGTCAGCGCCCATTTCAAGGCCAACGATTTTGTCGATGCTATCCGTGCGTCCAGTAACTAAAATAATTCCAATGTCTGATTGACTGCGTAATTCGCGAGTTAGCATCAATCCATCTTCGCCTGGTAAGTTGATGTCCAGCATAATGAGGTCAACGTTATTATCTTCTAACACGTTTCTCATTTGAGCGCCGCTTTCCGCTTCGCTTACTGTGTAACCTTCGTTCTGGAAGTATCCGACCAGTTTACTGCGGGTTACCACATCATCTTCTACGACTAATACGTGATAGCTCATCTACACCACTTTTCTTATTTAATAGTTTCAGTGACTATTCTATTCATAACTCGTAACAATTCTAGTGGTACACAAGATAAAAGCCAGAAACATGGATCTTTTTTGATACAAGACAATCTTAAACCTTGCTATTTATCGTCCATCGCAATTCAATATAGGCATTACTACTAACGAGTAACTTTGCGTTTCGCAAATAACCTTGTTATTCAGCCTTGGTGTGCTTTGCACAAGTAACTTCAAGATGCATATAAGTAACACCACAAGACTAAATCAGGATCTAAGAAATGAAAGATACGAAAGCGTTCAACGAGCAAAGAGCAGAAATATACTGGTGGCTATCAAGCTTATTCGCTAAAGAGCTCACTCAAGAAGAACTCGATCACTACCACTCTGTTGAAATTCGTTCTTTCCTAACTGGTTTAGGCGAAAATGAAACACTAAAGCCGGCGATCGATAGCCTAGTGGATGCGCTAAACCGCCTACAAACGCGTGAGGATGCTCAACTAGAATTGTCTGCTGACTTCTGTGACTTATTCTTAAAAACAGATAAGCATGGCGCACTTCCTTACGCTTCTATGTATATCGGTGAGACTGGCCTTTTGAATGATAAGCCAGCAAAAGATATGGAAGAGATCATGGCCAAGCACAACTTAGTGGTGAACCAAGACCTAAAAGAACCAGCTGACCACATCGCTATCGCACTCGACTTCCTTGGCAACTTGATCATCCGTTCTAATGAAACGGAACTTGAAGAAGAGCTAGAAAAATCGTTCATTGTTCAACAGCAATTTATCGAGCAACAACTTCTTACTTGGGTACCAAAGTTCAACGTTAAATGTCATGACGTTGACGAATTCGGTTTCTACGCTTCAGTCTCATCTCTGCTACTTGCATTCTGCAAATTGGACACCCAATACCTTGCTGGTGAATAAGCTTATTGGATGACTCGTTAAATAAATTCAGAAGAATGTGACAATTCACCCGGATTTCCGGGTGAATTTTATTGCGAGTAATTTCTAGTCAGTCTAAAATTGTGACCGCAAACGATAAAATATGAAACATTCACGAAATGCTATGCTTATTATAGTTTTGAGCATTTCGGTGTTAAGACAAGCCGCTCAATAGCGGTTTTTTGTTTTTTAGCACTTTAGTACCCAAAGAGCCCTACAAATTTAAGCTCTTAGTTAGGTAGCTTAACGGCTACTTCATTCCGTACTTTGGGAAAGTAGCTTCTAATAGGATAAAACCATGGCCACTATAAAAGATGTCGCTCGCTTAGCAGGCGTATCAACAACAACCGTTTCTCACGTAATCAACAAAACTCGCTTTGTTGCAGAAGCGACGCAAGAAAAAGTAAATAAAGCCGTAGACGAACTGAACTATGCACCAAGTGCCGTTGCTCGTAGTTTGAAGTGCAATACAACCCGCACTATCGGCATGCTAGTTACTCAATCAACTAACCTATTCTTCTCTGAAGTTATCGATGGTGTTGAAAGCTACTGCTACCGTCAAGGTTACACTTTGATTCTGTGTAATACGGGCGGTATCTATGAGAAGCAACGTGACTACATTCGAATGCTTGCAGAGAAACGTGTAGATGGCATCTTAGTTATGTGTTCTGACCTAACTGAAGAGCTAAGAGGCATGTTAGACCGTCACGCTGACATTCCTAAAGTGATTATGGATTGGGGCCCTGAGAGTTCTCAAGCAGATAAGATCATCGACAACTCTGAGGAAGGTGGTTACCTAGCGACCAAATACCTCATTGAGCACGGTCACTCCAAGATTGCTTGTTTAAGTGGCCACTTAGACAAAGCGGCATGTGTTGAACGCATCGCGGGTTACAAACGCGCACTCAACGAAGCTAAGATTGCTACCGATGATAACATGATCATTGAAGGTAACTTCGAGTGTGATACTGCGGTTCTTGCTGCAGAGAAAATCATTAAGATGGTAGATCGCCCAACGGCCGTATTCTGTTTTAACGACACGATGGCACTCGGCCTAATGAGCAGATTGCAAGAGAAAGGAATTCGTATCCCTGAAGATATTTCAGTGATCGGCTATGACAACATCGAGTTGGCTGAATACTTCTCTCCGCCGTTAACAACGGTTCACCAACCCAAACGTCGTGTTGGTAAGAACGCTTTCGAAATTTTGTTAGAACGCATTAAAGATAAAGACCATGAAAAGCGTGTGTTCGAAATGCACCCTGAAATTGTTGAGCGAAGCACAGTTAAAACGTTAAATTAATTGATAAATTCAGTTTAATATAATTAAGCGCACCTTTAGGTGCGCTTTTTTTATCAACAACATGAATGAACCTGGTATCATACTGGAAAGATCATTAATTGAAGCAATATCACATTTTGAAATAACAAGTGTGAGCCTCATTCAACAAAAACTTTATTCTATTCAATCAGTCACGCACAGGGCAAATCACTTGAAAGAGTGAGACGCAAAGCTTCCGGCCTAAACCACTCGTTGGTATGGTAGCGGGGTTACCGATGGCAAAATGCAGTAACTACTAATAATTTAGTAATTTACGGCTAATTGACAATTTAATTGCAACATTTTGCTAATCTCTCGGACCTGCTTATTTGGTGGCGTAGTTCAAATACACCGAGATAAATAACATGGATAAACCGATACTAAAGGATTCAATGAAATTATTTGAATCCCTAGGAAAAATAAAATCACGCTCGATGTTTGGTGGCTTCGGTCTTTTTGCTGATGACACTATGTTTGCTCTGGTTGTAAATGACCAGCTGCACATACGAGCAGACAAATGCACAACGAAACAGTTCGAACAACAAGGGTTTCAACCGTACGTCTACAAAAAACGTGGTTTCCCTGTCGTTACTAAATATTTCGCTTTACCCGAAGGCCTGTGGCAAGACCAAGAGAAAATCTTGCAGCTTGCAACGACGTCTCTGGGTTTTGCTAAAGAAGAAAAAGCTGAGCAATCTTCAGCTAAGCCTACTCGACTCAAAGATCTGCCCAACCTTCGGCTCGCCACTGAGCGTATGTTGAAAAAAGCAGGGATCGATTCCGTAGAACGTTTATATGAATCTGGCTCTGTAAACGCATTTAACGCCATCAAAGAATCACATGCGTCTTCTGTCAGTATTGAACTACTTTGGGCGCTAGAAGGCGCGATCAATGGCACACATTGGTCTGTTATACCGCAGCAGCGTCGTGAAGAGCTTATCAATCGCGTCAATTAACATTGTAAGTGAAAAACTATATACATAACTAAGCCGCATTTACTGCGGCTTTTTTTATATCTGCTGAAAGTTAATCTATGCTTTGCCTGTCTATCTATACTAATGGTATACATTGAAAATTTAGAGGAAGTATCAATGAGTAAGAAAATGATATTGGGTATTGTGTTGGTCGTAACCATCGTCTTGTTAGGCGTCAATTTCGGCCAATACCTAACGCTTGAAAATGCCAAGGCCCAACAAGCCGTTTTAAATGACTACATTGATAGCAACTTCATTGCTGCCGCTGCTATCTATTTTGTCGCGTATGTAATGATTACTGCTTTCTCAATTCCTGGTGCTGCTGTTGTGACCCTGTTAGGAGCTGCGCTATTTGGTTTCTGGAATAGTTTGCTGCTGGTCTCTTTCGCCAGTGCCATCGGTGCAACCCTCGCATTTCTAAGTAGCCGCTACCTTTTACGTGACTGGATCCAAACCAAATTTGGTGACAAATTAGCAACGATTAACAAGGGCGTTGAAAAAGACGGAGCATTTTACTTGTTTTCTCTGCGTCTGATTCCTGTATTCCCATTTTTCCTTATCAATCTGTTGATGGGTCTAACACCGATGTCCGTGAGTCGTTACTACATCACGAGTCAAATAGGGATGTTACCGGGTACCGCTGTTTTCTTGAATGCTGGTACTCAACTCGCGGAAATTGATTCACTTTCGGGTATCGTGTCCCCTTCAGTACTATTGTCATTTGCCTTACTGGGTGTATTCCCAATCATTGCTAAATGGTTGATGAATAAATTTCGCTCAGCACCTGTGGCTGAATAACGCATATAGCCAGATAAGGTTCTATCTCAATGAAAATCTTCAGTGCATCGAATCCGACAGAAGCCCACATCATTTGTGGATTACTAGAAAGTGTGAATATTGCGTGTGAAGTCCGTGGTGAAGGGTTATTCGGTTTGAAAGGGGAAATCCCATTTACCGAAGAGACTGACCCTTACGTATGGTTATATGAGCCAGAATTGGCGAGCAAAGCCCGGGCAGTTGTTAATGACTACCAGAAACAGCAAGATTCAATCATTTATGAAGAGTGGCGTTGCGGAGAATGTCATGAAGTCAACGAAGCACAATTCGGTTCTTGTTGGCAGTGCGGTGCTGCTTCACCTGAATAGCAGGTTTTGAAAGGTAAAGTGGCTCCAACGGCCTTTTATAACCACTCGGTCAGATACCTCCTCCAAATAAAAACGGGAAGCTAAAATTAGCTTCCCGTTTTTGTCTCAATTCTATTCGAGCGTCTGTTCTGATGAAGAATCGAGATAATCACTGAATTTGCTTTTGAATAAAAGCGATAGATCGTTGATTGAATTCTTCAGGGTTTTCTACGTTACATACGTGTCCACAATTCGGAATTTCTACTAGCTCGCTCGACTTATGCGCCTCTACCATTTCTTTTACTGGCTTGATGAACATGTAGTCGCGCTCGCCCATCAAATACAAAGTTGGAATCGGCAACTCTCGGTCTTTGAAGTACTTCATCAATGGGTTCACATCAGCCGTAAGGATAAACCAGCGTTTAAACTCTTTTTGGCACAGCTTTTTGGCTTCGCGGATAAACAGGTGACGTGATTCTTTTTGGCTTTTTTGTGGCATCACAACGTAAGCAAAAAGGCTGTATAACCACATATAAGGAATGATGTGCTTACTCAAGTTACCCAACTTGATTAAGACTTGAGAGCGAGTGTTGAGTTTGGTCACGGCACCACCTAGCACCATTGAACGTACTCGACCAGCCGCTAGCTCTGCGATATTACGGACAATAATCGTGCCCAAAGACATGCCTACAAAGTGTGCAGAACGGATTTTCAGATGGTCTAACACTTTAAGAATATCAAGCGTCACCGATTTGAACGTATAACGATTCGAAATCAGCCCTTTGAGGATATTGTCTGATTTACCATGCCCTCTCAAATCAATGAGAAGCAAGTTGAAGTGCTGTTTATAAGCTTTGATCTGCTTAAACCAGATGGAGGAACTGCCTCCTGCGCCATGCACAAATACAACCCACTCATCGCTCGTAGGGTGAGTAAATGTTTTATGAAATAGTAAACTCTCAGACATACCTATCGCTTTAATTATTGGAATGGAGCTCTGCCTCATCACAAGGCGATGGCTAAGGATATCACGCAATCAAGAAATTTAAGTGATAATAGTGTCAAACCTAACATTAGTCATGTGAATACCTACCCCACCTTTTCTACCTGACTAAAATGAGTTTGCAAGTTTTGTCTTCCTAAACGTGATGTGATCTGACCAGAAAACAAAAAGGCACTCTACTATCAGAGCGCCTTCTACTATTAAGTTCAGTTGTTATACATCAGCTTATTTTACAGCTAATTCAGCACGTTAAAATGCAGAATGGTACATCGTAAGGTATTCTTTTGCCGCATCTTCCCAACTAAAATCTTGTTGCATCGCGTAAAGTTGAACACGCTTAATTTCAGCGGGGTTTTGTGCATAAAGTAGTAATGAACGATGCAATACTGCCAGTAACGCTTGCGGTGTTGGCTCTTCAAAAGCAAAGCCGGTCGCTATCTCGGGATCCTGATCGTAATCATTCACACTGTCTTTTAAACCGCCCACAGAGCGAACAATCGGTAACGTACCGTAAGCCATGCTGTAGATTTGGTTTAAGCCACAAGGTTCGAACTCCGAAGGCATCAAGAAGAAATCAGAACCCGCTTCAACTAAGTGCGCAAGCTCATTATTATACGCTTCTACAAACGAGAACTGATCTGAGTGAAGTGCCGACAGCTCTTTCAGCTGACTCGCTAAAACTGGATCACCAGTACCGACAATCACGATCTGAAGATCGTTTTTCAAAAACTGTTCGATGATAGGCAGTAAGTAATGAACACCTTTCTGATTAGTCAAACGACAAACCATGCCATAAACCGCACAATCGGTGATGGGGAGGCCAACATCTTGTTGCAGTTTTTGCTTACAAGCTGACTTCCCACGAACCATGCTGTGCTTTGTCGCTTTGAATTTACGAGGGAGGAAAGCGTCCGTTTCCGGGTTCCAAGCTCCGTAATCACAACCATTCAAAATGCCAAAAAGATCCGCGGATCTGTACTGGAATTCTGCTGCCATACCGTGACTGCCTAATTCCGTTTTCAACTCCTCGGCATACGTTGGACTTACTGCGTTCACCTTATCAGCACACATCACGCCGGCTCTCAGCATTGTGACATGCGTGTCACTCACTGAAGCTTCAGGCACATTGTAGCTATGCATTTCTGGTAGAAATTGCAGTTCATCGTATGCGAACACACCTTTGAAAACTGCGTTGTGAATTGAGATAACACTGCGCGTATTTTCAAAGAAATCATGTTGTTGATAACGTGATTTAAGCAAAAAAGGAACAAAGCCTGTATGCCAGTCATTTGCATGAATGATATCAGGTTGGAAGCCAAGCTTGGGAAGCATATCAAGGCAAGCTGCACTGAAGAACGAGAAACGCTCTCCGTTATCTGCGTAAGCTTGATTATTTTCTGCGTACATTTCTGGACGGTCGAAATATTTGGCACATTCGATACCAAAAACTTGAACACCTTCTACACTCAGTTTTTTGACTTGGTAAGCGGTATGAGGCCAATGATCGAGCTCGGTCGATAAAATGACTTCGGCTGCATCAATGTTTGGAATGTTTCTATACGCGGGAATAGTCACTCGAACGTCCTGTTCGAGTGTTTGTAACGCTTTCGGCAGTGCCTTGGCTACATCAGCCAAGCCACCACTTTTAATCAAGCCTTCAACTTCAGACGCTACAAAAAGTACCGAGAGAGTTTTAGTAACCAACTCGCGCTCCTTTAGAAATAACAACTACACCATCGTCAGATACGTGGTAATGCTTTTTGTCTTCTGTCAGGTTTACACCAATTTGAGTGCCTGGTGCGATGTCTGCATCTTTATCAATGATAACGCGACGAAGTATACAACCCTCGCCCACCTTCACATCACCTAATAAAATACTCTCACTAATATCACACGCTGATGCGATATTGCTGCGGAAGCCTAATACACTCTTTTCAATACGCGAACCACGTACGTAACTACCGCTACACACAAGACTATCAATGATCTGAATTCGACCATTAGCCGAGTCAGTAAACGTCGCTGGTGGTAGTGGCGGATAGTAAGTGTGTAGAGGCCATTTACGGTTGTATAGCGAGAATGGTGCATCTTTCTTAAGAAGGTCCATATGTGCTTGCCAGTACGCATCAATCGTACCTACATCGCGCCAGTAAACTTCTTCTTTCTCACCAGTAATACGGTTGGTGCTGAAATCATAAACAAACACATCACCGCGTGGGAACATGTTTGGAATAATGTCTTTCCCGAAGTCATGTGAAGATTCAGGTTTATCTGCATCTTCCGTTAGTTCAGCAAAAAGTTCTTTCGCTTCAAACACGTAGTTGCCCATTGAAACGAGCGCAGACTCTGGGTCTCCTGGAATCGACTTCGGATTTGCAGGCTTCTCTTCAAAGCCAATCATACGGCCTTCAGCATCCACCTCGATAACACCGAATTCTGATGCTTCAGCAAGCGGCATTCGCAGTGCAGAGACGGTTAACGCTGCTTTCTTTTCTTTATGGAAATCAAGCATTTGTTTGATGTCCATTTTATAGATATGGTCAGAACCAAAAATACAGACTTGATCAGGTTCTTCCAGTTCCATAAAGCCCATATTTTGGTAGATAGCATCTGCTGTGCCTTCATACCAACGCTTTCCTTTACGCATTTGCGCAGGAATTGGGTCGATAAAACGATCTGTGATGCCACTGATATTCCAACCTTTTTTCATGTGGTGGAACAGAGATTGTGACTTAAATTGTGTTAATACGTAGATCTTCATAAGATCAGCATTAACGAAGTTGTTCAAAGCGAAATCAATTAAGCGGTAACTACCACCGAAAGGAACCGAGGGTTTGCTGCGAGATTCAGTCAAAGGTCTTAAGCGAGAGCCTTCACCACCAGCAAGAATCATTCCCAATACACCAGCCATTTTATTCTCCATATATCTATAGCTTGTCGATGTCAGTACTCGTAGAGGTGTCTTCCTCTGGGGGATGAGCACTAACACTTATTTCGGTACTTAACGAATATTCATTCACATACAGTGACAATATCCTAAGCCAAACGTTGTTATGCGTGCACTATTCTTTGCACTTGGTTTTATATACGTTATCGACTTTTCGGTCGATTTCAATTTTTAATACGCCATTCTGTGCTATGTAAGCTGATTGCTTTCCTAAGACTTAAAGCAGCTCACACTACACCGTTCGGGCGAAACATTACATTAACACCCGTCACACATCAGGTATACAACTAAACACTGATCTTTGAGTTACAATATTTGAATTAAGTTACATTCTCGTTAAAGTTGCATAAGAAGATATGATTAATCATCTCCATTTATTTTACTCTGTGAATTTAATAAATTCTCGCAATCGACACGGCAAATCAACCAGTTGCATAATTAGTCGTATTTTGGTCAAAAAAAAACAGCCTAATGGCTGTTTTTTTCAAATAACGTTCAGTTACTTCTCTTTAGGCTTTTTACGTTTATCCGTAATTTCCCACTTACCATCGATGTACAACGCAGTCCAACCAGATGGTTTGCCATCCGCTTCAGTACGAACGTAGTTCTCTTTTGTCTTACGACTAAAACGAACGACTGTCGGCTTGCCATCAGGATCAGCAACTGGTGCTGATGTCAGGTATTGGAATTTAGGTGAAATACGGTCTTTAAAACGCACCAGCTCTTCCACTAATGGCGCACGTGTTTCACGTGATTTAGGAAAGTTGCTCGCAGCCATAAATAGACCAGAAGCACCGTCACGAAGTACGAAGTACGCATCTGAGTTTTCACATGGAAGTTCAGGGAAATGCACAGGGTCTTCTTTAGGTGGCGCTACTTCGCCATTTCTCAGAATCTTACGAGTGTTCTTACAATCCTCACTCGTACAGTCCATGTATTTACCGAAACGACCGTTCTTCAGAACCATGTCAGAACCACATTTGTCACACTCAACAAGTGGACCATCGTAGCCTTTGACTTTGAATTCGCCATGTTCAACCACATAACCTTCACAGTTAGGGTTGTTACCACACACGTGCATCTTACGCTTATCATCAATCAGATAAGCATCCATTGCCGTTTCACAAATAGGACAACGCTTTTTCGCTCGAAGTGCTGCTGTTTCAACGTCTTCTTCAAGAACGTTGATAATACCTTCTTCATCACCAAGGTTGATTGTTGTCTTACAACGCTCTTTTGGTGGAAGTGCATAACCAGAACAACCTAGGAATACGCCTGTCGAAGCCGTACGAATACCCATTTTACGGCTACAAGTTGGACACTCAATATCGGTTTCTACGATATGATTTGGCTTCATGCCACCAGCGTCTTCGTCTAAATCCGCTTTTTCCAAATCGCCAGTAAAGTCTTCGAAGAAGTTATCTAGCACGCCTTTCCAGCTTGCTTCGCCTTCTGCAATTTGGTCTAACTTCTGCTCCATACGAGCAGTAAAGTCATAGTTCATTAGATCATTGAAACTGCCATCCAGACGGTCAGTAACAATTTCACCCATTTTCTCAGCATAGAAACGGCGCTGTTCAACTTTTACATAACCGCGATCTTGAATCGTCGAGATGATTGATGCGTAAGTTGAAGGACGACCAATACCGCGCTTCTCAAGCTCTTTAACTAGCGCAGCTTCAGTGAAACGTGCTGGTGGCTTAGTGAAGTGCTGTTTAGGGTCGAGTGCGATTAAGTCTAGCTTTTCACCAACCTGTACAGCAGGAAGAATAGTATCTTCATTTTTGCCCATTGGACGTTGAACGCGAGTCCAACCGTCAAACTTAAGAATACGGCCTTTCGCTTTTAACGTGTACTCATCCGCTTTAACGCTTACTGTCGTTGAATCGTATTGCGCAGGTGTCATTTGACAAGCAACGAATTGATTCCAAATCAGTGAATATAGCTTGTGTGCGTCTGCGTCTACGCCGTTTAGGTCTTCCGACTTAACATCTACACTTGAAGGACGAATCGCTTCGTGGGCCTCTTGAGCGCCCTCTTTGCTGCCGTATACAAGTGCTTTAGGTGGAAGATATTGCGCACCGTACTCAGAACCAATGTATTCACGAGCGGCTTCTACAGCTTCTGAACTCAAGTTCGTTGAGTCAGTACGCATATAAGTGATGTAACCCGCTTCATACAAACGTTGAGCCAGCATCATGGTTTTCTTCACGCCGTAACCAAGACGCGTACTCGCCGCTTGTTGCAGCGTAGACGTGATGTAAGGTGCAGACGGCTTACTCTTAGTAGGGCGGTCTTCACGTTTACATACTTCGTATTGCGCTTTTTCTAAAACGCTAACTGCAGCTTGTGTTTGCGCTTCATTATCAGGTTTAAACGCAACACCGTCTTTCTGAGCGACTTGCAGTCTGAAATCTGTTTTCTCTGCTGTTTTGGTATCAGCATGCACATCCCAGAACTCTTCGGGGATAAAAGCGTTGATCTCGCGCTCGCGCTCAACCAGTAGTTTTACAGCGACTGATTGAACACGGCCAGCGGATAGGCCTCGTGCTACTTTCTTCCAAAGCAGTGGTGACACCATAAAGCCAACAACACGGTCCATAAAACGTCGTGCTTGTTGTGCGTTTACGCCATCAATGTTTAGCTCACCTGGAGTTTCAAAAGCTTGTTGAATAGCATTTTTAGTGATTTCGTTAAAAACCACTCGCTTGTATCGCGTTTCATCACCACCGATGATCTCACGAAGGTGCCATGCGATAGCTTCTCCTTCGCGGTCCAAATCGGTTGCGAGATAAACATGGTCTGCGTTCTCAGCCAGTTTTTGCAATTCAGCAACGACTTTTTCTTTACCAGGTAAAATTTGGTAGTTCGCTTCCCACTCTTGATATGGGTTGATACCCATCTTTTTAATGAGAGCTTTGCGATCTTTTTCTTTCTTGATACGAGCTTTATCTTCTGGGCTCATACCCTTGGTTGAAACTGCAGCAGCCTTTTGACCAGTACTTTGACCCGCCGTTGGTAAATCACGTACGTGACCTACACTCGACTTAACGACAAAGTCTTTGCCAAGATATTTATTGATAGTTTTAGCCTTGGCTGGCGACTCCACTATAACGAGCGATTTACCCATATTGACTCTAACGTCCTTAATCACGATGCTTCAGCACCAACAATTTAGCTTGTGGGCTTTTACGCATGATATTCTAAATTCATTGCTTCTTTTTTTACTATTGTGCGAGATTACTAGAAGATCAACCGCTTTTTTCAAAATTGGATCTGATCGCTCGACAATTCGACGACTCATAGAGAAAAGGGGCACAATATAAAGAAGCTATAAAGTACTCACTAAGAATACTTGCAAGAGCCTATTCATCAGGCATTACGTCTAAACGGGCTCATACTAAGCTTGTCCGCGAATCTAACGCGAGCCCCATTCAATTATTTTTGCCGTAAATCACAAAATAAATTGTGGATGTTTGAAAAGACTCTCTTAATCGGTTGTGAAATCATTGAATTTCTAGTTCGACACCATAAACTCAACGTTATATTCAGTTATCAGAGATAAACTCATGACAAAGAAAGTAATAGCAGAATTTGATTTACTGCTTATCGCAAACCAAATTATCCAATCACATGATGACTACATTGAAGGCATGCGCGCAAACAGCGTAGTAGAAAAAGACGATGTCCTCATCTTCAAAGGTGAATACTTCTTAGACAGCAATGGAATGCCGACAGAGAATACAACCGCAGTATTTAACATGTTTAAATACTTAGCGCACCATCTTTCAAAAGAATTTACGCTTCAACAATAACGAAAAAGCTTGCCATTTAGGCAAGCTTTTTTACTTCCTGGACCTTTATATGCTTAGCATTTTTATTGACTCAGCATTTTCAGCTTGTCGAAGTAGTCAGGGAAAGTCTTTGAAGTACAACCTGGGTCATTAATTGTCACAGGAGTATCGCTCAAGGCAACCAGCGAGAAACACATCGCCATACGGTGATCATCATAGGTATCGATCGCCGCATGTGTCAGTTGAGTAACAGGGTTAACGATGATGTAATCTTCACCTTCTTCTACCTCTGCGCCAACTTTACGAAGCTCTGTAGCCATAGCCGCTAAGCGATCGGTCTCTTTCACACGCCAGTTGTAAACATTACGGATTGCCGTTGTACCTTTAGCAAACAAAGCTGTCGTTGCGATAGTCATCGCTGCATCTGGGATATGGTTATAGTCCATATCGATGCCTTTCAGCTCACCACAACGAGAGATAACGTAGTCGTCACCCCATTCGATTTCCGCACCCATTTTCTCAAGCGCATCAGCAAATTGGATATCACCTTGGATACTGTTTTTACCAATACCCGTTACTTTAATCTCACCGCCTTTAATCGCTGCGGCAGCAAGGAAATATGACGCAGATGATGCATCACCCTCAACCAAGAAATCCCCCGGTGCTGAGTAAGATTGCCCAGTCGGAATTACGAACTCTTGGTAATCGTTGTTGATCACATCCACACCAAATTGTTTCATAATGTGTAGCGTGATATCGATGTAAGGTTTAGAAACCAATTCACCCTCAATTTTGATTGTTACCTCACCTTCAGCTAAAGGCGCAGCCATCAAAAATGCCGTCAAAAATTGGCTAGAGATAGAACCATCGATTGAAACCGTACCGCTTTTAAGGCCAGTACCCGTGATCTTCAATGGTGGGTAATTTTCGTTTTCTAGGTATTCAACGTCGGCGCCGGCTTCTTGCAGTGCTGTCACTAAGTGACCGATTGGTCGCTCTTTCATGCGAGGCTCGCCAGTCAGAACATATTCACCACGCCCCAAACAAAGTGCAGCAGCCAGCGGGCGCATCGCCGTACCCGCATTGCCTAAGAAAAGCTCTAGGATTTTGTCACTTGAGAATGCACCACCCACACCCGTCACTTCACAGACGGTTTTATCTGCAGACAGCTGATAATCAACACCTAATTGCGTCAAAGCATTCAGCATATGGCGAATATCATCACTGTCTAGTAAGTTTGTTAGGCGCGTGGTTCCAGTTGAAAGTGCAGCCAAAAGAAGCGCACGGTTGGAAACACTTTTTGAGCCAGGTAGATTAACTTCCCCGCTCACTTTTTGAATTGGTTGTAACGTAAGGCTTTCCATTAAATCTTATAGTCCTTGTACCACCCGAAGTCACTGGCGCGTATTTATTTTCGGGTGATGAATAATTCTTCGTACTTGCAGACTAACGAACTTTTCCAATGAACTCCAGAGCTAATCCCCTCGATAAAGGCGATTAATTAGCCAACTAAACACATTTACATACTAGTACACGAGATCAACTCGGACGCCGTCTGAAAAATAGAGAATTCGCACATCATCACCTCGGTTAAACAACATCGAGCTATCGACGTCTTGAATGATGTTAACCAACTTGTCATCTTTAGTTTTGACCAATAATTCGACGAGCTTATATTCCACTTTGTATTGTGTGTTACCTCGATTGCGAGCAATCCCGGCGCCCGCCACAGCACCGACGGCCGTTGCGACTTCTTTGCCGGTACCGCCACCAAATTGATTACCAATCAAGCCACCAATAGCCGCACCTAACAAGGTTTCCCAACCATTCGCTTTCGACTCTACGATCTCTTGTTGGGTAATGTATCTGACCGTGTCAATCTCACCATAAACGACCTCATTGACTGGTCGAGCTTGGTTTCTGTTGTAAGCTGCATTTGCCAACATGGGCAAAACAAGTAAAATCCAAAGCAACTTTTTCATGGTAAAACTCCTAAAGACCTCTTGGTCAGTGATTAATCTGTAACGCGGTACTTATGACTATATACCTAACCGAGCTTGATACTACTAGTATAGAGTTTCCTTCGCCTTTCGACGCGCTTGATGAACCTAACGGTCTGCTCGCCTTCGGTGGTGATTTGTCACCCATGCGAATTTTAAACGCTTATAGCCAAGGTATATTTCCATGGTATGGCCCAGGGGAGCCTATACTTTGGTGGAGCCCAGCACCACGAGCGGTATTTAATCCTAAGACATTCGAACCGTCAAAAAGTCTTAAAAAGTTTCAAAGAAAGCATAATTACCGTGTCAGCATCAACCAAGCGACAGACAAAGTGATTGGCTACTGCTCCTCGCTAAGACCCGAAGAAGAAACTTGGCTAAACGGTGACATGCAGTCAGCGTACCGCGAACTTTCTTCATTAGGCTTCTGCCACTCCGTTGAGGTTTGGCAAGGCGACGAGCTTATCGGCGGACTATACGGCTTACAAAGAGGCCAAGTCTTTTGTGGTGAATCGATGTTTAGTCTGAAGACCAATGCCTCTAAAATTGCACTGTGGTACTTTTGTGAACACTTTACACGATTCGGGGGAAAGCTCATCGATTGCCAAGTCATGAACCCTCATTTGAACTCGTTAGGCGCTATCGAAGTAGAAAGAGATGAGTTCCTTAGTGCTTTGAAAATACTTAAAGAAAATCAACTTAGCGATGGATGTTTTAAATCACAATGGCTAGAGGGAACGCCTTCATGAGTTCAGATTTACAACAAATCAGAATTGGATTGACCGATAACCATGCTTGCAGCTACCTGCCACATCTTCAAGAAAGAGTGGCAGTCACGCTTGATGAACACATGCATACTTCAGATAATTATGAAGTCCTGCTCGCCAACGGATTTCGCCGCAGTGGATCGACCATTTATAAGCCACATTGCGATAATTGCTCTGCGTGCCAAGCTATTCGCCTCTCGATTCCCGAGGTCAAGTTTTCCAAAAGCCAACGACGAATCCTCAACAAAGCCAAATCACTGCGTTGGGAATTGAAAGACGAGATGGATGACAACTGGTTTGACTTATATAGTCGCTATATAACCGCTCGTCACCGTTCGGGAACCATGTATCCCCCAAAAAAAGAAGAGTTTCTACAATTCTCTAAAAATGAATGGCTTGCCACAAAGTTCATGCACATCTATGATGATAGCCAGTTAGTCGGCATCGCCGTCACTGATGTGATGTCTCACTGCACAAGCGCATTTTACACCTTCTTCGATCCTGATATCGACATCTCTATGGGAACACTAGGTGTTCTGTTTCAAATCCAGCACGCCCAGAAAGAACAGAAACAGTGGTTATATTTGGGTTATCAAATCGATGAATGTCCTGCGATGAACTATAAAGTACGATTTCAACGTCATCAAAGGCTAGTAAATCAGCGGTGGCAAGGGTAGAATACGCGACAACTTTACATATTTTGATTTTAACGGCACAATCAAGCCGTTGAAAACCGCCAAATTTCGAAAGAGGATTAGATGGCTAAAGAAGACGTAATCGAGATGCAAGGCACGGTCCTTGATACTCTACCAAACACGATGTTCCGTGTTGAGCTTGAAAACGGTCACGTAGTGACAGCACACATCTCTGGTAAAATGCGTAAAAACTACATCCGTATTCTTACTGGTGATAAAGTAACTGTTGAGATGACTCCATACGACCTTTCTAAAGGCCGCATCGTCTTCCGTGCTCGTTAATTTTTAATTACCGAATACGATAAGAAGCGGAGCTTGATGCTCCGTTTTTTATCGACCAAACAAACACTAAAGAAACACCTGGTTAGCTCACTTCGCTCACCAAGAGCCCCAACAATACCTTCAGTCTCTCGTAACATTCCCCTGCAATACACTTTTCCTTAATAACTGTATCACCAATAACAGTGTCACCAATCGCTGTTTGTATATGCGTAGGTTAGCCAGCATAAACGGTTTATGGTCAAACAGTGCCTCAGCCCCAATCCACAGCTTTCTCTTTGTTTCAGCTACTCTATAACTAAAAAAAAACGCACAACCGAAGTCATGCGTTTATTATCGTGATTAGCTGTACCGCGCTCTCAATAAGCAGTTAGCAACAGCTTAAGCTGTTAAAAAATAGGCTTAATGCATAACCTCTTCTTTAGCACCAACATAGATGAAATCTAGATCGTCTTTTATCAGGGATACTTTAACCGTACCGCCATCAACCAAACTACCAAACAGTAACTCATTAGCAAGAGGCTTTTTAAGCTTCTCTTGAATCACTCGTCCCATAGGACGCGCACCCATAGTCTTGTCATAACCTCTTTCAGCTAACCAATGACGAGCATCCTCAGAAACTTCTAAAGACACGCCTCGAGCGTCCAGTTGAACCTGAAGCTCAACAATGAACTTGTCAACAACTTGGTTAATCACACTTGGATCAAGGCTGTTGAACCAAATGACATTATCAAGACGGTTACGGAACTCAGGTGTAAATACCTTTTTGATTTCACCCATCGCGTCTGGCGCATGATCTTGTTGGATCAAACCGATCGATTTCTTCTCAGTTTCAGCAACACCAGCATTGGTCGTCATCACAAGGATCACGTTACGGAAATCCGCTTTACGACCGTTGTTGTCAGTTAGCGTGCCGTTGTCCATCACCTGTAGTAACAAGTTAAAGATATCTGGGTGAGCCTTCTCTATCTCATCAAGTAACACAACAGAGTGTGGATTCTTGATTACAGCATCAGTGAGTAGACCACCTTGGTCATAACCAACATAACCAGGAGGAGCACCGATCAAACGGCTCACAGAGTGACGCTCACCGTACTCAGACATGTCAAAGCGCAACAGTTCAATACCCATCAACTTAGACAGCTGTACAGTAACCTCTGTTTTACCTACACCAGTAGGACCAGCGAATAGGAATGAACCAACAGGTTTATTGTCTGCACCCAATCCTGCACGAGTCAGCTTAATCGCTTCGCTCAATACATCGATCGCTGGGTCTTGTCCGAATACCAACATTTTCATGCGGTCATCCAGTTTCTGTAACGTATCTTTGTCTGAAGATGATACTGACTTCTCAGGAATACGAGCCATTTTCGCAACCATTGACTCAATATCAGCCACGCTTACCGTTTTCTTACGACGGCTTGCTGGTGCCAAACGACTACGAGCGCCGGCTTCATCAATCACGTCAATTGCCTTATCTGGAAGGTGACGTTCATTAATGTATTTAGCTGACAACTCCACAGCGGCACGCAACGCTTTGTTGGTGTAACGCACTTCGTGGTGAGCTTCGTATTTTGGCTTCAAACCGATCAGAATCTTGGTTGTGTCATCTAACGATGGTTCAATAATATCAATTTTCTGGAAGCGACGAGCTAAAGCACGCTCCTTCTCAAAAATGCTGCTGTACTCTTGGTATGTCGTTGAGCCGATGCAACGTAATTTACCGCTGCTTAGTAGTGGCTTAATTAAGTTTGCCGCATCAACCTGACCACCCGATGCTGCACCTGCACCAATAATGGTGTGGATCTCATCAATGAATAGGATTGCGTCTTCTTCTTTCTCTAGTTGCTTGAGAATCGCTTTAAAACGTTTCTCAAAGTCACCACGGTATTTGGTCCCAGCTAGAAGTGAACCAATATCTAAAGAATAAATCACACTACTCTGAATAATTTCAGGTACTTGACCTTCAACAATACGCCATGCAAGACCTTCAGCGATTGCGGTCTTACCCACACCCGCTTCACCCACTAACAAAGGGTTGTTTTTACGACGACGACATAGAACTTGAACCGTACGCTCAAGCTCTTTATCACGCCCGATAAGCGGGTCGATATTACCTTGTTTCGCCACTTCGTTAAGGTTAGTTGCAAAATTTTCTAGACGATCTTCAGAGTTAGCTTCTTCTGCATTCTCTGCGCCACCAAATGAGTCAGACGGTGATGAACTATCACCTTCGTTACTGGCTTTGGTAATGCCATGAGAAATAAAGTTAACAATATCTAAGCGACTAATATCGTTTTTCTTGAGTAAATATGCCGCGTGAGATTCTTGCTCACTGAAAATAGCCACAAGTACATTTGCACCTGTAACTTCGCTACGGCCTGAAGACTGAACATGAAAAACAGCGCGTTGAAGTACTCGTTGGAAGCTCAACGTAGGCTGAGTCTCACGAGTCTCGTCACTTTCTGGGATAAGTGGGGTTGTTTGATCGATAAAAATATCGAGCTCATTGCGAAGAGCATCGAGATCAGCCTGACAAGCTTGGAGCGCTTCCTTGGCCGCATCATTTTCTAATAATGCTAGTAGGAGGTGTTCGACAGTCATGAATTCATGTCGCTTGTCTCGCGCACGAGCAAATGCACCATTTAAACTCGTCTCTAATTCTTTATTTAGCATAAGTACCTCCTAAGGGAACAACAGTGTTGTTCGAGCAATTTATACTTGCTCCATTGTACATAGTAGCGGATGCTCATTTTCCTTTGAGTACATCTTTACTTGCGCTACCTTTGTTTCCGCTATTTCAGCACTGTATGTGCCGCATATAGCTTTACCTTCATAATGAACCTTGAGCATCACTTCCGTTGCTTGTTCGATATCTAGTGAGAAGAATCGCTCTAGGATCTCGATTACAAAGCCCATAGGCGTGTAGTCATCGTTATTCAATACAACGTTATACATCGCCGGTGGCTTTACTTTTGTCTCTTCTTTCTCCAGTAAATCTGAGCCTGGAGATGCCCATTCAAAGTTTCTGCTCATATCGCTTTGCTAAGAGTTATTTTTCGGAAGTCGTGAGTGTTACGTCATTCAAATTTACCACATTCACGCATTACGGTGTACTAAGAAACTGCACCGAGAAACAGTACCAAAAAATATTCCTCTATACTGAGCCTAATCCACCATTTCCATCGCTGCAAATAAAAGATCTCTATTAACAGGATTAACATATGTGATTGATTAAAAAGACACCATAACTATTGATACTAACGATAAGATTACCGCTAAGTTACTATTTAGTTAATAGTTTGCAGTTAATCTCGAATGTGATTTGTTATTAAAATTGATCACTTTTATACCAATTTACTATTGACTGCGCTCAATCATTAGCTACATTGGAGCTAAAAGGTTTTTCTGATACAACTTTATAACAAGATTCAAAATCGAGTAATACGCGTTAAGAATGAACAATAAGGAATAATTACGCAGGGTAGCGTTAATTTCCGTAAGCAATGTATGAGATTCAAGCTATCAGCTGAAATTCTTTAGTTGGTAGGAATGATATCAATCGCACTTACAACAATTGATATAACAACGTTAGTAATAAAATGCATGAGGGATGTATAGCATGGCTACAGGTACAGTAAAATGGTTTAACAATGCCAAAGGGTTTGGCTTTATTTGTCCAGAAGGTGAAGACGGCGATATTTTCGCGCATTACTCCACAATACAGATGGAAGGTTATCGAACCTTAAAGGCAGGTCAGCAGGTCGACTATGAAGTAGAAAGTGGACCTAAAGGCTCGCACGCTAGCTCTGTTGTTCCTGTAGAAGGCAGCGCCGCTAAATAGGCGATGGCCAAATCATGTTGACCTCCATCAGTCCTAATTAACGGCTGACAGGTAAGCAGAATATTGAAACCGCTCATTTGATACCCCTAATACAGGATTAAATGAGCGGTTTTTCGATCTAGAAGCTATAACGTTGCTCACAATACGATTCGCTCGAGGATGTTGCCCCCAAAAAAGTTCAAGGTCTAGGTGTAGCAAAGCATTATGAATACAAAAAGACGCTTTAACGTTATCGTTAAAGCGTCTTTCGTTTTGTCCTGGTCTACGATTTAACTGTCAGACCAAACAACTCGTTAGTAAATCATGACCATAATTTGCTAACGGTGAGTCTAATCACTATGCGTCAATGAATGCGTTCAGTGTTGAGCTTGGACGCATTAGTGATGAAACCAATGCATCATCAAGTAGGTAATAACCACCTAAATCACCGGCTGGACCTTGAGCGTTGTTTAGCTCAGCAACGATAGCTTCTTCACTTTCAGCCAATTGACTTGCCACACCTGCAAACTCAGCAGCAAGGTCAGCGTCAACCGTTTGCTCAGCAAGCGCTTTAGCCCAGTATGCTGCTAGGTAGTAATGGCTACCACGGTTATCAAGCTCACCTACTCGACGTGAAGGAGATTTGTTTTTATCTAGGAACTCGCCCGTCGCTTTATCAAGCGCGTCAGCTAGAACTTGTGCCTTAGCATTGCCAGTGACTACGCTTAGGTGCTCTAGAGATGCCGCTAATGCCAAGAATTCACCTAAAGAATCCCAACGCAGGTGGTTTTCTTTCTCTACTTGTTGCACGTGCTTAGGAGCAGAACCGCCAGCACCTGTTTCAAACAGACCGCCACCGTTCATTAGTGGAACAATCGATAGCATTTTAGCTGACGTACCAAGCTCTAGAATTGGGAATAAATCCGTTAGGTAGTCACGTAATACGTTACCTGTAACAGAAATAGTATCTAGACCTTCTTTGATACGAACCAATGAATATTGAGTTGCTTCAAGTGGAGCAAGGATCTTAATTTCAAGACCATTAGTATCGTATTCAGGAAGGTAAGCTTCTACTTTCTCAATAAGCTGAGCGTCATGTGCGCGAGACGCGTCTAGCCAAAATACCGCAGGAACACCCGATGCTCGAGCACGAGTAACCGCTAGTTTAACCCAATCTTGAATTGGTGCATCTTTAACCTGACACATACGGAAGATATCACCTTCCTCTACGTCTTGCTCAAGAAGCACTGAACCTGAAGCGTCTACAACTTGAACCTGACCAGCAGCTTCAAGGATGAAAGTCTTATCATGAGAACCGTACTCTTCCGCTTTTTGAGCCATTAGACCAACGTTTGGTACACTGCCCATCGTTGTAGGGTCGAAAGCACCGTTCTCTTTACAGAAATCAATAACCGCTTGGTAGATGCTCGCGTAGCTACGATCTGGAATCATTGCTTTCGTGTCTTTTTGCTTACCTTCTGGATCCCACATTTGACCTGAAGAACGTAACATTGCAGGCATAGATGCATCAACAATGATATCACTTGGAACGTGTAGGTTAGTAATACCGCGGTCTGAGTCAACCATCGCTAGTGGAGGCTGAGTTTCGTATACTGCTTGTAGGTCAGCTTCGATTGCCTGTTTCTGATCTTGAGGAAGTGCAGCGATTTTTGCGTATACATCGCCGATGCCGTTATTTACATCAACACCTAACTCGTTGAACAGTTGACCGTGCTTAGCGAATACATCTTTGTAGTAAACCTTAACCGCATGACCAAAAATCACTGGGTCAGACACTTTCATCATCGTCGCTTTCATGTGAAGAGAAAGCAGTACGCCTTGCTCTTTAGCCGATGCGATTTCTTTCTCAAAGAACGCAACCAAAGCAGCTTTGTTCATCACTGACGCATCAATGATCTCTTTATCTTGTAGTGCAAAAGCTGGCTTCAGTGTTTTCTTCGCGCCATCTTTGCCAACAAATTCGATGCTCACTTCTGTGGCACCTTCAATCGTTACTGACTTTTCACTACCGAAGAAGTCTTTGTCATCCATACTTGAAACGTGCGACTTAGAATCTGCAGACCATGCACCCATTGAGTGTGGGTTCTTCTTCGCATAGTTCTTAACAGAAAGTGGTGCTCGGCGATCCGAGTTACCTTCACGTAGCACAGGGTTTACTGCACTACCTTTAATTTTATCGTAAGTCGCTTTAACGGCTTTCTCTTCGTCAGTGTTTGCTTCTTCTGGGTAATTAGGAAGTGCGTAACCTTTTGACTGTAGCTCTTTGATCGTTGCTTGAAGCTGAGGTACAGATGCCGAGATGTTTGGAAGCTTGATAATGTTCGCTTCTGGTGTCTTAGCCAATTCACCTAGTTCTGCTAATGCATCACCAATACGTTGCTCTTCGTTCAAATAGTCAGGGAAGTTGGCAATAATGCGCCCTGCAAGTGAAATGTCGCGAGTATCAACGTTAATACCAGAAGAAGCTGTAAAAGATTGAATGATTGGCAGTAGAGAGTAAGTTGCTAGCGCCGGAGCTTCATCTGTAATGGTATAGATGATCGTTGGTTTTTCAGTAGGCATGAAATTTCCCTATAGTTCTTACAAGCTCATTTAAAGTAGTGAGCATGTTATAAATTGACCAGTAAGCCACTCAAAGAATGAAAACTGCTTACTCGATAGTCGTACTCTATCTTATTTTTCATGCAATCTTGATGACAGCATGAACCAAATCCGTGAGTGCGTTGTTATAATAAAACACGAAGGTATAATTAAACAAATCAGGCTTAAGAGTCCATCAACTTGTTCTATTTTGTGTCTTTTAGGCGCGCAAATGATAGCTCAATTCCGTTTCAGTGAAAACTTTTCAGCACACTTCGTTTACATTTTTGCAAGGTAGTTAACATGTCTACTCGCTCACACAGCGTATCTCGTTCAGACAAACCAGCTCGTGCTGGTGCAACATTAAAACAAAGCGGTAATAGACAAAACCGAAGCAGTGATAAAAATAACACGGGTAATTCGCATAAAAAGTCGCACTCGAGTAAGCACCGATATAAAAGCAAACCTACCAACGTGAAACCTAAGGTGGCAATCGAAGATCGCAAAGTCATTTTGTTCAACAAGCCTTTCGATACTCTCAGCCAGTTCACTGATGGCGAAGGCAGGAAAACACTCGCCGACTTTATTCCGGTTAAAGATGTTTACGCAGCGGGTCGACTTGATCGCGACAGTGAAGGGTTAATGGTCTTGACCAATGATGGCATCTTCCAAGCTAAGTTAACTCAACCAAACTCAAAATCACCAAAGACTTACTGGGTGCAGGTCGAAGGCGCACCTTCTGAGGAAGATTTAGATAAATTGAGAAAAGGCGTGGAGCTAAAAGACGGTATGACACTGCCTGCTCAGGTTGAGGTGATGTCTGAACCTGTTGTGTGGGAAAGAACCCCTCCAGTGCGTTTCAGAGCCGCAATACCGACAACATGGTTAGCGATTACTATCATTGAAGGGCGTAACCGTCAGGTGAGACGAATGACAGCAAATATCGGCTTCCCTACCCTGCGACTTATTCGCTATTCAATGGGCAACATGAACGTGGGTCAGCTTCAACCGGGTGAGTGGAAAGAGATTTAAAGTGATACTTCGATAAGTAGAGAAATGGTCGCTATATAAGCGGCCATTTTTATATTCGTTAATAATTTTCAGGCACAAAAAAGCCAGTCCTAAGACTGGCTTTTATCAACATTTAACAATTACTAATTAAGTAACTATTAGAAGCTGTAGAATGCAGCAGCGAAGATGAAAGTTTCTTCGTCTTTAGAAACACCTGAAGTAGTGTCTTTACCCGCATCAAGTTGCTGAGCGATATCGATACCCATGTCTACGCGGTCATTAAGCGTGTACATTGCTGCAACGTTAATTGTAGAAGTATCATTGTCAAACTTAGCATCTTCAGTAGTTGAGTTAGCATTGTAACCAGCAGCAAGAGTTAGTTGCTCTGTTACTGGGTAGCCAGCAGATAAGTAGTAACCAGTAGTTTCTAGGTTAGTAGTGTTTTTACCAACTAGATCTGACTTGTCACCGTCGTTGATCCAGAAGTTAACACCCAAGTCTAGCTCACCAATCTTAGAGTTACCAGATACAGAGTAAACTTGGTAATCAGCGTCATCACGAGTCTCGTAACCGCCGTATACGTTTGCGATTTCGCTTTCGTAACCAACGTAACCATTCACACCTTTATCGTTTTTAGGTGATGAGTGGCTTTCGTTTGTTTCAAAGTAAGAAACACCGTAAGCGAAACCCGAAGTCGCGCCTTGGAACTTAACTACGTTAAATGCGTCAGATGCATCGCCAGCAGAAGAACCGAACTCGTAAGTCATGTCGCCAGCGCCATCAACTTTATCAAGAGCAGTGTCATTTTCCCAACCGAAAGATGCAACACCAACACCAGTGTCAAAACCTAACCATGCTTTATCAACGTCAGTACCGAATTCGTTTTTAACATCGAAGCCGTTGTCGTTTTCATCAGTTGTCCAGTTAAGTTCGAAATCAGTTTCGAAGTAACCAACGATACGGTTGTTTTTGTAGCTAACAGCTAGAGTAAGAGCTGTTGCCCAGTCATCGTACATAGCGTTAGTTTTAGTATCGTAGTAACCACCCACACCGATTGCGCCAGAAACAGAGAACTGCTCTTTGTGCATTGGGTCAAATTCGAATGTTGGTTTTGCGTTGCCTAGTTCTACGTTCGCGAAAGCTGAAGTTGAAGCTGCTGCGATTGTTAGCGCTAAAAGAGTCTTTTTCATAATAAATCCACTGCCTTTTCTAAGAATGGGAGATCCTTGCCCGGTTCCCTTTTTTTATTTTTTGCGACTGGTCATTACCACTCTTTGTTGGTTAATCACCGTCACTAAATTTCGAGGTCTAGATTGCAAAAGATTATCCTGCGTGTCAAATAAACTAAAAACACATCTAAAAAAAACACAAACCAATAAAAACCAATGACTTACATTTTTTTTCATTGTTTTACGAGTAACTTATCCTTAGTTTTATCAGGAAATATAATAATATAAAAAAGGAACATAACAGAATTTAAATCTATAAAATCCAATAAAAAAACATCAAATCAGAACTTAACACCTACAAGTCAGTCTTTTTTAATATATACATTTCACAACATAAATAAAATCGTTAAGTTCCTGATGGTTCAGTTTTTTTTTGTGAACAAGATCTACCTTTGATTCAAAAGCAGGCTATTTCGCCGCAAATGTACCGACCAGTGATATGTGCTACTATCCTCGCTCCGTTATGTAGGTCACAGTATGCTAACTACTAAAATTCAAAAATCCATTCGCACCAGTTATCAAAACCTCCAAGACCAGTTGGACAACTTTGTACCTCGACGTGCTCAAAATTACCTAGTTGCAGAAATAGCTAAGACACTTTGTGGTCAATACCACAAAAGTAATCGCATGATTGTTGCTGAGGCGGGAACAGGAATCGGGAAATCACTCGCCTATCTCATGGCAACGATTCCTGTCGCTGTGCTAAACAATCGAAAAATCGTCATTTCAACAGCGACGGTTGCGCTTCAAGAACAGCTCGTAAATAAAGATCTCCCTCTATATAGAAGACTTACTGATAGAGAGTTCTCTTTTATACTCGCCAAAGGTAGACAGCGTTATTGTTGTACCGAGAAGTTAGCCGCCGCTTGTGGGGTTGATGGTGGACAAATGGCCATGTTCGAGTCCAAACCAAAAAAGAAAGACATCGAACAACTCCAAACCATGTACCGCAGCCTAACCCAAGGTAAATGGGATGGCGACCGTGATTCGTGGCCAAAACCTATCGACAACATGATTTGGCAGATGATCGTCAGTGATAAGCACAGCTGTAACAACAGTATGCCTACGCACAGAGACTGCCCTTTCCAAAAAGCGCGCTCAGAGCTAGATAAAGCAGACGTGATTATCGCCAATCACAGTTTAGTGATGGCTGATGCTGACCTTGGTGGCGGCGTGATACTGCCTGAGCCAGAAAATAGCATCTATATATTCGATGAAGCTCACCATTTACCGCATGTAGCCAGAGATCACTCCTCTGCAGCTGCGAGCTTAAAAGGCGCGGCATCGTGGTTAGAGCGTTTGAATCAATCCATCACTAAGCTTTCAGGCCTCGCCGACGAGAAACGTGTACATCGATTTAGAAATGAACTGCAAAACTCAGTGCAACAGCTAATCCCTACCCTGACTCAAATGAGCAAACAGTTTGATGCAAGCCACTTTGAAGACGGCTTGTATCGCTTCGAGCATGGCGACTTACCTGATTGGCTAGAGAATGAATCTAAAGATCTCAAGCAACTCACACAAAAGGCGAGCCAAGCCGTTGCGAAGATTGCAGACCTGATTGCAGAACGTGTTAAAGACGGAGAGCTTTCAGCAAAACTGGCGGAGCCTGCGCTTGCAGAAATTGGCTTCTATATACAAAGAACAGAGAACCTTGCCCAAGTTTGGCGTTTAATGGCTGAACCTAAACGCGAAAAAGGTGCGCCTTTAGCGCGTTGGCTTGAACTGAATAAAGAAAGTGAAGGCGATTTCGTTGTGAATGTTTCGCCACTAGAGGTTGGTTGGCAACTGGACCAACAGATCTGGAGTCGTTGTGTTGGTGCAGTACTCGTCTCTGCGACAATGAGAGCACTCAACTCCTTCAACTTTTTCTGCCATCAAGCTGGTATCAGTCAAAAAGCCGAAGACGGTGTACAATTTCTTGCTTTGGCATCGCCGTTTGATTATCAGAACCAAGCTGAGCTGGTTGTTCCTGCAATGAAGTACGAACCACAAGCACCTCAGTTTACTGAATATCTTATTGAAATATTGCCTAAGGTAATAGAAGACAACAAAGCCAATCTCGTTTTATTCTCTTCTTACTGGCAAATGAATAAAGTTGCAGAAGCTTTGGCAACAGATTTCGTTAAAAAGTCGTGGGCATTGCAGGTTCAAGGTGATACTTCACGAACCGAAATCCTAAAAAAACATAAAAAGCTGATAGACCAAGGTAAAACCAGCGTCCTTTTTGGAACGGGTAGCTTTTCTGAAGGTCTTGATCTACCGGGTGAGCTACTTGAAAACCTCGTGATTACCAAGATTCCTTTTGGTGTTCCTACCTCTCCTGTAGAGCGAGCACATTCAGAATATATTGAATCACGCGGCGGTAATCCTTTTATGCAGATTACTGTTCCAGAAGCGAGTAAAAAGCTTATTCAATCTGTGGGTAGATTGCTGCGTAAAGAACGAGATTCTGGTAGAGTCACGATCCTTGATAGACGCATAGTCACGAAGCGATACGGGAAATCCCTACTCGATTCGCTACCGCCTTTTAAAAGAACAATAAAATACTAATTTTACTGCCCTCAAGGTAGTTATGGGCCTGTCATCGCTAGGCCCTGCATTCACAACCCAACATGACTAATCCATTGATTATTCATGTGGCTGCCCTAACAGCCGATAACGAGAACACTAGCTATTTATGGAAATGATTGAGCCAACCATGTTGGTCATACTTGCCTTGGTTGCATTTGCAGCAGGCTTTATCGATGCTGTCGCCGGTGGCGGAGGGATGTTAACGGTCCCAGCTTTGCTATCGCTTGGTTTACCGCCACATATTGCACTCGGAACTAATAAGCTGGCCGCAACGTTTGCCTCATCAACTGCCGCTTTTACTTACTATCGTAAGAAACTGTTCAAACCTGAATGTTGGACCAATGCATTCATATCGACATTAATAGGTGCAACAATCGGCACCCTGACTGTTGATGCCATCAGTACAGAATGGTTAGAGAAGGTATTGCCATTAGTTATTCTTGCCGCTGCTGTCTATACCATTTTTCATAAGACTCCGGATGTGAGCCATAATGTGTCTCCTAAACCGTGCCCGGTACTTAAAAGAAAACAAAAGTACCAAGGATTCATTCTTGGTTTTTATGATGGTGTTGCAGGCCCAGGTACTGGCGCGTTTTGGACGGTGAGTTCTATGGCGCTTTATCGCTTAAATATCTTACTGGCTTCTGGTTTGTCTAAAGCGATGAACTTCACTAGCAACTTCACCTCTTTGGTGACCTTTGCGATTCTCGGTCATATTGATTGGGTTCTAGGTTTAACCATGGGGCTTTGTTTGATGGCCGGTGCATTTGTTGGAGCACATTCTGCTATTCGCTTTGGTGCTACATTTATACGACCTGTCTTTGTGACTGTTGTGAGTGTCCTTGCGATTAAACTGGCTTACGAAGCGTGGTTTGTAAACTTATAGCCACCAGCCAATGGGAAGCGAAATGAACCATTTTTCAAATCTTAAAAGTGTACTGGATACCTTAATTGGGCACAGTTCTCAGGTCGACAAAGCCCGTGGTGCTTATCATCAAGCCTTGTTTGACCGAATCTTATTTAAGTGCAGCTCTTCTATTTTAATGCCCTACGCACTTGAAACTCAAGCAACGTACAACACCATTATTCGTGAACAAAATACAAATCAACTGACCGCATCTCGGGCCAACTACCTGACGGAAAAGCTGACTAACCAGATAGCAGCAATCCAAAGGGAGCTCGCTAACCATGATTTACGCTTAGACCGAAAAAGTAAGTCAGGCAAAAATCTCAACGACCTATACAACGAACTCGCTCAGCACCAAGATTGGCAAAAGCGACTGGTCGATTTAGTACGAGTACGAAAGTTAGCGTTTGATTCTGCGCCTCGCCACAGTAAGAAAAAAGCGGACGAGGCTTGGCAATTAGCAAAAGAACGATTAGAACGCTGTGAAGACTCAATGAAAAATATTGAGAGACTGATTAACTTAGAGAACCCTAAGCGGAATGAACACTGATAACACATCATCACCACTGGATAATGCGCCAGAAGAAGTTAAGTTAGCTGTCGACCTGATCTATCTGCTCGAAAGCAACGAAATCGACCCAAAAGTGGCGTTAGAAGCAATTAAGATTGTCCAACAAGATTTACAAGCCAAACTAGCATCTAGCATCTAGCATCTAGCATCTAGCATCTAGCATAAAAACATACAGGATTCACATGTACCAACTTAGCTTTTCTATGCCCGAATTTCTTGAAAACTACTGGCATAAAAAACCAACCATCTTAAAAGGTGGCTTCCAAAACTTCGTCGACCCAATTTCGCCGGAAGAACTTGCTGGTTTATCGATGGAAGAAGAAGTGGATTCTCGCTTTGTCTCTAACCTCGACAACCAATGGACTGCAGAACATGGTCCATTCTCAGAAGAGAAATTTGGCGAGCTAACTGAAACACATTGGCAATTGATCGTTCAAGCAGCGAATCACTGGCACCAAGGTGCAAATCAGCTGACAGAAGCGTTCCAAGCTTTACCAAACTGGTTATTCGACGACCTAATGATCTGCTACTCAGCACCAGAAGGTGGCGTTGGCCCCCATATTGATCAATACGACGTATTCATCATTCAAGGTCAAGGTAAACGCCAGTGGAAAGTCGGCGCAAAAGATGTGGGCCAATACAAAGAGACAGTCCAAGCTTCTGCACTTCGTCAAATCGAAGGTTTTGAACCGATCATTGATGAAACCTTAGAGCCGGGCGATATCCTTTATATCCCACCGGGTTTCCCGCATGAAGGCAACACGTTAGAGCCATCAATGAGCTATTCTATAGGCTACCGCTCTCCTAAAGAGCAAGAGCTAATCAGCAACTTCGCCGATTTTGTGCTTGCTCATGATATGGGTGACGTACACCTGCACGATCCAGAATTCAAAACGCAAGAAGGCTACGGCAAAATTCGTTCATCGGATTTAAGCAATCTAACTGATATGTTGAAATCTGCATTAGAGCAACCTGAAACCATCAGCGAATTCATGGGATGTTTGCTAAGCCAATCACGCCACCAGCTTGATATCGTCGCTCCTGAGCCATTATGGACAGAAGAAGAGATCGCTCAGCACTTAGAGTCAGAAGGCGAGATCTGTCGAGTATCGGGCTTAAAAGCGCTCTACCATGAGAATGAAAGCAACACGGCTTACATCAATGGTGAAGTGGTCAAGGTTGAAGAAGCGGATTCATCGCTACTAAACGTACTGTGTGATGACTCGGTGATTAACTCAGCAACCACTTTGACTCCTTCAGGTGTAACTGTCGTGACTGAATTGGTAAATAAAGGTTACTGGTTTATCGAAGACTAACTTGGTTAATTGGTTTCGATGAATATCACCGAGCCCTAGAACCTAATAGCCTAATAGCCTTAGAAAAACAGAAAAGGGACAAATGAAATCTTCATTTGTCCCTTTTTCGATTCAACCGTTAGCTAAACTTAAATAGCCAAACCGTGAACTACTAGACCTTCAACTACTAGACCTTGAATTGATTCACCAATTTCTGTTGCTGTTGAGATAGTTGCTCGATTTCGCTGCCCACTTGCTCAGAAGCTGCAGCTTGTTCCAAAATTTTCGCACTTAAGTCGCGAATGTTAACCACACTTTGATTCACTTCACCGGAAACCGATTGCTGCTCTTCTGCTGCTCTCACGATCTGGCTATTCATATCGCTGATCTCTTCAATTGAAGTGAAAATCGAACCAAGATCTTCAACTGCATTTTGAACATGTAACGCAGTATCGTTGGCTAAGATATTACCTTCTTGTATCGCTTCAACAACATCTTGAGTTCCAGCATGAACCTTGTCGATCACCGCTCTGATTTCACCAACCGATGATTGTGTACGACTTGCTAAGTTTCTTACCTCATCAGCTACAACAGCAAAACCTCGCCCTTGCTCACCCGCCCTCGCCGCTTCAATCGCCGCATTCAATGCTAGTAAGTTGGTTTGCTCTGAGATCCCTTCAATAACACTTAAGATTTCGGTGATGTTACCGTTATTTTTAGCTAACTCTTCAACAATAGGAACAGCGCTCGACATACGCTCCACCAGCTTTCTCATTTCTCCAGCTGAGAGCTCGATGACTTGTTGCCCTTGTCGAGCAGAACGGTTCGCTTCACAAGCAGCATCAACTGCAACTTCTGCATTTTGTACCACTAAGCCAGCAGTCTGAGTCATCTCTTCTGCGGCTGTTGCCACTAGATCGACTTCTTTAAATTGAGATTCACTGCTTTCACGTGTACTTGATGCTGATGCCTTAGCTTGGCTTGTCGTGCTCGCCACTTGCTCAGTGGTTTGAATCACTTCTTTAATCGTGTGCTGAAGCTTGTCTAAGAACAGGTTAAACCCTTGTGATAACTGACCAATTTCGTCTTGAGATTTCACTTCCAAGCGCTGAGTCAAATCACCTTCACCAGAAGCGATATCATTGAGCCTTTCGACTACCTGTCGGATAGGCTTAACAATAGACAATGAAGAAAACGCGATAATAGCTAAACCAAAAAGAATAAAGATGACGCCTGCAATCACTTCCGTTTGGATGCCTTCGCTTACTTTAGTACTAATGATTGAATCCAATCGGTTAGCATCGGCAACCACGCTCTCACGCGGGATCTCAAACAACACGCCCCAAGTTTGGTTCGCCGCGGTAACAGGAGCAAATGCGAGTAACCACTCACCATTCTCACTCCATTGAGTCGTGACTTCGCCACCGAAGATAAAGTCGGTCATTAAATCACTGTTGGTATTGTCACTTTGAAAGACCGAGCCGACTGCAATACTAGAGTCATCTGAAGCAATAACCGAACCGTCTAGGCTGACAACATAAACGGCACCAGCGCCATCAAATAAGCTTTGATCTGATTGCGTGACCACACTGGTCAAGCCATCTAGCCTTAGGTCAATACCCAAGAAGCCAATAGCAACATCATCAACTAAGATAGGTACTGAAATTGAAGAGGTAAGTAATGCAGTACCACCGCTGTTCACGACTCGTGGAGTACTAATACACGTTTGCCCTGAAGACAAAGGACAATAAAAGCGTTCGCTATTACTATCATCGCTCAAGATAGGTTCTGACAGAACGTTCGCTAGAACATTTTCGCCGTTATCCGCCACCTTCCAATAAGGAGCAAAACGACCTTTTTCATTAGATCCAACATAGTCCGCATCGACATAATTCGCATCTTCACCATCAAGTAAATCAGGTTGGAAAACTAAATATGCACCTTGAATAGAATCAAAGTTCAAAACTGAGCGACGAACCATTTCATCTAACGCAGTACGAAGCTCTTCACTTGGGGTAAAGTTTTCATCCGCATTGTTCTTTAGAAACTGAGCACTGGCTGCTAACATTTCTGCGCGGTAAACCGCTTCGTCTACATAACGTTGGGTTTCTTGAGCATTAAGCTGAGAAACAGACGCCAGCAACTGCTGAGTTTTATTGATAACTGATTCTGAGCTTTGAGATTTGATGACTTGTTGGTTACTGGTCGCGTTATAGATTGAAAAACCAATAAGAGACAGTGAAGTAATGATTAGACAGCAGCCTGCAAGCAGGGTGATTTTCCACTGTACCGATAGTGAGCGCATTTAATATCCTTATTTAAGCCAAAAGACTTCCATAACCGTAACTACCACATTGAGATGAATTGAAGAGCACAATGTAAGTAAGTTTGACGAATAGCTTAGCGGATAATTACAGCACAAATTGCTTACATATAAAACGAAAGTTTACATAAATGTTAATAGGGCGTGTCTTTTGCCTTTTTTCTGTGATTTCAACTAAATGTATTCACGCAATCATGGGCCATGTAACTGTTGAACTAACACTTTAGGCATAACCATAGCATCGATACTTCTAGGAAAAACATTCCCCCTTTTGATCGTTGAAAATACAACTATTTCAGATTAGTTTTAATAATCCAAACTATAGATTTTTATCTTGATCAACTTCACACTTTTTGATTGCTAACTCGGCACTCAACCTCTAATATCTCGCGCCTAGATTCCCAGAACACTTTATTCATTTGGCTCTCCTCAAAGGAGCGCTAAGGCTTTTTACGTCTTTAATTTTTGGAGAGAAACGCAAATGTCTGCCTCGTTTCCATTAGCGAAACTTACCTTTTTAATCGCTATTCTGACTGCCGTAGGTCAAATGACTCAAACGATGTACGTGCCTTCTATCGGTCATATGTCGGGTGAGTTCTTAGTTTCGGCATCTTCACTGCAAGCAGTGATGGCGTGTTACTTGATCCCTTATGGTCTGTCGCAATTTATTTACGGCCCACTTTCTGATCGCCTAGGTCGTAAACCGATCATCGTGATTGGTTTGATTATCTACATCATCGGTACTTTGGTCGCATTATTCGCTCATGAATATGAATGGTTCTTAGCGGGTAGCTTTATCCAAGGTTTGGGTATCGGTTGTGGCGGTGCGATGTCTCGTACATTGACTCGCGACTGTTTTGAAGGCGCAGAACTACACCGTGCAAACAGCTTGATTAGCATGTGTGTGATTTTCTCACCATTGATGGCTCCTGTATTGGGCGGTTACCTAACAGAAGCTTTCGGCTGGCGTTCTAGCTACTTATTCCTTGCACTGTTTGGTATTGCTGTTGTGATCACCATGATGACGAGCATGATGGAAACACTGCCGAAAGAACGACGCAAGCATGAATCAGTTGCCAACAGCTACAAATTCGTTCTGTCTGACAAACGTTTCCAAGGTTTCTTATTGGTATTAGTCGCAACCTTTGCTGGCGTAGCGGTATTCGAAGCAGCGGCAGGCGTGCTGCTTGGCGGCGTACTTGGCTTACCAGCAACCACAGTAAGCTTGTTGTTTGTCTTACCCATTCCAGGTTACTTAGTCGGTGCAGGCCTATCTAGTTACATCGCACAACGTCGCAGTGAGCGCCGCGTACTGAATGTTGGTCTGGTTGCTATCTTGGTAGGCTCAACAGTGGTATTGATACCGGGTCTATTCGGTCAAACAACAGCATTAACTTTGATTGGCGGTGCAACGATTTACTTCTTAGGCGCTGGTATCTTATTTCCAGCAGCAACAACGGGAGCGCTTTCGCCATTCCCATTCCACGCAGGTACAGGGGGCGCGATCCTCGGTGGTATGCAGAACCTAGGTGCTGGCATCGCAACACTATTGGCATCGTTCTTCCCTGCTCAAGACCAACTGCCACTCGGTTGCTTGATGATTGCAATGTCATTCATCGCCATGCTTGGTTTACGTTGGGTTAATCGTAAACCTGACCATTCAAATGAAATGCCATTGGCTATCTAAAGTAAAACTCGAACCCTGCCCAAACAACGAAGAGGGACATACTGAAAAGTGTGTCCTTTTTTGTTTCGCATTTATTCCTTCCACTCTTGCGTATCAGCAATTTCATTTAACATTACTTTGATTTTTTGAAAACAATAACAGACACTTACGCTGAAAGTGCCTATCCAGAATCCAATTATAAATAACATCACTGGAAGAACACCAACGTACATAGGGCGTGTTGATCTTTCGAGCTGATTTTTGCAGCGAATTGCTGGGTATTTCTACAAGGCAGAGGCTTTGATGTGTAGCTAGCCTACATGAGAAGCCGATAACGCAGTAGAAATGACCAGCAAACGCTGCCCGAAGGGTTCGGCTAAAAGCGTTTTACTCTTTGTTGAGAGAGATTTGCTTAGAATAACTAGGCTACTTCTCCCTCGCCGCGATTAAAACGCTTTTATCTCGAACAAAATTTAACCACGAAGGGTCAACACGCCCTACACTCTCGCAACAAAGGATGCTGTCATTAAAACGAGTAAGGTGCACACTAAGGATATACAGATGCGTTTCGCTTTAACCACATTAGCCGTATCAATAGCGCTTGTCGCCGGATGCAGCAATCAAGGAATAACAACCATGAACCACTACTCTCCATCGCAACTTGTCGCCCAGCAAACACAAGCTCCTATTGCTAAGAAAGTCCCTCATGCAATGACGATTCATGATGACACTAGAATCGATGATTATTACTGGATGCGCGATGACGAACGCCAAGACCCAGAGATCTTGAAACACCTTGAGCAAGAGAATCAGTACGCAGATACGGTGCTTAAACATACAGAAGCGTCACAAAAACAATTATTTGAAGAGATCAAAGGGCGAATCGCAAAAGACGACAATTCAGTACCGGTTCGCAAAGGCAGCTACTTCTATTCGAATGAAGTCACAGGTGACAACGAATACCCAGTTCACTTACGTGCAAAAGACTTTGCAGGCGCAGACAAGCAAATCATTTTAGACGTTAACGCACTGGCAAAAGAACATGAATTCTTCAGTGTTGGTGGCTTGACGATCAGTCCAAACGAAAACTTGTTGGCCTATGGCGAAGATACGCTTAGCCGCCGAATCTACACCATCAAGATTAAAAACCTCACGACAGGTGAATATCTGAAAGATGAAATTGAAGGTGCCTCGAGTGCAATTGCATGGCAAAACGACAACCAAGCCTTCTACTACATCAAGAAAGATCCACAAACATTGCTGGGTTACCAAGTTTTACGACATGTATTGGGCACACCTCAGACAAGCGATGAGCTAATCTACGAAGAAACCGACAGCGCTTACTACACCTCTTTGAGTAAAAGCAAAGACGGTGAACAGGTCTACATTTGGCACTCGAGCACTGAAACCAGTGGTGTTTCGATGATTGATGCCAACAACCCAAACGCGAAAGCAGAAGCTTTCTACCCACGAGAGACTGGCATCGAGTACAGCATCGCTAAGCTAGATGATTGGTATTACATCGACACTAACTACCAAGCCGTCAACTTCCGTTTAATGAAAGTAAACACGGCTGACATGCATGACCGTTCAAAATGGGTCGACGTCATCCCAGCAGACGACGGCACTCAACTTGTAGATTTCGAACTGTTTGATGACCATCTTGTTTACGAACAACGTGCGAATGGCTTGTCTACAGTGAAAGTTCGCCAACTATCAACAGGTAACGAGTTCCCACTTGAATTTAACGACACCGCATTTGCCGCTTACCTAACGAGTAACTATGAATTAGATAACTCAAAAGTTCGTGTCTATTACAGCAGCTTAACCACGCCAGGTACTTACTATGATTTCGATCTAAGTACAGGTGAACCTGAGCTAATGAAGCAGACACCCGTATTAGGTGATTTCGAAGCGGATAACTACCAATCAGAGCGAATCATGGTAACGGCTCGCGATGGTAAGCAAGTTCCTGTCTCTTTGGTTTATCGTAAAGATTTATTCAAGAAAGACGGCACTAACCCTATCTATCAATACGGCTATGGCTCTTACGGCCACACAATCGAACCAACCTTTGGATCGGCTCGCCTCAGCTTACTTGATCGCGGATTCGTTTATGCTATCGCACATATTCGTGGTTCAGAAATGCTTGGTCGCCCTTGGTATGAAGATGGCAAGAAACTGACCAAACAAAACACGTTCAACGACTTTATTGATGTAACCAAAGGGCTTGTTGAAGAAGGTTACGGCTCAAAAGATAAAGTGTTCGCCGTTGGTGGGTCTGCTGGCGGTCTATTGACGGGCGCAATCATCAACCAAGCACCAGAACTGTACCGTGGTATTGGTGCACATGTTCCGTTTGTAGACGTGGTGACGACAATGCTTGATGAATCGATTCCTCTCACCACAAACGAGTATGACGAATGGGGCAACCCCAACGATAAAACCTACTACGATTACATGTTAGGTTACTCACCATATGACAATGTGAAAGTTCAAAGCTACCCGAATATGTTAGTAACAACAGGCTTGCATGACTCACAAGTACAGTACTTTGAACCAATGAAGTGGGTGGCGAAACTGCGTGAAATGAAAACAGACAATAATGTATTGTTGTTCAAAACCGATATGGAAGCTGGTCACGGCGGGGCTTCTGGTCGATTTAAACGACTCAAAGAAGACGCACTTGAATACGCCTTCTTTTTAGACTTGCTAAAAACTCAGTAGGCTCAACGTAACTGTAGGTATTCACACCATTTAACGTCGCCATTTTGTCTTTATAAAGTGGCGACAGAAATTATTAAGCATGGTTAAATACGATGAACCATGAAATCAACCAAATCAAAAAATCTTTGAAAGCTGGTAGTGACAAAGATTTCTGAGAGGTATAAAAACAAATGAAAGTAATTAGCTTTAATATCAACGGCCTTAGAGCCCGCCTTCATCAACTGCAAGCGATTATCGACAAACACCAACCCGACGTGATTGGTCTGCAAGAGATAAAAGTGCACGATGAAGCCTTCCCATTAGCCGATGTTGAAGCAATGGGTTACAAGGTTTACTTCCATGGCCAAAAAGCGCACTACGGTGTAGCAATGCTGTGTAAGCAAGAACCTATCTCTGTGCAGAAGGGTTTTCCTACTGACAATGAAGACCATCAAAAGCGCATGATCATGGCGACGTTTGAAGACGAAAACGGTGAAAAAGTTACCGTGCTTAATGGCTACTTCCCTCAAGGGGATAACATTAAGCATGAAACCAAATACCCGTATAAGCGTGAGTTCTACAAAGACTTAATGACGTACCTGAACGATTACCACAACAAAGATGAACAAGTGATCGTAATGGGCGACATTAATATCAGCCCTACCAATATTGATATCGGTATTGGTGAACCTAATGCGAAACGTTGGTTGAAAACAGGGAAGTGTTCTTTCCAACCAGAAGAGCGCGAATGGTTGAAAACACTGATGGATTGGGGTTTTGTGGACAGCTTCCGTTTACTACACCCTGAAGTGAACGATCAATACTCGTGGTTTGATTACCGCTCAAAAGGCTTCGTGGACAACCGCGGCCTACGCATTGATGTGGTACTTGCGACTCAGAAGCTTGCTGATAAGTGTACTGAAGCGGGCATCGACTACGAGCTACGCGGCATTGAAAAACCATCAGACCACGCTCCGATTTGGTCGACGTTTAAATAGTCATTTTTAGGTAGCAAAACTTAGCCAGATCAAGTAGCAAGCAAATAGTACTCACAACGCTGATCAGAAGCTATAACGAAAGAGAGGAGATAATATCTCCTCTCTTTTTTATATCACTTTTATATATCGTATGGTCTAGTTAAGCGGCCAAATGGTCGTGCCGTCAACGTCTAACGGCGTCTTAGCAAACTCATCTAAACAATATCCTTGATTAGACGATGCAAAATATGTCAAAGGCATGTTACTTAGACTAAGAGCTGTGACTTGTTGCTTCGCTTTGTCACTGAAACTGAATCCCCACATATCTAAGTATTGCGTCATATTCCGTTCTGCAACGTAACTCAATGCGATAAGCAACCAGTCATTGTTTGTAATATCTACCGCTTCTTGTCTCGTATAATCTGAAAAACCAATCGAGCCTTTTCGATCGTTCCAAAGTTCATCACCGCCTTTCAAGCGATTAAACTCTCTCTCAATCAAGTGCAAGCGCCCTAATAAATGCCAACCCGAATTCAATACACCCTGCTGCTCTGCAAGCATCATCATTTGAATGTAGATACGAGCTCCCCAACTCCAACCAGTTTGATTTTGAGCCGCCATAAAAGCACTTGGATCAGGTAGAGTCCGGCTCTGCTGTAAAAGCTGATACTGCCCTTTAAAATCTAAGCCTTGGCAAGAAGATACCTTTCCGGTGTCTTTGTAGTATTTTGATTTACTAAAATACGAATAGTAGTTGGTTGTTGAATGACCATCCCATCCAGAAAATCTGAAACGACCTCTCTCTAAGCCATGCCCTAACTCATGAAGATCACCATGCCCTAACGGGTGAAAAGACCAGTAAGCATCGTAAGGGTTTCCTGAACAGCCGTAACCACAGTTCGCTTGATCGGCATTCATGTGCTTCACGATATCAATATTCGCAATTTCCCAGCCCTTTGCCTCACCGTATTGATGAACTTCAGTAATTTCATCAATCCCAGGACCTCTAAAACCTGCAAGCGCATGAGGAAAGTTATGTACATAACGCTCAGTGGCGAGTGCCATATCATGCGGCTGCGCCCAATCTGAGGCACCGATAGACTCTTTCATCTTGTCTAGTTTAGAATGGACTTCGAACCCAGGTGTAACCAACTCGGCCCAATCAAACTTTCCTTCTTCCAGCTGCGCGACAAAACTGTCGTTGTCGGCTTCACTTCGCCAAACAGGGTGTTGAGCAACATTTTCAAAACGTAGCTCAACATTAATATCATTGGTATCAAAATGAACCTGTAATGTTCCGCCATAGGCAGAAGTCAGAGAAATCGTCTCTCCTGTTTTCACTGGATAGGTTACTGACGTCAAAAACTTCGGCCTAGCATAGCCGTCATCGCCCGAAAATTCGTGAGTCGCGCCACTACGTAGGGTATTAAATGCTATCGATGTCGCTACCTCATTGTTGTCCAAACGAGTCACTTTGATTGTCTTACCCGGCAAAGCATAGACACCAGCCGCACGAAAGTTTCTCTTAGACTCTAAGGAAATAAGCTTGGTGACCAACGGTACATTATCAAAACTCTTAGAACTGAAATTACCTAAGCTTGGTTGCGCTGCATTATACAAACGGCTGTTGTATGTGGCGTAATCACTATAGTAAGAACGAAGAAACTCGATTCTCTCAGTTACGCCTTTACCCATCGGGTATTGAACATCTTGGCGATAACGATCAGCGAGTAACAGCAACAACTTTTCATATTCGTAATCATCGGTTGCAAACAGATCAATTTTTTTACTATCAAGAGTCGTTAGGTGTGAACGAATACTATTCGCCGCAATATAGAATTCTTCATCCATATTGGAATCATCAGGGCAAGATTTGTCATCACACGAATTCAGATCGACGGTGAAACTGTTGTCTTTCAGACGCTGTAAAAGCGCTTGTTGTTGAACAATATTATCCGGCATTCGATCTATCAGCTGTGTAGAATCCCAGTTCGATAAACCGAGCTTACGCCAATAGTTGTCGCCAACGTAAGTCATGTGCATTTCTGAAAATAGCGCGTTACCTAAGTCCGTCATACCGCCATCAAGATGTAGGTATAACACTGGTATATTTTTATTGAACGCCAAGCGTAACCCCGTAATCACATCTTCAATGTCATCACCATCATTCAGCTTTTGGGACAAAACCAGTAAATCAGGGTTATTGCTTTCAACGCATTGACTCAACTTATCGCCATCACAAGCATTGTCGGCATTAATAACCATTGAAGGATTGATATTACTAGTCAACCAATCTCGTGTTGCTTGGTCGTCAGGAAAATAATGAGATTGATCGAGCTGAGCTAATACGACATTTTGTGGCGAATCATTATCAGAAGCCCACTTAACCAAGTTTTCTAACCAAATATCCATATCTTCGTTAACAGAATCTGGAAAGCGCTGCTTAGTTCGAAACGGGTTACTTGCCAATGCTGCATAGCGACTGTTATCTGACGTATAACCCGCAATACCAATGGCAAGCTCTTGGTCGGAATACCCATCTTGCATCGCTTTATTGGTTTGTAAGATGACATCGTTAAAGCCATAAGTTGGTAAGATAATTGCCGTATCGTGTGTTGGATCCCAATGAAGATTGCGTAAAGGCTCTCCTTCAGAATTTTGGGATAATGCTTGCTTAATATGATTGAAGTTCGAGTTGTATTGAGCAACTAATGCTCGGCTGGCATCAATGAACTCTTTGGAATCCTTAACATAAGAAGCATCACCTGTGGCCAACGCCTTTTGAACAGCAGTTTGTGGAACCGGAGTGATAACAGGATCCCCACTTCCACCGTCACTACCACCTCCACATCCTAAAAGTGATAACGCAATAACACAAAGAGCCAAATTGGATAGTAAGTTACTATTTTTCATCATCATTCCATACAACAAAAAAATTTTTCTGAGTTTATCTATCGCCAAACCTAAAGCAATCAATCTCATGAATACGTTAGTTTAATTTGAAGCAAGGTAACTATTTCGTTGGGACGTAACTTCTCGAAAGCTCGTAGAATTCAAAATCACACGACTTGTTTAATGCTATAAAAAACGGCGCTATAGAAGCGCCGTTTTTTTAACTATGATTTGTACAAAGTGCAATTAGCTAAGTGGTCTTAAGTAAGCTAGGTAACGTTTCTCTGCGAATTTGAAAATCGCAATAATGATAAACGTTAACCCCATGTAGAACAGGCCTGCCGTTAGAAACGATTCAAATGGTGCGTAGTAACGTGAGTTAACCAAACGTGCTGCGCCCGTCAGATCCATAATCGTTACGATACCTGCTACCGCCGAGCCATGAAGCATAAAGATAACTTCATTACTGTACGCCGGTAATGCTCGACGTAAAGCGCTTGGCAGAATGATACGGCGGTATGTCTTGGGTGTGCTCATACCATAAGCTTTTGCTGCTTCAACCTCACCTTTCGGTAAGCCGTTGATAGCGCCACGAATGATTTCAGCGGTATAAGCCGACGTGTTCAGAATAAACGCGACCAATGCACAGAACCATGCGTTTTCCCATAGGGTGTCTTTTACAGGGAAGAACTGATCCATTCCGTAGTAAATCAGGTACAACTGCACCAATAATGGCGTACCACGGAAGAAATAGATGAACGACCAAGCTGGAGCGTTAATCAGCATATTTGGGCTGTTACGAGCAATAGCTAATGGTATTGCTACACATAAGCCAATGATCAAAGCGACGCAAACCATCCAAGCCGTTGTCCATAAACCACTAAGGTAAATCGGCAGGCTTTCAATTATCAATGAAAAGTCCATAACTACCTCGCGTGGATACTGAATTTACGTTCAACCAACTTAAGCAAGCCCGTCGAAACACTGGTGAAGAATAGGAAAATAAGAGCCACTGTCATATAAAAGGTAAATGGCATTTTGGTTGAACCAGCAGCCAATGCACTAACACGTACCATGTCCTCTAGGCCGATAATCGAAACCAACGCGGTGGTCTTAAGTAGAACCAACCAGTTGTTACCAAAACCCGGCAGTGCGTGACGAATCATTTGAGGTAACAGAACACGGCGGAACGCTAAGACGGGTCCCATGCCGTAGGCCTTTGCCGCTTCCATCTCACCGCTGTCGACAGCCATGATTGCACCACGGAAAGTTTCAGCCATGTAAGCACCAAAGATAAAGCCAATGGTTAAGACACCAGCAATGAATGGGCTGACATCGATATAATCAGGTAAGTAAGCGGTCCATTCATGGTTAGGATCACTTGATGTGAACCACTCATTGAGCCACTCATTGATGGAATACAAACTGTTGTTTAAAAGGATTTGTCCACCAAAGAAAATCAGCATCATCAAGACGAGATCGGGGATGCCTCGAATGACAGTTGTGTAGAGGGTTGCAATTGCACGAGCCCAGCGATAAGGCGCAAGTTTTGCTAAGGCACCTAGCATACCAAGAACCATAGCTAAAATTAGCGACAGCAAGGCAACTTCGATTGTAAGCACCGCCCCTTTCAGGATCGAAGCTTCATATCCTTGTAAATCAAACATAATGAATTCCAACAGAACTGCGAAAAAGTTGGTAAGACAGGGAGAGGAGAACCTCTCCCTTAAGAATTGACGCTAGATATTACTGACCGTATACGTCGTAGTTGAAGTATTTAGCTGCGATATCTTGGTAGATGCCTTTTTCACGTAGTGAAAGGATTGCCGCATCTAATTGCTTAGTCAGATCTTTGTCTTGCTTACGTAGAGCAATACCAAAACCATCGCCGAACCATTTAGGATCTGTTAGTGATGGGCCAACAAACTCGTAGTCTTCACCACCCGCTTTGTTTAGTACGCCTTCTTCTAGAGCCGATGCATCACCCAGTACAGCAGCAACACGACCGTTAGCTAGATCAAGGTAAGCTTCATCGAATGAACCGTAACGAACGATCTCTACTGTGTCGCCGTAGTTGTCTGTTAGGTACTTATCGTGAGTTGTTGCACGTTGAACGGCAATTTTTTGACCACTTAGATCATCAAAGTTAAGGCCTGCACCTTTTTTAGCGATGAACTTGTTTGGGATAAGTGCGTATTTGCCAGTGAAATCGATCTTTTTCTTACGCTCTTCCGTGATAGACATTGCCGCGATGATCGCATCATATTTACGAGCAAGTAGAGAAGGAATAATGCCATCCCAATCTTGTGCAACGATCTTACACTGCACCTGCATTTCGGTACAAAGCGCGTTAGCCATGTCAACATCGAAGCCTTTTAGTGAACCATCAGCTTCCGTCCAGCTAAATGGAGGGTAAGCACCTTCAATACCGAAACGTACTGTTTTCCATTCTTTTGCTTGAGCTACGCCCGTTGCAGCAGTTGCAGCAAGTGCCGCGACTAATAACCACTTTTTCATATCCCTACTCCTGTGATTTAGGTTTTTATGTTTTGCTAATTTTAATATTGTGTTTGTTGTTACTTATTAACTTACTTGTTGTGTTTTATTGTTCATACCGTCGCCATTTTCCTTAGCGGCGGTATTTCAATTCTGATTCGCGCTAACGATTTATCTCTAAGTAAACCGATTAATAAATCGAAGAGATAAACTGTTTCAATCGCTCAGATTCAGGTTCCGTAAACAGTTTAGCTGGATCACCCTGCTCTTCCACTAGACCTTGATGCAAGAACATCACGTGGTTTGATACGTCACGAGCAAAAGCCATCTCATGTGTTACCACAAGCATGGTTCTTCCTTCTTCTGCTAGATCACGCATTACACCAAGAACTTCACCGACTAACTCTGGGTCAAGCGCCGATGTTGGCTCATCAAATAACATAACTTCCGGATCGACCGCTAACGCTCTTGCTATAGCTGCACGTTGTTGTTGTCCACCAGATAAGTGTCCTGGGTAGTAATCTTTGCGCTCGTACAGGCCTACTTTCTTCAGCAGTAACTCTGCATTTTCAATCGCTTGTGCTTTGGGCACACCTAATACGTGAACTGGTGCTTCGATAACATTTTCGAGAACGGTCAGATGAGACCATAAATTGAATCCCTGAAAAACCATTGCCAGACGAGAACGGATTCGCTGTACTTGTTTTTCATTGGTAGGAACAGAAACACCTTGGCGGTTGTTTTTCATTTGAATTAATTCACCATTAACCCAAATCTCGCCAGCAGTTGGGGTTTCTAAAAGGTTGATACATCTAAGGAAAGTACTTTTACCTGACCCTGAAGACCCGATAATCGATACTACATCGCCTTTGTGCGCAGAAAGTGAAATTCCCTTTAAAACTTCATTTTGACCAAACGTTTTGTGTAGATCCTTTATGTCCAGCGCTGGTACATCTTTCATGCGCTTTCTCTCCCAAGTTTGTGAAAATGCAAGGTACTCCGACCTTTTCATGCGATACAAACTAGCACCACACGAAATAACATGCAACAAATTATTAACCTAATAGTTTAGAATAAATAGCGATTCACTCTGACTTATTATGCAAAAGGTAGCGTTTTCCTCTCAATTACATGAATAGCAGTTATAAACAAGCCCCGATTAACGGGGCTTGTTTGTTTTATTTTTGTTAACTAGGCGCTATTTTGTAAGCATCAAATAGCCTTGGTTCTGAACCTTTACACCCGTTTTGTTTAGTGTAACTTCATTAACAACAAGCCCATCTAAATCTTCATCTAAGTCCGTTACATTACCGTGCGCAAACGCAGTCATGAAATCATAACCTGTAATCTCCGACTCTGCTGTCTCAACAAGAACAGTCTGATGAATGGGATCTGAGGTAGGATCTAACTTCAATTCAGCCTTAACAGTATCTGAGTAGTCGTAGTAGTGAAGCTCTGGTAAAACAATTGTATCTTCCAAATGAGTAAATACTTTATGTGTCAATTTATGAAGGCCGCCACTTAGGCTTTCTGTTGTATAGGCAACTCTCATTTTTCCGACTTCATCTGTAAAACTAAAATCAAGGTCTAGGTTATTACCAGCAAGGTTTGGTGAGTCAGTCGGCAACGAACTTAAGTCATAAAATGAGTCTGGAGCGATATCTACGTCCCAAGAACCTTCAACATATAACTTCTTGTTGAGATCAATATTCCAGCCATTAAGCGGAGTGTCTGATTCAACATTTAAGCTCCAGTGTTCAGTATTTGGCTCATCCGGACTTGTAAAGTCACCTTGCGTGCTTGGAATTGTTGCTATGCCATAACTAAAATCACCCTGACTAACCTTAATCTCAACATTCGAGTAATCAAAGTCATTTGTGTGCGTCAATTGAGCTTTGTTTCCTGCCATATCAACCAGTAACAATTGATCGGCGTTACTCCAAGCTCTTACACCATATTGATGCAAATACCCATCTTTAAATTGCGTAACAATGGTTGATTCAGGTGTCCCATTAGGCAGAGCCCGTACATCTAACTTATCAATCGAATACGTCGGCACAGACTCTTCTTTTAGCTGGGATTGAAAGTTATAATCTCCACCACCAGAAGCTACGGCAAGGTAAGACAAGTCATTTCGTGTTGTCTTACCAAAGTTATCACCTTTATCGCAACTACTAACAGCTTCACGATTCATACCAAACGTAGTTGTTCTCAGAGTAAGATCTTCCAAATATTCTTTAGAAAATGTATTAGCTGTGAAGTGTGTGTTGTTCGCTTCGCGAATTTGGAACGTAACAAAGCCACCATCAGGTATACCTTCCAAGGTAAACGAGAGCTTCAAATTGCTTGGGACAATTAAATCACCAACCATTGAACCAGCCGCATCCGAATAGTATGCAACCACATTTTCATTGTTGAGCTGTGACTCAATTGCTGGTTGGTAAGTCAACACCGTCGCTTGCTGACTACTATTCTCTCTTCGCTCGTATACGGTACAGTTCGAAGTGTTGCTACTTTCAAGGATTGTATTCGGGGTAGAGAACGAAAATTCAAACTTTGTTGATGGTGTACCGCCACCGCCGCCACCGCCGCTTCCGCCGCCACAACCAACCAGTAGTCCTGAAATCATTGCCGCTAGTGGCAACATTAGTGTCTTTTTCATCTGTTATCGTCCTGTTTGTGGCAACAGCTCGCCAAAATTAAATATCTGACAACAATAAAGCAAAAAGTAAGCCAATCATTCAGCTCATAATTTATAAAGGATGAAAAATGTGACAAGACGATGAAAACGTCAATTTGTGAAAACAAATTACACCTTTTATCAACGGTACGTTAATGAATCGCTGCGTTTTGTAGCTTTCTTTCACATACACTCATAAAGTGATCAAGATCAATCACCCTAAAGGGTAAGCTTGTTAGACTCCTCAATACAAAATAAGGCATTAAAAATGCCAAACATTTCTTTTAACTTAGCTACATAAAGCACATCAAAACCGTGCAACATAATGTTAATAAGTTATAACTAAGAAATAACGCAATTACGCGAACTTATTTAATTCAATTTTAGAATTACTAACATAAAAATATGAGGAATCTATGTCAGACGTTGTGAATAATGCGAACTCTGAAGTAGAAGAGAAAAGCTATAAAGAGCTACACCGCCCTTCTTCGGAATTTGAGAGCCGCTCAGATTATCTAGATCACGAACTTCAAATCATGAAGCCTCGCCGCTTCGGTTTAAACCTTCCAGGCCGTGATTTCCGTTTTGAACTTGAAGACCTTGTTCCTGCACTTGCTGGTACCATCGGTATCATCGCGATGTACTCAGCAGTAATGATGTCTTGGGCTGATGGCCTAACTCAAGCTTGGGATCACGTAAACCTAGGTAAAGACTTCGCAATTGAAGTTGCTCGTGTAGAAATGCTGATTCCTGCACTGCTGTTCTGTATTCTTGCTTCTGGTTTCTTCAACCCTAAAGCAAACCTTGCCGGTAACCACGGCCCAATGATTCCTCTTATTGGTACCATCGCTCTCGCTGGTGCTCACCCTCTTGCATTGGCAATCCTTATCGGTGTCTTCGGTCTAATCCTAAGTTTCCTAAAAGGCGGCTCCAAGCTGGTTAACCTGACTTCGGAAGGTACCGCTGGCGGCTTGCTCATTTTCTTAGGCCTAACAGGCACCATGAGCCAAATTAACTCGATTCAAGCATGGGCGGTTGGTCTTCAATCTTCTACTGTTGAAGCGGGCAGCATGGGTTACGTTGGTTTAATCGTTCTTGCTATTACGATTGCTATCTACGCTTTCTTAGCAAAAGTGAACAAGCGTTGGCTGGCTATCCCAGTTTGTGCATTCACAGGCCTTGCTATTGCATTAGCACTAGGTGCTGGTTTCGATATCGTATTCGAAACTGAAATGGGTATTCCAAACCTAAACCCAGTTTACTGGTGGGGTTCTACTTCTGAAGGTTGGATGCTTGGCTTGCCAAACGTTGAACACTTCATTGCTTCTTTACCATTCGCAATTCTTGCTGTAGCAATGTGGTCGCCAGATTTCCTAGGTCACCGTATCTTCCAAGAACTGAACTACCCTAAACGTTCTGAAAAAGTACTTATGGATGTTGATGACACAATGACTATGTGTTCAGTTCGTCAAATGGTGGGCACTGCAGTTGGTGGTGGTAACATCACTTCTTCTTGGGGTACTTACATGATCCCAGCAGCAATCGCGAAACGTCCAATTCCTGGCGGCGCAATCTTGCTTGGTTCTTTATGTATTATTGTTGCGATTCTTGGTTTCCCAATGGACGTAGCTGTATGGCCACCAGTGATGCGTGTTGCGCTGCTTGTAGGTGTATCTCTGCCTCTACTTGAAGCGGGTATGCAAATGGTTAAGGATTCAAAAGATTCTCAAGCAGCTGGTATCTGTATCTTCGGTTCTGCGGTTGTTAACCCAGTATTAGCATGGGCACTGACTATGCTTCTAGATAATAACGGTCTAATTGGTGATAAAGAGCGTGCGAAGCGTCTATCATTTGTAGACAAGATTGTTATCCCAGTTGGCGTTTTGGTTATCTGTTTAGTAGCAATGCTTGCAGTTGGTATGCTAGAAAGTCAATATGGCCTAAAAGCTTGGCTATAATGGTTCTAACTACACAAAAGTAGTATTGGTATTAAAAAAAAGTTTGGGTGGCAACCCCTGCCACCCATTTTTTTTCAACTTTTTTTGGCATTTATTGATTTAGTTTAAGGTTTACAGAAATTTTTTAGCGTAGTCTTGAATACATAGAGTAAAGACAACATATAAAAGGTAGTGACAATATATATAACCATATGATGCGAATATGCTCATATATATTGTTATTAATAAGAGTGTACTACCCTTACGAGGGGCGCTGGCTCAACAGTGTTAATGTACGTATTTTTTCTACTAAAAAGGTAGGTATGTCATGGCAGAGCAATTTGCTAAAGCTTGGGAAGATTTTGCTGCAGGTGAGTGGCAAAGCGAAGTAAACGTTCGTGATTTCATTCAAAAGAACTACACGCCGTATGAAGGCGACGAGTCTTTCCTAGTTTCTGAGGGTACTGAAGCAACTAACAAGCTTTGGTCTTCGGTAATGGAAGGTATCAAACAGGAAAACGCAACTAAAGCACCTGTAGATTTCGATACTTCTGTTATCTCTACCATTACTGCTCACGATGCAGGTTACATTGAGAAAGATCTTGAGACTATCGTTGGTCTACAAACTGAGAAGCCACTAAAACGTGCAATCATCCCTAACGGTGGTGTACGTATGGTTGAAGGTTCTTGTAAAGCATACGGTGAAACTCTTGACCCAATGGTTTCAAAAATCTACTCAGAATACCGCAAAACACACAATGCAGGCGTTTTCGATATCTACACTCCTGATATCTTAAAATGTCGTAAGTCTGGTGTTCTGACTGGTCTTCCTGATGCTTACGGCCGTGGTCGTATCATTGGTGACTACCGTCGTGTTGCACTATACGGTATCAACTTCCTAATGAAAGACAAAGCGGCTCAATTCGCATCTCTACAAGAGCGTTTCGAGAACGGCGAAGATCTTTCTGCAACAATGCAATTGCGTGAAGAGATCTCTGAGCAACATCGTGCTCTAGGTCAAATCAAGCAAATGGCTGAGAAATACGGTTTCGATATCTCTGAGCCAGCTCAAACTGCTCAAGAAGCTATCCAGTGGACTTACTTCGGCTACCTAGCTGCTGTTAAGTCTCAAAACGGTGCTGCAATGTCTCTAGGTCGTACTTCGACTTTCCTAGACATCTACATCGAGCGTGATATCGCTGCTGGCAAAATCACAGAAGACCAAGCACAAGAAATGATCGACCACTTCGTAATGAAGCTGCGTATGGTTCGTTTCCTACGTACTCCTGAGTACGATGAGCTATTCTCTGGCGACCCAATCTGGGCTACAGAGTCTATGGGTGGTATGGGTGTTGATGGTCGTACGCTAGTAACGCGTTCGAACTTCCGTTTCCTTAACTCTCTATACACTATGGGTCCTTCTCCAGAGCCAAACATCACGGTTCTTTGGTCAGAGCAACTGCCTGACGGCTTCAAGCGTTTCTGTGCGAAGGTATCTATCGATACTTCTTCTATCCAGTACGAAAATGATGACCTAATGCGTCCTGATCTTGGTTCTGATGATTACGCAATCGCTTGTTGTGTATCACCAATGATCGTTGGTAAGCAAATGCAGTTCTTCGGCGCTCGTGCTAACCTTGCAAAAACTATGCTTTACGCAATCAACGGCGGCGTTGATGAGAAGCTTAAAATGCAAGTTGGCCCAGTTGGCGACAAGATCACTGACGAAGTACTTAACTACGATGACGTAATGGGTCGCCTAGACACATTCATGGATTGGTTAGCTAAGCAATACGTGACAGCTCTAAACAGCATTCACTTCATGCACGACAAGTACAGCTACGAAGCGTCTCTAATGGCTCTTCATGACCGTGACGTTCGTCGTACTATGGCTTGTGGTATCGCTGGTCTGTCTGTTGCTGCTGACTCACTGTCTGCAATCAAATTCGCGACTGTTAAACCAATCCGCGACGAAGATGGCATTGCAACTGACTTCGAAATCGAAGGCGATTACCCTAAATACGGTAACAACGACTCTCGTGTAGATGACATTGCTTGTGAACTAGTTTCTACGTTCATGAACAAGATCCGTAAGCTTAAGACTTACCGTGATTCAATCCCTACACAGTCAGTTCTTACCATCACGTCTAACGTGGTATACGGTAAGAAGACAGGTAACACTCCAGACGGTCGTCGTGCTGGCGCTCCTTTCGCTCCTGGTGCTAACCCAATGCACGGTCGTGATGAGAAAGGCGCTGTAGCTTCACTAACGTCTGTAGGTAAACTACCGTTTGCTGATGCTCAAGATGGTATCTCTTACACTTTCTCTATCGTGCCAAACGCGCTAGGAAAAGAACAAGACAGCCAACGTGCTAACCTTGCAGGCCTAATGGATGGTTACTTCCACCACGAAGCTGGCATTGAAGGTGGTCAACACCTTAACGTTAACGTTCTTAACCGCGAAACTCTTGAAGACGCAGTTAAGCACCCTGAGAAATACCCTCAGCTAACGATTCGTGTTTCTGGTTACGCTGTACGCTTCAACTCTCTAACTACAGAGCAGCAAGCTGACGTAATCGCACGTACATTTACTGAGTCTCTATAAGCTCACGCTAAATAGATAAGTAAAATGATATTAGCCCCGCCAATGTGCGGGGCTTTTTTATATCATCCAGAAATTTATTATTTCGCCTTCACTATACGAAACGTCAGATTGAGCAAAAAACCCGTCATCTATTCACTTTTTTTTCACACCTAAACTCTAATTACGGTACTATCTTGGTTCATAATTTAAGAGTAACTGCTCCATGAAATACCTGCGTTGTTTACCCCTGCTCCTTCTCTCTTTTTCATCTTTAGCATCTGAGCGTTCTACGCTAACTTTCGCTTTAGATAATGATGGTATTTTTGGTGTCGACCAAGACTATACCAACGGCTTATTTCTGGGTTACACATCGTCAAGTATTACGCCATACAATTGGGTGAAACCATTGAGTCTCTCTTACTGGGGCGCAAGCTCTCTAGATAAATGGGAAATCACCATTGGCCACAAGATGTATACGCCTTCTGATATTGAGTTAGAAACGCCATCGGCTAATGACCGCCCATACGCAGGTTACCTACATACAGAATTCAACTACATCAGTTTGAACCCACAACAAGCCCAACGTTTTAACATTACCTTCGGTACAACAGGCGAACGTGCACTGTCTGAAGATGCTCAAAAGTTGGTTCACTCGATCACAAAATCAGATGAGCCTATGGGTTGGGAATATCAGGTTGACGATGAGTGGGCGGGGAGCGTTGGTTACTTAAGCCATTTCAACCTAATGCGTAATCAAGCACTAGCAAATACAGACTTCGAGATCTCTAACATTTCAGAAATTAATGTGGGTAACTTTAGAAGTGATATCCAAACGGGCTTCATGTTCCGTTGGGGTACCGACTTAGGTGGTAACTTTGGCGCGGCTAACATCAGCACTGAAAACCCATTTAAAGCTGGCATGATTGGCGCATCCAATACGGGTTGGTTTACCTATGCTGGCCTCGAAGGGCGTTACCGATTCAACGACCTGACTATCGAAGGCGATCGTTCTGAAATCGAAGATAATTGGCCGAATCCAGAACAATACGATGTCACTTTAGAGAACATCCAAGCGACAGCCGTACTGGGTTTTGCTTGGTATAACCAATACGTTGGTGCCTCTTTCGCGCTAACGGCCAAAACGCCTGATTACAAAGAAGCGAAAGAATCGATTTATACCACTGGTGGCATAACTATGTTTGCTTTCTTCTAACCACCAGTAAGGGCTTTCGTCCTTTACTTTTCCAGTTTAATACAGGCAATCATCTTCACCGGTGATTGCCTTTATTTTTAAAGGCCTCGTTACCATTTGACCCTATTTTATGTACCGTTTTTGTAATAAAATACACGGTATAAATTCCTCTACGAGAATAGCTCATGTCTACAACTGGTCGCATTCACTCATTCGAATCTTGTGGTACTGTCGATGGCCCTGGTATCCGCTTCATTGTGTTTCTTCAAGGCTGCTTAATGCGTTGTATGTACTGCCATAACCGCGATACATGGGATCTTCATGACGGAAAGGAAGTAACGGTCGAAGAGATCATCAACGAAGCAAAATCATACCGTCATTTCATGAAAGCCTCTGGTGGTGGTATCACCTGTTCTGGTGGTGAAGCGATGCTACAACCTGAGTTTGTTCGTGACTTTTTCCAAGCGGCGCAAGCTGAAGGCATTCACACTTGTCTTGATACTAATGGCTACATTCGTAAGCACACTGAAGTGGTCGATGAAGTACTAGAAGCCTCTGATCTAGTGATGCTGGATCTTAAACATATGCGAGATGAGATACACCACGATTTCATTGGCGTATCAAACAGACGTACTCTGGATTTTGCACGCTACCTACACAAGATTGGCAAGAAAACTTGGATTCGTTACGTGATTGTTCCTGGCTACACGGATACTCCTGAAGATGCTCATCTTCTTGGTGAATTCATTAAAGACATGGATAACATCGAGAAAATAGAACTGCTTCCATACCATAAGCTTGGTGCTCATAAATGGGAAGCGCTTGGTTATGACTACCCTCTTGAAGGTACAAATCCGCCAAGCAAAGAGAAAATGGACGAAATTGTTGCTGTTCTAAGCCAGTACCATTCAAACGTAAAATACTAATCTAGACTTTTACGTTCATAGTGTTTTTAAACGCCTCAATTTCGATTGGGGCGTTTTCTTTTGTGGCTCAAACTATCCTTTCACTTTTCTTTACAACTTTTGTTTATCAATTCAAAAAATCATATTAAATCCGTGTTGAGATCATGTTTCCACTCGTAGGAATGCTGTTACTCTTACTGCAACAAAAGAATATAACATTTAGTTTTTTAGTGAGGCTCCTCCCATGGAAATGACCAATGCTCAGCGTCTAATTCTATCAAATCAATACTACCTAATGTCTCAAATGGATCCTGAGAACTCCGCTAAATACCAACGTCTACAAACGGTTGTAGAGCGCGGTTACGAACTTCAAATGCGTGAACTTAATAAAGAATTTGGCTGTTTGACTGAAGCCGAATGTCGCGAAGTTATCGACATCATGGAGATGTACCATGCCATGCAAGAGTCGAACAAAATGCTTGCAGAACAAGAACGTGCTGAAGTTGATCAACGTCGCCTACAGTTCCTAGGTTTTGATATCGCTTCTGAAGCTCAGAGCGTACATTACGTGCGTTTCCTTGTTGATTCTGAAGGTCTTTACCCTCAATTCGACAAAGCAGATCACCACTTTAATAGCCAAATGCCAATGCTAGAGAAGTACCGTCGCATGCTAACAACATGGCGCAACTGCCCTCGTCAGTATCACCTATGTGCGACAGAGCTATCTCAAATCTTTAGTGCTTAATACATTTATTGATCAGCTCTAGCTTTTAAAAAATTTCAAAAAAGGGTTACTCATCATGAGTAACCCTTTTTTAATGTCCGCATTTAGAGAAAAAAATACAAAGCCACTAAAAGACGTAAGCAACACCGACGTTTGCGGCCATGTTAATGCCACTTTCAAGTATTGGGCTATTTTCAATATCACCTTCAAGGTTGGTATAACGAACGCCACCAGTGATTGTCTTTAAAGAAATGGCATTGGCTGCTTGATATTGGAGAGTGTCGCACTTCGCAGTTGAATTCGGGCATATAGAACTTGTCTTATTTTAAGTCAAAGATAATAAACAATAATGGCATAACCACTGCTGAAATTACATTCCATAACATATGAGAAATAAAGACAGAAAGGCAAGCATAAATATTGCCATATCTCATCCGTACATATTCATATGTTAAAGCTAGAGCAAGTCCAGTTGCCAATACTATAATTGCGTTTATCGTAGAATTACCTAGGTGACACAAAGAAAATATAGTAGCTGAACCTAAAATTGAGAATGTTGGGCTTCCTTGTGCGTGACGAAGAATCGTTTGTATAAAACATTGAAATATTAGAGTTTCAGTAAATGGTGCATCAATTAGTATAAAAAACAATGCAGAAAAAATTTCATCATCACTAGTGTCCAGAAGAATATTACCAAAGCCATTTAGAAGGAAATAATCAAAAAAAACAAAGATCAATGCCCATAGCCATGCTAACCCGTAAACGCGAATAAAAAACTGTTTACTATTTAATTCTAACGCATCGTAAATTAAACAATTCATCCTGAAAACCAAGTTAAATCTCCATATTTAATACTCATTAAAGCTATTTAACCCATATCCCTCAGCATAAATAAAATAGCTATTAATTTTTATTTATAATAATTAATCATATTATTCTCGTGCAAAACGTGACACGTGAGGCATATACACATGACTTATATGAAAAATAAGATTTCGAATGTAATTGACATCTAGATAAAATAGGTTTCATCGAAAAGAAGGGGCTCTGGGAGGTGTGATATGAACAGGTATAAGAGAGTGGAATTAAGCCATTGAAAGAGTTCGATCGAAAACTGAGTCCTTATCTTCACGGTATTATCGCATCGGCAAGTTCCCCGTTAAATACTTGCACATTGGAATGTGGGTAAACAACAAGATAAAGCTAATCAAGTGAATATAGCACTTATTATCTGAAATCGGGGGTATCGAGATACAGCCTACTTCTTCTTGAAGATAAAAGTGGCTTTCTCTGGTAAGCCGCGGTGAACCAATAAAAAGGGTTACTCATCATGAGTAACCCTTTTTTAATACCCGTATACAAAGAGAAAAACCAAAGCAACTAGAAGACGTAAGCAACACCGACGTTTGCGGCCATGTTAATGCCACTTTCAAGTATTGGGCTATTTTCAATATCACCTTCAAGGTTGGTATAACGAACACCGCCGGTTACTCGGATATTTGGCGTCACGTGCAAATAACCACCTAAGCCAATAAAGTACTGACCATCCCAGTCTGCATCGAATTCATTTAAATTGGTTCTCGCCGCTTCTGCTGAGCTCACCCCATACAGGTGATTATTCAAACGTTCACTGTTATAGGCATAACCAATAGAGGGTGTAATCGCCCACCCATTACGACGAATCGGCAAACGCCACGCTGCTTCTGCATAGATGCCATTGTGCCTAAACCCTAAGTCAGAGCCAGCTGTCGCTTCAAACATCCCCACCAAGGTGATCACTTGGTAGCTGATACCACCTAACACTGATGCTTTACGTTCATCTAATTTTTGAATATCAACGTTATCAGAATCACCCGGCTTTAATGTTCTAGAATCATAAACCGCTCGAAACACAATATTCTGTGGTGAGCCAGCAGGAAGTAAGCGATAACCTGCACTGAATCCACGCATGAAAAAGTGCTCACCTTCATAACCAATCATAGGGATCACAGCACGATTTGACGGTGTATCTTTATAGACAGCAGGAGAATAAGAAGCGGCAACACCCAGTGACCACTGCGAGATTTTTGCATGTGTTGCTGTCGAAGCCAGTAACGCAACACTGATAGCCACTATCTTAAACCCATTATTCTTCACTACATCTACCTATTTATTGAGCAATTTTTGATAACGCCGCGCATTATATGGTACTTCATTCCAAGAAATCAATAGAGCTCAGTTATACATCTAATACACATAAATCCAGTGTGAGTATTATTAAGCGACCTAAAATCACAAAACAAACGGCTAGATCCTCTCGAATGTAAAATAATTGGATTCTACACGCCTCAAGTTGCCTATTGCGTTCACTACGTTTTTCACACGCAAAATTGTAAATAAATACATAATTGTTAAGCAAAATTGTGGAAGCGGGTCTAATCTTAAAATGTAGGGAGAGCCTATTTTTCAATCGCTCATCAGTTTTGACTGGTTAACAAGGGGAATGTGACTATGAGTATTTTTGACCACTATCAATCACGTTATGAAGCAGCCAAGGAAGAAGAGCTCACATTGCAAGAGTTCTTAGGGCTGTGTAAAGACGATAAAAGTGCTTACGCTAACGCTGCTGAGCGCTTACTACTGGCCATCGGCGAACCGGAGGTTATAGACACCGCTCAAGACCCCCATCTAAGTCGTATTTTCTCGAACCGTGTCATATCGCGCTACAGCGAATTTAAAGATTTCTATGGCATGGAAGATGCGATTGAACAGATTGTTTCTTACCTAAAACACGCTGCACAAGGTTTAGAAGAACGTAAACAGATCCTTTATCTACTTGGTCCTGTGGGCGGTGGTAAATCTTCTCTTGCTGAAAAACTCAAAGCACTGATGCAAAAACTACCAATCTATGTGCTGTCTGCTGATGGTGAGCGAAGCCCAGTAAATGATCACCCCTTCTGTCTATTCGACGTAAACGAAGATGGCGATCTTTTGAAACAAGAGTACGGAATAGAGAAGCGCTACATACGCTCTATCATGTCACCTTGGGCGGCAAAACGCCTCCATGATTTCGGTGGTGATATCTCTAGATTCAAAGTCATCAAACTACGCCCTTCGATTCTCGACCAAGTTGCGATCGCGAAGACAGAGCCTGGTGATGAAAACAACCAAGATATTTCGTCTCTGGTTGGTAAAGTCGATATTCGTAAACTTGAGCACTTTTCTCAAGATGACCCTGATGCCTACAGTTACTCTGGTGCACTGTGTAAAGCCAACCAAGGTGTGATGGAATTCGTAGAGATGTTCAAGGCGCCAATCAAAGTCTTACACCCACTCCTAACGGCAACACAAGAAGGTAACTTCAACGGTACCGAAGGGCTTTCTGCACTGCCATTTGACGGGATGATTCTAGCTCACTCTAATGAATCTGAGTGGCAGACCTTCCGTAACAACAAAAACAACGAAGCCTTCCTCGACCGTGTGTACATTGTAAAAGTCCCTTACTGTCTGCGCGTCTCTGAAGAGGTTAAGATCTACCAGAAACTGCTTGAACATAGTGAGCTGTCCAAAGCCCCTTGTTCACCGAGCACACTCGATCTGCTATCGCAATTCAGCATCCTATCGAGACTGAAAGAGCCTGAAAACTCTTCTCTGTTCTCAAAAATGCGTGTTTACGATGGTGAAACTCTAAAAGACACCGATCCCAAAGCGAAGAGTTACCAAGAGTACCGAGATTATGCTGGCGTTGACGAAGGAATGTCTGGGCTATCAACGCGTTTCGCCTTTAAGATTCTGTCTCGAGTGTTCAACTTCGACCAAGCCGAAGTGGCGGCAAACCCGGTTCACTTGTTCTACGTAATTGAACAGCAAATCGAACGTGAGCAGTTCCCTCAAGAAACCGCTGAGAAGTACCTTGAGTTCTTGAAAGGATACTTAGTACCACGTTACGTAGAGTTCATTGGTAAAGAAATTCAGACCGCTTACCTAGAGTCTTACTCTGAGTACGGACAGAATATCTTCGACCGCTATGTCACCTACGCTGACTTCTGGATTCAAGACCAAGAGTACCGCGATCCAGAAACAGGCCAGCTATTTGACCGTGCTTCTCTGAATGGTGAACTAGAGAAAATCGAGAAAACAGCCGGTATCAGTAATCCTAAAGACTTCCGAAATGAGATTGTGAACTTTGTGCTTCGTGCCAAAGCCAACAATAACGGTCAAAACCCAGTTTGGACAAGCTACGAGAAACTGCGCACTGTGATTGAGAAGAAAATGTTCTCCAACACAGAAGAGCTACTTCCTGTTATTTCGTTCAATGCTAAGACCTCAACGGATGATCAGAAAAAACACGACGACTTCGTTGCTCGTATGATGGAAAAAGGCTACACCGAGAAACAAGTTAGACTGCTATCCGAGTGGTACCTAAGAGTTCGTAAATCCTCATAACCAAACTGTACTGAGCTGTTCAAGTGAGCAGCTCGTACATAATAAAAAATAGGATCGCGACATCAGCTGAGAGGGAGTTCTTATGGCACAATTTATCGATCGGAGGCTCAATGGCAAAAATAAGAGTGCTGTGAATAGACAGCGTTTCTTACGACGCCATAAAGAGCAAATCAAAGAATCTGTGGCCGATGCAGTCAACCGACGCTCAATCACCAATACTGAAACCGGTGAAGACGTCACTATTCCCCATAAAGACATCAAAGAGCCAAGCTTTCACCAAGGTCAAGGCGGCGTAAGAGAACGCGTTCACCCAGGTAATGACCAGTTCATCACGGGCGATAAAATTGAACGTCCTAAAGGTGGCGGTCAAGGTGGTGGCGCAGGCCAGGGTGACGCAAGCCCTGATGGCGAAGGCCAAGATGAATTTACATTCCAAATTTCAAAAGATGAATATCTTGATATTCTCTTTGAAGATTTAGCTCTTCCTAATCTAGAGAAGAATCAGGTCAACAAAATCACCGAATGGAAGACACATCGCTCTGGTTATCAAAGCGCGGGGATTCCTTCCAACATTGCTATCGTTCGTTCACTGCAGCAATCTCTGGCTCGTAGAACCGCGATGACCGCAGGTAAAAAGCGCGAACTTAACCTACTGATGGAGCAGCTTGACCAAGTTAAAATGACGGAACCCGCACAACCCTTTGAAGAAAGCCGTTTAAAAGAAGAGATTGCCGAGTTACGTAAAAAAATTGAAAGCGTGCCATTTATTGACACCTTCGACCTGCGTTTTAAAAACTACGAGAAGCGCCCTATTCCATCTAGCCAAGCCGTTATGTTCTGCCTAATGGATGTATCTGGCTCAATGGATCAAGCCACGAAAGACATTGCGAAGCGCTTTTATGTCCTTCTGTATCTGTTCCTAAACCGCACCTACGAAAACGTCGATGTTGTGTTTATTCGTCACCATACTCAGGCTAAAGAAGTCGACGAACATGAGTTTTTCTACTCACAAGAAACAGGTGGCACCATCGTTTCCAGTGCACTGAAACTGATGAAGGAAATTGTCGCAGACCGCTATCCTGCAAATGAGTGGAATATCTACGCAGCACAAGCTTCTGATGGAGATAACTGGGCTGATGACTCGCCTCGCTGTAAAGAACTGCTGGTCAATACGCTATTGCCGACTTGCCAATATTACTCTTACATCGAGATTACGCGCCGTTCACACCAAACGCTTTGGCACGAGTACGAGAAGCTAGAAGCGAGCTTCGATAACTTCGCCATGAAGAACATTAAAACGGTGGATGATATTTTTCCTGTGTTTAGAGAACTGTTCCAAAAAGAGACAGCGTAAGGGGGCTTGCCATGACAGCGAAATCAAACGTTGCAGAAAAAGACAAAGCGACACAGAAGAGAAACGACAAGATGCTGCCTGATGGTCCAGATTGGACATTCAACCTATTGGAACAATATCACGTAGAAATTAAGCGTGTGGCTCAGCATTACCGTTTAGATACTTACCAGAACCAAATTGAAGTGATTACTTCCGAGCAGATGATGGATGCTTACTCGAGCATCGGTATGCCGATCAATTACAATCACTGGTCATTTGGCAAAAAATTCATTCAAACCGAGCAAAACTACAAGCATGGTCAGATGGGATTAGCGTACGAAATCGTGATCAATTCAGATCCTTGTATCGCATATCTGATGGAAGAGAACACGGTCACGATGCAGGCGCTCGTAATGGCTCATGCTTGTTACGGCCATAACTCTTTCTTTAAGGGCAACTACCTATTCCAAACCTGGACCGATGCCAGTTCCATCATCGACTACCTATTATTCGCTAAAAAATACATTACCGATTGTGAAGAAAAATACGGTGTTGCCGAAGTCGAACAACTTCTCGACTCTTGTCATGCCCTCATGAATTACGGCGTAGACAGATACAAACGCCCTGAGAAGATTTCCATAGCTGAAGAGACAGCAAGGCAAGAAGAACGTGAAGCGTACCTGCAATCTCAAGTCAATGAGCTGTGGAGAACTGTGCCTAAAAATCAAGACAAGGAAAAAGAGACCAAAATCCGCTTCCCTAGCGAGCCTCAAGAAAACATTCTCTACTTTATCGAGAAGAACGCACCACTACTTGAACCTTGGCAGCGTGAGTGTGTTCGCATTGTTCGCAAGGTGAGCCAATACTTCTACCCTCAAAAGCAAACTCAAGTAATGAACGAAGGCTGGGCAACCTTCTGGCACTACACCATTCTTAACCACCTTTACGACGAAGGCTTGGTGAGTGACAAGTTCATATTAGAATTCCTACACAGCCACACCAGCGTGGTCGCACAGCCCGCCTACAACAGCCCTTATTTCAGCGGGATAAACCCTTATGCGCTTGGCTTTGCGATGTTTAGAGACATCCGACGTATCTGTGAAGAACCAACCGATGAAGACAAAGAGTGGTTCCCTGAGTTAGCCGGAAGTGATTGGCTAGAAGCGGTGCACTTTGCCATGCACAATTTCAAAGATGAAAGCTTTATCAGCCAATATCTTTCACCAAAGATCATTCGAGACTTTAAACTGTTCTCTGTGCTCGACGACGACCGCAAAAACACCATTGAGATAAGTGCTATTCACGATGACCCAGGCTATCGCTTGATTCGTGAAAAGCTTGCGGCTCAATACAATCTAAGTAACCTTGAACCGAATATTCAGGTGTTTAACGTCGATGTTCGTGGTGATCGCTCGATGACACTGCAGTATGTGCCTCACGGCCGTATCCCGCTTGATAAAGGCTACGACGAAGTGATGAAACATCTCTATCGTTTATGGGGCTTTGATGTAATTTTGGAGGAGGTCAAAGATACTGGTCATAGAGAAATTCTGACCACTTGTCCAAAACGCAATGATTATGGAGCAAAGATTTAATACCAGCCACGGGAAGTAAGTGGTTGGTATAAGACTCCGCTCCCCCTACAACATAGTGGTTAAACCCGCTCGGAAGTGGAGCAATAAAAAAGCGCATAAGTCTGATGACTTATGCGCTTTCTTTTTAAGGCTTAAACGTCTTCAATAGACGCAAGGCACTAAACCTAGATACTAGAGCTAAAGCTAAAGCTAAAGCTAAATAAGCTTAAACAATCGGCTTTTGGCCGCGTTCAATCAGCTTCATCAGCACGCTGTCTGCAGATTTACCTGCCACGCCCGCTAGTTTGTCTGACAGCTTTTTCTTCTGTACGTAGTGAATCGCTAGAACCGTTTTGTCCTTACATGCCGCTACGACTAAATCATCAGAAGTGCTGATCTCATCCACCAGCCCAAGCTCATGTGCTTGTGTACCAAACCAGTGTTCACCGGTTGCTACTTTTTCAAGATCTAACGCCGGGCGGTGGTCGCGGATGAAGTCTTTGAATAGACCATGTGTCTCTTCGAGCTCTTCTTTAAACTTCTCGCGTGCTTTATCGCTGTTCTCACCAAACATAGTAAGCGTGCGTTTGTACTCACCCGCCGTTAGCTGTTCGAACTCAATGTCATGCTTTTTAAGCAATTTATTGAAGTTTGGCAGTTGAGCAATAACACCAATAGAGCCAACAATAGCAAAAGGTGCAGATACAATTTTGTCCGCGATACATGCCATCATGTAACCACCACTCGCGGCTACTTTGTCTACCGAGATAGTCAGAGGCAGGCCTGCTGCTTTGATACGATCAAGTTGAGAAGATGCCAAACCATAGCCGTGAACCATGCCACCGCCAGACTCAAGTTTAAGCAATACTTCATCGCCTTCACGAGCCACAGACAGAACCGCCGTTACCTCTTCACGTAATGAAGCCACTTCTTTCGCATCAATGCTGCCGTTAAAATCAAGAACGAATAGATGTGGTTCACGCTTGCTATCAAGCTCACCCTCTTTCGCTGCTTTTTTCACTTCTTTGCCACGTGATTTTACTTTTTCTTTTTCCGCTTTCTTTTCTGCTTTATCACGGGCTTTGATGAAAGCATCATCATGCAAATGGTGCTCTAGTTGTTCAATCGTTTGTTTGTGGTGTTCAGATAGGTTCGTGATTTCCAGCTCACCTTTAATCGCGCTTGATTTTCCACCCACCGATTTAGCAATCACTAAAATTGCAATGATGGCGATTACAACGGTCGCAATCTTGGCTAAAAACAAGCCGTAGTCCAACAAAAATTCCAATGTCATATCCCCTATTGTATGAATTAGTGTATTGTAACCATCTTGTCACGATTACCAAGAATTTCTCATCATTCCTGCGTTTATCTGTGTGATTAAACACCAATGGAATGACGAACATAATAAAAGAAAGAAGGATAAGCACAGTGGATTACCCAATCTCTACAGATGCCCTCAAAGATAAAGTAATTTTGGTTACAGGTGCCGGTGCTGGCATTGGTCGCCAAGCCGCACTAAGCTTCGCTCAACATGGTGCAACTGTCATTCTGTTAGGCCGCAATGTTAAAAACCTTGAATTCATTTACGATGAAATCGAAAGTGCTGGTTACCCTCAGGCTGCGATCATTCCGCTAGACCTCAAAGGAGCAACAAAGCAGAACTACATTGATATGGCTGAAACCATTGAATCACAGTTCGGTCGTTTAGACGGCCTACTGCATAACGCAGGTGTGCTTGGCACGTTAAGTCCATTTGATCAAATCGATGAAGAAACGTTTGATGGCGTTATGCAAATCAACGTTAAAGCTGAATTTCTAATGACTCAAGCATTACTGCCTGTCATTAAGAAAGCTGAAGCGGGTCGTATTGTCTTTACCTCTTCAACGGTTGGTCACTCTGGCCGTGCGTTCTGGGGCACTTACGCGATTTCTAAGTTTGCTACCGAAGGCATGATGCAAATCCTAGCGGACGAACTTGAAGACACCAACATCCGTGTAAACGCGATCAATCCTGGCGGCACTCAAACACGCATGCGTGCAAAAGCGTACCCAGGTGAAGATGCGAACAAGCTGAAAACGCCACTCGACATCATCCCGCTGTACCTACACTTAATGAACCCAAGTGTGACAGACATTAATGGCCAATGTATCGATGCTCAACCTAAGTAACTGATATCATTAACCAACAGTAAGAAGCCGCTTCCATAGCGGCTTTTTTTGCATCTAAATCAATCATCTAATATTTAGTTCATCTGATTTTCGTCATTTTTCTTTGCATCTTTTTCATTGTCAAATATACTGTATAAATATACAGGTATTTAATTATGCATGAACTAATAAAAAACTTACAAGACCGCCAGCTAATCTGGACAGGGTTACAATCAACAGCGCAAGGAAGCACTACTTCAACAGGCTATTCTCAATTGGATAAACAGCTTGATGGTGGCTTTCCGACGCATGGTGTTATTGAGGTTGAATCGCAACAAGGGATCGGCGAACTTCGCCTGCTTACACCCTATTTAGCTCAACAAAACTCACAAAAATTGGCCATCTTCATTAACCCACCGGGGAAGATCTGTGCTGAGTTTTTTAGCAGCCAAGGTATTGAACTAGAGAACATCCTCGTTATCCAACCTCAGCGCGATCTCGATGCATTGTGGGCAGCAGAGCAGTGCCTTAAAAGCGGCGCCTGTCACTCGGTATTGCTATGGGGAGCCGATCTAGAAATACACCAAACCAAGCGCCTGCAAGCAGCAAGCGAAACCGGTAAGTGTCTGCAATTTCACTTTAAGGCCAGCAGCCATAATCAGTTATCCCTACCCGTTTCTCTAAGTATGAAGCTGTCTTCTCACGCCCAAGGGTTAAAGGTTGAGGTCACAAAAAGGAAAGGCAGTTGGTCATATGGCTTCTTTATTCTAGACATGAGCCAAAATTGGCCGTTACTCACTGAAAAAATCACCCTTCAAGACAGTTCACATAGTGCTTTATCAAATAACACCGTGCTGGCTTTTCCTATTGCGAAACAAGGCTAGCGTATGTTGTGGCTTTATCTGCACTTTCCATCTCTGCAGTTGGATACTTTGTTTAATTCTGAGCTATCTAACTCCGAGAAAGTTCACTCTAATGAAGAGTCACACGAGCAACCTATTATCATCGTGGATGAAAAAGATCACCGTGTGCTGCAAGCTAACCAAGCTGCTCTGCAATCGGGAATTTCACTTGGTATGGGGCTAGGGTCTGCGGCGGCGCTTTGCCATAACTTACACGTCCACCCTTACAGTATTGAGCTAGAAAAAAGCAAGCTCAAAGAGATCGCTCAATGGGCGTATTTGGTCACTTCTGACATGGCTTTACTACCACCGAATGGTTTGTTGATTAAAGCTTCTAATATGCTGTCACTTTACGATGGGTTAGATAACTACTGGCATGAGCTCAAAAGCCACTTAGAAACGCTCAATATCCAGTTCAGCTTCGCGACGGGTTACTCACCACTTTCTGCGATCCTTTTGGGCAAGCAATCCATCAACCAAGTCACTAATAATGTTGAGCAAATGAAAGCATGGGTCAATCAACAAGCATTGAGTTCTAGTGAGTTGCCAACTAAGCAAGTGGAGCGCCTGAACCGCGTCGGCATTAACTTAGTGGATGACCTATTGAAACTGCCTTTGCAAGATGTCGCACGTCGCTTTGATATCGATTTAGTGAATTATGTTGGTCGCCTTAACGGACAGTTCAAGCACCCGATTGATTTCTATCATCCACCGGAGAATTTTCAGCAATATCTCGAGCTATTGTTTGATATTGAAAACATCCTGTTTATCGAAAAGCCGTTACTGAAATTATTAAATCAACTCGAGTGTTTTTTGAAACTACGCGACCGAGTGGCTTTCGAGTTAACGCTGACTTTGCATCTGAGAGATAAAGACGACCACCCTGTCTCTTTCTATTCAGCACAAGGCGATTACCTTGCTGCAAAGTGGGCGAACCTGACTCATCTAACCTTAGAATCACTGAAGATCACGGCACCGGTTCAGGGGCTGACTCTCTCTTTGATTCGTCATGGAGAACCGCAAATGGCCTACCGTGATCTTTTTGATGGCAATACAGGAACACTTGCCGCGTTAGATTTGCTCTCACTACTGCAAGCAAAGCTTGGGCAACCCTGTATTCAAACACCGAAAATACAGCACGACCCAAGGCCAGAAAAGGCCAATCAGTACTCGCTCCCAACACTGAGTAAGTCTGTGGCAAAGAGGCAAACACCCACAGAGTTCGAACAGAAAATAGCAACTCCCAACATCAGCCAACAGCGACTCAGGCCCAGTATTTTGCTGCCAGAGCCCGAAGCCTTAACCGAAAGCGTCACCCTGTCTCAAGGTCCTGAGCGCATTGTTTCTGGCTGGTGGGATGGCGAGAAAATCATTCGTGACTACTTTATTGCTCACAGCGAAAACGGTCGGTGGCTATGGATCTTTAGAACGCCAGATAAACAGTGGTTTTTGCACGGCTTATTTAGCTAGCTTGTAGGAAAGTAAGTCAGTAAGAAAGCTCGTCTGTAAGAAAGTCAGTGAGAAACTTCGTTAGCTCGTCCGTTCCACTTACTCAATTTCAACATCCCTTTTCAATCATGTTCACTCGCAATGGTTAAGTGAGATTACGTTATGTCTCAGCAATACTCAGAGCTATTTTGCCAAAGTAATTACTCCTTCCTTGAGGGAGCCTCACACGCAGAAGAGCTTGTTTTACAGGCCGACTTCTTACGTTACAAAGCACTCGCTGTCACTGATGAGTGCTCAGTGGCGGGCGTCGTTAAGGTTCACTCTGCAATCAAGCAACATAAACTGTCGCTCAAGCAAATTGTCGGGAGTGTGTTTTGGTTAAATGAAGAGTGCCAAGTAATCTTGATATGCCCAAACAGACAAGCCTACGCCGAACTGTGCCGTATTATTACCAACGCGAGACGTCGTAGCAGTAAGGGACATTATCAGCTCTCTGAGTGGGATATCATGTCGGCTAAGCACTGCTTCATTCTTTGGCTTCCTCAACAGAAAAATGAAGACGCGCACTGGGGGCAATGGCTCTCCCAACACCATTCAGGTCGGCTTTGGATCGGCTTGCAACGACACCTAAAGCAAACCGACCAGCAGTACACAGATTACTGTGTTGAGCTGTCACAACATCACCACCTTCCTATTACTGCCTGTGGTGGCGTGCTGATGCACAACGCTAATCGCTTACCCTTGCAGCATTCACTCACTGCGATCAAGTATCAACGTCCCATTACTGAAGTGGGCAGTCACTTACTGGCAAATGCTGAGCGCTGTTTACGAAGCATCAATAAGCTCTCACGTATTTTCAAAGCAGAGTGGCTAGAAGAGAGCAACCGAATCTCTGAGCTGTGCGAATTTGATTTAGACAGCTTGCGCTACGAATATCCTAGTGAACTGATTCCTCAAGGTGAGACACCCATGAGTTATCTGCGCATGTTGGTCGAGAGAGGGAAACAAAATCGTTTCCCACAAGGTGTGCCTAGCAACATTCAACAAATCATAGATAAAGAACTCGGATTGATTGATGATCTCGACTACCCTTTCTTCTTTCTCACCATTCATGACATCGTGATGTTTGCCAAAAGCCAAGGAATTCTTTACCAAGGTCGAGGTTCTGCGGCTAATTCCGTGGTCTGTTACTGCCTAGAAATCACCTCTGTCGATCCAAGACAGATCTCGGTGCTATTTGAACGCTTCATCAGTAAAGAGCGCGATGAGCCGCCCGATATTGATGTCGACTTTGAACATGAACGCCGTGAAGAAGTCATCCAATACATCTATCAAAAATACGGTAGAGAACGGGCTGCACTTGCTGCAACGGTCATCTCTTATCGCTTTAAAAGTGCGGTTAGAGATGTCGGTAAAGCATTGGGACTACAAGAAACTCAACTTGATTACTTCATTAAAAACACCAATCGCAGGGACAAAAGCCTAGGCTGGCAGGCTCAGTTAACTCAATTGGGGCTACAACCTGACTCCTTAAAAGGTCAGCAGTTTATCCACTTGGTTAATGAGATCATCGGCTTCCCACGTCACTTATCTCAACACGTCGGTGGCTTTGTCATATCCTCTGGGCCTTTGTATGAACTGGTTCCTGTCGAGAATGCCGCGATGCACGATCGAACCATCATTCAATGGGATAAGGATGATCTAGAAACCTTGGGGCTGCTTAAAGTCGATGTGCTTGCACTGGGTATGCTCTCTGCGATTCGTAAATGTTTCGACCTCATCAAACACATTCATGGTCGCTCGCTAACGATCGCAGAGATCACCCGCCTCAAAGACGATCCTCAGGTTTACGGCATGATTCAACGGGCAGACACAGTAGGGATATTCCAAATTGAGTCACGAGCGCAAATGAGCATGCTGCCAAGGCTTAAGCCGAGAACTTATTACGACTTGGTGATTCAAATCGCTATCGTGCGTCCAGGGCCTATTCAAGGCGATATGGTGCATCCGTTTCTAAAACGCCGAGATGGTATTGAGCCCATCAGCTATCCATCTAAAGATGTGGAATCGGTACTGTCACGCACTTTAGGCGTGCCGATATTCCAAGAACAAGTGATTAAGCTCGCGATGGTCGCTGCAGGGTTCACCGGTGGTGAAGCCGATCAGCTCAGACGTGCGATGGCCGCTTGGAAAAAAAATGGCAACGTCTTTAAGTTTAAAAACAAGCTCATCGACGGGATGCAAAAGCGTGGCTATGAGACAGAGTTTGCCGAACAGATCTTTAAACAGATATGCGGCTTCGGCGAGTACGGTTTTCCTGAAAGTCACTCGGCTTCATTTGCAGTATTAGCGTATTGCTCAGCTTGGTTGAAATGCTACTACCCAGAATGTTTCTACGCTTCTTTGCTGAATAGCCAACCCATGGGCTTTTATAGCCCATCGCAGTTAGTACAAGATGCCCAACGACACAATATGGTGATTCTTCCGGTATGTGTGAATGCCTCACAAGACAACCACATAGTCGTTGAACATCAGAATGGTTTAGCGATTCGCTTAGGGCTGCGACAAATCAAAGGATTCAGCGAACATGGAATTCAAAGTGTGCTCGCCAATCGCCCGCAATCCGGTTATCGCCACCCTAGCCAAGTGAAACAGTTGTCGATGAATAAGAAAGATATCGAGCTACTGGCCTCCGCAAATGCGCTGAATAATGTCTCGGGAGACCGCTTCCAGACTCGCTGGGCAATGATGGACTCAGCCTCTGATCTGCCTTTGTTTAACCAAGTCGATAACTATGCAGAAGATGATAATGGCGAGCTCTCATTGCATCAACCCAGTGAGATGCAAGATCTACTCGAAGATTTCACCAGTGTCGGGATTTCATTAAACAAACACCCAATCACTTTGCTCGAAGAAGCCAATCGATTAGGTCGATTCACACACATGAAGGACTTAATACAACAAAGACACAAATCCATGGTCACCGTTGTTGGATTAGTCACGGGTAAACAGTCACCCGGCACCGCAGCTGGTGTCACCTTTGTCACATTGGAAGATGACACAGGTAATATTAATGTTGTGGTCTGGGGAGCCACCGCCCGCGCGCAACAGCAAGCTTATCTCACAGCCAAGGCTTTAAAGGTACAAGGGATATTAGAAAAAGAAGGGGAAGTCGTGCATGTTATCGCGGGTAAGCTCATCGATATTACCGAGGAGATTGTTGGCTTGAACACCAAATCTCGAGATTTTCATTAGCGATTCAAATAGCCCTTTCATAAATGCCAGAAAAGGAAAAGGGAGGCATCAGCCTCCCTTCAATTTAAATCGTTGAGTTATGACTCAACTTCAGCTTCCGTACGTCTTTTCTTAAATTCCCTATACAGTAATAAGCTCAAAGTCATTACGACTTTAGAAGTCAACCATATCATTAAGAGGAACTACCTTAGATTGTGTGTGAAAAGTTACGCTAGTAGTTGAGCATATTTCGTTAAGAAAAATATGCTGCATGAATATTAGCAAACACTTTCCATAAGGTCACTCAAAATAACCGTACAGCAGTCTTAATTATAAAATTTGACGCATTCGCTCTTGAGTCACTTCAACCAGAAGGTCCGGTTGGAACTTAGAAATAAAGCGATTACACCCTACTTTCTCAACCATGGCTTCATTAAAACTTCCACTTAATGAAGTATTTAGCGTGATGAATAGGTCATGCATTCTTGGATCCGTACGCACTTCATGCGTCAGTTTATAGCCGTCCATTTCAGGCATTTCAGCATCGGTGATCATCAACAATATTTCTTGATTGATGTCTTTACCTTCATCACACCAGCCCTTAAGTAAGGTCAGTGCTTCTAAACCATCACAACATTCAATAATGTTCAAACCCAGTTGCGATAAGGTACCTTTAATCTGGTTACGCGCGGTTGAAGAGTCATCAACGATAAGTACATTACGTCCAACCATTTCATTGGCAAGTTGCTCATCTAAAACACCGTCAGAAATCGAAACATCATAATCAATGATTTCAGCGAGTACCTTTTCAACATCAATAATCTCAACGATTTTGTGCTGCTCTTCTTCTTGAATATGCGTGATAGCAGTCAGGTAATTGGCACGACCCGTTGTCTTTGGAGGCGGCTGAATTTCAGTCCACGTCGTATTCACGATATTACGCACTTGTCCAACTAAGAAACCTTGTACAGTTCGATTGTATTCCGTGATGATCAAGTTATTTTCTTGAGTCTCATCTCGTGACGGTGGGAAGCCAATCGCGCTGCGCAAATCGATAACAGGCACCGATTCACCACGTAGAGACGCAACACCCGTAATATGGTGGTGAGAGCCCGGCAAGCGAGTGAGTACTGGCACTTTTAGGACTTCTTTCACTTTAAATACGTTAATCGCAAAAAGTTGACGACTGTTTAAGCTGAATAACAAGAGCTCCAGACGGTTTTCACCGACCAGTTTGGTTCTCTGATCAACCGAATTTAAAACGCCAGACATACAACACCTTAGTGACAAATAATAACTGTGGCTACAATAGCCTACTTCAATAGGTTAAAGCAAAGCGCCAATGCACAGAATGCTTAAACTAAGTACAACAAATGATGTTATACAAAGCTTAAGTACATGGAAAGGTTTCGGGTGAGGCTAAAAGACGAGTATAAGGCGTTAACCTTCAACAACTTTCATTAACAGTTGGCCATCATATAAGGCTTGTTTAACAAGCGCAGCACCAGGCATGGTTGCTTGTTTATAGAATCGAGATTCCACCAGCTCTAAATCTTGATGGTAAACCGATAAACTCTGCTCTTCGATACACTTTTGAATCGCAGGGTACAACACGCTTTTAGCCTGATTGATAACACCACCCACCAAGATTTTCTCAGGGTTGAAAAGGTTAATCACAATCGCTATCGCGGCACCTAAGTAACGACCTAGCTGTTCAATAACTTCAACAGCCAATGGATCGCCATCAGCAGCGGCAGCACAGACCTGTTCAATAGTGACATCTTCAAACACAGTTAAGGACGATGCTTCACCATTAGCCAGTCGCTCTTTTACTTGATCACGGATCGCCTGAGAACTCGCGACTGTTTCTAAGCAGCCTCGGTTACCACAATGACAAAGTTTGCCCTGCTTATCGATCTGGATATGCCCAAGTTCACCGATATTACCGTGGCGACCTTGCAACACTCGGCCGTCGAGTATGATCCCGGCGCCGACACCATGGTGAATCGAGATAAGAACTGAATTATCGTTGTCTTGTGAGTGACCAAACAGCTTCTCTGCTAATGCCCAAGCTCGGGTATCATTGGCAATAAAGACAGGCAGACCTGTTTCTTTGTAAATCTCAGGACCCAACGCTAAATTTTTAACGTTGTAGTGCGGCATCTGCAACACAATACCTTGCTCAGAATTCACAAGACCCGGTAGCGTAACCGCAATGCTTGTTACCCTATCGAGTTGCTCAGCATAGGTTTGGAAAAATTCATCAATTTCATGTAGAAGACGCGCAAGCACATCATCTTGGTCACGTTCATGAATATCAATCTTGGTATCGATAAGCACGTCGCCGCCCAATTCATGAAGCGCGATCGTCAAGTATCCGCGACCAAGACGCATCGACAGAAACTGCCAACCTTCGTTATTGGTTTGCAGACCGACAGCAGGACGCCCACGAGTCGTGGCTTCTTGAACCGTCGTTTCGTGAATAAGGTGAGCTTCAATGAGTTCACGGGTAATTTTAGTAATACTCGCCGGAGCCAACTCACTTTGCTTGGACAGATCGATACGAGAAATAGGACCTTTAAGGTCAATTAGTTTATATACACGACCAGCATTGACCTGTTTGATATGATCAATATGGCCCGGTTGAGCCATGTACATTTTACGCTCCAGAAATCATCAACGAGTTAATTTTTTTACTTTGCGAAGTAATTGTGAAGTCACTTGGTATATCGCCGTGACCAGTATCACGTATATACATGAATCTTTGTGTATCGAGTCAAATAGTTCGAGGAAAATTAACACCAAAATCGATAAATTGAGACTTAATTTTCAGAATAAAACATCGTTATTGAGCTCTGAATTCAATAATTAGAGACAAATAATGAAATATCTCCCTAGCTCCCAATAAATAATCAATTAATGCATATACTTAATTCAGTCTTTTAAAAGATTACTTGGCCTCACTCTAGGAGTATTCATGACAGCCGAATTAAGAAAAACGAAAATCGTCACAACGCTAGGCCCTTCTACTGATAAAGGTAACGTGCTTGAAGAGATCATCAGAGCCGGTGCCAATGTCGTCCGTATGAACTTCTCTCACGGCACCAGCGACGACCATATACAACGCGCAGAAAACGTCAGAGCAATTGCAAAAAGACTTGGCACTCAAATCGCTATTCTCGGTGACTTACAAGGCCCCAAGATTCGAGTATCGACATTCAAAGATGGTAAAATCCAACTTGCTGTGGGTGACAAATTCACTCTCGACAGTAGCCTAGGTTTAGGTGCAGGCAACCAACAAGCGGTCGGTCTTGATTATAAAGAATTACCTAACGACGTTTCAGCTAACGACATCCTGTTACTCGACGATGGTCGTGTTCAGCTGAAAGTGACCGAAGTCGAAGGCTGTCGCGTTCATACAGAAGTGATCATTGGCGGCCCACTGTCAAATAACAAAGGCATAAATAAAAAAGGCGGTGGCCTTTCCGCAGAAGCGCTGACAGAAAAAGATAAGCGCGACATCGTCACCGCAGCCCAAATCAAAGTGGATTACCTCGCAGTGTCTTTCCCACGCAACGGCGCAGACATGCACTACGCTCGTCAGCTTGCACGAGAAGCGGGCTTAGAAGCTCACCTTGTAGCAAAAGTAGAGCGAGCAGAGACGGTAGCCACTGTTGAGAACATGGATGACATCATAATGGCCTCAGATGTGGTCATGGTGGCTCGTGGTGACCTCGGAGTAGAGATTGGCGACCCTGAATTGGTCGGAGTACAAAAACAGCTTATACGCCGTGCTAGAGCGCTTAACAGAACCGTCATCACCGCAACTCAGATGATGGAATCAATGATCTCAGCACCAATGCCAACCCGTGCCGAAGTGATGGACGTTGCCAATGCGGTACTTGATGGAACAGATGCGGTCATGCTTTCAGGTGAAACCGCTGCCGGTGATTACCCGGTTGAAACCGTAAAATCGATGGCAGAAGTCTGTATTGGCGCAGAGAAAATGGCGGGCATTAATAACCAATCTAATTACCGTATTGACCGTACTTTTGTCACCGCCGAAGAAACTGTCTCAATGGCAACCATCTACTCTGCAAACCATATGGAAGGCATTAAGGGCGTAGTCACGCTCACCGAGTCAGGCCGTACTGCACTGATGATGTCTCGTCTAAGTGCTGATATGCCTATCTACGCGCTGTCTCGTAACGAAGGAACACTTAATCGCTGCACCTTATACCGCGGTGTGACACCTATCTACTTCGAGACAGAAGCCGAAGATAGCTTTGACATTGCCCTATCTACGCTCACTTGCCTAAAAGAGAAAGAGCATCTTAAGTTTGGCGATCTCGTGATCGTCACTCAAGGCGACATTATGGACGTGGCAGGATCAACCAACTGCATGAGAATCTTGCCTGTCACTTAATCAGTTAGTGTTTGATTAGGTCAGTTCGTTGATCAGCGACCCAGCCAAGATCAAAAAAGGGTTATTGAACTAAGTTCAGTAACCCTTTTTCATATCAGAACACGACTCACTAACGATCGGGTTAAAACAGCATGATGAGCTAACAGTATGTTAACTTATCAACTTCAAGCATTACTTCTCAGCAGCAATGGTTGCCAACTGTGGCATGTGTGAACTGCGGGCATTTTCCGTAGAGGTATAAGTTTCTACAAATCGGTAACCCGCTTCTAAACCCATGTCGTAATCGTGCAGTAAATCTTCTTTATTACTCATTAATGAACTTGATTTCAGCGGCTTACTTGGGGCAATTTGCACGACAAACGCATCGTCTGGTGGGGAGTTCAAAAAATCCTGAGTCAATGAGTAAGTTTGGTAATGTACCATTAGCATATCAGCCAAACCGGAATCAAACTTATCACCAATTAAATGACTTAATCTATAGATGTCATCCGCCCCAAATAGCCATCGACCACCATTAAGTAAATCCAAATGTGATCTGTCGCGCTTCTGTTCTTTTGAACTGAGGATTTGTTGTTGAAAGAACGAGCTCCAATCGGTTTTCCACTGTTCCACTTTTTGCTGCCAATGACCTTGAACACTGTCAAAAGATTCCCGGAACCATTCCAGCTCTTCAGCTGATATTGGTTTGGGTGTTTTTAATCCCGTACTGTTAACTTGAACTCGAACCTCTTCCTCTAAAGGTGGCTCAGTTCTGATCACTACAATGGAACGGGCTTGTCTACGCCACGCTTCTTGAACCGGGATACAAGCGGATACACCACCATCAACATAAGCGTTATCGCCAATGAATATTTCATCGCTATACAAACGTGGAATGGCGCAAGTGGCAATCATCACCTTGTACCAGTCTTCACCAAGCAAAGGGAAATAATGATCTCGAAGATCTTTCGAAGCGGTGACCGCTGCAAAAAAATGTCTGTCACCCAGCGTTTGCCTGCCGAGGTCAAGATCAAGCTTATAAGGGTACGCCATGATTTGTTCTAACGCCCATTCTAATCCTAGGTTCTTTCTGTGTCGTATATAAGAAAAGAGATTAAAGAACTCTGGTGAAGTCGTGAGGTCGAGAACGAAAGAGCGGCCAAGGCCTTTATCGCGGCACAGATAAGCGCATAAGTTGAGAGCGCCCGCTGAGGTACCAAAAAATTCATCGAAGGGGTCAAAATTAGAAAGAAGAAAGGCATCCAGCACTCCAGAAGTAAAAATACTTCTCTGTCCGCCACCTTGAGCGACCAGTGCTGTTTTCCCAGCAATAAACTTAGCGTAGTAATCCAAGTCTATTGCTGCATCAATATTGGTTATAATCCCACTATTCATGATTCCCTGAGTATAAAAACTCAGCCTCGCAATAGATGGTATTAGCTACCAATCGCAATAAAACCAAATGAAAGAATGATGGTATAGATGATCACTGTTATTTGTAGAGCATTTTTCAGATTATGGTCCATAGACACCTCTGGCTTATTATTAATTTGTCGAGTCTCTATATAAGTTCTATCAGGTGTGTGAAGTATCTTCAAGAATCGTCGAAATTAGTCGCACAATATTGATGTAACCATCACAATTAGTAAGTGTATGGATAAGGATATACTCATGAATAACAAAGCAAATATGATTGCGCTTGTTGCGCTCATTTCCGCTTCAAACTTGTATGCCGCACCGGAAATTATTATCACTCCGATGATTGGTTATACAGGTGGTGGTAGCGTCGAAGACCAGGATGGTAATACTTATGATATGAAAGGTTCGGAAAACTATACCTTTGCGATTGAAACGCCACTTGAAAAAGGACGCATCGGATTTTTCTATTCTAATCAAAGCTCTGAATTAGAAACGCTCAACCTAAGCTCTTCCATCCAATACCTTCACTTTCAAAGCAGCATCTACTACCCTGCTTCCTCTGTGTTGTCTGGCTATCTAGGGCTCGGTCTTGGGGCTTCTTACGTTGATGTAGACTGGGCAAAGGATAAATATGGATTCTCAACTTCTATCTTTGGTGGTTTAGAGTACAAATTTAGTGACCGCTTAGCGTTAAATACACAAGTACGTTGGCTAGGTACTGTGGTCGACAACGACACCTCCGGTGTTTGTAACGTACCGAGCAATGGCCAAGACTGCATCATCCGCTTTGATACTGACTGGATGAACCAATTCCAAGCCAATGTTGGATTGAGTTTTACCTTCTAGGTTGAGTCCCCATATTGGATCAATAAGTATTTAGATTAGAAGTATTCTAACGAAATGAAAAAACCAGCTTGATGCTGGCTTTTTCATTATAAAAACGGTTTTCAGTTCAACTTAGAACTTGTAGGTCACACCTAGTGCGCCGCCTACTTGTAACTCAACACCTTTGTACATGTCGAGCTCTGGGTGAACTTGTGCGTAAGCATTCCAACCTTCGTAGAAATTCACTTTCACGCCTAGCGGCAAACGCAAACCAAAGTCATCATTCCATTCAGCCCAAGCACCAGCACCTACATACCAGCTCAACGGAGCTTCAGTTGCAAACTGACCACGCTTAAAAATATAGTCAAATGCAGCGCCGTCATTGCCAATCGTAGCACGGTATTTCTGATCAAATTCCACAACGACACTCAGGTCTTGGTCGATGGCGAGTCCAACTTCCAAAGCTGGGGCTTCAGAAGCGTGAGCAAACGAGGCTCCGCTGCAGCACATAAGGCCGATCAAGTAACGATGTTTCATAATATTCTCAGACTGTGTTTAAAAAAGGGAGTTTACTAGAATCTCAGCGAAAGGTGTCATCGCTAGGTAAAAGATAAAAGACACGAAAAATTTGGGAACGACCATCAATTGATCGAGTTGAGCGGTAACTCTCTGAGTTGATGGGGATTAAACGCAGAAAGGTCTTTCATAGAGCAGAAAAAAAAAAGGAGGCCTCTCGGCCTCCTTTCAATTTATTGAATCAGTGAATTAACCGTTGTTACGGATCCACTCATCCATGTCTGTCTTAAGATTGTCAGACTTAGTACCGAAGATAGCTTGTACGCCACCAGCAACTACAACAACACCTGCAGCACCTAGTTTCTTCAGTTTGTCTTGGTCAACAGCTTCTGTATCAGCTACTGCAACACGTAGACGAGTAATACAAGCATCAAGACCAGTGATGTTCGCTTTGCCACCGAATGCAGCAACTAACTCACCAGCAAGCTCAGTACCAGTTGCAACGATGTCGTCTTCTGACTCGTCTTCGCGACCTGGAGTTTTAAGGTCAAGTGCTTTAATCACAGTGCGGAATACAATGTAGTAAATTGCAGCGTAACCAATACCACATACAACCATTAGGCCCATCTTAGACGCGTTGCCAGATAGAACTAGGAAGTCGATTAGACCGTGTGAGAAAGATGTACCGTGTACAAAACCTAGAGTGTTCGCAAGAACGTATGCAGAACCAGCTAGTAGAGCGTGGATTGCGTACAGTACTGGAGCAACGAATAGGAATGAGAATTCGATTGGTTCAGTGATACCCGTTAGGAATGAAGTCAACGCAGCAGAAGCCATGATACCCATTACTTTAGCGCGGTTTTCAGGCTTAGCTGAGTGTGCAATTGCGATTGCAGCAGCAGGTAGACCGAACATCTTGAACATGTAACCACCAGCTAGCTGACCGAAGCCATTGCCCGCTGCACGAGATGCGTCATCAGCAACTAGGTAACAAGTAAGAACACCGTTTTGAGTTTCGCCAGCAGCGTTTACACAAGTACCAGCTTCAAAGAAGAAAGGTACGTTCCAAACGTGGTGAAGACCAAATGGAATTAGAGAACGCTCAACGATACCGTAGATACCAAACGCCACTTGTGGGTTTTGGTGAGCAGCCCAATCAGAGAACGCAGAGATAGCGCCGCCAACTGGTGGCCATACTACAGATAGTAGGATTGCTAGACCAATCGCAGAGAAACCTGTGATGATTGGCACGGCACGCTTACCAGCGAAGAAGCCTAGGTACTCTGGTAGTTGAATACGGAAGAAACGGTTGAATGCCCAAGCAGCAACACCACCGACTAGGATACCACCTAGTACACCAGTATCGATTTTATCAACGCCCATTACACCAGCCATTACGCCAAGTGTAGCAGTCATGATGCCGTAACCAACGATAGCAGCTAGACCAGCTACACCGTCGTTATTAGTAAAGCCAAGTGCTACACCTACTGCAAACAGTAGTGCCATTTGACCGAATACTGAACCACCCGCTTGTTCCATTAAGTTTGAAACAATTTCTGGAATGAAAGGAAGGTCTGCTGCACCGACACCTAGCAAAATACCCGCAACTGGTAAAACTGATACTGGTAGCATCAGAGACTTACCAACTTTCTGCAGGTTAGCAAAAAGGTTCTTAAACATGTTTATGCTCCTGATAAAGATAAAATAATTATATGGGTTCTAACGGCACACCCCCGTAGCCTATATGTTAGCACCCAGTGAAAATGTAACCATGTATTGCATTATATTTTCTGCCGCTAAATATATATTGATGCGGAACTAACTTTCTAGTCACTTACGAAATTTAGTTTCAAAACACGTCTTGGATCACATGTCAAATCTAGAAATGCAATGCTTTACAAGCAATTAAAGCATTGAAATATAAATGTATTTTTTGATGGGTGTATTATTTTACTGGGTAAATAAAATAGGAGCTAATGTTATTTTTAGTAACAAAATTACAAATGATGTAAATAGTGCTCTCAAGTTCAACATAATTAGTAAACATTAAAAAAAAACGTACTTTTGGTGATCAAAAACACAAAAAGGGAGCTTTCGCTCCCTTTTATTTGTTTAGTTAGTTTTTTATCGCAAAAAAAGTTTTCGGTAATTTTTGGTTGTTTGTTCAGCAACCTCTTTCATTGACAGCCCTTTCAACTGCGCGATATAAGCCGCCACTTCGACCACATATGCAGGCTGATTCTGTTTACCTCGATATGGAATCGGAGCCAAGTATGGCGAATCCGTCTCGATCAGCAACCTATCTAGCGGTAAGTTTTTCACAACGTCTTTAAGTTCTGTGGCTTGTTTAAAGGTCACAATACCTGAGATCGAAATATAAAAACCTAATTCCATTGCCGCTTCAGCGAATGCTTGATCTTCAGTAAAGCAATGAATCACACCACCGCACTTCTCTGCTCCACCATCGCGTAAAATAGCTAACGTATCTTCACGCGCGTTACGCGTGTGGATGATCAAAGGTTTATTAAGCTCAACAGCCAACTCAACGTGCTGCTTGAATCTAAGCTGTTGCAGTTCTGCCGTGTCTGGCTGGTAGTGATAATCTAAGCCTGTCTCACCTATCGCCACAACCTTTGGATTGCTCGCATACTCACGTATTCTTTCCAGACAGAAATCGCTCTCTACATCGAGAGGGTGAACGCCACAAGAAGCTTTAACATTATCAAACGGCGAGATCATCTCAAGCATGTTTTCAAACGAGTCTAATGTCACACCGACAGAAAGCAGTTGGTCTACGTTTGCTGCCTTCGCCTTATTAACCACGTCTTCTACACTGGTGTGTAAATCTTGGTAATCCAGTTTGTCTAAATGACAGTGGGAATCTACGAACATGTTTCCTCGCAAGTGGCAATCAGCCAGTTCATTATGAGTAGCTCCGTATTGAGCCCGGGGTGTTGCTTTAACTGCTCAATCAATATCAACAGTTTATTCGATGCTGCGTAAGCACTTTGATAAGACATTACCTCAACCAAAGCTTTCGCACTCGGAGTCATCGCCTGATTCGCCAAACCAAAATGCAGCTTTTGCACGTCAGACAGTAAGTGCCATAGCCAGCCTAGTTGAACCAAAGGGTCTTTACTAAGCTCTGTGGAAAACTTCAGCATGTCAGGTTGAGTGCCTTTGATTACATTGACAAAACCATCGAGCACTTTTGTTGAGGCTTCAACACCGCCTTGCTCATACATGGCTTTCGCTTTCAAAGGCGCGTTGTCATTGAGCGCTAGAATATACTGCGGAACCGCTTTACCTACTTCCCCATCTAGCCAAGCCGATCCAGAATCCAACTGCGGGCTAACCACATTGAATTGCTGACAGCGGCTAATAATAGTCGGCATTAAGCGATTACTGTTACGAGTAGAAAGAATGAAGATGCACTTACTTGATGGCTCTTCTAGAGTTTTCAGCAATGCATTGGAAGCCGATTCGTTCATCGCCTCTGCAGGGTTAAGCAAGATAACGCGCAAACCACCTAACTGAGACGATTGTTGAGCCCAGCGGTTACTCGCACGTACTTGGTCAACGGTAATCGATTTACCTTCTTTCTCAGGTTCAATCACATGGAAATCCGGATGACTCCCCGACTTCATCAATTCACAACTGTGGCAAAATCCACACGACTCGCTTTCGTAATTAGTACACATCAATGCATCGGTAAGTTGGCTAATCAGCGCATCAACGCCAAGCCCTTCCGGTGCATTAACAATCACAGAGTTAGGAAAACGCTCTGCATCGAGACTTTTTTTCCACTCACTCCATACCGGTGTGAGCCAAGAATACACTTCAGCCATGACTACCTACTGTTTATTGAGCCAAGCACTGAGCGCGACTTTAATATCAGCAGCCACTTGCTCAATCTCTTGCTGTGCATTAACCACAAGAACCGTTTCGTCTTGTGCTGCAATCTCAAGGTAACGTTCACGCGTACGATCGAAGAATGAGATATCCATCTTTTCGATTCTATCGAGCTCACCACGGCCTCTAGCACGTTCAAGCCCTACTCTAGGGTCCAAATCCAAGTATAGGGTTAGATCTGGCTTAAAACCGCCTAGCGTGGTTTCTTTCAGTGATTCCATCGTAGTGCGTGCGATCTGACGACCACCACCTTGATAAGCTTGAGATGACATATCATGACGATCACCCAACACCCATTGACCGCTGTCGAGTGCAGGCTTGATGACGTTTTCTACTAATTGAACACGCGCCGCATACATCAGCAGCAATTCGGTCATGTCTTGAAGCTTCTCGCCTTCGTGTTCTTCTTTGACCAATGAGCGCATCTTCTCGGCAAGCACGGTACCACCGGGTTCACGAGTATTAACGATGTCCGCGACACCAGCGGCTTTCAATGTCTCAACGATGGCATTGATTGCTGTACTTTTGCCAGCACCTTCAAGGCCTTCAACCACGATAAATTTCGACTGATTCATAATTCTTTCTTTATTTGTTTTTTCTTAATTGCTTTAAGTAAGCTCGTACTGCACGGTTATGCTCAGTCAAACTCTTTGAAAATACGTGACCACCCGTTCCACTCGCAACAAAATACAGGTAGTTGCTCTTCTCTGGATTCAGAGCCGCGTTAATAGACGCTTTACCCGCCATTGCAATCGGCGTCGGTGGTAAACCACTCATTGTATAGGTGTTGTACGGCGTTGGTGTGCGTAGATCTTTCTTACGAATATTGCCTTTATAGCTATCGCCCATGCCGTAGATAACCGTTGGGTCAGTTTGCAGACGCATACGCTTGTTCAAGCGGTTAACGAACACAGAAGACACACGCTCACGCTCAGAAGCGACAGCAGTCTCTTTTTCGATGATAGACGCAAGAATCAGAGCTTCATAAGGCGATTTAAGAGGCAGTTTATCGGCTCTATCTTCCCACTCATCATTGACCACGTTCATTAGATCTCGGTGGGCGCGTTTCAACAGATCTAAATCCGTTGTGCCATAGGTGTAGTGATACGTTTCCGCTAAGAAAAGACCTTCAAGCTTTTCATTTTCAATACCCAATTTTTCAGCGATCTCTGTTTCAGTCACACCGTCCAACGTCTGTTGAATGAATTCGTTATCTTTTAGCTGAACAAGCCACTCATCAAAACGACTGCCTTCGACGAAAGTAATCGTGAATTGGTGCTCTTTTCCTTCGACCAGCACTTGTAGCGCTTGCTCAAGGGTTAAACCTGGCTCAAGCAGGAATGTACCCGCTTTTACGTCAACCAACTCAGGGTGTAGCTTACGAATCAGTTTCTCGTAAGGAGACGCTTCAAACAGGCCGTCATTAATCAGCTGAGCGAGAACGCGGTTAAAGCTGCTGCCTGAAGCAACAGTAACCACCTGTGGTTTTTCTAATTGAATAACTTGTTTCAGGTTATCTTGCGCTTGGTTGTAAACGTAAAACCCAGCAGCACCGGCTGCAATTAGGCACAAGATAATAAAAATAAATAACTTTTTGATCACGAGTTTAGTTGTCCTTGAAGGCTACGAGTAACGGTCCCAATCGTAAACTGGGTATCACTAATACGGGTAACGGGGGCAATCCCTAAAATAGAGTTGGTCATGAAAACCTCATCAGCTTGCATGAGTTGAGATAAGCAGTAGTCACTAATAGTAACGGAAAGTTCAGCTTGATTCAGCGCGGTTAACACTTGCTTACGCATAACCCCAGCGACGCCACTTTGTGTGAGTTGAGGAGTGTGAATCATCTGCCCTTTACGCCAAAACAAATTGGCCATGGTGGTTTCAATCACATTACCTGAGATATCAAGAACCACACCATCAACTTCGTCGGCCTGATCCATTTCATCTTTCATCAAGATTTGCTCAAGGCGATTATTGTGCTTATGACCGGCCAATAGTGGGCTCAAACCTAATGCTTGTTGGCAGATGCCAAGCTCAACACCAGAATCTTGCCACGCTGAATAATGACTTGGGTAATCAAATGTACTGATGGTTATCGTTGGCTTGGCGATATTCTTGGTACTGTAGCCACGACCGCCTGCCCCACGGCTAACGTGCAGCTTGATCCCTGCTTTTTCATTATGAGGCTTGTTTCTACCTTGAAGATTCGTTGAACCATCAAGGCTCTTTGTTCCATGAAGATCATTATCTTGGATATGTTGAAGCGCATTATCGAGCCAAAGGTTAACCACATCCCAATCAAGTGCGGAAATGCGTAACGCTCTAAGGCAATCATCGACACGACGCTGATGATCGTGAAAATGTTGAATCTGACCATCTCGGACAAGCATTGTCGTGAAACAGCCGTCTCCGTACTGAAACGAGCGATCCAAGATATCGATAGTTTGTCGGCTTTCTCCATCAACCCAGAACATGTTTTTCCCCATAAAAAGAAACGGCTCAATGCTAAAGCATCAAGCCGTTTAAAAACAAGTCTAATTGTGACTATCTACGAGTGTTTATGTCTTTAATAAGATGATTAAATCTTTTTGAAGATCAAACAGCCGTTTGTACCACCGAAACCGAATGAGTTACATGCAGCATATTCCATACCGCTAACTTTACGCGCAGTGTGGGGTACTAAGTCAATATCTAAGCCTTCTTCAGGATCATCCAAATTGATTGTTGGTGGAACAATTTGATCAATTAGAGACATCGCTGTGATGATCGCTTCAGCAGAACCTGCAGCACCTAGAAGGTGGCCTGTCATTGATTTCGTAGAAGAAACCAAGACTTGCTTGCTGCCTGCTTCGCCAAGAGCACGCTTGATGCCCTTAACTTCCGCTACGTCACCTGCAGGAGTCGAAGTACCGTGTGCATTAACATAACCGATTTGTTCACCAGTAATGCCAGCATCACGCATAGCCGCTTCCATTGCTAGTGCACCACCAGAGCCATCTTCACTTGGAGATGTCATGTGGTAAGCGTCACCCGACATACCGAAGCCAACTAGCTCACAGTAAATCTTAGCGCCACGAGCTTTAGCATGTTCATACTCTTCAAGAACCATCATGCCTGCACCGTCACCAAGAACGAAGCCGTCACGGCCTTTGTCCCATGGACGAGAAGCTTTTTGAGGCTCATCGTTACGAGTAGACAGTGCTTTAGCCGCACCAAAACCGCCCATACCTAGTGGTGTAGATGCTTTTTCAGCACCACCCGCTAGCATTGCGTCAGCATCGCCGTATGCAATCATACGAGCCGCGTGGCCAATGTTATGTAGGCCAGTCGTACATGCTGTAGAGATCGCGATGTTTGGACCGCGTAGGCCACGCATGATAGACATGTGACCCGCAATCATATTCACGATCGTCGACGGTACGAAGAACGGGCTGATTTTACGAGGGCCTTTTTCAGTTAGAGCCTTGTGACCGGCTTCGATCAAACCAAGACCACCAATACCAGAACCGATAGCAACGCCTACACGAGGAGCGTTTTCTTCAGTAATAGTTAGGGCTGAATCATCTAAAGCTTGAATACCTGCTGCGACGCCGTACTGGATGAACAAGTCCATCTTACGAGCATCTTTTTTAGTCATATACTCTTCGCAGTTAAAGTCTTTAACTAGACCTGCAAAACGAGTTGAGAAATTGGTTGCATCAAAATGATCGATATTAACGATACCACTTTGACCAGCTAGCAGGGCTTTCCAAGAAGATTCTACAGTGTTGCCTACCGGCGACAACATACCCATGCCAGTGACAACTACACGACGCTTGGACACGATATTACACTCCGGGGATTGAGGTGATTTAAGATGAGGATAGATGAGTTAGATAAAACACAGGCGGTCAAGGTGACCGCCTGGGAGAGATTATTACTGAGCGCTAGTTACGTAATCGATAGCAGCTTGAACAGTAGTAATTTTCTCAGCTTCGTCATCTGGGATTTCAGTGTCGAATTCTTCTTCTAGAGCCATTACTAGCTCAACTGTGTCTAGAGAATCTGCACCTAGGTCATCAACGAAAGAAGCTTCGTTTTTAACTTCAGCTTCGTCTACACCTAGCTGTTCAACAATGATTTTCTTTACGCGTTCTTCGAGGTTGCTCATTTTTTCTTTTCCTTTACAGAGTTCGCTTTATGCGATGTTTTCCGTAGTTTATTCAATCTATTGAAAGTTGCAAGGTCAACTTTTCTGGTCAAACCACAATTTTCACGATTTTAACCGAAATTACGTATGATCTTGACTTAAATCATGCACAAATGTTGCACATAATTTACACCATGTACATACCGCCATTGACGTGAAGTGTTTCACCTGTGATATAAGCTGCCGCAGGTGACGCCAAAAATACCACAGCTTCAGCGATTTCGCGAGGGTCACCTAGTCGACCTGCTGGTACATTCGCCAAAGTTGCTGCACGTTGGTCATCATTTAGCGCTTTAGTCATGTCTGTTTCGATGAAACCTGGCGCTACAGTGTTCACTGTAATACCACGAGACGCAACTTCGCGAGCCATTGATTTAGTGAAACCAATCACACCAGCTTTTGCTGCTGCGTAGTTAGCTTGACCAGCGTTACCCATAGTACCTACTACAGAACCAACGTTTACGATACGGCCTTGACGCTTCTTCATCATGCCACGCAATACAGCTTTAGACATGCGGAAGATAGGCGTTAGGTTAGTATCAATGATGTCATTCCATTCATCGTCTTTCATACGCATGAGAAGGTTATCACGAGTGATACCTGCGTTGTTAACCAGAATGTCAATCGCACCGAATTCATCGTTGATGGTTTTCAGTGTAGCAGCAATTGAGTCAACATCAGTGACATTAAGAGCAAGACCTTTACCGTTCTCACCAAGGTACTCGCTGATTGCAGCAGCGCCGCCTTCAGACGTAGCAGTACCGATAACTTTAGCACCACGCTCAACTAAAAGCTCAGCGATTGCACGACCGATGCCACGGCTTGCGCCTGTAACTAGTGCAACTTTGCCTTCTAAATTCATCATAACTTCTCTATTAATTGGTTATTTACTTAGCAGCGTCTAGTGATGCAGTGTCATTAACTGCAGCAGCTGTCATAGTTTTAACAATACGTTTTGTTAGACCAGTAAGAACCTTGCCTGGGCCTAATTCTAGTAGCTTTTCAACGCCTTGCTCATTCATCGCTTGTACACCTTCAGTCCAACGAACCGGGCTGTATAGCTGACGAACAAGTGCGCTTTTGATTTTTGCAGGGTCTGTTTCAGCAATAACATCGACGTTATTGATAACAGGCAGTGCCGGTGTGTTGAACTCTAGAGCTTCTAGAGCAACCGCTAGCTTGTCTGCTGCAGGCTTCATAAGGGCACAGTGAGACGGCACAGATACAGGTAAAGGAAGAGCACGTTTAGCGCCTGCTTCTTTACATAGTGCACCAGCGCGCTCTACTGCTGCTTTGTTACCCGCGATAACAACTTGGCCAGGTGAGTTGAAGTTAACTGGAGACACAACTTCGTCTTGTGCCGCTTCTTCACACGCTTTAGCAATCGCTTCATCATCTAGACCGATGATTGCGTACATTGCACCAACGCCCGCAGGAACCGCTTCTTGCATCAGTTGACCACGTAGCTCAACCAGCTTGATCGCTTCTTTAAAGTCGATAACACCCGCACACACTAGTGCTGAGTATTCGCCTAGGCTGTGGCCTGCAAGGTTTGCAGGTTGCTCTAGACCAAGCTCTTGCCATACACGCCAGATTGCAACAGACGCTGTTAGTAGAGCTGGTTGAGTACGGAAAGTTTCATTTAGATTTTCTACTGGACCATCTTGAACCAATGCCCATAGATCGTAACCAAGTGCTTCTGAAGCTTCAGCAAATGTCTTTTTAACAACATCATACTGTTCGCCTAGGTCAGCAAGCATACCGATAGCTTGAGAGCCTTGGCCTGGGAATACGATAGCAAATTTGCTCATTGTAATTTTCCTTAAGCAAAGCAAAAAATTGAATAAGGCACATAAGTTATGTGCCTTGTTTGTTGATTATCGCTTGGGGTTAGAATTTAACTAACGCAGAACCCCAAGTGAAGCCGCCGCCAAATGCTTCAAGTAGAAGCGTTTGACCACGTTTAATTCGCCCGTCGCGAACAGCCTCATCAAGGGCCGTTGGTACGGTAGCCGCCGACGTATTGCCGTGCTTATCAAGAGTAATCACTACTTGATCAAGCGACATTGTCAGCTTTTTCGCGGTTGCCGAGATAATACGGTAGTTAGCTTGGTGTGGAACTAACCAATCAAGCTCTGACTTATCCATATTGTTCGCCGCTAATGTGTCTTTAACTAGCTTAGAAAGCTGAGTTACCGCCACTTTAAATACTTCGTTGCCCGCCATGTGCAGCCATTTGTCTGCATCACCGCCACGCTCTGGAACTTCTAGGCTTAGAAGCTCACCGTATTTACCATCAGAGTAAATGTGAGTCGACAAAATACCTGGCTCTTCGCTTGCGCCTACAACTACCGCGCCTGCAGCATCACCAAATAAGATGATAGTGGAGCGGTCAGTCGGATCACAGGTTTTTGACAGTGCGTCCGCACCGATTACCAAAACGTTTTTACACATACCTGTCTTGATATGTTGATCAGCAACAGACAATCCATAGACAAAGCCAGAGCACGCCGCAGCTAAATCAAACGCAGGGCAGCCTTTGATACCAAGCTTACCTTGTACCTGACATGCCGAAGACGGGAATGTATGGCTACTGCTGGTTGTCGCAACGATGATTAAATCAATATCTTCTTTGTCGATACCTGCCATTTCAATGGCATTTTCAGCAGCGTAAAACGCCATATCTGCAACGGTTTCGTTTTCCGCTGAAATACGACGCTCTTTAATACCTGTTCTAGCAACGATCCACTCATCGCTAGTCTCTACCATTTTCTCTAAGTCTGCGTTAGTACGCACCTGAGATGGCAAGTAGCTGCCAGTACCTAAAATTTTGCTATACATGAAGACTAATAATGCCTCTCGAGTAAAACCGCTTCCAAACGATCGCTAATGCGGCTGGGGACTTGTCGTTTGACCTCGTGTACTGCTTCACCAATCGCGTTGACGACTGCAGACACATCAGCACTTCCATGACTTTTAATGACAATGCCGCGCAATCCTAACAAACTTGCGCCGTTATACTGGTCGGGGTTCAAGGTTTTTAATTCAGTAAATAGCTCAGAAAACAACATTCTGGCGATCCAACCCTTTATTGTTGAAGCCATCATGCGCGTTTTTAGCTTATCAATAAAGAGCTGAGCCGTACCTTCGCACGTTTTTAAGCAGACATTGCCCACAAAACCATCACATACGACGACATCAGCAGCATCTTGAAGTAATTGATTACCTTCAATATAGCCTATGAAGTTCACAGACTGAGTATTAGACAACATTTCCGCGCATCGTTTCACAAGGTCATTGCCTTTGATTTCTTCGGCACCGATATTCAAGATAGCGACACGTGGAGCGCGACCTAAATGTTGTTCCGCTAATGCACTGCCCATTACAGCAAACTGAAACAGTGAATCTGCGTCACTAGAAACGTTCGCTCCTAAATCAAGCATCCATGTACGGTTGCCAGAAGCAGTAGGCAAAGCTGAAACCAACGCAGGCCTATCAATACCGGGAAGGAGTTTGAGTCTGAAACGAGATAACGCCATCAGTGCACCAGTGTTACCACCACTCACACAAGCATCAGCCTGTGATTCGGCAACCAAATCGATAGCAGCACGCATAGAACTACCCTGACTATTACGTAAGGCTAGGGAAGGTTTTTCAGAATTGGAAATGACTCGATCACAATGCTGGATACTCAAACGAGAATCAGGCATTCGACCTAATGAAGATAATTGAGATGTGATCGCATTTCGATCACCTATGAGAATGACTTTTAGCTCTGGGAAATACGACAGTGCCTGCACGGCGGCAGGCACTGTTACACGAGGACCGAAGTCCCCGCCCATTGCATCAAGCGCAACGGTTAGATTTTGCAAAGGTCAACCTTACTTGTTGATAACCTTTTTGCCGCGGTAGAAACCTTCGGCAGTCACGTTGTGACGTAGGTGAGTTTCACCTGAAGTTGCGTCTACAGAAAGTGCAGCTGTAGTTAGCGCATCGTGTGAACGACGCATGCCACGCATTGAACGTGATTTCTTGCTCTTTTGTACGGCCATTGACCCTACTCCTATGTAAATTCTTAAAGATACTTATTAATAAGTTACTTCTTTAAGTTTTTTAAAACATCAAATGGATTCGGCTTTTTATCTTCCTCAATTTCTTCAGGAAGTTCACCAAACACCAAGTTATTTGAGTTAACGCTACATTTCGCATCGTCGTGCATTGCTATTTGTGGCAATCCAAGGATGAACTCGTCTTCAACTAATTGAATCAGGTCTAACTCACCGTACTCGTTCAGATCTACCAAATCGTACTCTTCCGGTGCTTCCTCTTCACTTTTCTCGCTGTAAACAGGAGTATAAGTAAATTGGACATCGCACTCATGTGCGAAAACCTCATTACAACGTTGACACTCTAAATCGACTTCGACGTTAGCTTTACCAGAGATAACGACTAATCGTTGTTCATCAAGCCCAAATGACATTGAGACTTGCGCGTCACGTTTTACGCCTTCAGTTGTTTCGGTTAAACGCTTTAAAAGACTGACTTGAATGATACCATCCATATCGAGTCGTTTTTGAGCCGTTCTTGCCGGATCAACTGTACGCGGTATTTTTTCCTTTTGCATAGGGCGCGAATCTTATCTTCCAAATCGTGTTTAGTCAAAGGAAATGGCAAAAAAAATGTACTTTCCTACCTTTCCTGTTCAGAGCATTATGAATAGCAGGATAAGTTACGTTATCCTGAACTAAATGCTTACACGAATTGTAAATTAAAATGAGAAATTACCAACTAGTTTTAGCTTCTACATCTCCATTTAGGCAAGAGATCCTCAAAAAACTACAGTTAGACTTTGTCACAGCGAAGCCTGACTGCAATGAAACACCACTTCCAGAAGAGACACCTCAACAGTTAGTGATGCGTCTTGCCGAGACAAAAGCCAAGTCTTGTACTGTCGAACAACCAAGCCTAGTGATTGGTTCCGATCAAGTGTGTGTCGTTGACGGGGAAATCATTGGTAAGCCACACACTCGTGAAAAAGCGATTGAGCAGCTATCTCGCCAAAGCGGTAAAAGCATCACTTTTTATACTGGGATAACCGTATGGAACAGTGAAACCAATAAAGCCGACACTCGCTTAGATACCTTCATCGTGCATTTCCGTGATTTAACACAACAGCAGATCATTTCTTATGTTGAGAAAGAACAGCCTTATTACTGCGCGGGCAGCTTTATGTGTGAAGGGTTAGGTATCGCGCTATTTAAACAGATGGAAGGTAAAGACCCGAATACCTTGATCGGTTTACCTCTGATCGATCTGGTTGATATGTTAGAAGCGCAAGGAATGAGCGTACTATAACGGAGACCCTCTCTTTGTTAGAGATTCCCTACTCCTTCCTTCGTCAGTCTAGGGAAGGACGAAGATAGCTACATTATCCAATCAGCTCATGATGTAGGACCTGACTTTAAAAAGTCGTCATCCTCAAGAGCGAGGAAAGAGCGAGTTGGGGAGCTTCTACAACAGATGAAAACAGAAAAGGTTGACGAATTTCGTCAACCTTTTTTGTTAGTAGATAGGCAAGGCTAGAAACAGCTAACCCTTTCGTATCTCGTATCTCGTATCTCGTATCTCGTATCTTCTTAAAGCTTACGTAGACCAGTGAGTGCTCTCTCTAGCCTTTTTTCCATTGGAGCAGAGATATCCATCTTCTCTTCTCTACCTGGGTGGGTAAACTTAATGTTGGCGGCATGTAAGAACAAACGATTCAATCCTACTTTACCCGTGTAAGCATCAAAACGACGATCACCGTAACGGTCATCCCAAGCAATTGGGTGGCCAGTGTACTGAGCGTGTACTCGAATTTGGTGCGTACGGCCAGTAATTGGGCTTGCCTGAACTAACGTCGCATCTTGGAATTTTTCCAAAACCTTAAAACGAGTTTCAGAAGCCTTACCATTCGGGTTAACGCGAACAATGCTGTTTACTTCATTTTTCAATAAAGGGGCATTAACCACTTTACAGCTGTTCTTCCATTCGCCCATCACTAAAGCGAAGTAGTATTTTTGAACCGTTTTTTCACGGAACTGTGCTTGAAGGTGTCTTAGCGCAGAGCGCTTCTTAGCAACAAGCAAAATGCCAGACGTATCTCTATCAATACGGTGCACTAATTCAAGAAAACGAGCATCAGGGCGAAGTGCACGCAATGCTTCAATCGCGCCAAACTTTAGCCCGCTACCACCATGAACCGCAGTTCCTGATGGTTTATTCAGAATCAGCATGTGATCATCTTCATAAATGATGCACTGTTCTAATTCAGAAACCTTATTGAGTTTCGTGCTTGGCACGTTCTCTTCTGTTTTCTCTTCAATAGTGACTGGCGGGATACGAACTAAATCACCTGCTTTTAGTTTGTATTCAGCCTTGATGCGTTTTTTGTTTACGCGGACTTCGCCTTTACGCACGATTCGGTAAATCATGCTTTTCGGGATGTTTTTTAATTGGTTGCGTAAGAAGTTATCAATACGCTGACCAGCCATATCTTCGTCAATGTCGACAAATTGGACTTGGGTTCTAATTTCGCTCATTGGGCCATTGTATCACTGTCACTTTTGATAATTGAGATTTTCTTAACCCTATTCTGAACTTATTTATCTATAATCCCTGCCGATCTATCCCTAAAAGGTCATTGAAGTTCTATATTTCTTTGATTCTTCGAACAAAAAAGCACCAAGCTTCCTGCAAATTAAAATATCAATTGATAAATTATTTATAGACAGTGAGTTAGAGCTATCAAAACCTAAACAAAAACTGTTTTTTTTACCGCATTACGACAAAGCAGATTGCTGTGTTTACCGACCACTGCTATAGTTCACAGCTGCTATCAATGGATTGACTAATATTTAAACAGCTAACCATTCATAAGCAAGTAAATGAGTAGATGACTCAGATTAGACAGTGCTGCAATCGGCGTAAGACACGGTCAACTGAGTTCCTTATCGCTCTACTCACGTACACTCATGTTGAGTATTCACCGCCACATCGCGGATCATAGGCTAACTCCCTATGATGACTGACGTGCCCCAGAGCATCCCTACTCCAGCCGGGAGGCTGCACCGATAAAGCCATGGGATCTGGCACCATGAGAAACGAATAAAGCGATAAGACCAATGATGAAAATAAGAAAAGACAATGAGAATTTCTAAATGAAAAGAATGTTAATTAACGCAACTCAAAAAGAAGAGTTGCGTGTCGCTTTGGTTGATGGCCAGCGACTGTTCGATCTAGATATCGAAAGTCCAGGTCACGAGTCAAAGAAAGCGAATATCTACAAAGGACGTATTACCCGTATTGAACCAAGCCTAGAAGCGGCATTTGTTGATTACGGCGCAGAACGTCACGGTTTCCTCCCTCTTAAAGAAATTGCCCGCGAATACTTCCCTGAAGGTTATACATACCAAGGCCGTCCTAGCATTAAAGAAGTGCTAAGAGAAGGACAAGAAGTAATCGTACAAGTTGAGAAAGAAGAACGTGGTAGCAAAGGCGCTGCACTGACAACTTTCATCTCTTTGGCTGGTAGTTACTTAGTTCTTATGCCTAATAACCCTCGTGCTGGCGGTATCTCTCGTCGTATCGAAGGTGATGAACGCACTCAACTGAAAGCAGCATTAAGCACTCTTGAGCTTCCTCAAGGCATGGGCTTAATCGTGCGTACAGCAGGTGTTGGCAAAAGTGCAGAAGAGCTAGAGTGGGACTTGAACGTTCTATTGAATCACTGGGGCGCTATTAAGCAAGCTTCTGATTCAAATGCAGCTCCTTTCCTTATTCACCAAGAAAGTAACGTTATCGTTCGTGCGATTCGTGACTATCTACGTCGTGATATTGGCGAGATTCTAATCGACAGCAATACTATTTTTGAACGTGCACAAGCGCACATTCAATTAATACGCCCAGATTTCATGAATCGCGTTAAGAAATACGATGGTGAAGTGCCACTATTCAGCCATTACCAGATTGAAAGCCAGATCGAATCAGCTTTCCAACGTGAAGTTCGTCTTCCGTCTGGTGGTTCTATCGTGATCGACCCAACAGAAGCTCTAACTTCTATCGATATCAACTCTGCTCGTGCAACAAAGGGCAGCGATATTGAAGAAACAGCGCTAAACACTAACCTAGAAGCAGCCGATGAAATTGCACGTCAATTACGTCTACGTGACCTAGGTGGTCTTGTTGTTATCGACTTCATCGATATGACTCCGGTTCGCCACCAACGCGAAGTTGAAAGCCGTCTACGTGATGCCGTTCGTTTAGATCGTGCACGTGTTCAGATTGGTCGTATTTCTCGCTTTGGTCTTCTAGAGATGTCTCGTCAACGTTTGAGCCCATCACTAGCAGAAGCAAGCCACCACATTTGTCCTCGTTGTACAGGTACTGGTGTTGTTCGTGATAACGAATCTCTAGCACTTTCTGTTCTACGTTTGATTGAAGAAGAAGCTCTAAAAGACAACACAGCACAAGTACTTGCTGTTGTGCCTGTTCCAATTGCCTCTTACCTTCTGAACGAAAAACGTCGCTCAGTAAACCACATCGAGAAGAACCAAGAAGTTAAGATCACTGTTGTTCCTAACTCTGACATGGAAACACCACACTTTGAGGTTATCCGTGTTCGTGAAGGTGAAGAGTTCGATCTACTCTCTTACTTGTTGCCTACCAAGCTAGAAGCTTTAAAAGAAGCAGAAAGCAAAGAACCAGCAGAACAGACTATTCGTCCTAAGAAGATCGAAGAGCCTGCTCTGAAAGGTTTCGCGGCTCCAGCTCAATCAGCACCCACTCCTGCTCCAGCTCCTAAAGCTGTTGAAGAGAAGAAGGTTGAACCAGCTGCAACGCAAGAACCTAGCCTAATTGGTCGTTTCTTCAAAGCTATCGGTAGCTTCTTATTTGGCTCTTCAACTCAAGAAGAGAAGAAAGAAGAAGAGAAGCAAGAAGAGAAACCTAAGAACAATCGCAACAACGGTAACCGTCAACGCCGTGATCGTAACGACAACCGCCGTCGTAACCAACGTGGTGACCGTGGCGAACAACGTAACGAGCGTGGTGACCGTAGCGAACAACGTAACGAACGTGGCGACAATCGCAACGAAAACCGTGACAACAAACGCCGTCGTAAACCTGTACGTGATGAGAAACCTGAAGAGCAAAAAGAAGCAGCTCCACAGCAAACTCGTCAGCCTCGTAAGCCTAAGCAAGATCGTCGCAATAAGCCACGTGATGAGCAGAAGCAACAAGAAGAGCAAGTACCATCTAAATTAGCAGAAGAAGGTCTACAGCTAGCGGCAGAAGCTCAAGCTGATAAACCAGAAGCGCCAAAGGCGAAGCCTGAAGCAAAAGCTGTGAAAATTAAAGAGCGTCGTCAACGTCGTAAGCTGAACAAACTAGTTCGAGTTAAAGACCAGCAAGCTCAAGCAGAAGCTGACAACAATGCCGATAACGCTTCAAAAGAGCAAAAGGTACAAACAGCAAATCACGAACAAGCTGTAGCTCAAGAGCAAAAAGTTGCGGAACAAGTAGAAGCAACTCAAGTAAATGCTGAGCAAACAGAACAGGAAGAGCCGAAGCAACGTCGTAACCGTCGTTCTCCACGTCACCTACGTGCAAGTGGTCAACGTCGTCGTCGAGGTCGCGATCGTCGCCCTAACCCATTCCGCCTGCGTAAAGGTGGTGTAGCTTCTCCTGAGATGGCTATGGGTAAAGTGATGCCTCGCTTCATTCCAAAACCTCACCACAATCAGACAAAACCTGAAGTGGCGGAAATGGACGTTGCTGTTGAAGCTCAAGTTGCTGTTCAAGCTCAAGAGCAAAATACAACTCAAGAGAATGCACCTCAAAGCAACGTAGTGATGGCTGGCGGTTTTGCTTGTCCTGAATTAGCTATGGGTAAAGTAATCATCTCTCGTGAAGACGCAGTTGTTGCTGAAGAAACTCGCTCTGAAGCTCAGGTAACTGAAGCTCCTGTAGTCGTTGAAGAAACACCAGTGGTCGTTGAAACTGAGAAAGTTGAAGCTCCAGTGATTGTAGAAGCGACGAAAGTCGAAGCGGCTGTTGCAGCAGAAGAGACAACACCAGTTGTTGAAGCTGAAGCACCTAAAGCTGAAAGTGCAAAAGTTGAAGCGCCTGTTGTAAAAGCAGAAGCTCCTCAAGCTGCACCCAAAGCAACGGTTGCTAAGAAGCAAGCAGGCTCACCAATGACTAAAGCTCCTGGTCCACAAGAGATCAAAGAGATTGAAGTTGTTGCAGCTCCGTTCCGCACTGAGCGTTTTGTACCGAAAGGTGCAGGTAGTCAGGCAGCGTCGAACCAAGCTGGTGCAGGTATGACTAAGCCAAACTACTAGCGATTACTGATAGATAATCACAAGTAAATAGAATCAAAGGCTGCTTATTAAAGCAGCCTTTTTCATATCTACTAGTCGAATAAAAATTAACAGATATATTACTCAAAGTTAGGTTCAACCTTGAACTTAGTCACATTTTTGGGTAGCATTCGCGCACTTATCTTTTCGACACTTCGCTATTGCCGCTCTTTTCCATCACTGTTTGGCTACGCAATACACTCGTGTCGGTAAATCCATTTTTAGCATAGCTGAGCAAACATGTTCGAATTCCCACAATTTTCAAAGCACTCTGTAAAGAATGACGTGCTTTCAGGTCTTACAGTAGCCCTAGCTCTGGTACCTGAAGCCGTAGCATTCGCCTTTGTTGCTGGCGTTGACCCAATGGTTGGTCTTTACGCAGCATTCATCGTAGGTTTAATCACTTCCGTCTTCGGTGGTCGTCCAGGTATGATTTCTGGTGCAACTGGCGCAATGGCCGTTGTAATGGTGAGCCTAGTGGCAACCCATGGCGTTCAATACCTATTCGCAGCCGTTATGCTGGCTGGCCTTCTGCAAATTGCAGCGGGTGTATTCAAGTTAGGTAAATTTATCCGTATCGTTCCACACCCAGTAATGATCGGTTTCGTGAACGGTTTGGCAATTGTGATCTTTCTAGCTCAGCTTGGTCAATTTAAAGCGCCAGACGTAACGGGTGCATTAACGTGGTTACCAAGCGGCCAAATGACACTGATGTTAGGCCTAGTCGCACTCACTATGGGTATCATCCACTTCCTACCTAAACTCACTACAGCAGTACCTTCTTCATTGGTAGCTATTGTAACGGTAACGGCTTTGGTTGTAGGCCTTGATCTTGAAACTCGTACTGTTGTTGACTTCCTACGTACTATGTCTGGTGACGAAGCCGCTACGCTAGCGGGCTCTCTACCAACGTTCTCTATTCCTGCAGTTCCGTTTTCTTTCGAGACACTTCAGATCATCCTGCCATACGCAATTATCCTTGCAGCTATCGGCCTGATCGAGTCTCTACTGACACTAACGGTACTAGACGAAATGACAAACACTCGTGGCCAATCTAACCGTGAATGTGTTGGTCAAGGTATGGCTAACGTAACGTGTTCTGTATTCGGTGCGATGGGTGGTTGTGCGATGATCGGTCAATCGATGATCAACGTAAACTCAGGCGGTCGTGGTCGTCTTTCAGGTATCGTAGCGGCAGTCGCACTACTGATGTTCATCCTGTTTGGTTCTGCACTGATTGAAATGATTCCTCTAGCTGCACTTGTGGGCGTAATGTTCATGGTTGTTATCGGTACGTTTGAATGGGCAACCTTCAAGCTTGCGCGTCGCGTTCCTAAGCAAGATTTCTTCGTTATCGTTCTGGTTACCGTGGTAACAGTACTAACGGACCTTGCGGTCGCTGTTGGTGTGGGTGTTGTTGCTTCGGCACTAATGTTCGCATGGCAACATGCTAAACACATCTACGCAGATAAATCAGTTAACGCTGAAGGCTCTAAAGAGTACAAAGTTAACGGCCCAATCTTCTTTGGTTCAACCGCTAACTTCCTTGAGTTGTTTGACGCATACAACGATCCACAAGATGTTATCGTTGATTTCGCCAACTCACGCGTGACTGACCACTCTGCAATTGAAGCGATCGACACGATTGCTGACCGTTACGCTGCACTAGGTAAAACACTTCACCTTCGCCACTTAAGCCAAGACTGTGTTGCTATGCTGCACAAAGCCGGCAGCTTAGTTGAAGCGAACGTTGCAGAAGACCCAATCTACAAAGTAATGTCTAAGTAAGCTTAGTCATGGCTTAAAGCTAGATTTAGAAAGGCCGACATTCGATGTCGGCCTTTTTTATATCGATGAATCTTGATACTTTATCGCCCAACCAAGAACACAGCCTCTACACTAAATTGAACGCAGTATCGCTTCGCTAGACTCTTCGATTAAATCCAACACCAACTCAAAGCCATTTCCCTCACCATAATAAGGATCCGGTATCTCTTGATATTGTGACTCTCCAAAGCTCAAGAATAGCGCAAGTTTGTATTGAAGGTGGGCTGGACACTGATTCGTTAAATCATCTAAATTCGCCTTATCTGCGGCTAGTATTAAATCAAACTCATCAAAATCATTCATCACTACCTTGCGATACGTAATACCTTTAAAGCTGTAGCCACGCTTTTCACCGGCTGACTTAGAACGTGAATCTGGTGGATTACCTTGATGAAAGCCAATCGTCCCCGCAGAGTCGACCGTTACGTCAATATCCATCTGTTGGGCTTTCTTTCTAAGTACCGCTTCACCTGTTGGCGAACGACAAATATTCCCCATGCAAACAACGAGTATCTTTTTCATCCGTAATCACCTGTTCTTCCGATGGTTTTTGCTATCGTTAAGTTAAGCTATGATAGGCGCAATCACAACTTAAAAGGATTTGTTATGTCGACCGAAGACAACAAAGAACAACGCCATAAAGCAAGACAACAGAAAGTAAAAGAACAAGTTGATGCACGAGTGGCTGCAGCACAAGAAGTGAAAGGCTTATTGCTGGTTATTACTGGTAACGGTAAAGGAAAATCAACATCCGGTTTTGGTACCATTACACGCGCAGTTGGTCATGGTAAGAAATGTGCCGTTGCACAATTTGTCAAAGGGACTTGGGATAACGGCGAAAAGAACGTTCTTCAAAAACTGGATGTGGAATTCCAAGTTATGGGAACCGGCTTCACTTGGGAAACCCAAAACAAGGCTCAAGATATCGAAGCCGCGCAGCGCGTGTGGAAAGAGTGTCAGCGCATGCTAGCCGATGAGTCGATTGATGTGATTCTGTTTGATGAGCTGACTTACATGGTGAGCTATGGCTATATCGAACTGGATGAAGTGGTGGAAGCTCTGAATAACCGTCCTAAAATGCAGTCAGTAATCATTACTGGCCGTGGCGCGCACCGCACTTTAACGGACATGGCCGATACGGTATCTGAAGTACGTAACGTAAAACACGCTTTTGAATCGGGTGTGAAAGCGCTTCAAGGCGTTGACTGGTAATCGCATTCAACTAGAGATCCCCGACTCGGTCATTCTTCCCTCTCGAGGATGACGACTCTTCAGTGTTACTCCCCTAAATAAAGGACGAGCACCGATCGTCATTCTCTAGAACGAGGAACGCCCCTAGAACGAAGAACGAGTTTCATAGGGAATCTCTTTGTTTACTAAGCCCGGATAATAATCAGCATCCAAAAAAAAGCGCCATTCCTACAGTAGGAATGGCGCTTTTTTATATGCGAGTTAAGCAAAGATTAGTTAAAGAAACCTTTCAACAAACCGTCAACCGCTTCTTTGGTCTTCTCGTCTTTGATCTTATCCGTTAGCTTATTCACGCCACGGTCGATCTCTTTTTGTGCTTTTTGCTTCAACACATCATCAAAAACAAGCGCAAATTTCGGGTCAGCCCATTGGCCTGTCACCTTAATTGGGATGGTCACATCTTTCAGGTCATCAATGTTCTTGCCGCCCTGACCTTCAAGCGAACCAACAATCGATGTACGAACAAGGAAGTCGACCGTTTCATTAATGAAGTTTGCTTTACCTTGACCTGTCACGCGTAGCAGTGGTGACTGTGCCGATAAGTCGTTCGTTGAAACCCAACCCTTATCAACTTTCAGTGTCGCTTTCATTGCGCTGAAGTCCGTCTTTTGAGCCTCATCTTTGCTTTCGACTTTTTCGCCTTTGATCTTAGCGTAATTTTCTCGAATCAATTGAGCAACGTTGATGCCATTCACCGCACCATCTTCAAAGTTAATCACGATCGTGCCGACTAGGTTCTTCTTGATTCCTGTTGGCGTCAGGCTCTTACCTTTAACGTTAACATCGATATTACCCGTCCCTTCCAGCATGTCGTTGTTCGCTACATCAACCAGTAACGGTTGAACCTTCACACCTCTAATTTTCTTCTTAGCAGTGTAGGTCGCTGGTGTTTTACGAGCGTCTAGCTTAGCGGTCGCAGAAATAGAACCTTGGTAAAGATTCGATGTGAATGAGGTTAGCTCTGCGATACCACGGTTAACCGAAAATGCCGTTTTAACATTCTGCATCTTCGCATTGCTCGCCTTGAACTTATCAATCGTGATGTCACCTTTCACGTCGAGCGTTTTCAATGCAGAAAGATCAGGTTCGACTTCTTTAGCAGGAGCTGAACTACCAGAGTTTGACGTTGAGCCACCAGCAGAACCAGAAGGAGCTGTGCTCGCTGTTTCTGTTGTATTGCCTAAGCCTAAGAACTCATCTAAATCAATATTCGGGCTATGAAGAGAGAAACGAACCTTTGGTATTTCAGATAGGGTTACGTCTGCTTTACCGTCTAAAGCAATAGCGTTAGCTTGTAGCTTCTCTAACACAAAGCTCAGGTGGCTCTTATTAATATCGAAGCTTAAATCAGACAGCATGTCGACTTTCATTGGAGACTGAGGAAGCGTGTCGCCTTTGAATGTTGAGTCTAACGTTAATTTGTTCAGCGTTACTTTTGAAATCGCGCTATCGACGGTAAGTTCGCCGCCACCTTTAAGATCAAGGTCAAGGCCAGCCGCATTACCGATTACAGCGTAAGTCAGTTGGTTTACCTTATCGAACTCAAACGTATTCAAACCAATCTTTGCTGACTCAATCGACGTCGTTGGATCATTGAACTTAGCGTTTAAGTCAATATTACGCAGTGCGTAACTTGCGAAGCCTTCCGCTAATTTGAATTCTGCACTACCGTTTGCAGAGAACTTCTGTTGATTGTTTTCACCAGAAGCGGCAAATGTCGCGGTTGTCCATGTATCAACGGCAAACTCAGAAAGATTCAAAGACACATCGTATAGCTTAGTGAATGAACCTGCTTGCTTGTCGTCCATCTCAAACAACGCATTTGAAACAGTGACGCCGGCAAGGTTGATCGTCCAACCAGATGCGTCTGTAGCACTTTGTTCTTGGGGCGCAGGTGTTGATTCAGAACTTGCGTCAGCTGCAGGCTCAGACTCTTGAGGAGCTGATGCTTGCGTTAGCGCGTCGATATTCTTACGACCATCTTTAAGCGTTTCTAAATAGAATTCTGCACCATCTAGAGTAATGTTGCCGATCTCTAGTTGGTTGCTAAATAGCGGGGTAACCGAAACATCAACGCCAACGGTATCAACCTTAAACAGATTTGGTTGGGTGAATCCTTCAGGGTTACGTAATTCAGTTTGACCAAGTTCGAAGCCAATAGATGGGAAGAATTGCCAGCTGATATCGCCCTCGATCACGAGCTCTAGGCCTGTGTGTTTTTGGGCTTGTTCGACAATTAATGGCTTAAATTGGTTAGGGTTCACTAACAGCACTAGTGCCAGAATTGCTGCAACGACAACAAATACTGGTACAGCTATGAAAATGAGTAGTTTCTTCATCCGCATATTCCTTGCTTAGATTCCAAAAGAAAGTGGCACTATAAAAGTGCCACTGATTCGGTAAAAAATAAAGCTAAGTGAGTCACTTAGGCAAAATTTTATTCGATTAAGACTTCAACAACTTCGCAATGTGCGCTTTTAGCACGTCAATCGCAATGCGGTTTTTACCACCACGAGGAACGATGATGTCTGCATGTTGTTTTGAAGGCTCGATAAACTGCATGAACATTGGACGTACTGTTTCTTGATATTGCTTAAGTACCGTGTCCATTGTACGACCACGTTCTTCTACATCACGCTTAACACGGCGTAGTAGACAGATGTCTAACGGTGTATCCATAAACACGCTTGCGTGCATTAGTTTACGAAGACGCGGGTCTGTTAGAAGCAGAATACCTTCTAAAATGATCACTTTCTTAGGTGTAAGTGTAGTCGTTTCAGAGGTGCGTGTGTGTTCTGTGTAGCTGTATTCAGGAACTTCTACCGCATTGCCACTCATTAGCTGCTGTAGGTGTTCACATAATAGATCATGATCCAGTGCATTTGGGTGATCGTAGTTAGTTTTAACACGCTCTTCCATACTCAAGTGGCTTTGGTCGCTGTAGTAGCAATCTTCCGTGATAACACCAATTTGATGGTCGCCTACTTTCTCGCGCAACTCATTATAAATTGTACTAGCAATCAGACTTTTTCCTGATGCTGAAGCGCCAGCGATACCTACGATGACACATTGATTATTATCAGACATTAATTTTGCACCCGATATGGTTTGGTGGTGGGAAGAGATAAACCGCCTGATTATAGGGGCTAAACAACATAGATTCTAGTCGCCATTCTAGCTAATTGCAGTCAAATTGATGTTATCTATACATTAAATGAATACAATCGTTTGCTTTCGAATAACTGGCGTACAACTATTTGCACAAACCCAACGGCTCTTTAGCCAAATACAAAAGCTATTTATCTCACCCAAACATTATTTATACGGCCTTAAGACTTATCTACTCTAATCAACCATAGAAAAGTTGATCGCCTCCGGTCTCGCTTTTCCCGTCCAGAACATTTTCGCGGCCACATTTTCAGCCAATTCTAGGTAAAGACGAGTGTGTTCGCTGTCCGGGCGACGTATAACCGTTGGGCAACCCGCGTCGATGTCTTCTCGTACATCAATATGCAGTGGAATTTGCGCCAAAATATCGAGAAAGAACTCTTCCGACATGGCTTCTGCACCACCAGCACCGAAGATATGCTCTTTTTCGCCACAGTGACTACAAATATGGTAGCTCATGTTTTCCACTAGGCCTGCAACTGGCACGCTCACTTTATCGAACATCGCCACACCTTTACGTGCATCGGCTAAAGCCAAGTCTTGAGGTGTCGTCACGACTACCGCGCCCGTTACTGGGATTTGCTGTGAAAGTGTGAGCTGAATATCACCTGTGCCCGGTGGCATGTCGATAACAAGGTAATCTAAATCAGGCCATACGGTTTCGTTAACAAGCTGACCTAAAGCCTTTGCTGCCATTGGGCCACGCCAGATTGCAGCATCATCTTTCGACACAAGATAGCCAATAGAATGAGTGAAAATGCCATGCGCCTCGATTGGCATCATCCATTTGTTGTTCTGTACTTCTGGCTTTGCATCCAGTTGACCGAGCATCATAGGCACAGATGGACCATAGATATCCGCATCCAACAAGCCCACTTTTGAACCTGACTTAGATAACGCAAGCGCAAGGTTTACCGAAGTTGTCGATTTACCCACCCCACCCTTTGCCGACGTCACGGCGATAATGTTCTTAACGCCTTTCAATGGTGTTGCGACTTTAGTTTCCAGCCCAGACGGCTTCACTTTTACTTCAAACTGAAAAGTGCTGACAAGCTGTTGTTCAATCTGGGAGTTGATCCACTGTTCCAATTCAACCGTGAGCTGATTAGCTGCAAAAGGCAAGGTAATGACAAACGACCCACGAGGATCAACCGATACAATATTTTGGTGTAGCGCCCACTCTGGGATGAGGATTGGTGACTCGAACTCATTCAACCATGAACAGAAATCTTGCTTAGAAGTAAAGTTACGCATTGGGGCTCCTTTTTTTATTTATGCTATCACCCACGAGATGAAGACTGAACCCCTAAAAAACTAGGGGAATCCTTTGTCTGATACCTTGGCGTATCACACGTTATAAAGTAGTATTACCTCTCAAAATTTATACCTATCAAAAAAGCGAATTATTAAGTATGGCAACTGATCCAAGACAACTTTTGGTAACTTGTGCGCTTCCGTACGCTAACGGCTCTATTCACCTTGGCCATATGCTTGAGCATATCCAAGCTGATATCTGGGTTCGATACCAGCGTCTACGTGGCAACACTGTAAACTTCATCTGTGCTGACGATGCTCACGGCACGCCAATTATGCTTAAAGCTCAACAGATGGGTATCACGCCAGAAGAGATGATCGCTGCTGTTAGTGAAGAGCACCAAAAAGACTTCGCTGGCTTTGATATCAGTTTTGATAACTACCACAGCACACATAGCGAAGAGAACCGTGAACTGGCTTCTCACATCTATCTAGAACTTAAAAAGAACGGCTTCATTTCTAGCCGTACTATTTCTCAGCTTTTCGATCCTGAGAAAGAGATGTTCTTACCAGACCGCTTCGTAAAAGGTACTTGCCCTAAGTGTAAGTCAGAAGACCAGTATGGTGATAACTGTGATAACTGTGGTGAGACATACAGCCCAACTGAGCTAATTAACCCTAAATCAGCGGTTTCTGGCGCAACTCCAGTAATGAAAGATTCTGAGCACTTCTTCTTCGACCTACCTCAGTTCGAAAGCATGCTTAAAGAGTGGACTCGTTCTGGCTCTCTACAGAATGAAACTGCAAACAAAATGCAGGAATGGTTCGAGTCTGGTCTGCAACAGTGGGATATCTCACGTGATGCACCTTACTTCGGCTTCGAAATCCCAGGCGAGAAAAACAAATTCTTCTACGTATGGCTAGACGCTCCTGTTGGCTACATGGCTTCTTTCAAGAACCTATGTGACAAGCGTGACGATCTAAACTTTGACGAATACTGGAAGAAAGACAGTACAACTGAGCTTTACCACTTCATCGGTAAAGACATCGTTTACTTCCACAGCCTATTCTGGCCTGCAATGCTAGAAGGCGCTGGTTTCCGTAAGCCAAACAACGTATTCGTACACGGCTACGTAACGGTGAACGGTGCGAAGATGTCTAAGTCGAAAGGCACATTCATCAAAGCAAGCACGTACTTAAATCACCTAGACCCTGAGTGTCTACGCTACTACTACGCTGCGAAACTAAACAGCCGTATCGATGACCTTGACCTTAACCTTGAAGACTTCACTCAACGTGTAAACGCTGACGTCGTAAACAAGATTGTTAACCTAGCGTCTCGTAACGCTGGCTTCATCACGAAACGTTTTGAAGGAAAACTTGCTGCTGAATTTGCAGAACCTGAGCTATACAACGAATTCGTTGCTGCTGCTGAGCGTATCGGTCAGCTATACGAAACTCGTGAGTTCAGCCGCGCTATCCGTGAAATTACTGCACTAGCAGATAAAGCTAACCAGTACATTGACGAAAAAGCACCTTGGGTTCTTGCGAAAGAAGAAGGTAAAGAGAAAGAGCTTCAAGAAGTTTCTTCTGTCGGTATTAACCTATTCCGCGTACTCATGGCTTACCTGAAACCAGTTATGCCAGAGCTTGCGGCGCGCACTGAGGCTTTCCTAAACGAAGAACTAACGTGGGAAGCGATTGCTACCCCGCTAACTGATCACGAAATCACTAAGTTCAAAGCGCTGTTTAGCCGTATTGATCCGAAGAAAGTGGAAGCAATGATCGAGTCTTCTAAAGAAGATGCAGCCGCAGAAGCAGCTGCGAAAGAAAAAGCAGAAGCTGAAAAAGAGCAAGCAAGCCAAACTGAGCTAGACAAAGAGCCAATCGCAGACGAGATTGAGTTCGATGCCTTTGCAGCAGTCGATATGCGTATTGCTCGTATTATCTCATGTGAAGAAGTACCAAAAGCGAACAAACTACTGAAGTTCCAACTGGACATCGGTGGTGAAACTCGCCAAGTATTCTCTGGCATCAAGTCAGCATACAAACCTGAAGAGCTAGAAGGCAAGCTAACCGTAATGGTTGCAAACCTAAAACCTCGTAAGATGAAGTTTGGTATGTCTGAAGGCATGATCCTAGCCGCGGGCCCTGGTGGCAGCGACCTGTGGATCCTTGAGCCACACGAAGGTGCTCAACCTGGTATGCGTGTAATGTAATTCTGGCTTCAGTCAGATAATAAGCACTCATAACGAAATCCCTAATGCACTTTTAACTTGAATGAGTTAATAAGCATTGGGGATTTTTTATATCTACCGAAAATAAGCGTTCTCTGTTAGAGTCGCCGTCAACTATGCTATGTAGAGTAGAAATTGGTTTGTCGACGATAACGGGCTAACCAACACCTCTTTACTCTCCAAACCCTCTTTAGGAATCCCCAGTGACTAACAACGAAATCTTGCGTCGTATTCAACACGCGCTAAACCTTAAAAATGCACAGATCATTAAAGCTATCGAGCAAGCTGATGTGACCGTTGCTCATGACCAAGTGATCAACTGGCTAAAAGACGACAACGACAAGTCATGCTCTACGATGAAAGATAAAGAGTTAGCGATATTCCTAAATGGTTTTATCAACCTTAAGCGTGGCAAAAAAGAGGGTGTTCAGCCTAAACCTGAAGTTGCTCTGACTAACAACATGATTTTCATGAAGCTACGTATTGCGTTGAACATGAAAGCAGAAGATGTGTTAGATATATTAGAAGTGGTAGGCATCAGCCTAAGTAAGTACGAAATTGGTGCCTACTTCCGTAAGCCAGAGAATAAGAACTACAAAGTATGTGAAGACCAACTACTTTGCGATTTTCTAAATGGCGTGCAATTTACTAACCGTCCAGACTCAGAAGAGTTTGCAGGGTAAGTTACTCATCATAGATAGATAAATGACTACTTATAGATAGTTGCTGGCCACTGGTAAGTTACTGCCTATTGATAAGTTTTCACCAACTATCGATAAATAAAAAGCGGCGAGATAATTTGATTATCTCGCCGCTTTTTCGTTTTCTTTACGTCGTTTACTTAATAAGTAAACCAACCTAACAGGACTTTAATGAAAAGACTTAGCTGTCGTCTTCAGTAAAGTTTGTTGGTAACGTTGTTTTCATCTCGTTCCAAATCTGTGCGCTTGCGATACCGTAGTTACGAATCACAAGTGGCAAGTTTTCACGCTCACCACTTTCACAAATAACAAACAAATCTTTGTAGAACTCCATGGCTAAGCGACGAGCTTCTGGGTTAGAAAAGTAGTAGCTGCCAACACGGTCGTACAATTTACGAACACCGTTGAAGATCAGGCCATAAATTTGGTTACCTGAATGGAATGCTAAACGTTGGAAAAGCATGTAATCGTAGAAGTTAAAAGTTTTAGCAACTAAGATCGTTTGACGCTTCGTTTCATCTTTTTCTGCGTCTTCTTTCACTGATTGTTTGATCTTGTCAGCGTACGGGGAAGACTCTAGGAATTCATCCCATGTCGGTGCCGCAAGTAAAGCTTCACAGGATTCGATCACATTAGTAATCGTACGCTCAGAAGCTTCTTTATTTGCTTTAAATGCATAACGCATAAAAATAGGGCTGATATTGGTGCGTGCAGCAAGTAAGTCTTCTACCATTTTGCTTGCGTTATCAACATCCAACGTCATTAATGTATCAAGAATATGAAGACCTGACGTTTCCATAAACTGGTTAACTTTAGTTGGCTTACCGTGTTGGATTGTCAACCAACCATCACGAGCAAGACGCTGAAGTACTTCACGAAGCGTAGTACGTGTAACACCAATCAGCTCAGAAAGCTCACGCTCTGCGGGCAAGATAGAACCTGGAGCGAAACGGCCATTCCAAATACTTTCAATGATATACTTTTCTGCAAATCCTGCCGGGCTTTTAGCCTTAATGACCATCTACACTTCAATCCAATTTAATTATTCTGTTCTAATTTACTCATCATACCACTAGTTCACACCCAGCGGAAACACCCTCAAAAATTTTACTCCCCCAAAACACCAGTAGAGTTAAAACTCTAAAGTTCAGCACACGTTTGCACCCTAGGTTTGAAAAGCAAGCAACGATAAACCACCATTTCAACAAACCATTAACACAACAAATTTTCTTTAAAATCAATGAGATTGGTCATAATTTCAAAGTTATTAATTTGCAATATTAAGTTGTAATAATCATATATAAACCGTCGTTATTCTGTTAATTTCAATCATTTCGCTGAAATATTGATTCTAGTCGGTTTTTATCACATTTTAAGTGGTATGCTTGCGCTACTTTGATCGCGTTTCTCAACAAAAAAGAGGTATTTTTAGGGCTACAGGGGTTTTCCTGTTGACTAAATGTTATCTAAGAGTAGAGTTGCGCTCAAAAATTAGCAGTGCTTGAGTTTCTAAGGGAGTGACTTGGCAAGACCACAGAACATTACATGGAATGTAGTTTTTCTAAGTCACTGTTAGTTATAGTTTTTAACAACCTCTATAGCTCGATTCTCAAATGTTGTATTGCTTATCTATTCATAATCAACATAAAAGAGTATTAACATGCCGATGTCTCTCGGAAACGCTTTTATCAAGAACTTCCTTGGTAAGGCTCCTGATTGGTATAAACTTGCCATCATTTCCTTTTTAATCATCAACCCGTTTGTTTTCTTCCTAGTTGACCCATTTGTTGCGGGCTGGCTATTAGTGGTTGAGTTTATTTTCACTCTAGCTATGGCTCTAAAATGCTACCCTCTTCAACCGGGTGGTTTATTGGCAATTCAAGCGGTCGCCATTGGCATGACCAAACCCGAAATGGTTTATCATGAGCTACAAGCAAACCTTCCAGTTTTACTCTTATTAGTATTCATGGTTGCTGGCATCTATTTCATGAAAGAACTGCTTTTGTTCATTTTCACGAAGATCCTGCTTGGCATTCAATCCAAAGTCCTACTCTCTGTCGCTTTCTGTATCGCTGCTGCTTTCTTGTCAGCATTCTTAGATGCTCTAACAGTAATCGCCGTTGTTATTAGCGTTGCGGTTGGCTTCTACTCTATCTATCACAAGGTTGCATCAGGTAAGGGCACAACGTCAGCGCACGATCATACTCATGATGAAGAGATCTCTGAGCTTACACGTGACGATTTAGAAAACTACCGTGCTTTCCTACGTTCACTACTTATGCACGCTGGTGTAGGTACTGCACTCGGTGGTGTAATGACCATGGTAGGCGAACCGCAAAACTTAGTGATTGCTAAGCAAGCAGGCTGGGAATTCGGTGAATTTATCATCCGTATGTTGCCAGTAACATTGCCTGTATTCATCTGCGGCATTATCACTTGTGCACTTGTAGAGAAATTTAAAGTATTTGGCTACGGTGCAAAACTGCCAAATAACGTTCGCCAAATCTTAGTTGAATTTGACAACAAAGAACGCGCAAACCGTACAAAACAAGACGTAGCAAAACTATGGGTTCAAAGTGCAATCGCAGTTTGGCTTATCGTAGGCCTTGCGCTTCACGTCGCTGAAGTCGGTTTGATTGGCCTTTCTGTTATCATCTTAGCAACGGCGTTTACTGGTGTAATTGAAGAGCACTCAATGGGTAAAGCCTTTGAAGAAGCGCTACCATTTACTGCACTTCTTGCTGTCTTTTTCGCTGTCGTTGCTGTAATCATTGACCAGGGACTGTTTAAGCCAGTGATCGATGCAGTACTTCACGTTGAAGATAAAGGCGCACAGCTCGCACTATTCTATGTGGCCAACGGTATCTTATCGATGGTGTCAGATAACGTGTTCGTTGGTACGGTTTACATCAACGAAGTGAAAACTGCACTGGTTGAAGGCATCATCACTCGTGACCAATTTGACCTACTTGCTGTTGCTATCAACACAGGTACTAACCTACCTTCTGTTGCTACGCCAAACGGTCAAGCTGCATTCCTATTCTTATTAACATCGGCACTTGCCCCGTTAATTAGACTGTCTTACGGCCGCATGGTTATCATGGCTTTGCCATATACTATCGTACTGGCTCTTGTTGGCCTTGCTGGTATCGTGTTCTTTGTTGAGCCGATGACTGCTTGGTTCTACGATGCAGGTTGGATCATTCAGCGTACTGGTGAGGTTATCGCTCCAGTTATCTCTGGTGGTCACTAATCCGATTTTGTTTAGCAAGGCACAATAAGTGTGTCTAACTAATCAAAAATATTAGTTGATTAGGAAACTTATCCAAGATAAAAAGCTCTGAGTATTCAGAGCTTTTTTATTTTATAGACGGGATTAAATTCGTGAACTTTTTTGCAATGCTCAAAGACTTCTCTAAGGGACGTTTATCTTGGCTTTTACTGCTGGCTTTTATTGTCTTTTTTGAGGCATGCGCTCTCTTCTTTCAACACGTGATGATGCTTGGCCCTTGTGTGATGTGCATCTATGAGCGCGTTGCTATGCTTGCTATCGGTGTCGCTGCAATGATTGGTGCTATTGCTCCGAATAACCCGATATCACGTTGGTTAGGCCTTGCTGGTTGGGGATTTGGCGCCTACAAAGGTTTGACGTTGGCTTTAGAGCACGTCGATTACCAGTTTAATCCGTCTCCTTTCGCAACCTGTGATTTATTCGTTACTTTCCCTAGCTGGGCACCTTTAAACCAATGGGCTCCGTGGATGTTTGAAGCTTACGGTGACTGTAGCAAGGTGGTATGGCAGTTCTTAGAGCTTTCAATGCCTCAATGGCTAGTGATTATCTTTGCGGGTAACTTGGTTGCTTTCGGTTTTGTGGTTATATCTCAATTTGTAAAATCGAAAAACGATTAACACTAGATCATCTAAATTAGAACAACAAAAAAGTCGACCACAAGGTCGACTTTTTTATCGCTAAAGATTTTTATCACTTAAAGAAAGTCTGTTACTCAAGCTGAGTTACTCAACAAGCCGTGATTAGCTGTTTTTGCCACAGCATTGTTTAAACTTTTTGCCGCTTTCACATGGGCAAGGGTCGTTTCGACCGATATCTTTAAATGGGTTCACACTCTGTGACTTATTACCCAGCATCGCCTCATCAGCCGCCATTGCAACCTCTGAAATCATCAGATCTATTTGATCGATTAAATCGGCAAGCGCTGGTGGATTCTCAAGCCCGGCCGCAACCATTTGTTGCTGAGTTTGCTCTTCATCAATCCCAAGCATCAAGGTTGTTAGGAGTGCTTGCAGCATACGCAGAGTACCATCCGCGACTGTCACGCTTTGCCACTGCTCTTCCACGGTTGGCCAAACCATCATAAAGCCTTCAGCGAAATCCGCGAATTGCTCGTTAAAGTCACCATCAACAAGTACGTCTGTCAGTAAGTATTCACTACGCTGAATCAGGTTGTGCTGGCGATTAATCTGTTCCGTCACGATTGTTACAAGCTCTTTACCTGTTTCAGGTGCAACGATAGCTAGCCATTCTTCTGGATCGAGTGGTTTGGTCGCTAAGTTGGAAGCAAGGATTGAACCTTCAATGAACTGTGGAGTTATGTCAGTGATTGATTCCGGTAGGCTTAATAATTGATATGTCATGAAAGCTCTGAATATTGGGGCATTTTCGATATTATAACGCCATACTCCCCAAGATGTCGCTATTAAGCGATAAACCATCATCAAGCCGGGTAGCGTACACTCAAGACAGGTAAACCATACTCATAGTGACAATCCTGTAAGCAAACCGTACAATCACGCCTCGAATTTTTCGGTCCACTCAGTTTCGGTAAAGCAGCATGCGAGTAATACTTGGCCCTATGGAGGGCGTACTAGACCACCTAATGCGTGAGATTCTTACAGAGATAAATGATTACGATCTCTGTGTGACAGAGTTTGTGCGCGTCGTTGATCAACTTCTTCCTCCGCATGTGTTCCACCGTATTTGCCCAGAATTACATCAAGGCTCTCAAACTATGGCAGGTGTGCCAATCCATCTGCAACTTCTAGGGCAACACCCGAATTGGATGGCCGAAAATGCTTTTCAAGCGGCAAGCTTAGGCGCTAAAGGCATTGATCTTAATTTTGGTTGCCCGGCAAAAGCGGTAAACAAAAGTAATGGTGGGGCTTCACTGCTAAAAGAGCCAGAGCTCATCTATCAAGTGGTGAACGCCTGTCGAGAAGCGGTACCAGCACATATTCCCGTATCCGCAAAAATCCGATTAGGTTGGGAGCATCCGGAAGAGTGCTTTGAAATTGTCGACGCTATCGAGCAAGCAAAAGCTGATGAACTCACCGTGCATGCAAGAACCAAAGTTGGCGGCTATAAAGCCAGTGAAATCAAATGGGATTACATCAATCAAATAAGAGAGAAAACCTCTCTGCCGTTGATTGCTAATGGGGAGATCTGGAACTACCAAGATGGTCAAGATTGCATAGAAACCACAGGTGTTGATTCATTGATGGTCTGCCGCGGCGCTTTTAATATTCCAAACCTTGGTAATGTCGTTAAGCACAACCACCAGAAAATGCCATGGGATCAAGTAATCGCACTTTTATTGCGCTATTCCGAGTTTCAAATTAAAGGGGATAAAGGCATGTACTACCCCAATAGAGTGAAACAATGGTTTGTCTATTTAAGTAAAGGCTACCCTGAAGCGAACGAACTATTTAAAGAAATTCGTACTTTCAAAAAAGCGCCACCCATTGTAGAGCGCCTTCAACGTTATCAAGAAGAATACCACCAACCCGTTTGAGTTAGTTCCCCCCTATCGCGATATTGAACCTCATAGCGTGGCTAAAATACGATCCGGTCTTTACCCGTCGTCTTAGCCACGTACAGTTTTTCATCGGCGTATTTAAATATCTCTTCAAAGTTAAGCTTATTTTGCTCTGTTTCAACAATACAAACACCGCCAGATACCGTAAATCCATTAGGAACAACGTCGGCCGAGTTAGCACAGACCGCAATTTTTACACGTTCTAGTGTCCTTATCAGCGTCTCACGATCATCGCCTTTCATATAAACGACAAACTCTTCTCCGCCAAACCGTGCTGCCACATCACTACTTCGAACACTGTTACTAATTTGACGTGACATATAACGAATCACATCATCACCTTTATCGTGGCCATGAGTATCATTAATTGACTTAAAATCGTCGATATCAAATACCGTTAAGGCAAACAGTTGATCATGCTCTACGCTGCGCCAAAACGCTTCTAAGCCTCGTCGATTCAATAACCCTGTCATTGGGTCTTTAGCTGCTAGTTCTTTGAAGTAACCACGTTCAATATTGGAGTTAACATAAAAGAAAATCGTAACCGAGAACAGGTACACGATAATAGCGACGATTAGGCTGTCTTTTTCATAAACGAAAAAGTGCTCCACTTCGCTAGCAAGATCCAACTCGTAGTACATCGCATGATGAGACGCGACCCCTTCTAGCTTAATCTCGTGGTAAAACGTGGCCGTATCAATCGGGTTAGCTAAAGTCGTATCAATAATATCGATCCGACCCGCTAGATGCTCATTAGAGCTCGCGAGTAACCTGTCAGCATCAATATCTACTGAGAGCATCCCTTGGTGCACTCCTTGATGGAACACAGGAATCGTCATACTAATAATTCGATCAAGGGAGTCAAACCGATATGCAGGGCCAGATAAAGTCAGTAGATCTGGGTTGTTAGCGGTTCTTTGCCAATATGGACGGCTTTTGATGGTCGAAAGTAATTCCTTTCCTAACCCTTTAGCAAAATCTTCCGGTGACGAAATAACGTATCCGCGTTTATCAATAAAATGCACACCATTGTGGAATTCATCAAGTTGAGAGAGAAATGAAAGAATAGGTGCTAGAGCTATTTTCTCGGAAGCACTTTTATAGGTACCGCTGGTTTCTGTACACAAAGATTCTTCACCGACCAGCATATAATCAATATCAACTGAAGGAATGTCGGTAGTTTTGCCATCGGCAAGAAGCAGGCTATCGATAGGCCAAATACGGCAAAGACCATCAACCACTTGCTTGTTGTGGTCGAGGAAAAGAGGATTACCGGATTTGTAGTAATTTGAGAAACTGTAGTCTAAGGCGGTGACAACTTTAGTGGTTCCTTTGAACACGTCTTCAATACGGTTGAATTCGCTGCTGATGTCTTTTTCTACCGCGTCAAAGTGGTTCTTTCCTATTAGGCCAAGTAGCATCGCGGCGATCACTGCGGGAAACCCGAAGACAAAGGTAAGGCTAAAGTGCCTGTTTACTTTCATATAATGTGCTCTTAGCGATCAGCTGTTTTCATTTACTCCATTAATATTATTACATTAATGGACATTTTCCTCGAGGTAAAAGAGTGTAAGTTGATATGAATCAGGCCGTATCATTGAACAATCGACTCCTTTAAAAAACTACCCCTGCATTAAGCAGTGTTAGCGGATACTGTCTTAGTCAGTTTAAATTCAACGATTTATCACGTCATAAATCTTAGCTTTCATCGCTGTGACCACAAGATCAACGACACCATTAACAATTGACTCGCCCTTCACTTTACCTTGTAAGTCAACCAACTCACCTTGTAATTCAATCAACTTCCCTTGTTCTTGCCCAAGCATCCACACAGGTAAAGACAACACTTTTTCATCTTGAGATAGGTTGAGCACAACCAGTGTCTTTTCACCCCTAAGGCAACGAGTAAACACTAACGTATCTGCATCACAATATAACTCTAGGTAAGCACCACTTTGTAAGCTGTGGCGTTCTGTTCTTAATTTTATCAACGCTTGATGGAAAGGGAACCAATGCGAAGTATCTTCTTTATCCCACGGGAAGCATCTGCGATTGTCTGGGTCTTGACCACCTTCCAAGCCCACTTCTGTCCCATAGTACAAACATGGAGTTCCGACATAGGTAAACAGTAACGTCAGCGCCAGTTTTTGCTTAGCTTGGTCACCATTTAGAAGCGTTAGCAGTCGAGCCGTATCATGACTGTCCAGTTGATTTAGCTGCGATAATTGATTCAACCAAGGAACCTTAGCTCTCGCTTCAGCTAACCAATCAGAAAAAGCCAACATATCAATATCAATCGGCTCGTACGCGATGTCTTGCTTTGCCAATAGCGCACGAACTGGGTGAGCAAATCCATAATAGTTCATCGACCCGTCTTCTTGCTCTCCCTGTAACCATGATGTGGCCTCGAAGAAGTGCTCTCCCAAGATGTAGGCTTCGGGGTTCTCGGCTTTTGCTGAGTCACGGAATGCTTTCACATAATGTGCGTTGTTATAGGCTCCCTCCCCTTCACCTAACATATGAATCACATCGAAGCGCCAGCCATCGATGTTATAAGGTGCTTTTAACCAGTGCTTAATCACAGAGTCTTGTGACTGGTATATATGTTCTCGCACGGAAACATTGGAGAAGTTTAAGACTGGAAGTGAGCTAATATTTTTCCAACTAACATATTGCTGAGTGTTTTCGGGGTCGAAAAAATAATAGTCATGAAATGCCGAACCTGGATTGTCATATGCACCGGAGTCAGTGGCTTTCAGTTTATCAAACCAAGGGTGCTCAACCGAAGTGTGATTAAATACCGCATCCAGAACGATTCTCATATCACGCGTGTGAATGTCTTTTGAAAGTGCAGAGAACTCATCATTGGTCCCGAAATGGGCGTCGACATTGTAGTAATCGGTTGTGTCGTATTTATGGTTGCTCGGTGACTGAAAAATGGGGTTGAGATACAACGCGGTGATGCCTAGATCTTGCAGGTAATCTAACTTGCTATGAATACCCGCTAGGTCACCACCAAAGAACTCTGCGGCGCCCGTTCCATTGTGTCCTTCGACAGGCTCGCCCCATTCTTTCACTACGACATCTAAGGTATCTTCTTTTAAGCGATACTTGCCCGCTTTGACACTGATACTCGGATTTCCGTTGCAAAATCGTTCAGGGAAGATTTGATAAAATACCTGCTCCGACACCCATGATGGTGGGCGATATTGGGTATTAAACTTAAAGTGAAACTCACGACTCGCAACGCGGCTATGGACTCCCTTAGCATCAAGCCAATACTGTCCTTTTGAATCGACAAGCTTGAACGCATAGTGAGTAACGTTTCTGTCTGTATTCGCAGGGAAAGAGGCTTGCCACAGCGTCAACCGCCCTTCAGTACCAACTTGCACCATGTCGAGTAGATACTCTTCGTTATCTGGCTCATGCCTCAACTGAACCTTATTCCAGTCAGTGCGTTCAGACACTAATGTTACGGTTAGCACACCCTCTTTTTCGTGGAAGTAATCGGAGGTTTGAGCATGAAAGATAAAAGGTTTCATAGCGGTTCTCGAGCAATATTTAATTTGCTTAAGATATGAAAAATTTCTTTGACCACAACGAGAAAAATAACATCAGTCAAAGCAGATCACGCTTTGTAGATCCACTTTGTTTACAGTAAGTCGATTTCTCTCAAAATGATCAAATGAATCGACCATTTTTCAAGAGGAGGTCCAATCTTCAATTACTCCATCAACGGCTAACTATCGCACGCTCAATCACAGACTGAGGCAATGTGACACCAAGCTCACGAGCAGCATCCAAATTCACAACCAGTTGCGAACTCTGTGCAGTTTTAACACTCAGCTTACCCGGTTTTTGTCCGTTCAGAATAGCAGCCACATAATCGGCGGTTTGCACCCCAACGTCATAGTAATCTAGACCTAAGCCAGCTATCGCCCCCTTACCCACGTAAGACGTCGCTCCGGCAACCACTGGCGTTCCAGCCCTGTTCGCAGCTTCTATAAGCCCTTCTATACCACTTGCAACAGTGTTATCTGTCAGTGCGTAAATAACATCAGACTTCTTGGCAATGGATTCGGTTTTTGATTCTACATCATCGATGGTTAGCGCTTTTTCAGTGTGCAGAGTAAAACCAAAGTCTCGTGCAGACTTCTTTAATAGCCCAACTAACGCGACGGCATTTGCTTCTGCCGGATTATAAACAACCCCAATTGAGCTTGCCTGAGGAAGGAGCTCTTTAATAAGAGATACGTGCTGGGAAATAGGTGATAAGTCAGAAAGGCCCGTGACATTTCGTCCAGGTTTATCCAATTGTTTAACAAGCCTTGCACCGATAGGGTCAGTAACCGCGGTAAACACAATAGGAATAGATCGCGTTGCAGAAACCAAAGCTTGCGAAGTAGGTGTCGCGATACCTACTAATACGTGGGGGTTTTCGCTGACTAACTCTCTGGCAATTTTTGCGGCTTGCGCCGGACTGCCATTAGCCATTTCATAAGAGAATTCTAAATTTTTACCCGCTTCATAGCCTTTAACTCTTAACCCTTCGATTAGCCCTAAGCGTGTTGCATTCAGATCTGGATGGTCAACAACTTGTGAAACCGACACTTTGGCGACGTTCGCCATTACATTGCCAGTCCATAGCAACAGCAGACAACTTAAAACCGCTGCCAATACCTTTCTTACAGAACTCATTATCGCTCCCTAAATCAAGCTCTACTCGTTATTACTCGATCGAAGAGAACAACATCAAAAATCACTATTGACATTATTACCAGTAACTATTGATAACTTGAAGTGATATTTAACAAAAATACAACAAGGTTCGAATTATGTGGGGATAAGCGGGTTTGTTTGATTTAAAAGGTAAGAAACTCAATGAATACAAGATAAGCATGGCAAATAGAGGCAAAGCTAAATGAATAAAGACTAAGTGAATAAAGGGCAAGTGAAGCGATTAGAAGAGAGGATCAAATCTGAGAACGAGCTATCGATGATGTATGACTGTTCTCAGACTAGAGGGAGATATAGGACGACCTTTTAGAACCAACGTTCCATTGAAGATTTGTCTAGCTGACGAAATGCGCGATTTAAAATGATCGCCAACTCTTTGTAACGAGGGCGTGGCTTCATTGGCTCTAATGCAAAACCCGTTTCGGTGATCTTTTCATGCAATTCACGGTACCAAGATACTAAGGCCGGCGGAAGCTGAGTTTTTGAACGATTACCTAACCACCACATACCTTGAAGCGGCAAGCTGATCGCAAACAATGCCATAACCACAGCCTGTGGCATCGCTTGGTAATTGTTAAAGACCATTTGCGTAAGGACGCTTATTGCAGCTATTGCGGGCATCACCTTAACACCAAAACGCGTCGCTTTGATGATGCGTTGCTCAGGGAAAATAGCGTTTAACTCTTTTCGAACAGGCCAGAGATCCATGTACTTTTGGCCATCTTTTAAACTGCTCGCTAAACCAACTCTATTACTCATATGAGTCTCCCATTAAAAAAAAGTTGAAATCATCAACTAAATACACAAAAATTTGACGAAAAATAATATTCTTTCAAATTTTTTTGTTATATTTGCACAATATCGCTATTATTTGCAGACCTCAATCTCATTGTTGCCCTTATTTACAATTTAAGCAACTTTGGGACGACTTCTGCAAGGAATGCAAAAGCCTCTTTTCTTAAAAGTGCGCTTTCACTTTAATACGGAAATTAACGTTTTTTTGACCAAGGTTAGTACGCAAGCAATGGTGCTTCGTCTATTCTTGAGATTAATTTTCATCCTTAACTGATTTCGATCAGAAAAATAAACAGGTAGTCATTAATGTCTAAGCTAGTTTTAGTTTTAAACTGTGGTAGTTCTTCTCTTAAATTTGCTGTTGTTGATGCAGAAACAGGTGCTGAGCACCTAACTGGTCTTGCTGAATGTCTTGGTCTTCCAGAAGCTCGTATGAAATGGAAACTTGACGGCAAGCATGAAGCACAACTAGGCGCGGGCGCAGCTCACGTAGAAGCACTATCTTTCATGGTAGAAACTATTCTTGCTTCTAAGCCTGAGCTTAAAGCTAACCTTGGCGCTATCGGTCACCGTATCGTACACGGTGGCGAGCAGTTCACTTCTTCTGCACTTATCACTGATGAAGTTCTTAAGGGTATTCAAGACGCTGCGACTTTCGCACCTCTTCATAACCCAGCTCACCTTATCGGTATCGAAGCGGCTCAACAGAACTTCCCTGGTCTACAAAACGTTGCTGTATTTGACACTGCGTTCCACCAAACAATGCCTTCTGAGTCTTACCTATACGCTCTACCGTACAACCTGTACAAAGAGCACGGCATCCGTCGTTACGGCATGCACGGTACTTCTCACCTATTCATCACACGTGAAGTTGCAGGCCTACTAAACAAGCCAGTTGAAGAAGTTAACATCATCAACTGTCACCTAGGTAACGGCGCATCTGTATGTGCTATCAAGAACGGTCAATCTGTAGATACTTCTATGGGTCTTACTCCTCTTGAAGGTCTAGTAATGGGTACTCGTTGTGGTGACCTTGATCCTGCGATCATCTTCCACCTGCACGACGCTCTTGGTTACTCTGTTGAAGAAATCAACAACATGCTAACTAAAGAATCTGGTCTTGCTGGTCTAACTGAAGTGACTTCTGACTGTCGTTTCGTTGAAGACAACTACGGTGAGAAAGAAGAAGCAACTCGTGCAATGGACGTGTTCTGTCACCGTCTAGCTAAGTACGTTGCTGGTTACACTGCAACTCTAGAAGGTCGTCTAGACGCAATCACTTTCACTGGCGGCATCGGCGAGAACTCTGGCCCAATCCGTGAAATGGTTCTTAACCGTCTAGGCATCTTCGGCATCGAAGTTGACAGCGAAGCTAACCTTAAAGCACGTTTCGGCGGCGAAGGTACTATCACTACAGCTAACAGCCGTATCCCTGCAATGGTTATCTCTACTAATGAAGAGCTAGTAATTGCTGAAGACACTGCGAAACTAGCAGGTCTTTAATTGATTTTCCTGACTAGCTTCACTCGAAGCTAGTCAGTTTTTCATATCAAGAAAATGGGGCTCAACTTCTATTCCTACCCCAATTTAAATATCGGTGGGAATAGCAGTTGAGCTTTTTTATTTCCAATAGTTAAAGGTGTCCGTCAATGTCCCGTACTATTATGCTTATCCCTACAAGCGCTGGTGTTGGTCTTACTAGTGTTAGCATGGGTGTTCTTCGCGCTATGGAGCGTAAGGGCGTAAGTGTTTCTTTCTACAAGCCAATCGCTCAACCTCGTAGCGGTGGTAACCAACCAGATTTAACGTCTACTATCATTAGCACAAACAGCGACATTAAGATTGGTGAGCCAATCGCAATGACTAAAGCTGAAGCTTTGATCGGTAGCGAAAAAATGGATGAACTTCTTGAGTCAGTTGTTGAGCAATACAACAAAATCAATAAAGACGCAGAAGTAACGCTTATCGAAGGCTTAGTTCCTACTCGTAAGCACCCATTTGCAAACCAAGTAAACGCGGAAATCGCGAAAACACTTGGTGCGGAGATCGTATTCGTTGCGACCCCTGGTACATACAACCCTATTCAGCTTAAAGAGCACATCGAAGTAGCATGTTCTAACTTCGGCGGCACTAAAAACAAGAACATCAAAGGCGTGATCATTAACAAGCTTAATGCTCCTGTTGATGAAGCTGGCCGTACTCGTCCTGATCTATCTGAAATCTTTGACGATGCAGATAGCGCTCAGCAAGCTAACGTTGAAGTAATGCAAATCTTCAACTCTAGCCCTATCCGTGTTCTTGGCTGTGTGCCATGGAGCATCGACTTAATCGCAACTCGTGCGGTTGATATGGCTAAACACCTTAACGCTGAAATCGTTAATGAAGGTGAAATCTCAACTCGTCGTATTAAGAGCATCACTTTCTGTGCACGCTCTCTACCTCACATGATTGAGCACTTCAAACCAGGTTCACTACTGGTTACTTCAGCAGACCGTCCTGACGTTATCGTTGCTGCAGCTCTTGCTGCTAAAAATGGTGTTGAAATTGGCGCAATCCTACTGACTGGCGGTTACGACATTCCAGAAAGCATTGCTAACCTTTGTGCTCCAGCATTCGCTTCAGGTCTACCGATCTTCAAGGCTCAAGGTAACACTTGGCAGACGTCTCTTAACCTACAGAGCTTCAACCTAGAAGTTCCTGCAGACGATAAAGAGCGTATCGAGTTCGTTAACGATCACGTTGCAAGCCACATTGATGGCCCTTGGATTGATTCTCTATCTGAAGGTACTCAAGGTATTCGTCGTCTAAGCCCACCAGCATTCCGTTACCAGTTAACTGAATTTGCTCGTAAAGCGGCTAAGCGTATCGTTCTTCCTGAAGGTGATGAGCCACGTACTGTTAAAGCAGCTTCTATCTGTGCGGAACGCGGTATCGCAACTTGTGTGCTTCTTGGTAACCCAGACGAAATTCGTCGCGTTGCTGCACAACAAGGTGTTGAGCTAGGCGCTGGCGTTGAGATCATCGATTCTGCATCAGTTCGCGAAAACTACGTAGCTCGTCTAGTAGAACTTCGTGGCGCTAAAGGTATGACTGAAGTTGTCGCTCGTGAGAAGCTAGACGATTCAGTATTCCTAGGTACTATGATGCTTGAAGCTGGTGAAGTTGACGGCCTAGTTTCTGGTGCTGTTCACACAACGGCGAACACAATCGTTCCTCCGTTCCAGATCATCAAGACAGCACCTGATGCTTCTATCGTATCTTCAATCTTCTTCATGCTTCTGCCTGATCAAGTTCTTGTATACGGCGACTGTGCGATCAACCCAGATCCAACAGCTGAACAGCTTGCTGAAATCGCTATCCAATCTGCAGATTCTGCTGCGGCATTCGGTATCGACCCACGCGTTGCTATGATCTCTTACTCTACTGGTGAATCTGGTAAAGGTGCAGACGTAGATAAAGTACGTGAAGCAACCAAACTTGCTCAAGCGAAACGTCCTGATCTAGTGATCGACGGTCCTCTTCAGTACGACGCAGCAATCATGGAAAACGTAGCCGCTTCTAAAGCGCCTAACTCTCCAGTTGCAGGTAAAGCGACAGTATTCGTATTCCCAGACCTAAATACAGGTAACACGACTTACAAAGCTGTACAGCGTTCAGCAGACCTAGTGTCTATCGGTCCAATGCTTCAAGGTATGCGCAAGCCAGTAAATGACTTGTCTCGTGGCGCTCTAGTAGACGATATCGTTTACACAGTAGCTCTAACGGCTATCCAAGCAGACCAAGCAGCTCAAGCTGAAGAAAAAGTGATTAACTAATTTTTCTTTTGTAGAACGCAAAAAACCCTAGATTCTTATCTAGGGTTTTTTTATGTCTAACGCTTAAGGTTATTTGATACTTTTAAGATTAATCTAGCCTCGCCCATGGGCTGACTCTAAATCTAATACTGGTCCTTTGGGCACAACTTGAGTCGGATTAATGCCAGTGTGGCTGTAGTAGTAGTGACGCTTAATATGGTAGAAATCAGTCGTCTCTTTAATACCCTCTACTTGGTACAACTCTTTTAAGTAACCCTGAATATGGACATAGTCTGAAATTCGCTGCTTGTTACACTTAAAGTGACCAACATACACTGCATCGAATCGAACCAGAGTGGTAAACAACCTCCAGTCTGCTTCTGTGATGTCATTACCCGCTAGATAACGATGTTCACTAAGATGTGCATCTACTTTGTCTAACGCCTCAAATAACGCGTCATACGCTTCTTCATAAGCTTCTTGTGTCGTTGCAAAGCCAGTACGATAAACGCCGTTGTTGATGTTCGGATAAATATAATCATTCCACTCATCAACCTTCTTTGCCAACTCCCATGGATAGTAATCATCCGTGTTGCCTGTTAATTCATTAAATTCTGAGTTGAACATGCGGATAATTTCAGAGGACTCGTTACTCACGATGGTATTGGTCTTTTTATCCCACAGTACAGGAACCGTTACTCGTCCTGAGTAATCAGGCTTGGCTTGAGTGTAAATTTGGTGCATACGAGTATGGCCGAATAAAGGTTCAGGTAACCCCATTTGCCACCCTTCACTCATCATGTCAGGGCAGACTACCGTCACGTCAATATGATCGGTTAGATCTTTAAGTTCACGGAAGATTAAAGTTCGGTGCGCCCAGGGGCAAGCCAATGATACGTATAAGTGATAACGACCGCTTTCTGGCTGAAATTGTGCACCGACTTTGTTCTCTATCCAGTGACGAAAGCCTGCATCTTCGCGAACAAACTTGCCACCGCTTTCTTTGGTGTCATACCAAACGTCATGCCAAACACCTTCAACTAACTTACCCATATCCAAACCTCTGTCATCCAAAATTTTATATACCAATCACAGTAAGTAAATGTTCAGAAATAGCGCAGAGAAAAGGCTTGAGAACAAGGCAGAATTTTTCTGTTAGTAGTTATTCTACAATCAAAAATTCTAACGCCGTTATCAAGCGTTTTAACAAGCTAGGATGAGCAGTTATTTACTACGATTGGTATTAGTATAAAAAAAGCAAACTTTTTCAAAACTAGAAGAAGTTGGCTTAGTTGTTCGAATTATTTGAAGAAGGTTATTCATGAGAAATTTGGGGCACAAAAAAAGCGCAACTCATAAAAAAGTTGCGCTTAAGCCTGTCACAGGCTGAACCGTATCAAACGGGTTCTAGACTTGTACGTGCAAGCAAGATACTGCGTGTACGTCATCGCCTTGAATAGTTGGCTTGGTTTGCGCGCAGGCCTCGGTTGCTTCAGGGCAACGAGTACGGAACACACAACCTGATGGTGGATTAATTGGTGATGGGAGATCACCCTCCAGCATCTGAATGGTTTTACTGCGCTCTAAGCGTGGGTCTGGAATCGGAACTGCAGACATCAATGCTTTGGTATATGGGTGTTTAGGATCTGAGAACAAGGCATCTGATTCACCTAGCTCAACAGCATTACCTAAGTACATCACCAATACACGGTCAGAAATGTGTTTCACAACCGACAAATCGTGCGCGATGAATACCAAAGACAAACCTAACTCTTTCTGTAGTTCCATAAGAAGGTTTACTACTTGAGCTTGGATAGATACATCCAGAGCAGAAACCGGCTCATCACAGATGATCATCTTAGGCTTCAAGATAAGTGCACGTGCGATACCGATACGTTGACACTGGCCACCAGAAAATTCATGTGGGTAACGGTTGATTACGTTGGGTAGTAGACCAACCTTTGTCATCATCTCTTTAACTCTGTCCTTCACTTCCTGTTTAGAAAGCTCTGGATAGAAAGTTTGTAGAGGCTCAGCAATGATGTCTCCAACTGACATACGCGGGTTAAGCGATGCTAGCGGGTCTTGGAAGATCATCTGAATCTCTTTACGAGTCTCACGACGCTTCACTTCCTGCATCTTAGTCAGGTCTTGACCTAACCACATAACCTCGCCTTCAGTTGCCTCAACTAAACCAATAATTGCGCGCGCAAATGTTGATTTACCACAGCCAGACTCACCTACTACACCCAGAGTCTCACCTTCATAAAGGTGAACATCCACACCATCAACCGCTTTAAGATTTGATGGTTTCGCCCAAGGCCAAGCAGACTTAGCCGCAATGCTAAAGTGAACCTTAAGGTTTTTAATATCTAATAGTAATTCTTTACTCATTTTGTCCAAGTCTCCCAATCAGAAAAACAAGCACGCTGGCGATCTTTCGCAAATGGCTGCAAAATCGGTGCTTCTTGCTTACAACGGTCCATTACACGGTGACAACGGTCTTGATAAGGACAACCGGTTGGTAGGCGAAGTAAGTTGGGCGGGTTACCTGGAATCGTCGGTAAAATTTCACCTTCGGTATCCAAACGAGGAATTGCTTTAAGCAGGCCTTCCGCATAAGGGTGGCTGGGCTCATAGAAGATTTCATCTACTGTACCGTATTCCATGGTACGGCCAGCGTACATCACTAGAACTTTGTCACAAGAACCGGCAACTACACCCAAGTCATGGGTGATCATGATGATTGCTGTATTGAACTCATCTTTAAGCTCGTTCAGCAATTCCATGATTTGCGCTTGAATGGTTACATCCAACGCCGTTGTTGGTTCATCAGCAATCAGTAGTTTTGGACGACATAGCAAAGCCATTGCAATCATCACACGTTGACGCATACCGCCAGAAAATTCGTGTGGATACATGGTAATACGTTTACGTGCCTCAGGGATTTTCACCGCTTCCAGCATACGTACTGATTCTTCGAACGCTTCCGCTTTGCCCATGCCTTTATGCAGCATAAGCACTTCCATCAACTGATCACATACTTTCATGTAAGGATTCAGTGACGTCATTGGATCTTGGAAGATCATCGCGATCTGTTCAGCGCGAACTTTGTTCAGTGCTTTCTCAGGTAAATTGAGAATCTCATTACCTTCAAACTTTGCACTACCTGAGATGATACCGTTCTTAGCCAGCAGTCCCATCAGTGCAAATACCGTTTGAGATTTACCCGAACCCGACTCACCAACAATACCCAGCGTTTCGCCTTGGTTGAGTGAGAAGTTCAGGTCGTTTACTGCGGTTACCGTACCATCTTGCGTGGTAAATTCGACGCGCAGATCTTTGACATCTAATAAGCTCATTATTGCTTCCTTAATCTTTTATAGCTTTTAATTGCTATTTCTTTATCTGTCTTTTGGATCAAGCGCGTCGCGCAGACCATCACCTACGTAGTTAAAGCAGAACAGCGTAACTACCATGAATGCCGCTGGGAATGCCAGTTGCCAAATAGCAACTTCCATTGTTTGCGAGCCTTCTTGTAACAGCGCGCCCCAACTTGTCATAGGCTCTTGAACACCAAGACCAAGGAAAGATAAGAATGATTCAGTAAGGATCATGCTTGGAATAAGTAGCGTTGAGTAAACCGCAACAATACCCAATACGTTCGGTACGATATGACGTGTAATGATCTTCCATTTACTGACACCACATACGTGAGCAGCCTCAATGAACTCTTTACTACGTAAACTCAACGTTTGCCCACGTACAATACGCGCCATATCGAGCCAAGCAATCGCACCGATAGCAACGAAGATAAGTACGATATTACGACCAAAGAATGTCACCAGTACGATCACGAGGAACATGAAAGGAACCGCGTATAAGATCTCAAGGATACGCATCATCACTCGGTCAGTACGACCGCCAATGAAACCTGAAGCCGCACCGTAAAGCGTACCTATCAGTACGGCTACGAATGCGCCCATCACACCAACCATAAGAGAAATACGGCCACCAATCATCGTACGAACATATAGGTCACGACCTAAACTGTCGGTACCAAACCAGTGATCAGCACTTGGGCCTACGTGCATTGCGTACCAGTCAGTATCATCGTAAGCATGCTGTGCCAACATAGGTAAGAAGATTACCGATAGCACCATAACAATTAGAATGAACAGACTGATCATTGCGGCTTTGTTGCGCATAAAACGAATACGCGCATCCTGCCACAAGCTACGACCTTCAATTTCCAAACTCTCAGAGAATTTTTCGATCGCTTCTAAGTTTTCTTTTTTCTTCAACATAACCATGCGTCCCTGCTAGTAGCGAATTTTCGGGTCAATAAGCGCTAGTAAAATATCAACGATTGCGTTGAACAAGATGAATAGGAAACCAATCAAAATGGTTACACCCATTACTAACGAATAATCACGGTTAAACGCGGCATTAACAAACAGCTTACCAATACCCGGTAGGCCGAAGATGGTTTCAACAACAACTGAACCTGTAATGATACCTACAAACGCAGGCCCCATGTATGAAACAACAGGTAGCATTGCTGGCTTAAGCGCATGTTTAAGAACGATATAACGGTAACTTAGACCTTTAGCTCGAGCTGTACGGATAAAGTTACTGTTTAGGGTTTCAATCATGCTACCGCGAGTGATACGAGCAAAGGTTGCTACGTATAAAAGAGACATCGCGATAACGGGTAGGACGATGTACATGTACGTACCACCGTGCCAACCACCTGCTGGAAATATATGCCAGTGTAGAGAGAATAGGTAGATAAGCGCTGGAGCCAACACGAAGGATGGCATCACCACCCCGAGCATGGCGGTCGACATTATGGTGTAGTCGATCCAGGTGTTGTGCTTCAAGGCGGCAATGGTTCCGACCGTTACCCCCATCAATAATGTGAAGATAAAGGCAACAAAACCTACCTTCGCAGATACTGGAAGCGCAACCGCGATCAGCTCATTTACTGTGTAATCTTGGTATTTAAAAGATGGACCAAAGTCACCCTGAAGGATGTTGGTCAAGTACGTGGTGTACTGTTCAAATACAGGTTTATCTAAGCCGTATTTAGCTTCGATGTTAGCCATAACTTCTGGCGGTAATGGACGTTCGCTTGAAAACGGGTTACCCGGAGCGAAACGCATGAGAAAGAAAGATATAGTGATCAACACCAACATGGTTGGAATCGCTTCAAATATCCTTTTCATAATGAATTTAAGCATAAACTCACTCTTTCAGTCTGTGACAATTAAAATTAGAAAGACGCTACATGCGCGCTCTGCGCATGTAGTGTCTGTATCGTTATAGTTATATTAACTTTTTAGAATCGAAGCTTATTATTGAGCTTTGATGTATAAGTCTTTCGAGAAGATCTTATCTTCCGCGTTGTTGATAGGGAAACCACCAACGTGCGGATTTAGTAGACGTGATTTCACGTATTGGTAGATAGGTGCGATAGGCATGTCTTTAGCCATTAACGCCTCAGCTTCTAGGTAAAGTGCTTCACGCTCTTCTGCTGATGTAGAGTTAAGTGCTTTATCAATGATTTGGTCGTACTCAGCACTATCGTAGTGAACACCACCGGTAGTGTTGTTACTCTTCATTAGCGTTAGGAATGACGACGCTTCGTTGTAGTCACCACACCAACCAGCACGTGCTACTTCGAAATCACCTGAATCTTTAGAAGATAGGTAAGTTTTCCACTCTTGGTTTTCAAGCGTTACTTTAAGACCTAGAGTTTTCTTCCACATAGAACCCAGCGCTACAGCAATCTTCTTATGGTTTTCAGAAGTGTTGTAAAGTAGGTTGAAGTTAAGTGGATTGTCTTTACCGTAACCCGCTTCTTCAAGAAGACGAGCAGCTTCTTCATTACGTTCTTTTTGAGACATCTTGCCGTAAGCAGGAAGTTCAGGGTTAAAGCCAGCTGTGATTTCAGGCGTTAGGAAGTAAGCTGGTTTTTGACCTTGTGCTAGGATTGCGTCACTTACGATATTACGGTCAATTGCGTAAGAGATAGCCTTACGTACACGAACATCATCAAATGGTGCTTTCTTAGTGTTAAAGATGTAGTAGTAAGTACATAGGTTACCCGCTACAGATACATCTTCCGCATACTCTTTCTTAAGGCGCTTGAAGTGCTCAGTTGGAAGTTCATTTGTAAAGTCGATTTCACCAGATAGGAAACGGTTCATTTCCGCAACTTGGTTTTCGATTGGTAGGAACGTTACTTTATTAAGAACCGTCTTATCGTTATTCCAGTATTGGTCGTTACGCTTTAGAACTAAACGCTCGTTCACAACCCATTTATCAACAGAGAATGCACCGTTACCAACGAAGTGGTCAGGCTTAGTCCATTGGTCACCGAATTTTTCAACAGTCGCCTGATGTACTGGCTTCATTGTTGTGTGGCCCATCATCATTACGAAATATGGTACCGCTGTATCTAGTTCAACAACAAGCGTGTTTGCATCTACAGCTTTAACACCTAGCTCACTCTTGTCTTTCTTACCCGCTACTATGTCTTTCGCATTCACCATCTTGGTATATTCCATGTACCAAGCATATGGAGAAGCAGTGGCAGGATCGACTGCACGTTGCCAGCTGTAAACGAAATCTTCAGCTGTTACAGGATCGCCGTTAGACCATTTTGCATCTTTACGTAGGTGGAAAGTGAATGTTTTGTTGTCCGTCGTTTCCCAGCTTTCGGCTACACCTGGGATTGTATTACCTTCGCCATCTTGGTTCACTAGACCTTCTAGAAGATCACGAATTACGTGAGATTCTGGTACACCTTGAGATTTGTGTGGGTCGATAGTCGCAACTTCAGTACCGTTACCGCGAACAAGTTCCTGAACTTTTGCTAGTTCTGTGCCTGCTGGAACTTCAGCAGCGATAGAAAGAGTAGAAGTGGCAGCCACTGCCAAACCAGCACCTAGAAGAAGGGCCTGAGTGATTTTATTCTTGTACATTTAATAAACTCCAAGTTTTACGTATTGCATCCATGACTTCTTTGCTAAGTTCACTGAACGGCAGTGATTTAGATTTATTTAGCTCAAAATTTAAGCATAAAAATCTAAAACCTTACAAAGATTGAGGCACACACTATCAACCATTGAAGTAATTTGCCATAAACAAGTCGCAAAAAATCGGATAATTCTCCGAATTACTCAAGGTTACAGTGTAAATCTCTAATAAAAACCTAATGAATAGTTAATTACACATAGGAATTAATTAAAAAACAGCCTTTAGTGTTGATGTATCTGAATTGATACTTTTATTTAGCATCTTATGCTAGAACACTGTCGGCAAATTAACATTAATGCCACATGAAATCTAATTGCACATCACATATCCCCTAAATAGACTGCACTATTTGTGAGGATTATCACTTTATACAAAACAGCATAAAGCACTGCACCAAAACAGATTTGGAAATGCACCAAGACAGACTAAATCACGCGTTGAATTCATATGCAACTTGACTGATTAACCATTTATTAAAGAACCTTTTATTTATAAATCACTTTGTAGCACGCACAAAAAAACCGACGTCAAACGTCGGCTTTCTTACTATCTACGTCCCAATCTGAAATACGCTTTCACGTTAAGATCGAAACACGCTATGGAGTGGATTACTTCTTCCAACGCTCCGCTGCTTTCGCGTCGGAGTCTCGAGAGTCAACCCAACGAGTCGCCTCAGTAGTACGTTCTTTTTTCCAAAACGGCGCTTTGGTTTTCAGAAAGTCCATAACAAACTCACACGCTTCGAAGGCTGCGCCACGATGTGCACTGGATACACCAACGTAAACAATCTGGTCACCGATATCTAGGTCACCAACGCGGTGAATCACTCGCATCTTCTGGATAGGCCAGCGCGCTTCAGCTTGATCACAGATCTCACTCAGAGACTTCTCTGTCATACCCGGATAATGCTCTAGAGACAAACCTATCACATTATCACCAAGGTTCATGTCGCGAACTTTACCAACAAACGTCACAACCGCTCCCGCAGCCGTACCTTGAGATAGATAATCGTATTCGCCACCCACAGAAAAGTCTTCAGCAGTCACTAATACTCTTGGATCAATAACTCGAGAGTCATTCATGGTTAACCTCCAGTAACTGGTGGGAAGAAAGCCACTTCGTCGCCGTCTTTCACTTCAGTCGTCAAAGGTACGATTGATTGGTTGAGTGCTGCCAGCAGCTTGCCCTCTTCCAATGCGATATCCCATTTGCCTTCTTTTGTTACAAGGTGGCTGCGAATCGCTTCAATAGTATTGTATTGCGCATCGATCTCTAGGCTATCAACACCGACAAGTTCACGAGTTTGTGCAAAGAAAAGTACCGTAATCATGATTCCACCTTGAAGTGACCTGATTTACCACCCGTCTTCTCTAACAGGCGTACGTTCTCGATAACAATGTCTTTCTGAACAGCTTTACACATATCGTAAATAGTTAGCGCGGCAACAGAAGCGGCCGTTAGCGCTTCCATTTCTACGCCGGTCTTACCAGCAAGCTTACATACCGATTCGATTCGAACCTTGTTTTCAGACTCAATGGCTTCAAGTTGTACTTCTACTTTAGTCAGTAGCAAAGGGTGACACAGTGGAATCAAGTCCCACGTCTTCTTAGCTGCTTGAATACCAGCAATACGTGCCGTTGCGAAAACATCACCTTTATGGTGGCTGCCAGAAACAATCAGTTCTAGCGTCTCGGCTGACATTTGAACAAAAGCTTCTGCTCTCGCTTCACGTACTGTCTCTGCTTTAGCCGATACATCGACCATGTTTGCTTCGCCAGACGCGTTAATGTGTGTAAATTGGCTCATACTCAAACCACCTTATACAGAAAGATGTGGCATGAAGTTACAAGGACGGTGGCTAGCATCCATCTGTTGCTTGATGATCTTAGTCCAACCTGTGCGGCATGCACCTGTAGAACCAGGCATAGCAAAGATAACCGTATGGTTAGCAAAACCAGCAATCGCACGAGATTGAATCGTAGAAGTACCAATTTCTTCGTAAGACACTTGACGGAATAGCTCGCCAAAGCCTTCTACTTCTTTGTCGAAGAGTGGCTTAAGTGCTTCAGGTGTACTGTCACGAGATGTAAAGCCTGTACCGCCAGTGATCATGATAGCTTGTACGCTGTCATCAGCAATCCACTGAGATACGATAGCGCGGATCTTATACATGTCATCGATAACGATTTGCTTATCAACCACATTGTGGCCAGCTTCTTTAGCATGCTCCGCTAGGTAACCACCTGACGTATCGTTTTCTTCTGTACGAGTATCTGAAACGGTTAGTACTGCAATGTTTGCTGCTTGAAATTTGCTTTCTGCGTGACCCATTTGTTCACCTATTTAAAATTTTTCAATGATTAGACTTATTCGCCCAGCTTAAAGAAGCTGAGCGATAAAATGCTTTAGAGTATATAGCGAGTTAACCGCCGATTGACGCCAAGTTTGGAGTCATGCCGCTGTTGCCATCGTGTAAGAAATGGCTAACGGACTTGGTTTGAAGCTGAGCCTGAATTCGATCAATGAGCTCTTGCTCTTGTTGATCTTCTTGAATCAGATCTCTCAGTTCAACACCATGGTCGCCAAACAGACATAAGTGAAGTTTACCGGTCGCAGAAACACGCAGTCGGTTACAACTCTCACAAAAGTCTTTCTCGTAAGGCATGATCAAACCGATTTCACCCTTGTAGTCTGGGTGGACAAACACTTGCGCGGGGCCATCATTAACGGCTTTGACTTTTAACAGCCAACCATTAGCAATAAGCTGGTTACGGATCGCAACGCCAGACACATGGTGTTTATCGAACAACTCGTCCATCTCGCCGGTTTTCATCAGCTCGATAAAACGTAATTGAATAGGTTTGTCTTTGATCCAATTAAGGAAGGCTGGTAATTCCTGACTATTGAGGTCTTTCATTAATACGACGTTGACTTTGACTTGTTCAAAGCCAACCTCAAACGCTTTATCAATGCCTCGCATAACCTCTGTAAACTTATTTTCACCAGTGATCTGATGGAACATGCGCGAATCTAAGCTATCCACGCTCACGTTTATATGGGTTAAACCAGCATCACGCCATTGCCCTACTTGTTTCTCCATGCGGTAGCCATTCGTTGTCGTGGCTACTTTTTCGATGCCTGGAGTAGAAGCAACAGTATGTATGATTTCAGGAAAGTCTTTACGCAGGCTCGGCTCTCCGCCAGTAATGCGGATCTTAGAGGTACCACAATCTGCAAACGCTTTAACAATACGTTTGATCTCGGGAACACTTAAAAAAGACGAGTTTTTTTGCCCTGACGGTTTATAACCATCTGGCAAGCAGTAAGTACATTTAAAGTTACAGACGTCTGTAACCGACAAGCGCAAGTAATAAAACTTGCGATGGAATCTATCTTCGAATTGTTGCGCCACGGAACACCTTTCCAAACACGGGAGGCATAATCATTTCCAATTAAGCCCTTGTGACAACATGTCACTGGCTCTTGATGCGTATCGGTACAGCAAATACCACTGTGCGACTTAGCATGCGAGAGCTCGGAGTTATGGCAACTGCACGTTATATTCACACGCGCAGTAGCTGAGTAATAAAATACTTAATATTTGTACGTGAATCTAGCTCTGATGACAAAAAACGGGTCACATCGGCAAAAAAAACGTATCAAACCCTCAAAATAACTCTTGTTGAGTATCTGACGAGAAGCATTTAACATAAATTATAGTTGGTAATAATCTAACAAGAACAAAAAATGAATATTTACTCTTCAAAGAAAGTCGTAGCAATCGGTGGGGGCCATGGCTTAGGTCGCATGCTAGCTGCATTAAAAGACTTTGGTAACAACGCAACTGGCATTGTTGCAACGACAGATAATGGTGGTTCCACCGGAAGAATTCGAGACTGCCAAGGGGGTATTGCTTGGGGAGATACTCGTAACTGTATCAACCAATTAATCACAGAACCTTCGATCAGTTCGATGATGTTTGAATATCGCTTTCGCGGTCAAGGTGAACTCGATGGTCACAACTTAGGTAACCTAATGCTAACGGCGTTAGACAACCTTTCCGTTCGCCCGTTGGAAGCAATTAACCTAATTCGAAATATGCTCAAGGTCGATGTCAATATCGTCCCAATGACCGAGCACCCTTCTGATCTAACGGCTCTATCAATGGACGGTCGTTGGGTAACTGGCGAAACTAACGTTGACGACATGACAGAAAAGCTGCGCATGATGGACTTATCTCCAGAAGTACCGGCAACCAAAGAAGCTGTTGCTGCCGTTGAGCAAGCAGACTGCATTGTCCTTGGACCAGGAAGCTTTTTAACCAGTGTGATGCCCCCGCTGCTACTGCCAGAAATTGGCAAAGCAATCGCGGAAAATACCAAGGCAAAAGTTATCTTTGTTGAAAACCTTTCGCCAGAACACGGCCCTGCAGGAAAAATGACGCTTCAAGAACAATTGGAGTGGTGTGAACGTACCTGTAAGGCAAGAAAGATAGACATTGTACTAGGCAATGAACCACACCCTGAATTAGAAGGGCAATGGAATTGTGTGACCACTGATCTTGCATCTCCAAATCGAGATTGGCGACACGACCGTTTAAAACTCCAACAAGCGATTAGAGATCAGTTGGTTTAATTTGGCTGCCTGAATCTAATTTCCAGCCTCCAAACAATACAAAACAAAACAAAAAAGGAGCATCATGCTCCTTTTTTAGTCTCTTTAATAACTAGCCGCTTTAGAGATCCGTCATCAACTGCTGATATTCAGTGTACGTTGATAACAGAAGCTCTTGCATATCTTGGAAATCAATCTCGGTTACAGGCAATGCTTGCTTCACTTTTGCGTCTAAGCTAATCGCAAAACTACACAAAGAATCTGCGCCAAAACTCGCAGCGCTACTCTTAAGTGCATGGCTTATATCAGCCAAGTACTTAGATGTATCCGATGCTTTATTTATCTCTAGATGTTCGTAGTAGCCTTTCAACTCACCTAAGAAGATTTCCAGCAACACTGGTACATTCTCTTGCCCGATTTCACCGGCAAGTTCATCAACTTTTTGCTGATTTAATACTTTCGTCATTATGATTTTCTTATTGTTTGGTGATTACTGCTTCGCATTCCACGTTTGCAACTTACGGTATATCGTAGATGGACTGACATCTAAGAAACCGGCCGCGCGGGGAATGTTGCCGTCACACGCTTTTATGGCCTGTTCGATAGCCGTCTTCTCAGTGATCCACAATGGGAAAATATCTTTTACCGTGATGTCTTCGTTCTGCTTCTCTTTCAAGCGCAGGCTGTTTTCAATCGGTTGGTTCAATGGTGGTGGAAGCATGTTGAGAGTAATCTCTTTGCCGTTATTCAATACCACCACGTTCCGTAATACGTTTTGTAACTGACGAACGTTACCCGGCCACTCATATTGATTAAAGCGATCAAGCACTTCCTGAGCAAAACGCACAAACGCCTTACCTTCCTCAACCGACATGTAGCCTAGTAACGAGTACGCAATCTCGATGACATCTTCACCGCGCTCACGCAATGGCGGCAGGTGCAATGGAATCACGTATAAACGATAGTATAAATCTTCTCTAAAGCGACCTTCTTGTACTTCTTTCCAAGGGTCACGGTTGGTTGCACATACGAAACGAACATCGACACTCTTCATCTTCGAAGAACCAACTTTTTGAAAAGTACCGGTTTGGATAAAGCGCAGCAGCTTAGTTTGCAGCTCTAAGTCCATTTCGCACAATTCATCAAGGAATAGTGTTCCGCCATCAGCGAGTTCAGCAGCACCTTGACGATCAGTTGCAGCACCGGTAAAGGCGCCTTTAACGTGACCAAACAGCTCACTTTCAATCAGATCTTTAGGGATAGCCGCACAGTTAATCGCGATGAAAGGCTTGTCACCACGCTTGCTCGCCGCATGAATAGCTTCTGCACATACCTCTTTACCCGTACCACTCTCACCCGTGATGAAAATACTGGCTTTACTCGATGCTGCAGAGTCGATAGTTCGGTAAACCTGCTGCATGGTTTGGCTGCTACCAATGAAACCCTGATAGTTTTGGTTTCCCGGGTGTTCCGAGCTGTTTTTAAGTTTGGTGGCTTTGCGGATCGCGTTGTTCACCGTAATACGGAGTCGGTCGGCTTCACAAGGTTTGATAAGGAAATCTTGAGAACCATGACGCATAGCTTCTACGGCGGTATCGATAGAGCCGTGAGCCGTCATGAAGATAACCGGAACTTCAGGGTATTTTTGTTTTACAGCAAATAGCACGTCCATACCGGTCATGTCAGGCAGACGTAGATCTAATAAAATAAGGTCTGGGATTCGATGATTCAAACTCTCGATTGCATCGCGGCCAGTGCCGACAATGTTGATATCAATTTCGAGCGGTGTAAGATACGAGCGATATAAAGCTGCTACCGAAGCGGTATCCTCTACCATCAACAAATACTTCGATTTGTTATCTAGCGTTTTTGATTGCATATCCTAGCCATTTATAATTTGCATTTCTTATTATAGTCGCATTCCGCTTTGCATTATGCAAATTAGCCACAATATTTGTAGTGTGTTTTTTTACTTACTTCAAACAATCAATGTTTTATCTATCTGGCACGAACGATGCAACGATATAAATGACCTTCGGGTCACCTAGCCAACTGACGTTGTTAGTGGACCGAGTGTTCACAAACGTAAGCCAGTAGAACATTTACTACTGGCTGTTTTTTTGCCTGAAACACTCTCAATTCTTGTATTGAGAGGAACAATTCTTCGAATGCAAAGTGAGATTAGCTGTTGGTAATAAACTGCTTTCTTAGCTGCTCAATTTCATCACGCTTCTGTGCTGCCAATTCAAATTCTAGGTTCTGAGCATGCTGATACATCGCAGCTTCAAGCTTGCTGATCTCTTTATCAAGCTGTTGCGGTGTAAGTACAGCATAACTTTCAGAAGGCTCTGCAACCTTAGATAGAGGAACTTGCTTCGATTGGCGCTGCTGCTTCGACTTGGTTAGATCACCCAACTCCATAATATCTTTGATATTACGTTTAAGCGCTTGTGGCGTGATACCTTGCTCTTCGTTATAGGCTTGCTGTTTCTCACGACGACGATCGGTTTCATCAATCGCTTTTCTCATCGACTTGGTGATTGAATCACCATACAAAATTGCTCTACCTTCCAAGTTACGAGCTGCGCGACCAATGGTTTGAATCAGAGAACGTTCAGAACGTAAGAAACCCTCTTTATCAGCATCAAGAATCGCCACCAGCGATACTTCAGGCATATCCAAACCTTCTCGAAGTAAGTTAATACCCACTAACACGTCAAACTCGCCCAGTCGAAGATCTCGAATGATCTCTACACGCTCAACCGTATCGATATCTGAGTGCAAGTAACGAACCTTAACACCATGCTCACTAAGGTATTCGGTTAAGTCTTCTGCCATTCGTTTAGTCAACGTAGTGACCAATACGCGCTCTTCTTTCACTGAACGGATTCTGATTTCAGATAACAAGTCATCCACCTGAGTCGCGACAGGTCTTACTTCGATGATTGGGTCTAACAGACCAGTAGGACGCACCACTTGATCAGCAATCTCACCATCTGATTTATCAATCTCATAATTACCCGGCGTGGCCGACACAAAAATGGTTTGTGGAGAGATAGACTCAAACTCTTCAAACTTCATCGGTCGGTTATCCAACGCAGAAGGTAGCCTAAAGCCAAACTCCACTAAGGTTTCCTTACGAGAACGGTCACCTTTATACATAGCGCCGATTTGCGGCACAGTAACGTGCGATTCATCGATGATCAGAAGACCATCATTAGGTAAGTAATCAAATAACGTAGGAGGCGCCTCTCCTTCCGCACGGCCACTCAAATATCGTGAATAGTTTTCAATACCCGAACAGAAACCAAGCTCAGTCATCATCTCGATATCAAACTGAGTTCTCTGAGAGATACGCTGTTCTTCTAACAGTTTGTTGTTGTCTTTTAGGTATTGAGCTCTATCCCGTAGTTCATCCTTAATTTTCTCAATCGCTTCAATGATTTTCTCTCTTGGAGTGACATAGTGAGTTTTTGGATAAACAGTAAATCGAGGTAAGTCTCTTTGCTTAATCGCGCCGGTAAGTGGGTCAAAGATGCTAATGCAATCCACTTCATCATCGAACATTTCAATTCGAACCGCATCCTGGTCTGATTCAGCGGGAAAGATATCAATAACCTCACCACGAACACGGAACTGCCCACGCTCAAACGCGACATCGTTTCTCGAATATTGCAGTTCAGCCAAACGGCGTAGGATGTCTCGCTGATCCATCACCTCACCACGACTCAAATGAAGCATCATCTTCAAATAAGACTTAGGATCACCAAGACCGTAGATAGCCGATACAGACGCAACAATAATGGCATCTTTTCTTTCTAACAAAGCTTTGGTAGCTGAAAGTCTCATTTGCTCAATATGAGCATTTATCGACGCATCTTTCTCGATAAAGGTATCCGTGGTTGGAACGTAGGCTTCCGGTTGGTAATAATCGTAGTAAGAAACAAAGTACTCAACGGAGTTATTCGGAAAGAAAGATTTCATCTCGCCATAAAGTTGAGCTGCCAACGTTTTGTTAGGCGCTAACAAGATTGCAGGTCTTTGAGATTGAGAAATGACGTTGGCTAACGTAAAGGTTTTACCAGAGCCCGTAACCCCTAATAGAGTTTGATGTGCCAAACCGGAATCTAATCCATCTAATAATTTGGTTATCGCAGTCGGCTGATCTCCGGATGGGCTATAGTCCGATACCAAGTCAAAGAGTTTACTCATAGGTCGCCATTTCCATACTGTTTTTATAATCAGGTCATTGTCACTCTAGGAGCTATGTCGTTGCAACTATTATCTAGAGAAATGCTTCTTAAGATTAGATATCAATGATAGCTTTTACTTTTAGAAATTGGTATTATCCGTGCCCTTGCAAGATCTCTTCAGCTAAATCACTTAATTTTTCATCCACTACTTTTCCCCAAAAAATCTAAAAATAGCACTTGTTTTACTGTATGTTTTATAATCGTCAAAAGTTATACAATCGTGGTATTTTGATACAAATCTTTTAAATACATTACCTTACCTCAGATTTTTATATTCTCAGATTTATCCCAATTATTGTTGTTAAAGTTTCACACACACACTTATCCACAATTTTGGTGGATAACTAAAGAAAAGCTAAATCCGGTAAGGCGTCCAAGAAAGTAAAGTTTTTTATATTATTTTTTTCTGCTATTTTTTATTGACAGAAATTCGGACTATTATTAAAATCCGCGTCGCTAACAAGCAATTCCCCTTTAGTTCAGTTGGTAGAACGGCGGACTGTTAATCCGTATGTCGCAAGTTCAAGTCTTGCAAGGGGAGCCAAATTTAAAGAAGCCGCATCACTCGATGCGGCTTTTTGCGTTTTAGCGGTTTGGGAACGTATTCGACTCGCTGCTTTCCTTCTCTTTTTGATAGTTCTGAGCACAAAAAGCCACAAATATGACCCTATTCGTAGGAAGTAAATCGAGTTCAATTCAAGAATGATCTTATGAAAGATCCAGTTTGACTACTCCTATAAACTGTCTCACGAAGTAAAAATTGGCCGTCTATACTTACGGTAACTTTAATAATCAATCGATTACCTGATGTTTTTTTCACCAAGTGTCTAAATCCCTAGTGATCCTTGGTTGTTATTAGGTAAGCAAAGCAGGATAATATCGGGATCGGAATCTCAAGAATTAATCCATTATGACCGAATACCTTTTGTTGTTGGTTGGCACAGTGCTGGTCAATAACTTTGTACTAGTGAAGTTTTTAGGGCTATGTCCTTTCATGGGAGTCTCCAAGAAACTGGAGACTGCGATTGGCATGGGCCTCGCGACGACTTTCGTTCTGACGTTAGCGTCGGTATCTGCATACCTAGTAGAAACCTACATCCTTACCCCTCTGGGTATTGAATACCTGCGTACCATGAGCTTCATCTTGGTTATCGCGGTGGTTGTTCAATTTACGGAAATGGTCGTTCACAAAACCAGCCCAACTCTATATCGCCTGTTGGGTATCTTCCTGCCTCTTATCACCACCAACTGCGCGGTGTTAGGTGTGGCACTTTTGAACATCAATGAAAACCACAACTTCATTCAGTCGATCATCTATGGTTTCGGCGCTGCGGTTGGTTTCTCGCTTGTATTGATCCTATTTGCTGCGATGCGTGAGCGTATTGCGGTTGCTGATGTTCCTATGCCATTCAAAGGCGCATCGATTGCGATGATCACAGCAGGCCTAATGTCTCTGGCATTTATGGGCTTTACTGGGTTGGTGAAGTAAGAATGAGTACCATCTTAATTGCAATCATTGCACTCGCCGTTTTAGCCGCTGTTTTTGGCGCTATCTTAGGCTTTGCTTCTATTCGCTTTAAAGTAGAAGCCGATCCGATCGTTGATCAAATCGATACTATTTTACCGCAAACTCAATGTGGCCAGTGTGGTTACCCTGGTTGTCGCCCATACGCAGAGGCGATCGCTAACGGAGATAAGATCAACAAATGTCCTCCCGGCGGCCAAGCTACGATTGAGAAGCTTGCAGATTTAATGGGCGTAGAAGTTGAAGACTCCGCTCATGACTTAGACAACAAAGTAAAAACCGTTGCCTTCATTCATGAAGATATGTGTATTGGCTGTACCAAATGCATTCAAGCCTGCCCTGTCGACGCCATTGTTGGTGGCACCAAGGCACTTCACACAGTAATCAAAGATGAATGTACAGGTTGTGATCTATGTGTCGCACCGTGCCCTACTGACTGTATCGAAATGATTCCAGTGGCAACAACGACTGAAAATTGGAAATGGCAGATGAACATCATTCCTGTTACTGATATCACTAACCAAGCGACTGATGCGACCGCGTCAGAGCCTAAGGCATAGGGTTAGTATGATCTCTTTAATTGAACAAATTCGCACGGGCTCAATTTGGAACTTCCCGGGCGGTGTGCACCCTGCTGAAAACAAGAAACAGTCGAATACTACTGATATCGTGCATGCAAGGCTCCCAGAAGAAATCGTTCTTCCAGTGAAACAGCATATCGGTAAGCCTGGTAACTTGTTGGTTGCTGTCGGTGATGCCGTACTCAAAGGTCAACAACTGACGGCCTTAGAGACTGGTTTTACTTTGCCAGTACATGCACCAACATCGGGTGTGATTACCGCTATCGAACCACGAACCACCGCTCACCCTTCAGGCTTGAGCGACGTGTGCGTGGTTATTAAACCTGATGGCCTCGACGCTTGGGTTGCAAAACACCCGGTTGAAGATTTTTCTACAAAGACATCCGATGAACTGCTTGATGTAATTCGCCAAGCTGGTATCTCAGGCATGGGTGGCGCAGGCTTCCCCACCGCTAAAAAGCTTCAATCAGGCTTAGGTCGTACCGACATTTTAATCGTCAACGCTGCTGAGTGTGAACCTTACATCACCTCAGATGACAAGTTGCTGCAAGAGCATGCCGAAGAAGTATTAAAAGGCATCGAAGTGGTTGAACACATTCTTCAACCAAAGTTGACGGTTATCGGCATTGAAGACAACAAACCAGATGCGATAAAAGCTCTTGAGATTGCTGCGAAAGACAAAGACATCGTCATTCGTGTTATCCCAACTAAATACCCTTCTGGTGGTGAGAAACAACTTATCAAGATCCTCACCAACAAAGAGGTTCCAGCTGGCGGCATCCCTGCAGACATTGGTGTTTTGGTTCAGAACGTCGGTTCTCTTTATTCTATTAAGCGAGCGGTAATTGACGGCGAACCTGTGGTTAACCGCGTTGTGACCTTAACCGGTAAAACCTTTAAGCAACCTCGTAACGTTTGGGCGCTATTAGGCACACCAGTACATGAGTTACTTGAAGAGTTTGGCTACAAAGCCGATAAAAAATTGCCGCGTTTGATTTTGGGCGGCCCTATGATGGGCTTCACCTTGCCACATGCCAATGTGCCAATCACCAAAACGTCGAACTGTATTTTAGCGCCAACGCGTCGTGAGATCTCACCAAGCACTTACGAGATGGAATGTATTCGTTGCAGCGCGTGTGCTGAAGCTTGCCCCGCATCACTACTTCCTCAACAACTGCAATGGCATGCAAAAGCCAACGAGTTAGATAAGTGTGAAGAGCTAAATATTAAAGACTGTATTGAATGTGGTGCTTGTGCGTTTGTCTGCCCAAGTGAAATCCCTCTTGTTCAGTACTATCGCCAAGCAAAAGCAGAAATCAAAACAAGAAAAGACGAAGCGACGGCCGCAGAACGCGCCAAGATTCGTTTCGAAGAGAAAAACGCTCGTATGGAGCGTGACAAAGCTGAACGTGAAAATCGCTTCAAGAAAGCCGCTGATAACCGTCGTAAAGACATGAAATCAGCCGATGGTGATGATGCGATTGCAGCTGCGATTGCTCGCGTTAAAGCGCAGAAAACAGCAGCAGACCAAACACCTAATGCAGAACCAGCTGTGAAACCTGCGGTAGCCGCTGCGATTGCTAAAGCAAAAGCGAAACAAGCTGCGGCTCAGAAATCGGATGGTGCTAAACCAGACAACTCTGAAATGTCTAAACTGCGTGAAGAACGCAAACGACAAGCTCGAGAGCGCAAGGCACAACAAGCAGCAGCTGATACTCCTGCAGAAAGCTCAGGTGATGGCAAGAAAGATGCTGTTGCTGCAGCTATCGCTCGTGCTAAAGCAAAGAAAGCTCAACAAGCGGAATCAGCTTCTGAAGCTCCAGGTGAAAGTACTGGCGATGCTAAGAAAGACGCTGTCGCTGCAGCCATCGCTCGCGCTAAAGCAAAGAAAGCACAACAAGCCGAATCAGCTTCTGACGCTCCAAGTGAAAGTAGTGGCGACGCTAAGAAAGATGCTGTCGCTGCAGCCATCGCTCGCGCTAAAGCAAAGAAGGCTCAACAAGCAGAATCTGTGACTGATACTCCAGCTGAAAGTACTGGCGATGCTAAGAAAGATGCTGTCGCTGCTGCAATTGCTCGTGCTAAAGCGAAGAAGGCTCAGCAGGCGGAATCAGCGTCTGACGCTCCGGCTGAAAGTACTGGCGATGCTAAAAAAGACGCCGTCGCTGCGGCTATTGCTCGCGCTAAAGCAAAAAAAGCTCTACAAGCTCAACAAGCTAAGCAAGCAGAAACATCTGAACCAGTGGTTGAAGTTGAAATCGAGACTCAATCTGAGCAGGTCGACCCTAAGAAAGCCGCTGTTGCTGCGGCCATCGCTCGCGCTAAAGCGAAAAAAGCCCAGCAAACACAACAAGACGAAGCAGTTGAAGCGCCGGAACCTGTGCTTGAAGTGGAAGCCGAAACTCAACCTGAGTCAGTCGATCCTAAAAAAGCTGCCGTTGCCGCTGCAATAGCTCGCGCTAAAGCGAAGAAAGCACAGCAAGCTAAGCAGGTCGAAGCAGAAGCAACCGCTCCTGAAGCTGTAGTTGAAATTGAAGTGGAAGCTGAGATTCGATCAGAACCAGTCGATCCTAAAAAAGCAGCTGTTGCTGCCGCAATTGCTCGTGCTAAAGCAAGAAAGGCGCAGCAAGAGCAAGACAAAAAGAATAATGAGGAGAAAGAGTAGTGGCCTTCTTTATCGCCAGCTCACCGCACGCACACAATCGTAGAAGCACCCCAGATCTCATGAAATGGGTCGCTATTTGTGCATTGCCAGGTCTACTAGCTCAAACCTACTTCTTCGGATGGGGTACGCTCATCCAGTTAGTATTTGCTATTGCACTTGCCGTTACCTTTGAAGCAACCGTTATGTTGCTAAGAAAACGTCCGCCAGTGATGGCATTGCGTGATTACAGCGCTGTTGTGACCGCTTGGCTACTCAGTGTCGCGATTCCCCCACACTCTCCGTGGTGGATTCTAGTGATCGGTATGTTCTTCGCTATAATCATCGCAAAACACCTTTATGGCGGCCTTGGGCAAAACCCATTTAATCCCGCGATGGTGGCTTACGTTGTTTTGCTGATCTCATTCCCAGTTCAAATGACCAGTTGGAATGCGCCGACCAGCTTAACTGCTGAAGCAACGAGTTTTGTTGACTCATTATTGATGATCTTTACCGGTTTCAACAATGAAGGTTTATCTCTTCAACAAGCACGCCTTGGTATTGATGGTACCACCATGGCAACACCACTTGATGCCTTCAAAACCGCATTGACAGCAGGCAACACCGCTTCTGAAGCTCTGTCTCAACCACAATTCAGCTGGTTAGCTGGCGTGGGTTGGGAATGGGTAAACCTTGCTTATCTTGTTGGTGGCCTAGTGTTGATCAAACAACGTGTGATTCAATGGCATATTCCGGTAGCTTTCATCGGCAGCCTTGCGCTGTTTAGCCTGGTATTCTTAATCTTAACTCCAGGTGAAACCGCGTCTCCAACCATTCACCTATTGTCTGGCGCGACTATGCTTGGCGCATTCTTCATTGCAACCGACCCAGTTTCAGCCTCGACGACAGTGAAAGGTCGCTTGGTATTTGGTGCGCTGATCGGTGGTCTAGTATTTATCATCCGCAGCTGGGGTGGCTTCCCTGACGGCGTAGCGTTTGCTGTATTGTTAGCCAACATGTGTGTTCCACTGATTGACTACTACACCAAACCTCGTACATACGGCCACTAAGGGAGCGGATACCATGCTAAATGCAATAAAGAAAAACGGTCTTGTACTTGCGATTTTTGCCTGCGCTTCGACAGGTTTGGTGGCCGTTACTCACTACCTGACCAAAGATCAGATCAAACAGCAAGAACAGGCTCAGTTACTGTCTGTGCTTAACCAAGTGATCCCGCACAACCTTCATGACAACGAGCTGTTTTCAGCTTGTACTTTGGTTGAAGCTGAGGAGCTTGGAACAGAACAAGCAATGCCGGCTTATATTGCTACACTCAACGGTGAACCTAGCGCGATTGCGATCGAAGCCATTGCACCTGATGGCTACAATGGTGCAATAAAAGTAATTGTTGGGATGAAAATTGACGGTACCATTTTGGGTACACGTGTGCTTTCCCACAGGGAAACTCCGGGGTTAGGCGATAAGATTGACCTTAGAGTGAGTGATTGGATACTCTCTTTTGCAGGTAAACAAGTAACCGAGTCGAATCTTGACCGTTGGAAGGTTCGTAAAGATGGTGGTGATTTCGACCAGTTTACCGGCGCAACCATCACACCAAGAGCGGTCGTTAAGTCCGTCAAACAGGCGGTTCAATACGTTAACCAAAACAACCAAGCATTGCTTGCTCAACCTCTAAATTGTGGTGGTGAATAATGAGTGACCATAAAACACTAATTAAAAATGGCATGTGGGCCAACAACCCTGCCCTAGTGCAACTTCTTGGGTTGTGTCCGCTGTTGGCTGTCTCTTCGACAGTGACGAACGCACTTGGCTTAGGTATTGCTACCTTGCTTGTATTGGTCGGTTCGAACGTTTCTGTCTCTTTGGTTCGAAACCATGTGCCAAAAGAAGTTCGTATTCCAGTATTCGTGATGATCATTGCATCACTAGTAACCTGTGTTCAACTACTGATGAATGCCTACGCATACGGGCTTTACCTATCTTTGGGTATTTTCATCCCACTGATCGTAACCAACTGTATCATCATTGGCCGAGCGGAAGCCTTCGCGTCTAAAAACGAAGTGCTACCTGCTGCTCAAGATGGTTTCTGGATGGGCCTTGGCATGACATCGGTACTGGTTGTATTGGGTGCGATGCGCGAGGTTATTGGTAACGGAACCCTATTTGATGGCGCAGACCTGCTCCTTGGTGATTGGGCTTCGGTGTTACGAATCCAGATATTCCAATTTGATAACAGCTTCTTGTTAGCCCTGCTACCACCAGGTGCCTTCATTGGTGTTGGTTTCTTGATTGCTTTGAAAAACATCATCGACAACCAAGCTAAATCTAGACAGCCCAAACAAGAAAAACCAGCTATTGAACGCGCTCGCGTTACCAATGCCTAATAAGTTACAGTAGCTTAAACCCTGCTGAGTAGCTCAACCGCTCAGCAGGTAATTAGATAGACCAAGTACACATAATAATGACGCTCATAAGAGCGCGTAACCGATGATAAAGCCTGAACCATTGCGGAACTTGTTATTTTGAAACGAGTAGTTTGAAAGAATTTCGCCGGAACTCAAGCCCTAACTATTTGAAAGTAATGTCGCTATGAACAATGTAAAACGAGTAGAAATACTTGAGCGTTTAAGAGAAAACAATCCAAAGCCAGAAACTGAGCTTAACTGGAACAGCCCTTTCGAGTTGCTGATCGCCGTGCTCTTATCTGCGCAGGCAACCGATGTCAGCGTCAACAAAGCCACTGATAAGCTTTACCCCGTTGCTAATACGCCACAGGCTATTTTCGACCTAGGTGTCGATGGCCTAAAAGAGTACATCAAGACCATAGGCCTGTTTAATTCAAAAGCAGAAAACACCATTAAAACGTGTCGAATGCTGCTTGACCTACACAACGGTGAAGTACCGGAAGATCGTGCGGCATTAGAAGCCCTTCCAGGCGTTGGTCGTAAAACAGCAAACGTAGTATTGAACACAGCCTTTGGTTGGCCAACCATTGCAGTTGATACTCACATCTATCGTGTATCAAACCGCACTAAGTTAGCGATGGGTAAAACCGTCGACGATGTCGAGGCAAAGCTGCTCAAAGTTATTCCCAAAGAATTCAAACTGGATGTCCACCATTGGCTCATTCTTCATGGACGTTACACCTGTGTCGCGCGTAAACCACGCTGTGGTAGCTGTATCATTGAAGACCTGTGTGAGTTCAAGGAAAAAACTGACGTCTAAGCTCTAGCTCTAAGCCCTAAGTACGAAGCTAAGAAGCTAAGAAGCTAAGAAGCTAAGAAGCTAAGAAGCTAAGAAGCTAAGAAGCTAAGAAGCTAAACAATGCCGCATTTTCCTAGCGGCATAAAACAGAATTACAAAAACGTATACATAATTAAAGCTAGGAGCAAATCATGTCAAACGGTCGTATTTTACACACCATGCTACGCGTGGGTGATCTAGACAAGTCTATCGAGTTCTACACCAATGTAATGGGCATGCAGCTATTACGTAAGAACGAAAACAAAGAGTACGAATACACGCTGGCTTTCGTTGGCTTTGGTGATGAATCTCAAGGAGCTGTGATTGAGCTGACTCACAACTGGGGCACGACTGAATACGACCTTGGCTCAGCTTTTGGTCACGTTGCTATCGGTGTTGATGACATCTACACAACGTGTGATGCAATTAAAGCAGCAGGCGGTAACGTAACGCGTGAAGCTGGTCCGGTTAAAGGCGGCTCTACACACATCGCATTCGTTAAAGATCCTGATGGCTACATGATTGAACTTGTTCAGAACAAACAAGCAAGTGCTGGTCTAGAAGGTTAATTCCTAACAAACCGCTATGAAGTTTGGCTTTGAAAATAAAAGCCTAAACCAATACCAAAAGAAGCGAGCCCTATGCTCGCTTCTTTTTTATGTTTCCACGCATGAACAATACCCTTCACTAATTATTATTAACAATCTCACCAATGAAACTTTACATGATAATGATTATCATTTAAATTAACCACCTATTGATTAGTGAGGTAATACAATGATTAGCGAATGGGAAAAACACACGTTACTTGCCGATACTGCATTGCAGCTCGACGATCCTGTACGAAGTATTCTTCACTATCAGCAAGCATTAAACTTAAGCGAAGAAATTACTGAACGCACTGATATTCAGGCTGACGAACGCCTACTGATCTCAGTGATCTCTTGTCACAATCTCGCGCAATTCTGGCGATGGGCTGGTGATACCGAATACGAGCTCAAGTATCTTCAATTGGCTTCAGAAAAAGTGCTGACACTGATCCCGCAGTGCCCTAACACTCAATGTTCCAGCTTTATAGATTCTATTGGTTGCTGTAAGAAAGCCCTTATCGATTTCATGAAACGCCATCCCAACCCTAAAATTGCCTCTATGGTTGAAAAAATCGATACCGCGACCAACTGTGAAATGATCGCTCGCTTCCGCTTGAACTAAACAAGTTACGTTTAGACAATAGATCCAAATTTTAAAGACAAAAAAGTCCGTCATTACGACGGGCTATCTGATTTCAAAACAAGCAATTATTCTGCTTAAACCTGCGTACGACCTAAAGAGATCACAACGCGTCGGTTCTTGTCTTTACCAATTGGCGAATTGTTGTCTGCAATCGGGCGACGTTTACCATAGCCCTGAACTTGGATACGATCTTCTGGCAAGCCTAAAGATTTGAAGTACTCTCTTAACGATTCCGCTCTGCGCTCTGAAAGGTTTTGGCTAATACCTTTGCTGTCGACAGAATCGGTGTACGTTGCCACCAGCACAAGATCGATGTCTTGGTTATAGCGAACGTAATCGGCGATCTGGCTCAGTCTTTTGCGCGACGACTTGTTCAGCTGATCACTGTTACGGTCATAGTGCAAAATAGTGAAAGAGATATCTTCAAAGCTGTAAGGCAGCAGGTTAGCAACACAGTCACTGAACACATTGTATTTTTCTTGGAATAACACCGACGACAGCGACACTTCGATTCGCTGGTCGCGGCTCTGCCACTCTTGGTAACTGAATGTCGGGTAGCGCCCTTTCTCCAACTCACTCAAGATTCCCCACGCCGTTTGACCGCCAACGTAGCCATCAAATTGTTGGAAGAACTTAATGGTTGTCATGCGATCAGCACTTTCACCCGGACGCCAAGGTGGCGGCATCGAAATCAAGCTGACATTACGCGTAGCACCCATCGGGCGACGCATTTTAAGCTCAAAGTCCAAAATGATTTTTTTACTCGCGCGAGATGAGAACTCAGCATCACCAAAATTTGGGATAGGGTGAACCAAGCGGCATTCGAGTGGCGTGTTGGCCACCATCTCCCACGTCGACTGTTGAGGAGATGCTCCGTAACGCTTTTCTTGTGCCATTACTGGTGACGACATAAGTAGCGAAAATAGCATTGAACCTGTTATGAGTTGTTTCTTCATAAAGTGGAGTATCTCTTAAGCAATTCGTTTAACAATGCAGCCAATTGCCGCATTTTTCTCTCACGTTTAAATATGCAATTATCAAGCCGCAATGGATTAGGTAATTTATGATTTATTGCCCTTCCCTAGTTTTTATCACTGCTATTATCTGCAATAATGCAGCCTTAATCACACTTATTTGGGCTAACATGACTGTAGAAAACGAAGCTCTGACCCTAAAAAAACGCTTTCGTGGCTATTTTCCAGTGGTCATCGACGTGGAAACCGCAGGGTTTAACGCTGAAACCGATGCATTATTAGAAATCTGTGCCATTACGTTAAAAATGGATGAGAACGGAGATCTGCACCCTGCATCAACGCTTCATTTTCACATTGAGCCTTTTGAAGGCGCAAATATAGAGCAGGCAGCATTAGACTTTAACGGAATTAAAGACCCATTTAGCCCATTACGTGGTGCTGTGTCGGAACAAGAAGCCCTTAAAGAAATCTACAAGCTAGTGAGAAAAGAACAAAAAGCTTCAGATTGCAGTCGCGCAATCATGGTTGCTCACAACGCTACATTCGATTTGAACTTCGTTAATGCAGCAAGTGAGCGCTGTAAGCTTAAACGCGTCCCTTTCCATCCATTTGCTACTTTTGACACTGCAGCTCTTAGTGGTCTCGCCTACGGTCAAACCGTTTTGGCTAAAGCTTGCCGCACTGCAGGGATGGAATTTGACAACAAAGAAGCACACTCTGCTTTGTATGATACGCAAAAAACCACAGAGTTATTTTGCGGCATTGTAAACAAATGGAAAGCCCTTGGTGGTTGGCCTCTTGTTGACGAAGAATAAAAAATAGAGTCGGTAAACGTTCACTCGTATTGCCTTCATAAAAAACACAACATCCCGAGAATAATATGAATCCTGTTGTAATTTCAGTTTGCATCATGCTGGTTTTAGCTTTGATGCGCGTAAACGTAGTCGTTGCTCTCACGTTCAGCGCAATTATCGGTGGCGTAGCCTCAGGTATGGGCTTGAACGACGCAGTCGCGGCTTTCGAAAGCGGATTAGGTGGCGGTGCAACTATCGCACTTAGCTACGCTATGCTTGGTACATTCGCTGTTGCTATCTCACGTTCTGGTATCACAGATCTGCTTGCTCAAAGCGTCATTAAGCGTATTCACGGTAAAGAGAACAGTGCAGCGTCTAATGGTCTAAAATATGGCATCCTAGCGTCTTTGATCCTAGTGACCATGTCTTCGCAAAACGTAATCCCTGTACATATCGCCTTTATCCCAATCTTAATCCCACCTCTATTAGGCGTATTCGCAAAAATGAACCTAGACCGTCGTCTGGTTGCGTGTGTACTTACTTTTGGTCTAATTACTCCGTATATGGTTCTACCGATCGGTTTTGGTGGCATCTTCCTAAACAACATCCTGCTAAAAAACCTTCACGACAACGGTCTTGAAAACGTAGTAGCAAGCCAAGTACCAATGGCAATGTTGTTACCAGCTTCAGGCATGATCTTTGGCCTTCTTACGGCTGTATTCTTTACTTACCGTAAGCCTCGTCAATATAAAGAAACGTCTCATACTGTTGTTTCAACCGAAGTGAAAGAGATCAACAAGAAGCACATTCTAGTGGCTGCTGCTGGTATTGTTGCTGCGCTAACGGTTCAGCTATCGACGGGCTCTATGATCATCGGTGCTTTGGCTGGTTTCATGGTATTCACCTTCGGTGGCGTAATCGCTTGGAAAGAGACACACGATGTCTTCACTAAGGGCGTTCACATGATGGCAATGATCGGTTTCATCATGATTGCAGCGGCAGGTTTTGCGGCGGTTATGAAGCAAACGGGTGGCGTTGAGTCTCTGGTTGAAGCACTTTCAACAAGCATTGGTGACAACAAACCTCTAGCGGCACTGCTTATGCTAGTCGTTGGCCTGTTGGTAACAATGGGTATCGGTTCTTCGTTCTCTACGATTCCAATCCTTGCGACTATCTACGTTCCACTAGCGGCTGCATTTGGTTTCTCACCAATGGCAACAATCGCGCTAGTAGGTACCGCAGCTGCGCTAGGTGATGCGGGCTCTCCTGCTTCTGACTCAACATTAGGTCCAACATCTGGTCTTAATGCTGATGGTCAACACGAGCACGTATGGGAAACCGTAGTACCGACGTTCCTACACTACAACATCCCACTGATCGTATTCGGTTGGGTTGCAGCTATGGTTCTTTAATTCGATTCGGTCGTAAAGAGCCCTAAGCTATCTATTACAAAGACCGCATCGTGCGGTCTTTTTGTATCTGGAATGTCTTCCTCTTCTCTTGTTCTTTAACTCTCTCAACCCTTTACCACCGCAATAAACTCATTGCATCGAACAAAAGAAAAGGCTTACTCCTACGAATAAGCCTTAGAAATCATTACGCCAATATGAACAGCTTTCACTGAATTCACTGAATTACGCAGCGGGAGCGTTGTTCACAAGCACTTCACGAATCGACTTAAGCGTCGCTTCAGTCGATTGGTAATCTAACTCAACTTCACTAAAGATACCGTTCACTTCAAGCATTAACGTCGGGTAAGAATGTACGCCCATCGCTTCTTTAAAGCCTAACTGGTCATCTAATTCACTTTCCAATAACTTACTAGAAAGATCATTTTCAAACTGTTGTACATTCATCCCTAGCTCTTCAGCTAACTGCAAATGCGTTTCTTGGCTGTGTGGCAACATCGCACGAAGATAGTAAGCGTGTTGAATTGCTTCAAGCATCGCTTCGTAATGGTCTTGAAAACCAGCAGCGATCACGGCACGACAAGCAGGGTAAGTGCTGCGAACTGGTTGGCATTCAGTCCAAAATTCGTGGTTGAACTCAGTACCCAACTTAGCTTCAATCTGCTTCCAGATAGCTTGCAGCTTACCTTTCATCTCTTCTGACATTGGATCTTCAGAATCAGGGGCCAAACCACCGACTACGTAGTTAAACTCAATACTCGCAGGTAGCTGCTGTTTCAAGAGTTCTAATGTTGGCTTATAACCCCAGCACCAACTGCACATTGGGTCATGCACATAATGAAGTTTTACGTCCATTGTTCATTCCTTATCGAGTCTTTCAAACCATTCAAACAAAAAAGGAGCCTCATTAAGGGCCCCTTCCATTCAATATTTAAGCGCAAAGGCTTAAAGCTTACTCAGCGTCGTCGCCAGCTACTTTAGCAGCCGCTTCTTTAACGATTGGCTGAAGTTCGCCTTTTTGGAACATCTCAAGAATGATGTCACAACCACCGATCAGCTCACCGTCAACCCAAAGTTGTGGGAACGTTGGCCATTGTGCGTAAGCTGGAAGCTCTGCACGGATGTCAGGGTTTTGTAGGATATCTACGTAAGCAAATTTTTCACCACATGCCATTAGAGCTTGAGATGCTTGAGAAGAAAAACCACAGCTTGGCAGCTTAGGAGAACCTTTCATGTAAAGTAGAATGGTGTTTTCTTCAATTTGCTGTTTGATTTTATCGATAGTTTCCATTGCTTCCTCGTTAATGGATTACGGCTTTTATTGCCTTTATTCTACCCCAAACCAAAAGAATAAAAACCATATAAAAAAAGCGGTTTAAGAGCTAAGCTAACAATTCACACAAAAGTGATGAATTAAGCTTTTAATAAAGTAAAAACTTGCTAAACTATATCGCAAGTCAGCAAATTGACCATGGTTGGCTGTAAAGCGAACCATGAATAATAATATCACTGGAAGCAATCGAAAGAGTTAACTCTTTCATATCAATGGAGAATTGAGCAATGGCATTTGAACTACCGGCTCTTCCTTACGCGAAAGACGCGCTAGAACCACACATCTCAGCAGAAACGCTAGATTTCCACCACGGTAAGCACCACAACACTTACGTTGTTAAGCTAAACGGTCTTATCCCAGGTACTGAGTTTGAAGGCAAAACACTAGAAGAGATCGTTAAGACTTCTACTGGTGGTGTTTTCAATAACGCTGCTCAAATCTGGAACCACACGTTCTACTGGCACTGTCTTGCTCCTAAAGCAGGCGGCGAACCAACTGGCGCTGTTGCAGAAGCTATCAACGCTGCATTCGGTTCTTTCGAAGAATTCAAAGCGAAATTCACTGATTCAGCAATCAACAACTTCGGTTCTTCTTGGACTTGGTTAGTTAAGAAAGCTGACGGTTCTCTAGACATCGTTAACACTTCTAACGCTGCTACTCCTCTAACAGAAGAAGGTGTTACTCCACTTCTAACTGTTGACCTATGGGAACACGCTTACTACATCGATTTCCGCAATGTTCGCCCTGACTACATGGCTGCATTCTGGAACCTAGTAAACTGGTCTTTCGTAGAAGAGAACCTAGCTAAGTAATTATTACTTACGCTGCGCTATTTATAGCGAGTTATCTATTGAAAGCTCATGCCTCGGCGTGAGCTTTTTTGTATCTATCGTATTCCACAAAATCTAGACCTTTCTTAGCCTATTAACCTATTAACCAGTTAGACAGTTAGACAGTTAGACAGTTAGCCAAGAGAGCTTACTTCTCGACCAACTCCTAGCACTCTTCCCCGCCCTGCATAAATTCTCTATTTGCCTGTAATTAAACACTAAAGTTTGCCGACTCCATGCCGTTAAAGGTGTATCCAATGAGAGGCAGCATGCAAATACATACTTTAGACAAAGCAGGAATCATCAACGAACTGAAGTTCGGCATCGGGATCAGCCAAGCGGTTGAGCAAGGTCGCCGTGCAGATTTCGCGTTGCTGTTATCTATGTTTTCTAATGACGTTCGTGATTGCACGCCGATTGACACCATTGAAGTCACAGAGACAACTGAAGATCGCCTGCGTAAACACTTCGGCGTTGCAGAGCCGCAACAGCTGCGTTCGAACCAATCCTCGTATGAGATTTCAGCTCAGCAATCTAATCATTTTCATCAAGCTAGCCTTGCCAGCGCAAAACTCAGCCATTACTTGAAACCGGAAGCCCTTGCCTTCATGCCTGAAGATACGGCCGACTTACCCGAAGAGGTTTACCAAAACCTTTCTGGTCATGACCGGCGTAAATTGGCAAACAAACAGGTACCTGATTTGCCACTTGCTACGCTCTACAATGAACTATCAACTGCCCAGCGTCAGTACCAAATTCAAGCTCAAGTATAGCTGCCACCTACCTTTCCTCTATTTCGCTCTCTATCAACTGCTATTCTTGATTAGTTCGCCGCATTTCAAATTATTCACATGAGTGATATGAACCACCAGCCTTGGGTGAGCGTGAAATACGAGTTGTCGATTACTACTTGAAGTTACTGCGAAATGTGAGCTGCCACTAAGTTCATAAAAACTTATCAAATGGCACGCCTTTGTTTGAACCTCTTCACACCCATTGTATGAAATTTAACCCATCCTTATCCGACATGGACGATTTATTTAGGTGCTGGGATGGAAATAAAAAGCTCAATTATATTGGTGACATCTGCAGGCTCGCGACTCGGAGGGACGATTGCGAACCACTTTGTTAACCTTGGAGCCACAGTCATCCTTTGTGATAAAGACACGGAAGCACTTCAAGCGACCTATTTACAATGTGCTCGTTTTTCTGACTCGGTTTACCACTACACGCTCAAAAGTAATGACAACCAAGCAATTCTCAGTGTGTTTGATTTTATTCAAACCACCTTCAACACTACGCCCGATGTACTGGTCAATAATTGGATAAGCTCTCCGATGCCAAGCCTAATTGGCGATCAGCCTGTCAGTAGCTTTATCAATGATCTTTCTTCTATGGCTACGACTCTTTTCGCATTTGGTCAAATCAGTGCCGAGAGATTACGAGAGGAGGATAAAGAAGGCGTTATTGTGAATGTGATCTCTCACGATGATTTCCATGACGTGTCCGGCTTAGAGAGTGCGAACTCAATGATCACTGGCTTTACCCATAGCTGGGCCAAAGAACTGACTCCATTTGGTATTCGAGTCGGCGGTGTTGTCCCTGCAGTCCATAACTCCGATGGCAAACTCAACCGATGCCACTGGGCTCAGCTGCAAGATGAACTGACCAGAACAACGGAATACATCGTCTCTAATGATTACTTTAGTGGGCGAGTGGTCGCTGCTGAGGTTTAGTTCTTCCCCGATGCCAAGCACATTTGAGCCATTCATTTCTAATCGAGTGACGTAAGTCTAGCCTTTCAAGCCGCGTAGAGCAGGCAGTAAACATAAAAAAAGCCCCAGTCTCTCGACTAGGGCTTTGATCTTTTCCCGATAGATAAGGTTCGTGCTAGCGAAAACTTATCTCAAAACTAATGCTTACTTATTATGCGTTAGCTTTTTCTTTTTTAGCTTTTGCCGCTTTCGCGTCAGCTGGCTTTTGGTCAGCTTTCTTAAGAATCACTGTAGTGCCTTCGAAAGTTTCACCTTCAACGTAAGGAGTACCGAAGTAAGACGTTGTTAGTACTTCTTTTAGCTCAGTGATTAGTGGGTAACGTGGGTTAGCACCTGTACACTGGTCATCGAACGCTTCAACAGCTAGCTCGTCTAGTTTAGCGATGAAGTCAGACTCGTTAACACCCGCAGCTTGGATTGATAGTGGGATGTCTAGGTCGTTCTTAAGCTCTTCTAACCAAGTTAGTAGACGTTCAATCTTCTGAGCAGTACGGTCACCAGCTTGGCTTAGGCCTAGGTGGTCAGCAACTTCAGCGTAACGACGACGTGCTTGTGGGCGGTCGTACTGAGAGAATGCAGTTTGCTTAGTTGGGTTATCGTTCGCGTTGTAACGTACAACGTTTGAGATAAGTAGTGCGTTAGCAAGACCGTGTGGTAGGTGGAACTCAGCACCAATTTTGTGAGCCATTGAGTGACACACACCTAGGAATGCGTTCGCAAAGGCAATACCAGCAATCGTTGCAGCGTTGTGTACTTTCTCACGAGCGATTGGGTCTGCTGAACCATTTTTGTAGCTTGATGGTAGGTATTCTTTAAGCATCTTAAGAGCTTGTAGAGCTTGACCATCAGAGTATTCGTTCGCAAGAACTGATACGTAAGCTTCAAGAGCGTGAGTTACGGCATCGTAACCACCGAACGCTGTTAGAGACTTAGGCATGTTCATTACTAGGTTAGCATCAACAACAGCCATGTTTGGCGTGATTTCGTAATCCGCTAGTGGGTATTTAGCACCAGTCTTGTCGTCAGTAACAACGGCGAAAGGCGTAACTTCTGAACCCGTACCTGAAGTTGTAGTGATACATACAAGCTCAGCTTTTTTACCCATTTTAGGGAACTTGTAGATACGTTTACGGATATCCATAAAGCGCATTGCAAGTTCTTCAAAGTGAGTTTCTGGGTGCTCGTACATAACCCACATGATCTTAGCAGCATCCATTGGAGAACCGCCACCTAGAGCAAGGATTACGTCAGGTTGGAAGCTCTTCATTGCTTCAGCGCCTTTCTCAACAACAGACAATGTTGGATCCGCTTCTACATCGAAGAATACTTGAACTTCAATACCCTGTGCTTTCAGGATTTGTACTACGTCGTCTGCGTAACCGTTGTTGAACAAGAAACGGTCAGTTACTAGGAATGCACGTTTCTTACCTTCTAGGTCGCTCATTGCGATTGGAAGGCTGCCACGACGGAAGTAGATAGACTTAGGTAGTTTGTGCCACAACATATTTTCAGCTCGCTTCGCTACAGTTTTCTTGTTGATAAGGTGCTTAGGACCTACGTTCTCAGAGATAGAGTTACCACCCCATGAACCACAACCAAGAGTTAGAGAAGGTGCAACGTTGAAGTTGTACAGGTCACCGATACCACCGTGAGTAGTAGGGATGTTGATTAGGATACGAGCCGTCTTCATCTTGTCACCGAAGTAACGAATACGATCTGCGTTTACGTCTTGGTTAGTGTAAAGACCAGACGTGTGACCGATACCGCCGATTTCAACCATCGTTACCGCTTGAGCAACAGCGTCTTCGAAATCGTCTGCGCGGAATAGACCTAGAGTTGGAGACAGTTTCTCGTGAGCGAACTCGTCATCGTAAGAAACTTTACCAAGACCTTCACCTACAAGAACTTTAGTATCAGCAGGAACTTTAACACCCGCCATTTCAGCGATTGCTGGAGCAGGTTGACCTACGATTTTAGCGTTTAGGTTGCCGTCGATAAGAAGAACTTTACGTACTTTATCTGCGTCAGTTTTAGATAGAACGTGAGCTTTGTGAGAAGCAAAACGCTCTTTAACTTCGTCATATACTTCGCTAACTACGATTGCAGCTTGCTCAGAAGCACATACTACGCCGTTATCGAATGTTTTAGACATAAGAATAGATGCTACAGCACGTTTGATGTCAGCTGTTTCATCGATAACAACAGGAACGTTACCAGCGCCAACACCGATAGCAGGCTTACCAGAAGAGTATGCTGCTTTAACCATGCCTGGACCACCAGTAGCTAGGATAAGCGCGATACCGTCGTGCTTCATAAGCGCGTTAGAAAGCTCTACAGATGGTTGGTCGATCCAACCGATGATGTCTTTTGGTGCGCCCGCTTTAACAGCCGCATCTAAAACAAGTTTAGCAGCGTCGTTAGTAGAGTTCTTTGCACGTGGGTGTGGCGAGAAGATGATGCCGTTACGTGTCTTAAGAGAGATTAGAGATTTGAAGATTGCTGTAGAAGTTGGGTTCGTTGTTGGAACGATACCACAGATGATACCTACAGGCTCAGCGATAGTCATTGTGCCTAGGCTGTCATCTTCTTCTAAGATGCCACATGTTTTTTCGTCTTTGTATTTGTTGTAGATAAATTCAGATGCAAAGTGGTTTTTGATAACCTTATCTTCAACAATACCCATTCCAGATTCAGCAACTGCTTGTTGTGCAAGTGGGATACGAGCGTGGTTAGCAGCAAGAGAAGCTGCACGGAAGATTGCGTCTACTTTCTCTTGAGAGAATGTTGCAAACTCTTCTTGTGCTGCTTTAACGCGAGCTACTAGAGCATCAAGTTCCGCTAAGTTAGTTACAGGCATGGTGGATCTCCTAAAATAATAAATATTAAAAACTTTTTATTAAATTCGCTGCTTGCCTTTAACCTTAAACATCAGCGTTCTTAGTAAATTGCTTTCAGGACTGAGTATATTATTTCACTGTGTGAAAAAAATTGACCCAGATCAGTTACCCAAAAAGAATTAACCAGAAAGTAGTAAGGCAATCGCAAAAATTAACTTAAGAGCATGATTTACATAGATTAAAATCACACTTTCCGTTAGCGCAAAAAACAAGCAAACAGACAACTTTTTTCTACATAGCGTCATAAACTGTAAAAAAGTTTCATTTTTAGTCCGTTAAATTACATGTATACAGCTATATTCGTGCTACTGAGAGTATATCCATACCGTTGCAGCGGCTAGATTCTGACATAATTTTTATTAAATTCGTGCGATGGTTAACAGTTACTCAATAACAAGTTACAAAATGAAACACTAACAACTAGCTTTCAACAAGGCGAATACAAAAGTGAGATTCAATTAGTTTTTCTAAAAAAAATCCCCTATTTCAGGTTAGTTTTTTTCATTCGTGCAAATTGAGTTTGTCCCTTACATTACGCGCTCTGACTATTCACAGATCAACACTTCAACTTTAAGTACGCTAACTGGAGACCGCTCTCATGCAAGGCTTAGAACTCGCAATTTTTATGCAATTCTTCCTTGGGCTTGTTGCTGCCGTAAACCCTATCGGCATCATGCCTGTTTTTGTTTCTCTTACTGCTCATATGCCGCCAGAAGAGAGGAACAGGACAGCCTTACAAGCAAACATAGCAGTTGCCGTTATCCTGATTGTGTCGCTTGTTGCGGGGCAAATGCTGCTTGATATGTTTAGCATCTCGCTAGATTCATTTCGTGTTGCAGGTGGTTTGCTATTGCTGAGCATCGCATTTTCGATGATGAGCGGTAAGCTCGGTGAAGATAAACAGAACAAACAAGAGAAATCTGAATACATCAGCAAAGAACAAATCGGTGTTGTTCCACTGGCTATGCCGCTAATGGCAGGCCCGGGTGCAATCAGCTCGACCATTGTTTATGGTTCTCGCTATCCTGCAGCCATTGATACCGTAGGAATTGGCATTAGTATCATCGCGTTTGCAACGTGCTCTTGGCTTCTGTTCCGTTCAGCGCCGGTTATCGTTCGCTTTTTAGGTCAAACCGGTATCAACGTTATCACTCGTATCATGGGCTTGATTCTCGGTGCATTGGGCATCGAATTCATCGCTAATGGTCTACGTAACCTGTTCCCAGGTTTGGCATAACATTTAACGGTATTTCAGTTGCTCTAAAAAGGGCAACCACTACTGAACGATAGATGAGGCGAGTAAAGCAATTGGGCTTTCACTCGCCTCGTTATTATGAAGCTTGTATAATGATTGTTAATGCATTTAACAGAAGATGAATCTTTCCTTATGTCACGCAAGCCACTCAAGCATCATTTGTACGTCATTATCTTTGGTACTCACACGCCAGCCGGACGTGCATTTGATATCTCTCTGATCGTTGCAATCTTGGCTTCGCTGTTGGTTCTGATCTTAGAGTCCATCCCTAATGTGATGACCGAATGGTCACAGCAGCTGCGTTATATCGAGTACACCTTTACAGCCCTCTTTACTCTCGAATATTTGCTGAGACTTTATTGCTCTCCAAAACCAAAATCCTACGCCACCAGCTTTTATGGTGTCGTTGACCTATTAGCGATTCTTCCGACCTATCTAGCGATCATCTTCCCAGGCGCTTCATTTATGGGTGTGGTGAGACTGCTGCGTGTGATGCGTATCTTCCGAATCCTAAAACTGGTTCGTTACCTGCAAGATTCCAATATCTTGTTGCGCTCACTGTTGATGGCACGACGAAAGATACTGATCTTCTTCAGTACAGTGGGTATCTTGGTCGTTATCTTCGGCGCTCTGATCTTTGTTATTGAAGGACCAGAAAATGGCTTCACCAGTATTCCCCACAGTATTTATTGGGCAATTGTAACCATCACCACGGTTGGCTACGGTGACATGATCCCCCAAACCGCGTTAGGTAAAGCGATCGCTTCGCTTACCATGCTATTGGGTTACTCTATCCTAGCCGTCCCAACGGGTATCATTACCGCAGAACTCAGTAATGAAATGAACTCACACAAAGAGTTGGTTAAGTGCCCGAACTGCAACCGCGCTGGCCATGATTCGGATGCCATGTATTGCAAACACTGTGCGAGTGAATTGGCAGACCCAGACAAGCGTGTCGTCACCGACGAGAAATAAAAGCAGGCACGAGATTCGAGTAGCGAGATGCGAGATGCGAGATGCGAAGAGATTTAAGGACAGTTTCGAGGGCCGAATAACGAGATATCAATAAACTAAAAAGGGTTGACGTTTATCGTCAACCCTTTCGGTTTATCAGCTAATAGAATTTAAGCAATCTTGCCTATTACGCTTTCTCAGCAAGGATAATTCGCAAAGTACGACGTAGTGGTTCTGCAGCACCCCAAAGTAATTGGTCACCGACAGTGAACGCGTTCAGGAAGTCGTTACCCATAGACATCTTACGCAGACGACCTACTGGTACAGACATAGTACCTGTTACTTTCGCTGGTGTTAGCTCCTGTGCCGTGATGTCACGGTCATTAGGAACCACTTTAACCCAATCATTGTGCGTCGCGATGATCTCTTCGATCTCGTCCATTGGCACGTCTTGCTTAAGCTTGATTGTTAGTGCTTGAGCATGACAACGCATTGCACCGATTCGTACACAAGTACCATCAATAGGGATTGGCTGACCATCTAAGCCAAGAATCTTGTTCGCTTCAACACCTGCTTTCCATTCTTCTTTGCTTTGACCATTTTCACGCTTCACATCGATCCAAGGGATTAATGAGCCCGCAAGCGGAGCACCAAATTGGTCTGTTGGGAATGAAGATGAACGAATGGTATCAGCAACTTTTTTATCAATATCAAGTATGGAACTTGAAGGGTTTGCTAGCTCTGAACTTACGCTATCGTTGATCACACCCATTTGTGAGATCAGTTCACGCATGTTCTTAGCACCGGCACCAGAAGCCGCTTGGTAAGTCATGGCACTCATCCACTCGACCATGCCTTTCTCGTAAAGGCCACCCAAAGCCATAAGCATTAAGCTCACAGTACAGTTACCACCAACGAAAGTGTTAGTACCGCCGTGAATGCCTTGCTGAATTTGAGCCAAGTTAACAGGATCAAGAGTGATGATTGAATCAGCGTCCATACGCAAAGTAGAAGCTGCATCAATCCAGTAGCCTTTCCAACCTGCTTGACGCAGTGCTGGGTATACTTTTGATGTGTAATCGCCGCCTTGACAGGTAATCACAGCATCAAGCTGTTTTAGGCTATCAATATCAAAAGCGTCTTGAAGTAGACCCGCATCTTTACCACCTAGAACAGGGGCAGGAATACCAATCTGAGATGTGCTGTAATAAACAGGCTCAATCAAGTCGAAGTCTTTCTCTTCAACCATACGTTGCATTAGTACAGAACCAACCATACCGCGCCAACCAACTAGACCTACTCTCATCGCTCACTCTCCATGTATAAATTAAAAATTGCTCTCCCCCATCTATAAGTTTTTCAGAAACAGAACTCAAGCGCTTTTTGTCAAAAAGTGTAACTTTTTCGTTTCTTTTAAGTGAACGTAATGAATCGTGCAGTTATCTCTGTATCGACATTCAATGTCTGGACCATTGTTAAAGCACCCATTATCGTCAAATTCAAACATTTACATCGCCAAAACCGCTTGAATCGACACCCATCACAAACAGTAAATCCCTCTTTTAATCCAAGGTTAATCAGAATTATATTTTACAAAACGAAAACAACGTGCGACAAACTTCAACATGTAACAATCATGAATTTAACAAAATTTCAGATTATGAAACCACAATTGATTGAGTTAACAGTCAAATATCACAACTTGGGCGTATTTTTTCGATATAATAAACTAATTACTGTAGTGTCCGTTTTGCACCACACACTATAACGAAGCACTATAAATGCTCGAATTAACAAGAGGCTTTTATGAAGCAGAGTAAAACTCGCCTACCGAACCTATTACAGGTATTCATCGCGTTAGGACTATTTCTATCCCTTGCTTTTTCCTTTACAGCAAAGCTTGACCTTCCAATTCAACTTGCCTTGTATATTGGTTGGTTCATTATCATGGTTCTTGGTATTCGTCTTGGCCACGAATACAAAGACTTAGAAAAAGCAGCACTCAAAGGAATATCCAATGGCTTAGGCGCGGTTTTAATACTTTTAGCCGTTGGCGCTCTTGTTGGTACTTGGATCTCAGGCGGGATCGTACCTACTATCATTTACTATGGTCTGAAAGCTATCCACCCTTCTATCTTCCTTTTAGCGACCATGATCATCTGTTCTCTAACCGCATTGGCGACCGGTACGTCTTGGGGTGCCGCGGGTACTGCAGGCATCGCGATGATGGGTATTGGCCAAGGCTTAGGTGTTCCAGCACCAATTACAGCGGGTGCGGTGCTATCAGGCTGTTACTTCGGTGACAAGATGTCTCCACTTTCTGATTCAGTGATTCTGGCTTCTTCAATGTCTGGTGTCGAAGTGGTTGAACACATCAAAGGCATGCTGCCTGTTGCGCTAATCAGCTACATTATTACTGGCATCATGTTTACTGCGTTTGGTTTCCACTACGCAGGTAATGTTGACATGAGCCAAGTAGATTCTGTCATCAAAGCAATGGAAGTTCAGTTCTACATCACGCCTTACTCATTCGTTCCAGTACTGATCGTGCTTGGCCTGTTGGCTTTCCGTATGCCTTCATTCCCAGTAATCAGCTTTGGTTCTCTGCTTGGTATTATCTGGGCAGTCATGATCCAAGAGATCGATTTCCTAACGGCATTCAACACTGCTTGGGCACCGTTCTCTATCTCATCTGGCGTAGAATTCATTGATTCAATTCTTAACCGTGGTGGCATGTCTTCAATGCTTGGTTCGGTCGCGGTTATCGTATTTGGTCTAGGTTTTGGTGGCTTACTGGATAAAGTGGGCGTACTAGAGACAATTGCTAAAGTGTTCGAGCGCCGTGTAAACAGCGCAGGTTCTCTAGCAACCAGCACCATTGGTACGGCTTTCATGGGTAACGTGTTCGGTTCTGCGATGTACGTATCGTTAATCCTTACGCCAAAAATCTGTGCGAAAAACTACGACCGCTTGGGCTACAAACGTAAGAACCTATCTCGTAATGCTGAGTTTGGTGGCACGTTAACGTCAGGTATGGTTCCTTGGAGTGATAACGGTATCTACATGGCGAGTATTCTAGGCGTTGCAACGCTATCTTACGCACCGTTCATGTGGCTAAGCTTCATCTGTATCATCGTGACTATCGTTACCTCTTACATGGGTTGGTTCGTTGATAAGTGTGAACCAACAGCACCAGCCGTTGAAACTGAAGAAGCGGCAGAGCTTACTAAGCAGCAAGCATAAGTTAATGCCTCAGAGCTTTAGAAAGTAAGCACAAAAACGTTAATGATATAAATGCAAAAAGAGCGCCCTAGGGCGCTCTTTTTTTAATCTACTGGTTTATCTATTTATGGTTCGCTTACCCAGCCAGTAACCGATGCCTAACGGTGCAAAGAACACCACTAAGATAAACAGGATGAAGTAGATAATCACACCTTTGATTAACTCCATCAGTTTATCAATAGCAAGTACCACTACCTCTTGAGATACGCGGTCAAGGTCTTGCGTAAACAACTCCCTCTCTGAAGTCACGATACCTGCAATCTCAATGCGCTCTTTCGCAATCATCTCTACCAGAGCTTCTCTTTCACGTGTCACCATTTTTTCTAACGCTACACGCTCTTCAGTGAGCATCGCTAATTTCTGGTCTGTCTTGTCGCTAAGATCGTTGAGTAGAGGCTGCATTTCTGTCGACATAATAGAAGCCAGTGTTTGCATGTACTCAGGGTTGTTCTCGATGAAGTCTTGCATGCTTGCTGACGTTTGACGAAGACTTTCTAATGTCATAGACAGGTCTTCACCCGTTAGCGAACTGTTTAACGCAACCAGCTCCGCTTTCCAAGACATTAGTTTAGGCGTCTGGTCAGCCATCAAACTTAAACGATCGGATGCGTCACTCATTGCTTCTGGCATGGTGCCTAAGCTCTGGACAATTTGCGACTCGTCTTTACCTAGATAGTTCAGCCATTCACGGTAAGCGGGGGTGATTCTGAATGTGAGGTCTTTAAATGGGTGGCTAGCAGCAAACTGCGCAACGAACACTTTGCTGTTCTTGAAATCACTCGAGCTCAATACACCCTTTGCCAGTTTTTCTGCTTCTTGATCAAGAAAACGAGCAGTCTCTACCGCATGATCCGTCGCGAACAGATCCGCACCATCGCCTTGGCGATAAAACTGATTCATTTGGGCAGTGAACACCCACGAGTCGATTAAGGCAGACATCGGTGAAGTTTGATAAGCCGCTTGCTGTAAGCCCTGCTCCGCATGGATCTTCCAAAGCAAGACATAAGATTGATGTAAGGTGTCATCAGCAGGGTAAGATTGAGCAATGAGATCGGCAGAGTCTTCTACTCGCATAAAAAACATCTTGGCGTATTCACGCGTCATGATTCGAGCATTCAGCTCTTGTTGAGTGAGAGGCGTCGTCTGAGTATCTAACTTAACTTCTAATATAGAACAACCACTTAGCGCAATACTAAGCACCAACACCATCCAACGTCGACTCGAAAATCGTAACATGTAAACCTCTGACAAAGACTAAGGGCGCGGATTGTATGAGCACTTCGTCAGAGTATTGTCAAAATTCCTACAAAAGTTAACGCTGCTTATCTAAATATTCAAACGCAGCATCTATAGAGGCTTTTATTGCCGCCTCTAGTTCTTCTAAATCGTGTTCACTGATCGCTCTCGACTGTTTCATTGTCATTTCAATAGTTGCTGCAATGATCGCTAATCGAGACGCTTTGATACTGCCTGCCACACCTTTTAAGCTATGTACAATACGAGCAGCAGAGGTTTCATCTTTAGTGAGAAGAGATTTGAACTTCGTGTAATCATCAGCGTGATCTTGTACAAAGACGCCAAGTAGCAATTCGACAGACTCAGCATCACCATCAAGCGTTTCTAGCATGTCTTCAATATCAATCGCAGGCTTTGAATCAGTGACACTTGCAATGTGTTTCTCTGCCATTGGAGCTTCCTCTGTGTTCTGCTGAACAATTTCCTGGCTTGTTACGTTAATGCCCTCTTGAGGTTGAAGGTCGGAATGTTTGCTCGTTGGCGTAATCTTCAATACGGAAGGGTCATTAGTTGGTTGTCTCACCGCAGAGAGAGCATTTTCCTTACTTGAATCGGCTACTGGTTCAGGACTCAGTTCTTTGTCTGTTTGTTGAATCAATTTTCTCGATCTAACGCCCCACAACACTAGTGTGATCATCGTTACCAAGCTTAAACCTAGCATCACTAGCAATAGGTTAAACTGACGGTCATGGAACTCAGCTTCAAGTTTAATGATCTGTTCGTTCACCGAGTTTTTCTTGATTTTATCGACTAAATAATTGAGCTGAGCGTAATCACTCAACAACGCTGAGGCATCAGCCAATAACTGTTGCAGTGCGTCTTGCTCTTCAGTTTTTAATGAATATGATTTTTCTAGAATGGAATCAAACGCACGATAAGTCGCTGACGAGCTTTGATTGTCAGAATACATCGCTTCAAAGACAACAACGCCGAATTCATTGAGTAGCGGTTTTAGTTTAGGGGAAAGCTCTTTATCAGCGCGCAGTATCTTAATATTGTCAACGATGTCTTGAACCTGACTTTCTATCGGGATGAACTCATCAAACTTTTCTAGGAATTGATCGGCTACGTAAAGCAGTTGATTCACATCAGGGCGAAACAAGGCGTGTTGAAAATCAGATTCAATCTGCAGTCGGATCGAATAAACCAACTGAGCATCAAGTGCTAACTCATTGATACGAGAGACTCGCAGCGGCTCAGAGAAATAAAGCGATTGCCTCAATTCATTGACGCGAATACCGAGCTCTTCAATTTGAGCAAGAGAATTGGTGTAGGAACGGCTTAGATTAAGGAGAGCCAATGAAGGAAGTAGCCACAGAGCCAAGAGCACAACCAAGAAAGTGGCCGGTTTTTTAAAGCGTTTGGGCTTTGCTACTGATTGTTCCATCTATATTCCTTGTGCGTGTTAACTTGAAGCCATGACACTTGCTAAAAGACTAAGCACAAAACAAGCGACAACATCTTGCTGCCGCTTTTACTCATTAACTTCGGACTATGACTTATTGCGAGTCAGTTGGTCACGTAAGTTCGGTGGAGTGCCTTTAATCGTTAGCGTGTCTGTCTCCGGATCGTAAAAGATACGTTCGCCTAGAAGCAGACTATCAAAACTAACATTCAAACCGCCACCAGCACCAACAAATTTTGTTAGTTTACGCATAGTTGCGCGATCAGCGGGGAAACTGTCTTCTAACTCGTAGCCTTGCTCACTAGTATAGTCAAAGAAGCTTGTACCATCAGTGCTTGCTGGCAGTTCTCCAGAAAGTTCACGAACTTGAACTTCATCGCCCGCTTTTAGCTGTTCGTTACAGTAATCCGCAACCTGCTTTTTATAGCTGATCGCTTCTTCTTTTTCTAACTTAGAGTCTGAAACGAAATCTTCTACCGCTTGCATCAGTACTTGGTTTTGCTGTTTCGCATCCAAACCGACTTCAGCTTGTAAGAAATCTAAGAAGAAATCCGCGACTTTACGGCCAACACGTCCTTTAATGTAAGTTAAGTAACGGTTTGACTCTTTGTCTGTGTCGTATGTTGAAAGGTCAAGGCGCGCCACAATATCCATCTTTGAGATATCAAGGTAATCAGTCGCACTGATGTCTAACCCTTCAGTCACTTTCAAACTTTGGTTCGAAGGCAGTAAACCGATGAAAAGGTAGTCTGTCGCCAGTGATTGGTATTCAGCGAGTACCAAAGTGCCTTCGTCAGCAAATGGGTATTTCGATAACTCATCTTTTAGACGTAGCGCACTTTTTTGAGAGAAATCATAGAAACTTTGCTCTCCCGCTCGAAATTCATGCAACGACTGCTGGAATTCGCTGTCGGATTTGAAAGAACCAAACCCTTTACCTGCTTTTGAATTAAAAACACGGTGAAGTTCAGCAACTAGGCTTTCAGATGAAGCATCGTTTTCTAGAGATTCAGCACGATAGTTAACAATCAGTTCATCCTGATCGTTCTTGCTCAGCTGGTGTAAAATTACGTTGGAAAGGTGAAGGCTCATAGTGAAAATATTACCGTTCAGGTTTCAGTTGTCGTGCATAGTAGGTTATCATAAGCCGCTTTTACTATCATTATTAGAGTCCTTATGCCGATTATATCTAAATACACAGATGATCAAGTTGAAAAAATCCTAGCTGAAGTAGGTGCTGTACTCACTAAGCACAAAGCTTCACCAGAACTTTCACTGATGATCGCTGGAAATATCGCAACCAATGTCTTAAATCAGAATGTTGCTGCTTCACAACGCAAAGGAATTGCTGAAAAATTTGCCGAAGCTTTAATCTCTTCTCTTGAAGATAAAAAGTCTCACTAAATTTGATTGACGGATAAAAGAATTATAAATGGTAGACAGCGCAAACTCATATAGCGATCGCGTATCTCGACTTGTTGGTTGGGGTCACTGGTTTGCATTTTTCAACATCATTGCTGCGATGTTGATTGGTACTCGTTATATTACTCAATCTGCTTGGCCAGAAACCCTATTGGGTCAATTTTATTTGGCTGCATCTTGGGTTGGTCATTTCGGATTTTTAGTATTCGCGCTTTATCTATTAGTGCTGTTTCCGCTCACTTTTATTCTTCCGTCGAGGAAGTTATTACGTTTGGTTGCCGTTTGCTTTGCAACCATAGGTTTAACTGTCCTACTGATTGATACCCAAACGTATCAAAATATAAACCTCCACCTGACACCTGTCGTGTGGGAGGTTTTATTTAGTGGAGAGGAGTCTGCATTCACATCTGATTTGCAACACCTCTTCATTGTTATGCCACTTATCTTCTTATTACAGCTAGGTCTGTCTGAGTGGGTTTGGCGTAAGCAACGTAAACTGTCTCATAAACACATTGGCCGTCCGATTACTGCCGTCTTCTTCTTGTGTTTCATCAGCAGCCACTTGACTTACATGTGGGCTGATGCGTATTTCTACAACCCAATTACTAGCCAGAAAGCGAACTTCCCACTGTCATACCCAATGACAGCGAAAAGCTTTATGGAAAAACATGGCCTATTAGACCGTGAAGAATATTTACAGCGTTTAGAAGCCAACAAAGAGAACGTAAACTTAGTTAGCTACCCGCTCGAAAAAATTCAATACAACCGCCGCAGTGATGATCTTAATATCCTGATGGTGAGTGTAAACAACCTTCGCTCTGATGCACTTAATGCCACAGCGATGCCAAACAGCTACGCATACTCACAACAATCGATCAACTTCACCAATCACTACAGTTCAAGTAACGACATGTTTGGTATCTTCGGTTTGTTCTATGGCCTTCCAAGCAGCTACGCAAGCAGCATCGAAGCTCAGGGTTCAAGTGCAGTACTGTTGGACGTTTTAGATAATCACAATTATAAGTTTGCGGCTTTCAGTGGCGACAACTTTGACGATGCACTTTACTCGGAAATCATCTTCCGAGGCCGTGATGTTATGCCAGAGCAAGCAACTTATGATGACAAAAGCGCGATACAAGCTTGGTCTAACTGGATTCAATCACCACAAGCTAAACGTCCTTGGTTTAACTTCATTGAGCTGACCACGCTGGATAACTTCTCTAGCTACGATTCAAGTTCAGAGTCAGATTCAACGTTAACGACAGCAGAACGTTTTGCTGCAGACTATCAAAAGTCTGCTCAAGCAGCCGATGCTCAGCTAGCAACAATCTACACTGAACTGGAACGCTTAGAGCTAACCGACAACACGGTGGTTATCATTACTTCTAATCACGGTAGCGAGTTTAACGAAACTAAGACCAACAGCTGGGGCGCAAACTCCAACTACAGTCGTTATCAGTTACAAGTGCCACTATTTATCAGCTGGCCTGGTAAGTCTGCTTCTGAATACACTCACCGTTCTAGTCATTTAGACGTGTCCGTAACGTTGATGCAAGAGCTATTGGGCGTATCTTCAAACCCAACAGATTTCAGTAGCGGTCGCAGCCTGTTTAATGAGCGTAAAAGAAAGTGGATTCTCGCGGGTGACTCACGTGAACTTGCCCTTGTTACCGACCAACAAACCACGGTGTTAGATAAATTTGGTAACTACAAGTTGTATGACCAAAACTACAAACGCCTAAAAGATGTAAGCCCTCGCTTACCAGTATTAATGCAAGGCTTAACAGAGCTGCAGCGTTTCTACACAAAAAATGATTAACTAGTCACCATATAAAAAAGGGAAGCATGCTGCTTCCCTTTTTTATTGCCGCTAATGACTAGAAAACAAACAACCAAACAAGATTATGATAATTAAGGGTTTACAAGGCACTCTCCTCCTTATATTATGCACGCCAATGGAGGGATGGCTGAGTGGTCGAAAGCACCGGTCTTGAAAACCGGCAACCGTTAATAGCGGTTCTAGGGTTCAAATCCCTATCCCTCCACCACATAAAAGAAAGCCGCTGAGAAATCAGCGGCTTTTTTGCGTCTGACGTAAAGTGAATCGAATCTAAAGTTTAATATTCAACTATTCCCCAAAGACAGATTGTTTGGTTCATTCTGAACAGTTTAAAGCCCTGTTACGACTCTATAGCTGTTTGAATATCACTGGCTAGCTCAATTTATATTCTCTCCGCACTCCAGTCATCGATACATACCTTAGACCAAACTTATCTGCACAGCGCGTTCATTCAATATGACTAGACTGGTGGTGCATGCCAATTGGGTACAGTTACTCGCTAGAGAGTCAGAATTCACTGCAGGCTCGAATAGTGTTTAGGCTTGTTTCAGGCACTCATCATAAATCCATAAAAATAAAAAAAATCCAGAGGCTTCATCTAAGTCTCTGGATTTCTAAATTTGGCTTGAGCGCTACTTTAATTAAGCGTTTTCTTGCTTAGTCTCTTGCTGCTCTGCTTGTTTCTTTTGTTCAGCTTCATTTGCTTTTTCTTCGTGGTTTGAACCACCACATCCGCCACAACAGCTCATAATCATACTCTCTTTGATTGTGTTTAAGTCATTCACTGCAGACATAATATTAAAGATGCATTTTAAATGCAACTTTAAAGTCATCAATATTGAACATTCGCAACTTGTAGTAATTTAAGCTTTTGGTTTTATTAAAATTGGTAAGTACAACACAACGAAACAACTGTATGCAGCGACCCACAGAGCGCTGGATAAGGTGATGATAGAGACAATATCATGGGTAAAGTATCCACCAAACACTCGAACAATAAAGGCAAAAACAATGGCGATTAACGCCGCAGTCATTATTTTACCAATCGCAATAGTTCGGCCTGTATGCCCTAAAGACACACGTGAGATCATTGATAAGATCATCACTCCCATTCCACCAACGGTTAATGCATGAATCGCTTGTGATTGTGTGACCAATGACGAAATGATCGAAACACCATACAAAACCAACCCTAACGAAATGGCCCAGTAGCTTAAGTGTAGAGACCACACAAGAGGAGTCTTAAAAGCAACCCATATTTTCCACCTTACTGCCCTAATCGCATTTGCCGAGCCACTGACAATAAACACGAAAGCAACGAGATTTTGTGGAACTGGAAGTATCTGAAAGCTCAACACAACGGCGAAAATCGTGCTCACGATGCTCAGCTTTTCAAGCCATGGTAATGCAGGGGTTCGTGGTGTCTGTGTGCCATTAGCGGTAAACATAGGAAAAACTCGTCCACCCATAATGCACATGACTAGAGTCACCAACAGCACCATGCTTGTGCTAGCTTGTGACATTAAGAGTGGCTGCTGAAATAGAACACCATAGTGCATCGCAGCATTGGCAAAGGTCATAAGCAGCAGAATAGGAATGAACAACAGATTTCGCCAAAGCTTCACACTGACAATATTGTGGGCAAGATAAATTACAGCGATCGGTAAAAACAGTAAATCGAGTACAGCCACCAGCCAAGGGCTTAGAACCTCAGGTAGGAACATGGCTATTCTCGCACACAACCATAGAGCCAGAAGTATCATTAACCCACGTCCGTTAATACTGCGGACACCCGTCCAATTTTGTACGGCCGTCAGCAAAAAACCAACCACAACAGTGGCTGCAAAGCCAAACAACATTTCATGAATATGCCACCACATTGCACCGCCATAAACATTTAAGATTGCGCTGCCATTCCAAAAAGCAGCCCAACCAACTAATGCTGCAATACTAAAAAGTGATGCAAACAAAAAAAACGGTCGAAACGCGAGTTCGAAAAATGCCGTCATTGAAACGCCATTGTTGGGGTTTTGATTTAAATTTTTCATCATCGTAAACCTAGTGAGTAAACAAAACTTGCTTACTTTAAATAACTTCAACCGCCAAGAGTTGCCCTAGCTTGTAGCTGTGCCCTTCGCCGAGGAGATCTTGCAAGCTATAAGCGTCTAAGCTTTTGTAAAAACACTCTTGAGCTTCAGCAAAGATAGTTTTCAATTGGCAATTTGGTGTAATGACACAGCTATTATCCTCGCCAAAACATTCAACCAAGTTACGTTTGTCTTCTAACTCTCGAACTAACGTACCTATGTTGATCTGACTTGGATGGCAACTGAGTTTCAAACCACCATTTTTTCCTCTTGTGGCGATCAGATGTCCTTTGAGGTTGAGTTGCTGAACGATCTTCATTAAATGGTTTTTAGAAATACCATAACTGTTAGCAATATCGCCGATGGTGCTAAGAGATTGGTTGTTGATCGCTAAATAGATCAGAACTCGTAGGGAATAATCAGTATAACGTGTGATATGCATGGTGGGATATTTCACTCTATAAGATGCATTCATTATGAATCTTATAGGCAGCAAAGGCAAGTTAACCCTAATGGGGAATGGTGGCTACACACCAAAAGCCAAGGCTTCGGTCCTAATTACGTTCCTCACATCAGTTGTATTCGATCCTTTCTCCATTTTCCTTCCTCAAATGATACCTACCCCCCGAAGTCGAAACGATCAGGAACATTTTTCGATGTATTTTCACTCTAACCATATAAAAATGCACAAACTTGTTCATTAAAAAAGCAGTCAGTTGGTAAGGGTATTTACAAGCGAAAGCCAGCCTTATATTATACGCGCCATTGGAGGGATGGCTGAGTGGTCGAAAGCACCGGTCTTGAAAACCGGCAACCGTTAATAGCGGTTCTAGGGTTCAAATCCCTATCCCTCCACCACATTAAAAAAAGCCGCTGAGAAATCAGCGGCTTTTTTGTATCTGGAGATCACACAAGCTCACCGCTCAACTGCTAACAGCAAATGCGGCCTTCAATAACTGCATGTGAATTGGAACCAGATCTTGGTGCTGAGTTCGATATCCGCCACCGACTACGCAGGCCATCGGAATAGACTCTGATTTCGCTAATTCAATCATCAAACAGTCGCGTTCAAATATCCCTTTTGTCGAGACATTCAAATAACCCAGTTCATCGTCTGATGAATATCGATCCCCGCATCATAAATAATCAGATCAGGTTGATGGTGAGCAATCGCTAACTTAGTGACTTGTTCAAAACAACGTAAGAACTCTGCATCTTCTGTTTCACGACTTAACGGCACATCTAAATCGGATAATGGCTTTCGTGCAGGAAAGTTTTTGTCGCAGTGGAATGATAGAGTAATGATGTCGTCATTCTCTTGGCAAAGAGTTGCTGTGCCATCACCATGATGAACATCGCTGTCGACGATAAGCACTTTATCGATATGTTCAAAGGTCAGCGCATGTTTTGCCGCTAACACCAGATCGTTCAACAAACAAAAGCCACTACCAAAATCATGATGCGCGTGATGATAACCACCACTCAAATGAATCGCCAAACCACTCTCTATTGCCATTTCAGCGGCCAAGCAGGTTCCACCACTTGAATAAAGCGTTCTCTCAATAAGTTGTTCGCTCCACGGGAAACCGATACGTCTCATCTTTGCTGCGGGCAAATTACCAGAAACAAGCAAATCCACATACTCACTATCGTGAACCTGTTTTACCTGTTCAACCGAAACCGGCGTTGGCTGGAAGATTTCAAACTGGTTCTTCCATAGAGGATCGCTATCCATTAACGCTTCAACAGCACTGTGTAACAACTGATATTTGTTGATTGGGTAACGATGACCTTCTGGTAAAGGTAACTGCGAATAGATTGAGTGGTAAATTAAAGGAATCATAATCAGGTTAATTGCGTATCTTTCTCAAAATCATAACAGTCTCAGCCTAGGCGACAACCTTAATTAATGATAATAGTTATCATTATCTAAACTTTCACAAAGAGACAGCTATGAAAAACCTAATACTCATCTTTGGGGTGATCTGCGGCTCAATGGCAGCAGTAATGATTTTTATAGGAATGCTAATGGCCAGTTGGTGGAGCGTTGATTTTCTCGTGTTAAGCCATCAAACTTAACTAATTGAACTGAAAAGGAATCACCATGAGCGTAATTTTTATTACTGGAGCGAACCGCGGCATTGGCTTAAGCCTGACTCAACAGTACTTGAAAGGTAGCCACAAGGTTTACGCGACTTATCGTGAAGCCACCTCCGCAGAAGCTCTTCTGTCTTTGGCGAAAAACAACAGCAATCTGACCTGCATTCAATTAGAGATAACCGATTACCAAGCAGTAGGCCAACTCCCTTCGCAAATGGAACCGATTGATATCTTGATCAACAACGCTGGCTACTATGGTCCTAAAGGTTATGGGCTAGGTAGTACCGATGTCGAAGAGTGGCGCCGTGTATTCGAAGTCAACACCATTGCGCCATTGAAGCTTGTCGAGACTCTATTACCTCTTCTAGAAATTAGTGACGTCAAAAAGATCGCCTGCCTGTCCTCTAGAGTCGGTAGCATGACCGAGAACACCTCGGGAGGCGGCTACATCTATCGCTCCTCCAAAGCCGCTCTAAACTCCGTTGTGAAGAGCCTAAGTAACGACTTAACCGATAATGGCGTTACGGTGTTAGCTCTGCATCCAGGTTGGGTACAGACCGAAATGGGCGGCCCTAATGCTCTGATCGACACCGACACCTCAGCTTCTGGTCTTATCAAAGTCATCGAGTCCGCGAATATTGAAGTAAGTGGTCACTTCTTCAATTTCGATGGCAGTGAAATAGACTGGTAACCCGCAGATGAATGATGGCCCTCTCTCAAACCTAGTTAAGCACTCAACTCTGTTTTGTCTGACGGTGATGCTAGCTGGCTGTTTCAGTGATGGCCCCGGAGACTTATTCGACGACTACCAAACCAAGATAGCCAGAGTACAAGATGTTGACGAGATAAAAGAGGAATGGGAATTTGAAAACCTACCGAGAAAAAGAGAACTGTTGATTGACGTGCCATCGCTTTCTATCGGTCTCATCGACAGTTACCAGCTTCGTCAGTGTGGATTGTTCAATCTGATTGCAGAAAGAAATTCGGTTCTTGGGAAAGTCGCGGATGAGTTTCGTAATTACGATTATCAAGTCGCCCTACTTGCGGGTGTTGGGAAATGTTTATCCGGTAGCGAATTAGACTCTGAGGTCGTAGAGCTACTGAAAGAAATCGAGCAGCAGAAACTCACACAGTTTCCGCTGCACCAGTGGAATCTCATCTATGCCAGCGATGCCATGCAGTCGCAAATGCGTGGCAGTCAGTGGTTACGTGCTGATATCGGCGATCAGGTACGACAAACCAGTGGCGCCTTAGAACATCTCAACCAAGCGTTAAACGCGCCGCTCGTTTCCGGCAAGACTATTGAGGTTCAAGAAATATTAGAGAAGAGCTCTACGCTCGGGGATTTATACTACTCGCTGGCTCGTGCTTCGGTTGAGCTTGATACCATCACCCAGCAGCTGACTACTTTTGACGCCAACATCATCTGTGGGAAGCAACGAGACACAACTAAGTTTCGCTATCTCAACAATGTGTTCGAACAACAGTATATTGACAAAGTTCAGCCTTACATGGCGCAATTGGATGGCTACTATCAGCAGCTAGCCCCGCAACTTGCTATGTTTGACGCACAGCCTGAGCTACACAGTTATTACTTTCCCATCAAAGATGCGCATCAAGCCTTTCGATCATCCACTCGCCGCCACGTTGATTATTGGCAGCAGCTGTTTAAGCGCTGCGGGCGCAAAGTCGGTCGTTAATCCCGGCTTCAAATATCAAATAATGGACAGTTGTTGATCTCAGTCCCTAACAATTAATTCTTAGCTTTTAGTACCTTTCTTAGCGTAAGTCTTCTTCCTTGTCCCACCAGCTTTACGGCGCTTGAATGCTGGTCTTTCAACTTTAGGAAGATGACGTAGGGATTCAGGGACTTCTCCCGTTTTCACTTTACCCATCAAACCATCAATCTTACTTTCTAACGCTTGCATGAAAGGTTGATACGCTTGGTTTCGTTCAGCCATGCCTTGCAACTGATGCTCCCAGTGAGCCGTCATGTCGGGAAAGGTCGAGTCCTCAGGTAAAGCATTAATCAAGCCTCTTCCCGCCGGGCTACTATGGATGCTTTTACCTTGTCGCGTTAACAGTTGTCTCTTGAATAAAGTATCTAGAATACCCGCTCGGGTTGCTTCTGTGCCAAGACCATCGGTCTCTTTCAAAATGGCTTTAAGGTCTTTGTTTGCGACAAAGCGCGCGATACCAGTCATCGCTTGTAGCAAGGTCGCTTCCGTGAAGTGTTTTGGTGGCTCAGTCTTTTTGTCTCCAATAATTCCTTCACGGCAATTGAGTACCGTTCCTTTATCTAATGGAGGCACCGTATCCGTACCATCACCTTTCTCTTCAGTATCCGTTTTGCCCATTAACACTTTCCAACCTGGATTGATAAGCTGACGTCCTTTGGCAATGAATACGCCACCAGCGATATCAAAAACTAACTTGGCATCGGCAAAAATGGCAGGCGGGTAGAATTGCATTAGATACTGACGAGCAATTTGCTGATAGATTTTCATCTCATTGGCAGACAGGCCGTTCACCGATGACTTTTTCGGAGTAGGAATTATCGCGTGGTGAGCATCGACCTTACTGTCGTTCCATGCTTTGGATTTAAGAGAAAGATCCGCACCTTGAGCACCACTTTGCAGCTCTTTCGCATTGTTAGCGATAGCATCCACGACCGACTCTCTTTGCGAGTAGTGATCCTTAGGTAGGTAGCGGCTGTCAGAACGTGGATAAGTGATGAGTTTGTGCTTCTCGTACAACGACTGACAAGTGTCGAGTACCTGTTGAGCACTCATACCAAAACGCTTAGACGCATCAATTTGCAAAGCTGACAACGAATAAGGCAATGGCGCAGCTTGTTTACTTTGCTTTTGCTCTGATTCCGTCACCGTCGCGGGTTGGTTCGTAATTCGGTTAGCCACGTTCTCAACCAGCTTTCGATTGAGCACGCGGCCTTCTTCATCTTGCCATGGTTTACATGCTTCGCTTGGTTTCCAACGCGCTCGAATATCAAAGCTCTGGCCGTTATTTTGATAAGGGATCAAAGCGTGCAGAGTGAAATAATCTTTAGGAATGAAGTTTTCTATTTCTTCATCACGCCTTACAACCAAACCAAGTACAGGCGTTTGTACTCGCCCTACCGACAACACGCCTTGGTAGCCCGCCTTTTGACCTAACAAGGTATACGCGCGAGTCATGTTCATGCCATACAGCCAATCGGCTCTAGAGCGCGCCAATGCAGAAATAGAAAGTGGAATAAAATCTCGGTTACTGCGCATTTGAGAGAGCGCACGCTTTACGGCTGGTAAGTTCAAATCGCTGATCAGCAGCCTGTCCATCGACTCTTTCTTAGCCTTAGACACCTTGCAGTAATCGATAACTTCATCAACCAGCAGCTGCCCTTCTCTATCCGGGTCACCCGCATGAACGATTTGAGTCGCGTCCTTCAATAGCTTTCGGATCACCGTGAGCTGTTTGCTTGACGTCTTACGCGGTCTTAGTTGCCATTGCTCTGGCACGATAGGAAGATCGGCTAAGTTCCACTTCTTATAACGGTCATCATAAGCATCCGGCTCAACCTGCTCCAATAAGTGTCCAATACACCAAGTCACCACATCCCCATTGCCACATTTGATAAACCCTTGGTCTTTCTTCTGTGGATTCGGTAGTGCAGCGGCGATCGCGCGGCCTAGGCTTGGTTTTTCAGCAATGATAAGACGAGACATGTTTTTCCAGATGCTACAAACAATTAGGGCCACATTATCTAATGTGGCCCCTAGAAATCAAGGAAAACTGGTTGTTTATACAGTTAGCATTCCACTATTCAAGCTTCGGCTTTCTTTACAAGAACTCGACGAACTTAGAGAAGTCACGCTCTGGTACTTTCATTGGCGTACAGCCCGGAGTGCCCAAATATAGGAAACCAACGATTTCATCGTCGCCTTCTAGGCCGAAAGCTTGGTGAACTTCAGGGTGGAACATCCACTTACCTGAGCGCCAAAAACCTTGGAAACCTTGAGCAACTGCAGCCATTTGCATTGCTTGTGCAGCGCAACCTGCAGAAAGGTGTTGTTCGAATGAAGGCACTTTATCGTGTTCAGTCACTTTTGCGATGACAGTGATAACCATAGGTGCTCGAAACGGCGCTTTCTTTACTTTCTCAATCACCGCTTCTTCGCTTTCGTCCGCTTGTGCTGCTCGAACCAAAATATCGGAAAGCTTATGTAGCCCAGAACCTTGTGCGATAACAAAGCGCCACGGTGTCAATGCGCCGTGGTCTGGAGCGCGCAAGCCCGCTTTAATGATGTTTTCTAATGCTACACCTTCAGGTGCTGGATCAGAGAGTTTTGCGATTGAGCGTCTGTTGAGCAATAGATCCAAAGCATCCATTTGAAGTCCTTACTAATTTTTATTGTTTGTATAGTTGAACTGTAGCACAAAACACAAACGATAATAAATCTCAACAGCTGTCCATTTGAAGCCATATTTGAAACGACACTAGAAACAATAAAGGCTCCTAAATCTATGACTTAGGAGCCTTATTTATTTTTCCACTTCAAGCTAGTTTAGCGAGAAAATTTAACGATGTTCTAAGGCTTGATAACCCGCTCTACAGTTTAATAGCTAGCTCAACACCTTGACGGATAGCTCGTACCGCATCCAACTCACCGGCATAATCAGCACCGCCGATCACGTGAAGCTTGCCACCAAACTCTTGCCACATGTCTTCGAATGGACGAACTGAAACCTGACCCGCACACACGATAACGGAATCGGCATCGAGTACCTGATCTTTCTTACCAACGCTGATGTGCAGACCTTGGTCGTCAATCTTGTTGTAGCTCACGCCACCAAGTAAGTTCACACCACGTTTTTCTAATGTGCGTTTATGAATCCAACCTGTAGTTTTACCTGGGCCTTTACCGACACGCCCGACTTTACGCTGCATCACCCAAACCGTTTTATCACTGAACGAATCAGGATAAGGATAAAGTCCACCAGGGTGTTCCATATTCTTATCAATGCCCCACTCATGCAGCCAGTCATCCAAGCTGTGAGAAGTCGGCTCTGTCAGCATAGTTGCCACATCAATACCAATACCACCGGCACCAACAATCGCGACTTTTTCGCCTACTGGTGTCTTTTCGCGAATCAAGGTTTGATAATCGATTACGTTTTCTTGGTCAATCCCTTCAATATTAAGCTTTCTTGGCTCAACACCGGCAGCCATCACGACTTCATCGTACTTCAACAACATCTCAAACGTCGCTTCAGTATCCAGTTTTAAGTTCACGCCTGATGCATCTATTTGATTAGCAAAGTAACGAATCGTTTCTCTGAACTCTTCTTTACCCGGAATCTGCATTGCCAATCTAAACTGCCCACCGATACGGTCATTTTTCTCAATCAGATCAACATTATGACCACGCTGTGCCAACGTCGTCGCGCAGGCTAAACCAGCAGGCCCAGCGCCAACCACGGCAATAGTTTTGGTCGCTTCGGCAGGCTGAACAACAATTTCAGTCTCGTAACAAGCGCGAGGGTTCACCAAGCAACTCGCTCTTTTGCCCTTAAATACATTATCAAGACAAGCTTGGTTACAACCGATACAGGTGTTAATGAACTGCGCTTGGTCTTGAGCGGCTTTATTAACAAAGTCAGGGTCTGCCAAGAATGGACGAGCCATTGATACCATGTCGGCCTGTCCTGAACTGAGGATACGTTCGGCCTCTTCTGGCGTGTTGATACGGTTACATGTCACCACTGGGATCGACACGTATGGTTTAACTTTTTCCGTCACCCAAGAGAATGCTCCTCTTGGAACTTGTGTCGCAATAGTCGGGACACGAGCTTCATGCCAACCAATACCAGTATTGATAATGGTCACGCCCGCTTCTTCTAGCTTCTGAGCCAAAAGTACAACATCTTCGAACGTGCTGCCTTGCTCAACCAAATCCAGCATCGATAAGCGGAAAATAATGATGAAATCTTTACCCACCGCTTCGCGAATCGATTTAACGATCTCTAATGGGAAACGCATGCGCTTCTCATAAGAACCGCCCCATTCGTCATAACGCATGTTGGTACGTTTACAGATAAATTGGTTAATCAAGTAACCTTCAGAGCCCATGATTTCAATGCCGTCATAGCCAGCAACCTGAGCTAGCTCTGCACTGTTGGCAAAAGCACCTATGGTCTTTTTAATTTGACGAGGGCTCATTTCACTCGGTGCAAACTTGGCGATTGGCGCTTTGATGCCCGAAGCACTTTGCGCGAATGGGTGCATTGCATAGCGGCCAGCATGCAGCAACTGAAGGGCAATTTTACCGCCATGCTTATGCACGGCCTCGGTAACAACTTGGTGAGCTTTTGCGTGCTTAACTTTACTGAACTCAGCACTAAATGGGGTCAATCTGCCACGTAAATTAGGAGAGAAACCACCGGTAACAATAAGGCCAACGCCTCCTTTTGCTCGCTCTTCATAAAATGCGGCAAGCTTGTGGAGGCCTTCTTTATTTTCTTCTAAACCCGTGTGCATTGATCCCATCAATACACGGTTACGTAACTGAGTAAATCCAAGATCGAGTGGTTCGAGTAAATGTGGGTACATGGCAGACATCACTTCTATTATTATATCCTTGTGGTCTGACCACAATATAACTCAATCACCAAAAGTTCAAACAACCGTTTACATTTTTGTAACACCGATCATAATGCTGAAGGTATTAATCGTTCAGAAACCCTTAATTTGTCTACACTTAATGAGAATATATATCGATTAACAATTCTTGGTGTAGTTTGAGCTAGGGAATTATCGTAGGATACTAAGCAGTTCATATTATTGAGATTAATAGTACTGTTGCTTGTTAAAGCCACGTGATCTCACTGCGGAGACATAATGAAAAAGATATTCAAATTTATAGGTATGATCTTTAAAGGGATTTGGAAGCTCATCACGTTTGTGCGTCTTGCGCTCGTTAACCTCTTCTTTTTACTCAGTATCGCCATCATCTACTTTGTATACTTCCACTCAGACACAGCTCAGCCCACCGTTCCACAGGAATCGGCTTTAGTACTTAACCTGTCTGGTCCTATCGTGGAGCAAAGTCGCTATATCAACCCGATGGATTCGGTCACGGGTTCACTGCTTGGCAAAGACCTTCCAAAAGAGAACGTCCTGTTTGATATTGTTGAGACGATTCGCTACGCCAAAGACGATGACAACGTTACGGGTATCGTTTTAGCACTCAAAGAACTGCCAGAAACCAATCTGACCAAGCTTCGCTACATTGCTAAAGCACTCAACGAGTTCAAAGCAACTGGCAAACCAATTTATGCGGTGGGTGACTTTTACAACCAAAGCCAATACTACCTAGCCAGCTACGCAACTAAAGTCTTCCTATCACCAGATGGTGGGGTTCTACTTAAAGGCTACAGCGCCTATTCGCTTTACTACAAAACGTTATTAGAGAAGCTAGACGTCAACACGCACGTATTCCGTGTTGGTACCTATAAGTCAGCTATCGAGCCTTTCATTCGTGACGACATGTCAGATGCAGCGAAAGAATCTGCTTCTCGTTGGTTAGGCCAATTATGGGGCGCGTACGTTGATGACGTAAGCAACAACCGTCAGATCGACGCGAAAACGCTGAACCCAAGCATGGACTCTTTCTTAAAAGACCTTGAGTCGGTTGATGGCGATATCGCAAAACTGGCAGAGAAGCTTGGTTTAGTTGACGAACTGGCGACTCGCCAGCAAGTACGACTAGAGCTTGCTGACGTTTTCGGCAGTGATGGTCAAGACAGCTATAACGCGTTTGGGTACTACGAGTACCGTACAACCATGCTTCCAGACCTAACAAGTGAATCGCACGATGTTGCTGTGATTGTTGCTAGCGGCGCAATTATGGATGGTAAGCAGCCACGTGGCACCGTTGGTGGAGATACGACAGCAGCACTACTTCGCCAAGCGCGCAACGACGACAAAGTAAAAGCCGTTGTACTTCGTGTAGACAGCCCAGGCGGTAGCGCATTTGCTTCAGAAGTGATTCGCAATGAAATTGAAGCGATCAAGCAAGCGGGCAAGCCGGTTGTTGTCTCTATGTCTAGCCTTGCCGCTTCGGGTGGTTACTGGATCTCGATGGGTGCGGACAAAATCCTGGCTCAACCAACGACCTTAACTGGTTCGATTGGTATCTTTAGTGTTATCACAACTTTCGAAAAAGGGTTGAACGATATTGGTGTTTACACTGATGGCGTTGGTACGTCACCTTTCTCTGGTCTTGGTATTACGACTGGGCTTAGCGACGGCGCGAAAGATGCGTTCCAAATGGGCATTGAAAACGGTTACCGCCGATTCATTAGCCTAGTTGGAGAGAATCGCGGCATAGAAGTCGATGCTGTCGACAAGATCGCTCAAGGCCGAGTATGGACTGGCCAAGATGCAATCCAGAAAGGTCTAGTCGATGAAATTGGTGATTTTGATGATGCGATTGCAGCAGCGGCTTCACTTGCGGAGCTTGAAACCTACAACATCTACTGGGTAGAAGAACCACTTTCAACGACAGAACAATTTATTCAAGAATTTATGAATCAAGTTCAGATGTCGATAGGCTTTGATATTCAATCAATGATTCCAAGCAGTTTACAACCTGTTACTCAGCAGTTAGCTCAAGATAGCCAGCTGTTAGGCAACTTTAACGACCCACAAGGCCGATACGCTTTTTGCTTAAACTGCCAAGTTCAATAAGATAAGCTCACGCTTTGTTATCAAGAGGCGCCTCTGTGTGAGGCGCCTCTTTTTATTGCATGATAATTCGCTATAATCGCCCCCCTGTTCCCTATATCACACTAAGTATTAATCGCCATGGAAAGAAAACACATCTATATCGCGTATACCGGCGGCACAATTGGCATGCAGAAGTCTTTGGACCACGGCTATGTCCCTGTCGCAGGTTTTATGGATAAGCAGCTAGCTGGCATGCCTGAATTCCATCGCCCAGAAATGCCTGAGTACACCATTCACGAATACTCTCCATTGATGGACTCTTCAGATATGACGCCACTTGATTGGCAGACTATCGCTGATGATATTCGCGCGAACTACGATAAGTACGATGGTTTCGTTATCCTACACGGTACAGACACAATGGCTTACACCGCCTCTGCTCTGTCTTTCATGCTGGAAAACCTCGGCAAACCTGTGATTGTTACGGGCTCTCAGATCCCATTGGCAGAGTTACGTTCAGATGGACAAGCAAACCTGCTGAATGCTCTGCACATTGCAGCGAACTACCCGATCAACGAAGTGACACTGTTCTTCAACAACAAGTTGATGCGCGGTAACCGCAGCACAAAATCACATGCAGATGGCTTCAATGCGTTTACCTCTCCAAACCTAACCCCATTGCTAGAAGCGGGTATCAATATCCAGATCAGCAATAACGTAAAGGTAAACGAGCAACCTGAAGGTGCTTTCAAGGTTCATAACATTACTCCGCAACCCATCGGCGTAATCACTATGTATCCAGGCATCTCACATGAGGTGATTCGCAACACACTACTACAGCCTGTTAACGCAATGATTTTGCTAACTTTTGGTGTTGGTAACGCACCACAAAATCAAGAGTTACTTCAGCACTTAAAAGATGCATCAGAACGAGGTGTGATTGTAGTGAATCTAACTCAGTGTTTGGCGGGTAAAGTCAATATGGGTGGTTACGCGACGGGTTGTGCACTAGCAGAATCTGGAGTTGTCAGTGGTTACGATATGACACCAGAAGCGGCACTGGCGAAGTTACATTACCTGTTGAGCCAAAACTTAAGCTACGAACAAGTGAAGGATCAAATGCAACAAGTGTTGCGCGGTGAGATGAGTTTATAAGCTTGTTCAGCTATAGGTTTAGAGCTATAGGTTCAGAGGTTTAGGTTTAGCTATACGTTTAACCAAAACCTTCGCATTAACCCAGTCGTTTCATGGGTATCGCAGGCGTTTAACGTGAACTAAATCGTTTTATTGCTTATAAATAAACGGCTTAACAGCTAAAGGGGTGGCACAGTGCCACCCCTTTGTTGTAATTTAAGCCTAATGATTCGGGTTAACCCTAACAATATCTTCTTGGTCTGACTTAAATTGCTTCTTAAGCTCAGACTTAGATTTAAAGCTAATATCACCACCAGCTGCAACTGTCATATGTTGAGCTTCGGAGTTATGTTTAGATTGATATAACATAACTGCTTGCATACACGAGTCGCGTTGTTCTTTAGAGAGCGCCGTACCTTCTGGCCATTTACCCGTCTCAACGGCGTAAGTTAAACGTTCGTAGACCTCGGGTGTCATTGCGCTAAGAAGTTGTTCTGCATCCATGATAAAGCCTTAGTTTTAACAATTTTCACCAGAAAATAACCCGTAACAGAATTGAGTCAAGAACCTGACCGATAATAAGTGCATTCGATCACAAGTGAAGGAATATGAAAATGATGAAACGGTTGGCAATTAGCCTATTACCTTTCACTCTGGTTGGGTGTCTTGAAGGAAATAAAAATACCGATCAACTCTGTCAAAGTAATCCGGGGCTGCAGTGTGAGGAATTGAACATGAACGATGGGCAATGTCGCGTCGCACGTACCGACCTCATCTGGCATCGATTTGAAGTTCAGAAGCAACCCTCCGAAGCCAATAAGATTAAAGAGTTCAAGTTAGTCACTGCGTACAAAAAGTGCCTAGAGCTTGCGGCGCAGATCGAGACGATTGACCAATCTAAGCTGCAAGAGCGTCGCTTTACCTCTTTAATGCACAGCATCGAAGAGTCTGAGCGTATTGTAGATGAACTATCACAATCCAATACACCGGAAACGCTTTACTTCTTGTGGTCACAAACCGGGGACACCAACGCCAGACGCAGTTTCCTACAGCTAGAAGGGAAAGAAGCGTTAAATACGGCAGAAATGCAATATGCCTTAGCCACCTTCTATACCACCCGTGATCATGCAAAAACGCTTAAGCTACTCAATAATGCGTTAACGCTTTCAAATGGTTCGGTCGTCAACACTGAAATCTTCAAGTCGATGGCCAGTATCAACCACAGCCTTGGTCATATGGAAAAAGCGTACGTGTGGGCAATGGTTGCCAAAGACTTTGATGTGCCCATTGCTTCTGAAGCTGAGCTCACTGTGCTGTATCGTTTCGACAAACCTCAATACAAACAATTCAATGATGATGCTGAAAAGATTGTCGAAGCCATTGAAGACGGCGTTTACACCGCGTCTATAGTGCCGAACTATTAGTTTTGATTTCTTAATGCATAAAAAAACAGCTACCGTCATGGTAGCTGTTTTTATTTGTACTAGAGTTAATTCTGAAATCTTGGGCTGTTCAATAGTCCTTAATCGACAAGTACGACCTGTAAGGATTAAACAATAGTTACAAGTTATTTCGTACTTTTGTCATTTTTGTTGAAAATTAACGACACAGAATTAACACAGAATCGCTCACCTGTTGTCTGCGGGCCATCAGGAAAAACGTGACCTAAATGGCTATCACATGCAGTACAACGGATCTCCACACGCTTCATTCCGTGACTTAGATCCTCTATATAGCGTACCGCTTCATCACTTACTGGGGCATCAAAGCTTGGCCAACCGCACCCAGAGTCATATTTGTTATCCGACAGAAACAAAGGGCTTTCACAGCATGTGCAGCTATAGACACCAGTGTTATGGTTGTGCAGTAACTTACCGCTATATGGGGCTTCAGTACCACGTTCACGGCACACAGCAAATTCGTCGTCCGTTAGGCGCTCACGCCAGTATTCATCAGGCTTTATCATATTTCCTCCCTTTTGAACCACGTTAATATCTCTCCACATTCTCAGTTATTATATTTACTTTTTTCTATAAAGGCTTGCATATCAGTCGTTTTGTAGCACATACTTTCTCACCAGGAAACATTGTACATATACACTCATAAGTGAATCATCATTTAGGGGTATTTTACCCAACTGGAAGGGTACAGAGCCACTTGCAATGGTCAATTTTCAACCACTTACGCCCAATTGTTAAGAAAAGCGTCGCTTTTTTTTGACATTAAACAAGTTAAGTCGGATTATCTATTGCAGATGTATACTGGATTCTGTAATTTTACTACCAGTTATCTTTAATCAGAAATTAAGTTGTGGAGCAACTACAATGACTATCAAAGTAGGTATTAACGGTTTTGGCCGTATCGGCCGTTTCGTATTCCGCGCAGCTCAAGAGCGTGCAGACATCGAAGTAGTAGGTATTAACGATCTAATCGACGTAGAGTACATGGCATACATGCTTAAGTACGACTCAACTCACGGCCGTTTCAACGGTACTGTTGAAGTTGAAGGCGGTAACCTAATCGTTAACGGTAAAACTGTACGTGTTACAGCTGAGCGTAACCCAGAAGATCTTAAGTGGGATGCTATCGAAGTAGACGTAGTTGCTGAAGCAACTGGTCTTTTCCTAACTGACGAGACTGCACGTAAGCACATCACTGCTGGCGCTAAGAAAGTAGTTCTTACTGGTCCTTCTAAAGATGCAACTCCAATGTTCGTAATGGGCGTTAACCAAGCATCTTACGCTGGTCAAGACATCGTTTCTAACGCTTCTTGTACTACTAACTGTCTTGCACCTATCGCTAAAGTACTTAACGATAAGTGGGGCATTGAGTCTGGTCTTATGACTACAGTTCACGCTACTACAGCAACTCAAAAAACTGTAGATGGCCCTTCTGCTAAAGACTGGCGCGGTGGCCGTGGTGCTTCTCAAAACATCATCCCATCTTCAACTGGTGCTGCTAAAGCTGTAGGCGTTGTTCTTCCAGAACTAAACGGCCTTCTAACTGGTATGGCTTTCCGCGTACCAACTGCTAACGTATCTGTAGTTGACCTAACTGTTAACCTTAAAGCATCTGCATCTTACGAAGAAATTTGTGCTGCAATGAAAGAAGCTTCTGAAGGCGAAATGGCTGGCGTTCTTGGTTACACTGAAGACCAAGTAGTATCACAAGATTTCATCGGTGAAGTTCAAACTTCAGTATTCGATGCTAAAGCTGGTGTTGCTCTAACTGACAAATTCGTTAAAGTTGTATCTTGGTACGACAACGAAATCGGTTACTCAAACAAAGTTCTAGACCTAATCGCTCACATCTCTAAGTAATTTCTTTTTAGAAATAGCTTTAGATAAGCATTAGCGAAGACTGTTTTGAGCAGACTTTGAAAAAGGCGACCTTAGTGTCGCCTTTTTAATACCTGCTATCTTTTAAGCGGCTTCGACCCCGATCACCAAAATGCCTTGGCTAGTCACACACTAAAACTTAACCTAAACCTAAAACTTAAGTCAAAACGCAAAATTTAATTCCAATACTGGCTCTGCTTGTCACTCACAAAATCACAAGCACTGTTCTAGCCAGCATTTGAATTCAATTTCCTTAGAAGGATCATGTAATGGATTTATCTACTCTACCTACACTGACAGTACTTTCTGACAACGTGACTATCGTTGAACACGAAGGTGTAAAATTGGTTCGCGTTATCCACGATAAAGCAAACGCAGCCATTTCATTGTTTGGCGGCCATGTGGTGTCATTCCAACCACAAGGTCAACAAGACCTTATTTGGATGAGCCAACAAGCTAAATTCGATGGAAAAACAGCCTTACGTGGGGGTATTCCAGTATGTTGGCCTTGGTTTGGTCGCATTGCTGCACCTGCTCATGGTTTTGCACGTTCAAGCGAATGGCAATTAGTTGAGCACCGTGAAAGCGAAGCGGGTGTGATTGTAAGCCTAGGCCTAAAGCCGAATGAAGAAACTCTAGCAGTATGGCCGCATCAGTTCGATGCACGTTTAAATGTTGAGATTGGTGACCAATTAAAAGTAACTTTGGATGTGAAAAACACAGATTCACAACCATGGACTTTCTCTGGCGCGCTGCACACTTACCTAAACGTTGGTGATATTCACAACACAACCACAACCGGTATGGGTGCTGAGTACATTGATAGCCTGCAAGGTGGCAAGATCTGCCAAGGTGGTTCTGAACTGGTACTAACCGACACGATTGACCGCGTTTACACGCAACCAGAAGCGCAAATCTTTGTTGCTGACAAAAATCTGGATCGCACACTAACGGTTGAGAACCACGGTCATAACTCTGCTGTATTGTGGAACCCGTGGGCAGAAGGCGCTGCAGCTATGGGCGACATGCAAGATGACGGTTACCTAACCATGATGTGTGTAGAATCAACACTACACGCACCAAGCCTAGAAGCTGGTAAAACGCTGCAGCCTGGCGAGAGCCACCAGCTTATTACGGTTATCTCTTCGAACTAAGCTTCTAGCTAATCGAATTAAAAAAATGCAGCTCATAACGCTGCATTTTTTATTGCCCCGAACCTCACACGTACCGTCCAGTAATCAACGTCTTAACACAAGCCAGTAGTCCATCGCCTCTCCGTTTAACTCCACGCCACATGGCTCTCATCACTCTAGTTTATAAATATAACCATCAATTCATTAATTCATTAATTCATTAATTCATTAATTCATTAATTCATTAATTCATTAATTATTATCAATCACTGCCGATAAATAAGTACCTATGATAGAAAGCTCAATAACAAACTTCCTTAAAACCACTTAACAACACCTCAATGAAGACAGGATAGTGAATTCATGTTCGAGAAATACAAAAATCAAAGTGTTGGTTTCCAACTTAAGTTGGTCATTTTGCTGTGCTTGCTTATTGCCTTTGGCTCCATTGCAACACTCGTGTACCGCAATGCCTCACAGGTATTATTAGACAACACGTTAAAAGAACACCAATCCAAAGTAGAAGCGATGGCCAAAACCATCTCTGGTCAGTTTGATGCTTACCTGCATACCGCTAAAGTTTTAGAATCCACTTTTCGTAACGGTTACCTAGCAGGTGTTTATGTTGAAAGTTATGACGTTGAGTTCAACGGTCATTCAATTCCCAACATGACTCAGTATGGTGAGAGCCTAATCAATGACACCAAACTCGTCGATAGCTTTACCCGCGACACCGGCGCCGTAGCAACCCTATTTGCCCCATTTGGCGACGACTTTATTCGTGTCTCAACTTCTCTTAAAAAACCTTCAGGCGAACGAGTCGTTGCGACCACGCTAGGGAAAAATCATCCAGGCTATAGCAAGCTCAAAAATGGCCAGCCTTATTACTCTCAAGTTAAGCTCTTCGGTCAACGTTACATCACCTACTATGCGCCTTTGACCAATGCTCAAGGCAAAGTAAACGGTGTCTCTTTCATTGGTCTGCCAGTAGAAGACGCGACTCAAAGCCTGTTTGAATCTTTACGCTCGGTTTCTTGGGGAGATACGGGATACACCATCATTGTCGATAACGAGAAAGATCATCAAGGCCAGTACTTACTGCACCCTACTAACGTTGGCGGTGGTAAATCGATTGTTGATGTTGCTGACTACGACGGCAACAAACCTTTCTATCAGATCTTTGAACAGCAATCCGGTTTGATTCTCTACCCTTTTGAGTACCAAGGAACTGTAGGCGAAAAGTATCTCGTCTACACTAAAGTTCCTGGTTGGGATTGGAAACTACTTGGCGGTACTTTTATCAAGGAAGTGACCAAGGGCAGTGATGAACTGTTGAAGCTCATCGCTATAATTGCCACCTTGATTGCTGCCGCTACCATCGTCGCGTTAACCTTCGTGTTAAACCGTACACTGACGCCACTAACGACGTTAAACGAGTACATGCTACGTTTAGGAAAAGGCGAAGTGAGCCTGCATATTCCAAACAATGGCAAGCAGACGAAAAACGAGATCAGCAACCTAAATACTGGCGTTGCGAACATGGCTGCTCAATTGAATACACTCGTGGGCGAGATACGTACGACCAGTGATCAAGTTCAGAATAGCTCGAGCAGTGTGTCACAAGATGCCAGCCACAACTTGAGTCAATCTGATCGCCAGCAAGCACAGGTTGAGCAAGTCGTTACGGCCATTGAAGAGATGGCCACCTCTGCAGAATCTGTAGCCCAGCAAGTGAACAGCATTGCTGAAAATGTTCGCCTTGCAAATGAAGACAGCCAGAAAGGTTTAGAAGTCGTTGAAGGTGTGTGTATTGATGTTGCCCAACTGAATGATCAATTAGACAAATCAGCATCGGCCATCGAGCAAGTGAGTTCTGATAGCGAAAGCATTCAAACCGTCACCAAGATGATTGATGACATCGCAGAACAAACCAACTTACTTGCGTTGAACGCTGCGATAGAGGCTGCGCGTGCGGGTGATCAGGGTCGTGGTTTTGCCGTTGTCGCTGACGAAGTAAGAACATTGGCTCATCGTACACAAACGTCAGTGCAAGACGTAGTGAGCATCATCGAGAAGTTGAAATCTTCAACTAACAATGCCGTGAACCTGATGACACAAAGCCAATCGAATGCCAACCAAGTACTCGATAAAGCGCAAGAAGCCGGTACGGCTCTAGAGTCGATTGCCTCTCAAGTTGAATCTATTGCTTCTCAAGCTGAAACCATCGCTGCGACATCAGAAGAGCAAGCTCAGGTTTCTCAAGAAATCGCCGCAAACGCACATGCGATCAGCGACCTCAACCAGCAGAGCCGTGAAACTAGCGCTAAGACTTCTCACAGTGCTGATGAACTTCAAAAACAAGCTGAGTCGTTAAAGAACCAAGTTAACTTTTTTAGCTAGAAGCCGAGTTCACGGTTTCTATCAGTGACTTGCTCATAACCAATAGAGCCAACCATACGTTGGCTCTATCTCTTCACTAACTGGCTCTACCTATTCACGGATTACCGTTAGCCAAGACAGCTGCGTTTATTCTAGCGCCCCACTATGCTTCCTGTTAAAATTTTGGACTTGAAATTTCTACCTCGAGTTCGCAATGACTTACCAATGCCCTTTGTGTCACCAACCTTTATCTCAAAACGATCGTACGTTTAAGTGTGAAAAGAACCATCAGTTCGACCTAGCGAAAGAAGGCTATGTCAATTTGATGCCTGCACACCACAAACGCTCAAAAGATCCAGGTGACAACAAAGAGATGATGCAGGCTCGTCGCCGCTTCCTTGAAGGCAACCACTACGATCCGATGCGCCAAGCCGTTGTTGGTCTATGCACTAGCTATCTGCCAGAAACAGCCCCTAGCCTATTAGATATAGGTTGTGGTGAAGGTTATTACACCAATGAAATTGCGGTAAACCTTCAAGAAAAGAATGGCGCTACTTTTGGTCTAGATATCTCTAAGATTGCTATCAAATATGCGGCTAAACGCTACCCAGCAGTCGACTTCTCAGTCGCTTCGAGTCATCGCCTACCCTTTGCTGAAAATAGCTTAGATGGCATTCTACGCATATACGCGCCTTGCAAGGCAGAAGAGCTGCAACGCACGATCAAAGACAATGGTGTGGTGATTACCGTGACACCTGCTAGCCGACACCTGTATCAGCTGCGCGATGCGATTTATGATGGCGTTCGTTTGCACGATGAAGATCCAGAAGTGATCGAAGGTTTTACTCTTGAGCACCAAGAGCAACTAAACTATATGATGGAACTATCGGGGTCAGACGCATTCGACCTGCTACAGATGACGCCGTTTGCTTGGAAAGCGAGTGAAGAATTTAAACAACAACTCACCGATGCAGAGCAATTCAACTGTGAAGCTGACTTTATGCTACGAGTGTACCGCAAACAACTTTAATTGATATTGATTATCGTTTGCATTGAAATCTCATCTTGCCTCCTTTAGTATGCGTGTTCTTCAAGGAGGCATTTCATGCAACGTATTATTCTTATCGGATTAGCGACCCTGCTTACAGCTTGTGCTAATCAACCTTCAAACAACACTTCTCAACAAGTGGCTAACACGCAAACGCAAGCCGTTTCCACATTCTACGACTACCAATTCGCGTCTCCACAAGGCGAAGCGCTTTCTCTCAATGCATTACCTAAACAGCTGATTGACGCTGATGTGGTTCTTATTGGCGAATGGCACACTCACTCGGCAATCCATCGCTTCCAAACCGATTTTTTAAAAGTGCGCCGCAACGCCACATCAAACATCGCGCTTTCAATGGAACAATTCACTCGAGAGTATCAAGACACATTAAACCAATATCTAAATGATGAGATTGGCGAACAAGTTCTTATGTCTCAAGCCGCTGCTTGGCCAAATTACGAAAGTGATTACCGCGCGTTAGTGGAGTTCGCTAAAACCAACGACGTCAATATCATTGCGGCAAACGCACCAAAACCCTTTGTACAGTGTATCGGCCGTAAAGGATTATCCTATCTAGATCAGCTAACGACGGAACAGCGTCAATGGATTGCTTCAGAAGTGGATACTGGCGATAGCCCTTATAAAGAAAAGTTCATGGCTTCGATGCATCACGGAACACCAGAGCAAACAGAAAAACAGTTTGCGGCTCAAGTAACATGGGACGAAACCATGGCAGAGTCGATTGTTGATTACCTCGCATCAAACCCAGACCAACAGGTGATTCATGTGGCCGGTAAGTTCCACACCGAAGGTGGTTTAGGCACTGCAGCATCGATTCTACGTCGTAACCCTGATTTGAAAATTGCCATCATCAGTCCAGTTGAAGAGATCTCATCGGATAGCAGTGACTATCAGCTTGAAGTTCTCTCGCCGCCGGTTCGCTTTGTTAAGAAAGAGAACCGAATGAAGGCATACAAGCACCTATCTAAGCGCGGATCCGATCTCAAGTGCGACTAAACTCGCTATCCAGACTTAATCTTATTCAAGTTAAAGTCTGGTACGCTAGAAGCCTGGTAAGCGAGAAATCTAGTACGCTAAAGGCTTCTTCAATCGTGCCCTAAGATAAATATTGATATCGGCATAGGAATTGCTTAATTACCAAGCAGTTTTGATTAAGCAGACGAAGATATATTGTGCGAATAAAAAAACATCACCACGGTGATTAAATGCACAAGTTTTTCACACCTCTGCCGATACTATATTTAAGGATAGGTAAGGAGAGCGATATGACGCCAGTAGGAACGAATAACACTCAGCTGTATTCACCTTCGCAAATGAACGCACAAGCTAAAAGCATTGAAGCTGACAAGCCTGCACCTCTTAAGGTTGAGCAAAATACCGTTAAGCTTTCCGATGAGGGCAAAGCCCTATTATCTGCCCTTAAAGAAATCGATAAAGAAGCCAAGAGAGTTGCAGCAGAGAATGAAACCGTAACTGATAAGGTTGAGTCATTTGCTCATGGCGCACTTGGTATGGATCACCCAGATAAGATTGAAGAAGAGGAAGATAACTCTTATTCAGCAGGGCAATACTTATCCGCAGCGGCAACGGTTGGTGGCATTCTTCTCGCTCTCATATAACCTTACTTTCCTTTACGGCATTCCTTTCACTGCACCACGTGCATTGTTTGCACAGCACTGCTTACATAGACCCTATTGCTCTGAGCCTCTTTCATTGCAAAAAATCGATTTGTCGTCACGACAACAGACCTGATTTGTCCTAAAAAACGAGTTCACGACATAATTCCGCTCTCATTTTAATGGAATAATACTCGTGAAAAACTCTTTTGCGCTTATTGATAAGCCAACCTTTTTTGGTGCGATAGCACTCCTACTCACGATCATCTTCCCGCTGATTATGTTCCCGACGCAAGGAGCAGACTGGATCGCGATCGCTAAAACCTTTATGACAGACCAGCTTGGTTTCTTGTACCTAGCCCTTGGACTCGCAGCTTGTGCCTTCATGGTTTACGTTGTGTTCAGTGATATGGGACAAATTAAACTGGGTGAAGCCGATGAAGAACCTGAATTTAAAACCGCTTCATGGGCAGCAATGCTTTTCTGTGGTGGTATCGGGGCAAGTATCTTGTACTGGGGCTGTATCGAGTGGGCTTACTACTACCAATCACCTCCTTTTCAACTAGAACCCGGCAGTGAAGAAGCCGTTCGTTGGGCTGCGACCTATGGTTTATTCCACTGGGGTCCAATTGCTTGGTCTATTTACCTAATCCCTGCTATTCCAATTGCCTACTTTTTCTATGTACGTAAACAACCTGTACTAAAAATTTCTAGTGCATTGATGCCAGTATTGGGTGAACACCATAGCCGCGGCGTTGCAGGTAAAGTTGTAGATATCCTATTCATCTTTGGTCTATTAGGTGGCGCAGCAACAACGTTAGGTTTAGCAGCACCTCTTATTACTGAAGGTCTTAACCACTTATTCGGCCTACCAAAAAATAACGTCACTCAAGTTATGGTGCTTCTGGTTTGTACTGCGATATTCGCATACTCATCGTATGCTGGTTTGGAAAAAGGCATCAAGATCCTCAGTAACATCAACTTCTGGGGCGCAATGGGACTATTGATATTCGTCCTAATCGCTGGCCCAACGATTTTCATGCTTGAAACAGGTCTAGACTCGATTGGTCGCCTATTGTCTAACTTCTTCGTGATGGCAACGTGGGCTGAACCATTCGGCGGCTACGGTACGTTCGAAAATACCCATTTCCCACAAGATTGGACCATTTTCTACTGGGCATGGTGGCTAGTTTTTGCACCAAGCATGGGCCTGTTTGTTGCGCGTATCTCTCGCGGCAGAACCATTAAACAAATGGTGTCAGGCTCTATCTTCTTTGGTTCATTAGGCTGTTTCTTATTCTTCATGATCTTAGGTAACTACGGTTTATCCCTACAGTTATCTGGTGAGCTAGATGTCGTTGCAATCCTAAACGAAGAAGGCGCAACCAAAGCTATCTTCTCGATGCTGGCACAACTGCCAATGAGCACGTTAGTGATCGCCGTATTTACACTGTTGTGTATTATTTTTACTGCGACAACCTTTGACTCTATATCTTACATTTTAGCTTCTGTGGTTCAAAACAACGTGACCGAAGAGCCAATGCGTTGGAACCGTATGTTCTGGGCATTCACACTGTCGTTCTTACCAACGATTCTGATGTTCTTGGGCGGCCTAAGCACGCTTCAAACCGCTGCGATTGTTGGTGGCTTACCGCTACTGGCTATCTCTGTGATGTTGATGATCTCAGCCGTTCGTGCGACGAGCCTCGATTTGCGTCACCAAGAGAATTACATCGAGCCAACGATTAACATCGAAGAGCTGCCAGACATGGACCCATGGTCGGCAGAAGGTATGGCATTGGCACAGTTCGAGAAAGAGAAAGACGCAGCACAAGATGCAGCAGAACTTGAACGTGAAGCTTATAAAGCCCTTGCTGATGTGAAGAAAGAAATCCGCGCTTATGTTCTTGAACAGGGTGCACAAATGGAAACACATGAGCTTCCTGAAAACCTACAACAAGCACTTGAGCAGGCTGAAAACAACCTAAGCACAGCTCAAGCGAAAAAAGTTGAGTTATCAGAGCAAGCTCAGAAAGCTCGAGTCGCGTTCAATCAGGTGGTTGCAGAACTGCCACTTGCTTGACATTAGCCATGACACAGTCCATTTATTTGGACTCTCCTAAATACGACAAAGGCTCGCAGAAATGTGAGCCTTTTTTTATGCTTTTCTAAAAACTTGAGTTATTGCTCAATTTCATATTGATGAAACAAATATGAAACGACTTTGACACAAATCGGTGTTCTAATCATCCCGCTTATATAAAAAGGGATAACTAATGAAGCACTTTATGAAACCAATTGTTACCGCAGTGGTAACCTCTACACTCTCATTCAACGTACTTTCAGCAGAAATCAAAAATGTCATTCTGATGATCGGCGACGGCATGGGACCTCAGCAAGTTGGCTTATTGGAAACCTACGCAAACCAAGCGCCAAATTCCATCTATAAAGGGAACAAAACGGCCATTTATCAACTTGCTCAAGAAGGGGTTATTGGTTCATCCCTAACGCATCCGGAAGACGCAATCGTAGTGGATTCAGCTTGCTCTGCGACCATGCTTGCAACGGGTATCTACAGCGGTTCAGAAGTGATCGGTATCGATTCCCAGGGTAACCATGTTGAGACAGTACTTGAGAAAGCGAAAAAAGCAGGCAAAGCGACCGGCTTAGTGTCCGACACGCGCTTAACTCACGCGACCCCTGCTTCTTTCGCCGCTCACCAACCTCACCGTTCTTTAGAGAATCAAATTGCATCTGACATGTTAGCAACGGGCGCTGATGTGATGCTCTCTGGAGGACTGCGTCATTGGATCCCTAAATCGACCAACGACAAAGGTGAAACCTATAAGCAACTTGAGAAACTGACTCAAGGTGATGTTTATCTCAAATCGAAGCGTAAAGACGACCGTAACCTGCTGACTGAAGCAGAGAAAGACGGCTACCAACTGGCGTTTAATCGCAACATGCTAGACGACGCTAAGGGCGATAAACTACTTGGCCTATTCGCCTACTCGGGCATGGATGATGGCATCGCTTACAGCAACAAGAAAAAGAGTGGCGAACGAACTCAACCAAGCCTGAAAGAGATGACACAAAAAGCACTCAACATCCTATCCAAAGATGAAGATGGCTTTTTCCTAATGGTCGAAGGTGGCCAAATCGACTGGGCGGGACACAGTAACGATGCAGGCACCATGCTGCATGAACTACTCAAGTTTGATGAAGCGATCCAAACGGTGTATGAATGGGCAAAAGATCGTGAAGACACAATCGTGATTGTGACCGCAGACCACGAAACAGGCTCTTTCGGTTTCAGCTACTCTTCTAATGACCTACCAAAACCACAGAAACGTTCTGGCGAAGCCTTTGCTGATCGCGACTATGCACCCAACTTTAACTTTGGCGCATTCGATATTCTTGATGGTTTATACAATCAGAAGCAAAGCTACTACGGCATGATCAGCGAATTTCAGAAGCTAGATAAAGCGCTGCAAACACCTGAAAAACTGGCTGAGATCGTCAACAAAAACAGTGAGTTCCCTATCACTGCTGAACAAGCGAAAAACGTATTAGCCAGTAAGCCGAATCCATACCGATTGGCTCAGCACAAATACTTATCGGCAGAAGAAGTACCTGCTATCAACGATTTCGATGCTTTCTTCCCATATAACGACCGTGGCAACCTGCTTGCTCGTGAACAAGCAACCGGTCAAAACATCGTTTGGGGTACAGGTACACATACTCACACACCAGTGAACGTGTTTGCTTGGGGCCCTGCTGAAAAGATATTGCCAGTTTCGAAAATCATGCACCACTCAGAACTGGGTGAGTACATTAAACAACAAGTAAACTAGCCTGAATCTTTTTTGCTCGTTTTACTTAGCGCCCTTCGGGGCGTTTTTTGTTTTAATTTTTTAAATCTTTTAGTCTTTAAGTTAAGCAAGTAAGCAAGTAAGCAAGTAAGTTTTAAATTTAGGCGACGCCAAATAGCAAAACAGTCGCTCAAGAGCGACTGTTTTAGAATAACTAGCGATTTGGGTGGTTCAAGATGTGGTCTTCCCAATCGACAACATCAATTTCGTATACCACTTTGTTTCGAACACTTTCACCAGCTGCGTGCATCTCTGATTTAGATCCCGTGATCAATGGGTGCCACTCAGGAATCGGCTTAGATTCTGATAGAAGACGGTAAGCACAAGTGTCTGGCAGCCAGTGAAACTCATGAATTTTGTCACGAGTCAGCTTCAAACACTCTTCACCTGAAGTGAAGCGGTTCGGGTAGTCTTTACACGAACATGTTTTGTCGTTTAACCAGCTGCACGCCACGTTGGTGTAGTAAACTTCATCGCTATCTTCATCCATTAATTTATGTAGGCAACACTTACCACAACCGTCACACAGTGATTCCCACTCGTTCTCGGTCATTTGCTCTAGTGTCTTTTCTTGCCAAAATGGATTCGTCATAGGATTACTTCTTACTCTTTTACTGGGGTGCGTGTTATACCGCTAGCCCATAAAAAGTTCAAGGATAATAATTGTTCATTCTTTGATTCAATCAACAGCTGTCACTCTCATCATTTTTTGCTACTATCGCGCACCCTGTTATTTAGTGAGTTTAATTTGATGGAATGTCGCCTAGGTTGTGGAGCTTGTTGTATCGCTCCAAGTATTACATCTGCTATTCCTGGAATGCCTAATGGTAAGCCTGCGGGCGTACGCTGCATTCAATTAAATGAGCAAGATCTATGCAAATTATTTGGTCAACCTTCACGCCCGAAGGTATGTCACCAATTCAAAGCCTGCCCTATAATCTGTGGTAAAACAGACCAAGAAGCGCTTGATAACCTTATTGAGCTCGAAGCAATAACCTAACAATACTTTTCTTCTTATATATGCCCAAGATTTCACAACTTTGATAGATCTAAACTATCTTATTGATACTGGTAAAGATTAATAAGGATAGTTATGAATAAGTATATCGCAGAAATGTTCGGTACGTTTTGGTTGGTGTTAGGCGGTTGTGGTAGTGCCGTCTTAGCCGCGGCTTTCCCTGATGTGGGAATAGGTCTACTCGGAGTTTCCCTTGCCTTTGGTTTAACCGTACTCACTATGGCTTTCGCTATTGGTCATATATCCGGTTGTCACCTCAACCCTGCTGTTACTATCGGGCTGTGGAGTGGTGGTCGCTTTGATGGCAAAGATGTTGCGCCTTATATTATTGCCCAAGTGATTGGCGGTATTATCGCGGGCGGCGTGCTATTTGTGATTGCTTCTGGCCAAGCAGGTTTTGACGTTGTCTCATCAGGCTTTGCTTCGAATGGTTACGGTGAACACTCACCGGGTGGCTATTCGCTAACCGCAGCACTCGTGTGTGAAGTGGTCATGACCATGGTGTTCCTATTCGTGATCATGGGGGCAACCGATTCAAAAGCACCAGCTGGATTTGCACCTATCGCGATTGGTCTTTGTTTAACCTTGATCCACCTTATCAGTATCCCCGTCACTAATACCTCTGTGAACCCTGCTCGAAGTACTGGTGTAGCTGTGTTTGTCGGTGATTGGGCTGTTTCGCAACTATGGTTATTCTGGGTTGCACCGATTATTGGTGCCGTGATTGGCGCAATCATCTATAACGCTGTTCGAGGTAAAGATTAACTATAACTTTCACACAGCGAACTAACAAAGCCGCTTAACAGAAATGTCCAACTTTACGGGGTCACTTCAAACTGAGCGGCTTTTATTTTGTTGCAAGCCCCCTAGCTCCTCCACGTGATAACCTCCGGTTAACACGGATATTCCATCGGTTCATTAGCGATCCATTATCAGCCTCAGCATAATGCACGCAATTCCCTATACCTATGGACACAACAATGAACAAAACATTTCTTGTACTAGCTATCTCTTCTTTCACAGCAACAACAGCTATCGCTAGTGAATCAGCACCAACCCCTGAATTAATGCCAGAACCAATTAAAACCGAGTTTTTTGTTGGTGGCGGTTTAGGCTACCACTCGGCTAAAGCTCAAATATCAGAGCCTGGCTTTAAAGAAAGTAAAACAGCCAAAGGCGCTGCTTTCCATATTCGTGGCGGTGCTTACATTCAAGAAAACCATCGTATTACCGGTACGATTAACTTTACTGGTGACAACGAACTATGGCACAGCGGAGTTACTGACTACGATGATGAAATTAACCTAGACCTTGCACAAACCGAGTTCCTTGTTTCTTATGACTACGTTCATGCCATTAACTCTCAATTCTCCGTATTTGGTGGCGCGACTGTCGGCATGACACAAAACACTTTTAAAGGGGAGTATATTGATCTAATTGACTCTTCAGAGAATGGCTCAGCTAAATCTAAAGAAACCGACTTTGTGTACGGTTTACAAGCAGGTATCCAATACAAGATCATGAAAAACGTTTCCGCAGATTTCCAATACCGTCATATGTTTGAATCGTATTCTGAGTCAGCGGAAGGTGTGAAGCTATCGATTCCAAACAACAGTGAATTTACCGTTTCTGTCGACTACCGCTTCTAATTGGATAGTGATGTTCAGCTAAAGTGAATATAGGGAAGATATTCAGACTGCCTTAATAAAGAAAAAGCCGCTTAGTGATTATTCACCAAGCGGCTTTTTTAGATCTTATGACGACCGAGTAAGGAGTGCGAAAGCGTGGTGCCATCCACCAGCTCTAGCTCACCACCGACGGGAACACCATGGGCGATACGGCTAGCGTTCACTTCATGGGCATTACATAGCTCAGCAATGTAATGCGCTGTTGCTTCCCCTTCTACTGTCGGGTTAGTCGCTAGAATTACTTCAGTGATATCACCACGACGTAAACGGTAATCCAAGACATCGAGACCGATATCACTTGGACCGATACCATCAAGTGGTGAAAGATGCCCCATAAGCACAAAGTAACGACCTGAATATTGGCCAGTTGCTTCAATGGCTGCAATGTCTGCAGGGCTCTCTACTACACAAATTTGACCGTTATCCTGACGTTTAGGATTGGTACAAATGTGGCAAGTATCTTCTTCAGTAAAAGTACGGCACTCATTACAATGACCAATTTCGGTCATTGCTTGGCTAAGAGCTTCAGCCAACTGTAGGCCGCCTTTTCTATCGCGCTGTAACAAATGAAAGGCCATACGCTGCGCCGACTTGGGGCCAACCCCAGGTAGACAACGTAAGGCCTCCATCAAATGCTCCAGCATATGACTGGTACGCATATTTAACCGTTCTAACTTTAAATAACGGCTTATTCAAGAACAAGCCGTTGGAAGAGACAAGTCTCTTATAAATAAGTCGCTTAGAAAGGCATTTTCATACCTGGTGGAAGTTGCATCCCACCAGTTACGCCAGCCATTTTCTCTTTTTGAGTCTCTTCAACACGACGAGCTGCATCGTTGAAAGCGGCTGCGATAAGATCTTCAAGCATCTCTTTATCGTCTTCCATTAGGCTTTCATCGATATCAACGCGACGAACACTGTGACTACCAGTAATCGTAATTTTTACAAGGCCAGCACCTGACTCACCTGTAACTTCCATATTTGCGATTTCTTCTTGAAGCTTTTGCATGCGTTCTTGCATTTGCTGGGCTTGCTTCATCATGTTGCCCATACCGCCTTTACCAAACATGTTATTACTCTCTGGTCTAATTGGTTTATTAAAATCATTTAAGCTACTAAGGGCTTAAATGGGGGTTAAAACACTGTGATTCAACCCCACGAGTTCAGTTCTCTGATTTGCTTTCCAAGGATGATATGCTCATCACTAAATGAAAGGCATATCGATATTGGAGGAACACTATATTGGACGAACGCTATCTCTATCCAACTCGGCAGCAAAACGTCTTTCGATAAACTGTACGTTGGCATCGTTTTCCAAACTGGTAAACGCGTCTTTCAACTTGCTTTGATACAATCTTTCTCGCAGTTCTAGCGGCGTTTCTCCACCATCACCAATTTCAACACTCAAATGACACTCTTCTCCAAGCACAGTATTGAGAGACTGTAATAGCTCACTCTGTGCACGGTCCGTATTCAAGTGAGCCTGGCTCGCTCTTAACGTTAAGGTGATTGATGTGTCAATCTTAGTAAATACTGAATTCAATGCTAACTGTTCAACAAGCTTGGCTGTCTCTAGCTTTTGAATCGTGGCGGACCATTCATCTTGAACAATTGACTCTTGAAGCAGTTTATCGACCATTTCTGGTGTCTTAATATGCTCTAACGCACGCTTGATCTGAGTAGGTGTAAGCTCTTTGCTCACCTCTTTCACTACAGGTTTAGACGGTTTCCAGCGATAAGGTTCATTATCGTTGGTCACATTTTCTGTCGAAGAGGCGGTTAAAGAAGCTGGCGACACCCGCTCAGAACCACCGTGTTGCTGAGCAACTCGGTCAAGAACTGAAGTTTTAGCTGGTGTCGCTTTAGCCTTTTTTGGCGCCGATCCTTTGTTTTCTGTTGCTGCACCACCTCTACGTTGAGAACGCAATTGGTGACGTAAACCACTCACAGGCGAAGTTGCACGCGCTGGTTGCTCTTGCGAAGCAGAAGGAACAGAAGGTGCAACGGGAGCAACATTTGGCTGCTCTTGATTCTGGTAATTCGTTTGCTGAGTCATGGGACTCATCGGCTGCTCCGCACCGTAGCTAGGACGTTCATCATAAGCAGGTGGAGCGTCATACTGACTGTGCGGGTAATCCTGTTCTGGATAACCTTGGTTGCCTGAATGATCAGCGTAACCTTGCGAATCTGAATATTGGTTCTGATTCTGCGGCGGTTGTTGTTGCACCGGCTGCTGAATAGGAGCTTGCTGAGGCACTTGAGGCTGTGAAACCGCTGGAGCCTGAGCTGACTGTCTCGGAGCTGCCATTGGCGCAGCTTGACTCACTGGCTGAGCAACACTCTGAACCGGATTCTGAGCTGCAGGAGCAGGCGCTGGGCTAGTCGACTCAGTCGAGATAGCCGTAGCAACAGTTTGTTCAGCAGGTCTGAATGCCAACATACGCAGAACCACCATCTCAATACCAACACGAGCGGTTGGCGATAATGGCAAGTCTTGACGCCCTTTCAGCACTATCTGGTAGTAGAGTTGGATATCTTGTGGGCTTAACGCTTTGCTCAACAGTTCTAGCCTTTCAGCGTCAGGCTGAGCCTTGTCTAAAGTAGACGGCAGAGCTTGATACATCGCCAAACGGTGTAATTGAGTCGCAAGTTGACTCAGCAATCCATCCCACTCAACGCCATTTTCAGCAAGAGCTTGAATGCAAGCCATCGCTAATTGTGGTTGTTTACTGCTAATCGCTTCAAGTAGATGAATCGCTTGGTCTGTATCCAGCGTTCCAAGCATGTGAGCAACAGTGTCTGTCACTACGTTGCCATTACCTAATGCGATAGCTTGGTCTGTTAGGCTCAGCGCGTCACGCATACTGCCATCAGCGGCATGAGCAATCATTCCAAGCGCACGAGATTCAGACGTCACATTTTCTTGTTCAAGAATATGATCGAGTTGCTCGTGGATATTATCAACGCTAATCGGCTTAAGATGGAATTGCAGACAACGCGACAATATAGTCACAGGAAGCTTTTGCGGATCCGTCGTTGCGAGCAAGAACTTCACATACTCAGGCGGCTCTTCTAAGGTCTTTAGAAGCGCGTTAAAACTGTGCCTAGACAGCATGTGTACTTCATCGATTAGGTAAACCTTGAAGCGACCACGTGCAGGCTTGTACTGAACATTGTCCAGAAGCTCGCGGGTATCTTCTACCTTAGTACGTGAGGCAGCATCGATCTCGAGCAGGTCAACAAAACGACCTTCATCGATCTCTTTACAGGTTGCACACTCACCACAAGGGGTTGAAGTAATGCCTGTTTCACAGTTGAGTCCCTTCGCAAACAAACGGCCGATGGTCGTTTTACCGACACCTCGTGTACCGCTGAATAGGTAAGCGTGGTGCAACCTATTTTGGCTAAGGGCGTTCTCTAATGCTGTTAAAACATGGGCTTGACCAACCACTTCTTTGAATTTGGTTGGTCGCCATTTTCGCGCTAACGCAAGATAGCTCATGAATAATTCCGAAAAGGATTAGTGACCGTCGAATTCGCAGATGCTAAACACTTCTAGACCTAAGCCTTGTAAGCGCTTGTCACCACCGATTTCTGGAAGGTTAATAACAAATGCAGCGTGTTCTACCACACCACCAAGCTGACGAATCAGCTTTGTTGTCGCTTCAATCGTACCGCCTGTTGCTAGCAAGTCATCAACCATCAGCACTTTATCGCCTTCAACGATCGCATCGGTATGGATTTCTAGCGTATCAGTGCCGTACTCAAGCTCATAAGATTGTGCCACAGTTTGACGAGGCAACTTACCCGGTTTACGAACAGGGATAAAGCCGACACCTAGCTCAAGAGCAAGAGGCGCACCAAATAGGAAACCACGAGCTTCAGTACCAACGATCTTAGTAAAGCCCATGCCCTTGTATGTGTCCACTAACAGGTCGATTGTCGCTTTGTAAGCGGCAGGATCTTCCATCAAGCTTGTTACGTCACGGAACAAAATACCCGCTTTAGGGTAATCAGGAATGCTTTTGATGCTTGCTTTGATCAGAGAGATTTTTTCTGTGTTCATAATCTTATGCACTTCATTAGGCCGCTTTCCAAACTCTCGTTAGCGAATCAAACATCAACGCTCGGAATTAAGGAAAGGTACGATTGGTATTCATTGCAACGAGAGTCATAACTCTGATTGCTGAAATAATAAACGCCCGCTATACAAGCAGGCACACTGGCTTAATGGTAGTGATTTTCTTTGCTGTCAGCAACCAACTCATGGGTTGGAAGTCGCATAAACCATGTGAGAAGAATAACAAGTACACAAATTAGGAAAACCTTGACCCAAATGAGCGGGGCAAAGTAGATCGATAACGCAAAACTCAACAAGATAAAGAACACGCCACGCGTTTTAACTTGCTTGGTAACGGCACCGTGTTGATACCAATTGTTCAACAAGGGACCCAGCGTTTTATGCTCATGCATCCATTTGTGAACTTTGGGGTTGCTTCGCATAAAACATGCACTGGCAAGAAGGAGAAAAGGCGTGGTTGGCAGAACGGGTAAAACGATCCCTAGAACTGCAAGAATGATACAAAGGCCACCAGCAATATTGAGGCTTAAAACTCGAACGCTAATTGTGGCCTCCTTGAGTTAGCTATCACCAATCGGCGATGATAGCTTAACTAGAATGTTGCGTAACCATTGAATACTCGGATCAAAGTAAGGGTTGCTGGTAGTAATGGAATCGCTAAAAATGCGGCTAAAAATCCTAAAAAATAGAATACATTAAACGGGTCTTGAAAGTCTTTGTTATCTGCCATGATTGCTTCTTGTTTTTGTTAGTAAAGGTAAGTATCTGGCGAACCAAACCCGCTTTGCTAAATCGACATTTAACAAAAAAGGCATAGCCACACCATTTGCGCAACTATACCTTAATCAATTATTCACAAAAACCGAGGAAATATAGGGTTAATCAGTGGACCCTTGGTGTATGTCTAAACTAAAACTGGCCGATCCAAGCAGGCTCAATGATAGCTGGCAGCCTTGTTCAATCGGAAGATCCCGTGTAATGAAGTTCTTCTTACAGTTCTCACCCAAGCGCTCGCCCGCCGCAATATGTTGATTCAATTCGCCATTTGACCATTGTCCGTCTAAACCCGCAGGTAGAATAGAGATAGTTCCCACAGCAAGATCAGCAACACCAAACAAAGCATTCACAGGGGTCGAACATTTAGAGCAACGAATCCCCTTCTCCAAAATTTCCGCAATATCTTTGAGATCAACGTTAAAATCTTTTCTATTTCTGATGTAATCGTGGAATAACGCTCTCACCAACAATGTGGCCGCTGAGCCGCCGTTATCAGAAGACGACGAATCGACAAGGTAGAAAGCAAACTGCCCGTTCATCATCCACGCATAATCAAACACAAGCGGCATCATTTCTGTTGATTGCAGTAAACGGTAGCTGCAACGCCATGAGCCTTGTCGTGTGTCTTTCTCTGGAAGCAGCGCGTGCAATAAGTCTCTTGCAGCACTCGGGTTATCTTGCAGGTAGTTTAGATGCCAATGCAGCTCTTGGTCTTCAGGGATCTCTCCCCCATCATCGACACAAAACCATTGGCTTGAAAAATCTCGTTGGTCTGAAATGTTATCGAACGAATCTGTCAATGTATTCGCAATCGCACTTCCTAAGTGACCGTGATCCTCTAGAGGTTTCGCTAAAAAGTCTTTGATACCAAATCGTAATGCTTTCGCCACATCAGACATATCATCGGTGCCAGACACAACGATCATAGGCAGTGACGGATACTCTAAACTGAGCTCTTCTACAAGCTCAATGCCATCTAGTATCGGCATTGATAAGTCACACACAATTAAATCTGGCGCTGAGTCTCTAAGCTTTTGCAGAGCGTCCAGCCCATTTTCAGCCTCAACCACTTTATAACCAATCTTGTCTAAGTACGCGCTGGTTATCCGGCGAAAAATAGGATCATCATCAACCAACATAACGCATTTTTGATTGAGAACTTCCTGAGCCGAGGTCATAACTGGCTGACTGTGAGTTTTGTACATAATCTCTAACCTCACAAAACTAAGTCGAATTATTATTGTTATCTGTTCTAAGAACTAATATAAAACTTAGTAATAAAATACTAAATACACAAATGTTCACTCTTTACTGGTAATTCGTGACAAGGGTTGGAATACTGGTAAATAGTGCAACGAGTTGACGTAACGCAAACATTGATCTCAATATTACGTATAAATTAGATGAGATTGTAAACAAATGTGTCTGGATTTATGAAATTAGATGATTTAAACCTCTTTCGACTTGTCGTTGAAAATGGGAGCTACACCGCAACATCGCGCAAGACTATGATTCCGGTTGCGACCATTACACGACGCATCCAAGCCTTAGAAGACTCTTTGAACCTAAGGCTTCTCAATAGACACGCGCGTAAACTCTCTTTAACAGAGGCTGGCGAACGTTTTTTCAATGAATGCTCACCGTTACTACAACGTCTATCTTCTACTGCTGAAGAACTCACAGACGTGTGCAAAGGTGCTTCAGGGAAGATTCGCATTACCGCCCCCTCAAACCTGACCAAGCGCATGATGATGCCGATGTTCAGTGAATTCATGACTCAATACCCTGATATCAATATTGAGCTGATGATGAACAACCAAGCTGATCAGCTTGATCCAACCGAGTGGGATGTCATTTTCAGAGTCGGCCCGCAGCGTGATTCAAGCTTAATCGCAAGAAAGATCAGTGAAGTGAAGGATATTCTTATCGCGAGTCCTGACTACTTAGCGAAGAACCCAGCACCAAGTCATGCAGAAGAGCTCGCGAATCATTCGCTACTTAAAGGCTATCCGCTGATTAAGTGGCAGTTGAGTAATTCGAATGAAGAGACGGTCGTGAATAGCGAGAAAGGTCGTTTCAATGCGAATGCGCTTAATGTCGTGAGACAAGCCTGTTCTGAGGGCCTAGGTATCACCCTAATGCCTGACGTGATGATCCGTGAATACATTGAAGATGGCAGCTTAGTGCAAGTCTTAGAAGACTGGAGTGCTAACCCTCGTGATATTTACATGCTTTATAATCACAAAGACCACCTGCCAGAGAAAGTTAGACTGTTTATTGATTTTGTGATCGCATACCACATTCATTAGAGTCACCCCTTCTCCACAAACAAAAAAACCAGAGCCGATGCTCTGGTTTTTTATTACTCATTTTTTATGAGTACGCTAAGCGCCTTCGTTATGTAACTCTAGGTTCGCGAGATCTTGTTGGATCTCACGCTCAACCTTTGAATCGTCATTGCGTAAAGAGTCTAAGAAATCTAGGTACGCTTGGTCGATATCGCCCGTTACATACTCGCCGTTGAATACAGATGTATCAAAACGAGAGATGTCTTGATTACCCATACCTACCGCCGAGATTAAATCTGGTAGCGTTTGGAAAATCAAAGCATCGGCACCAATCTGCTTACAAATCGTTTCGTTGTCACGGCCATGAGCAATAAGCTCCGTCGCGCTCGGCATATCGATGCCGTAAACGTTCGGGAAACGAACCTCAGGAGCAGCAGAAACCATGAAGACTTTGCTTGCGCCAGAATCACGAGCCATCTCAATGATCTGCTCTGATGTCGTGCCACGCACAATAGAATCATCAACCAATAGAACGTTCTTACCTTTAAACTCAGAACGAATTGCGTTGAGCTTACGGCGAACCGACTTCTTACGCTGTTGCTGACCCGGCATGATAAACGTGCGGCCAACATAGCGGTTTTTCACGAAACCTTGACGATATGGCTTATTGATCGCTTGAGCAATTCGTAGCGCAATATCATTCGATGTTTCAGGGATTGGAATTACCACGTCAATGTCTAGGTCTGCGTACTCTTCTTTAATACGCTTGCCTAACATCTCACCCATCTCAACGCGTGCGCTGTAAACCGAAATTTTATCGATGAATGAATCAGGACGAGCAAAATAAACAAACTCGAAAATACATGGGTTTAATTGTGGGTTATCTGCGCATTGTTTAGTGAAAAGCTCACCATTGAATGTTGCGTAGATAGCTTCACCGGGGGCAACATCGCGCATAAAATCAAAACCAACAGCGTCTAACGCTACCGATTCAGACGCAACCATGTACTCTGTTTTACCGTTAATTTCACGCTTACCAAGACACAGTGGACGAATACCATGTGGGTCACGGAATGCGATCATACCGTGGCCAATGATCATCGCTGTCACTGCGTAAGCACCACGAATAGTACGGTGCACGTTTGCAACGGCGCGGAACACATCTTCTGAAGTCACATTACCTTTAACAGTATCGATTTCATGAGCCAATACGTTCAGTAGAACTTCAGAATCAGAGGTTGTGTTGACATGACGACGGTCTTTTTCGAACAGCTTCTCACGAACTTCACTTGCATTCGTTAGGTTGCCGTTGTGCGCCAACGTGATACCAAAAGGAGAGTTTACGTAGAAAGGCTGCGCTTCAGAAGCACTCGAGCTTCCCGCTGTAGGATAACGAACATGACCAATACCCACGTTACCTTGGAGGCGTTGCATGTGTTTTGCTTCAAAAACATCTTTAACTAAGCCGTTCGCCTTACGCAGACGGAAACGATTGCTTTCTATGGTACAAATACCAGCGGCATCTTGGCCACGATGCTGCAATACCGTTAAAGCGTCATAAATAGACTGGTTTACAGGTGTTGAACCCACGATTCCAACAATACCACACATGTCCTAATCCTCGATTTTCGACATTAACTGGCGCTAAAGCGCGCCAGATAAGAAACTAGATGTTGCTTGTAAATGCTCAAAGAACGGCGCAATGATTCGGCTAAACTCCGGAACCAACTGCGAATTCTCCCACCACTCAGAACTTGGGAATGCAGTAAACGCATCCATGAAAAACAACACTGCTGAGACAATCAGAACACCACGTAAGCCGCCAAAGACGACACCGAGGATTCTGTCTGTACCCGACAGGCCTGTTTTCTGAACTAGCTGACCGATAACATAGTTAACTAAGGCACCGACAACTAACGTTGCAACAAATAATGCTGCTATCGCAGTTCCGTTTCGAAACATCTCATCTTCGATATTGGTGAAGTACATGGCTAATTTAGCGTAGTACTGGCTAGCAATAAAAAATGCTCCAAACCAAATAACAAGTGACAACGCTTCTTTAGCGAAACCGCGAACTAAACTGATCACGGCAGAGAAGCCGATCACGCCTAAAATGACAAAATCTAACCAATTCATGAATTCTTCATCTTAAGTTGGCGCGCATTTTAACAGAAAAAATGCTGACGCAAACGTTTTCTTATGGATTTAACGGTTTAAATTTGAGCAATTGGCCTTTTGAACCCGTAATTTTTTCTAATTCCTTAATTTGTCGCTCAAGTTTGGATTTAGAGACATCCGGGCCAATAATTACTCGCGTAAACGTTTTTTCTTGCTTGGTGTGAGCTTGGTAACCACGCTTTTGTAAATCCTTAACAACGTTTTTTGCGTTGTCAGCATTCTTCAAAGCCATCAATTGAATAATCCAAGCACTGTCTTGGTATTCATTTTTTTCCGGTACGGGCTTAACCACCACTGCCACTTTATCCGCTTCTTTGTTACTGGAAGCCGACGCAGTTTGCTTATCTAAATTATCAACACCACTTTCAACCACTCGCTCAACCGGAGAGTCCGGCAGTGCAATCTGATCTTCAACAGGGTCGAGTACTTCAAAAACTTCTACATTACTATCAAGCTCTGGCTTAATCGGAATGCTTGCAAACTCTTCTTTATAGTGGAGCTTCTTACCATCCAGCACATCGGGCAATACAATCACACCAATGGCCACTAAAATGATGGTACCGACTAATCGGCTTTGGAATTTACTTGCCATTTAGTTTCCTTTTTTCTGCCAATGCTCCAATACTTCACCCACAGTATGGAAAGAACCGACCACCAGTACAACATCGTCACCTTTAACAGAAGCTAAAGCCGCTTCAAACGCTGCTACAGGGTTTGAATGCTGCTCTACGCCTTGAGGTAGGCTTTGACACAATTCAGCAGCTGTTGCGGCTCGTGGGCCGTTCAGCGAAGCTGGGTACCAATGTGTTGTGATTGGTGCTAATACTTCCAATGTCGCAGGGATATCTTTGTCATGAAGCATGGCGACTACAACGTGTAAATTTTTGCCTGCATACTTCTTCGTTACTTGCTGCGCAAAGTATTCAGCCGAATGCGGGTTGTGCGCAACATCAAGCACAATCACGGGTTGTTCGCTAATTTTCTGCATACGCCCAGGTAGCTGTGCGTTCTTCATGCCATTAACGACGTTCACATCACTAATGCTAAGTTCTGAAGTACCTAATGCCATCAATGCTGTTGCTGCGTTAGGTAGCGGCAGGCTTGGAATAGGCAATGATTCTAGTTGGAATGCACCACTGCGCCAGTTCCAAGTAGCGCCGTCTACATCATAGGTGTATTGAATACCCACCTGATAGAACTCAGCCTTAATGTCATCAGCGTGAGCAGCAACCGTAGCTGGTGGTTTAGGTTGACCACAGATAGCTGGCTTACCGCTACGATAAATACCGGCTTTCTCAAAACCAATCACATTGATGTCATCACCTAGCCAATCAACATGGTCGACAGCCAAACTGGTAATCACAGAAACATCATGCTCAACGATATTCGTCGCATCTAGGCGTCCACCTAGACCCACTTCTAATAACACAACATCAACCGCTTCAGTTTGAAAAGCACGTAACGCCGCTAAAGTCCCATACTCGAAAAAGCTAAGGCTGATCTCGCCGCGCTCTTTCTCAATGAAATTGAAAGACTGAACCATCTTTTCATCGGATAGATCTTGGCCGTTAATACGAACACGTTCGTTATAGCGAATTAAGTGAGGGGAACTGTAGACACCAACTGAGTAACCAGCATCCAACAGAATGGCTTCCATCAGTGCACACGTTGAGCCTTTGCCATTAGTTCCGGCAACAGTAATAACGTGTTGAGCAGGTTTGGTGAGGTTTGCCTTAGAGGCGACGGCCTGAACTCGGTCTAATCCAAGATCAATAGCGCTTGTGTGGATGTTTGATAAATAATCAAGCCACATCTCCAAAGAGGATGTGGCTTGAGGAATAGGTTGTTGACTCATCTAACTCATAACCATGATTAAGTAGGTTTGTTAGAAGGTACTTTACCCTTTTTCTGGCGCTTCTGGTACTTCATAAGTAGCTTCATTCGGTGAATCGTTCACAGAAACTACTAATGGTGAAGGCTGGTTGGTCATTTTAGCAACAAGGCTTGCAACGCGCTGACGCATCTCACGACGGTCAACGATCATGTCGATAGCGCCGTGGTCGAGTAGGAACTCACTGCGTTGGAAACCTTCAGGAAGGTCTTCACGTACAGTTTGTTCGATTACACGACGTCCAGCAAAACCGATAAGCGCTTTGGGCTCACCGATGTTGATATCACCAAGCATTGCCAAACTCGCAGAAACACCACCCATTGTTGGATCAGTCATTACTGAAACAAACGGTAGGCCTTTCGCAGATAAACGCTCTAGAGCAGCACTGGTTTTTGCCATTTGCATTAGAGACATCAATGCCTCTTGCATACGAGCACCACCACTTGCAGAGAAACAAACTAAACCACAGTTGTTCTCAATAGCCGCATCTACCGCTTTCACAAAACGAGCACCAACAACAGAGCCCATTGAACCACCCATAAATGAGAATTCAAAAGCACACGCTACAATTGGTAAACCTAGTAGTTCACCTTTCATTGCGATCAGCGCGTCAGTTTCACCACTGTTCTTTTGAGCAGTAGAGATACGCTCTTTGTAACGCTTAGAGTCTTTAAACTTCAGTTTGTCTTGTGGCTCAAGATCAGCACCTAGTTCAACGCGCTCACCTTTGTCTAGGAATGTATCCAGACGGCGACGTGCCTTCATGCGCATGTGATGGTCACATTTTGGACACACTTCTAGGTTACGCTCTAGTTCAGCATGGTAAAGAACCTGCTCACAAGAAGTACATTTAGTCCAAACGCCCTCAGGGATAGACGCTTTACGAGATGTTACGATGTTGCTTTTTTCTAAAATCTTTTCAAGCCAACTCATGGAAGACCTTTTTGTTTCGATTCTTACGCTTGATTGCGAAAGAAATAAATTTGGGAATTATGCGTGGGAATTAAAGCACATAAAACAGCGACTGTAGATAAAAAACTGGTTGTACCTATTTTCTGGCACTATTTTACGCACGAAACCGTAATATTTTTTGAACCTAAGTCTCACATTTAGTTCAAATTATCCGGTAAAAACAGAGGCCCAATTGGCTCTCGTGGTAACTCAAAATGTTCAGGATAATCAACATCTACCAGATACAAGCCTTCCGCTTTGGCGGTTGCGCCAGCCACTTTTCGATCTTTAGCCTCTAAAAGCCACTGGATCCACTCTGGTTTTTGCTCACCTTTACCTACTGCAATTAGGCTACCCGTAATATTCCTCACCATGTGGTGAACAAACGCATTCGCTTTAATATCGATCACTATGTAGTGCCCATGACGAGTCACGTTTAAGTGAATCATGTTTCTCCATGGACTACGAGATTGACAATGTGTCGCTCTGAATGAAGTAAAGTCGTTCTCGCCTAACAAGTACTGACCCGCTTCATGCATCTTTTTTTCATCAAGGTGACCATGGTAATGGCTCACGCCTGAATTCAGAATGCCAGGACGTAGTGCATGATTAAAGATAATGTAGCGATAACGGCGTGCAGTTGCAGAAAAACGAGCGTGGAAATCCTCATTCACTTCTGTCGCCCAACGAACCGCAATATCTTTTGGCATGTTGGCATTCGCGCCCATTGTCCATGCCACCATTTTACGATCAACATTAGTTTCAAAGTGAACGACTTGTCCCGTACCGTGAACACCGGCATCTGTACGACCTGCGCACATAACCTCTACAGGATGATTCGCGACAACTGAAAGAGCCTTTTCCAATTCTTCTTGGACACTTTTCACGTCTCGTTGGCGCTGCCAACCAAAGTAGTGGGTACCGTTATATTCAATACCTAAAGCAATTTTCATGTTCTTGTTCTCTTTGAAAATGGGCAAGAAGTATATACGGAAATGAGTGCTAGCCCAAATAGGATGGGGCTAAAACTGCAATAAACAATCACTACCGCCCTAGGCGGTGGTTTTAAGAAGCCAAATAAAACAAAGGCGCTTGGGCTCATCTAAAAATAAAGGGTAGCCAATGCTACCCTTTATGATTTTTTTTAAATTTATCGACCGTTTAAGGTATCGATAAGATTCTTTGCCTCTCGACGAATATCATCGCTCCCGTCAACTATCGCCTCTTCTAGAAGCTTAATTGCACCTTGCGAATCACTCATCTCGATATAGATTTTAGCCAAATCGAGCTTGCCAGCAGCTTCTGCATTGTTGTCGACATCATAGTTGCCGATATCACCGATAACATCAGGGAATTCATTGAGACCAACATCCAGCTTCAACTCTTCATCATCTGGATTAATGGCTTCTTCGCCTTCTTGCTCTACTTGAGCCATCAGTTCGTCAATCGTCATGTATTGCTTATCACGACTGTTACCTGACTCTGTAAGATTATCTTGTTGACCCCAATTCTCTTCTTTAATTTTAGGTTCAGCTTGTTTTTCAGCCGATGCCCAAATCTCTTGTTGATCGTCAGGAACACCATTATGCATGCTTGATTGCTGCTCTGGAGCTAAGTTAAAGCCTTTCCAATCTTCACCGCCAACTTCGAGCATCGCATCGATATCGAGCCCCGCACTGTCAATCGAAGTTGCATCTAATGGCTTCTCAAACATATTGTCGACTGAGTCTTGTACATCTTCTGAAAGCAACTCAGCCAATGCTGTTTCATCAAAATCGTCAAAGCCTTCTAGTGGTTCGTCTTGAACCGCTGTAGGTGCTGAGTTTGATTCTAAAGGCGTTGAATTTAATCCTGAAGATGAACTCAGTGAATCATCTGGTTGTGCGAACGCTGCCAGTTCAGGTTCTTCTGCATCTGAGAACCCCGCTTCGCCCGAGAAACCCTCTGTATCGGAGAAGTCGTCAGCGTGACTAAAGCTTTGCGGGTTTGAGAACAAATCATGCAGCGCATCTTGCTCTTCACCTTGCGGACTAAAAGAAGTCAGTGGTGTCGGCTTCTCTGCAAACGCATCTGAGATGGCTTCGTCTTCACCGTATTCAGGCAAATCAAGCTCATCAAACTCGACGCCTTCTTCTTCCGCTACTGGCTCTGCGCTGCTTTGCTCAATATCATCTAAAACAGAGTCTGCTTTTGCGCTTTCTTCGTCATATTCAGGAAGGTCAAGATCATCGAACTCAAACTTGTCTGCCTCAGGAGCGAGATCTTGCTCTAACTGAGCTTCATCAGGCTCACTAACGACTTCCGCCAATGCATCTTCTTCACCAAACTCTGGCAGTTCGAAATCATCAAACGAGAACTCGTCTTCTTGTCCTAGAACTTCAGCTTGTTCCGTAGCTTCAGCTTGCGGTGCCGTTTCTGCTTGAGGCGCAACGTCTGCTTGTGGCTCAGATGTTAATTGTGGTTCTAATACTGATTGAGGTTCAGCGTCTAGTTGAGGTTCAACAGCAGGAGTAATTGGTTCCGGTATTACTTCAACATCAGCTTCAGCATCGGCTTCTGCCAATGCGTCTTCTTCATTAAACTCAGGAAGTTCGAAGTCATCAAACGAGAACTCTTCTTCGCTGTCTTGTCCTAGAACCTCAGCTTGCCCCGTAGCGTCAACTTGCGGTGCCGATTCTACTTTAGGCTCAGCATCCAGTTGAGAATCAACAGCAGGAGTAACTGGTTCTGGTATTACTTCAACATCAGCTTCAACATCGGCTCCTGCCAATGCGTCTTCTTCATTAAACTCTGGAAGTTCGAAGTCATCAAACGAGAACTCTTCTTCGCTGTCTTGTCCTAGAACTTCAGCTTGTTCCGTAGCTTCAATTTTCGGTGCCGTTTCTGCTTGAGGTTCAGCGTCTAGTTGAGGTTCAACAGCAGGAGTAACTGGGTCTGGTATTACTTCAACATCAGCTTCAGCTTCCGCCAACGCATCTTCTTTAGCTGTATCGTCTCCAATCAGCCAATCATTGTCTTCTGGTACACCGAACTCATTTGGAATGATTTCTGGCATATGTGCAGCACGGACTGGCTCTGGCTCTGGCTCTGGCTCTGGCAAGGATTCAACGATATTTTCAAGTTCATCGCTACCTTGAATTTTCGGTTCAAAGTCAAAATCAGAGTCTATATTCGCAGGAGATTCAACATCATCAATGGCTTCGGCTAACCAATCTTCTACCGTTTCTTCATCGTCTTCAGAGATATCATTTAAAGACGCTGGCGAAGCTTGATCTTCAGTACTCGCAGCGATGTCTTCACGCTGATGTTGTACTTCGGCTTCTTTCGGTTCTAATTCTTGTTGCTCAGTGTCTTCTTGAGTCGGCTCTTCAAAAACTGGTTTGTCAAAGTCAGAATTCTCAGAGAGCAACGAGTCAATATCCAGTTCATCATTTTTAACAGACGACACCGCTTCTTCTGGTGATAATTCATGACTATCAGAAAGGGACGTTTGTTCTGGCTCCAAAGCACTTTCGATTGATGCTTCAGCTGACTCTTCAGTAGCTTGCAACGAATCGCTGTCATCAGAAGTCATCAACTCATCAATCAATGCTTCATCTGTTGTTTCTAGTGCGTCATCAAGCAACGCATCCGTTGCAGGCGCAACACCAAACAAGTCATCGATAAAGTCATCACGATTAAAGGCTTCATCATTTTCTGGCTTAACATCAGCACCGTCTTGAATCAGTTCTGATTCTAATGAAGCATCACCAACAAGTTCAGGTTGTGGTGTTTCACTAATGTCCGTTATTTGCTCAGGCTCGGCTTCAGAAGGCTCTGACGTTAATTGAGTATGTTCAACATCTGAATCCTTGATAAGGTCGTCGCTGGCTTTGTCAGAACCAAAGGCAGCATCTAGCTCTTTATCAAACGTCTGTTCTTCTGATTCAAGCTCGTCTTCAATACCACTTGTCAGTAAATCATCAAAAGGGTCTAAAGATTCAGATTTTGGTGAATCGGCTTGGTCCGCTGAAAGCGCATCATCCGATAGTTCACTATCAAGGAAATCATCAAGTAAGTCGGTGCTCTCCGCATCGAGTTCGAAATCATCCTCAGAATCTCCGATTAATTCATCCAGAGTTTCCGTGCTGTCTTCTGCAATGTTTAGCTCATCATCAGTCGATAAACCAGAAAGCTCTTCAAGTTCAGATAAGGCATCAAAACCTAAAGGCTCACTTTCAGGCTCATCATCCGATTCATCGCCCAGCATGTCATCAAGGAGTTCGGTCGAGTTGCTTAGGTCAACGTCATCCCCTTCCAACTGCTCATCAAGTAGATCAACGCTGTCTTGAGTCTCTTCATCAACGATTGGCTTATCAAACTGAGACAGGATGTTTTCGATATCATCATCAGACGCCAAACCATAGTTTAGGTTCGTCGCTATTTCATCGTCGCTATCGAGGTTGAAAGGATCATTCGCTTGCTCGTTCTGAGCGGCAACCTGAGCAAAGATGTCATCAATATCATCCTCTACACTAGGAGCTGCAGATTGAGTGGTCTGTTGTTCAGAGATCAGAGCATCAATATCAAAGTCGTCATTGCTTATGTCCGAAGGCGTAGCATCGCTTTGTTGTTCTGAGATAAGCGCATCGATATCAAAATCATCGGTTATTGATGTGTCGGCACTAGAAGTAGAATCATTTTGCTCTTCCGAAATCAAGGCATCGATGTCGAAGCTATCATCATCTTCGTCATCAAGAGAAAACAGGTCATCTAATAGTGACTGGTCTAATTCGTTAGAGCCTAAATCTTCAGTCTCGGATTCTTTAGATAGCAGTGCTTCAATGTCATCAGCAGACATTGCGTTATCATCTGAGAGGTCAAAATCGACTTCATCTGTATCAAGTGCGCTTTCTGCGCTTTTATCGAGCGCGCGCTCCATCTCTTCAAGACCAAGCGCTTTCTCTTCACCATTAACACTAATGCCGTTGCTGCTGTCCAAGTCCAGATCATCAAAGTTAGTGTCTAAATCACCATTTTCGCCAATGCTCGCAAATGGGTCATCATCTTCACCGTCGAGATTGAAATCGAGATCAGATTCATCCAATCCTGCAAATACATCGTCTTCTTCAGCAAGAGCTTGGTCATCAAACAACTTATTGGCGTCATCTTCAGTGCCAAACAAGTCATCGTCTAAAGACAGCTCGTTAAGGTCGTCCATCTCGTCGCCCAGTGTAATAGGCGCGACGCTGCTTGGTTCAGGCTGCATCGGTTGTTCTTGAGTGGTTTGCTGTTGTTCTTCATTTTTAGAACGACGACCTATCAGCATCACGATGATCAAACCAAGTAGAAGACCCGGAATAATCGCAAGAGCCGCAACTAACCAACCATTAGATAACAGTTCATCCATGGCACTTGGTGCCATTTTTTCAATTTCGGCGTTCTTTCTACGCTCTTCATCAAGCAGCTTTTCCACTTCGCTACGAATGCGGTCTTCATCACTGAGCTCTGTTTTTAGCTCATCCACTTCCAATTGAACATTCGACAGCATCAAACGAAGTTGATGGTTTTTTTCTTCGAGTGACAGTAACTCAGTTTCTGAAAGCTCTAACTGCTTCTCAAGGTGGTTCATTTCCTTGGCACCGGTTAGCGGCTTGTTATTCACTATCTCTTGATTACCAATTATCGATTTATCGACAACTTTAGGTTCGCTAACCTTAGCTTTGGATTGTGCATTTTTAGGGGCTACATCTGGTCGACTTGACGCTTGCGCTACTTTAGGTTTTGAAGCGGTAGGCTTTGTCGCAGGAGCATCAAGCTTAGCAAGGTGCGAGTTCATGATGTTGATAGCTTGCTGCGTCGAACTTGCTCGCGCTTGCTCTAAAGAAGGCACACGTAAATTACTGGCAGGCAGCAGGCTATGGATATTCTGATTTTCAAACGCTTGTGGGTTTAAGCGATAAATCGCCAACAATGTTTGTTGGACTGAAACGGAGTTATCAGGGCGTAACCTTGAAGCAATAGACCATAGCGTTTCTGAGCCACGGGTTGGACCATAGAAACGTGAAGGCTCAGCGCTATTCAATTGCGCTCTTTGAAGAGGTTCTGAAAACGTAGGCGCTGATTGTATCTGGCCATTAGGCCCTACAACTCGAATGGAATCTGCACGAACAACGGAAATCTGAGTCGCAATGATAAAGGCAAAAGGCATTAACCACGGCTTGAAAAATTGAAACATAAAAGGCTCAGCTAGGTGCTTAAATTCGGAAAAGTGATGATCTATTAAATATATCGGATAAATGACGTAAAACTATAGAGATGAAAACAAAAAATGTGTTGCAGCAACAATATTCGCAGCAATTTCACACAATTTGACTAACAATATTTTCAATCGATTAAAAAAGCCCCACTAAAGAGTGAGGCTTGATAATCAAAGCAATGAAGCTTAGAAGTAGTCGCGAATCAGAAGTTCAGCGATTTGAACTGCGTTTGTTGCTGCGCCTTTACGAACGTTATCAGCGACTACCCACATGTTCACACCGCTGTGATGGCTGATGTCGCTACGAATACGACCAACCATTACGTGGTCCTTACCACCCGCATCACGAACTTGAGTTGGGAAGTCTAGAGCTTGGAATACTTCAACGCCTTCCGTGTTCTCTAGAAGCTGAATAACTTGCTCTGCACCGATTGGCGCGCGAGTTTCAATGTGTAGAGATTCAGCGTGACCGTAGAACACAGGAACACGAACACAAGTCGGGTTCACCGTGATTGACGAATCAGCAAAGATTTTCTGAGTTTCCCAAACCATCTTCATTTCTTCACGTGTGTAGCCGTTCTCTGTAAATTCATCAATCTGAGGAATACAGTTGAACGCGATCTGCTGTGAGAATGCTGACTTGTCAGCTGGCATGCCGTTAAGAAGCTTAGCCGTTTGACCCGCTAGCTCATCGATACCCGGCTTACCTGCACCAGACACAGATTGGTAAGTTGAAACGTTAATACGCTCAAGACCCACTTCATCGTGAATTGGTTTAAGTGCTACTACCATCTGAATAGTAGAGCAGTTAGGGTTCGCGATGATGTTGCGGTTACGGAACTCAGCAATCGCTTCAGGGTTAACTTCTGGCACAACCAGAGGAACATCATATTCATAACGGAAACGTGATGTGTTATCGATAACCACCACACCTTCGTCAGCCGCGATTGGAGCCCAACGTTCTGAAAGCTCGCTACCTGCAGAGAAAAACGCAATATGTACTTGAGACCAATCGAAGTCTTCTACGTTTTGTACTTGTATTGTTTTGCCGTTAAAACGGGAAGTTTTGCCTTCACTACGTTCACTTGCTAGTAAGTGCATTTCACCGACAGGGAATTTACGCTCTTTAAGTACTTCAAGAATGGTTTCACCAACCGCACCAGTCGCACCTAAAATAGCAATATTAAATTCTTGGCTCATTGTTTCTCTCTTTTATAAAGTTGGCTTTACCATAAAACCGAGTTTAGATAACGGCGTTAAATTACAAGATTCATCGCCCGTTAACTCGACTGCACTGTACTCTCTACGGTCCCAATATTCTTTACGCATCTTGTCAAAAGAACCCGGCGTAGAGATATTGCGACGGAATAAGGCGTCGTCTTTGCGCACATCATAGATCAACTGAGTCAAATTGTGCAGTGTTGCTTCATCCCAAGCTCTATCTAATTTCATTTGAGGCACTGGGGCTGTCGGCAGAAGATCGCTTGCATAAGCACGCTGTTCAGTACCTAAAAACTCACAATAACTATTGAAGATCATCGTGGTACCACGTGCTTTACCCTCTAAACCGTAGCCCGCTACGTGAGGAGTTGCAAAAGCAAGCAGTGGAAGCAGCTCAAAATCGACTTCAGGTTCAAACTCAAACACATCAAGAACGGCAGTAAAACCATCGGCTTTTTGCAAGCGAGCTTTTAACGCTTGGTTATCAACAACTGGGCCACGAGCTGCATTAATCAAAATTTGATCAGCACGTAAGTTGTTCAGCACTTGCTCATTGATCAAGTGATGCGTTGGGAACTCACCCGTTTTAGTAATTGGTGTATGTAGAGTGATCACATCCGATTGCTCAAGCAGTGTCTCTAATTCAGTAAACTCACGAGTATCACCCTCTTGTTGTTTTAGAGGATCGTTCAGCAGAACTTTGATACCAATACCTTCAAGGCACTTCGATAAGTAGCTACCTACCTGACCACAACCGATAATACCGACCGTTTTGTCGAATACAGAGAAGCCTTGTTGCTGCGCAAGTACCATCATTGCGCTAAAGGCATACTCAGCGACACCCACTTTGTTACAGCCAGGCGCCGCAGTAAAGAAAATGCCACGCTCTTTCATCAATGCTTGGTCGACATGGTCCATACCTGCCGTCGCAGTGCCGACAAACTTCAGCTTATTGGCTTTGCTAATCAATGATTCATTCACCTTGGTGACAGAGCGAATCATCAATGCGTCTACGTCAACTAGGTCGTCAGCAGTTAATGTGCGACCAGACTTCATTGTCACTTCCCCTAGCTGGCTAAATAACGCTTCAGCATAAGGCATATTTTCGTCGATTAAGATTTTCATTTGGCGAGTACTTTAGTTGGGGTCTATCGACCTAAATGTGAATTGAAATGATTGTGCAAAATTCCACACTCGGTGTCGAGTAGCAAATGGAATACATTATATATAAAGGGCTACGTTGGCATTTATCACACCATATCCCAAAACCGAATCAACACTGAAGATTGTGTAGCCCAGAAACGAAAAATGCCCGATTGAATAAACAATCGGGCAAACATCCAGAACAAAAGGATCCTATCTCGCTCTCCAGGAGACAGAGTCTTGCGTCTGTTCAACCAGTACTAACCAAAGTCACTACTGGTCAAGCTCTGGAAACCTTTTAATTTCTAAACCCAGATTTAAAAAGTCATGTTCAAAAAAACACGTATAAAACCTACATTTAAAAAGCTTTGTTCTGTTGGTCATGGTTAGTGGGCAACCTATGCGTGTTGAGTCTGCACTCACGTCACCCATTAACGATTAACCTTTATTAATTTAACCTTAGCTTCAATTAGCCTTGGTATTTTTTGATTACTAGCGTTGCGTTCGTACCGCCGAAACCAAAGCTGTTAGACATAACCGTTGTTAGCTCTTGTTCACGAGCTTCCGTTACGATGTCTAGGCCTGCGCCTGCTTCGTCTAGGTTTGCAACGTTAATGCTTGGTGCGATGAAGCCGTTATCAAGCATTAGCGTTGAGTAAATTGCTTCGTGTACACCAGCCGCACCTAGAGCGTGACCTGTCATCGCTTTAGTTGCTGAGATTGCTGGGCTGTTACCGCCAAAGACTTCTTGGATTGCGCCAAGTTCTTTAACGTCACCAACAGGAGTTGAAGTACCGTGAGTGTTCACGTAGTCAACGCCATCAACGTTTTGCATTGCCATCTTCATGCAACGAACCGCGCCTTCGCCAGAAGGAGCAACCATGTCGTAGCCATCTGAAGTTGCGCCGTAACCCACGATCTCACCGTAGATTTTTGCGCCACGAGCCACAGCGTGCTCAAGTTCTTCGATAACTAGCATGCCGCCGCCACCAGAGATAACGAAACCGTCACGGTCTGCATCGTAGGTACGAGAAGCAAGTTCTGGAGTGTCGTTGTACTTAGTAGAAAGTGCGCCCATTGCGTCGAACATCATAGTCAGAGACCAATCCAGTTCTTCACCGCCACCAGCGAATACAACGTCTTGTTTACCCAGTTGGATAAGCTCCATTGCGTGACCAATACAGTGTGCAGATGTTGCACATGCAGAACTCATAGAGTAGTTCACGCCACGGATTTTGAATGGTGTAGCAAGACAAGCAGAAACCGTAGAAGCCATTGTACGTGGAACCATGTATGGACCAACGCGCTTAACGCCTTTTTCACGGATGATGTCTACAGCGTTAACTTGGTTTAGAGATGAAGCACCACCTGAACCCGCAACGATACCTGTGCGGTCATTAGATACTTGATCTTCAGTTAAACCAGAGTCAGCAATTGCTTGCTCCATTGAAAGATATGCGAATGCCGCTGCATCACCCATAAAGCGCATTTTTTTGCGATCGATATGGTCAGCAGGGTTCATTTTTAGGTTACCCCAAACTTGAGAGCGCAAGCCATTTTCCTTGAACTGCTCTGAAGCGGTAATACCAGATTTACCCTCTTTCAGTGATGCTAAAACTTCTTCGACGTTGTTACCGATACTTGAAACAATACCCATACCGGTGATTACGACTCGTTTCATGTGACATTCCTATAATTCTAAATTCAGCTAGATGATAACTAAGAAGCCTAACAAAAGTGGTCAGCTTTCCTAGAAATTCGTACAATCCCTACCAACATATCGCTTCAAATCACAAAATGATAGATTTTATGACTTCAATTACTAATGCAGAACTGGAATGGAATGAGTCTGGCACGCCAGTTTCAGACCAATTTGACGACGTTTACTTCTCTAATGTTAACGGTTTAGAAGAAACTCGCTACGTCTTTTTAAAACAAAACCACCTTCCAGAGCGTTGGCTTGAACATCAACAACGCCGTTTTGTGATTGCTGAAACCGGTTTTGGTACCGGTTTAAACTTTCTCGCAGTCTGGCAATGGTTCGATGCTTTTATTAAAGATAACCCACAAGCGATGACCAAAGAGTTACATTTCATCAGTTTTGAAAAATATCCTCTCAATAAAGAGGATCTCATCAAAGCGCACCAATCTTGGCCAGAATTAGCCCAGTATGCGACACAACTCCAAGAACACTATCCGATTGCTCTGCCTGAATGTCACCGTATTGTTTTGGGCAATGGCGCGATCACACTCGATTTATGGTTTGGTGATATTAAAGATTGTATGCCAAACGTGCCGACCCCGCAGGAAGGTTTGGTTGACGCTTGGTTCTTAGATGGCTTTGCACCGAGTAAGAACCCAGAAATGTGGAATCAAAACCTATTCAACGGAATGGCCAAATTGGCAAAACAAGATTGCAGTTGTGCAACGTTTACCGCTGCCGGGTTTGTTCGCCGCGGTTTAATCGAAGCTGGCTTTGCGATGAAAAAAGTTAAAGGCTTTGGCACTAAGCGGGAAATGATTGCCGGCCGACTTGATGAGAAGCACGCTCACACCAACATTAAACCTTGGTATGGCCTAGCTCAACACAGTGATTCACAAGATATCGCCATTATCGGTGGTGGTGTTGCCAGCGCTGCGCTTGCAAAAACGTTAAGCCGACGTGGTAAAAACATCACCCTTTATTGTGAACACCAACAAGCCGCTGGAAATGCCTCTGGCAACAATCAAGGTGCGATTTATCCGCTACTCAGTGAAACGACATCCAATGTTTCAAGAATATTTGGCCCAGGCTTGTTGTTTGCCCGCCAATTTATCAATCAAGCAGCACAATCGGTGAACTTTGATCACAGCTGGTGTGGCGTGAATATTTTGATGTGGGATGAGGGCTCAACTAAAAAGCTCAACCGCATGTTGGAAGGCAATTTCCACACAGACTTAATTCAGCGCTTAACGCCCGAACAAGCGAACGAAAAGATTGGCTTACCGGTTGATAAAGAGAGTGTTTACTTCCCACTGGGTGGTTGGTTAAGCCCTCTTCAGCTTACTCAAGGTTTGATTGGTAAGTTAGAAGAGACCAACCAAGTAAGCGCGCACTATCAACACCAAGTGACACAACTTGAGTGGTTAGAAGCAGAGCAACAATGGCTACTAACGATTGATACACCTCAAAGTGAAATTCAAACTAAGCACGACCAAGTGGTTGTCGCGAATGGACACAAGTTCACCCAATTTGAGCAAACTCGCCCCGTACCTCTCACGCCAGTTAAAGGGCAAGTGAGTCATATCCCGACTACAGAGAACCTCAGCAAGCTAAAAACGGTGTTGTGTTTTGATGGTTACTTAACGCCACAGAATCCAAATAATGGTCACCATTGTATTGGCGCGAACTACGACAAAACCAATATCGACCAAGAATTTGATATTGAGGTTCAACAACATAATGGCGAGCGCTTACACGGGTCGCTACCAGAACAAGCGTGGACCAAAGATGTCGACACCAGCAGCAACTTAGCGCGCCAAGGTATCCGCAGCGTGAGTCGAGATCATCTACCATTTGTCGGTAATGTGGGCGATTTTGAATCCATCAAAGAGCAATATCAGAATCTGCACAACTTTAATCCGCAGCGTGATGCTATCGACGGTATCGAACCTGTTACCAGCTATCCGAACTTGTTCTGTTTTATTGGTTTAGGCTCACGTGGTTTGAGCTCGACCCCTCTTTTAGCAGAAGTCTTAGCCTCACAAATTTGTGGCGATCCTCTACCTCTTCCGGTTGATGTGCTCGAAGCCATTCATCCAAGTCGAATGTGGATTAGAAGATTACGCAAAGGCAAAGCGTTAACAGAAGGTTGGGTTTCAACGAAACAAGCCAGTGCGGACTAGTCGATTCTAGACTAGGTCTAAATATTCAAATAAGTGTTAGTACAACCCAAACAAAAAGCCCGAGCATATCTCAATGCTCGGGCTTTGTTTTTTCAATCTTGTTTACGTCGCTGCTTCTTATTCTAGAGCAGTACGTTACTTTGCAGCGGCTCGTAACTTTACATCAGCTGGCTACTTAGCAGCTATTCGCTTTACTTTCCGCTTTTACAGCTTAGCAATCGCGTCTTTAATTTGAGCGGCAATCTCTTCATTGCTGATTGAACCTGACTCAAAATCAAAGTTATCGTAGAAGCTAGGTACTGAAAGCGATGCTTTAACGTTACCGCCAAAGTATGGCGCTGAGCCTGTTGCTGCGCCAAGTACCGTCTGTGCGCCACCTGGACCCGGAGATGTCGCTAAGTAAACCGCAGGTTTCTCACCAAATACTGAACGCTCAATGCGTGTCGCCCAGTCAAATAGGTTTTTGTACGCTGCTGGATAATGACCGTTGTGCTCTGCGAAAGAGATAACAAATGCGTCCGCTTCTGCTAAGTCACGCAAGAATGCTTGAGCACCTTCCGCTTGGCCAATCTCTTTTTCAGTGTCTTCACTGAACATAGGCACGTTGTAGTCGTTGATGTTTAGGACTTTGACTTCAGCACCTTCAATCAAGTTTGCTGCGTAAGTTGCTAGTGCTTTATTGATAGAGGTAGAGCTGGTGCTTGCGCCGAATGCGATAACTTTCATGATGTGACCTTTTCTGTGATTCTGTTAAGTGGGATTAGAATAACGTAGTCAGAAAATGGAACCATCACAAGAAATGAACGGACTCATTCAAAAAATTCGAATGAGTCTCAAATTATTGGTTCGCTCAAAAATGAGGAGGGAGAGTAATGAGCGAATAATTATGGATAGCTAGCAATTAAGCTTGGTTTTGCAGCTCAACCCAAAGGTCATTAACGATCGTGCGATCGGCTGGCGTCAATTCAGAGCGCGCGTCTTCTAGGCTCTTCTCAATACGCAATTTAACTTCTGCTACGTCTTCAATGCCGTCTTCTTCACATGAAGCCACTGAAAGAGAAATATGACCACGTAAGTAACCACCAGCAAACAGTTCATCATCTGATGCGTTTTCAATGCGAGCATCAATTACTTCAAGTAGTTTTTCTTCAAATTCGATAATCATAATATTCTCTTATTTCACAATAAATTGGCTAGTACATAAAGGTGCAACATCATAGAAACTGCGTAATGCTTCAGAGAGCATTTTCACGCGAGGCGGAAGACCAGCTTCAAAGATACCCATGACTTCGCTGTGTACTTTATTCATAAAGGCCAAACGATCTGGCTCAAAATCGCCGTGTAGATTGTCACAGCTGACATTAAAAGGAAAGCCTGCACTGGTCGCAATGATCCATTCATACGCTTGTGGGCGAATTTCTACTTTTTCAAACTCAGCTTGAACCGACTCAGTTCGGCCATCAGGCTCATACCAGTAACCAAAATCTTCCAATAAACGACGCTCAGGACCAGCCACACACCAGTGTGCTATCTCGTGAAGTGCTGACGCGTAAAAGCCGCGAGCAAATACGATACGGTGATGAGAAACCTCCCCATCGGCTGGCAGGTAAATAGGCTCGTCCGCTCCCAGTTCTAGCTTGGTATTAAAGCTCTCGAAAAAGGTTTGATTGAAAATGTCGATGATATCTGGGTATTGGTGTGTCATAAGATCAAATTTAAATAAAAAGAACTGGGGCATTTTGCGTTTTTTTAAGCGCTCGGTAAAGCCCTATCACTGGCAATGACATTAGGTTCGTCATAATACTTTACGATGACAATCGATTGCTGATCCCAGATTACACCATTTTGAGGTGAATGATTAGTTTAGCTAATCTGAAATGCCTATTCACGGTACAAATATTCATTCGTCAATCAGCGTTTTTACTACTACACTCGCGCTTCATTTTTATATCCCTATGGCCTATAAGACTCCAATTTATAGACCTAAATTATAGAGCTACAGCAATGCTACTAAGTGTTTTGTATATCATTGGCATCACGGCAGAAGCCATGACCGGCGCTCTCAGCGCTGGCAAACAAAAAATGGATTGGTTTGGTGTAATGTTGGTTGCAAGTGCAACGGCAATTGGCGGCGGTACAGTACGAGACATCTTACTTGGCCACTACCCTTTAGGTTGGGTTGAAAACCCACAATATCTGGCGATCACCTGTATCGCGGGTGTTATCACAACAGGACTGGCTAAATGGGTAATCAAGCTAAAAGGCTTGTTCATTCGTTTAGATGCTTTAGGTCTCATCGTGTTCAGCATCATTGGCACTAAAGTCGCGATGACCATGGGTCTGCACCCAATGATTTGTATGGTGTCTGCCTTGGTAACTGGCGTGTTCGGTGGCCTGTTGCGCGATCTTATCTGCCGTCAAACACCATTGGTTCTGCATGAAGAGCTATATGCATCTGTCGCCCTTGTCGCTTCAGGTTTATACCTAGGTTTGCTTGAGCTTGGCATTAACGACGTAACCGCAACGATTGTTACGCTTGTGGTTGGCTACTTGCTGCGTATGGCTGCCGTAAGATTCAAATGGCGCTTGCCTTCGTTCCAGCTTGATCCGGAAAGCTCTGTGCATTAGATAATATATTCTCAATGACGCAGAATATAAAAAGGGTTGCTTCATTACGAAGCAACCCTTTTTTGTATCTCTCAAATCAGTTTCAATTCTGTTTTGAATAAAACGAAGAAGAACTAGATTTTTGGCGTTTCTGTTGTCACACCAAAGTTTTGACCACGGTGACGTAGCAAGTGATCAAGCAGCACGATAGCCAGCATCGCTTCTGCGATAGGCACTGCACGGATACCAACACATGGGTCGTGACGACCTTTAGTGATTAGCTGTGTTGCTTCACCGTCTTTAGTAATGGTGTCACCAGGTACAGTAATACTTGATGTTGGCTTAAGTGCAATACTTGCCACAATATCTTGGCCAGTAGAAATACCGCCTAAGATACCGCCAGCGTGGTTGCTGCTGAAGCCTTCTGGAGTTAATGGATCACGGTGTTCACTACCGCGCTGATTAACGACATCGAAGCCATCGCCAATCTCAACACCTTTCACCGCATTGATGCTCATTAGAGCATGCGCGATGTCTGCATCTAGACGATCAAATATTGGCTCACCAAGGCCTACAGGCACTTTAGTCGCAACCACTTGAATCTTCGCACCGATCGAGTTGCCTTCTTTTAGCAAGTCACGAATCAGTTGGTCAAACTCAGGCACTTTGTCGGCGTCTGGGCAGAAAAACGCGTTGTTTTCGATCTCATTCCAATCCACTTTATCAATTGAGATATCACCCATTTGAGAAAGGTAAGCTTGGATTTCAACACCAAATTCTTGTTTCAGGTATTTCTTCGCAATTGCACCTGCCGCTACACGCATTGCAGTTTCACGAGCAGAAGAGCGACCGCCGCCACGGTAATCACGTACACCGTACTTTTGATGGTAGGTATAGTCAGCATGACCAGGGCGGAATTTGTCTTTAATTTCGGAATAGTCTTTAGAGCGTTGGTCTGTATTTTCAATCAATAGACCAATAGAAGTGCCCGTAGTTTGGCCTTCAAATACACCTGATAAAATCTTTACTTCATCCGCTTCACGGCGAGCCGTTGTATAGCGAGAAGTACCAGGGCGACGACGATCCAAATCTCTTTGAAGGTCTGCTTCGGTAATTTCTAATCCTGGTGGGCATCCATCTACGATACATCCTAGTGCGATACCGTGACTTTCTCCGAACGTAGTCACGCGGAAATGTTGTCCGATACTGTTTCCTGCCATTACTTCCTCTAAATCAGCCATCACTCAGAAGGTTTGATTCCTAAACCAACCAGCTAATAGCTTTACTTGTCTATTCTTCGTGAATTCATAGTGGCTTTATTACTAAATGATGTAAACCCCAAAAAACGAACAATTTTAACTTTCTATTACATAAGCCGAATGAAATGAATAACGAGGGAAAATGAGTGGCGCTTTAAAGTGGTGATTTTGAATAGTTTCATGTCCAGTTAACAAAGGTTAATGAACTCGGTTTGAATACTCTCTATGTTGTAGCCCAAAATAATTAGGAGAAAAGTGATGATCGAGTGGAAAGTTAAAAAATTTGCGGACCTGTCTGTTCAAGAGCTCTATGATTTCTTGCAGCAAAGAGTCGATATTTTTATCGTGGATATGAACACACCCTATAGTGACCTAGACGGCAAAGATAACCATCCAGAGACTTATCACGTCATGGGCTATGAGAACGAATGTCTAGTAGCTTACAGCCGAATTATGGCTCAGAAGCTTGGATACCCCGTAGATGTTCTCCCTTTGCTCGATTCTGATGCAGATGATGTTTGTATCGGGCGAGTGATCGTAGCGAAAGAATACCGAGGTAAACAGATAGGTAACCAGCTCATGCAAGTGAGTTTTGATGCCACTCGGAAGATTTACCCTGATTGCTCAATTTTTATTTCGGCACAAGCTCATCTTAAAGACTATTATGGTAAGTTCGGTTTCGACGTAGTGACCGATCGTTACTTGGAAGATGGATGCAGTATGCTAGGCCTTAGATATACCCCACAGCTCGTTGCCGTTTAGCAAAAGCTGCAAGACAAAGACATCTAAAGACACAACATGGTATTGAAAGATTAAGTCGTTCTGAAATGCAAAAAACCCGACAACTCAGGGAGTTATCGGGTTTCTTTAAATAGTGGTACGCCCTGAAGGATTCGAACCTTCGACCACCTCCTTAGAAGGGAGGTGCTCTATCCAGCTGAGCTAAGGGCGCGCTACAGGAAAGGATTATACGAATTCGAATCAGTAAAGCAACGGCTTTATCTAACATTCTGATCCAAGTGAGTAAAAAAAGGGCAATAAGATTATAAGTGTTGGAAAATAGAACAAAGCAAACGTTTGCTTGATGGTAATCAAAAAGATTTTCTGGAATAATGCGCCAAAACATCAGCCACTAACTTGAATATCAATACTAAGGAAATTCATGACTGCTCAAAATATTGATGGAAAGCTAATTTCTCAAACAGTTCGCTCTGAAGTAGCGGCACGTGTAAAAGCTCGTACTCAAGCTGGATTGCGTGCTCCGGGCCTAGCGGTTGTTTTAGTGGGTGAAGACCCGGCATCTCAGGTTTACGTTGGCAGTAAACGCAAAGCGTGTGAAGAAGTTGGTTTCGTCTCGAAATCTTTTGATTTACCAGCAACTGCCACCGAACATGAATTGCTAACGCTAGTCGATCAACTCAACGAAGACCCAGAGATTGATGGCATTCTAGTTCAACTGCCTTTGCCTGCTGGTATCGATACTACTCACGTTCTTGAGCGTATCACACCTGAAAAAGACGTTGATGGCTTCCACCCATACAACGTAGGCCGTTTGGCTCAGCGTATGCCTAAGCTACGCTCTTGTACGCCTAAAGGCATCATCACGCTGCTTGACCGTTACAACATCGATTTACGCGGCAAGCACGCAGTTGTTGTTGGCGCATCAAACATTGTTGGTCGCCCAATGACTCTAGAACTGCTTCTAGCAGGTTGTACGACAACAACATGCCACCGCTTCACCAAAGACCTTGAAGGTCACGTACGTCAAGCAGACGTTGTTGTGGTTGCCGTTGGTAAGCCTAACTTCATTCCTGGTGTTTGGATTAAGAAAGGTGCTGTTGTGGTCGATGTTGGTATCAACCGTTTGGAATCTGGCAAGCTCGTTGGCGACGTTGAATACGATGTGGCTAAAGAAAGCGCAAGCTTCATCACACCAGTACCGGGTGGTGTAGGTCCAATGACAGTGGCGAGCCTAATCGAGAATACAATGATCGCTTGTGAGCAATTTCACTCGAAATAGTCGGCAATGACAGCTTAGGTAGTAATACCAGTGGCATGAATTGCCTCGCCCTAGAGTAAAATAAGCTAGAGCAAAATTAGAAAGCCGCAGCGTGAAAACGTTGCGGCTTTTTTGATACTGAGCTATTCGTTTTTGATACAAAGCGACTCGCTTTAAATACAGAGCACTCGCTACTTATCTGGAGTATCGATACCTTCAATCTCTTCCGAAGGCGGCAATAAACTAATGACCTGACACTCCGTTGATATGAGTTTTTCCAATTCAGAACCTTGTGTCACTAAGCGAAAATCACCATCATTAATCACGCCAAGTGGAATCGCTTTAGGATACAGCGCGTTAAACTCATTAAGGTCAAATGCTTCGGTCAAACCCGTGCTCTTAATTTGGCTACCTTGAGCCATCAAGGAGTTAAGTTTGGAATAGGTAACCCCTTCTGAAAACAGGCTTCTATTGCCATCACGGCTCACCTGATGCCTTTCATGTTTATTTTCTGAGGATTCAAGTTCAAACACCTTATTCTCACCAAACTCATCTTGATAGTGCATACTGACTAGTGGGTTGGTTTGACGATAAGGCGATACAATCATGGCACGCCCTATCCCATCCAATTCCAGATTATTTTCAGCATGGCTCGAAGCTGGATTACCGAAATAGACATTCAAGTTGTCCATGCGCGCTAAGCGAATGCTCTCCCAGTTGGTATCAGCAAGCACACTGTTGATGTTGTGTGTCGCCAGCACTTTGGCAAACTGACGTGAAAAATGAGTCGCACCAAAGAAAATAACCCCTTGTGCCTTCTCTTGAGTCACACCCAGCCTTCTAGCCCACCAACTCGCGGTTAGGCTCTGAATCACTACTGTACCAATAATGACCAAGAACACCATTGGCACCAGTAAATCTGCCCCTTCGATTAATTGCTTCTCTTGAAGCTTGATTGCAAACAGAGAAGAAACCGCGGCAGCAACGATCCCGCGAGGCGCCATCCAGCTCAAAAACCATTTATCTGCTGAAGTAAGATCCGTGCCGATCCCGCTGATCCACACACTCAGAGGACGAGCCACCAGCATGACGACCGCTAATAAGCCAATTCCACCCCAACCTATTGAGAGGAAAGTCCCCGAATCAAGCCTGCTCGCTAACAGAATAAACAACGCAGAAATGAGTAACACAGTCAGGGTTTCTTTGAATTCAATAATGTCTTCGAGATCCAAGCCTTTCACATTGGCGAGCCAGATACCCATGATGGTCACGGTTAATAAACCGGACTCTTCACTCAGATCATTTGAGAAAGAGAACGCCGCCAGCATTAATGTCAGGACCGCCACGTTACGCAAATAATGTGGAACCCAATGCCCTTGCAGCATCTTGGCAATCAAATAGCCACCGATGATCCCTAAGCCCAAACCAATGGCTAAAGTCAGCCCCAACGCCGACAGAACATGGCTTGTAGGATCGGCTGAAGAGACAATGTATTCGTAAACGAGAACGGCAAACAGAGCGCCAATCGGGTCAATCACTATCCCTTCCCAGCGCAGGATACTGCCTAGCGAAGATTTAGGTTGAATGCTGCGCAGCATGGGAACAATCACCGTTGGGCCAGTCACCACGACTAATGCAGCAAACAGCGCCGCCAATGGCCAACTGAAATCGACAAAATAATAAGCCCCCACCACGATGCACGCCCATGTAATCAACATGCCGAAACTCACTAAGTGAGTCACCATGCGGCCATGGCCTCTGATTTCTTTGAAATTAAGAGTCAATGCACCTTCAAACAAAATGATGGCGACCCCTAATGAAATCAACGGGAACAGTACATCACCAAAAATGGCATCAGGATTAAGGATCTTTAGACCGGGACCTAATAGCAGGCCAACGATAAGCAAAGGAAGAATAGCGGGAAGACGCAAACGCCAACCAAGTAGCTGGCAAGCCAAGGACAAGAGTCCAATTAACGCCAAAGAAGAAGTGATCGACAAATCCATTTGTGCCCCTAAACATTTGTACCACACCCTGTGGTACAAACTTATTCACTAAAATAAGAAAGCCTACGTTCTTACACTATAGGCTCTCTTTATCATACTAAGCGAATATTATTGTGGTTAATCAGTCACTTTACTATAGGGAGAGCAAAGCCACGATTAGCTAACTGGGTGGTTATGGCCCAGTTAGAAAGTGCTTATAAGTCACCAATGATTACTTATAGAGAAAGCACCACGCCGGCAATCGCTGCGCTCATTAGGTTGGCAAGCACACCCGCACAAATTGCTTTAAAGCCGTATTGTGAGATGAAAGAACGACGCTCTGGAACTAAGCTGCCCAAACCGCCAATCAAAATGGCCATCGTAGAGATGTTGGCAAAACCACATAGCGCGAAAGTAACGATCGCTTTTGAGTGCTCACTCAGTGCGTCTTTTACGTCCATTAACTGGATGAAAGCCACAAACTCGTTCACAACGATCTTGTTACCGATCAGCGAGCCTGCAACCACAGCCTCAGACCACGGCACACCGATCAGCCATGCAACGGGTGCGAACACATAACCTAGGATAAGTTCGAAGCTTAGGTTTACGCCGAACCAGCCACCAACAATACCTAACAAGCCATTCAGCATTGCTATCACACTGATAAAGGCCAGAAGTGTCGCACCCACTGCAACGGCAATACGAAGTCCAGACATAGCCCCATCTGCCATTGCCTCAACTACGTTTGTTGCTCGTGGAATTTCAACGTCAGACTCAATATTTTCTTGAGCCTCATCTGCATTACCTGGTACCAAAATCTTGGCCATCAATAGACCAGCAGGAGCAGACATGAATGCCGCAGCGATCAGGTAGTTCAAATCAACACCAAGCGATGCATAACCGACTAGCGTGCCACCAGCTACAGAAGCCAAACCACACACCATGACGGCAAACAGTTGTGAATCCGTCATGTGCTTCAAGTAAGGTTTAACCACCAATGGCGCTTCAATCATGCCAACAAAGATGTTCGCCGTTGCAGACAGTGATTCCGCGCGACCTGTACCCAAGAACTTTTGCAAAGCACCACCGATAAGGTTGATCACCTTTGGCATAAAGCCGATGTGGTACAAACCTGAAATCAATGCAGAGAAAAAGATAATGATGCCGAGAACGTTAATAGCGAATACAAATCCGTTATTCGTTAGGCCACCAAATAGGAAGTTAATCCCCTCTTGACCGTAGTTGATCAAGCTAGACACTGCACCAGTAGCTGCATTCAACACTTCTTTACCCATCGGCACATAAAGAACCAATAGCGCGAATGAGATTTGCAGTAAGAAAGCCAAAGAGACGGTTCTTAGCGGGATATTTTTTCTGTCCGTAGATAGTAACCAAGCGGCTACTAAAATAGTGATAATTCCAAGTAGGGAAGCCATATGCGTCAACCTAAAAGTTGTAGGTAGTAAAGGCGACGCATTGTATAGAGGAAATCGTTTGCGGCAAGGTGCGGTTGTTAATGTGATGTTGGGATTATCACTGACTCACCTATGATTATATTAAAGCATTGAAATTTAATGATTTAACTTGCTTAAAAAATAAACTTTTTCCATATGGAAATTATATTTATAGATTGGGAAACAGTTAGCGGTGCAGTTCAACGCAGGTTTTGAGGTTTTTGTCCCAATAAGTCGGCGATCCGATATGATCTTTGATGAACTCAATCACTGCTGAAAGCTTCTTCGGCATGTTCTTTCTACTCGGATACACGGCATAGAATGGCATCAGCTGACTCGCTCGCCATTCCGGTAAAACTTGGATGAGCTTGCCCGTTCTAAACTCTTCTTTGACTAAGTAAGTCGCTAGGTAAGCAACGCCCCAACCTGATACTGCCGCGTCTCGTACCGCTTCAGCCAAATCCACCGAGTAATCGCCCGCCACTTTAACACTGAGATTTTCTTGGCCGTTATCAAATGCCCATGACGTGTAATCACGTTCACGGCTGCGGTAGATAAGGCAGTTATGGTCAATCAGATCAGATGGCACGTGTGGAGTCCCTGCCTTAATCAGATAATCCGGTGATGCGGCTACCACAAACTGGCTGTCGGCTAGGCGCTGCGCAATGTAACCTTCAGGCAGGTCTTCATTGTTGGTGATCCAGAGATCCAAGCGCTCCTCAATCATGTCCACTTTGTAATCGAATAAATGCACTTCAATTCTCAGCTGAGGGTAAAGCTGTCTAAGCTGGTCAATCGCTGGAATGATATGCAGTGTGCCAAATGACTGAGACAAGCCTATACGGAATATTCCAGAAATGTCGTCACGCTGGCTATCCATGTCCATTTGAGCCGCTTTCACCGTATTGAACAGCTGCTCACAATGCTGATAGAACACTTCTCCAGCTTCGGTTAACGTAAGGCTGCGTGTGGTTCTTTGCACTAACTTGATACCTATCGAATCCTCGAGCAAAGCAATTTGTTTACTGATGTGAGATACCGACACATTCAAGCTTTTTGCTGCACTGGTAAAGCCTTCATACTTGATTAACGCATGGAATATCACCATCTGTGCGGCTCTATCTGTTAGCACAAAACCACCTTCTTAAATATCTGAAATATAAAATAAAAAGGACTCCGAAGAGTCCTTTAATCTGTTCTGCCTATAGTAGGCTAAATGCTATTCAAGGCGACCTACTTCTATTAATCAAATTAAGTCTACTAATCAGATTAGGTCAATTAATCAAACTTAATTCTGTCCGCTAGGTGGCTGACCGCCAAAGCAAAGTAGTAAGAACGATTCCACTTCATTAACACATTGTAGTTGTTGTAAATGAGGTACGAACGACCCGTTTCATCGTCCGGCATTATCAACCAAGCTTTGATGTCTTCATCAAGTGTAGGCAGTGGGCGATCGTCATAACGCTTAATACCAAGTTCAGACCACTCTTTTAGGTATTTCGCTTTGTCTTCGTCTCGACCTTGCATCTCAATAGACACGGTTGATGGAACGTGAACCTGACGCCCCCAAGTATATTTGTCATCCCAACCCGATTGGCTGAGATAATTCGCCGCCGAAGCAAACACGTCTTCTTCGGTACCCCAAATATCTTTCTTGCCATCACCACTGCCATCAGCGGCGTAAGCTAAGAATGAGCTAGGCATAAACTGAGGTTGACCCATCGCACCAGCCCAAGAGCCTTTCATCTCTTTTGGTGCAATATGGCCTTGATCAAGTATCTTCAATGCCGCCATCGCTTCGCTACGGAAGAAGGCTTCTCTGCGACCTTCATAAGCCATGGTTGTTAGAGCATCAATAACACTGTAATTCCCCGTGAACTTACCAAAATTACTCTCTACACCCCATAGAGCGACAATGAATCTTGGTTGAACACCATATTCATCACCAATACGCTTTAACGCTGTGTAGTGTTTCTTATAGAGTGATCTCGCCTGCTTCACTTTCCAGTCAGGAACCGCACGTGGAATGTATTCATCCAGAGTCAGTTTCTTTTCAGGTTGGTTTTTGTCAGCTTTTACCGCTCTTGGCTTAAACGTCACACCATCAAAAGCTTCATCAATGATCGCTTCAGAAATACCTTCTTCACGACCTTGTTGCTTTAGTTTTTCTACATATTGCTCAAAGCTAAGCTCTTCAGCTTGAACCGAGCCAATGGTCAGGCTATTACCCAATAGTAATGCCGACACAGCCAATATGGTTTTCGAAAATTTACTCAACGATCACTCCTCCTTGAATTGAGGTGGCTATCACTCTTCGTCTTGACCTTTATTTTGAGCTTTACGCTCTTTATGAAGCTCAAGTTCGTTAACTGGTGGCGGCGGAACCTGCAAAAAGAAACCATCGGTGTTCAGTGATTCTCTCACTTTATCGATGTTCACTTGAGCCAGTTTACGGCCGTCCATTTTAATTACCATTACAAAACTAGGTTTACCAAACATTTGCATCAATGCGTCAGGAACTTGTGAAAAATCATCCTTCTTAGGGATATAAAGGTATGTTCCTTCTTTCTTTGAACTTTTATATATAGAACACAGCATGACAAACCTTTTTTAAATGTTTATGACTACAAAACTCTCACTTGCGAGATCAATAGTTTATGTTAGGGAAATATTGGGAACAAAACGTTCATTTGACAACAAGATTACTTGCTGTGCTTGGTTTGGGAATATAACATGATAAACCTAGTTTCAGGCAATGCCCTTTATTTTATTGATAAAGAAATTGTACCAATCCGCTATTGAGGTCCTGTAGTTTTTCGATGTCTAGTAACCCAGATCTAAAAGGTAGCAGTTTCACGCTATCTGTTTTGCACTTATCCGATGATCAAGTCGAAAATGCAGTGTCTTTTCTTCAAGAGAAGGTAGACCAGGCACCCACTTTTTTCGCAGCTGCGCCTGTTGTTATCAACATTAGCAAAGTCGCGGGCGATATAGATTTCGTGCAACTGAAAAATGGTATATCTCAAGCGGGCATGATCCCGGTTGGTGTGGCTGGCTGTTCAGATAAACGCATGCAAAACCTAGCCAGAGATGCAGGTTTTGCCGTGATGACAGCAAGTAAATCTCCTTCTCAAGCTCCGGCGAAGATGGCCCCGATAAAGGTGGTGAGAACCCCGATACGTTCTGGTCAGCAGGTGTATGCGAAAGATGGTGATTTGCTGATTCTTAGCCACGTAAGTGCAGGTGCGGAAGTGATTGCCGATGGCAGCATCCATATTCATGGCACGCTACGCGGTCGTGCAATTGCAGGTGCAAGTGGTCAAACTGAAGCAAAAATAATTTGTAATGATTTACAAGCCGAGCTGGTTTCCATTGCAGGAAATTACTGGCTCAGCGATCAAATTGAAAGCGAGTACTGGCAGAAGAAAACCATGTTCAGTATGGCAAACGATGTATTACACGTTGATGTCCTCGCAATATAAGAGAAATAAAAGGAAAACAGAATGGCACGCATTATCGTTGTAACGTCGGGTAAAGGCGGGGTAGGCAAAACGACCTCCAGTGCAGCTATTGCCTCAGGTCTGGCTTTAAAAGGGAAGAAAACCGCAGTCATCGACTTTGATATCGGTCTGCGTAACCTAGATTTAATCATGGGTTGTGAGCGTCGTGTTGTGTACGACTTCGTTAATGTTATCAATGGTGAAGCGACGCTGAACCAAGCGATGATCAAAGACAAGCGTACAGAGAACCTGTTCATTCTTCCTGCTTCTCAAACTCGTGACAAAGACGCACTAACAAAAGATGGCGTTCGTCGTGTGTTTGATGAATTGGATGAAATGGGCTTTGATTTCATCATCTGTGATTCTCCTGCGGGTATCGAGCAAGGCGCTCTGATGGCGTTGTATTTCGCTGATGAAGCGATTGTAACGACTAACCCTGAAGTCTCTTCTGTACGCGATTCAGACCGAATTCTAGGTATTCTTGACTCTAAATCTCGTCGTTCAGAAGACGGCTTGGAGCCAGTAAAAACACACCTTCTACTGACTCGCTACAATCCAGCACGCGTAACTCAAGGTGAGATGCTAAGTGTTGAAGACGTTGAAGAAATCCTGCACATCTCTCTACTGGGCGTGATTCCAGAGAGCCAAGCAGTACTGAACGCATCGAACAAGGGTGTGCCAGTTATCTTTGACGAAGCAACAGACGCAGGTATGGCTTACAATGATACTGTAGAGCGACTACTGGGTAGCCAAGTGGACTTCCGTTTCTTAACGGAACAGAAGAAAGGCATCTTCAAAAGACTGTTCGGGGGCTAATACGCAATGTCATTATTAGAGTTTTTTAGACCACAGAAAAAGACAACCGCAAACCTAGCCAAAGAGCGTTTGCAGATCATTGTTGCCGAGCGACGCAGCCATGACGACCCTGCACCGTCATACTTGCCGCAACTGAAAGAAGACATCTTGAAGTGTATTGCGAAGTACGTTGAAGTCGATCCATCAATGGTTGATCTGACATTCGAACATAAAGATGACGACATCTCAGTATTAGAGCTGAACGTTAAGCTTCCAGAAGAAGATCGATAAGTAGAGCCTGAGCTGTGCTTATCAATACTCAATAAAAAAGAGAGCCTAGGCTCTCTTTTTTGTGTCTGAAACTTTTATCTCTAAAGCATTCGTTGCTTACTACAAAACTAAAGTTACTTGATTGCTTTATTTAGCTTCTCGCCAACGACATCTAGGCGCCAACCTTGCATTACATCAGGCAGCTTCTCTGGGTTACGATCGTACTTCCAAATCCAGCTTAACACTTGGTTAAGTTGCTTCTTCGACGCCAAAAACTCAGTCGCTAAACCACTGTGTTGCGATGCTGTTTTCACTTCATCTTTCAACACTTTGAAAAGTTGCTTGTAACCAGGGTAGTCCATTAGACGTTCTACTGGCGCTGGGTACTCTTCTTCTGGCGTATGCTCAGCCAATTTCACGATTGAGCTGATCTTCGCACCATGGCGACGTACAGAGCGGTAATCAAACCCTTCCTGCTCCATATGCTTAGGATCTTTCATCGCGAAACGAGCTACGGCCCATAAGTCTTGTTCTTTAAAAACAAAGTTCAACGCTAAATCACGCTTAATCGCTTCTTTTAAACGCCAAGTTGCTAGAGGTCTTAAAATCGCTAGCTGTTGAGGTTTTAGCTGCCACGCGCCTTTAATATCAAGGTAAGCGTTGTCTGGGTTTGCTTTACGGATGCGCTTAGCCACTTGTAAATCAGACTCTTGTTGCGCCGCTTCCCACCAACCTGCTTCCATCACTTTTTCGAGAAGCTTGTTGTACATTGGCATCAAGTAGTGAACGTCTGCCGCTGCATAGTCGAGTTGCTTTTGAGAAAGCGGACGCGCTAGCCAGTCAGTACGAGATTCACTCTTATCTAGGTCAACACCTACAAACTCAGAAACTAGAGCCGCAAAGCCAGTTGAAAGACCGTGACCTAAGAAGGCTGCCATGATCTGCGTATCAACCATTGGTGTTGGCGTACAGCCAAATGCGTTCTGGAATACTTCTAGATCTTCGCCACACGCATGTAACACTTTCAGTACTGAAGTGTCTTTCAACAGCCCAACAAACGGGGTCATTTCATCAAGAGCAATAGGATCAATCAGTGACAGCGTTTCACCATCAAATAACTGAATTAAGCCTAATTGAGGGTAATAGGTTCTTGTACGAACGAACTCTGTATCAAGCATAACAACATCGGCTTCACGTGCTTGTTGGCAAACTCGCTCAAGGTCTTTAACTTGGGTAATGATTTGATAATCCACAAAAACTCTCACTGATTTTACTTTGATCGCCGGATACAAAAATGCCGACATTAACTGTCGGCATTCTAACACCATTTTTCAGCGCTCGCTTAGATTAAGCGCTGCTATGGCTTGTGGTGCATCATCTTCTCGTAAATGAGCTCGTTACTCGCTTGCGCGTTTGGCAAGCTCTGTGTCGTTTTCTTCACGAAGCACTCGGCGCAAGATTTTGCCTACATTGGTTTTTGGTAGTTCTTCACGGAACTCAATCAATTTAGGGATCTTGTAACCTGTTAGGTGTTCACGGCAGTGCGCGATAATGTCTTCTTTGGTTAGGCTAGGGTCACGTTTTACCACGTAAATCTTAACCAGCTCACCAGACACCTCATGAGGTTGGCCGATAGCCGCAACTTCTAACACTTTGCCATGCAGAGCCACTACGTCTTCAATCTCGTTCGGGTAAACGTTGAAGCCCGACACTAGAATCATGTCTTTCTTACGGTCTACGATGTACAACAAGCCTTCGTCATCAAACTTAACGATATCACCAGTCGATAACCAACCGTCTTGGTCGATCACTTCTTTGGTCGCTTCTGGACGTTGCCAGTAGCCTTGCATCACTTGAGGACCACGAACCTGCAATTCACCCACTTGGTCATTACCAACCACTTTACCTTCATCATCAACAATACGAACTTCTGTTGAAGGTACTGGTAGGCCGATTGCACCTGTGTAGTCTTTCAGATCATATGGGTTACCCGTGACCAAAGGAGCACATTCGGTTAAACCATAGCCTTCAAGTAGGTGGACACCTGTCGCTTTCTTCCATTGCTCAGCAACAGCGCGTTGAACCGCCATACCACCGCCAACAGATAAACGCATATTACTGAAATCCAACTCGTGGAAATCTTCGTTATTGACTAGCGCATTGAACAAGGTGTTTACGCCAGTAATCGCGGTAAATGGAACCTTTTGCAGCTCTTTAATAAAGCCAGGAATGTCACGAGGGTTAGTAATCAGAAGGTTACGACCACCCATCTCAACAAACAGTAAGCAGTTCACAGTCAGTGCGAACACGTGGTAAAGCGGCAATGCCGTTACGACTAATTCACGGCCTTCTTGCAGAACAGGGCTATATGCCCCTTTCGCTTGAAGTACGTTCGCAATCATATTGCGGTGCGTTAGGATTGCGCCTTTCGCTACGCCCGTTGTACCACCTGTGTACTGTAGGAATGCGATGTCATCGCCAGCCATAAATGGCTTCACATACTGTAGGCGACGGCCTTTATGCAGCGCTTTTCTGAATGAAATAGCACCCGGCAGATCGTACTTAGGCACCATGCCTTTTACGTATTTCACTACAAAGTCGACAATCGTACCTTTTGCTCGTGGCAGCATTTGCCCCAAGCTGGTTAGCACAACGTGTTTAACCGGAGTTTTATCAACAACTTTCTCTAGTGTGCTCGCAAAGTTAGAAACGATAACAATCGCCTTTGCACCAGAATCATTCAGTTGGTGTTCAAGTTCACGAGGCGTGTACAGTGGGTTGACGTTCACTGCAATCATACCTGCACGCAGTACACCAAAGAGTGCAATTGGGTATTGCAGCAAGTTTGGCATCATAAGCGCGACACGATCGCCTTTCTTCAGTTTTAGATCATTCTGCAAATAAGCAGCAAAAGCACGACTGCGCTCTTCAAGCTTACGGAATGTCATGATAGAACCCATGTTCTCGAATGCTGGTTGGTCTGCGTACTTCTGTACCGACTGTTCGAACATTTCAATAAGAGATGGGTACTGATCTGGGTTGATCGTCTCTGGTACGTCACTTGGATAACGTGAAAGCCAAGGTTTGTCCACTATGTTACTCCTCGTTTATCAGCTGACGACTGCTTCGCCGCTTTTTATCATTGCGGTATTACAGCACAGCTTTAGTGCATGAGCACTAAAAGGCTCAAACACTTGTTTAAATTTTGTTAACTACACCAAGAATTAGCTCTGAAACTAGCTCTGGGCTCTCTAAATGGCAATGATGTCCGCCAGGAACAGTCTCTATATTCAGAGAACTATGGGCTGATTTGTAGCGATTATGCTGCAAATGTCGGAATCCATCATTTCCTAAAACTATTAATTGAGGGCATTCAATAGCCGCCATGATCGCTTCAGCATGCGCTTGTGACATTCGATATAACGAGTCACATTTTAGGTTAGGGTCGCATCGCCATTGCCAAGAGTTATCAAACTCGGCACTACCTTGAGCTACAGTCGTTTGATCAAAAGCAGCTTGATCTACTGTCGCTTCCTCAAAAGCAACTTTAGCAACAACAGCTCGATCAACAGTACTTAGCTCAACGATTCCTCGTTCAACAATAGGAGCAATAAGTTCTGCTTTGATTTGGTTGGCGTGAGCTCTCAGCTTAATAGCATCCTCAAGACTTGCTAGAGGACGTGAAGGCTTTCTTCGCTGTCGAAGACGACTGAGTACCCCATCCCTCAAACGAGAGACTGTTTCGTGGGGAGCTTCTGAAAGAGGTCCATGACCTTCAATTTGAATTAATCCTGACACCTTTTCAGGAAAGGCGGCACTATAGCAACTTGCGATCAATGCACCAAGTGAATGTCCTACCAGTACCAGTCTGTTTGGCGATAATTTAGTCACCAACTGATGCAAATCATCAATATAGTCGTGAAATGGGTAATAACTCCCCGGTTTATGCGACGAGAAACCGTGTCCGAAGAGATCGATAGCAACGAGGTGAGTATCTGGAGAAAGCTTGGCTATTTGCGGCATAACTTGAGTGAAACTTGCAGAATTATCTAGCCAACCATGAATAAAAACGACCGTCGTTGCGGTCGTTTTCGGGTTGCCAATCTGTTGTGTTGCAAGCGTCCCGCTCGCAAGGGAATATGACTTTTCAATCATTGATTGTATGGTGTCCCTATCGTTTAGTGTGTCGATCTCAGGTTCGACTATTCCACATCTTGAATCACACGACCTGACTTAGGCATGGTTTGAAAGCTGCGACAATGCAAACTGCGGCAAGAGTAATAGGTTGGCGCAAAGTCGTTGATGACCACTCGCTCGGTGATCTGCCATAAGCGTTGGTTGTAGACATTCATTACTGGGAAGGTATAAGGATATTCACCAACGGTGCCATCTTCAGTGCCATTTGATGTTCCAACCAAGGTGATTAAACGGCCTTCAGCAAAGCTCAAAGGTTCTACATAACCATCAATGTAAGCGACAAAGCGCCCTTTTGGCTCGGCATCAATATCTGGCTTACCGCTGCTTGAGATCGGCATGTTAACCACTTCAACACGAGTCTTATCTTGTAAATTTGTCACCTTGGCAATCACACCACCTAAGCGAACATCACCAGCGTCTGGCACTGTGTTTACCCACTCTTGGTAGTCCGTCACGACTTGTTCAGAGTTTGCATTAAGTTCTTCAGGCAAAGAGGAGCAGCCCATCACCATCGAAGAGAAAGCGACAAGGAAAAATAAGCGAGATTTAGAAATGAGAGAAAACATAATGCTGGTCCTTAGAACAGGATAAATAAAAGCACAAAGCTAGATATAAATATCGACCCCAATAAGCTTCGCAAGTTCCTCTTTTTTAGCTTGATTCATCACATCCATATACTCTTCCATCGCACGTCGTCCACGCCCTTCTGGAAGATCATATTGAACCTGAGCTTTGTGAATCTCAGATTCTTTGACTTGGCGAATGGAATGCGAGACAGCATTCGCTACCTTAGTTGGCTGACCAACTGAGGTTTTTGCATCGCCTTTTTTTACCTCGTTCTTTTTATTGGTTCGATTGGTTTTGGATGTGTTGCCTATCGAAGAAGGAGGTAAGCCGTTTATTGAAACCATGCTTAAGGAATTTTGTACCTAATTTTAATGATTTTGTATCTGTTTTAATTTTGGCTCTGCAAAGTGAATGCAGAGCCAAAATAATACGTATTTACTCGCGACCTGGCAGTTTCTTCCACGTCACTTTGTCACGCAGGTAAACTGGCTCAGACTCTTCAGCTGCAACCGCTTTGCCTTCTGCATAAGCAAATTGAGCAAGGAACGCCATATCTTGAGCTTCTGGGAACAGAACCTCACACGCTTTAGTGTTGATCGCTAGTGTGTCCATGTGCTCTGCGTACGCTTCCCAACCGGTGCCTACTTTTGCCCATGTCTCAGAATCCACTTCAAGCTGCGCAGCCAATTCGCTTGGAGGTGTGACACATTCAGCATCAACTGCAGTCCAACGACCATCGTCTTCACGGCTGTAACGAGCCCAGTAGACTTCACTCATGCGAGCATCAATCGCTGTAGCTACGTGAGTTTCCCCAAATTTACGGTAGCTGCCTTGCGCCATCGCTGCCAATGTAGACACACCGATCATCGGTAAATCAGCACCAAAAGCCAAGCCTTGAGCAATACCGATACCAATACGCACACCCGTGAAACTGCCTGGGCCTTGGCCAAACGCGATTGCGTCGATATCGGTTAAAGCGACATTCGCTTCTTTCAGTACTTCATCAACCATAGGTAGAATTTTTTTCGTATGGTCTCGAGGAGCCTCTTCGCTACGTGCGAACACCTGGTCACCCATTACTAGTGCAACTGAACAGTTTTCAGTTGCGGTATCTACTGCAAGAATTTTCGCGCTCATTCGTGTCTCAAATATTCGTTATCTAATCTAAAAATAATGGCTAAGCTCAACAATGCCAATTACTCAGCAGCGGTTGAATGGTCTTTAGCTAAGAATTCTCTAATGATCCCTAAGTCACGGGTACGTGGGATAGGCGGTAAACTCGCCAAAAACACACCACCGTAATCGCGGGTCACCAAGCGGTTATCGCAAATAATCAAAGCACCATTATCACGCTTATCACGTATTAATCGGCCAACACCTTGTTTCAAGGTAATCACTGCGTCTGGTAACTGTACTTGTGCAAAAGGATCACCCCCTTTTAGTTTACAGTCCTCGATTCGAGCCTTAAGTAATGGGTCGTCTGGGGCGGTAAAGGGCAATTTATCGATGATAACACAGCTTAACGCGTCGCCCCTAACATCGATACCTTCCCAAAAGGCACCAGTGGCCACCAGCAATGCGTTACCTAACTCCATGAATTCGGCTAAGGTTTTTTGCTTACTTGTCTCACCTTGTAACAGAACTGGAACCGAGAGCGTTTCACGGAATCGCTCCCCCAACTCTTTCATCATGCTGTGTGAGGTGCACAAGAAGAAACAGCGACCTTGGTTTTGCTCAATCACAGGGGTCAACATTCTTACTAGCTTATCCGCTAAGCCCGGGCTATTTGGTTCGGGAAGATAGCGAGGCACACACAAACGCGCCTGATTTGGATAGTCAAACGGGCTTGGCAGTGAAAACTGTGCTGACGGTTTTAACCCGAGTCGAGAGGTGAAATGGTCGAAATCATCCGACACCGCTAGCGTTGCTGAAGTAAACACCCAAGCACCCGGTTTAAGCTCGATTTGTTCGTGGAATTTATCGGCAACCGAAAGAGGCGTGATGTGCAAAGCAAAGTGTCGTGGCGTAGTGTCATACCAATAAGAATAACCGGTAATCGACACGTCACATACACGTTCAATGCGCGATTTGATCATAGTGGCACGTTCAAAAGCCGTGTCTAATAACTGGCTTCGACCCAATGCTAATTTCAATACATCGACTGCAAGCTGCAACGCATCTTGTAAACGCACTAGCTCTCTCGCGATCGACTCTGACTTCAACGCTTCACGCCAGTTACCGCGAAATCCTGTGTCGCCGAGCACAATACGTAGATCAGCTGACGATTGAATCAGCCTCTCGCCAACCTTTTGCAACTGACGCATGTCTTTGGCTTCAGTCCGGTAAGCAATTTCAATGTCTTTAGCTAGCTCTTGGATTTGTCGGCTTGATACTGATTGTCCGAAGTACTGACTGGCGATATCTGGGAGTTGATGCGCTTCATCGAAGATAAACACATCGGCTTCAGGTATCAGCTCACCAAACCCGGTTTCTTTGATCGCTAAATCCGCGAGGAATAGATGGTGGTTTACTACGACAACATCCGAATCCATCGCTTTTTTACGCGCCTTAAGCACAAAGCAATCAGTGTAGCTTGGGCATTCTTTGCCTAAGCAGTTGTCGTTAGTTGAAGTAATAGTTGGGATAATTGGGCTATCTTCAGCAATGTCATCACAATCGCCTAAGTCACCAGTTTGAGTCGCCGAAGACCAACTGCGCACTTTCACTAACTGCGCTAACAATGTTGGATCGGTATGAGTGCCATGACTTTCGATCATCTGGCGGCTCAAGCGGTCTAAACACAAATAGTTTGAACGACCTTTCAGCAGGGCAACCTGACCATAAAAGCCAAGCGCATCAACCATTAATGGTAAGTCACGATGAAACAACTGCTCTTGAAGGTTTTTAGACCCCGTACTGATGATAGTTTTCTTGCCACTTAGCAGCGCTGGCACGAGGTAAGCAAACGTCTTGCCGGTACCTGTCCCCGCCTCAACAACCAGTTGGCTTTGTTGCTCAATGGCTTGTGAGACCGCTTCAGCCATATCCAGCTGAGCTTGTCGTGGTTGAAACCCAGGGATCGCTTTACCCAGAGCACCATCAGCAGAAAACGTTTTAGATATCATAGAGTACGTGGTTTAGAAAAATAGAAGGCGAATTATGGCAGGTTTAGTGAGCCGGCGCGAATCAGAAATGACTGCGCACCGGAGGTGTCTATCGAATAGAACATGGCAGGCTAAGTCCTTCTTACCAACCTAGCCCAAAACAAATGAAAGGGTTGTTTAACTACTTGCGATTCAAATAACGAGATAACCAAGGCGCACCAGAAAAACCGGAATCACTTGGTTGCATAGCTTTAGCAGCATCAGTCGGCGAGGCCTTGCTTTCCCACATTTCATCAAGAACGTTGCCGTCCACCTGAACATCACCCACTAATGAATTTACACGCTTACAATATAACTTTTTCGCTAGTAACTCTTTATCCATAAATGATCACCTATGCATGGCTGAAAATGTTGGCTCGCTCTAGTGGGACTTGACCGAGAATGTCGGTTAAAACCGTCAGAAATCTAACCTCTACCTAAATTTATTAAGCCTCTCAATTTATTAATCCCCTAAATGAACGGTAGATTTTGTTGAAACCAAATTGATAATAGATTAATTATAACGGTGATATTGCGGCTCAGTTCACCGTTCGACGGCCTGCATTAAATTTGAAGAATCCCGATTGCATATAAAAAAGTGCAACATTCATGGAAGTAAGATGCAAATGGAAAGAAAAACTTTATTAACACATTGTACTGACGCCCCAGGCCTCATCTCAAAGATCACCAACATTTGTTACAAGCACCAACTCAATATTATTCACAACAATGAGTTCGTTGATAACACTAGTGGTCACTTCTTTATGCGTACCGAGCTAGAGGGTTACTTCAATGACGAAACCTTGCTTGCCGATTTAGACCAAGCGCTGCCAGAAAAGACAAAACGTAAGCTTGTTGATTCATCTCGTAAGCGTGTCGTGATACTCGTGACTAAAGAAGCGCATTGCCTTGGCGATATTCTGATGAAGAACTTCGATGGCAGTTTGGATGTAGAAATTGCCGCTGTTGTTGGCAACTACGATACCCTACAAAGCTTAACCGAGCGTTTTGATATTCCTTACCATCATGTTTCTCACGAAGGATTAAACCGTGAAGAACATGAGAAGAAGATGCTTGAAGTGATTGACCAGTATGAGGCGGACTATCTGGTTCTTGCCAAATACATGCGAGTGCTGACTCCAGGCTTTGTTGAGAAGTACAACCACAAAATCATCAACATTCACCACAGCTTCTTGCCAGCATTCATTGGTGCTAAACCATACCAGCAAGCTTATGAGCGCGGCGTAAAAATCATTGGCGCAACAGCGCACTTCGTGACAAACGATCTCGATGAAGGGCCAATCATCAAGCAAGACGTGATTCCAGTGGATCACAACTTCAGTGCGAAAGACATGGCTCAAGCCGGTCGTGACGTAGAGAAGAACGTGTTGAGTAAGGCTTTAAACAAAGTGATCAATGATCACGTGTTTGTTTACGGTAACAAGACTGTGATTCTGTAAGTCGCTTATTTAAGTAATACTTCCAGTTAGAACCCAATAAAAAACGCGCAACAGGGTTAACCCATTGCGCGTTTTTTGTATCTGGTGATTAGACTAGCTTTTAGAGATTCCCAACTATTCTCGGCTCAAATTAAGCCTGTTCTGACTCAACAATCTTCTTCAAAGAGTGTGGATGCAGCTTAATACAAATGCCTTGATGTTTAAAAGCCACCGTTGGGTTATTCAAACGTTCACCCTCGCCTTTCGGGCTAGAGAGTTTTACCTTAATGCATTGCTCTGCCAAAGTTTCAAACTTAGCAGCGAACTGCGGGTAAGTCTCTTTAAGATCCGCCAGATACTCATCAGCCGTTTGCGCGTGAGAAGGAATCACAAACTCGACATGTTCCCAATCTTGGCTTGGATAAATTTTACCTTCTGCTGGATATGGCAACTCTAAGCACTCAATCTTCCAACCAAGGCTTTGCAATGGCTCATCGAAAGCCAACACCACAATTGGACGGCCATTGATCATCGCTTCTGAAATCGTAGAGCCATATTCAGACCAAGCCAGATGAGCTGATTTCGCAAGCTCAGTTTCATTGATTCTTAATGCAATATGATCCGCTTGAGCAAAGCTTAAATCTAAACCCAATGCATTTCCTAGGTTCTCAATTTTCGCCATAAACGTATCAAGGCGCGCAATCATTTGTTGTGGTTCTAGTTCGGCTTGCTTCAGGCTCATCGTCATTGTCTTTGTTCTCCAAATAATGGCTGCATGGTATCAGTTTTACTTTCAGCAACAAGCGTTGCTTTTACAAAAAAACGTTCAAAAAGTACGGTGTCTTACTTTCCTAAATAGACAAACTTGGCTTGGTCAAAGTCGATTGTCAAAAACCCCTCAGGAAATGTTAATTTTCTATCAATTCGACCTATAAGAAACCCCACAAAATTGGTATGATTAACGCCATTTTTGTGAACTTAAACAGAGTCTGTTGTTCATTTCGGCATTAAATCGTTAACTCGAAGCATAATTAACCAAATTTAATACCCACGAAATAACGGCCACTCTTATTCATCCTTGAATTGAAGGAAACGCGTGTGAATATCCAAGCACTGATTAATGACAAAGTATCTCAGGCTCTAGAAGCCGCTGGCGCACCTGCAGGCTCTCCTGCGGCTGTTCGCCAATCTGCAAAACCACAATTTGGTGACTACCAAGCAAACGGCGTTATGGGCGTTGCTAAACGACTAGGCACTAACCCTCGAGAATTTGCTCAAAAAGTATTGGACGTTCTAAACCTAGACGGTATCGCTTCTAAAGTTGAAATCGCAGGCCCGGGTTTCCTTAACATCTTCCTAGATGAAGCATTCCTAGCACAACAAGCAGAAGCCGCTCTTGCCGATTCTCGCCTTGGTGTTACAGCCGCTGAAGCACAAACGATTGTTGCTGACTACTCTGCACCAAACGTTGCTAAAGAAATGCACGTTGGTCACCTTCGTTCAACCATCATCGGTGATGCAGTTGTTCGTACTCTAGAGTTCTTAGGTCACAAAGTTATCCGTGCTAACCACATCGGTGACTGGGGTACTCAATTTGGTATGCTTATCGCAAACCTTGAGCGCGTTCAGGCTGAAACAGGCGAAGTTTCAATGGAACTTGCTGACCTTGAGCAGTTCTACCGTGAATCTAAAAAGCTTTACGACGAAGACGAAGAATTCGCAGTTAAAGCTCGTGGCTACGTAGTGAAACTGCAAAGCGGCGACGAATACTGTGCTGAAATGTGGAAAAAGCTGGTTGACGTAACCATGGTTCAAAACCAACGTAACTACGATCGCCTGAACGTATCACTAACACGCGATGATGTGATGGGTGAAAGTATGTACAACCACATGCTTTCAAACATCGTTTCTGACCTACAAGCACAAGGCCTAGCAAAAGAGTCTGACGGCGCACAAGTTGTATTCCTAGATGAATACAAAAACAAAGACGGTGACCCTATGGGCGTTATCGTGCAAAAGCGTGACGGTGGCTTCCTATACACCACTACCGATATTGCTTGTGCTAAATACCGTTTTGAAGAACTGGGCGCAGACCGCGTACTTTACTTCATTGACTCTCGTCAGCACCAACATCTAATGCAAGCTTGGACTATCGTTCGTAAAGCAGGTTATGTTCCTGAGTCTGTATCTCTTGAGCACCACGCGTTCGGCATGATGCTAGGTAAAGATGGTAAGCCATTTAAAACTCGTGCGGGCGGTACCGTACGTCTAGCAGATCTTCTGGACGAAGCAGAAGTGCGTGCAACTCAGCTGATTGAATCTAAAAACCCTGAGCTAGCAGAAGACGAGAAGAAAACCATCGCGAACACAGTTGCAATGGCGGCGGTTAAATACGCGGACCTTTCTAAGCACCGTACCACTGATTACGTGTTCGACTGGGAAAACATGCTGGCATTTGAAGGCAACACAGCACCGTACATGCAGTACGCGTACACTCGTGTAGCTTCAATCTTTGCTAAAGCAGGCATTTCTATGGACTCTCTTGAAGGTGAAATCAAAATCACTGAAGAGAAAGAGAAAGCACTTATCGCGAAACTTCTACAATTTGAAGAAGCGGTACAGTCTGTTGCTCGTGAAGGTCAACCGCACATCATGTGTAGCTACCTGTTCGAACTTGCTGGTCAATTCTCTAGCTTCTACGAAGCGTGCCCTATCCTTGTGGCTGAAGATGAAACAGTTAAACAGAGCCGCCTGAAGCTTGCTGCACTGACAGCTAAGACTATCAAGCAAGGTCTGTCTCTTCTAGGTATCGAAACTCTAGAACGCATGTAATTCCCTTCGGGTTACAATGAATAAATACAAAGGTTGATGTGAGAGCATCAACCTTTTGTTTTATCTAACGTATACTGATACCAATCGTAGTAAATAACTAATCATCCTAGCTGGTTAAAACGCTCGATAACTGCGTTAGAATTTTTGATTGTAGAATAACTACTTATCAAAAAAATCTGCCTTGTTCTCAAACCTTTTTCCTGCGCTATTTCTGATCATTTACTTACTGTGATCGGTATGACCTCAAGAAATCGAAATGGATAATAATAATGAGCTTTGAACTTCACCCACAGTTAGCAAAAGACACCACGCTTATTGGCGAATTTCCACTAAGCTTGGCGCTGCTAAGCAAAGACAGTGCTGTGCCTTGGGTTATCTTGGTACCAAAACGTGCCAACCTAAAAGAGTTGCACCATCTGCCAATGAAAGAACAACAGCAGTTCTTACTTGAGTCTCAAGCGGTAAGCCAAGCATTAGAAGCTACGTTCCAACCAGACAAGTTAAACCTAGGCGCGCTGGGTAACATGGTGCCACAACTGCACATTCACCATGTTGCACGTTTCAAAGACGACATCGCGTGGCCAGGTCCAGTATGGGGCAACACCAAAGGCGAGCAACGTAGTGAAGAACAACAAGCCGCAATCCATACTCGCATTCAAAACGTTTTATCGCTGAGCTCTATCTTCAAGAAAGCGTAATTCGAGTTCATCTCATTACGCTTTAAAGCAAGGCTGTTCAGAATAGACACATGACAAAAAGCCGCTCATCTAAAATAGGTGAGCGGCTTTTTTATTGTCTAATCTCGCCGTTTTCAACGAGAGTATGAAGCTCTGAACTACATCATCACATTCAGTGACAAACCATCTTGTTTGCTGATGGTGTAACGAATACGTGTTGTATGTCCATGCTTGTTAGTATCGATCAAGCGAGATATCTTACCTTTCTTGACCCACACACTCAGCATCGCATCGACACCGTCTTCGCTCATTCCAAACTTAGACGCGAGTTCACTACGAGCAGCAACACCTTCGTTATCAATGTATTGATGAAGTTCAGTTAAAATCATACTACTTGCACCTCTAATGCTTTCTGCTTACTGCCGACTTTCTTGAAGACTCGATACGTCAATACAAAGCCACCAGCAATCGCCACCATCCATACAGCACTACTCACTGGGTGTACTGCGAAATTTGCTGCTTGGTAGTAGAAGGTTGCACCGAAGTAACCAAGAGCCATTGTCCACACCGCAATGAAGCGGGCAAACGTCTGACCAAACTCACGAACATAAGCGCCCATCGCAGCAACACAAGGTGTGTAAAGCAGGATAAGAATCAAGTAAGCAAACGCAGCGTGGCCTGATACAAACTTGTCTTTCAAGTTACCAAAGATCGAAGTATCAACCTCTTGATCTGCAGCCACAGAGCTTGAGTCAGACAAGTCGCCTACTTCAATGCCTAATGGATCTGAATAGCTCAAACCAGCTAGGTTTTCAGGGATGGTCATGACGGCTTCTTGCAAGCTTGCTGCTAAATCGAATTCAGCCGCTTCTTCGTCTGATGGCGTCGTGTACAAGCTATTTAATGTACCGACAACCGCTTCTTTCGCAAAAATACCCGTAATAATACCAACCGTTGCAGGCCAGTTCTCTTCTGTAATACCAATCGGTTGGAATACAGGCGTCACGACTTGTGCCGCTTTAGATAACACTGAATTCTCGCTGTCTTCGTTACCAAAACTGCCGTCCATACCTAATGAATTCAGGAAGCTAAGAATAGCCACAACCATTACGATGGTTTTACCTGCGCCAAGCACGAAACGTTTCAGCTTCTGCCAAGTTTTCAGCATCACGTTTTGCACGGTCGGCAACTCGTAATCCGGCATCTCCATAACCAAGCTATCACTGCTACCAGGATAGATAGTATTTTTAAGGAATAAGCCCGTAAATACAGAAGCAACAATACCCATGATGTACAGAGCGAATACTACATTTTGTCCCGCACCAGGGAAAAACGCAGCTGCGAATAGTGCGTATACTGGCAAACGAGCACCACATGACATAAACGGAGCCATTGATGCTGCCAGTTTACGTTCACGCTCTTGGTCAAGAGTACGAGTTGCCATGATTGAAGGTACGTTACAACCAAAACCAAGTACTAACGGAACAAACGCTTTGCCCGGTAAACCAATCTTCTGCATCACTTTATCAAGTACAAATGCTGCACGAGCCATGTAACCCGAGCTTTCTAATACCGCTAAGAACAAGTAAAGCGCGGCAATAACCGGAATAAAGGTCGCAACCGTTTGAATACCACCGCCGATGCCATCGGCAAGAATGGTGACTAGCCAAACCGGTAAATGGCCATCTAATAAGTGGTGTCCACCATCAACTAATATTGCGCCAACACCAATATCAAAGAAGTCGATAAACGCACTACCGATATTGATAGAGAACATGAACATTAGGTACATGATGACGAAGAAGAAAGGAATACCGACCCATTTATTCAAAATGAATTGGTCTGCTTTCTCAGTAAAGTTACGGCTTAGTTTACCTTCACTGCGACGAACACGTTTACAAAGGTCATGTAAGAAAGTGTATTTAGCGTCAGCAACAGCAAGGTCAATATCGAAATCGGCACCTAGGCGCACACTGTCGATTTGAGTACGAGTTTGAGGAGCCAATCCGTTCAATACTAAGTAATCATTTTCTAAAGCACGAATAGCCAGAGCTCGGTGAGATACGTCAGCATCATCAAATTGTGACTCAACAGAAGGGATAAGAGCTTCTAACGCGGCATCGTAATCAATAGAGATAGGATCAAGACTCACACCTTGAACAAGCAGTTTATGCAGACGCTCTTTAAAACGTGCAACTTGGCCTTTGTCGTTTGCAGACAAGCTTAAAACTGGACAGCCAAGCTCTTTCTCTAGCGCTTTAAGGTTAATCACCTGACGCTCACGCTTTAATACATCCATCTTGTTCAATACAACGATCATTGGGCGACCCAACTCTCGTAATTGTAATGTCATGTATAAGCTTCGTTCTAAGCAGCTTGCATCTACAACATTGATGATCACATCTGCAGGGTGAGTTAGCACAGCACGAGACGCGATAGATTCATCGATACTGTTCGCATCATTACCACTGTCTAGTGCGTAGATACCCGGTAAATCCGTTAGCTGAAACTGATCACCAGCGTGCGAATACAAACCCGTCTTCTTTTCTACAGTTACACCAACCCAGTTACCAACGTGCTGCTTAGCACCAGTTAAGGCGTTAAATAATGTTGTTTTACCACTATTCGGGTTACCAACGGTAAGAACTTGATAATCCATTTAGATAACCTCGATTTGTTCTGCAATGCTTTCACGAATGGCGATAGAAACACCTCTCACCTCCACTTGAAGTGGATCACCCATCGGCGCACGACGGATTAGCGTCACCTCAGTTTTTGGCAACATGCCCATAACCATAAGTTTTTTTCTAACGTCCGGTGTTAAGCCTGTTAGTGCAACAATAGAAGCCGCTTTTCCTTGATCGAGTTGTGAGAGTTTCATAAATGCCCAATTCGTGACTGATAATGAGAAAGATTGTTATTACCGCCATGATACACATACATGACCACAATTCCATTGTGTGAAATCAATGTTTTCGAAAATACATACTCGTAAATTTCGTTAAAAACGTTTACGTCAAAAACGTTACTTTCAACAAACAACGAGAACTACCTCACTAGTACCAATCAAGGAAAACCAACACAAATCATTAATTATCAACAACTTAAAATAATGTCGGTTTTCTCATGGCCATCTGTCGTTAATTTTATAAGTAAAATAAGTGGGCAGACGTATAGTTACTCCAACGAAGAGAAACTACTTCTCTTTAATTTTATTCCAGAGGTGATGTGGCTTGCCATATCACTCCGGCAGCAAGCGAAGGTGTCCTTGGCACCCGTGGTATAGTCCCCCCGGCTATACCACGATATTTTTTTTCTTCCTTTTGTTTTATCCCAACAGCCTTTTAAACGCCCCACAGCTCTCTATCTCGTATCTCGTATCTCGTATCTCGTATCTCGTATCTCGTATCTCGTATCTCGTATCTCGTATCTCGTATCTCGTATCTCGTATCTCGTAGAAGCATAAAAAAGCCCCAACACGAATGTCGAGGCTTAGAGTATCTTTATCTATGTGGAAGTAGAGTAAATCCGCAGCTCACTACTCTTCGCTGTTTTCAGCAAACTTAGATGGCGACATACCAAAATGGTGCTTAAACCTCTGACTGAAATAGGAAGGGTCATTAAAACCAGAATCAAACGCGACGTCTGAGATCTTCTCTCCCGCAAGTAACCGCTCGCACGCATGCTCTAAACGCACTTCATTCAAGTGCTCTTTAAAGGTCTTGTTATAAGCCGATTTAAAGCGTCTCTGTAAGCTTCTCTCTGACATGAACAAGTACTTAGCAGCAGTTGCAGTACTGAACTCTGCATCGGCGTAGTTTTCGCTCACAAGCTGCGACACTCTGTTTTTCCACTCTTGTTCAGCACTCAACCTTTGTTGCTCTGGCGTTGAAGCGGCAAGTTTAATGGTTTCTATCTGCTCAATTGTGCTGGCTTCCAGATTATCCAGCACTTGATATTCAATCGGCCACGAAAGCTGAACCTTATTTTGATAGTCAGAAACAAACGCGTTCAGTTCACCACCACTCTGATTCATCAATAGAGGTAATTTTTCGATATTTAGATCAGTCGATTTTCCGGTGTTGTCACTCATGCTTGATGCCAATTTAGGAAAAGGCATCCCATGATCTCGAATCGTAACGACAAGATGCTCCTTCACTTCTTCAACCAGAACCACCATGCTTTGTGACTTAAAGTTTCTCTTGATGATGCTCGCAACCAAGTTGTTGAAAATAATATCGAGATTAAAATACAGTAAGGATACGTATCGTTGTTTGGTATCAACTCTGATATCCAGTTCAATACCCGCTTTGGCTAAATCATCTTGCCAAGCTTTGAGTACCGCTTCTAAGATCAAAATTATATCGTAACTGACCTTCCCTTCTCCTTGAGGTGTATTGCTCAATTGAGCCAAGCCATTTTTCAGCGTTAAGATTGGCGACTTGCCTTTCTCATTCCAATTCGGGAGCATCGCTGCAATATGATTAACTTCAGATGAGAGTTCATTTGCTGTGTGCGATACAAGCGCACTCTTAACTGATAGCTGCTTTTTAAGCTGTTGATTGGTCGTCAACAGAATGCGGCTTTGGTGCCTCAGTTGATCGGTTTTTAATGCAACTTGCGCTTTTAGGTGTCTATTGGCAAAAGTGACATAACGCGAACGCCAAAAGACCAAGATAGTCACAATACCAATCAACAGCACCAGAGAGCTTGCGGCAGCCCAATTAGTAAGATACCAAGGCTCAGCGATTGAGAAGCTTTGATTCGTTGACACAAAGCGATAATGCGAGTCCTTAACGGGTTTAACTTCCAGTGTATAGTCCCCCGGAAGAAGATGGTCGAGCGTTAACAAGCCTCCTTCAAATTCACTCCAAGGTTCATCGTCGCTCAGGCGATACTCCATCGCAGGGGCAAACGTCGCAGGTAGAATACCCAACTTAAAACTCATAGATGAACCATAAGGGATCTCATCCAAATCAGCTGTCTTACCACCTAGTGATACGGTTTGCTGATCAACACTGATCTTACTCAGTAATGCTCGACTATGGGGTGTTGTTGATACCAATAACTCATCAGATAACGCACTGACTACGCCATACTTTGATCCAAAAGTAAGCCTCGTAGATTGGCTGCCTTCGCTGTCAAACAAGTCGCATGCCCCTGCTGCCAGTTCATTGGTGATCAAGCCAAATGGTGAACCGATATGTTTATGCAGTTGCCCATCCAGTCCGTAATAGCTGATACCTTTCGAAGAACCTAACCACACACCATTGTCATCGCTTATTAAGCAATTTGGGCTAATATTGTCTTCAACAAGCATGACCTCTTGAATAATAGAGCTGTCATAAGGGATTCGATACACGCCATAACTGCTCGCAAACCATTGAGCCCCATCCTTCGCTTTTTCAATATCGACCACTTTGCCAAATCGTTCGCTTGAGCGACTAAAGCTAATCCGTTTATCAATAAAAGAGTAGAAGCCGTGGTCAGTGCCTATATATATACGACCTTGTAACCCTATATTGAGAGCCGTGATTTTTGCTGGCAAAAACTTATCAACTAACCAGTCAGTACCGTACCCCGTCAGCTTCATGGTTTCGATAGATAACGAATAGAGGTTTTGCCCCGATGTTATCCAAAGTACGTTATCAGCTTGAAGCGCAAAGTTCTCAACGTGTACCCCCTTGATAGACCTTGGTAAACCGAGTTCTTCAGGCTCTAACGTATTGGTATTAAAACTAATAATACCTTCTTCAGTAGCCAACCAAATGGAAGAACCAAAGATCTCAAAGTCCTGTACCGAGTTGGAATAAACACGAATTGGATTCTCTTTGCTTTGAGCATCGACCAAATAGAGGCCAAGTGAGGAAGCAACCCAAGATAATTGTTCACTAACCGGCTGTACTTTGTTTATCACGACACTACTTGAGTGCATCCCCATACCCGTTAATGGCGTTCTTGAGAATGTCTTACTGAACAGTGAGAAATATCGGATGCCGTTATTTGTCGCAACCCACATCCCACCAGCATGGTCGTTGATTAACGAATATATTTTCTCTCCCGGTAACGAGAAATCTTGGTTAGCGGCTTGTTCGAATCGTGTAATTTGACCCGTAATGAAGTTGTAACTAATGAGTCCATGCTCTGTGCCAATCCAATATTGGTCTGAAGTTTCAGCAAGCGAGAGAACGTGCGACCCTTTTATTTTGTTCTCTTTATCTGGATTCGCGAGATCAACAATCACCGCCCCATTTAAAGTGCCGATCACTAACTCTCGTCTAGCATTAGAAAAATAAACCGTCTCAATATGGTGCTTATCTGATGCAGTGATGTGAGTAAACTCTTGCGCCTCGGAAAGGTAAGCACCAGAACTGGTCGCGAGTACCCATTTTGACAACACCCACTCCGCATCGTTAATCGCAATATCACTACTATTGTTGTATCGATACAGTTTGAGTAGTGAGTAGGTGGTAAATTCTAAAGATTGAGTGTTGTATGTATAAAAATTACTGCCATCTGTGACCCAAATATAATCACCTGATGAGCCTATATTCGTGATCTCAGCACCCGGGCTTAAACTAAACGCAAGTTCATTGCCAATCCCCGGATTATGTCGGTACACCTCATTATCAAAAAATGTCCAAAACTCATCGTTAAGAAACGCGACTCTTTCTGAAGAAAATTGCAGAAGGCTACCCTTTCTAGGGAATAGGGTTCGGCCATCATAAAAGAGTACTTTTCCATGGACATCATGAACCCATAGCCCGCCACCGGCACCTAAGTACAAGTTTTTAGCCGCAAGAAAATTCCCTTGCGCTTGAACGGGCAAAGGGTAGAAAACGGAGGGTGATGTATTTACCGCGAGAACGCTAAATGAAATGCTCATTAACATGAACATTCTGAAGATAATTCGATACAACTTTTCATCCTGAACAGCAATAACACATGAAATTATGGTGTCCACAACGTCTTATTCGCTGCTTAACCAAAAATCCAGTTTTTTTGTGCTTATTATTATCTTTCTATTTTAGCGGAAATTAACAAAGGAGAAAGGAGGTTTGCTATTTGTTGAGAGGTTTTATCTTAGCGGTCACGAAAATGCCGCAAAAAGCGGCATGATTCATAAATTAACGAGAGCAAAGTGTCGTTAGGAATATTGGTTATTGATTACTTAGCACTCAAGCAGCTGGTGTAGCTGTCTGTAAGTTGCTGAAGAAAATCGAAATAACTTCCACTCTTCACTTCAACCTGTGAACCAACAGGATCAAGTTGCCCTTGCTTAGCATTGCTTCCACGAGTCACCGATTCGATCACAGCCGGTGTAAATTGAGGCTCTGCAAATACACATTGAACATTTTCACGCACCAAGGTTTTCTTGATAGCTATCAAGCTTTTTGCACCCGGCTTGCGCTCTGGGCTCACGGTAAAGTGACCTAAGTTATTTAACTCAAACTCCTGTTCGAAGTAGCCGTACGCATCATGGAATACGTAGTAACCTTTGTCTTTCACTGGCGCAAGTTGTTCATTAATTGACTGCTTCTTCTCTTTCAAAGCAATCAAGAATGAGTCTAGGTTCTCTTGATACGCCATTGCGTTATCAGGGTCAGCTTCAATCAACTTAGCTGAGATATATTTTGCCGCGACTTCAACTTGGTCGATGCCCAACCAAAAATGCGGGTCATGGCTACCATGATGATGTCCTTCATGAGCATCGTGGTCTTCATGCCCAAACTCTCTCAAGTTGATTCCAGGAATCTCACTGATCTTGATAACATTTTCTTTTGAACCAATCACCTTAGTCAAAAAGGCTTCTAGGTCAGGGCCGAACCAGATAACCATATCGGCACTATGAACTTTTTTGACATCCGATGGCTTAAGCGCATAATCATGCGGCGAAGCATTGCTGTTCATCAACACATCCGGCTCACTAACGCCTTGCGTTAATTCTGTCACAATCATTTGAATCGGTTTAAAGCTTGTTAGAATAGTATTGGCACTTGCGACACTTGGCGCTAAAAGCAAAGTAGCAAGTATAAAAGATGAACGTGACATAATCCCTCGATAATAGAAAAGTAGCTTAGGCTTGAGGTAAATGTTACATTATAACATTAGCGAATTGCAAATGAGTTCTATTCATGGATAACTTAATCCAACTAGATTCTGTGAGCGTCGAGTTTGACGGTCGAAAAGTTCTAGACAACATCTCTCTAAATATAGAGCGCGGCAGAATCACCACCCTCATTGGGCCAAACGGTGCAGGAAAGTCGACATTAGTAAAAGTGGTACTGGGTTTACAAACCAAATTTTCAGGCACAATAACAAAAGCTAAAAAACTGAAAATTGGCTATGTACCACAAAAATTAAAGCTTAATGATTCACTACCGCTTAATGTAGAACGTTTTCTAAAGCTCACTGGCAAGTTCAGTCAGCAAGAGATCCTTGAAGCATTGAAGCTAGTTGGTGCTGAACATCTGCAAAAGAGTAACATGCACCAGCTATCTGGCGGTGAAAACCAACGTGTGCTGATTGCTCGTTCACTGCTAAGAAGACCAGACCTACTGGTTCTTGATGAACCTGCTCAAGGCGTTGATGTACAAGGACAAATTGACTTGTATGACCTAATTGACACCATTCGTCACCGTTTTGGTTGTGCCGTATTTATGGTTTCACATGACCTGCATTTAGTGATGGCCAAAACAGACGATGTTATCTGCTTGCACCACCATATCTGTTGCTCAGGCGCACCTGCAGACATCAAACACCACCCTTCGTATATTGCGCTCTTTGGCACCGCGACCCAAGAAACACTAGCGTTTTATCATCACCAACACGAACATCACCATCATGATCTTGCAGGCCAGCCTGTCGAAGGCGACGTGCATGAATGTTCAAACCATAAACACGGACATCACTAATGCTTGAGTTTCTTCTTCCCTCTATTTTGGCGGGTTTGGGTATTGCGCTAATTGCAGGCCCATTAGGGTCGTTCGTAGTATGGCGCAAGATGGCTTACTTTGGTGACACGCTTGCTCACGCTTCTTTGATGGGCTTAGCACTTGGCTTTCTGTTCAACATTAACTTGTATTTCGCGCTGCTGATTTGTTGTTTGATGCTGGCCGTGTTGCTAGTGACTTTACAAAAACAAAAGCTAGTCGCGACCGATACCCTACTCGGTATATTGGCGCACAGTGCACTCTCTTTAGGCCTTGTTGCTGTCAGCTTCTTAGACAATGTTCGTGTCGATCTAATGAGTTACCTATTTGGTGACTTGCTTGCGGTGTCTCCAACAGATTTGGTGTTCATCTACGCGGGTGCTGCAGTGATTGGTTTAGTGCTTGCGATATTTTGGCGACCACTGCTATCAACGACAGTAAATGAAGATCTTGCAGCAGTAGATGGCATCAACATTGACTTGATGCGCCTAATCCTGATGTTGCTGGTTGGTATCGTGATTGCGGTCGGTATGAAATTTGTTGGTGCATTGATCATGACGTCATTACTGATAATCCCAGCAGCAACGGCAAGGAAATTCGCCAATACACCCGAACAAATGGCATTCCTCGCCTCTGTAATTGGTTCTATCGCTGTGTTCGGAGGGTTGAGCTTGTCTTGGTTCTATGACACGCCAGCCGGCCCTTCTGTTGTTATCAGTGCTGCGGCAATGTTTATGCTATCTCAAATGTACAGAACCCGCGCCTAAAGTGAAAAGTCGGGATTCATTCTGGCTTTTAACAACACAACAGTTGACGCGGCAGTCGTTTATAAAAGAACCGTTTACAAAAAAATCGGTCACAAAAGAAAAAGGCTTGGTCAATGACCAAGCCTTTCTTATATCGTTCAGTTAGCTTCTATCTCGTTAGATAAAAGCCAGCTGATTACCAACCCGTGATTTCACGTAGGCCTTTACCGATGTCAGCAAGAGACTTAACAGTCTTAACGCCTGCTGCTTCTAGCGCTGCGAATTTATCTTCAGCAGTACCTTTACCGCCAGAGATGATTGCGCCAGCGTGGCCCATACGTTTACCCGGAGGAGCAGTAACACCAGCGATGTAAGATACAACTGGCTTAGTTACGTTTGCTTTGATGAACTCAGCAGCTTCTTCTTCCGCAGTACCACCGATCTCACCAATCATTACGATTGCTTCAGTCTCTGGGTCTTCTTGGAAAAGTTTTAGGATATCAATGAAGTTTGAACCTGGGATAGGGTCACCACCGATACCAACACATGTCGACTGACCAAAGCCTTCATCTGTTGTTTGCTTAACTGCTTCGTACGTCAGAGTACCTGAACGAGATACGATACCTACTTTACCCTTCTTATGGATATGACCAGGCATGATACCAATCTTACACTCGTCTGGAGTGATAAGACCTGGACAGTTAGGACCGATCATGCGAACGCCAGTTTCTTCTAGCTTCACTTTAACGTCGATCATATCTGTAGTAGGGATACCTTCAGTGATCGTTACGATCAGTTCGATACCTGCATCAATTGCTTCTAGGATTGCATCTTTACAGAAAGGTGCTGGTACGTAGATAACTGTTGCTGTTGCGCCAGTTACTTCTACTGCTTCACGTACTGTGTTGAATACTGGAAGGCCTAGGTGAGTTTGACCACCTTTACCAGGTGAAACACCACCAACCATTTGCGTACCGTATGCGATAGCTTGGTCTGAGTGGAATGTACCTTGACCGCCAGTGAAACCCTGACAGATTACTTTAGTGTCTTTGTTAATTAATACAGACATTATTTAGCCTCCGCAGCAGCAACAACTTTCTGAGCAGCATCTGTTAGAGATACAGCAGCAATGATATCAACATCAGAATTAGCAAGTACTTCACGACCTAGGTCTGCGTTTGTACCTTCTAGACGAACAACTACAGGAACTGTTACGCCAACTTCTTTAACTGCACCAATAATACCTTCAGCGATCATGTCACAACGAACGATGCCACCGAAGATGTTTACTAGTACTGCTTTAACATTGTCATCAGAAAGGATGATCTTGAATGCTTCAGCTACACGCTCTTTTGTTGCGCCGCCGCCTACATCAAGGAAGTTTGCTGGCTTGCCGCCGTGTAGGTTTACGATATCCATCGTACCCATAGCAAGGCCTGCACCGTTAACCATACAGCCAACGTTGCCATCAAGTGCTACGTAGTTCAGTTCCCACTGAGCTGCGTGCGCTTCGCGCTCGTCTTCTTGTGAAGGATCGTGCATTTCACGAAGCTTTGGCTGACGGTACATTGCGTTTGAGTCAATGTTGATCTTGCCGTCTAGACAAAGAAGGTTACCTTCATTTGTAATAACAAGCGGGTTAATTTCTAGTAGGGCTAGGTCGTACTGAGCGAACATTTCACCAAGACCCATGAAGATCTTAACGAACTGTTTAATTTGATCGCCAGCTAGGCCAAGTTTGAATGCCAATTCACGGCCTTGGTAAGCTTGAGGGCCAACTAGAGGATCGATCGCAGATTGGTGAATCAACTCTGGAGTTTCTTCAGCGATTTTCTCAATGTCCACACCGCCTTCAGTTGACGCCATGAATACAATTTTGCGCGTTGCACGGTCAACAACAGCACCTAGGTAAAGCTCGTTAGCAATGTTCGATGCTTCTTCAACTAGGATCTTTGTTACAGGCTGACCATTAGCGTCTGTTTGGTAAGTCACTAGGTTTTTACCTAGCCACTTTTGTGCAAACTCTTTAACGCCTTCTTTAGTGTCATGTAGCTCTACGCCGCCCGCTTTACCGCGACCACCAGCGTGTACTTGACACTTAACAACTTTCTTGGCTGTACTAATACGGCCTGCAGCTTCGAAAGCTTCTTGTGCTGTGTCACACGCGAAACCTTCAGGTACAGGCAAACCGAATTCTGCAAACAGCTGTTTGGCTTGGTATTCATGCAAATTCATTTTGATATTCCGTTTATTTTCCCTTAAGGGATTATTATTTCCATAACGACACAGTTTCCTGTGGTACGTCTGTAGGGTCTTCTCAAATCAACTGCTGTCCATTTTCTAATGGCTTTACAGTTCAAGTGAAGGCCAGACGTTGAGCAGCCTAGCCTTTGAAACTTTTTACGTCTAGCTAACGGGGTTAACTAGACGTTTTAGAGATACTAAACGTCTAATAGCAGACGTGCAGGATCTTCTAGAAGCTCTTTGATTGTCACTAGGAAGCCAACTGATTCACGGCCATCGATTAGACGGTGATCGTAAGAAAGCGCTAGGTACATCATTGGTAGAATTTCTACCTTGCCATCAACAGCCATTGGACGATCTTGGATTTTATGCATACCCAAAATTGCCGCTTGAGGCGGGTTGATGATTGGCGTAGACATTAGAGAACCAAATACACCACCGTTTGTGATAGTGAAGTTACCGCCCATCAGCTCATCAACTGTTAGCTTGCCGTCACGGCCTTTGATTGCTAGCTCTTTGATGCCTTTTTCGATGTCAGCAAAACCTAGTGTGTCACAGTCTTTCAGTACTGGAGTCACTAGACCACGTGGCGTAGATACCGCCATGCTAATATCGAAGTAGTTGTGGTAAATGATATCTGTACCATCAATCGAAGCGTTAACTTCAGGGAAACGCTTCAGCGCTTCTGTTACTGCTTTCACATAGAAAGACATGAAACCAAGACGCGTATCGTGACGCTTCTCGAATTGGTCTTTGTACTGCTTACGAAGATCCATGATTGGCTTCATGTTCACTTCATTGAAAGTAGTCAGCATCGCTGTGCTGTTCTTCGCTTCTAGAAGACGGTTTGCAACTGTCTTACGTAAGCGAGTCATTGGCACACGTTTTTGGCTACGAGCCGCTGCTGGCGCTTCAACTGCAGGTGCAGATGCTGCTGCCGGAGCCGCTTTCACTGCTGCTAGGTGTGCGTCGATGTCTTCACGAGTAATACGACCACCAACACCAGTGCCTTTGACGTCAGCTGGTTGTAGGCTGTGTTCTGCAAGAAGACGACGAACAGCAGGGCTTAGTGCGTCGTTGCTTTCTTCTGTCAGTGCCGCTTTGTGGCGCTTATCAGGAGAAGCTTCTGTATCTTCAGTGGTATCTTTCGTTGGTTCACCAGCGACAGCACCAGGTTTGATCTTTGCAAGAAGCTGCTTAGAAAGTACCGTAGCACCCTCTTCTTCTAGGATAGCTTCCAGAACACCCGCTTCAGGAGCCGGTACTTCTAGAACTACTTTATCTGTTTCGATGTCTACAATGACTTCATCACGTGCAACGGCTTCGCCTGGTTTTTTGTGCCAAGTCGCCACTGTTGCATCAGCCACAGATTCAGGTAAATCTGGAACCAGAATTTCAATTGTCATGTGCGTATTTTCCTTTTACTTCTAGTTCTTAAGTAGGGTCAAAGCGTCGTCAACTAACGCTTTTTGTTGTTTCAAGTGTACCGACATATAGCCAACAGCTGGTGATGCTGATGCAGGACGACCTGCATATTGAATATCAGCACCCACTGGGATAGCAGCTCGGAAATTATGTTGGCTACTGTACCAAGCACCTTGGTTTTGTGGCTCTTCTTGACACCAAACGTAATCGACTACATTTGTGTACTGTGCGATTGCAGCTCTCACGTCCTCATAAGGGAACGGGTAAAGTTGCTCAATACGTACAATAGCGACATCGTCTTGCTCGTTCTTACGTCTTTGATCAAGTAGGTCAAAGTAAACCTTACCTGAACAGAACACGACGCGTTTTACGTTCTCAGGAACCAGATCATCAATTTCTGCGATAGCTGGTTGGAACGTACCTTCTGCTAAATCTTCCATAGAAGACGTACATAGAGGGTGACGAAGCAATGACTTAGGTGACATTACGATCAGTGGACGACGCATTGGTCGAACAACCTGACGACGAATCATGTGATAAACCTGTGCCGGTGTTGAAGGAACAACAACCTGCATGTTTTGTTCAGCACATAATTGAAGGTAACGTTCAAGACGTGCAGATGAGTGCTCTGGGCCTTGGCCTTCATATCCGTGAGGAAGCAGCATAGTTAGACCACATAAACGTGCCCACTTTTGCTCACCTGACGAAATGAATTGATCGATTACAACTTGTGCACCGTTTGCGAAGTCACCAAATTGCGCTTCCCAAAGGGTTAGACCGCTTGGTTCTGCCGTTGCATAACCATACTCAAATGCGAGTACCGCTTCTTCAGATAACACAGAGTCAAATACTTGGAATGGCCCTTGTTTATCATGAATGTTCGCAAGAGGAACATACGTGCTTGCATCTGATTGATTGTGCAGTACTGAGTGACGGTGGAAGAACGTACCACGACCTGAATCTTGGCCTGAGATACGAATACGCTTACCGTCATCAACAAGTGTTGCGTAAGCCAGAGTCTCGGCCATACCCCAATCGACTTGTTTCTCACCATTCACCATGGCAGTACGATCGTTGTAAAGTTTGTTTACTCGGCTTTGCAGCTTATGGCTGTCTGGGTATTGGCAAAGTTTGCTACCAAGCTCTTTCAGGCGCTCGATGTCAATCTTGTTGTCCCATTCGATGTTCCAGTCGTGACCTAAGTAAGGTGACCAGTCCACTGAGTGAAGTGCCATTGGGCGCCACTCTTTAACCACAACTTCACCGTGATCAAGTGCATCACGATATTCGTTAACGAGTTGAGTTGCCGTATCAATACCAAACTCACCGCGTTCCATTAGCACGTCAGCATAAAGCTTACGTGGCGTTGGATGCTTCTTGATTTTTTGGTACATCAAAGGCTGCGTTGCATTCGGCTCATCGGCTTCATTGTGACCGTGGCGACGGTAACAAACCAAATCAATAACAACATCACGCTTAAACGTATTACGGTAATCTAATGCAAGACGCGCTACGAAAGCGACAGCTTCTGGATCATCAGAGTTAACGTGGAAAATCGGAGCCTGAACCATCTTCGCGATATCGGTACAGTACATCGTAGAACGAGTATCGCGAGGGTTAGACGTTGTAAAACCAACTTGGTTATTTACAACGATACGAACCGTACCACCAACACAGAAACCACGAGCTTGAGACATGTTGAACGTCTCTTGTACTACACCCTGGCCAGCGATAGCTGAATCACCATGGATAGTAATTGGAAGTACGCGGCTACCATCTTTATCGTCTAGACGATCTTGGCGAGCACGTACTGAACCGATAACTACCGGGTTTACGATTTCTAAGTGAGATGGGTTAAATGCTAGTGCTAAGTGAACGTTGCCACCTGGTGTCGCGAAATCTGCAGAGAAACCTTGATGATATTTAACATCACCAGTACCCCACGAGTCATCGCTGTGCTTGCCCGCAAACTCGTCAAACAGGTCTTGTGGCTTTTTACCAAGCACATTGACCAGCATGTTTAGACGACCACGGTGAGCCATACCAACAACAACTTCACGCATGCCTTGTCCACCTGCATGACGAATAATTTCCTTCGTCATTGGGATCAACGCATCACCACCTTCCAACGAGAAGCGTTTTGCGCCTGGGAATTTAGCACCAAGATAGCGCTCAAGACCTTCAGCAGCAGTTAGCTCTTCTAGGAAAGCTTGCTTTTCTTCTTTATCGAAAGAGGGTTGACCAGAAACAGACTCTAAACGTTGTTGGATCCAACGCTTTTGCTCTGTGTTAGTCATGTGCATGTATTCAGCACCAATCGAACCACAATAAGTTTGCTTTAAAGATTTGTACAAATCTCGAAGCACCATCGTCTCTTGGCCAATGGCGTAAGAGCCGACGTTAAACGTCTCATTGAGGTCATCTTCGGTAAGAGTGTGGAAAGAAGGATCCAGTTCAGCGACTGTATCTCTTTCCCATAAACCTAGGGGGTCTAGATTTGCTGATTGATGCCCTCGGAATCGATAGGCATTAATAAGTTGCAGAACCTTTACTTGTTTCGCATCGACATCTGGATCACTAACTTGGACACTGTAATGCTTTGTTTCTTGAGCGAGTCGACGGAAGTATTCACGAACACGAGAGTGTGGTTGTTCCACTGCTTCTGAAGCTTGCACAGGCAATTCTTCAAAAACACTTCTCCATTCGTCACTTACCGAATCGGGGTCACTTAGATACAGTTCATAGAGTTCTTCTACGTACGTTGCATTGGCGCCAGCCAAGTGTGAAGACTCGAGCCATGCCTTCATCACGCCGTTGTGCATATTTTCCCTTAACCAGTAGTTTTCACGTTTGCTGCGGTCTATGCCGAGCTATTAAAAGGCCGCCCCAAAACTTCTAGGGCGGCAATTTTTATATAACTTAAACCGAACGATTCACAAGCATGGTCTTGATGTGACCAATCGCTTTCGTCGGATTTAATCCCTTAGGACAAACACTTACACAATTCATGATGCCATGGCAACGAAAAACGCTAAATGCATCATCAAGATCGGACAGACGTTCGTCTGTCGCCGTATCTCGGCTATCTATTAGCCAACGGTATGCTGCAAGCAGGCCAGCTGGTCCGATGAACTTATCTGGATTCCACCAGAATGATGGGCACGAAGTTGTACAACATGCACACATGATACATTCATACAAACCATCTAAATGAGCACGCTCATCAGGGCTTTGTAGGTTTTCACGAGCCGGTGGCACATTGCCATCAGACACTAAGAACGGCTTAACTTTTTCGTAGTTATCGTAGAACTGAGTCATGTCTACGATTAAATCACGTACCACAGGCAAACCTGGAAGTGGGCGAATTACGATTTTATCTTGGCCAGTAAGAGCAGACAGAGGTGTAATACACGCCAATCCATTTTTACCATTCATGTTCAAGCCATCAGAACCACATACACCTTCACGGCATGAACGACGGAATGAAATCGTTGGATCTTGCTCTTTCAAAAGAATAAGCGCATCCAAAAGCATCATGTCAGAGCCTTCCTCCACCTCTAGGGTGTACTCTTTCATGTAAGGCTTCTGGTCCACATCTGGGTTGTAACGGTATAAAGAGAAATTCAGTTTCATGGTCATATCTCCTTAGTACGTACGTGCTTTCGGCGGGAATGCTTCACGATGGATAGGTTCCATGTTCACGCCACGCTTAGTCATACTTTCTGATTCTGGGTTGTAAAGTGAGTGGCATAGCCATTGCTCATCATCACGGTCTGGGAAGTCAAAACGAGCATGCGCTCCACGACTCTCTGTACGGAAGTTTGCTGCAACCGCAGTTGCGAATGCCGTTTCCATCAAGTTTTCAAGCTCTAAACACTCAATACGTTGCGTGTTGAACTCTGTCGACTTATCTGAAAGGTGTGCATTCTTAAGACGCTCACGAATCACTTTAAGCTCTTCTAAGCCATCAGCCATCGCTTTACCTTCACGGAATACAGAGAAGTTGTTCTGCATACATTGCTGAAGATCTTTACGAATTACCGCAGGGTCTTCACCGTCAGTACTGTTTTCCCAACGATTGTAGCGCTCTAGTGAACGTTCAATGTCGGCTTCAGTTGCAGGTTTTCCTTCAGCTTGCTTATTCAAAGTCTCACCAAGGTGAAGACCTGTTGCACGACCGAACACAACCAAATCAAGTAGCGAGTTGCCACCTAGACGGTTTGCACCATGTACAGATACTGAAGCGATTTCGCCACAAGCGAATAGACCTTGAATTTCAACGTCTGTACCGTCTTCAGTTTGTTTGATTGCTTGACCAGAAACCTGTGTAGGAACACCGCCCATCATGTAGTGACACGTTGGGATTACAGGAATTGGTTCTTTAACAGGATCAACGTGAGCGAAGGTACGAGAAAGCTCACATACACCCGGCAGACGAGATTCAAGCGTCTCTTTACCTAGATGATCAAGTTTCAGCTTGATGTGTGGACCCCATGGACCATCACAACCACGACCTTCACGAATCTCAACCATCATCGAACGAGCTACAACATCACGACCTGCTAAATCTTTAGCATTCGGAGCATAACGTTCCATGAAGCGCTCGCCGTCTTTATTGAGAAGGTAACCACCTTCACCACGACAACCTTCTGTTACCAAAACACCTGCGCCAGCGATACCCGTTGGGTGGAACTGCCACATTTCGATGTCTTGCATTGGAACGCCTGCACGAATCGCCATACCAACACCGTCACCAGTGTTAATGTGTGCATTCGTTGTTGATGCGTAGATACGACCAGCACCACCAGTAGCAAGGATTGTTGCCTTCGCTTTGAAGTAGCAAACCTCGCCCGTTTCCATACAAAGCGCGGTAGTACCTAAGATTGCACCATCTTCGTTTTTAACAAGATCCAGTGCATACCACTCAGAGAAAACCGTCGTTTTGTGTTTAATGTTTTGTTGGTAAAGCGTATGAAGCAGTGCGTGACCAGTACGGTCAGCTGCCGCTGCAGTACGAGCCGCTTGCTCACCACCAAAATTCTTAGATTGGCCACCAAACGGACGTTGGTAAATACTGCCGTTATCAAAGCGAGAAAATGGAAGACCCATTTTTTCTAATTCGATAACTGACTCAGGGCCATTTTTACACATGTACTCGATAGCATCTTGGTCACCGATGTAATCGGAACCTTTAACCGTATCGTACATGTGTTGTTCCCAGTGATCTTCATGCGCATTACCAAGAGCAACGGTGATACCACCTTGCGCAGATACAGTATGAGAACGAGTTGGGAAAACTTTAGAAAGCAATGCACAAGATAGGCCTTGCTCAGAAATTTGTAGCGCGGCGCGCATACCAGCACCACCAGCGCCAATTACTACAGCATCAAACTCACGAACAGGAATAGTCACTTACGCACCCCACAAAATAAACAGACCAGAGAAGAAATATCCTAGAAGAACCGCAACAACACCGACTTGAAGACCAACGCGCAATTTTGCACATTTGATGTAGTCAGTTAGTACTTGCCACAAGCCGATCCACGCGTGAACCAAAATTGAAGTAAGTGCTAACATGGTGAAGACTTTAGTGAAGGTACCACCAAAGAATTGCGTCCAAGATGCGTAAGAAATATCACCTGAGAAAGCACAGAAGCTCACTAGGTAGATAGTGTAAAGCGTCATAATGATGGCTGTTGCACGAATCAATAGATAATCATGCACACCATTACGACCAAAAGTAGAAACGTTGTTTACCATACTAAGATCCCCGCTAGTAGAGACAATACCGCTGTTGCTGCGAATGCAACCTTCGCGCTCTTAGCGCCAGATTCCAGCTCTTCAAAGTGACCAAGGTCCATAAGAAGGTGACGAATACCACCAGCAATGTGGTAAGCCAAAGCGGTTAAAATGCCCCACAGAATAAACTTCACGAAGAAACCGTCGACAATGTCGCTAGCTTCCATAAAGCCTACAGGGGAAGAGAGGGAAATGGATAGTAACCAAAGCAGAATTCCGATCGCAACAAAAGTAATCACCCCAGACACACGGTGTAGGATGGAAGCTATTGCTGTGATAGGAAAGTGGATGGTCTGTAAATCTAAATTAACAGGTCTTGTCTTTCTTTCTTTCACGGGCTCGCTCACTCAGCTCCATTGAGCATGATGGTCATTAAATAACCTTATGTATTGTTATGGACAAAATTTGATTGCAAACCTTCAAAATTTAACATTAACTTAACAAATAACGTAGGTTGAGCCTTAGATAATTGTAAAATAATTGTTAACAGCTAGGTTTCTGAAGACACCTCACATTTCTTCTTAGCCTTGCATTTATAAGGTTTTAACCAAACTTTTCAGCGCCACTATACGGCTGGCAACATTCTAATACAATTGATGCAACAAATAATGCTACACAGAACAGATTTTTAACGAATTTAATGTAAAAAACACTAACAAGTGCACACAAAGCTGCAGAAAAATTGACTTTCTCACGTAAGACCAGTAAAAAAATGGCACATAAACATCCTGGACGGATTAATAATAACAAAGGAGATTGTTATGGCGGATAAGAAAGCTACCCTTCATATTGAAGGTCAAGCACCGATCGAATTGCCGATTACAGAAGGTGTACTTGGTACTCCAGTCATCGACGTTCGTACACTGGGTTCTAATGGTTTTTTCACTTTTGATCCTGGTTTTCTTGCCACTGCATCTTGTGAATCGCAAATAACTTATATTGACGGTGGAAAAGGTATCCTTCTACACCGTGGTTATCCAATTGATCAACTGGCCAATAACGCTGATTACTTAGAAGTTTGTTACATTCTTTTATACGGCGAAGCTCCTTCTCGAGCTCAATACGAAGAGTTCAAGACGACAGTCACACGTCACACCATGGTTCACGAGCAAATTGCTAGTTTCTTCCACGGCTTCCGTCGTGACGCTCACCCAATGGCTGTTATGTGTGGTGTGGTAGGTGCGCTTGCTGCGTTCTATCATGATTCATTAGATGTTAATAACGACACACACCGTGAAATTGCGGCATACCGCCTAATTTCTAAGATGCCGACACTGGCTGCAATGTGTTACAAATATTCTATCGGTCAACCGTTTATCTACCCGCGCAATGACCTAGGCTACGCAGAAAACTTCCTACATATGATGTATGCAAACCCATGTGAAGAATATGAAGTAAACCCTGTTGTCGCTCGCGCAATGGACAAAATCTTTACGTTACATGCTGATCACGAACAGAATGCTTCAACGTCAACGGTTCGTTTAGCAGGTTCTTCGGGTGCAAACCCATTTGCTTGTATTGCTGCTGGTATCGCTTCTTTGTGGGGTCCTGCTCACGGTGGTGCTAACGAAGCTTGTCTAATGATGCTTGAAGAGATCGGTAGCGTAGACAACATTGAAGAATATGTAGCAAAAGCAAAAGACAAAGATGACCCATTCCGTCTAATGGGCTTCGGTCACCGTGTTTACAAAAACTACGATCCACGTGCAACAGTAATGCGTGAAGCGTGTCACGAAGTACTTAAAGAGCTAAACATTCAAGATCCACTACTAGACGTAGCAATGGAACTTGAGCGCATCGCTCTTTCTGACGAGTACTTTGTTTCTAAGAAGCTATACCCGAACGTAGATTTCTACTCAGGTATAATTCTGAAAGCGATCGGTATTCCTGTATCAATGTTCACAGTAATCTTCGCGATGTCTCGTACTATCGGTTGGATTGCACACTGGAACGAAATGCACAGCGATCCGACGAACCGTATCGGTCGTCCTCGTCAGTTGTATACTGGTGAAGAACAGCGTGATTTCCAAGCTCTACACGAGCGCGAATAGTAAAGTTTAAACTTTTCTAATCGATTGAAATCAAAAAGGGTTGATGTATTAACATTAACCCTTTTTTGTATTCCAGTATTTCGTATCACTTCAATGAAGGTACAAATATCCAGAAAGTCATAACCTCTAAACGTGGTTACACTGGATTATCAATATCGATAAATTCTACATCTAAGTCATGCTCTTTCGCTAACCACTCACCTAATGCCTTCACACCATAACGTTCTGTTGCGTGGTGGCCTGCTGCAAAGTAATGAATATCTTGCTCACGTGCAGAGTACGTTGTGCGCTCTGAAATTTCACCAGAGATAAATGCATCAATACCTTGAGACGCAGCTAACTCAATGTAGTCTTGACCACCACCAGTACACCAACCAACAGTCGTAATCATTTTATCTTGGTTTTCTGGAGTGATATGTAATGGCTTGCGGTTCAAAGCTTGGCCAATCTTTTCTGCGAACTCTGCACCAGTCATTGGTGAACTCAACTTACCAAACATCGCAACAGATTGTGGATGCCCTTCCAAGCCACCTTCAACTTCAATGTCGAGCAACTCTGCAAGCTTGGCGTTGTTACCAAGTTCAGGGTGGATATCAAGTGGTAAGTGGTAACCCAAAAGGTTGATGTCGTTTTTAATCAGAGTTCGAATGCGCTTACCCTTCATACCACGAATGGCTTCTGACTCACCTTTCCAAAAGAAACCGTGATGGACTAATAAAGCATCTGCGTTCAGTTCTACCGCTTTATCAATTAATGCTTGAGAAGCTGTCACACCAGTAACAATGCGCTTTACTTGAGAAGTACCTTCCACTTGAAGACCATTAGGACAGTAATCTTTAATCTGCTGTGGCTGAAGTTTTTCGTTAAGTAGCTTTTCTAATTGTAAGTTATTCATTTTTCTTTCCAGCTTAACTTTATAATAACGTCGTTATATCAATTTACGGGTAGAATGTCGAAAGCCCCACGATGAGTTTATGAGGAACCGATGACAGCACTGCAACGTTTTTACCAATGGGTCATCGACTCACCGCCGTTACTGAAAATTAAGCCACCGATTTCCGATCTTGGTGCATTCTTAAGCACCCATGCCATCGACTCATCACACACTTATAACGGAAACCCAAGGTTAGGTTTCCTCTACCAGCATCTATGTGAACAAGTCATTGAAGCCTCACCTGATTATTCGGTCAAGTACGATGAGATTCAAATTAATGTTGAGGGAAGAACACTCGGTGCTATCGACTTTATTTTAGAAGAAGAAAATAGCCAGAAACTGCAACACTGGGAAGTCGCGATCAAGTTTTACCTGCTCCATGAACAGACATGGTTTGGTCCTAACTCTCATGACCAATTGGATAAGAAGTTAGACAGGATGCTCACCCATCAACTTGGCATTTCCTCTTCAGCGGCGTTTGTGGAGCAATATCCAGAGATCGATGTCGACTCAAAACATCTCCTCATGCAGGGTCGTCTATATACCAACCCATTCTTAGATCAAAAAGTACCTACTGAATGTTTGGGCTATGACATTAATTCAAGCCAAGTAAACGGTTTTTGGTGTTATCAAAACCAAGCCCATTTAATTACTGATGTACTCTACCCTCTCACCAAAGAGCAATGGGCAGCTGGCACTGATGACTTCACCTGTGAACCTATCACCGAGTTTGGTGATCGCTTCGTTCATGGGCAAACTAAATCAGGGCAGTTTTGGTTTGTGATGCCACAAAGTTGGCCACACGGTTAAGACAATCTACTCATTTGCAAATTAATTCAAACACTTAGCCTTAACCGCTATACCCACAAGCTGATAAAAAAGGGCTGATGCTTTCACATCAACCCTTTCACTATTTACTTGATGACTCTACTAATCGGTATTCGATTATAGGCCAGCGGCTGCAAATACTTGATTAACAATCTCTTGAGCTTCTGCTTCGATTGCTTTCAGGTGCTCTTCACCTTTAAAGCTTTCACAGTAGATCTTGTAGATGTCTTCTGTACCTGATGGACGAGCAGCAAACCAACCGTTTTCAGTCGTCACTTTTAGGCCACCAATCGCAGCGCCATTACCCGGAGCGTGCGTTAGGCGTGCGGTAATTGGGTCACCAGCCAGCGTCTCAGCAGAAACCATCTCTGGAGACAGCTTCTTAAGTACGTCTTTTTGTGCACCGTTTGCTACCGCTTGAATACGGTTATACTTAGATTCACCGTGTTTAGCGGCAAGCTCTTCGTAATATTCTTGTGGGTTCTTACCCGTTACTGCTGTGATCTCAGCCGCAAGCAAACAAAGAATTAGGCCATCTTTATCTGTTGACCAAGGCGTACCGTCTTTACGTAAGAAAGATGCGCCAGCACTCTCTTCACCACCGAAACCAAACTGACCGTTGTATAAGCCATCAACGAACCATTTGAAACCAACCGGCACTTCACAAAGTTCACGACCTAAGTCGGCAACAACACGGTCGATTAGTGCACTTGATACTAGTGTTTTACCCACTGCAACGTCTTTGCCCCAACCTTCACGGTTACGGTATAGGTAGTCAATACAAACCGCTAGGAAGTGGTTTGGATTCATCAAGCCTTTTGGCGTAACAATGCCGTGGCGATCGTAATCAGGGTCGTTACCAAACGCTAGTTGATAGTCATCTTTAAGCGCCAGTAAGCCTGCCATTGCGTACGGAGAAGAACAATCCATACGAACCACACCATCTTTGTCTAGAGACATAAATTGGAACGAAGGATCAACCGCTTCACTGACCAGAGTAAGATCTAGGTTGTACGCTTTGCCAATTTGACGCCAGTAATCAATACCGCTGCCACCCAGTGGATCAACACCAATCTTGATGTTTGCTTTCTGGATCGCTTCCATATCAACCACGTTAACCAAGTCAGCGATGTAAGGAGCAACGAGATCAACTTCTTTCACTAGCTCAGACTGTTTAGCCTGTGCGATAGGAGTACGCTTTACACCTTGCATTTGCTCAGCAATGATGACGTTCGCACGATCTTCAATCGCTTGAGTTAGCTCAGCCTCAGCAGGGCCACCGTGTGTCGGATTGTATTTAATACCACCGTCTTGTGGTGGGTTATGCGAAGGCGTGATAACAATGCCGTCCGCTTTTTTGTCATTCACTAGGTTATGCGTAAGAATCGCGTGCGAGATACCTGGTGTTGGAGTAAAGCCATTGTTTTCTTGAATAATAACTTCAACATCGTTGGCTACAAGCACTTCTATTACAGTAGAAAACGCAGGCTCAGAGAGAGCGTGAGTATCTTTACCTAGGAAAAGAGGCCCTGTTGTACCTTGCTCAGCACGAACTTCAGCCACCGCTTGTGCGATCGCTAGGATGTGGTTTTCATTAAATGTTGATTTGTCTGCTGTACCACGGTGACCTGAAGTACCGAACAGTACTTTGTGGTCTGGGTTAGTAGCATCCGGTTGCTGTAAGAAATAGTTAGCAACTAAAGCCGGAATATTATGAAGATCTTCCTGCTGAGCTTTCTGCCCAGCACGAGGGTGCATAGCCATTTTTCGACATCCTTATATATAAAATTTAAAAACAAAAAAACCTCATAATATCTTCTTATCCATGGATATTATGAGGTTTAAATCAGATTTCGTTAAATTGAACCTGTTACTTTTTCTATCAATTCTGCTTGGAAACTCATGCGGCTCATAAGCTGTTCAACCATTTGTCTTTTACGGCTAGTGTTATTATTAGTTATAACCCAAAAAGGACTTTGTGGAATGGCTTTAGGCTTCGTTGTGTTGCCGTTTGCTAGCAAGGTCTCTTCGTTGTCTGCAAAGTAAACACGCTTGCGGCCTTTTACTTGAGTTGCTTCTGAAAAGCTTAAAGGGTCGATTTTATGCAGTGTCGATAACACAAGCATGAAACGATCAATGGCTTTCTTCAGTGATGCAAACTCATCTGATATTAGTAGTGAGCGCATTTCTTTAACACCATCGAACTTCTCTGGAGTAAAGCCTACCTCTTTGCTAACAACGATACCTTTTGGCTCAACGATTTCTTCGATCGGAACCATGCCTTGGCTATCAACCTGTAATAAGCGGCGCAGAATATCTGAAGCGCTTTCGCCAATACGTTCTGTCTGACCCGCAATAAAACGGTATAGGTCCTCATCAACCTCAATTGTTTTCATTCGCTTTTCACAATCTCAATGTTTAAACTCAGGGGGATTATAGCGAGATCCGCGCGGATACTCTACGTCAAACCCACCATGAATAAGATAAAAATGTCAGTACAGCTCAACTATAAATTAGAAGGTGCGGGTCACACCATTGTTTTGATCCATGGATTATTCGGTAATCTGGACAACCTTGGCTTGCTCGCTAGGGATCTGAAAGCCGATCACCAGGTACTTAGCATCGATCTACGCAACCACGGTCAATCCTTCCATAGTGACACTCACAGCTATAAAGCAATGGCACAAGATGTGGCTCAACTACTGAATGATCTTGAGTTAAATGATGTCACTGTGATTGGTCATTCCATGGGTGGCAAGGTAGCGATGGCGCTGACACAACATCTTACGCTGCATAAATTGATTGTCTTGGATATGGCACCAGTCGCGTACACCCAAAGTCGTCACGACAACGTATTCGCCGGCCTACAAGCCGTAATAGAAGAAAAACCGACATCACGCTCAGACGCGCTTAAGATCCTCGCAAAACATATCGAAATTGATGGGGTTCGCCAGTTCTTGACCAAATCTTTGTTCAAAACGGAACAAGGCATCATGGAATGGCGCTTCAACGTTGCTTCGTTATTGAGCAACTATCCACAAATTATTGGTTGGGAACCGATCGAGAAAACCTCGGTCAAAACCTTGTTAATAAAAGGTGGGGATTCTGATTACCTCACAGCTGAGCATCAAACCGCCGTTCAACAGCAGTTTTCCAACGCAAAGGCTCATGTTATCGCTAACACGGGACACTGGTTACACGCGGAAAAGCCAGCCGAAGTACTCCGTGCAATAAGAAAATTCATCGCTTAGATAGGTTGATTAGTCGATATAAATGAGAGCTGTGTAATCACAGCAGATTAACTTTATCTCACAACAGTGATATAGTGCGCCCAAGCAAATTTGGTATATAAGGTTCCCATGCTTTACGACTACATGAACATCATTGAATCCATTGGTTTAGATCTTCTGTTTGCCGCGATTTTCTTTCTAATCGGAATGGCAATTAAAGACGTTCTAAAGGAAGGAAATGTTCCTGCATTTGGTCGTCGCATCGTATGGTTAGTACTTTTCCTTGGCTGCGCAGGTTTTATCGCAAAAGGGATAATCCAACTAAGCTGGGAAGGAACTGGAATCTAACGATTTCCTCCGAACTTTATTACACCGACAACAGACAAAATGAAAGGTAATGATTCTATGGCAAGTGTAGGTCTCTTCTTTGGTAGCGATACAGGTAACACTGAAGCTGTTGCTAAGATGATTCAAAAGCAATTGGGCAAGCAGCTCGTTCAAGTTCAAGACATTGCAAAAAGCAGCAAAGAAGACATCGATAACTTCGATCTACTGCTGCTTGGTATCCCTACGTGGTACTACGGCGAAGCACAATGTGATTGGGACGACTTTTTCCCTGAGCTAGAAGCTATTGATTTTTCAACTAAGCTTGTTGCTATCTTTGGTTGTGGCGACCAAGAAGATTACGCAGAATACTTCTGTGATGCTATGGGTACTATCCGTGACATCGTTGAAGCGAAAGGCGGTACTATCCTAGGTCACACATCAACTGAAAGCTACGAATTCGAAGCATCGAAAGGCTTAGTTGAAGGCGATGACAGCCAATTCGTTGGTCTATGTATCGATGAAGACCGTCAACCTGAGCTAACTGATGAGCGTGTATCTAACTGGGTTAAACAAATCCACGAAGAAATGTGCCTAGCAGAGCTAGAAGACTAATTCTCTAGCGATTGTTAATTGTTACAATTAATGACCGATATGTAGATATGAAAAAACCTCCTTATAGGAGGTTTTTTGCTATTTAATGTTCATCAATCAACACTCAGCTTCTAATGCTTCGTCATCCTCTCTGAACTGCGGCTTCTTTCTCACATACAGGGTTCGCTGAATTTCTGACACCACATTCCCCTGCTTATCTTTAACGTGGATAATAAATTCGGGGAAGCACTTCTCACCAAGCTGTGTCTGACGATAGATATCATCCAGTTGCCCTTGGCTTATCTCAAAATCTGCATACAAGTCGGATTGACCCGGCTTGATAAAGTTAATACTCGCCTCTTTATCCCAAACATAATATCGCTCACCTAAAATACCCATTAACATCAAAGAGTAAACTGGATCGGTAAGAGAAAAGATACTGCCGCCATATTGAGTACGATTGGCGTTCTTATTCCACCAGCGCAGCTTTAGTATCGTCTTAACAACCCTAAAGTCAGGGCTAATGTGAGCTATTCGAATTCCCGATCCCCAAAAAGGAGGCCAAATATTGAGAGCAAATTTTACAATGTTGGGTTTATATATTTTTGCGAGTTGCTTATTCATAACAACATTCCATGTTCATATCAGAAACACCGTCAGCTTGACTGGTCATACCTCCACTATAAGTGAGATACTTCCAATTTACAAAACAGATTGTGATGTCAGTAAGTAACCCTTTGAAGTTCGTGGTTTATTGTTATGCCTGACTAAACTATAATGGTATTAATATTGAATTCTGTTAATTGCTGCAGATCATCAACAGGAAAGTATATGTCAGACAATAATCAAGCGCTAAAAGATGCTGGTCTTAAAGTGACCCTCCCACGGCTCAAAATTTTAGAAGTATTACAACAACCAGACTGCCAACATATTAGTGCTGAAGATTTATATAAAAAGCTGATCGACTTAGGTGAAGAGATAGGTCTTGCGACCGTTTATCGCGTACTGAACCAATTCGATGATGCTGGCATTGTAACTCGCCACCACTTTGAAGGTGGTAAGTCTGTATTTGAACTTTCAACACAGCATCACCACGATCACCTAGTATGTTTAGACTGCGGTGAAGTTATCGAATTCTCTGATGATCTTATCGAAGAAAGACAAAAAGAAATCGCTCAACGCTACAACGTACAGCTAACCAACCACAGTTTGTATCTGTATGGTAAAAGCATCACTGGGGATTGCAAAGGCAACCCAGACGCACATAAAGCGAAGAAGTAACACAGAACGCTGGCTTAGGCCGGCGTTTTTTATTTGGGTTGATACCGTATTAAGAATCACAGTAACTTGGCCCACAATTTGGTTATTTCCCAGACACAAAAAAACCGGCTCTAAGCCGGTTTTTTATTAAGCGTATCTTGAGAAACTAAGCTTTAAGACACTAAGCTTGGAAAAACAGAACTGAGAAAAACAAAGCCATTAAGCTTCAGTTTTACCCCAAGTATCACGTAGGCCAACAGTACGGTTGAATACTAGCGCGTCTGCTTTCGAGTCTTTCGAATCTACGCAGAAGTAACCTGTACGTTCAAACTGATACGCTTGCTCTGCCACACCTTCTGCTAGGCTAGGTTCAACAAAACCGTTTAGCGTAACAAGTGACTCAGGGTTAAGCGTTGCAGCGAAGTCATCAGCAGCGGCTGGGTTTGCCACAGTGAATAGACGATCGTACAAACGAATCTCAGCAGGCAGTGCTTTATCAGCCGATACCCAGTGGATAACGCCTTTCACTTTACGGCCATCTGCAGGGTTCTTACCGAGTGTTTCATTGTCGTAAGAACAGAAGATAGTCGTAATGTTGCCTTCTGCATCTTTTTCGATACGTTCAGCTTTGATCACGTAAGCACCACGTAGGCGAACTTCTTTACCTAGAACCAAACGCTTGTACTTCTTGTTTGCTTCTTCACGGAAGTCGTCACGTTCAATCCAAACTTCGCGTGTAAATGGAACTTCACGAGTACCCATTTCTGGCTTGTTCGGGTGATTTGCCACTGTCAGTGTTTCTACTGTATCAGCGTCGTAGTTTTCAATCACGACCTTGATAGGGTCAAGAACAGCCATTGCACGAGGTGCATTTTCGTTGAGATCATCACGGATACAAGATTCAAGTGAGCCGAACTCAATCATGTTCTCTTGCTTAGTCACACCAATACGTTTACAGAATTCGCGAATCGAACTTGAAGTGAAGCCACGACGACGCAAACCAGAGATTGTTGGCATACGTGGATCGTCCCAACCTTCAACTAGGTTTTCAACCACAAGTTGGTTCAGCTTACGCTTCGACATTACCGTATATTCAAGATTCAGACGGCTAAACTCGTATTGACGAGGTTGGCAATCAATCGTGATGTTATCTAGAACCCAATCATACAAACGACGATTATCTTGGAACTCAAGAGTACAGATAGAGTGCGTAATGCCTTCTAGCGCATCAGAAATACAGTGTGTGAAATCGTACATTGGGTAAATGCACCATTTGTCTGCAGTCTGATGGTGGTGAGCAAAACGAACACGGTAGATAACTGGATCGCGCATAACCATGAAAGATGAGCTCATGTCGATCTTAGCACGTAGACATGCTTTGCCTTCTTCGAAGCCACCGTCACGCATTTTCTCAAATAACGCTAGGTTTTCTTCAGGGCTACGATCGCGGTATGGGCTCGCTTTACCAGGCTCTTTTAACGTGCCACGGTATTCACGGATCTGCTCAGGACTTAGCTCGTCAACATACGCTAAGCCTTTATTAATTAATTCCACAGCATAAGCGTAAAGCGTATCGAAGTAGTTTGATGAGTAACAAATATCACCAGACCATTCGAAGCCTAACCAGCTTACATCATTCTTAATTGACTCAACGTATTCAACGTCTTCTTTTTCAGGGTTTGTATCATCGAAACGAAGATTACATTGTCCCTGGTAGTCCTGAGCAATACCAAAGTTCAAGCAAATAGATTTAGCGTGACCAATGTGCAGGTAGCCATTTGGCTCCGGCGGGAAACGAGTATGCACGCTACTGTGTGTACCATCCGCTAAATCTTTATCGATAATTTGGCGAATGAAATTCGATGGACGAGCCTCAGCTTCACTCATCTATAGCACCTCTATGTATTTAGTATTGTCAGAGAAAGTTATCTTTCATATCCGAGACAAAGGCGGCTTTTGCTGCCTATCAAAGATAGAAAGATCATTGTTGCTAATCATCCACAATTCTTCGCCTTTGCACAATAAGAACCATCAGTTAATTGTGATTATTTCTGCTATTCGATGAAGAATAGAACGAACCTTGTTCACTGGCCTTAAATGACAGGCACAAAAAAGCCTCCCGTGTGGGAGGCTTTCAATTTGAAACTTAGTTAAGAGCCGTTGTTACGTCTTAACAAGTACTTCCTTTACTATGGAAGTTTTACATCAGATAGGTCTTCACCTGCACCGATAGCTTTCATTTCGCCAGCGACGATTTCAGCTAGTGGGCCTAGGATAACCTGTAGGTTGTTCTCACCTAGTTTAACCACACCTTTAGCGCCAAGTTTCTTAAGAACAACTTCATCAGCGATAGAGCGGTCTTTAAGAGTTAGACGTAGACGAGTGATACAAGCATCAATTGAAGTCAGGTTTTCGTGACCACCCAGAGCTTTCAGGTATTGACGAGCAACGTCACCTTTTGGCGCGTCACCAGCAGGAGCTGCTGCAGCTTCGTCATCATCTTCACGACCTGGCGATTTCAAGTTGAAAGCGCGGATTGCGAAAGAGAAAGTGAAGAAGTATAGAGCACCGAATGCTAAGCCAATCAATAGTAGAGTGAATGGTTTAGTTGCTAGACCCCAGTTCAGTACGAAGTCGATTAGACCAGCAGAGAAACCGAAACCGTGCAGAGTACCAAACATGTTTGCCACTACTAGAGACAGACCTGTAAATACCGCGTGCATTGCGTATAGAGCAGGAGCTAGGAATACGAACATGAATTCTAGCGGCTCTGTGATACCTGTTAGGAATGAACAGAATGCAACTGAGAACAATGCGCCACCAACTTGGCTACGTTTTTCAGCAGGAGCAGCTAGGTACATTGCAAGTGCAGCACCTGGTAGACCGAACATCATTACTGGGAAGAAACCGTTCATGAATACGCCAGCGCCTTTATCGCCACCGAAGAAACGGTGTAGGTCGCCAGATTTAACTGTTTCAGTCACTTCTTTAACAACAGTAGTAATCTCTGGAGTTACTGAGTTAGCGAATGTGAATGTATGTTCTTGACCAACAACTAGAGTTTTAGCCAGTGCAGGGTCAACACAAAGTTGAGTGATGTTAGCGAATGCGCCTTGACCAGCAACGATGATTTCCTGACACGTACCCATACCGAACCAGAAGTATGAGTTCAATACGTGGTGTAGACCTACAGGGATTAGTGCACGGTTAAGAGTACCGTAAACGAATTGGCCAACAGCACCAGACGTTGATACCGCGTGAGCTAGTGCATCTAGACCAGATTGAATACCAGGCCAAACCACACCAGACACAGCACCTGCAACAAGTGCAAATAGACCGGCCATGATAGGTACTAAACGTTTACCCGCGAAGAAAGCCAGCCACTCAGGAAGGCGTGTTGCATGGAAAGCGTTGTAAGAGTGACCTGCGATGATACCTGCGAAGATACCGCCGAAGAATGACATGTTAACGTCTGCGTTAATTGTGGTTGCTGTTGCTGTTAGTACGAAGTAAGCAACTGCACCAGCAAGACCCGCTGCGCCGTTACCGTCTTTAGAAAGACCAATCGCGATACCTAGACCAAATAGCAATGGTAGGTTACCGAAGATAGCACCACCAGCTTCTGCCATGAATGGAATATCAAGTAAATCGCCTTGACCTAAACGTAAAAGAAGCGCCGCAATCGGAAGCGTTGCGATTGGTAGCATTAACGCCTTACCAAGCTTCTGTGCATATCCTAGAATATTCACCAGTTGTTTCCCCCTATAGGATTTTTTAGAATTCGTTTGAGAAACTTATTTTAGTCGCTCAATTTAGTCCTATTCAGTGTATTCAATTAATTTTGCTCCGCAAATTAAAACCTTACCATTTGTGATCGTAATCACCAGTTTTTACCAAATCCAGAGGTTTTTGCTAGCGAGATCATAAAACTTATTTTATCATTCAAAAAAATGAACGTTTATAGATAAAATCTAAACCTAACCATTAGGTAAAATGATGGTATCCCTGGGTTTACGCTGTCCAATAAACAATCATTAAAAGTGAACCTAAATGTATATCAATAATCAATTGTTCATATATTTTTCAATAACTTAAATAGCTTCCCATTTTGAAGCCGTTTGCCCATAAAAGATAAATCGTTACGTAAATGATGCTCGCAAACTAAGTCCACATTTAGGTAACGAACAAATTTTAAAGATCTCACGAAATAAGGATTAGCTGACTATGTACGCGCTAAGTAACTGTAAAATTTACACTGGTAGTGATGTTCTAACCGATCATGCTGTTGTAATCGAAAACGAACTGATCAAAAAAGTCTGTCCTATCTCTGAATTACCAGAAGGAGTCGAAGTTCGCGACCTAAACGGAGCAAACCTAAGCCCAGGCTTCATTGACCTACAATTGAATGGTTGTGGCGGTGTAATGCTTAACGATGAGATCACTGCAGACACAATGCAGATTATGCACAAAGCAAACCTTAAATCTGGCTGTACTAGCTTCCTGCCAACGCTAATCACTTCTTCTGACGAAGACATGCGCGCGGTTATTACCGCAGCTCGTGAGTATCACAACCAATACCAAAACCAATCTCTTGGCCTACACCTTGAAGGTCCGTATTTAAACGTCGCGAAAAAAGGCATTCACAGCGTCGATCACATTCGTAAATCAGACAGCGAAATGATTGAGCTTATCTGTGAGAACAATGACCTTGTTGCAAAAGTAACATTGGCTCCAGAACTCAACGACCCAGAACACATTGAGCGTCTGCGCAAAGCTGGTGTGGTTGTTTCGATTGGTCACACGAATGCAACGTACGCAGAAGCTCGTCAAGGTTTCGAATCAGGTATCACTTTTGCCACTCATCTATTCAATGCAATGACTCCTATGGTTGGTCGTGAGCCTGGCGTTGTTGGCGCGATTTACGATACGCCTGAGGTTTATGCTGGCATTATTGCCGATGGCTTCCACGTTGATTACGCAAACATCAGAATTGCGCATAAAATCAAGGGAGAAAAGTTGGTATTAGTGACGGATGCCACAGCTCCTGCAGGTGCTGACATGGAATACTTTATTTTTGTCGGTAAGAAAGTATATTACCGTGATGGTAAGTGTGTTGATGAAAACGGCACACTGGGCGGCTCAGCTCTGACTATGATTGAAGCAGTTCAGAATACAGTTGAGCACGCCGGTATCGCTTTAGACGAAGCTCTTCGCATGGCTACGCTATACCCAGCTACGGCTATCGGTGTAGAAAGCAAGCTAGGTCGAATCAAAAAAGGCATGGTTGCAAACCTAGCCGTATTTGACCGAGACTTTAACGTTAAAGCGACTGTTGTTAACGGACAATACGAGCACAATTAAGTATGAATGGCGGACAAATAGGTAACGTAGACTTAGTTAAACAACTAAACAGTGCGGCGGTATACCGACTAATAGACCAACAAGGGCCTATCAGTCGTATACAAGTGGCTGATGTAAGCCAACTCGCACCGGCAAGTGTTACAAAAATTACCCGCCAACTTTTAGAGCGCGGCCTAATTAAAGAGGTTGCGCAGCAAGCGTCTACTGGCGGTAGACGCGCTATCTCCCTAACCACAGAAGTAGAGCCTTTTCACTCTGTCGCTGTGCGCTTGGGTCGAGATTACATTCAAATAAGCCTGCATGACCTTGGCGGTCGTGAGCTGGCTTTCCAACAGCAAGACCTGAATTACTCAGACCAATCAGACCTCACCCAAGGCTTGGTCAATAACTTGAAGGCTTTCATTGCTGAACACCAACCAAAGATCGACCAACTGATTGCCATTGGTGTCACTCTTCCAGGCTTGGTTAACCCAACGACAGGTGTCGTTGAGTACATGCCAAATACAGACATCGATAACCTTGCGTTAAGCGACATTATTCGCGACACATTCCATGTTGCTTGTTTTGTTGGTAATGACGTTCGAGGAATGGCGCTTGCTGAGCACTACTTCGGTGCAAGCAAAGACAGCCAAGATTCTATTTTGGTTAGCGTTCACCGTGGTACTGGTGCTGGTATTATTGTTAATGGTCAGGTTTTCCTTGGCCATAACCGCAACGTGGGTGAAATTGGTCATATCCAAATTGATCCACTTGGCGAGCAATGCCAATGCGGTAATTTCGGTTGTCTTGAAACCGTAGCGGCAAACCCTGCCATTGTTGAACGTGTCCAAAAGCTAATTAAGCAAGGTTATGAGTCCTCGCTAACAGAGATTGAGCACATTACCATTCAAGATGTATGTGACCATGCTATCAATGGCGACGAACTGGCTAAGCAAAGTTTGGTTCGAGTAGGTAATCAACTGGGTAAAGCTATCGCAATGACGATTAACTTGTTTAATCCTCAGAAAGTTATCATTGCTGGTGATATTACAAAGGCACAAGAGATTGTTTTCCCTGCAATTAAGCGCAATGTAGAGAATCAGTCGTTAACGGCTTTCCATAGCGGCCTGCCTATTGTAGCATCACAGATCGATAAACATCCTACGATGGGAGCTTTTGCCATGATTAAGCGCGCTATGCTCAACGGTGTGTTACTTCAAAAGCTTCTTGAAGACTAAAGAAAAACAACTCTGATTTTCCGCGGGCCGTGTTTGTATAAACACGGCCCGTTTTTTTAAGCTAGGGAACTACTACTACAAGTTATGGAACTTATATTAATATCCACTGCGTTTATTGCAGGATTTATTGCTTTAAAGTGTCACCTTCCCCCATTGGTCGGCTTTTTGGTCGCTGGTTTTGGGCTATTTGCTCTGGGTTTTGAAACCAATGACACCATCATTACCTTGGCTGACCTTGGTGTCACCCTGCTTCTATTTACGATTGGCTTAAAGCTCGATATCAAAACCCTGCTCTCTAAAGAGATCTGGGCTGGCGCAACAATCCACAACCTTTTATCCACTCTGTTTTTTGCGGTCGCCCTGTTTGGTTTTAAATTCCTAGGTATTTCCTCGTTGGCAGCCATGTCAATAGAACAGATTGTTCTACTCGGCTTTGCCCTTTCATTCTCTAGTACCGTATTCGCAGTTAAGTCTCTGCAAGAGAAAGGGGAAATGAATGCGACCTATGGAACATTAGCGATCGGTATCCTGGTCATGCAGGATATCTTTGCCGTGGTCTTCTTAACGGCATCGACAGGCAAAATTCCAGAGTGGTATGCCATCGCACTGTTCGCTTTACCATTCTGTCGTCCGTTGTTCTACAAAGTCCTCGACTGGGTTGGTCACGGCGAAATGTTGGTGCTGTTCGGCATTTTCTTCGCATTGGTCGTCGGTGCAGGTTTGTTCCAGTTTGTAGGGGTTAAACCAGATCTAGGTGCTCTTATCTTAGGTATGTTGCTAGCCGGTCACCCAAAAGCTTCAGAGCTGTCGAAATCGCTGTTTAACCTCAAAGAGCTTTTCCTTGTTTGCTTCTTCTTGAATATTGGATTATCCGAGCAACCTACCATTCAAGGCTTTATGCTCGCCATCTTATTTTTGCTGTTGCTGCCAGTGAAAGGCGTGCTTTACTTCTTGGTACTCAACCGCTTCAAATTCCGTGTTCGAACTTCTCTACTAGCCTCTCTATCATTGTTTAACTACAGTGAATTTGGTCTTATCGTCGGTGGTCTTGCCTTTAAGATGGGGTGGATGTCTGGCGATATATTAGTGGCGGTGGCGATTGCGGTTTCGTTATCGTTCTTAATCGCTGCTCCTTTAAACAAAGCGGGTCATAAGCTTTATCAACAGTCAGGTAAGTGGCTCAAAGAGCACGCTGCTGAAAAGCTTCATCAACGTGATAAACGAATTGATCCTGGTCGCGCACAAGTGCTTATTCTTGGTATGGGACGTATTGGTACCGGCGCCTACGATGAATTGCGTTCACGCTATGGCAAGGTTAGCTTAGGTGTCGAAGTTCGTGAAGAAGCCGCACACAACCATAGAAGCCTTGGAAGAAACGTTATTTCTGGCGATGCAACTGACCCAGATTTCTGGGAGCGTATCTTAGATACAGCAAACGTGAAGTTAGTGATCTTGGCGATGCCTCATCACCAAGGTAATCAAACAGCCTTAGAACAGCTAAAATCACGTGATTTTAAAGGTCAAATCGCAGCCATTGCTGAATACTCCGACCAGCTAGAAACATTGAAAGAGAATGGTGTCGATGCGGCATTCAACATTTACAGTGAAGCTGGTAGTGGTTTTGCTCGACACGTATGTGAGCAATTAAACCCAAACATCAATAAGATCTAGTCCTAAACATTGTCTAGTTAACCTCTCAAAATTGCTGTTCTTTTGCACTTTTGAGAGGTTTTTGTTTAAAAAACCAACCGCAATTAGACGCCACCCACCAAAACCACCTTAAAATTAGATAACTTCTAACAGAAACCCCTTTATATTATTTTTTTGCTCACATTCGGTTGCTTTTTTTAGCCAGAATGGCAAATTGAATACAGTTGATTTAGAAATTATTTAAAAGGAAGTTCTATGTGTTCAGTATTTGGCATTCTCGACATTAAAAGTGATGCCGCAGCACTTCGCCCTATTGCTTTAGAAATGTCTAAAAAGCTTCGTCACCGAGGCCCAGACTGGTCTGGTATCTATGCTGGTGAAAAAGCAATTCTTGCTCACGAGCGTTTGGCTATCGTTGGTCTTAACAGTGGTGCACAACCACTATACAGCCAAGATAAAAAGCATATTCTTGCAGTGAATGGCGAAATTTATAACCACAAAGAACTTCGTGCACGCTATGAAGATAAGTACCAGTTCCAGACTGACTCTGACTGTGAAGTTATCCTAGCGTTATACCAAGAAATGGGCGCGGACCTTTTAGAAGAACTTAACGGTATTTTCGCATTCGTTTTATACGACGAAGAGAAAGACGAATACCTAGTCGGCCGTGACCATATTGGTATCATCCCGCTTTACCAAGGCTACGACGAGCACGGCAACTACTACGTTGCTTCAGAGATGAAAGCACTCGTTGAAGTATGCAAGACGATCAGTGAGTTCCCTCCTGGTAGCTTCTATTCTTCCAAAGATGCAGAGCCTCATCGCTACTACATCCGCGATTGGAATGAATACGCTGCGGTACAAGGTAACAGCACAAGTAAAGAAGAACTGACTGAAGCGCTAGAAGCTGCAGTTAAACGTCAACTAATGACAGATGTACCTTATGGTGTACTTCTATCTGGTGGTCTTGATTCTTCAATCACTTCAGCAGTCGCTAAACGTTTTGCTGCAATGCGTATCGAAGACGATGAGCAATCAGAAGCTTGGTGGCCACAACTACACTCATTCGCAGTAGGTCTAGAAAACGCGCCTGACCTTATCGCTGCTCGTGAAGTTGCGGATAAGATTGGTACCGTACACCACGAGATGACTTACACCATTCAGGAAGGCTTAGATGCAATCCGTGATGTTATCTACCACATTGAAACTTACGATGTAACGACGATTCGAGCTTCAACGCCGATGTACTTGCTTGCTCGTAAGATCAAGGCAATGGGTATCAAAATGGTACTGTCTGGTGAAGGTGCTGATGAGATCTTTGGTGGCTACCTGTACTTCCATAAAGCGCCAAACGCAAAAGAGTTCCACGAAGAAACCGTGCGTAAACTTCTTGCTCTAAGCATGTTTGACTGTGCTCGAGCCAACAAATCTCTTGCGGCATGGGGTGTTGAAGGTCGTGTTCCATTCTTGGACAAAGAGTTCATCGATGTAGCAATGCGTTTGAACCCTGAAGATAAGATGTGTGGTAACGGTAAAATGGAGAAACACATTCTACGTGAGTGTTTTGAAGACTACCTACCAGATTCAATTGCATGGCGTCAAAAAGAGCAGTTTTCTGATGGTGTTGGCTACGATTGGATTGACACATTAAAAGCAACGGCTGAAGAAAAAGTAACGGATCAACAAATGGAAGCTGCGAAGTTCCGTTTCCCTTACAACACGCCAACAACCAAAGAAGGTTATGCTTACCGTGAAATTTTTGAGGAGCTATTCCCTCTAGAATCAGCGGCAGAATGTGTACCTGGTGGTCCTTCAGTTGCTTGTTCATCAGCGAAAGCGATTGAGTGGGATGAGTCATTCAAAAACTGTGTCGACCCATCAGGCCGTGCAGTACAAGCCGTTCACAACGATGCTTACAACGCTTAGCGCGTTTTGAACAAACCCTAAAGACTAAAAAAGGCGCATTATGCGCCTTTTTGTTTTAAGCCTATTTTTTGCTTTGTATTACTGATTACTGCACTTATGCGTGAGCTTGTAATGCTTCGTTCTCAATACTGATCGGAACCACTTTGCTGATCATTTTTACCAGCATAATAGATCGAGCTTCACCATCTTTCTGATGGAAAATAGCTTCAACCCCAGCAAACTGACCACTATTGATCTTGACCACTTGCCCTGATTCAAACTCAACACAGCACTCTTCAGGTTCATCTTCGCAACACTTCTCAAACTCTTTCAGTTCATACACTAAGTCGCCTTGGACTTCATGTGGCCTTGCTCCAAATTTAATAAAGTCGACAACGCCACGAGTCGAACGAACTGTCGTAAAACTAGGGCCTTGCTCATAATCAAAGCGAACAAAGATATAAGACGGGAACAGCGGTTCTTTGACCTGCTTCTCTTTCCCTCTCACGACCTTCTTGACATCGATTTGAGGATAAAAGCACTCTACCCCCTGATTTTCTAGGTGCTGTTGAGCGCGTTTTTGATCACCACGCTTACAGTAAAGTAAATACCAACGTTTCATTTAACTAGCCATTTTATATTTTTAGATATTTTACCACATGCCTAAAACGGTTGAATCGCCATTAATAAAATGAATCATTGTGAGCAAGAAATATTGCGTAGCAGACCAATTTATCAACAAAAAGTTATAGGAGTTAAAAGTGGTTAAGCATTGTACAGAGATCATTTAGAGATCAAAAGGCTCATTGTTGTAAGCATATGTATCCCACCTTTAATGGGGATTTCATTCTATTTAATCTCAAACCAATACGCCAGACCAATACGCCAGACCAATATATCTAAACACTTTTATTCGATGTTGCTTTAAAAAAGCTCACTTACCAACCAGCTCAAATCTGGAAAGTTAGTTTGCAGCACACTCGAAATAATCAACATCAAAAGCAAAGAGCATTAATATCAATGACTTAACAAAATTCAGTTATCGTAACCATAAAATACACCTATTGCAGACTTTTATCCCACTGTGTATACATGAGTGACTATAAAATCTTTTAATACCTAAAATTAGTAAAACTTATGCCAAGCAATCACAACATCTTTGGCCACCCTAGAGGCCTATTTCTACTTTTTAGCACAGAGCTATGGGAACGCTTCTCCTACTATGCAATGCGTGCCATCCTTGTTTTATTTCTTACCGATACCACTATCAATGGTGGCCTTGGTTGGTCAACAAAAGATGCCCTCGATCTTTATGGCATCTATACTGGTTTAGTCTATATCACGCCATTAATCGGCGGCTGGCTGGCCGATAACTACTTAGGACAACGTAAATCGATCCTAGTGGGCGGTGTATTAATGGCCTTAGGCCAATTTACGCTCGCTCTTCCTAACGGCGCTATTGGCTTAGACCAAGTAAATGCTCTTTATCTGGGTTTAGCACTGCTTATCAGTGGTAACGGTATGTTTAAACCAAACATCTCGACCATGGTTGGCGACCTATACCAAGAAGGCGATAACCGACGTGACGGCGCTTTCACCATTTTCTACATGGGCATCAACTTAGGCGCGCTACTAGGGGGCTTAATTTCAGGTGCTGCAGTCGATTCATTCGGCTGGAAAGCTGGCTTCCTAGCCGCTGGTATCGGTATGGTTATTAGCTTAGTTATGCAATTGACGATGGCTCAGTCATGGTTAGGCAACATTGGCTCAGTACCTGCAGCTGCACGAGCGAAAGCGCTGAACAAATCGAAAGAGAAAACACCACTGACCAAAGAAGAGTTCGACAGACTAAAAGTTATTCTAGTTATGGGTCTGTTCGTAATCGTTTTCTGGGCTGGCTTTGAACAAGCTGGCGGTTTGATGAACATCTACACTCAACAATATACTGACCGTATGATTGGTGGCTTTGAAGTTCCTGCAGCTTGGTTCCAATCTCTGAACCCATTCTTCATCATTACACTTGCACCAATCATTGCTGCATTTTGGGTCAAGCTTGGTAAGCGTGAACCAAACTCGCCAGTGAAATTTGCGATGGCGTTGTTTTTCTTAGCACTAGGCTTTGTGTGCATGATGGGTGCAGTAATGGAGCAAGGTGGCGACCTAACAGTCAAAACATCAATGCTATGGCTAGTCGGTGCTTTCTTCTTCCATACTCTTGGTGAGCTTTGTCTATCTCCTATTGGCCTGTCGTTGGTCACTAAGTTAGCTCCACTTCGTCTGGCATCGTTAATGATGGGTGCATGGTTTGGCTTCAATGCTGTCGCAAACTACGTCGCTGGCCTTGTGGGTTCTCACGTTGGTGAGCTTGGCGCAATGTCTATCTTCGGTGGTATCGCAATTACAGCGACAATAAGTGGCGTCTTACTGCTTCTTTGTGCAGGTAAACTTGTATCATGGATGCATGGTGTAGAAACTAACATGACGCTTGAAGCAGAGCCAAAAGCAGAAACTTCGGTTGCTTAATATCTAGATCTATTTCAAAAAGAAACATCAGGATCAAAAAGGGCTGCTCAATGAGCAGCCCTTTTGTTATTTATTCTATTGGTATATTAGTTAGCGATGAAGCGCCACTAGCTCAGCCATCATATCGATGTGTGAGTCTCTGTCGTTAAGACACATAATGTAGCTAAAGTCTGAGCCACCAGCATCAATGAACGTCTCTTTACACTGGTCAGAAATCTCTTCCAACGTTTCCAAACAGTCAACCGAGAACGCAGGAGCCATGATATCAATCTTCTTGATGCCCTTACTCGGCAGTGATTCAAGTGTCTCGTCAGTGTAAGGCTTCAACCACTCTTCTCGACCAAATCGAGACTGGTATGTCATGGTGATATCGTCCGCTGATAAGCCTAACTCAGCAGCAAGTAATTTGGTCGTCGCTTCACAATGCTGAGGGTAGATGTCACCTTCATCAGCGAGTCGCTTCGGAATACCGTGGAAAGAACACACTAAATGATCGGCTCTACCATTTTCTTCCCAATGGCTACGAACACTTTCAGCCAGTGCTTTCGCATAGCTAGGGTGAGAATAATAATCTCGAATAAAGCGATAGCTCGGGATAACAGGCATTTTTTTGAAGGCTTTAGTTAAACCATCAGAAACGGCCGCTGTCGTTGTTCCTGAGTACTGAGGATACAGAGGTAGTACGATGATGTCTTCGACACCCTGCTCCATCAGTTGTTCGACACCCGTCTTAAGACTTGGGTTGCCATAGGTCATACCCAGCGCAACCGGCATTTGCAATTTCTTCTGCAGTTTCTCAGCTTGTCTTTGTGAGTACACAAGCAGCGGTGATCCATCGTCCATCCAGACAGACTGATACAATTTAGCCACTTTCGGAGCTCGAATCGGTAAGATCACCCCATGTAAAATAGGACACCAAAGCCAACGCGTTAGGTTTACGACTCGCTTATCGTGTAAGAATTCACTCAAAAATCGACGAACGCCAGCTGGAGTCGCCGAATCTGGTGTTCCTAAGTTCACCAGTAAAACGCCCTGCTTTTTATTATTTTCCATAGATACCTGAGACCAATGTGTGATTTTCTGGAACGTAATATACTAATCTGCATAAGTTTAAGATCATTGTTACGCAACTAAATTTAAGAATAGTCGTTCTTAACCTGAGTTATCGCAACATCACCTTGATCGTTAGCCGCGTGAATCTAAGCCGCAGCGCGGAAATTATGCACAATCGATTTTATCTAGATTGGTATATGACTAAAAATTGAAACAAAAAAAGCGACCTTAACGGTCGCTTCCAATATATCAAATTCTAAAACTGGCTGTTAGCCAATTATGCTAGTGCTTTCTCAAGTTCTGCACTAACTTCAGCAACTTGCTTAGTACCATCAAATTTAAGGTACTTAGTGTTACCTGCTTCTGCTTCCTTACCGTAGTAAGAAATAAGCGGAGCCGTTTGATCGTGGTATACGCCTAGACGTGCACGAACTGTTTCTTCTTTGTCGTCATCACGAACAACAAGCTCTTCGCCAGTGATGTCATCTTTACCTTCTTCTTTAGGTGGGTTGTACACACTGTGGTATGTACGACCAGAAGGAAGGTGAGCACGACGGCCAGCCATACGCTCAACAATCACATCGTCAGCTACGTCAAATTCAACAACGTAATCAACAGCAATGCCCATTTCTTTTAGGCCATCCGCTTGTGGGATTGTGCGTGGGAAACCGTCTAGTAGGAAACCTTTCTCACAGTCATCTTGATCGATACGCTCTTTGATTAGACCAAGGATAATTTCATCAGAAACTAGCTGACCAGCGTCGATTACTGATTTTGCTTGCTTACCAAGCTCAGTACCCGCTTTGATAGCAGCACGTAGCATGTCACCAGTTGAAATTTGAGGGATACCAAATTTGTTCATGATGAAGTTAGCTTGAGTACCTTTACCCGCGCCAGGAGCACCTAGAAGAATGATGCGCATGTTTAATCCTCTTATAAAAATTATGATTTATACCGAAGCTCACTATCCCGCCTTTCTGGTTTAATTTAGGTCAAACAAGAGAGGTTAGGTAACAACTGAGGCTAAGCACAACTGTAAACAGAAGCAAAACGGTAAGTTTCGGTATAACGTTTAAAAATCATACAACTGGAGACGATAGGTTCATAGTACCAGCTGATTAGGTCGAGCATTCTATCACATTAATATTCAATTTGGCTGAAATTAAGACTAAAGAATGTATCGACAGCGTTTGCGTTCGTCTTGTTAGCAACTTTAGCAACATTTCGATGAAGTTAAGCGACGTTCATAAAAAAAGCCCGCATTGGCGAGCTTTTATTCATAATTATGGGCTTAGCCCAAAGTCGAAAGACTAACGTTTTGTTAGTAGCTCGTTGATTGCACCTAAGAATTGTGACGGATCTTCCATTGAGCCCTTTTCAGCCAGCATAGCCTGGCCAAGTAATAGCTCAACCCAGCGACCAAACGCTTGTTCGTCCGCTTCATCAGCCATCTGCTTCACCAGTGCGTGCTCAGGGTTAATCTCAAAGATGTACTTAACTTCAGGTGCAGCTTGACCCGCAGCTTCAAGAAGCTTAGCCATTTGCGTGCCCATTTCGAAGTCGTCAGTGACTACAACCGCTGGCGTTGTCGCTAGCTTGAAAGTGGTACGAACTTCTTTAACACGATCACCTAGGTAAGATTGAGTGCGCTCAACAACAGATTTGAACTCTTCTTCTGCCTCTTTTTGCTTCTCTTTCTCTTCTTCGCCTTCGAACTTGCTTAGGTCTAAGCCCGCTTTGGTGATCGATTGGAACTGCTTACCATCAAAATCAGTCAGGTAGTTCATTACGTACTCATCAATACGATCGTACATTAGAACCACTTCGATACCTTTTGCTTTGAACTGCTCCAAATGCGGGCTGTTCTTAGCGGCAGCGTAGTTATCTGCTGTTAGGTAATAAATCTTGTCTTGACCTTCCTTCATACGTTCAACATAAGACACTAGGCTGATAGCTTGGTCAGCAGAGTCAACTTCCGTTGATGAGAAGCGAAGTAAACCAGCTATTTTTTCTTTGTTCGCCATGTCTTCCGCTGGGCCTTCTTTCAGTACAAGGCCAAACTCTTTCCAAAACTCTAGGTACTTATCATTGTCATTCTTCGCCATGCGCTCAAGCATAGTCAGGACACGCTTGGTACATGCGCCACGAAGAGACTGAGTTACCTTATTATCTTGCAAGATTTCACGGGACACGTTCAGTGGTAGATCGTTTGAGTCAATCAAGCCGCGAACGAAACGCATGTAAGATGGCATGAACTGCTCTGCATCATCCATGATGAATACTCGCTGTACATAAAGCTTAAGGCCGCTCTTATGGTCACGATTCATCATATCCCAAGGTGCTTTAGCTGGGATGTAAAGTAGGCTTGTGTAGTCGTTCTTACCTTCAACTTTGTTATGGCTCCACGTTAGTGGATCAGCAAAGTCGTGAGATACGTGCTTGTAAAACTCTTGGTACTCTTCTTTCTCGATATCAGACTTGTTACGAGTCCAAAGCGCTTGAGCCTTGTTAATCTGTTCCCAATGTTTCTCTTCGGTGTCTTTACCTTCGTCATCTTTAACCGCAGTTAAGATTGAAACAGGGATACCGATGTGATCAGAGTATTTACCAATGACTTCACGCAGACGCCATTCATTTAGGAATTCTTTACCGTCTTCGCGCATATGAAGAATGATATCAGTACCACGAGACTCTTTAGTGATGTCTTCGATGGTGTAATCACCTTCCCCTGCAGAGTGCCACTGAACTGCTTCATTACTCGCTAGACCTGCTGCACGTGTGCGAACCGTTACCGCGTCTGCAACGATGAATGCAGAATAGAAACCAACACCAAATTGACCAATCAATTGAGAGTCTTTGCTTTGGTCTTCAGACAGCTTTGAGAAAAAGTCTGCAGTACCCGATTTAGCAATCGTACCTAAATGCTCAATAACGTTGTCGCGGCTCATGCCGATGCCGTTATCTGAAATCGTTAAAGTATTGGTTTCAGCGCTAAAAGATAATTTTACGCCTAGGTCTGCATCACCTTGGTAAAGGTCACCGTTTGACAAGGCTTGGAAACGAAGCTTATCAGCCGCGTCAGATGCATTAGAGATCAGCTCACGTAAGAAGATTTCTTTATTTGAATACAGTGAGTGAATCATTAGGTGAAGTAGTTGTTTTACTTCAGATTGAAAGCCACGAGTCTCTTTATTTTGCGTTGCTGTTTCGCTCATTTTTACTCCAAAACATCTATACTTTATGTTGAATACCATAGGGGCGTAACACTTGATGCCACTCTTATGTTCATTAACATGAGGATGACAAATGTAAATTCAAGGTCAAAAATCATAAAAACACTGTTTTTTTGATCTGTTTTTATTATCCTTGAGTCTGATAAATATAAAAGAACATAAAAGAAGCCATGATTTGGTGAAGAATTAACGGAACTTCACCTGAGATTTGTCTATTTCGCACTCAAAATCATCCAAAATAGAAGAATTCAATGAGCAATATCGGCACAAAGTTTATTCTCGCACAGCGGTTCGTATTCGACCCAAATAGCAATTCACTTGTTGATCAAATGAGCGACGGCGAAGTCGTGCGCCTTGGCAGCAATGAAAGCCGCATTCTCCTGATGCTGTCAGAAAGACCCAATGAAGTTATCACTCGTAATGAATTGCACGAGTATGTTTGGCGAGATCAAGGCTTTGAGGTTGATGACTCAAGCTTAACGCAAGCAGTTTCGACCCTGAGAAAGATGCTCAAGGACTCGACCAAATCTCCAGAATTCGTAAAAACGGTACCTAAACGCGGTTACCAATTTATTGCAACCGTTGAACGCTCTGCACCACTTTCATCAAATGATCAGCCAGTAGCGGCTGAAATTGCAGAAAATGACGTAGAACCTATCTTAACGTTTGCAACGCCTACAATGACCGAAGAAGCAATGACTGAAGCTGTTGAGCCCGAGTCAATTACAAAGTTTCAAGAAACCAAAGTTGAAGTAGAACCAGCAACAACACCAACTGCGACCCCGGTTAAAAGCACCAATAAGTGGTTAGCGTTTTCGTTATTGCTTGCGGCTTTCATCATGCCCATTCTGGTTTTAACGTTTACTAACCCCGCAGAATCCGAGTTCAGAACATTGACTGAAGTGGATGGTGTAAAAATTCAAACCCCAATCAATCATCCTGATCTCAGCAGTTGGCTACCTGCGATAGAGAAGTGTGTATTGCGTTACAACACCAATCACACTGGCATGCTGAAACCGACTGAGGTGATTGCAACTGGTGGACAAACCAACAACCTTGCCCTCAACTACATTCACCCGCAAGATTACTCTAGCGAAAATGTAACCCTAAGAATTTACGCAAACCAGTCGGATGTAAACGACATTTGTAACGGTGGTCAGTAACATGAAATTAAAAGTATCGATTATTTTACTGGTTCTATCTGCATTTTTAAGTGGTTGGTTATATTGGGGCAGCGATGCAAAAGTAGAGCGCTTGCTCACTCAGCATGAATGGCAATCGAAAATGGTGACTCTGATTAGCGATAACAAGCAAGCTGATTCAATCGGGCCGCTTCGTAAAGTTGAATTGTCATCGAATGCGAAATACCTACCAAATGGTACGTACCTGAGAATGTCAGTGGTTAGGCTGTACAGCACTCAAACTGCACCTGCGAATGTGATCAACATATCTGAAACAGGTCAGTGGGATATTAACGATAACTATTTACTGATTTCGCCAACGGAGTTTAAAGATGTAACTTCGGCTGAGCGCCAAGACTTTTCGGAAGAGCAACTCGAACTTATCACTCAAGTGATTAAGATGGATGCAGAGCAAAGCCGACGCATTGATATTATTAATCAGAAAGCACTGCTGCTCACTAGCTTAAATCACGGTTCTACCGTTTTGTTCTCAAACTAAAACTCTGCAGTTATTTTTGTATAGAAATAGCTGAATACCATTAAACGGTAAACCAATAGAAAAGGGGCATGATGCCCCTTTTTTGTTAGCCGTTGGTATCAAATTACGGATGTAGCATTTTAAGGATTAACTATGAATACGAATCAACCAAATCTGACGCCAGCTAAAGAGACAGCAACAAAAGCGACAATCGCAATACACTATTGCCGTCAGTGTAATTGGATGCTTCGTTCAAGTTGGTTATGCCAAGAGCTGCTGCATACCTTTAGCGAAGAAATTGAACAAGTGAGCTTGCATCCAGACACCGGAGGCAGGTTCGAAATCTTTTGTAATGGTGTGCAGATTTGGGAAAGAAAGGCTGACGGAGGCTTTCCTGAAGCGAAAGTTCTGAAGCAAAGAGTGCGAAACATCATTGCTCCAGACAGAGACCTCGGCCACGTAGACTCAAAGTGAGCCTTTTCTAACGCCGCCGATTGAGTTTATTTAAAGCTCGCCACTCACAATTACGTCACCTTCAAGGCTAATGACTTTAAAGGTATTATTTTCATAGATGCCATGGCTCGCTGCGTGACCATCTCGTGGGAATGTCACCGAACTAGGGTTAAAGATAAAGATATCATCTTGGTATTCGGCAACTGGAATATGGGTATGTCCATGGGCAATAATATCACCCGCTTTTAGTGCTGGTCGTTTAGTGGTGTTATACAAATGACCATGGGTTAGAAAGATACGCTGACCTGATTCCAATAACACCCATGAGTAATCCATCATCATTGGAAAAGACAACAACATCTGATCCACTTCACTGTCACAGTTACCACGAACGGCAATGATCTCTTGAGAAAACGCATTCAACTTCTCTGCAACCGCCGGCGGATTGTATCCTTCGGGAATCGGGTTTCTTGGACCATGATTCAGAATGTCACCCAATAGCACTAAATATTGCGCACCAGACGCTATGTAGAGTTCTAATACCTTTTCTGTTGCTGGCAACGAACCGTGTAGGTCTGAAGCAAAAAATAATTTCACACGTACTTCTCCATAAAATTTATGAGCCTATTGTACGTATCTAAATGCTACACGTCATCTCTCACCATACCGTTGATCACGATATTATTGTAACTAACCATACCGACTATTTTGTTATCACGAACTACTGGCGCGCGACTGATACCAAAGCGTTCAAACAGGCGAGCGCAATACTTTACGTTCATCTCAGCAGACACGCTTAGCGCTGGCTTGGTCATGATTTCATAAACATTGGTTCGCTTGGGAGATCGATTCTTAGCCAACACTTTCTTTGCTATATCATTCATCAACACGATACCGTACTCATCATCCTCGTGGCGTTTATCGACAATGATTGCCTTCACTTTGTGCTTCTTCGCCATCTCTATCGCTTCTAACACCGTAGTTAGCCCATCGATAATCACATACGTATTGGCCATGACATCGCCTACTCGGATCTTTTCACTGGTACTCATAGCTCATCCTCCACAACCTTTGTTAACGTCTCAACTTGGTGCGCAACGCCTACTGCATCTTCCACATCTATCTGTACTGCAATACCCTGTCCCGATTCTTGGTCAAACTCCCCCACTTCACTAATTCTTTCGAGAATATGCCTTGCTAGATGCTCCTCAACGACAAACAGCAGCACATCTTTTTGCACCTCTAATGTTAATCCGAAGAAGGTGCGCTTTTGGTTTAAGCCCTGCCCTCTGGCATTATTAATCACGGTTGCTCCGGTTGCGCCCGCATCACGCGCGGCATCGAGCACAATGTCGGTTTTGCTCTCTTCTACAAACGCTAGGATAAGTTTAAAGCGCATCTTTGCTCTCCTTAGAGGTGTGTAAACGGTTTAACCATTGGGTTATTTGGGCGTAGCTCATCACCGAAATGATGGGGAACAAACTCGCAAAGGCGATTAAGCCGAAACCGTCTATTACTGGATTTCGCCCTGGTACAGTTGAAGCAAGCCCTAATCCAAGAGCCGTCACTAAAGGCACAGTCACGGTAGATGTCGTAACCCCGCCTGAATCGTAGGCCAATGGAATGATCAATTTGGGGGCGTAAAAGGTTTGAATCACAACAATTACATAGCCACAAATAATGTAGTAATGGATAGGATCGCCCGCAACAATACGGTAGCTACCCAATGAGATACCGATGGCAACGCCTAATGCCACAGCGATTCTCAGTCCGTTAACACTGATACTGCCACCGGATACTTGGTTTGCCTTAATCGCTACAGCAATCAAAGAAGGCTCGGCTATCGTGGTACTAAAACCAATACAAAACGCAAACAGGTAAACCCAGTAATAATCAAACCAAGCCAATGAAAGACCAGAGCTGATCTTAAACTCAGTCAAAAAGCTTGGTTCGGTGAGTTGCATTGCCATCGTCTCCCCTAGAGGGAATAACGCGAGCTCCAACCCCATCAAAAAGAGTGATAAGCCAAGAATGACGTAAAAGAAACCGATGAGCACTTTGGCAAGGTTATTGACAGGCTTACGCAGTACCGCTAACTGAAAACCGAAGATGATCACCGCAATCGGAATCACATCCATTACAGTGCCTAGAAAGGTGTCGATAAATTGCTGCACACTGATCATGTCACCACCATCCCGTACACCATGACAAACATCATCGGCAGAAGTGAAGCAAACGCGATCAATCCAAAGCCATCAATCATAGGATTTCGTCCTTTAATCGCAGAGGCTAAACCTACGCCTAATGCGGTCACTAACGGAACGGTGATCGTCGATGTTGTCACGCCGCCAGAGTCGTACGCAATCCCAATAATGTTTTCCGGGGCAAATGCAGTGAGCACCACAACTCCAATATAACCACCGATGATCATGTACTGAATTGGCCAACCTTTTAAGATCCGAAGTACACCTAATAGAATGGCAATACCGACCGATAACGCCACGGTGAAGCGCAGGCCATCGGCATATTGTTCCCTTTCATCTAAAGAGTTGGGAATAACACCACCTTCAGCTGCAACTTCTGCTGCTTCAGCAGCCACTGCGGTTAACGCGGGTTCGGCAATGGTGGTACCAAAGCCTAAACAAAAAGCGAAGGTCAATAACCAAAATACGCTCCCCTTACGAGCAAAAGCTTGAGCCATAGACTCGCCAATTGGGAACAGACCCATTTCAAGGCCAAAGATAAAAAAAGTCAGTCCAAAAACCACCAGCACTAAGCCAGTTAGAATAGACAAAAGATGAGGGAGTGGCTCTTGCAAAACAGCAAGCTGGAAGAAAGCAATCACCGCCACGATCGGCAAGAGATCCCTTAGACTACCTAACATGGCTCGAAACAAAGCAAGCACTGCCGTCATCGCAACTCCTAGTCATTGAAATTGTATCTGGTTATTAATTACTAATAATCATGGCAAATCCTTATCATTCCTTATGTGACAAATATTACGCAGTTGGTAACATATCCGAGTAAAGTCCATAAGTGTGATAGCGGTATACATCCTAACTTGATGAATTTAATTTCATTCTTTCGTAAATTGATACGGCGTAATTTGGGTATCACACGATTGAAACCAACTGATCGTTATAGTGATTTTTTCGTATTGATTGGCGTTCAAAAACAAGCCATGTCTATAATTATGTTTAATAGGGAGATTGGTATGAAGATATTGTTAACTGGTGGTACGGGATTTATTGGTTCTGAATTGGTCAAAAGCTGGAACACTGACGACGTGACATTATTGACGCGGAGCCCCGAAAAAGCGAAACAAAACCTAAATCATCTGAACCAGAATAACCTTCATTACATTCAATCTCTTGATGAACTGAGCGATCTCAATGACTTCGATGTAGTGGTCAACCTTGCTGGCGAACCTATCGCTGACAAGCGTTGGAGTGCGGAGCAAAAAGAGAGGATCTGTAACAGCCGCTGGCACATTACTGAAAAACTGGTCGAGTTAATTCATACCAGCAGCAACCCGCCGAAGGCTTTTATTAGCGGCTCAGCCGTGGGTTACTATGGTGATCAACAGCAACATCCGTTTGACGAATCACTACAAGTAGAAGATGAAAGCTTTCCTCACAAAGTTTGCGCTCATTGGGAAGAGATAGCCAAGAGAGCACAATCAGAAAGAACACGCGTGATACTACTGCGAACAGGTATTGTACTTGGTGAAAATGGCGGTGCGCTCAAAAAGATGCTTATGCCGTACAAACTAGGAGTTGGTGGACCGCTAGGTTCAGGCGAGCAATACATGCCTTGGATTCACATGCTGGATATGGTGAGAGGCATCAACCACTTATTGTCGATGCCTCACGCTCAAGGGGAATTTAATATGTGTGCCCCACACCCTGTCACCAACAAGCTGTTCAGCAGCACACTCGCCAAACAACTACGCCGACCTCATTTATTGTTCACGCCTAAATGGGCAATGTCGCTTCTTATGGGTGAATCTTCTTGTCTGCTCTTTGACAGCATTCGTTCCAAACCAAAGAAGCTCACTGAAACGGGATTTATCTTTAGTTACTCAAGAATCGAACCGGCACTAAAAAACTTGTTACAACATCAAGACTAATTCTTTACTCTAAAGCGATAGAGACTCTAATAAAGGATTAAGTGTGAACAAGTCGATTCTTATCACTGGTTGCTCAACAGGCATTGGCTATACATGTGCTCATGCACTTCAAAAAAGTGGCTTTCATGTCATTGCATCTTGCCGTGACCCACAGGATGTTCAACGCCTTCAAGATGAAGGCCTCACTTGTATTCAATTAGATCTTTCCAACCAAGAGAGTATCGAGAATGGCGCCAAGCTTGCAATTGCACTCGCACCTAACGGGTTGTATGGGTTATTCAATAACGGCGCTTACGGTCAAGCAGGCGCGCTAGAAGACTTACCGACCCAAGGTCTTAGGGAGCAATTCGAAACCAACTTCTTTGGTTGGCATCATCTTGTTTGTCAGATACTCCCGCACATGCGCGAACGTGGTGAAGGCCGAATCGTGCAAAACAGTTCCGTATTAGGTTTTGCCGCCATGAAATATCGTGGCGCTTATAATGCGTCAAAGTTCGCTATTGAAGGCTGGACGGATACCTTGCGTTTAGAGCTGCATGGCAGCGGTATACACATCTCGTTACTGCAACCTGGGCCAATTGAGACTCAATTTAGAACCAATGCCCTGAAAGCATTCAATAAATGGATCAACATTTCTGGCAGTGCTCACCAAGACGCTTACCAACAACAAAAAGACCGACTCGAAAATGAGTCATCGAACAACGCTTTTGTTCTGCCACCTGAGAGTTGTATCGAACCTGTATTTCACGCACTTTCGGCCAATAAACCCAAGCTAAGATACCGAGTTACGACTCCGACTAAAGTGTTCGCGGTATTGAAAAGGATTCTACCGAGTCGCTGGCTAGACCCTATTTTGAGAAAAGCTGCATAATTTTCTAACTTTGAATGCACAGTCGCAAACTTTAATGTAACGATGTAATTTTTCCGTAACAATAAGATGTCATGATTTATCCTATCTCATCAATTACTCCCAATTGGTGAATCTAATCTGGATATTTCATGACTTTAAACCGCCTTAATTGGGTAGGTGTGAGTGTGGCGATTACGTTGTTTATTCTGTTTTGAGTATCTCACGCAATACCTCACTGACCACCTCAATGATTACGCTATGCCTTCTATGTAGAGATAAACATCCTATCAACGTCGAAGCATAGCGTTTTTTTATTTTTGTCTCTTTTTATCTGAGATACCCCAGTTAGATCTTGAAGTTACCGACTTATCCCCCCATATTTGCAACGTATCCATAAACAAACCTCAAGGAACGTAAATGCAATCTCCGCATATTGTTGAACTTAATGAGCAGAACTTTCGTCAAGTATTAGAAGGTTCGATGCAGACCCCTGTACTCATCCAATTTTGGGCACCAATGAGCCAAGAGAGCGCCCAAGTCATTCCTGAACTGCAAACATTAACTCAGCAATACAATGGCGCTTTCACCCTAGCCCTATTGAACTGTGAGCAGGAGCAAGCCATTGCTAGCCAATTTGGGGTTCAAGCACTACCGACTATTGCACTGTTTGTTAACGGTCAGCCTGTCGATGGGCTTGGTGGCCCTCAGAGCTTAGAAGCCATTGTTGAAATGCTAAACAAGCACCTTCCTAGCCAAGATGAACTGGCATTACGTCAAGCTCTGGAACAAATGCAAGCAGGTGAGCACACGCAAGCACTAGCAGCTATGCAGCAACTCCCAGCAGAACTGACGAATAAAGGTGAAGTAAAACTGGCGATCGCAGAGTGTTTGTTAGAAACGCAACAGTTTGATCTGGCTGAAACTCAGCTAGCCACCATTCCTCTAGAGTACCAAGACAACTACTACAAAGGCTTAGTCGCGAAACTTGAACTTCACAAGCAAGCAGCAGACAGCCCTGAAATACAGGCATTAGAAACCGCTCTGCAGCAAGACCCGAATGACGCTAAGACTGCCTCTGAGTTAGCATTGCAATATCACCAAGTGAACCGCAACGAAGAAGCGATGGAGCTGTTGTGGTCTTTCCTAGCAAAAGATCTAAATACTTGCGATGGCGATATGAAAAAGGAGTTCATGGACATCTTAAGTGCGCTTGGGCAAGGAAACCCAGTTGCCAGTAAGTACCGTCGACAACTGTACTCTCTGCTTTACTAACAAAACCCTAAAATCGTTAGATTGAACATCGAAAACTGACAATTTAATCAATTAGTTTATCGAATTAAATAGTATAAAATGGGCCATAAAATCAATATTTTATGGCCCATTTCTCGTTTATAAATTTGCTCAGAATTTAAATATGAGCCAGTATCAATAGTGAACTATCAAAAACTTAAACTTGCAAAGGATTTTGTATGGCTATTGATACATTGATTACTATTGGCGTCTTTACTGTCGTCGCACTACTGTTCATTTTCGCTGGTGTCAAAACCGTTCCACAGGGCAATAACTGGACCGTAGAACGCTTTGGCCGCTATACACAGACACTCAAACCAGGCCTAAACCTGATCATTCCATTTATCGATAAAGTCGGACAACGCATCAGTATGATGGAACGAGTTCTCGATATCCCAGCTCAAGAAGTCATCTCCAAAGATAATGCTAATGTCATGATTGATGCAGTTTGCTTCGTACAAGTTATCGATGCACCGAAAGCGGCTTATGAAGTAAATGACCTTGAGCATGCGATCCGTAATTTAACCCTCACCAATATCCGTACTGTGCTTGGCTCTATGGAACTGGATGAAATGCTTAGCCAGCGTGACATGATCAATACCAAGCTGCTAAATATCGTGGATGAAGCAACTAACCCATGGGGCGTAAAAGTTACTCGTATCGAAATCAAAGATGTACAGCCACCAGCTGATCTAACCGCCGCGATGAATGCCCAGATGAAAGCTGAGAGAAACAAACGTGCCGACATTTTATCGGCTGAAGGTGTAAGACAAGCTGAGATCCTAAAAGCAGAAGGTCATAAGCAATCAGAAATCTTAAAAGCAGAAGGTCAAAAGCAAGCAGCAATCCTGCAAGCAGAAGCTCGTGAGCGTGCAGCAGAAGCAGAAGCTAAAGCAACAGAAATGGTCTCGACAGCCATCGCTCAAGGTGATATGCAAGCGGTCAATTACTTTATTGCACAAGGTTACACCGACGCACTGAAGTCTATTGGCCAAGCTGAAAACGGCAAGATAATCATGCTACCACTCGAAGCGACTGGCCTAATGGGTTCTGTTGCAGGTATCGCAGAGATGTTTGCACAAAGCAACGACAAGGGTAGTAAGGACTAACTTATGTTCGAGTTACTAGAGCAAGTAAACCACTGGCATTGGTTAGCATTTGGTCTAGCGCTGCTAGCCCTAGAGCTGGTTGGTACTGCTGGTTACTTTTTGTGGATAGGCATATCAGCCATGTTGGTCGGAGCGCTATTAGGCGCGCTACCAATCGGTTGGCAGATGCAATGGTTGTCCTTTGCGAGTTTTTCACTTATCACCACTTGGTTGTGGTGGAGAAGACAACTATCTAATGACAAGCAGTCAGACGCTGGACGAGAGCTAAATCAAAGAGAAAAACAACTTGTAGGGCAAACAACTCGAGTCGATACTGACATTCAAAAAGGCAAGTGTCGTATCCGTCTAGGTGATACTACGTGGTCAGCTGTTAGTGCTGACGACTTAGAAGCAGGCACAGAGGTGATCGTCACTGCTGTAGATGGCATAGTATTAACGATTACTCCAACTAAAGAGTAATTCAAGCATTCCTTATTAAAGCCATAAGTAACAAAATTATGGCTTTTTCTCTACAAGTGAATCAATGATCGGGCAATGGCTATTTGAGTCACCTGGACATTGTTCAACCCACTCTTTTAATGTCTTCTGAATTGCCAATAGATCTTCAATTTTTTTGTTTACTTCTTCCAATTTACTAAGCGCTTTTGCTTTAACGTCGGCACTTTCTCGACTAGGATTGTCAGCTAATTCAACAAGCGCACGGCATTCATCAAGCGAAAAACCAGCGCTTCTTGCTTTCGCAACGATCCCAAGCTCTTTAATCTGCTTCTTATCATAACTTCTATAACCATTTTCCGAGCGGAAAGGCGCAGTGATAACCCCTTTGTCTTCGTAAAGACGAATAGATTTCGTTGATAAGTTAGTAAGCTTAGCCGCTTCACTTATGTTCATGATATTACTCTAATAACCAGTTGCACTTTATGCATTTATGAACCTTTACTGCCTTTGATGCAAGAAAAAATAATACGCCTAGAGTTCGTCAATACATAACAAATATAATTTGAGAAAATAAAGTCTTCTGTTTATAACCGTTTTGCTTTCAACAAAGAAAATACCTTCCATTTACGGACACTTCCAGACACCACGAATCAATAAGTTACTGATTGATATGTTGAAATTAACTTTTGTTATTTTTCATTAAAAATTTTTATAGAACTTTGATCTTTCATCAACCGTATACATAATTGAGTATTAAGCATGACGTCTAATGCTATTTATTTTTTGGTAAGTGTAAAGGATGGCAAACATGAAACTTTTAACTTTAGCGCTAGCTTCAGTATTTATTTTTTCAGCTCCAGTCTCTATTGCGCAAAACAACTCAGGGAAAGTATTTGGTGCAGGTGTTCAGTGCACATTTAGTGACGGGGCAGTAAAACATCTCCCCCGTGAATTATGTAAGGCTTATGGTGGTTCTCATCAATAAAGCTTCATTTGGTAGGTAGGGGTTAAAATACTTCAACCTACCTAACTCGGTAAAAATCAGCTCCAATAAATGCGTCCCATCCTCTTTGCCACTCAGCTTTGATCATCACCTCCCGAGGCATATCTGCACATTGTTCTGTGTACCTTGTTCCTTTGATGCCTTTTTCAAAAGCTTTATAAGGATCACAGAACTCTGATTTTCCTTTTTCATATCCGGCAAGATAAGCAGATTCATCAAACTCCACCTTTTCTTGTATATCAACTAATGAGTCATTATCTATCGCGTAGCCACGGGATCCAAAACGCTCCCCTTGACCATACCAAAACTCAGATGCTGTTTTCGGTGAAGAAGTGCATGCTGCTATGCTAAAAGCAATTAGTGTAACGGGAATAATACGTTTCATAAATATCTCCTAAAAAGCAAAAAAGCTGGGCAAATGCCCAGCTTTATCTATTTCATATCTAACTTATTTAACTCCGAAAGGAATTGTTAGTGCTAGTTTGAAATCAGTTTCATCATTAAACGCGTTTGAGTAAGCGCCCCAATCTGGCGCGTCTGAATCATTAAAGAAGTTAGTGTAGTAGAAGCTGATGTTAGCATCTTTCAATGCACCAGCTTGAATTGCGTAGTTTGCGAAGAAGCTGTATGCATATTCTACTAGCTCATCGTAACCGTCTGCTTTCGCACCCGCACCGTAAGCACCACTCACACCAGCGCTGAAGCCTGTACCACCAACATCAGAGAAATCACGAGTTGAAGATAGGAAGAACGCATATTCGCCATCGTGGTTAAAGTCAGAACGGTTGTTCCACCAAACGTCGTAAGCACCGTTTGAACCACCATACTGTTCTGTTAGGCGGTAAGCCATGTTACCAACATTGCCACGAGTATCTTCAGAGTCAGCAACTGTATATGTCGCTTCAGCACGGAAGCTGTATTGACCCATAGTTTTAGACGTTAATAATGCCGCTTGGAAAGCTGTGCTGTCATATTGGTTGTCATCATCAACTACATATAGTTGTGGAGACCAGAATAGGCCGCCATCTGTCGTGCCTTTAACTTTAGCATGGAAGTTTTTACGATCACCGTCAGTCAAGCCACCGTAACCAACATCAAGTCCAATTCCATTACTTAGAGTATAACGAGCACCCATCGAGTATACATCGCCTACGTCTTTACCAGGGCTGCCCCAGAAAGAGCCATCGCGGAATTCATATGTTTCTTTGAACCAAGGGGCTTTGTACTGGTCTGCATAAACGAAACCAACAGAAAGGTCACCAAAGTTACCACCGATCTCACCACCACGGTATGTACCAGGAGCAAATGACCAGTTAACGCCTAAAGAACTAGGTACAGACGGTTGGAAGTAACCAAGTTGCGCATTGATGTTCTCGCCAAGCTTGAATTTTAATGCTGCTTTAGCGAAAGAAACACCGTTGTCAGTTTGGTAAGAATCACAGCCTGTACTTGCACCGTAAGCAGAATCACAGTCAAAAAAGTTCATCTCGTGTTCAAATGAACCGCCAGTTTCTTCACCAGCCCACATGTCGAATGTGCTATACACTACTGCGTCAAAACCAACTACATCCGCAACATAACCAGAGTGAAAACCCAAATTAGCAAAAATAGAACCGTGATCTAAATTTGTGGTTTTAGCAGTATCTGGCCCAGCAATTGGATTACCACCACCATCTTTTGGCTTGCCAGCTCGGTCACGAGCACGCATGAAAAAGTTTAGGTTGCCACTAATTGTAGATTCAGAGAAAAACTCTGATGCCTGACTTGCATACTCAGGACCGATTGGATCTTCAGCCATAGCTGGAGCAGCAGAAAGTGCACCCACCATTGCTGCAGTAATCGCAGATACTTTGAAAATTTTGTTTTCCATGGAATAAAACTCCTAAAAATGGATATAGCTGTTTGAATATTCCCCGCCTAAAGTTGGCCGCCGTAGAGAGAAATACCTTTTCTTGTTTGAGAACCCTAAACTCGAATTCTCTATTTCCTTTCTGGTTATGCACATCGTGTGCATCCATGGCATTAAGACTAACTTCGCCCTCAAAAAGATCAATGAGAACTTAATTTTCATCTAAAAAAATATGAGTTGGTGCAAATTTAGTAGGTACTTAGTGATCCAGATCGATAAATTGTAAAGATCATAACCGGAAATGATAAATTAAATTAATATCAACCACTTACACATAATTCACCCTTAAAAAATAGAAGTGACTCGCATTTTCAATACAACTACAACGGCATTTCATTAATGTTGAGCAGCGTCACTGTCCTGATTTTAGAGTTCGTATAGGAACAAAATTCTCAACAATTAAAAAGCCATCATTTTTATATCAGAAACAAAAAAGGCACTCCGTTGAAAGGAGTGCCTTTGAGCTTTTTTTATCTGTATTTACTTACGAAATAAGGGCAATTAGATCTTCTTCCGTTCTTATTTCGATACCTAAATCTTGTGCTTTAGTCAGTTTAGAACCAGCGGCTTCACCAGCGAATAATATGTCGGTTTTCTTAGAAACACTGCCTGTCACTTTTGCACCTAAAGCTTGTAACGCAGCTTTAGCTTCACTTCGACCAAGTTGAGATAGAGAGCCTGTTAATACAACCACTTTCCCTTCTAACGGTAGCTCTTGATCATCTGCAGCTTCTTCGATTGCAGGCCAGTTAACACCAAGCTCTAGCAACTGCTCGACTACGGCTCTGTTTTTCTCCTGCGAGAAGAAGCTCGTGAGATGACTTGCTACGATGTCACCAATATCTGACACTTCAACCAACTGTTCATGAGTTGCTGCTTGAACCAACTCCAGCGTCTTAAAGTGCTGAGCTAAGTTCATAGCCGTCGCTTCACCCACTTCGCGAATCCCTAAAGAATAAAGGAAACGCGCTAATGTCGTGTCTTTAGCTTTATTAAGCGCACTCACTACATTCTGCGCTGATTTAGGCCCCATTCGGTCAAGAACCGTAATCACGCCCGCACTTAACTTAAAGAGATCGGCTGGAGTTTCTACCATTTCACGGTCTACAAGCTGCTCTATCACTTTTACGCCAAGGCCATCAACATCCAGAGCCTTTCTAGACACAAAGTGCTTAAGCGCTTCTTTACGCTGTGCCTGACAGACTAAGCCACCAGTACAACGCGCTACAGCCTCTCCCTCAACGCGCTCTACTGCAGAGTTACATACTGGGCAAGCATCAGGGAATACAATGTCTCTAGCGCTATCAGGGCGGCGATCTTGCACAACAGCTACAATCTGTGGAATAACATCACCAGCACGACGAATGATTACGCTATCTCCGACCTTCACACCTAAGCGAGCAATTTCATCAGCGTTGTGCAACGTAGCATTACTTACCGTCACACCACCAACAAAGATAGGTTCTAGTTTAGCCACCGGCGTAATCGCGCCTGTACGACCCACCTGAAACTCAACATCGTTAAGTAACGTAATCTCTTCTTGAGCGGGAAACTTGTATGCAATCGCCCAGCGCGGCGCTCGTGCCACAAAGCCTAGAGTTACTTGTGCGGCAATGTCATCAACCTTAATCACCACCCCATCAATTTCATAAGCCAAGGCGTCACGACGAGTCATAATATCTTGATAGTACGCTTTTACGTCCTCAATCGAGCTTAATTGCTTAGTTTCAGGACACATTGGCAAACCCCAGCCTTTCAGCTGCAAGAAGCGTTGATAGTGGCTATTCGAAAGCTCAGCTCCTTGAACAACACCGACACTGTATGCGTAGAAAGCCAGTGGACGTTTCGCTGTAATGCGAGAGTCAAGTTGACGCAGGCTACCTGCAGCGGCGTTGCGTGGGTTAACAAAAACTTTGTCGCCTTTCTTCAAAGCCATCTCATTCAGTTTATCGAAGCCTGCTTTAGGCATAAACACTTCACCACGAACCTCAATGCGTTCTGGCCAACCTTCGCCTTGCAACTTAAGCGGAATCGAGCTGATCGTTCGTACGTTTTCTGTGATGTTTTCGCCAGTAGCGCCATCACCACGCGTTGCTGCCTGAACTAAGGTGCCATTTACATAGAGTAGGCTTACCGCTAAGCCATCAAGCTTAGGCTCACAACAGAAAGTCTTAAGATTGGCCATTGGCGCTCTATCAGACATACGCTTATTAAACGCATCCAAATCTTCATCAGAGAATGCATTGTCCAGAGAAAGCATCGGGATCTCATGAGTCACTTGAGTGAAGCCATCGAGAGGCTGACCACCGACACGTTGGCTCGGAGAATCCACCGTCACAAGCTCTGGATTCTCTTCCTCGATCTTTAGCAACTGTTGCATCAATCGATCGTACTCGACATCAGGGATCTCAGGGCTATCTTCTACGTAATAACGAACGGCATGATAGTGCAGAGTTTCTCTTAACTGCTCTAAGGTAACTTGAATCGATTCTTTCATATCATTCTCTGTCGTGATTGAAATATCAAAAAGGGCTCCCTTAGGAGCCCTTTTCTATAAATATAGATTATTTACAAGGCTAAACAATACGGCTAGGCATTCGTAGCGGTCATAAAGTCTCTGATTTGCTTGCGGTAGTCTGACAAACGATTGGGCGTCATTAAGTTACGTGACTCGTCCAAAACGTTTCCGCCCATATCATCAGCAATTTTCTGAGCTGCACTCAGCATTACATTAAAGTTCTGATCGGCTTGACCGTAACAAGGCAGCGTCATGAAGAACGAAATACCTTTCGTTGTAAAGTCAGCGGGATCATCATGTTCTAGAGTTCCCGGCTGCATCATGTTCGCAACACTGAAAATAACTTTTGGCTCATCGCTAGATTGTGCAAAACAGTGGTAGATAGACATCTCACCATAAGTTAGGCCGTTATTCTCCATGCTACGGAAAAGTTCAGTACCCACAAACGGGATCTCTCCAGCACAGTGAACATTGAGAACAATAACTTCTAGGCCAAGCTCTTCATCTGGCTTAGCTTCTTCAGTAGACGCTGCGTTTTGTGTAGCAACGACTTCTTTAGCAACGTCTACTTGAGTAACAAGCGGTTCACTTGGCGTCAGTGCTTTGTTAGGAGCTAGCGGCTCGGTAACCGAATCAGAAGCTTCTTCAAACGAACCGTACTGCTCTTGAAAACCAGCATGACTTTCTTTTTGCTCGTCAGTCAATTCAAAGCTTGGAACCTCTGGTTCAGTGGCCTCTTGTATGTCTTCAGGTTCACTCTCGATCTGAATTGGTTCTTCTTTAACACTGAAGGAAGGAAGATCATTCAATTCGATGTCGTCTTCGATAACTTCTTTCGTTTGTGGCGCAGTAAGCGGATCTGAGTCAATCAGCGGATCAGTCTCAGATGGTGAGACTGCAAAATCCGGCTCTTTACGCTCTTTTCGGATTATCTCAAAATCATCTTCTGGGGCGAATGAACGGTTTGGGATCGTTTCTGCTTCATCTAAGCTGTCGTTATCAAGCTTACCAAGCGGCTTATCTCCAAACTTTGCTTTCCCTTCTTTTTTACTCGTCCATAGACCATGGAACAATAATGCGGCGATAGCTAATGCGCCAACAATAATGAGTACAAATCGCAATTCCTGCATTTTTCGCTCTCAGCTTTCTTAGTCGACTAGCTATAAACACGCTGTCACTAAGTTGGGTTAATTTGGCTAATCTCACTACTCTATCAAAAGTAGCCACTGTTTTAGAACAACTTAATACAATTAGTTCCTTACATGGTGTGATTTTCACCACGCTTTTTTTCTTAATTTCGGTCTAGTACACTAGGGATGTTTGCTATTTAACCAAATTCACATGTGACCTAATTTTAATATGACTATTGAATCTGTTCCCCGCTCAGGCTTTGGCTATTTTATTTTCGGAATAAAAATCGCTTTGTCGCCGAGCATTCGTAAGTTTGTTTTACTTCCACTCATCGCTAACGTGTTACTCGTTGGTGGTGCTTTGTTTTATATCTTTTCCAACCTCAACACTTGGATTGAAGGATGGATTGGTGCATTGCCAAGCTTCTTGTCGTGGTTGTCATACATTTTATGGCCGCTACTTGTCATAACCGTCTTGGCCACGTTCTCGTATTTCTTTAGTACGCTCGCTAACTTCATTGCCGCACCGTTCAATGGATTACTCGCAGAAAAGGTAGAAGAGCTGCTTAGTGGCAAAAAAGTAAATGACGATGGTTTACTTGATGTCCTCAAAGATACGCCACGCATATTAGCGAGAGAATGGCGCAAGCTTGTCTACGTTCTGCCAAAAGCGATCGGTTTATTCCTACTTTTGTTAATTCCAGCACTAGGACAAACCGTTGCACCGTTTTTATGGTTCATCTTCACCGCATGGATGCTCGCTATCCAGTACGCTGATTACCCATTTGATAACCATAAAATCAAATTCGATGATATGAGAAACATTTTGAAACAAAAACAAGGTAAGACCTACAGCTTCGGCGCGCTTGTTTCTGTGTTTACGACAATCCCAATTTTAAACCTAATCGTAGTGCCAGTTGCGGTTTGTGGTGCCACAGCCATGTGGGTTGTTGAATTCAAAGAACAAGCATTACACTCTCATCGATAAACGAGCCAACTTACCTTTCCGCGCCTATCTTTGAGAATCCACTTACCAATAAAGATAGGCGTGAACTCTGCTACATATCTATATGATATAACTTTTTAATCCTTTTACCTTTTTTTCAAGTTGTTTAATCTAAATTCAAGCTGAACAAACATCGAAAGACACTAGACGGTAAAGTGATTGATATACTACGTTTAGTTCTGTCATTAAATGAAGGAATATCGCATGAGCAAGATCTACGAAGACAACACCCTAACGATTGGTAACACACCGCTAGTCCGCCTTAACAAAGTAAGCAAAGGTAACGTCCTAGCTAAGATCGAAGCTCGTAACCCAAGCTTCAGTGTTAAGTGTCGTATCGGTTCAAACATGATCTGGGAAGCAGAAAAAGCAGGTACTCTTAAACCAGGTATCGAGCTTGTTGAACCTACCAGTGGTAACACCGGTGTTGCTCTTGCATTCGTAGCTGCGGCGCGCGGTTACAAGCTAACACTAACTATGCCTGAGTCAATGAGCCTAGAACGTCGTAAGCTACTTAAAGCGCTTGGCGCAAACCTAGTGCTAACTGAAGCACCAAAAGGTATGAACGGCGCAATTGCGAAAGCAGAAGAAATTGTTGCTTCAGACCCAGACAAGTACCTACTACTACAACAGTTCAACAACCCAGCGAACCCACAAATTCACGAGCAGACAACGGGCCCTGAAATTTGGGAAGCAACCGACGGCGAGATCGACGTGTTTGTAGCGGGTGTTGGTACGGGTGGTACTATCACTGGTACAAGTCGTTACATTAAAGGTGAAAAAGGCAAAGCCATCACTTCAGTAGCGGTTGAACCAGCAGAGTCTCCAGTGATTGCACAAGCGCTTGCAGGAGAAGAAATCAAACCCGCTCCGCACAAAATCCAAGGTATCGGTGCAGGTTTCATCCCTGGAAACCTAGATTTAGAGATTATTGACCGAGTTGAATCGGTAACTTCTGAAGAAGCGATTGAGATGGCTCAACGCCTGATGAAAGAGGAAGGTATTCTAGCGGGCATCTCATCTGGCGCAGCAGTAGTAGCGGCGAACAGAATCTCGGAACTACCTGAATTTGCAGGAAAAACTATTGTTACCGTACTGCCAAGCTCTGGCGAACGTTACCTAAGTACAGCCCTATTTGCAGGCATCTTTACGGAGAAAGAGAACCAACAATAATATGTGGTCAAATCAATTTTTCGTCCAAAAAAGCCCCGTTTAGGGGCTTTTTTGTTGATCCCTGCCCCACCTTTGGTAATATCGGGTCTGTTTTATTTTTCGCTTCAAAATAAAAGAAGCAATAAACAAATTCTGAAAGTCATGAGTACTCAACAAAAGACGACCATGGCTGGATAAAAATTTATAACCAGTCTAAGTTCTAACACGAACATAGCGTACTAGCCTCTAGCGAACTTACGTTAAAGCAGTTAAGCTGAACTGGTTACAAACTTACAAAAAATAAATTAATTGGGGTATATCAAATGTACGAGAAGCAAGTAGAAATCACAGCAGAAAACGGCCTTCACACACGTCCAGCTGCACAGTTCGTTAAAGAAGCAAAATCTTTCGATGCTGACATCACAGTGACTTCTAACGGCAAAAGCGCTAGCGCGAAAAGCCTGTTCAAGCTACAAACTTTAGGCCTAGTAAAAGGTACTAACGTTACTATTTCAGCTGAAGGCCCTCAAGCTCAGCAAGCAGTAGACCACCTAGTTGCTCTTATGGATCAACTACACTAATACGGTCTCCTTCTTTCAAAGCCATTTTGCACAGCAAAGTGGCTTTGTTCGAAATAGATAGCGATAAGCGCGACATTTAGTCGACGACTTAAAGTCACACATTCTCCCGTTTACAGTTGAACAACTAAGGTAAGGCTATGATTTCAGGCATCCTAGCATCTCCTGGTATTGCTTTCGGTAAAGCACTACTACTTCAAGAAGATGAAATTGTCCTAAACACTCAATCTATCTCAGACGATCAAGTTGAAGCAGAAGTTCAGCGTTTTTTTGACGCTCGTAACAAATCTTCTCAACAACTTGAAGTTGTAAAGCAAAAAGCACTTGAAACTTTTGGCGAAGAAAAAGAAGCAATCTTTGAAGGCCATATCATGCTGCTTGAAGATGAAGAGCTAGAAGAAGAGATTTTAGCACTCATCAAGAAAGACAAAATGCACGCAGACAACGCGATCTACACAGTGATCGAAGAGCAAGCTGTTGCACTTGAGTCACTTGATGATGAGTACCTAAAAGAACGTGCGACTGATATCCGTGATATCGGCACTCGCTTCGTTAAAAATGCACTAGGCATTAACATTGTGTCTCTAGCAGATATCAATGAACAAGTTATCCTAGTTGCTTACGACCTAACGCCATCTGAAACTGCACAAATCAACCTAGACTACGTTCTTGGTTTCGCTTGTGACATCGGCGGTCGTACATCTCATACTTCAATCATGGCACGTTCACTTGAGCTTCCAGCTATCGTTGGTACTAACGATATCACTAAGCAAGTTAAGAACGGCGACATGCTTGTGCTAGACGCGATGAACAACAAGATCATCATCAACCCTTCTGACGCTGAATTAGCAGAAGCTAAGAAAATCAAATCTGATTTTGAAGCAGAAGCGGCTGAACTAGCAAAACTTAAAGACCTACCAGCTATCACGCTTGATAACCATCAAGTAGAAGTTTGCGGCAACATCGGTACAGTTAAAGACTGTGACGGTATCCTGCGCAACGGTGGCGAAGGTGTTGGTCTGTACCGTACTGAATTCCTATTCATGGACCGTACAGCACTTCCTACTGAAGAAGAGCAATACGTTGCTTACAAAGAAGTAGCTGAAGCAATGCACGGTGAGTCAGTGATTATCCGTACAATGGATATCGGTGGCGATAAAGATCTTCCATACATGGATCTTCCACAAGAAATGAACCCGTTCCTAGGCTGGCGTGCAGTACGTATCAGCTTGGATCGCCGTGAAATCTTACGTGACCAACTACGCGGCATTCTTCGTGCATCTGCACACGGTAAGCTACGTATCATGTTCCCAATGATCATTTCTATTGAAGAGATCCGTGAACTGAAAAAAGCAATCGAAGAGTACAAAGTTGAACTTCGCGCTGAAGGTCATGCTTTCGATGAAGACATCGAAATTGGCGTAATGGTTGAGACTCCAGCAGCTGCTGCAATCGCACACCACCTTGCTAAAGAAGTGGCTTTCTTCTCTATCGGTACTAACGATCTAACGCAATACACTCTTGCAGTTGACCGTGGTAACGAGATGATTTCTCACCTTTACAACCCACTATCTCCAGCGGTTCTTCTTGTAATCAAGCAAGTAATCGATGCTTCTCATAAAGAAGGCAAGTGGACAGGTATGTGTGGCGAGCTAGCAGGCGATGAGCGTGCAACTCTACTTCTTCTTGGTATGGGTCTAGATGAGTTCTCTATGAGCGGTATCTCTATCCCTAAAGTTAAGAAAGTAATCCGTAACTCTAACTTCGCAGAAGTTAAAGCTATGGCTGACGAAGCGCTATCTCTACCTACAGCTGCAGAAATTGAAGCTTGCGTAGAAAAATTCATCGCTGAGAAAACTCAGTAATCACCAAGAGCTTAATAAAGTTAGACGGCTAAAAATAGTCGTCTAATTTGTTAGATTGGTATAGTATATTCTACAGAATAAAACTAAACGTTAGGAGCATGACACAATGGGTCTGTTTGACAAACTGAAAAAGCTTGTATCTGATGACAGCGCTGATGCTGGTGCAATCGAAATCATCGCACCTCTTTCTGGTGAAATCGTAAACATCGAAGACGTGCCAGATGTAGTTTTCGCTGAAAAAATCGTTGGTGACGGCATCGCTATCAAACCAGCTGGCGATAAAATGGTAGCTCCAGTTAACGGTACTATCGGTAAGATCTTCGAAACTAACCACGCATTCTCTATTGAGTCTGACGACGGTGTTGAGCTTTTCGTTCACTTCGGTATCGATACTGTTGAACTTAAAGGCGAAGGCTTCACTCGTGTAGCTGAAGAAGGTCAATCTGTTAAAGCTGGTGACACTATCATCACTTTCGACCTAGCGCTTCTAGAAGAGAAAGCGAAATCTACGCTTACTCCAGTTGTTATCTCTAACATGGACGAAATCAAGGAGCTGAACAAGCTTTCTGGTTCTGTAACTGTTGGCGAAACTCCAGTTCTTAAAGTAACTAAGTAATTTCGATTACTTATCTGCTTTAATTAAAACGCTACCTAAGGGTGGCGTTTTTTGTGCCTGCTATATTTGTTCAATACCTCAGATAGGCATTACTGACTATCACACCGAAACCCTTCTCCTAGCTCCCTCAACCAATGAAAACTACACTGACCGTTTATCTCCTGCTATCCGACCTAGTTTTTTACTAAACGTTGTTAAGCGCTATTCAAGGCATTTCGCCTATACATCAAATTACACTTGTGAATTTTAACAAACAGAGATCTCTGATATCTCGTTCTACTCGATTCTGAGATACGACTAAAGACTTCGATTCAGGTAAACAATGGATCAATACCGCCCTATAGTCGTCATTCCCTACAGCGAGAGACGAACATGATAGGAAATCTCGCTTTTACTTCTATTTACCAAAAAAAATTTCCAAATACACCTTCGCCAAATAGCAGACAATAAAAAACCCAGCCGAAGCTGGGTTTGTTTAGCGCTCATCTCTCACCACGAGCTAATTTGTGGAAGCCTAACGTTAACGCTTATGATCAACAGCGCTTATAACCAACTTGGCAACGTGGCCTTTCAATCGATTAACCTAGTAGGCTAAGTGCCGAGTTCGGAGCTTGCTTCGCTTGAGCAAGGATCGAGCTTGAAGCTTGAGAAAGGATCTGAGACTTAGTCATCTGAGTCGTTTCTTTCGCGAAATCGGTATCTTTAATACGGCTCTTAGATGCGTTAACGTTCTCGTTAATGTTGTCTAAGTTGCTGATAGCGTGGTCGAAACGGTTTTGGAAAGCACCCAGTTCAGCACGGTGGCTATCTACATACTTAAGTGCCGCATCGATAACTGCAACAGATTCTTGCGCGCCGCCAACTGATGTTACGTCGATAGTATCAACCGTTACTTCTTTGCCAGATTGCATGCCTAGTTCGCCAGCAAGGCTACCTGAGAATGCCACTTCGCCTTCAACTTTGTTGTTGCCAGTAAACATTTGTAGGTTGCCGTCTTCAGTTACAGACGCTTTAACAGAATCTTGTTGACCGTTGATGTACGTTGCTAGCTCTTCGATGTCATCGCCCGCTTTCGCAGACACATCGATTTCTTGTGCTTGACCGAAGTTATCAGTGAACGACATTTTTAGGTCGTTTGCGCCAGCTTGAACATTCCAGTCTTTATCTTTCGCGTTCTCAGTTTGGTAGCTTTTACCACCCATCTGAGCGTTATCAGAGCGCATGTCTTTCAGTTGAAGCATTACCGCTTCACCGTTGTCCGCACCGATTTGGAATGATTTAGTGCCGTGAGTACCGTTAAGCAGCTTGTTGCCACCAAAAGACGTGGTTTCCGCGATACGGTTCAGTTCGTCGTTCAGAGCTGTTACTTCTTCTTGAATCGCTACACGCTCAGATTTTGAGTTTGAGCCGTTTGAAGATTGTAGAGACAAATCACGCATACGTTGCAGGATGTTTGTTGTCTCGTTCATTGCACCTTCAGCAGTTTGTGCAATAGAGATACCGTCGTTCGCGTTACGTACAGCAACATCAAGACCACGACTCTGAACGTTCAAACGGTTCGAGATTTGTAGGCCCGCAGCGTCATCTTTCGCGCTGTTGATTTTAGAGCCTGAAGCTAGACGCTCCATTGATGTTTGTTGTGCGCTGTTTGCGTTGTTTAGGTAACGTTGTGCTGTCATCGCTGAAACGTTGGTATTTACATTCACTGCCATGGTGACTTCTCCAATTGATTTTCCGGTATAGCGGTTTCCGACGTCTCGGAAAACCAAGTAGTTATCTCTAAGTTACTATTAATAACGGCGTGAATGCTGAAACCTTTAGGAAAAAAACAACAAAATTAAAGAAATAGCGATAAAGAAGAAGAAAGCGTGACTGGCCGTAAAATTATCAAAAAAAGATGAGAAAAGCGCTAAAGTTGTCGAGATGTCAGTCGAGCGAGAAGTTGTATTTTTATTAACCAAAGGGCTTTAGTTAAGCTGAACTACCTTTATAAGATTTGAGGTAATTTATTAACCGAGCAAGGTTAAAGCAAGATTCGGCGCTTGCTTTGCTTGAGCCAGTATTGTGGTGCTCACTTGCTGCAATATTTGCTGCTTGAGCATTTGAGTGGTCTCTTTGGCGTAATCGGTATCTTTGATTCGGCTGTTGGATGTCGCCAAGTTCTCATGAACATTTTCGAGATTATTAATCGCATGATCAAAGCGGTTTTGCATTGCGCCGAGTTCGGAGCGATGACTATCCACGTACTTCATCGCCGTATCTAAAATAGAAACTGCACGCTGCGCGCCACCCACATCGGTCACATTGATGTCATCGACTGATTCGTAATAACCCGCAGACATCGAAAGCTCACTGGCTAACGAACCTGAAAAAGAGATCGTGCCCGCAGTATCTTCACCAGACATATAGATCTGAAGCTGCCCTTCATCATTAACTGAAGCCGAGACCTGATCTGTTTGACCATTAATATAGGTCGCCAACTCTTCGATATCATCGCCCGCTTTCGCCTTGATGGTGATCTCTTGTGGCTGACCAAAACGGTCGGTAAACGACATCGTCATATCATTCTGGTTGGATTTGACTGCCCACGAGTCACTTGCCATGCCATTGGCGACATAGCTAAAACCACCCATATTGATGTCATCGGTGCGCATGTTTTTCAAACCTATCTGCACCGCTTCACCAGAACTGCCACCGATTTGAAATGACGAACTACCAAAACTACCGTTAAGAAGTTTTTTACCGCCAAATGAAGTCGTTTCAGCAATTCGATTCAACTCATCATTTAGAGCTGTCACTTCTTCTTGAATCGCTGTCCTTTCAGACTGGCTATTCGAACCATTACTCGCCTGCAGCGACAAATCTCGCATGCGTTGCATGATATTGGTGGTTTCATTCATCGCTCCTTCTGCAGTCTGCATAATGGAGATTCCATCGTTAGCGTTTCGAACCGCGACATCAATGCCGCTCATCTGCGCTTCTAATCGATTCGAAATTTGTAAGCCAGCCGCATCGTCTTTTGCACTATTAATACGGCTCCCTGAAGCTAAGCGCTCCAAAGATTGATTCAGCATGCTATTAGCATTAGAGAGGTTTCTCTGAGCCACTAGCGCTGAGACATTTGTATTAACAGTTATAGCCATAGACCTTCACTTACAAAAAGATGAATAAAACTCACGATTGCTCTTATATCGACCAATTCATCTAAAGCTTTAATAAAAAAGGAGCCCTGAGGGCTCCCTTTGTTTATTCTTTTTGAGACGATTTACTTAACCGTTAATGCACTCAACATGTCAGTCGACGGGGCAAAGTAATAAGCGCCTGTCACCGCTTTAGTAAAACGAAGCAGTTGGTCTGTTTTACCATCTGTCACGCCGTACATACTCTCTAGCATCGCATCAAAATTATGACGAACGTTACAGTAAGCAATGAACAATAAGCCGTGGTCGCCCGTTGCTGTGCCGTAAGGCAGGCTGTGACGAACAATTTTCAGGCCCTTGCCTTCTTCTTTGATATCCACACGACCAACGTGAGACGCCGCAGGAACATCGTCTAATTCAATTGAATCGGGCTTAGTACGACCAACGACTTTCTCTTGTGCCGATACATTCAATCGATTCCAAGCAGGCAGGTTATGCACAAAACGTTGCACCATCACATAGCTACCACCCGCAAATTCACCTTCAGGCACAATCGCTACTTCAGCGCGCTGTGCGTCTTTCGGGTTTTCAGTGCCATCAACGAAGTCGGTCATGTCACGTGAATCTAGGAAGCGGTAACCGTAGGTTTCATCAACTACTTCAACGTCCGCAGCTATTTCAGATAGCAATTTACGTAGGATGAAAAAGTGCAGATCGTGTCGATTTGAATGACAGTGAATCAGAACATCAGACAATGTGCTCGGTGCAGTGACATCACCTTCCCCAAGCGCAGGGAAATCAATGAGGTCAGACGGAGCAGCTTGCTCGAACTTATCCCAAAAAGCCTTTGAGAACGCAACTGACGCCGTTAAGTTCGCATCGGGTTGAGTTTGGTTGAGTTCTTCGATTAGCGCAGGAATCTTTTGAATTTCCGCTAATACGTTAGCAGCGTTAGCATTCACTTTTAGTTGAACGTAAAGAGCGAAAGGCCCTGCTTCTGGCAAGATAGCACTTTGAACGTTAGGCTGCTCATTTGAGACATTAAGCATAGATTATTCCTTCCAGTTTTAGCTTCTAAGTATAATTGTGAATAGGACAAATGTTTTGATGAGAATCAGTCTTCGAGCTCAACCACTTTAAAGCAATCCCTAGCGGCATGACTATTGGTTAGAAAAAGCGCTAACCATAGGAGCAATAACAGGGTGATGCCATTTGACCAACGGAACCATCCATTATCCAGATAGATTAAATAAATGGTATGAGACCCCTGTGCCAAGATAGCCACCATGGTGACCCAACGCCCCCAAGATACGACTTTATTGAGGCGCTTTCTCTCTGGTGTTCTGAGTCCAAACAACCACATGAGTAACAAGATCGGAATACTCAATGCAATCCCAACATAAAACATTTGATGATCTGGATAGATGATTTCGAGGATATCAGTGCCCGACTCTCGGCTTGCACCTGCAACAATGAAAACGACCAAAGCTTTCGCCAGAAATAGCCAACCTAACCATAATAGGATTGGGGCTTTTAAAAAGCCGTGCTTGTCGTATTGTTCTATGGAGTACCGCACAAATCTCACTTTCACTTATTTTCAAACCAACACTTTAACGCAAATCATTCATACTTAACTAGGTTTGCGTTATCTTATTGGTTAATCCGTTTTAATTATCGAACTCAGTATGAAAAAGAAAACTAATACACCATCTGTTGAATCACAACAAGAAGCACTGAAGATAGCCAAAGCGACACAAAAGCCAGCTCAAACCAAAGAACAAACCAAGTTGATTGCTCAAGGTATCGAGAAAGGCATCGCACTCTATAAAAAGCAGCAGAAAGAACGTGGCCGCCAAGCCGATAAAGCTAAAAAACGCGTACAGAAAGAGAAGCAGACTCTGCAAGCGAACCAAGACCAAGAACAGAATGTCGAATCGAACAAAGAAACAACATCAAATCACGCCAGTAAATTGCCGTGGTTGTTATTGTTCGCAAGCTGGATAGGCTTCGCGATTTATTTGATGAAATAACAGGATAAGCGTATGAAAAAGGAATTAATCGCTTTGGCTATGAGTAGCGTGCTACTTGGTTGCACGACACCGACATCAATGCCTCATAGCGAAGCTGACAACGTGCAAATGGATTTCCACGGCCTTATCAATATTGCGCAGTGCGAGTATAAAGGGGAAGTCACTGGCAGCGAGGGCCATTGGTATAGTTACCTGTTTTACCCAAACGACACCTTGATTCAGGGCGCCATGAATGAGCTCAAGTCAAATACGATTGAGCTAGGTGCAGATACCGTGATATTTACACTCCCCCAAGACTTTTCCACTTCCGTGACTATGTTGGGCACTGCCTATCTGTGTAATTAGGGAGAAACATAATTAGGTAGCTCGGTGCTCAAATGAGCAAGATGCTACCACTTCGATTTCTACTTCTACTGCAAAAAAGAAAGCCAGCTTTCGCTGGCTTATGCACTAAATCCAAGGCTTGTTGCTATATCGCCTTTACGTTGGATAACCCATTGACTGTCAAATGGACCCCAGTCGGATAACTGGTAATAGCCATCATTATGACGTCGCCCATCTTGAACAAACATAAGTTCGATACCGATCCCCGGTAACGCCTTGAGTACATCTTGAATAGTACGACGAGGCCAACCCGTTTTTTCGATGAGTTTAGGCACATTTGGCCTATCAAGGCTTTCCACTAACAATGCTAAATATAGCCGCCTTGCAAAAACAGGACTCAACTCCATTGACACCTCCTATATATGTGCAACTCAATTATTTCTTTTTTCGCTGACAACATGTTGAGGTTGATCAATAAGTCTCCAATAGTGACATTTTCTTACTGTTTTTTTTCACTCTATGAAATATTCCTCACTCTATTTTGTCTGAATTGCAGCTTCCTGATAGGATTCAACTCATAACAACGAAATAAAATCACCCAAAGGAAGAACAATGACTATCACTATGTTTGGCATTCCGAACTGCGACACCATTAAAAAAGCAAAGAAATGGCTCGAAGCTGAAGGGATCAAGTTCGAATTTCACGATTATCGCAAACAAGGCATCACTGAAGAGTTGGTTACGACCTTCTGTTCAGAATTTGGCTGGGAACTTGTATTGAACAAACGTGGTACAACTTATCGCCAACTTTCACAAGAACAGAAAGATACATTAACGGAAGACAAAGCCGTGACTCTGCTTGTTGAGCAACCAGCAATGATTAAGCGACCGATACTAAAAGTAGACGGCAAGCTTCATATCGGATTTAAAGCCGACCAATACGCCGCTATTTTTGCTTAGAGCACTGTATTTAGATAGACAACTGGACGTTGTTCTCGGAATCAGCGTCCTAAAAATTAATGACTAGACGTTTTATTTAAACAAGGAATTCAAGGATGACAGATAGCCCAACTTTGGCTCTGGCAAAAGACCTCATTAGCCGCCAATCAGTAACACCTGAAGATGCCGGTTGCCAAGACCTGATGATTGAACGCTTAAAAGCACTCGGCTTTGAAATCGAAGTGATGGTATTTGAAGATACGACTAACTTTTGGGCTCGTCGTGGTACAGAAGCTCCTCTGTTTGCTTTTGCTGGACACACTGACGTCGTGCCAGCAGGCCCTGTTGAGCTTTGGGATACCAAGCCATTCGAACCGACGATCGTCGATGGTTTCTTACACGGGCGCGGCGCAGCAGACATGAAAGGTTCTCTGGCTTCAATGGTTGTTGCTGTTGAACAGTTCATTGCAAAACACCCTGACCACACAGGCTCGATTGGTTTCCTTATTACTTCTGATGAAGAAGGCCCTTTCATCAACGGTACGGTACGTGTTGTTGAAGCATTGATGGCTCGTGGTGAGAACATCGACATGTGTATTGTTGGTGAACCATCAAGCACTGAGTATGTGGGTGATGTTGTGAAGAACGGCCGTCGTGGTTCTATCACTGGCGATCTAACGATTAAAGGCACACAAGGCCACGTTGCTTACCCTCATCTAGCAAACAACCCAATTCATAGCTCTCTGCTTGCAATCAATGAGTTGGCAACGACTGAGTGGGATAAAGGTAATGACTACTTCCCGCCGACGAGCTTCCAGATCCCAAATGTAAGTGCAGGAACCGGAGCTTCGAATGTAATTCCTGGTGAGTTTAATGTTCAATTTAACCTGCGTTTTAGCACAGAACTAAATAACGATATTATCGTTGAACGAATCACAGCAATACTCGACAAGTACGATTTCGAATATGACCTAAAATGGACATTCAATGGCGACCCGTTCTTAACAGACGCAGGCTCACTGCTTGATGCTATTGTTGATGCCGTTGGTCACATTAACAACGTAAAACCAGCCTTACTGACCACAGGTGGTACATCTGACGGACGCTTTATTGCACGCATGAAAGGACAAGTCGTCGAACTCGGCCCTGTGAATGCCACCATTCACAAGGTTAACGAATGCGTGAAAGTGGCTGACTTAGAGAAACTAACCGACATGTATGAGAGAACATTAGTGAATCTGTTCGCTAAATAGTTCTTTCATCAGCGATTCATAGTATCTAATTATTGAGAGACGCGTTATGACACCAGAGCAGCTTACCGGACAATCCGATTCTCATCTGGAACCTAACCTCATAGGTACCAAGACATTTCTGGTTCACAGTGATGTTAAAGATGACCTAAACAGTTTGATTGAAGCTGCTCAAGTCGCTGGGTTTAAAATGGAGATTGCCAGTGGCTTTCGCGACTATGAAAGGCAATCTCTGATTTGGAACCGTAAGTTTTCTGGTGAAGCACCGATATTAGACTCAGAAAGCCAGCCACTTGATGCTTCAAGACTCAGTGAACATCAAAAGTTGTCGGCTATCTTAAGGTGGTCTGCGCTTCCTGGGGCGAGTCGTCACCATTGGGGTTGTGACTTTGATGTCTTTGCTCGTAATCACTTACCTGAAGGCACACAGCTTCAATTAGAACCATGGGAATACCTTACTGGCCACCAGCAGGCGTTTTACCAATGGCTATCTGTTCATGCTTCGCAATTTGGGTTCTTCTTTCCGTACAGCCAAGACCTTGGTGGTGTTGCAATAGAACCGTGGCATATTAGCCACCGTAAAGTTTCACAGTCGTGTTTATCACAGTTATCTCCCACTTTACTTGGCAAGCAACTCCAATCTAAGCCAATATTAGGATATGAGATTATTGTGGAGCAGCTAGACGAGATCTACGCGCGCTTCGTAGCGAATATCAGTCATTAGGAGCGCTTATGTTGGAGTGGCTTACAAACCCTTGGGTTATCATCATCATAGTGGTTAGTGTTGTGGTGGGTAACATTGCCGCTCTCAAACAAACCGCGAATATGGATCTGACAGGTCGTAGTAAACGAGAGAAAGACCTAGATAAGCTCAATCGCTTGGACAAAATAAACCAAGAGAAAGATCAAAAAGAAGAATCTACGAACAACAAAGACATTTAGTCTTGTTACTTTTTATGAGCTCGCCTAGTTTGCTAATAGCCATCTGATTAATAAACAAATACAAAAAAAAAGAGGACACATTGTGTCCTCTTTTTTATTTACTTTGCTAATTACAGAGCTGATTTAACGCAGCTCTGTAATTTATTCTGCCGTGCTTACTCAGCTTTCGCTTCTTCGTCATTTTTAGTTTGGTCAGCAACGTGTGCTAATACCGGTACCATTGATTTCAATAACGCTTCTTCTACTGGTTTACCTGATGCATCCGTTACGTTAATAGACGTACGGTTGCCAAGGTCACCAAACAAGAAGGTGTAAGTACCTGGCGCTAAATCAATAGGCTGTAAGCCAATTTGTTCCCAGAACTCATCATCTGGCGCTGCATACTTAGCTTTCACTGTACCTTGAGATTGATTACGCTCTTCAAGCTCGAAGCCCATCGTCGGTAACAAGGTAGGCAGACGCTGCCACAATACATTGTATGGTGTACGAGCAATGATCACAGGGAAGCCACTGCGGTCCGCACCCATTGAAATTGGAATGCGTTTCACCAATTCTTGCGCTTTCAACGCCGCTTCAGCACGAAGGTTCTCATCGTACTTGGCCATGACTAAGTTAGTTAGGAACGCGTTGTAACGCTCTTTATTGGTTGCCGATACTGGTTTCTCTTCAGAACCTTCACGCCAATCAATAAGGTTAATTTTGAAACCATGGCGGTTGTTCGCTTGGAAACGAGAGAGAGAATAACGGCTGCCAATCTCTACTTCTTCGTCTTCAGAAACCCAAGTAACCCAGTCGGTCTCAATATCATTCTCTGATTGCTCACGAATGCCAATACCACGCTGAGCCAACATATCTACAGCAGTTTGCCACACTCGGTCGGCTTCTTCTGCACGAAGGAGCCACAGAGTCACTTCACCATTTTGACGCTCAGCACGAGCCCCAGGGATCAGTTCAAGAACCTGCTGAGGTGGACGAATATCCACTTCACGACCTGTACCACCGCTAAACTCACCACTTGGGATATCAAAGTTTGGGTAAAACTGAGGTTGAGCATCTTCAGGCAATTGCCATTGTGAAAACTCAGGTGTTTCTAAGTATTCGAAATCATCTTTGGCTTGGCGACGTTGAGTCGGGCTGCCAGAACATGCTGTAAGAACGAAAACAGCCAGTGATCCAATCACTAGCTGGTGAGAATACTTCATTTACACTCCTAAATGCCGAAGGTTCGCTTCGGCATCACTTCATACGTTTTTAGTAAATGCACGCTTCAGTCATTGCTTGAGCAACAACAGGTCGAGCTGGTTCTGACAATTCAGTCAGCGGTAGACGTAAGCCACCTTCAGCAATCAGACCCATTTTGTGAACCGCCCACTTTACGGGAATAGGGTTAGACTCAACGAACAAGTTCTTATGTAGAGGCATCAAGCGCTCATTGATCGCTTCAGCTTCTTCAAACTTACCTTCTTTCGCTAGCTTGAACATGGTCGCCATATCAGCGGCTGCAACATTGTTCGTTACAGATATCACACCATCGCCACCACGCTTAACAAATTCTAGGCCTGTTAAGTCATCACCACTTAGTAAGATAAAATCTTCGCCACAAAGTTCACGGTGAATTGCAATTCTGTCGAGATCACCCGTCGCATCTTTCAGTGCAACGATGTTTTCAATCTTAGCAAGGCGAGCAACTGTTTCTGGTAACAAGTCAACAGCAGTACGACCCGGTACATTATATAGAATCTGTGGAACGTCGCTTACTTCAGCAATTGCTTTGTAGTGTTGGTACAAGCCTTCTTGAGTCGGCTTGTTGTAGTAAGGCGTTACGCTTAAGCAACCAGCAATACCAGAACCATTTAATAAACGGCTGAATAACACTGACTCGTGAGTTGCGTTCGCGCCAGTACCTGCGATTACAGGGATACGACCATCTGCAAATTCAACGATCTTATTGACGACTTTGACATGCTCTTCAATAGTGAGTGTTGAAGACTCACCAGTTGTGCCAACCGCAACCAGACCATCACTACCTGCAGCAACATGGTACTCAACTAGCTTTTTAAGGCTGTCGAAATCCACTTCACCATCTGTATTAAATGGCGTAACTAGCGCAACGATACTTCCTGAAAACATGTCTATCTCCCTTAATTTATTCTTTTTGCATGTTACTGTAAGCCAATCAATAAACACAAGACATTAAAGTGGCTTACTGGCAACATCTGCATTAAATATTGTCGTATGTTTGAGGTAAAACGACTTATAACAGCGTTCGACCTAAAATTTGGGTAACCTGCGTTCAATCTAGCGGATACCGCATTGCTAGATGTCAGTAGCAAGTAAGCTGTGCCCTCTCTTCAATTTCTTGTTTTTCACGCTCTAGATATTCCTATCATTTACGGCGCATTAGAAGCAAAGCGCCTCATAAAAAGCCCCGTCCACACGCTTATTCCTCGTTCTAACTGTGCTAACATGCATGCATCAATGGAATATATAGAGACGTGATTTTATGACTCAACATCTAGTAATCACAGCTGTGGGCACTGATCGCCCAGGTGTTTGTAACCAAGTGGTACATTTAGTCACCCAATCAGGCTGTAACATTATTGATAGCCGTATCGCCCTATTTGGCGAAGAATTTACGCTTATCATGCTGCTGTCTGGAAAGGCAAACAACATCACCCGCGTTGAAACAACTCTGCCCTTGCTTGGCCAAGAGCACGACTTGATTACAATAATGAAGCGAACCTCAACTCATGATGTTATTGAGAACTCCTACACTGCAGAGGTATTCGTTGAGTCAGACGATAAAATCGGCCTTACCGAACAGTTCACTCAGTTCTTTGCCGACCGTAACATCGGCCTCAACTCACTGAGCGCACAAACCATCAATAAGTCCAAGGTTCAGCTCGATAACGACCAATTCCATATCTCTATTACCGCTTCTGTGCAATCAGAATGTAACTTGATGCAGCTACAAGAAGAATTCAATTCGCTGTGTCAGAGCCTATCAGTCCAAGGCTCGCTCAATTTTATTAAAAACAGTCTTTAAAAAGGAAATGTCATGAATACGCTGACAGCTGGTGTTCCAGCACCTGCTTTTTCTCTTCCCGATCAAGATGGCAATATAGTATCTCTTGGTGACTTCAAAGGTAAAAAGGTACTTTTCTACTTTTACCCAAAAGCAATGACCCCTGGTTGTATTGTACAAGCTGAAGGCCTGCGTGATATCAAGGCACAACTTGACGATCTCAACGTTGTCGTTTTGGGTGTAAGTGTTGATCCAGTAAAACGCCTACCAAACTTCGTTGAGAAGAAATCTCTGAACTTCACACTGCTATCTGATGAAGACCACAGCGTTGCTGAACAGTTTGGGGTTTGGGGTGAGAAAAAATTCACCCTTAGAAAAAAAGAATGACAGAAAACCTTGATATATTTTTATGACAAATCTATCTTTGATATGTGGGTAGCATATCGAGGATTGTTTTGTGATAGAAACGTACAAAGAAAAATGTTCTGATGTTTATGATGACTACCGACTTCTTTCTGTCGAAGTCGATACATTAGCAAAGCTGAGAATCTCTACAAATACCGATACTGAATCAGGGGAAGTAACATACTCTCCCGCTCTATCTCCTTCCAATCTAAAATCACGCATAAAGAATACCGATATCATCGTTGCCCCTGACGGTAGAGTGGTTTATCCACAGTCACTTTATCTAGTATCTAAATTGCGTGGTGAAGCGGCTGTAAAAGACACAGGTTCAATCGCAAAAGGTTTGCTAGCTTTCACTCGTTATTTGGATTCGACTCACCACTCTCAAGTTGATGAAGATGGTCATGAAGTACCATGTGAATACCTAACGTATAAAACCCTATCGAAGTACGAAGAAGAAGGTGCTCCCTGGCGATTTGCTGAATTCCTGCTTGCGAACTGCAATGATATTGAAGGCTCTAGTGGCAGCGAGGCTTTTAGTTTATCTACCGCTCGCACCTATATGGGCGTGGTAATTGGATTCTATAAGTGGATGCAAAAAAACGGCTACATCAAAAATAACAATGAAAATATCGTTACCCACTACACCACAGAAACAGTGCATCAAGAGTTAAACCAACACGATATGCTGGCTCATACAAAAGCTGGCTCTCGGCGTACATATGAAACTTCCAATATCATGAGGATGTTCCCTAAAAAACAAAATACGCCTACTCACAAAAAGCTCAAGCCCATGCATCCCGAGCACAAAGTCTTATTTAATGGACATATAACGTCACTCCCAAAGACGACAAAACTCATCTTTCGCCTATGTGTCGAAGCAGGACTTAGAATAGATGAAGCAATTCACTTCCCAGCTCACGATATCGGAAACGCTGACTACAGTGACTTGGAAACTGTACCAGTCGCAATTACCCACACTAAAGGCAGTAAGGCGCGTACCGTAGATATCCCCATCGAACTGTACGAAGAGCTAGAGATACACAAAGAAAGTCACGCGCATTTTAAAAACCTAAACAAGCGCAATGAGCTTATTGAGGCAGGCAACGAATTGGATACCGTTGAGTACCTATTTCTCTCAAACAAAGGTGTGCCTTACTCAGCCAATACATTAGAAACGCACTTTTCAAACCTAAGAAAGCAGATTCGCGAAGTGGACTCTTCTTGGTATTACCGAATTCATGATTTACGTTCTACCTTTGCTACTCACTGGCTTTGGGAAGAGTCAGAAGAGCGAAATGTTAGCTATGACTACCTTATGGGTGAATTAGCGGAATTGATGGGACACGCCAGCACATCGACCACCGAAAAGTACATTCAGTACATGAATAAGCTAGACGACCAAATCAACACGGCTAAAGCCAAAAACCGCAAAATAAACGGAGGTTGGTCGTAATGGCAAAAAGCAAAATCGCAAAACAGTCCAAAACCGTCAAGCATCTACGAAACAATCAAAATGTTGTTCCTTTGAATTTTGAGATTCCTTATCAAGATAATAAATCAAACCAAGTACGGCAGTTCGATGTTTCTCACCTATTGCATTTAGGGAGCAGCGAAGAAAACGAAAAGATAAACAGTCGAGCCGTATTTATCAGGTCTTTTTGCAAAAAGGCTAATCAATATGTCAGCAATGGCAATTCAGCACGAAGCGTCACAGCAAGCTACATAAACTTGCGCAGCTATCTGGCTTTTTGTGATGCAATAAATGTTAATCCATTCAACGAAAACGGCTATTTGAAGTATGCTGGCAACGATGGCGAGTTAAGGCATCGTATCAAGATGTTTACCCCTTCAAAACGCCTATGGGAATATAATCACGGTGATGAGTTAGGGATTAAAGAATCAACCGCTTCAGGAATGCTTTCAACTCTTCGTACTGCCCTTGAATGGTGCGGTTTGCCTATTTCAGATTGGGCGAGACACCACCGAGTGTTTACTGGAGAAAAAACGCCGTTTCAGGGGTACTCAGATGAAGAAGAAAAGTTTCTGGTCACACGATTAGAGACATTATTTTTCACTCTTGCGCCACAGCTCATTGCGACTAAAGAAAGCCATACCCCTTTACCAGAAACACTGCCTCTTATCATTAGACTTGGTTTGCATGAGGAAACAGTTCACATCCCCACATCATTGGAAACTCAACGGGGAGGTCGAGATAAAAGTGGCACCAAGGTTAATGCTCGCTCTGCCTTTAACCTAACGATGGGCGCTGCCTATCATTTAATGTGTTTTTTCACATCATTGAACGACAGCAACATTCGAAACATTGCCCACCCAATTCATTTTCATACAGAAGAGCGTGATAAGAGCCTGCAAGTAGTCAAAGTCTCAAGCCATAAGCCTCGCGCCAACAGTGAAGTCGATGCTCTGTTAGTGGGTGAGTCGTTTGACGTTGATAAGCGCGATGGCGTGAAGTTTATAACGTTGTTAAAGCGCCTGTCCACACTCTACGGCAGTGATGAAGATGGCTATGAGTTACTTTTTACCCTCAATAATCATTCAGACGTCGATGGTAGCTTTAATTTGTCAGAGTTAAATAAACAACTCGTTAACCAACTGCACCTGTTATCGCCTTATCGGGCTGGTAGCCTGCCTTGGTTTAAAGAGTTGTTTTACGCCTATCGAAACCAACAGTGCATCTCATTAAAGAAGGTCGTGAATCACTTAGGTCGCAATGTTGTTCAGAAGGAAGTGCAGGCAACTTCCAAAAGTATAGCAGGACAGGGGGCGAGCACCTGTGCCTACTGCATTTTATCTTGTTACACAGACTTACCGCTCAAAGGAATTTTACTTCCACTAACCTACTCAGAAAAAGATAGTGATGGCAACGTTACCGTTTCTTTTTACTATAGAAATGGCGAACATGAATGCTTCAAAGTCCCTGCTTCTGATTTAGCGCTAATCAAAGATATTGAGCAATATACGACAGAAAAAGCAGACAAACAGCCTAAGAAATACGAACGGCTGCTTTTAACAAAAACCTCCCAAAATACTCCTTCAGATTGGGAAGGCATCAACCCTATTTCAGCAAGTCTAATGACAAGATGGTCTGTTGAAACCAACCATTACTATTTATCTCTTCAATCAAGTCGCTGGCGAGAAATGAACAGCAACCAAGCTTATGCCGAGGGTGGAATTCAAACCGTTCAAAGCTTGCTGCAAAACAAACAAGAAACAATAGAGAGAAGTTACATCAACGGGCTTCCATCCCTCAATAAAGTCATTCTCTCTCAGGGTATAGAGGTCATCGAAAATCTCTTTGACAATAACTTAGAGCAAGCAAAAGACGCTGTGGCTAGAAGACGTGGTATTCCTATACTGACATACGAGGAAGGTGAGAAAAAGCGTAAAACTAACCCCAATGGAATCGCCTGCAATGGTAAGCAAGTCATTATCGATGGTAAGAATACACAACGTGAAACGAACTATGCGCTAGGCGTAGACTTGCCTTGCGCCGAGTTTGATATGTGTCACAAGTGCCAATCTGCCAAAGCGGTAGATGAGGTTGACGCCATTTATAAGCTTATTTCATACATCGATGTGTTGAAGGAGGGGCTTGATATGTTCCCTGATTCGAAAGGAGAGGCTCTAGAAAAAGTCGAGCAGTTTGAGTTTACGCTCGATGGGGCAAGTAACGATGTATTCGATGCAGCCATGAACAAATTTCATACCCAAGGTCGTCACCCACGAGTGTCCATCGACCATGCGGTTCTATCCCTATAGTTACAGAGGCTCACATGATAAAACTCTTTGACCTAGAGATCCAAAACAAGCTTCTTAAAGCACAACAAAATGTTGGCGTTCATGCCAATTACTTAATAGATGTATTAAAGCCAGCGATTGAGCGCGGCGATTGGGAAGAACTCGAAGCCCTTGAGATAGGCTTTACAGTAACAGGTGAATCACTAGGTAAAATTGGTGATGATGAAGCCTGGAGAAACCTACAACCTTATATTGACCCGCAAGCAAAGAAAAAACAAGCACTAGACTTTACGAACGATGGTAGAGTGATCGAGCGCAACCTAAAAAACGAGCTTAAAGCTCTCCTTCTTAAAATGATGTGGCTTTCACCTCATGACCATTCCTTTGCCACTCTTTATGATGCGTTAAATGACCTAAAAAAAGTCATCAACCCGCTTTTAAATGAGGGGCTTAACACGCTGTCTGCGTTAAACTTTGACCGCCTCGAAACTTGGGCACTAACAGTCTTGACCGATATTGACTTCGAAAGAGTACCAATTTACGTCGGGTTAAATCGCCTTTACGTGGAAGCCAAAGGTTTGCCATTTGAGGTTAACCTAAATAAAAAACTTAACGCCTCAGATTTTGGTTTAGCTCTTAAAGAAGCAAAACAACATACCGTCATTCCACAAAGGCTCTACTGTGTGGGGCTTCAAAAGTCAGAAGAGATGATAAATAAAGCTTACGCTTTTCGTCATAAACTAGGGCAATTAGCAGATTACATTACCACCTATTTTGAAAAAGCCTATGTAGGTTATGCTAAGTATCTGGTCAGTGGTGAAGCTAGACAAAAAAACGGTGGTATTAAATGGTATTTAGCCAAGACGACAAAAGAAAACAAACAGCGTACCATTGCTTTTCAACAAGCCTTCAGTGCGCTGAATTCTCCAAATGAAGAAGAAATATTGACGCTTCTTCACCACCATAAACCAGAGATTCACCACAGCTACATTGATAGCTTCCACACCGAACGTGAGCTAACGATTGGGCAATGGACAATCACCAACCTAAGAGGGGCTCTAGCGCTTTTTAAAACACTTAATGGTGGCTGCTTGTGGGGATTAATGGCTCGAACAGGGATGAGAGGCGATGAGATGTATGCCCTGAACACCGCTCAGGGCTGTACCGAAGAAATAATCGAACGCCAAAATATATATGTTATCCATGCCGACTTATCAAAAACCACCAAAGGCTCTCAATCAAAACAAGATGAGTTTGTTACCACCGAGGTTGGTATGAAAGCTTATGAAGCCCTTCAAGCGCTGCATACACCACTTAGAAAAAGGCACCCTAGCTCACAATCCTTCTTCCATAAAATAAAAGAGGATTTCAGTGAAATAAGAAAAAAAGCAATAGGAGAGCACTCTCAAGCTTGGTTTAAAGGCGTAATGGGTAAAGAGCTTACGCTAACCAATGAAGACATTGTTGACCTGAAAGTATCTGACCCCAATTTGTCGTTTGAATTGGGTAGCAATTACGAGTTTACCCCACACCAACTTCGCCGCTCTTTTGCTTACTACTTAATTGGTTATGAGCTTTGTAACTACCCGCAACTCAAACAGCAATTTAGTCATGTATCTATGGCAATGACGCGGCACTACGCAAAAAATGCCAGTAAATTTCAAAAAATCAGACAAAAGAAAAAGACACTTGCGAATGAAATTGATGAAGAACGAATCGACCAGAAAGCCCGTGTCTACTTAAGCATATATGATAAATTGGCAAACAAGGAGAGAGTTGCAGGCGGTAAAGGCAAAGAGTTTGCTAAAAGCATGACCAAAACCAACCGTAATTTATTCAAAGACAAGATAGATAATGACATGCTTTCTCTTAATTATTGGAAAAAGCAAATTCGAAATCAAAACCGACACCTTCATGCGGTTGCGCCTGGGATATATTGCACTTCGACCACTTGTGGATTAAGAACGCTTGTTAACCTAATAGAATGTGTAGATTGCAAGAATGACTACATCGTGGATGCCGTTTTTGCCGAAGCAAAGCGTAAAGAAGCTGAAATTCACATGCTTTACGATATTGAAAATAATGAACTCACCCCTCAAACGGCCTCTGAATTTTACATTAAAATTCAAGCGGCTGAACGTATTATGGGTGATTTAGGTATCGACTATGAGCCGGTTGTTTTCCCTAATGAAGTTAGAGAATTACTCATCCCATTCGGAGTTGTTTCATAATGTCACAGACAACAAAAAAGAAGCTAATTGACGCGTTAGAAAGGATGCTGAGCGGTGATGTAGCAAAGTTAACATCGAGAGAGCTGCGTAATAAGGCGCGAAAAGGCAAACTCAAAATCAACAACAGTAGCATTGAAAAAGAAGCTGGGCTTTCTGCTGGTGCACTCAGAAGGCATAACGATGTCGTTCTGATGATAAAAAACAAATCATTAGAAGTACAAGTTGCTCAAGATAAGAATACAGACTCCCCTATTGAGGTGCTTCAAAAAGAAATAAAGGCGCTCAAAGGTGAACGAACACAAGCCAACAAGAAGAAAAAAGAATATTACGATGAAGCTCAAAGCCATAAAGAAGCGTTGGCTACTCAAGCTGCCATTCATGTAAAAGTAGTTCAAGAACTAATGGAAATGCTTCCTGCTTCAGAGCGCGAGAAAGCCATGGATAAAGTCGTTAACACTAGGCCCGATAATATCGTTGAAGGCAACTTCAGAAAGTAACTAAACCTAGTTTAGAGTTACTACTAGACAACACCACCAAGCATAGATAAAACTACACACTGAAATAATAACAAAGCTCGATTCAGAGTAAATTAAAGAAAGTAAGGATAACCCATGGCTATCGAAGCAGGACAAATCGCTCCAGATTTCACATTAAACGACCAAGACAACAACCCAGTAACCCTCTCTGAACTGAAAGGAAAAAAAGTACTACTCTACTTCTACCCTCGCGCTTCAACGCCAGGCTGTACTGTTCAGGCTCAAGGGTTACGCGATACCAAAGCAGAGCTAGATGCCCACAACGTTGTTGTACTTGGTTTAAGCCCTGACACACCCAAGAAACTGACTAATTTCATAAACAAACAAGAGCTCAACTTCACATTGCTAGCCGATGAAGAGCACGAAGTTTGTGAAAAGTACGGTGTTTGGCAACTTAAGAAGTTCATGGGACGTGAGAATATGGGCGTGGTTCGTACAAGCTTCCTTATCGATGAATCTGGGAATCTTGAGCATGTATTTAATAAGTTCAAAACCAAAGACCATCATGAAGTTGTTCTAGATTACCTCGACAACAATTAATATTGATACTCTAAATTACCCATTGAGCCAGTATATTTTCCACTGGCTCCTATTCAGAAACTCTTGCCGTATCATGTATCAAAAGGCAGATAAACCTCTTCAACTCCCAACTCCTCAATCGGCAAGGAAACAGCCCCTTTACTACAAGATTTCAGCTCTTCAGGGCAAGCTGACTCTTCCAGATCAACTGAGCAGAGAGTACCAAACTCTTTGAGCGTAGTGCCATCAACAGCTCCACTCGCATGCAAACTAATTATTGTTTGGTGGACAGAACTCAAAATATCACTCATGTATACCTACCCCCGTTTAAAGTTATGAAGAGACTCTTTTGCCTGACTGATTAATAGTTCTTTTTCTTCTTCGTTCATTTTTGCGATTAAACAGACTAGCTCAGCAGACCTATCATCTTCACAAAAGAAGTAACTCAAAGGCACACCAAGTTCATCTGCAATTGACTTTAACGTACTGATATCCGGTGTATGTTTTCCCTTTTCGTATTGATTCATTCTCGGACTTGCGGAGCTTTCATCCATACCTATACGCACTCCCAAAGCTTTTTGGGAGAGTTTCGCTTTTTTGCGCGCTTCTTTAAGGCGCTCAGGGATTGGGTTAGTAAATGACACTTATAGTTCATGTCTCTGATCTCAAGGTAACTAAGATTTTCTTAGTTTTACTGATTTCTGTATACTAAGCAATCCTTAGTTTTTGGTTGGTGTAATTTTGGAAATGAAACGGGCTCGAAGAATTAATGCGGTCATGCACAAGTTATTGATAGAAAATGGGTTAGATGGATTCACCGTGCTAGAAGCGAGAGATTTGTGGCTATCCCTTGATAATGTGGACTCCAATTCTGCTGAAGCTCGCAAAAAGGTGTACCGAGCAATTTTTCACTTTGAAAAGAAAATTTGGTTGCGAAGTGAGGGCTCAGGTCGAAAAAAGCGCTACTTTCAAACGGAACAATTTAAAGAGTTACATAACAATGTAACCACGAACAACCAAGCGGATATAAACCCTAAAGTACCCACTCAAAACTATTCCATTTTGAGCAATGAACGTAATGAATATAAGGGTGAACTTGAGATCGTACTTGGGGAGATTGACGAATATCAATCGATCGTATCTCGATTTCCTGAGCTAGAAAATAAACTAGCCCCTTTGCATCAAGAGGCTAAAGAGCGCGCCGCTTTATTGCTCGGTAAAGTGAATGTTTTAACAAAGGTTCTTAGTACTCTCTATGAAGGAAGTGAACCGTGTTAAGGGAGTGGCAAAGTGAATGCTCTGACAGAGCGTTGGAAAAATATCAATCCAACTGCTCCCATTTCTTTTGCCAAGCGACACCTGGAGCAGGTAAGACAGTACTTGCCGCTAATATTGCGTCAAGGTTGTTACAAAGTGACATGGTAGATCTTGTATTGTGCTTCTCACCATCGTTGACGGTTTCTGATGGTATAAAAAGAACCTTTTCGTCAATACTTAAGTGTACGTTTAATGGCGGCATGGGATCTGTCGGGCAATCTTTAACATACCAATCTATCCAATTCCTCAATGACGAATTTTGGCAAACATTACGGAATCACAGGGTCTTTGTTGTCTTTGATGAAATACACCATTGCTCTGGCTCTGAGGTTGAAAATGCGAACATTTGGGGACAGCAAGTTCTCTCTAAGATTCAAGGACTTGCTACTTTTACCCTCGCACTTTCAGGTACACCATGGCGTTCAGACTCTTTACCCATTGTGATGGGTGAGTACAGCGACCCAGACGGACAGCTTCTTGTCGATTACCAATACACTCTTAAACAAGCTATAGCTGATGGTGTTTGTAGAACGCCCAAAATCGTCTTGGTTGATAATGAACACTTGTCTGTTAGTAGTAGCGGAAAAGTCGAATCCTTTTCATCAATATTAGAGATGCTTAAACAGACAAAAGCATCCTACCAGAGTGTTATTCACAACCAAGAGGCGATGGAATATCTACTCGGTTTAGGATGTGAGCAGCTAGAAAAAGTACGTCTCAGATCACCCAATGCCGGTGGGCTGATTGTTGCAGCGTCGGTTCAACATGCGCAAACAATCAAAGAGGTGCTGTCTCAAAAGTTTGGGCAAACCGTTTCTATCGTCACTTATCGACATGAAGAACCGCTAGTAGAAATAGAGCGTTATCGACAAAGCGACGCACAATGGATTGTTAGTGTAGGTATGATCAGTGAGGGTACTGATATTCCGCGCCTTCAAGTATGTTGCCATATGAGTTCAGTCAAAACTGAATTGTATTTCAGGCAGGTGCTCGGACGAATACTTCGTGTGAATAATACAATAAACCAACAAGCGTGGTTATTCACTTTTGCAGAGCAAAGCCTGATTGAGTTTTCTGAAAGGATTGAACAGGATATTCCTGAGTCTCGTCTCTATGTAAGTATGAGGAAACCTATCGAAACAGAGTTCTCTGGTCGAGGAAATAGCTTAGGTATCGCGCCTCCGCTTGAGTCCCAAAACAGCGGGATAACAACAGTATCTTGGGAAAGCAGTACAGACCGTTCAAATGCTCTCTATGGAACATTAGGGATGTCTGATGAGCTTCGACTTGGTGCATTTAAGCAGAGGGTGATCTCGGCTTTCTCTTCCATGTAGTTGAAAAAACCATAGACTACAATTTCACTAAAGGCACATTGGGAAGGCCTGCATGAATTACTTTGCAGAGGACCCTTTCTAGGTAATACAAACCTGGAGGGTAAATAAAAAAGCTAAAACAGCAGTACCGGAACCGTATAAAATACCAGCGCCAATATCTTTCGGATCTTTATCCCAGCGTTCGCAGTGGAACTCACAAGCACTTTTCTACTAAGCAGGAAAAGAGCTATTACTTTCTTCATAAGATTGAGTGTAGAGGTTACCCAGTTAAGCTGCGCGCTGCACGAGGAAGAGCATTAGCTAACCCATGGGACGACTACCCATCGTATGTGTATGGCCTAGCAAAAAGTTGGAAGCATAACTCGAAGCGCCAAAAACAATACTACCGATAACCTATCAAAGCTCTCTATTCTGGAGAGCTTTTTTATACGCCCCCTCTCAGTCGAAGGATAACTTATCAGTAACGCCATAACAAATTAATCTTAAGTCGTTGATTTAAAGAATAATATCTTATTCTTTACGCTGATACCTCTTAAGTGGCCACTCACATCGCAAGTTGCGATGCGCAGGTTGCGACGTGAAGTTAAAACCACCTAGAATCTTGCTTTCTGTAAGAAGGGTTACACGTGCTTCTAATTAACACACTAGAGGGCAGATCATTATGTTGACGGCGCTAGGAAACACACTTTTACCCCTTTACGCGTTAGACTTTTACCTATCCACATCCCGTTAACATTAGCTTGCCCGACTTAAACTTATCCGGTGAGTTGATAATCAGCCTCCTTGATTAGGTCACATTTTGCAGCCTAGCCTCCTTTGATGTGGCATAACTTATTGATTATTAGTTGAGTCAATATGAAAAAGGCTGCATTATTCAGGACAAAAGACGACAAATTGTCGGCGAATAAGTGTTATAGCTCAAAGAGCTAATTTTTAGTTTAGGAGTTTTTGTGGATTCGACAAAATATCAGGTTTTTATCAGTTCTACCTACAAAGACTTAGAGGAAGAACGCGAAAGTATTATTAAAGCGGTATTGGAGATGTATCACATACCTATTGGTATGGAAATGTTTAGTGCTGAGGATGAAGAGCAGTGGGAAATCATTAGAAGAACTATTGACGTTAGTGATTACTATGTACTCATTCTCGGCTTACGATACGGTTCAAAAACGTCTGATGGAATTAGTTTCACTCAAAAAGAATATGAGTATGCTTTGGAAAAGAAAATTCCAGTTTTAGCATTTGTCATGAGTGATGATGTATCCCTACCTAAAAGTAGGCGAGATGATGACCTAAGTGATATTAATGCATTTCGCTCTACAGTCCTTGATAACTCCAAAATGGCTCAGTTCTGGGAAACAAAAGATGAATTGATTAAGAGTGTTTCGATTTCACTGATGAAGCAAATCATGCAGAAACCCGGAGTTGGCTGGGTTAGAGGCGATAAACTGGGTGTTGAAGAAGATTTATCAAAAGAGTTAACGAGCTTAAGCAAAGAAAATCGAGCTTTACGAGAAAAAATTGTTGAACTTGAGTCTAAAATATCTCCGAAGATTCCTAAAATTGAAGTAAATGTAGCATCTCCGTCAGTAAGTCGAGATTATCACGACCTTGAGCCTAAAGTATTACCAAGAAAACTAAACTCGGGTGATATACCTCGCCACTTGACTAAGTATTTAGATGATGCGGCAGTTGATAAATTTAACAACTCATTACCATCAGAATCACAGCTGATGGAGTACAATATTTCAAATAATCGCTATCATAAACTACAGAATTACTCTACTCCGTTGGTTATTGAGGTGTCTAATATTGGCACGTGTAAAGCTCAAAATGTCTATGTAGAAATTGTTTTTCCTGACACTGTAGCTGTATATGACCAAAGTGAGTCTTTTGTTGAACCTGAGAATCCAATTCCCGAAAACCCATTAGTCGAAGCAGAGGTTCAATATGAAAAAGAGAAGCTTGCTTCATTAGCTTCCTTACATGCTGCGATGCTAGGCGTGGATAATTTCAATAATATTCTAGGAAATTACTCGTTAGCACCTAATGTGGGCAGCTTGTCGCATCTAAGTGCAATAAATCGTTCTTGGTGGACAAGACTTGATGGGAACAAGGTAACTATCAAAATAGAGAGTTTGTTACATACTAGAACCATGACATTTGATGACGAATATCTTATTGCGCCTTTAGCACTCGCAAGTGGAGAGCTTAAAGTAAATGTTATATGTGAAGAATATGCTCAAGAAGATATCAAAGTAATGGATTTTCACATTAAATAACAAGAGCTATAACAAACGACTATGGCGTCAATAGCTAATTTCTAGCTGTGTTTTCATTCCACATGACGCCGTCACGAAGCATTTAAGGCTTCAAGACACTTTTGCTAATCTTGTATAAGCAATTTAGAGCTATAGGTCTAAATCGTTTATGTCCCATCGCTTGATAGTGGGGGCTTAGAATTGAAGAGTGTCTATCAAGTTGGAGGCTCTTAAAAGCTGAGAATACAGTATATTCATATCACGGGGATAATTTGATGTCATTTAGCACAGATACTCAGAAGATAAGAAACTCTATAAAACGCTATACAAAAGAGTCAGTCGTGCAACATTTATTGACTCGACTACATACCGTTTATCCTGGTGAGCCTAAAGCAATAGGTCGACCTTGGACTGTCTGCTTAATGCTTGAGTGGGCATTAGAGCTAGAACCCAACCAAGGCGCTATTCCTGCGACTGAAAAAGATGTTTGGAATATATTGAATAAAATTTGGGCGTTACAAGGAAAAGCTACCAACTTTGCTGATGAGGATAATGTTTGGTTGTCTCTAAGAGCGTTTTTTCTAACACAACTCAGATTTCAAAGTAACCAGATAGTGCACAACTATTTTTTGGTCAGGTTGTTCTCGATCATGTGTAATGAAGGTGCAAGTCGCTCTTTTCGAGATAGCTTCAAAGTTCAGACAGGTATTGAGTTGGAAGACTTTTTTGTTTTGTCGGTGTTTTTCTTTTCTATATTTTACAGGTCAAAAAAGCCTGTCATTAAGTACAAAGAGTTCTTGCCCAAGCTCTCACCTGCATATCCAGTGGCCGTAATAAAACAATACCTCAGTTTAGTTGGAGCAAACTTTGAACAGTTGCAACAATTGATGAAAATCCGAAGAGGAGAAACTAGAGGTGATGGAGGTGTAAGAGTGGAAGAGTACTTTTCTGAACCACTATTGCTTGAGAAACCAATACTTATTCTACCTGAGGGTATATCAACCGCTCATCCATACGTTGCAAGTATCGGATTGAGCGAATTTGTGCTCAGAACGCTTAAAACTGCTGATTCGAGAGGTTTTCGAGACAAGTTTACTAAAGAGTTTGAAAACTATTTAGCATATGTTTTTGATGAATATGGATTTGAAACGACAAGAGAAGAGCAACTGAAGGCAGTTTATAGAAATAACAAAATTCAAGGTAAGGTTGTCGACTTCTTACATCAACGAAACGGAACTTCGATATTTATTGATGCAAAGGGTGTAGAACCAAACCAAAAAATACTTGTGACTGACCAGAGCAACATTATTAAGGACAAGTTAAGGGATACTCATCTGAAAGGTATAAAACAAGCAGGTGAGTGTGCAGATAAGTTAAGTGGTGTTGGTTTTGATGATCTTGCTGACTTTAATAACAGATATGCCCTCATAGTGACTCACCAAGACTTCTACCTTGGTAACGGTGCTAAACTAGCCTCTTATTTAGGGGATGAGTATAGACAAAGAATAGATGAAGCTGTTGCTGGTAGGATACCTTTGAAAAACGTCCACTTCTGTTGTATTGCTGATCTTGAGGGAATACTTGCGCTTTGTAATGAGACTGAAACCGAAATAAGTGAGTTTTTGGACTTTTGTGCCGGCGAAGAAGAAGCTCCAGAAACCGCAAAATTTGAAATGCGTCAGCACATTCAAGCATATGCAGAGAAGCTAGCATCAGAGAAAAAATCTCCCATTGGCAGCGATAGGCTTGTAGAAAACTTTGAATACTTAACTTCTGAGCTTGCTGATAAAATGTCAAAGTCTCGGCAGTATTGGAACGAAGGCTTAGTGAAAGCTCCAGAGTTTTTACAGCAACTTAGAATAGTCAAAGAGCTAGTATAGTTATTTTTTTGAGTTAGCATCAATTAGTGATTAGGCATCAGCTAACCATCCGTTTCTAGATGATGCGCTATCCAGCTCCACTACAAGTTATGTACTGAACGTCCATTTTTACTAACGGTGACAGGTCTTGCGTTTTGCTACTGGATAATAGACTTAGTTTTACTAATCCTATATCGGCAAAGGAAAGGGCAAAGTCTAGCTCTCTTCTGTCCAAAATCTTCACAGGCTGAATTTTTACCAGTGGCACTTTCTAACTCAAAAGTGCCACTTTGTAAGCTAGTACTGACTCTCATCGATAGACATGAGTAAATTCCTTTGACGAGAACATACACTTTCAACTTTTCCGAGTTGTTAAGATACTGATAGCACACGCTTGTGTAGGTAAAAAGTTAATAGGTTATATGTATGCTGAGCATTATTGATATAGTGACAATCATAGCAATGGTTGCAGCTGTTATCGCTGCAATCCCAATTGTTAGAGATTGGTGTCCTATAAAGCTGTCTGATAAAGAACGTGATGTTCTGTTATTAGCGAAAGTTGATGATGGATATCCATATATGATTTTGTTCGTTTGTGGTTTAAGTAAAAGGTCTTATGTTCAGACCCCCTTCAAGCACGACTCAAACATTTATGTTTCTGACGAAATAGCTTCACTTACATGCAAAAAACTAATCAATGTCGCATTTTTACGTCAGGGTGGAGACTATGTGGGAGATGGTCAATTTGTTTGGTACACGTTGACTCAAGAAGGCATTAAAGTTTTGAACAGGTTAAATCAAACACAGAGTTCATGACCTAAACCAATGTGATTAAGGTAAGCACAAGAAGCTATTCTCGTGACCTATTATGGCAAATGAGCGTAACACTCCCTTGCCCCATTCCTTTTCAGCGCGAAAGTTTACTCACAATCTGTGATTGTACGTTTACCTTACCTGTAGTTATCCGAGGGAGTGTCGAAGTAAGCTTTTTAAAAATTATGCGTCATTTTGCAATCTAATACACAATATCTATCATTAACCCATTGATTGTAAATTGATCAATGATTAAAAAGGCTGCATGATAGGAGTATAAAAAGCGTTATGTGTAATCCAAAGTTCAGGGAAAGAATGAAAGTACTTATTGCAGGAGCCAATGGATATATTGGTAGCCACGTGACGAAGATGTTTGTTGAAAGTGGTTTTGAAGTTTCGACATACAGCAGGGCTAGCGGTGTCCTACCTGATGCTAGAAAGCTCACTAAAGTGCCCGCAGATTTATCTGGTTACTTTGATATTGTTGTAAATTGTGCTCGTCCACATTGGTCAGAATTTTCGCCAGAGGAAATAGTTGATATAGAGTCCAAGCTGCTAACGCAGTTGGATAGGCTAGCGGCTGAAGGTGCGACCAAAATTCACACTTCGGGCGTTTGGCTATTCGGTAATGCGTCTCACAACGACCTCAAAGTGTTTAGGTTGAAGCCTTTAGATGTGGTGAAACTGGACGCAGTTACAATAGGTCGTGCTATTAAAAAGAAGTGGCATGTAGTTTATTGTCCTAGTTTGGTTTATGGCGGTGAAAACTGTCAGCTAAAGCGAATTGTCGACTCTTTATCTGACCAAACGATTCAAGTAGCTATACCATCTCAAGGTCATAACCAATACATCCACGTCAATGACATCGCAAGGTTTTATTTATCGTTGGTGCAAGGTCGAATTTCCTCAGCACAACATTTTATTGCCGAGACTAAGGGGTATAGCCCTGAAGAGTTTTCCCAGTTGTTGCTGGACTCTCGAATCATAAAAAAAGTCAGCAAAAGTAATTGGCGTGAGTTTGAAAATATCTTTGGCTTTTCGGCAGTAGAAATAGAAAAACTGAATCTTAAACTTCCAGTTAGCCCTTTGTTTGAACCGAAAGAGTCCTTAAGGAAGTACATAAAAAATTACACATACAAGCGTTTAAGGTTTCAAGATACTTTGTCTAATCCCAATCTCGCATGTTAGAACCAATACTCTAACGCGCTTCTGTCCAGAACCTTCACAGGTGGCACTTCGTAACTCGTGTGATCACCAAGCGATTCTGTCGCAATGACAACCCACTTCATCTTATAGCACTGCCTAAGTTTTTTTATGACAAACTTCCGCTTGGGAAAGCGTCAAAATCAGCCCGATTTACAAAAAATTATGACAACTGCTATAATTGAGGTTCAAAAAGAGAAATTATTAACCTAACCCACTGTTAAATATATAGTTTGTTATAAATCGTCAAAAGTTGGGTCTGAAAAAATTTCCAAGGGTAAAACAGCATGGGTAAAGTGTACGACGGTCTGCACCGTATTAGCTTCCTAATTGATGAAGAAGGCCAGATTGAACACGTCTTCAACAAGTTCAAGACTAAAACTCACCACGAAGTGGTTCTAGACTACTTCAATCCAGAAGCTTAATGTTGTTTCTAGTGAATTAATGACCTAATTTCATACCTAGATGATCTAAGTTAACAATTGACTAAGCCAAATACAAAAAGGCCGAATATCATGGATATTCGGCCTTTTTAATACTTACTCAACTGTATTGTTCTTCAATTACGATTGATGCTCAGGGTCATCGTCGAGAGCATGACTCGGTAAAGCATTCCAAACCGCTTTTACCAGCGTAGCAAGCGGGATAGCGAAGAACACGCCCCAGAATCCCCACAATCCGCCAAACACCAATACCGCTACAATAATCGCTACTGGGTGTAGGTTCACGGCTTCAGAGAACAGAACAGGAACGAGCACGTTGCCATCTAGTGCTTGGATAATACCGTAAGCAAGAAGCAGCCAGTAAAATTGAGGCTCTAATCCCCACTGGAACAGGCCAACAATCGCAACTGGAACGGTCACAGCTGCCGCACCGATATAAGGAATCAGTACCGAGAAGCCGACCGCGACAGCCAACAGAGCTGAATAACGCAAATCTAGAATCGCAAAGGTCACATAGCTGACACCACCGACGATCAAGATCTCAAGCACCTTGCCGCGAATATAGTTCGAGATTTGCTGGTTCATCTCAACCCAAACCTTGGTCGCTAGACGACGATTTTTCGGTAGCACGCCACTCGCCATGCTGATCATCTCTTCTTTATCTTTTAGTAAGAAGAAGATAAGCAGCGGCACAAGAATCAAGTAAACCGCAAGCGTAGCCAAGCTCACAAGAGAAGCTAAAGAACCTTTAACAACACTTTCACCAAAGCCCAATGCTTTATTTTTCGCGTTAGACACAATCGATTCAACGATCTGCAAGTTTGCTAACTCAGGATAGCGCTCAGGAATCGTCGCGATGAACTTCTGTAAGCCGCCATACATGCTTGGAATATCATTGATGAGATTACCCACTTGCTCCCAAATGGTCGGTACCAAACCAAATATCGCCAATAGCATCACGCTAAAGAACATTAAGATCACCAACATCACTGAAGGGGTTCTTGGAACACTGAGTCTTTGAAGTTGGGTAACCGGCCACTCAAGTAAGTAAGCCAACACAATAGCCACCAACAATGGCGCGATGAGATGACCAAAGAAGTAGATCGTAATAAAGCCGAATAGAATGATGGCAACCAAACTGACAGCATGGGGATCAGAGAAACGTCGTTTATACCAACGATTGACCATTTCAAGCATCTGACTGCAATTCCTTTTTAGTGACGAGGATATGATGGTAATTAGAGCAAACCTCAGCGATGACGTCATAGGCTTGCTTAGACAAAAAAGTAACAATATCTTTCATCGAGCTGTTATCAGAGACATAAATTGACAATGACTGTCCTACTTCTAACTTTACACTGTGACGCTTGGCTAATAATAAAGCCATTGGACATCGCTCTTGGCGTAAATCTAGAATATTAGGTGTCATTCTTGGGCTCGATGCTTATTATAAGGGTCGTATTGTAATCTGTTTTTGAAAACGCGCCATCATTCATTCATCTTCCTTAATGATAGCGCACGCACTTAGTAAAGGTTAAATCAGATAAAGAACCAATTTGCATTGCTCTTGTCTTACTGTCAGAAGAAACGGAGTATTACTGACTAATATGTTTAAACGCGCTCGTTCAATTGCTTGCTTATGCATCGCAGCCACATTAAGCACCCCAACTTTGGCAAATACCAATGGTTTGGAGCTACCGGATATCGGCACCGCTGCTGGCGGCACCCTCACTATCGACCAAGAACTTATCTATGGTGATGCCTACATGCGCATCATCAGAAGCAGCCAGCCCATCGTCAACGACCCTGTTCTAAACCAATATATCGATACGCTCGGCCATCGCCTTGTCGCGAACGCGAATGATGTAAAGACCCCTTTTCAGTTCTTTATGATCCGTGACCGCAACATCAACGCCTTTGCATTCTTTGGTGGTTATGTTGCTTTGCACTCAGGTCTGTTCCTGCATGCACAATCTGAAAGTGAGTTGGCTTCAGTATTAGCGCACGAAATCGCGCACGTTACCCAACGTCACTTAGCGCGTAGTATGGAAGATCAAGCTCGCCGTTCTCCAGCAACCATCGCAGCGCTAGCAGCCTCTGTATTATTGGCCATTGCAGCACCTGAAGCAGGTATCGCAGCTCTAACTGCCACAACCGCTGGTAACATGCAGAGCCAGATCAACTACACCCGTAGTAATGAAAAAGAAGCTGACCGCTTTGGTATCAACACACTGGCGAAAGCAGGGTTCGATGTGAATGCGATGCCGCGTTTCTTCGGTCGGTTGGCTGATGAATACCGTTATGCCAGCACACCACCCCCAATGCTGCTGACTCACCCATTACCAGAAGATCGAATCACCGATTCACGCGCTCGCGCTCGCAGCTATCCGCCACTAAAACTGGCCCCATCACTGGACTACCATCTAGCAAGAGCTCGCATTGTCGCGCGCTATGCGGGCATTAATAATGATGCTGCTCTAGATTGGTTTGAACGTAAGCTGAAGAAAGCACCTAAAGCCTTGGTTCCATCATTAGAGTATGGCCAAGCACTGGTTTACCTAGATTCTAAAAAATTAGACAAAGCTGAGCCGATTCTGACCAAGCTCATCAATAGTGATCCAACCAATCTATTCTATTTAGATGCGATCTCAGACCTGCACATTGAACAGAAAAAGCCTGAGATTGCGATTAAAGAACTCGAATCAGCGCTGGTTCGCCAACCAAACAACCCGGTTCTAACCATTAACTACGCCAATGCGCTGATTGAAAATGAAGACCTACAGGAAGCCGTTCGCGTGTTGCAACGTTACACGCACGATAACCCGAACGACACCAACGGCTGGCACCTACTTTCAAAAGTAAATACAAGCCTGGGTAATAGCGACGAAGAACTGGCTGCTCGTGCAGAGATCTTGGCACTGCAAGCCAACTGGAACAAAGCGATTCAGTACTATACGCAGGCTAGCCAAATCGCAGAGCTCGGCAGCCTAAAACAAGCACGTTACGACGCCCGAATTGATCAACTAATGATTCAGCGTGAACGCTTCTTGTCGTTACAGTAAGTGTATTTATTGGCAACGGTTAGTTGTCAGAAGAAAAAGAAAGCTCAACGTTACATAGTTAAAGAAGCCACTCAAGTGGCTTCAACTGAACAATTAAATCAAAAATAATAATGAGGAAGAACCATGTCCGTCGTGATTTATCATAACCCACGCTGCTCAAAGAGCCGTCAAACTCTCGAACTGCTTGAAACAAACGGCGTACAGCCAGAAGTTATCAAATACCTAGATACGCCTTTAACTATCGAGCAACTTAAAGTGCTTTTCACGCAGCTTGGTTTTGACAGTGTTCGCGAAATGATGCGCACAAAAGAAGCGGATTACAAAGAGGCTAATCTTGGCGATGCATCGGTTACCGATGAAGATCTATTCTCAGCAATGGCGACAAATCCAAAACTGTTTGAACGCCCTGTTGTTGTTGCGAACAATAAAGCAAAGATTGGTCGTCCACCAGAACAAGTGCTAGAGATTCTGTAAGCCAATATGAGCATCAACATTCTTGTTCTCTACTACAGCCGCCACGGCAACACTCAGGCTCTAGCAAGACAAATTGCACGTGGGATAGAATCCATCCCTCACTGTGAAGCTATGCTAAGAACGGTGAACGACGTGTACACGGTAGAAGAACAGCCTGACTCGCGTTATCAACCAACCGATCCTATTGCGACGTTACAAGAACTTCGATGTTGCGATGGCTTAGCGCTAGGCAGCCCAGTTTGGTTTGGCAACATGGCTGGGCCTATGAAGCACTTTTGGGATAGCACTACATCACTGTGGATAAATGGCGATCTGATCGATAAACCAGCTTGTGTGTTTACCTCTTCTTCATCATTGCATGGCGGGCAAGAGACCACACAACAAAGTATGATGTTGCCACTGCTTCACCATGGCATGTTAGTGGTGGGCATCCCCTACTCAGAACCTGCGCTGCATACCACTCAAACTGGTGGTACACCCTATGGTGCGAGTAGTACCGGAGAGAGCGCTTCATTAAGCAAAGATGAAATTGAGTTGGCGCAAAACCTAGGCAAACGCCTAGCGCGCATCGCAATAAACCAGAAGGGAATTTCTCAATGATGTATATGCCAGAGAAGGCGATGTCTCCCACAACCAAGCTATTCCGCTACCTTGCTCTAGCGGGCAACTTGTCGCTTTTATTCTGGGTGATTGCTTGGCAGATGACACTTTCGCCGCATCCTCATCTAAGTAATGTAACGCTTGCGATCGCTTGGGCTATACCGCTGTTACTCCCATTACCGGGCATTCTAGCAGGTAAACCTTATACGCATGCTTGGGCGAACTTTGTCTTAATGCTCTACTTCCTACACGCATTAACTATTTTGTATGTAGACGGTGGCGAGCGCTTATTAGCGGCTGTAGAACTGCTTCTGACGACTCTAGGCTTCGCGGGCAATATCTTATTTACTCGCTTTAGAGCCAAAGAATTAGGCATCAAACTTAAGCGCCTTTCTGAAGTAGAAAAGACCGAGAAAGCTAAGTTCGAGCAGTAACCTGAATTAGGTTGTCCTGACCTAGTATCAATAGAAAAAAGTGACAACAAACAAAAAGCCCTGCGAGATTTCTCTTGCAGGGCTTTTTTCATGAATTCATTTCAATCGGTCATGTCAGAAGACAATCACTAGCGAACCCATTCGTATACTAGGCTTGGCTTAGCATGTACTGGCGCAACAACTGTTAGCTCTTCCGAGCCAGACGTATTTGTTAGCTCAGCATCCGCTTCAGTTGATAACTCACTAACTTTGATGACTTGAACACTTGGGTCTGCTTCGTTAACCGTCGCTTCTGCGCCATCGTTCAGGGTCGCATCAGTAACAGCTGCTGAATCATCGCCTACAGACATGGCGTTGTCTTGCGTTTCAAATTCAGGGCTCACTTCAGGTTCAATGTAAGATTCTTCAACCTTTGCGACTTGGCGAATGCTTTCCACTTCTTGCTCAAACTCTTGTTGAGTCGACAATAAGTGAATTCGGAAAGTTACTTCGTTATTCTGAATTTTCAGAATATCTAAGCTTGCCACCGAGTTTAAACGCTTAAGTGCATTCTCCAATTGGAAGAAGTCTTGTGCGTTATTCAGGCTAATAAATTGCGTTAAAATCGACTCTGATGATTCACTTGCTACTGTAACCGCACTTTTACCTGCGTAGTAGTTACTGATTTGGTCGACAAGTTTCTTAGAAGTCGTCGCGCTGTTGCCCGATAGCGAACCACTGACTGGCGATTTTGGTGCGCTCGTCAATTGGTTTGGCTTTTGATCGTATAGAGTCCAACGTAGACCTGAAGATTGAGCTTTTATCACAAGAACAGCATCAACCGGGTAACGCTGACTCGCTTTACTGATTGGTGTAACAAAGCTACCCCAAAGATCAGAAGTCGCAATACCCGTAATGTCATCAAAATCACCCACAGGTAGCGTTAGAGGCAAACCGCGCTCTTTTGCGTTGGCTTGTAAACCTGCCGCTAATTGTGAGTTGGAGTGTTCCCACACAATATTCTTGTCGTAGTTCTGTTCTTCCACCAGCCAAACAAGGATGTTTGAACGCGTGTCAGGCCAGTACGGCAACTGTGCTTGCGTCAATAGAGAACGGATTTGAGCACCGTTAAAACGCATACGCAATGTTGATTGGTCATTGCTTTCGCCAAAACTCATTTGAGACATGTACTGCGAACTTTTACGCATCGCCTTTTGAATCGTCTCATTCGAAGCGACATCGGTTTGGCCAGTCGCACGTATCAAAACCTGCTCCATGCCGGTATTTCTTGCCACTTGTTCTGGCTGTTTGTTTTCAGCGTTAATCGCAACTTCAGCACTAAAAATATCTACTTGAGTTAAGGCATAACTCGGAGAGGCTAATAGTCCCATCAACAACAATGCTATGTAGCGCATACTGATCCTAATATTCAAATCTTGTGCCTAGATGATAAGCAACTATGGATTGAGGGGCAAGGTCGATAGCGCCCACTGTGTTTAATAACCTTAAAATATCACCTGGCCATGATAAATCGCTCACTTATAAACTGAGTTTTTCAGGCAAGGATGGATATAAAACATCACTAAGATAAATAAATTTGATCTATTTGGTGTGGCAATCGATTGCTAAGTGATAGAATCCCGCGAATTTTATTTTTCACTTTTCATATAACGACCATTTTTAAGGACATAACATGAAAAATGCTCTGCAAGGTGCGCAAATGCTGTTTGTAGCGTTTGGTGCGCTTGTACTCGTGCCGCTACTAACAGGACTTGATCCCAACGTTGCACTCTTTGGCGCGGGTATCGGTACCCTTTTGTTCCAACTTATTACACGCCGTTCAGTGCCAATCTTCTTAGCGTCTTCTTTTGCATTCATCGCGCCTATCATGTTTGGTATTCAAACTTGGGGTGTTGGTGCAACCATGGGCGGCATAATGGCAGCAGGTGTTGTGTATGTCTTAATGGGCGCGTTGATTAAAGTGCGTGGCGTAGCCTTCATCCATAAACTGCTTCCACCCGTGGTGGTTGGCCCTGTGATCATGGTTATCGGCTTAGGTCTTGCGCCTGTTGCAGTAAACATGGCGCTAGGTAAAACCGGCGATGGTGCGGTTCAACTTATCGATGCAGACGCCGCGTTATGGATCTCGTCTATTTCATTGCTAGTGACGATTGTCATCAGTGTTTTCTCGAAAGGCTTCCTTAAATTACTGCCTATCTTTGGTGGCATTGTAGCGGGTTACGTAACGAGCTTGGTATACGGCGTAGTTGATTTTACCCCCGTAGCTCAAGCAGATTGGTTAGCACTACCAAACTTCACTGCACCAGAATTCAACATCAACGCTATTTTCTTTATGGTGTTTGTGGCAATTGCACCTGCTGTTGAGCACGTGGGCGACATGCTTGCTATCTCGAACGTTACCGGCAAAGACTACCTTAAGAAGCCAGGTTTACACCGCACTATTACTGGTGACGGTGTGGCAACAATTGCCGCTTCAATGCTGGGCGCTCCACCAAACACTACGTACAGTGAAGTAACAGGTGCAGTAATGCTGACCAAAGCATTCAACCCAGTGATCATGACTTGGGCTGCGGTAACAGCGATTGTTCTTGCATTGGTCGGTAAGCTAGGCGCGCTACTTCAAACGATTCCTGTTCCTGTGATGGGCGGCATCATGATTCTACTGTTTGGTTCAATCGCGACGGTAGGCTTGAATACTCTAATTCAGAATAAAGTAGACCTACATAAATCACGCAACCTTGTGATTGTGGGTATTACGTTAGTCTTCGGTATTGGCGGCATGGCATTTGGCATCGGTGACTTTAGCCTACAGGGCGTAAGCTTATGTGGCATCGTGGCAATCCTACTTAACCTAGTCCTTCCAGAAGAATTAGGCGACAACACCGTAGTAGACAAAGCTCAAATCGATTAATTTATCGGTAAGGCTGGATTCAAAAAAATCACAACCTAACAAGATCAAAAAAGGGAGAGCATCGAATGCTCTCCCTTTTATTTATACGGCTAATTAAGCAGGTTCAGTTAAATTTAAAACTCTTTGAATTAATTTAAACCGAAACTGAATTACTTAGTACCGAAGATCTTATCACCAGCATCGCCAAGACCAGGAACAATGTAGCCCTTGTCGTTTAGCTTCTCATCGATTGCAGCCGTGTACAGCTCAACATCTGGGTGCGCTTTTTCTAGAGCAGCGATACCTTCAGGAGCAGCAACAAGCACAAGAATCTTAAAGTGCTTACAACCTTTCTCTTTCATAAGGTCGATAGTCGCGATCATAGAACCACCTGTCGCAAGCATTGGATCTACCACTAGAGCAATACGCTCATCGATGTTAGATGCAAGCTTGTTAAAGTATGGTACTGGCTCAAGCGTTTCTTCGTCACGGTAGATACCAACAACGCTGATACGTGCACTTGGGATGTGCTCAAGAACGCCGTCCATCATGCCTAGACCAGCACGTAGAATTGGCACTACCGTTACTTTTTTACCTTTAATTTGGTCAACTTCTACTGGACCGTTCCAACCGTTAATCGTCACACGCTCAGTTTCAAAATCTGATGTCGCTTCGTATGTTAGAAGGCTACCCACTTCTGTCGCTAGCTCACGAAAACGCTTAGTGCTAATGTCACCTTCACGCATCAGGCCAATTTTATGTTTTACTAGCGGGTGTTTCACTTCAACAACTTTCATTTCCAACTCCGGCAATATTTAAACAAACCTGTAGATTATACACGAACTGTGGGGTTATTTCAGAATCTTTATTCTAATAAAAAAAACCGCGCAAACGTTTGCTCTTGGTAATCAAGCCCTGTTAGAATAGCGCCGTTTTCACATCCAACTTAAGTTCGAGGACTATCCCGTGAGTGGTAATACTTCTTCTCTAAGCTACAAAGACGCTGGTGTTGATATCGACGCAGGTAATGCACTAGTAGACCGTATCAAAGGTGCTGTTAAACGCACTCGTCGCCCTGAAGTAATGGGCGGTATTGGTGGCTTTGGCGCCCTATGTGAACTTCCAACGAAATACAAAGAGCCGGTACTTGTTTCAGGTACTGATGGTGTTGGTACTAAACTTCGCCTTGCTTTGGATCTGAAAAAACACGACACCATTGGTATCGACCTAGTGGCAATGTGTGTGAACGACTTAATCGTTCAAGGTGGTGAGCCGTTATTCTTCCTAGACTACTACGCAACAGGTAAGCTAGATGTAGATACAGCTGCAGACGTTGTTTCTGGTATCGCTGAAGGTTGTGTTCAAGCTGGCTGTGCACTAATCGGTGGTGAAACGGCTGAAATGCCTGGTATGTACGAAGGCGATGACTACGATGTTGCTGGCTTCTGTGTTGGTGTCGTAGAAAAAGCTGACATCATTGATGGTACTAAAGTAGCAGCAGGCGACGCACTTATCGCTGTTGGCTCAAGTGGTCCACACTCAAACGGTTACTCTTTGATTCGTAAAGTTCTAGAAGTTTCTGGTGCTGATAAGAATGAAGAACTAGAAGGTCGCACTATCGGTGAGCACCTACTAGAACCTACTAAGATTTACATCAAATCGGCACTTAAGATGATCGCAGAGCATGACATTCATGCTATTTCGCACATCACTGGTGGTGGTTTCTGGGAGAACATCCCACGCGTACTTCCTGAAGGCACTAAAGCAGTGATTGATGGAAAAAGCTGGGAATGGCCTGCTATTTTCAGCTGGCTACAAGAGAAAGGAAACGTGGAGACATTTGAAATGTACCGCACTTTCAACTGTGGCGTAGGCCTAATTGTTGCTCTACCTAAAGATCAAGCAGACGCTGCTGTTGAACTACTGAAAGCTGAAGGCGAAAACGCTTGGGTTATCGGTGAGATCGCAAACGCTGAAGCTGGCGAAGAGCAAGTTGAAATTAAATAAGTGATACGTTCACTTACTTAGTTAATAAATGAGGACCTATTGGTCCTCATTTTGCTATTTAGCACGCAGAAAACCTTAGTTTATGTAGGTAAATTGTAAATACTTTAGTTAACCAATCGCATGACCCACTCTATGAAGAACAGCCATTCTATGAATAACAGTCACTCTAAAAAAAACATCGTCGTTTTAGTCTCAGGAAGCGGAAGCAACTTACAAGCTATTTTGGATGCCTGTGACAGCCACACGATTGACGCCTCTGTTAAGGCAGTTTTCTCAAATAAAGCGGATGCTTTTGGTCTAGAGCGCGCAAAATCAGCAGGTGTTCACGCTCACTCGGTGAATCCAAAAGAATTTAACTCGCGTGAAGAGTTTGATCATGAATTGATGGTTCAGATCGATGCTTACCAACCCGACCTGATTGTACTCGCTGGCTACATGCGCATTCTGAGTTCAGAGTTTGTTCGTCATTACGCGGGTAAAATGATCAATATCCACCCTTCTCTATTACCTAAGTATCCTGGGCTGCACACCCACCAGCGTGCTATTGATGCAAAGGACAAAGAGCATGGCACCAGCGTCCACTTTGTTACCGAAGAGCTCGATGGTGGCCCAGTGATCTTACAGGCTAAGGTGCCAGTATTTAAAGATGATGATGCTGACATATTAGCAAGCCGAGTGCTCACCCAAGAACACTGCATTTACCCTATGGTCTGTAAATGGTTTGCCGAAGATCGTTTATCGATGGTAAACGGGCAAGCTGTCTTAGACGGTAAAATATTAGGCAAACACGGTTACGCAGAAGAGTAATTCGTATAGCTATTCTCGCAAAGTAAATCACTAAAGAGCAAGCCCTTAAAAATCAGAAAATAAAAAGGCCGCTTATTGACTTATTGGTTCAGTAAGCGGCCTTTCTTATGTTCGGATCAAAAATGATACTATTCGGAACGTTTAGCTCAATGGCTCAGTTGGTGCTTGGCTTGCAACCTTTTTAGGTGCATAAGCAACATCTTCCAAGGCTTTATGGTTATTGCCGATCAGCTCACCAAAATGAAACAACGCATATTCGCCCGGCTTCATTCTAAACCACTCTTCATTGCATGTTAGAGGCTGAGTTGCTACCACCGTGACCACATCATTCGGCGTGGTCTCTTCTTGGAAGTTTATCTCAACATCTTCATCAATCAGGCTCGCATTGCCAAAAGGCGCGCGTCTTGTTATCCAGTACAAATGATTCGTACAGTAGGTCATCACGTACTCACCATCACTGAGTAACATGTTGAAGACGCCTTTCTCTCTTAGCTGATCACAACACTCAGCGACAAAGCGAAACATACCTTCCATGTCTTGTGGTGGTTCAGGAAAACGATCTTCTAATTGTTTCACTAACCAACAGAAAGAAAGTTCACTGTCCGTCTCACCGACCGGTCTGAAACGACCACTAACCAGATCATCGTAATCCGTTAATTGGCCATTATGGGCGAAGGTCCAGTATCGTCCCCAAAGCTCACGGGTAAATGGGTGAGTATTTTCTAGATTAACGCCACCACGATTAGCTTGACGGATATGACTGACAACAGCTTGACTTTTAATTGGGTAGTTTTGAACCAACTCAGCGATCTTGGATTCACAACTAGGGTTAGGATCTTTAAACGTACGGAAACCCTTTCCTTCATAGAAAGTAATACCCCAGCCATCGCGGTGCGGGCCGGTATTGCCTCCACGCTGCATAAGACCAGTAAAGCTAAAACAAATATCAGTTGGCACATTCGCGCTCATACCGAGCAATTCACACATGGTTTAATCTACTCCCTATCAAAACCAATGGAGCCTAAGTTGGGCCCCAAATGTCTTTAAAACTATTATTCCATTTCTTTTTCAACAAGCTGAATCACAATGTGGATGATCTTAATGTGAATCTCTTGGATGCGGTCAGCGTAACCAAAATGTGGAACTCGAATTTCGATATCGGCACAACCTGCCATTTTACCGCCATCTTTACCGGTTAGCGCAATGGTTTTCATGCCTTTAGCTTGAGCAGCTTCAATCGCTTTTAAAATGTTGGCAGAGTTACCAGAAGTCGATAAACCAAACAACACGTCACCCTTACGGCCTACCGCTTCTACATAACGAGAAAATACGTGGTCGTAGCCAAAGTCGTTACTTACACAAGATAAATGGCTAGGATCTGAAATCGCAATACCAGCGTAACCTGGACGATTTTCACGGTATCGGCCAGTAAGCTCTTCCGCGAAGTGCATCGCATCACAGTGTGAGCCACCGTTACCACAAGAAAGTACTTTACCCTCTTGCTTAAATGAATCTGCAATCAGTTTTGCGGCAGCTTCAATTTGGGCAATGTTATGGTCATCACTCAAGAACTTGTTAAGAACGTCAGCAGCTTCGTTCAATTCACTTTTGATTAGGTCATGGTACATAAGGCTTATCTCTTATTTTTTTGACGCAACTTAAAGTGCGCGAAATGAGAACTGGGGGTTTCCCCCTCTTTATCACTGAGTTTACCCACAAACATGAAATAGTGTCGACACTTAAGCCCAAAGATTGCCACCTTTATTAGCCTGTCGCTGCCGATCCGCCCAAATATTCGCCACCAACCTCTCACAATTAGAACTTTAACTCTATTGAGATCACTTTTTATCCACTTTAGAGTTTTACAAATATTTAATATTTTGTTTACACTTGACTGGTTAGACCTCTTACCTAAACTTAATAACAATAAGTGATCTCTGAAAAGGAAATCGATCATGAACATATTGCTCTCCCTACTCGGCATGACAGCAGTCTTAAGCGTCTGTCTTTACCATAGAGTTAGCCTAGTACGCGCATTAATCGTATTAACCGGCACAATGGTAGCATTAACACTGTTTGGCGGCGTAGCTGTCACTGGCTGGCTTTGTTATCTCTTAGCCATTGCGATTTTTGCTGTACCGGCAATTCGTCAGACCATCATCAGTCAAAAAGCGCTTTCTTTGTTTAAAAAAGTACTGCCTGCAATGTCTCAGACAGAAAAGGAAGCATTAGAAGCGGGTACTGTGTGGTGGGAAGCAGAGCTGTTCAAAGGCAAGCCTGAATGGAAGAAACTTCAAAACATCGCTGACCCGAAGCTGTCTGAAGCTGAGCAAGCATTTTTAGATGGTCCAGTAAATACAGTGTGTGAAATGGTCAATGATTACCAAGTAACGCATGAGCTGGCTGATTTGCCACCAGAAGTATGGCAATACCTGAAAGACCATAAATTCTTCGCAATGATCATCAAGAAAAAATATGGCGGTTTAGAGTTCTCGGCTTACGCTCAGTCTTTAGTACTACAGAAGCTAACAGGCGTTTCTAGCGTATTGTCATCAACCGTTGGCGTACCTAACTCGTTAGGCCCCGGTGAGCTATTGCAGCACTACGGTACAGAAGAACAAAGAAACCACTACCTACCCCGTTTAGCGGAAGGTAAAGAGATCCCTTGTTTTGCCCTAACTAGCCCGGAAGCTGGCTCAGATGCAGGCTCAATCCCTGATTACGGCATTGTATGTAAAGGCGAATGGCAAGGCGAAGAAGTCTTAGGCATGCGCCTCACTTGGAACAAGCGCTACATTACCCTTGCACCTGTCGCAACAGTATTGGGACTTGCGTTTAAATTACGAGATCCAGACGGCCTACTTGGTGACAAGCAAGAGCTCGGTATCACTTGCGCGCTTATCCCTACAGATTTAAAAGGCGTGAAGATTGGTAATCGTCACTCCCCACTTAACGTACCGTTCCAAAATGGCCCAACCCAAGGTGATGATCTCTTCGTTCCTATCGATTTCATCATTGGTGGCCAGAAGATGGCCGGACAAGGCTGGCGTATGCTGGTTGAGTGTCTATCTGTTGGTCGTGGTATCACACTGCCTTCAAACTCAACGGGCGGCATTAAATCGGCTGCGCTGGCAACCGGTGCTTACGCTCGTATTCGTCGCCAGTTCAAACAACCTATTGGTCGAATGGAAGGAGTTGAAGAGCCGCTTGCACGCCTAGCAGGTAATGCCTACGTAATGGATGCGGCAAGTAACCTAACGGTTGCAGGTATCGATCTTGGCGAAAAGCCTTCGGTTATCTCAGCAATTGTGAAGTACCACTGTACTCACCGTGGCCAACGCAGCATCATCGATGCGATGGATATCGTCGGTGGTAAAGGCATTTGCTTAGGTCCATCAAACTTCTTAGCTCGTAGCTACCAAGGCGCGCCAATCGCGATAACCGTGGAAGGTGCCAACATCCTAACTCGTTCGATGATCATCTATGGTCAAGGTGCAATTCGTTGTCATCCTTACGTACTGAATGAAATGGAAGCCGCTTATTCTGAAAGTAGCGATGCACTGGATAAGTTTGATTCAGCGTTAGCAGGACACGTTAGCTTTACGATGAGCAACCTAGTCCGCAGTTTGTGGTTTGGTTTAACTGATGGTCGAGGCTCAGACACGCCAACACCATCTAATAAAGCGGACAAACAGACTCAACGCTACTACCAAAAATTGAACCGCTACAGTGCCAACTTAGCGCTACTTTCTGACATTTCAATGGCCGTTTTGGGTGGTTCACTGAAACGCAGAGAGCGCCTATCAGCAAGATTAGGCGATATCCTAAGCCAACTGTACCTAGGTTCAGCAACACTTAAGCGCTTCGAAAGTGAAGGCAGCCACGCTGAAGATTTACCGTTAGTACATTGGGGTATGCAAGATAGTTTACGTCAGACTGAAGTTGCGATTGATGAGTTCCTAGCGAACTTCCCTAATCCTGTGATTGGTCGCTTACTTCGTGTTGTGTTGATGCCATTCGGTCGCATTCGTCGTGCGCCAAACGACAAACTGGACAGCCAAGTCGCGCACATTCTACAAACGCCAAGCGAAACACGTTCTCGTATCGGCCGCGGCCAATACTTGGAAGCGACTGAATACAACCCAGTGGGTAAGATTGAAAAAGCACTAGAAGTCATTCTTCAAGCAGAACCTCTATTCGACAAAGTCTGCAAAGAGACACATCAAAAACGTGCCTTCTTACGTCTTGATCTTGTCGCTCAATTGGGACTTGAGAAAGGTATCTTAACGGAGAAAGAAGCTGCGTTGCTTGTCAGTGCAGAGGAACATAGACTGTACACGATTAACGTTGACGACTTCTCTCCAGAGGAGCTTGCAGCAAAGTCTCAGTACCCAGACCAATCGATTGATAACGTCGCTTAAGGTCAGAAAAAGAAACAACAACGGGACTCCTATGAGTCCCGTTTTTTTTGGTCATGACATCGTTGTCACAAATTTTAATGCTGACATTCTCGAAGCTTACTTTCTCGAGATTTGTTCTCTCGAAGTTTGCTCTCTCAAGACAACTCCAATGATATAGACAAGTTACTTTGGTGCCTTAAGCTGCATCTCTGGTTGAGCTTTTTTCTTCGCCTTTACCCGACGAACCACAAACCAAATCAATAAACCTAATAGAATCGCGACCACATTACCCACCGCAATAATGATCATACTGCGCTGCCTGTCATCTTCACGCTTCTGAAGTATCATCAACTCTGCTGCGATACGCTTTTGCTCAGCAAGCGCTTGTTCTTGCAGGCGTCGTGACTCCGCTAAATCGATATCTTCAACAACGCTGTACGAGTGCTCGGTAATGGGAAAGATCAGTGGACGTTGGCTTGAGGCATCAGTGGCGTAAACCATCCCCGACCAGTTATAAATCCCCAAATCGCCATTATAAGGCAGCTCTAAAGCGACTTTCATTGCATCGACCTCAGCTTGGCCCTGCTTATACATTTCGTATTCATCCGGAGCTTTGTGTTCAACATGAACCGCTAACGAACTAGGCGCAATCATGCCCGGCTCCCCTGAAACGACAATCGAATGAGGCTGCCCCTCTTTTCGAGACTGAATGAAGGTTGTAGTGATCGGTGTTGGGTACACCAAAACTTCTTGCTCTTGTGCTCGCAGGAACACACCATTGCCAGAAGTAATACGCGCGCGGTATTTACCTGGCTCAATATCAATCGGCAACGACACAGTGAAAACGCCATCTCCGGCTTTTTCATCAAGACCACTGCCATCGTCGGCAAACTCGCCCATCACAACCGGAATTGGGCGCGCCTCTCTCACTAAAGACTCTTCATTTTCAACGAACTTAGTAAAAGTGACCTTAAGTTTCACGCGATCTAAAAAATCACGCAGCACAAGAGGCTTGCCGTCAGAGCTCAAACGAGCCGTAAATTTAATGTGTTCGGTTTGATACAGTTTGTCTGGGAAGTCATTGGCATCTAAAACAAGGTGAGACAATAGCTTGATGTTGTTCTTAGGTGAGACTTTACCAACCGCTTGCCAAGGTCCTGGCATCGGTTTGTCGATAGATATGATGTCCATGGATGATTCTTCGTACCAACGGACATTATCAGCATTGCGCCAAGAGTAGTATTTCTTGCCATCCGGACGAACTAAAACGACAGGTTTAGAGTTATCGGCTCGATAAATCACAAAGGTGACTTGTTCAATACTGGGATCAACTCGAAAACGGTTGTCCAATAAACTCATTACGGATTCTGTTGCCGCATGTAAGCTAAAGCTTAACAGCAATAAGTAACCGGTAGCCAATACCCTTAACATAGTTTCTCCCTACTGACGCCAGAGGCAGCTTCCGCTTTTCTCGACGAGATCTAAACGACTTTGATGCGCTTCTACTTCATCGGCCGTAGCTCGTAAAACCTTTAGGGATTTTCGACCACTTTCTGCTCTTCGTATACTTTCACCTTCACCTTCCTTTTGCCCTGCGTTAAATTGCAGCGAAGTTTGCCCACCTGTCATCAATAAATAGACGTCGGCTAGGATCTCCGCATCGAGCAATGCACCGTGGAGGGTACGGTGCGAGTTATCAATACCGTAACGATCACATAAGATATCTAGGTTGTTTCTTTTGCCTGGAAATATCTTCTTCGCCATGGCCAAGGTATCGGTAACTTTACAGTAGTCATCCGTTTTACCTATCGCTGGGTTGAGCTTCTCAAACTCATAGTCCATAAAGCCCGTATCGAAGGGCGCGTTATGAGCTACCAGCTCAGCACCTTTGATAAAGTCGAGAAACTCTTTATGTATGTCTTGGTATTCTGGCTTATCAATCAAGAATTCATCGGTAATACCGTGAACGCCAATCGCCTCTTCTTGAATCGCACGATCGGGCTTTATATAGACGTGGAAGTGACGCCCGGTCAGCCTACGGTTGATGATCTCTACCGCACCAATTTCAACGATGCGATGCCCCATATAGTGAGGGCCACCTTCTGTATTCATACCGGTGGTTTCGGTATCGAGTACAATGATGCGCTTATTTTCGTCCGAACTGTTTTTTTCGTTCGTGTTTTGTTCTGGAGTGCTACTGGTATTCATAAGGATAACTGTGTCAGACTATGCCGATAATGTGCTTGAGGTAATAGTATCAAATCATGACGAAACAAGTTGAAATTTTCACTGACGGTTCTTGTTTAGGCAACCCAGGCCCTGGTGGCTATGGCATCGTACTTCGCTATAAAAAAGTAGAAAAGACACTAGCCGAAGGCTTTACACTAACGACCAACAACCGTATGGAAATGCTCGCAGCTGTCATCGCTCTCCAAGCACTCAAGGAACCTTGCTCTGTGATTCTGACCACGGATAGCCAATACGTTCGCCAAGGCATCACACAGTGGATCCACAACTGGAAAAAGCGTGACTGGAAAACCGCCGACAAGAAACCGGTTAAAAACGCAGACCTGTGGCAAAGGCTCGATAAAGAAACTGCTCGTCATCGTGTTGATTGGCGCTGGGTTAAAGGACACGCTGGACACCGAGAAAATGAAATGTGTGATGATTTAGCGCGAAATGCAGCGGAGAATCCGACTCAAGAAGATACGGGCTATCAACCAAGCTAACCGTCTTTTAAATGAGATGCAGATTTCAGAAACAGATTCATACTTTCCAAACCTGATTGATAACTTCTTAAACTAATTGACAATTTCTCAACCGAATTAGCAGATCAAAAGCCGACAACTAATCGGCTTTTTCTGTTTTCAACGGATATGAAGCTTTAGCGGAATCCATGGTACGACGCGTATTGGTTCTAAAGCTTGCTCCAACCGGAGAGAAACGTCGCTTAAGGTGCCAATGTGGCTTGATAGGCTTAAGTGGGTAAGTTCGTTTACGAGCAACAATAAAGTATTGGCTACCAGCAAAGGAAGCACAGCCGCCCAAGCTGTTCTCTAACCACGTCCACATCGCCTGATACTTACTCATCGGAAACAGTGCATAGGTATCGCAGTGAATCACTTCGTAGTTCAATACACCTAACCAGTCTTTAATTCGGTTTGGCGTGTACATACGTCCACTCCAAGGCAAGCTGTTCTTTCGCCAAGGCATTAAACTTGCGAGTCCGGTAATACTAAACGGATTGAAGCCAGTAATGATGATATAACCATCGTCCATCATCACTCGGTCGACTTCTCTCAATAATCGATGCGGGTCATTGCTATAATCTAACTGATGACTCAGCACCACAACATCAAAGCTTTTCTCCAAAAAGGGTAAATTATAGACATCCGCTATCACATTATGTAATGGGTTCTGGATATCTAGGTTTACTTGATGTTGAATGTTGCATGTGCAGCTAGAAATCTCACTACTGAGACCGCCAAGCTTGAGCATATGGTAACCAAATAGCTTTGGGCACCACTCATCGAGTCGAGTTTGAATAGATTCTCTCAACCAGTCCCCATTGTGCAATTGTGCCCAAGTGTAAGGACGCTCAAACTTCTTTCTGCTACGTGCTGGCTTCATCAATAACCTGTCTCACTTATTCTGTCTCACTAAAAGTGACTGGAGAATCAATAATGTTACATATCAAAAGCATACCTGCATTTAACGACAATTACATCTGGCTGATTCAAAATAGCGATCGCCGTTGTGCTGTCGTCGACCCTGGTGATGCGGCTCCAGTATTAGAGTACTTAGCACATCATGAGCTAACTTTAGATGCAATCTTGATTACACACCACCACCATGATCACATTGGTGGCGTTCCAGAACTAGTCAGACAGTTTCCAAGCATCGATGTTGTGGGTCCAAGGAATGAACCAATCCCGACCTTAACTCACCCCGTTGATGATGGTGATCAATTAGAATTGTTTGGTGAAGTCTTTTTAGTACTCGGGCTCAGTGGCCACACAGCTGGTCACATTGGTTATGTAGGCGATGCCAAACTATTTTGTGGCGATGTGCTGTTTTCAGCAGGTTGCGGTCGAATCATGGAAGGCACGCCACAGCAAATGTTTGATGCACTGAACAAGATCACAGCACTTCCTCAAGAAACCGAGGTTTACTGTGCTCATGAATACACCGCCGCGAACATCGCTTTCGCATTAGCGGTTGAGCCTGACAACCAACATTTGCAGCAATATCGCGACCAAGTAAACCGACTGCGAGCTCAGAATAAGTCGACCATCCCCACAAATTTGAGACAAGAGAAGTTTGTGAACCCTTTCTTGCGCTATACCGAGCCAAGTGTAGTGAAATCAGTATCTAATCGTACTGAGCAGACCGATCCTTTATCGGTATTTACCGCTTTACGTGCGTGGAAGAACGAATTTTAACAAATACAGACTTGTCACTCATAGGGGGTGGCAAGTATTATCACCGGCCGTTAATTAAAAAGGCTGTAACATGCGAGTTAAGTACAGCTGGGCTTTGGTATTACTACTTTCTGGTTGCCAATTAACTCAGTCAGAGAATCCAGACCAAGCTTCCGAGCAAACCAACACACCTCCTACTAAAGAAGTTTCTCAAGCGAACGTTTCATCAGAAGCAGCAGCCAAAGAAGATCAAAAAGTTGAAGCACCTGTCGTTACTCCACAAACACAAGAAGATGTTTGGAAACGTATTGCGATGCAACTAGAAATGGAAGTACCCGACCAAAAGAAGGTTGATTACTACCGAACTTGGTATTTAAAACACCCTAGTCATCTAAAAACCGTCTCACAACGTGCTGAACCTTTCCTTTATCTAATCACCACTAAGATTGAAGAAAAAGGCTTACCACTAGAATTGGCACTATTACCCGTTGTAGAAAGTTCTTTCGATGCATTTGCCTACTCTCATGGCAGCGCAGCAGGTCTATGGCAATTCATTTCTGGCACAGGCAAAGACTACGGACTTGAACAGAACTTCTGGTACGACGGTCGTCGTGATGTCGCTGCCTCTACTGACGCCGCATTGGATTTCCTCTCAGACCTTAACCGACGTTTCGATGGCGATTGGAACCATGCCATTGCTGCCTATAATAGTGGCGGCGGTCGTGTAAACAGTGCTATCCGCAAGAACAAGAAGCTGGGTAAGCCAATCGACTTCTTCTCTTTGGACTTGCCAAAAGAGACCAGCAGCTACGTACCTAAACTCCTTGCGCTAGCTGATGTGATTGCCAACCAAGAAAAGTATGGCATCGATATCCCTGCGATTCCAAACAAGCCAGTACTGACCCTGGTTAACCCAAACGAACAGCTTGATTTAGCGATTGCTGCAAGCTACGCAGGTATTCCAGTCAAAGAACTGCAAGGCTACAACCCCGCTTATAACCAATGGGCGACCGCACCTGAAAAGCATCAGCAATTATTGCTTCCCCTAAGCTCTGTTGAAAAGTTCAACAAAGAAGTGGCGGCCAATAAAGGCAAAGGCATGAAGTTGGTGCGTTACAAGGTTCAGTCTGGTGACAGCATTAGCGTACTAGCAAGTAAATATAACACCACCAGCAAAGTGATCCGCTCTGCAAACGGTTTGAGCAACAACAATATTCGTATTGGACAGCACTTACTTATCCCAACATCCACCAAAGACGACAAGACATACGCACTAAGCGCTTCAAATCGCCTAGCAAGCACACAGTCGAAGAGTCGTGGTCAATATAAGCTTAGTCATACCGTAAAAAGTGGTGACAGCCTATGGACGATTGCACGCGCAAATAAGGTATCTCACCAATCACTGGCTAAGTGGAATGGTATGGGGCCACGCGACACGCTTCGAATTGGTCAAGAACTGGTCATTTGGAAGAATAGTTCCGACGGTGCCATCATCCGAACTGTCTTTTATAACGTAAGATCAGGTGACACAGTCAGCGGTATTGCATCAAAGTTCAAAGTAAAAAGCGCAGATGTTGTAAAATGGAACGCTTTGCAGAACAAGAAATACCTACAGCCAGGACAAAAACTGAAGCTGTATGTTGATGTAACTAAGGTAAGTGTATGAACCCGTCAAGTAACCCACTCGTCATGCTGTTGGATATATTCCGTTCACCAACAGCTTGTTTCTTAGCGCTTTATCAGCGAAGTGCTTGGGGATGGCAACCCTACGTCGTATTAATGCTCAGCCCGTTTTTATTCTGGGGTGCTTATTTTTCGAATGTAGATTTTGCATGGTTAAGTGCAGAATTGTCACAACAACTGGCTCAAACGAACCCTGACCAATTGGCGTTACTTGACAGTAATACCTTACTCGCGAGTGAAATCATCAGCGATGTGTTTAGCCGTACGTTAACCATCATTCTGTTGGCATTCTGGTTTAACCTAGCAACCAAACCAAGCCAGCATCAACATAGCTTTTGGCGATGGTTTGCAGCGGCATCGGTTGTGATATTCCCGGCTGTTTTAGGTGATGTAGCAAGCTACGCAAGCCTGATACTCAAGCATGGACAAGTGATGAGCTACGCTGCTGACTTGAACAGCTTAAACGGCTTAATCAAGTTACCACTAACCAATGATTGGTCGCAGTTTGCCAGCTCTTTACCACTGTTATTACCATGGTATATCGTGTTGGGTTATGCCGCGGTATTGACGTGGACTGAGTTTGAGCGTGGTCAAGCATTGGTCATCTCTGGCTTGCCATGGGTTGGCTACTACCTAATCTGGGCGCTCTACATTTTAATCTTTTAAGTTGAAGAGGTAAGGCTAGCGAAAACTCTCTAGCTTATTACCCAAAGTAACCACAGTAACCACAGTAACCACAGTAACCACAGTGTGAACGGTGAATGGCAAATAGCTAAGATCCAATGACTAATAAGCTAATAACTTCTTACTATTTAGCCTTAAAGGTCACTCGCATAGGGTTATGATCAGAAGCGTCCGTAATGGGCGCTTTTGCATTTTCTACCTCTAACCCTCGATAGAACACATGGTCGAGCACCAATCCTGTCATAAATTGAGTTCGGTTATCCGGTTCAAAGGCAACCTCCGTCAAACCGACCTGTTCCAACGCGCCTTTCAATACCGCAAAGCGAGCCTCACTCCAGCTATTAAAATCTCCAGCAAAAATAACAGGTCCACGATACTGTTGCAGATTGTCAGTTAAGCTCTTCAGCTGAGCCTCGTAATCTTCCGTACCAAAGGTAAAGTTCACAGCATGGATATTAATCACAGCCAACTCTTCGCCATTGCTTAGTTGGTAACGCGACCAAAGCGCCGATTTAGGCAATTGAAGCCAAGGTTCTTCATGAGTATAAGCACAAGCTTCGATCGGTAAATGCGTCGCTAAGTTAAGTACGCCAGCACTTTGTTCAAAGGCTTCAAACGCATTCACACGAGTGCTTCCCCACTGGCCGCTTGTCACCCATTGGCGAAGCTCTACTGTCATACTCGCTTCTTGCAGCAATACAAGATCGCTTCCTGCCGTCAATTTGTTCAGTTCACTCTGCCAATTACTGCGATTTTGCTTGTAGATATTCCACACGGTAATGCTTAGTCCATCAGACACATCAATCGCTTTCGGTGCGGAGTTTTGGTAGCAACTGTAGATGTCGTTACTGGTACTTTGAGAGGAAGTGATCAGGTTGGGTTTATTCGGGATCACGAAGATAAAATGAAAACTAACGACAGCAAGCGTTATCAATACGGCGATAACAATGATGGTTTTCTTAAACATACAGCACCCTACCAGAAATGAAAAAGGAGCGATAAACGCTCCTTTTAGGGTAATAGTTTTTTTATACGGCGTCTTCGTCTTCTTCGCCAGTACGAATACGTACCACACGTTCAACGTCAGTAATGAAGATCTTACCGTCGCCGATTTTACCGGTTTGAGCCGTTTCGATAATGGTATCAACACACTGGTCAGCCACTTCGTCGGTCACAACGATTTCCAATTTCACTTTAGGTAAAAAGTCGACCATGTACTCTGCGCCGCGATATAGCTCAGTATGACCTTTCTGGCGTCCAAAGCCTTTAACTTCAGATACTGTCATACCCGTAATACCCACTTCTGCAAGTGCTTCACGTACATCATCAAGTTTGAATGGCTTGATAATGGCTTCAATCTTTTTCATGTTCATCCCTTAAACTGTACGAATAGCTCATTATCGGTTAGCTATAGTAAACATTCAATGAAAAAAGCCAGAGCTTTAAAGCTCTGGCTCGAAATTTATCATCTTGTTTAATCAGCGCTTTGAGAAGGTTTTACTTAAGGCTTGCGTAGTAAGCGGCTAGATTCGCGATATCTTCATCACTCAGCATAGAAGCCTGAGCCTGCATCACAGCGGCCAAGCCACCATTACGCTGTTTTGTTTTGTAAGCGTTGATCGATGAAACGATGTACTGCTCGTTTTGTCCTTTCAGGTTTGGGTAACCTGGGATCATAGCGATACCATCGGCGCCATGACAAGCCGCACAGATTGCTGCTTTAGCTTGGCCCGCAGCAACATCACCCGCCAGAGCGTTACCACTCAATAGTCCAAGTCCGAGAACTAATCCTAGTGTAATTTTCTTCATTGCATATTCCATTAATTATTTTTATTAAAGTGACGGTGAATTGTGACACAAACTTTTTCTACTTGCTCCAAAGCGCTTCACAATCTTGACCTTCGTAGTTTTTATCTACGAATAAGCCTAAAACAGCGATCACTCGATCGCCATCCATTAATATCGGCGTTCTGCGTCTTAACCAACTGGGTACTTGGTATTCTTGAAACAGCTTCTTGAGCTTTCTACTATGCCCGCGCCCAACAGGGTGAGCCGAAAGTCCTTCAGGGTTAAAGATCACTCTTAGTGTTGCACTTGTATCCGACAAACTAAAGCTTTGCACATCACGGTTGTTAGATTCGCCCTCACTCAGTGCTGAATTTAAGCGTAGCTCCCCTAAGCCATCGGGTAGCGTCACACTCTCTCCCATTAAAAGATGGCTTTGCCAGTCGGATAGGTCTTTAGTCTCTCTCACTAAATAGAGCTGATGATTAAAACGTCGAACTTCGGCATCATTCAACACCAGCTTAGGGTTGGCGTCCGCCTGAGCACATGCAACTTCATCCCAAATAAGCTTGAGCTGCTTTTGACTCGGCATCGGTTGATTACAATGACTCAACCACATTCTTAGCAGTCGTGCTCGTAGTAAATCTGAGTGTTGAGATAACGCCTCAATACTTAAGTTTTGGCTATCCCCTAAAGCTTGCTGAAAGTGTGATTCAAGCAACTCATCCAATAGTAACTCTTGATCTGCACATAATTGAGCACTACGACTGACCGCCTCTCGGAAACTAGGCCAGCGCTCAGTCAGTGCCGGAGTAACTTGATGACGAATAAAATTGCGGTCAAAGCGAACGTCTTGATTACTCTCATCTTCGACCCAAGTTAAACCCATGTCGTGCGCCGACGCTTCAATGTCTGATCGAGTCACTGAAAGTAGCGGTCGAACGATAAACGCTTCGCCAAACGGCATCACCTTCGCCATTGAAGAGAGCCCTTTCGGACCACTGCCACGCTTCAACGCCAACAAGAAAGTCTCTACTTGGTCATCGATGTGTTGACCTGTAACTAATACATCACCCTGTCTAATATGCTTTTTAAAGGCTTGGTATCGCGCGTCTCGAGCCAGCTTTTCTACGCTCTCACCACTGTCGGTATCCAGCGAGACTCGTTCTATAACTAACGAAACCGACAAAGCATCACACCATGCTTGGCATTGCTCAGCCCAGTGATCAGCATTGTTGCTTAAACCGTGGTGAACGTGCACCGCGCAGCACTCAATGCCATGCGTTTGCGCGTACTGCGCTGCTAACTCTAACAAGACTCGAGAATCAACACCGCCACTGAAAGCCACGACCAACCTACTAGGCTTGAGTGCGCTTTGATTAAGTACAGATGTGAAGGTTTCGATTAAGTGAGTCATGAGCGAGTGAACCATGAGAGTAGGTTTGAAGGGAGAATATTTTAATAATAAAAAAGGGTTGGCACTGAGTCCAACCCTTTCATCATCTTGTTACTTGAAGCTGCCTCATTTCAAGGCACGCTTATCAGCAGTAACCGTAGCTCATTAGGCGTTGGTAACGACGCTCAAGCAGAGCTTCGTTATCAAACTGCTCTAGCTCTTCTAGCTGTTTAACTAGCATGTCTTTCATGTTCTGAGCCGTTTGTACTGGATCGCGGTGCGCGCCACCTAGAGGCTCAGGAATGATTTCATCGATAAGCTCAAGCTCTTTAAGACGAGGAGCAACTAGGCCCATCGCTTCAGCAGCTTGTGGCGCTTTATCTGAATCACGCCATAAGATTGAAGCACAACCTTCTGGAGAGATTACTGCATACGTAGAGTACTGAAGCATGTTCACGTAGTCACCAACACCAATCGCCAGTGCACCACCAGAACCGCCTTCACCCACAACGTTACAAATAACCGGAACTGAAAGGCCAGCCATAACTTTTAGGTTTTTAGCGATAGCTTCAGATTGACCACGCTCTTCTGCACCAACACCTGGGTAAGCACCCGCTGTGTCGATAAAAGTAATAATTGGCATGTTGAAACGCTCAGCCGTTTCCATTAGGCGAAGTGCCTTACGGTAACCTTCTGGCTTTGGCATACCAAAGTTACGGATCACTTTCTCTTTAGTCTCACGACCTTTCTGGTGACCAATAACCATAACAGGACGACCATTTAGACGAGCCATACCACCCACAATAGCTTTGTCGTCAGCGTAAGCGCGATCGCCCGCCATCTCTTCAAATTCTGTGAAGGCATGCTCCAGGTAATCTTTGGTGTAAGGACGTTGAGGGTGACGAGCAAGTTGAGCTACCTGCCATGCACCTAAGTCACTAAAGATTTTCTGTTTAAGCTCTAAGCTTTTTTTCTCTAGTTGTTCGATTTCTTTGTCTAGATCTACCGCTGTGTCACCACCGTGACGCGAAACGTCACGTAGCGCTTCGATTTTTGCTTCAAGTTCAGCGATAGGCTTTTCAAATTCTAGAAAGTTCAGGCTCATCTATGAATCCTTGTTGATTCAGCTCCGTATTCACGAAGCTAAATTTTAGTTAAATTCGAGTTCTACTTGGCTATTTCCAAGCAGCTGTTTTAATTCGTCTAGTAATGTATCACTTGGCGTCACACGCCATTCTGTGCCCAATGTTAACCGCGCTCTAGCGTCGGCACGCTGGTAGTATACATTGACTGGGACCGTTCCGGCTCTATAAGGTTCTAAGATTTGACTAAAGCGTTCAAAAAATTGACCATTAATTTGGGATTGGTCGATAGATATCGACACCCCACGAGCATATTTCTCACGGGCGCTTCCTAAGTCCATGACCTCGCGCGCGGTCATTTTAAGCCCACCATTGAAATCATCAAAGCTGACCTGTCCAGAAACGACCACTATTTTATCTTTTTCGAGCAATTCAGCGTAACGATCAAGTGCATCCGAGAACAACATTACTTCCATTCGCCCCGACCGGTCGTCGAGGGTCATCAAACCAATTCGAGTTCCGCGCTTCGTGGTCATTACCCTAGCAGCAATGACCAAACCTGCAATCGTTAAAGACTGATCACGACGCGTCGGCGTCGCATCTTTCAAGCGACAGCTGGTGTATTTCGCGAGCTCTTTAATGTACGCATTAACCGGGTGACCCGTTAAATACAAACCTAACGTCTCACGCTCACCTTCAAGCCAAACCTTTTCAGGCCACTTCGGTACTTGGGTATACTTGTGTTCCACCTCTTCCGGAGCGTCAGTCAACACGCCAAACATATCCGATTGACCAAAAGACTCAGCGTGGTGATGTTGGCTTGCCGCCTTAACCGCATCTTTCAATGAGGCCATCATCGCCGCTCGGTGAGGACCTAATCTATCTAACGCGCCGGATAGAATCAACTTTTCAATAACACGTTTGTTGACCTTCTTCAGATCAAGACGTGCACAGAAGTCGAATAAATCTTTAAAGTAACCGCCTTTATTTCGCGCTTCAATGATGGCTTCAATAGGGCCTTCACCCACCCCTTTAATCGCACCGATACCATAAACAATCGCGCCGTCTTCATCGACATTAAAGCGGTATAGACCCGAGTTGATATCGGGTGGAAGGAGCTTGAGCTTCATACGGAAACACTCATCGACAAGGCCAATAACCTTTTCGGTGTTATCCATATCTGCGGTCATTACCGCTGCCATAAACTCCGCTGGGTAGTGGGTTTTCAGCCACAGCGTTTGATAAGAAACCAGTGCATATGCCGCTGAGTGAGATTTGTTGAAGCCGTAGCCCGCAAACTTCTCAACCAAGTCAAAGATCTTCATGGACAGTTCGCCATCAACACCATTGGCTTCAGCACCTTCTTTAAAGGTACCGCGCTGTTTTGCCATCTCTTCAGGCTTTTTCTTACCCATCGCACGACGCAACATATCGGCTCCACCAAGCGTATAACCCGCAAGGATCTGAGCGATTTGCATTACCTGTTCTTGATACAGGATGATGCCGTAAGTTGGTTCTAGTGTTTCTTTTAACGATTCGTGTTGCCACGTTTCATCAGGGTAAGATACAGCTTCTCGGCCGTGTTTACGGTCGATAAAGTTATCTACCATGCCTGATTGCAGAGGGCCCGGGCGGAACAAAGCTACCAATGCGATGATATCTTCAAAAGAGTCGGGTTGTAGACGCTTGATCAGGTCTTTCATACCGCGTGATTCCAGTTGGAATACCGCCGTCGTTTCAGAATTTTGTAATAGGTTAAATGACGCTTGGTCATCTAGAGGAATCGATTCAATACGAACCGGCTCTTTACCCTCTTTCTTCAAGCGTGGGTTTACGAGGCCTAACGCCCAATCGATGATAGTCAGGGTACGTAGACCCAAGAAGTCGAATTTAACCAAACCGGCGGTTTCAACGTCATTCTTATCGAATTGCGTTACCGGGAAGTTGCCTTCCGCATCGGCATAAATAGGTGCAAAGTCAGTGATCGTGGTGGGTGAGATAACAACACCACCCGCGTGCTTACCGGCATTTCGCGTACACCCCTCAAGAATACGACACTTATCAATCAGTTCGCGTACTTCTTCATCACCGTCGTAGAGTTCTGGCAATGCTGGCTCAGCAAGGAAGGCCTTCTCTAGCGTCATGCCCGGATCTGGCGGAACCAGCTTAGAAATACGGTCAACGAAACCAAACGGGTGGCCCAATACACGGCCAACGTCACGAATTACCGCTTTTGCCGCCATAGTACCAAAGGTGATGATCTGAGAAACGGCATCACGACCGTACATCTCGGCTACGTGATCAATAACTTGGTCGCGTTTATCCATGCAGAAGTCGATATCGAAATCGGGCATAGATACACGTTCTGGGTTCAAGAAACGTTCAAACAGCAAGTCATATTCAAGTGGATCAAGATCTGTGATATCCAATGCGTAAGCCACCAAAGAACCGGCACCAGAACCACGACCCGGACCTACTGGTACGTCGTTATCTTTTGACCACTGGATGAACTCCATTACGATCAAGAAGTAACCCGGGAACCCCATGTTGTTGACAACTTCAAGTTCAATCTTGAGTCGCTCATCGTATTCAGGTCTGCGTTCAGCTCGAATTTTCTCATCAGGGAATAGAAACGCTAAACGACGCTCAAGGCCTTCTTCTGATTTTTTAATCAAGAAGTCTTCAATCGCCAAACCTTCCGTTGGGAAGTTAGGTAAGAAGTATTCGCCCAGTCGAACAGTTACGTTACAACGCTTAGCAATCTCGACACTGTTTTCCAGTGCTTCAGGGATGTCTGAGAACAACTCACACATCTCTTCTTCACTACGCAAGTATTGTTGTGAGCTGTAGTTTTTCGGTCGACGTGGATCAACCATTGTAAAACCGTCGTGAATCGCCACACGAATTTCATGGGCGTCAAACAAGTCTTCAGAGATGAAAACCACTTCGTTGGTCGCGACAACAGGCAGGTCTTCTTGTTCAGCAAGCTCTAGTGCAAAGTGCAGATAAGACTCTTCGTCCGGGCGCCCAGTACGAATTAGCTCCAGATAAAAACGGTCTGCGAAATGTGTTTTGTAAAACTCAACGCTGCTTGCAACCAACTCTCGATTGCCTTTCAGCAGCGCCTTACCAATCTCACCCTCTTTTGCTCCCGATAGAAGAATCAGGCCTTCGGCATGTTCAATCAGCCACTCTTTATCAATAACTGGCTGATGTTGAACATGACCACGAAGGTAAGCTTTTGAAATCAATAATGTTAGGTTGTTATAACCTTTATTATTCGTTGCAATAACAGTGAGTTTGGTTAATTCATCGCCAAAATCCGGAGACTGCATCAAGAAGTCAGCACCAATAATTGGCTTAACCCCACACCCATGGGCAGTACCGTAAAATTTCACCAAGCCACATAGGTTAGTAAAGTCGGTCAATGCTAGAGCGGGCATACCCATTTCAGCGACTTTCTTAACTAATGGTGGCACCTTAGATAGGCCATCCACCATCGAAAAATCACTGTGTACGCGTAGGTGAACAAATTTTGGATCTGACATTATTTTTCCTGAGTTCTAGGTTTAGGCCTAGGATTACAACTGTGTGTATTCTATTTTTTTCTACCGCAAATAAGCAACTTTATTCGATGCCTTGCTCCGGTCAACATGAGTCTAAGCAATATAAAGCTCTAACCAATACTAAGCCCTAATCAATATACAGCCTTAGCCGACGAGTTTTAGTCTAGACCTAAAATGCGCTTTACTGGCTTAAAGCTTTTGCGGTAATGCTCGGTGACACCGTGTTTTTCAATCGCCTCGAAATGCGCTTTGGTCGGATAACCTTTATGTTGAGCAAAACCAAACTCTGGATGAAGTTTATCAAGTTCTTCCATCTCTTGGTCACGAACAACTTTAGCGATGATAGATGCCGCGCTGATTTCAGCAACTCGCAAGTCCCCTTTTACAATAGCAAGACCATCCATCGGCAGTTCAGGAACGCGGTTTCCATCGATTAGTGCCATATCAGGTTGAACGCTTAGCCCTGCGATAGCTCGCTGCATAGCAACCATGGTCGCTTGCAGAATATTCCACTCATCAATTTCTTGCGGGGAACAACGACCAACAGACCAAGCCAAGGCTTTCTCTTTGATTTCAGGAAACAGAGCCAGACGCTTCTTCTCAGACAGTTTCTTTGAGTCGTTCAAACCTTCGATTGGATTATTAGGGTCGAGGATAACCGCAGCGGTAACAACATCACCAACTAACGGCCCGCGCCCTACCTCATCAACACCAGCAAATAACTGGTAGCCTTGAGGATACTCAAAAGGAGGAAGCTCTTTTTTCTCTTTTACTGCCATAATTCTTCTCTTAATGTTTTGTAAACAAGCACTTTATGACTCAACACATGGTCGATCTATCAATTTCAATACCGCATTAGCGGCTTGTTTATCCGCGTCTTTACGAATCCAATGATGCATCTCGGTAAAGCGTTCGATTAATACGCTGTTATCAGCGGATAGCATCTTATCGACAGACGGAAACAAGAAGTCTGGGTGACACTCTTCAAGAATATGCTCTTTCACAATCTCTTCGCCAGCCAAAATGTTCGGCAACGATACGAATTCAGTAATCGATAATTTCTTAACAATATAACCCGTCAGTTTATTTACTTTGTAGCCAACGACCATCGGGCGTTTCAGCAACATGCATTCGAGAGCAACAGTACCCGAAGCTAACAGAACAGAATCAGCAGCGGTAATCACGTTGGTGGCGGTATCTTCTACCAACGTAAATTCAAGTTCAGGTGCCGTCGATTGCCAAATTTCAGTGAACTGCTTTTTACGCTGCTCATTAACGAGCGCAACAACAAAATTGATATCAGGGTATTTTTGCTTAATACGCTGGCAAGTTTCAATAAAGGGTTGAGCAATCAAACTCATCTCACCACCGCGACTACCCGGTAATACGGCTAACCAAGGCTTATCTTGATCTAAACCTAAAAGCTCGCGAGCTTCTTTTTTATTTGGTTCTAGTGGAATGGTGTCTGCCAATGTATGGCCAACAAATTCACAAGCAACATTATATTTATCGTAGAATGCCTTTTCGAACGGCAAGAAAGCCAGTACCAAGTCGGTTGCTTTGTCGATTTTAAAGATACGCTTTGGACGCCATGCCCATACTGAAGGGCTGACATAATGAACGGTCTTAATACCCGCGTTCTTAAGATCCAATTCAAGTCTTAGGTTGAAGTCTGGCGCATCGATACCAACGAAGACATCTGGTGGGTTTTGAGTGAAATAGTTAACCAGTTCCGCTTTCACTTTTAACAAACGAGGTAAACGACCAAGCACTTCTACAAGCCCCATCACGGCAAGCTCTTCCATTTCGAAAAGAGACTCACAACCAAGCGCTTTCATTTTTGGTCCGCCAATACCCACGAATTCAGCATTCGGATATTGTGATTTGACCGCTTTAATAAAACCCCCGCCAAGCGTGTCACCCGAGAGTTCTCCGACGACGATACCTACGCGTAGAGGTTCATTCGAAACAAAGTCCGAGCTATTGGTTGCTGCTTCTTGCTGTGCCATAGTTTTCCAATTCCCTTCTTGCCTAAAACAAAAAAGACCGCCCAATGAGTAGCGATCTTTTTGTTATACCAATCTGATTAAGTCATTATTGTCGTACTTGCGCTGATTGGTAAACAATCATATCAAGTATTAACGAATAATACCGCGCTCAGAGTTCTCTAGCATTTCTAGCATAGGAGTAACCGAAGTAAACTCTTTTGCCATTTCAACTAAAGCCGCTTTCGCTTCTTCAAGTGTTTTACCTGAACGGTATAACTCTTTGTACGCTTTCTGTAGTGCACGAATTTCTGGTTTCTCAAATCCGTTACGCTTCAGGCCCACTAGGTTAAGGCCAAATGGAGCCGCATGGTTACCCTGTGCAAGCACGTACGGCAGTACATCTTGAACAACAGCAGAACAGCCGCCAATGTAGGCGTAAGCACCTATTGAACAGAACGGGTGAATCGCAGATAGCGCCATTACACCAGCGTAGTCACCCACTGTTACGTGACCGCCAAGAATAGCGTTGTTACCAATGTGAGTATGGTTACCAACAATAACATCGTGTGCTACGTGAGCATTAACACAAAGTAAGTTGTCATCACCGATCACTGTGGTTGCTTTGTCTTGAGTTGTACCACGGTGGATTTGAACCGCCTCACGAATCACGTTGCGATCACCGATCACAACTGTTGTCTCTTCGCCACCGTATTTCTTATCTTGGTTCTCTTCACCGATAACAGCGTGTGGGAAGATGCGGTTTTCTTTACCAATGGTTGTGTGACCTTTGATCACCACATGCGACATCACTTCAGTGTCGTCACCAATTGTCACGTTACCAGCAATGTAAGTGAAAGGCCCAACCGTCACGTTAGCACCGATAGTTACATCACCTTCGATTACTGCTGCCGGGTGAATTTTCGCTGTTTCATGAATCATATTAAAACTCTCTACGAGCACATTTAAGTTCAGCTGAACATACAACTACGCCGTCAACTTTAGCAACGCCGTTAAACGATGCAATACCACGACGCTCTTTTAAGAATTCAACTTCGATAATCAGTTGGTCACCTGGCACTACTGGCTTGCGGAATTTTGCTTTATCTACACTTGCAAAGTAGTAAAGCTCGTTACCAGAAGGGGCACCAAATGATTTAAATGCTAGAAGACCAGTTGCTTGCGCCATTGCTTCTAAGATCAACACGCCTGGGAATACAGGAAGTTGAGGGAAGTGGCCGGTGAACTGAGGTTCGTTAACAGAGACATTCTTAATCGCAGTCAGTGTTTTTTCTTTTTCAAAGCTAGTCACACGATCAACCATTAAGAATGGGTAGCGATGAGGTAATAGTTCCTGAATTTCAGTAATGTTCATCGTTGTCTGTTCAGTAGTCAAAGTCGTATTCCTATGTATATTCTTTATTTAATTAGAAGGATTATAAACGAAAAAGACTCGCTGTACGCGAGCCTTTTATTAGAAATGCTGGAATTATGATTCCGCGCTCTTCTCGATAAGTTTTTCAACGGTTTTCAAACGCTTGTTCATTTCATCAATACGATGTACACGCGTTGCTGTTTTACGCCAATCTTTGTTTGGCTGTAAAGGAATACCCGAAGAGTACATGCCTTTCTCAGTGATACTGCGCATTACCATCCCCATACCGGTGATTGTAACGCCGCCAACGATTTCAATATGACCATTAATCACACAACCGCCACCAATAATACAGTACTTACCTATCGTCGTGCTGCCTGCGATAATAGTACCACCTGCAATAGCAGAACCATATCCGATGTGAACATTGTGAGCAATTTGAAGCTGGTTATCTAAGATAACGTTATCTTCAATGATTGTGTCATCTAATGCGCCACGGTCGATGGTTGTACACGCGCCAATTTCTACACGGTTACCAATGCGAACTGAACCGACTTGTGGAATCTTAACCCACTCACCTTTCTCGTTCGCATAACCAAAGCCATCAGAGCCAATGACAGTGCTTGATTGAATCAAACACGCGTCACCAATCACGACTTCATGGTAAACACTTACATTAGCCCATAGCTTAGTGCCTGTGCCAATATTTGCATTTTTACCAATAAAACAACCAGCTCCGATGATCACATCATCACCAAGTACCACACCAGACTCAATCACAGCGTTCGCACCGATAGACACATTTTGTCCAATGGTTGCATCGCTTGAAATTGAAGCAGAATCAGCGATAGCCGCTGCGGGTGCAGGAGTAGTATCAAGCGCTTGAGCAACTTTAGCAAAAGCAACGTAAGGGTCGCTGACCACAATCACGTTGGTCTTACACAGTTCGCGCTCACTCTCTTTAACCATAATAGCGGAAGCTTTACAGTCACCAAGGTGCTTGCTGTACTTCACGTTCGAAAGGAACGTAATGTTTCCTTCTTGCGCTTTATCCATAGGAGCAACTGCTGAAACGGTAACTGTACCGTCTCCGTGTAGCTCTCCCCCGGTAATCGTTGCCAATTCGGCTAAAGTCAGATTCTTCATAAACTTATTTCAGTGATTTAATTACTTGCTCAGAGATGTTGTATTCCGGCTTGCCGTACTGCAGAGCTTGAATATCAACAATCATGTCGTAGCCTTCTTTCTCTGCAACTTTAGTTACAGCATCTTGAATCACTTTGAATAGCTTCTGCTTCTCTTGTGCTTCACGACGTTGGCTTGCTTTTTCTAGAGCTTGAGCTTTGATTTTGTACTTACTGTCTAGTTGACCGACTTCGATACGAAGCTTCTCAACTTCGTCAGGACCTAGTAGTTCACCATCACGCTTAAGCTTTTCAATCTTAGTTTTTGCTTCTGCTTGAATGCTCTGCAGCTCAGCTGCTTTATCTTTGAACTCTTCCTGCATTTTTTGAAGAACAACTTCGCGTTGAGGTAGAGCCTGGAATACTTGTGCAGTGTTTACATAACCCACTTTTTGCGCAGCTTCAGCAGCTGTTGCAAAGAAAGAAGAGCTAAGAACTACAAGGCCTAAACCTGCTGCTTTAATCATATTTTTCAAAATATTGTCCTTTAAATATTAGAAAGTTCTACCAATGGTAAATGTGAAGAATTCCTCATCATCACCTTCGTAAATTTTAACGGGTTTCGCTAGAGAGAAAACCAATGGGCCCATCGGCGACATCCATTGAAGGGCTGCACCATAAGATGAACGGTAATTTGTTGGATCAGAGTAGTCGTAGTAGTACTGACCACCGCTAGTAGGTCTATTACGATCTACAAATTCCGTATCCCAAACACTTGCCATGTCGAAGAAGACACTGGTTCGAATTTGGCTGCGTGCTTCATCAGAAGCAAACGGCGTAGGTACAATTAACTCTAAACTTGCCAAGGCAACCGCATTACCACCAACCGAATCATCGGTTGCAGAGCTGTACGTAGGGTTGTTACCCGTACTGCTCCCGTAAACGGCTTTTGGACCCGCTGAGTTAGAGCCAAAGCCACGCAACGTTGTAAAGCCACCTGCGTAGTAGTTCTCGTAGAATGGGAACAAGTTATCATTACCATCCGTTTGACCGTAACCATTACCATAGCCTAATCGGCCACGCATCAAAAGTGTGAACTCATGCTTTTTGGTCAGCGGGATGTAATGTTTTACATCGTACTGAGCTTTGAAGTACTTAGCGTCAGAGCCTGGTACAGTCATTTTGGCGAAAGCACGTTGGTGGTTACCCTCGGTTGGGAAGAAACCACGGTTAAGGTTGTTACGAGTCCAAGAGATATTGATATCGAAGTCATCGGTTAAGATGTTTTCGTCACCATATTGGTCAATACTTCTCGCGAACTGTTCCACTTGGATATAGGTCGGAACGTTACCGATCTTGTTGTGCGTATAGCCAACACCAAATTCGATACGGTTCAATTCATCCATAGGGAAGCCCCATGTCAGGCTGGTGCCGTAACTTTGGTTGGTATAATCGACAATACCCGCTTCAGAGGCTTCGAATTCGTTGTAGAAGATCTTACCGCCTAAGCTCACTCCATCAAGGTTCCAGTATGGGTCTCGGTAGTCTAAGCTCACGTTCTTTTGGTAATCGTTCATCATGGCACTTACGCCAACACGGTTACCTGAACCCGCAAAGTTATCTTGTTGCAAACCAACTTGGAAGCTGACACCTGATTCGGTACCGTAACCAACACCAAAGTTGATGCTGCCTGAGTTCGCTTCCTTAACGTTGTAAACCAAGTCAACTTGGTCTTCACTGCCAGGAACACGCACTGTTTGTACATCAACCGTTTCAAAGAAACCTAAACGGTTAAGGCGGCTCTTACCGGTGTCAATTGACTTAGAGTTAAGCCAGCTGCCTTCCATTTGACGCATTTCACGACGTAGTACTTCATCTTTGGTCGAGTTATTACCCGTAAATCGAATATCACGAACGTAGATACGGCTGCCCGCTTCTACATTAATCACCAATGACACTTCTTTGGTCTCATCGTCAAATTCAGGAATAGTACGTACTTGTGGGTACGCATAACCAGACTCACCAAGAATACGCTTTACGCCCTCTTCTAGTGATGTAACAGAAGAGCCGTTGTACGTATCGCCGTCTTCAAATGGTACTAATGCTTCAAAATCAGCCTCACGGCCAATCAGCTCACCACGAAACGCGACATCTTTAACGGTGTAGGCTTCGCCTTCATCAATACCAAGCGTGATGTAAACGCCTTTCTTATCTGGAGAGATCGCTACTTGTGTGGAATCCACCTTAAATTTAAGGTAACCACGGTCAAGGTAGTACGATTTCAACGCTTCGATATCACCCGCTAATACTTGCTTCTGGTATTTTTCATCCGCAAGGAAATTCCACCATGCAACATCAACATTCAGGTTGAAACGGCTCAGTAGCTCAGCATCAGAGAAGACTTCATTACCAATAAAATTGATTTGCTGAATCTTAGCGGATACGCCTTCAGTAAATACAAACTTAAGGTCAGAACGGTTACGAGGCAAAGGTGTCACAACCGCTTTTACTGTCGCGTTGTACTTACCAACACTGTAGTAAAAATCTTCAAGGCCTTTCTCGATGTTACTCAGCGTTGTGCGGTCAAGGGCTTCACCTTCACGAACACCAGATGCATCTAGGTTCTGCTGAAGCTGCTCTTCTTTGATCGCTTTGTTCCCTGAGAATGAAATGCTTGCGATGGTCGGTCGTTCTTTTACTTGAACAACTAAAACACCTTCATCGCGAAGGACCTTAACATCCTCAAAGTTACCTGAAGCATACAGTGCACGAATGATCTCAGATACATCGCCTTCATCCACTTCATCGCCAATACGCACTGGCATTTTCAGTAGGGCTGCACCAAGTGCAACACGCTGTAAACCTTCGATCTTGATATCTTGAACTACAAAGTTTTGTGCTCCGTTCGCAGCCACACTAGTGGCCAATAGACTTGCGAACAGAATTTGCTTAATCGCCATACTTATTCTAATTATTCCTTGCTACTACCAATGCCTGTGAGAAACCATTCACAGACGAGTAAAATCATTAAATATTGCCAGAGCCATCAAAGAGAAGAGGATTGCTCCTCCCACTCTGTATCCCATTTCCTGAATTTTTTCAGGAACCGGTTTACGAGTAATGGCCTCAATAGCGAAAAAGAGCAAATGTCCGCCATCAAGCATAGGCAGCGGAACCAAATTAATAATACCCAAATTGACACTAATCAGAGCCAAAAAGCCTAAGAAGTAAACCAAACCGTAATCAGCGGTTGTACCTGCGCCTTTAGCAATTGAAATCGGGCCACTCAAGTTGTTTAAGCCAACATCGCCAACGATGAGCTTCTTGAGCATTGTCAGCGTCAAACCAATGATTTGACCTGTTTTATCAAATGCTTTTCCTACAGACTCAATTACACCAAATTGTAACTCAAAGCGATAATCTTCTGGCCATTCTGCGACTTCTGGAGCAATACCCGCATAGCCGATTATTGAACCATCAGAAAGCTCTCGACTTTTTGGCGTCATAGACAACGACTGTTCAAAACCATTACGCAATACAATAAGGTTCATTGATTTCATCGGGTTCGAGCGAATCAACTCAACAACCGACTGCCACTGTTCAATTGGCTGCCCATTAATTTCAACAATTTTGTCACCAGCTTCTAGCCCCGCAGAGTATGCAGCGCCATCATCAATAACTTGAGCAAGCACTGTTGATATCTCTGGAGAGTACGGTCTAAAACCAAGCGTTGTCATTGCAGACTCAGTTTCTGGGTTGAACGACCAGTCTGAAATATCCAATGTCATCTGTTGCTCAAAGCCAATATCGTCTTGAGAAGAAACCGTTACTGTCATGGATTGGTCACCAATATGTGAGATCAAACCCATATTGACTGATTCCCAATCTGCGGTTTTGATTCCTGAAATAGATTTAAGTTCCATTCCAGTTTCAATTCCGGCTTGTGCAACAATAGATTGCGGGGTGACCTCACCGATCACCGGTTTAACCGCAGGCACGCCAATCAAAAATACCAGCCAATACGCAAACACAGCAAAGATAAAGTTAAATGCTGGGCCTGCACCGACTATGGCCGTGCGTTTCCACAATGGCTTCTTGTCAAAAGCGTATTGCTGCTCTTCTTCAGAAAGGTCGTCAACACGCCCATCGAGCATCTTAACGTAGCCGCCCAGCGGAATCACTGACAAGCTGTATTCAGTACCATCACGGCCGATCTTGCTCCAGATTGATTTACCAAAACCAATCGAGAATTTTTCTACTTTCACACCACAACGACGAGCAACCCAGAAGTGTCCAAACTCATGAACAGCAACCAGAATACCAAGCGCTACAATAAAAGATGCGAAGTTCCACAGAATTCCACTCATGCTAGCTGCTCTTTAATAAATTGAATGGCTATTTGACGAGACATATTATCTAGCTCAAGAAGGCTTTCCAAGCTATCTAAGCCCTCAGAGCTATATTGTTCACATACTTTGCTCATAACATGCTCGTTAATGACAGCAATATCGGTAAACTTAACCCGATTGTTCAAAAAGGCATCGACTGCAATTTCATTGGCAGCATTAATTGCTGTTGTTGCATGCTGCCCTAAGTAACACGCTTCAATTGCTAATCTTAAACATGGGTAACGGCTAAAATCGGGTTCTAGAAAAGTAAGCTCGCCCACTTTGGTGAAATCCAGAGGCTTAACGCCAGCTTCTGTACGCTCAGGATAAGACATCGTCAAAGCGATTGGCGTCGCCATATCGGGTTCACCCATTTGAGCAAGTACCGAGCCATCCTTGTACTGGACCATTGAATGAATCACAGACTGAGGATGAATAATGACTTTTAACTGTTCTTGAGAAGCATTAAATAGCCACTTAGCTTCAATGTACTCAAGACCTTTATTCATCATGGTCGCAGAGTCAACAGAGATCTTAGGGCCCATAGACCAGTTAGGGTGTGCAATAGCGCGAGCCGGTGTTACCGATTCTAACTCAGCAACATCCGTATAGCGGAAAGGACCACCAGAACCCGTCAAGAGAATATGGTTGATACCGTTCTCTTCCAGATTACAACGACCTAGATGGGTTTGTACATTTTGCGGTAGGCATTGGAAGATAGCATTATGCTCACTGTCTACAGGAAGTAGTTCAGCACCGTACTTTTCCACGGCGTCTATAAACAACTGCCCTGACATCACTAAAGCTTCTTTATTAGCAAGCAAAATACGCTTACCAGCCTTAACCGATGCCATCGTAGGAAGCAAGCCTGCTGCTCCCACAATCGCAGCCATTACCGTGTCCACTTCCTCTAGAGAAGCAACCTGACACATGCCTTCTGGGCCTGAAAGTACTGTAACGTTAGGGTAATTAGCGGACAGCATTTCAGTCAGCTGAGATGCTGCATCTGGGCAAGCCATAGCAATATAGCTTGGTTGCCACTTTTCAACTAACGCCAACATCTTTTCGACATTCGACCCGGCAGCCAGTGCCACGACCGAATAGAGATCTGGGTTTTGTTCAACGACTTTTAGTGTACTTGCACCAATTGAGCCGGTAGCACCAAGGATAGTTAGATTTCGCATCACATATGACCGTAGAAATGAAATAAAGGGCAGAATCACTGCCCTTTATTATTAGAATGCTAAATAAAGCAGAGCAAAGACAGGGAATGCAGCCGTTAAGCTATCTATTCTATCAAGTATACCACCATGACCAGGAATCAGATTACTGCTGTCTTTCACCCCGGAAACACGCTTAAACATGCTTTCAACAAGGTCACCAAGAACAGAGATAACGACAGTCACAAGGGTAATTACAATCATGTGAAGAGGACTTGTGAATTGGATATCAAACAAGTCAGCAAAAATCCAAGCTATGATCACCGCTGTAATAATGCCACCAATAAGACCTTCAATCGTCTTATTAGGGCTTACCGCCGGTGCCATTTTACGCTTACCAAAACTCTTTCCTGAAAAATAAGCACCGCTGTCAGCAGCCCAAACGAGCAAACAAACAAACATCACCAATTTTGCGCCGTGGTAAGGATCAACATCGATACCGTTAGCGCGCAGAATAACCACACTCCAGAAAAATGGCAGCAGAGTCAGCACGCCAAATGCGTGACGAAGGAGAGAAGAATCTTTCCATGCGGGCATAGACTTAGGATAAGTCACTGCCATACCACTCGCTATTACCCACCAAATAGAACCAATCGTTAGAATGGTGTAGTGAGCGCTAGATAAATGATTAAGGCTAAATGCATCAAAAGGGATAAAAGCAAAACTTGCAGCACTGACTACAACCGTTGGAATCAGCGCTAAATAACGCGATTTGCTTTCAACAAACTGAGTCCACTCCCAAAAGCCCAATAGCGAGATTACTGCTAGTGAAAGAATAAACGTGGGAAGTGATAACTCGAAAATACCTAGAATAACTAGGGGAGCTAAAATCAACGCTGTAATAATTCGTTGTTTCAAACCAAAAAATCCTTATTAACTGTCCATCAGAGCTTTAATTTGCTCACCAGTGCATCCAAAACGACGCTCGCGGTTTACAAACCAAGTCACAGCTTCTACTAAGCTGTCTTCATTAAAGTCTGGCCAGAATTGTTCAGTGAAATACATTTCGGCGTAAGCCAATTGCCAAAGCATAAAGTTACTAATGCGGCACTCGCCACTGGTGCGGATAAGTAGGTCAACTTCAGGAATATCTGCCATAGTCAGGTGCTGTGTAATCATAGCTTCATCAATGTCATCTACATTAATATCGCCAGACTTTACCTGTTGAGCAATTGAGGTCATTGCCTGCTGGATATCCCACTTGCCGCCATAGTTAGCAGCAATATTAATAACCATACCCGTATTGGTACTAGTCAAAGCTTCTGCTTCTTCTATCTTCTTTTGTAGTCGATCATTGAAACGACTTTTATCACCAATAACACGCAATTGTAGATTATTTTTATGAAGTTTTTTGACTTCACTCGACAGCACTGAAATAAACAGTTCCATCAAGATACCGACTTCTTCTTCAGGACGACGCCAGTTCTCGCTACTAAACGCAAAAAGTGTAACGGCCTTAATGCCAAGTTTGGCAGATGAAGAGATGGTTTTACGAACGGCTTGAACACCGTTTTTATGACCAAAGACGCGAGGCTTGCCCTGAGCTTTTGCCCAGCGGCCATTACCATCCATAATGATAGCAATGTGTTTAGGAAGAGAGTCTGTGAACGCTTGAGAATTATGCATAAAAGAGTGAATCAAATTCTAATAGTCGAACAGAGTAGCATAAAAAAACGCTGAACCGTGAGTACAGCGTTTTTCCGGAAAGAAAAGAATATGGAAAATTAAACTTCCATCAACTCTTTTTCTTTAGTTGCTAGAACTTCATCTACGTTCTTAACCGCAATGTCAGTTAGCTTTTGAATTTCGTCTTGTGCTCTACGATCTTCATCTTCAGAGATTTCTTTGTCTTTCAGAAGTGCTTTTAGATCGCCATTCGCGTCACGACGGATATTACGGATAGCAACACGGCCACCTTCAGCTTCACCACGAACGATTTTAACGAGGTCTTTACGACGCTCTTCCGTTAACGCTGGAAGTGGTACACGAATAACCGTGCCAGCAGACATAGGGTTTAGGCCTAGGTCAGATGTCAGGATTGCTTTTTCAACTAAAGGAGTCAGTGTTTTATCAAACACTGTAATTGCTAGTGTACGTGCATCTTCTGCAATAACGTTAGCAACTTGAGCCAAAGGCGTTGGTGCACCGTAATACTCTACAGTAAGACCAGACAGTAGGCTTGGGTGAGCACGGCCTGTACGAATCTTTTGCAGGCTATTTTTAAGTGCATCTACACTTTTATCCATACGCTCTTGAGCGTCTTTTTTGATTTCGTTAATCACAATTTCACCTTGATTATGTTCTTTCTTCAAGAAAGCTTTTTATTTGGAGTGATAAGGATAAGCTTACCAAAGCATAACACCTCAGTAAGCCCGAAAAATTAGTCAGCGTCGCTGATTAATGTACCTTCAGTTTCACCCATAACCACGCGACGTAATGCGCCTGGTTTATTCATGTTAAATACACGGATTGGCATTTTGTGATCACGTGCTAGCGTAAATGCAGCCAAATCCATCACTTTAAGTTCTTTTTCAAGAATAGTGTTGTAAGACAACGTATCATACAGCTCTGCGTCTGGGTTTGCTACTGGGTCAGCAGTAAATACGCCATCTACCTTTGTCGCTTTTAGAACTACGTCAGCTTCAATTTCGATACCACGTAGACACGCAGCAGAATCTGTAGTGAAGAATGGGTTACCAGTACCCGCTGAGAAGATCACAACACGACCTTGACGTAGTTGGCTGATTGCATCTGCCCAGTTGTAGTCGTCACACACACCTTTAAGAGGGATAGCTGACATTACACGTGCATTTACGTAAGCACGGTGCAGAGCGTCACGCATTGCAAGGCCGTTCATTACCGTTGCTAGCATACCCATGTGGTCACCAACAACGCGGTTCATACCTGCTTCAGCAAGGCCTGCACCACGGAAAAGGTTACCGCCACCGATAACAACGCCTACTTGAACACCTAGTTCAACCAATTCTTTTACTTCTTGAGCCATACGATCAAGGACCGTCGCGTCAATACCAAAACCTTCTTCGCCTTGTAGTGCTTCGCCGCTAAGTTTTAACAGAATACGTTGATACGCCGGTTTAGGGTTCGTAGTCATGGAGTTTACCTTCCAAAGAGTTGATGATTAACAGTCATGGATAAAAACTGAAGAGCTCAGTTTGCATTCATAACAGCTAACAGCCAAAAAATAATTCATTATTCATAAAAAGACCGCAGCATTTGCCACGGTCTTTTTCAATCAATACACTAAGGATTAACCTTGTTGTACCGCTGCAACTTCGTCTGCGAAGCTCATTTCAGCCGCTTTCTCGATACCTTCACCAACTTCTAAACGAACGAAGGTAGTAACTGATGCGCCTTTCTCTTTAAGAATGTCAGCAACAGTTTTCTTAGGTTCCATGATGAAAGCTTGACCAGTAAGAGATACTTCGCCCGTGAATTTCTTCATACGGCCGATAACCATTTTCTCAGCGATCTCTTGTGGTTTGCCTTCGTTCATAGCGATTTCAACTTGAACAGCTTTTTCTTTTTCTACTACGTCTGCAGGTACGTCAGATGGGTTAACGTACTCAGGCTTAGAAGCAGCAACGTGCATAGCGATGTGCTTAAGCGTTTCAGCTTCGCCTTCACCAGCAACAACAACACCGATTTTCTCGCCGTGACGGTAAGAAGCTAGTGCAACACCTTCAACAAGCTCAACGCGACGGATGCTGATGTTCTCACCGATCTTAGTTACTAGAGCGATACGTGCGTCTTCAAATTTAGCTTGAAGTGCAACGATGTCTAGACGTTCAGCTAGAGCAGCTTCAGCAACTTCGTTAGCGAATGCAAGGAAACCTGCATCTTTAGCTACGAAATCAGTTTGGCAGTTCACTTCAAGAAGAGCAGCAACGCCAGCGTCTTCTTTAATGATGATTGTGCCTTCAGCAGCAACGTTACCAGCTTTTTTAGCTGCTTTCGCTGCGCCAGACTTACGCATGTTTTCAATTGCTAGCTCGATGTCGCCTTCAGCAGCAACAAGCGCTTTTTTACATTCCATCATGCCCGCAGCTGTGCGTTCACGAAGTTCTTTAACTAGAGCTGCAGTTACAGTTGCCATTCTCTATTCCTCAGTAAATTCTAAAAAAGATAAAAAACAGGGGCCTAATTAATTGGCCCCTGATATTGACTGTATTCAGTTCTTAAGCCATCGATTATGACCGCTTAATGTGAACTAAATATGGCTCAGAGCCGCTATTATTCAGCTTCTACAAAACCGTCTTTTTCAGCAGCTACAGCAGCAACATCTTTGTTACGACCTTCTTTAACCGCGTCTGCAGCAGCGTTTAGGTAAAGCTGTACTGCACGGATTGCATCATCGTTACCAGGGATAACGAAGTCAACACCGTCTGGGTTAGAGTTAGTATCAACTACAGCGTAAACTGGGATACCTAGGTTGTTTGCTTCTTTAACTGCGATGTGTTCGTGATCAGCATCGATAACGAATAGAGCGTCTGGAAGGCCGCCCATGTTCTTGATACCACCAAGAGATTTCTCTAGCTTCTCCATTTCACGAGTACGCATTAGAGCTTCTTTCTTAGTAAGCTTGTCGAAAGTACCGTCTTGAGCTTGCGCTTCAAGTTCTTTCAGACGCTTGATAGACTGACGAACAGTTTTGTAGTTCGTTAGCATACCGCCTAACCAGCGGTTGTTAACGTAGAACTGGTTGCTGTTGATAGCAGCTTCTTTAACAGCTTCAGATGCAGCACGCTTAGTACCAACAAAAAGAACTTTACCTTTCTTCTCGCCAACTTTAGCAATTTCAGCTAGAGCTTCGTTGAACATTGGTACAGTTTTTTCTAAGTTGATGATATGAACTTTGCTACGAGCACCAAAGATGAATGGCTTCATTTTTGGGTTCCAGTAACGAGTTTGGTGACCGAAGTGAACACCAGCTTTAAGCATATCGCGCATTGATACAGTTGCCATTTTAAAATCCTCTATGGGGTTAGGCCTCCACACTCCCCATGAATCCGACCCCTAACAACTAACCACTTTTCAGCCGTTATCTGTGTTGTTGAGGCACCCCGGAACATGTGTCGGAATGTGTGTGATTTAAAGAAATAAGTTAGTGGACACAAAGCTTGTTTCGCCAAATGGAGAAAACAGTCCTGATGTCCGGCGCGCTTTATACCATATTTTGTCTATCTATGGCTAGAAAAAAATCTAAAAATGGCGACTGCTATACTGATCCCTAGCGGTGAATTTTCTCTATAAAATAGTGTCCTATTCAAATCGCGTCTGCGTCATTAAACCGAACATTATCTACTCAGACTGAGCAGTATCCACCAACATTGTGCGGACATGGGAATGTTGCGCTAAAATGCTGCACTGATAGAATAGCCCCAATATGCACACTTAGGTGCTACCAAATTAAGAGATATGCAATGGCTGTAAAAATTAAAACTGCTGAAGAAATTGAAAAAATGCGCGTTGCCGGCAAGCTGGCTTCAGAAATTCTAGAGATGATTGAACCTCACATCCAAGTGGGTACAACGACAGAAGAGCTAAACCAAATCTGTCATGAGTACGCTCTAGAAAGAGGCGCATACTCAGCACCACTTGATTACCACGGTTTCCCTAAGTCAATCTGTACGTCTATCAACCACATCGTGTGTCACGGTATTCCAGCATCACAAGATGAGACGGGTAGCACAGGTCAATTCAAACCTGCAGTATTAAAAGATGGCGACATTCTCAACGTTGATATCACTGTGATTGTTCCTGATGACGAAAATGCTGATCTAAGTGTTCGTCCACAAGGCTACCACGGTGACACCTCTAAGATGTTCCTTGTGGGTGAAGTTTCTCCAGCAAACAAACGTCTGTGTATGGTTGCTCAAGAAGCACTTTACGAAGGCATGCGTCAGGTTAAACCAGGTGTTCAACTTGGCCAAATCGGTACTGCTATTGAGAAGTACATCAAAACAAACAACAAGAACAACCCACGCGCTAAATTCTCTATTGTAAAAGATTACTGTGGCCACGGTATTGGTTCTGAGTTCCACGAAGATCCACAAGTCGTTCACTACAAAAACAGTGACCGTACCGTACTGAAAGCAGGCATGTGTTTCACAATCGAGCCAATGATCAATGCGGGTAAGTTTGGCTGTCGTCTAGATGACGAAGATAGCTGGACAGTGTACACAGCAGACAGCAAGAACTCCGCTCAGTGGGAACACACTCTAGTTGTGACCGATACTGGTTGTGAGGTACTAACACTACGCAGCGACGATACGATCCCACGTATCATGAAGAACGCTTAGTTCAACAAGCTGAATACCTCAGACTTTTAAAAATATCCTCGCCTGTCGAGGATATTTTTTTATCCCCTCAATTTCGATTTTCCATCAGCTTCTGTTAAATTGTTTACTATTCTCATTTGCTTGCACGGATAGCAGACTATGCCTTATCAATGTCCCCTTACGTTCAATGACGAACAAATTGAAATCTGCGAAATAAAAAATCAGCTCGAAATCTTCACGCAGTATCAAAAAAATGAATTTCTCAATCATCATCCAGTCACCGATTTGGTGCTGCTTCGTTCCGAATACATGGATTTGCTTCTCAATCGTTTATGGGAGCATTTTGGGTTCAACAAACTGCCTCATATTTCACTTGTTGCGGTGGGAGGCTATGGCCGTGGTGAACTACACCCTTTGTCCGATATTGATATCCTCATCGTCTCGCAAAAAACACTGCCACCCGCACTGGGTGAAAAAGTCAGTCAATTCATTACCCTACTCTGGGACTTGAAACTCGAAGTCGGCCACGCGGTGCGTACCATTGCAGAGTGTCTTGATATCGGCACCGATGATTTAACCGTTGCCACTAACCTGCAAGAGTCACGCTTACTGTGTGGCAGCGAAGACACCTTTCAAGAACTTAAGCTAAAGATTCATTCTGATTCATTTTGGCCAAGTGAGACCTTCTACAAAGCCAAGATTCAAGAACAGAGAGAGCGTCATGCTCGCTACCACGACACCACCTATAATCTAGAACCGGACATCAAATCGACTCCGGGAGGGCTCAGAGACATCCACACCCTGAGCTGGGTTGCGCGTCGACATTTTGGTGCAACGTCTTTATTGGAGATGAGCAAATACGGCTTTCTAACGGATGCTGAATATCGTGAGTTGGTCGAGTGCCAAGATTTCTTATGGCGTGTTCGCTTTGCACTGCACATTGAACTGCGCCGTTACGACAACCGTCTCACGTTTGCCCATCAAGCTCAGGTAGCGGAACACCTGGGTTACAGTGGTGAAGGTAACCGTGGCGTCGAGATGATGATGAAAGAGTTTTATCGAACACTTCGTCGCGTAGCCGAGCTCAATAAGATGCTGCTTAAGCTGTTCGATCAAGCGATCATCAATGGCGGCCAAACACAAGAAGCCGAGATTCTCGACAACGACTTCCAACGTCGAGGTTCATTAATCGAAGCGCGTAAGCCGGCTCTATTCCAAGCGAGACCAGAAACGATTCTCGATATGTTTATCCATATCGCGAATGACTCTTCTATCGAAGGGGTAAGCCCACCAACATTGCGCCAACTGCGAACCGCACGTCGCCGATTGAATCGCTTCTTACATACCATTCCTGAAGCTCGTGACAAGTTCATGGATTTGGTTCGCCACCCAAATGCACTGCACAAAGCCTTTAGTTTGATGCACAAATTGGGCGTGCTATCGGCCTATTTGCCACAGTGGAGCCAAATTGTTGGTCAAATGCAGTTTGATCTGTTTCATGTTTACACCGTGGATGAACACAGTATTCGCCTACTCAAACACATCAACCGCTTTGGCCAAATCGAGAACCACGATAAGCACCCTATCTGTTGTGAAGTGTATCCACGAGTTCAAAAGAAAGAGCTGTTGATTCTGGCGGCTATCTTCCACGACATAGGTAAAGGCCGCGGCGGAGACCACTCAGAAATTGGCGCTGTTGAAGCTTACTCTTTCTGTATTGAGCACGGGCTATCAAAACCAGAAGCCAAACAAGTCGCGTGGTTAGTACAAAACCACCTGTTAATGTCAGTGACCGCTCAACGCCGTGATATCTACGACCCTGATGTCATCACAGAGTTTGCTAAAAAAGTCCGCGACGAAGAATCATTAGAGCTACTGGTGTGCTTAACCGTCGCTGATATCTGCGCGACTAACCCTGAGTTGTGGAACAGCTGGAAACGCACCCTGTTAGCCGAGCTATTCCACTCTACGCAGCGCGCACTACGTCGTGGCTTAGAAAACCCAGTCGATGTCAGAGACCGTATTCGTCATAACCAGCAAATGGCATCTGCACTGCTGCGTAAAGAAGGCTTCACGGCTCGTGAGATTGAGGTGTTGTGGCAGCGTTTCAAAGCTGACTATTTCTTACGTCATACACACACTCAAATCGCATGGCACTGTGAACACTTACTTCGCTTAGAAGATCCGAGCCAACCTTTAGTGCTTATCAGCCAAAAAGCGACACGTGGCGGCACAGAGGTATTCGTTTACTGTAAAGACCAAGCGGCACTTTTTGCGACCGTGGTTGCCGAGCTCGACAGACGCAACTTTAACGTTCACGACGCACAAGTCATGGTCAGTAAAGATGGCCACGTTTTGGATACCTTTATCGTACTGGATCAGCACGGTGAAGCGATTGATGAAGCAAGACACAAAGCCGTCGCTAAGCATCTAACTCATGTTCTGGCTGATGGCCGCCCAACTAAGATTAAGACTCGTCGTACGCCACGTAACTTGCAGCATTTCAAGGTAAAAACCTTAGTTGAGTTCCTACCAACCAAGAGTAAAAAACGCACCTTGATGGAGTTAAGAGCTCTTGATACGCCGGGGTTGTTGGCTCAAGTCGGTGCAACCTTTGCTGAATTAGACATTAACTTGCACGGTGCGAAAATCACCACCATAGGTGAGAGAGCTGAAGATTTGTTTATTCTGACCAGTGACGCGGGAGGAAGACTGTCTGAAGAACAGGAACAAGCGCTAAGAGAAAGGTTAACAGAGCATGTTTCAGAACTCGCACCTTAGAAAGCTAATTTAGTGCTAGAAGTAAGTTATGACTAGGAAACAAGTTTAGCTTTAGGAACAGCTTTAATAGCCAAATAAGTGTGGGCAAAGATAGAGAGCGATCTTGCCCACAACTTACAATCAATTCCCATATATCAACTATCTAGCTCGTCATTAGGCTGCTACATTGATTAAGTCAATTACATAAAAGTATTACATTCATAAACTAGAGGTCGCTTATGTATCCAAACCTCACTGGCTTAGGTATCCACGAACCTAAACAGATTGAACGTTACTCCCTTCGCCAAGAAGCACATAAAGATATTCTCAAGATTTACTTTCGTAAACAGAAAGGCGAATTGTTCGCGAAAAGCGTTAAGTTTAAGTACCCACGACAAGTAAAAAGTGTGCTTGTTAGCGGCGGCAATAATCAATACAAAGAAGTGACAGAGATTAACCGCAACCTCACTCTTGTGATTGATGAACTCAACAAGATCACCAAACCTACGCCAACCGCTGAGGTCGATGTGAAGCAGAAGATCCTTACCGACTTACGCCACTTAGAGAAGGTTGTATCAAGTAAGATCGCAGAGATCGAAGCCGATCTAGAAAAGCTAAAATGATCCCGCGATGAGCGACTAGCTAACATTAGTTTTACCGCTAAGATTGCATAGACACAAAAAGGGCTGATATCACTATCAGCCCTTTATTTTTATTCTATTTTCTATGTTTACTAGACGCCTGGTCTTGACTTAGACGACCGTGCTTCAGCATTCACCAAGCTCGCATCCCACTCAAAGGTTTCAAATAACCTTAACCACGTTTCATCTAGGCTGGCCTTCATTACTAATTCTTTCTTTGTAAAAGGATGAATGAAACACAACTCAGAAGCGTGCAACAACAGACGGTGTGAGTCTAAATCATCGCGGAACAGTCGGTTGTGCTTACCATCACCATGTGAAGTATCGCCCACAATCGGATGTCTTAGATGAGCCATGTGACGACGCAGCTGATGTTTACGTCCTGTCTTAGGCATCATCTCAACTAAGCAATAACGACTGGTAGGAAAACGGCCTGTTGAATACGGCACTTCGACTTTCGCTAACGGCTCGTAAACGGTGACAGCTTCTTGTGGTTCTTTATCTTCTTTTGCAAACTTGTCTGCGATCTTATCCAACTCGACCTTGAGTGCGTAGTCGAGCGTATCACCTTCTTCTATCCAACCACGCACAATCGCATGATAGGTTTTTTGCATCTCATGGTTAGCGAACATCGGCATCACCTGTGAAGCAACCTCGCTCGACAACGCAAACACCAACACACCAGATGTCGGTCTGTCTAAGCGATGCAATGGAAATACATGCTGACCAATTTGATCACGCAGTGTCTGCATAACAAATTGAGTCTCGTGTTTATCGAGCCATGAGCGGTGCACCAGCATGCCGGCTGGCTTATTCACCGCGACAAAGTACTCATCTTGATAAATGATCTCTAACATTACGCACATACCTCATCAATGCTCTGAATCGTCACTAGCAGTTCAGCTTTGTCTGCCTCATTTTTCCATACTTCACCAAAATAAGGATGAATCGCAAAGCCTTTCGGTAGGCTCATTTGGGCATTCATCATTGCGTTGATCTTTACGATAAAGATCCACTGTAACCACTCTTCTGGCTGTAGCGAGTCAATCGCAAAAGGCTCAACGCTCGCCAGAGCTTCATCCGAAGGCGAAACATCGCTCCATAGGGAACATTGGCGCATTTGTTGTTCTAATTGTTGAAGTAAAAGAGGTAACTTTGTGGCAGCTGTCATTTTTCACCAAGTTATTTATCTAGTGACCTTGAAATTGGGGCATAGAGTACCATCTATTTAGGAAAGAAAGTTAGGAGCTTTATTACTATGGAAACGATTCACACGCTCACTCAGTTGCTAAAGAATAGCGGTTGCCAATACGACATCTACGACCTAGGTCGTCGTATCCAGAAAATCGACAACACCCTATTCTCTGATGTTGAGCAGGGGAAACAGCCATACCCGTTTCCACTTCAGAAACAAGCTCACTTAGCGATTAGCTACTGGAACGAACACAAGCAACCTTGGATCTGGTTTCTAAAATTCAAACTAGACGAAAGAGGCCTACTGCATCAAGGTGATGTGGGTAATTTTCTTAAGTTTGTTATCGAAGCAATGGGCACGCGTTTGAACGGCGATATCAGCGAAGAGCAACAGCAAAAGCTGTCAAACAACCCTTATACCTTCAAGCCTTCTGAAGACAAAATGGCTGTATTTCATAGCCAAGTAAGAGCAGGTTTAGACCTTGCGACGAGCCAATATTACGAGCACGCTCAGCATTACTTCACTGGCGAGCTAGGCTGGGATAACTGGAAAACGGTTGGTCTACAAGGCATCACCGATATGTGTGCGCGTTTAGGTAGCCAACAAAACGGTGTTTCTATTCGCAAAGCCATCAATAAGCTGCCATCAGAACCACTATACGCGACGTTAGGTGCGCTTGAGCATACACAAATCAATGACAAACTCGCGCAACGCTTACAAGAGCTTGCAGAGAATGAGATAGCTAGTAAAGAGCCTGATTTGTTCTTACTTTCAGCTTTGGTTCGTGCCCTTTCCGGTGCAGAACAAGGGATCGCGAATAACATCATTAACCAAGTTCTCGCTAGTCCACGCTTGAGCCACCAAGAAGTGTTGATTGGTTTAGCAGGTCGCAGTTGGCACGCACTACAAGACCCTGCTATTGCTGAGCAATTCTTACTGCGTCTCGCACAAACGGGCAATCAAAACCTGTTCAATCAGTTATTTGCAGATTTAGTGATGATTCCGACACTAAGAATGGTATTTTTACCCTTGTTGAATTCGAACCCATCACCTGAGCTCGCAAACGCATTGATTGAGTTACAACAAGCGACTAAGTCTCAATAACGAACTGACGACTAACTCAGGAACGGGCTTGCTCTATAGCTCGTTGAAATACGCTGTAATGACAATTGGAATAGAGATAAAAGGAAGTATGGATTAAATGATAGATAACTTATTGGCTATTTTGATGCTGTGCTTCTTTTGCTTTTTCTTTTGGCAGCAGCGCAGGCAATCAGAGCTTGCGAAAACTGCCATTACGAGAAAATGTAAAGAGCTCGACTTGCAGCTATTAAGCGTTGCCTTCAGTGGTCATAAATTTAAGATGCGCCATGAACTAACCACCATTTGGCGCTGGCACACTGTGTACCAATTTGAGTTTTCAGCATTGGGTGATGACCTGTACCAAGGAAAACTGACCATGGTGGGGTTCCGCTCTATGCGGTTTGAGCTACAGCCTCATAGAATGTAACGTCGCAAAACTCGGTATAACGATATTCATGATAAGGGCCAAACTGATCTTGTTTGGTCTCTTTAAATGCAAAGCCTAACTTTTCGAGTAACTTAATCGATGGGTTATGACCGACATTAACGGTCGCAACAACATTCGTTAGGTGCTCTTCAAAACACACCAAACTGAAGAAAGGTTTTAGCACTTCGCTAGCAAGACCTTGATTCCAAAATTCTTTATCCAAAATAAAGCCAAGCTCATGCTGACCCTCTTCTGATGAAACAAAGACATGTCCAAGATATTCACGGGTTTGGTTATGGATAATCGCGCGGCAGAAGCCGACGTTATCGTTCAGTATTTCTTGAAATAGGTGTTTTGCAGAGGCGATAGAGTGCGGCCCATTCATTTCAGCTCGATTAATGGGGCAGCAATTCAACTTGATAAAGTCGTGTTGTAGCTGTTCGGTATAAGGTACCAACAGCGTTCTTGAGGTTGCTATCGTCATAAAACACTCCTTGTGTTGACCATTAGCAGAAAAGCAGATGTCGCGCTCTTAGATATAAGCTCCTGAATTAAAGAGAGCCCCTAGATAGAGAAAAGCCTCAGATAAAGAAAAGCCCCGACACCGAAGTGTCAGGGCTAGGGTCTTACTCGCAGCAGTCCGGCTACTAATAAATGCTCCATGCATCATCCATAATAGTGGCTGTAATCCTTCAGCTCTTTCCTTTACTTCGCCGTCTTAGCGGTGTCCAATCATCCTGAAAGCTAACAATCCTAGTTAGCGCACATCACTTGTTCCGTGAGCGGTGTCCTTTACATCGTCCTGATGCTAATCCAACCCTTTAAACCCTAAAGGTGTCCATTGTCATTCCGTTGCAGCCAACTTCCTGTTAACTGACTGTATCCCTACAATGTCCTTACGCTCCATGCTTGACTACTCAATCCTAAGTAACCAAATCTTCATCCTGAAGATAACCAAATCCTTGGTGCTTTCCTGTTCCGTGTCAGAATCCTTCCGACAAGGTTTAATTTACGCGATTTAGGATTTTGGACAATAGATTTGCATCACACTTTCAATTCAATAAAGTTGTTAATTATATAAAACAATTAAAATTCAGCAATTTAACCATATGCACTTAAATCTCTCTAGTGATGTATTCGTGTTATCTCACAGCCTTTGTAAGAGATCTCTCACAAGCTATGGGCGGTTTTATGATTCGCTATCATTCACCGGAGCGAGTAAAATGACCAAAGACTAAAAATGGAGGTCAACATGCTGACAAAAGATGTGTCTGAAGAGTTGAAATCAGTGCTTGAAGGACTGCAAGCACAAGGGAAAGAGCCGACAGTTGCTTTAGTTAAAGCTCGTATGAGCACATCCGTTCCGATGCCAGCTTTAATCATGACTATCAAAAGCTGGAAAAGCGCCAATCGCGTCCCTAAAGTGGAAGTCGCGACACAAGAAGCGCCGACACTTGATCGTGTTAGCCAACTAGAAAAGCAAATCCTTGAACTTACCACTCGCGTTGCCACGCTTGAAGCTAAGTTAACGAAACAATAAGTTAACTGAACAATAAGCTAACTGGTCAATAAGGCAACTGAGCAATAAGTTGACCGATAAATAAGCTAACAGAGAAATAGAACACTATGAAGATATGGGTTGATGCGGACGCTTGTCCTAAGGTTATCCGAGAAACAATCGTACGCGCAGCTGAACGCACAGGGGTGGAATGTACCTTTGTCGCGAACCATTTGGTTCCCGTTCCCAAGCGTAATAACATTCACTCAATTCAAGTTCCAAGCGGATTTGATATTGCAGATGATGAAATAGTAAAGCGCACTGAACCCGGCGATCTCGTGATTACCTCCGATATCCCTCTCGCTGATGAAGTGATCACCAAAGGTGCGCTTGCTTTAAGCTCTCGCGGCGAGCTTTACACCAAAGAGACCATTAAAGCGCGTCTCAACATTCGTGACTTTATGGATACTATGCGTTCAAGCGGTATCCAAACTGGCGGACCAAGCACTCTTTCTCAAACCGACCGTCGTGAGTTCGCAAACCACCTCGATCGCCTACTAGCTAAACGCTAACCGCAGTCTTTCTAATGACGACAACTTTAGAAATCGTCACTTAGTCGATACAGCCCCGATGAAATTTTAATCGACATACTCCGTTCTTAATATTTATTACAATAACGGAGTATTGCTTATGATTCGTCGAATCGCCCTCTCACTATCCATTGTTTTTGGCAGCACCCAACTTTCTTTTGCCGGTGAGGACTTTGCTGATGAAGTCTTTGCCAATGAAGACGTTGCTGATCAAGAATACGGAATCATCGGAGGCAGTATCACCTATGGTGAAAGTGTTTTCTCCACTAAAAGTGCCCCTCAATTTAGCGCGACACCAAACCTATTCTACTCAGGTCCAAAAGGTTTCATCGATGGCAGCCTAGCCAATTGGCAACTGCTACCTTATGTGGGGTTATCTGGAAACTGGCGCTTTGCAGAGGTGTCAAACACTTTTGTAGACCTACCTAACGGCATTCAAGACAGAGATGGTAATGGAGAACTGGGGATAACTTTAGGAACGGTAGGGGCACGCCTCACCTACTTACACGATGTGACTTCAGAACATAACGGCTACGAAGTTCAGCTTCACTTAGGCAGAACATTAGAAACCTGGACGCAACCATTTACTATTACGCCTTACATAGAAATCGACTATCGAGACAAAAAGCTCTCAAATCATCTTTACAGTATTTCCAGCGCCGAATCTTCTTCCTCAGGATTGAGTCAGTTTGATTCTGGGTCAACCTTTGTCTATCAAGCCGGGTTCATCGGACTCTACGAGTTTACGCCGACTTGGATTGGTATCGCGAGAGCAGACCTTATTCATCATGATAGCGACAGTACTTTAATCCAACGAGATTTGGGCTGGTCATTGGAGTTTGGCGTCACCTATCGGTTTGCAGGATTGTAAGTTTACTGGCTCATACAAAAAGAGCCTGCATCAATGCAGGCTCTTGGGTATACCATCTTTTATTCAGTTAATAAGCGAATCGAAATGTTCGCCCATCACTGTTAACTAAGGCGTGTAGAAAGTTGCAGCGCCTGGACCTACTGGTAGACCGAATACGAATACCCATAAGTAGAACAAGATACTCCAACCGAACATGAATACCATTGAGTAAGGTAGCATTGTCGCAATCAGTGTACCAATACCTAGGTTCTTCATGTAACGAGTCGCTACTGCAAGGATAAGACCGAAATAGCTCATCATTGGTGTAATGATGTTGGTTGTTGAATCACCGATACGGTAAGCCGCTTGAATCGTTTCTGGTGCATAGCCTACTAGCATCAACATTGGAACGAAGATTGGTGCTGTTACTGCCCACTGTGCAGACGCTGAACCGATCATCAGGTTAATGAAGCCACACATTAAGATAAACGCGAAGAACAACATTGGACCCGTTAAGCCAATATCTTGTAAGAAGCTAGCGCCACCTACAGCAACGACTTGACCAAAGTTCGTCCACTTAAAGAAAGCAACAAACTGTGCAGCAAAGAAGACAAGAACAATGTACATGCCCATTGAAGACATAGACGTCGCCATTGCATTAATCACATCACGGTCATTCTTCATTGAACCGGTAACTTTACCGTAAACAAAACCAGGAATAGCAAAGAATACAAAGATAAACGCGACGATACTTTTCAGGAATGGAGAGCCTGAAATCGTGCCCGCCTCTGAACGTAGAACACCATCAGCAGGAACAACAGTCCAAGCTAAAAGCGCACTGACGATTAATACTGCAACACCCGCAAACTTAAGGCCTTTCTTCTCAGTATCATTGAGCTTACCCATTGAGTCATTTGAAAGGTCTTCAGACGCGTCTTCGTCGTTGTATTTACCCAGCTTAGGTTCAACAATCTTCTCTGTTACAAATGCACCGGCAATCGAGATAAAGAAGGTCGAAACAAACATGAAGTACCAGTTTGATTCAGGGCCAACAGAGTAAGAAGGATCAAGCATTTGTGCCGCTGTTTCTGTGATACCAGAAAGCAGTGGATCAACCGTACCGATAAGTAGGTTTGCAGAATAACCACCAGATACACCAGCAAATGCTGCAGCTAGACCTGCTAATGGGTGACGACCCAATGAGTGGAAAAGCATTGCTGCAAGAGGAATAAGAACTACGTAACCCAGCTCAGATGCCGTGTTAGAGATAATACCGGCAAATACCACGGTTACAGTAACCATACGCTGAGATGCGCCCATTACCATGCCGCGCATTGCAGCAGATAAAAGACCAGAATGTTCAGCAATGGCTACACCTAACATGGCAACAAGCACGGTGCCTAAAGGAGCAAAGCCAACAAAATTTGTAACGAGATTTGTAACGATAAGTTGTAGGCCTTCAGCATTAAGCAGGCTTACAACGTGGATCATACCATCAGCAGCACGACCGCTAGCACCTTCTGGGCGAGGATCCATTACAGATACTTCGAAGTAACCAGCAATTCCTGAAGAGACTAGGATTGCGACACAGAAGATTGCAAAAAGAGTGATTGGGTGGGGTAAAAGGTTCCCCAAATATTCAACGCTGTCTAAAAAGCGAGTGAAAATAGGTTTCTTTGGTGCGTTGTTTTTTATTGAAGCAGATGAACTCATCTGTTCCCTCCTTGTGTAGTGATTCCTGTGCAATTGTGACAAAGATGTTCAAATTGCCAGCGAAGGGTACGCGACAAAATTATCAATTAGAAATTCAAAATGTTACAAGATGTGTAACAAACAACTACTTTTAACTCCATTTGAACAATTAATTAGCAAATAAATCTACATTAAATACAAAAACTAGATTTATAATTTACAATCACACATTCACTACAGATATAACTAATGATATAACTCATTGATTCATTTAAAAACAAAGCACAGCGTACTTTAAATAAGCACTCAATATTCAGCAAGGTTCCTCTCGAAGGAAAAGAAAAACAGACAAATGAATGAAGTTTGACTTTCCCCTCGTTTTTACACACGTGTCACATCATATTGACGGTTATTTTTGAACCGCTTTAAATCTTGGATTGGATTTACAGATCACATAGTGACGCCCTCTACGCTTAACTATCTGGCAATCAGGGTGACGGCTTTTCGCACTTTTAAGTGATTTAACAACTTTCATTATTTAGATCCCTTACCTAATTGACCAAAGCGACGAGTAAAGTTAGCAACACGTCCCTCTTTATGTAGCACTCTCTGTTTACCCGTATAGAAAGGATGCGATTTTGCAGACACTTCAATCGTGAAATAAGGGTAAGTATTGCCATCTTCCCATTCGATAGTACGTTCTGTTTTCAACGTTGAGCCAATCAAGAAGTACTCATCAACACTGGTGTCGTGGAACACCACTGTGCGGTAGTCAGGGTGGATATTCGGTTTCATTGTATTTCCCTAAATATTAAAATTGATACGTTATAACATATCAAGTGATAATTATTATCAAAAGAAAAACAAGCGATTTTATGATATTTTTCCGCCATAGATCGTAATTAGAGAACGTCCACTCATGTACTCCATTGAACCAATTGGCTTTATAGAGTCTCCCTATAAAGAGAAGTTCGCGGTACCCAGGCAGCCTAGATTGGTGCCAACATCCACCTCAAGAGTCAAGTTGGTTGACGCAGCAAACTGCCTTGAGTCTGTGCGAGATATTGAGCAATTTAGCCATGTGTGGTTGTTGTTTTTGTTCGATAAGAACCTTGAAGCAGGCTGGAAACCAACAGTGAGACCACCTCGCCTTGGCGGGAATGAACGTATTGGTGTCTTCGCGTCTCGTGCCACATTCAGACCGAATGGAATAGGCATGTCTGCAGTTGAACTCAAAGGGGTATCTCAAGAAAAGGGACAAACTTGGTTGGACTTAGGCAGTGTTGATCTCGTTGACAGCACACCTATCATCGACATCAAGCCTTATATCCCCTACTCGGATTCGATTCCCGATGCACTAGGAGGGTTTGCCGCCGATGAACCTGAAGTGTTAGATGTGAGCTTCTCGCAGCAAGCCCAAAGTAAGCTGTCTGGTCACCCACAGGCGCGCCATATCATTCAGGTGATCAAAGAAGTGTTAGGCCAAGATCCACGACCCGCCTATAAGAAAGACAAGCCAGACAGTAAAGAATATGCGGTAAATTTGTTCGATCTTAACGTGAAATTCGTTGTCGAAACGCTTTTCATCAATGTTACCGACATTGAACGCTTTTGAGATCCCAAATAGGCTGATATTATATACGGCTATATCAGATTTGCTGTCGTCACTAACTGCAGCAAGTTTTCTTTTATCAATGATGAAACGGATACCATAGAATGCGTACCAGTAACTACCTTCTTTCTACTCTGAAAGAGACTCCAAACGACGCAGAAGTTATCAGCCACCAGCTGATGCTACGTGCAGGTATGATCCGTAAGCTAGCTTCAGGTTTATATACTTGGCTACCTACTGGTCTACGTGTACTGCGTAAAGTCGAAAATATCGTTCGCCAAGAGATCGATAATGCAGGTGCCGTTGAAATCTTGATGCCCGTAGTTCAACCATTTGAGCTTTGGGAAGAGACTGGCCGTTCTGAAAAGATGGGTCCTGAGCTACTTCGTTTCACAGACCGTCATTCTCGTCCGTTTGTTCTTAGCCCAACAGCAGAAGAAGTGGTAACGAGCCTAGTACGTAACGAGATCAGCTCTTATAAACAGCTTCCTCTAAATCTGTACCAAATCCAGACTAAATTCCGCGATGAACGCCGCCCTCGTTTTGGCGTAATGCGTGCACGTGAATTCTCTATGATGGATGCGTACAGCTTTGATATCGACAAAGAAGGCTTAGAAAAGTCTTACCAAGCGATGCACGATGCTTACTGTAAAGCATTCGACCGCATGGGCCTTGAGTACCGTCCAGTATTGGCAGACTCTGGCGCAATCGGCGGCAGCGGCTCTCAAGAGTTCCACGTTCTTGCTGAAAGCGGTGAAGACCTAATCGCATTCTCTTCTGAGTCTGATTACGCAGCGAACATCGAGAAAGCAGAAGCACTAGCTCCAACGACTGAAGCGGCAGCGCCAACTCAAGAGATGGAACTTGTTGATACGCCAAACGCAAAAACAATCGCAGAGCTTGTAGAACAACACGGTCTAGCAATCGAGAAGACAGTTAAGACTCTATTCGTTAAAGCTTCTGATGAAGTAGATGCAGACATCATCGCACTGATCATCCGTGGCGACCACGAACTGAACGAAGTGAAAGCAGAGAACCTTCCACAAGTTGCTTCTCCGCTAGAGATGGCTTCTGAAGAAGAAATCCGCGCACTTGTTGGTGCAGGTCCTGGTTCACTTGGCCCTGTTGGTCTAGAGCTACCATTCATCGTTGACCGCTCTGTTGCTGTAATGAGTGACTTCGGCGCTGGCGCAAACGTAGATGGTAAGCACTACTTTGGCATCAACTGGGGTCGTGACGTTGAACTTGCTCAAGTTGAAGACCTACGTAACGTTGTTGAAGGCGACCTTAGCCCATGTGGTCAAGGTACTATCCAGCTTAAGCGCGGTATCGAAGTTGGTCACATCTTCCAACTAGGTAATACTTACTCTAAAGCAATGAACTGTAACGTGCTTGGTCCTGATGGTAAGAGCGTAATCCTAGAAATGGGTTGTTACGGTATCGGTGTTTCACGTGTTGTTGCATCTGCTATCGAGCAAAACCACGATAAATTCGGTATCACTTGGCCAGACGCACTAGCGCCGTTCCAAGTTGCTATCGTACCAATGAACATGCACAAATCTGAGCGCGTTAAAGAAGCAGCTGAGAAGCTATACGCTGAATTAACAGCTATGGGTATCGAAGTACTATTCGATGACCGTAAAGAGCGCCCAGGTGTAATGTTTAAAGATATCGAGCTAGTGGGTATCCCTCACACTATCGTTATCGGTGATCGCAGCATGGACGAAGGTAACTTCGAATACAAAAACCGTCGTACTGGTGATAAAGAAGCTATCGCAATGGACACGGTTATCGAGCACCTTAAAGCTCAACTAGCTTAGTAATCCGATTGCTTGTGCTTGCAAGCTGATAGATAGATAAACATTGAAAGGCTGCCATTAGGTGGCCTTTTTTGTGCCTGTTGTTTCTCTTCAAATTCCCTTCTATTTATCACAAGAGTAAATAACGTAAGTTAATCCCCTGTTCATCTTTATATCCGTATATTGGTCTCAACTACTCTTTGACACATTTACATTGGAGGTATCGATGGATATCAAAAGCTTACTGAACCAAGCACTTAAATCAGATCTCGTTAAACAAGGCACTCAGAAACTGTCACAAGGGTCTTCAAGTTTAAGTGGCCTTTCTAAAGGCAGCAATGGCAAGAGTAGCAGTAAAAGTACACTAGTAGCCTTCGGTGCAGGCGCAGTTGGCGGCGGTCTGTTAGGTGCGTTAATGGGCTCTAAGAAAACCAAGAAAATGGGTAAGAAAGCCGCTGGTATTGGTGGTGCAGCGGCACTTGGCGCACTCGCTTACAAGGTCTATAACGACTATCAATCTAAACAAGGCCAAACACCGAATGTCGAACAAGCTCAATTTGATGAGAACGACTCAAACCATAGTGTGCTGATTCTAAGATCTATGATTGCTGCGTCCAAAGCCGATGGTCATGTCGATGAGGAGGAAATGGCCAAGATCGAGCAAGCGGTCGAAAATATGGGTGCGGACTATCAACTGACTAAATTGGTCTCTGAAGAACTTCACAAGCCACTCGACCCAAGCGAAATCGCTCAACTGGCAACGTCGCCTCAACAAGCGAGTGAGATTTATTTAGCCTCTTTGATTGTAGCGGATGAGCAAAACTTCATGGAGAAGGCTTACCTCAAAGAACTAGCTAAGCAACTCAACCTTGCTGATGAAGTTACTTATCAACTTGAACAACAAATATCCGGCTAATCATTAGATACTAAGCGACTCAATAAATACCAGCGAATCGTAAAGAACGACTCAAATGGCAAGCTAGCAAAGTAATACATTGAGCATTAACAGAATGAGATATTGAGCAAGAACAAACTAACTCTGAACTTAATCAGATCCACTTTGTTTTTGCTTATCTCTATGTGTATATTGAGATCAGTTATCATTTGGTTAGGTATAAAAATGAAAGTATACGATTGTTGTGATTTGGTGCGTGCACTGTATTCTCAAATTGGCAGTGGCGACCAAGGCTATATCCCTAAAGCGATCACCTGCGCGGTAAAAACATTGAATGACCTTGCTGCAGATGAATCTCTTCCTAAAGAAGCACGTGATCGCGCTGCATTTGCCGCAGCCAATCTGCTGATCTCAGATTTCGAGGACTAATATGAACCTCGCTAACTTTGAAAAGATGGACTCTGTGATGTTGATGAGCATCGTCAACATGAAGCTACGTGACGACTTCGGCGGTGATTTGGATCGAGTAGTCAACTTCTACGAAATCGACAAAGCAGCCTTGATCGCTAAACTTGCATCTGCTGGTTTTGAGTTCCTTCCAGAAGCCAAACAGTTTCGATAGCCATTTAAAACAAGCTTGATTTTGAAAGGCCAGCCTCAGTGTTGGTCTTTTTTATTGGTGATACGTATTGGATAAACATGTAGTTAGCCAGTTATAAATTATCTGTCTACATCTATACTTTTATATCTTAGAGTCAACGAACGCTCCTTGAACCAAAGCGTATTGTTGTATAGGCTACCTCAAATAGCATATAAAACTCATCACCCAATCTGATGATAGCGAAGGATTAACAATGAAAAGACTCGGACTTTTGGCAGTTTTCGCTGCAACACTGACTGCAGGTTGCGCTTCAAATACTCAGCAAGACAACTTTCGTGAAGCCTCTTTTGAGCTGTGTAATACCGAAGTCGATATCTACTCAGTAAGCCATGATGAGCGAATTCGTATCGTCTGTTCTGATGGTTCTAAATTCGCTTTGAACAGCGAAGATACACTAGAAGTAATGCGTGATATCAACATCGACTATTGTGATGGCGAAGGCTTAGGCAAATTCAACGAGAGCCGCAGCTACTACTCGTTTAGATGTAAGTCAGGTACTTTACTGAGCATCAAAAAGTAAAATCGATACCAACAAACAGCAAAGGGTTGATGTGCAAACATCAGCCCTTTTTAGTACCTGCCTTTCTGTATTCTCAGATAACCCAACGCTCATACCGACAAATACAAAAAAGGCCCCTATACAGGAGCCCTTCAAATCGTATGTTTCAATCAAATAGATTTAGTTCAAGGAAAAGGCGCGGAGTTTTCAGCACCTTTCCCTAAAACAAAAAGGGACTCAATGAGCCCCTTTAAAAGTACTTTTCAAAGTAGTCGTTTGAAATTTTAGGAGAGCACGCGGAGCTTACGGATGTAAGTGAGCATGCTCGACAACGAAGTTCAAATTACTACGAAGAAAAATTAAGCGTAAACCGGTAGACGCTTACAGATCTCTAGTACTTTTGCTTTAGTTGCTTCGATAACAGACTCATCACCCATGTTATCTAGGATGTCACACATCCAACCTGCTAGCTCTTTCGCGTCAGATTCTGAGAAACCACGACGAGTGATAGAAGGAGAACCGATACGGATACCTGAAGTAACGAACGGGCTACGTGGATCGTTTGGTACTGAGTTCTTGTTCACTGTGATGTTAGCTGAACCTAGTGCTGCATCTGCTTCTTTACCTGTGATGTCTTTGTCGATTAGGTCAACTAGGAACAGGTGGTTCTCTGTAGAACCTGAAACGATGTTGTAACCGCGTGCTAGGAATTCAGCAACCATTGCTTTTGCGTTAGCAACTACGCGAGCTTGGTATTCTTTGAACTCTGGCTCTAGAGCTTCTTTGAACGCTACTGCTTTACCAGCGATAACGTGCATTAGAGGGCCACCTTGGCCGCCTGGGAATACTGCTGAGTTCAGCTTCTTGTATAGATCTTCACCTTCGTTAGAAAGGATAAGACCACCACGAGGACCAGCAAGCGTTTTGTGCGTTGTTGTTGTTACAACGTGAGCGTGTGGAACTGGGTTCGGGTAAACGCCTGCAGCGATTAGACCGGCAACGTGAGCCATATCTACGAAGAAGTAAGCACCTACTTTGTCAGCAATTTCACGCATTCGCGCCCAATCACAAACTTGAGAGTAAGCTGAGAAACCACCGATGATCATCTTAGGTTTGTGCTCGATAGCGAGAGCTTCCATCTCTTCGTAATCGATTTGACCTGCTTCATCGATACCGTAAGGGATGATGTTGTAAAGCTTACCAGAGAAGTTTACTGGAGAACCGTGAGTTAGGTGACCACCGTGCGCTAGGCTCATACCTAGAACAGTATCGCCAGCATTCAGTAGTGCCATGTATACAGCGTTGTTTGCTTGAGAACCTGAGTGAGGTTGTACGTTCGCGTATTGAGCGCCAAACAGTTCACATGCACGTTCGATTGCTAGAGTTTCAACTTTATCTACGAACTCACAACCACCGTAGTAACGCTTACCAGGGTAGCCTTCAGCGTATTTGTTTGTAAGTTGAGAACCTTGAGCTTCCATTACACGTGGGCTTGTGTAGTTTTCTGAAGCGATAAGTTCGATGTGCTCTTCCTGACGAAGAGTTTCTTCTTGGATAGCTGCGAATAGGTCCGCATCGTAATCAGCAATGTTCATGTCACGCTTAAGCATCTGTATCTCCTGACTCAGATTGTACTGAAAGTTTCAAAAAAACCACACAACGACCGAAAGCAAACGTTTCCGTCACCGTTTTGATGTGACGCATTCTACATAATTTGATCTAGGTCATAAAGAGCTAATTGCAATTTTATCATGCAGTTTTTTCATAATCACATATAAGATTCATCATGGTTATTAAGCTTATCCAACCAAAGATGACGCTTACTGTCAATTTTACGCTTTACACCCTGTAAAACGCAGATTACATAGGTTTACCTTAATTTTACCCCTCAAGCTACCGAAAGCTAAGGTTTTTCTCTACTATGCACGCCTTTATTGGTTAGGTAATTATTAAAACGATGGAAAAACACTCACGTAAAGAAGATTGGGTAGCTATTCTCACTGGCACGTTTTTAGTGGCGTTAGGCGTCTTCTTTTTACAGTCAGCGAACCTGCTTACCGGTGGTACTACTGGCTTGGCTCTGCTTTTGAGTCAATTCTTACCTGTAACCTTCGGTATTTTGTACTTTGTGGCCAACTGTCCATTCTATTTATTAGCGTGGAAACGATTTGGCCGTAGCTTTGCCATTAGCAGTGCAATTGCTGGTGCGTTAGTTTCTGTGTTTGCCGATCATTTATACCTAGTTATCTCACTAGAAGTTCATAACGAGATCTACTGTGCTGTTGCCGGTGGCTTATTAATGGGCTTAGGTATGTTAATCCTATTCCGTCATCGCTCCAGCTTGGGTGGCTTCAACGTATTATGTTTGTTCATCCAAGACCGCTACGGCATCTCTGTAGGTAAAACTCAGATGGGCATTGATGCCTGTATTCTGTTTGCTTCTTGCTTCTTCGTATCGCCTTGGGTAATTGCCGTTTCGGTATTGGGCACCGCAGTATTGAACATCGTATTGGCAATGAACCACAAGCCTACTCGTTATTCGGTCAACTACGCGTCTTAATTCCAGTTATCCAATCAATGAATTACTAGCTGTTTTTCATAACAAAAACAGCTAGTATTTAGCTTTTATAAGCTACCCTCTCTTTTCTTATGCAAGATTACCTCTCTAACGCCAAAGACACTCAAACCTCGATCTCTATTGAAGGTTTAGAATTCAACCCAGTCACACGTGTCTTGAGTAGCAACGAGCAGGTCATCGATTTAGAACCTCGTTCTATTGAATTACTCGAACTGTTTCTTACTAGCGTGGGTGAGCCTATCGCAGCTGAGCAGATCATCGAATCAGTTTGGCAAAGTAACTTCATTTCAAAGAATGTTCTCACTAATAGAATCAGTACATTGCGTTCTGTATTGCAAAAGCACCTACCAGAAAGCGATGCTACTAAGATCTTGGTGACCTATCCACGCAAAGGATACTTTCTCAATCCGAGCTCAGTGAGTCTGGCCAATACAGCAGTCGAAATTACAGAAGTAACCGAGCCACCTCAGGCCAGCCAAAAGACGTCACCGCTTAACCTCTTATTACTGTCATTCTCTGTTGTGTTGCTGATAAGCACCGCGACTCTAGGTTATATGTTTTGGCACTCGTCAAACCAAGCCTCCGAGCTAGAACGCACACAGAGGCTGATTCCTAAGGTCGAACTATTACTGAACCGCATCGATGCCATTGGTGATAATGCGAGAACGCGCCGAAAATCCGTTAAAGCGCTACTGCTCCAACAGCAAATTGAATACGCTTATACCGATTTAGCCAACCAAGATGCGCCGAGTTACTTCGTTGACCCAATAGACAGTACTCCTTTCTTTCCGGGCGCAAAAAACATGCGTACCAGTGACTACCTGCTCAATATTCAATTAAAGGATCAGGAGGTCGATACACGCCTTGCAGCTAAAGTCAGCCTTATTTATCCAAGCTCGGGCAAGCTTGCCTTTCGTGGGGTCTACTCAATAGAGTTAGATAACCTCAATGAAGACTTGATGGAGATAAATAGAGAGCTGGCAAACTACTTTGCTCTACCTGCTCCGCTATCACCAGAATGGTCTGTCAGCGATAAAGAACTAAACCATTTGCTTAATGAACAAACGCTAAAGCTGGATAGCGTGCCAATCAACGTGATGACTGCAACATTGATTGCACGACAAATGGCGCTCTTTGAGACTGACCACCAGCGACTGATCAGTTTCACTAGCCTTGTGCAAACACGCTTTAAGTTGATTCCCGATGAGCTCAAACTCTGGCTTGGGATTATCCACTTCAAGTTAAGAGACCTGCAAACTGCCAAAGAGTTTCTGACCAATACGGCGGGTAACTCGACCATCGAGAACGCACTGGTCTATATGATGATTTCCCATATTGCCTACAAGCAAGGGGATATGGATAAGTTTCGCCTCAACTACATGGAATCCTTGGTCGCGTTACTGCGAGTGGTTCCTTCAGAAGAGTTGTTTGCCCGCTTATCCAAACCTGAGTCGAAATCGACCTGTCTCCAGCCTTGGAAAAATCTAAAATTGAGCATCAAAGAGCCACTGATCATCAAGCAATGGGAAAACCTAATGCTTAACTACTGCACGAATGTCGGCCATCAATTTTCCGAATGAATAAATATAAAGCACTTAAAAACAATAATTTAAACATAAATTAAGATCTTATGTATCTTCGTTTTTTGCCCTATTAACCCTCTCAACAATAGCATTCCTAAAAACAACAGGCCGCTCTAGGCCAACTATATTAGGAATGCTCAACATGAATAAATCTATGACGCTGCTTGCGACTTCTCTCTTTGCTTTATATGGCTGTGGAGGTGGCTCTTCTTCATCAGGCTCAACTGGTACAACTCAGTTCGATTACCCGATCAACAACTCTCAGTTTGCACCGAAGAACATCACACTATTATCGTACCTAGTATCAGAAGATGGTGAAGAGAACACAGTGTTGGATCTTGCATACCGAGACATCAGTTCTGAACTGATGTTGGCCAATATTCAGTTGGAATTGGATAAGCTAGCTATCTCTAACACTACTAAAGGTGTTGCTGAACTAGAGAAGCTAAAGGCAACGGTAGAGAGCATGGTAAACAGCGGTATCAACGACTTCTATGCTGCAGATGTGACGGTGCAAAGTGAGACAGACAGTGAGCTGTTTTACAAAGGCAGTGATGGCTTTGTTAACTCAGTTGATGCCAATATAGAATTGAGCAACGGTGAGACTGTCGACTTTTTAGTGACCAACCCAGTATTCAAATCCTCAGGCAGTACAGTAAAAGAAAAAAGCCCAAATATTAGCCACAGCAGTAGTTCAGTCGGGCTTTCGTTTGAGGTTACTACTGGCCAACTAGAAGCCTTGCTTGATGATTTTTATGAAGGTGATATTGATGATTTAGGACCGTCAGACACACAATGTGAATTCCATTGGCAGCAACAAGTTTCTGAAAATGGTCAGCGCTCAACGGTAACGGTTAAAGGTAAGAAAATTGAAACGGCGTACCTGAAAGTTGAAAACACTTACAACGTTGTTTGTGATGGGTATGATTCAGCTGAATTTCAAAGCAATACCGAGACATGGTTTAACCCAAACTTTGGCGTTGTGAAAATGATGGACTGGGATGAAAAGAATGGCACGCAACTGAGCGAAACAGTGTGGGTTCTCGATTCATTTACGGTCAATAAAGGCTAAGCAATCGAATAAGACTTCAATGTTAAATTAGAAGAAAGCTTTGAGCCTAACATCTAGAGTTCAGGCTCAAAGCTTATACTCGCATAGGGGTACGAGTATTATTGCTCTATCAAGAAAATTCTTGTTTCATATGGTCGTAAGGTCATCGTATATTCAGAAACTGGCGACTGATCATCAGGGTAATTCCCCAATAGCAATTGCGCTTTATCCAGCTCAAGTTCATTAGGTAACTCAACCTGACACGCTTCACCATAGTAGTTATTAATACAAACCAAAGTCTGGCTTTTACTCTCACGAGAGTACGCAAATACCGACGGGTGCTCAGGCAATAAATCTTGATAGCTGCCATAAGTAATCACGGGCACTTCTTTACGTAACTCAATCAAACTCTTATAGAAATAGAATACCGAGTCTTTATCTTCAAGCGCTTGCTCAGCGTTGATCTCAGTGTAGTTATTCGCAACATCTAACCATGGCTGTGATAGCGAAAAGCCAGCGTACGTTTCACTGTTCCATTGCATTGGTGTACGAGAATTATCACGTGATTTCTGAGCTAAAATAGCCATCATATCTTGATGAGCCACACCATCACGGTTCACCATGATGTCGTACATATTGGTACTCTCTACATCACGATACTGGCTGATCTCGGTGTAACCCGGGTTGGTCATACCAATCTCTTCACCTTGATAGATATAAGGTGTGCCTTGCATCATGTGGACTGACGCAGCAAGCATCTTGGCTGATTCAACGCGATATTGCTGGTCGTTACCCAAGCGGCTCACGACTCTTGGTTGGTCGTGGTTACACCAGAATAGTGCGCCCCAACCTTTGCCGTTCAAACCGGTTTGCCAGTGATTGAAGATCGACTTGAGCTGTAAGAAATCAAACGGCGCATTGGTCCACTTCTCACCATTGGTGTAATCGACCTTGAGGTGGTGGAAGTTAAACACCATCGATAGCTCGCTGTTATCAACGTTTGAGTATTTCTGACAATGTTCCAACGTGGTTGAAGACATCTCGCCGACGGTCACGCTGCCGTATTTCTGGAATACCGCTTCGCTGATCTCTTTCAGGTATTCGTGCACACGTGGACCATCGGTATAGAAACGACGACCATCACCGATATCATCGTTAGGGAAATCTTGTTGCTTCGAAATTAGGTTGATCACATCCAAGCGGAAACCGTCAACGCCCTTCTCAGCCCAGAAGCTGATAACGTCTTTCACTTCTTCGCGTACAACCGGGTTCTCCCAGTTGAGGTCAGCCTGTTCTTTGGCGAATAAGTGTAGGAAGTATTGCCCTGTCGCCTCATCGAGTTCCCACGCATTACCACCGAACTTAGACTGCCAGTTAGTTGGTGCTTGGCCATCTACGGGATCTTTCCAGATATAGTAATCGCGATACGGGCTGTTTTTATCGCCCAAAGCAGATTGAAACCATGCATGCTCTGTCGAGGTATGGTTTACCACGATATCCATCACGATGCGGATACCACGTTGATGCGCTTCAGACAGCAGTAGGTCGAAGTCTTCCATGGTGCCGAATTGGGGGTTAATCTCATAATAGTCTGAGATATCGTAACCATTATCGATCATGGGTGACGCGTAAACTGGGGTTAGCCAAATCGCATCCACGCTCAAATGTTTGAGGTAATCCAGTTTCGAAATGATCCCTTTGATATCGCCAGTACCTTTATTGCCGCTGTCACAAAAGCTCTTTGGGTAGATTTGATAGATGGTTGCGGTTTTCCACCAACTTTCATCATGCTCAGTCATCGCCATCTCTAACACTCACTTACCAGAAAATATAAATAAAAAATCACCATGCTTACATGGTCAAATAGGAATCATTCCTAAGAGAAAAAGCGATGACTCACTTGAAGTCATCGCTTGCTAAATCCATTACGCGTTGGCGGTTTCTAGTTCGCCTTTCATCTGTGCTCGCTTATAGAAGAACAATGTCAGCGTTATCGGCAGTACAACCGCCACCAGCATCGCGACTAAGTAAATCGACCAATATTGAGGTTGAATCGATAAGATACCCGGCAAGCCACCAACACCGATACCATTCGCCATCACACCTGCACTACCACAGATTGCAGCCGCTGCGGCACTGCCGATCATTGCGCTCAACATAGGGAATTTGTATTTAAGGTTGATGCCGTACATCGCAGGTTCCGTTACACCTAGGTAAGCAGAGATTGCTGCTGGTACCGAGATGTCTCGTTCACCTTCACGTTTACTCAAAATAATGATGCCGACAACCGCTGAAGCTTGTGCAATGTTTGATAGTGCAATCAAAGGCCAGATTGGTGTGCCACCTAAGTCTTGCATTAGTTGTAAGTCCACAGCGTTGGTTGTGTGGTGAATACCCGTAATAACCAAAGGTGCGTATAGGAAGCCAAATACCACTGAACCAAGAATCGCGAAGTCACCAGTCATTGCCACTTTGGCAGCGAAAGCCACACCATCACCCAACATACGACCAAATGGGCCAATAAAGGCGTGAGCTAGAATCACAGATAAGATGATCGAGACAAATGGCACAACAACTAGATACAGATAAGAAGGTACAATGCGCTTAAGGTTGGTCTCGATGAAGGCCAGAGCCACACCCGCTAACATCGCAGGGATCACCTGAGCTTGATAGCCGACTTTCTCAATCACGAACAAACCAAAGTCCCATACTTCAGGCACCGATTTACCTATCATGTAAGCGTTCATCAACTGTGGAGAAACCAAGGTCACACCGAGTGTGATACCCAGAATTGGCGTTCCGCCGAGTTTCTTAACCGTCGCCCAACACACACCAACCGGTAGGAAGAAGAAAATCGCTTCGCCAATCAACCATAAGAAAGAATGAACGGTTGCCCAAAACTGGCTGATCTCAACCAAGGTTTTGCCGTCGAACATGCGAATGTCGCCAATCACATTACGGAAACCAAGAATCAAACCACCAGTAATAATGGCAGGCAGCAGTGGTACGAAAATTTCGGCTAAATGGGAGATACCACGCTCAAGGAAGTTCATATTTTGACGAGCAGCCAACTTCGCCTCATCTTTTGATGATGCATCTTTACCAGTTTGCTCAATCAAAAGTGCGTACACCTCATCAACTTCGGTGCCAATCACGACTTGGAATTGACCTGCGTTAGTAAAGCAGCCTTTTACCAGTTTAAGCTTCTCTAACTCTGCTTTGTTCGCTTGTTCCGTATCGTTCAATACAAAACGCAGCCGAGTTAGACAATGGCTGACACTCGCAATATTCTCTTTGCCACCGACTAACTCGATAAGACGCGCAACGTCTTGCTTCGCTATCTTACTCATACTACCCCACCCTGGTTTCATTCAATTGCTCTTCTAAACCATGCAGCTATAACCACTTCGATTTAGATTAATGGGAACATTCCCAATTACGGTTATTATAATGCCCACATGAATGATAAATTAAAATGGGAACAGTCCCATTAATTGAAAGAGATCACACTCTAATTTTAATCTAAGCGGTTCAATTTCGCTTGATTGAGTGGATTATAAAATCGGAGATTGAGTGTGATGAGAGATCTCTGAATTGCCTAAGAGCTGAGAGATCAATAGATTAGCGGCCAATTTACCTGCAGATTGATACCCAGGATCAATGCTAAATACTCGAGGGAACAAGAAAGAGAGAAGATCATTGCCACCGACACCAGTCACCACCACATCTTCACGTTGTAACTCTTGCAAACGCTTGATTACGCCAAGAGCCAATGTATCACTCGCACAGACAATCGCTTGAGTCGTAGGAACAAGCACCTCATCCACCAACTGATAAGCGCTTTCATGATGAAGTTGACCAGTACGATAGTTCGCAATTGAACCTGTATTTTCACACCACTCGAGATAAGCCTTAAGACGCAGTTCACCGGTTGATTTGTCACTAGGATCAACGCCAATGAAGCCAACATCAGAGATCCCCTGCTCCGATAGATGCGTTAACGCACTATTGATCACTTGTTGATTATCATAGTTAATCGACGTCACGTTCTCGGTATCCAGAGCAATCACTACCGCTTTGTGTTCCCAAGCTTCAATCGCAGGAATGTCACAATCCGTAAAACCAAACACAATGATACCGTCTACATTGCGACGCTTGAGAACCTGCAGATGCTCATTGGCTTTTTCTCTATCAAGCTGACTTTCCATGATCACCACATCGTAATCCGCTCGATACAATTCGGCCAGCATCGTACTTACCGCTTTGTTTTCAGAAGGAGAGTCCAGACGAGAAATGATTACGCCGATGACTTTTTGACTGCCACCGCGCATAGACTGTGCAGACTTTGAAGGCGAGTACCCAGATTCTTGAATTACTCTTTCCACCCTTTCACGGGTTTCAGGTTTCACTTTTGGATCATTGGTCAGAACGCGAGATACGGTTGACTTACCAACACCGGACAGCTTAGCAATATCGAGAATAGTGAGTTTTTTGCTCATAAAAAGTCTAACGTTAAAGGGAAGAGAGGAAAAAGCGAGGGTATAACCCCTCACTTAACTGTTTGTAAATCCTAGAAGTTAACTATGACTTACTTTCGGCAATTTTTATAGACGACACGACCAAGTTCTAGACGTGCGTTGTCACCTTTAGTGCGTAAAGTGACGCTATTGATCAGTTCAGAGGTTCCATCATCTAAGATGTACTTCGTTCCTGAACCTGCCGCTATTTGAGTTAGGCGATATTCATTCTCTGGCAAACGTAATACCGCTTTTTCATTACCAAGGTAAGCGACCTTAAATGAAGCGTCAGACTCACATTGATAAGTCACGAATTGGTCATCCGAGACTGCACCATCAGGCGCCGCGGATTTAGAACACCCAACTAACGCTACCGTACATAGAGATGCTGCCAACAATGCTTTCATACTGCGTTCCTCATCTTTATATAGTTAACGGCGCTGATATCTTATTTATGGGTTAGTACCCCAGTTGACTGGTTAGAACACACGAAATAAGTAAGCCTGTTAACGATAGGAAAATGTATCAGCCTTTCAGGAAAGCTGGTACATCCTTAATGCTATCCAGCACAACACTGGCAAGTGCTTCACCCTTTTCAGTCACGGGTTTACCGGTTCTCACCAACACTCGGGTACCAACACCTGCAGCTTCTGCTGCCATCATATCTTCAGCTTTATCACCGATCATGACAGAGTTCGCCATATCAATTTTCAGAAAGTCACGCGCTGAAATGAACATACCAGGTTTAGGCTTGCGACATTCACAATCTTGCTTGTAGTCGCCAATGCCGTGTTCAGGGTGATGAGGACAGTAATAGATACCATCTAACTCAACGCCATTATCGACAAAGTTCCAATCCATCCACTGCGTCAAAGAAAGAAAACGATCTTCGCTAAACTTGCCACGAGCAATACCAGATTGGTTGGTCACAAGTACCAATAAATAGCCCATATCTTTAAACGCTTTTGCCGCTTCAAACACACCATCGATGTATTCAAAGTCATGCTCATCATGTACGTAGCCATGATCAACGTTAATCACACCATCACGATCTAAAAAAACAGCAGGTTTAGACAAAATTCAGTTCTCTATTAACTCTCTATTAATCATTAATTATTACACGCTTTATTTGCTTCATCACTATCTATTTAGTTTTGCGTTCGTTAACGATTTGTTTCTACCTTAGCAACACAATCGACGTTTAGCCGTCTAGACGTAAAAATATCTATTGACTTAGATCATAGAACACCATAGCATCGTCTGTAAATCGAGCGAGCTATCGACATATTATTCTGTTCCACCTGCACGGGTTTCTCTATGATTAAAGTGAATCAAGTCAACAAGGTTTTTTATCAAGGCACTAAAGAAATCAATGCCTTAATCGATATCAACCTTCACATACCTCAAGGTCAAATCTTTGGAGTTATCGGCTCTTCAGGTGCAGGCAAAAGTACCCTGATTCGTTGTGTAAATATGTTGGAAGCCCCGACCTCAGGTGAAGTGATTGTTGACGGTATTGACCTGACAAAACTCAGCAAATCAGAACTCAGCGAAGCTCGCCGTAACATCGGCATGATCTTCCAGCACTTCAATCTGCTGTCTTCTCGTACTGTATTTAACAACGTAGCACTGCCTTTAGAGCTTGCTGGTAAAGATAAAGCTGCGATTGAAGCGAAAGTGAGTGAACTACTTGAGCTTGTTGGTCTATCAGATAAGCGTGATACCTACCCTGCGAACTTAAGTGGCGGTCAAAAGCAGCGTGTCGCGATTGCTCGTGCGCTAGCGTCAGACCCAAAAGTACTGCTATGTGATGAAGCGACCAGTGCGCTGGATCCAGCAACGACTCAATCTATTCTTGAGCTGCTACGTGAAATCAACCGTAAGTTGAGTATCACTATCCTACTGATTACTCATGAAATGGATGTGGTTAAAAGCATCTGTCACGAAGTCGCAATCATCGGCGGCGGTGAGTTAGTAGAGAAAGGCACCGTAGGTGAAATATTCGCACACCCTAAAACAGAACTGGCACATCAGTTCATTCGTTCAACGCTCGATCTAACGATTCCTGAAGATTACCAAGCACGTTTGCAAGAGACTCGCGTAAACAGCAGCTATCCACTGGTACGCCTTGAGTTTACAGGCGCAACGGTCGATGCTCCGTTGATGACGCAAATCGCACGCAAATTCAACATCGACGTCAGCATCTTAAGCTCTGACCTTGATTACGCCGGCGGCGTGAAGTTCGGCATGATGGTTGCTGAATTGTTCGGCAATGAAGCAGATGATAATGCTGCTATCCAATTCCTACGCGACAACAATGTAAAAGTAGAGGTGCTTGGTTATGTCCTTTAGTTTCAACGAGATTGCTGACTGGATCAGCCTTAACGGTAACCTTCTATTAGGCGCAACAGGCGAGACTCTTTACATGGTTGCTGTTGCAGGCATCGTTGGTTTCGCTGTCGGTATCCCATTAGGCGTGATTCTACATACGACTAAAAAAGGTGGCCTATTAGAGAACACCAAGCTAAACAAAATTCTTGGTGCGGTTGTCAACGTAGGCCGTTCAGTGCCCTTCTTAGTACTGATGGTTGCGATCATCCCACTGACTAAGATGTTGATTGGTACCTTCATCGGTACAACAGCAGCGATTGTTCCATTGACGATTGGCGCTATCCCATTCGTGGCTCGACTTATCGAAAGTGCACTACTAGAAGTACCAACAGGTCTAGTGGAAGCAGCTCAATCAATGGGCGCAACACCAACACAAATCATCAATAAGGTTCTGCTTCCTGAAGCGCTACCGACTATCATCAACTCAGTAACGATTACATTAGTAACGCTTGTGAGCTACTCAGCAATGGCAGGAACTGTTGGTGGTGGTGGCCTAGGTGATGTCGCGATTCGTTACGGATTCCACCGTTATGATGTGACCATCATGGCTGTGACGGTAGTGATGTTGATTGTACTGGTACAAATTATTCAATCAATCGGTGATTCATTAGTTCGCCGCGTTGACCACAGATAAAAACTGACAGCGTTATGCATTAATACCAAGCTATTGATCAATAACGAGTTATTAAAAGACGTAACGTCATCTGAACCAAATTAAATAGAGTTATTAAAAGGAGATTATTATGAAATTTAACCTTAAAGGTTTACTTACTATCGCAGCAGCGGCATCAGCGCTAGTACTAGCAGGTTGTGGTGACAAAGAAGTCGACACTTCTAAAGTAAAAGTTGGCGTAATGGCAGGTGCTGAAGCACAAGTTGCTGAAGTTGCAGCTAAAGTAGCAAAAGAGCAGTACGGCCTAGATGTTGAACTAGTAACTTTCACAGATTACGTAACACCAAACGCAGCACTGGATGACGGCTCTATCGACATCAACGCATTCCAACACGCACCGTACCTAGATCAGCAAGTGGCTGACCGTGGTTACAAGCTAACTATTGCTGGTAACACGTTTGTTTACCCAATTGCGGGTTACTCTAAAGAAGTTAAATCGGTAGACGAAATCCAAGACGGTGCTCGTATTGCTGTACCAAACGATCCAACTAACCTAGGTCGTTCTCTACTGCTTCTTGAGCAACAAGGTCTACTTGAACTTCGTGAAGGCGCAGGTCTTCTAGCAACCGTTCGTGACATTGTGGGTAACCCTAAGAACCTAACGATTGTTGAACTAGACGCAGCTCAACTGCCACGTTCTCTTGATGATGTTGCACTGTCTATCATCAACACAACTTACGCGAGCTCTATCAACCTGACTCCGCAAAAAGACGGCATCTTCGTTGAAGACAAAGACTCTCCATATGTAAACCTAATCGTTTCTCGTGAAGAAAATCTAAACGCTGAAAATGTACAGAACTTCGTAAAAGCTTACCAAACTGAAGAAGTGTACAACGCAGCTTCTGATATCTTCCAAGGTGGCGTAGTTAAAGGTTGGTAATCAACTAAACGACAGCAACCTATAGATACCCGAAGGGGCTGACATAACGTCAGCCCCTTTTTTAATGGTTATGATTTACAAGAAAGTTCGACTTACCACCAAGCTTCCACTTGCATACCAACGCTCATTTCACTGTTTTTACCTTCACCGAAGGCATTGTCATTTTCAGCATCGTTTAGGTAAGTCGCAAAGATACGGAATTCAGGACGAGACCAGAAACCCACTTGTGGAACCCAGGCCTGAGCGATTGTAAATTTACCACCCGCCCCATCTTTGTTATCGATAGTTTCAACAAAGCCACCAATTTCAAGAATGGTACGCATACGCTTGTCCCACTTGTAAAGCGGGCGAATTACCGCACTGAAAGAATCATCATCGCTATTATTGGCGCCAACACCAGTTGATGCTGCATAACGAACAGTGTGGCCAAACTCGATGTTCTCGCCAATCGCAAGCACGCCCCAGTTAATCAATCGGAAGCCCTCGGCGTCATTATTGTTTGCATCACGTACGATGCCCTTACCGGTACCAAAGGTTGTCATCTGCTCTGCATAACCAGAGTTAGCAACCTGTAGAATCGTTTTATTGAAGCCACCAGAAAGGTTTTGATTCAAGCTTGCCGTTAGCATTACGCTGTCATCCGCGTCGATCGTTTGACCTTGTTTTTCATTGGCGAAGTTCATATCAATACCGACCTCAAGATCCGCATTTTTCCACAGTGGAATCCCGGCATAGCGCACGTCTGCAATCATGGCTGTGGTTTCTTTGCCATCAAATACATCACCAGTAACGGTGTCTTGAATCAAAGCGACCGATAATTTACCTGGTCCCATATTGATGTGCTCTACGCCAGCACCAATACCGCTTACATCCCAGTAGTAGTTATCAACGATGTGCACATCATGACGTTGGTAGTAACGTTCACCTGCCCAAATTCCAATGTCCTTATCTTCAAATAGCCCGACCGCCTGAACATTCAATTGCACCACATCAACGCTTTTATCCGCCGCGTTTTCATCTTGGCCTTGCCAGTACGACAACATGGAATCAACTAAAAATGAAACGTCGTCCTCTGCATACACCTCTTTCTTAAAACCAAACTCACCATACAGGTCATTTTCGTTGCCGAGTCGGCCAACTTTACTCACTTCCCACTTGCTGTTTGAGCCGCCTTCATTACTCAGGCCAACGCCTCCGCGCATGTAACCATTGAACTCCAATGGCGTGGTTTCATCAGCGTATAAATTAGGGGCAAGTAAAGCAGTAGAGAGTGCAGCAGCAATAGGTAACAGTTTCATCGTCCATTCCTTTCAGATCTAGAATCAGGTTGTTTTTATGAATGGGAACATTCCCATGGGATCGATCCCATTTATATTGAGAAGAATATAAATTGAAAGAGAACTGATTGATTATTGTGATCAGGCTAACTATTGAGGTAACTAAAAGTTGATGGGTGTTGGATTATTTCTATGAATACGTTGGAGCTACAGAAAGAGGGAAATATCACGTTCTGTACCTACTTGGGGGAACAGTAGTTAACAATTAGGGGGAATAAAGATTGGGAAAAGATAGCTTGTGAGTCGCGAAATCGAGTAAGAAAACAAGATGGTAAACGATTAATATAAAAGGGAAAATCGATATCGGAGCACTTAAGCAATACTCCGACACCTAAAATATGACGTTTAAATAACCGCCAAAGGGTTACTTCAGGTGATCCCAAGAGATGTTTGACACCAATCGGCAGTCATCACACTTGAAATAAAAAATATCGTGAATAGGCGCATCAAGCAGCCATTCACCACCACATTGCGGGCATTTACGCTCTTTTTCAGCTTTCAGGCTAATCCCACCGACACGATATAAGTAGTAATAAGTTGGAATCTTAGTCAAAAATTCAATGCGCCCTCTCAAGCCCCAACCGCGTTTAAATAATACGCTTTTGGTATCACTGATCTCGGTTAAGGTTGCATGTTCAGCTCGACAACCACCGCCCATTTGTACTTCATCACAGGCTTGCCATTCTGTCTGCCATTTCAACACGGCTTTATGGTCACCATTGAAGGTTGGCGGGTTGCGGTACAAAGGGATCGGCAACAAGCTATCGCCACTACGCAGCGGCGAACAGGTATGCACGAATGTCGTGTATAGCACCTGCCAACTTGGCGTTTCATCTTCTGCCACTTCTTCTGAGTTCAGATCTCGACCAAGCAGACGCATCTTAGGCGCTAATAAACTCGCAGCTGATAAGCGTTCAAAACAGACCTTTACGAAATCTGAATGATTACGTGGGTGTAAGCTGTCTTGCTCAGGGCACACAACGCGAACATAGAATTCGCCGTCGCCCATCACGATTGGAAACTCACGACCTAACACTTGTCCGTTGTAACGAAGTGCATCCATTAAGCCATTAACTGCCTTATCGACAGCGCTGACCGTTGTGTTATCAAAACACTCAAATTGAAGTTCTAGTACGTACATCTATTTATACCGCTGGTTGTAGCTTTTCTAAAAATTCTGCCAATGTCTCGGCTAGTACATCACGATTTTTGGTGCCTAAGCGCTCTAGGATCACGTTACCCGTCAGATTACAGATAGAGATAACATCAAGCTCTGCATCGGTCGCGGCAATGAAAACCGTTGGTTTTAGCTTTAAACGACGCTGAGTGACTAGGTGACCTAAAATATTTTCTTGCAGGCATTCGAAGTCTTCATCACTCCAAATCTGTAACAGAGTCAATTCGTTACCATCGAAGGTCGCGTTCATATCTGCGCTGAATTGTGCACCGTAGAAAGTCTTAATGTCTTCATGCAGAGTCAACTCAATACCGGTTTCAACGTTGGTGAAATCCGCAAATTGCTCACGTGGATAGTGCTTCCACAACACGGCATCGCCACTCTTTTCTTCTACGCATGGCGATACGATGTCCACCAATTCCTCATTACGAGGTAAGCTTTGATGTTGCTGCTGCCACGCGTCAATGTATCGCTGACTAAAAGAAAGTAGTGCGTCTTGAGCACGTTGAGTCATGAAAATCTCCTAAACACAAAATAATAAATAGAATCCGAGCCCTTTCAGCACCGATTAAGCGATGACTTAATGACAGGGTAATGGGGATTCAGTAAAATCGACCCCATTCTAATCGAATTTGAAACGAAAGTATGAGCAAATATTCTGACGCAAAAGAGCTAGCGGGTTTAACCCTTGGCCAAAAAACTGAGTACTCTAACCAATACGATGCAAGTTTATTGCAGCCAGTACCTCGTAGCCTTAATCGCGATGATCTTGCGCTAAACGGCGAGCTGCCTTTTGTTGGTCATGATATTTGGACGATGTACGAGCTTTCGTGGCTAAACACCAACGGCCTACCACAAGTAGCGGTGGGCGAAGTTTTCATCCCAGCCACCAGCCAAAATTTAATTGAATCAAAATCTTTCAAGCTGTACCTAAACAGCTATAACCAGACTCAATTTGAAAACTGGGCTCAAGTCACTGAGCGTCTTACTCAAGACTTGTCGGCATGCGCTGGCGAAGCCGTGACTGTGAACGTTAACTCGGTAACCGACTACACCAACCAACCTATCGTGACGATGGAGGGTGACTGTATCGACAACCAAGACATCCAAATCACCAGTTATGATTTTGAAGCGTCATTACTTGAAGGTGCTGCTGGCGAGCAAGACATAGAAGAAACACTGCACAGCCACCTATTAAAATCGAACTGTTTGATCACCAACCAACCCGATTGGGGCAGTGTTGAGATCGCATATTCAGGCAAGAAAATTGACCGTGAATCACTGCTACGTTATTTAGTTTCTTTCCGTGAGCACAACGAATTCCACGAACAATGTGTTGAGCGTATCTTCACTGACATCATGAAATACTGTGCACCATCGAAGCTAACCGTGTTCGCACGTTACACGCGTCGTGGAGGTTTAGATATCAACCCATACCGTTCAACAGAGCAAGATAGACCAAGCCACAATAAGCGTATGGCTCGCCAATAATCAGGCGTGAACCACCCACACTTATTTGAACCTACCAAATCTTTAAAGGGACATTGAAATGCGTTGGTTATACGTTGTTAGTCTATTTATTTTAAGCTTAAGCACATCGGTCAATGCGTCGGTTTATTCGTCGGCGCTACTCAACGAGGCTAACAACCTTGTAGAGATTGAGCCGAGCCAAGCAAAACAAATGGCCAACAGTTACCTAACGCTGCGTGTCCTTTCTGATCAACGCGAGAAAAGCCCATCGGCGATTTCTCGCGAAGAGACGGACTCTTCAATTAGAACACCAAACAGCAGTATCGATGCGTATAAGATCTTAGCCAAAGCGGAATACAACCTAGGCAACATTCGTATTGCGATTAAAAACATCGACAAAGCCTCTGAGCTCGCAAAAACCTATAAGCTTAATTACTTAAAGCTGGATCTTCAGATCCTAAAAGTTCGCTTACTTTGGCTGAGTGACAGAAAGTCAGCCACAGCAACAGCAGAGCTGACAAGTATTGAAGCAAACCTAGAATCGGTGAATAAAACCTTACGTTTAACAGAGGGTATTACCTATCGTTTGATCATGCTGAAAGCTGATATCGCCTCTTATGACAATAAGGTCGACGAAGCCGAGAAGTTCTACCAAGAAGCGAAAACCTACCTCGATCAGCGTTACTCAGAAAAAGTTACCATCGACTACCACATCACGGTCGGTGAATTTTATCTGACTCACAAAGAGTACAATCACGCGTTATCTGAGTTACTGTATGGCTATTGGAAATCAGTAGAAGGCAATCTGAGTTCACGCTTAGCTAAGGTAAACCGCCTACTTGCGCAACTTTTCTTTGAGCGCCAAGTGTTAGATAAAGCATTAGAGCACCTCTCTCAAGCCGCTGATTTTTATGATAACTTTGAAAACTCCCCCATATTAGCTCAAGTACTTAAAAAGATGGGTGATGTGTACTTCTATCAAGGAAAATATAACCTTGCCCTAGTGCACTTTTTCAACGTTCTTGATCACGAAAGTACCGACAGAGATATACACCAAGTCATCGATATTCGTCTAAGTCTATCGGCAACTTACTTACGCCTCTATAATTACCCTCTAGCTGAGCAGTACTTAACCCGGGCCCTTGAACTACTAGAGTACACCGACATTCCAAAACTGGAAGGTCGTGCCGCGCTATTATCAGCAGGATTGGCTTACCACCTGCAAGAGAGCGAAGATGTGATCAAGCATGCGACACGTGCACTTGAGATATCGCGTCAAGTAGAAAATATGCGTCTGTCGCAACGCTCATACTATTTACTTTCTTTGGGTTATGAACAGGCAGGTCGTCCACAGCAAGCATTGGCAAATCTCAAGCAATACAACAGCCTTGTCTCTTTAGAGCAGCAAAAACTCAACCGTGTTGGGGAAGACGCATTCCGCCAACAAAAAGAGTTTGCCGAACAAACCCTGCACTATGCAGGCCAAGAACAAGAGCTAGAGAAATACAAACTAGAACATCGTAAGTTCCAAAAGATTTCGTTTGCCCTATTCTTGTTCAGCATTGTCTTATTCTTCTTTGTGCTGCGCCGAGGCTACCTCATTCAAACCTTAGCCAAAGAGGTCGATTCACTACGTACCGACCTCTTTACGCATTCCCGTTCTAAGCTTCCTAATCTAAGAATGCTGAATGCGAAACTCTCAAATTCATTGGAACAAACCAGCCAAACCTTTGAGCAGTGGCAGCTTGGTGAACTGATTCATGAACCGCTCAACGACCGTTTACGCTTCGTGATGATTGACTTACCTTTCCTACGTAATATGTACACGCAGAACGGTTACAAAGCGGGTCTAGAACTCGAAGATGCTTTTGGCGAATTCCTCAAATCTAAGCTTGAAGGCCCAGCTCGTGTCTACCATTTCTCGGATGCGAACCTGCTTTATATCGAGCCCAACGCTGACCGTGATTTATCACCTGAGGCCCTGTTCAGAAAGATTCAATCTTGGGTTAATAACTTCGAACCCGAGCGAAACATCAATCGAACCGTCCGTATGGGCATCGCTGACTACCCGTTCCTACCACGTGCTTACACTGCAATTAACGACCAAGAACTGCTCGATGTGTTATTGATGTCGACCAATCTAGCGCGTGAGATCAGTCTCAAAGAGCGCAGCAGTCAATGGGTATACTTAAAAGCTATCGATAATGCGCCCGCAGCGAGCCTTGCAACTGGTAACATAAGAGAAGCGTGTAAACATGCGATTAATCAAGGGTTAATAAAGATACAATCGTCATACCAGAATGAGGACAACATCAAAAAAATGCTAAAAGATGACTGATTTGCGAGCGGTTAAGAGCGGCAAGCCGTGACCTTATTTTTAGTTTTGTTATTATCGATGCAACGGAATTTCATCAAAATGATCGAGCTCGGTCTACGCGGCGCTAATTAATACATCTATGGGCATTCTTGAAAAAGACATTCAGGCGCAACTCCACCAGCTGAAACTTCAGTTGGAGCAGGTCCGTTTGACGCAAAGAGACACCTCGTTCAAATTTATTAGAGAACAAAAAGTTCTAAAGCGTATCGTCACATCTTTAAGTGACGCATGTGTTGGCAGTAACAGCCATTTAGATGAAAACCTCATTGCCCTTCGGGAAGAGCTAGAAAAGCAAAAAGACATTAGCTCGATGATCCCAAAGCTGGCAGTATTAGAAAGGATGCTTAAGCAGAAAACGTTGGCTATGGATAAACAGAACGGATATCTGGACGATAGCATTAAGCACAGTGGGGAAACGCTGCAACGCATAACAGGCCTTCCAGCGCAGCTTAAACGCGACCTACGAAACTTACTTAGCTTCTCCGAATGCAATGGCAGTCAGAAAGTCGACCATGCCATGAAACTTCTCGGTATTTATGAGCGTGCCATTAAGATTATGGCGAATAACTCACGCACTCATTTTGCCGACGTTACGCATTCTCCGGAACAAGAACTCCTTTCCGACCTATCAAACGAATTACAACATCTGATCACTGAACTCGATTTCGAGGGTGAGTCGGGTGATTTGCTTACCGATATTCGAGCGAAACTGTTACTGGGTGTTTCCACACAAAATCTGCTTGAGCTGACACTTCAGATCCTCAAACTGGTAATTGAAGGCACCAACCTAGAGCGTAAGAAGTCTGAACAATTTATCGATCAGCTAAACTCCTCGCTGGCCTCCAGTATCAAAACGGCAGACCAAAATTCCGATCAGAGCCAAAGTTACTTTGAGCACCGCCAAGGCCTTAACTCTGAGTTAAGTGAACTTGTCATTAAGAGCCAGAACTCTGTAGAGAAAGCGAAGGAAATTGATAGTTTAAAGCGAACGATTAATCCGCTACTCACTGAAATCGCCTCTCTTTCAGAAAGACTGAATCACGCAGAACAGAAAGAACAAGCTCTAATAGAGAGAATGAGTTATGGAAAGACTCAGTTAGATTCACTCTATGAAGTCACCCAAGATTACCGCAAGCGCTTAGAAGATCAGGCTCAGCGTATGCTACTTGACCCGCTCACAAAAGTTTACAATCGCACCGCCTTTACTGATCGCTTAGAGCTTGAGTATCGCCGTTGGATTCGTGCACAACACTCACTGCGCGTAGTGCTGCTCGACATCGACAACTTCAAAGCCATCAACGACAGCTTTGGTTATACCGCGGGTGATAAGGCACTTAAAATCATCGCGAGAACTATTACTAAAGAAGCAGGCACAACCGATACCGTGGCTCGCTTTTCTGGTGAAGAGTTTGTCTTGCTGTTGCCAGAACAAACCGATGAATATTGCCACCAGGTGATTCAAAACATCCAAGCTCAAGTAAGCCGCCTACCCTTTAAGTTCCGTGACCAACAAATCACGATTACCTTGTGTGCGGCAAGTACTCAGTTTAAAGAGTCTGATACGCCTGAAGAAGTATTAGAGAGACTTAATAAGACGCTAAACAAAGCAAAGCAACGCGGTACCAACCAACTTGTTTGGAACTAAGTCAGCCTTAGATTTAATTTATTTCATTTTTTCAAATACTTATCACATACCATTTCCCTCAATGTTTGCTAAGCTAATGATTAACATTCGCTTAACAAGCATTCTTGGCAAGCAATGCTGTATATACGCTCTTAATTTATTTTATATTAGCTCTTAAGCATCTATACATCTGCTATTAAGCACCCATGTATATACCGTTAAGCACCTGCATATAGACTGTTAAGCAAGATTATATAATCCATTAAGCAACGCTGTCGTAACGGTTTCGTCTGGTTAACTCTCTCACCTTTAACCAAACACTTTCAACGTTTGCTTCTCACTCTCGAGCCAGAGGGTCACTTCAACGTCCCCCTGCTCTTTTCAACAAGGAGGCACTATGATCACTCATATCAGCCCTGCCGGTAGCATGGATTTACTCTCTCAACTTGAAGTTGAGCGTCTTAAGAAAACCGCATCTAGTGATCTGTACCAACTGTATCGTAACTGTACGTTAGCGGTACTTAACTCGGGTAGCCACACCGACAACTCCAAAGAGTTGCTCGACAAGTATCAATCGTTTGATGTTGAAGTCGTGCGACGTGAGCGTGGTATCAAGCTCGAACTGAGCAACCCACCAGAGCACGCCTTTGTCGATGGTGAAATCATCAAGGGTATCCAAGAGCACCTATTCTCAGTGCTGCGTGACATTGTCTACGTCAACATGCATCTTGCAGACAACCAAAGACTCAACCTGACTAATGCCACTCATATTACCAACCTCGTATTTGGTATTTTGAGAAATGCAGGCGCACTTACGCCGGGCATCGAACCGAACCTGATCGTGTGTTGGGGTGGTCACTCAATTAATGCCACTGAATACCAATACACTCGCGAAGTAGGTAATGAACTTGGCCTACGTGAACTCAACATCTGTACGGGTTGTGGACCAGGTGCAATGGAAGGGCCAATGAAAGGCGCGGCGATTGGTCACGCTAAGCAGCGCTATACTGATCATCGTTACTTGGGGCTTACTGAACCTTCAATCATTGCTGCTGAGCCGCCAAATCCGATAGTGAACGAATTGGTGATCATGCCAGATATCGAGAAGCGTCTTGAGGCATTCGTTCGTATGGCGCATGGCATCATTATTTTCCCTGGTGGCCCCGGTACGGCTGAAGAGTTGCTGTATATCTTAGGGATCATGATGCACCCAAATAACGTCGACCAACCCATGCCGATTGTATTAACGGGTTCAAAAGAGAGTGAAGCTTACTTCCGCTCTATCGATAAGTTCATCGGTGAAACCCTCGGGGAAGAGGCTCAGAAACACTACGAAATCGTGATTGATGATCCAGCACGCGCAGCGAAAATCATGAAACAAGCGATGCCAGATGTACGCTCTCACCGTAAAGAGACCGGCGATGCTTATAGCTATAACTGGTCACTGCATATTGAGCCTGAGTTCCAACTGCCCTTCGATCCGACACATGAATCTATGGCGGCACTTGATCTTCATATGGACCAGAAAACAGAAAGCCTTGCGGCTAATCTACGTAAAGCGTTTTCTGGCATTGTGGCAGGTAACGTCAAAGCCGAAGGTATTCTAGAGATAGAGAAACACGGCCCATTCCTGATTGATGGCGACAAAGAGCTGATGACCAAAATGGATCAACTGCTGAATGACTTTGTTGAACAACATCGCATGAAACTGCCGGGTGGCACTGACTATGTTCCTTGCTATAAAATTATGCCTAGCAGCGAATAACGACAAGTGACTGATAACAGGCCACAAGCATAAAGCTAAACAAGTCATGACGTTTACGTCGCCAACGTTTCAACTCACCAAGTGATACGTTACTATAAGGGGCTAGCAGCCCCTTATTTATTGCCTATTTAGTGGAAACTTATGTCTATCCATCTTGTTATTATCGATGCTTTGAATCTCATCCGACGCGTTCACTCTGTTCAGCCGGACCCAACCGATATTGCAAGAACCATCACCACTACTGCTCGTACTCTTAATCGCATCCTAAAAGAATCAAAGCCAACCCATATCATTGCGGTATTTGATCATCACCTACAAGATCGAGGCTGGCGCGCTGAAGTCCTTCCTGCCTACAAGCAAAACCGCAAGCCGATGCCTGAACCATTAATGAAAGGCCTTGATGCTATCCAACAAGCTTGGTGGGAATTAGGGATTGATTCACTGCTATCTGATGGTGATGAAGCGGATGACTTAGTAGCAACACTCGCTAAGAAAGTGGCAGACCACGGCGAAAAGGTCACAATAATCTCTACCGATAAGGGCTATTGCCAACTGTTATCACCAACGCTACAGATCCGTGATTACTTCCAACACCGCTGGTTAGACAAGCCCTTTATTGAAGCGGAATTTGGCGTAAAACCTGAACAACTCGCTGACTACTGGGGATTAACTGGCGTTAGCTCAAGCCAAGTACCGGGGATTCCTGGAGTTGGACCAAAAGCTGCCAAAGAGATATTAACAACGTATCCAGATATAGAAACGGCATTCCTAGCTGAAGATTTACCGAAAAAGTATCGTAAGAAATTCGATGAGCATATTGAATCGGCTCGCGTATGTAAGCTCGTTTCAGCACTCAAAACCGACATCGATTTGGGCTTCAACCTTCAAGATATTCGCTACGAAGCTCATTCTTAACTCCTGATAATGGATGAGCAGATACAAAAAATGCCCCTTAAAGGAGCATTTTATTTGTCACTGGCAGTACTAAACTTTCACTTAAGTAAATAATTAGTACGGCGAGATATTCGAAAGCGACTTAATATGCACCGTGATCTCTTCGCGATCGTGGTATAGGTGCTTCGCCTGCATCTTGAATTTAACTTTGTTATCAATCAGGAACTGTTTCAGGTTCTCGATATCCTGCAGTACTTCATCGTAACGGCCTTTCATTGGCAGTTTAAGGTTGAACAATGCTTCTTTCGCCCAGCCTTTGATGATCCACTCACCCATTAAGTGAGCAACACGAGCTGGCTTCTCAACCATGTCACAGATAATCCAAGTCACGTTCTTACGGTCAGGTTCAAATTTAAAGCCATCCACCATATGGTGCTTGATTTGACCCGTTTCCATTAGGCTGTCCGCCATCATGCCGTTGTCAACACAGTGAACGAACATAGAACGCTTAACCAGCTGGTAAGTCCAACCACCTGGACACGCACCTAAATCTACGCCCCACATACCTGGAGCAAGACGCTCATCCCACTCATCACGAGGGATGAATACGTGGAACGCTTCTTCTAGCTTCAATGTAGAACGGCTTGGCGCATCTGATGGGAACTTCAAACGAGGAATGCCCATAAAGAACTGTGAGTTGTTAGTTGGGTAAGAGTAACCCACTAAGCAGTGACCCGGAGCGATAAAACATAAGTGAAGCACAGGCTTCTTAACATTGTCTTTCGCAGTCATCAGGCCTTTACCACGCATAGCTTGACGCATTGGCACGGTAAACTTACGGCAGAACTTCAAAAGCTCTTTCGCTTCATTGGTGTCTGGCGTTTCAATACGGATATCGCCACAACGTGGGAAACCTTCTTTCTCAGAAAGCGCCTCAAGAATTGGAGAGATACGATCATCAGTCGGCAGATCTTTGATTTCAACCGCTACCGCGATCATTTGACGAGCAAAGATCAGCGATTGGAAGTCGATCTCTTTAACCAGTTTATCGGCTTCGCCTGCTTGATAACATTCAAACAATACAAAGCCTGTATTGTTCTTTAAGCGAGGAAAACCAAACACTTCCAGTTGTGTTGCCTTGTCTTGAATTTCGCCAGCACATTCTTTTTCAAAACCAGAGCGACAATAAAGTAGTACGTGTTTCACTGAGTTACCTCTTTTATATTCAAAGCAGCGAAGGAGAAGACTCCCCAACCAATGATAAATAGTAGACCACCAAACGGAGTGATAGGGCCAAACCATTTTATTCCTGTCAGTGCCAAGCCATAAAGGCTGCCACTAAAACAAAGGATGCCGATGATAAAGCAAATTGCCGCAATGAAAAAATATTTTTGTGATTTAGCGCCAAGTTTCGTCTGCAGCAGAGCGCCACACGCCAATATCGCCAAAGTATGGATAAACTGATACTGAACACCCGTCTCAAACACGCCTAGCAGATATTCAGGTAAAATAGCTTTCAACCCATGAGCCGCGAAGGCACCAAGCATCACAGCAATCGCGCCAGAGATACCTGCAAACGTGAGTAAATACTTACTTCTCATCGAGTACCTCTTTGATAAACGCCGACAGCTTCTCAACGGTTAAGGCAATATTCTGCTGCTCTGTATAACCAGAGCTCTTACGAGGCTTAAAGCTGTGGTCGCCATCAGGAATAAATTCAACACGAATAGAATCAGACAGATTAAAATCAGCAAACTCTTCACGCTTACCAAAGGTATCGCGTTCACCCTGCAGAATAAGACATGGCTTTTGTAACTCAGCTAAGTGCTCACCTTTGTACTTCTCTGGCTTACCAGGAGGGTGGAAAGGAAAGCCTAAACACGCCATCGCTGCCACCTTATCAACTTCAGACAAATGGCTCGCCATGCGCCCTCCCATCGATTTACCGCCAATCACAAGCTTATCGGCATCGCACTGCTCAATGATGTCTTGGTAAGCTTCAAGCAGCTTAGGGGCTCTGTCAGGTGGACGACGTTTGCCATCTTCAGCACGTTTAATCATGTAAGGGAAATTAAAACGAATCACTCGTATCCCTTTAAAGGCTAACCCTTTTGCCACCGACTGCATGAATTCATGATCCATACCTGCGCCAGCACCATGTGCAAAGACAAAGGTGATTGGATTGTTTTCACCATCAATGATGACGTTATTCATCGAGTAAATCCTCTTGTTCACTTTGCGCTTTCGCCAGCATCCAATCGCGGAAGGTGGCGATACGGCCCATATCGGCTTGTTTCTCATGACAAACCACATAGAAGGCATTCTTGCTCACCAACACTTCGTCAAAAGGCGCAATCAAACGACCCGCTTCGATTTCAGGTTGCGCCAACACGTTGTTACCCAGCGCAATACCTTGGCCGTGAGCTGCCGCCTGCAACACCATGGTTGAGTGACTAAAGATAGGACCGTGATTGACGTTTACCCCATCGATGCCATTTTGCTTAGCGAACTGTTTCCAATCCTTTCGAGAAGTATCATGTAATAGCGTATGACATGCCAAATCGCTTAGAGATTCTAATGGTTTCGTACCAAGCAACACTGAAGGTGAGCAAAGAGGGATCAAGTATTCTTGATAAAGCTTATCGGCTCTAAGCCCCGACCAATTGCCTCGACCATAATAAATAGCTACGTCTACGTCATCGGTCAGCGAGCCTTCATCCATATCAACGGCTTTAATTCGTACGTCGATATCAGGTTCTTGCTGATTAAAGTCTGCAAGCCTTGGCACTAACCATTGAATGGCAAAGCTTGGCGGTAAGCTGATGGTCAATGCGCCCTTCTCACTTCGCTCAAGCACTTTATCCGTCGCTTCTGCCAGTGATGTAAAAATATCTTTGATGTCTAAGAAGTAGCTCTGACCTTCTTCAGTCAGCAGCAAAGAGCGATTTCTTCGACGAAACAGCTTCAAAGACAAGAATTCTTCAAGCGCTTTAATCTGATGACTCACTGCAGCTTGAGTAACAAACAACTCTTCTGCAGCGCGCGTAAAACTCAAGTGTCGAGCAGCGGCTTCAAACACTCTTAGCGAGTTTAATGGGGGTAATCGACGAGACATAGGTACTCTCTAAATAAGCATTAGTTTTTTTTATCTGAAACATTATAATTTGTCCATTGCCTAGCGGCCAGAGAAATTCTATATTTCATCCCGCAGCAGCTAGCCTGAACGGCTTGATTCTCTCTAGAATCAATTGGTTTAGCTCCTGCGATGTTGTGTTTGCAAACTCGTTCTTTTCGAGTTGGGTAGAGTTCTACCAAATGTTTTGTTGCAGTTCTATACTGAAACGAGACATGTACTTCCTGTATTTATTTTGACCTGTCTGTCAAATTTGTTTACACCGCCTTATGGGCGGTGTTTTTTTATGTGCAAAGAAAAATAACAACAAGTTTATCAATAGCTGTACTAATTAATCTTTGTTATTTTTCATCGTTAATCACAGAATCAGACACCCACTCAAATAATCAACTGAACACATACAAATACAACCATTGAATAGCACTAAAAAGTAACAGAGTTCCTCAGGTACTCACACTTCTTCGGTCACCTACAAGCCAACTCAAACCCCATCATTTCAATCTCAGAATCTCAAGACAGAGCATGATGATAACTCGACAAACTCGCGCCTCTTACTGCCTACTGTAAAACAATCACAATAGAAAATAAAAAAGCCGCTTACTTTTCAGTAAACGGCTTTGCAAAATATTCGGCTACTCTATACCACTATGGGCGGTAAACCTTCACGTTATGGAAGCCTTGCTCTTTTAGATAAAGTGCCTGTAGACGGCTCATTACACCACGATCACAGTACAGCAAGTACTCTTTTGCTTGGTCCAAGTCGCCAAACTGAGTCGAAAGCTTGAAGAACGGGATATGTTTAATTTCAACACCATCGATCTCTAGTGGGCTTTCGTCTTCTTCGTCTGGGCTACGGATATCAAGAACGATCGAGTGCTCAGCAACAGCTTGAACTTGTTCAACTTCAGGCGCTTGCTCTTGGCTCTCTTTCTCGATGTCACGGATATCCATAACTCGAGCGTTCTCGATCACTTGCTCTAGCACTTCGAAGTTAAACTTAGCTTCTTCCGCTTCTAGTTTGCCTTTCTTCGCTTTCACGGTTGGCTTCTTAGAGATAACACCACAATACTCAGGCATTACTTTAGCGAAGTCTTCAGTACCAATCTTACGAGACAGATCGATGATGTCTTCTTTGTCCCAGTTAATAAGCGGACGAAGGATCAAAGTATCGGTCACGTTATCGATATGACGCAAGTTAGTTAGTGTTTGGCTAGAAACCTGACCAAGAGCTTCACCCGTTACTAACGCTTCAATGCCGAAACGCTCTGCAACCATACCACCAGCACGCATGAACATACGCTTAAGAACAACGCCCATTTGGCCGTCTTCAACGTTCTCAAGGATCTCTGCAACTACCGGTTCAAAATCGATAGAGATAAACTTCACCTTTGCAGATGAACCGTATTTATCCCATAGATAGTGAGAAACTTGCTTAACACCAATCTCGTGAGCAGGGCCACCAAGATTGAAGAAGCAGTAATGCACTTTAGAACCACGTTTGATGTGTAAGTAGCTTGAAACACCAGAATCAAAGCCACCAGAGATCAAGCTAAGCAGATCTTCTTGAGTACCAAGAGGGAAACCACCTAGGCCTTTATGACGTTCAATAACTTGGTTTAGCTTCTCGTTCTCGACTTCAACTTTAACGGTAATATCTGGATTTTTCAGTTTTACTTTTGCTGATTCAACCGCTTGGTTTAAACCACCACCTACGTAGCGTTCTAGCTCAATAGAGGTAAAGTCATGTTTACCACGACGCTTAGCACGTACAGAGAAAGTCTTACCTTCAATAAGAGCACCGCTTCGTTCAAGAACTTGCTCGTAAATATTGTGCAGGTCTTTAAATTCTGATTGCTGAACCTCAAGGGAGTGATGAATACCCGGAGTTTGCGTCAATACTTCGAGTGTTTCTTTAAAGTACTTGTCGCTCTCAGACGTCACTTCGATGTAGTCACGGCGGTTGAAGACAGCCACAGACTCAGTACGACGCTGAAGAATAGTACGAATATTACGTTCTAGAATCTTTGTGAAGCGCTTACGCACCGATTCACTTTTAATAAAAATTTCCGGATGAGGCTTAACAATAAATTTCATAGTACTTTCACGCCAATAAGGTTCACAAATTTTAGTAGGTTCATCACCACGTAAAAGGTCATTTCACATAGTTATTGAAGCAATAATAGATCAATATTAAATCTAAGGGCGCGAATTATACATGAGAAAGTGAAGCAAGGAAAAGAGTGGTTGCTTTAACCCGATAATTAAACTGCCTGTTATTAAAAGTAGCAGGTTTCAAAACGACATAAATACCGCTGAGAGCATCATTGAAGACCAGAAAACAAAAAGCCCAACCTCATCACAAGGTTGGGCTTTCGATGCTATCTGCTGACTAACGTATGTGTATCTAACTAACGTCTGTATATCTTACGTATGTGTACCTGAAGACTAATCGCTGTCTCTCTGCCTACTACTGACCAATAACAGGCACTTCATCACTGTAAAGCGGCTCACCCTGCATAATGCTGATTTCAACACGGCGGTTGAGGCTACGCTGCCATTCAGTATCGTTCGGCTCTACTGGCTCTGTGTCGGCCATACCGCGCACTCTCAAGCGTTGATGAGAGAAGCCACGCACCTTTTCCATCTCTTGAGCCACAGACACCGCACGCTGCGATGATAAGTCCCAATTAGAACGATAAAGCTCTGAATCCAGTCTCTGGTTATCGGTGTGACCAGAAATACGAACAATACCTGGTACATCTTTTACCAATTCAGCCACCTGTCTAACCAATGGTCGAAACTTAGGTTGTAGGAAAGCAGAACCCGACGGGAACGCACCTTTCTCACGAATTCGAATGACGATCTGCTGGCCAAGGTTTTCCACCTCAATCGCGCCTTGGTCGATCTCTCGCTCCAACGCTTTCTTGATACTTTCCATCAAGGTTTCCACCTCTTGCGATTGAGCTTCGGCTTGCTGTTGCTGTTGGTCTGACTCAGAGTTTTGATTGTCGTGAGTTGAAACCTCTGGCGACTTGCCTCCCGTCATCTTGCCTTGGTCACGCATTGTGCCGCCAGCACGCTCAGATTCACCTTCATGAAACTCAAGCGTTTGCTGCGTAATATCAATGGTCTGCTGCATGATCACATCGATAGGAGTCGGCTCTGGGCGACCAGGGCGAAACTCTTGCGCAATGATGCTAGTCCCTTTAGGAATATCTTTCACTTCCAAGCGGTTTTGTACACCAAACGCAAATTTCATCGATCCAGCGATCTGTTTGAACTTCAGTACGTCCATCTCAGAGAATGAGAGCAGCAGTACGAAGAAACACATCAGCAGTGACATCAAGTCAGCAAATGTCCCCATCCATTGAGGTAACCCCGGAGGAGGACATTTACATGGATTTTCTTCATCCATCTTCAAATCCTCTTACGCGGGTTCACCATCAATCGTGCGCTTACCTTCATTGAGGTAGCTCTTGAGGTAACCATCGATAACTCGTGGGTTCTGACCATCTTGAATCGCTAATACACCATCCATAACCAAACGACGGTTGAGTGTCTCTTGGTCACGACGCAGCGCAAGCTTGTCCGCAATTGGAAAGAACACCATGTTCGAAAGAATTGCACCGTACAGGGTCGTTAAAAGTGCCACCGCCATCGCAGGACCGATCGCTTTTGGATCATCCATGTTAGAAAGCATGGCAACTAAGCCAACCAAGGTACCAATCATACCCATCGCGGGTGCTACATCACCAAATGCAGAGAACACCTTCGCGCCCTGCTCATGACGCTCTGTGGTTAATGCGATGTCTTTTTGCAGTGCAGCACGCACCACATCACCATCATGGCCATCTACCAATAGGTCGATGCCCTTTTGCATGAAACTGTTGCTGATTTCCATTTCTTCAAGTGCCAAGAAGCCACCTTTACGTGCTGCATCCGCCATCTCTACCACTTTAGCGATAAGATCTTCAGGCTCATCGGCCTTAAACATAAATGCTTTGCCAGCGATTTTGGTTGCTCCAAAGAATTGTCCCATGGTGAACTTCATTAGAACAACAAACGTTGAACCACCCACCACGATCAAAATGGATGTCGTGTCATAGAACATCCCGAGGCTTCCACCTAGGATCATTGCCATGATTACAAAGGCAAATCCACCAATCAAACCTATTAGGGTTGCTAAATCCACTGAGCACTCCTCATGCTTTTTTGTAGCTCTACGTCGACGATAATCTTTTTATCGGCCAGACTATAAGATCTTTTAGTAAATTCTTGGCCTAAATATCACACTTTTCGTTTTTGAATCACAATTATTGGCTTACTTTGCTCTTATCCTTAGCGCATAAACTCGATAAAGCTAAGGTTATTCAACCAAAGTGAGTTCAAGCCCCTTAAAAACGAACTTTCTAGCAAAATTTCTTGGTTACATTTGACCATCTCAGCGGCCTAGGGTAACGTTCGTTCATATTTCCAAACGCAGATTTATTATGGCTACTAAGAAACCTGAAAATATGAGCTTTGAAGCGGCTATCGAAGAGCTTGATGGCTTGGTTGATCAACTAGAAAATGGTGATCTAGCTTTAGATGATGCGCTGAAAAAGTTCGAACGAGGCATCTCCCTCGCTCGTGCTGGTCAAAGTAAACTAAATGATGCTGAACAGCGTGTTAGCATCTTACTGCAAAATGATGAAAATGCAGAACTTAGTGACTTTAACCCACAACCAGAATAACGAATTGTATGAGATCCCCTATGATCGAGACTTTATTGTCTTATCAAGCACGTAATAACGAGCAGCTGAACCTTTGGCTTGATCGCCTGCCACACCAAAATCAGAACCTTATCAACGCGATGCGTTATGGGTTACTTTTAGGCGGCAAACGCGCACGTCCATTTCTTGTCTACATTACAGGGGAAATGCTCGGCTGTACCGCTGAAGAACTCGATACTCCAGCTTCTGCAATCGAATGTATTCATGCCTATTCTCTGATTCACGACGACCTTCCGGCAATGGATGACGATGAACTTCGCCGTGGCCATCAGACTTGTCACATCAAATACGATGAAGCAACGGCAATTTTAACTGGCGATGCCCTACAAACTCTCGCGTTTACTATACTTGCGGAAGGCACATTAAGTGCTGACGGGGAAAGCAATCGCGTTCGAATGATTCAACGCCTAGCTGAAGCGTCTGGCGCACAAGGTATGTGCATTGGACAAGCTCTTGATATTGAAGCTGAAAACCGCTCTGTCACGCTAGAAGAGTTAGAAGAAGTTCACCGTAACAAGACTGGCGCTCTAATGAAGAGTGCGATTCGTTTAGGTGCTCTGGCTGCTGGCGAAAAAGCGTTTGAAGTGATGCCTCAATTAGATAAGTACGCCGATGCAATCGGGTTAGCCTTCCAAGTTCAGGATGATATTTTAGATATCATTAGCGATACCGAAACTTTGGGTAAACCACAGGGCTCTGACCAAGATTTGAACAAAAGCACCTACCCTTCTTTGTTAGGTTTAGAGGGCGCTCAAGAAAAAGCGCAAACTCTGCTACAGGAAGCGCTTCAAGCTTTGGCTGCAATCCCATACAATACCCAGTCACTCGAAGAGTTCGCCCGATACGTCATCGAGCGCAAGAACTAAGACAATAAGCGCGCATTACCTATGACTCTTGATATATCAAAGTACCCAACTCTTGCTTTGGCTGATAAGCCAGAGGATTTGCGTCTACTTCCAAAAGAGACGCTTACACAGCTTTGTGATGAATTACGTACCTATCTTCTTAACTCAGTGAGCCAGTCAAGTGGTCACTTAGCGTCAGGCTTAGGTACAGTAGAGCTGACAGTTGCTCTGCACTATGTGTACAACACGCCTTTTGACCAGTTGGTTTGGGATGTTGGCCACCAAGCCTACCCACACAAGATTCTTACAGGTCGTCGCGACCGCTTGTCGACTATCCGTCAAAAAGATGGACTGCACCCATTCCCATGGCGTCAAGAGAGCGAATACGACACCCTATCTGTTGGTCACTCTTCAACATCGATCAGCGCCGGACTCGGTATGGCGATCAGTGCGAAGAAAGAAGGTAAGAACCGTAAAGTCGTGAGTGTGATTGGTGATGGCGCAATTACCGCAGGTATGGCCTTCGAAGCCATGAACCACGCGGGCGATATTCACAATGACATGCTGGTTATCCTTAACGATAACGAAATGTCGATCTCTGAAAACGTCGGTGCTCTAAACAACCACCTCGCTCAAGTTCTTTCTGGCAGTCTTTACACGTCAATTCGTGAGGGTGGCAAGAAAGTGCTATCAGGTGTTCCGCCGATTAAAGAGCTCGTTCGTCGTACAGAAGAACATCTAAAAGGCATGGTTGTCCCTGGCACCATGTTTGAAGAGTTAGGCTTTAACTACATTGGTCCAATTGATGGACACGATGTCAATGAGCTGATTAAAACGCTGAAGAACATGAGAGATCTTAAAGGCCCTCAGTTCCTGCATATCATGACGAAGAAAGGCAAAGGCTACGAGCCAGCTGAGAAAGATCCAATTGGCTACCATGGCGTACCTAAGTTCGATCCTGCACATTCAAGTCTGCCTAAGAGCACCAGCTCTAAACCAACTTTCTCTAAGATTTTTGGCGACTTCCTGTGTGATATGGCCGCTCAAGATCCTAAGCTAATGGCGATAACGCCAGCAATGCGTGAAGGTTCTGGTATGGTGCGCTTCTCGAAAGAGTATCCAGATCAATACTTCGACGTAGCGATTGCTGAGCAGCATGCTGTGACACTAGCAACCGGTATGGCGATTGCCGGTGATAAGCCAATTGTGGCTATCTACTCGACTTTCCTACAACGTGGCTATGATCAACTGATCCACGATGTGGCAATCATGGATCTACCGGTTATGTTCGCTATTGACCGTGCAGGTCTTGTCGGTGCCGATGGTCAAACACACCAAGGTGCGTTCGACCTAAGCTTTATGCGCTGTATTCCAAACATGGTGATCATGGCGCCAAGCGACGAAAACGAATGTCGCCAAATGCTATACACTGGCCACCAGCACATAGGTCCAAGTGCCGTTCGTTACCCTCGTGGTAATGGCATGGGTACAGAGATTCAAAGTGAGTTTACTGCGCTAGAGATTGGTAAAGGCCGTATCGTTCGCGAAAGCGAAAAAGCAAAAGATGGCTCGAAAGTCGCGATCCTAAGCTTCGGTACTTTCCTTGAGAGTGCACTTCAAACCGCAGTCGCTATCGATGCGACAGTTGCAGACATGCGTTTTGTGAAACCGCTAGATGAAGCTCTGATCAAACAACTTGCTGCTGACCACGATGTACTAGTGACTATCGAAGAAAACGCGATTGCAGGTGGTGCGGGCGCGGGTGTGATTGAGTTCTTGATGCAAGAAAAACTACTGATGCCTGTTTTAAACCTTGGCCTACCTGACAAATTTATTGCTCAAGGTACTCAAGGTGAACTGCATGAAGAGCTTAGCTTAGATGCGAAAGGTATTGAGAAGTCTATCTCCGACTACCTTGCCAAATAGCTTTCACAAGCAAACAGCATAAGCTACAAAACAAAAAAGGTTGGCCCTAGGGTCAACCTTTTTAGTATCTGCTAACTGATAAACTATTCGTTGTTTAGCTGTTAGTTATTAGCAATTAAGCCTGCTTAGCAACAAGGCTTAAGCACTGGTGCGTCATAGTTCTCTGGTTCGTCAGAGTAGATAGCAACGTTGAAGTTCTCAACCAAGCCTGTCTCTTCAACACACTGCTCTTGGAAGAACTGTTGAATCTCACGACGTTGACAGTGTGCTTCGAATGCTTCGTTGTCCGCCCAGATCTCATTGAATGCAATAGGGAAACTCTCACCCTCTGCAAATGGGCTCTGAATGTGACGAGTCACTGTATATTGGATACAACCGTCTTCACGCATTGTGTTTGGCTCTAGTGATTTCAGAACTTCAAACAACTCGTTCAATTTGCCTTCTTTAGGCTGAAATTGAGCAACGCAGTAAACCTTCTTAGACATTGTAATTCCTTGTTTTTATCTATTATCGTCAGTGCTTTAGATATTAATTCTTAAACGAGCCAACCTGAAAAATGAGCCACTGCATACAGCGAAATCGCCGCCATAATACCCGCCACGATATCATCAATCATGATACCTAAACCGCCGTGAACTCGCTTGTCTAACCAACCAATTGGCCAAGGCTTTACCATATCGAAAAAACGAAACAGCACGAAGCCAGCAAATAGCCATTTCCAATCATTAACAGGAATACCCAACAACGGCACTAGGCCCATGGTGATCCAAAAGCCCGCAAACTCATCCCATACAATAGAGCCGTGATCGTGCACACCCATGTCATCAGACGTCACTTGGCATATTTTGATACCAATAATGCAACTCACAACCACAAGAATGACATAAATAGGGAAAGGTAACTGAACCAGCAATAGATAAAATGGGATCGACGCAAGCGTGCCCATGGTGCCGGGAATAATCGGCGATAAGCCACTACCAAAACCCGTTGCCAATAAGTGCCAAGGATTTTTAAGAGAGATTGCAGAAAGTGGGTTTGTCATCAATTAACCTTAAAGTGATCGTAACCAGTTAAGTTCCAACTCAGTGGTTCACCATTATTGTGTAATTCAAAATATTCTACAGGTCTTATCTGGCCAATGCAGGTGACTTTTGTTCCAGTGTGTGACAAAGCACTTTCCAATGAACCTTTATTCTCTTCCGGTACAGTAAAGCAGAGTTCGTACTCTTCACCACTGGTCAACGCATACTGTTGAGCCGAAGCAATATCAGATGTGAACTGGCGTAGTTCTGGAGAAATTGGCAACGCACTCACATCAATGCTTGCACCGACCTGAGAACGCTTAAGGATATGTTTTAAATCGGCAATAACGCCATCAGAGATATCAATAGCCGATGAAGCTAGGTTCACGAGCGCCTGACCCGCCAATACTCGTGGAGAGCTGATGTAGTGCCTCTCTTCTAGCTCAAGTGCATAAGGCTTAGCTTTGCTCTGTTCTGGGTCTAATATCACCTCTAGCCCAGCTTTGCTGTCACCTAAGTTACCCGTTACGTAAATCCAGTCCCCCACTTTCGCGCCATCTCTGCGTAGTGCTCGGCCTTCTGGCACAAAGCCCTGTACAGTCAGCGTTAAACTCAGCGGCCCTTTGGTCGTGTCACCACCAATAAGTTGAATACCAAAATAGTCTGCGAGTTTGAAGAAGGAATCACAGAAGGGAGCAAGCCATTCTTCATCGACTTCTGGCATGGTTAACGCAAATGAAACCCAAGCAGGCGTCGCACCCATCGCAGCAAGGTCGCTAATATTGGAAGCCAAAGCCTTGTGTGCCACCCAAGCAGGGTTAGCCTCTGCTAAGAAATGTGTGCCTGCAACTAAGGTGTCGGTGCTGATCGCTATCTCAACATTACTTGGCGCTTTGACTAAAGCACAGTCATCGCCCGCAGCCAGATGTACGTCTTTACGTTGTGGTTGTCGATTTACAAAATATTTTTCAATCAGGTTAAATTCGCCAGACATCACATGCCCTATCTTTAGTCTTCATACAAATCACCGTAATTATTGATATTACAGAAATTTAGTTACAAAAAAGGCCAGCATAAAAGCTGACCTTTAGATTCAATATACGAACGTCTTATTTCTTACGAACGTGTGGTGCAGCTTTATCAAGCACACCGTTAACAAACTTATGGCTGTCTTCTGCTGCAAATACTTTTGCAAGCTCGATAGCTTCGTTGATAACCACTTTGTATGGTACATCTTCGCGACGAGTCATCTCGTACATAGCTAAACGTAGAAGCGCTAGTTCCATCAAATCCAGATCTTGCATAGGGCGAGATACGAATGGACGAAGCTTGCTATCAAGTTCCATGTGGCTAAGAGCAACACCAGTTAGTAAGTCGCGGAAGTATGCAACGTCTGTTTCTGGCATAGCGAGAGCAGGTTCTGCGGCATGATGCTCTTCTTCATCATACTTACCACCAGATAAGAACTGTTCTTCAACGGTAGCAATATTTTCTTTAGTAATTTGCCAAGAATAAATTGCTTGTAGAGCAAATTGACGTGCGTTACGACGTGCGGCTGGTTTCACACTGGCCCCCATTAGGAATCGATTTCAGAAAGAACGTTGATCATCTCAAGTGCGCTAAGTGCGGCTTCTGCACCCTTATTACCAGCCTTGGTTCCTGCGCGTTCAATAGCTTGATCGATCGTATCAACAGTAAGAACACCAAACGCGACTGGAAGAGAAAATTCCAGAGACACTTGAGCCAAACCTTTATTACATTCACTACAAACATAGTCAAAGTGAGGTGTACCGCCACGGATTACTGTACCAAGAGATACAATCGCATCGAACTTACCTGTTTTTGCAACGCGTTGCGCTACAAGTGGAAGTTCTACTGCACCAGGGCAACGAACAACAGTGATGTTGTCTTCGCTTACTTGTCCATGACGCTTTAAAGTATCGATTGCACCAGAAAGTAAACTTTCGTTAATAAAACTGTTGAAACGAGCAATAACGATAGCAATTTTTGCATTTGGCGCTGGGAAGCCACCCTCGATCACTTTCATAAGCCTTCCTTTAACTATTTTCATCAAGTGAGAATCGCCGGATTCTAGCACAAAACTGTGAGCAATATCTAATGCTAATTTAGAAGAACAGACACCGGAGATGTAAAGATGATAACGCAGCACGGCTCTCAACCATATAGGAGCAACCAGTAGTCAAGCTCGTGTATTTAACACGTTTTGGATCGGGCTTAACTACTTTGCTCTTTTGGCAAAACTAATCACCAAAAGAGCCACTGGAATCATCGGTAAATTATGTTGCTATAAACAGAGATATATCGACTTACTCGCAAACATACTCAACAACGTTAAGACCAAAACCACCTAATGCGTGGTAACGCTTAGTACTTGAAGACAGCAAACGCATATCGTGAACGCCTAGGTCTTGTAGAATCTGAGAACCTACGCCAACACGACGAGAGGTACCCTGCTTCTTCGCCATGGTTGGTTGCTCATTCTTATCTTGAGCTTCGAATGTCTTCACTTTGTGAATCAAAGAATCAGACGACTCTTCGTTGCCCAGAATAACCAACACACCGCCTTCATCGCCAATGCGCTTCATCGCTTTATCTAGTGACCAGCTACGCTCTGTACCACGGTCTGAGTGAAGTAGATCGGTGAACGTGTCATGCAGGTGAACACGTACTAGAGGAGCGCCCACAGACAGGTCACCTTTTTGCATCGCGTAGTGGATCTGGTTATCAATCGTGTCACGGTAAGTCACAAGCTCAAAGTCACCAAACTCTGTTGGCAAATGGCATTGCGCTACACGTTCAATTGTCGTTTCAGTGTTATTGCGGTATTCAATCAAGTCAGCAATGGTGCCTAATTTGATATCGTGTTTTTCAGCGAAGACTTCAAGATCAGGGCGACGAGCCATGGTGCCGTCGTCATTTAGGATCTCAACGATAACAGATGCTGGCTCACAGCCTGCTAGACGAGCTAAATCACAGCCTGCTTCAGTGTGGCCTGCGCGTGTTAGAACACCACCTTCTTGAGCTGTCAGTGGGAAGATATGCCCGGGTTGAACAAGGTCAGCGGCTTTCGCATCTTTTGCCACAGCCGCTTGAACGGTAACGGCGCGATCTGATGCAGAAATCCCCGTAGTTACACCCTCAGCAGCTTCAATCGAAACCGTAAAGTTGGTTGTGTATTGAGCATTATTATCTTGAACCATAGGCGCTAGACCCATACGGTTTGAACGCTCTTTGGTCAACGTTAGACAAATTAAGCCACGGCCGTACATCGCCATGAAGTTAATCGCTTCAGGCGTGACATGTTCTGCTGCCATGATTAGATCGCCTTCATTTTCACGATCTTCATCATCCATCAGGATAACCATTTTTCCTAGGCGAATGTCTTCAATAATTTCTTGAGGAGTACTAATTGGCATTGTTCTATATCCTTTGAAATGGTTCTGCTTCCTAGAACCGACACTATTTAAACCTGATGATATTGCTCGCTTTTACAAAGTGATGTTTAGTGCACTTTGTACCAACGGTTAGGCAAAACCATTCTGCTGTAAGAATTCCATCGTTAATCGAGATTCAGGCTCAGATTCTTGTTGCTGACCTTGCAGTAAACGCTCCATGTAGCGCGCTAATACATCGACTTCTAGATTCACTTTACGACCAACATTGAATTGGTCGATGGTGGTTTCTGAAGAAGTGTGAGGAACGATCGTCAGCTTAAAGGCATTCTTGCGTAAATCATTCACAGTCAGGCTAATGCCGTCAACGGTGACTGAACCTTTTTGAGCCACGTACTTTGAGATCTCTGCTGGCATTTCAACCCAGAACTCAATCGCACGACCAACTTGGTTACGCTCAACAATCTCACCGACACCATCAACGTGACCCGATACGATATGACCACCGAAACGCGTGGTCGGTAGCATTGCTTTCTCTAGGTTGACCTTGTCGCCAGCTTGGTAATCGACAAAACCCGTTTTTTTCAGGGTCTCAAGCGAAAGGTCTGCACTATAGCTGTGGTCGTTATACTCAACGACCGTCAAACACACACCATTGGTCGCGATACTGTCGCCTAACTTAACGTCAGCCATATCAAGATTACCAACATTAACCGTTACGGTGATGTCTTCTCCGCGGGGAGTAATTGCACTCAATGTACCTACGGCTTCTACAATTCCTGTAAACATTTTAAAACTCTTTTTGTTGTCAACGACACGTATGCTGTTGGAATGACTATTTCTACTGTGGTTTCGTCGCGATAATAGGTTTCGCGACGATGCGAATATCCACACCAACCTGTCGAACATCTTTAATTTCTAGGTCAATCACATCAGACATTGAAGTGAGCCCTAATGCGCCCATTAAACCTCGCCCGTCACTGCCCATAAGTTTAGGCGCTAAATAGAGGATTAGCTCATCCACTAACTGCGCTTCAATCAAGCTTTTTGCCAATGTCGCGCCCGCTTCGACCCAAATATGATCGATATGGTTCGCTGGCAATTGACGCATCAAATCGTGTAAATCAAGCTGACCAGCGTCCGTTGTTCCGACCTCAATATCAGCAGAGGTTTCAGCGACTCTCAATACCGAAGTGGGAGTCTGGAATAACTTGAGCTCAGGATACAGCTGATTTTGGCGATCAAGGATCACGCGAATCGGCTGACGCAGCTCGTCTTCAACGTAATTTGTTTTGGTAATGCTTGGCAATTCGGCCCAGCGAACATTCAGCGACGCGTTGTCTTCAATCACCGTTTGGCTGGTTGATAACACAGCACCTGATTTGGCTCGGTAGTTCTGAACGTCACGACGCGCTTCTGGCGACGTGATCCACTGGCTTTGACCATTTTCCAATGCCGTTTGGCCATCAAGGCTCGCCGCCATCTTTAACTGAACAAATGGCATGCCCGTTTGCATACGCTTGATAAATGCAGGATTCAAGTCGAGAGCATCTTGCTCTAACAAGCCGATTTCAACCTCAATACCGGCGTCGCGTAACATTTTGATACCACGACCTGCAACTTTTGGATTTGGGTCCTGCATCGCACAAATCACTTTGGCTACTTGAGCCTTAATCAAACCTTCAGCACAAGGTGGCGTTCGACCATAGTGCGAGCAAGGTTCTAGCGTGACATAAGCGGTTGCACCTTTTGCCTTGTCGCCCGCCATTCGCATGGCGTGCACTTCAGCATGAGGTTCGCCAGCTTTAGCATGAAAACCTTCACCAACGATCTGACCGTCACTTTGTACGATGACACAGCCAACATTAGGGTTGGGGGCAGTGGTGTAAATGCCGCGCTTTGCTAACTGAATAGCACGCGACATCATTTGAAAATCTAGGGGAGTAAAGTTTGACATGACTGAGGCGTTAATCCTCTAATTTAGCGATTTCTTCGCCAAACTCTCGGATGTCTTCAAAGCTGCGGTAAACAGAGGCAAAACGAATGTACGCCACTTTATCCAATTCTTTCAATTGACCCATAACAAGATTACCAATCATCTCGCTTGGTACTTCACGCTCACCAGTTGCACGGAGTTGTGACTTAATCGTACTGATCGCAAGTTCAATCGCATCAGCACTCACTGGGCGTTTTTCTAGGGCGCGCTGTACACCACCCACCATTTTATCTTCATTAAATGGTTCGCGGTTTCCATTCGACTTTATGACTTTCGGCATCACAAGTTCTGCCGATTCGAAAGTCGTAAAACGTTCACTACATGCAAGGCATTGACGGCGACGACGAACCTGATGGCCATCGGCTACCAGTCTTGAATCGATTACTTTAGTGTCGTTCTCTGAACAAAAAGGACAATGCATATCACCTCCAAATAATTGAATATCAGTGTAACGGAATTGCCAAACGTTAGGAAAGAAAAAGGGCCAATTAAGGCCCTTTTGTGTGGTGATTCATTGATTATTGCTACTCGATCGCCATTTCAAAAATGAGCTGAGGAGTAAAATTAACGACCAGCGTTATCCGCGAATCAAATAGTTCGCTTTACCTACCCATTTGTAGCTTGTCAGTTCTTCTAAGCCCATTGGACCGCGAGCGTGCAGCTTCTGGGTTGAGACTGCGACTTCAGCGCCTAAACCAAACTGTGCGCCATCAGTAAAACGTGTTGATGCATTCACATAAACCGCCGCAGAACCGACAGAGTTAATAAAGCGCTCTGAGCTCTCTAGGCTGTTGGTCATGATCGCATCTGAGTGACTCGCGTTATGTACACGCATGTGGTCAATCGCCTCTGCCACATCCGCTACCACTTTTACGCCTAGCGTGTAGCTTAGCCACTCAGTGTCAAAGTCACCTTCCACTGCATCACGTTGGTCTTCAAAACCCGCTATCAAAGATTTTGCACTAGCATCGCTAACCAAGGTAACCTTGCCCGCTAAACGCTGTGTTAGCTGCGCTAAGAAAGCTTCAGCAACCGCTTCATGCACTAGCAGCGTATCCAATGAGTTACATGCAGATGGACGTTGAACTTTCGAGTTTTCAACCACATCAACAGACTTCTCAAGATCAGCGCTCTCATCAACAAAGATATGGCTGATACCGAAACCACCGATGATAACTGGAATAGTACTGTTCTCTTTACACATCTTGTGCAGGCCAGCGCCGCCACGAGGAATGATCATATCCACGTAGTCATCCAGTTTAAGCAGTTGAGAAACTAATTCACGATCAGGTTTCTCAATGTACTGAACTGAAGCGGCAGGAAGTTCCGCTTTCTCTAATGCAGACTGGATTACTTTAACCAGCTCCATGTTTGAGAAGAATGTCTCTTTGCCGCCACGTAGGATGCTTGCGTTACCAGTTTTCAGACACAGTGCTGCAATATCGATAGTTACGTTTGGACGCGCTTCATAGATAACACCGACCACACCAAGTGGCACACGGCGGCGAGACAGTGACATACCGTTTTCCAGTACCTTACTGTCCATTTCGCTGCCCACAGGGTCGTTCAGGCTAATCACGTTACGAACATCGTTAGCGATACCGGTTAAGCGCTCTTCGTTGAGAAGTAGACGATCAAGCAGTGCGTCAGTCAGACCGGCTTCACGGCCAAGTTCGATGTCTTTTGCGTTCGCTTCTAAAATCGTAGCTGCGTTTGCTTCTAGCTCATCAGCGATGATCGCCAATGCTTTATTCTTTTGCGCCGTAGATGCGGTCGCTAGGTGGAAAGCAGCGTCTTTTGCTGCAATACCCATGTTAGTTAAATCCACGTTTAACTCTCCCTAAATTCTGTCTGTCTTTGGATGTAAAAAGGCGATTTACGATTATGTATATTCGCAGCGCATCGCCTTATCATCACGAACTACTCTTGAATCACAACTAGGTCGTCACGATGAATGACTTCTGACCCATAATCGTATCCAAGAATGTCGCCAATATCTTTACTGTGCTTGCCTGCAATTTTTGCTAGGTCTTGGCTTGAATAGCTAGCGATACCACGCGCAATGACTTTGCCTTTGCTGTCTGTGACTTGAGTGACTTCACCACGAGAGAATTCGCCTTTAACTCGAACAACCCCTTTCGCCAACAAGCTACTGCCCTTGGTGTTAACTGCGTTCACCGCTCCATCGTCGACTACGATGTCACCAGCAGAAGCTGGGCCCGCTAGAATCCAACGTTTACGGTTTTCAAGCGCTTCAGCTAAAGGCAAGAAACGTGTGCCTTGTGGGTTGTCACTCAATGAATCAAACACCACATTTTCAGCACTGCCTGCTGCAATAATCACTTCGATACCCGCACGACGAGCAATATCAGCCGCCTGCAGTTTTGTCGCCATGCCGCCGGTACCTAACGTAGTACCACTGCCACCTGCGATCTTACGCAGTGTGTCATCAATGGTTTTTACTTCTTTGATAAGTTCAGCATTCGGATCTTTACGTGGGTCTGCCGTAAACAGGCCTTTTTGGTCAGTGAGTAACAAAAGCTTATCAGCGCCACATAAAATACCAACCAGTGCCGATAAGTTATCGTTGTCGCCCACTTTAATTTCATTGGTGGCTACTGCGTCGTTTTCGTTTACTACCGGAATAATATCGTGCTCAACGAGCGCGTTGATCGTGTCACGTGCATTCAGAAAACGCTCGCGATCATCGAGATCAGCACGAGTCAGTAGCATCTGGCCAATCTTAAGGCCATAGATAGCAAACAAAGACTCCCAAACTTGAATCAACTGACTTTGCCCAACTGCTGCAAGCAATTGTTTGCTCGCCATCGAGTTGGGAAGTGCGGGGTAACCAAGGTGCTCACGTCCGGCTGCAATTGCACCAGACGAAACCATAACCACAGAGTGGCCTTGTTTTTTTAATTCAGCACATTGACGAACCAGCTCAACCATGTGAGCGCGGTCTAATGCCAATGTTCCACCAGTTAAGACACTGGTACCCAGTTTAACAACGACAGTTTTACTCTGTGTTGTTGTCCCGCTTTGATGATTTGTTGTCATGAAGTCTTTTATGAATAAAACAAATAAGAGGTGATGTTTTAGCAATCAACAGGGGAATTCACAAGCAGAAAAGGTGCGAAATCGCACCTTTTTGCTTTATAGAGAAGAGTAACCTTCAAAATCAGACGAATTCGACAGACTCTTCGTCTAACTGAACGCCGATTTCAAATTTCTTTTGAAGTTCGTCAACCAGCTTTTGGTGAAAGGCTTCTTGAGTTCGAGACACCTCAGCGACCGCCTTTTTAGGTAATGGCAAAGGATCCCAGTTACCATCAATGTTGTATTTACCCGTGTTGTACTTCGCCGAGAATCCTTCTTCCGACTTATCCAACTCTAACCACCAGCCCCAGAACTCACGCTCTTCTGGTGACTTTTTATCGTTCACACACACAGACAAGCAATCAAAAATGTAATGACCATCTTCTGATTGCGGCTCCCTCAAGTAAGGCCCAATAGCCTTTAAAACGTTTAACAAGCGATAATGCGTAGGTTGTTGTGTCACTTCTGACATATTGAATCTCCATTTCAATGTTAAGAATGACGTTACTCAGACTGCAATACGTAGAAAGCACGCAGTTGGATTTTATAAATTATCTCTGAGTATCAGGTACTTACTTTGTACACTTTTCATGCTTAACTAATTTCGGAGAAATGTCATCTAAATAATTCATCCTCAAGCCACTTTATCGCTAATTCGAGGGATTGCTCATACCCCTGTGTAATTGATTTGGTTTTGATTTTCTTCGCTTTGCCGTAATCACTGTAAATAGCAACCAGTTGATTATCCAGATGCGGTGAAACAGGGTCACCTTCCAAAGCCAATGCCAAAATAGGAACACTGGTTTTACTATTAGCCAGCAAGCCTTGCACCTTCAATGACCAAGCCATCAGTTGCCCAGAAAGGCTATTGATATCCACAGCTCCTTTGCCAAGGCGAGAAGCCAACACATCCAAATGCATCTTGGGCATCTGCTTTAGTTTGTCCGCATGAACAAAGATATCGTGGATCGGTGCGCCAAGAGAGATACAGGCTTTAAGTTTGTGCTGCTCAAGGAAGGATAACCTCACCATCGCGTTACCACCGAATCGGAAACCAAACAGACCGACTTTATGATGGTCCACCCATGGAATGTTAGCCAGTTCATTCAACACGGCTTGATGCAGGCAAGAAGAGTCTTCCGTCAAAGGCCAATGCGAACTGTGCCCTATCGACGGCATATCAATCGTTAGCATCGCAATGTTTTTCGGTGCTAGGTAATCTCTAAACAAACGCCACATGTCAGTTTGCAGACTATCTAAACCTGCACTCACGATCACGACAGGTTGTGGTTTGTCTGTTTTGGTTAGATGTAAGTTCGCCTTAATCTTTTTGTTTTGATACGGCACTTCGATTTGTTTGACGATCAATTTGGTGTGTTTGATCGCTTCAGAATACGCCGCATTCGCTAATACCTGTGCCTGAGCAGCAAGGTTATCGTTCTTTAGATGTGGGTAGCCCGCAATGCTGAAACACAGCGATGCTGAAAATAACTCTTCAGCCATTTCTTCGCCGTTCTTTTCATTCGAGCGATTCTGATGCTGCATACCCAGCTTGGTCCACTCGTATGCCCAGTTACCGCTGCGGTAACCCATCACGGTGTCTAGCCACTCATCAGTCGTGCGTGAATTGTCTGATGACGCAATGCGAGCCAATACCGCTTCTTGCTCAATTGGGTTAACGCCTTGCCATACCCACTGAAGACGTCTTAGGTTTCGATACCAAGATGAGTTCTGCTCTTCACGCTTTTTATCCAACAGTTCTTCTGAACTTGGCATGTAGCGAGTAAGCATTGAGGTCTCTTTGGCCTGCTTGTGCTTTACAAACAAGGTTTCCGAAAGGTTTGAGCTCGTTTCTTCTGATTCAGACATTGGGATACTTAATAAGAAATGGTTGTTACTAATCATATAAAAAAAAATGACCCTATAAAGGGTCATTTCTCAAAAAACTAAGTTTACGCTTATTTTGACTTGCGATTTACTGGCTCAATGAAGCTTAAGCTAGTATCCCAAGGTTGCTCAATCCATGTGTCTTGAGCGATATCCACGATGTACTCGTCTAATAAATGTGCACCAGATGGTTTTGCACAAACAGCAATCAGTTTCGCTTTAGGGTACATTTCGCGAAGCTTGCGTGCAGTGTCACCACTATCAACAAGATCTTCAACGATTAAGAAGCCTTCACCATCACCTTCAGGTGCTTTAACTACAGTCATATCACGCTGGTGATCGTGGTCGTAGCTAGAAATACAAATCGTATCTACGTGACGAATACCTAGCTCACGAGCCAAGATTGCACCAGGAACCAAACCACCACGGCTTACCGCCCAGATGCCTTTCCACTGCTCTGCTGGCATTTGCTTTTCAGCAAGTTGACGGCAGTAAGTCTGCATGTTGTCCCAAGTGATAATGAATTTGTTGCTCATAGTATAAAACCTAATAATTTTGTCATGTTATTAGAGGCTATTTCAAACATAGCCTCTTCAGCGATTAAGCAGAAATCTAGACGATTAAGCGAAAATGTATTTAAGAATAAAGATAACGGACATTACCCATACCGCAGGTGAAACGTCGCGACCTTTACCACTTAGCAGCTTAATTGCAGCGTAAGCGATGAAACCTAGTGAGATACCCTCAGCGATAGAGTACGTCAGCGGCATAAGCAGACATGTTACCATGACTGGTGCGGCTTCCGTAAGATCACGCCAATCAATGCCAACTAGGCCAGACATCATCAGAATTGCTACATAGAAAAGTGCACCTGATGTTGCGTAAGCCGGAATCATACCTGCAAGTGGCGAGAAGAAAAGAGCCAGTAGGAATAAGATACCAACAACAACAGCAGTTAGACCTGTACGACCGCCTTCAGCAACACCCGCAACACTCTCAACATAAGAAGTTGTGTTTGATGTACCTAGCAATGCACCAATAGATGTTGCTGTAGAGTCAGCAAGCAGTGCTTTGTTCAAGCGCGGTAGTTTACCGTCTTCTTTGATTAGGTTTGCTTTCGTTGCAACACCAACCAGAGTACCCGCTGTATCGAACAAATCGACGAACAAGAATGCGAATACAACTGAAATCATACCGATTTCAAATACAGCAGAAAAATCAAGCTGCATGAATGTAGGTGCAAGGCTTGGTGGTGTCGACATGATGCCGCCGTATTGAACGTCACCGATCGCAATACCAATCGCTGTGATAGCGAGAATCGCGATCATTACTGCGCCTTTCACACCACGGTGAACAAGAGCAATAGTAATGAAGAAACCAAGCGCGCCTAAGATAGGAGCAATCGCGGTAATGTCACCCAGTGAAACTTTAGTCGCTGGGTTAGAAACAACGATGCCTGCATTGCTAAGCGCGATAAACGCTAGGAAAAGGCCGATACCAGCAGAGATACCAACACGCAGAGACATAGGGATCGAGTTGATAATCCATTCACGAATCTTAAAGATACTTAAGAAGATGAAGATTACGCCTGATACGAAAACCGCTGCCAGAGCAACTTGCCATGTATAACCCATACCCATTACAACAGCGTAGGTAAAGAATGCGTTCAAACCCATGCCTGGAGCTTGAGCAATTGGGTAGTTAGCAACAAAGCCCATGATGAAACAGCCAATAGCAGCCGCTAAACAGGTTGCTACAAATACAGCGCCATGGTCCATACCAGCATCAGCTAGAATCATTGGGTTTACAAAAATGATGTAAGCCATTGTTAGGAAGGTTGTTAGACCTGCGATGATTTCAGTGCGCACATTGGTGCCATTTTCACTGAGTTTGAATAGCTTTTCGAACATTATCGAATCCTATAAGGGTAAAAAGTAAACGGTTGCGTAAACGATTGGCTGTGGATTATAAAGTTATCAAATAACAAATTCCAGATAGAATTAAGGCTCTAATCGATATTTATCAGAATGCCGTATGAAACAAAGCGATTAAAAACGAGAAGTAACAAGAATAATAATGATTAAAAACAATGGTTTAATCAAAATAAAGGCGATAATGTTACTTGGTTATTTTTTCAACCATCGGTTATTTCCATTGAGAATGTAGCCATCATATTCTCAATTTAAACCCACAAGAGTTGTGTATTTTTCAACAGAATCAGTAATAAGACGCAAATTGATATTTTGGCGTTTAAAAAACAACCACTAAGAACAGCAAAGAAAGTGACAAGCGAAAGCGGTTTGGGAAAGTAGCAGGCAAAAAAAACGCCACTCAAAACTGAGTGGCGGTAGAATCTGTCAACCAAAAGGGCTGTAAAAGAATTCCAATATATAGGGGTGAACAAAACTGTTCGAGTTACATGCTTACGGTATTAGTAACCAAAGCTTGTAGGGTATGCAAAGTTGCTAGTGTAAACAGAGCTGTTAATCCAGAACATTGCAGATGGTAAACCTTTCATAACTATCACCTTAATAAATCAATAAAAAACGAATTTGATTTCTCGGTTCCTTGGAGGCGATAAAACGGACTCATCCTTTGAGCATTTACTCTTCATCTCAGAAGTTGGTTATTAATATACTCTAAAGAAAAAAGATTACAAGTATTTTTTGCTATACGTCACACTTTTGGTCAATTTTGGTTATTTTGAAAACTTATTTATGTAATTAAATTACACAATAGAATTAAACAAACGTTTGCCTACGCCATTTATAAGCATCAAGTCTCTTAATTATGATCAGATGGACAAGACCGCTTTCAAAATTTGAGGTATTTGAGGTTTATAACCGCTACTCGTCAAAACGCTCAAGTGGTATGCTGTTGCCATCAAAACAGACCCATATTTTAGATTTTTATTCTAAGTTTTTACCTATAGAAACCCTAAATATATGGTTATCAAATAAAAAAGGAGTCATCCGTGTCTGAATTCCATTCTGAGATCAGTAAATTGTCCCCTGCCCCTATTTGGCAGTTTTTCGATAAAATTTGTTCAATCCCGCACCCTTCAAAACATGAAGAGGAGCTTGCTCAATACATTATTGCGTGGGCAACAGAGCAAGGCCTAGATGTACGTCGCGACCCAACAGGCAACGTATTCATCAAAAAGCCAGCAACGCCGGGTATGGAAAACAAAAAAGGTGTCGTGCTACAAGCTCACATCGATATGGTTCCACAAAAGAACGAAGACACTGATCACGACTTTACAAAAGATCCAATCCAGCCATACATCGATGGTGAGTGGGTTACAGCAAAAGGCACAACGCTTGGTGCTGATAACGGCATGGGCATGGCTTCTTGCCTAGCGGTTCTTGCTTCAAACGAAATCCAACACGGCCCTATCGAAGTTCTACTCACTGTAGATGAAGAAGCAGGCATGACTGGCGCGTTCGGTCTTGAAGCCGGTTGGTTAGAAGGCGATATCCTTCTTAATACTGACTCAGAGCAAGAAGGCGAAGTGTACATGGGTTGTGCGGGCGGTATCGACGGTGCAATGACATTTGAAATTGCACGTAATGCGATTCCAGCTGAATTCGTAACACGCAAGCTAACGCTAAAAGGCCTAAAAGGCGGTCACTCTGGTTGTGACATCCACACCGGTCGTGCAAACGCAAACAAACTGATTGCTCGCTTCCTAGCGGGTCACGCAAAAGAGCTAGACCTTCGCATCGTAGAATTCAAAGGTGGTAGCCTTCGTAATGCGATCCCTCGTGAGGGTTTCGTAACGGTTGCAGTTCCTGCTGCAAACCAAGAGAAATTAGCTTCGCTATACAACTACTACACTGAGCTGCTTTCAACAGAGCTAGGTAAAGTAGAAGACAGCATTGTGACTTTCAATGAAGAAGCTTCTGTAGAAATGGGCGCACTAGCGTCAGCAGACCAAGCTCGCTTTATCGCGGCACTTAACGCATGTCCAAACGGCGTGATTCGTATGAGTGACGAGATTGAAGGTGTTGTTGAAACGTCTCTAAACGTAGGTGTTATCACAACGGAAGAAGATTCAATCACAGTACTTTGCTTGATCCGTTCTCTTATCGACTCTGGTCGTAGCCAAGTAGAAAGTATGCTTCACTCTGTTGCTGAACTAGCAGGCGCTAACATCGCGTTCTCTGGCGCTTACCCAGGTTGGAAACCAGACGCAGATTCAGAGATCATGCATATCTTCCGCGACATGTACGAAGGCATCTACGGTCACAAGCCAAACATTATGGTTATCCATGCTGGCCTTGAGTGTGGTCTGTTCAAAGAACCTTACCCGAACATGGATATGGTTTCTTTCGGCCCAACGATCAAGTTCCCACACTCTCCTGATGAGAAAGTGAAGATCGATACTGTTGAATTGTTCTGGAACCAAATGGTTGCATTACTTGCTGCGATCCCAGAAAAAGCATAAATCGATTAGCTATGTGTTTTTCAGTAAATGGTGTTTTCCAATAAATGGGCTCTTCAATAAATAGCACTTTTCAGTAAACACCGTTTATTAAGAACAAAATAAAACAGGTACTCAATGAGTACCTGTTTTTGTATCTAATCTTTGTCACTGCTACTTGTGACTAAATAATTAAGCGCGTGAAGCCGCGTAGCTTTCTAGCTCATCAATTGAAGTTTGTGCCACGACTTCGCCGTCGATGAAGTACGTCACCATCTCGCCATCACGAACACCGATTAACGTCGCACGCTCACCAGACTGGTAAGTGATGTCCATTTGGATAGTGTTTTCGTCGATCTGCTGCATTTGACCTTTCTCAATCATATCGGCACTCGTGATCGGGCCTACTGGCGCTTCAGTCAGTGACTTATCAAGCTGATCGTTGATATCAAGGTAAGTATCAGTCTTAGTATCAAAGATGTGCGGAGCACCTGTTAGTGGGTTGCTACCCGTCCAGAACTCTAGTGAGTTAAATACTAGGTAATCGGCAGCAACCGTTAGACCGTACGCAGGTGCAAGTAGTATGTTCAAACCACCACGAGCGTAGCGGTTGTCAACAGCCTTGATGTTGAACTTCATTAGGTAACCCGTTACTGCGTTACTACCCACACAGCCAGATAGAGCAACAGATACCACCGCTAGTGCTACAACTTTTGAAATTGTTTTTTTCATTTTGATCTCGATATTTGAATTTGGCCGCCAAAAAATGGCGATGGATAGTACCAACCAACCGAACAATAAATATCAGCGTTAAATCAATGTATTGTCAGGAAATTCACAATTCTAAACTCCTTCTAACTAGCCAAATCAAAAACAGAAACCAATTAAGAAACCCCTCCATAAAAAAGTTTTGTCGTCACCGTAAAGCGATTGATTCGTACTAAAAATCAACGATTGATACATTCCGTGTTAACGAATTATCACCATGTTGAGAACAACCTAAATGGCAAGACTAAAACCTAATCAACCATTCGAATTACTTGGTTATACTGTTCAGCCAGGACAGAGAATGGAGATTGAACTGCAAGCGGCTCAGCTTTACACGCATTCTCCACTTTCGATCCCGATTGAAATTATTCATGGTCGCCAAGCGGGTCCAACACTGATGGTAAACGCGGCGATCCACGGAGATGAATTAAACGGTGTTGAGATTGCACGACAACTGACCAATGCGATTGATCCAAAGAAACTGAAAGGAACACTACTTGTTGTGCCTATCGTTAACGTATTTGGTTTTATTCATAAGTCTCGTTACCTACCAGACCGTCGTGACCTGAACCGTTGCTTCCCTGGAAGTGAAAAAGGATCACTGACATCACGCATCGCTCACACCTTCTTTGAGAACGTAGCGAAGCACTGTGATTACATTCTGGATCTACACACCGGCGCGATTCACCGTACTAACTTGCCACAGATCCGTGCAAACCTGTCGAACCCTGAAACACTGCGCATCGCAAAAGCGTTCGCAACACCCGTGATCATAGATTCTCCACTGCGTGATGGTTCATTGCGCAGCGAAGCGGAAAAACTGGGTATTCCTGTATTAACTTACGAAGGTGGTGAAGCGCTGCGTTTTGATCACCTAGCGATTCGTGCGGGTTACCTTGGCGTGCATCAAGTGATGAAAGAAATCGGCATGCTGCGCCCTAACCGTAAGAAGTTACCAGAGCCAGTATTGAGTAAATCGACCAGTTGGATCCGCGCTGAATCAGACGGCATTTTGCGTAATATGGTAAGGCTTGGCGAACAAGTTGAAGCAGGACAAACCCTGGCTTACATCAGTTCTCCATTGGGTCACCAAGAAGGCCAAGTAATCACCACTAAAGGCGGTATCGTGATTGGTCAACAAACTCTACCGTTGGTAAACGAAGGTGACGCAGTATTCCACATTGCTTACTTCAAGCAAGATGATGATGAAGTGGGACAGTCTGTAGAGAGTTACATTGAAGAAGTCGCGGAAGACGATTGGCTGACAGCGCTAAACAACTAAGGACCAGATTCGGGTAATTAGTGAATCAGATACGTAGCCACCAACCATGAGTGGTTACGTGATCCAGACTAATACGCCACAAATGAAAAAGCCCCGATAAACTTTTAACTAGAAAGAGAAAAGCTATATCGGGGCTTTTTTTACTTGTCCCTTATCTTAAAATTAAGGGACCTGTAAATTAATTGTGCACTGGATTACTCAGCGTCTTCTTGCTCTTCTTCACGAGCTTTTGCGCGTGCTTCACGTGCTTGCTCAGCTTTAAGCTCTTTAGTGTGACGTAGTTCGTCACGCTCTTTACGCTGCTCTGATTTACGCTCGTTACGTTCAGCTTGGTTTGCGATGAAAGATGCTAGCTCTTTCTCTGCCCACTCTTGTGCTAGAGCTTCAGTTTCGAAACCAGACTCACGCTTAGATACTGTTGTGCTGCGAGACGTTACTTGACGAGTAATCTCTGCACACCAACCGTTGCGTTTTTCTGTAAGGCGGATATCAAATTTTTTGTTCTTAGACATGTTCTATTTTTTCCTAAGGGAGATCATTAAGGGATCGGTCACTTTGATAACTCCATCTAAGTGAGCATCTTTTAACACCATCCCTTGGTAAGCGCGGTATTAGAGCACAAATCAATGAATATTGCTGCAAATATTTGCAGCGGATCACACTCCCATGCTGCAAATCGTTTGCGCCTGATTTCAATGGGTTCGTAACTCTCGATTCATCATCAACTTCTGTGCAGTTTTATCGACAACAATGAAATGAACTACGCTCAAACAGAGATAAATGAAAGAGATAATCTGCAGGCTCAGGTTTACAGACTCTACTGTCTCGCCTACTCCGCCCATAATTAAAATAGCTAAGGAGTTGCTATGGATAGCTTCATCAAACATTTACCCAAGGTTGAGCTGCATTTACATATTGAAGGCACGCTAGAACCTGAGCTGATGTTCCAACTGGCCAAGCGCAATAACGTGTCGATTCCCTTTGATAACCCAGACCAAGTAAGAGACGCATACCAATTCCACAATCTTCAGTCTTTTCTCGATATCTATTATCAAGGCGCTAACGTACTGATTCATGAACAGGATTTCTATGACCTAACTTGGGCTTATCTACTCAAGTGCCAACAAGATAATGTGGTTCATACTGAGATCTTTTTTGACCCTCAAACCCACACCGAACGTGGCATTGCCTTTGAAGTCATCATAGGCGGGATTACTCGAGCTTTGAATCAAGCGGAGCAAGAACTTGGCATCAGCAGCCAACTGATCATGTGCTTTCTGCGCCACCTTGATGAAGACAGCGCTTTTGAAACGCTCAAACAAGCCCTTCCCTATAAAGCTAAGATCATTGCCGTTGGGTTAGATTCATCAGAACAGGGCAATCCGCCAGAGAAGTTTAAACATGTATTCCAAAAGGCGATCAACCAAGGCTTCCTGACTGTCGCACACGCCGGAGAGGAAGGCCCTGCGCAAAATATTAGTGACGCACTGAGCTTATTAGGCATCACCCGTATTGATCATGGCGTTCGTTGTGTTGAAGATGAAGACTTGATGGAACAGTTGATAGCAAAGCGCACACCGCTGACCGTATGCCCGCTGTCGAATACCAAGCTTAAAGTCTTCAACACCATGCAAGAACACAATATCGTCGAGTTGCTGAGAAAAGGGTTGTGCGTCACCATCAATTCCGATGATCCGGCTTACTTCGGCGGCTATATGAATGATAACTTCCTCGCCGTCGCCAATGCTCATCCACTGACTAAAAACGAATTAGCGCAATTCAGTATTAATGCTGTCGAAGCGAGTTTCATCTCGCCTCACGCCAAAGAAGATCTCATTGCACAAGTGCGCCAATATCTTGCCGAGAATACTCACTAAGAGAATAGACCTTTGAGAATGGAGCTTTGCTGCGATCAAAAAAGGGAAGCTCAGTGCTTCCCTTTCAAAATGGGCTCGAAAATCAATACGCTTACCCCGGATGACCATCCACTCTTGGCGTTAAAAGCATCATACCGAACTTCCAGATAAACAACCCAAATGCTAACGTCCATAAACCCGCGCTGATGTTAACCATCTCAAATAAATACGCCGGGAAGAATGTCACACCTACGCTGCGAACCAAAGCCGCGATAAAAATAGCCGAGAACGCTAAAGCCATACTTGGCCCTTTATAGATTGCACGACCTGTGTGCCCCATTGTCACGCGCGTAATCATCGCTAAAATCAGCCCACTCAAACCGCCAATCGCAAACAAGTGCAACATGTTGTGGCTCGCGAACGGGTTGTCTAATAAACCACGTAGCAGCAAGCTTAAAGGGATACATAGGTAAGCCGCATGCAGCGACCACACCAAGGGCTCAGATAACGTAGTCCAAGGTTTCCAGCGGATAAAGCGCACCAATTGAGTCACACCTGCAAATACCATTAACTCATTGCCGACTTGAGCAAAGGTCAATGGGAAGAAGCTCAATACAAATAAACCAACCAAAGGTAGATTCGCTAACCATTCTAACCAAACGAGTGGCTGTGCTTTTTCAAAATCAAAACGACGCGCCGTAAAGAATGGAATCACTCGTCCACCCATTACAGACAATAACAACGTAAACCACCACAACATCGCGTGCCATACTGCAGACGATGGAAATGGAGGCATGCCCTTAACGGTTGCATAGCTAGCAAAATTCGCCACGATAGCCAGTATAAACAACGGAACAAAGAACAGGTTCTTCCAGCCTTTTGATTTCACAACTCGGAAACCAATCTCGTAAGCGGAAAAGATCAAGAACAGTGCCTCAACCGATGAGATCAGCCACAAAGGCGCAGGAGTCCAAAATAGAATACGCGGTGCAAGCCATAATCCCACCAGAGCAGCCAATCGATAATGCTTAGTGCCATTGACTCCAGTCCACGTTTGCACCGCCGTTAAAACAAAGCCGACCACAATCGCCATGGCAAAGCCAAACAGCATTTCATGTACATGCCACCAAAGCGCCGGTACTTTTAGCATTTCTGGCTGACCGTTTTGGAACATGATGACCCAAGCCACAATCGCGATCACAGCATAGAGACTGCCTAAAAAGAAGAAAGGTCTAAAACCTAATCGAAGATATGCAGGAATCGCATCTTCTACACTTTTATCTGTGATATTTAACAAACTCGTTCCTCACTTCAGATAACAAGCCAAGAGTGGCTTCTGGGAATTGCTATTTCATAGTCAAATTCATGATGCAGTAATCATCACTGCAATATTACCTAACGTAATGCATGAAACGCGCCAAAGGTATAAAGCCAATAAAAACAATCAACAAGGAGTCTTTAGGCTTCAAAAAAGTGTCAATTAAACACACCCCATAAAAGTCATTTAGACTCATGAGTGTGTAAAATAAAAAACTACTGACATTTGATGAAGCCAAACATATAGTAAGACTAGTCTCAAATACAAAAGAACAGACAGGGAACGCGATGTATATTTTTGGTTATGGTAGCTTGATCAACTCCTCTTCTCGTCAACTCACAGGTCAAACAGGACAAGCGATTCCTGCAATAGTGCATGGCCTAGTTCGTCACTGGAGTAAGATCGATGACAGCTATGTTTTGTCTCCTTTGATCGTCAATCTCGGTGAGGGACAAGTGAATGGAGTTTTACTTGAGGTGGACGATATTGCGCTGACTGAGTTTGATCGCCGTGAGCGTGGTTATCACCGAATCGAATTAAAGGCCTCTCAGATAGAAAGCCAAAATGAGTTTAAACAGGATCAATCGATCTGGGTTTACATCAAAGACGAGATTGAAGCACCTTGCGAAAACAGCCCTATCGTTCAAACCTATGTCGATACGGTATTAGCAGGATGTTTAGAAGTGTCTGAAAGCTTTGCGGCGCACTTTGTTCAACACACACAAGGTTGGCATCACCCATTAGAAAATGATCGCCACCAGCCTAAATACGGCAACCTGGCAGGGGTTTCTGATCACCATCACAGTGTGATTGATGATTTAATCCTGACTGCTCGAAGCTAGTTGATGCTCGTTGTTAATGGATGGGTGTATATAGTTAATTGATCTACATAATCACCTGATCTACATAGTTAATTAGTCTACATAATTAATCTGCATAGCGAGTTAACCTAAGTTGGTGAACTCGATCGTTCACCAACTTAAAGCGAGCTTAAACGACGCGAATACCTGCTGGCATCGCACGTTCCGGTGTCAGCAATACACTTTCAGATTCATCTTCCGTTTCGGCACATAACAACATGCACTCAGAAGTGTGGCCTCTCATCTTCGCCTTCGCTAGATTACACAAAACAACAACCTGCTTACCCATCAACTCTTCTTCGGTGTAGTAAGGCACTAGGCTGGTCACCGTTTGTAGCGTCTTCTCACCGATATCCACTTGCACGATGTAAAGCTTATCTGCGTTTTCATGACGCACAACTTCAATGATCTTACCGACACGCATTTCTAACTTAGCAAAGTCACCATAAGAGACAGTATCCATTTCTCACTTCCTATATTGATTTATTTTCACTCATTAAATCATTTACTAAAATTAAGTAAAATGTAAATGTTTACACTAGCATTAAGCCTAATAATTACAAGCGGTAAAGATCTCATTACTGGAAGTAAAATGAGAGTTTCGTTGCCTTGCACTCATTGTCGGTGTTAAATAGATGCAGCAATGTATAGAGGTTAAAAATGGCAACAATTAAAGATGTCGCAAGAGAAGCTGGTGTTTCTGTTGCAACCGTATCTCGAGTCGTGAATAAGTCTCCGAAGGCAAGTGCGAACTCAATTGAATCCGTCACCAAAGCGATGTCTAAACTCGGCTATCGCCCGAATGCCAATGCTCGCGCGCTGGTAAGCCAGAGCACCAATACCGTCGGTGTGTTGGTTGGTGATATCTCCGATCCTTTTTTTGGCACGCTGGTTAAGGCTGTCGATAATGTCGCTCGTGAGAACGGAAAGCATATCCTCGTCGGTAATGGCTCACACGATCGTGAAGAAGAGAGACAAGCGATTGAGTTACTGATCAATAGCCGTTGCGACGCCTTAGTGATCCATTCAAAAGGCCTGACAGACGAAGAACTGATTGCCTATGCAAAAGAAGTAAAAGGCTTAGTGCTGATCAATCGCTATATTGCTGAGATTGCCAACCGTTGTATTTTCTTGGACAACAAGAAAGGCGCGTATCTTGCGACTGAATATCTGATCCGTCATGGTCATAAAAATATTGCCTGTATCGCTTCATCGCACAGCATTGAAGATGCCGATGAGCGTGTACAAGGTTACTTGTCAGCACTCTCGGATTACAAAATAGCGTTATCTGACAGCTATATTGAGTACTCAGCTCCCACCAGTGAAGGGGGTGAATACGCGATGACTAACCTATTAACCAAGTCTCTGCCGATCACAGGCATTGTTGCGTACAACGATTACATGGCGGCAGGTGCTTTGTCTGTCCTAGATGAAAACGGTATTCAAGCGCCGGACAAAATGTCGATCATCGGTTTCGATGATGGCTTGATTGCACGCTATGTTCATCCAAAGCTAACCACCATTCGCTACCCGATTCAGATGATGGCAGAGAAAGCGACACGACTCGCGTTGCACTTAGCCAAAGGTGAAAACACCTCAACGGAGCCAATGATGTTCTCTCCGACTTTGGTGCGCCGTAATTCGGTAGAGAAAATCTAAGCTCTGGTCAACTCACCAAACAACAAACAAAAAAAAGCCCTAACAGAATCGCTTCTGTTAGGGCTTTCCTACCTTACTCTGATACCCAACAATCGCGCTTAATAAATCACACACTTGTTGAGCGCCACTTTTGCTCATCCCCCAAGAACAACGCGATAACTCACATCGTTCTATTCACAAACAAAAGCAATTGGCATAACCGTTTTGAGCTAGAGCGTACTAGTTTGAAGAATCCCCCGAAAATTCAAACTGGTAACAGGTACGGTAGTTATATTCTTGTTCAGGCTTGAGAATACAACTGTCCTGCTTCCACTCTGGGTGGTTAGGAGAGTCAGGTAAGAACTGGGTTTCTAACGCCAAACCAGCGTAGTCTTCATAGCTGCCACCACTTCGGTTTGGTGTACCACCAAGCCAGTTTCCGGTGTATAGCTGCATCGCAGGTTTGGTTGAAAATACTTTTAGTGAGACTAGCGCGTCCGGTGACGTTACGGTCGCAGCGCATTGAGTGCGCTTGCAGCCGTCAGCTAATAAGAAAGAGTGGTCGTAACCCTTTGCTGCTTTCTGCTGTTCATCACCCAACAAACGCTCTGAGATCATCATAGGCTGATTGAAGTCGAAGCTGGTCGATTTCACCGATTTAAGATTGCCTAATGGAATACCTACCGAGTTGGTCGGTAAGAACTGATTGGCGTTGATGCTCACAATGTGTGACAAACAATCGTGGCCGGCTTCTGCACCAAGTAAATTGAAGTACGCATGATTCGTTAGGTTGACTACGGTCGGCTTGTCTGTGGTTGCAGAGTAATGAATGGAAACTCGATTGTCTTCGGTGATGTCATAACGCACCGACACATTCAAATTCCCCGGGAATCCTTGGTCGCCATCAGCAGACTCAAGAGTAAACATCACTGACGTTTCGGTTTGCTCGGCAATATTCCAACGACGTTTATCAAAACCGTTCGGACCACCATGTAAAGTATTGCCCGCTTGGTTGGTTTCCAGCTTGTAGTTTTGACCATCAATTTTGAAACGACCATTGGCTATGCGGTTAGCATAACGACCAACAGTTGTACCCATATAGCTGGCTTGTTTATCGAAGTTCTCCATTGAGTTAACACCCAACAAAACCTCTCTTTTATTTCCCTTTACTGGCAGGATACAGCTCAACCATGTAGCACCAATGTCCATGAATGTCACTTCCATGCCACGCGTATTTGATAGCGTCACTAACTGAGCGGGTTGGCCATCATAGGCTGGAGTTTGTGTCATGGATTGATGCAGGTTTTGCTCTTGTGTCATTCTAAATTCCTTCTAGTGCCAGTAAAAAGCCTCTACCTGAAATAAAGGCTTTAGCATTTGGCCTACCATGATCTTTTCACTTGGTAAGCTCTATATTAAGTCTCGAAGCCGTTAGATTACTTCAACTAAGCCTGCTCCGTCTTTCGCTTGGCACACATAAATAGATTCTTTTAGACCCGTCGCCGCTTGATATTTCTGTTCAACGGTTGTTTTAATTTCATCAACCAATGCAGGTGGAACCAATGCCACAATACAACCACCGAAACCACCGCCAGTCATACGCACGCCACCTTGGTCACCGATCACGTGTTTTACCAGCTCAACTAAGGTGTCGACTTCTTTGACTGTAATTTCAAAATCATCACGCATTGACGCATGTGATTCAGCCATCAATTCGCCCATGCGTTTCATGTCATGAGTACGCAGAGCTTGAGCCGCTTCAACGGTACGGTCATTTTCAGTGATCACGTGACGGGCACGTTTCGCGACCATTTCATCCAACTCAGACTCTTTCGCTTTGAACTGTTCAATAGTCACATCACGAAGTGCAGGAACACCAAAGATGCGCGCCGCTTCTTCACACTGTTCACGACGCGTATTGTATTCGCTGTCGACCAAGCCGCGTTTCTTGTTCGAGTTGATGATAACCACAGCCATATCTTCTGGCATAGAAACCGCTTGAGTCTCTAGGCTACGACAATCCAAAAGCATCGCATGATTTGCACGACCTTCAGCTGAGATCATTTGGTCCATGATGCCGCAGTTACAGCCTACAAATTCGTTTTCGGCTTGCTGACCATTCAATGCAACTTCAGCTTGGCTGATCTCTAGGTTGTAAAGCACCTTGAATGTCTGACCGATGACCACTTCCAGTGCCGCAGAAGAACTTAAACCTGCACCTTGAGGCACGTTGCCCGTTACAGAGATGTCTGCACCTGTAAATTCAAAACCACGACCTTTTAAGCACTTCACCACACCACGAATGTAGTTAGCCCACATCTTATCTTGTTGGAATGTGATCTCTTGAGTTAAGTCGAACTCATCCACTGCATTTCCGTAGTCCACTGATACTACGCGCACGATGTTGTCGTCACGCTTAGCCGCTGCCACTACCGTTTGGTAGTTAATGGCACACGGTAGAACAAAACCATCGTTGTAGTCAGTGTGCTCGCCAATCAGGTTCACACGACCCGGAGCTTGCACGATATGAGTCGCTTGGTAGCCAAGGACTTGCTCAAAAGATGCTTTCACGTTTTGGATTAGATCAGACATAAGTAAACTCTCTGCTTAAACTCTTTAATCAATTGGTAGTGGCCCCTTTACGGCACCACTTTAATTCTTTGAGATGCTCTATCTCGTTCGTCTCTCACGGTAGGGAATGACAACATCAGCTTCTAAGCTTCTAAAACCTTAAGTTCTTAAGCTCCTAGGCTCCTAGGCTCCTAGGCTCCTAAAACCTTAAGCTCCTAAGCTCCAAACTTATATGCCTTTCACCTGCCGTCATTCCAGAATCGAGGGACGAGATATCAGGAATCTCGCTTTTTTATTTAGTAACCGAGTTATCGATTAGTTTTACTATCAACGAAACAGGCGATTACTGCTCTTTGTAATGAACATCACTCAAGTCACGAAGACGCTGCGCCGCTTGTTCTGCGGTTAAATCACGCTGAGACTCAGCCAACATTTCGTAGCCGACCATGAACTTACGAACCGATGCGCTGCGTAGTAGCGGTGGGTAGAACAAAGCGTGTAGCTGCCAATGGTCAATGTCAGTACCTTCTTCGAAGAACGGCGCATAGTGCCAGCCCATTGAGTAAGGGAATGAACACTGGAATAAGTTGTCGTAACGGCTCGTCAGCTTCTTGATCGCAAGCGCTAAATCATCACGCTGCTCGTCAGTCAGTTCACTCATTCGGCGGATGTGTGTTTTTGGTAGCAACATGGTTTCAAATGGCCACGCCGCCCAGTAAGGCACTACAGCAATCCAATGTTCAGTTTCAACCACAGTGCGAGAGCCGTCTTTCATTTCAGCTTCAACGTAATCCACTAAAAGATTAGAACCTTGTTGTTCGAAGTACTCTTTTAACAGTTTTTCTTTGCGTTCAATCTCATTGGGTAAAAAGCTGTTTGCCCAGATTTGACCGTGTGGGTGTGGCTGAGAGCAGCCCATGGTCTCACCTTTGTTTTCAAACGCTTGAACCCATAGGTAATCTTTACCTAGCTCTTCAATCTGCTCGTTCCAGGTATCAATCACACCACGGATTTTATTCACTGGCAGCTCTGGCAGCGTTTTGCTGTGATCCGGAGAGAAACAGATAACACGGCTCAACCCACGAACACCTTGAGTCTTGAATAGAGGGTTATCAGACTCTGGAGCATCAGGTGAATCAGGCATCAACGCCGCGAAATCATTACTGAAAACATAAGTGCCGTCGTAATCTGGGTTTTCATCGCCCGAAATACGCGTATTGGTTGGGCACAAGAAACATTCTTTCTCATACGCTGGAAGCTGTGCAGTCGATGGCTTTTCATCTTGGCCACTCCAAGGGCGCTTTGCACGGTGCGGTGATACTAAAATCCACTGACCTGTTAATGGGTTATAACGACGGTGCGGATGGTCTACTGGGTTAAATTCAACTTTTGACATGCTACTTACTCAACTCTTTAAAATTCTTTTCTTCAGCACTTACCAATGAGAAAAAGTGCCGATACTAGCTACTAGCTACTAGCTATCAGATAAAAGCACTGTGGCTTCAATTACACTGACTAATAACCGTTTGGATTATTCGACTGCCAATTCCACGTATCCGCCGTCATTTCCATCACGCTGCGTGTCGCTTTCCAACCTAACTCGCGTTCCGCTTTTTCAGTGCTTGCCCAACATTCAGCAATATCACCAGCACGGCGTGGACAAACTTCATAAGGAACAGGTTTGCCTGATGCTTGTGCAAAGGCTTCTACCATTTCCAAAACACTTGAACCTTTACCGGTGCCTAGGTTGTAGATATGTAGACCCGCCTTCTCACCAACCGCTTTTAATGCCGCAACATGACCATCGGCTAAATCCATAACATGAATATAGTCTCGAACGCCTGTGCCATCGACTGTTGGGTAATCGTTTCCAAAAACAGCCAATTTGTCGCGACGACCTACCGCTACTTGAGCAATAAACGGCATCAGATTGTTTGGGATACCTTGTGGGTCTTCACCCATAGTGCCCGATGGATGGGCGCCAACTGGGTTGAAGTAACGCAGTAATGTCACACTCCAATCGTTCTCAGCGTTGAACAAATCACCCAAACATTCTTCGACCATGTACTTACTGCGACCATAAGGATTAGTTGTTGCACCCGTTGGAGAGCTTTCAGTAATTGGCACCACTTCTGGATCACCGTAAACGGTAGCCGAAGAGCTAAATACAATGCTCTTCACACCCGCTTTCTTCATGCTGCGAGCTAACACCAATGATCCATTGACGTTGTTATCGTAGTACTCCAAAGGTTTAGACACCGACTCCCCAACCGCTTTCAGGCCAGCAAAGTGAATCACAGCTTGGATATCGTTTTCTGAAAAAACGCTATCTAGAAAAGATTGATCACGAATGTCGCCAAGATAAAAAGTTGGTCGCTTGCCGGTCAGTGATTCGATTCGCTCCAGTACTAGCTCTTTGCTGTTGCAAAGGTTATCAACAATGATTGGCTTCATACCCGCCTGTATCATTTGAATACATGTATGACTTCCGATGTAACCCATGCCGCCCGTAACCAGTACTTCCACAATCAACCTCTCTTTGTCGTCATTCTTGGACTAACTCGAACTGACATTCAGCTCAGTAGCACCGTATGCCAGAAATAGTAGCAGCCATTTTGACTATAATTCTGTGATCAAAACCACGAAGTGTAAACGTTTACACTAACTCATATCATTGTTACTGAACGTGATATAGGGATAACCTATAAATAAACACATCTAATCCATTGAATTTTAATAAGATAATTATAGATAGTTAGATTTGAGACATCATAGAGGAGTTGAACATTTATTTTACTAAAAGTTAATGCAATGACTTCCAGTTTGATTACAATAGGTCTGTAGAATAAAGAGGTGCATTGCTTTTTTACTAAATACCAATTTCAAAGCAGCGCAATGTTCCAATAACAGGAAGTGAGTATGGCAACGTTAAAAGATATCGCGACTGAAGCACATGTTTCATTGGCTACAGTTTCAAGGGTTCTCAATGAAGATCCAACATTAAGCGTCAAGGAAGAGACCAAAAGGCGTATCTTTGAAATTGCAGAGAAGTTGGAATACAAAACCAGCAGCTCACGAAAAGCCGTTAGCAGTAAAAAACAAAATCATCACTTCCTTGCGCTGTATAACTACAAGCAAGAAGCTGAAGTGAATGACCCTTACTATCTATCGATTCGCCACGGGATTGAAACCCAATGTGACAAGATGGAAGTTAAACTAACCAACTGTTATGAAAGTAAAATACACGTAAATTCAGCGCCTATTACTGGTGTATTGTTGGTGGGAAGAATGACACCGGAGGTTATCGAACAAGCCAAAAAGCTAAGCGATAATATCTGTTATGTCGATTTCACTGATCACTCTGAACCTTATGACTCTGTCGATATCGACCTGGCTTTGATCAGCAAAGAGATCACCAACTTCTTTATCAACCAAGGCTATCAACGCATTGGTTTTATTGGCGGACAAGATAACGTCAACACTCCTGATATTCGCGAAGTCGCCTTTGCTGAATACGGTAGCCTTAAGAATGTTGTCAGCGAGCAAGACATCTATCGTGGAGACTTCTCTAGCTCTTCAGGTTATAAGCTTGCAAAACAGATGCTAGCGACTGGCGACTACCCTAAAGCCATGTTTATTGCGTCAGATTCCATCGCAATTGGTGTTTTACGAGCCGTTCATGAGCACGGATTAAACATTCCTGAAGATATTGCGCTGATTAGTGTAAATGACATCCCAACAGCTAAATTTACCTTCCCATCTTTATCGACTGTTCGTATTCACTCTGAACTAATGGGAATTCAAGGCGTTAACCTGTTGATTGAGAAAGTACGCGACGGCCGTACTATCCCACTACGTGTCTATGTACCAAGCAAATTAAAGCTGCGCGACACGACAAAATAGTTAAAAATATCAAATAGATAAACTAAGGCTACCTTTGTTGAAGGTGGCCTTTTTTGTGCCCATCACATACGCCTATATACACATACCTGCCTCTTTAGCCTGCTTCATAAAACAGCCAATAGCATTCTTTTAAGTGGATCACACAGCACTGTAAAAAGACCATAAAAAACGTGATGTAGTTAAAGTAAAACGTTTTCACCAATTTCATTTAGTAAAAGTTTTACTAATAATTACCTCAGTCCAAAAATACTCGTATTCACTACGACCCAATTACGCATAAGAACGTCGGTCAGCAAATTGCATCTAGGCCGAGAGAGAGGCAACGTGAACAACTGGGAAAACTTCCTGAACTTACATGAGAACCGTATGGCACCGCGTGCATACTTCTTCTCATACGCATCAGAAAAGAATGCAAAAACGTTTCAGCGTGAACTTAGCAGCCACTTCCAACTATTGAGTGGCCAATGGAATTTCAGCTATTTCACCAATCCACTATTGGTTCCTGAAGAGTTCTACTCTCAAGAAATGAAAGACTGGGGCCATATTACGGTTCCAAACATGTGGCAAATGGAAGGCCACGGTGATCTTCAATACACAGATGAAGGTTTCCCATTCCCAATTGACGTGCCTTTCGTACCATCAGACAATCCAACCGGCGCATACCAACGCTCTTTCTTCCTAGGCGAAAGCTGGGACGAGAAACAAACCATCATCAAATTCGATGGCGTTGAAACTTACTTCGAAGTTTACGTAAACGGTGAGTACGTGGGTTTCAGCAAAGGCAGCCGCCTCACCGCTGAGTTCGATATCTCTAGCCATGTAAAAGCAGGCAACAACCTACTTTCTATTCGCGTGATGCAATGGGCCGATTCAACCTACATTGAAGACCAAGACATGTGGTGGACGGGCGGTATCTTCCGTGATGTTTACCTAGTAGGTAAAGAACAACTGCACGTTCAAGACGTTACCGTTCGCACAGACTTCGACGACGCTTACCAAAGCGCTACCCTGTCGTGCAAAGTGGAACTAGAAAACCTAGCAGCAGCAACAAACGCAACCCTTGAGTACGCATTGCTTGATGGCGGCCAAGTTATCTCGCAAGGCTCTGTAGATAGCTTAGCCGTTCCTAATAGATTGACTGACGGCAATGCGAATACTCAATTCTCTATTGATGTGGTTAACCCAGTTCAATGGAACGCTGAAAACCCTTACCTGTACCAACTGCTACTAACGCTGAAAGACGCTGACGGCAAGGTGCTGGAAGTGATTCCACAACGCGTTGGTTTCCGTGATATTAAAGTTCGCGATGGTCTGTTCTACATCAACAACAAGTATGTGATGCTGCACGGTGTGAACCGTCACGACAACGACCACCTAAAAGGCCGTGCTGTCGGCATGGATCGCGTAGAGAAAGATTTAGTACTGATGAAGCAACACAACATCAACTCAGTACGTACCGCGCACTACCCGAACGACCCACGCTTCTACGAATTGTGTGATATCTACGGCCTATTCGTGATGGGTGAAACCGATGTCGAAACACACGGTTTTGCGAACGTTGGCGACCTAAGCCGCATCACTAACGATGCAGCATGGGAAGCGGTGTTTGTTGAACGTATCGAACGTCATATTCACGCTCAAAAGAACCACCCTTCTATCATCATGTGGTCACTGGGTAACGAGTCTGGCTACGGTTGCAACATCCGTTCTATGTACGATGCAGCAAAAGCGATTGATGACACCCGTCTAGTTCACTACGAAGAAGACCGTGATGCTGAAGTGGTCGACATCATTTCAACCATGTACTCACGTGCTCAACTGATGAATGCCTTCGGTGAATTCCCGCACGAAAAACCACGCATCATCTGTGAATACGCACACGCAATGGGTAACGGCCCAGGCGGTTTAACTGAATACCAAAACGTGTTCTACAAGCATGACGCGATTCAAGGTCACTATGTTTGGGAATGGTGTGATCACGGCATTCTGGCGCGTGATGAAGCAGGCACAGAGTTCTACAAGTACGGGGGGGACTATGGTGACTACCCGAACAACTACAACTTCTGCATGGACGGCTTGATCTACCCAGACCAAACACCAGGCCCTGGCTTGAAAGAGTACAAACAAGTGATTGCCCCAGTGAAGCTTCGCGATTTCGATGCAACAACGGGCACCTTCACAGTAGACAACAAGCTTTGGTTCTCAAACATCGATGACTACACCATCACTGCGGAAATCCGCGCTGAGGGTAAAACCATTGCGGTACAGCATATCAAGGTTGAAGAGCTGGCTGAGAACTCTAGCCGTGAACTGACGCTTAATTTGCCAGAGCTTGATGAGCGTGAAGTGTTTGTGAACTTTACAGTTCGTAAGGATTCTCGTACTTCATACAGCGAAGCGAACCACGACATTGCGGTTTATCAGTTCCAAGTGAAAGAGAACACTGCACAACTTGACGCCTTCACTAACAATAATGCGACAGCACTGAATGTTGAAGAATCTCGCTTAGCCTACCTAATCAAAGGACACAACTTTGCTCTGAACTTCTCGAAAGTGAACGGCAAACTGACGTCATGGTTAGTGAATGGCGAGGAACTGATTAAGTCTGATCCTAAGCTGAACTTCTTCAAGCCAATGATTGATAACCATAAGCAAGAGCACGATGGTTACTGGGAGCCTGCACACCTACAGATCATGCAAGAGCACTTCCGCACGCTAAACGTGGAAGAGAACAACGGCAAGATTGAGATCACCACCACCAGCATCATTGCTCCACCGGTATTTGATTTCGGCATGCGTTGCGAATATCGCTACCAAATCAGTGCAGAAGGCCAACTGAACGTTGAACTGAGTGGCGAACGCTACGGTGATTACCCACATGTGATTCCAGTGATTGGTTTCGACATGGGTATCAACGGTGACTTCGACCAAGTTCAATACTACGGCCGCGGTCCTGAAGAGAACTACCAAGACAGCAAGCAAGCCAACATGATTGATGTTTACCAATCAACCGTGGCTGACATGTTCGAGAACTACCCGTTCCCACAAAACAACGGCAACCGCCAACACGTTCGTTGGGCTGCACTTTCAAGCCGCGCGGGTAATGGTATTGCAGTAAAACCACAGCGAGAAATCAACTTCAGCGCATGGTTCTACACCAACCAAGATCTGCATCAAGCACAGCACACCATCGAACTAGAGAAGAGCGGTTACATCACGCTAAACCTAGACCACCAAGTGATGGGCTTAGGCTCGAATTCTTGGGGCAGCGAAGTGCTCGACTCTTACCGAGTTTACATGGACGAGTTCCGCTACGGCTTAACTCTGATTCCATTCCAAGCAGGCGATTGCGACGCGCAACACCTAATCAGTCACAATTTTGGCGATGAGTTTTTTACGGTGAATACACCGAAATCTCAACCACAAAAGAACGAGGCATAAGCGATGATCGTTTTAGAAAACTTAGAACAATTTAAAGTCGTTTACCGCGACGGTCGTAAATGGCAACGCTGTGTAGAAGCGATTGAAAACATCGGCAACATCAAAGATGGCGTGATGTATTCAATTGGTGACTCACTGGCTTACATGATTGAAGACAGCGTGGCTCGTAACACCGAAAACTTTACTGGCAACCGTCGTTACTTCGACGTGCATTACTACCTAGAAGGTCGTGAAACCGTCGAGTTCGCAGCCAAGTCAGAGCTAGAGCAAATCCAAGCTTACAGCGATGAGACTGACCGTGAACACCTAATGGGTAACGGTGAAACTCGTGAACTCATTGAAGGTCAAGTAGCGATATTTGATAACAGCAAAGCCTACCGATTCCACGGTGATAACCGAGTACGCAAAGTGGTGCTGAAAGTAACTATCGAAGACGGTTACTTCCTTAATAAGTAAGTAACTGAAAGCTAAACAAACGAAAGCAACAACAAGATCTATTCACAGTGTGTACTGAGGCTTGCCGTTCAAGGCTCAGTCACACTGCATAACGCCTTTATGCTTCTTCCCTACAAGGAAGCCTAAAGAAATAACGACTATAATTACGTGACCCTTGGAGGACACTATGTCTGAATCTGTACGCGGTAAGCTAGGTAAATTTGCCTTGCTCTCCATGACATTTGCAGCGGTATTTAACGTTCGCAACATTGTAAATAACAACATCGAATTGGGATTGAGTTCTGCTCCTATCTTTTTGCTCGCCACCCTTATTTACTTCATTCCATTTGTGTTCATTATTGCTGAATTCGTATCAGCAAATAAAAACTCTGAGTCAGGCATGTATGACTGGCTTAAACAACCGCTGGGTTCAAAAGCGGCCTACTTAGGTTCATTCCTATATTGGTTCGTGAACCTATTCTGGTTTGTATCATTGCTGCCCAACGTTATCGCATACGCGTCTTACGCGATGCTTGGCTACGAGTACGCCTTCTCTCCGATAGTGACTTCGGCAATATCAATAGGTCTATTTGCAGCAGCGACACACATCTCGACCAAAGGTGCGAGCTGGTTAGGTAAAATTGCAGAGATCGTGGCATACGGTGTATTTGCACTGTTCGCGGTTTACGTTATCGGCGCCATGATGGCACTCGGTGGTAACCATGAACCGGTAGAGCCAATCACGCTTGAAGCTATGACACCAACCATCAACTGGGCAACGTTAGGCATTATGTGTTGGATCTTCCAAGCAGCCGGTGGTGCAGAAACTGCAGCCGCTTACCTAAACGATGTTAAAGGCGGTCATAAGTCTTTCATCAAGGTGATCATCAGCGCGGGTATCGCTATCGGTATCATGTACGCAGTCGGTTCTCTATTAGTGAACGTATTCGTTGCACGTGATGAACTCACTTATGCTGGCGGCATGGTTGAAATCTTCACTGGTATGGCGAACTACTTCGATATTTCACAATCTCTAACGGGTCGCTTCGTCGGTATTATCCTATTCGTTGCGATGTTCGGTTCAATGATGATGTGGACAGCAGCTCCAGTAAAAATTCACTTCTCTGAAATCCCTAAAGGTGTTTACGGTGAGAAGACGACTGAGCTTAACGAACACGGTGTGCCAGTACGCGCAGCATGGTGGCAGTTTGCGTTCGTATTCCTAATGCTAGTGGTTAACGGCTTCGGTTCTGAGTCTGTACAAGACATGATGAACACAGCAATCAACCTAACAGCAGGTACCGCAATGTTACCGCCTATCTTCATCATGGTGGCGTACTTTGTATTCCGCTTGAAACATGACGATACACCACGTGACTTCCGCATGGGTACTCGAGTTCAAGGTATGTCTGTTGTGTCAGTACTTATCGGTATCTTTGTTGTCAGCATGACGGCATCAGCATTCCCAACAGGCGTAGACCTAATGCAAGCGTTCTTCGTCAATGTATTTATGACGGCTGTATTCTCAGCTATCGCTTGGTGGTGGATCTCTCGCTTTGAAAAGAAGCAAGCAGGTAAAGATGCAAAGCTAGAAGCGGCTAAGCAATCGTAATACTTAGCAGCATTAGAACCAATTTCAAAAGCGCCTACCATGGCGCTTTTTTTGTTTTAAATCAGATAATTAAAAACCAACACCCAAAAATAAAAACGCCATTCCGTCAAGGGTTCACTTCACGAAAAACGTTAATTAAATCGTAATGAAACCCGAACAAAAACAAAGGTAAAATATTAACTAAATTTATTTACCCAAGGTCACATATTTGATCAATTTTGATTAACTTCCCGCCGCTTAATCTTTAATCTTCTTGCTGAAGAGACGAACGAGTTCATATTTAAAAACGACAAAAAGCCCCTACAAGCCTTACAAATCGTCGTTCATGAAACAAACAACCTCTTTGATGAACCTCTTAACCTTTAACTCTTTGTTTTGGTAATAACTTTACTGAAAATCAAGAAGGAAAAGCACTAAGAAGTCCGATCGTAAATCTATAAAAACAACAATGAGCCAACCCTGACAAAACAAAGCGGGTGTTTGCCAAACCAACATAACAATAAAAGTGCGGCCTAGAGCCTCCCTCTCTAGGACCAAGTTATAACGATCATCAACGTGATTCACCGGAGAACATCATGTCCGAAAATAAACGCAGTACGATAGGCAAGTTTGCCCTACTGTCTATGACCTTCGCGGCGGTATACAGCTTCAACAACATCATTAACAACAACATCGAGATCGGCCTTTCCTCGGCGCCGATGTTCTTTCTAGCCACCATCTTTTACTTTGTGCCTTTTTGTTTGATCGTCGCAGAGTTTGTGTCACTGAATAAAAACTCTGAAGCGGGCGTTTATTCTTGGGTTAAAAGCTCTCTAGGCGGCCGCTGGGCGTTTATTTCGGCTTATACCTACTGGTTTGTTAACCTGTTCTTCTTCACCTCTCTGCTGCCTAGAATCATCGCTTATGCGTCGTATGCGTTCTTAGGGTTTGAGTACATATTCACGCCAATCACCACGGCGATCCTCAGTACCATTTTGTTTGCGATTGCTACGCACATTTCAAACAATGGCGCGAAACTGCTTGGCCCCATCACCTCACTAACATCGTCGCTTATGTTGTTGCTAACAATGTCTTACATCTTGTTGTCTGGCGGTGCTTTGATCGGTGGTATCGAGCCAGCAGACCCAATCACCATTGAAGCGATGACACCAAGCTTTAACTGGGCATTCCTTGGGGTAATAACTTGGATCTTCATGGCGGCTGGCGGTGCAGAATCGGTAGCGGTTTACGTTAACGACATCAAAGGCGGTCACAAGTCTTTCGTTAAAGTGATCATCATTGCCGGTATCTTCATTGGTGCGCTTTACTCGGTGGGTTCAGTACTAGCAAACGTGTTTGTGTCGCGAGAAGAGCTTAAATTTACTGGCGGTTCAGTGCAGGTATTCGAAGGGCTAGCACGACACTTTGGGTTGTCTGAAATCCTAATGAATCGCTTTGTGGGCGTGGTTTCATTCACGGCGATGCTGGGCTCTCTACTGATGTGGACAGCGACACCCGTTAAGATTTTCTTCTCTGAAATCCCTAAAGGTATCTTCGGTGAGAAAACGGTCGCTCTAAACAAACAAGGCGTTCCAGAGCGTGCGGCTTGGATTCAGTTCTTGATTGTGATTCCACTGATGTTCATTCCGACACTGGCGTCCGATACGGTTCAAGATCTGATGAGTACCATTATCAACATGACAGCTGCAGCATCGATGTTGCCACCGCTATTCATCATGATCGCGTACCTTAATTTACGTTTGAAGTTGGATCACTTACCTCGTGATTTCAGAATGGGCTCACGTATGACAGGCATTACCGTGGTCTCGATTCTGATCGGCATTTTCACTGTTGGTTTCTTTGCGTCTACTTTCCCAACAGGTGCTGACATCATGACCATCATCTTCTACAACGTGGGCGGGATTGTTATCTTCCTTGGCTACGCGTGGTGGAAGTACGGCAAATATGAAAAAAGCTTATCTCCAGAAGAGAAAAAACTAGAGGCAAAACCGGAACCGGCGAACGCTTAGTTTACCCTGCACTCTGACTTAAACTTCAGGCACTCGCATTTAAACTTCAGGCACTCGCATTTGGTGAGTGCCTTTTTATTTGTCGGTACATTTCCACTAACCATCTCGATTAAATCAAAGCCATTCAAGAATCAAAGCATTCGAACCAATAATCTAACTACCCATCAAACAATTCACCTCCCGAATACTTACAACCCTAGCCATACCTCTGCAAATTCAACTAAAAGTCAAAATAAAAACAAAGTAAATATTTACTAAAAATAGATCACACTTTTAAACTTAATTAATTTTAAACATCAAAATTATCATTAATATTGGTTTTGCGATCGTAAGTAACCTGACCAATACGCCTTGAAGAGCACCCCATATTAGAAGTCAGAACTGCTTGCGAACCTTCATTTATAACCCCGACACAGAAGTGATTAAAATGAAAAGTAGTTTTACTAAAAATACTCTTATTACAAGCTGTATTCTTGCTGCCTTAAGTACCACTGCCCACGCGGAAGAGTCCGCAGCAAACCACAGTGATACTCAGCCTCCTCAGACAGAAACCGAAACCCTAATTAACTTTTATGGTGAGCTTGGCCTTGGTGGTCACGTGGCACTCGAAGGTGATGATAAAGGCCGCTACGCAGACGGTACTTACATTGAAGCTGGCTTGGCTATCGAGCACGGTAATTGGTTTGGTCTTGCTTATATGGAAGGCTGGACAGTACAAGCCGACGACGAAGGCAATGCTTGGGCAACGGGCCACGGCTGGGGCGGCTTTGAAGGTGGGTTCAACCGCTTTTACGCTGGCTACCGCACAGATAACAAAACAGAATTCATGATTGGTCGTATGGACTCTTCATTAGATGACGTTCAATGGTGGGGTGACCCTACGGTTGAATACGGCTACGCGATCTCAAACACGCGAGACGTGCACCTTGGTGTGAAGATTCAAAACCTAGAAGGCAAGCTTCGCTACAGCGTTTCTTTCGCGCCAGAGTCTGACTTCTCGGAAGACGATGCTCTCGTTCACTTCGGTAAATACGACAGCTTCGCAGACCAATGGAAAGATAAGAACGCCATGGTCAATGGTTACCTCCAATACGATCTGACCGACGACTTAACCCTAATGGGTGGTGGTGAAGTTCGTAACAACGATGGTGGTGAACTATTGCTATTGGGTGCTGAGTACAAAAACTTCGCCACTCGTGTTTGGCACGATACAGATAAAGGCAACCAAGAGTCTTTCGGTAGCGAGTCTGGTATTCAAACCAGTGCATGGTACGAAGCGGCACAAGGCGTTTACCTATCTGCAGCCTACAACTACGCAAACTTTGACGGTGACAATGGCGACAAAGAAATCACCTCTTACATCAATGCTGGCGTTTGGTATGAATACGGCAACGGCGCGTTTGCGACTGCTTTCGACAGCCGCTTTGGCGTAGGCAGCGACACTGAAATCGGCGACGCGCAAGTGTTCGCAATGCAATACTTCTACTGGTAATAACAGGAATTCATCATGAAACTGAATAAATCATTCGCAGCTCTCGCTATCGGTGCAGCCCTTGTCGTTACTGGTTGTACTTCAAACTCAATCTCTGGCTCAGGCTCTGACACAGAACAACTGCAAGCCAACGAATTTAAGAACGTTATCGACCGTACTGGCTCACCTGAATACATGCGTGACTACGACTTCGATGACCACCAACGCTTTAACCCATTCTTCGACCTAGGTGCATGGCACGGTCACCTGCTACCAGACAGTGCAGAAGGCATGGGCGGATTCCCAGGTACAGCACTGCTTACCGAAGAATACATCAACTTCATGGCTGATAACTTCGACCGCCTAAGCGTGTTCAAAGACGGCAAAAAAGTGGCTTTCACTATGGAAGCTTACAGCCTACCGGGCGCATTGGTTCAGACGCTAAAATCTGACGATGTCACGGTAGAAATGACGATGCGTTTTGCTTCAAACCGTACCTCTCTGCTAGAAACTAAAATCACTACCGACTCCCCAGCCGAATTAGTGTGGGATGGTGAACTACTAGAAAAAACGCACGCTAAAGAAGGCGTGGCACAAACCGACAAAACCATCGCTGAAACTTACCCTGAGTATGACCGTCAAATCGTCGCGACCGACGATGGCCTAAAGGTGACCTTCGGTAAGGTTCGTTCGACATGGGATCTACTGACTTCGGGTGAGTCTGAGTACCAAGTTCACAAGTCGATTCCAACACAAACCACAGTGGATGGTTTAGCGTTTACTTCAACCGCAAACATTGAAGCATCGACCACCATCTACACTACTTACTCGCATGTTCTAACGGCAGAAGAAGCGCAAGCAGAACAGCCTGAAATCAAAAAGATCATGGCAAACCCTACCGACTTCTTAGCGGCATCAGCAGAACGTTGGGAAGGCTATCTAGAGATGGGCTTAACCAACCCGAACGCAACACCAGAGCAAGAGCGTGTTGCGGTTAAAGCGATGGAAACCCTAAACGGTAACTGGCGTGGCGCTGCAGGTGCGATGGAGTTTGACTCAGTCACGCCATCAGTAACGGCACGTTGGTTCTCGGGCAACCAAACTTGGCCGTGGGACACATGGAAGCAAGCTTACGCAATGGCTCACTTCAACCCAGACGTAGCAAAAGACAACATCCGCGCGATGTTCGCATACCAAATTCAGGCTGACGATGCAGTTCGTCCTTGGGATGAAGGTTACGTGCCAGATTTGCTTGCTTACAACCTAAGCCCAGAACGTGGCGGCGATGGTGGCAACTGGAATGAACGTAATACAAAACCAAGCCTAGCAGCATGGGCAGTAATGGAAGTCTATAAGACCACCAGCGATCAAGCTTGGCTCGAAGAGATGTATCCAAAGCTCGTGGCATACCACGATTGGTGGCTGCGCAACCGTGACAACAACGGCAACGGCGTACCTGAATACGGCGCAGCACGTGATAAAGCACACAACACACCGGAAGGTGAAATGTACTTCACTGTGGTTCGTGGCGATAAGCACGAGACAGTTATAGGCCAAGCTGCGCTAGATAAAGTGATTGCTGAAGGTAACTACGATTACATCGAAAGCCCAGCACAAACAGCCGCTTCTTGGGAGTCAGGTCGTGACGATGCAGCCGCATTTGGTTTCATCGATAAAGACCAGCTAGACGCGTATGTCGCGAATGGCGGCAAGCGCAGTGATTGGGATGTTGAGTTCGCTCAAAACCGCGCTGAAGATGGCACGCTACTTGGCTACTCACTACTGCAAGAATCTGTCGATCAAGCAAGCTATATGTACAGCGATAACAAGTACCTAGCAGAAATGGCTGACATTCTTGGTAAAGACGCAGAAGCGAAAGAGTTCCGTGAAAAAGCTGAGCATCTATCGAACTACATCAACACCTGTATGTTCGATGAAGGCACTAACTTCTTCTACGACATTCGCATTGAGGACAAACCACTAGCGAATGGCTGTGCAGGTAAACCGATTGTAGAGCGTGGTAAAGGCCCTGAAGGTTGGTCACCATTGTTCAATGCTGCTGCCACTCAAGCTAACGCTGATGCAGTTGTCTCTGTAATGAAAGATACAGAAGAGTTCAATACCTACGTTCCACTAGGCACAGCAGCGCTTTCTAGCCCTGCATTTGGCCCAGATATTTACTGGCGTGGACGTGTATGGGTAGATCAATTCTACTTCGGCCTAAAAGGCATGGATAGCTACGGCTACCGTGACGATGCGATTGAAATGGCAGGTGCGTTCTTTGACCACGCCGATGGATTAGTTCAAGACGGTCCAATCCGTGAAAACTACAACCCACTAACCGGCGAACAACAAGGCGCACCAAACTTCTCTTGGAGTGCGGCTCACTTGTACATGCTTTACAACGATTTCTTTACTGACGCAGAGTAAATCGAACCTTTTTACCTGTCCTCTGAGATTCATTAATACACCGGTTCAATAAGATACTGCGAATTAACAAATTTCAGGCTTTGGCACTCAACATAATGTTGAGTGCCTTTTTTATATCTGAAGCCAAATAATCGAACAAACAAGCATTTATACTATTTGGCCTACTATGATCCTTTTACTTTATTCGCTGTACTTTAACCGTTCTCACCACAATAGAAGCGCACCTGATAATGGTAATGCTCTTTCAATAATTTGTATTCATCATGGACACTTGGCGTCCATGAGTCGTCACCGCCGACGCCCATATGGAAGCCATCGACATAAACAAACAGCTGTTCTTGTTCGGTTAAGTCACAAGTATGTTTTGCCTTCTGTAGCTGCTGTAACTCAAAACGACTGACTGAGAAATGGAAGTCTCCTTTCAGTTCAAATGCGCCCACTTTTGCCTCACGAACATCACAACGCAAGCCGCAATCAGAAGGGAAAATATACGGGGTATGCATTTGTTCAATACTCTGCTGATGTAAGCCAACGTGTGCCGACATCTTTCGATCTGGGTAGTTTTCGTGTGGCCCACGACCAAACCATTCCACCCCATCAGGTACATGCTTCAAAGCAAACTCAAAACCGACTCGTGGCAGAGACGGTAAACCTTTCGCCGCTTGTACATCCACATCTAACTTAACCTCACCATCGGTAAATAATTGGTACCGCCAAGTCGACAACAAACGAACCTGCCCTTCCACTGTGTGAGCAATGATTGCCGTCACCGACACCCCGTTTTTCTGAGTGATGGATGAAAATTCGATACACTCTGGAGTGAGCCTATCCAACCTCATCGCCTGCCAGCGTGCTATCCATGAATTGGGGTCGACGCGGTTTGCTTCACTGACACCGATATCATTGTCTAATGGTGCACGATAAAAGTTATCTCGAAGACCACTCGCAAGCTGTTCCACGCCTTTGATTTTCCAGCTCTCTAATGTCCCAGATAATCTGTCGAACTCTACTTGATAAGCATCACCACTCACCGTCAGCAGCGCGTCGGTTTCAGTCACTTTCGGTGGGAATTGAGAGAGGTTGGCATCCAACATCAATTGCGGCTGAGTGGGTAAGGTAAGCTGTTCAATCGCCGTCACATGGCCTTTATTCGCCCACGCAGTATTGGCATTTAATACCACTTCGAGATTAAGGTAATTAAGCGCATTGGCCGTATGAGGAATAGTCACACCATTAAGCTCTATCTGGACGCTCTCCCCCACATCAACCATCAATTCGATACAACCATCGCTCGTCACCACACCATTCTGGGTAACCGTCCAATTCAACGTTTCAACCCTGCTGGTCACAAATAGGTGTTCGCTGTGTACTTCAATCACCAGTGGTGATGCAGACACCAGCTTGAACTGATAAAACTGTTGCGCCTTTTTCACTTCATGCAGCGTTGGATGTACCGTTCTGTCTGGGAATACCAAACCATTAATGCAGAACTGGCGATCATTAATCTCGTCGCCGAAATCACCACCATAGCCCCAATATTGTTTGCCGCTCGAATCGGTTTTGGTGATCCCTTGATCGACCCAATCCCAGATAAATCCGCCCTGTAATCTTGGGTTGTCTCTAAACGCCTGCCAGTATTTATCAAAGCTACCTAGACTGTTCCCCATTGCATGGGCGTACTCACAGAGAATCAAAGGACGTTGCTCGTTTGGTAGAGCGATGGCTTTGCGAATACCCACGCGAGGTGTCACTTCAGGTTGACTCTCAACCACAGGTAAATCCCAATCAACCCGCGCATACATAGGACATAAAATATCGGTCGCAGCTGTATCAGCCCCGCCACCTTCATACTGAACGGGACGTGTTGAATCAGCTTGCTTCACCCATTGATACATCGCATGGTGATTACGACCAATCCCCGACTCATTACCCAACGACCAAATGATCACGCTGGCGTGGTTTTTATCGCGCTCCACCAGCCTTGTCATTCGTCTCATGTACGCATTCAACCATGACGCATCGTCGGATAAACGGCACATCGGAAATTGACCATGGGTTTCCACGTTCGCTTCATCAACCAGATACAGGCCATACTCATCACACAATTCATACCATAATGGGTGATTCGGATAATGAGCGGTTCTAACGGCATTGAAGTTATTTTGTTTGAGCAGTTTGATGTCTTGAATCATCCCTTCACGAGTCATGGTGTGACCCAATTCAGGGTGATGTTCATGGCGATTCACACCACGAATCAGCAACGGCTTACCGTTAACTTTGAGCAAACTATCGGTAATTTCAACACATCGAAATCCGACATCGTAAGCCTCACAATCGACAAGCTCATCATGTTCATTGAGCAATGACACCACACAACGATACAGATAAGGTGATTCGGCACTCCACTTGTTCGGATTCACCACTGAAATGCGGTGTTCAGCGACTTGAGACCAAGGCCCTTTCTCATCCACAACTCGCTCACCAAAGCCCACGATTTGAGGCTCAGAGATGAGTTGCCCCTGCACATCAAACAGCTCGACTTTAACTCGGTTTATTTGTTGAGTTTGGTTATCTTGATCTAATGGATTTGGTTTCGATATTTGTGTCGACACCTTCAAACACGCATCTCGATAGCAAGCGTCCAGTTGAGTTTCAACCCGAACATCCTCAATGGCGACCTTAGGTTTTCTCAACAAAGTCACATCACGGAAGATGCCGCTGAGCCACCACATATCTTGGTCTTCAAGATAGGAACCATCGGACCAACGCAGCACCATCACCACTAGCGTGTTCTCACCCACTTGCAAGTATTCAGACACATCAAATTCAGCTGGTAATCGACTGTCTTGCGAATAGCCAATCCACTTCCCGTTACACCACAAATGAAATGCCGAGTTAACTCCATCAAAGGTCAGCCTATGGGTATCTAATAGCTCCGGTTCCGTGCAGTTAAAATGCGTTCGGTAGAGCCCTGTCGGATTATCGCTAGGGACGAAGGGAGGGTTATCAGCGAAAGGATATTTCACATTGGTATAGATCGGTTTATCAAAGCCTTGCATCTGCCAATTGCTTGGCACTGCGATCGACTTCCATGAGGAATCATCAAAATGCTCAGAGACAAACTCTTCGCTGACCAACTCAGGCGAATCGAACAGCTGAAACTTCCAAACCCCATTGAGAGACAAGGTGCGTGACGAGTTCTTCCCCACAGCCTCAGCCAACGAGGTGTAACCATTCAAAGGAGCATGAGCCTCAACAACGTTATGATGAGTGATGTGTTGGTTTTCCCATTCACGGGCAGAGATGATTTGAGAGAAAGTTCTCATGGAGTGTTCCTTACGATAAACCGTTCAAAGTGAATCATTGCAAGTGATACTCAGTGCTCCATAACATTCAAATATGACGAACACCAACGAATCAGCACTGGCAATAATCCCTAGAGAGACAAAAGAAAGCCGCAGCCTGAACCGCTGCGGCTATTGAGATATTACTTAAAGGTACGCTTGCTCACCTTATCGAGTTTCTTCAAGATTTTTTCGATTCGGTCAGGGTGAACCATAAACTCTTGGAAACCTTTCATGCCCTCTTTGGCCATCGCAGGATCGGTATCACGGTCATAGAACTGAGCCGTACCATCGGTAGAAGCGAGCATTGCTACACCTTTATCTAAGAACGGATCTGACTTGGCTTTGGCTTTATTGTTGGTCGGAATTTGCAACAGCATCTCATTGATCAGCTGTTGGTTTTCAGCGCGAGCAACAAACTCTAAGAACTTACGAGCATCTTCCTTATTTTTTGCTTTAGAAGGAATGTGTAACGTATCCATTGGCGCGTCTTCTGACATCGGAATACTTGGGTCGATGACAGGGAATTGGAAGAAATCCATCTTGCCATCTAACTCAGCAGGGAAGTTTGGCGTAATGAAGTTCCCCATCAGGTACATCGCCGCTTTACCGTTGTACAAGAAAGGTTGAGCTTCTTGCCAAGAATAAGAGGCGTGATTTTCTAGATAGTAACCAGGCTCAACAAGCTCAGCCCAGTTAGCGAAGGTTTTCTTCACACGTTCGTCAGAATAAGGCACCTTGCCTTCCATCAACTGAATATGAAAATCCAAGCCGTTAGTACGCATGTTGATGTAATCAAACCAACCTGCAGCGGTCCACAAGTACTTAGTGCCAATCGCAAACGGTGCCACACCATTTTCTTTCAGCGTTGCCGATGCCGATTTCAGATCATCCCATGTTTTAGGTTCAGCAATTCCATACTGTTCAAAAATGTCTTTGCGGTAGTAGATACCCCATTGGTAATACGTGTATGGCACACCAAATTGCTTGCCATTTACCGTCATTGCAGGTGCGGCTGACGCAAAGTCTTGCTTCATGTTGTTGTCAGTCCAAATATCACTAACATCTTCAAACAGGCCGCGGTCAACAAAGGCTTTCATTCGGTTACCCGCATACCAAAAAACCACGTCCGGCGGCGAAGTGACCAACCAATTACGAATCGTTGTTTTGTACGACTCGTGATCGTACAAGTTGTACTTGACCGTAATATCTGGGTTTTCTTTTTCAAAGCGGTTAATGATCTCACCCCACGCCTCTTTTGGCGCTGGATCAGAAGCATCTGAGTTGATGACTAAGGTGCCTGCAAACGATGTTGCAGACATGGAGGCAGCGAGCACTGCAGAGGCAGCGATATGTTTCACGTATTTCATATTGAGGTCCTTGTTATGGAGCTAAGCTCTCTAAGTCCAATTCTTATTGTTTTCTCTCGTAGGGTGGTTCGTGTTTTAGTTACTCTTCAATGATTCATCCATTCGGGATGTCGGTAGCAATAACGACTAAAGCCGTCGCTATTGCTAGATTCGTGTATCGATTCTTATCTCGTTATTTACCCTTTGGTCGCACCTAATGTCAGACCTGCGATAAAGTGCTTTTGCATGGTAAAAAACAGCACAACCGGTGGGATAGCCGCGACTACAGCACCCGCCGACATAAACTGCCAAGACGCCAGCCATTGGCCTTGAAGTGAGCTCAACCCCGCAGTCACAGGGCGAACGTCATCACTCTGAACCAGTACTAGTGCCCAGAAGAAATCGTTCCAAATAAAGGTAAACACCAACACGGCTAGCGCAGCTAATGCAGGGCGAACCAAAGGCAGCACCACATGCCAGAATATTTTCCATTCACTCACCCCTTCAACACGCGCCGCTTCGATCAAGGCATCTGGGATCCCGACGATAAAGTTACGCATAAACAAGGTACAAAATCCGGCTTGAAAAGCGATATGGAAGAAAATCAATGCCCAATGGGTATCGTAAAGGCCAAGTCCAATTGTTAAATCACGCACTGGAATCATCAAAATTTGGAACGGAACAAAGTTGCCCGCGATAAACATCGCAAAGATCCAAACGTTGGCTTTAAAGTTGTATTTCGCCAAGGCATACCCAGCCAAAGTCGAAAGAGCGACAGCCCCTGCGACCGCTGGCAGTGTGATGATCAAGCTATTGATTAGGTACTGCCCCATAGAGGTCGAGGTAAAAACTTGGGTGTAGTTCTCTATGAATTGAATCTCGCTCGGCCAGCCCCAGTAATTACCTTTGTTGATGTCATCCATCGAACGAATCGACGTCATCATCACGGCGATAAGCGGTAACAACCACATCACGATCGAGATAGGTAACGCGACTCGGTAGCTGATATTAGTAAAGCGACCGGCTTTTTGAATTGGTTGCGGAAACATTATTTTTCACTCCTTAACATGCGCCACAAGAAGTAAGCGATATAGATATCCATAATCAGAAACAGCACCACCGAAACCGCCGCACCGTAACCCATTCGATAATTAAAGATAGACTCTTCATACATTTGATACGCCAGTACCGTCGAGCTGCCCCAAGGTCCACCCGCCGTCATGGTTGCCACTAAATCGAAAGAACGTAGGGCACCAATCACGGTCACGACCACAGCAATAAACGTCGCCGGTCTTAGTTGAGGAAGCACCACATACCAGAGCATGCGCCACTTCTTTGCACCATCCAGTCGCGCCGCTTCCAACTGCTCTGGGTCGAGGTTGTTCAACCCCGTGAGATACAAGATCATGCAGTAAGAAATTTGTGGCCACAGACCAGCGGCAATGATTCCGTAGGTGACATAGTCTTCGTCAGCAAGTATTGATATGGGCTCAAAACCGAAGGCACCCAATACCATATTGAAAAGGCCAAATGAGGGGTCATAGAACCAGGAGAACACTAGACCAACCACCACTTGAGAGATAACAAAGGGGAAGAAAAATAAGGATTTAACGACACGAATGCCTTTCACTTGTTGGTTTAAGAAAAGGGCAATCGCCAAGCCACACGGTGGCGCAAGCATAAAGAAAATCAACCAAAGGAAGTTATTCGTTAACGAAGTATAAAAAGCATCTGAGTCAAAAAGCTCACGATAGTTCTCAAGCCCCACCCACTCTTTTTCGCCTAACCCATCCCACTCAAAGAAGCTCAGCCAGATACTGTCCAAGATGGGGTAGATAACATAGAGAGAGAAGATAGCGATGGCTGGCGCCAAAAACAGCCAAGGCGACACCTTAGAACTAATGCGCCTTTTCTTTTTCGCCGATGGGATGCGATTTTCTGGGTATATCGTTTTCACAGATTGCTCCATTTCCCGAAATTCCTTGTATTAAAAGCTTCATTTACTATTTGATTAATTTCCACCTAGGTTTCTAAATTTAATCGAGCAACGCAGCATTTATAGTAATTACGTTCAAATATTAGGCTTATTGATAACATTGCGCACAGTTATGTTTTATTTTTGTAAACGTTTCCACAAAAATCAGTATAGATCGCCAAATTTACATGACCACGATCAATAAATCATGCGAGGCACCTAACAAATTTCTGATGAAAGCGTATGTTTTAAAGGCAAAGAGATGCAGTCCAACGAAGCAAGGAGAGAGCATGGCTGATATCAGCTTAAAACAGGTCATCAAACGATATGGTGATGTTCAAACGATCCATGGTGTTGATCTAGAAATAAGTAACGGCGAATTCGTAGTATTCGTTGGACCGTCTGGTTGTGGTAAATCAACTCTCTTACGCTTAGTTGCTGGCTTAGAAGAGATTACTGAAGGTGAGATCCATATTGGCGATGATCTGGTTAACGATGTCGATCCTGCCGAGCGTGGTGTCGCGATGGTATTCCAGTCCTACGCCCTTTATCCGCATATGACGGTTGAAGAAAACATGGGCTTTGGCCTGAAAATGAACGGTGTTGCTAAAGAAGTCGTCGAGAAACAAGTCACCAGTGCAGCGAAAACGCTTCAACTAGATCCTTTATTGAAGCGTAAACCTAAAGAACTTTCGGGTGGACAACGTCAGCGTGTTGCTATCGGTCGAGCAATTGTTCGTAACCCAAGAGTGTTCTTATTCGACGAACCTTTATCAAACTTAGATGCTGAACTTCGTGTCGATATGCGCTTACAAATCGCCAAATTGCACCAAGATCTGCAAAATACCATGATTTATGTCACGCACGATCAGGTCGAAGCAATGACGCTTGCTGACAAGATCGTAGTACTGAGAGATGGTCGAGTAGAACAAGTCGGTTCACCTCTCGAACTGTATCATTCTCCACAAAATGAGTTTGTGGCCGGCTTTATTGGCTCTCCGAAAATGAACTTCTTACCGTGTGTCGTGAACAGCACCTCAGAAACTCATGCCCAACTGACCGTCAATGGGCTTAATAAAATCACTCTACCATTGCCAAGTGATGGCCTTGCCGAAGGACAAAAATTGACTCTTGGTATTCGACCAGAACATTTGGAGATCAATGGCAAGTCAGATATCACGATTGAGTTCCAGAGCGAAGTGGTAGAACGATTGGGCAATAGTACCTATATGTTTGGCCAATCATGTGGTGTTGATAGCTTCAAGGTTCATCTACCCGGGGATCAAGAAGTCGCACGCTATCAGTCTCTCAATTTAAATTTCGCATCAAAAGATTGTCATCTGTTTGATGCTGAAGGTCAGCGTATTAACTAGGCTTTAAAAACGGTAGAGCTAGCTCGATGTCGCTAGCTTTACCACTTCATTTCAAACTCATTTCTTGTGCCACTTTTAAGTAGTTAAACGCTTCCACTTTCTTCCTCTTTACCTTATGAAACATCTCTCAAAAGTGTCATAACTCACACCTAAATGTTGGCCTCTGGAGACTTATTCGCACTTTATTTACCCTTAATAGCTATCCGGACATTAATTTGATAGTCGTTTACTCCATAATGGCTAAACTATAGTGTCGCTTACCCCTTTCTGAGAAAACCCAAATGCCTAATGCTGATTCCACCCTAAATAAACGCATGGGAATCGTTGCGCTCACCTGGCCAATTTTTATCGAAGTTCTTCTAAGAACCGCACTCAACACCAGTGATGTATTCATGTTATCGGGATACTCAGACAAAGCCGTGTCTGCCGTTGGTGTTATCTCTCAGATATCCTTTTTTCTGATCATCGTCTCAACCATGGTCAGCAGCGGTACAGGCATCCTAATCGCACAATATAACGGTGCCTCTCGCACTCAAGAGAGCGCTCATGTGGGCGTGGCGAGCATTATCTTGGCCATTATTACCGGTGTGTTACTCAGTATTATTGCGATTCTCGGTGCTGAATATTTTATTCCGCTCTACCAACTGGAAGCTCAAGTCGAACAGTACGCTCAAGAGTATCTGTTTATCAGTGGTGCTCTCACCTTTAATGTCACGATAGGTGTCGTTCTCACCACGATTCTGCGCAGCCATGGCTATTCAAAATCACCGATGGTCATCAACATGATTGCAGGTGTGATCAACATCTTCGGCAACTACTGTGCACTTTACCAACCTTTCGGGTTGCCAGTTTACGGCGTACAAGGGGTTGCAACGGCGACAGTCATTAGCCAAGTGATCGGCTTATTGATCTTAATCGGTGTCGTAAGAAACAAAGGCATTGACCTACCGATGAAACAGTTCAAATCTGTGCCTAAAGCTATCTATCAAAAAATCATGAAGATCGGCTCTATGAACGCTGGAGAAGTACTCTCTTACAACATGGCGCAAATCAGTATTACCTTCTTTGTGGTTCAGATGGGAACGTCTTCACTGGCCGCGTTTACTTACGCACAAAACATCGCACGCCTCTCTTTTGCCTTTGCCTTAGCCATCGGCCAAGGTAGCCAAATCCAAACGGGTTATTACATTGGTAAAGGTTGGATAGATGAGATAGCCAACCGTGTACAACGATACTTTGTAGTAGGCTTCATCGCCTCTATCACCATTACCTGCGTGGTCTATATTTTCCGATTCGAGATTTTGGATTTATTCACTCAAGACCCAGAGATCATCGCACTGACTGCCGCACTCATCGCAGGATCGATACTTTTAGAAGCTGGCCGTGTTTTTAACCTTATCTTCATCTCATGTCTAAAAGCGACAGGCGATATTAAGTTCCCCGTAAAGATGGGAATATTGAGCATGTGGGGCATTGGGGTTGCAATGAGCTATTTGCTTGGTGTGCACTGGGGCTACGGTGTATTTGGTGCCTGGATGGCTATCGCGATGGACGAATGGTTCCGTGGAATCATCATGGCCTATCGCTGGCGAGCTAAGAAATGGACTCGATTCTCTTTTTAGATCATTTAGCCTTCCATTTATCTTCATCAGACAAACAAACGCCGCTCTCTATTTCCAAGGAGCGGCGTTTTCGTTTTTAATTACTCGAACTCATCTACGCGGTCGCAAGTGCTTTCTTGCGCTTCGCTAATCGGCCAAAAATACCGACTAACATCACGATGCCACATACACCATAAACCTGCATGATGGTTGGATCATCCGACACAAAGCCAACATCAGAGAACATCACGTAAGCACCAAGTACCATGTAAAGAATGATCGCTGAAGCTTCGAAACGGAACGCCCAAGGCGTAACATCGATATTTTCATTCACTGGCATCACGTAATCATCTTCACGTGGCATAAAGTAACCAATGATGAACATCAGAGCCGTACAGACAACAAACAGAATCGCCAGTTGGTGTAAGAAGTGGATTGGTGTTTTGAACACTAACTGCATCGCAGCGTATGAGCTTACAAATACCACCAAGGCCACTTTAGCCGCTAGAGCTGGCACTCGTTTAGAGATATAACCCACAAACACGATAGTGAAGATTGGCACACTGAAGAAGCCCGCTACCATTTGTAAGTATTGGAACAAACCTTCTGGCGCATACATGATGAACGGTGCGATACATACCGAGATAATCGCAATCACGACACCAAAAATACGCCCTTTACCCACTAGCTCTTCATCGGTTTTTCCTTGGCCAAACAAAGGCTTGTAAACGTTCAATGCGAACAGAGTCGTCGAGCTATTCAACACGCCATTAAAGGTACTCAAAATCGCACCAAACATGACCGCTACGAAGAAACCCACCAGCGGCTTAGGTAACACTTCGTTTACCAAGCGCGTGTACATGGTGTCTGGATTACCTGCATCTGCACCAAACATGTGAAAAGCGATGATGCCTGGAATGATTAGGAACAACGGAGAGATAACCTTAATCGCACCAGCAAGAATCACCCCTTTCTGACCTTCTTTTAAGTTCTTAGCACCCAACGCACGCTGGATGATTGATTGATCCGTACCCCAGTAGTAAAGGTTCACAAGTAGAAGACCTGTAAACAAGGTTGAGAACGGCAGTGGATCAGTCTCTGTACCAACCGATTGCAGTTTCTCTGGCGCTGCATAAAGCAGAATATCCAAGCCAGCACCAAAGCTACCCTCTCCCAGCACCATCAAACCGAATACTGGAATCATCATTCCACCAACAATCAAGCCTACGCCATTAATAGTATCCGCAATCACCACTGCTTTTAGGCCACCATAAATCGCATAAAAGAAGCCAAGTAGACCGATCGTCGCGGAAATTAGGGCAATAGAGCTAAACTCTGAAATATTAAGCAGAGCTTGAACATCAAAGATTTCACCCAGAACAACGGCGCCAGCATAAAGTGTGGTTGGCAAAATATTAATGACGTACTGACATAAGAAAAGCAAGGTCACAAACTTCTTCACCGACATGTCGTAGCGGCTCTCTAAGAAGTCTGGAATCGTCGTGATCCCTTGCTTGAGGTAACGCGGTACCAACATCAGAGCAATGATTACTAAGGTGACACCAGACGCCACTTCCCAACCCATGACGCTCATGTTGTGGGTATAAGCTTGTGCACTCATGCCAACAAAGCTAGTCGCGCTCAAGTTAGTTAAGATAAGCGAGCTTGCAATTAAACCGCCGGTTAAGCTTCTTCCGCCGAGAAAGAAACCATCTTGTGAGGTGTTTTTGTCATTCTTCACTTTGTTGTAGGTAAACGCGACTACAAACCCAGTAAATAACAAAAATGACAGTAGAACTGTAATAGACATTTTGTTTTCCTTAAGTTGAGTTATTGCGGCAGCAATACCTCGCTGCCGATTATAATTTTTATATTTAGATTTTTATTTGTAGGGGTACTCAGAGTCAGCGATTCACATCTTTTTCAAGTGCACAATCAAGGCAGACTCTGGGTCGAGGATAGGTAAGGTCAATCCAATCTCTTTGAGGTTATCGCCGCTTAAGGTTAGAGTTTTGTCTAACCATTGAGGGCGTTGTTTCATCAACTGGAAACTGGTTTTTGGCATGTCCACTAACTTCACTTGATACATCGCATTGTCTTCCACGCAGCTAATACGAAGTGGTGAAGGCAGAGCATACTCAGGCATAGCTAGTTGACACACGGTGATCAGCATTTCATCGTCATTTTCAACGCCATAAATATTCTGATTTTTGTCCGAAGGGTCCATGCGGAAACTGCGACCTGAATGCAAAATATGACGAAACTGCTTATGCAATGAAATGTAATGTGAGAATGCTTGTTTCTCTTCTGGTGATTCTTTAACAGGGTCAAGCTCAACACCCATGTGCCCCATGAGTGCGGTGACACCACGCATATTGATACTGTGACGACGGTTGGTTGAGTGGCACTCAGCAGGACCAATGTGTGCACCCATAACTTCTGGAGGGAAGAAGTAACTCATGCCCTTTTGAATCGCTTGGCGTTCTAAGGCATCGTTACAGTCAGACGCCCAGAATCGGTGTGTTCTCTTTAGGATTTCAAAATCGATACGGCCACCGCCTGAAGAACAAGACTCAATCTCGACTTCTGGGTGTGCTAGGTTCAACTCATCAACAAGACGATAAAGCGCTTTCGTTTGACCATGTACCGCAGCCTTACCTTGGTGACCAGGTTGAACCAACTCTCGGTTCATATCCCACTTAAGGTAAGTGATGTTGTACCGAGTCAGCAGCGCATTGAGGCGCTCATACAAATAGTTAAAACACGCTTCATTTTGTAGGTCTAACACATACTGCCAACGGCCAGATGGTTGATGATACCCTTGTAAACCAAGCACCCAATCAGGATGATTTCGGTAAAGATTAGAATCTTGGCTTACCATCTCAGGTTCAACCCAAAGGCCAAACTCCATACCCTGTTGGTTTACATGTTCAATCACAGGTTCTAGGCCATTTGGATATTTCACCTCATCCAAATACCAGTCGCCCAGTGCGGTACGTTCACCATCACGCCCCACAAACCAACCATCATCAATAATGAAACGTTCAACGCCCATCACGCCCGCTTCCGTTGCCATCTTCATGATGTAGTCAGGCTTGTGATCAAAATAGATCCCTTCCCATGTGTTTAAATGAACGGGACGAGGTTTTTCGGTTGGGAATTTAATAATGTTGTCGCGAACAAATTGCTGAAAACGCTGAGCAATACCGTTCAAGCCAGAATTGCTGTAACAGCCATAGAGCCAAGGTGTCTGATAAGTAGCCTCTGGTTCTAGAATCGATTCACCCGCTAGCAATAACTCTCCCGCTTGAACAAAGCGGCGACCATCACTACGAACATCTGCGCGCATTTGGTGGTTACCGCTCCAGCCCAAATGAAATCCCCATACCAAACCATGTTGCTCTGAGAACCCTTGAGTCCCTGCAAACATCCCCGGAAAATTCTCGTGAGATGTGCGACCACGACGGTTTTCTTGCATGAAGCCACCGTGTTCAAAGCGCTGACGTTGCGTTTGGAACTCATGACACCAACGGCCATGGAACGTCATGAGTTCGTTAGCATGATTCGGCAATGGCAGCGTTGAAGACAGCTTATTCAGGTAGTATTTGTTGCTGCCTTTATTGATGACGGTTACACGCTTTTGGACGACGTCAGATTCGAAATCCAGTTTGATCTCAACCTTAATCTCCAGCAGAGCAACCTTGTCTTCAAGGAGGAAACTCACTTCTTGATCTTGAGCATCGTAACGAACGGTCTTAAAGACGGGAGCCCAATCAAGCCCTTCTCTATGACCTTCAATGCCTGGAGCGTTAAAGTGCCCACTGCCTAACTCAGGACAAAGAGAGAGAGGCACATCCACATCAAGTCGAGCTTGAGAAATCGGTCTCTCTGTCGAAAGCAGAAGATCTTCATCAATACTTGCGATCTTTGCCCCCCAATGCAAAACCTCTGGAACGCGCCCTGATTTAATGATCAAACTATGGTTTTTACTCTTTAAGTGAATAAATTCGTTCATTACTAATCTCTACTGTTTTCGTAAACATAATATAGAAATAATAGTGAACCCATCACGCCAAATTAGTATCCAAAACCGACAAAATCGTGATGTAAATTGGCTTTAACATTCGAAAAACTTGCACAAGATCGACTGTTTCCGGAAACATTTTTAATGTTTTGAAAGACATTTATTTGAGAGTGAGCAGAGTTTAGTTTGGTAAATTTCGGTAGGCTTATTTCACTCTAAAATATTCGATGAGCAGAGCAATGAGTATCACCTTTAAAGACGTAGCAAAACTGGCAGGGGTATCCACCCAAACGGTATCTCGAGTAACCAATGGCTCACAAGACGTCGCGGAATCCACCCGCAACAAGGTTAACGCCGCCATAAAGCAACTTGGTTATGTACCCAATAAAGGTGCTCAAATGCTCAGTCGAGCCAAGTCCACCAGCGTTGGCTTAGTCACTCTCGATATGGCACTGCATGGCGCAGCAATGATCGCAAATGGCGTGCGAATGCAGGCTCATGATATGAGTTATGGCGTCGCTTTCTCTGTTGTTTCCGAGCCCAACCTCGCGAATACCCGTGAGGCCATTCGTGAACTGATGGCTCAGCAGGTCGACAGCATTATTCTGAATGTGCCTTTAAAGAGTGCCGATGCAGAATTGTTAGTGGAACAATATCAGCACCTCAACCTAATCTTCATTGATGTCCCTTCTAACAGCCAAGTTAACTATGTTTGCGGTGATCATGCGGAAGGAGCAAAACTGGCGGCTCAACATCTACTTGAGAGCGGACGAACGGAATTCCTGCTGATCACTGGCCCAAACGAATCCAGTGCCTCAAAGATTCGTCATCAAAGTTGGTTAGCCGCGTTATCAGATGCAGAGAGTAAGGTGCAGTACCAATATCAAGGAAACTGGCAAGCAGAAAGTGGTTATCTTGGCGTTCGAGAAGCTGTCGCTAAACAAGCCGTATTTGATGCCGTGTTAGTGGCAAGTGATCAGATGGCATTAGGGGTTTTACGCGCGCTGCAAGAACTGCAGGTTCCAGTCCCTGATAAGGTTGCGGTCGTCGGCTTTGATGGAATCGAGGACAGTGCGTTTTTTAATCCACCATTGACCACCATCAAACAAGACTTCACCACGATTGGTCGACAAGCTGTGGTACTTGCAGAGAAGCTCAACGCTAACTCACAAGATGCTTTACTGCAGCACCATATCGAAACGGCATTACTCCCAAGAGAAAGCAGCCAACCTAAGGTGACGACTCACTATGAAAAACAAGAGATCGAGCAACTGCTAAAAAGAATTCAGACCCTTTTGCCAGAATCGACATAAAAGAAAAAGCGCTAGGGGGAGCTAGCGCTTTAAGACCAACTAAGTCCGTTTAGCCTGGTAGTTTTTTAAGCTATATCATGAGGATATAACCATTTTTTTACTTAGGTAAATCAAAAAGCCTATTCTTTACGACTGCTTTGAGTCGTAAATTAAGTATAGTCACGTTCTGGTAATTAACCGGATTTTTTTAGGAATAATTTGGACAAACTTAACGACAAATCGCAGCTAATAAATTTACTCACTAATCACAGATGAAATAGCTTTAGCAATCAACTTTCTAAGTAATTTATTTTTATCATCTAGATGCTTTGCCTTGCGGTAGACAAGCTGTATATCAAAATCTGGAACATCAATAGGTGGTTGCACCGCCAGTAAAGTATCTTCGGTATCAATATCATTACGCGCCACGAGCCGAGGAACAATACACAACAACTCTCGACCACGAATTAATCGTTTTACTGTCAAGAAGTTACTTGAAGATATAGCGACTTTCCGACTAAAACCTAGCTCAGCCAATCGAATATCAACACCCGTTTTTAGAGCCCCCGCAGGAGAAACCAATGCATGTTCTACAGACACAAACTGCTCTAAAGACATTGGCTGTTCAATAGATAAAACCGACTGGTCGAACAAACAGACATGTTGCTCTGTATACAAATGCTTTGTTCGATAAGGCTTTGCTACCTCGCCAAAACTACCGATCGCGATATCGAGCTTGGCATCTTCAAACACTCGTTGATAGTTGCTTCGATTGACATTGAATAACGTCACTTGAGAATAAGGCGAAGATTGCTTAATCAGATCAAACAACATTGGAGCGAACATCTGCTCTGCATAATCAGTAAGTCCGATCTTCCAAGTGCCTTTATAAGTTGCTACATCAAACGATTTAGACAACAGTACTTCTGACTGAATGGTATTGAGTAAGGCATCGACGGTGCTTGATAATTCAATCGCTCGGTCGGTCGCTTCCATCTTACTACCGACACGCTCAAACAAAGGGTCATCAAACAGCTTTCTCAGTCTTTGTAAGCTATGACTCATCGCTGATTGGCTGACATAACAACGTTCTGCCGCCTTACTAACACTGTTTGTTTTATACAGAGCTTGCAGTGCAATCAATAAGTTAAGGTCAATTCCTTTCCAGTTAAAATTAGCCACAAATCAATCCCATATTATTCATAGTTATAATTAAAACAATTAATTTGAATCATAGTTCAACTCCACCTAAATTACGCTAAACATTTATCTGGAATCGATCATGCTTTCAATTTTTAAAACCTTTTTCTGGCTTGGCTGGATTAGCTTTGGTGGACCAGCGGCACATATTGGCTACTTCCGTAAAACCTTTGTTGAGAAACTGAATTGGTTATCCGACGAAGAGTACGGGCAAATTGTCGCCCTCAGTCAATTTTTACCGGGCCCAGGCTCAAGTCAGGTTGGCTTCGCGGTTGGTTATAAAAAAGGTGGCTTAACCGGTGCGATTGCCGCATTTGTAGGCTTCACCTCCCCTTCTGTCATCCTAATGTTGATATTGGCCTTAGTGAGCAACCAGTTGTTGGAAGCACCGCTTTTCATTTCAATCATCCACGGACTTAAGCTACTCGCGGTCGTGGTTGTGGCTGACGCCACTTTCGGCATGTACAAAAACTTTTGCCAATCAAAGATAGCAACAGCACTGTGTGTGATAACCGCAATTGTTCTACTTTTGATTCCGGGGATCTGGCCTCAGGTATTAGTTCTATTGTTTGCTGCTATGGTTGGCAGTAAGTCCTTAACCTCACACGAATTAAAAACAACACCTTCGACGCACAAGATATCGTTAACACCACTCGTGATTTTCGTTGCTTTACTGGTTGGTCTGCCTCTATTCAGTGCTTACTCTCAAGGCATTGAAGTATTTGGCTTGTTCTACCAAGCAGGCAGCTTGGTATTCGGTGGCGGCCACGTGGTACTTCCGCTGCTACAAAATGGTATTGGCGATCAACTGTCTCAAGATGCCTTCCTAACAGGCTATGCCGCAGCGCAAGCGGTTCCTGGCCCGATGTTTACGTTAGCCACTTACCTAGGTTATGTATTAATGCCATCAGCACCGATCACAGGGGCACTGCTCGCAACGATTGCGGTGTTCTTACCGGGCTTCTTGCTGCTACTGGGTGTATTGAAGAACTGGCAGGCAATTGCGAGTAAGCCTCTAGTAGCTGGGGCGCTTACAGGTGTGAATGCGGCTGTAGTCGGCTTATTACTTGCGGCTCTATACCAACCCATCTTCACAAGTGCAGTGAGTAGCGGCTTAGACTTCGCTCTGATCATTGTTGGTGTTTGGCTATTGAAAACCGTGAAGATGCCGATTGTAGGTTTAGTGGGGATCTTCATGTTATTGGGTGCGATTACCGGTCTCGCAATCTAAGTAATAATTGAGAGTAAGAGGTAGGGGAGCTAGTCGCCTACTTCTGACTTTAATCAAAATCGTCATCACAGCAGCAACTATACAATTGCAACTCCACCTAGCACTTCAAGCACTTCAAGCACTCGAGTGCAGCTCCCTTGGCCAAAAACCTCTGCCTAATTATTTATCGTCCTTAAATCTTAAAATAGAGAGTATTCTCATCTCTCGCCTACCTCGTGATACGTTATCGAGTATCAAACCGCAGAAAAAAGACATCACAGCGATCAAAGCTATTGAGCTAGACAAAACAGCTGTAGGTAGCCTTGCCACTAAACCCGTGTCAACGAATTCAACAATAACGGGAATACCTAAGCTCAATGAAATAAGACCAAGCAATATCGAGAGCACGCCAAAGAAAAACATTGGTTTTACATCTCTCAATAAGAACAAGATAAAATTTAGTATCTTGAGGCCATCACTCAAGGTGTTCAGTTTACTGGAGGTCCCTTCCGGTCTAGATTGGTATTTAGTTGAGACTTCTTTGATTGGCATATTATGGTGTAACGCATGCACGGTGAGCTCTGTCTCTATTTGGAAGCCATCGCTGAAGATAGGTGCGGTTTTGACAAATCGATGGCTCATAATTCGATAGCCAGAAAATACATCATTCAATTGTGCATTGAATGCTAAGTTAATCAGTGATGAAAACATCTTATTCCCAAGGATATGTCCTTTTGGGTAAGCCATTGAAGTTCGCTCGCGACTGCCAATGATCATATCGAGCTTTTCATTATTTAATTGCTCGATCAACACCGGGCACACTGACGCATCGTAAGTGTCATCGCCATCAGCCATTACATAAACATCAGCCTCAACATCAGAGAACATCCGCCTCACGACTTCCCCTTTACCTTGGCGAGGCTCATGTCGCACAATCGCCCCAGCTTGTAACGCCTCGTTGACCGTGTTGTCGGTCGAATTGTTGTCGTAAACATAAATGGATGCATCTGGTAAGGCTTTTTGAAAAGAGGTAACCGTTTCGCCAATGGCTCCGGCTTCGTTATAACATGGGAGTAATATTGCAATTTTCACACTATTCATGAACTTCCCCTTACCCTAAAAACTCGATAACCACTTTCAATGTCATCGTGTATGACCTCCAACCAAGCAGGCGTATCTGAACTATAGAGTTTATTAATAAGCGCTCCCTCTCCCGCTGATTTTTTTAAAATTAACAAGTGAGGATCGTTGCCAACAACAATAACATCGATGTTTTTGTCTATAATCTTTCGTTCAGCCAACACAAGATCTTCTTCCAACATCACCTCAATCAAAAACTGGTTACCGACAATATTTCGGTGATAAGGCGCAGCAATAATACTGTTGCTGGTTTTCGCTAATACTGGGGCTCCCGTCTCCATACCTGAAAGTATCGTTTGTGAGTTAATGCCATTGTCCTTTAACACATCAAAGAGATTGGGCGGTTTACTACCATTTAATTGAGTTTTAACGTCGTCCATGGGTGACAAAACAAGAATGCTAAATGCAATCGCTAACGGCGTTGCTGAAAAAATAACGATTGCTTTCAATATTGAAAACTTGATGTATTCAGACACTCGAATAGCAACGTAGGCCTGTAAAGGAGCCGCTACAACAAAACATAATCTAATCACCCTGATCTGCCAAAAAACCGCAAGTACGAGATTAAACATAAGAATCAGATACAGAATGGTACAGTGGTGGTTTTTATACCTAAATAATGGATATAAAATTGCAGGAGTGAGTAGCAATACATAATTATCTAAAGACAAAAAACCATTCATTGCAATATATGTTGCGACAGATTTCGCTTCGGCAACTTGATCAAGCCAATACAGCTTAAGTATCGGTGGGTAATCTATTAAGAATGCACTGGTGAGTGATGGGTAAAGAACGGCAACAGGGGCTAAACATAACAAACTAAGGGGAAGTAATAATATTAATCTTTGGGTCGAGTTCTGTTTTTGATTCGACAATCGATTGTATAAGTTAACGAAGGTCCATCCACTAAATAATAGAATAACAAGAATAAATGAGACCTCGTCATACTTAAAAATAAAGAACTCATCGTACGGCCTATTCAATAGGACTGCAAAAGCACCAAAAACTGCACAGGTCAAATATAACCTAGATATATAGATAAAAAACTCACGACAAAAAAAGCAGAAATACACCGTATAAGAAACAAGGAATGCCATAAATAACAATACATTATCCACCCCCGTCCACAAAGATAAAGACAGAAAAACAGACTGAGCATACACTCGCCATGATTGTTTTAGGTTGTTGAACGTAATTGGTGTTATAGATAAGAAGAGAGTTGCTAAAACAAGCTGGATATTATGATGGTCAATAGAACCAGGTAGGAAGTGTATGATAGCAGGAGAAAAAACTGCGAACATCATACTTACAAATCGATACTTCTCTCCAAAGTAATGTTCGCATAGATAAAAGCATGAGAGCGCATACAAGAATAAGTAGAGTAAAGGGACAATGGAAATTGAGATTGCATACGCGATACTGTCATCAACCATAAATAGCAATGGGAAAGCGACTAAAGATAGTATTAGGTCAGGAAATCGAGACCAATGAACAATAATACCATCAGCGGCATTGAAGTTGCTCATCGGCTCTAGATACCAATGGCCGTTCTTCATCCACTCTTGAAACTGAACAAAACGCATATAGTCGTCATTGTCATTCAAGTTGAGTATTGAAACGCTTTCCCACTTATAAAAAAATATCACTGTGGCACAAACTAGCCAAAGAGCAGAAATTGCAATGATATCTCTATTAAAGCTTTCGCGTTTAGGCAATATGAATATCCTTTTCATTGAGCCAAAATCAAATCCCTATTGCTCCATCTCTCTCACTTCCGCTAGTGCTCTGTTTAAGTTTTCATTAGCCACTTTATAGTAAGATGATTTTTTATTGATAGCTTGTTGTAAATAAGGAACTGCCTGATCGGGCTTTCCTTGTAATATCAAGAAGTAGCCGACATTATTTAACGCCTCCGGAGCTTCCATATGCCTCATGAATACGTTGGTTGCTTTTTTTATATCCCCAGATGCTAAATAAATAAGCGCTAGGTTATTTTGAGCTTTTTCATTATTAGGGTCCAACTCTAAAGCTGAACGCGTGTATTGATAGGCTTCCTTGTAGTTACCGTACATGTAATTAGAATAGCCCATATTCAACAAAGCTTTGACTGAACTTTTATCTATCGTCAGTGACTTTTTAAAGTACTCTTGTGCAATCTGATGCTTCCCGTCAACATCTTCCAGTACACCAATCCCCATATAAGCCAATGCTGGAGACATACTATCGACCTTCAAACTGGCCACTTCACTTTGGCTCAACGCTTGGTAATTTTGGATAGTTTCACTGCTTTTTAAACGAACTTGATCTGAATTAATCGCTTTAAAGAAATAACTACGCCCTTCATCTGTACGACGTTGTTTGGTGTATAGAACGCCTAACTGTTCCAAAACTTCTGTGTGGGCGGGGTTAAAATCTAGTGCTGCAAGGTAAGCTTTCTCGGCCAACGCATAGTTACCGCGAGACGAATGTATTTGGCCAATAGTGAACAGGGTTTTATCGTGAAACTCTTTTTCAGGGAAAGACAAAGAGCGTATGTATTCATACAACGCCAAATCTATATTGTTGTCTCGCAGAGCAATGTCACCGCGCATAATTGCTTCTTTTTCATTTAGCGGTGGATCATCACTAGTCAAACTATCGATTGGTTTACCCGAATACAATTCGGCATCAAATTGGTTGGTTGGCTCATCGGAAGAAGCACAACCAAGTAGCAAAATTGGCAATAGTAGTAGAAGAAACTTATTGTATAAAATCATAAACTTGCTCCCGGCGCACTTAATGCGTCCATTACGATCAAGAGTCCAGGGCCAAGTGCAACAATGAAAAAGCAAGGCCAAATAAATATCAACATAGGGAATAACATTTTAGTCGGTATTTTCGCCGCTATTTCTTCAGCGGCTTGCTGACGCTTATCTCTAAAATCTTCAGTATAGTCACGGAGCGTTTGCGCTAAGCTTCCGCCCATTCTCGATGCATGAGAAAGTAAAGAAACCAAACCTTCCAATTCGACTAAACCGGTTCGTTCGATAAGCTGCCTAAGTGCGTCAGGCATGGTGACACCCGCTTGAATTTTAGCAAATACCGTCTCTAGTTCATCCGCGAGTTCAGGCTGAGAGACATAGAGCTCTGATGCAACACGACCAAGAGCCGCATTAAAACCAAGTCCAGACTCAGTACATACAACAAGAAGATCTAATGCATCAGGAACACCGTTTCTTATTTTTTTCTGACGCTCTTTTTGTAGCTTAGATAGAATAATATTAGGTGTGAATGTACCAAGAAAAACACAGATCATGATGAGTAAATTATTGTACTCTCCGCCCAACGCTATGTAATAAACCATAAAAGCAGCGACGATACCTATCAAGCTAGATAGAACCTTCAACGCATAGAAAACCGATAATGAACTCTTTTCATGAAACCCTGCATGCATCAACTTTTCCGAGTAGGTTTCATTATCTTTTTTATTACCTTTACTTAAAAAAGGGCTTAATGATTCGAGCGTATTAGAGAAGTTATAAGGTTTCCTGCCAGTCGGAGATCCGTCTTCTGATATTTGTCTCAGCTTCTTGTCCAAAGGAGAGCGGGCTCCTAAAAAAAGAAATCCAAGCGTTAGTGTTAACAAGACTGTTGTAAGCAAAATCATCGAATAGATAACCATCTGAGAGCTGACCCCAAAGTCTGCTAACATCTGCTTCCAAACTTCAATATTTAATAATTCCATAGGTTAAATCTCTATGCTGATGATCTTTTTAATCCACAAGGCTCCGATAGCCAAAAGAACTATACCGACACTCACCATAGAGAGACCGCGTGGATCTGTGTAAAGTGGCTCGATGTATTCGGGACCAGCTACCCGCATAGCAAAAAACAAACCAAAGGGTGATAACGTTAAGATCCATGCTGACAACCGACTCTCAGCCGAGAGCGTTTTGACTTTCCTTTCCAGTTTAAAACGCGCTCTAAGTACTTCAGATACCTTTTGCAAATTCTCGGATAAATTTCCCCCAGTCTCTTTCTGCAACATTACGGCGCTAGAAAAGGCTAGCATTGAAACGGTTGGGACTCGCTCTGCCATTTGTAAAATTGCCAAACGTAAGTCATAACCATAGTTGAGCAGGTTATAAGTGTTCTTAAACTCGGCACCTATAGGATCAGGGAGCTCTTCGCCAACCTCGTTAAATGATTGAACCAACGGTTGCCCGGCTTGCAATGCTCGTCGGATAACATCTAAAGCCTCGGGAAGCTGTTCCTCAAATCGAGCCATTCGGTTGGTCACTCGATTTTGCACAAATAGATAGGCAACAACCCAAGCAAAAATGAATGCCGCGACACTAATGAACCATACTTGGTTGGTCATTATCGCTATCAACGTGAGCGACACACCACAAAGAGAAACTATGAGTAAAAAGCGGCTCAATGCTAATTTAAAGCCGGCTAGTTCCAACATTTTCTTTAAGCCAGCAAAATATGGAATGACGATTAACTTGCGGTCTACTGGAGATAAATCTTTGTTATAGTGTTCTTTTAGTAATGACAAACTCTCTGCATCGATATTACGTTGCGTCTCTTTCAAGCGTCGAGACAACTCTTTGTGCTTCGCTTTTTTCCCTGCAGCAGGGAGCAACAAAGCTTGAGAGATAAAAAGCACCGCAATGAATAATAGACCTAATGAAACGCTTACATTGTCCATAATATATCCTTAGCCTTTGGTCTCACTAAAGAGCTCGAAAGGCAGGTCGAGTCCACGTTTGACTAACTGGTCATGGTATTGAGGCACAACCCCCGTTGCCGTGAAATAACCGATAATATTGCCGTCTTCATCAATACCTTTACGCTGAAAACGGAATATTTCCGACATCGTAATCACCTCACCTTCCATGCCGTTGATCTCTTGGATACTCACCATACGACGCTTACCATCTTCTTGGCGTTCCATTTGAACAACAAGGTGGATAGCCGAAGCAATTTGAGCTCGTAAATTTTTGGTTGATATGTTCCACCCTGCCATCGAGAACATGTTTTCGACACGACTTAAGGCATCACGAGGGGTATTAGCGTGAATGGTAGCAAGAGATCCATCATGACCGGTATTCATCGCCGCTAGCATGTCAACGGCTTCGCTACCACGCACCTCCCCAACCACGATTCGATCAGGTCGCATACGCAAGGTATTTTTAACCAATTCGCGCTGGCTGATTTCTCCCTTCCCTTCTAGGTTCGCAGGACGGGTTTCTAGGCGAATGACATGTGGTTGTTGCAGTTGTAATTCTGCCGAGTCTTCTATGGTAATAATTCTTTGGTCTCGCGGAATGAAACCAGAAAAGATATTCAGTGTGGTTGTTTTCCCTGACCCCGTCCCTCCTGAAATCAAGATATTCAGCTCACCTTTCACCGCAGCCTCTACAAATTTAGCCATCTGAGGCGAGACTGAGTCGTAACCAATTAAGTTATCCATCGTCAAACGATCGACGGCAAAACGACGAATCGAAACTGAAGGGCCATCGAGTGCGAGAGGCGGGATAATCGCATTAACACGGGAACCATCAACTAAGCGGGCATCTACCATAGGTGATGCTTCATCGATACGACGGCCAACCTGACTGACGATACGATCAATAATGTTTCTTAAATGGCGGTCATCAAGAAAAGTATAGGGCGTTTTTTCGAGTTTACCCCTTCGCTCAACGTAAACACTTTTTGGGCCGTTGACCAATATATCCGACACAGTTTGATCAGCTAATAAGGGCTCCAACGGACCAAGACCAAAAACTTCATCTTCTATCTGTTTGATAACCCGTTTACGACCTTCTGCGCTGAGTGCATGACTACCATCATCAGCCATCAACTGAACGATAGCTTCATGCAAATCTAGCTTGGCGCGCTCTTTCTCCAAGCTAGAAAGTAATCCTAAGTCTAACGTTTCAAGTAACTGCTTGTGAAAGAAGTGTTTGATTGATAATTCTTGCTCCAGTACTTTTCGAGCTTCATCGATCGCTTTCTCCCTTTCAACGCTAGCTTCTGTCCGAGAGTTACTGGACGTCTCAACACTTGATAAACGTTCAACAGGATTGGCATCTTCTGAATCATGCGAAATCTGTTCTACTTTTTTTTCAAACTCTGGATTTACATTTTTTCGTTTAAAGAACATCACAATCCCTCGTGTTTACTTTTCATCAACCCATTATGAAAACAACTTTTTCAGCCACCCTTTCTCTTCCTGCTCTGGTGGTGAAAGAACATGAGATAAGTCGATGATAGAGCGAGTAATAGAGCTTTTTTTTCTCGACTGAACTAACGGCTGCCCCAAGTTGGCACTCTCTAGCGCGACTTTAAAATCATTTGGCATAAGGTGTATGTCGTGGTTGCCCACTGCTTGCTCAATGTCTTTCAACTTAATTGAATGTCGCTTTTCATAACGGTTGAGAATGACCTCTATTGAGTCACTTTGTAAGCCGTACTCAAATTTCAGAGATTTAATTAGTCGGCTTGTGTTCTTTACTGACACTAAGCTCTGTTGCAAAACCAAAAGTACTTTAGTCGCAGGTGATATTGCTGATGCAAATACGTGATCTAAGCCTCTAGATAGGTCAATGATCACATAAGGGTAGAAACGACGCAGAATTGGAAGTAATCTGCCAATTTTCTGAGCCTGCTCGAAATCATCAGCGTTATTTTCATGTTTAAAGCTTAGAACATGAAGACCTGATTCGTGTTTATTTACCAAAGAGCCCAAAGACATTTCATCCAAATCATTAGAACTGTTGATCGCATCAGAAACGCTATAAGTCGGTACTATGTTCAAATAGTCTGGAATCACGCCAAACTGAAGATCGATATCGAGTAAAAGAACTTCATTAGGATGTTGAGTGGCCATCTCAATGGCAGTATTTAACGCCAAGGTGGTTGCCCCCATCCCTCCTTTGGTGTTCAAAAACAAGATAAACTCTCCGTAACTGGAGTTCTCAAGCTTTTCGGAAGCGGTTTTCTTCAATAATGGAAGTAAGTCCGATAGAGTCACATTGTGAGACAGAAAATCTGAAGCCCCTAAGCGAAGTGCGATTTTTAGTGACCCATTATCACTTTCATCACCAAGCACAACTAAAGACAAATCCTTGTCTTCTAAAGACAAATCATACCCTTGCAACTCAACCATTTTTTGAGCCCAATTCCCATTAGCTTCAACGAAAATAAGCTCTGGGACATCTGCACTTTTTAAGTATTCTTCACTCATTGCCGCAAGAGAAAATGACGTTACATGAACATTTCGGCATTTTTTTAGCTCTTGACTCATATGTGAATGAAAGGCGTCAGTGCTATAGACTAACCAAACCTTTAGGTTCGTTCTTAAACGCGTCATATCTTTATCGTTTTCATTAGGCGTTATTTTGATCGCTTCCCCCATACCGCTACTCCTGTAATAAATAACTTATGGACACCGATTCCTTTTTTCAGAGTCCGCCCTAACCACACCCAAGCTTTCAGCTGGTAATATTGTTTCAAACGCAGGGGCAGCAAGAAATCCATTCTCTCCTAGAAAGCTTAGGTTACTGATTAACTGAATGCCATAACCCGTAGCCCTAGCACGTACAAACTTAATACTGCCAAAGTTAGCTTCAAAATCAGAAGCAACCTCTCCCCCGCTCGCGTCTAAGTAAGCCACTTCTAAGTTAGCATTAGTAAATCCAACAAGAGGAATATCATCCACCACCATTCCCGCAATATTGTCTCTATCTAGGACGTAACATACCGTCGCTAACCTAGCCGCCTTCCTAGTCGCTTCACTGACCATTTGCAGCGAAAATATATAGGCACCTAACGCTAAAATGAGGAAGAGCAGCAGAAAAATTAATGATGAGACCAAAGTGAACTCAATAATGGCAAGCCCTTTGGTTCGTCTTTTAAGTCTTATCATCACAGCACCCTCATCACTGAAGTCACACTTAATGGAACAGCAAAACTCTCATTCGAAAAAGGGATAGACAAAAAGAGTGGAACATAATCATACGTCACACTAACTCGTACATAACTGTCGCCTGAAGGCGGGGTTACGGTCACATCCGATGTCGTCAATGAAGATAATACAGCTGTTCCTGCGCTGTTCTGACCATAGACCACGACATTCTGAATTTCAGACGTCGGTGCGATGGTTCCACCAATGGTTCCATACACTTCACTAACCGCATAACGAGCGCCATTCTGCACTGACTTCGATATCACATTGTAATGAACAAGAATATTGCCAAGCTCTAGAACTAAGACTAGAAAAAACAGTAAAACGGGAGTCGCGATGACCATCTCTACGGCAGCAAACCCCTGTTGAAATTGATTAGATGGCTTCATGATCAAGATTCCCCACTATTGGGGTCCTTATACAGAACAATCTTATAAGTCCCTTCCGTTGTCGACGTTGTACTACCAGATCCACCAGCAACACTGCAAGAGTGGATAAACTCACCAAAAACGGCGGGTGTACCTGAGTTGTTAGTTGGAGCTTTTTGTAACAAGAAAAAGCAGCCAATTTTGTTTACGGTAAAGTCAGTTGCACCACCACTTTTACCTGAGCAATCAACCATAGGAATGGGTAAAATACGACGCCAAGCAACACCATTAGATGCACACCCGGAACCACCGTTTGCTATACAGGCGTTGGTATCTGACTCATATTGAGCATAGGTATAACTTCCGTCAGAATCTATCTCTCCCGTACCTGCATCAATCGTTATTTCATTGGTAGGTTCTGTGGTTACATAATCTGAAGGGTAATCGGATGCCGATAAGCCACCACCATAATCGCCAAAACGAGTATTCAAACCATCGCCTGTGGGGCCAACCGTGCCACCAGGTTTCGTCGTGATATCTTCACCAATTTTGACTGGCTGGTCATAGCTACCACCTAAACCTTCTTTGACGGTTTTACCACCGGAACCGAAATCCAACAGATGATAATTACCGTTGCCCATTTCTGACAAGCTACTGTCACCCACCTTCAATGCGTGGACCGTTCCGACTTCATAGCCAAAGACATTAACTATCTCTTCGCCTGTCACATCGTGATAGCCATCTTCTGGGTCAATATCGTTATCCGAAGTGCCATCACCAATACACACCCCAATGGGTACAACGTTATTAACTACATCTTGCCCAGAGCTTGGCCCAGCAACGGCACTTGCCGATACTTCCTTATCAAGACCAAACATATGAATGAAAAATTCATCCATCTCTAGTGCATCTACGCGAACTCGCACATAAACATCATCACTTGCACCGAACGTCGCCGTGCCAGTAAAATCTTGTGGGTCATTCGAATAATCAATGCTTATAGAAGCGGTCGAGAAATCAATTTCTTGGTTCCCTGTTGAAGCCGCCATGGCATTGAGCGCCGTACCGACTTCTGCATCCACCGCGTCTTTATCTTTGCTATTGTCTAATATGGTTGCGGCAGCCAGCGCTGCAGAATCAACCGCATTTTGTAAACGCGTTTTATTTACAACCATATGGTTTATGTCTACAGCTAGCGCTGAGACCGCTAGAAAAACCAACAAGGCAGCAGTAATCATCACCACAACTAAGCCTTGTTGTTTTTTAGGGCTTTGTGATACTCGATACAACATATGAGTACCTCCAGATTTAGTTAAAATCTTCTAAGATCTGGCTACTACTTCCGGACAGATCGTTTTCACCTCTGCCAACATATCTGTCGTAACCAGTCTGCATCCGCTCCCCTGTACCATCAGGTACTTCGAGTAAATTCTCTTGGGTAGCATTAGGGTTATACGTTTGCTCTGTTTTCACTAGTGCTACCGAATGCCCTAAACGAGCATCGTTCGCACAGCCAACTAATAACATTGCGAGAAAGATCATCATTATTTTAGTCATATCTATCCCCTTATAAATCATGCCCAAATGAGCCTTCGCTACCACCATCGGTCGGTGATATATCCTGTGAAGCTTGAGATTGCTCTGAATCAGATTCAGACGGTGCAGCTATGTAAGCACTTCGGCCTAACAAATAGTATTCCAAGTCATTAGGGTCCACAAAGGCATCAGTTGGCAGTGTTACTTTACTTCGATCCACCGGTTTGGCGAGTCGAGGCGTAACAAGAATGACCAGCTCAGTTTCTCCAGACACATACTCTTGACTATTAAAGAGCTGACCTAAAATAGGAACATCACCAATACCCGGCATTTTGTTGCTGACATCTCTGACATTCTCACTGAGTAAACCCGCAATACCGATTGTTTGGCCGTCGGCTAGCTCAAGTGTCGACGAGGCACTTCGTCTAGTGATTGGAGGGATAACATAAGTGGCATTTGTGCTACCAGGATCAATGGTCAATGAGCTGCTATTAGCTATCTCGCTAACATCGACCGCTAGATTTAAGTTGATTTTCTTATCACTGAGTACCGTCGGGATGAACTTTAAACCTACACCGTATTCTTTGTATTCAATGGTAATGCCATCTTCGTCTGGCACAGGGATAGGAAATTCACCACCGGCTAAAAATTCAGCCTTAGAACCACTTAATGCGGTTAAGTTTGGCTCTGCTAATACCTTAGCGACCCCGTTTTGTTTTGCTACGTCCAGTGCGAAAGTAAACAAGGTATTACTATCAATGAAAGAACCTAAAATACCGTAATCAGTAGAGGTAGGAATATTGAAAATTGGGGTTGCACCTAACACACCCGCAGGGACTGAAGACGCTCCCCAAGAAAAATCCGAACCACTTGTTTGGAAGAAATGAAAATTCGCATCAAACTTTCTTACCAAGCTTCTCTGAACCTCTGCAACCGTCACCTCTAACATGACTTGTTGAGCACCACCAATAGACATTAGGTTAATAACACCTGTCGCTGCAGCTTGCTCACTTCCGCTTTCTTTTGATTCATCAGCAGCCTGCCCTGACGAATAGGTTTCTGCGATTCGCATCGCCACATTCATTTGTTGTTGGTTACTCACTTGACCACTTAACAGTAAGCGATTCTGCGCACTATGCACCTCGATAGTTTCATCAGGAAGGAACTCATACAATTTAGCTTTGAGGCTATTTAGGTCATGAGTAACCTCAATATTAATCGACTCAATCAACTGACCTCGTGAATCCCAAGCCATCAAATTTGTTGCCCCTAATTTTTTACCAATTAAGAACAACTCATTAGATTTCAAAATCACAATGTCTAAGACTTCAGGATCACCAAGAGAAACCTTCGCCGCTTTTCCCGACAGCACCACATGCGTAGATTTGTGATGTGGAACCGTGACCGTTTTTCCCGTCTGTAGTGCAGCAACACTGGCTGCCGAAAAACAAATCAGACTAAAAACACACGCTAATAATATTTTCATATCTCACCTCAATCCTTGACGCGCACACTAGATGTTTCTGTACCTTTGATAATGGTGACACTTGGTCTAGGCACATATCGACGAACCACTTTTTTCTCTACTTCGTGTGGGTTTCTCAAGGTCAGCTGAATACTGCCTTTGCTTTTAGCCGTGAGAAGCTTCTCGGCCTCTTTCGGCGTCATCTCAAGAGTTACCGCTCGTACAATAATCGGACTGTTTTCCTTCGTTTTAGCCGTTTGGTCTACAGCCAAAACCTTAATATCTTTAAGAACTGTTTGAGTCGCTGCAGAATTTTTTCCGTAAGAAACGGTATTGAGAATATCAACCTTATTACCCGGTAATAAGAAACCTGCCACACCAATAACATCATCAACTCGTATCGTTACCGCACGTTTATTTTCAGGGATAAGAGCAGCCAATGTTGACCCTTCTCCTGGTACAGTAAATCGTAACTTGTGAAGCACCTCTCCGGCATAGATAGTATTCGCAACAACCTTGCCAATCAGCTCCGCTTTATCTGAATAGTTATTTTCATTAATCCAATCAACTTCCATCAACTTGGTGGTTAAGAACTGATCCTCGATAATGGTTCCGGCTTCAATTTCTTGTGACGCCACAACAACGGGGTGGCGCTCGATCGTTTCAACTTCAACGGTTGGCTGAACTTGATCATCCATCCACTGCTTAGCAAAAAATACAGCCGCTAAGCCGAATACTACGGACAGTAAAAACAGTAGGAAAACTTGACTCTTATTCATTATTCTCTTCCTCGTGTCCATCAGAGGTAAAATAGACTTCCCATGCCATGGAAAGAATATCGAATGTGATAACAGGTGGGAGTTGCTCAAACGAAAGAATGTCTTTACTTATACCAACGAGATCTTTCGGTAAACAAGGGAAAAGTGGCACCTTGAGAAGCGTGTGCATTTGAGACAAACGCTCAAAAAAACCATCTTGAAGCTCTACCTCTTTATCAGCGACGACGCTCATCCATAAAGCTTCATAATCTCGCTGATTCAGCGGCTTGAATTCAATTTTGTAACCTAAACGACGTAAAAATGCAGGATCGCTTATTTTCTTGGGATTTAAGTTGGTTGAAAAGGCAAGCGTTAGAACAAACGGCATCGTGATTTGCTGGCCGTTAGGTAACGATAAATAATCAAAGGAATATTCCATAGGTACAATCCAACGGTTAAGAAGCGCATCCACAGGCATGGGCTGTCGACCAAGATCATCAATGATAAAAATCCCATTATTCGCCATCATTTGCACTGGAGCTAACCAGACACGACTGTTCTCAGAATGATTCACTTCAAGCATATCCATAGTGAGCTCTCCACCCACCTGGATATTTGGCCTTTCACAATTAAGCCAGCGCTTGTCGTATTGATCTTTGAGGGAAATACGTTTATCGCTGCCGTTGTTATCTAACGGTTTATGATGTTGTGCAGAAAACACTTTAATGATGTTGCCTAATGCATAAACGGCATAAGGAATGAAAACAGACGTATGCAGCGCATTGACAATACGTGAAGCTACAAATGTTTTACCCGTCCCCGCATGACCATACAGCAACAAGGCACGCCCAGAATTGATTGCAGGCCCCAATACCGAAATCATTCTATCGACACCATATACATCATTCAGTGCTGCTTCGACATGTGGCCGAGTCACTAACTCTACTCTTAGATCTTGCTGCTTTACCACATCACTATATTGAGTAAGTGAAACAGGTGCGGGGCCTAAATAAGCATCACGTTTAAAGGCAAGATCAGCATCTTCAAGTCCTTTCTCAGAAAGGGAGTAGCGGACGTGGCTATGAGATGTCGATGAGAGAGAAAGGTTAGAGGTTGGTTGAAAAACTTCAATCAATGACTTTGTTCTCAACACAGCCAACGCACTTTCAACAATATGTGTCACAACACACAAATAGTTAGAAAGCTCTAAAACATCCGACTTGGGATAGGCTGATAGGTGCTTCAGCACAAGGTTTTCAATAACGACTTCAGGAACACCCAGCATATCAATAGATGTAGGTACGGCTGGAGCTGAAATTTGAGGCTTCAAAGTTGTTGGAGCAGTACGCCCTATAATATCCATATATTATTCCTCTCCATAAGAACTAGCCAACAACATTTTTAAGTAAAGTAACTATACATAGCCAATCCTATAGCAACAGAAGGTGCAAAAGGCATCGTTACTTTATTTGAATACCTAGCGTGCAAACTCGCACTTTCATCTAATACTGGTGCAACTCCACCAAGCACAATTAACTTGTTTTCAAAATAGCCTTTGATACTAAGATTGTTCGAGTTGGAAAAGTTATATAGCAGGTAGAAAGTCCCAATCACTCCAGAAGAAAGTAAGATAAAGTACGACGCATCAAGTAATTGTCCCCACCCGAGATACATCCCTGCAATACCTAATAGCTTCACATCTCCTGCAGACATAGCTCTTAAAAAATATAAGAGTAATCCAAAACAAAAAAACGCCACGAATCCAACGAAGGACATTAAGAAAACGTCAAAGGTATAATTGCGGTTAAACATTGATAAAAAATACACAAACAAAAACATAATCAATATTTTGTTTGGTATGCGATGTTTCTCAACATCGCATACCGAGACTGCAATTAATAACACCCAAAAAGCAGAAGGTTCATTAATCATATATTCAACTCATATACTAGATAGAACGCTCTGGAGTTTATTGAACAAGGCTGTTCCCATCCCAGAAAAGACTAATACAATAAAAAGAACAAGCGAGGCTGCACCTATCACGTACTCAACAATTGTCAACCCTGCTTGCTTTGTCATGCTTTTAGTATTCATAGCGAAGCCATCCTTCACAGTTACGCGAAGCCACTAGGTACCATCACCAATATTTCCAATAATAGTATTCAGTTTGGCTGAAAGTTGTGTGCCTAAACTTGTAAATACGGTTGTTATAGCGAGAACCAACAACGCTGCACCGATTACATATTCGACAACTGTCAACCCTTCTTCATCATTCATGAATTCTTTACAATTATTCAAAAACTTATCCATGAGAACCTCTCCTTGATTTACGTATCAGGCTTTGTTTACCTGTAAACTAAATCTAGAGGTGAGAGATATATTCGGTTAGGATTTTTTTGCCATTCACTTGCACTTTTTTGTGGTACTTCTAATCTAATTGTTACGTATAGTAATTTAGCTAAATTTAAACCCACATTTAAATATGAAATAGAGTTGGTATTTATATGAAAGTAGTAACACCTTTATTATCAGATAAGGATAGCGACTTTAACGCTGTTATTATCAATAAAATAAGCCACTACTTTCCTATTGAAAACTTTGGACAAGATATATCTATAATCAGTAACTTAGATGTAAGGTTAGTGTTTTTCATATTGAATAAGCCAGATAAACTTCAACTACTTACAATGGCTTTAGCTATTTGCGAGAACCTAAATAAAAGAATAGTTCTTATTTGCTCAGACCCGTTACCTAATATCGTTCGAAATCATAAGAATATATTCTTTATTATCGAAACAAACAGTAAACATCTGACCAGTACATTCGAAGAACTTAAGAGTAAAACACAGCATATCTTCGAGCCTCATTTTGATCTCGACCGAGATACAAACAACAACAATCAATTACCTGCAAAGTTGTTTACCTCTGAAGTCGTTAACTTTGTTATGGACAACATCAACAAAGAAATCAGAGAAACAGAAATCGCAGAAAAGTGTCATTGTTCAACAACCTACTTTTCTAAGAAGTTTCATCTACACTTTGGGGTAAGCTTTAGAGACTTTGTGTGCGATAAACGAATCCTGTTAGCCAAAAAGTTAATCGAAGCCGATACCGAATCAAAAATAGCTGTTATTTCTTACCAATGTGGATACAAGGATGTGTCGTATTTTTCAAGAATCTTTAAGAAAAGGACCGGAGTAACACCCGCAAGTTACAGACGTGCCTGCACGGATAACAGAAAACGCTAATTTTACTCCCTAAAAGAAAAAATCATGGTACATTTAACATGATTTTAACAAAAATAACTTAGCGAAAAACATGGAGTTAGACAATGATTCAGCCTAACGAGTTTAGCCAAGAAAAAGCAACAGCTCTCCCTACACCCAATGACATGATTTTAAAATGGGCAGAAGAACGCCCAGATGAAGTCTATTTAAAACAAATCATCAACCGCCAATTTGTTGAATTTACTTATAAAGAAGTCGCCGACAAAGCACTAAAACTGGCGTCAGCATTAGAAGGACTCGGAGCCCAACCCGGCGATCGAGTCGCTCTCGTTTCAAAAAACTGTGCAGAGTGGTTTATCTGTGATCTTGCCATGATGTTAGGAGATTTTGTCAGCGTCCCAATCTTTCCAACAGCGGGTGCAGACACTATTCAATACTGTATTGAACACAGTGAAAGTAAGATTGTAATTGCAGGTAAGCTTGATGATCCTAAAGCCACTCAAAAAGTACTCGATGATAATCCGAGTCTAATTAGTATCTCGTTACCCTACGATACTGCCGCTAAGTGCCAGCACACTTTTGAGCAACTTATCGAGACACATGAACCCTCAACCAAACGACCTCAGCATCACGATGATAAGCTGATGTCGCTTGTGTATACTTCGGGTACGTCTGGGTTACCGAAAGGCGCAATGCTCACGTATGGTGCCTTTACATGGTCAGTTCAGAGGTTAATCGATCACATTGGTATCCAACCCGGCGATCGCCTGTTTTCTTATCTGCCGCTTGCCCATATAACCGAACGAGTGTACATCTTTGGTTCTTCAGTGATGGGTGGGGTGGTTACTGCTTTCCCTGAATCTTTAGACACATTTATTGATGATGTAAAAATGCATCGTCCAACTTTGTTTATTTCAGTTCCTCGTTTATGGACTCTATTCCAACAACGAATCCAAGATAAGCTTCCACAGAAAAAACTGAACTTCTTACTTAAAATTCCGTTCGTGAATAACCTCATTAAGAAGAAACTGGCTGATGGTCTGGGGTTAGACCAAGCTCGCGTTCTTGGCTGTGGCTCAGCTCCGGTATCACCAGCTCTACTTGCATGGTATGAGAGTGTTGGCCTACACATTACCGAAGCTTGGGGAATGACTGAGTCTTTCGCCTACAGCACGATTAACCACCCGTTTAGAGCAGACAAAATTGGCACTGTAGGTAATGCTGGTCCGGGCATTGAACTCAAAATTGCAGAAGACGAAGAGATTTTAGTTCGAAGCAAAGGCATGTTCTCTGGTTATTACAAAAATGACATTGCAACTCAAGAATCTTTTAACTCAGAAGGTTGGCTTCATACGGGCGATATTGGTGATATCGACAGCGAGGGCTATTTAACGATTCGTGGGCGTAAGAAAGATACCTTTAAAACCGCGAAAGGCAAGTTTGTCGCTCCTGTACCAATCGAAAATAAACTCTTTGAGTACAGTCGTGTCGAAATGATGTGTTTGATAGGCTTAGGCTTACCTGGCCCTATCCTGCTCGTGGTACCGCATGACTTCCCTAATTTTGATCGGGCTCGTTACGAAAGAACAAGCAAACGCGTCATTGAAAAAATGAACGAACAGTTAGCTTCGCACGAGAAGATCAAAGGCGTACTGATGATTAAGGAACCATGGAGCATCGATAATGGTGTTCTTACTCCAACTCTCAAGATAAAGCGACACATCCTTGAGCAGAAATACCATGAAGTCGGTCATAACTGGCCGAAAGATAAATTGGTAGTTTGGGAAGAGTAATCAAAATAGAGAAGGAGCCTGTACGGCTCCTTTTTTGTAAGCTCAACTTATAGGTATTTAGTGTAATCAGCCGCATCATTGCTCCCATAGTCCAGACCGATGTCCTCCCTCATTCGACTGCTCAGCGTTTCCGAACTAATAACTTGTCTCGATTTAGCCGTCTTACTCATCTTGGTTATATCATTAACTTTAAGCATCTGATTAACAAATCTGCCGACCCAACAGGTTATTGTTTTCATTTACTCTCTCTTGTATTCCTTGTTTATTTGTCGCTATTATGGAAATAACCTGTTCGATAAGCGAACAACCATTGTTAACAAGGACTATAAGCTGAGATTATGGACAGTAGACTGCGCCACCTTTCTGGTCTCCGTTATTTTGAAGTTGCAGCACGCTTAAATAGCTACAGTAAAGCTGCTGAAGAACTGTTTGTTAGCCAAGCAGCCGTCAGCCAAAAGATCCGCCAGCTAGAAGAACAGCTTGGATGTAAGCTTTTTATTCGTAAAGGACGCGTAATGGCCTTAACACAAGAAGGACGTACCCTTTTTAGGCATGTCTCGGACGGGTTCGAAGAGGTAATCGTAGGATTAAATAAGATCCAATCAGAGCCCCTTCAAGGCGTTCTTGTTGTTAGCAGCCCTCCTTCATTTGCTTCCCGCTGGCTGCTGCCGAGGCTTTGGAAATTCTCAGTCAAACACCCTGAGATTCCAATTAAGGTGCTAACAGCGTCTGATACCCCAAATTTAAAACATGGTGAGATTGATGTGGCTATTCTGCAAGGCGAGGACCTATGTGTTGAGGAAGGCTTGAGTCTTGAGATGCTAATCAACGAACCCATCTATCCTTTTTGTTCACCTGAACTGGCCAACTCTTTAAAGTTCACGTCACCTGAACAATTACTCAAATGTTGGTTAATTCAATTTAATAGCGGATGCTTCCCTTGGGAAGAGTGGTTCAAACAAGCCAACATATCCACTCAAGGCAAAACAATGCAATGGATGGAAGTAGGTACCTTCGATATGGGGTTAACGACTGTCATGGCTGGACATGGGGTCTGCCTTGCTACAGATAGCTTGGCTGGTGATTTTATCGAACGTAACCTACTCGTTAAGCCATTCAATATTGGGATGACACCCGGTGTTCAGGTCAATCTCTGCTTTGATCCTAGCTCTCCAAGAAAAGAGCGAGTGACTGCGTTTACTCATTGGTTACATGAAGAAGTAAACGAGGTATTGGAGAACTAGCTCTGCCTATCAGCTTCTGAAATAAACAGTTCCCCAATAACTAAATACAGAATAGCAACGTAACTCTTCTACGCCGACAAAGCTATGTTGAGTAAAAACTATGTAGGGTAAAAACAGCGTTAAATAAAATCCACCTTGAGTAAAAGCTACGCTGCCCTGACTCACTCCCAAAACGATTTCTTCAGTTCTTGATCGACTTGATCCTGCGTAATCCCGACATCTATTAATAAATACTCTGGTAACTCAGACAGCTGCTTTCTGGTTCTACGATTCTGAAGATAACGCTCAAAGTTAGAATAGAATTTCTTAACTGATAACGATGACAAAAATGAATGGTTGGTATTTTCGGTTGCTGTGATCGTATTCATAGCCTTTCTCCTGTTGATCTTTCGCTTTGTTATGGTCAATAATCGACCAACAGAGCAACATCGACAAACGATAGATACTGACATTCAGTTAAGGAAAACTAATGTGAGAGAACGAACCCCACCATTTCAAGGGATCTATTACTTTTACACTGCAGCTGAAACTGGCAGTTTTAAACTCGCGGCTGAAAAGCTGTTTGTCACGGCAGCCGCCGTCAGCCAACAAGTTCGCCAACTTGAAGAGTGGTTAGGTGCAGACTTGTTTATTCGCCAGCACCGAAAAATAGTACTCACTCACGAAGGTGAAGTACTTTACCTGCAAGCTAAGAAAGGCTTTGCCCACATTCAAGATGGTGTGAGGCGAATTAACCAAGACCCAAACCCTACTCAACTTTCTATTTCAACCGTGCCATCATTTGCCCAACATTGGTTGGTTCCTAGAATTGGTGACTTTCGCGATCGCCACCCTGACCTATCCATGCTGATTGAACCGACCAATAAGCTAGTCACGTTTGAAGATTCTAATGTCGATGTCTGCGTTCGGTATGGTCACGGTAACTACCCAAATATCGAGTCTCGTTGGTTAATGGACGAGGTGGTTTACCCAGTTTGTCACCCGATTTATCAAGAGAAGCATGGGATCCATGACATTGACGATCTGCATAAAGCTGAATTGATTGAAGATCGATGGCCAGATATGGATTGGAATCTATGGCTAGACATTGTTGGAGCGAAGGCTGGACGCTCATCATTGCAATTTGATGGCTCGCATTTTGTTTTAGAAGGTGCATTATCCGTACAAGGCGTTGCTCTTGTGAAGCACAGTTTGGTGTATCGGTATTTGCAGGAAAAGAAACTCGTTCGAATCGGTAACATCGCACTTAAGCCCAAATACAATTACTTCCTATGTGCGCCAGCTGGATACTTTCATCGCGAGAAAATCAAACGCTTTGAAGCTTGGATGCAAAGTCAGGTTCAGTTATTTGGAAATAAAGGTCGAGAAGAACTAACTATTATCGAGACAGATTACCAACTTAAATGGTCTGATAATTCATAAAGCGAAACTGGTATACTGAGCTCAAATAAATGGCGAGAACATCTCATGACACAAGAAAATAACCCGCTTCACGGCATAACACTGCAGAAGCTACTGACTGAATTGGTTGAGCATTACGGTTGGGAAGAGTTGAGTTATATGGTGAATATCAACTGCTTTAAAAAAGACCCAAGCATTAAATCTAGCTTAAAGTTTTTGCGTAAAACAGACTGGGCTCGAGTGAAGGTTGAATCGATTTACATTGAGCTAAAACAGAACCCTTAAGTCTTAGTCTTAGTCTTAGTCTTAGTCTTCCAAGAGTAAGATAACAAAAAGCCCCGCAAGCTTTCACTTGCGGGGCTTTTTTAGTTAATTTAGAAAAGAGCTAATTACTTACCAGCTTCTTTTTCTGCTTTAACTTTAGCGATTACTTCTTCTGCCACGTTCATTGGACATGGAGAGTACTGTGCGAATTCCATAGAGAATTGGCCACGGCCTGAAGTAATTGTACGTAGGTGACCGATGTAACCAAACATTTCTGAAAGTGGTACGTCAGCTTTAATACGAACGCCAGTTACGCCAGCTTGTTGATCTTTGATCATGCCACGACGACGGTTAAGGTCACCGATAACATCACCAACGTGATCTTCTGGAGTAAATACGTCAACGTTCATGATTGGCTCAAGAAGTTGCGCGCCAGCTTTAGGCATAGATTGACGGAATGCACCTTTCGCTGCGATTTCAAATGCGATTGCAGATGAATCGACTGCGTGGAAACCACCATCGTAAAGTTCAACTTCAACGTCTAGCGTAGGGAAGCCAGCTAGTACGCCGTTTTCCATCATGCCACCAAAGCCTTTCTCAACAGCAGGCCAGAATTCTTTAGGTACGTTACCGCCAACAACTTTTGAAGAGAACGTAAAGCCAGAACCAGGTTCGCCAGGCTTGATACGGTAATCGATCTTACCGAATTGACCAGAACCACCAGACTGTTTCTTATGCGTGTAGCTATCTTCAATTGCTTGAGTGATAGTTTCACGGTAAGCAACTTGAGGAGCACCAACTGTTAGGTCAACGCCGTAAGTACGCTTAAGGATATCTACCTTGATGTCTAGGTGAAGCTCACCCATACCTTTCAGGATAGTTTCGCCAGTTTCTTCGTCAGTTTCAACTTGGAAAGATGGATCTTCTGCAACCATTTTACCGATAGCGATACCCATTTTCTCAGAACCGCCTTTATCTTTTGGAGATACAGCGATAGAGATTACTGGAGTTGGGAATACCATTGGCTCAAGCGTTACTTGATCTTTAGGATCACATAGAGTGTGACCTGTTTGCACGTTCTTCATGCCAACGATCGCAATGATGTCACCAGCTTGTGCGCTAGTTAGTTCGTTACGGTCATCAGCTTGCATCTCAACCATACGGCCAACACGCTCAGTTTTACCTGTGAATGAGTTAAGAATCGTGTCGCCTTTGTTCAATTTACCAGAGTAAATACGAACGAAAGTTAGAGCACCGAAACGGTCATCCATGATTTTGAATGCAAGCGCTTTAAACGTTTCTTCAGTAGAAACGATAGCGTGGTTGCCAGTTTCTTCGCCGTTCTCGTCCATTAGAGGTTGAGGATCAACTTCAGTTGGAGAAGGTAGGTAATCTACAACAGCGTCAAGAATGATTTGAACACCCTTGTTCTTGAATGCAGAACCACAGTAAGTTGGGAAGAACGCTAGGTCACGAGTACCTTTACGGATACAACGCTTGATGTCTTCGATAGAAGGCTCTTCACCTTCCATGTAAGCTTCCATTAGGTCATCGTCTTGCTCTACAGCAGTTTCGATTAGCTCTTCACGGTATTGCTCTACGTCGTCTACCATGTCCGCAGGAACATCTAGAATTTCGTAGTTTTCAGGAAGACCAGTGTCATCCCAAACGTATGCTTTACGGCTTAGAAGGTCTACAACACCCACGAATTCATCTTCGCGGCCGATTGGTAGAACCATAACTAGAGGAGTTGCACCTAGAACGTTTTTAACTTGGTCAACAACGTTGTAGAAATCTGCACCCATACGGTCTAGTTTGTTAACGAAGATCAGACGAGATACTTCTGATTCGTTAGCGTAGCGCCAGTTAGTTTCTGATTGTGGTTCAACACCACCAGAACCACAGAATACACCGATACCGCCATCAAGTACTTTAAGAGAACGGTATACTTCAACTGTGAAGTCAACGTGTCCAGGAGTATCGATAACGTTTAGACGGTGACCGTTCCAGAAACAGCTTACAGCTGCTGATTGGATAGTAATTCCGCGCTCAGCTTCCTGTTCCATGAAGTCAGTAGTTGATTCGCCATCATGTACTTCACCAGTCTTGTGGATCTGACCAGTTAGCTTAAGGATACGCTCAGTGGTAGTTGTTTTACCCGCATCAACGTGCGCGAAAATACCAATGTTTCTGTATTTCGATAAATCTGCCATTGTCTTACTCTGTTAATAGGATATAAAATGCGCGCAGAGTATATCACAATCTGTGAAGACTGATAGCTTTGCATGCATTTGGGACTAAAAAACTTTGCCTTTTTCTAACATATAGAAAAAGGCAATCTGTAGAAACAATCTAAATGATTGTTAAGTTTAGTGCTAACTTAAAGCGAAAATAGCGTTTAAGTTAGACTGAATTTCTGCTGTATAGAGTAGCTGAAGTGAGCTCAATTACAACTCATCAAAAGCATTAATTGCTTCTGATAATTTTTTCACACCGTGGATCTGCATTCCTGGAATGCCCCCTTTTGGCATGTTGGCCGCCGGAACAATCGCTCTCTTAAAGCCATGTTTAAATGCCTCATTTAAGCGTTCTTGCCCGCTCGGTACAGGTCGAATCTCACCCGCGAGGCCTACTTCGCCAAAAACCACCACATCTTTTGGCAATGCACGGTCTCTGAAACTCGAAAGTAAAGCGATCACTAATGCAAGATCGGCACTGGTTTCGGTTACTTTAACACCACCGACGACATTCACAAACACATCTTGGTCAGCCATTTGTAAGCCACCATGTTTATGCAGCACGGCTAATAACAGTGAAAGCCTGTTTTGCTCTAGACCAACAGCAACACGACGTGGATTAGCGAGCTGGGAATAGTCCACCAGCGCTTGGATTTCAACAAGAAGTGGACGTGTCCCTTCCCACACAACCATGACCGAACTGCCCGAGGTTTCTTCTTCACCGCGAGACAAGAAAATAGCCGATGGGTTGCTGACTTCTTTTAGTCCTTGGCCTGTCATCGCAAACACACCAAGCTCATTCACTGCACCAAAACGATTTTTATGGCTACGCAGGGTTCTAAAACGACTATCCGTTCCGCCATCCAACAACACAGAGCAATCAATAATGTGTTCCAGTACTTTTGGCCCCGCTAATGTGCCGTCTTTAGTTACGTGTCCCACTAAGAACACCGCAACGTTGTTCTGTTTCGCATAGCGCGTTAATGCGGTTGCCGATTCGCGCACCTGCGCCACACTGCCCGGAGACGATTGAACATCAGCGACATGCATAACTTGGATTGAGTCGATAACCATGATTTTAGGTTGCTCTTTTTCGGCAATCTGACAGATCTTATCAACATTGGTTTCAGAGAGCATTTTGAGATGTTCTTTCGGTAAACCGAGTCGAGAAGCTCGCATCGCGACTTGTTGCAGTGATTCTTCACCAGTGACATAAAGTGTTGGCAACTGAGAAGAGAGCTGACACATGGTCTGCAATAACAGCGTTGATTTACCGGCACCAGGGTTACCACCAATCAGAATTGCAGCGCCAGGTACGACACCACCACCGAGCACGCGGTCGAGTTCTTTGAAACCACTGCTAAAGCGAGGGACTTCTTGCAGGTTAATTTCCGATAATGTCTGAACGCTCGATTCTGTTGCCCCACCCGCGTAACCACCACTGAGTCGTTCATTACGCGCAACTTGAGGTGAAGCCGCTAACCTAACTTCGGTAATCGTGTTCCAAGCACCACATGCATTGCATTGCCCCTGCCAACGTGGAAAGTCAGCACCACAGTCATTACACACATAAGCTCGTTTTGCCTTAGCCATAAAACCTCAATAATTTACTCTGTTACACAATGATGTTGTCAATTTGTGACTTATTTGACCGTACGGGTGAAAATAAAAGTTGCAGTCATACCAGTTATACTTAAAGATCGATTTAAACTAGTCGATAACATAAACGTACCGTCCATTCTAACAAGAAAAGTATGCAGCAATCTGAAATTCTATCTGTAGCAGAGCGACTCATCCCAGCCTACCACGCTGAGGATTTCGACTTCCTTCTTTCTCAAATGACAGAAGGTGAATCCCCGTCTCTGAAATTGCTCGTTAAAATGGAACTGAATCGTATCATGGCTCCGTGCACAAAGAGCATTGATTTACGCGGACGTATTGACACTGAATGCCGTCAATTTACGTTAGATGGTCGTAAACACTGGCTTGATGATATTGCTTTGAACGCGTATCAACGTGGTACTAAAAAGTTTAAAGGCTATACAGAGGGCGCGTGGGAGTTAGTGATGACTCCGCGAACTCAACCACTTCGTAATATCGTTAAAACCTCGTCTCAACATAATCAAGATCTCACTAACGCTAATAGCCCGTATGAAGCGGAAGCCATTAACCTCGGTTACGACTTAAAGCGTCAAGAAAACAGACTCAAGATTAGCTCACAGGTTGAGGTCACCACATCTAAAGGCCAAAGCCTACACGGTGTGACGGTTGATATTTCCCCGTCGGGTGCAAAATTCAAGGTACCGAGCGCCTTTAAGTACAACCTCGGTGAGATCATCAGCGTTAAGTTCACAGAGCTTATCGAAAAGTCGCAAGAAAACGATGTTTACCAAGCGGTCGAATTCCGCGTTCTGGGCATTGATGAGTCTTACGAGAATAATGCCGTCAAATTCTTAAGAACCATCAAGGTAAGCAATAACAATATTGTAGCCCGCTTGCTTGATGAGTCTTTGAATAGCTCAAGCAAGAAAACCAGCCATGAGAATCAAGATAGAATCATTCGAACTCGTACTCGAGGTATCGAACACACCTATCTCAAACACACCTGTAATCTTCCTCTTTTCTTTAGCGGCGGTGAGCTAAAGCTTGCTCTACTTACGGATAACAACCATCCGCTGTGGCAATACTGGCACGATGAGCGAAACCAACAAGCACTGGGTACCCTGTTCAACGAACAACGAATGAACTTGCTGGCTAAACCTGGCGTAAAGGGAACCAGTAACGTTATTTACTCGTTTACTCATGAGCATCAAGACAAGACCTTGTTCTACTCAATGATGCTTCCTGAAGCCTCTCGTGAGCAAAGACAGTTGTTCTGGCACATCGGTGGTAAACGTAAAAGCTGGAAGGCGTTCAAGTTCTCGGTGTTCGAACTTTCAGACACCGAGAGACAAGCCTTAGCCAAGCACTCGGATACGTTAGCTCAAAGCTCAGCACAACTGACGCATTGTGGAATCTTGCAAGAGATTGGCGATCACGAAAGTGCGGCTGACTATCTATTGAGTGAAAAACCTCGTATTCCAAGCAGTGAACTGAACCGCTTCCGTCATCCGCGCTCTGTAGTGGGGAATATTCAAAGTATCTACTTCGACTCTCAAACTCGTCGCAAAGAACCGAGGTATCAATTTAAGTCGCCGTTACAACTCACCTCACAAGATGGCGCCGCGGCTAACGGACATACCTTAGATATCTCTAAACGTGGACTCAGCATTTCCCTTGAGCATCCGATGGTACTCAAGATTAATGACCCGGTATTAGTAAACTTCAATGAACTGCAGCTCTACGACAAAAACCTGCCATTAAGCACCGTGCCTTACCACGTGATTCGAGTCAGCCCGAATGGTCGCAACGTACAGTTGGTTATCGCCGAGAACACAAAGACAATGCGTACTATCGCCTTTCTCAATGGGCTTATCGATCAAAACCAAAGCAAGTTGATTAAGAAGAAAGAGATACTGCCAACACATTCTCTGCTCGAGTCTCTACACAACATTTTGCTGAGCAAGATGGTCAGCAACCCAATATTCATTGATAAACCGGGCTCAACACTGCGTTGTAAGATCATTGGCGTAAACTTCCCGCTGAATAAACACTTAGCACTGCTCGCTAAGCTTGGCCACAACCAAAAGTTCTCACTCGAACCTATTTTCAAAGGGCACTCTAACTCGCTGTTGGCTGAACCACTGAAAAGAATTGAAGGTGCTGAACCTAAACACCATGACGTCTATATTGCTGCGGTTAAGTTTGGCGACAAGATCCAATCCGTACACACGAAGTTGGTCAAAGACTTCGCCTCGGCAAAGGAACGCATCTTATTCATCAAGAAAGCTCAGCATTTAGGTGACGTGTATGTACTACGAGTCACTACTGCACCTATTTTTAATCCGCTAACGAGTTTATTCCAGTCTGATTTAGAAGAGCTCTCACGCATCAGCATGCACCAAGCTAAGAAGCTAGAGAATGAGGTCACGGCTTTTATTGGTTATGGTGAGATAGAAGATATTACCGATGAAGTGTTGATTCGATTGGAGCTGACACGCTAGACTACAGCGGCGTCTTAACTTGAACATGAAATAGAAAAAGCAGGCTGATAGCCTGCTTTTTTGTACTCGTTATACCGCCCTAAATATGACTAAGGCTTCGCTTGCCAGCTGATTTTTTGCTGCTTAGCTAACACACCCGACAAGATGCAAAGTACCCCGCCTAAACCGGCATAACGCACAGCAGTTTGAGCTTGTTGCTCTACTTTTGGCTTCGCATGGTAGGCGATGCCTAAACCTGCAGAGCCCATCATAACCAAGTCATTAGCACCATCACCAACGGCAACAGTGTTATGCAATTCCAATTCGTACTCTTCAGCCAACTCTACCAAGATATCCGCTTTAGTCTGCGCCGAAACAACATCGCCTAAGACTTCACCCGTCAACTTACCATTGATGATTTCAAGCGTGTTTGACTGAGCGTGGTCAAGATCAAGCGTATCTTTCAGATAGTCAGAGAAGTAAGTAAAGCCACCTGAAGCAATTGCCGTCTTCCAACCAAGCTTATTCAGAGTATTCACTAGCTCAACCAAGTCTGGCATGAATGGCAATGATTGACGCACTTGCTCCAAAATAGATTCATCCGCACCTTTCAGTGCGCCTACTCGTTGACGTAGGCTCTGTTCAAAGTCGAGCTCACCTTGCATTGCTCGCTCGGTGATTTCAGAGACTAATTCCCCCACTCCAGCTAGCTTTGCAATCTCATCGATACATTCAATTTGAATCGCTGTGGAATCCATATCCATTACAATCAAACCTGGCTTAGATAGGTCTGGGACCTCGCTAAGGCAAGCATAATCAAGCTTTAAGGCCTGTAGGATTTCTTCGTGTGCTGGTGTTAGGTTGCCTGACATCAAAGCCACTTCATAATGCCCTACCTTCCACGTATCAAGAATGGTGTTGTAAGTGCCTGTGAAAAAATCGATGTCATCGAATGATTGTGGTGATAGATACTCACCGAATACAATCCAGTTGGCTTTGGCTTTAGCGAGTTGAGAAGCGAAACGAGTCTCGGGGAGTCGAGTTAATAATGTCGTATGCCTTTTAATCGGCAGATATTTCTGAGCGTCCATGTGTATGATTCCTAATTAACTATGCTAAACGTTAACCTATTGCAATTTGAAAACGCAAGTCTCAATATGTCTTAATCATAACATTTGTTTATTTCAGGCTTCGTGAAACATGAATGAATCATTGTTCTCAATACGTAACGCTTTACGAATGCTAGCCCTCATTTTGTTGGCTACTATGTTCGTTGTAACGATTAAAAATACAGTCGTGATCAGTAAAGGTAACGAGAAGATCCAAGCAAAGCAGCTAGAAACGCTGACTAAGTTGCTTATCTCTCAGGCATCACTTTCTGCCAGTAAAGCGATCACACAACAAGACCAAGAGCGACTGCTTGATCTCACCAATCAGCTGTCTCAAGATCGCTTGGTATTCGATACCACGATATACGATGCAGAGGGGATTCGACTGGCTTCGAGTGAAAAAGCACTCTCAGTACGCGAAGTTCTAGGCTTAGATACGCCACTTTCAACAGCAAGTATCGGCAGACAGCAATTAGTTGAACCTATCTACTCTCCAGAGAAAGCGATCATTGGATTCATTCGTGTGACCTTTGAAACAGGTAAGATGACGGCGATTTCTGATCACCATTATCGTAAAAGTGATCGCTACATGATCGGCATGGTGTTGATGGGGTTTGTCAGTGGCGTGCTGTTTGTCATGCTCATTCGTAGAAGAAAAACCAAGTCTGGTGAGAACTTGCTGCTTAAGAATGCAAACTCATAAGCTTTGTCATAGGGTCTTGGGTCTTGAAATCACTAAATAAAAACCTCGGATTAGGCAAGATGAATTATTTCGATTGAAATCACATAGCCTTCAGAATCCAAGAAATAGCGCTCAGTAATACATCATTACCAATAAAAAGCCCCGACGCTCAGGCAGCGACGGGGCTTTTTGTTATCTGTTAGTTTGGCTAGCTATAGGTATTCGAGAGCTAGAAACGACTTAAACCACAAAGTAACTCTTACTCTTGATCACCAAGAAGCACAGAGTCTAGTGCGATAACCATCATGTCGTTGAAGGTCGTTTGACGCTCATCTGATGTGGTTTGCTCACCAGTTTTGATGTGATCAGAAACAGTACAAATAGTCAGAGCTTTTGCGCCGTATTCAGCACACACACCATAGATACCTGCCGCTTCCATCTCGACGCCAACAATGCCGTATTTGTCCATCACTTCGAACATCTCTGGATCTGGCGTGTAGAACAACTCCGCCGAGAACAGGTTACCCACTTTTACGTCTACACCACGCGCTTTTGCTGCATCTTCTGCCGCACGCACCATTTTGTAATCTGCGATAGCCGCGAAGTCATGGCCTTTAAAGCGAATACGGTTCACTTTTGAGTCAGTACACGCGCCCATGCCAATCACCACATCACGCACTTTGATATCTTCACTCACTGCACCACAACTGCCGACACGAATGATCTTTTTCACACCAAAGTCTTTGATCAGTTCAGTCGCGTAAATAGAACAAGATGGAATGCCCATACCGTGCCCCATAACCGAAACCTTACGACCTTTGTAAGTACCCGTGTAACCAAACATATTACGAACATCACACACCTGAACCACTTCTTCTAAGAAGGTTTCAGCGATGTATTTAGCGCGTAGCGGATCGCCTGGCATTAGAACTACATCAGCGAAATCACCCATTTCAGCATTAATATGTGGAGTAGCCATTGAAAATATCCTTAATCTCAAAACAAAAAAGAAGAGAGAGGTTTCCCTCTCTCTTAGTTAACCATTACAGAAAGCTTGTACCGTATCCCATTGGCGATGTGCCAAAGTATGACGCTAAGCTTTGACCGATATCAGCGAAAGTATCACGACGGCCTAGAGAGCCTGCTGGAACCTTGTTACCGTAAACAATCACAGGGATATGTTCACGAGTATGGTCTGAACCCGGCCATGTTGGATCACAACCGTGGTCTGCAGTTAGGATAAGCACGTCATCTTCTTTCATCATATCGATGATTTCATTGATACGGCCATCGAAGTACTCAAGCGCAGCTGCGTAACCGGCAACATCACGACGGTGGCCGTATGCTGAGTCGAAATCAACGAAGTTAGTGAACACGATAGTGTTGTCGCCCGCTTCAGTGATCGCTTCTTTGGTTGCTTCAAATAGCGCTGGAATACCTGTTGCTTTGATTTTCTGAGTGATACCACAACCTGCGTAGATATCAGAGATCTTACCGATTGAGTGAACGTTGCCGCCCTTCTCATCAACCAGCTTCTGAAGTACCGTCGCCGCTGGTGGCTCAACAGAAAGGTCACGACGGTTACCAGTACGTTCGAATTGACCTTTACCTGCACCAATAAACGGACGAGCGATAACACGACCAATGTTGTAGTCAGCTAGCTCTTCACGAGCAATCTGACAAAGGTCTAATAGGTTTTGTAGGCCGAATGTCTCTTCATGACATGCGATCTGGAAAACAGAGTCTGCAGAAGTGTAGAAGATTGGCAGACCAGTCTTCATGTGTTCTTCACCTAGGTTATCTAGGATTTCTGTACCCGATGAGTGGCAGTTACCTAAGAAGTCAGATAGACCAGCACGCTCAAGGATGCGATCTGTCAGTTCTTTTGGAAAGCTGTTCTCTTTGTCAGTGAAGTAGCCCCAGTCAAACAATACCGGTACACCTGCGATTTCCCAGTGACCTGATGGCGTGTCTTTACCAGAAGACAGCTCAGCAGCATGACCGTAAGCGCCAATGATCTCAGCGTCTGCGTCCATACCAGGAGCAAAGCGACCTGTCGACTCTTTGTGAGCCATCGCTAAACCTAGCTTAGACAGGTTTGGCAGCGTTAGTGGACCTTTACGATCCGCGTTGTCTGCAAGGCCTTGATCACAATGGTCAGCAATGTGACCCATTGTATCCGAACCTACATCGCCGAATGTGTCAGCATCCGCTGTTTCACCGATACCGAATGAATCTAAAACTAAAATAAATGCTCTTTTCATTTTCTTCACCAACTTATTGCTCTTTGCACCAGAACTCTGTTTATCGGTATACACGAGGTATACCGATATCTGTTATTTACACGTCTTCAGAACGAATCTGACGGTAAACATCTGGCGTTGCTGTATATTCTCCGCCCACAGTGATTGCATTTTGTAATGCCGTCGCAGCTTCTTGCCACTGTTGTTCATTGCGAGCATGAATCATTGCTAATGGTTTATCGTCGCTTGCTACTTCGCCAAGGCGAATGAAGCTATCAAAACCGACTGCGTAATCAATGCTGTCTGTTGCTACGCGGCGACCACCGCCCATACCAACGACAGCCATACCAATTGCACGCGTATCCATCGCAGATACTACACCGCTTTCGATGGCGTACACTGGTTTAACAATTTCTGCTTTTTCTAGGTAGTTATCGTAGTTCGTTACGAAATCTACTGGACCACCAAGGCCCGCTACCATCTTACCGAAGCACTCTGCTGCTTTACCGTTATCCAGTACTGCCATCAGTTTTTCACGCGCTTCATCTGAATCTTTTGCTAGGTTACCCAGCACCAACATTTCCGCACACGACGCTAGCGTGATTTCCAACAAACGTGGATTACGGTATTCGCCTGTTAGGAATTGAACCGCTTCACGGACTTCAACTGCGTTACCCGCTGAAGAAGCCAGAACTTGGTTCATGTCCGTTAGGATTGCTGTTGTTTTAGTGCCTGCACCGTTTGCTACTGCAACGATAGATTTTGCTAACTCTTCAGATGCTTCATACGTTGGCATGAATGCGCCTGAACCGACTTTTACGTCCATTACTAGAGAATCAAGACCAGCGGCCAGTTTCTTAGATAGGATTGAAGCGGTGATCAGTGAGATGTTGTCTACTGTTGCTGTGATATCACGAGTCGCATAAACACGCTTGTCAGCAGGTGCTAGGTCACCGGTTTGACCGATGATAGCCACGCCAGCTTCTTTGGTTACGGCACCAAACACATCGTTGGTTGGTGTAATGTTGTAACCAGGGATAGATTCTAGCTTGTCTAGCGTACCGCCAGTGTGGCCTAAACCGCGACCAGAGATCATTGGAACGAAACCGCCACATGCTGCCACCATAGGGCCAAGCATCAGAGAGGTTACGTCGCCAACACCACCAGTAGAGTGTTTATCAACGATTGGGCCATCAAAGTTCATGTGGCTCCAGTCAATCACCATGCCTGAATCACGCATTGCACATGTTAGTGCGATACGTTCTGGCATCGTCATTTCATTAAAAAAGATAGCCATTGCGAATGCGGCAATTTGGCCTTCAGAAACCGTGTTTTTAGCGACACCTTGGATGAAAAAGTTAATTTCTTCTGTGGTCAGTACTTCGTTATCACGTTTTCTGCGAATAATTTCTTGAGGTAGATACATTAGTGCCTCCCAAACTCTAGTGAGTATGGTGTGTAGGGAAAGAGGTAATATGGAGTGACTTAACGCCACTCCATCAAACAGACTTAATTTTTATATACCCGAATGGGTAAATTAGTATGCTGCTGGATCAGCAGTCTGGTCTGTCACTTCTAATGTATTAAGAAGGTTAGTCAGTAGGCTTGAAGCACCAAAACGGTAGTGCATGTTGTCTGCCCACTCAGCGCCTAGTAGCTCATCAGCCATTGCTAGGTAAGCTTGAGCATCTTCAGCTGTACGTACGCCACCAGCTGGTTTGAAACCAACAGTTTTAGCCACGCCCATGTCACGAATAACTTCAAGCATCATGCGCGCGAACTCAGGAGTCGCGTTTACTGGCACTTTACCTGTTGAAGTTTTGATGAAGTCTGCACCTGCTTCGATACAGATCTGAGAAGCTTTCTTGATAAGTGCTTCTTCTTTTAGCTCACCAGTTTCGATGATCACTTTAAGCGTGATGTCACCACAAGCGGCTTTACATTGCTTAACTAGCTCAAAGCCAACTTCTTCGTTGCCAGCAATAAGAGCACGGTATGGGAATACTACGTCAACTTCGTCTGCGCCGTACGCTACCGCTGCTTTCGTTTCTGCAACAGCAATTTCGATGTCGTCATTACCATGAGGGAAGTTAGTTACAGTCGCGATGCGTACTTCTGGAGTACCTTGCTCACGCAACGCCTTCTTAGCGGCTGGGATGAAGCGAGGGTAAATACAGATTGCAGCGGTGTTACCAACTGCAGTCTTCGCGTCATGACAAAGCGCCACTACTTTTTCAGTAGTATCGTCATCATTTAGCGTAGTTAGGTCCATAAGTTTAAGTGCACGTAGAGCTGCTGCTTTTAAATCGCTCATTTCTATCTCCGATCAATATATTCAAATAGTTAACTACTTCGCCACCCATCCAGTATAGATGGATATTTTAGTAATGCTCAGTAGTCACAAATGAACGGACTTGGTTCCCTGAAGACTTGATAACTTTCGCTATCAATTGCAATCCTTGTCACCGCACAGTACCAGTTTGGTCTATGGCACAACAAATCAGTCATGTTGTGTCTAACATCTATAGCGTATCGCTAAGTTTGGCTTAATCCCAGAAGAATAACCTTTAGATAAATCCAAGCAGTTACTTTCTTGCCAACAAGAGACATCCTGTCCCTTAAGCTTATACATTATAGGTATCCATCAATAAATTGTAGTGCTCCTTAGAACGCAAACGGTTTGTATCTCAAAAAAACATTCTAGACCCATTTTCGACTCCAAGCATTCACTCATGCTAATGCTCAAAATCACTAGGCCCAAAAACAAAAAAGCCCCGCAGCAATTTCTTGCTACGGGGCGATATTATTATGGCGTCTATATATCGATTTCTAACTGATTAGAAAGACAGGAAGAAGCCAGCAATTGTTGCTGCCATCAGGTTAGATAGAGTACCAGCTACAACCGCTTTAACACCCATACGTGCGATGTCGTGACGACGGTTTGGAGCAATACCACCTAGACCACCTAGAAGAATCGCAATTGAAGAAAGGTTTGCGAAACCACATAGAGCGAACGAGATAATTGCTTGAGTCTTAACAGACATTACTTGACCAGTCGCTTCAACGATTTGAGCGTTGTCACCGATGTATGGTACGAAGTTTAGGTATGCAACGAATTCGTTAACAACTGTCTTCTGACCAATGAAAGAACCAGCAATAGTTGCTTCTTCCCATGGAACACCAATGATGAATGCTAACGGTGCGAAGATCCAACCTAGAAGAAGTTCTAGAGTTAGGTTTTCCATACCGAACCAACCACCGATGCCACCTAGGATACCGTTGATAAGAGCGATTAGACCGATGAATGCTAGTAGCATTGCACCAACGTTAAGTGCTAGTTGTAGACCAACTGACGCACCGCCAGCAGCTGCATCGATAACGTTAGCAGGCTTGTCGTCGCCACCGTCGATGTCTGAACCTAGGTTCTCGTCAACTTCATCAGTTTCAGGCTTGATGATTTTAGCGAATAGTAGACCACCAGGTGCTGCCATGAATGACGCTGCTACTAGGTACTCTAGAGGTACACCCATAGATGCGTAACCCGCTAGTACACCACCAGCAACAGATGCTAAACCACCACACATTACTGCGAATAGTTCAGAGTTAGTCATTTTAGGAACAAATGGACGAACTACTAAAGGTGCTTCAGTTTGACCAACGAAAATGTTTGCTGCTGCAGACATTGACTCGGCGCGAGAAGTACCTAGAGCTTTCTGAAGACCACCACCAAGAACCTTGATTACAACTTGCATCGCACCAATGTAGTAAAGTACAGAGATAAGAGCAGAGAAGAAGATTAGTGTTGGTAGAACTTGGAATGCAAAGATGAAACCGATACCGTCAACTGAGAAGTTAACAAGGCTACCAAATAGGAAGCCAGTACCATCTTTACCGTAGTCGATCACGTTTGCTACACCAGCAGAGAAACCTGCAAGTAGATCACGACCCCAAGGGATGTAAAGTACGAATGCACCAAGTGCGAATTGGATAGCGAAAGCGCCACCCACTGTTCTGATATTAATTGCTTTGCGGTTGTCGGATAGTAGTACTGCGATTGCAATCAGTGCAACCATTCCGACGAGGCTCATAAACAGGCTCATAGTTTATGACTTCCTTATTAGTTATTTATTGGCGTGTTACAAAATGGGGCTATAAAGCGGAAGCAATTATACTCATGCGACCACTAATAAAGTAATGCCGTCCTCACACTTTCGTACAAGATTCATGTACCATTCACACGCAAATGTGAACCAAATCACAAGCTCGGTGCAATTTACGCAAACGATAAACAAAAACCTTCGATTTTATTCACATATACCGAATGCTCGATGGCTATTTTGCCAAATTTGCGCTGCAACCGATTGCTTTGGCTCTTTTCTAAGCAAAAATAGTTCATTTAAGATCGTAACTAAATGTTTGGAATGATTAACATTTCCTTGATTTCCATACATGGGCATGTCCGGTGCATCCGTTTCTAATACCAGGCATTCAAGAGGCAGTTTTGCGATGGTTGTGCGTGTTTTTTGTGCTCTGGGGTAAGTAATCGTTCCACCGACACCAATATAGAAACCGAGCTTGATCCACGCCAAAGCTTGCTGTTCACTCCCTGAAAAACCGTGAATCACCCCACCAAAAGTGAACTTGTGCTGCTTTAATAGTTCAATGAGTCGGTTATAAGACTTCCTCTCATGGATGATCAAAGGCAGCTCAAATGCCTTCGCAAGCTCCATTTGTTGGATGAAAAAGCGTTCTTGTTTCTCCCGCTCGACATCGACAAAAAAGTCGAGACCACACTCTCCTATCGCAACGCATTGACTGTTTTTTGATGAGAGTAATTGGCGAAGCTCTGAGAATTGCTCGCCATTGGCTTGCTCTAAAAAGTAAGGGTGAAAACCTAAGGCGTAGTAAACATTAGGGTAAGATTTGGCGATTTTATCGAGCTTCGACCAGTTACTTTGGCCAATAGAAGGAATAAGAATCTTCTCGACTTGAGCTTGTTTCGCTTCTTTAAGATAGCTATCAATACTTTGATCCGGTGTAGCTCCCTGATCAATTACAATATTTTGCTCAAACGCCTTAAAATCCGCATGGCAATGAGTATCAAACAGCGGAAAGTCACTTATTTGCTGTGTCATCTTCCCTACTCTCTGTTTGTTTCCCTTGGGGATCACGACGATAAGCCACGCAGCTGCGCTTGTTCTCAGGCGTTAAACCAAGCTCCTCGCACCACTTATCGTATTTCTTAATCCAAGCTTTTATCCAACTGAACATCATTGCCTCTAACCTCAGCCTCTAAGCCTTAAATAAAACGCATTAAAAAACGCCTATTGCAGAACAATAGACGTTTTTGTTTAACTCGAATAGAGCGCGGAGAAATTAGTGCTCGCGCGTCGCTCGGAACTGAACGTCAGGGAAACGTTCAGAAGCTAGGTTCAAGTTCACCATTGTAGGTGCGATGTAAGACAGGTTATCACCACCATCTAACGCTAGGTTAGCTTGGTTCTTACGTTTGAACTCTTCTAGTTTCTTCGCGTCATCACATTCAATCCAGCGAGCTGTTGCAACGTTAACACCTTCGTAGATAGCTTCTACGTTGTATTCCGCTTTCAAGCGCGCTACAACCACGTCGAACTGAAGTACACCAACCGCACCAACGATCAGGTCGTTGTTCTGCATAGGACGGAATACTTGTACTGCGCCCTCTTCAGAAAGCTGAACCAAACCTTTTAGAAGTTGCTTCTGCTTTAGTGGATCGCGTAGACGAATACGACGGAATAGCTCAGGCGCGAAGTTGGGAATACCAGCGAACTTCAAGCTTTCGCCTTGAGTAAAGGTATCACCAATCTGGATTGTGCCATGGTTATGCAAGCCAATGATGTCACCAGCATACGCTTTTTCAGCTCGCGCACGGTCGCCCGCCATGAAAGTTACCGCATCCGAAATACTTACGTTCTTGCCAGTACGAACATGATTCATCTTCATACCTTGGTTGTAAGTACCCGAAACGATACGCATGAATGCGATACGGTCACGATGTTTTGGATCCATGTTTGCTTGGATCTTAAAGACGAAGCCAGAGAACTTCTCTTCTGTCGCTTCAACATCACGCTCGTTAGCTTGACGAGTTTGAGGACCCGGAGCCCACTTAGTCAAACCATCTAGCATGTGGTCAACACCAAAGTTACCCAATGCTGTACCGAAGTAAACAGGCGTTAGTTCACCAGCAAGGAACAAATCGAGATCAAACTCAGGACATGCGCCAATAACCAATTCAAGCTCTTCACGAACACTGCTCGCCAGATCTTCGCCAACAGCTTCGTCTAGTTCAGGGTTATCTAAACCTTTAATGATGCGAACTTCTTGGATCTCATGGCCATGGCCAGATTCGTACAAGATCGTTTCATCACGATGAATGTGATAAACACCTTTAAACTCTTTACCACAACCGATTGGCCATGAGATTGGAGCACAAGCCATACCTAGCTCGCTTTCCACTTCATCAAGCACTTCCATTGGGTCACGAACGTCACGGTCAAGTTTGTTCATAAACGTTACGATTGGAGTATCACGTAGACGCGTTACTTCCATCAATTTACGAGTACGATCCTCGACACCTTTCGCAGCATCGATAACCATCAAACAAGAGTCAACCGCTGTTAGTGTACGGTACGTATCTTCCGAGAAATCTTCGTGTCCTGGAGTATCGAGTAGGTTTACTAGGCAATCATTGTATGGGAATTGCATTACCGACGTAGTTACCGAGATACCACGTTCTTTTTCCATCTCCATCCAGTCAGATTTAGCGTGCTGGTTAGAGCCACGGCCTTTTACGGTACCCGCTTTTTGAATCGCGTTTCCGAATAAAAGAACTTTTTCAGTAATCGTGGTTTTACCCGCATCCGGGTGAGAGATAATTGCAAACGTTCTACGTTTGCTCACTTCTTGTTGGAAAGACATAGTCGCCCTTTGCTGATCTAAAGCGTAAAAAGGGCAAGTAGATAATACTTGCCCTTGAATTCTGTGTGCGGATTATACAGAAAGCGAATCACTTTCTAAAGGGTCAGTTTGCACCCTATTTATCGCTGATTCTGTGGTTAGCTATTTAGGGTTAGCTAAAAGACATAATATGATTAGCTAAACGACATGAAAAGATAGCTCATAATGATCGCATCTTCGTTGCCTTGCTTGGTTGGGTAATAGTTACGACGGCGATCGACTTCATTAAAGCCAGCCTTCTCGTAAAGATTAAAAGCATTCACATTACTTTCGCGAACTTCCAGCCAAGCACTTTCAGCGTCAGCCTGTTCACACATATCGAGAAAGTGCTCAACCAAAGCTTTGCCGTAACCTTTACCTTGCTGCTTGGGGTCAACCGCTATCGTCAGCAAAGTCACTTCACCGACAATGTTCTGAGCATAGAAATAGCCGACAACCTCTCCATCCACCTCAAGAACACGATGGCTGCCTCCGCGGCTATTAAGATCACGGATCATGTTTTCAGACCAAGGATGAGAATGCGCGGTCTGCTCAATTTGCCAAATAGCGTCGAGGTGTTGTTCTGAAGTCGGTAATAATTGATTAGTCATAAGCACAAATTTGTTGCCATAAGTCGCGGCGATGTTGGTTATTACCGTTAATGTCAGACAGTAATGGAGATTGAAGTGTTTTTGCCTTCAGTTCATAGGCAGATTCACAACCAGCAAACCATACCCATTCAACCGAACCTAAATCCACAGCAGACAAGTGTTGTGGTTGAAGGTGTAAAGCCTGAGATAAGTCGAGCTTGATACTTTTAAGTACGCGTTCAAACATCACGGCGAGATCTTCCTGAGGTTTTTCAGGCGAAACCAGTAGCAACTTGCAGTCGCTCGATAGTGGAATCAATTCAGATTCGTAGCCAACCAAACGCTCTGGGTGACTAAGCTCCCATTGGCTGATGCCCATCTCTTGCAGGTATTGTGCGTGTGTTTGTGACATATCTAGCGGTGTAACCTTAGGTTTGTTGGTATTGCTCTTCTTAGAGCGAACTGAAAAGGAGCTCATTGGGGCTGATACTAACAAAAAATAAAGGAGCATCAAGCTCCTTTATTTAGACTAAATCAGTTTGTATCGGATTACGTGGTAAATCAGCTTATAAGTCGTTGAACTCTGGGCTGTAAGCAATCTCACCAGAATGCCCAGCAAACACACCGTCTACCAACTCAATCGCTTGGAAAGCACCTTCAGGTACATCCCAAACACAACTCAGGCCAAACTCGCTCGCAGCCTTAAAACCAAAGCGGCCGTAGTAAGCAGGATCACCAAGCACAACACAAGCTGGGTAACCGAAATCTACTAATGTAGAAAATGCGTCTTCAACCAGTGATTTGGCAATACCTTGATTGCGGTACTCTTCTTTCACTGCGAGAGGCGCAAGTCCCTGCCAGTTATGATCGTCACCATGGAGAGTGATAGGGCTAAACATCAGGTGACCAACCACCTCGCCCTCATCAGAACAAGCCACCAGCGATAGCGTTAAATGGCTATTCTCACGCAAGCTCATAACCAAATTAGCTTCTGCATCTGTTTCAAAAACAGATTTCAATAAACGATCAATGACAAGTATATCTGCCGGTGCTTCAGTTCGAATAAGCATTCATTACCTCACTTTGTGTATCTGGGGATTGTACTCCCTTCTGCACAAAATCAGCTAATTGATTTAACAAAGTTTTCATAGGAGTCGGCAATACATCTAAATCTACGCTATCCATCAAGTTTTTGACTTCTAAACCAAGCTCTGTATCGCCCTCAATCGACAGTCTACGTTGAAAGAAAAGCGTATCTGGGTCTTCTTTACGCCCGGCAATCAGCACAAGATCGTTAAGGTTTCCGCTAAAGCTTACATCTTCAACAACCTCGTTATCAGCTACAACTAGTTGCTCATTTTGATAGCTAATACACCAACTTAACCCCATATCTTTTATTGAGACTTTAAGCCACTTGTCTTCTAAGAATTCAAAGTCACCGTCCTCTAAAGCTTCCTTAAAGACATTCTTAAGCGCCTCCAATAAGGCTCTTTTTTGTACTGTTTTAGGCAATAACTGGACTGGAGATCGCAAAATTGATGCGGCATTTTGAACTAGTTGAGTGCGAATCTTGTTTATCACGTGACTTATCCGTAACTTTGTCAATAATATGGAATGCATCATAGATGATGTTGAAATCTCAGTTACTGTTATGTATCAAATTAACTTCGGTTTGATACTCGACCTTTAATATCCTGAAAATCACAGTTATAGTAACTCAGGTCATGAGAATTACAGCGGATCGCTGCACTCACAGGTAAATATCGATAGCCACACAAAAAGTAATAAATATTTATCGATAGTGAATATTCAAGCTCTTGGAGAATTGGTAGTACTTTGATGCCTCCCCAGCAACTACAACATTGGTTTACCCAGCTAACAGCAAACAGTCCGTTCTTTTTTGCGGTACTTGACGCCCAACATAACTATTTTATGGTTAATGAGCGTTACTGCGATATTGCTGGTTTGAGTAAAACCGAGCTTGCTGGCATGAATGACCGCCAAACATTAGGTGAGCAATTCTACCAACACCTTAAGCCTTACTATGAGCGTGCATTCAATGGTGAAACGATTGAGGCCGAAGTCACGCTCAACGAAACTGACCTCGATACCAGCCTTCATTTCAGCCTATCTCCGCTGACGAATGGCAACAAAACCGACTACATTGTCTTTCATGCCTTCGACACATCAGAAAACCAAGTACTTGCTCGTTCTTTAGAAGAATCCGAAGCGAAATTCCACAAGCTATCTCACCTACTCCCTGACGGATTACTGTTAGTTGAAAGTGACTACATCTTGTCATCAAACCCAGCAGCAGCACGCTTGCTCGGCTTTAACTCCACCACCGAGTTAATTGGCGAAGAGTTGGGACGATTATTCATCGATGAACAAACCAAAACAGTCTTCAATAATAACCTCAGTTCTATTATTTCTGAGTCTGGTTTGGTTTGCTTAACGGGTGCCCGATGCGGCTTTGAACGTAAAGTTCAACTCAACATCGACTCCACCACTATTCTTGGAAGTAACACTCAGCTTGTGCTTATCCAAGATGCACAAGAGGCCACAAAGCAGTATACGCCTGCAAACAGTGAAGATGCCTACATCGATGCACTGACCAAGCTCTACAACCGAGTTGGGTTCACCAAACGTCTTGAGCAGTTCATTCAAAACGATACGCCAGTGGTAATGCTCTACTTAGATATTGATAACTTTAAGAATATCAATGATTCACTAGGTCATCACATTGGCGATAAAGTGATTAAAGAGGTTGCTTCACGCCTAAAACGTTTACTACCTCGCCAGGCCGTTATTGGTCATTTAGGCGGGGATGAGTTTGGTATTATCCTGCCAGAACCTGAACATCAGCGAACGCCTGAAATGCTCGCTGAAAAGATCATTTCCCTGATCAATCAACCCTTCGATCTTCACCACTTTAGTAAGCGCTTAGCCTGCTCGATTGGCAGCGTGAGCTTTCCTCAAGATGGCACCGATGCTCGTATCTTGCTGCAAAATGCAGACACCGCAATGTATGAAGCGAAAGATCGTGGACGTAACCGCCTGATCAAGTTCAACGAACAGATGAACAAAGAAGCCCGCATGCGATTGTGGCTGGAGATAGAGTTACAAAAAGCACTGCAACAGAATGGACTTGAGGTTTGGTATCAACCTAAGGTCAACGCGCGTGATTTCACCATCAACGGTGCAGAAGCGTTAGTACGCTGGAAGCACCCAGTAGAAGGCTACATCAGCCCTGCGGCATTCATCCCTGTAGCGGAACGAGCGGGCCTTATTGAACAACTTGGCCGAGTGGTGATGCGTGAAGTATTTGCGACGGTTAAGCGTTGGAAGATGCAAGGTATCCTGCCAGGTCGAGTGGCTATCAACTTGTCTCCAGAGCAATTTGGTAACCCGAAACTGATTGATTACGTTGAAAAGTTACTTCGTTCAACAGAGCTTGACCCTAGTGCTATTACGTTTGAGCTGACAGAAAGCGCGGTGATGAGTGATAGTGAACACACACTTCAAATGCTTAACGCTATAAAGAAACTCGGCTTTGCTTTATCTATCGATGATTTTGGTACGGGCTACTCTTCTCTGTCTTATTTGGCTCGCTTCCCAATTGATGAGCTTAAGATTGACCGTGCTTTCATCTCTGATATCGATACGCTACCAAAGCAAATCACTGTGATTGAAAACATCATCAACCTGGGTAAATCTCTCGATTTAACTGTAGTGGCAGAAGGCGTCGAAACCAGTGAACAAGCGACCCTGCTTTCTAACCTCAACTGCAGTTCAATCCAAGGCTTCCACTTCTATCGCCCACAACCGAAACAAGACGTCGAAGAGCTGTTTGCCCAAAATCGTCGCCATAAGAACTAGTACACGATTCAACTATCCCCCAGTCAAAAGCCACACCAAAGAACAAAAGCCTTACTAGTCAGTACCCCAAACGGAGTAAAAGCAGATTTATCCATCTAAACCTGCCTTACATCAATTCCGTCATTCATAATTCTTCATAAAATACTCGCTTCAATTTCATTCTACTGGTAGTGAGCAAATGGAACTCTTATGCCCAGCGGGTAACTTACCTGCTTTGAAAACCGCTATTGATTGTGGTGCGGATGCTGTCTATATCGGATTCAAAGACGATACCAATGCCCGACACTTTGCAGGCCTTAACTTTGCGGGTAAAAAGCTCGATCGTGCTGTGCAATATGTGCATGACCGCAACAAGAAAATTCACGTTGCCTTAAATACTTTTGCTCACCCAAATGGCTTCGAACGCTGGACAAATGCCGTAGACAACGCCGCAGCACTAGGTGTTGACGCGCTGATCATTGCTGATATCGCAGTGCTTGAGTACGCAGCAAACAAATATCCAGAACTAGAATTGCATCTATCGGTTCAAGCTTCTGCGACCAATGCGGCTGCAATCGACTTCTACCACAAGAACTTCAATGTAAAGCGTGTGGTATTGCCTCGCGTATTGTCGATTCATCAGGTCAAACAGCTTTCTCGTAATATCACTTCTGACGTTGACCTTGAAGTATTCGCTTTTGGTAGCTTGTGCATCATGGCAGAAGGTCGTTGTTACCTCTCTTCATACATGACAGGCGAATCACCAAATACCGTTGGTGCTTGTTCTCCAGCAAAATACGTTCGCTGGCAAGAAACAGAAACCGGTCTAGAGTCACGCTTGAATGAGATTCTTATCGACAAGTACGTAGCTGGCGAAAACGCGGGTTACCCAACGCTGTGTAAAGGCCGCTTTGAAGCAGAGATCGATGGTGAACGTAAACGCTATCACGCACTTGAAGAGCCAACTAGCCTCAACACGCTGTCTATGCTGCCTGAGCTATTTGCTGCCAACGTTGCCTCAGTGAAAATTGAAGGTCGCCAGCGTAGCCCTGCTTATGTCGAGCAAGTGACTCGTACTTGGCGCGCTGCTATCGACCGTTACTTAGCGAACCCAGAACAATACCAAGTGGAACAAGCTTGGAATGCGACACTGGCGAATGTATCTGAAGGTACACAAACCACGCTTGGCGCTTATCACCGTAAATGGCAATAGAGCCAAATGGAGAACTCAATGAAATACGCATTAGGCCCTCTTCTTTATTTTTGGCCAAAACAAGACGTTGAAAGCTTCTATGAGGAAGCGAAATCAAGCTCTGCTGATATCATCTACCTAGGTGAAGCCGTGTGTTCAAAGCGTCGTGAGATGAAAGCAAAACACTGGATGGATATTGCCAAAGAGCTGTCGGCTTCAGGTAAGCAAGTCGTACTTTCCACCATGGCATTGCTAGAAGCACCAAGCGAAGTCAACATCATGAAGAAGTACATTGATAACGGTGACTTTGCGATTGAAGCCAACGACGTATCTGCCATTCAATTAGCCAGCGAAAGCAAAGTACCGTTCGTGGTTGGCCCTGCAGTTAACACCTACAATGCACGTACTCTGAACCTGTTCTTGAAACAAGGTATGACGCGTTGGTGTATGCCTGTTGAGCTTTCTCGCGAATGGCTAAACAACGTAATGACACAGTGCGAAGAGCTTAATATCCGTAATAAGTTCGAAGTAGAAGTATTTAGCCACGGCTACCTACCACTTGCTTACTCAGCACGATGCTTTACCGCTCGCGCAGAAAACAAAGCCAAAGACGATTGCGAAACCTGCTGCATCAAATACCCTACCGGCCTACAAGTCGATAGCCAAGAAGGCCAGTCTGTCTTTAACCTTAACGGTATTCAAACTCAATCAGGTTACTGTTACAACCTAGTCAATGATCTACCTAGCATGCATGACTTGGTTGATGTGGTTCGTTTAAGCCCATTGGGCATCGATACCTTCTCTGAGATCAACAACTTCAAAGCCAATGAGCATGGCCAAAAACCAATGACCATTGAAAGCCGCCAATGCAACGGTTACTGGCACCAACTTGCAGGTTTAGACGTTAAGAACATCTAACTCCTCATTGAATCAATCAGTAACAGATACAAAAAAGGTCTAGCATTCGCTAGACCTTTTATCATTCAGTTTAAGAAAAGCGACCTACGCCGTCGCGGTTTCCAGCGGCGTAACATCGAGCTTCTTTACGTCTTTGTAGAGCATGATCATAACAACTACGCTTAACGCGATATTGGACAATGGATAGGCAATCCAAATCCCCGGCACACCGTACAATTTAGGCATGATGTACAAGAAAGGTAATTGGATAAGCATATTACCTATCGTCACAAACATTGCCTTACTGCCCTTGTTCACTGCCTGATAATAAGCACCAGCCACAACCAAGAAACCATCTAGAGCCAATGCAAACATATGAAGTCGAATACCCAGTACCGTGTATTCAATCAGTTGTGGTTCATCAGAACTAAACACTGAGACAAACTCTCTCGGGAATAGGTTCAAGAGCAACACAAAAGCGATACCAATCAATACTGAACTCACCATCGCAATCTTTAACAACTTACGAATATTGGCTTGATTACGAGCACCATGATTGTAGCTTACTAATGGCTGCATCCCGTTCGCGATACCTTCAGCTGTGAGGTAATAAACCGTCACGATGTAGCCTAATATAGCGTACGCACCAATCATCAATTGGTTACCATACTGTGCAAATAAAGCATTATGCAGAGCGACCATCATCGAGCCATAGGCATACATAAAGAAGCTTGAAGTACCGATTGCAAAAATTTGAGGAATCACATCGAGCTTCAGTCTTAGTTCGCTCCAACGTAAACGAAGATTTGCTCTACGAGAGAAGAAATACGCTAAGCCTAAACCTGTTACCACAAATTGAGCAATGGCAGTCGCCACTGCTGCGCCCATCAACTCCCAACCAAACAATGCGATAAACAAGTAATCAAGAACGATGTTAATCACCGCACCGACGATCATCAGTATTGTAGCTAAGTTGGGGCTGTCATCGTTTCGCAGCAAAAACGGCATAGCGATAGAGCCTAAGGTAAATACACTCGCTCCAATAAGAATGTGTAGATACTGCAACCCAAGATCAAACACCCTGCCTTCAGCACCCTGCCATAACAGGAAATTATCAGCAAACAAGAACAGCACTATAGATACAATTGGTGTTATCGCTAACAACAAAGTTAAACCCGTCGCTAAGATTTGCTTAGCACCTTGGGTGTCCTTTTCTCCTTGACGAATAGAGACAAGCGCACCAGTACCAACACCCACGAGCATGCCAATACCCAAGATCGAACCAATCACAGGCCACGCGACATTAATACCCGCAAGTCCATCGGCACCAACATAACGACCAATGAAAATACCATCCACCACTTGGTAGAGGCCATTCACTAACATAGCCGCAACAGTAGGAATTGTGTATCGCCAAAACTGACGACTAATTGAGTTACTCATTTCTTACTCTACTTTCATCTGTGAGCCACCTATCATTAAGATGCGGCTCGAAAATTAGTTAACAAGGCTAACTAAATATCTAAATTGTTTACTTCAAAGCTTTATCTAACAGCTGGTTTAATTGTAAGGATTCCTGCTCAGACAAACGACTTTCTAATATTTGTGCCATTACCTGATAGATCTTACTTTCTTCTTCCAACCCCACTTCTGCCTTATCGGTCAAAATTACCAATTTGGATCTAGCATCTTCTAGAGAAGCTTTACGTTCAACGAGACCTTTTCTTTCTAACCTTTGAACCATGGTAGTCGCTGAAGGCTTAGTCACTTGCATCTCAATGGCAAGGTCGGTCAACCTAATTGGCTCTGGCGCAGCCTGAATGACCTTCAAATAATCATACTCATTGAAACTCAACTGGCAGATAGGATCTTCATTAGTTTGAGTTCGCCATATCTTAGAAGCAAAGCGTTCAATTTTTTCTAGATTTTGGTCCAGCATAGATTTCCAACCACAGAATTCACATTTAGTTAGCAAGGCTAACTATTTTAATGTTGTTTAAATAAAAAGCAATCAAAAACGATCTCCCCGTTTATAAAAAAGGAGCATAAAAAAGGGCCATAAAAAAACCGCTGACAGGCAGCGGCTTTTCGGAATCAAAATGTATCGCTTTACTTAGCGTTAGCTTCTGCCAATTTAGCGGCCGCTAATTTAGATTGCGCCAAATGTTCGGCTTTAAGCGTAGTGAAGATACGGCTTAACTCTAAGAAAGAGTAACGGTGTTCTACGTATTCATACACGTTAAAAGAAACCGCTAACTTGTACAAAGAGATCGCATTCGCGTAATCACCATTCATGTGGTGACGCTTAGCAAGGTAGAAGTACGTTTCCGTCAGACGTTGAGCTAGGAGCGTATTGTCACGAGTCCCGGTTAGGATAGCTTTGAATGCCTGCTCTTCGGTAATATCGTCAAGCATGATCGCAACTAATACCCAGCCCCACTGTTCGTCACGGCTCTCGTAACGCTTTTGAAGATCAAGCTTTGCTTGTTCTGGCGTGAGTTCATGCTGAATGATGTAAAGCCACAGAGCGCGAAACGGATCGCTAGGATCATCAGCGTAGTGCTTCATCATCTCTTCGTTAGCTAAGTCATAACGCTCGCCATAGTAGAGAGCGATAGAGCGATTTCTTTCTGCATATGAGTTTGCAGGATCAAGCTCTAACGTAGAATCAAAAGATTCATAAGCGGCATCAAACTCCCCTACCTGCGTAAAGTAAACACCCAAAAGATTGAAGATATCAGGTTGAGCGGGGTTCAATGAAAGAGACTGATTGAAATCAAGACGCGCTAAATCGCGCAAGCCAACGCTGTCGTAATAATTACCACGCTCGAACAACATTTTAGCTCGAACTTCATCGTTCAAATCTGGGCGTTGTAATAGCTGACTAAGACGCGCTATTTGCACTTCTTGCTGAACACTTGGTTGAAGCGGCACAGCCATTGGTGGATAAACCCAACGAGAGGTGTTATCTGATGTTGTCGCACAACCAGTTAGTACAAGCAGTAAACACATACTCGCGGTTTGAAACCATTTCACAAATAATTACTCCTGTTATGACCGCAATAAAAAAGGGGAGCGATATGCTCCCCTTTATAACATGCTTTTTTACCAATGGGTTAGAAATCACTAAAAAGCGATAGTCCCATTAATAGGCTAAGAATCACTCAGCAGCAGGTGCTTCGCCTTCAGCTGGCGTTTCAACTGCTTCTTTCATGCTCAAACGTACACGGCCTTGACGGTCAATTTCAAGAACCTTAACTGGTACTTCTTGACCTTCAGTTAGGTAGTCAGACACTTTCTCAACACGCTTGTCAGCGATTTGAGAGATGTGTACTAGACCATCTTTACCTGGAAGGATAGTAACGAATGCACCGAAGTCAGCTAGACGAGCAACTTTACCTTGGTAAATGCGGCCAACTTCAACTTCAGCAGTGATCTCTTCGATACGACGGATAGCTTCTTGAGCAGCTGCGCCTTCAGTAGCAGCAATCTTGATTGTGCCATCGTCTTCGATTTCGATTGTAGTACCTGTTTCTTCACAAAGAGCACGGATAACTGCGCCGCCTTTACCGATAACATCTTTGATCTTATCAGAGCTGATTTTCATTGTGTGGATACGTGGAGCGAATTCAGAGATATCTTCACGAGCACCAGAGATAGCTTCATCCATTACAGAAAGGATGTGCTTACGTGCACCTTGCGCTTGGTTAAGAGCAATTTGCATGATCTCTTTAGTGATACCTTCGATCTTGATGTCCATTTGAAGTGCAGTGATACCAGCGTTAGTACCTGCTACTTTAAAGTCCATGTCACCTAGGTGATCTTCGTCGCCAAGGATGTCAGAAAGAACAACGAAATCGTCGCCTTCTTTAACAAGACCCATTGCGATACCTGCAACAGAAGCTTTGATTGGAACACCAGCATCCATAAGCGCTAGAGATGTACCACATACAGAAGCCATTGAAGAAGAACCGTTAGATTCTGTGATCTCCGATACAACGCGAACTGTGTATGGGAATTCGTCAACAGAAGGCATTACTGCTTGGATACCACGTTTAGCAAGCTTACCGTGACCAATTTCACGACGCTTAGGAGAACCAACGAAACCAGTCTCACCTACACAGTATGGAGGGAAGTTGTAGTGTAGAAGGAAGTTGTCTTTCTTCTCACCCATTAGGCTGTCGATGATTTGAGCATCACGTTGTGTACCAAGCGTTGCAGTAACAAGTGCTTGAGTTTCACCACGAGTGAATAGAGAAGAACCGTGTGTACGTGGAAGAACACCAGTACGTACGTCTAGCGCACGAACCATGTCTTTTTCGCGGCCATCGATACGTGGGTTGCCAGCAATGATGCGGCTACGTACTACGTTTTTCTCTAGAGAACCAAGCATGCCGCGGATTTCGCGCTCATCTAGGTTTTCGTCTTGTGCAATTAGAGCTTCAACAGTGTCGTTCTTGATTGCGCCAACTTGCTCGTAACGAGCCATTTTCTCAGTGATCTGGTACGCGTCAGATAGACGAGTTTCAGCTTGCTCAGCAACTTTAGCTTTAAGCTCAGTGTTAACTGCTGGCGCTTCCCAGTTCCAAGATGGAGTTGCAACTTCAGCAGCAAACTCGTTGATTGCTTTGATTACAACTTGTTGTTGGTCGTGACCGTAAACAACAGCTGAAAGCATTTCTTCTTCAGATAGGTTATCTGCTTCAGATTCAACCATAAGTACTGCGCCTTCTGTACCAGACACAACTAGGTCTAGTTTAGAGTTTTCAAGCTCAGTATTTGATGGGTTAAGAACAAGTTCGCCGTCGATGTGACCAACACGTGCAGCACCGATAGGACCATTGAATGGAGCACCAGAGATAGCAAGCGCAGCAGACGTTGCGATCATAGTGATCATGTCTGGGTTTACGTCAGGGTTGATAGAAACAACCGTAGCGATAACTTGAACTTCGTTTTTAAACGCACTTGGGAAAAGTGGACGAATTGGACGGTCAATCAGACGAGCTGTTAGCGTTTCGCCTTCAGAAGGACGACCTTCACGCTTGAAGAAACCACCAGGGATTTTACCCGCAGCGTATGTACGCTCTTGGTAGTTAACTGTTAGAGGGAAGAAATCTTGGCCTGCAACAGCTTCTTTCTTAGCAACAACAGAAACGAATACTGATGTATCGTCCATAGTCGCCATTACAGCAGCAGTAGCTTGACGTGCCATTACGCCCGTTTCTAGAGTAACGGTGTGGTTACCGTACTGGAACGATTTTACAACTGGTTTTTCAAACATTGTATATCCTTAGCTCTAAAGTCATGACTTTAGATTAAGTGAAGATTGACTCAAGATATTACCAATCGCGACTAGTGAAAAGAGACTTGGGAATGATGCTTCTTTGTATGAGTTCATACGCCGAATTAAGACCAAATCCGCCTTTGAATAGTCGCGACCTATTGGCCGACATCTGTGACTGTAACGTCTTGAGAGGTTGATTGCCCAGCGTTGAAAACGCATAGGCGGGCGTAGTATAAACTATTTTTATTAGGAGAGATATTTCCTATCAGAAAAAGCCAGATGATATTCTGTGCATCCGGCCAAACATTTTCTTACAGGCACAAAAAAAGGAGCATAAATGCTCCTTTTCTTCAAACTGTCTTTGCAGACATCGCTATTAGCGACGTAGGCCTAGACGCTTGATTAGGTCTTGGTAACGAGTAAGGTTTTTGCCTTTCAAGTAATCAAGAAGCTTACGACGGCTAGAAACCATACGTAATAGACCACGACGGCTGTGGTGATCGTGTTTGTGCGCTTTGAAGTGACCTTGTAGGTGGTTGATAGAAGCAGTAAGTAGTGCTACTTGTACTTCTGGTGAACCTGTGTCGCCTTCAGATTGTGCGTATTCTGCAACGATTGCTGCTTTAGTTTCTGCATTCAGAGACATAAATCTCTCCTGATAAGAGTAAGTTTATATTTGTAGCAGCCAATCTCTGATTCAGCCGCTACGCGAGCCGAGGATTATAGGGAAGTTTACGAGTTGGTGCAATAACAATCGAACTGATGGAAAACGAAAAAAGCGAACCATTAAAATTAAGGGCTCGCTTTCTATATTATTTACTCGTCTTTCACGACTCAGCGCTAATATCTGACTCGATTTAAACGTTACGCTTGTGGCTCTTCATCTCTGAAAACAACCAAACGTTTCGGTGCAACTCGGCCATCTTCAGCAATTTGAGCAACCCCAACAAACAGCTTCTCTTCACCGCTTGTCATGCGAACGGTACCTTCAGCAGGAGCGCCTGCGACTTGAACGGGCATACCGTGCTGAACAAGATCAGTCAGTTCCGCATTCAAGTTAACTTCAGGTAAGTCTTCTACAGCGGTGTCCATTGGCATTAACAATGGATCAAGCAACTCTTTAGGTGCAATCTCTTGCGCTTGTGCTTGCTCTAGAATTTCGTTCAGCTGTTCCAAGGTAACCATGCGTTCATACGGGTACTTTGCAACACCAGTACGACGAAGCATTGTCACGTGAGCACCACAACCTAGCATTTCACCAAGATCGTCGGTAATTGTGCGGATGTAAGTACCTTTAGAACAATGTACTTCCATCTCAACTTCATCACCTTCAAAGCGAAGTAGCTCAATAGAATACACAGTGATCTTGCGAGACTCACGAGGCACTTCGATACCTGCACGTGCATATTCATACAAAGGCTTACCTTGATACTTCAATGCTGAGAACATTGATGGAATCTGGTCGGTTTCACCTTTGAAGCTTGCAATGCAGCGTTCAAGTTGCTCTTGAGTAACGTTGATTTCACGCGTTTCAACCACTTCACCATCAGAATCTGAGGTGTTGGTACGCTCACCAAGCTTCGCGACAACAACGTAGCGCTTATCAGAATCTAGAAGAAACTGAGAGAACTTCGTTGCTTCACCAAGACAAATTGGCAGCATGCCAGTCGCAAGAGGATCCAGAGCACCGGTGTGCCCTGCCTTCTCTGCAAAGTAAATACGCTTTACTTTTTGCAGTGCATCATTAGATGAAATGCCTGTTGGCTTATCTAATAGAATTACCCCATTTATAGGGCGACCTTTACGACGGCGAGCCATTACTCTTCATCCTTAGACTGAGTTTCGTCAGTGCGGCCAGATTCTTCTTGCTTACGCTTGTCATCGTTCAGTACTTCACTTACTAGGTTAGACATACGCATGCCTTCTACCAATGTGTTGTCGTAAGTAAAACGAACTTCAGGTGTTAGACGGTGACGAATACGCTTGCCAAGAGCCATACGAACTGGCACTTCATGCTCTTTAAGAGCAGCAAGACATGATTCAGGTGTTTGCTCACCGATACATAGGAAAGTCACGAACACTTTTGCGTATGCAAGGTCACGAGACACTTCGACATCTGAAATAGTTACCATACCAATGCGTGAGTCACGAACTTCACGTTGGAGGATAAGTGCGAGCTCTTTTTGAAGCTGCTGAGACACACGTTGTGTGCGGCTAAATTCTTTTGACATTTTCTTTTCTCACTTAGAAAGATGGGGGGCTTGGTAATTACCAGCCCCCCATGGTGTATTCAACAACCGATTACTTATTACCTTTACAGGTAATGTTAGTAACCTTAGTCAATATGTCGAGTCGTACTGACTGATTAGTCTAGAGTACGTTTAACTTCAACAATTTCGAATACTTCGATCTGGTCACCAACGCGAACGTCGTTGTAGTTCTTAACGCCGATACCACACTCGTAACCATTTTTAACTTCTTGAACGTCATCTTTAAAGCGACGAAGTGACTCTAGTTCACCTTCGTAGATAACAACGTTTTCGCGAAGTACGCGGATTGGGCTGCTACGCTTAATCGTACCTTCAGTAACGATACAACCAGCGATTGCACCAAGTTTAGGCGACTTAAATACGTCACGAACTTGAGCAAGACCAATGATCTCTTGACGGAATTCAGGAGCAAGCATACCGCCCATCGCCTGTTTCACTTCGTCGATCAGTTGGTAAATGATTGAGTAGTAACGTAGATCTAGGTTTTCATTCTGAACAGTACCACGCGCAGTTGCGTCAGCACGAACGTTGAAACCAAGGATGATAGCGTTAGAAGCGGCTGCAAGAGTTGCATCAGTTTCCGTAATACCACCAACACCAGAACCTACGATGTTAACTTTAACTTCGTCAGTTGACAGTTTCAGTAGAGAGTCAGCAATTGCTTCTACAGAACCTTGAACGTCAGCTTTAAGTACAACGTTAAGTTCAGCAACTTCACCAGCCGTCATATTCGCGAACATGTTCTCTAGTTTCGCTTTTTGTTGGCGAGCTAGTTTAACATCACGGAATTTACCTTGACGGTAGTTCGCAACTTCACGCGCTTTACGTTCATCGCGTACAACCGTTGCTTCATCACCTGAAGCAGGAACGCCAGAAAGACCTAGAATTTCTACAGGGATAGATGGACCTGCAGTTTCGATGTCTTTACCGTTTTCATCACGCATTGCACGAACACGGCCGTACTCTTGACCACAAAGAACGATGTCGCCTTTGTTTAGAGTACCAGACTGTACTAGTACTGTTGCAACTGGACCGCGACCTTTATCAAGACGAGATTCAACAACAACACCAGATGCCATGCCTTCTTTAACCGCTGTAAGCTCAAGAACTTCAGACTGAAGAAGGATAGCTTCTAGAAGACCATCGATGTTTGTACCTTGTTTTGCAGAGATGTGAACGAAGATGTTCTCACCGCCCCATTCTTCAGGGATAACGTCGTATTGAGCTAGCTCATTCTTAACGTTGTCTGGGTTTGCACCCTCTTTGTCGATCTTGTTCACAGCAACAATCAGAGGAACACCTGCCGCTTTCGCGTGCTGGATAGCTTCGATTGTTTGTGGCATTACGCCATCATCAGCGGCAACAACAAGTACAACGATATCGGTCGCTTGAGCACCACGAGCACGCATAGCTGTAAACGCCGCGTGTCCAGGAGTATCAAGGAACGTGATCATGCCGTTGTCAGTATCTACGTGGTAAGCACCAATGTGCTGTGTGATACCGCCAGCTTCGCCAGACGCAACGTGTGCTTTACGAATGTAATCAAGTGTAGAAGTTTTACCGTGGTCAACGTGACCCATGATAGTAACAACAGGAGCACGACCTTCTGCGACAGCATCGCTATCACGGTCAGCTAGCACTGCTTCTTCTAGTTCGTTTTCTTTACGTAGGATAACCTTGTGGCCCATTTCTTCAGCAACAAGTTGTGCTGTTTCTTGGTCGATCACTTGGTTGATAGTCGCCATAGCGCCCATCTTCATCATTACTTTGATAACTTCAGTTGCTTTAACTGACATTTTGCTAGCCAGTTCAGAAACAACGATAGTTTCGCCAATAGCAACATCAGATTTAGCAACAGTTGCTGACTTATCGAAGCCTTGCTGCATTGAAGTTGGTTTAGCAAGCTTACCTTTACCGCCACGACCACGTTGGTTACGACCACCACGGTTGTTGCCAGGTTGAGCTGCTGGAGCAGGTTTCTTCTTGCGACGACGAGGAGCTTTCTCATCTTTTTTATCAGCCGCATCTTCTGCTTCACGAGCATAAGTAGAAGTAGTCACATGGTAATCCGCAGATTTCTCTTGCTCTTTCTTCTTCTTCTCTTCTTCAGACCAACGTTCTTGGTTTTCTTCTGCTAACTTACGAGCTTCCTCAACAAGCTTAGCTGCTTCAGCTTCGGCTTTACGAGTTGCTTCTTGCTCTTGACGAGTTTTAAGTTCATCCGCTTCTTTTTTCGCTTGTGCGTTAGCGTCTGCATTTTTTGAATTCATGTCTTTTTTAGCCTTTTCAGCTTGTGCGCGTTGAGCCTTCTCTTCAGAATCACGTTTTGCATCCGCTTCACGTGTTACTTTTTCTTCGGCTTCGCGCTGTGCTTTCTCTGCAGCATCACGTTTCGCTTGCTCTTCAGCATCGCGTTGTGCTTTCTCTTCCACTTCACGATTAGCTACTTCCTCAGCTTCACGTTTCGCTTCATCTTCAATAGTGCTGCGCTTCACGTAAGTACGCTTTTTACGTACCTCTACTTGAACATCCTTACTCTTACCGCCTCCAGCGGCAACACTTAGCGTGCTGCGGGTCTTGCGTTGAAGAGTTAAACGAGTCGGTTCTGTTTCGCCTGAAGTATCGCCATGCTCCTTTTTAAGGTGCGTTAGCAATGTTTGCTTCTCTGAATCAGTCACTTGATCCGACCCTGCTTTCTTCATTCCTGCATCAGCAAGTTGTTCAATTAAGCGGTCAACTGGCGTACCAATCTCTTCACTCAGTGCTTTAACTGTTAATTGTGTCATACCGCTTTCTCTCCTTGCTGAATTATTCTTCGTCGCCGAACCAACAGATGTTACGCGCAGCCATAATCAGCTCGCCTGCTCGCTCTGCAGTTAGGTCTTCGATGCCTTCTAGTTCATCAACGCCTTGGTCAGCTAGGTCTTCCAATGTCGCAACGCCTTTTGCTGCTAGCTTGTAAGCCATTTCACGCTCAAGACCTTCAAGTGCAAGTAAGTCTTCAGCAGGCTCAACACCGTCGAAAGTCTCTTCTTTCGCTAGCGCTAGAGTAGTCAGTGCGTCTTTCGCGCGGTTACGTAGTTCTTCAACGATACCTTCGTCTAGACCGTCTACTTCAAGAAGCTCGTTCACAGGAACGTATGCCACTTCTTCAAGTGTAGAGAAGCCTTCTTCAACAAGCATTTGAGCAAAGTCTTCTTCAATGTCTAGGTGCTTCATGAAGTTTTCAATAGAAGCAACTGCTTCTTCTTGGTGCTTCTTCTCTAGATCAGCAACAGTCATTACATTCAGTTCCCAACCCGTTAGTTGAGAAGCTAGACGTACGTTTTGACCGCTACGGCCAATCGCTTGTGCCAGGTTATCGGCTTCAACAGCGATGTCCATAGAGTGTGCATCTTCATCAACGATGATTGAAGCAACATCAGCAGGCGCCATTGCGTTAATAACGAACTGAGCTGGGTTATCGTCCCAAAGAACGATATCGATACGCTCACCGCCAAGATCATTAGAAACAGCTTGTACACGTGCACCACGCATACCAACACACGCACCAACAGGGTCAATACGTTTGTCATTTGTTTTCACAGCGATTTTAGCACGAGAACCAGCGTCACGTGCAGCACCTTTAAGTTCAATTAGCTCTTCACCAATCTCAGGCACTTCAACGCGGAATAGTTCAGCTAGCATTTCTGGCTTCGAACGAGTAACGAAAAGCTGAAAACCGCGAGCTTCTGGTTTAACTGCGTAAAGAAGACCACGAACACGGTCACCTGGACGGAAGTTTTCACGAGGAAGTTGGTCATCACGAAGGATTACCGCTTCAGCGTTGTTACCTAGGTCTAGAATAACTGTGTCACGGTTAACTTTCTTAACTGCGCCAGTTACAAGCTCGCCTTCGTTGTCAATAAACTGTTCAACGATTTGAGCACGTTCTGCTTCACGTACTTTCTGTACGATAACTTGCTTAGCCGTTTGAGTCGTAATACGGTCAAACGTTACTGATTCGATATCATCTTCAATGAAACCGCCAAGTTCGATCTCTGGATCATCGTACTTTGCAGCTTCAATAGAGATTTCTTTTGTTGGGAATTCAACTTCCTCAACAGCTTCCCAACGGCGGAAAGTTTCGAAATTACCCGTTTTACGGTCAATTTCTACACGAACTTCAATTTCTAATTCGCTTTTCTTTTTTGTTGCCGTTGCAAGCGCGATTTCAAGCGCTTCAAAAATACGCTCACGAGGAACTGCTTTCTCATTTGAAACAGCTTCTACTACCGCCAAAATTTCTTTGTTCATTAATCTAGCCTCTTAAGCTCTTCTCTCTAGGAGAACTAAAATTTAGGGATCAGGTTAGCTTTCGCAATATTGCTCAGGACGAATTCTTCTTCTTGTCCTTCAACCAATACTTTCACTGTCTCGCCTTCGATAGATTGGATATCACCTTTCCATTTACGACGGTTGCCGACAGCCATTTTCAAAACGATGCTTACCTCGTGACCAATAAATTGTTGGTAATGCTCTGCTTTGAACAGTGGTCTCTCTAAACCTGGTGAAGACACTTCAAGGTTATAAGCCACTGAAATTGGATCTTCAACGTCCATTACGGCACTTACTTGGTGACTAACCTCAGAGCAATCATCTACATTGATACCATTTGGTGAATCGATGTAAATACGTAGCGTTGAGTGCTCACCAGCACGAATAAATTCTAATCCAACTAACTCATAACCTGATGCTGCTACTGGAGCGTCAAGCATTTCAGTAAGTTGTCTCTCTAAACCAGTCATTTAACCACTCCAGAAACAAAAAAAGGGCTCAAAGCCCAATTTAAATTCCAAGCAAACATTATCATCTAAAGGCATTTACAAATGCTTAGATAACAAAAAACCCCGTATAAGCCGGGGTTTTTGTTGCTGGACCCTTATATGTTAAGTGTCATCACATTCGATATCACACTTAACTCACAGTGAGGTTCACACTGTGCAAACTTGCTACCAATACAAGCTATATAATAGCATTGAAATTGGTTGCGGGAGCCGGATTTGAACCGACGACCTTCGGGTTATGAGCCCGACGAGCTACCAAACTGCTCCATCCCGCGTCCGACTTGTGAGCATTATACGCCCAACAAGATGTTTTACAAGTTTGTAAACATGGTGCCGAGAGAGGGACTCGAACCCTCACACCCTAAGGCACTAGCACCTCATGCTAGCGTGTCTACCAATTTCACCATCTCGGCATCAAATCTTTGCAGCTTATTGTGGAATTTCGTCGCCTTGCGTCGGAACTTCACTCACTGCATCTTCAGCTTGCTGAATTACCTGACCTTGAGTCGGGTCAATCCATTGTGACTCAGTTTTATGTGTAGACATATTACCAAGCACTAAGCTAAGGATAAAAAATGTAGTTGCAAAAACTGCAGTCATTCGGGTAAGGAAATTTCCTGAGCCACCAGCACCAAACACAGTGTTTGAAGCGCCAGCACCGAAAGAGGCTCCCATATCTGCGCCTTTACCTTGTTGAATCAACACTAGGCCAATTACACCAAGCGCTGCCAACAGGTAAATCACAAGTAGAACTGTAAACATTTTTCCACCTATGTTCCTAATTGTTGAGCCAGCGCCGTTCAAAAAACTATTTTAAGAACAAGGCTAGCGACCTCCTAACTGAAGGCCGAGCAATACTAGCGAATGCGACGATGGCTGACAAGGGGAATTTGCTAAAAAATAAGCCTTTACCAAGCGAATGGTTAAAAAAAGGTCAAAAGCGACACAAAACTCATTTACGTCTCTTTTGACCGTTATATCTCTTGACCGTTATATAAGTCGATCACTTCTAATCACAGGCGCTATTCGTCGCGCCCGTTAAGTAAAAGGTTAAATTAGCAATTTGCTTTTACTGCATCTGCAATCTTAAGCGCTGACGATTGAACAAGCTCAGCATCTTCTCCTTCAACCATGACACGCAGCAATGGCTCAGTGCCAGACTTACGTAATAGCACACGACCTTTCTCGCCAAGCTCAGCTTCTACTTCTACAACCGCCGCCTTCACCGCTTCTGCTTCGAGTGGATTTGAATCACCGCTGAAACGAACATTTTCTAGAACTTGAGGGTATAACGTCATACCTTGAGAAAGTTCATTCAGTGTCATTTCACTGTCGACAACTGAAGCCAACACTTGCAGAGCAGCAACGATGGCATCACCCGTGGTTACTTTATCCAATAGAATCACATGGCCAGAATTTTCTGCACCGATCTTCCAGCCTTTAGCAAGAAGTTGCTCCATGACGTAACGGTCACCAACAGCAGCACGTACAAATGGAATACCTAATTGCTTAAGGCCATTTTCCATACCAAGGTTCGTCATTAGCGTACCAACAACGCCGCCTTTCAACTCACCACGACGCAACGCATCACGAGCAATGATGTAAGCGATTTGGTCACCATCAACCTTATTACCTAGCTCATCAACCATGATGATGCGGTCACCGTCACCATCAAAGCCTAGGCCTAACGCTGCTTTTTCTTCAAGTACTTTAGCTTGCAGAGCACGCACATCTGTCGCACCCACTTCGTGGTTGATGTTAGTACCATTTGGCTCAACACCCATTGCAATCACTTCAGCGCCTAACTCTTTAAATACCGCTGGCGCAATATGGTAAGTCGCACCATGTGCGCAATCCACCACAATTTTCATGCCCGCTAACGTCATTTTGTGTGGGAATGTACTTTTACAAAATTCAATATAACGGCCAGCTGCATCATTTAAACGTACAGCTTTACCCAATGCAGAAGATTCCACGCACTCGATATCTTTATCTAGTTCAGCTTCGATAGCCAACTCAATGTCATCCGACAATTTAGTGCCTTCAGAAGAGAAGAACTTAATGCCGTTGTCATAGAAAGGGTTATGCGATGCAGAGATAACGATACCAGCTTCAGCACGGAAAGTTTGTGTTAGGTAAGCAACGGCAGGCGTTGGCATTGGGCCAGTAAACGTAGCCTGAAGACCCGCAGCAGCAAGGCCAGCTTCTAACGCAGACTCAAGCATATAGCCAGAGATACGAGTATCTTTACCAATGATCACTTTCTTGGTGCCCTGCTTCGCAAGAACACGACCTGCAGCCCAGCCAAGCTTCAGAACAAAATCAGGTGTAATCGGGTATTGGCCAACTTTGCCACGTACACCATCTGTGCCGAAGTAACGTCTTTTATCAGACATATTGATTTTCCTTAATTATTATTAGTGATTGTTATTCATCACTTCGATTATCTTCATCGCTTCCAATGTATCTTCAACATCGTGAACGCGAATAATTTGTGCGCCTTTCATTGCTGCGATAGTCGCGCAAGTGACACTGGCTACCATGCAATCTGCTGGGGCCTTGTCCAGTAGCTTAAAGATCATCGATTTTCTCGACATCCCAGCTAAAACTGGCAACCCAAGCGTATGAAATTTTTCAAGGTGTGCTAATAGGTGGTAATTGTGTTCAATGGTTTTACCAAAACCAAAACCAGGGTCCAGAATCAGCTGTTCTTTTGAGATTCCTACAGCCTCACAAGCTTCCACTCTTTCTTGTAGGAATGCTTCAACATCCGTTAGAACATCGTCGTAAACTGGGCTAGCTTGCATAGTTCTTGGTTGGCCTTTCATGTGCATCAAGCAAACAGGAACATTACCCTCAGCGGCCGCTTGTAGGGCACCTGGCTCTTGTAAAGCGCGTACATCATTGATCAAATCAGCACCAGCTTCAACAGCTTGGCGCATCACTTCCGCTTTGCTGGTGTCAATAGAAATCCAAACATCAAACTGGGCACGAATCGCTTTAATTGCAGGAATAACTCGAGCGATCTCTTCCTCTAAGGAAACGTCCGGAGCTCCAGGGCGAGTCGATTCACCACCAATATCAATAATGCTAACGCCGGCTTGAATCATTCGTTCAGCTTGCAGCAATGCATTGTCTAATGAGTTGAATTTCCCGCCATCGGAGAAAGAATCAGGCGTGACATTGAGGATACCCATTACATGTGGGCGGTCTAAAACGAGCGTTTTATTATTTGCTTTTAATATCATGAAAGGCAGGTCTTAAAGAGTAAAAAACACCTTGGGCTATAAACAGAAAAACCCTGAGCGTACTCAGGGTTTTAATTTATAGCTTAGCGATTAAGAATCTTTGTTTTGAGTATCATCTGATTCAGATTTAACTTCTTCAACTTTCGATTCTTCTGGGTCGGCTTTAGCTTTTTCTTCTGATTTAGCTTCAGCTTCAGGCTTGGCTTCTTCCTTTGCAGGTTCTGCTTTTGCTTGATCACCCCAACCAGCAGGCTCGCGAATCTCGTCTTTACGTTCCATCAAGTCATCAATCTGACCTGCATCAATCGTTTCAAACTTCATCAGCGCATCTTTCATCGAGTGCATGAGATCCATGTTCTCTTCAAGAATCTGCTTCGCACGAGCATAGTTACGGTCGATAAGAATACGAATTTCTTCATCGATAAGTCGAGTTGTATCGTCAGAAACATGTTTCGCTTGGCTCATGCCACGACCTAGGAAAACTTCGCCTTCTTCTTCAGCATATAGAAGAGGACCTAGTTTTTCAGAGAAGCCCCACTGCGTTACCATCTTGCGAGCAATATCAGTTGCACGTTCGATATCGTTAGATGCACCAGTCGAAACCTTGTCTTTACCGTAAATTAGTTCTTCAGCAAGACGACCACCGTACAAGCTAGAGATCATTGACTCTAGGTGCTGGCGAGACATGCTTACGCGATCTTGCTCAGGTAGGTACATAGTCACACCAAGTGCACGACCACGTGGAATGATTGACACCTTGTACACTGGATCGTGTTCAGGTACCAAACGACCAACAATTGCGTGGCCTGCTTCGTGGTAAGCTGTTGACTCTTTCACTTCTTCAGACATCACCATTGAACGGCGCTCTGCACCCATCATGATCTTATCTTTCGCAAGTTCAAACTCAACCATCGATACATTGCGCTTGTTACCACGAGCTGCAAATAGCGCCGCCTCGTTCACAAGGTTTGCAAGATCTGCACCAGAGAAACCTGGAGTACCACGAGCAATCAAAGATGGTTCAACATCACCTGATAGTGGAACTTTACGCATGTGCACTTTAAGAATCTGTTCACGACCACGTACATCAGGTAGACCTACCACAACTTGACGGTCAAAACGACCAGGACGAAGTAATGCAGGGTCTAGCACGTCGGGACGGTTAGTCGCAGCGATAACAATAATACCTTCGTTACCTTCGAAACCATCCATCTCAACCAGCATTTGGTTAAGTGTTTGCTCACGTTCATCGTGACCACCACCAACACCAGCGCCACGTTGACGACCTACAGCATCGATTTCATCGATAAAGATGATACAAGGTGCTGCTTTCTTCGCTTGCTCGAACATGTCACGTACACGAGATGCACCAACACCAACAAACATTTCCACGAAATCAGAACCTGAGATAGTAAAGAACGGTACTTTCGCTTCACCAGCAATTGCTTTTGCAAGCAATGTCTTACCAGTACCAGGAGGACCGACCAACAGGATACCTGTCGGGATCTTACCACCCAGTTTTTGGAAGCGACTTGGGTCACGAAGGTAATCCACAAGCTCTTTCACGTCTTCTTTTGCTTCGTCACAACCAGCAACATCAGCAAACATCGTTTTGATTTGTTCTTCGCTCATCATTCGAGCTTTGCTCTTACCAAAAGACATCGCGCCTTTACCGCCGCCGCCGCCTTGCATTTGACGCATGAAGAAAATCCACACACCAATCAGTAAGATCATTGGGAACCATGAGATGAAGATAGTGCCAAGCAGGCTCTGCTCTTCAGGAGGTGTACCCTGAACTTTTACGTTTTGATTAATTAAGTCATCAAGTAGCTTTTGATCATAAACAGGCATGTAAGTTACATACTTAGAGCCACCACCACGACGTGTGAAAGTGATTTCGCTGTTATTGAACTGTGCGTCTTGAATCTGGCCTTGGCCAACTTCCTGTACAAACGTGGTGTAATCTACTGCTCTGCCGTTACTTTCCCCAGGGCCGAAGCTCTGGAATACCGACATCAACACTACCGCGATAACAAGCCACAGAATTAAATTTTTTGCCATGTCACTCAAGGTGTAAGCCTCTCGATAACTAATTGTAATTAAAGGTAGGGTACTACAGTTTGTAACCTGTAGCCATGTTGTTAACTCTCACTCTTGGAAGAGAATCGTTAACCTTTGTAACCAGTTGCTACGATAAACACTTCACGAGATCGAGCTCGAGAAGAGTCGGGTTTTCTAACTTTGACTGTTTTAAACATCTCACGGACGTCCTTAACATATTGGTCAAACCCTTCGCCTTGGAATACTTTTACAACAAAACTACCATTGGTAGCTAGAACTTGTCGACACATATCCAAAGCTAATTCAACTAAATACATAGCTCTCGGCTGATCCACAGAATTGTTGCCTGCTATATTAGGTGCCATATCCGACATCACGACATCAACCATGTTTGGTTGTATACGTTCCAACAAGGCATCTAGCACAGCTTCTTCGCGGAAATCGCCTTGTAAAAAGCTCACTCCAGCAATCGGATCCATAGGTAGCAAGTCACAAGCAATGATTTGACCGTTGTCTCCGATAATCTTAGCAGCATATTGAGACCAACCGCCAGGCGCTGCGCCCAAATCCACAATGGTCATCCCAGGAGTCAGCAATTTATCTTTCGTTTGAATCTCTTCCATTTTGAAATAAGCACGCGAACGATAGCCTCTTTTTCTTGCTTCATTTGCATACTTGTCGTCGAAGTGTTCCTTCAACCAACGGCCTGAACTGGCCGAGTGTTTCTGTTTGCTCATTGGATACCTAAATTGGAGGAAAGTACTAATTGCTGAATAAATTATAGTCTTCAGCTTTAGATGGCGTTAAAATAGGTTTTTTCAACCCTAATACTAAATAAAATTGGCCGCGTAATGAACCTAAGTACCAAACAAAAGCAGCATCTAAAGGGCCTAGCTCACAGTTTAAAACCTGTAGTGCTAATGGGCGCAAATGGACTTACTGAAGCTGTTCTAGCGGAAATCGAATTAGCTCTAGACCACCACGAACTGATCAAGATTAAAATTGCATCAGAAGACCGTGAGACTAAGCAACTGATTATCGATGCAATTGTACGTGAATCTAAAGCTGAGAAAGTACAGACTATCGGTAAAGTTCTAGTACTGTTCCGTCAGTCAGAAGCACGTAAAATCGAGATTCCACGCAAATAAGCGAGTTTGACATCAAGCTAGCTCCACAATAAGAAAGCCACTGTGCTTACCTTTTAGTGTAGCGTGAGAAACGAAAAAGGTCGCATTAGCGACCTTTTTACTTATCAGAAACAAAGAAAATTCAATTAGATATATTCTACTTTGTCGATTTCGAAGTCCTTGTCACCACCAGGGGTAGAGATCAGTACTTCGTCGCCTTCCATCTTACCGATAAGACCACGTGCAATTGGTGATTTCACCGAAATGCGGCCTGTTTTGATTTCAGCTTCATCTTCAGAAACGATTTGGTAACGGAATTCTTCATCCGTATCTACGTCGATCAGAGTCACTGTCGTACCGAAGATAATCTTACCCGTATTATCCATCTGCGTTACATCGATGATCTGAGCTAACGATAGCTTGTATTCGATATCTCGAATTTGAGCTTCACAGATACCCTGCTCTTCACGAGCGGCGTGGTACTCTGCATTCTCTTTCAAGTCACCGAGTTCACGAGCTTCACCAATAGCTGCTGAAATAATAGGACGTAGCTTAAGTAGGCGATCTAATTCGTCACGTAGCTGCTGAGCGCCACGCACTGTCATTGGAACCTTTTCCATTTTTTACCTCTATGCCAAAGCTTTCTTTGGCCAACATAAATCCACCCAACATACTTATTGGGTGATAGAAACAAAACGATTTGGCTTAGTGTAAACAAACTTTATGGCTAAATCACCTTTATTCCACTTTGCGTTATAAAAGCTTTATCTAGGTCTAAATTACAGACATCACAAAAATGAATAATAACCCACCCATCAATAAGTCAGCGTTCAAATACCTAAAAAAAACAAAAACAAACCAAATAAACACAGATCACACTTTTATAAAAAATCAACAAAAACAGCAACTTAAACAACATTAAACATAATAAAACAGTGTTCACAATTTTTATTGATATCATTTTACTAACTGACTATGGAACTTTAGGGGTAAAAAGTACCTCATGAATTGCTCTGGCAAGTTTCACGCTTTTGTTCTAAGCATGATTATGAAGCTTGATTAATACGAGCAATACACAAAAAGGATTCAAATCCTTAATAAATACCTTTATGGACAGTAATTAGGAATTAATAACATGAACAAGACTATGATCGCGCTTGCTGTATCTGCTGCAGCTCTTGCTACTGGCGCTAACGCGGCAGAACTATACAACCAAGACGGTAACTCTGTTGAAATGGGCGGCCGTGCTGAAGCTCGTCTATCTTTAAAAGATGGCAAAGCTGAAGACAAAACACGTATCCGTCTTAACTTCCTAGGTAAAGTTGAAATCCAAGACGGTCTATACGGTGTTGGTTTCTACGAAGGTGAATTCACAACTGCAGATAACGGTGGCGCTACAGATAGCGATAGCAGCGATATCACAAACCGTTACACGTACGCTGGTCTAGGCGGTACATTCGGTGAAGTAACTTACGGTAAGAACGAAGGTGCTCTAGGCGTAATCACTGACTTCACAGATATCATGGCATACCACGGTAACTCTGCAGCAGACAAACTAGCTGTAGCTGACCGTTCAGACAACATGCTTTCTTACAAAGGCCAATTCCAAGACCTAAACCTAAAAGCAAGCTACCGTTTTGCAGACCGTGAAGATTCAGCTCTTAACGGTTCTGGTTACACTGATAACGGCCAAGATGGTTACTCTCTATCAGGTATCTATGCTATCGGTGAGACTGGCGTTAAGCTGGGTGCTGGTTACGCAGATCAAGATAAGAACAATGAATACATGCTTTCTGGTTCTTACACTATGGGCGATTTGTACTTTGCCGGTGTATTCACTGATGGTGAAAAAGACTTTGATCGTCAATACGACTCTTCAAATGCTTCAAGCATCGGTAGTAAATTCACAGGCGTTCAAGACTACACTGGTTACGAATTAGCAGCGGCTTACACTTTAGGTCAAACTGTATTCTCAACTACATACAACAACGCTGAGACTGGTAACGACACATCTGCAGACAATATCGCAGTTGATGCTACTTACTACTTCAAACCTAACTTCCGTGGCTACGTTTCATACAACTTCAACCTACTAGATGCTAAAGATACTTTAGGTACAAGTACAGTTGGCGAAAAAGGTGCTGAAGACGAAGTTGCTTTAGGTATGCGTTACGACTTCTAATTCTGATTATCTAATTGTTTAATTAGTTAATTGAGAATCAAAACGCCCGCTATCTAGCGGGCGTTTTTTATATCTGTATACTGAAAACATCAGCCATCCAAGAAAATCTTCTATGCGCCTTCTACCCACCCTACTTGTATGTAGTTTTTCGATTAGCCTTTTCTCAATTAACGCTTTCGCATATGCCCCTCTTGATAAACTGCCCGATGGTAGTAGTACGACCTTAATACTGCAGTCATTGAGTGGCGATTCAAGTGAAATAAATACCGACACTGCTGGCTTTTACCCACCAGCCAGCACTTTAAAACTGGTCACAGCTTTGGCGGCTAAATTGGAACTGGGGGATGACTTTCACTACACAACCAACATAGTTCGTTCTAATAAAGATGTTGTGATCTCATTCAGCGGTGACCCAACACTACAGCGAGAGCACCTAAAAAGCCTGTTATCTCAATATGCTAAATCGCAATCTAAAACCATCAAAGGCAACTTATACCTCGATAACTCGGCTTATACAGGCTATCAACGAGCAGTTGGTTGGCCTTGGGACATTCTAGGCGTTTGTTACAGTGCGCCTTCTAGCGCGATGACCTTAGACAGCAACTGCGCACAAGCCTCTATTTATACGAAAGATAACGGCAGCACTCGTGTCTATATTCCCGCTCACTATCCGATAGACGTGACAACCACCGCAGCCACCGTAACTCGCTCAGGGCAAAAAGCCACACAATGCGACTTAGAGCTAATTACTACTCCAGACAACGCTTACAAGCTGTCAGGTTGCTTAATTGAGCGTAAGAAACCACTGCCGCTCAAGTTTGCGATTCAAAACCCAGAGCTTTATACCTACCAAGTCGTGGGCTCGCTTCTTAAAGAGCTGAAAATCCAAGTTAATGGCGATGTGATTATTGGTAAAAAAGCGAAAGCAGATAAAACCAAGTTAGTCGCGAGCCACCATTCAGAAAAGCTTCCTGAACTGCTCGATATCATGCTCAAGAAGTCCGATAACCTGATCGCAGACAACCTAACCAAAACACTGGGTGCGACATTTTATGTTCAACCGGGCAGCTTCAATAACGGCACCGAAGCAATAAAACAGATATTACTGACCAAGGCCAACATTGACCTAAACAAAGCACAGTTGGTTGATGGCTCAGGGTTATCGAGGAATAATCGCATGACCTCGCAAACCATGGCTCAGGTTCTGCGTTACATCTGGGATAACGACAAACAGCTCAACCTAATTGAGGCAATGCCAACATCAGGCACTGATGGCACGCTCAAATATCGTCAAAGCATGCGAAAGGCACCAATCCAAGGCAGTATTATTGCGAAAAGTGGCTCTTTGTACGGTAGCTACAACATGGCGGGGTTTGGTTTAGATAAGTCAGGCAATCCAAATTCAATCTTCGTACAGTTTGTGCGAGATTACTTCCCTGATAAGCCAAGCCCAGACAAACCAGTCGAAGCACCTATCACCCTCTTTGAACGTGCTTTCTACACAGATGTAGTTAAATTCAGCCAAACACATAGCAAATCCAAATAACTGCTTACTTGTAAGAGGCTGTTAATTAAACAATAAAAAATGGCGCTGAAGATCTTAAATCTTCAGCGCCATTTTTGTTTCTAAGGTGTTTTTCTTCGGAAGTGCTCTTTGTTTCCAGTATCTTTATTTAAAGGCGTTAAGCAATGCCCAAGAATGAATTCACTACCGTGAAGTAAATCCACATCCCTGAAATATCGACTATTGAAGCCAAAACAGGGCTCACCAGCACCGCCGGATCTAACTTGAATAACCGAGCAACAATCGGCAATCCAGCGCCAAGCACGGTTGATATTGTCACTTGAATAAACAGAGCGACAGCAATCGCGTAAGCAATCATATTAATGTCGTAACCACCCGTTGATTGGTTGTCACTGAACAGTAAGATGCGACCTATCATCACCAAGGCAATCGCAAGTGCTAAGCAAATCGCGACTCTAAATTCTTTCCACAGAACGTTCGCCCATTGGCGCTTCTTCAACTCGCCTGTGGCTAAGGCCCTGATGACCAGAGTCGCAGCTTGTGTTCCCGTGTTACCACCAGCCGCAGCAATTACTGGCATATAAATCGCCAGGAGTACCAACTGGCTTAAGATGTCTTCATATTGAGCAATAATAAGCCCTGAGACGATCCCCAATAGTGCTAGCGCAATAATCCAACCGATACGCTGCCTAACATGACTCATTACCCCTGTTGAAAGGTAACCCTGTTGAGGTTCAACCTCTGAGTAGATCAGCCCTAGTTGGTGAGCTAGATGTCGAGAGCGCTTCTCAAAACCCTGCACCTCTAACTCACTAAGTAAAGTCTGAATCGTACTGAGAGAGCATTGCCCAAGTACTAACACCGCATCTTCAAGTGGCATTCGGTTTAAAAGGTTAATTTGTTGCTCACGCCCATACTGTTGAAATGCATTCGATACAGCTTGGATGTCTTGCTCTGTGTACAAAGCTTCGATAGATAAAAAAGTGTTGTTCATTACCGTCATGGCGAATCTCCCGATTGGCAAAGGTAACGACCATCAAAACAAATAGCATAAGTTTATAGATTTATAGATTTATAGATTTATGCGCACCAAGAGCTGAAAGCTACTGGTGTGTCTACTTGTTAGAATCTAGTGTGTGGAAAAGAATGAGGGGGAAAAACAAAGATACCCTACCCGAACGGCAGGACAATAGATCAATACCGAGACGGGTTATTCTTCTCCATTCAAACTAGGAGGATGGTCGGTATTGTTCATAAAAATCTCCAGAATTACTGTCAATATGACAGCGCGCATAGTGTAGCAATGCACGTTCAAAAACTTCGTCAACTTTGTGTCAATAAAAAAGGCATCCGTGGATGCCTTTTGTTCAATTATTGATGTGCGTTATTACTTAATAGTAATACGAGCAAACTTACGCTTACCTACTTGGTAAACTGCAGTACCAGCTTCAGGTACGAACTTGCTGTCTTCAATCTTCTCGCCTTCAAGCTTAGCAGCGCCTTGCTTGATCATACGCATCGCATCAGAAGTAGAGTTTACAAGACCCGCTTCTTTTAGAACGTTAGCAATCGGTAGGCCGGCTTCGAATTCAAATTCAGGCATCTCATCAGGAACTTGGTTTTTAGCAAAACGGTTAACGAACTCTTGCTCAGCCGCTTCAGCATCCGCTTCACTGTGGAAACGAGCAATGATCTCTTTCGCTAGCAGTACTTTAACGTCACGAGGGTTTTTGCCCGCCTCAACGCCAGCTTTCAGTTCCGCAACTTCTTCAAGTGGACGGAAAGACAGTAGCTCGTAGTAGCTCCACATTAGATCGTCAGAGATAGACATGATCTTACCAAACATCTCGCTTGGTGCTTCGCTAATACCGATGTAGTTGTGCGCAGACTTAGACATCTTCTTAACGCCGTCTAGACCTACAAGTAATGGCATCATCAGTACCGCTTGTGGTTTTTGACCTGCTGCTTTTTGCAGTTCACGACCCATTAGAAGGTTAAACTTCTGATCAGTACCACCAAGCTCAACATCACTCTCTAGTGCAACAGAGTCGTGACCTTGTAGAAGTGGGTACATGAATTCATGGATTGCGATCGGTTGACCACCAGCGTAACGCTTTTTAAAGTCATCACGCTCAAGCATACGAGCAACAGTTTGGTTAGAAGCAAGACGAATCATGCCTTCAGCGCCAAGCTCAGATAGCCACTCAGAGTTGAAACGAATTTGTGTTTTCGCAGGGTCTAGAATCTTGAATACTTGCTCTTTGTAAGTTTCAGCATTCTTCAATACGTCTTCACGGCTTAGCGGTGGACGCGTTGAGTTCTTACCTGATGGATCACCAACCATTGCAGTGAAATCACCAATAAGGAATGTCACTTCATGACCAAGCTCTTGGAAAGCACGAAGCTTGTTAAAGATAACCGTATGGCCTAGATGGATATCTGGAGCAGTTGGATCGGCACCCAGCTTAATGCGTAAAGGACGACCTTCTTTTAATTTAGCAATCAGTTCGTCTTCTGGAATCAGTTCTTCTACGCCACGTTTGATCTCGGCTAGTGCAGCTTCAATACTCGCCATTCTTGTTCACTCCCACAGATTTGGCAAAAATATAATAATTAGACATCTTACTTGAATAGCGATGTATTTTGAAACCAGTTACACTATTCCGTCGTCGATTTTCATAATATTTACAGAACGAACCGGAACATGTTGTCTATTTTTGCACGCCTTCCTATTTTGCACCGGGCTTTTATCGCATTTTTTAGTGCCGTAATTTTCGTCGCGATCTTCTTACTCCCCGATGTCAGCAGTTTGCGTGACGATACGGGCGCTTTAGTGGTGGGGAAACATTACCCACTGACTATCAATGCATCCGCGCTTGTTAGCTCAAGTGACGCACCGCCGACGGCAGTGCTTAATTGGGAGAAATACACCGTTCGCTCAGGCGAAAGTACCTCTGTTTTATTCGAACGTATTGGGCTCTCATATCGCCTGCTAATCACGCTACTCAATACCAATAACGATATTAAGAAACAGCTATCAAATCTAAGACCTGGCGATGTATTGCAATTCGGTTTTGATGAAAACAACGACCTCATTCAGTTAAAACGACAACTTAGTGCGTTTGAGAACTTTAAAATTACTAAATCTGGTGATTCATTCTCTTCCAGTTTCGACAAAAAAGAAGTGGCCTACCAGTACAACTATGCCGAAGCCAACATCACTTCTAACTTCTGGAATGCAGGCGTCAATGCAGGCCTAACTGCAAACCAAATCATGGAACTGGCGGGTATATTCGGTTGGGATATCGACTTTGCGTTAGATATTCGCAACAACGATAGCTTCAAAATCTTGTACCAAGAGAAAGTGGTTGAAGGCGAAGTTGTTGGTCGCGGTAAGATTATGGCGGCCGTATTCAAGAACCAAGGTGATTCATTTACCGCGGTATTGGATGATAAGAGTGGCAACTATTTCGATGAGAACGGTCGCGCAATGAAGAAAGCCTTCCTGCGCTCACCGATTGATTTCCGTCGTGTGACATCGAACTTTAACCCTAACAGAAAACACCCAGTAACAGGCAAGGTTCGAGCTCACCGAGGCACCGACTATGCAGCTCCTGTTGGCACGCCGATATGGGCAGCCGGTGACGGTATTGTCCAGAAGTCGGGTTACAACCAATTCAACGGTAACTATGTGTTCATCCGACACAGCAACACCTACATCACCAAATACCTGCACATGAAGCGACGTATGGTGAAAACAGGCCAGCGTGTAAAACAAGGCCAAACCATTGGTACTTTGGGTGGCACAGGTCGTGTTACTGGTCCGCACTTACACTATGAATTCTTGGTCAATGGCGTACATAAGAATGCGCGTACCGTGAAATTACCGCAATCTAAGTCGTTAACAGGTAAAGCAAAAGCAACATTTATTGCGAACTCAGAAATTCGATTGAGTAACCTTGAGCGATACGGCCAGTTACTAGCAACTAATTAGGCTACTAGTGACTAATTAGATTAATAGCCATATAAACCAACGAAAAGAGCGCCCATCAAGGCGCTCTTTTTATTTCCATCGAACCAGGACTTATCTTTCACTATCGTTGCTTGGGAGCACATCGGGCTTCTTATTTCGACCTAGCATTAATAGACAAGGAGTAAGCACCAAGGTCAATACTGTCGCAAAAGCTAAGCCTCCCGCAATTGCTGTAGCGAGTTGCGACCACCATTGCGTGCTCGGCGCGCCAAACTCAATCTTTTGATTAATCAAATCGATGTTCATCTCTAACACCATAGGCATCAAGCCTAAAATGGTGGTAACCGTAGTAAGCATTACTGGCCTTAAACGCTGAACACCCGTTCTGAGAATCGCATCTCGCTTGTCCAAGCCGCGTTTTATCAGTTGGTTATAGGTATCAATCAGCACAATATTGTTGTTTACCACAATTCCTGCCAGCGCTATCACTCCAATACCGGACATCACAATGCCAAACGGACGCTGGAAGATAAGCAAACCAACAAACACACCAACCGTTGAGAACAGCACCGCACTAAGAATCAAAAACGCTTGATAGAAGCTATTGAACTGAGTAATCAAAATCAAAGCCATCACCGCCAATGCAACTAAGAAAGCACTTTGTAAGAAGGCTGACGAGTTTTCTTGTTCTTCATTTTGACCACGAATACGAAACTCGACACTACTTGGTAAACCTAACTCACTTAACGCTTGCTCAATCTTTGGCAGTTCGAGTGCAAGGTTATAACCCTCTTCCATATCCGCCATGATGTTCACAACACGCTTACCATCAAGACGCTTTATCGTGTCCTGCTTATGGTCTGGCACAATCTGAGCAAAGTTAGTGATCGGCACCAAGCCTGCTGGTGTTTTAACTCTTAGTTGGTCAAAGCGCCCAATATCTCTTTTATCGCTTGGATAGCGCACCAAGATATCGACCTCTTCTGAAGAATCATCTGGGAGGTAATCGCCAATCTTTAGCCCGTTAGTGACGAATTGAACCGTATTACCCACCAAGGTCGCATCAGCTGAAAAACGCGCAGCATCATCTCTGCGAATATCCACTTTCCAATCGATGCCATCTTTACTCGCGGTATCACTTATATTGGTCAGCGCCTGATTGCCATCCGCCCAGTTTCTTACAATTTTTGCAGCCTGATTCAGCTGCTCTGCTGTTCTTGCCGACAGCTCAATCACTAAGTCATTCTCAACCGGAGGCCCTGCATCTGGAAACTTATATTCGATCTCGACCCCTGCGTATTGATCGGTGTGCACCTTTAATTCTTCAATGATCGCCTTAACACTGCGACGGTATTGCCAATCCACCGGGGTGATCGATATCAAACCAATCTGATCGTCCCCACCCGTTCGCGTGTAAACAGTATCGAACTCATCATGATTTAGCATCATCTGTTCAATATCACGCATGATGACATCTTTCTCTTGGATGGATAGATCACCATGAGAACGAACTTTGACGTTAAAGAATGGCGGATCAACTTCTGGAAAGAACTCTGCACCTAGACCCGCTTTTGAATAAGTAAAACCAACCGCAACCGCAAGTAATATCGCACTGAAAAGAATCTTAAAGGGGTGTTTAATCGCAATCGACAGCGTGTGGTAATACGCTTTGGTTAAGCCTGTCGCTTGTGAAAAGTCGCCATTATGCAGTGCCACCATTCGAGCTTGGCTTTTGGGCGATACATATTGAGGTTTACCAATCAAACCACCGAGTACAGGCACAAACAACAACGCCATAATCAATGAAGCGGTTAAGGTTGCAATCAACGTTAATGGCAAGAACTTCATGAATTCGCCCGTCACATCCGGCCAAAACAGTAACGGAGCAAATGCCGCCAACGTTGTCGCAGTAGACGCTGTTATCGGCCATGCCATACGCTTAGCGGCATCCCGGTAAGCGGCTTTACGTCCTTCACCTTCTTGCATTCGCCTGTCGGCAAACTCGGTAACCACAATTGCGCCATCGACCAACATGCCCACAGCCATGATCAACGAAAACAGCACCACGATGTTGACGGTTAGACCAAACACAGACAACACCAACAATCCCGTGAGGAACGATCCAGGAATTGAAATTCCGACCAATAGCGCGGTTCGAACACCAAGAATGGCGATGATAACGATCACCACTAAGATGATGGCGGATAAGATATTATTTTGAAGATCATTAAGCATGATCTTCACATCTTTAGATTCGTCCCACGTGTACTTAACTAGCAAATTATTTGGCCAGCCCTCTTGCTGCTGAGCACCAGCCATTACCGCTTTGACTAGCTCAACGGTTTCAATGATGTTTTCACCTGCACGTTTCTTGATATCCAAGACAACCGCGGATTTGCCATCTAAACGGGCAAAGCTTTCAGGATCTCGAAACGCTCGGCGAACCGTAGCCACATCGCCAAAAGTGACCACCTGTTTACCATCCACTTTGATTGGCAACTCAAGTACGTCTTTTAAGGAGTTAAACACAGAAGGGACTTTGACAGAAAAACGCCCGTAGCCTGTATCAACAAAGCCTGCGGCCACCACTCGGTTATTCAAAGCAATCAGATTATAGATGTCCGCTTGATCTAGGCTGTAACTCTCCATCAATAATGGATCAACGATGATTTCCACGATGTCATCGCGATCGCCTGCAATGTCGACTTCAAGGATCTGACGATAGCTCTCGAGTTTATCTCCGAGCTCTCGAGCAATTTGTACTATGGTGCGCTCAGGCACGGTACCAAACAGAACCACTGACAACACAGGCTGCTCAGAAGCAAGCGTCACCTCATTCACGGTTGGCTCATCGCTGTCTTCTGGCAATTTGGGCTTAGCCAGATCAACGGCATCGCGAACATCAGCCATTGCTTTGGTGAGGTCAACACCGACATTAAATTCCAACACAACAGAGGCATGGCCTTCTGCTGCCGTTGCCGTCATCTCTTTTACGCCTTCAATAGACCTAAGCTCTTGTTCTATTGGTCGAACTAATAAACGTTCGGCATCAGTAGGAGAGATACCTTGATGCCCTACAGAAACATAGATAATAGGAATCGTGATGTCAGGGCTCGATTCCTTAGGGATCGTAATATAAGTCACAGCACCCGCGACAAGGATTAACGCTAAAAGGGAGAGCATTGTTCGAGCGCGAGACAAGGCTGCATCAATAATTGAATACATCGGCTATCTCCTACTCAGCAATTACATTAGAGAGTTCAGCGCCTTGCTCAACAGCAATCACCGAATCACCATCACGTACAAACCCTTGGCCTACTGTGATGATATCGACGCGTTGTCCAAGTCCTGTGAGCCAAACTCCATCTTGCTCTGCCTTTACTAGCTGAATGCCTACAAATTTCACGGTTGGTGAGTCATCGACTGAAACCAAAGTTTTGACCCCAAGGTTACCTGCCTCATCCAGTGCCAGCATGGCAGGTGTAATCTTGATTGCATCTCTTGTTTCTAGGTTGAGTGTTACTTCTGCACTAACACCTGCAGGTAATAGGCCTTTGGAGTTATCAATTTCAATCTCTATTGGGAAGGTATTGGTAGCAGCAGAAGAGATACGAGAAACATAGCGTAAACGGCCTTCCGCTTCTTCTCGCCCTAACAAACGAACCAAAGCAGATTGATTGACTAACAAGTGTTGGATATGACGCTCACTGACATCGGCCTCAATAACCAAAGGATCGAGGTCAATCACGCCCGCGACCGGGTCGCCAACCCCAACAAAGTCACCAAGCTCCACCATCAAATCTTGAACCACACCCGAAAAAGGCGAAGTAATCACAGTATTCTTTAAAGCCAGTTCCGCATTGCGCTTCATGGCCTTTGCTTCCGTTAATGAAGCCTCAGCGGTGGTATAAGCTATCTCACCTTGCAGCCCTCTTTTCTTCAAAGATTGCGCCGCTTTGAATTCTTTCTGCTTCAAGCGATATAACGCAGATGCTCGCTCTAGTTGAATCTCTAAATCACCTTTATCTATCTGGGCAATGGCTTGTCCAACTTTAACCGCATCGCCCTTCACAACGTTCAATCTAACAACCTTGCCCGCAACTTCTGCTCCCAAACGAGCATGCCTATCGGGCGCCGTTCGACCATAGAGATCAATCGTTTTAAAGGTAGGTGATGAAGTAAATGTTTGAAAGGAAACCTTAGCCAACGGAATTTCTGTCACTTTTTTTTCAGGTGACTCTTCCGCTTGCCCCACTCCTAAACCAAGCCAAATCGACAACAGTACAACTAGAATCAGAGAAACCAACCACGGCTGCTTCAGTTTCTGAAAAAGTGGAGAGTTAGAAAATAGAGTGGGCATAGCAAATCCTTTTGTCCGATGTTATTAAGGCGCGCTAATTAGCTTAACACTGTCATATGCAACATCCTGATGCACTGCGGTAACCTTAACAGACCTACACCCAACGAAGTTGGACTCTATCGACAGTTTAAAAAATATGGCGTTTACTATAAGTCAGGTGGATGAAATTAAGATTACACATTCCCAGTTTAAATACCTCTTAGTGTGTATGGCTAGAACAGGTCGAATTACTGTCTGTTTTATATGATGTATTTCTTAAAAACAAAAACGCCGAGCATGAGCTCAGCGTTTAAAATATTTCTAATGTAGCTCTCAGTTCAAGCTACCTTTCAGTTCACGTTAGACGCTAAATGATGCACCACAGCCACATGTTGTTGTCGCGTTCGGGTTGTTCACAAAGAAACGTGCGCCTTCTAGGCCTTCAGTGTAATCAACCATGCCGCCCATTAAGTACTGTAGGCTCATTGGGTCAACAACCAGCGTAACACCGCTGTTTACAATAGTAGTGTCGCCATCATTTACTTTTTCATCAAATGTGAAGCCGTATTGGAAACCACTACAACCGCCACCTGTAATGTATACACGCAGTTTTAGTTCTGGGTTTTCTTCTTCAGCAATTAGCGTTTGTACGCGTGTAGCTGCTGCATCAGAAAAAGACAATGGGATATTTACTTCGCTCACGACAACCTCTCTTACCTGTGTCAAAAACAACATGATACAAATCTAATTCGAGACCATAGTTGTTGAGTATTTTCTTATATTCTGGTGATTATCTAATACCTGACTGAAACGTTCAAGTATTCACCACAGGATCGTTCCTTTTACTGTCGTAAACTCGCCCATATCTGACAATTAAAACGTGTAACCACACAAAACAACCAGATTCGGGGGATTATATCGGCGAAAGCATTCCTAGTTGGATTCTGGATAGGTACAATGCGTGCCAATTGGTCCGACAGTCAAAAGAGGATATATCAATGACCAAATCAGCAGAACTGTATCAAAAGGCACAGCAAACTATTCCAGGTGGCGTTAACTCTCCAGTGCGCGCTTTTAACGGTGTAGGTGGTTCTCCAATCTTCGTTGATAGAGCTGACGGCCCACTTCTTTTTGATGCTGATGGGAAAGCATATATCGATTACGTTGGTTCTTGGGGCCCAATGATCCTTGGTCACAACCACGCAGTTATCCGTGAAGCTGTCATTGATGCAGCGCAACGCGGCCTTAGCTTCGGTGCTCCTACCGAAACTGAAATCAAAATGGCTGAACTTGTCTCTGAGATGGTTCCATCAATGGAACAGCTACGTATGGTGAGCTCAGGTACAGAGGCAACAATGAGTGCTATTCGTCTTGCTCGTGGCTTTACTGGTCGTGACAAAATTCTTAAGTTTGAAGGCTGTTACCACGGTCACGCAGACAGCCTACTGGTAAAAGCAGGTTCTGGTGCACTGACTTTAGGTCAACCAAGCTCTCCTGGCGTACCAGCTGATTTTGCGAAACTAACGCTAACAGCAACCTTCAACAATCTAGATTCAGTACGTGAAATCTTCGCAGCAAACAAAGGCGAGATCGCTTGTATCATCGTTGAGCCTGTAGCGGGTAACATGAACTGCATCCCTCCAGTCGAAGGCTTCCACGAAGGTCTACGTGAAATCTGTGACCAAGAAGGTGCGTTGCTAATCTTTGATGAAGTAATGACAGGTTTCCGCGTTGCTGAAGGTTGCGCTCAGGCTTACTACAACATCAAGCCAGACCTAACGTGTCTTGGTAAAGTGATTGGCGGCGGCATGCCTGTAGGTGCTTTCGGTGGTCGTAAAGACGTGATGCAATACATCGCACCAACTGGCCCTGTTTACCAAGCGGGTACGCTTTCAGGTAACCCTGTTGCTATGGCAGCTGGTTACGCTTGTTTGAACCTTCTAAGAGAAGAAGGCAACGAAAAGCGTCTAGCTTCAAAAACTAAGCAGTTGGCAAAAGGCTTCAAGCAACTTGCTGACAAGCACGGCATCCCGATGCTAGTTCATCAAGTTGGCGGTATGTTTGGTTTCTTCTTCACAGACCAAGAAACAGTAACCTGCTACGAAGATGTAACTAAGTGTGATGTAGAACGCTTCAAGCGCTTCTTCCACCTAATGTTAGATCACGGTGTTTACCTTGCACCTTCAGCATTCGAAGCAAGCTTTACTTCTCTTGCTCATGGTTCAAAAGAACTGGATGCAACACTAGAAGCTGCTGACCGCTCTCTTGCGATCATTGCTGCTGAAAGCAAATAGTCGAAAGCACTTTATAAGTCGCTAACCGATTGAATTTAGGGCTGCATTAGATGCAGCCCTTTTTAATACATCACGCTCGCTGACCACAAATATGACAGCTTATTTACCCTTCGACTAAGGCTAAAGCTGAACCAAAAGCGACTAACGTTCCCAGAAAAGAAAAACCAACAACATCAAGGTACCAAGGAACATTCTGAACCAAGGGATCTCTTTTTTTATTTGCTGTTCTTCGTCTTGGCATTTCTTATCTTTATTACAGCATCCCATTATCAAAACTCCTCATTGCTAACTCTCTGTTTTGCAGCCATTATAAACTCAGAACGCAAATATAGAGACCATTAACGTGTCAGAAAAACTCAAAATCAATACCAGCCACTGGGTGATCATCATTGCCCTACTTGCGGCGGCTTATGCTTGTTACTTGCTTATAGAGCCGTACGTCAACTCAATCGTGATGGCCTTTATCATTTCACTATTGATGTTCCCAATCCATGAGTGGCTTGAAAGAAAGCTCCCGAATAAAGAAAATATCGTCTCTCTGCTGTCTTGTGTGATTCTGACTTTCATTATTGTTATCCCTTTATTGGCAGTATTCGCAGCAATTGTTCAGCAAGGTTCTCTGTTCTCTCAGAACACCTACCAATGGGTGACCCACGGCGGTATTCAGACTCTTTTTGCACACCCATTAGTGGTCAAAGCGCTGTCATTTGTGAATAACTACTTGCCTTTCGACAACATTGAGCCTCAAGCCATCGCACAGAAAGTCGGTGAATTTGCGACCAGCTTTGGCTCAAAACTGGTTGGTATCAGTGCAAAAATCCTTGGTGATGCGACCAATTTCTTGATGGATTTCTTCTTGATGCTGTTTGTTCTGTTCTTCTTATTAAGAGATCACGACAAAATCATCAGCGTTGTTCGTCATATTTTGCCTTTATCTCGTAGCCAAGAAGACAAATTGCTAACCGAGATTGAGCAAGTATCGAAATCAGCTGTAATGGGTTCATTCTTAACCGCAATAGCACAAGGTTTTGCGGGCGGTTTAGGTATGTGGATTGCCGGTTTCCCAGGCCTATTCTGGGGCACCATGATGGGCTTTGCCTCTTTCATCCCAGTTGTGGGGACCGCTCTAATCTGGATCCCTGCGGCGACCTACTTGTTCCTAACAGGCGATACAACGTGGGCTATTTTCCTAACTGTTTACTGTGTAGCGATTGTTGGTTCGATTGATAACCTGCTTCGTCCACTGCTGATGCAAGGCAGTGCAGGCATGAATACCTTGATGATCTTCTTCTCACTGTTAGGTGGTATTCAATTGTTTGGCCTAATTGGTCTTATCTACGGCCCGCTAATCTTTGCGATTACCATTGTCCTATTCAACATCTACGATGAAGAGTTTAAAGACTTTTTAAACCAGCAAGACAAGAGTTAACGAACTTGACGTCAACTTGATTGGCGAACACGTATTAAACACTTCAAGCTTTGGGCGGATTATGCGAAAATCCGCCCTCATTTTTTGCTAACGATTCAATAGAGTGTCCTATGTCAGCTTATATTGCCCCAAGCCAGATTGCTCAACGCCAACTCGCCTACTTTGAAGGCAAACATGTTTTAGTTGCAGGTGAGGCAGAAGACTTATTCCCTGTTGAATTAGCGAAACATTGTGAATCAGTCACCGTATTTACCTCTAATTACAGCTACTACCGTCAATTAGAAGGCTGCAACACCATCCAACGTTTTTATGGTGCGGAGTTTACCGAAGAAACCAAAGCCGACTTAGTGATGCTGTACTGGCCAAAGGCTAAAGCGGAAGCGGAATTTCTGTTGGCGATGTTATTTGCCAAGCTAGGTAAAGATACCGAGATTGTCGTAGTTGGCGAGAATCGTTCTGGTGTTAAAAGTATCGAGAAGATGTTCGCTCCTTACGGTAAAGTCGTGAAATACGATTCGGCACGTCGTTGCTCTTTCTACTGGGGTCAATGCTTCGAGCAACCACAAGCCTTCAATCTGCAAGACTGGTTTAAAACCTATACGGTTAACATTGATGAACAGTCACTGACTGTAAAAAGCCTTCCAGGAGTGTTTAGTCACGGCCAATTTGATGTAGGTAGCCAACTGCTACTTGATACTCTGCCAAAGCTGAAAGGTAAGGTACTGGATTTCGGTTGTGGTGCAGGTGTATTAGGCGCGGTAATGGCATCTCGCAGCCCTGATATCGAGCTGGAAATGTGTGATATTAGCGCTTTCGCAGTAGCGTCGAGTCAAGCCACCTTGCAAGCGAATGGTTTGACAGGTCATGTGTTTGCTTCAGATGTCTATTCTGATACGTCAAAAGACTACCAATTCATCATCAGTAATCCACCATTCCATTCTGGTTTGGATACAAGCTACAGCGCGACTGAGACCTTACTAGTTCAGGCTCCTAAGCATTTGAAGCGTTCTGGCGAGATGATTATTGTTGCGAACAGTTTCTTAAAATACGTTCCAATTATTGAACAAGCGTTTGGAAAATGCGCGACTCTAAATAAGACTACTAAATTCGCGATCTATCACGCAAACAAATAGCCTATCTAGCACAGCGCAGGGTCATTATCTGCGCTGTCTGTTCATATTTTTGTCAAAACTCTATAAAAATGAGCTTTTGCACACGCTTTAAATACCACTTACTTGTCAAAGTAAAAAAACTCGTTAATTTCGTTAAATTGGAACCCGTTAATTCTATTCTCTGTACTTGTTTTCACCCCTTTTAGCAGTACATCAAAGGAAAGTAGTACCCAATTTATGTTTAGATTCTATCGTAAGCAGAAGTTTAAGCGCCTTCAAAATACCCTAATGCTGGCATTTCTTGTCCTCAGTATTACCCCAGTGACACTTATCGCGATATTTTTCCTCCAGTCGCACAGTCAGGATCTTCAGGAACAAAGTACTTCGCACCTTGTTTCAGTCCGTGATACTAAGCAACAGCAAATTGTCGATTACCTACAAGCTCAAGAGTCCCAAGTGATGGGCTTTGTTCGCTCAGAACTTGCCAATGCCAGTGGCGGGCGATTCTATGGTTTAATCAATGCGTTCCAACGCTTAGGGTTAGATATTGACGAAGCGCGCAGTAATGCGCAGCAGCGTTACATTCAAGGCTCAGGCGATCAAATCAAGACATCGATTCTTCCAGAATCTAGTAGCTTTATTGGCAGCGAACGTTATCGACTGCTTCACAAGCGCTACCATAACTCATATCAGGAATTGCTTAAGCGTTCAGACTTTGATGACATTCTATTAGTCGACATTAACGGTAACGTCGCTTACTCAATCTTTAAGCGTGATGATTACGGCACTAACTTGCTAACAGGTAAGTACAAAGATTCAAACCTAGGCGTTACCTTTCAACGCTTAGCAAAAGACGTAAAAGACAAACGTAAATCCAACGAGGACTATACGCCGGTTATCGTTTCTGACTTTAAAGATGAGAACGGTAAGCAGACGGCTTGGTTAGGTGCGCCTATTGTTCAACAAGGCTACCTGCACAGTTACGCCATGTTTAGGCTGCCAATCAATGGGATTACTAAGCTGATTGCGGATCTCAACAAGAGTTCAAATATTCAAACACTGCTTGTGGGTGATGATCACCTGCCACGCAGCCTCGCCCATTCGCAAGAGTCGATTAATTTAAGCTTAGACGTTGTCGACAAAGCATTGGCTGGCGAAACAGCCGTTGGTACGTTCAACAACACTCAAGATCAAGCGATCATCGCAGCATATACCCCAATTGAGCTGAAATACGCAACATGGGCTCTTGTCGTAGAGCTGCCAGAAAAAGAGGCGTTTGCCCGTATTCATCAGTTAGAGAAGATCTTCGTGATCGTGATGCTAACGGCGATCATTCTTGTGTTTGTCGCATCGCATTATCTGTCCAATTTCATCACTTCCCCTCTCCTCAAGCTCACATGGGCTGCAGAGAAAGTCTCTGCTGGTGATCTTGATGAAACCATGATCAATACCGAACGCAAAGATGAGATAGGTCGACTCGCGGTTAGCTTCGAAAGAATGCAGCGATCGATCCGTGAAAAAATGCAACTCATCAAGAGCCAAAACGGTGAGCTTGAAGACAACCTTAAGACCATTCAAAAGCAAAACGAAGAGTTGCAACTGGCGAACAAACTTAAAGATGAATTCTTAGCCACCACCTCACATGAATTGAGAACGCCACTTCATGGCATGGTTGGCATCGCTGAAGCGCTAATATCTGGTGCTAACGGCCCTATTCCTGCCAACCAGAAGTACCAATTGGATATCATCATCAATAGTGGTCAGAGGTTGGCTACACTGGTTGATGACCTGCTTGATTATCACAAGATGCGCTATGGAAGCTTGGATATTAAAAAGTCTGCTGTTGATTTATCTGCTGCCACCAGCTTAGTGCTTGAGTTATCTCATCATCTGTTAGGTAACAAACCAATCCGCATAATTAACCAAGTGCCAAGTGATTTAGGGCTCGTTTCATCTGATCCACAACGCCTTGAACAAGTAATGTATAACTTGGTCGGCAATGCCATCAAGTACACATCCGAAGGTAAGATTGTTATCTCAGCGAGTGTTATCGACGACAATATTCGAGTTCAAGTTGTCGATACCGGCCAAGGTATCCCAGCAGAGTACCTGGAACACATCTTTGAACCACTGATTCAAGCAGGACAAGACTCAAGTAACTATCGCCAAGGTGCTGGACTTGGATTGTCCATTAGTCGCCAGCTGATTGAGCTAATGGGTGGCTCACTGTACGTAAGTAGCCAACCTATGCTTGGCACTACATTCAGCTTTACATTACCTTTAGCTACTCAAGAAGAATTGGATAGTTACAATGAATCAGGGAGCTACTCACACTTCCAAGCGCCTGATTTGATTGATAACACTCAGCAAGAAAACAGCGCTATCAGTGAAGACCCGAATGGCCCGCTGTTAGTAATTGCTGATGATGAGCCGGTAAACCTACGCGTGCTAGACAGCTTCTTGAAATTGGAAGGTTATCGAGTACGTACCGCATGTGACGGCCCAGAAACGATTGAACTGATTGAGAAAGAGAAACCAGAATTACTTCTGCTCGACATTATGATGCCAGGTATGAGCGGCTATCAGGTTTGTGAAGCACTGCGTAAGCAATACGATCATGCACAATTGCCAATCATCATGCTCACAGCTCTTAATCAAGCAGAAGACCGTGTTCGTGGCTTTGAAGCGGGTGCCAACGATTACTTGTCCAAGCCGTTTAACAAACAGGAACTGGCGGCTCGAATCACAGCGCACTTATCGGCAAGCAAAGCTGAGCAAAGACGTCTTGAGAATGATCAACTGCAACTAGAACTTAAACACAGGGCCATGGTTGAAGCTAACCTACTAGAAACTCAAGGTCGCTTGTTGGAGCAGTTGGAGTCAGCCCCTGAAGCCATCATCTGTATTCGTGATGACCAACGTATTCGCTTCGCCAACGAAGCGGCTGCTAAGCTATTTAGACGTGGGCAAGAACAACTCAAGCGCTCAATGGCCGACGAGATCATCGCGCCTAAATACCTGAAGGTGGAACAAGCTCACTACTGTGGTGATATTGATATCTATATAGACGACACACGTCAGCGCATTCCAAGTGACATCCTTAAGCTACCTGAAGGCTCAGGGCTCGACACCATGTATATCTTCAATGTGGGTGGTGGCGTTAACTCAAACCGAGTCAATAACCTTGAAACAGCGGTTGAGGCACTTTCAAGCTACGCCTTTGAAGGTGACAAAGATAAGCTTCAACAACTGAAGGAGCTTGGCGGTGAATTTACTCGCCTTGCTGATAAGGCAACCGGTGAAGGTAAAAACAAACAAGAGCTGATGCGTGAAGTACTAGTCGATGTCATGACCAATGCCATTATCTACTGGGAGTCGGTTACAGGGGAGACTAAGTTTGCTTTCGCAGAAAAGAGTGGCTTGTGGCGAGTCTACTTAGACCGTAGTACCCTGCAAACTAGAACGCTAGACAAATACCTACGCGTAGAAACTCTACCGAAAACACCTCGCTGGCGAACGGTACTGAGCTCTATCGAATTCATTCTTGAGCACTGTAAAGAACAAACACCAGAAAGAACTCATATCGAGATGCTAAGAGATAAACTGCAGAAACTACTGACCAGCTAACCCTGAAGAAATATCACGATACTGTAAATAATGGAGCCCACCTAGCGTGGGCTTTTTTATGAGTATCATTCACGAACAAAGCACAATAACGTCTATTCAGACACACTTATTTCACTGTATTAAACAAGCAAAGTGACACGTTACTCAAGCTTAAACAATCATCAGTTCAATCACTCTTTGGAAGCTTTTTCTTGGCTGAATTTCACATTCCTCTGACTCTTTGTTGCAGTTTGAGAAGCGAGTCACAACAGAACGGCAGATTTAATTTTCTAGGGAAATTTAACGTAAAATCGGCAAGTGACCAAGATCTACAATTACACCATTCCAGCCTAAGGCTTTATAATAAAAAGCCTATAAAGTTAGTGACTACTTACAATTAACCGACATAGCAAAACCAAATGCGAGTCACATCACCTTAACAATTACGCACAAAAAACCATCAAAGCACCCCATTTTGACGTTAATGACGTGGGATTGTGTCTTTTTAACGTTTTTGACGGGAAACGAGTTTGATTAATTCATCGATAAGGTGTTTTCTTACTCCTGCCAAAGGCCTACAGGCCACTCTTACCACTTCTCAGAATCAACGATGAATCTGGAGCAATGAAGAAGAGGTAGGCCTTTAACTAGAGTGTGTATCTACTAAACAATTTAGCGACAGATAACATTCAATCCATTAGTGAAATGAAAGCAAATAGTAAGGAACAGCTATGCTTGCCAATATAAAAAAAACAGCAATAGCAACAGCAATTATTGCAACTGCTACAACAGGTTTTGCATCAGTAGCAACAGCTGCAGAACGCAGTGAGTTGACTATTCACCCGAAAGAGTACACTACATTCGTACGTAACTTTAACCCGTACCTTGGTGCTACCAACCTACATACTACAACCGACTTCCTTTATGAGCCTCTAGTAGTATTTAACGAAATGCACGGTAACACTCCAGTGTTCCGTCTAGCTGAAAACTTCACAATGTCAGATGATCTGATGAGCGTAGTTTTCGACATTCGTAAGGGTGTTAAATGGTCTGACGGAGAAACTTTCTCTGCTGATGATGTTGTTTTTTCTTTCAACCTTGTAAAAGAGAAACCAGAGCTTGACCAATCTGGCATCAACTCTTGGGTAACTTCTGTAGAAAAACTGAACGACTACCAAGTTAAGTTCAGCCTAACAGAAGCTAACTCGAACGTACCTTACGAGATTGCTAAAGTACCAGTAGTACCTAAGCACATCTGGAAAGACGTGAAAGATCCATCAACGTTTACCAATGAGAACCCAGTAGGTTCTGGTCCGTTTACAGAAATCGATACGTTTACAGCTCAGCTATACATCCAGTGTGCTAACCCGAACTACTGGGATGCAGACAACCTAGATGTTGACTGTCTACGTGTTCCACAAATTGCGAACAACGACCAGTTCCTAGGTAAAGTTGTAAACAGTGAAATGGACTGGACGTCTTCTTTCGTTCCAGATATCGATCGTACATACGCTGCAGCTAGCCCTAAACACCACTACTGGTACCCGCCAGCAGGTACACAGGCATTCATCGTTAACTTCAAGCACCCTGATGCTGCGAAGCATGAAGCATTGAGCAACGTTGAATTCCGTCGTGCTTTCTCTATGGCTCTTGACCGTCAAACTATCATCGATATCGCATTCTACGGTGGCGGTACTGTGAACGATTTCGCATCGGGTCTTGGCTACGCATTTGAAGCTTGGTCTGATGAAAAAACTCACGACAAGTACAAGGGCTTCAACACTTACAACGCTGAAGGCGCGAAGAAGCTTCTTGCTGACGCGGGCTTCAAAGATGTAAACAAAGATGGTTTTGTTGACACTCCATCAGGCAAGTCTTTCGAACTAATGATTCAATCGCCAAACGGCTGGACTGACTTCAACAACACAGTTCAACTAGCGGTAGAACAGCTAAACGAAATCGGTATTAAAGCGAAAGCTCGTACACCTGACTTCTCTGTTTACAACCAAGCAATGCTTGAAGGTACATACGACGTAGCATACACAAACTACTTCCACGGTGCGGATCCATACACGTACTGGAACAGTGCTTACAACTCATCACTTCAATCTGGTGATGGTATGCCTCGTTTCGCGATGCACTTCTACCAAAACGACAAGCTAGATGGTCTTCTAAACAGCTTCTACAAAACAGCTGACAAGAACGAGCAGCTAGATATTGCACACGGTATCCAGCAAATCATCGCTGCAGACCAAGTGACAATCCCAGTGATGTCTGGTGCTTACATGTACCAATACAACACGACTCGCTTCACTGGTTGGTGGAACGAAGAAAATCCAAAAGGCCGTCCAAACATTTGGGCTGGTATTCCAGAGCGTCTACTTCATGTACTGGACCTAAAACCAGTTAAATAAGTAATCGTTCAATCTTTGCGGCGTAACTTCTTACGCCGCTTATAAAAATCCCCACACTATCAATTGAAAGTATGGCGCTAGTCGTCAGGGGATTTTTCGTTCCAAATTTCGCTAGGAGCGACCTGAATCCAGAAACAGGGAAACAATCTGGGTGAGTAAGGTGTGAGTTATGGGTTATTTTTTAAGACGTTTGTCATTTTATTTTGTCGCGCTATTAGTTGCAGCGACGTTAAACTTTATTATTCCAAGAGCAATGCCTGGTGACCCAGTTACCATGATGTTTGCGAACGCTTCTGTTCAAGTTACTCCTGAGCGTATTGCGGCAATGAAAGAACTATTAGGCTTCGTTGATGGCGGCTTACTGGTTCAATACGGCGCATACATGAAGAACATTCTAAGCTGGGAGCTTGGTACATCAATTCAATTCTACCCACTTTCAGTAAATACACTGTTAGGTGGCGCATTCGGTTGGTCGCTATTCTTAGCAGGCACTGCCGTTATTCTTTCTTTCTCGATTGGCTCAATCCTAGGTATTTTTGCAGCGTGGAAACGTGGCAGTAAATACGATGCCTTTGTTACTCCAGGGATGCTTATTCTACAAGCCGTTCCTCAAGTTGTTATTGCCATGCTTGCGCTATTTACCTTCGCAATTGGTTTGAAATGGTTCCCAACTGGCTACGCCTATACCGCTGGTACGATACCTGACTGGACAAGTTGGACATTCATCAAAGACGTTGCTTACCACGCTTTCTTACCTCTGGTATGTGCTTCGGTTGTTCAAATTGGTGGCTTCCTAGTAAACATGCGTAACAACATGATCAACCTACTCGCAGAAGACTACATCACCATGGCGAAAGGCAAAGGCCTTAGCGAAAACCGAGTGGTATTCAATTACGCAGCTCGTAACGCGATGCTACCAAGTGTGACAGCACTTTCGATGTCTCTAGGTATGGCAATCGGCGGTCAGTTAATTATCGAAATCATCTTTAACTACCCAGGTCTTGGTAGCGTACTTTTCAACGCAATTAACGCTCGTGACTACCAAGTATTGCAAGGCCAACTGCTTATCATGACGCTATTCATGCTGTTCTTTAACCTTGTTGCAGACATGCTTTACGTTGTTCTTGACCCTCGTCTTCGTAAGGGTGGTAAATAATCATGAAAGATATTCTAAAACTCATTTGGCGCAATCCGATGGCCCTAACCGGTGTCATCATCCTAAGTATTTTTATTCTTGGTGCTATTGCGGCTCCATTGATCACCAAACATGTACCAGACAAGCGTACAGGTAACCCACACGAGTACCCTGGCTTCGTCGTAAAGTCTGCACAAACGAACCCTGACGGCTGGGTTGCTCAAAACCTAGCAGACGACCGTCGCACACTTATCATGTCTAAGAAGGCAGACCATGTACTGGGGACAACTCGTATGGGCCGTGACGTTTGGTCACAAGTGGTATACGGCGCACGTGTATCTCTGGCTGTAGGTTTTGGTGCGGGCCTTACCGTATGTTTACTAGCAACGGTTATCGGTGTTTCCGCGGGCTACTTTGGCGGCCGTGTCGATGACATTTTGACAGCCGCAATGAACATCATGTTGGTTATTCCTCAATACCCATTACTGTTCGTAGTTGCAGCCTTTATCGGTGAGGCAGGGCCACTCACCATAACCTTAGTTATCGGCTTTATGTCCTGGGCTTGGGGCGCGCGTGTTGTTCGTTCCCAAACGTTAGCACTGCGTGAAAAAGAGTTTGTAAAAGCCGCTGAAGTTTTGGGTGAATCTTCATTCCGTATCATCTTCGTAGAGATTCTTCCGAACCTTATCTCTATCGTTGGCGCGAGCTTCATCGGTTCGGTGATGTACGCAATCATGATGGAAGCTACAATTTCGTTCCTAGGTCTTGGTGACCCGAACACAATCAGCTGGGGCATCATGCTTTACAACGTTCAAACCTCTTCATCAATGCTGATTGGCGCTTGGTGGGAACTGTTGGCTCCTTGTATCGCCTTAACACTACTTGTAACTGGCCTTGCTCTGCTTAATTTCGCGGTCGATGAAATTGCCAACCCGCAACTGCGTTCTCACAAAGGCATGAAGCGTTGGAAAAAACTAGCGGCTCAAGATAAAGAAGAACGTGAACCAGAACTACCACCACAAAATGCACTTTGGAGCGGAGATAAATAATCATGTCTGAACCACTAATTTCAATCCGCAACTTATGCGTGGATTACATCACAGAGTCTGGCGATGTTCGCGCGTGTAATAACGTAAGTTTTGACATCGCTCCGGGTGAAGTATTCGGCTTAGCTGGTGAATCTGGCTGTGGTAAATCAACCGTTGCTTTCTCTCTTATGCGTCTTCATAAGCCGCCCGCTTACATCAGTGGTGGTGAAGTCATCTTCAATGGTGAGAACATCCTTGAATACAGTGACGAACGCATGCAAGCGTTCCGCTGGAGCGAGATGTCGATGGTATTCCAGAGTGCAATGAACGCACTCAATCCTGTACTTCCAATGGAAGAACAGTTCTGTGATGTGATTATGCATCACACCAACATGACTCGTGAACAAGCTAAGCAACGTGCTGAAGGTCTACTTGAAATTGTCGATATTCACCCAAGCCGATTGAGTGACTACCCTCACCAATTCTCTGGCGGCATGCGTCAACGCTTAGTTATTGCTATCGCTTTAGCATTGAATCCAAAGCTGATCATTATGGATGAGCCAACGACCGCGCTTGATGTGGTTGTTCAACGCGAAATCCTACAAAAGATCTATGCACTAAAAGAAGAGTTTGGTTTCTCAATTCTGTTCATCACCCATGACTTGTCATTGATGGTCGAGTTCTCTGACCGTATCGGCATCATGTACTCAGGTGAGCTTATCGAGGTCGCGAACTCTCAAGATATTCTAGAAAACCCTTACCACCCTTACACCAAGGGGCTGGGTAGTTCTTTCCCTCCACTAACAGGGCCAAAGACAAAACTAGCGGGTATTCCGGGCAACCCTCTGAACCTCTTAGAGATTCCTGAAGGGTGTCGTTTCCAAGCTCGTTGTGACCGTGTACATGAAACTTGTACTAAGGTGCCAACCAAGCTGCGCTCTATCGACCCGGGACACTTGTCTAACTGCCACCTGTACGGTGACCCAATAGTACAAAGGAAGCTATAGCTTGCACGCTCACTCAGCGTGGATAACGAATAAGGCGGCTCGACCGCCGAAAAGCAAGCAAAGCGAACAAGGATTCTGGAGACAATTATGAGCAAAGATTTCGGTCAATTATTGGTAGAAGGTAAGAACGTCGTAAAAGACTTCCCAATAAGCAGTACCACTATTCAAACCCCGATGATGCGTGCGATTAACGACGTGTCATTCAAAATGTACAAAAGCCGCGGCCTAGCGGTGGTTGGTGAGTCTGGCTCAGGCAAATCAACAACGGCAAAAATGATCGCAAAAATGTATGCGCCATCAGGCGGTACGATCGAGTACAAAGGCCGTGACATCCAAGAGATCTCAAGCAGAAAAGATCTCATGCATTACCGTGAAGGCGTGCAGATGGTATGGCAAGACCCGTTTGGTTCTCTGAACCCAACACATAACATCTTCCACCACATTGCTCGCCCATTGTTGATCCACAAAAAAGTATCTCCGGGCAACAAGAGAGAGTTACAGGAACGTGTATACGATCTTCTAGAGCAAGTGGGGTTAGTACCACCGCAAGCGACGGCAGAAAAGTACCCTCACCAACTCTCAGGTGGCCAGCGTCAACGTGTCAACCTTGCACGTAACATCGCGGTAGGTGCGGAAGTTGTTCTAGCCGATGAGCCAACCTCAATGCTTGATGTATCGATTCGTGCTGGTGTTTTGAACCTGATGGAAGAGATGAAGTTTGAGAAGCAAATGTCTCTACTTTATATCACTCACGACATCGCAACTGCTCGTTACATCGCTGAAGATCTTTCCGTAATGTACGTTGGACACATGGTGGAATGGGGCGATACCGATGACGTTATCGCTAACCCTCAACACCCTTACACTCAGCTATTGGTTTCGGCAGTTCCAGATCCTAAGAAATCGATCCACGACCAACTAGCAGGTAACAAAGGGGAGATCCCACTTTGGACACCAGTATCAGCAGGTTGCCCATTTGCAGGCCGTTGTACTCACGCGATGGACAAGTGTAAAGAACAGCTGCCTGGGGTTACACAGTTAGCTGATAACCACTTTGTACGTTGTTACCTACACGAAAGCTAAGCAATAAAACCAAGTTAGGGTCTGCGGGCCCTAACTATTTATGTCCAAAAAATTCAAGTACCTAGCCAATAGAAACTAGGACTGTCGGAGAATATTGATGCTGTTATTGACCAACCATATTGGCTATGAATCCACAGGCCCAAAGCAAGCTATCTTACAAACAAAGAAAGCTCGTCTATCGAGCACTACGGCTTTACTCGTTTGTGCAGACAATCATATGACTGTCGGAAATTTTGATGTGGTTAAACAAGGCTACGTAGCCAATTGGCATCAAGAGCAATTCTTCACCATCGATTTCAGTTCATTCGCTGAACCTGGTCGCTACTACGTGCGCTTTGACAACCTGCGTTCAGAAGTCTTCGAGATTGGTAGCAACCTATTAATGAACCACACGTTTTCTGATGTGCTTCATTACTTTAAGTCTCAACGTTGCGGCGGTACTTTCGACAAGAAAGATCAACAGGCACAAATTCTGGGCACTGACAGATACGTCGATGTCCATGGCGGTTGGTACGACGCATCGGGTGACGTAAGCAAGTACTTTAGCCACCTATCTTATGGTAATTACCTCAACCCACAACAAATTCCAATGGTCGTTTGGAACATGCTAAAAAGCGTACGCTTGACTAGCCATAACCCAGACTTCCCAAAATTCTCCATGACTCGCCTAACGGAAGAGGCTCTGTTCGGTACCGATTTTTTAGTGCGTATGCAAGACGCAGACGGATACTTCTATATGACGGTATTCGACAAATGGAGCAAAGATATCAATCAGCGCGACATCTGCGCTTATGCCACTCAAGAGGGTCATAAATCAACGGACTTACAGGCGGGCTACCGACAAGGTGCAGGCGTAGCTATTGCAGCACTGGCTGCTGCATCTGAGCTTGAAACCTCTGGTAGTTACTCTAGCAAAACCTACCTTGATACAGCGGTGAAAGGCTATTGGCACCTTAAAGAACACAACCTTCAATACCTAAACGATGGCGAAGAGAACATCATCGATGAGTATTGCGCCCTACTCGCTGCCAATGAGTTGTACCGAGTGACACAAGATTCTCAATATCTATCAGAAGCAAGAACTTGGGCGACTCGTTTAATCTCTCGTCAGCAATCCGATGATTCGTTTACGCATTTCTGGTCAGCAAACACTGATGGCTCTCGCCCTTACTTCCATGCAGCAGAAGCGGGACTTCCGGTGATTGCGCTATGCGAATACATCGACAATGAAACTGACCCGAAGTTGAAAGAACAAGCTCGCACGGTTATTGAGCAAGCTTGTCAGTTTGAAATCAACATTACCGACAAAGTCACCAACCCGTTTGGCTACCCAAGACAATACGTTAAGTCTGTCGATGGTGATAAGCGTGATGCCTTCTTCGTCGCTCAACAGAACGAAACTGGTTACTGGTGGCAAGGTGAAAATGCTCGCCTTGGTTCACTCGCCACCATGGCGTACTTAGTTCAACCACACATTAAGGATGTAGACCTTCAGAAGCGCCTAATCCAGCTTTCACAAAACAGCCTTGATTGGATCTTGGGCCTCAACCCATACCATATGTGCATGCTCGATGGTCACGGCCATAACAACCCAGATTACCTACCTCAGCTTGGTTTCTTCAATGCAAAAGGTGGTGTCTGCAACGGCATCACGGCTGGTTTCGAAGACGAGCAAGACATCGCATTCAACCCACCAGCACAGAAAGACGACATGCTTCAAAACTGGCGATGGGGTGAACAATGGATCCCTCACGGCGCTTGGTTCCTATTGGCAACGGCTTCGCAATTCAACTTCCTAGCACAAAGTAAGGAGCAATAATCATGACTCTTTACTACGTAGGTATTGATGGAGGCGGTACATCTTGTCGAGCTCGAATTCGAGATGCCCAGGGCAAACTGATTGGTGAAGCGAAAAGTGGCAGTGCCAACATCCTATTGGGCGTGGATGTTGCGATGAACTCTATTGTTGATGCCATCACAAAAGCGGCACAACAAGGGCAACTCAACTCAGACCATTTTTCAAATATGCATGTTGGCCTAGCACTGGCTGGCGCTGAGCAAAAATCAGCATGGTTCGACTTCATGGCACAGACACACCCTTTCGCAAGCATGACACTCAATACAGACGCTTACGGCGCTTGTATTGGTGCTCACAACGGCCAAAACGGCGCAATCATGATTGGTGGTACGGGTTCTTGTGGAATCTACCTAAAAGACGGTGAGCAACATGTGGTTGGCGGTCGTGAATTCCCGATTTCAGATCAAGGCGGCGGCGCAGTGATGGGCTTACGTTTGATTCAACAAGTCTTGCTTGCAGAAGACGGTATTCGCAGCAAAACCCCACTGACTCTACATGTCATGAATCACTTTAATAATGATGTGGATGCCATTGTGGAGTGGTCGAAAGGCGCAATTCCAAAGGATTACGGTCAATTCTCGCCAGTGATTTTTCAACTGGCAAATGAAGGCGATGAACTGGCTATCGAGATGCTCAAGCAAACTGCAGCTGATATCGAAATGTTTGTCTTGGCACTGCATCGAAAAGGCGCTGACAAGGTGTGCTTAATGGGAAGTATCGCTGAACGCATTCACAACTGGCTATCGCCACCAGTACAACAATGGATCGTTAAACCTCAATTCGACGCTATCGAAGGCGCGTTGATGTTTGCCGGGAAACCACAACACAACTTGTATCAATAGGCTTAGCAGGGAAGTTATATGAATTATCGCATCGACTTAGCTGTTCTTTCTGAACAAAAAAATAGCTGCCGATTTGGCCTTACGGTACATAACTTAAGTGACCTCGACGTACAAGATTGGTCACTGCACTTTGCCTTTGACCGATTCATCCTTCCTGAGAGTTTGTCGCAAGGTGAATTGACTCAAGTAGGCAGCTTTTGCTCGTTCAAACCAAATTCGCCAGTGTTAAAGGCCAATAACCATTTCTACCTTGAATTCAGTATTCAAAGCGCACCATTCCGCTTCTATTCTGATGGCTTGAATGATGCCTTTATCCAGTCACATCATGATGGGGAAACATCGGTACTGCCTGTCGCGATATCACCCATTGTACTGGCTTCGCCATACCGTGAACGCAATCAAATTCCTGAAGTGAGCGCAGCTCAAGTGGCATTGATTCCTCAGCCGAATCAGATCGAATTTCAGCAAGGTAGTTTCGCGCTAAGTAGATTCGCGCTAAATAACGACTGCAGAATTGAGGTTCAATCTCATCTTGCTGATAAGGCAGTCTCTTGGTTTCAGCAAGAATTGCTTTCTACCTTTGAACTATCTCTTTCGAATGAGCTTTCAACTGAACTTTCAAAAGACGAAAGTTGCGACATGCTATTTCGCAGCAATCCGACTTTAGACGAAGCCGAGTACAAGCTCACCGTCACGGCACAACAGATAACGGTTGAATCAGGTAGCCAATCGGGCTTCACACACGCCGTGGCAAGCTTGATTCAGTTGGTACAACAACTGGATGCCGAGAACTTCTCTGTTCCATGTTGCAAAATCGCCGATCAGCCTCGTTTCAAATACCGAGGCATGATGTTGGACTGCGCTCGTCACTTCCACTCGGTAGAGCAAGTGAAGCGCTTAATCAATCAACTGGCGCACTACAAGTTCAACGTTTTTCATTGGCATCTAACTGACGATGAAGGTTGGAGAATTGAAATTAAGAGCCTGCCTCAGCTAACAGAAATTGGCGCTTGGCGTGGTCCTGATCATGCACTAGAACCGCAATACACCCACATTGCTGACAACTATGGCGGCTTCTATACGCAACAACAGATTCGTGAAGTGATTGAATATGCTGAGCAGCGCAGTATCACTGTTATTCCTGAAATCGATATCCCAGGACACTGTCGCGCCGCGATCAAATCACTGCCTGACATGCTAGTAGAGCAAGCAGACACCACACAATACAAGAGTATTCAGCACTACAACGACAACGTGCTCAATCCAGGTTTACCGGGTACTTACCAATTCCTAGATGCCGTTATTGAAGAAGTGGCAGAGCTTTTCCCTAGCGAATTGATCCACATGGGCGCAGATGAAGTGCCACCAGGAGTGTGGAGCAACAGCCCTGCAGCTCAAGCTCTGATGAAAGAGCATCAATATCAAGACAGCAAAGACTTACAAGGCCACCTATTCCGTTATGCCGAGAACAAACTCAAGCAACTTGGCAAGCGCATGGTGGGCTGGGAAGAAGCGCAACACGGCGACAAAGTCAGTAAAGAGACCATCATCTACTCGTGGCTCAGTGAAGAAGCTGCAGTGAATTGCGCTCGCCAAGGCTTTGATGTGGTGCTGCAACCGGCACAATTTACCTATCTCGACATGACCCAAGATTATGCACCGGAAGAACCGGGCGTCGATTGGGCTGCCGTTATTCCATTAGAACAAGCTTATACCTACGAAGCGCTTGCTGAAATATCCGACACCGACCCAATTCGTAAGCGGATCCGCGGAATTCAGTGTGCTCTATGGTGTGAGATCGTCACCAATCAAAAGCGTATGGATTACATGGTGTTCCCAAGAATTAGCGCTTTAGCTGAAGGATGTTGGACACATAAAAACAACCGAAGCTGGCTAGATTACTTGTCTCGCCTAAAGGGGCATCTGCCATTACTCGACAGACTCAATGTTGACTATCGCAACCCTTGGAAAGCTCAATAAAACAAAACCAAAGCACACTCACACCGAGTGTCAGCTTAACCCTGATTAAGGTGTTCAGTCAGATAAGACTCAGCATCACTATTTAAAAATTAGCTGCATAGATGCAGTTTGTTAAAAAGGAAATGACAATGAAATACGGCTATTTCGATAACGACAATCGCGAATACGTCATCACTCGCCCTGATGTACCAGCACCATGGACCAACTACCTAGGTACTGAAAAGTTTTGTACCGTGATTTCGCACAATGCGGGCGGTTACTCGTTCTACAATTCTCCGGAATACAACCGTGTTACTAAGTTCCGTCCAAACGGTACATTCGACCGTCCAGGACACTATGTTTATCTGCGTGATGATGAGACAGGTGATTACTGGTCTATCTCTTGGCAGCCAGTAGCAAAAAGCCTAGATGAAGCGAACTACGAAGTTCGTCACGGCCTGTCATACTCAAAATTCAAGTGTGAATACAGCGGTATTACGGCAACTAAAACGCTATTCGTTCCTAAAGGTGAAGATGCGGAAGTTTGGGATGTCGTGCTGAAGAACAACACTGACAAGCCAAGAACGATCAGCACTTTCTCATTTGTTGAGTTCTCTTTCAGTCATATTCAATCAGATAACCAGAACCATCAGATGTCCCTGTACTCTGCGGGTACGTCTTACCAAGAAGGTGTTCTGGAATACGACTTGTACTACAACACCAACGACTTTGAAGGCTTCTACTACCTAGCATCTACCTTCTCGCCAGACAGCTACGACGGCCAACGTGACAACTTCCTTGGCATGTACCGTGACGAAGCAAACCCAATTGCGGTTGAAAATGGCAAGTGTTCTAACAGCGCTCAAACCTGTTACAACCATTGTGGTTCTCTGCACAAGCAATTTACGATTCAACCGGGTGAAGAGGTTCGCTTTGCGTATGTATTAGGTATCGGTAAAGGCAACGGTGAACGCCTACGCGAGAAGTACCAAGATACCGCTAACATAGATGCGGCTTTCCAAGGAATCAAAGACCATTGGGACGAGCGTTGCAATAAATTCCAAGTTAAGTCGCCAAACGAAGGCTTAGACACAATGATCAACACGTGGACGCTATACCAAGCGGAAACCTGTGTGGTTTGGTCGCGCTTTGCATCATTCATTGAAGTCGGTGGTCGTACTGGCCTTGGCTACCGTGATACTGCGCAAGATGCCATCTCAGTGCCTCATGCCAACCCACAAATGACCAAAAAACGTATTATCGATCTGCTTCGTGGCCAAGTGAAAGCGGGCTACGGGCTACACTTGTTCGATCCTGACTGGTTCGATCCAGAGAAAGCCGACGTTGAACCTTCAAAATCACCAACGGTTGTTCCAACACCATCAGATGACGACAAGATCCACGGCATTGACGATACTTGTTCTGATGATCATCTATGGATCGTGCCAACCATCATCAAATACGTGATGGAAACCGGAGAACACGACTTCTTTGATGAAGTAATTCCGTACGCAGATGGCGGCGAAGCAAGCGTTTACGAACACATGAAAGCCGCACTGAACTTCTCTGCAGAATACGTAGGTCAAACCGGTATCTGTAAAGGTCTTCGTGCAGACTGGAATGACTGTTTGAACCTAGGTGGTGGTGAATCTTCAATGGTTTCATTCCTACACTTCTGGGCTCTACAAGAATTCTTAGACCTAGCTAAGTTCCGTAATAACGATGCTGACGTTACTAAATACACTGAAATGGCAGCGAACGTTCGCGAAGCTTGTGAAACACACCTTTGGGATGACGAGGGTGGCTGGTACATCCGTGGTCTGACTAAAAATGGCGACAAAATCGGTACAGCACAACAGACTGAAGGTCGAGTTCACCTTGAGTCAAACACGCTAGCGGTTCTATCTGGCGCGGTATCTCAAGAACGCGGTGAGAAAGCGATGGACGCTGTCGATGAGAACCTGTTCTCTGAATACGGCCTACATCTAAACTCTCCTTCATTCGCAACACCAAACGACGATATCGGCTTTGTGACTCGCGTTTACCAAGGCGTTAAAGAGAACGGCGCTATCTTCTCTCACCCGAACCCATGGGCTTGGGTAGCCGAAGCTAAGTTAGGTCGCGGTGACCGTGCGATGAAATTCTACGACGCACTTAACCCGTACAACCAAAACGACATGATTGAAACGCGTTACGCAGAACCATACTCGTACGTGCAGTTCATCATGGGTAAAGATCATCAAGACCATGGTCGTGCAAACCACCCTTGGTTAACGGGCACCTCTGGTTGGGCTTACTTTGCGGTAACCAACTTCATTCTTGGTGTTCGCACAGGCTTTGAAGGCTTAACCGTCGATCCTTGTATCCCAACGGATTGGCCAGAATTCGAGGTAACTCGTCAATGGCGCGGTGCGACTTACAACATCACCGTTCAAAACCCGAATGCAGTAAGTAAGGGCGTTGCCTCTATCACTATCAACGGTGAACAGGTTGAAGGTGCAATTCCAGTACAAGCAGAAGGCAGCGTGAACGAAGTTATCGTTGTACTCGGCTAATCACTTAATTTGATGAACAGCTCCCATCTCAAGTCTTTACTGGCTTGAGATAGTGAGACTAAAAGGATTTTCTAATGATTAAATTTGGTACTGGCGGCTGGCGCGCGTTTATTGGTGAAGAATTCACTAGAGAAAACGTCCGCTTAGTGGCACAAGCACTCTCTAACATCATCAATAATGAAGATGCAGCGAAAAACGGCTTCGTTATCGGCTATGACCGCCGCTTCCTTTCAGATAAAGCCGCGTGCTGGTTTGCTGAAGTATTGGCAGCCAACAACATCAAAGTGAGCTTTATCGACAAGTTCGTACCTACTCCTATCGTGATGTTCCAAGCGAAAGAGATGGGATGTGTCTACTCAGCCTGTATTACCGCTTCTCACAACCCAGCGGACTATAACGGTATAAAGATCTTCATTGAAGGTGGCCGTGATGCTGATGAGATCATCACAGAAAAGATCGAACAACAGATTTCGATCCTAACCAGTGAAGATGTCGTCAGAGTCGATTTTGAACAAGCATTGAATGACAAAGAAATTGAAATCATCAATCCGATGAACGCCTTTGTTGACTCGATCATTAACGCTATTGATATCGAATCGATTAAGAAAGCCAACCTAAAAGTACTGATTGACCCGATGTTTGGTGTGGCAAAAAACGCACTGCAAACCGTGTTAATCAGCGCTCGCTGTGATGTCGACGTGATCAACGATGGTAAGAACCCAGATTTCGGTGGTCTCATGCCATCTCCTAATGCCGCTACGCTCTACCGCTTGAAGCATTTGGTAGCAGCAGAAGGCTATGACATTGGGATTGGTACCGATGGCGATGCCGACCGTTTAGGCATCATCGATGAGAAAGGTCACTTCATTCACCCTAACGAAGTGTTACTGCTTCTTTACTACTATTTATTGGAATACAAAGGCTGGAAAGGCTCTGTCGTACGCAACATCGCCACCACACACCTGTTAGATAAAGTGGCAGCTGATCATGGTGAGAAGAGCTTTGAGGTTCCTGTAGGCTTTAAGCATATCAGCTCTCAAATGGAAGCCGATGATTCACTAATTGGCGGTGAAAGCTCTGGCGGTTTAACCATTCGAGGTCACATCAAAGGTAAGGATGGCGTGTTCGCATCGAGCTTACTGGTTGAGATGATCAGTGTGACAGGTAAGAAACTCTCTGAGCTGCTTGATGAAATCTACTCTAAGTATGGCTACGCGTATACGGCAGAAGGCGATTGCAAGTTTAAACCTTCAGAGAAGGAAGCGCTCTACACCAAGATCTACGTCGAAAAACAACTGCCTGAATTTGAATACGAAATTGAAAAAGTCAGCTATGAAGATGGCGCCAAGGTGTACTTCAAGAATGGCGGCTGGGTGATTGCTCGTTTCTCAGGAACTGAGCCATTGTTACGAATCTTCGCTGAAATGGAAGATAAAGACACTGCAGAACATGTTCTTCAAAAAGTGAAAGACTTCCTCTCTCTATAGGCTTATAGAGCGCAGCAGTCTTGTATGGGACTTAACAAATCACTGCCTTGTTAACCCCTATAGATGAAGAACTCTTGCCCAGTACTTTCGATTAAAGTGCTGGGCTTTTTTATGGTTCATCACGAATTATCGGTACTATAAGTTGTACCTAATTAGAAAGCCAATACGCCTTTGGTATCCACTTTTACGTTGACCGGCATACCAACTTCAAGCGCTTCTGACGAGGTTGCCAATAACTTTTGACCGTGTGCTTCAATAACATAACGACAGTGGTCGCCCATAAATTGCTGTTCTAGTACTGAAATAGCACTGTCTTGTTCATAACTAGCTTGAATATGCTGTGGTCTTAAAAGAAGCTCACACGCACTGCCGAATTCAATCTCCGTTTGTGGTTTAGCTTCAACCACACCCAAGCTGGTTTCAAACTCCAGCTCTGAAATACGCTGTGCATTGAGGTAACTGCCGCCGCCCAAAAAGTCTGCAACAAACTTACTCGAAGGGTGGAAATAAAGCTCCGATGCCGAACCATACTGTTCAATCACACCATGGTTCATTACTGCCATCTTATCTGCAAACGCGAACGCCTCTTCACGACTGTGAGTCACAAAAATAGCCGTCACACCCTGCTTCTTAAATATTTTACGAATCTGAGAGATCAACTCATGGCGAACCTGAGTATCGATATTTGAGAAAGGTTCATCCAATAATAATAAATCTGGCTTGTATGCTAAAGAACGAGCAATCGCTACGCGCTGCTGTTGACCACCAGAAAGTTGATGTGGGTATCGGTCACCGAATTCATCTAAATGAACCAGCTCCAACATCTCTTGGACTTTCTCTTTCTTTTGCTGATCAGAGAGATCTTTAAGGCCAAAACCGACATTCTGCTTTACCGTCAGGTGCGGAAACAGGGCGTAATCTTGGAAAATCATACCGATGTTTCGTTGCTCTGGTGGCAACCAATTATCACCATCATCAATGGTTTGACAGTTCAAGCTCATGATTCCGCTACTTAATGGAAGCAGCCCTGCAACCGCCTTAAGCAAAGTCGTTTTTCCGCAGCCACTGGCACCAAGAAGACAAACAATTTCACCATGCTCAACTTCTAACGAGAGCGATTCCAAGATGGTTTGCGACTCATATTTACAAGTCAGATCTTTAATTGATAATGCACAACTCATTAGTGTTTCTGCTCCAAAGAACGGTTGACGATGATCAGAGGAATTAAACCCACCAACACCAATAATACAGCAGGCATTGCCGCCAACTCTAGGTGCTCATCTGAGGCATAGTTATAAACATAGGTCGCCAATGTTTCGAAGTTGAAAGGACGTAACAGCAATGCCGCATTTAGCTCTTTCATTGATTCGATAAACACCAGTAAACCTGCGATCAACGCGCCGCGTTTAATCAAAGGTAAATGAACACGACGTAACATCTGGTTGGTATTACAACCCATGGTTTTAGAAGCCATATCCAATGAAGGAGATACTTTACTCAAGCTACTTTCGATACTGCCGATCGCCACTGCCGAAAAACGCACGACCATTGCAAAGATAAGCGCAAACATGGAACCAGAGAAGATCAAACCAGGTCGTCCCCACTCCATCACTTTAGCGATGTCATTGACCAAGTGATCCATAAACAACACGGGTACCATCACGCCAATCGCTAACACGGTGCCTGGAACGGCATAGCCCATCGAAGCAATACGCATGTAAGCCTGATTTTTCTTACTTGGGCTAACACGTTGATTAAAATTCACAATCATCGCAATGATAACGCCAATAATCGCCGCGACTACTGACACATAAAGGCTGTTAACCGCATACTCTCTGAATTCAGGCGTCCAGCTTTGCGCAAAGTATTTGTAGGCATAGATCATCAACTGACCGAGAGGAAACAAGAATGCAACGCACACTAATCCCCAACACCAGAACAGTGCCAACCATTTTTTCCAACCGGACAAGTCGTAGCGAAAGTCTTCACGACTGCTGAATTGATTCTGGAACAGTTTCTGTTTACGACGGCTATAGCGCTCTGAACTCAACAGTAGGATCACGATAACCAGCATAATTGCCGATATTTTCGCTGCAGCCGTTAAACTTGAGTAACCTAACCAGGTATCGTAAACCGCTGTCGTTAAGGTGTTGACTGCAAAGTAACTCACGGTACCAAAGTCACCGATGGTTTCCATTGCGACAAGCGATAGACCTACCGCCATAGAAGGACGAACAAGCGGTAAAGAAATACGACGAAAGCTTTCCCAAGGTGAACATTTTAGCAACCGAGCGGATTGCAATAAGGAGACGTTTTGCTCCATAAAGGCCGCGCGGCACAACAAGTAAACATACGGGTAAAGAACGAGGGACAGAACAATAATGGCACCCGATAAGGTTCTAATATCCGGGAACCAATACTCACCGGGTCCCCACCCAGTCAGATCTCGCAGTAGCACTTGAACAGGGCCTGCAAAGTCGAACCAATCGGTAAAGATATACCCGACAATATAGCCTGGCATAGCTAATGGCAGTACCAGTGCCCACTGTAAAACACGCTCACCCGGCACACGGCACATGGCCATAATCCAAGCAGACGGAATACCAAAAACTAAAGACAGGAACATGGTTCCTATGACTAAAACCACCGTATTGTAAGCATAGGTGGGCATCACTGTGGACATCAGATGAGAAAATAGCTCATCTGTTTCTCCAACAGCCGTCGTAAAAATCGCTAAGATCGGTAAAACCAGCAATACTGCAATAATGCCGCTACTGGTGTTCCATAAATAATTCTTTTCTTTCATCGCCTAACTACAACGAGGCTTAATGAAACACAAATGCATTTGCAAATACATCTCATATCCTTTTAATGGTGGGGTTATTTATACCCATATACTGTAACGACTTCAAGGTGAGATGCTAATAACTCAAGGGATCAACGACGAGCTTTGTATCAAAAAGTGATTTTCCAAAAACAAACAACCCCAAGTGACCGAAAATGGCGACTTGAGGTTGTCATTTTACTTGGGCCGAAGCCTACAGTAATAAATTAAAGATCGAACTTAACTTCATCTAATAACTTGATTGCTGCTGCGTGGTGGTCAGCGATCTGGTCTAGAGAAATTGTATCAGCTTTGAATTCACCCCATGAAGCAACAAGCTCAGAAGGTTTAACGTCTGCTTTCACTGGGTATTCGTAGTTTACTTCTGCGTACATGCTTTGCGCTGTGTTACCAGATAGGAATTCCATTAGCTTAACGGCATTCTCTTCGTTTGGAGAGTATTTAGCCATTGCCATACCAGAGATATTCACGTGAGTACCTGTTGTCTCTTGGTTAGGGAAGTTAATGTAAACAGCATCAGCCCAAGCTTTTTGCTCTTTATCGTTAACCATCTTACCTAGGTAGTAGCTGTTGCCAAGAGCAACATCACATAGACCTTCTTTAATCGCTTTAACTTGTGCGCGGTCGTTACCTTGAGGCTTACGTGCTAGGTTTGCTTTTACGCCTTCTAGCCACTCTTTCGTTTCAGCTTCACCTTTGTGAGCGATCATCGAAGATACTAGAGAAACATTGTATGGGTGCTTACCGCTACGAGTACAGATTTTGCCTTTAAATTCAGGCTTAGTTAGATCTTCGTAAGTGAACTCTTCACCTAGACGACCAACACGGTCACGTGAAGAATAAACGCTACGTGTACGAGTTGTTAGAGCAAACCACTCGTTAGCAGTATCTTGGTACTGAGCAGGGATGTTCTTTTCAAGTACATCACTTTCAACAGATTGAACTAGACCTTGTTTAGTGAGTTCAGATAAACGACTGATATCGACAGTTAATACAACGTCAGCTGGGCTATACTCACCCTCTTGAGCTAACTTCTCTGCTAAACCTTTTTTAGCAAACTTAACGTTTACTTTAATGCCAGTCTCTTTCGTGAATTCCTTGAACATAGGCTCAACTAGGAAAGGTTGACGGTAAGAGTATACGTTCACTTCTTCCGCAGCCATTGCTGTCGGGGCAATCACACTACACGCTAGAGCTGAAAGTGTTAGCAGTTTTTTCATTGTAAAATCCTTTATATCGAAATGATAATCTATATCAGTTGCGTTATTATATTCATCAGTAACATAATTACAATGATGTCCGACAAAAAATTCGTCTGCTCAGCACCATCAAGCTCGCACTTTTGTAACAATGTATTTCAGAGGATATTCATATCATCTCCTATCCAAAATACTCGCTCACTCTCTCTTGAGAGATCATTGTTGCTTAGACATAAATAACAAGAAACCCCATAACCAATGGTTATGGGGTTTCTTAAACTAGCTTACTCTTTATCTACATTAAGCTTTATTCTTTGATTACTTTACTGATACAAATTCAGGGTAAGCGCCAACACCACAATCATGCATGTCCATGCCTTCTAATTCTTCATCTTCGGTTACACGGATACCAATTGTTGCTTTAAGCACTGCCCATACCGCTAGGCTAGCTCCGAATACCCATGCAAAGATTACTGCTGCACCCAATAGTTGAGCACCAAACGTTGCATCCGCGTTGCTTAGAGGCACAGCCATTAGACCGAAGAAGCCACATACACCGTGAACTGAGATAGCACCCACTGGATCATCAATCTTCACTTTATCTAGAGCAATGATGCTGAATACAACCAAGGCACCAGATACCGAACCAATCGCTACAGAAAATAAAGGTGATGGTGATAGAGGGTCTGCAGTGATTGCTACTAGGCCAGCTAACGCACCGTTAAGAATCATTGTTAAGTCTGCTTTACCCCAAGTTGTTTTACATACTAGTAATGCTGCGATTGCGCCTGCTGCTGCTGCTGCGTTGGTGTTAAGGAAGATCTGACCAACCGCTGTCGCGTTTTCAAAATCTGAAACCATTAGCTGAGAACCGCCGTTGAAGCCGAACCAACCAAACCATAAGATGAATGTACCTAACGTTGCTAACGGCATATTTGAACCAGGGATTGGGTAGATTTCACCATTTTTACCGTATTTACCTCGACGAGCACCGAGTAACAATACGCCAGCAAGCGCAGCCGAAGCACCAGCCATATGCACGATACCTGAACCTGCGAAGTCACTGAAGCCTGCTTCTGATAGGAAGCCACCACCCCAAGTCCAGTAACCTTCCATTGGGTAAATAAACGCAGTTAGAACCACAGAGAAGATAAGGAATGACCAAAGCTTCATACGCTCAGCCACTGCGCCCGAAACGACCGACATTGCCGTTGCAACGAACACAACTTGGAAAAAGAAGTCAGATTCTAGTGAATGGTCTGCGCCTTCACCTTGAGTACCGATTAAAGTACCAAATGAAGGTAACCAACCACCTTCACCGTTATCTACGTACATAATGTTGTAGCCAACCACTAAGAAAGTCGTACAAGCAATAGCGTATAAACAAATGTTCTTAGTTAAAATTTCTGTGGTGTTCTTTGAACGAACTAGGCCAGCTTCAAGCATTGCGAAGCCTGCTGCCATCCACATGACCAACGCACCTGAAATGAGGAAGAAAAAAGTGTCTAGTGCGTAACGTAGTTCCATTACTGTTGTCGTAAGTTCCATATTAAAGTCTCCAGTCCTTGTAATTCTTTAAAGTGCTTCAGCATCCATTTCACCAGTACGAATACGTACGGCTTGGCTTAGGTCATACACAAAAATTTTGCCATCACCGATTTTTCCGGTATGTGCTGCTTGGCTAATCGCTTCAACAACTCGGTCAACGTTTTCAGCTTGGGTAGCAATCTCTAGCTTCACTTTTGGTAGGAAATCCACTTGGTACTCCGCACCACGATACAATTCAGTGTGTCCCTTCTGACGACCAAAACCTTTCACTTCAGAAACTGTCATACCTTCAATACCCACATCAGAGAGCGCTTCGCGTACATCGTCTAATTTGAATGGCTTAACAATGGCATTTATTAATTTCATATTCGTTCCTTAAATTCTTCACTTAATCCGTTAATTCTCTTATTACAATCCAAGTAGCGTGCCAAAATGTTAAGTTATTGATTTTAAATAATATGTAAATGGTAAGGTCATAAAAACGAAAAAGGCCGCACCAATATGGTGCGGCCTTTTCACTATCTTAATGCGTTGCGCTATTGTTGCTCCAGTTTTGGGCAACCAAGCCTTCAAAGCTCTAAATGACTCAAGAATAGGGGCTAACTAGCGAGTAGAAAGTTAGACCTTAATAGCCTAGAAAGTCCATCCAGCGTTCGATAAGTCGCTCGAAATCATCGATTCCACAGCTTGCTTGGCTTTCACAGTTATAGAAGTCGAATTCACTGCCCTCTTCCATCTCTTGCTCATGCGCTAACACGTTTTCCTGAATCGTTACGTCATCTTCATTGATAGCAAGGCTGATCTCTTTGCCAAGCAGCGTCACTTCATTACTCAGATCCTGTCGAGATTGTTCAATCAACGCCATCACATGATCCAGTTTCTGCTTATCTTTCCCGATCTCTTCTTGAAGCCAGCGGCCAACAATCTCATGGCCCATGCTGCATTTCACATAGTATTCACCCATTAGAGTGTTTCTAGTAAATTCGAATTCCATAAGGCTCCAAAGTTCTAATAAAAAGAAGGTTCAATAAATAGGTAGTAGCAAAAATGAGGCGAGAGTATATAGCTAAGTCTACGAGAGATCGAGTGTGTTTAATGCTGCACTAAACCACCAAGAACAAATCACCAAGAACAAACCACCAGCAACGCGCATAAACAAAAACGCCCTCTCACAAAGAGAAGGCGTTGTATTAGCAGCGAGTGCTTTACTGCAGCGCAGTAGGCACTTTATCGCAATCCATTAACCGCTTACGCAGGCTCTTGGAAGATAACAGTGTCTGCTTTTTCCGTGTACTGACCCATTTTATGGAAATTCAGGTAACGGTATGTATCTGCAGCGGTTGCATTAATCTTCTCAGCGTACGCTAAGTACTCTTCTTTAGTTGGGATACGACCAAGAATCGCACCAACAGCAGAAAGCTCAGCAGAAGCTAGATAAACGTTCGCACCATTACCCAAACGGTTCGGGAAGTTACGAGTAGACGTCGACATAACCGTCGAAGCATCAGCAACACGAGCTTGGTTACCCATGCATAATGAACAACCCGGAGTTTCAATACGAACCCCAGCACGACCGAAGATGCCGTAGTAGCCTTCTTCTGTCAGTTGGTCTTTATCCATCTTCGTTGGCGGAGCAACCCATAGGCGAGTATTTAGTGAGCCGTTAAACTCTTCTAACATCTTACCTGCAGCGCGGAAGTGACCGATGTTGGTCATACAAGAACCGATAAACACTTCTTGAATCTCAGTGCCTTGAACGTCAGAAAGAAGACGAGCATCATCTGGATCGTTTGGTGCACATAGGATTGGCTGATCGATGTCAGCAAGGTCAATCTCGATAACATGAGCGTATTCAGCATCTGAATCAGCAGAAAGCAACTCAGGGTTCGCTAGCCACTCTTCCATTGCCGTAATACGACGCTCAATAGTACGAACATCACCGTAACCTTCAGCAATCATCCACTTAAGCATAACGACGTTCGAGTTCAGGTACTCTTCGATAGACTCTTGAGAAAGCTTAACAGTACAACCAGCAGCAGAACGCTCCGCAGATGCATCTGAAAGTTCAAATGCTTGCTCAACAGACAGGTGGTCAACACCTTCAATTTCTAGTACACGACCAGAGAATTCATTGATCTTACCGGCTTTTTCAACAGTCAGTAGGCCTTGCTTGATACCGTAAAGAGGAATTGCATGTACAAGGTCACGTAGCGTGATACCCGGCTGCATTTCGCCTTTAAAGCGAACCAAGATTGATTCTGGCATATCAAGAGGCATAACACCTGTTGCTGCAGCAAATGCTACTAAGCCAGAACCTGCAGGGAACGAGATACCTAGAGGGAAACGAGTATGTGAGTCACCACCTGTACCAACAGTATCAGGCAGAAGCATACGGTTTAGCCATGAGTGGATAACACCATCACCCGGACGAAGTGAAACACCCGCACGGTTCATGATGAAATCAGGCAGTGTATGGTGAGTGTTTACATCAACTGGTTTCGGGTATGCAGATGTGTGACAGAAAGACTGCATCACAAGATCCGCAGAGAAACCAAGACAAGCTAGATCTTTCAGCTCATCACGTGTCATAGGACCCGTAGTATCTTGAGAGCCTACTGTTGTCATTTTAGGTTCGCAGTACTGACCCGCACGCACACCTTCAACACCACACGCTTTACCTACCATCTTCTGAGCTAACGTGTAGCCTTTATCAGAAGCAGAAGGATCGATTGGTTTAGCAAACAGATCGGTTTCAGCTAGGCCTAGAGCATCACGAGCACGGCCCGTTAAGCCACGACCAATGATCAGTGGAATACGACCACCAGCACGTACTTCATCTAGAAGTACTTTGCCTAGCTCAAAGCTTGAGATATCTGCACCGTCTTTACGAACAACACCTTCATAAGGATAGATATCAATCACATCACCCATGTTCATGTCTTGTACGTTCAGCTCAATTGGTAGTGCGCCTGAGTCTTCCATTGTGTTGTAGAAGATCGGAGCAATTTTACCACCAAGACAAACACCGCCAGTACGCTTGTTCGGTACGAATGGGATATCTTCACCCATGAACCAAAGTACTGAGTTTGTCGCTGATTTACGTGAAGAACCAGTACCAACAACATCACCAACGTAAGCCAGTGGAATGCCGTCTTTTTGCATTTCTTCAATTTGAGTAATTGGACCAACGTTACCCTGCTCATCAGGAGTAATACCATCACGTTCCATCTTCAGCATCGCTTTTGCGTGTACTGGGATATCAGGACGTGACCATGCATCTGGCGCTGGAGATAAGTCATCGGTGTTCGTTTCACCAGTGACTTTAAATACTTTAACGGTAATTTTTTCCGCTACTTTGTCTTTAGCTGTAAACCACTCAGCATCAGCCCAAGATTGAAGCACTTGTTGTGCTGAAGCATTACCTGCTTTTGCTTTTTCTTCTACATCGTAGAATGCGTCAAACATCAGTAGAGTATGAGAAAGCGCTTTAACAGCGATAGGAGCAAGCCCTGCATCATCCAGCAAAGAAACTAGAGATTCGATGTTGTAACCACCTTGCATTGTGCCAAGTAGTTCCGCAGCTTTTGCTTTGCTTACTAGTGGAGATTCAACTTCACCTTTAGTGATAGCCGTTAGGAAGCCCGCTTTAACGTAAGCAGCTTCATCTACACCTGGTGGAATTCGGTTTTCTAGTAGGTCAAGAAGGTATTCTTCTTCACCTTGAGGTGGGTTCTTTAGAAGTTCAACTAGGCCAGCGACTTGCTCAGCATCTAGTGGTCTTGGAACAACTCCCTCGGCAGCACGTTCTTCGACGTGTTTACGGTAGGCTTCAAGCACGACTTTTTTCCTCTCATTGCGGTTCACTTCTTATCTTCATAATTATTAGTAAAATAAAGAAGTGAACATCCTTGGAAACTTGGCTCTCCATTGCCATTTTTGTCATTCAATTTGTATTGATGAGCGGCATCATAGAGGCCAAACTGTGGGCGGTAGAATAGCAAATTTAACGTTAAATTAAAATCTTATCATTTTGACCAACATAGCAAGTTAAGACGAAAGTCCTACGATTTTTGCCTATTTAGTCGGAAAAAGAGCTATCCCACGCATGTTTATTTGTAAGACGTTCCAATAATTAAGTAGACCGAGTCGTAATTATCTTCGGTTCTACCATAAGCCAAAATAATCGGCCCTAATGGGGAGTCGACTCCGGCAAAGACCGAACCAGCGGTGAACATTGGCGCTTCGTCAATGTTCAAATCATTATTCGACCATACACCACCATGCTCAATGGACGCACCCACGTAGAACGGTGACTTAAACAAGCCAAAATCATTTTCAAACCATTTATAGCGATAAATTAAACTGCCATATGCCAAGTTTTGCCCAATAAGACTATTTCTTGGTATTCCCGATAAATTTAAGAAGCCTCCAAGCTCCTTTGGATCAATAGGGAATACGGAATTTTTACTCTCTACCATACCAAAATCGAACTTTGCGACTAAAGTATGCTTTTCAATACTCTGCGCAGCCATGACATTAGCTGAAATCTCATAAACCGTATCGCTTTCAGAGTTAAATTCAGAATCAGCAAGAGAAGAGTCATTATCGAAATCATCATGGGAAACGAGATACTCCAGATCAACGAAATACCCTTTGGTTGGCAAACTGAAGTTATCTAAAGTATCCAATCGATAACTCATAAACCCACCAATACGTGTATATCCACCGCTACCTAAAGACGGTAACGAGGATACCTCAACATCACCATCGGTGTATCGAGCCCCCACTTTAAATTCTTGCCACAATGTTGGCTGGTAACCTAATGCCAGTTCACCAATATACTCTTGATAAGTCATTGGTAAGTAGTCTTTAGTTACGTCAAGAGTGGGCTCTTCGATATCGTCAATATTGGCGGGTAAGTTTCTCTTCTGATTGCTATAAACAAGTGATGCCGATGTAAATAACTTCTGGCTTGAGAAAAAAGGAGAATATAACTCAGCCTCGATGAGCTTATCAGTGCCCATTTCTACATTCGTTCTTAACTCTGCGCCATGCGAGTTAATATCGGTAAAGTTAGCCGACATGCCGATTGAATATTGGCTCTCGGTTGCAAAGTCATCTTCAAGATAAAATCGAAAGTTGAGGTAATTAGGACCCCACGATTTTTCATTTACATCGACCTGCAGTTGATCTTCACCGTCTACATTGTCAAATTCATAGGTGACTAGTTCAAAACGATCGAGCGCATACAGGTCTTTAACCTGAGATTCAATTTCACTGGTTTTAAGGACTTTTCCAGAATCGAGGTTCAAACGATTGGCAATCAGCTTATCTGAATAGTGGGTGTTATTATTGATAACGACCTTATCCACTACCGTTTTGTCACCATGCTTGAGCTGCTTTCGAGCTTTCTGTTTATCATCAATATAGTGTTGGTAGTCCGCATTCGAGAGCGACAACTTAGAGAGCTGATCCGTATACTGCCTTGTTGCTTCGTATCCAGCATGATAAGCCGTCGGCATTTTATCGAACTCTGTGGTCTCCATTTGCCCAACATCAGGACGTAGGAAAAAATCATCGTCTGTTAACGTAGCGGCTTGCTCTTGAGTACTGCGTTGAACAAGGTAATTAGAGAGTTGGTCTGCTGCTGCTAAAAAGTTAGTAAAGTCTTCTTTGCTTTTGTAGTTAGTACTGATATCAACGGCAATAACGATGTCGGCTCCCATTGCTCGAGCAACATCCACTGGCATGTTATTGGTGACACCACCATCAACCAGCATTCGTCCATCAACCTCATAAGGAGGAAGAGCACCGGGTACCGACATACTCGCCATCATCGCATCAACAAGATGACCATGGTCGATGACCACTTCTTCAAGATCGATAATGTCGGTTGCAACAGAGCGATATGGAATAGCGAGGTTGTCGAAAGAATCGAGTGGAGATAAGTTACCTGTGGTCTCACGCAGAATACGCAACATATTCTGGCCTTGAACCACACCTTTTCTGGCTTTGATTTCACCCCAACCTAAACCGAGGTCGGTATTCAGTTGATAACGGTCTTCATACTCTTTGTCACGCACACGGCGATCACTACGGTTAACGCGATCGCGATAGCCACGATTCCAATCCACCGTATAAATAAAGCTCTCGATCTCATCTGCGCTCATCCCTGTCGCATAAAGACCACCAACGTAAGCGCCCATACTGGTACCGGTAATGTAATCAACCGGAATTTGCATCTCTTCTAAGGCTTTAAGCACCCCAATGTGAGCCGCTCCTTTGGCCCCTCCACCAGCAAGCACGACAGCAACGGTTGGTCTTTTATGAGCTTGCTCCACCGGTGTCACAGTAGATGCAAACAGCTGAAAACTGATCACAGTACCGACAATGCCTAAGCCGCTCACAATCCAACGAGAAATCATTCTTTAAACTATCCTTGTTATTCTTTTCTTTTACGACTTTACCATTGAAAAAGCTTTTTTAGCCACTGTTTTGGTTGACTTTCACAACCCTTTTTAATGTTTCCATTCTCATCCCAAACCGGCAGTTTAACCTTACCGTCACAGTCAAACTCTAAAGCCCCTTCAGAAGTCCGAGTAAAACTTGCCGTCGTAATGCCATTCGGCCAAGGCAACAATAACTGCTCTGGAGTTCGATGTTTCAAGTAATCGGCATAGACACGTAACGCACCACTAGAGCCCGTAAGTTTAGTCGGCTTATTATCATCGCGTCCTAGCCAGATGGTAGTGACTTCACGACCATCAACACCCACGAACCAACTGTCTCGGCTGTCATTACTGGTACCCGTTTTACCGGCTAATCCTGCCCATGCAAACTGACCTTGTAGGAAACGTCCAGTACCTTCCGACACACCACGTTTCATGGCATAAGTTGTCAACCAAGCTGCTTGCTGGTCAACGCTTTGTGATACACGAGGGATCGACTGATATAAAACCTCACCATCGTTATCAACCACTGAACGAAGCGCAGACAAAGGTGCTATACGGCCAGAGTTGGTAATCGTTTGGTACATCTGCGCTACCTGAAATGGGGTCAATGAGAATGAACCCAAAAACATCGATGGCACTGGGCGAATTTCGTTTTTATCGACACCCAGTTTTCCAATCGTATCCGACACGCTATCAATACCTAACTGCATGCCCAAGCGAACCGTTGGTACGTTATAAGACTTAGAAAGCGCCACATACAAAGGCACCTCTCCGCGAAACTTGCGATCGAAGTTTCTTGGGCTCCATACGCTGCCTTTACTGCCTTTCAAGCTTAGTGGAGTATCCATCAAGGTTGTCGCCAATGTGTACTTCTGGGGTTGCTCTAATGCGGTTAAGTAGATTGCTGGTTTAACCAAAGAACCAATAGGACGACTCGCATTCAAGGCTCGATTGAAACCATCGTAGCCAGTGCGTTTACCACCGACCATCGCACGAATTTCACCAGTATTTCTATCCACTGCAATAGCAGCAGCCTCTAGCTTGTTACCTGCAGTTTTAGATAAATCAGGCACCTTACGAGCAATCGATGTCTCTAGCTTGTCTTGAGAAACAGGATCCAGAGAGGTAAATACTCGAATGCCTTTCTGTGCTTCAAATCGATCACCGACATATCTCTTAAGCTCAATATTGACTTGCTGGAAGTAAGCGGGCTGACGGCTCGCAATGCGTGGGTTATCTTGAATATCCAAGTCTCGGCTTGCGGCTTCTTCGTACTGTTTCGGCGTCAATATGTCTTGTTGCATCAGCAAACGTAGAACCAAATCTCGTCGAGTCTTAGCTCGCTCAGGGTAACGAACCGGGTTGTAATACGAAGGTCCTTTGACCATACCGACCAGCAGTGCTAGTTGGTCGATTCGGAGTTCTTGAATCGGTTGCCCGAAATACAAGCGAGATGCTAATCCAAAGCCATGAATCGCTTGCCCACCATTTTGCCCAAGATAAACCTCGTTTAAGTAGGCTTCTAAGATGCGGTCTTTGCTGTAACGATGATCCAAAATAAGTGCAATATAGGCTTCGCGAACCTTACGCCATAATGTGCGCTCGCTAGATAAGAACAGGTTTTTTGCCAACTGTTGCGTCAACGTACTACCACCTTGTACGGTTCGCCCTGCTTTTACATTGACCACCATCGCACGAGCGATTGCCAGTGGCGATACCCCATCGTGCTGATAGAAATTTCGGTCTTCGGTTGCCAGCAATGCATCAACCATCACCTCTGGGAACTGATTACGTTTTAAGAACAGACGCTGCTCATCGCTACTTTTTTCAAGCATGCCAAGCATTTTTGGTTCAACACGCAGATACCCCATGTCGCCTTTCTTCTCTAGCGACTGAATACGAGTTAACTCGTTACCGTTGAAATGCAGCATCACATGACGATCCGCTTCCGGTCCATCGACAAACTCGAACGGGCGACGAATCATTTCAATCTTGGTTGAGGAAGAAGAGTATTCGCCAGGGTGACGAGGAGCGTTCACCTTACGATAATTGAGTACATCCAGCTCATTCTTAACCTGCACCAAACTCACCTGAGTTCCCGGAGACAGGTCCAGCACTCGCGCATAAACCACGGTTGGCAAATCAAACAGCTGACCTTCAAAACGTTGCTTGACCACAGAATCAAGATAAATACCGACGAACAACAGCAATGCGGCGAGCGCTAGGCCCACTTTCCAAGAAATGCCCCACAGGATCTTCAACCAACCTCTCTTACCTGACGACTTAGCTTTAGGTTTAGTCTTTTTCGCTGCTGCTCTTGGCTTTCTAGGCTTGGCTTTGGTCGCTGGTGACTTCTTTGCTGGCGCTTTTTTAGGTGGTGCTTTTTTTGGCGTTAACATTTTGGTCATCATCGATTCAACTGTCGTTTAGTTTTAGTGGTTGCTACATGATTAGCAGGGTCATCTGGCCAAGGATGTTTTGGGTAACGGCCTTTCATTTCTTTTTGTACTTCTTTGTAGGCGCCAGCCCAAAAGCCAGCTAAATCTTGAGTAATTTGTAGTGGTCGTTGTGCTGGAGAAAGTAGCTCAAGCACCACTTTTTTACGCCCTTGCGCAATTAATGGCGAGTCTCGTTCACCAAAGACTTCCTGCATTCGTACTGAGATCATTGGCTCAGACTGATACTGGTAGCGAATTGCTTTTTTACTGCCCGTCGGCATCAGATAGTCAGAAGGCAGCCATTGATCAATTTCTTGATTCAACGGCCAACCAAGGTATGCCGACAGTGCTTGTTCAATCGATACATTCGACAGCCCTTTGGCAGACTTAATGCCATTCAGATATGGTGATAACCACTCATCAAGATGTTCAATCAAACTCGCGTCATCCATCGCAGGCCAATCATGCTCAGGCATCCAAAGCTCTGCACAGCGTACACGCTCAACAAACTGTTTAGCCGAAGGGGTCCAATGTAAGCGATCCAGTCCGCATCGAGCGATATAATTGAGTAGCGCTTTGCTCGCCTGATTCACATCAGGCTCTGGTAAAGCTTTGGTGCTGATAATCAACTTACCCAAAGACACTCGCTGCTCTGCCACTAAGCGGCCACGTTTCTCATCCCAATCGGCGTAATCTGAACGCACAAACAGTTTTGGGAATTCAGCTTCTAGCTGCGAAATATCAACGGCAGTGGCTAAGAAAATCTGGCTGGCTCGCCCTGTGCTACGCATCAAATCAATCACTACGATATAGTCATTGTTCGCCAATGGATCATCGTCACGAACCTCTGCCCCGTGGCCATTAGCAAGAAGGAAAGCACTGCTGGTTGCGCTTCTCACTTGTGCAATTCGGTCTGGGAAGGCAAAACAAAGCACTAATGGTAGCAATGATTCGTCAAGTTGTGACAAATCTAAGTGATGATTGAGTTTACTTGCGAGGCTTTTTGCGCGTTGCATTACAACACTGTTTTTCGAGTGTTTTCTTTGCTTAAGGCGATGCAATGAATGCTGAATATCCGTCACATTGCGCTCAGGCTCTTCAAGTAAAGCAGCAGCAACAATCGAGATGTTCAGTAGTTCTTGGCTACTTTGCTGCGCTTTAATTAGCATACTGGCGATACGAGGTTCAAGTCCTAAGCGTTGAGCCTGTTTTCCTAGTGCCGTAAATTGACCATTACCGTCTAACAGTTCCAGGTTTTGTAAGAGTTGCTTGGCTTGTTCTGTTGAAGCTTTCGGTGGAGTGTCTAACCATTGCAATTCATCAGCACTTGCGGCTCCCCATTGTGTCAATTCAGACACCAACGAAGACAAATCAGAATGAAGAATCTCAGGTTCTGGCACAGCAGGTTGCTGCATCAACTGTGTTTCGCTGTACAAACGAACACACAGGCCCTCTTCAATTCGCCCAGCACGACCTGCTCTTTGTTCAGCAGAAGACTGCGAGATTTTCACTTGCTCAAGCTTAGTAATACCGGTTTTCAGATCGAACTTCGCCACACGCTCAAGCCCGGAATCGACCACCAGTCGAATACCTTCAATGGTCAAAGAAGTCTCAGCAATATTGGTCGCTAACACCACCTTTCGACGCCCTTTCTCTGATGGCGCGATCGCTTTCTGCTGTTGAGGAAAACTGAGTTGTCCATACAGAGGACACACATCGATATCGCTGGCGAGTTGTTCCAGTTGAGATTCGACTTGCTTAATCGCCGAGACACCCGGCAAGAAAGCCAAAAGTGAGCCTGACTGTTTCTCCATCAGAGAACGAATCACGCTGGCCATCTTAGGGGCTAAATATTCATTCGAGCCTAATGGCTGATAACGGAAGTCGACCGGGAAAGTTCGCCCTTGTGATTCAACATACTTGGCATCAGGCAACAAAGATTGCAAAGCTTGTTGATCTAACGTCGCCGACATTACAATCACTTTTAGATCATCACGCAGTGCTTCTTGGATCTCTAAGCTAAAGGCCAGCGCGGTATCTGCATGGATACTGCGCTCATGAAACTCATCAAAGATCACCATATCAACCCCAGTCAATTCAGGGTCGGTCTGGATCATTCTCGTCATAATCCCTTCGGTTACGATTTCCAAGCGAGTCGCACTGCTGGTTTTAGATTCACCACGAACTCTAAAACCTATGCTCTCTCCCACTTTTTCTCCCAATTGGCTGGCTAAGTAAGTTGCGATATTCCTTGCCGCCAAACGCCTCGGCTCAAGCATAATGATTTTGCCTTGAACTGCGTTGGTCTTAACTAACTGTAATGGGAAGAATGTTGACTTACCCGCACCGGGAGCAGCCTTTAGAATAAGTTGAGTGTGTGTTTCTATGCCAGCGAGCAGATCTGGCATCACAGCTTCTATGGGCAGTTGTGGCAATGGGAGAACCTTGTGGTGTAATGTTGGCAACATTGTACATAAAAACCTACCTGTCTAAATAAGTAATATGCACTTCAATCCTCCATTAGAGCCAGCGACTCTTATTAAACGCTATAAACGTTTTCTCACTGACATCCAACTTCCAGACGGCAGCGAACGTACTATTCATTGCGCTAACACTGGAGCAATGACGGGATGTGCGACCCCTGGCAATACGGTGTGGTACTCAACATCCGATAATGCAAAAAGAAAATACCCAAACAGCTGGGAGATCTCAGAAACAGACAAAGGTCACCGTATTTGTGTAAATACTGCGCGAGCAAACCAGTTGGCAGTGGAAGCAATTGAAAATAATACTATAGTTGAACTCTTAGGCTATAACGCGTTACGAACCGAAGTGAAATATGGCAGTGAGAATAGTCGAATTGATATTCTGCTTGAAGATAACGAAAAGCCACCTTGCTATATCGAAGTAAAAAGCGTCACTTTGCTCGATGAACAACAAACGTCCACTAAGCAACAAATATCAACTAAACAACAAGCGTCAACCAAAGGGCAAGGCTTTTTCCCTGACGCGGTCACCACCAGAGGCCAGAAACATCTGCGTGAACTCACAGAAATGGTCGAATCTGGAAATAGAGCCGTACTTTTATTCACTGTTTTGCATTCAGGTATTGAAAAAGTGTCTGCGGCACACCATATAGACGCCAAATATTCGTTATTACTAAAACAAGCACAAGACGCTGGTGTTGAAGTGCTTTGCTATAAAGCAGAGCTCAGCAGTACTCAAATACAACTAAAACAAGCTGTTGAATTTATCAATAGCTAAGCAAAAATGCTGAACTATTCACATTGATTGCAAGTTTGAGCAAGAGTATTTGCCACCATTCGTTCTTTCTGCTATAGATACCCGCCTTAAAATTAGCTGCTTTGCAGTTGACTAGGTGTAAATAGGAGATGCTGTATGCCAGAATCTAAGAAAAAAGCGCTAGGCATCCTAGCCATCGCAGGTGTTGAACCGTACCAAGCAAAACCAGGTGAAGAATACATGTCACCTGAGCAAACGGAACATTTTACAAAAATTTTAGCAGCTTGGCGCAACCAGCTCAGGGAAGAAGTTGATCGTACTGTGCACCACATGCAGGACGAAGCAGCAAATTTCCCAGACCCAGTTGACCGTGCTTCTCAAGAAGAAGAATTCAGCCTAGAGTTACGTAACCGTGACCGTGAGCGCCGTCTTATCAAGAAAATTGAGAAGACACTAGACAAGATCGAAGAAGACGATTTCGGCTTCTGTGACTCTTGCGGTGTCGAGATTGGCATTCGTCGTCTTGAAGCTCGTCCAACTGCTGACCTTTGTATTGACTGTAAAACACTTGCAGAGATCAAAGAGAAACAGATGCAAGGTTAATTCTTGCGGATGTAAAGAAAGGGAGCTTTGGCTCCCTTTTTTGTTTGTTATCCAAGCTGGATATTTCAAGATTTTGATAGCAAATCAACAGCTTTAGCTTGTTTTTACGTATTAATACGATGACTAAACGAACCAAAGCAATAGATAAACGTCTTAAGAATCGGCTACTGCGGTACCATCAAGATTAGGTTTTTCACTTATGAATTATATCGGGCGCTTTGCACCATCACCGTCAGGTCCTCTTCATTTTGGATCACTGGTTGCTGCTCTTGGTAGCTACTTTCAAGCGAAATCGAACCAAGGACAATGGTTAGTTCGCATGGAAGACCTCGATCCACCAAGAGAAATGGCCGGCGCTGCAGACCTCATTCTTAAGACGCTTGAGGCTTACCACCTATTTTGGGATGACGAAGTCGTTTATCAAAGCCAACGTCATGGCTTGTATCAAGCTCAAATCGATCAATGGGTCGCTGACAATCAAGCCTACTACTGCCAATGCACACGCAAGCAGATAAAGTCTCTGGGTGGGTTTTATAATGGTCACTGCCGAAACGCAGGTTTGATTGATTCAGGCGAACAAGCCGTGCGCTTGTGCATGGACTTTCCAGTCGAGTCTTTTGACGATGTTCGTCACGGCACGATTCAAATCCCTAAAGCATTGGCTGAAGAAGATTTTATTATCAAACGCAGAGATGGATTGTTTGCCTATAACTTGGCGGTTGTCCTTGATGACATCGAGCAAGGGGTAACAGAAGTCGTAAGAGGCGCTGACCTGATAGAGCCTACAGGTCGACAAATCAGTTTGTATAAGACACTCAAGCAAAAAACCGTGAGTTACTTGCACTTACCATTGGCAACCGATGGCTTGGGGAATAAACTGTCAAAACAGAACCATGCCACCGCGATCGATCTCGACAACCCAAAACCAACGCTGCTCGACGCTATGCGATTCTTAGGTTTTGGTATCCCGCATGCCCTCTGTGAGGCTTCAATGGATGAGATTTTGTTATGGGGAACTCAGCAATGGAACGTCAGCCAGTTACCTGATAGTTTACAAAAAGAGCACAGCGATTAGCTCAAAACTAACGGTAAATAGCAAAAACGACACATAAAAATGCCATAACCAACTGCAGTGGTTAAGCAGACGATGTTCTCAAATGGCTCGCGCTAAGCTATCATTAGCCGCAATTAAACTCTGCACTACCACTTTGGACTAAGAGAAAAACAAAGTTGGCGATACCTACTTTGTTCTAAACTAATGAATACAAACGACAATACCCCAAGCGAACAACGCGGATTCCACGAATTAGCTCTGAATATATATACTCGTCAAGAGCACAATATTTCACGCAAGCAGATCAGCGACAACGCACTAAAAGTGCTATATCGCCTGAATGGTGCGGGTTTTGACGCATTTCTAGTCGGTGGTGGTGTTCGCGATATCTTATTAGGCTCACAGCCAAAAGATTTTGATATTGCGACCAACGCAACACCAGAACAAATCAAAAACCTCTTCAGAAACTGTCGCCTTATCGGTCGCCGTTTCCGCTTAGCACATATCATGTTTGGTCGTGACATCATTGAAGTGGCAACTTTCCGTGGCCACCACCAAGAGCCATCGAAAAACGTTTCTGCGCAATCTGATGAAGGCATGTTGCTACGCGATAACGTGTACGGCAATGTTGATGAAGATGCAGAGCGTCGTGACTTCACTATTAATGCGATGTACTACAACATTGCAGACTACAGCATTCACGATTACGCGGGTGGTGTGGAAGATTTAGAAGACAAGCTGATCCGCTTAATTGGCGATCCAGAAACTCGCTACCGTGAAGACCCGGTACGTATGCTTCGCGCAATGCGTTTCGCCGCTAAACTGGATTTCGATATTGAAGAAGACACAGCAGACCCTATCGAAGAGCTGGCACACCTGCTAAAAGATATCCCAGCAGCGCGCCTTTACGAAGAGTCTCTGAAATTACTTCAATCAGGTCACGGTTTAGAAACCTATCACCTAATGCGTGAATACAACCTGTTCCAACAGATGTTCCCTGCAATTGCAGAGCACTTCACTGAAGGTTACGACTCTCATACAGAGCAGATGCTTGACTTAGTACTCGACTCAACCGACCTTCGCATAGAAGATGGCAAGCGAGTAAACCCTGCATTTATGTTTGCAGCGATTCTTTGGTACCCAATGAACAAGCTCGCAGACAAGCTTGTCGCTGAACAGGGTATGGCGCATTACGATGCGATCATGGAAGCGAGCAACATCATTCTTGACCAGCAAGTTAAGTCTATTGCTATTCCTCGTCGTCACACGGCGACCGTTCGTGAAGTTTGGCAACTGCAATTGCGACTGCCTCGTCGTAACGGTAAACGTGCCGTTCGTCTTATGGAACTGAATAAGTTCCGTGCTGGTTACGACTTCCTAGAAATGCGTGGCGAGATTGAGGGTGGCGAAACCAAAGAACTAGCAAAATGGTGGGAGCGTTATCAGACCGCAGGCCGCAACATGCGTCAAGCGATGGCTAACGACGTTGCAGCACCATCAAAATCTGGCCATCGTCGCCGTAAGACTTACCGAAATAAAAAGAGTAAGCAGTCCGAATGATAACGGCTTATATTGCGGTCGGCAGCAACCTTGCCGACCCAGTTAGCCAAGCAAACTTGGCTATCGAAACGCTAAAAAGCCTACCGCGATCAACGTTTGTTGCGACCTCTCAGCTATATAGTAGCACTCCAATGGGGCCGCAAAACCAACCTGACTACATCAACGCGGTAGTAGCAATCCAAACCGAATTAACGCCAATTGAACTACTTGATTGCACTCAAAAGATCGAGCTAGAGCAAGGGCGTGTCCGTAAAGACGAGCGTTGGGGGCCAAGAACCTTGGATCTCGACATTGTGTTATACGGCAATGAGGTGATCGATTCAGAGCGCTTAATCGTTCCTCATTACGGAATGAAAGAACGAGAGTTTGTACTTTACCCGCTTGCTGAAATCGCACCAAGTTTACAACTCCCTGATGGGACTGAGCTGACAGAACTACTCAAAATAGTTGATAAGAACGGGCTCAATGTTTGGCAACAATAGCCAAGCGCATTAAGGAAAACCAATGAAAAAAGTAACCATTAACGACCTGATCAAATGCAAAAGTGAAGGCCGTAAATTCGCGACGTCGACAGCTTATGATGCGAGCTTTGCTCAGTTATTCGAAAGCCAAGAAATGCCAGTTCTGCTTGTCGGTGACTCACTGGGTATGGTTCTACAAGGCCATAACGACACATTACCAGTAACCGTTGAAGACATTGCTTACCATACTCGCTCAGTGCGTGCAGGTAGCCCAAACTGTCTTCTTATGGCTGACATGCCTTTCATGAGCTACGCAACGCCAGAGCAAGCCTGTGAGAGCGCAGCAACATTGATGCGTGCTGGTGCGAACATGGTAAAAATCGAAGGCGGAAGCTGGTTGGTTGATACTGTGAAGATGCTAACAGAACGTGCAGTACCAGTATGTGCACATTTAGGCTTAACGCCTCAGTCTGTGAACATTTTTGGTGGTTACAAAGTACAAGGTCGTGACGACGAGCAAGCCGACAAAATGGTTGCTGACGCTCTAGCACTACAAAACGCAGGTGCTCAAATCGTTCTCCTTGAATGTGTACCCGCTTCATTGGCAAAACGAATTACAGAAGCTTGTGACGTACCCGTTATCGGTATCGGCGCAGGTAATGTTACCGATGGTCAGATCCTGGTTATGCATGACATGTTCGGTATTTCTGCGAACTACATGCCGAAATTCTCTAAGAATTTCCTAGCTGAAACAGGTGATATGCGTAAAGCCGTCGCTCTATACAAAGAAGAAGTAGAGAGCGCTCGTTTCCCTGATGATGCTCATACAATCGCTTAGGAGTAACTATGCAAACTTTTGCTGAAATAGCGGCTCTTCGTGAGCAGATTAAACAGTTTAAGCGTGATGGACGTACGGTTGCTTTTGTCCCGACAATGGGAAACCTGCATGAAGGTCACCTGACTCTGGTCAAGAAAGCTCGTGAACTGGCGGACATTGTTGTGGTAAGCATCTTTGTTAACCCGATGCAGTTTGATCGTACCGATGACTTGAACAACTACCCTCGTACGTTAGAAGCTGATTTAAGTAAGTTAACAGCCGAAGGTGTTGAGCTCGTGTTTACACCGACACCAGAAGTCATGTACCCAGATGGATTAGATAAACAGACGTTTGTTGAAGTTCCAGGCATATCTCACATGCTTGAAGGCGCGTCTCGTCCAGGTCACTTCCGCGGCGTATCAACGATTGTCACTAAACTGTTTAATATCGTTCAGCCAAACTTTGCATGCTTCGGTGAGAAAGACTTTCAGCAACTTGCTGTTATTCGCCAGATGACAACAGATTTAGCGTTAGACATTGAAGTTGTCGGCGTAGCGACTGTTCGTGAAATGGATGGCTTGGCAATGAGCTCTCGCAATAGCAACCTAACGATTGACGAGCGTCAACGAGCTCCTGTTCTAGCGCGTACTATGCGTTGGGTCAGCAGCGCAATTCGTGGCGGTCGTGATGACTACGCATCTGTTATTGAAGATGCGACAGACCAGCTACGCGCAGCTGACTTACAACCAGATGAGATCTTTATCTGTGATGCGAAAACGCTGCAAGCGATCACATCAGAAACGACTCAAGCTGTGATTCTGATGTCAGCTTTCCTAGGTAAGACGCGTCTTATCGATAACCAAGTTCTAGATTTGGTTACGGAAACAAAAGAAGAATTAAAAGAAGAAACGGCTGAATAGTCGGCTTCTGCTTTTAACGCAAAACAAGAACACCAAACGAAAAACATAAAAAAGGTCGATGTTATATCGACCTTTTTCTTTACCTGTTGCTTAGATTAACCAAAGGTTAGCTACGTAAGCCAATCCCCTTAGTCACTAGGTAGTGTGCAACGCCATACAGCGCTACGATAAACACACCCAATACACCAAACGACGTTACAATACCCACATCAGACACTCCCAAGAAGCCATATCTGAACGCGTTAACCATGTACACAATTGGGTTCAGTTTCGACACACCTTGCCAAAATTCAGGTAATAGACTAATCGAGTAAAACACACCACCAAGGTACGTCAGCGGTGTCAAGATAAAGGTCGGGATAATAGAGATATCGTCAAACGTGCGTGCAAATACAGCGTTGATTAAACCACCCAGAGCAAACACAACCGACGTTAGAAATACTGTCGCAATAATCACGCCCCAATGGTCAACTTGCAGGTCGACAAAGAAAAGCGATACGAATGTGACTATGGTACCCACTAACAAGCCACGCACCACACCGCCCATTACGAAACCGGCAATAATCACGTAGTTAGGAACTGGCGCGACAAGCAACTCTTCAATGTTCTTCTGGAATTTGGCACTAAAAAACGACGAAGCAACGTTGGAATATGAGTTAGTGATCACCGACATCATGATCAGGCCGGGAACAATGTATTCCATGTAGCTAAAGCCGTTCATTTCACCAATACGCGCACCAATCAAGTTGCCAAATATGATGAAATACAGCGTCATGGTAATCGCTGGCGGGACAAGCGTTTGCACCCAGATACGAGTAAAGCGATTGATCTCTTTGGTCAACAAGCTACAGAAAGCGGTCCAATATAGGCTGTACATATTATTTACTCCCCTCACGGACAATACTCACAAATAGCTCTTCTAAACGGTTTGCTTTGTTACGCATAGAGAGGACTTTCACCTGCTGTTCACTCAATTGAGCAAAAATGGTATTCAAACCTAGGTTCTTGTCGATTTCGATTTCTAGCGAACCATTAACCATCACTTGGCTATTCACACCTTCAAGTTTAGGTTCAGTCACGCCCTCTTCAAGATCAAGAATAAAGGTCTCTGCACTCAACTTACCCAGCAGCGACTTCATTGTTGTATTCTCGATCAGCTCACCACGGTTGATAATACCAATGTTACGACACAACATTTCCGCTTCTTCTAGGTAGTGTGTAGTCAAGATAATGGTAATACCCTGCTTCTCATTGATCTCTTTCAGGAACCCCCACATTGAACGGCGCAATTCAATATCAACGCCCGCCGTTGGCTCATCAAGAATCAACAAATGAGGCTCATGCATCAGTGCACGTGCGATCATCAAACGACGCTTCATACCACCAGACAAGTTACGTGCACGTTCGCTACGCTTTTCCCACAAATCGAGCTGAGATAAGTATTTTTTCGCTCGCTCTTTCGCCAGTGCTTTTGGCACACCGTAATAACCCGCTTGTTGCAGCACGATCTGCTCAACGGTTTCGAACGGGTTAAAGTTAAACTCTTGCGGCACTAGACCTAAGTTCTGTTTCGCCAACTCCAGATCGGTATCAATGTCGTAGCCGAACACTTTAACCTTGCCTGAAGTTTTGTTAACCAGTGAAGAGATAACACCAATGGTGGTTGATTTACCTGCGCCATTTGGACCAAGCAGAGCGTAAAAATCGCCTTTTTCTACTTGTAAACTAACGCCTTTAAGAGCCTCAAAGCCCCCTGCATAAGTTTTTCTTAATTGCTCAATTTCTAATGCATACATAGAGATAGACTGCCATTTGCTATAGATAAGATGTTGATGACCGAGCTTGAGGAAGAGAGTAATGCTTAAAACGAGCTAGCAGAAAACTAACCCAAACTTGTTTACTCGGCCATTTTGCAAACAAGTCTATCGTTGATTAACGATTAATACAAATACCGAGTGAGGGTTTCTTTCGAAAGCGAACAAGAATATTAGCTACGTAAAGACCAGTTCAGTGTTCAGTAAACATAAAAATGCCGTTAAGTTAATAACTTAACGGCATTAATCACCAATACTAGATTTGGCATCTATAACTGATTCATGTCAGATTATTACTGAAAATTAGACTGACTCAAATTGATGTTCACCTCTATCAACATAGCTTGTTGCAGCTGTCAGAGCTTCATACCTGAATCGGTAAGTGTTAGATTCCGGCACAAGATCAAGCACGTGGAATTTCTCTAGCTGCTGACGAGTATTCTCATTCGGACACAACAAGTACACTTCACACTGCGCATCCAACGCATCTTTAATCGCATTTTCTAGTGCAAGCCCAACCGTCACATCAATCATCGGCACATCTGTTAGATCTAGAATCATCGCTTCGTAATCAGAGATACTAGAGTGCTGACGTGAAATCGCCTTTGAAACACTGAAGATCATCGGCCCAGAAAGGTAAAAGAACAGCACTTTACCATTGGCACTATCCAGTAGCTGACGTTCGCTATCGGTCAATGGGATATCATCTTCATCATCACCATCACTGATCGCCTTAACTTGTCTGGCTTGCTCTCGGCTCAATCTTTCAATAATCAGGATGTTCGATATAAAGACACCAAGACCAACAGCAATAATCAAGTCCACGAATACAGTCAACAGCATCACGCCGTACATTACACCCATGCCGGCATAACTCACTTTGTGTGCTCGCTGGATAAAGCTCCAGTCAAGAATATTGAAACCAACATACATCGCAATGCCAGCCAATACCGCCATAGGGATCGGTTCGGTTAAGCCACCAGCAACCAATACCACCAATGCCAAAACTAAGGCTCGAATAACACCAGAAAGTGGAGAACGAGCACCCACCTGAATATTGGTTACGGTACCCATGGTTGCGCCCGCACCAGGTAGCGCACCAAACAGACCAGAGATCATATTCGCGATGCCTTGGCCACGAAGTTCTTTATCTGAATCATGTTCTTTACGAGTCAGTGAATCTCCGATAACCGCAGTCAGAAGCGTATCAATGCAACCCAACGTACCCAGCACCAAGGCGTCGATAACCATGGTCGTAAATTGTTCAGAACTGATTGTCGGAATAACGAGAGAGGGCAAACCCGCGGGGATCTCACCGATACGGCGGATAGAGTCGGTATCAAAAATAATGACGGATAAAAGGGTGACAGCAACCAAAGCAACCAGTTGAGCGGGCACATACTTACGATATTTAGCCGGAAAACCAAACAAAATACCGAGTGTTAATGCCCCTAAAAACAGTTCGCTTATTTTCAGATGGGCTAACGTATCAGGCAATGCGGAAAGCGTGCCCATCACCCCGCCAGATGGAGCCGCATGTCCTAACAATGGTGATAGCTGCAAGATAATCAGAATAACGCCGATACCCGACATAAACCCAGAAATCACGCTATATGGCATCAAAGTAACGTATTTTCCGAGCTTTAAGGTGCCAAGTAATATCTGAAAAGCACCCGCCATCATGACCACGGTAAAGGTCATTGCCATTCCGGTTTCAGGGTACTTAGCCACCATGCTCGTCATCACAGCCGTCATGATCACCGTCATTGGTCCGGTAGGTTCTGATATCAGACTGCTCGAACCGCCAAACAACGCCGCAAATAGACCGACCATGATGGCGCCCCAAAGGCCAGCTTCCGCGCCCGCACCAGACGCAACACCAAATGCCAACGCTAAAGGCAATGAGATGATGGCTGTGGTGACACCGCCAAACATGTCTCCTTTGAGACTGATATCCGCAAAACGACTTCCAAACAAAACACACCTTCCTGATGATGAAAATGACAAACCTTATCACTTTAACAAATGAGTTAATCAGACAGAAAGTGTTAATTCAATCACATTATTCATGACTTATAACCAGATGGTAGTTTCTGTGCTAAGTTAATGATCTTAACGACTAGAACACGTCAGATGAGTACGTGTTGACGCAGTTTTTACGGGATTGAATTTGTAACATTGTGTATAGTTACAATTCTTAATGAAGGGATGTAAGACGCAAAATGCCAGAGATTAAACAGCTTTTTGAAAACAACTCTAAATGGTCTGAAGAAATTCGATCTCAAAGACCTGAGTATTTTACAACGCTTGAAGAAGGGCAAAGCCCTGGCTTTCTATGGATTGGCTGCTCTGATAGCCGAGTACCGGCCGAGCGTCTCACTGGTTTGTATTCTGGCGAACTGTTTGTTCATCGAAATGTAGCAAACCAAGTGGTTCATACCGATCTCAACTGCTTATCCGTTGTGCAATACGCCGTTGACGTACTCAAAGTTAAACACATCATTGTATGCGGTCACTATGGTTGTGGTGGTGTTAATGCAGCGATTGATAACCCTAAACTTGGCCTTATCAACAACTGGCTACTCCACATTCGCGATAACTACCTTAAGTACCGTAAGCAAATTGAATCTCTACCTCGTGAACAATGGGGTGACAAGTTGTGCGAAATTAACGTTGCAGAGCAAGTCTACAACCTTGGTAACTCAACCATCATGCAAACCGCATGGGAACGTGGACAAGATATTGAAATCCACGGCGTAGTTTATGGTATTGGTAACGGCAAACTACAAGACCTTGGCGTTCGTTGTTCAAGTAATGACACGTTAGAAAATAGCCACTTAGAAGCGCTTGAAAAAATCCTATCGTCTCCCACTCTTGGTTAACCTTTAACGTATAACCCGTTGATATAAGAAAAAATAGATATAAGAAAGGCTCGTATTGTGCGAGCCTTTTTTGTTTTTCTTCATAGAGCAGTGATTACTCTTGAGGTACTACTTTACCGATGTACGGTAGGTGACGATATTTTTGTGCGTAGTCGATACCAACACCAACAACGAACTCATCAGGAATCTCAAAACCAATCCACTTTGTATCGACAATCACTTCGCGGCGAGAAGGCTTGTCTAATAACGTACAGATTTCGATAGATTTAGGGCCACGTAGGCTCAAAATCTCTTTCACTTTAGTCAGTGTGTTACCTGTATCGATAATGTCTTCTACAAGCAGAACATCTTTACCTTGGATATCATCATCAAGGTCTTTCAAAATACGAACGTCACGTGAGCTTTCCATGCCGTTGCCGTAGCTAGACGCGGTCATGAAATCAACTTGGTGAGTTAAATCGATAGCACGAGCAAGATCCGCCATAAAGACAAAAGATCCACGTAATAAGCCAACTAAAACGAGATCTTCACTGCCTTTGTAGTGCTCCGTGATCTGCTTGCCTAATACGTTCACTCGATCCTGAACTTCTTGCTCAGAGATCATGACTTCAACTGTATGCTTCATACTGCTCTCATTTTATTTGGTGATTGCGACGAATGTTGACAGTTTCGTCAGTTGTGTCGCTCAATTTTGTGGGTAAGTCTAGCACTGCTCAAATACCCACACCACCTTATGGTTCTAATTTACTGTGAGATTCTCAATTAAATGTGCGCTGATGCCCTATCCAATACTCGCTTCCTTTCACATCAATCCTGATCACGCTTTATGGATCTAGTTTGATGTAACTGCCTATAAAACAAGCTCAAAGGATTGACCATTCGCATATGCACCATTACACTCATCTTGGCTTAAATAATAATAAAATCATTAATATAAAAATTTCGTTGGCAAGGAAAATAAAATGGACTCAATATCTAAGAGACCTAGAACTAGGCTTTCACCTTTAAAAAGAAAACTTCAATTGATGGAAATCGCTCTTGAGGTATTCTCTCGCCGCGGTATTGGTCGTGGTGGACACGCTGATATTGCAGACATCGCTCAGGTGTCTGTAGCAACGGTATTTAATTACTTCCCTACCCGTGAAGATCTGGTTGATGAAGTGCTTAATCATGTTGTACGCCAATTCTCTAACTTCCTTTCAGACAATATCGATCTAGATATTCACGCAAAACAAAACCTACATAATATTGCGACTGAAATGGTGACGTTAGTGGCTCACGATAGCCATTGGTTGAACGTATGGTTTGAATGGAGCGCTTCGACTCGTGATGAAGTGTGGCCTCTGTTTGTAACCACTAACCGCACTAACCAGATGTTAGTACAAAACATGTTTAGTAAAGCGATTGAACGCGGCGAAGTTTGCGACGATCACGACCCTAAACATCTTGCGAACCTATTCCACGGCATTTGCTACTCACTGTTCATTCAAGCGAAACGTGTAGATACTCAAGAAGAACTTTCGACCTTGACGGATAGCTACTTGAACATGCTGTGCATTTATAAGTAGATTCGAGTAAATAATTTAAGGGTTGGCCTAATCGGTCAACCCTTTTTTTGCCGTATGTGATCGCTCTTCGCATCCCGAGCGCAGCGTACTCGCATCTCGGAGTGAAACGTTCCTATTCCTTACTTCAGACATAAAAAAGCCGCTGACGAATCAGCGGCTTTCAAAAACATTAGCGAGTCGCTAAGAAAGAATTACTTCTTCTTTTTAACTGCTTTTTTGTTTGGAAGGTCAGTGATTGAACCTTCGAATACTTCCGCAGCTAGACCAACAGACTCGTGTAGAGTTGGGTGAGCGTGGATAGTAAGAGCGATATCTTCTGCATCACAACCCATTTCGATTGCTAGGCCGATTTCGCCAAGAAGTTCACCACCGTTAGTACCAACAACAGCACCACCGATTACGCGATGAGTATCTTTATCGAAGATCATCTTAGTCATACCGTCAGCACAGTCTGAAGCGATTGCACGACCAGAAGCAGCCCAAGGGAAAGTAGCAACTTCGTAGTTCAGGCCTTCCGCTTTCGCTTCTTTCTCAGTCTTACCTACCCAAGCAACTTCTGGCTCAGTGTACGCAATTGATGGGATTACTTTAGGATCGAAGTAGTGCTTCTTACCAGAGATAACTTCAGCAGCTACGTGACCTTCATGCACACCTTTGTGAGCAAGCATTGGTTGACCAACAACGTCACCGATCGCGTGGATGTGAGGAACGTTAGTACGCATTTGCTTATCAACATTGATGAAACCACGCTCATCAACTTCGATACCCGCTTTTTCAGCGTCGATAAGTGCACCGTTTGGAACACGACCGATAGCAACAAGAACAGCATCGTAGCGCTCAGCTTCAGCTGGTGCTTTTTTGCCTTCCATTGAAACGTAGATACCATCTTCTTTCGCTTCAACAGCCGTCACTTTAGTTTCAAGCATTAGCTTGAACTTGTTCTTGATGCGTTTAGTGAAGACTTTAACGATGTCTTTATCCGCAGCAGGGATAACTTGATCGAACATCTCAACAACTTCAACTTTAGAACCTAGAGAGTGATAAACCGTACCCATCTCAAGACCGATGATACCGCCGCCCATGATAAGCAGTTTTTCTGGTACTTCGTTTAGTTCTAGTGCATCCGTAGAATCCCAAATACGTGGGTCTTCATGTGGGATGAACGGAAGTTTGATTGGGCGAGAACCCGCTGCAATGATTGCATTATCAAAGTTAATTGTTGTCGTTTCTTCGCCAACAACTTCGATGCTGTTAGGACCAGTAAACTTACCGAAACCGTTAACAACAGTAACATTACGCATCTTAGCCATACCGCCAAGACCGCCAGTCAGTTGATCAACTACTTTGTCTTTCCAGATACGAACTTTGTTGATGTCCGTTTGTGGCTCGCCGAATACAACGCCGTGCTCTGCCATCGCTTTTGCTTCTTCAATTACTTTAGATACGTGAAGAAGTGCTTTTGATGGAATACAACCAACGTTTAGACATACACCACCAAGAGTGCTGTAACGTTCAACTAGTACTGTTTCTAGACCTAAATCCGCACAACGGAATGCCGCTGAGTAGCCAGCAGGACCTGAACCAAGTACAACAACTTGGGCTTTAATTTCTTTGCTCATTGTGACCTCTTGTAGTCATTATCCCTAACAGGCTGAGTAGATGTTCTTAAAATTATTGGGCTTTCAAACAGGAAACATTTTACAGAGATGTTAACAGTGTGAAAGTAGCTTTAAGTTAGCCTGTGAGCTAGACAACAATTCCCCCGCAGTTTATGAGAAATGCCGGAAACTGTTCTCTAAAAATAGTCTTTATATAAAGAATTAAGGTGACCCGAAAGTCACCTTAATAATTACTTTCTCAATTACAGTACTAGACGACGAATGTCAGATAGTGCGCTGTTTAGGAAAGTAATGAAGCGTGCACCTTCAGCACCATCGATCACGCGGTGATCGTATGATAGAGACAGTGGAAGCTGTAGACGTGGTTGGAACTCTTTACCATTCCAAACTGGCTTAATCTCAGACTTAGATACACCTAGGATACCTACTTCTGGAGCATTTACGATTGGAGTAAATGCAGTACCGCCAATACCACCAAGGCTAGAGATTGTGAAACAACCGCCTTGCATGTCTGCCGCTGTTAGCTTACCAGAACGTGCTTTCTTAGAAACAACCATTAGTTCTTCAGATAGCTCGTAAATACCTTTCTTGTTCACGTCTTTGAAAACAGGAACAACTAGGCCGTTTGGTGTATCAACTGCGATACCCACGTTTACGTACTTCTTAAGAATGATGCTTTCGCCATCGTCAGAAAGAGACGAGTTGAATGCAGGGAATGCTTCTAGCGCTTTAGCAACAGCTTTCATGATGAACACAAGTGGAGTGATCTTCATGCCAGTGTCTTTCTTCGCTTCGATTGCGTTCTGTTCTTTACGGAATGCTTCTAGCTCAGTGATGTCTGCGTTGTCCCACTGTGTAACGTGCGGGATCATTACCCAGTTACGGTGCAGGTTAGCGCCAGAGATCTTCTTAATCTTAGAAAGCTTCTGAACTTCAGTTTCGCCGAACTTGCTGAAGTCAACTTTTGGCCATGGTAGTAGACCAAGAGCAGAACCGTCGCCGCCTTTGCCAGATGCCGCAGCACCAGACTCGAGACGCTTAAGTGCATCTTTAACGTAAGACTGAACGTCTTCTTTAAGGATACGGCTCTTACGACCAGTACCTTTAACCTTAGAAAGGTTAACGCCAAATTCGCGAGCAAGACGACGAACAACTGGAGATGCGTGCGCGTAGTCACCGTTCTCTTGGAAGTCGCCAGCTGCTGGAGCTACTGCTTCTGCTTTAGGTGCAGATGCTGCTGCCGGAGCTGCTGCTTGTGCTGGAGCTGAAGCCGCTACTGCTACTGGAGCTGCGCCTTCAACAACGAAAGTCATGATTGAAGAGCCTGTTGACACTTTGTCACCAGCTGCAATCTTGATCTCTTTTACTGTACCAGCGAATGGTGCAGGCACTTCCATTGAAGCTTTGTCGCCTTCAACAGTAATTAGAGATTGCTCTTCTTCTACTGTATCGCCAACCGCTACCATGATTTCAGTAACTTCTACTTCGTCGCCACCGATATCAGGAACGTTCACTTCTTTCTCAGCAGATGCTGCTGGAGCAGCTGCAACTGGTGCCGCCGCTGGAGCAGGAGCTGCTGCAACTGGTGCGCCAGAACCTGCCACTTCAAATACCATTACTAGAGAACCAGTAGATACTGAATCACCAGAAGCGATCTTGATTTCTTTAACGATACCAGCGAATGGTGCAGGTACTTCCATTGAAGCCTTGTCACCTTCAACAGTAAGAAGAGATTGCTCTTCTTCTACTGCGTCACCGATAGCTACCATGATTTCAGTTACTTCAACTTCATCACCGCCGATATCAGGAACGTGAACTTCTTTAAGCTCAGCTGCTGCAGGAGCAGCTGCAACTGGTGCCGCCGCTTCAACTGCTGGAGCAGCCGGTGCTGCTGCAGCACCTTCTGCTTCGAAGATCATGATAAGAGAACCAGTAGAAACAGAATCACCTTCTGAAATCTTGATTTCTTTAACGATACCCGCTTGAGACGCAGGAACTTCCATTGAAGCTTTGTCGCCTTCAACAGTGATCAGTGACTGCTCTTCTTCAACCTTGTCGCCAACGTTTACAAGAATCTCAGTTACTTCAACCTCGTCAGCACCGATGTCTGGTACATTAATTTCGATTGTCATTGTATTTACCTACCTTAATGCCAGTCTTATGCGTATTGCGGGTTAGTTTTTTCAGTGTCGATATCGAACTTAGCAATTGCTTGTGCAACTACAGACTTCTCGATATCACCACGTTTAGCCAGTTCAGTTAGAGCTGCAACTACGATGTAGCCAGCGTTAACTTCGAAGTGACGACGTAGGTTTGCACGGCTGTCAGAACGGCCGAAACCATCTGTACCAAGTACTTTGTAAGACTCAGTTGGCATGTACGCACGTACTTGCTCAGCGTAGTTCTTCATGTAGTCAGTCACTGCGATTGCAGGTTCTTTACCAAGAACAGTCGTGATGTACGGTACTTTATCTTCAGCTTCTGGGTGAAGCATGTTGTCACGCTCTACCGCTTGGCCGTCACGAGTTAGTTCGTTGAACGACGTTACAGAGAATACGTCAGATGCTACGCCGTACTCTTCGCTTAGAATTTCAGCCGCTTTACGCGCTTCGTTCATGATAGTACCAGAGCTCATTAGTTGAACTTTGCCCTTAGCACCAGCGTGAGATTCAAGCTTGTAGATACCCTTACGAATGCCTTCTTCAGCGCCTTCTGGCATTGCTGGCATTGCGTAGTTCTCGTTCATTACTGTTAGGTAGTAGTAAACGTTCTCTTGGTTCTCACCGTACATGCGACGGATACCGTCTTGCATGATAACCGCTAGCTCGTAAGCAAACGTTGGGTCGTAAGAGATACAGTTAGGGATCGTGTTCGCTTGAATGTGCGAGTGACCATCTTCGTGCTGTAGACCTTCACCATTCAGTGTTGTACGACCGGCAGTAGCACCTAGTAGGAAGCCACGAGCTTGTTGGTCGCCTGCTAACCAAGCCATGTCGCCAATACGTTGGAAACCGAACATTGAGTAGTAGATGTAGAACGGGATCATCGGTAGATCGTTTGTGCTGTATGAAGTTGCAGCTGCAACCCATGAAGCCATAGAACCTAGTTCGTTGATACCTTCTTGAAGAACTTGACCAGACGTTGCTTCTTTGTAGTAAGAAACGATGCCTTTATCTTCAGGTGTGTATTCTTGACCGTGTGGGTTGTAGATACCAACCTGACGGAATAGACCTTCCATACCGAATGTACGAGCTTCATCACAGATGATAGGAACGATGTTCTTACCAATGTTCTTATCTTTAAGAAGGATGTTTAGCGTACGTACATAAGCCATAGTTGTAGAGATATCACGCTTCTGTTCACCTAGTAGAGGTGCGAATGCGTCTAGCTCAGGAACCTTGAACTCTTGAGTAAACTTAGGAAGACGAGCAGGCGTGTAACCGTGTAGAGCGTTACGACGAGCGTGCATGTATTCGTACTCAGGCGTACCTTCTTCTAGTTTCAGGTAAGGAAGCTCTGTGATTTTCTCATCAGAAAGAATGTCTTCTAGGCCTAGGCGATCACGTAGGTGTTGAACATGAGTCATGTCCATTTTCTTAACACCGTGTGCAATGTTCTTACCTTCAGCTGCATCACCCATACCGTAACCTTTAACAGTCTTAGCTAGGATTACAGTTGGCTTACCGTTTGTCTCTTTCGCATTGTTGAAAGCAGCAAACAGTTTAGAAGAATCGTGACCACCACGCTTAAGAGCGAAGATTTCGTCATCAGTCATGTCTGCAACTAGTGCAGCTGTTTCTGGGTACTTACCAAAGAAGTGCTCACGTACGTATGCGCCATCTTTAGATTTGAATGTCTGGTAGTCACCATCGATAGTTTCGTTCATTAGTTGAAGAAGCTTACCAGTCGTGTCTTTAGCCAGTAGTGAATCCCAATTGCTACCCCAGATAACTTTAACAACGTTCCAACCTGCGCCCTTGAATAGGCCTTCAAGTTCTTGAATGATGCTACCGTTACCCATTACAGGGCCGTCTAGACGCTGTAGGTTACAGTTGATTAGGAAACATAGGTTGTCTAGCTTCTCACGCGCAGCGAAAGAGATAGCACCACGTGATTCTGGCTCATCCATCTCACCGTCACCTAGGAACGCGTATACGCGTTGCGCTGAAGTTTCTTTCAGGCCACGGCCGTCAAGGTACTTAAGGAAGCGCGCTTGGTAGATCGCAGAGATAGGACCAAGACCCATAGATACAGTAGGGAACTGCCAGAACTCAGGCATCAGTTTCGGGTGCGGGTAAGAAGGGATACCTTTACCATCAACTTCTTGACGGAAGTTATCTAGCTGTTCTTCAGTTAGACGACCTTCAACGAATGCACGAGAGTAGATACCTGGAGAGATGTGACCTTGGTAATAAACTAGATCGCCACCGTCCGTCTCGTTTGGAGCACGGAAGAAGTGGTTGAAACATACTTCATAGAACGCTGCAGCTGACTGGTAAGAAGCCATATGACCACCAAGGTCTAGGTCTTTCTTAGAAGCACGCAATACGATCATGATTGCGTTCCAGCGAATAATCGAACGAATACGACGCTCAAGAGTTACGTCACCAGGGTAAGCTGGCTCTTGTGCTGCTGGAATTGTGTTGATGTAGTTCGTGTTGATGCCTGTAGCCATATCAACACCATCTAAACGCGCTTTATCTAGAACTTGTTCTAGTAAAAACTGTGCACGTTCTACACCTTCTTCACGTACTACTGACTCAAGAGCTTCTAACCAATCTTGAGTTTCCAGAGCATCAACGTCATGCTTCATGTCAGACATGGCGATCTATCCTTTTTGTTAGTTGGATTCTACTAAACACGTAAAAAGCCGAAGTATTACGGCTATTTACCCTGTTGGATTCGACGTAAAGAACGTTCGCGGCGCGATTCTTCTTTGGTCAAATCCATCAATGTTTCTTCGATGTAAGCTAAATGAGAGTGTGACATTTCACGAGCCTGTTCTGGCTGTCCTGAAACGATCGCATCCACAATGTTAGCTCGATGTATACTCACTTTCTCCACAACGTCTTTACGACGATGCAACAGCTTTAAATTTTCTAAGACGTTTTGTTCGAGTAACGGAGCCAAGCTACGAACAATGTGCAATAACACCACATTGTGTGCTGCCTCTGTTAAAGCAATAAGAAAAGCCATCACCGCTGCAGATTCGGCTTCAATATCACCTTTATCTTGCGCACCGCGAATTTTTTCTTGGCATGCTTGAATTCGAGCAAAGTCTTCATCAGTGCCACGCAATGCCGCGAAGTAAGCCGAAATCCCTTCCATCGCATGACGCGATTCCAACAAGTCTAGTTGGGTTTCAGAATGGGAGGACAACAAATTAAGCAAAGGATCTGAAAAGCTTTTCCAGATATTTTCACTAACAAACGTACCTCCACCTTGACGGCGAGTAAGCAAGCGTTTTGCTTCTAAACGTTGTATCGCTTCTCGGATTGAAGGACGAGACACATCGAACTGTTTCGCCAGTTCGCGCTCAGGCGGCAGCTGCTGCCCTGGAGCCAGTGTTCCTTCCACTATCAACCTTTCTAACTCTTGTTCGATAACGTCCGAGAGTTTTGGCTGACGAATCCTTTGATAAGCCATAGTTTGTTATTCTTCTTTTTCTTCGCTGACAATTGGTAATACCAATTTTAAGTTGGGCAGAAATTAACATAATTAAAACGCCACTGTCCAGTCTAAAGTTGACCTGCGTCATAGAACGCAGTGTGAATTAACCACGATTTAACAAATGAAATTTAAAACAGCAACCAAATTGGTCTTACCATTTACAGGGGTAATACTTTTGGGGAGTATTCGTGCTAGAAAGTTTCAGGATAAAAATGAATTGTTTCAGAAAGATTAGCGCCACTTGATTAAAAATCGAACCAAGTGCACATTAGAGGCAGAAATCCTGTTCATAAGTCTTAACATTAGGGCGTTTGATAAGCTCGTCACACTCTCGATTTATTGATGCTCACCGCCCGACCACTTCCTTTACAAAAGCACAACAAAAATTCACAAACAATTATGCTCATCATTGATTATCTAGAGCCCTTCAATGAGCAAAGCCTTATTGTGAATTCGAATTTAGAAGCTCAATTGACCTTGATATTTCTTCCAATCAAACACCAAACCGGGGTCAGTTTTTCTTAGCGGGGCGATGTATTGATGGCCAGTGATACGCTGACGCGTAATCTGCGGGAACGTCGACATCAATGTATTCGTCAATTGAGTCAAAGATTGATATTGCTGCTCGGTATAAGCAACAAAGTCACTGCCTTCCAATTCAATGCCAATCGAGTAGTCATTACATCTTTCACGGCCAGCGAAGCTCGATTGACCCGCATGCCAAGCTCGGTCTAAGAAAGAAACAAACTGCACCACTTCCCCATCGCGACGAATCAAGCAGTGTGCAGAAACACCCATTTGGTGAATCACCTTAAAAAACGGATGATCAGCGGGGTCGAGTTTTCCCGTAAAAAACTGTTCGATGTAAGGCCCGCCAAATTGACCCGGTGGTAAACTAATATTGTGGACCACCAGCAAAGAGATATCTCCACCCTTTGGCCTTGCATCAAAATAAGGGGAAGGAACATGCCGAGCGTTGCCATACCATCCGTTAGAGCTGATCGTCATCTTAGTCTCACTTTCTTTTCTGCTAGCACAATAAGATGTGACCTTGCCCATAGAGCAGTCACGCTAGCCTCTTTAATTTGAAGTTAAGCAAGAGTATCATTCCATTCCCACTCCCTTTCAAGATTAGATTTGCGATGAAAAACACACATAACAGCCACCAACGCCTTGATTACTTAAAAGAGCAACTGCCGCTAGAGATCACTCGCTCAGTGGCTGAGACCATCAAAGAAGATCTAGGCGGAACGTTAGATCCAGCGGCTGATATCACGGCAAGTCTAATCCCAGCAGACGCAATCAACAGCGCAACCATCATTACGCGTGAGCACGGTGTGTTCTGTGGTAAAGCTTGGGCTGATGAAGTGTTTAAGCAATTGGGCGGTGAAGTCACTATCGAGTGGAACGTAGAAGATGGCGATAAAGTTGAACCAAACCAAACGCTTTGTTCGTTAACAGGCCCAGCACGCACACTATTAACTGGTGAGCGTAATGCAATGAACTTCATTCAAACGCTATCTGGCTGTGCGACTACAACAGCAATCTACGCAGACAAAGTTAAGCACACAGAATGCCGCCTATTAGACACTCGTAAAACCATTCCGGGCCTTCGCAGCGCACTAAAATACGCTGTTGCTTGTGGTGGCGGTTTCAACCACCGTATTGGCGTTTTTGATGCTTACCTAATTAAAGAAAACCACATCATTGCATGTGGTGGCATTGAGAAAGCTATCTCGACAGCAAAAGAGCTTAACCCAGGTAAGCCTGTAGAAGTTGAAACTGAGAGTCTAGAAGAGCTAGAGCAAGCAATCAACGCGGGTGCAGACATCATCATGCTAGACAACTTCACCACGGACATGATGCGTGAAGCGGTTAAAATCAATGCAGGTCGTGCAGCACTAGAAAACTCAGGTAACGTCACTCTAGACACTATCGCAGAATTCGCTGAGACGGGCGTTGATTACATCTCTGTTGGTGCACTCACTAAGCACTTAAAGGCGATGGATTTATCAATGAGATTCAAAGCTTAATCTATTGAAATATAAATAACTTATTTATAAAGGCACGGTTAACTACCGAGCCTTTTTTATTGCCTAATTTATCAGTATTTCAATCACTTATTTAAGTTGATCGCATAAATTTGCGCGTCATATGAAACAAGACACCAATAAGTACAAAACCGCTCGCGACCACACCTGAACACCATTCCACTTACCCACCTCAACTTCTATTCTTTCCAACAACCAGTGCTTGCGCTGAAACAAACTAAACAATGGAATAGAACAATGAATAACAAAAACAAAAGAACAAATCAGAAAGGCTTTACGCTGATTGAATTGATGATAGTGGTGGCGATTATTGGTATTTTGTCAGCTTTTGCAGTGCCTGCTTACCAAAACTACACAATGAAAGCACACGCTAGTGAAATGTTAAGTGCTTCATCTGCGATGAAAATGTCTCTCGGTATATGCCTAGTAAATGGCGAAGCTAATTGCTCATCAGGTAACGGTGGTGTACCAGATTCACAGACTCTAGGAGAATTTACAGTCTCAGCAGTTGCTGGTGTTAGTGATGCAGCTACAACGATTCAAGCAATTGTCGATGCTGGCCAAACAAAAGGAAGATTAGTTGAAGGAGACAGCATAACCATAACTCCTGACTTAACAACCGCAGGAGTAACATGGGAAGTGACATGTACAAATGGAGGAACGCAAAGCGCGGATGTATCTGATTGGTGTCCAGCTAACTAATGCTAACCAACCTCCCTACAATTCTTCGTCAGGCTAACCTCCTTAGCCTGACTCAAGAACAAACCGTTGCGGAACATGTACATGCTTCAGGTGTCTCTACGCCTGAAGCTTTGCTCGTTCTAGACACCTTCACAGGCGAGAGTCTCGCGCATAGCATTCAGGCCATCTTCGGTTTGCCGTTGGTGCAGTTGGCTAATACTGACTATGAATCCTTGTGTGAACAATTAGGGCTTCGCGAGCTGATCACAAAGTATCGCGCCATTCCAATTTCAGTTTCTAGCTCAAGTCTTACACTCGCCTCAGCCGACCCAACCGACTTACAGGCGGAAGATGATTTTCGCTTTGCGACGGGATTACAGATTGAATTGGTTGTCGCCAATTACTCTGAATTAGAAGGCGCAATACGAAAGCTGTATGGGCGTTCGATTTCCGGGCAAGACTCCAAGCGCAAAGAGATCACCCAAGATGAACTCGCTAATCTCGTTGAAATCTCTGACGATGAGATGACTTCAATTGAAGATCTCAGCCAAGACGACTCCCCTGTCAGCCGTTTTATCAATCAAATACTGGTTGATGCGGTGCGTAAAGGCGCATCAGACATCCACTTCGAACCTTATGAAGAACGCTTCCGGGTGCGATTACGTTGTGATGGCATCCTTGTTGAAATACAACAACCCGCTTCCCATTTAAGTCGCCGTTTATCAGCTCGCTTAAAGATCCTCGCTAAGCTTGATATCGCTGAACGTCGCCTGCCGCAAGACGGTCGTATTAAGTTGCGGTTAAATGATGAACTGGCGATTGATATGCGTGTATCTACGCTGCCAACATTGTGGGGAGAAAAGATCGTACTGCGTCTTTTAGACAGCAGCGCGGCCAATTTAGATATCGATAAATTGGGTTACAGCGAAGATCAAAAAGCACTCTATCTCAATGCATTGAAACGTCCACAAGGGATGATCTTAATGACCGGCCCAACCGGCAGCGGTAAAACGGTTTCTCTCTATACTGGCCTTCGCGTTCTTAACACTACAGAACGCAACATCTCAACAGCCGAAGATCCTGTTGAAATTAACCTGTGTGGCATCAATCAGGTACAAGTGACACCTAAGATCGGCTTTGGTTTCGCTGAAGCGTTGCGATCATTTTTACGACAAGATCCTGATGTGGTGATGGTCGGAGAGATCCGTGATTTGGAAACCGCAGAGATCGCGATCAAAGCCTCGCAAACAGGCCACTTAGTGCTTTCGACACTGCACACCAATTCTGCAGCAGAAACCGTGACTCGCCTCTCTCATATGGGGATAGAACCTTTTAACCTCGCTTCATCATTAAGCCTGATTATCGCCCAACGACTAGCAAGACGATTGTGCGACCACTGTAAAGCCGCTGATGACTCACCTGATATATTTCTACGCCACTCTATTCCCAATAGCCAAATCATCTACAAAGCCAACTCACAAGGGTGTAATGAGTGTAATCAGGGATACTCAGGGCGAGTCGGTATTTATGAAGTCATGCCGTTTAGCGAGCAGCTAAAAAGCAGCCTGATTGACAAACCGAACGCGTTAGCCATTGAAAACTTAGCGCGCCGGGAAGGCATGAGAACTTTACAAGAGTCAGGACTAGATAAACTGCTTGAAGGCACCACCAGCTATCAAGAGCTACAACGTGTTCTATACCTATAATTCACGGAGCGAAAATGAGTAGTAAAAGCAAACAATCACAACTAAAAAACTACCATTGGAAGGGAATCAATAGTTCTGGCAAGAAAGTATCAGGGCAGAGCTTAGCGCTCACCGAATTAGAAGTGCGAGAGAAGCTCAAAGAGCAGCATATTCAGATTAAGAAAATCAAAAAGAAAAGCATCTCAGCAATCACTCGTTTAACCCATCGAGTCAAAGCCAAAGATATCACTATTTTGACTCGCCAACTGGCTACCATGTTGGCTACTGGTGTGCCCATCGTTCAAGCCATCAAGTTAGTGTCAGACAATCACCGCAAAGCAGAAATGAAATCGATTTTATCGCACATCTGCAAAGGTGTAGAAGCCGGCACGCCAATCTCAAAAGCGATGCGAACCGCAAGTCGCCACTTTGATGATCTCTATACCGACTTGGTCGCGACAGGCGAACTCTCCGGCAACCTTGCACAAGTATTTGAACGCTTGGCGACCTATCGAGAAAAGAGTGAGCAACTAAAATCCAAGGTTATAAAAGCTCTCATCTACCCAGCAATGGTTGTAGCGGTCGCCCTTACCGTTTCCTACTTAATGCTAACCATGGTCATCCCGGAATTTGAATCGATGTTTTCTGGTTTCGGAGCAGACTTACCTTGGTTCACTCAGCAAGTGCTTTATCTTTCCCACTGGATGCAGGCCTACAGTTTTTATACTGCGATCGGTATTGTTTTATTAATTCTGTCTTTTCAGCAACTGCGTCAGCGATCTTACTCGATTCGACTTTCAACCAGTCGTCTTGGTTTACGCTTCCCTATCTTGGGTGCTGTCATCACTAAGGCATCAATTGCAAAGTTCAGCCGAACGCTATCAACCAGTTTTAGTTCTGGGATTCCTATCTTAACCAGCCTTAAAACAACGGCTAAAACGGCGGGTAATCTACATTATGAATCGGCAATCATCGAGGTTCACCGAGAAACAGCCGCGGGTATGCCGATGTACATTGCAATGCGCAATACCAATGCCTTCCCGGAGATGGTTTTGCAGATGGTGATGATTGGTGAAGAGTCCGGAAATCTTGATGATATGCTCAATAAAGTCGCTTCCATTTACGAGTTCGAAGTAGACAACACCGTCGATAACCTAGGTAAGATTCTAGAGCCACTGATCATCGTATTTTTAGGCACCGTAGTAGGCGGACTTGTCGTCGCGATGTACTTACCGATCTTTAATCTTATGAGTGTGTTAGGATAGTTAAAAGCAACTAAACACCCATGAGCAGCCAACCTCTGCTCACCTTGATTAAGTGGTAAAGGACACTATGGAAGTATTTCACTACTATCCTTGGCTATTCCCCGTATTAGCTTTCATTTTTAGCCTTCTTATCGGCAGCTTCCTCAACGTAGTCATACACCGTTTACCGATAATGATGGAACGAGAGTGGCAACAAGAGTGCTCGGAGTATTTCTCTCAATATAAAATTCCAGCACCAGAGGGAAAGTTCAATCTCAGTATCCCTCGTTCTACTTGTCCTAAATGTAAAACCCAATTAAGAATTATCGACAATATTCCAGTATTAAGTTGGTTGTTCTTAAAGGGCAAGTGCCATAGCTGTGCTAACCCAATCAGCGCTCGTTACCCATTGGTCGAACTGCTTACGGCGATACTTTGTACCGTAGTCGCGAGCCACTTTGGTTTCAGTTACTACGCCATTGCTTTGATTTTTTTCACGTTTGCATTGATTACCGCAACCTTTATCGATCTCGATACTATGCTGTTGCCTGACCAAATTACCTTGCCTTTAGTTTGGTCCGGTATCGCGTTAGCTCTGTTTAATATCAGCCCTGTATCTCTTCAAGATTCCGTAATTGGCGCAATGGCAGGCTACCTAGCACTTTGGTCGGTTTATTGGCTGTTCAAGCTGTTAACAGGCAAAGAAGGCATGGGTTACGGCGACTTCAAACTTCTGGCTGCACTTGGCGCGTGGCTTGGCTGGCAGCACCTACCAATGATCATTCTTTTGTCGTCGCTGGTCGGTTTAGTTTTCGGATTGATTCAACTTCGCTTGAAACAACAAGGCATAGATAAAGCCTTTCCATTTGGACCTTACCTTGCAATTGCGGGTTGGGTGAGTTTGATGTGGGGTAACGACATCATGGGCTGGTATTTCACTTCTGTACTAGGAATTTAACTATGGCAATTATTATCGGATTAAGCGGTGGTATCGCCAGTGGAAAAACCACGGTTGCTAATCTCTTCAATGAGCATTTTAATATTGATATTGTCGATGCTGATATCGTTGCACGCGAAGTCGTCGCAGTGGGCAGTGACGGCTTAAAGCAGATTACTGATCGTTTTGGTGAGACGATCTTGCTTGAAGATGGATCACTCAACCGAAGTAAGCTGCGTGAGTTAATCTTCTCGGATCCCACAGAGAAACAATGGCTCAATGACCTGCTGCACCCCATGATCCGTAACAAAATTGACAGTGACCTGTCTAAAGTCACATCCCCTTATGGTTTATTAGTCGCACCGCTATTGGTTGAAAACCAAATGCAAAGCATGGCCGATCGCGTATTAATCGTTGATGTGCCAACAGAAGTGCAAATAGAGCGTACGATGAGTCGTGATAATGTTTCTAGGGAACAGGTTACAGCAATTTTAAAATCACAGGCTTCAAGAGAACAACGCTTAGCAGTTGCAGATGACGTGATTAAAAACCATACTAAAAACCAAGAACTTTTGCCTCAAATCACAGATTTACATCAAAAGTATCTGGCAATCAGTACTGTAGATGGGTCAGAATAGAATAATGTTGAATGAAGGTTTGCTCGATGATCACCCACAAATTTGAACATCCTCTAAATGAGAAAACACGCATCTACTTAAGAGTTGAATCACTCTTGAGGCAGCTGCACTTGTCTTCTACATTTTCCGATGCTCAACAGTATCAACTCTTTTTCCGTTCCATCTTTGATCTGATTGAAATCTTCGAACAGATCCAACTCAAGAGTGAACTCGCAAAAGATATTGAGAAGCAGCGTGTAACCTACAAAAGCTGGTTAGATGTTGAAGGTGTTGATCAAGAGATGCTGACTTCACTACTCAACGATATTAGTAACATCTATCGTGAACTGATGCAGGCGGAGCGTTTTGGGCAGTCACTTAAAGAAGACCGCTTCTTGAGTGCCATACGTCAACGCTTTAATTTGCCAGGTGGCTCATGCTGCTTTGATTTACCCGCACTGCATTATTGGTTGCATCTTCCTCTCGATAAGAGAATGCGAGATGCCAAAGCTTGGATGGATAGCCTACAGCCTCTGTATGAAGCGCTAACGCTATGGTTAAAGCTCACCAGAGAGACTGGTCACTTTAAAGAGCAAATTGCTCGCGCTGGCTTCTTCCAGAGCGATGCTGATGAAGCGAATATCCTTCGCCTTTCTATTCCAATGCAATACGGTGCTTACCCGATGATCTCCGGGCATAAAAACCGTTTTGCCGTTAAGTTCATGAGCTTTGAAACAGGACAAGCCTGTACTCAAGACATCGAATTTGAATTGGCTGTCTGCAGCTAATTAATTTCCTTTTATAGTTTGGCTTGAGCCTTCACTCGAGCCTAAACTCTTTCTTACAATACCCTCGAATTAAGAATCACTATGTCGAAAAAAATCACCATCGTTAAATGCCCTCAATGTAATGCCGACGTTGAATGGGGCGAACAAAGCCCACACCGCCCGTTTTGCAGTAAGCAATGTCAGATGATTGATTTCGGTGAATGGGCAGACGAAGAGAACAGCATTGCTGGCGCATCAGACATGTCAGATAGCGATGGTTGGTCGGAAGATCCACACTAAGCGAGTAACGAGTAACGAGTAACGAGTAACGAGTAACGAGTAACGAGTAACGAGTAACGAGTAACGAGTAACGAGTAACGAGTAACGAGTAACGAGTAACGAGTAACGAGTAACGAGTAACGAGTAAATTTTGAAGGGTTGACGTTTTGCGTCAATCCTTTTTTATTGCCGGTAATAGGTTATTGGTAGAGATTCCCTGCTCCTTCCTTCGTCAGTCTAGGGAATGACAGTTATATGTAACACTGTTCTCCAATCGTCATCCCCAATTACGAGGAACGAGCGAATTGAGGCTCTCTTACCTACTCAGCTCTAAATAGCAGACACAAAAAAGCGGAGCCAAATGGCTCCGCTTTTATCGATAGAATGCAAAAAGAATTACTTCTTAGTAAGCTTCTCTTTAATACGAGCTGACTTACCAGAACGCTCACGTAGGTAGTACAACTTGGCACGACGTACTGCACCACGGCGTTTAACTTCGATGCTATCAACCATTGGAGAGTGAGTTTGGAACGCACGCTCTACGCCTTCACCGTTCGAGATCTTACGAACTGTGAATGCAGAGTGTAGACCACGGTTACGAATAGCGATTACAACGCCTTCGAAAGCCTGTAGACGCTCACGGTCACCTTCTTTTACCTTAACCTGAACTACAACAGTGTCACCTGGTGCGAATTTAGGAAGGTCTGATTTTAGTTGCTCTTCTTCAAGAGCCTTGATGATGTTGCTCATTTGTATAAATTCCTAGAATAAACTGATACTAAATTTAATAGGTTACTGCTTGCTTTTCTTTAAGAGCGTTGCTCTTTAATGAATTCAGCCAGTAATTGTTCCTGTTCGTCAGTCAGAGCTAGGTTTTCCAGGAGCTCTGGTCTTCTTAGCCAAGTTCGGCCCAACGATTGTTTTAATCGCCAGCGACGAATGTCCTTATGGTTTCCAGACTTGAGCACCGATGGCACATCTTTATCGTCTAGCACCTCAGGGCGCGTATAATGGGGACAATCTAGCAAACCATTTGCAAAAGAATCTTCTTCTGCTGAAGCGAAATCTCCAAGTACACCCGGAACAAACCGAGAGACTGAATCAATCAACGTCATGGCTGGCAGTTCGCCACCCGTCATCACAAAATCGCCAATCGACCATTCTTCGTCGACTTCAGATTGAATAATGCGCTCATCTACCCCTTCATAGCGACCACAAATAAGAAGCAAGTTCTCGTTTGTTGCCAACTCTTCAACACCTTTCTGGTCGAGTTTACGACCTTGAGGTGAAAGATAGATTACTTTCGTCTTTCCCGGTGCTGCTTGCTTGGCAGTTTGGATAGCATCGCGCAAAGGCTGAACCATCATTAACATGCCAGGACCACCACCGTAAGGTCTATCATCAACAGTGCGATGTTTATCATGAGTGAAATCGCGAGGATTCCATGTCTCAATAGATAAAAGACCTTTTTTAACCGCTTGACCTGTTACTCCAAAATCAGTAACAGAACGGAACATTTCAGGAAACAGGCTAATAATGCCAACCCACATGTGTTCTCTCGCTCTGTAATTTGGAGTTAGAATCCAGGATCCCAGTCAACTTCGATCCGGCGAGCTTCGCGATCAACTTTCTTGATCACTTGCTCTTCAAGGTACGGTACTAACCGTTCCTTTTGGCCAAAAGCATCTTTAAGATTTGCTTTAATTACTAGAACATCATTCGAGCCAGTTTCTAATAGGTCAGTGACCTCACCAAGGTCGTAACCTTTAGTGGTAAAAACTTGCATACCGAACAATTCGCGCCAGTAGAATTCATCTTCTGACAATTCAGGTAACGAAGCAGGGTCAATAGCAATTTCAAAGTTAGTCATCAGTTGCGCGTCTTCACGAACATCTAATCCCGCTAGCTTACATACATAACCTTGGCCATGACGTTTCCAGCTCTCAACTTTGTACTCAACCCACTTACCCTTTTGGTTTAAATACCAAGGGCTGTAATCAAATATGCTTTCAGCATTGTCTGTGTAGGAGAACACTTTAAGCCAGCCACGAATACCATAGGTAGACCCAAGTTTACCCATGACAATTCTATTATTTTGCTCGCTCATCGTTTCTTTACCCTTCATCGACATAAGCTATTTCTCTTTAAAAAAGAATTAAGCCGCTTTTTGAGCGTCTTTAACTAGCTTAGCTACACGATCAGATAGAGATGCGCCTTGACCAACCCAGTGGTTAACACGATCTAGGTCTAGACGTAGACCTTCTTCTTGACCTTGAGCAGTAGGGTTAAAGAAACCTACTTTCTCGATGAAACGGCCAGTTACAGAGTTACGGCTATCCGCAACTACGATTTGATAAAATGGGCGCTTCTTTGCACCGTGACGTGCCAAACGAATGGTTACCATGTCGTCCTCTTTGCTTTCTTAATAAAATAATTAACCCCAAGTATAAGTAAATAGCTTGGGGTCTCGTGCCAAATTAAAGCCCCGGAATTTTACTCTTATTCCGGTGCAATGCAAGGGCTTTAGCTATTTTTTCACCAACATAGCAACCGGACACTTTCTGTGACACGGCTAACACTATGAAAAGTAACGTAGCTAAAGCTTACATTTGTAGATTATCGACCAAACGGGTTAAAACCACCACCCATTCCGCCCATACCTCCACCGCCGCCCATCATGCCTTGCATGTTGCGCATCATGCCTTTCATTCCACCTTTCTGCATTTTCTTCATCATCTTCTGCATTTGAGTGAACTGTTTAAGCATACGGTTTACATCTTGTACCTGCGTACCAGAACCTGCAGCAATACGCTTTTTGCGTGAGCCTTTGATTAGATCTGGACGCTGGCGTTCTTTCATTGTCATAGAGTTGATGATCGCTTCCATTTGCTTGAACATCTTGTCATCAACTTTATCTTTAACGTTGTCTGGTAGCTGAGACATACCTGGAAGCTTATCCATCATGCCCATCATGCCGCCCATGTTTTTCATCTGACCAAGCTGCTCACGGAAGTCTTCAAGGTCAAAGCCTTTCTTCTCTTTGAACTTCTTAGCCAGTTTCTCTGCTTTCTCGGTATCAACGTTTTTCTGTAGATCTTCAATAAGAGACAGTACGTCGCCCATACCTAAGATACGAGAAGCAACACGATCTGGGTGGAATGGTTCTAGTGCGTCAGTCTTTTCACCAACACCTAAGAATTTAATCGGCTTGCCAGTGATATGACGAACAGACAGTGCAGCACCACCTCGAGCATCACCATCAACTTTCGTCAAGATAACACCGGTTAGTGGGAGCGTATCACCAAAAGCTTTTGCAGTGTTCGCAGCATCTTGACCAGTCATTGCATCAACAACGAACAGAGTCTCTACTGGTTTAATGGCAGTATGAAGCTCTTTGATCTCGCCCATCATCTCTTCATCGATAGCCAAACGACCAGCAGTATCGACAATTAGCACGTCGTAGAATTTCTTCTTCGCATGGTCGATTGCAGCGTTTGCAATATCAAGAGGCTTTTGATCAGCTGAAGATGGGAAGAAGTCGACGCCAACATCGCTTGCTAACGTTTCAAGCTGTTTGATCGCCGCTGGGCGGTAAACGTCGGCAGACACAACCAAAACTTTCTTCTTGTCACGCTCAGTCAGGAGCTTAGATAGCTTACCTACCGATGTGGTTTTACCCGCACCTTGTAGACCTGCCATTAAAATAACGGCTGGCGGCTGTGCTGCTAGGTCAAGAGCCTCGTTAGACTCACCCATCACCGCTTCAAGTTCAGCTTGAACGATCTTAATGAATTCTTGACCAGGTGTTAGAGATTTAGAAACCTCAACACCCACAGCGCCTTCTTTTACGCGCTTAACAAAATCGCGGACAACGGGCAGTGCAACGTCGGCTTCAAGTAGCGCCATACGTACTTCACGCAGCGTCTCTTTTATATTGTCTTCGGTCAGACGACCTTTACCGCTGATGTTCTTCAGCGTTTTGGATAGACGATCCGTTAAATTATCAAACATAGTTTTCTCTTCGCTCAAAACTGCGACTATTACTGTGAGTATACATTAGCGCGGATTAGAGTCATACCCGTTGTAGAGCGTTAATCATCCACGCTTGTGATGTGAGACATTATTCACTTGGAATTGAATGAGGTTCACCATAGCCCCAAAGAGCGATGCGAGGTATAATTCGCCAATTAGTAATCATTTAAATGGATACCATGGACAGTCTTATTGCGATCGCAGCAGCCTTTCTTTATACAATGGCGATTTCCACGATCATTCCAGGTCTCGTGCACCAAACAGGAATCCGCGTAAAAACGGTGTTTATCAGCGCATTACTTGCTTTAGCTTTCCATGCTTGGTTGCTTGGCGATTTAATTTTTAATGCCAGTGGCCAAAACCTCAGTATCTTGAACGTTGCTTCATTGATCAGTTTAATCATCTCTTTGGTCATGAGCGGTGCGATGCTCAAAACCCGTTTGTGGTTCATCTTGCCGGTTGTTTATAGCTTCGCTGCTCTAAATCTAATGGCGGCCACTTTTCTTTCAAGCACGTTCATTAAACATCTAGAGAATGATCCAAAGCTGCTACTGCACATCTCTTTGGCTTTGTTCTCATACGCGACGTTGACTATCGGTGCGCTATACGCCCTGCAACTTGCGTGGCTAGATCACAAACTTAAAAAGAAAAAAGCGTTAGTGATAAACCCGAACCTACCTCCTTTAATGATGGTGGAAAGACAGCTTTTCAAGATCATTCTGATCGGTAATGGCTTATTAACAGGTACTTTATTGACAGGCCTTATCTTCGTACAAGATATGTTTGCTCAAGGAAAAGCACACAAGGCTGTATTGTCTTTTATTGCTTGGGTTATCTACTCCATCCTTCTATGGGGTCACTATCAGAAAGGTTGGCGTGGACAAAAAGTCACTTGGTTCGCACTTGCCGGTGCCAGCATGCTCACACTAGCCTACTTCGGTAGCCGCTTCGTTCAGGAAATCATCCTGAATTAGTCTGTAATATGAAGGCAAGGTCTCACACACCTTGCCTTTAAAATATTGAGTCCGTTAGATTCAATTGACATCTCGACCATGTTCGGTCATAAATTAATCAAGATACACAAATAGGAAAAGAATAGTTTTGGACGACATATCAACGGGTATCTTATTTGCGCTACTCGCGTGTCTCATTGTAATTTCTGGTTATTTCTCTGGTTCCGAAACGGGCATGATGTCCTTGAACCGCTACCGTTTAAAGCATTTGGCCAATACGGGTCATAAAGGTGCCAAACGCGTAGAAAAACTTCTGAACCGCCCAGACAGATTGATCGGCCTTATTCTCATCGGCAACAATCTCGTCAACATTCTTGCGTCTGCGATCGCGACTATTCTTGGTATGCGCATCTACGGGGATATCGGCGTAGCGATTGCTACCGGCGTCCTGACTCTCGTGATCCTCGTGTTTGCCGAAGTAACCCCAAAAACCATCGCTTCTCTGTTTCCAGAGCGTGTCTCTTATGCCAGTAGTATCCTTTTGATGATACTGATGAAGGTACTGTCACCATTGGTGATATTGGTGAACTTCATTACCAACGGTTTTATTCGTATCTTAGGTGTCAAAGCCCGCCACGATGCGACCGACCACTTAAGCTCTGAAGAGCTGAGAACCGTGGTAAATGAAGCGGGAAGCCTGATACCTCAGCGCCACCAAGATATGTTGGTGTCTATTTTAGATTTAGAACACGTGACCGTGAACGACATCATGGTGCCTCGAAATGAAATCACTGGCATCGACATCAATGATGACTGGAAATCTATCGTTCGCCAATTAACTCACTCCCCTCATGGGCGTATTGTGTTATATCGTGACCAGATAGATGAAGTGGTTGGCATGCTTAGGTTACGAGAAGCTTACCGCTTGATGCTTGAAAAGAACGAATTCAATAAAGAGACACTGCTGCGTGCTGCGGATGAGATCTACTTTATTCCTGAAGCGACACCACTCAATATTCAACTACTTAAGTTTCAGCGCAATAAACAGCGCATCGGTTTGATTGTGGATGAGTATGGCGATATCAACGGCTTGGTTACCCTTGAAGATATTCTAGAAGAAATCGTTGGTGAGTTTACGACCTCAATTGCACCAAGCTTATCTGAAGAGATCACACCGCAAAGCGATGGCAGCTTCTTGATTGAAGGCAGCGCCAATATCCGTGACATAAACAAAGGCTTGCAGTGGACACTACCTACAAATGGCCCAAGAACACTTAATGGTTTAATACTGGAACACCTTGAAGACATTCCTGAGAGTCACCTGAGTGTTCAGGTTGCGAGTCATCCAATGGAAATTGTTGAACTCGAAGAGAACCGTATCAAGCTCGTTCGCGTGTTCCCGCAGATCGTTAACGGATAAAAGTGGTTTGCAGGACTGGGATAACTAAGTGAGTAATCACAAGCTCACATGCGACAACTGCCTAGCTCTAAAATACGTTGACGAAAAAGGCCCGGTTCATTGAACCGGGCCTTTTAGTATCTAACTCGCTCTGTCTCTAGAGTGAAATGTATCTAGAGTAAAGCGTATTCAAGGTGAACTAACAATGACTAGTCGATCTTAAGCTCTTGAAGCATCGACTCTGGCAATGCCAGTTCATCATTTTTGTTTACAGAGATACCGGCAGCGATGATCGCATTAGCGATATCTTTAGCTTCATCCAAAGAGTGCATTGCCGCAGTACCACATTGATACTCGTTCAGCTCAGGGATCTTATTTTGATTCTCAACTTTCAGCACATCTTGCATTGCAGCCAACCAACCGTCTGCTACTTGCTGCTCTGAAGGCGTACCAATTAGGCTCATGTAGAAACCAGTACGACAACCCATCGGTGAAATATCGATGATCTCTACATCTGAACCGTTCAATTGATTACGCATAAATCCTGCGTAAAGGTGCTCGAGAGTATGGATACCTTTCTCAGATAGAATGTCTTTGTTTGGCGCAGTAAAACGCAGGTCAAACACAGTGATGGTATCCCCTTTTGGGGTTTGCATTGTTTTAGCTACACGAACTGCAGGTGCGTTCATGCGCGTGTGATCAACAGTGAAACTATCTAATAAAGGCATTGCTCTTCTCCGTGACGGTTGGCTTTAGAAAAACCAACTTCTATTGTCTTCTAGTTCTTTACGACACTGTTTAAGCTGCCATCCATAATCTTTTGCTTGCTGTTCGACTTTGCGCGCCACCTTAATCAACGATGGTTTGCTATTGTATGACTTGCGCTTATAACCACCACGACCTTCATGATAAGCCAAGTACTGGTTATATGGGTCCCAAAGTGAAACCCCTAACTGACGACGCGTCTCGCTGGTGTACCAACCGATGAACATCAATGCATCATCAAAGTTGGTTCTTGAACCACCGTTATTGGTCGCCTTTTGGAAGTCTTCCCAAGCAGGGTCTTGAGCTTGTGCATATCCGTAGGCACTGCTCACGCGTCCCCACGGAATAAAGCCAAGAATGTAATCTTTAGGTGGGCGTGCATCATGACGATAGCTACTCTCTTGTTTCACAAAAGCCATCGCTACGTTGATCGGCGTGCCCCACTCTTCTTGCATATCGAGAGCATCTTCATACCACGACGGGTGTTCTCTGAAGATGCTACACAAGTTATCTTGCTGCTTTGGTGGTGGCGTTGCACATCCAACCAATAGGCTAGAGACAACACCAACAGTCACTACTGGCAACCATTTTCCACTTACGCGTTTAGGCTGGCCTAATAAGGCTTGCTTCCTTTCCACCAAAGTCTCGCTATGCTTTTAAATACGAAAAGTAATCCGTTAAGAAGCTGTCAAAATCTTGAGTGCTTGCTTCTTCACTTTGTTGCTGAGCAATAACAGAGCGTTGAACTTCCGCTTCCATCAACTCAGCTGAGTAAACTTTATATTGGTGTGCTTTGTGTTGCTGAGCGTACGTTTTTCCTAACGCACAACCCACTTTACCCAAGCCACCTAATTTTTTGGTCTCTTCTAGCAACTGGCCAGAAATGGTCAGCTCTGGGTTATCGATCCAAGTTTCAAGCGTATCGCACGTTTCTTGATATGCACGACCACCTTGCTCAGCATCCATCAACTCAGCGATAACACGAAGATCTTTGAATACGCGTTTAGCCCAATCTTGCAGAGACAGTCTCTCGCCATCACAACCAATCTTGAGTTCTAAACCAACCTGACGACCTTCTAAGATCACCTTGTTCCAGTTATCGCGCCAGCATTCAAGTTCGCAGTTATCCATCTCAGCAGAGTCAGATAGAACACTCCAAGTTAAGAATAGATCGAGGAAGCGAACTTGTTGCTCATTGATACCAATTGAGCTGAATGGGTTTACGTCCAAAGAACGAACCTCGATGTACTCAACACCAGCACGAGCCAGTGCTTCCGATGGTTTTTCACCACTTTTCGCCACGCGCTTAGGGCGAATTGGCGCATAAAGCTCGTTCTCGATTTGAAGAACGTTACTATTCAATTGACGGTATTCACCATCAACCTTAGTGCCAATCTCAGCAAACTCTTCTGATGGCGTGCGAATCGCTTGGTTCAAACCTTCAAGGTACTGGTCTAGGCTGTTGAAGCCAATCTTTAATACGCTTTGAGCACTATTGGTGTAGCCAAGATCACTCAGGCGAAGTGCCGTTGCTTTTGGCAGATACAGTGTCTCGCCAACCTTCTCAAAAGGTAACTTTGTCTCTCTTCCTTTGATGAAAGAAGGACATAGTGCAGGTGAAGCACCGAAGAAATATGGGATTAACCAACCAAAACGGTAATAATTACGAATCAAACCAAAGTACGCATCTGACTTAGCTTCACAACGCGCTTCTTCTGTTTGCTCTCCAAACAGGCTATCCCAAAAACTTTCTGGGAAAGAAAAGTTGAAGTGAACACCAGAAATAATCTGCATCAGGCTACCGTAACGGCGCTTTAGGCCTTCACGATATAGCGTCTTCATTTTGCCGTTGTTAGAGGTGCCGTATTGCGCTAGCTGAATGTAATCTTCACTGCCTACGTAACAAGGCATAGAAAGCGGCCACATCTTTTCGCCATCTAACTTGGTTTGTGTGAAGTGATGGATATCAGACAACTGATTCAAAAGAGTCGGAACGTCGTTAGAAACAGGCGTAATAAACTCCAGTAGCGACTCGGAAAAATCGGTCGTTACCCATCCGTTCATCAACGCAGATCCCAAAGCCTTTGGGTGCGGCCCAGTAGCAAGGTGCCCATCTTCCGTGTAGCGTAACGTTTCCCTTTCAACACCACGACCAAATTGAGAGAAGGTCTTAGGGTTGGTTGCAACTTGCTTTAGTCGCGCAGCAAAATCAGTCAAAATTCAGTTCACTTATCTTATATCGTTCTGATTAGAACTATCATAAATTAGGTTGGAGGAGGAAAAATAGAGTCTTTTCCCTCCCCCTTTAATGTGTACTCTAACGAATGATTTCAAGCTCTTCTATTGGAATATCTAACTTTTCTAATTGAGGACGAAGCGAAGTCGCATCGCCAACAACGATTATTTGATAATCATTCGGGTCAAACCATTTCTTCGATAGCTCGTTTAAGGTCTCTTTTGAGACGGTTTCAACTATCTGATTACGTTGTTGTAGGTAATCTTCATCTAGGCTCAATGCGACAATATTACTCAACAAACCAGCCTTTTGACTTGGTGTTTCGTATTTAAGCGCATCTTGTTGACCGACGGCAAGGCGCATAAATTTCACCTCTTCGTCAGTTAATCCACTCTGACTAAATTCATTTAGCTCGGTGATAAACTCTTGAATCGATGGAACCGTCGCATTTGCTCTTACTTGGGCGCTAAAAACCACGGCACCAGTTTCTCGAGTACTTGCAAAATAACCGCTAGCACCGTAAGTGTACGCTTTGTCTTCACGTAAGTTTTGGTTAATGCGGCTATTGAAGTTACCGGCTAAGTTAAAGTTGGCTAGCTGGCTCAAATACAACTCACCCGTCGCGTCGAAAGGTAAACCTTTACGCACTAAACGAACAATACTTTGCGGCGCACCCGGTTTATCAACTAAATACAGATGCTGTCCTGAAAGCTCTTTGATGATCTGAGGACGCGTTAGTGGTGCCGCATCGCCTTGCCATTGTTCGAAGAATTGAAGCTGCTTGCTGACCTCTTTCTTCGAGATGTCGCCTACAATAACAATATTAGCCCCCTCAGGAGTATAGTGCTGACTGTAAAACAGTTTTACATCGTCTAAGGTTAACGATTCTAAAGAGGCCTTAGTACCATCACTCGCTCGACCAAAGATGCTGTTGCCAAACAAAACTTCACGTGTGGCTTGAGAAGCCATCCAGCTTGGTTGTTGATGCTGATAAACAACGCCTTCAAGCATCTGCTTCTTCACGCGTTCGAAGTCTTGCTCATCAAACTTAGGCTCAAACAAAACCTCTTGTACGATCGCTAAGGTTTGAGGCAGGTTTTTCTCTAGCGTTGAAACCGAGATATCCGTGGTATAACTACCTGCGCCAATGCTAACGCTACTGCCAAGCTTATCTAAGGTCGCCTGTAGTTCTTCAACCGTTCGTTTAGTCGACCCCTCTTCCATCATCGAAGCCGTTAGGTTCGCTAAGCCTTCTTGCCCTTTACGAACATAGCGTTCGCCTGCAGGCAGTTGAATTTGTAGCTGTACTGTCGGCGTTTCACTGGTCACGGTACCAATCAAGTCAGTGCCGTTCGCAAAGTGCATGCGATACAACTCAGGCATGGTCGCTTCAACACCAAAGTTCACTTCTGGCATCACGCTGCGATCAAATGTGTTTGGCGCCTTTCTGAAATCCAGTTGGTCTTCCGTCACCTTGCTGTATTCAGGAAGGGTACGTACAGGTGTGGTAAAGGTGGCCTCACGAACCGCTAAATCGAGTTTTTTCTTAGGAACCACACTCAACGTAACCTTGTGCTTGCCTTCGATGAAATCTTGGTATGCCTTGCTTACGCTTTCTGGAGTAACCGCTCGAATTTGATCGAGTTGTGACTCAATGCGATCCGGCTGACCATAGAAGGTTTGGTTAGACGCGAGCTGCGAAACCTTGCCTTTAACACTTTGCAGTGCAAAAACCGCATCCGCTTCTGCCATACCAGTGATCTGGTCTAAACGCGCTTGTTCAACGCCCTCTTTCGAGAATTGATCTAAGGTATCCATCAGCTCTTTGTTTAGAACCGTCAAATCACCTTTTTCACCTGAATTACCCATCGCATACACATACATGGTACATGCAAGCTCAGCACAATCATGGAAAGATCCTGCGCTCACCGCTTTTTGCGTTTTTACGAGGTTTTGATACAGGTAACTGTTGGTGCCAGAACCTAACACGTTGGACAGTGCATTCAATGAAGCCTGCGTCTCTTCACCACGATACGTTGTTGGCCATCCAACTAGCACCATCGGCTGACGAATATTATCTTTTAAGGTGATGTACTTGTCTTCAGTCAGCACTGCAGGTTGCTTCTCTGCCGCCTTAACTTCAGGTCCTTGAGGGATAGGGCCAAAGTACTTGTTAACCCACTCTAGCGTGTCATCAACGTCGATATCACCACCGATAGTCAACACGGCATTGTTTGGGCCATACCAACGTAAGAAAAATGCCTTAAGATCATTCACATCAACACGGTCTAAGTCTTCCACATAACCAATTGGTTGCCACGAGTACGGGTGACCTTCAGGGTAAAGCGCTTCACCCATGCGTTCCCACATTAAGCCATAAGGACGGTTTTCGTAGCTTTGCGCTCGCTCGTTCTTAACCGTACCTCTTTGAACTTCAAATTTCTTCTGAGAAACCGCATCTAACAAGAAACCCATTCTGTCCGATTCTAACCACAACATTTTTTCGAGTTGGTTAGAAGGAACGGTTTCAAAGTAATTAGTTCGGTCACGGTTGGTGGTGCCATTTAACGAACCACCCGCTTCGGTAATAATCTTGAAGTGCTGTTGATCACCGACGTTCTCTGAGCCTTGGAACATCATGTGTTCAAAGAAGTGAGCAAAGCCTGATTTGCCAATCTGTTCACGAGCAGAACCCACATGATAGGTCACATCAACATGAACAAGTGGATCAGAATCATCAGGAGAAAGAATAACGGTCAAGCCGTTTTCAAGCTGATACTTCGCATAAGGAATCACGACTTTATCTTTAGAAGGCTTAACCTCTTCTAACAGAGTGACGCCTTCCGGTAACGAGGAAAAGAAGGGTGTTGAGCTAGGTACATTGTAAGAACAGCCAGCGATGGCGATAAGAGAAAATGTACCAAGTAAAACCTTTTTCATAGGTTCTCCTTAGAAAAAACCGAAGTAGATAGCAGCAAGTAAGCTGTAGCGAGCGGCTTTGCCAATCGCTATCAAAATAACGCTAGGGATAAATTTCATTCTCAGCCAACCCGCAGCCAGACATAAAGGATCACCAATGATGGGTAACCAACTGAATAACAATGTCCAGTAACCATAACGGCTCAGCCAAGCCATAGCCTTATGACCATGCTTTTCAGATTGAGTTCGATTAGGCAACCACAAACCAATCCAATAGTTGGTCAGGCCGCCCAAAGTATTACCGAGTGTCGCCAGAAGAATGATCGATGATGTTGAGAACTGATCTAAGCTCAAGGCTGCCACAAGGCTCGCTTCTGATCCCCCAGGCAATAATGTGGCACTCAAAAAGCCACTAATAAAGAGTACCCACAGCGCCGAGTCAGAGAACCACAGCGCTATGTTTTCAAACAGAGAATTAAAAAACTCTAGCACTGCATATCAACCTTCTTGCATTTTAAGTAGTACCTTGCCTCTGGTATGTCCGGTTTCAACCTGTAGATGAGCTGACTGCGCTTCGTCTAACTGGTAGATACCTTGAATTTCTGTTTTGAGCAATCCGACACTGACCATGTACAGCATAGTGTCCATTTGCTCTGGGTTTGGCTCAACCAGCATGCCTGATGCAGTAAAGCCTAATAATGTTGCTTTTTCGCAGATCAATTCTGCAGATAAAGTTGGGACTGTCACCACTCTTGCGCCATCTTTTAGACACTTCAATGCATCGAGAGCGGTATCGCCACCGACCAAATCAATCAGCACATCAACATCAGAGACTCTTTCCGATGCTGGCGCAAACTTATAGTTAATCGCATGAGCGCCTAACGTTGCTAAGTAATCAAGATTCGCTTCACTACAAGTTGTGTAAACCTCGGCTTTCGCTGCCACGGCGATTTGAACCGCTAGATGACCAACGCCGCCGGCACCCGCTAAGATAAGTACGCGATCGCCCTCTTTCACTTCAGCTTTGTTGAGCGCTTGGGCTGCTGTTTGACTGGCTAATGGTAATGCTGCGGCCGCTTCTAGAGTCACCGAATCAGGAACCATGCTTAATGCCGCTTCTGGGACACACACATATTGGCTGTAACCGCCACCTTGCAGTGGGAAACCAATAAAGCCTGCCACGTTGTCGCCAACCGTAAAGCGCTCAGCCTGCTCCCCTAGGGTGACAATTTGCCCTGAAATGTCATAACCAGGAACCCAAGGCAGGTTATCTTTGTTCTGTGCTGCAGCCCAACCTAGACCAGCACGGGTTTTAACATCAATCGGATTAATGCCCGAAAAGGAAACTTTAACCACGACTTCTCCAGCCTTAGGCTCAGGAATAGCACGGGTTTGAATACTGAGGTTTTCGACACCGCCGAATTGAGTAATCGCTATCTGTTTATTTTCCATTTCCACATTTCCTTGATTGATAAAAGCCCTAATGAGCAAGCACCCTAATTGATAAAAAGAAAGGGATGCGAAAGCATCCCTTTGACTATAAACCATTTAATAAGGCTAAGTTAACCGCTCATTCGTAAATTGACGACCAATTAACGTAACGATACGTGACCTAGGAACCTACTAGCCCACTAGAGCTAATAGAATACCCGCAGCAACCGCACTACCAAGTACACCTGCCACGTTCGGGCCCATCGCATGCATCAACAAGAAGTTTTGAGGGTTTGCCTCAAGACCAACCTTGTTTACAACACGAGCCGCCATCGGAACCGCTGATACACCGGCCGCGCCAATCAATGGGTTGATGTCTTCTTTAGAGAAGCGATTAAGCAACTTCGCCATTAACACGCCACCCGCCGTACCAATACTGAACGCCACCGCACCTAAACCTAAAATACCCAGCGTCTCTAAGTTCAAGAACGTGTCCGCTTGAAGCTTAGAACCAACACCTAGGCCTAGGAAAATAGTTACGACGTTAATCAGTTCGTTTTGAGCTGTTTTTGAAAGGCGATCAACCACACCCGCTTCACGCATTAAGTTACCCAAGCAGAACATACCTACTAGAGGTGTTGCTGAAGGTAGGAACAGAATCGTCATCAGTAGTACAGCAAGCGGGAAAAGGATCTTCTCGGCTTTACCAACGTGACGTAACTGCGCCATCTTAATCTTGCGTTCTTCCGGCGTCGTTAGTGCTTTCATGATAGGTGGCTGAATAATAGGAACTAAAGCCATGTAGCTGTAAGCCGCAACTGCAATGGCACCTAGTAGGTCAGGAGATAACTTACTCGCCAAGAAGATCGCGGTTGGGCCATCGGCACCACCAATGATCGCAATTGACGAAGCATCGGCCATTGAGAATTCCATTCCTGGAACATAGTTCAGCAAGATCGCACCAAATAGCGTTGCGAAGATACCAAACTGAGCCGCAGCCCCTAGCCATAACGTTTTAGGGTTAGCAATCAACGCACCGAAGTCCGTCATTGCACCAACACCCATAAAGATCAGCAGTGGAAAAATACCCGTTTCAATACCAATGTAGTAAACGTAGTAAAGCAAACCACCGGGATCAGTAAACCCAGCATTTGGAATATTTGCTAATACAGCACCAAAACCAATCGGTAATAAAAGTAACGGTTCAAACCCTTTACGAATTGCCAAAAACAACAATAAGCAACCGACCAGCATCATACAAATCTGGCCGAACTCAAAGTTAGCAATCCCTGTTTCAGACCATAAGGTCATCAATCCTTCCATGGTACTCCCTTACGCTAAGCTTAGTAGTGGAGCGCCTACAGTAACTGCATCGCCTTCTTTAACATTCAATTCCTGAACGATACCACCACGAGCAGCACGAACTTCCGTTTCCATCTTCATCGCTTCCAAGATCAGTAGCACATCGCCTTCAGCCACTTCAACACCTGGCTGAACGATAACTTTAAAGATGTTGCCTGCTAATGGAGCTGGAACTGCTTCTGCATCAGAAGCCGCTGCAGGTGCAGCTTGAGCCCCTTGTGCTGGCTTAGCTGATGGAGATACTGATGTGAGTTCGCCTTGTGGCCCGACTTCAACATCATAAACTTGACCATCAACCTTCACGCTGTAGCTTTCAATGCTACCAGCAACAGGCTGTGGTGCCGCAACAGGAGCTGCCGTTTCTGCAGTTGGTGCAGGTTCAAATGCTTCAGGGTTACGACGGTTCTTAAGGAACTTAAGGCCGACTTGTGGGAAAAGTGCGTATGTCAGTACATCATCAACGGTATCTTCAGCGAGTGAAATACCATCTGATTTCGCTTTTTCTAAAAGGTCTGTCGTTAACGTATCCATTTCAGACTTAAGTAAATCAGCAGGACGACACGTGATTGGTTCAGCACCATCTAACACTTTCGCTTGCAGTTCAGCATCAACCTCAGCAGGCGCTTGACCGTATTCACCTTTCAGCAGACCCGCAGTCTCTTTCGTGATGCTCTTGTAGCGCTCACCGGTTAAGACGTTGATAACAGCTTGAGTACCGACGATTTGAGAAGTAGGTGTTACCAAAGGAATGTAACCCAACTCTTTACGTACGCGCGGGATCTCTTCAAGCACTTCATCCATACGATCGGCTGCGCCTTGCTCTTTAAGCTGACCTTCCATGTTGGTTAACATGCCGCCAGGAACTTGAGCAATCAAGATGCGAGAATCCACACCTTTTAGCTGACCTTCCCATTTCGCGTACTTTTTACGTACGTCACGGAAGTAAGCCGCGATGGGTTCGATCTGATCAAGCTTAAGATTGGTGTCGCGCTCTGTGCCTTCTAGCATAGCAACAACTGTTTCGGTTGGCGTATGGCCGTAAGTACAGCTCATAGAAGAGATTGCGGTGTCTAGAATATCAATGCCAGCCTCAACAGCTTTAACCGCTGTTGCTGTCGATAGACCTGTTGTCGCATGGCTATGCAACGCTAGAGGAACGTCACACGATGATTTGATACGTGTAATCAGCTCTTCCGCTTCATAGGGCTTTAATAAACCTGACATATCTTTGATACATAGTGAGTGACAACCTAGATCCTCTAGGCGTTTAGCCAAATCAACCCAAGTATCTGAGTTGTGAACCGGACTGGTTGTGTAAGACAACGTACCTTGAGCGTGACCACCAACATCAATCGTTGCTTTCACTGCTGTTTCAAAGTTACGTACGTCATTCATCGCATCAAAAATACGGAATACGTCCATGCCGTTCTTATGGGCACGTTCAACAAATTTTTCTACTACATCATCCGCGTAGTGACGGTAACCCAATAAATTTTGACCACGCAGTAGCATCTGCATTGGTGTGTTTGGCATCGCTTTTTTCAGCTCACGCAAACGCTCCCACGGATCTTCTCCTAGAAAACGAATACACGAATCAAACGTTGCGCCGCCCCAAGTCTCTAAAGACCAGTAACCGACTTTATCCAGTTCTGCCGCAATTGGCAGCATATCTTCGATACGCATACGAGTAGCAAATAGTGACTGGTGCGCGTCACGAAGTACCACATCTGTGATAGCTAGTGGTTTAGACATGCTCATAAACTCCTTTTTAATCCTTTAAATGCTACTTAGCAGTAGACGCACGGTATTGATGAACCGCGGCCGAAATTGCTGCCACTACCTGTGGACTAACAGCTGAAGGGTTTGATTGTGATTTTTTAATTTTTTTAGGTGCTGCGATCGGCTCTGGTACTTCTTCTGGTACCAGTTTTGACATCAACCGAACGAGGTAAACTAGAATAGTTAGGAAAATAAAGACAACGGACATCCCCGTTATCATTAGAGTCGCCGCATCTCCTAGCAGGCTTCCAATATTAGTCATGTTGCTTCCTTTCTTCGTCATCCTGACATACGTGCAGGATTTCAGCGAATAGTGATCCCGACCCATGGATTATCTCGATTGGTAAAAGTTTGTCAATTTTGTTTAAGGTTCTGTTACGGATAACGCACACATAAGGTTAATTATTCGCCTATCAGATCACATAAATCTGTCAAATACGTCATTTATAGATATTTAAACTGTGACTTAAACGGGGCTTTTCTTAGAAATGATATGAGAAAGGTGGAATAACAAAGAAGCAATCAAGAATTACTTTAAATACAATAAGTTAAACAACGACAAAATTTAACATTATCGCAACAAATTTACAGCAGATATAAAAAAAGCCTCGTATAAACGAGGCTTTCTTTAATAAGGTGGTGCGCCCTGGAGGATTCGAACCTCCGACCGCCTGGTTCGTAGCCAGGTACTCTATCCAGCTGAGCTAAGGGCGCAACGGTTTCGATATTAAGCTGTTAGTTAAAGCAATAAAGCAAAACTAAACGTTTAACATCAGGGTTAATAAAAACCCTAAATAGTGGTGCGCCCTGGAGGATTCGAACCTCCGACCGCCTGGTTCGTAGCCAGGTACTCTATCCAGCTGAGCTAAGGGCGCAACGGTTTCGATATTAAGCTGTTAGTTAAAGCAATAAAGCAAAACTAAACGTTCAACATCAGGATTAATGAAAACCCTAAATAGTGGTGCGCCCTGGAGGATTCGAACCTCCGACCGCCTGGTTCGTAGCCAGGTACTCTATCCAGCTGAGCTAAGGGCGCAACGGTTTCGATATTAAGCTGTTAGTTAAGGCAATAAGCAGTTAAGACTATAAAGCAAAACTAAACGTTCAACATCAGGATTAGTGAAAACCCTAAAAGTGGTGCGCCCTGGAGGATTCGAACCTCCGACCGCCTGGTTCGTAGCCAGGTACTCTATCCAGCTGAGCTAAGGGCGCAACGGTTTCGATATTAAGCTGTTAATTAAAGCAATAAAGCAGTTAAGGCAATAAAGCAAAACTAAACATTCAACATCAGGATTAGTGAAAACCCTAAATAGTGGTGCGCCCTGGAGGATTCGAACCTCCGACCGCCTGGTTCGTAGCCAGGTACTCTATCCAGCTGAGCTAAGGGCGCAACGGTTTCGATATTAAGCTGTTAGTTAAGGCAATAAAGCAGTTAAGACTATAAAGCAAAACTAAACGTTCAACATCAGGATTAATGAAAACCCTAAATAGTGGTGCGCCCTGGAGGATTCGAACCTCCGACCGCCTGGTTCGTAGCCAGGTACTCTATCCAGCTGAGCTAAGGGCGCAACGGTTTCGACACTGAGCTTTTAGCTAAGGCAATAAAGCAAAACTAAATATTCAACATCAGGATTAATAAAAACCCTAAATAGTGGTGCGCCCTGGAGGATTCGAACCTCCGACCGCCTGGTTCGTAGCCAGGTACTCTATCCAGCTGAGCTAAGGGCGCACGGTATCTTCAAGTGAAGAAGTTGTGAAATATATCACATTCTTGTTTCTACGAAACAAAAAAAAGGCCATAGGCCTGTAATGAATGGCGGTGAGGGAGGGATTCGAACCCTCGATGCGGCTACAAACCACATACTCCCTTAGCAGGGGAGCGCCTTCGGCCACTCGGCCACCTCACCTAATTCATTATTCTTATTCATTACTTCTTAACAAAGTAATCTAAAGAATGGTGCGCCCTGGAGGATTCGAACCTCCGACCGCCTGGTTCGTAGCCAGGTACTCTATCCAGCTGAGCTAAGGGCGCACATTGTTACTTCTGTGTTTGCTTGCAAATTCAAACGTGCAAGAAATGGCGGTGAGGGAGGGATTCGAACCCTCGATGCGGCTATAAACCACATACTCCCTTAGCAGGGGAGCGCCTTCGGCCTCTCGGCCACCTCACCGTCTTGCGGAGGCACATATTACGTTTTACCGAAAATATGTCAAACACTTTATTGAAAAAAACCGGACAAAAACATTCAACCGTTTGCAATTTAATCAAAGCGCTTGCAAATTGAACTTATAACATCCAATTAGCGCTTTTTCCCTTAAAAATTAAGGTGAAAGATTGGCAATAATTAACAGCGGAAAACAATTATCTAATTTATCTCGCAGTAAGTGTCACTGCTGTTTGCACCATACTACGGGATGCTCTATTTCACCATAGGGTAAGTCAGTAAAACTTGAACTATGGCAAACAAATATCACGATGCTTCAATAAGAGTTAACTCAGGCGGCGTAACTTTTCTATATCAAGCATTCAGCCCAACATCTAGAACTAAGCCAGCTAGTGAATCAACCAATCACTAACTTGTGATTTTGCTCTCCCAAGATCAAAAAAGGCTAGCAACAATGCTAGCCCCTCTTCTACGCAAAAGTATTAGTAGTTGCCAGATGCAACGTTACCATTACCTTTTTCAGCTTGAATGCGCATGTAGATCTCTTCACGGTGAACAGATACTTCTTTAGGTGCGTTAACACCAATACGTACTTGGTTACCTTTAACGCCTAGTACAGTAACTGTTACTTCATCACCAATCATCAGTGTTTCGCCAACACGGCGAGTCAAAATTAGCATTCTTTGCTCCTTGAGTAATCTCTAAATTTATCTAGCTACGAGAGCATTATCCAACAAAAGTTATATTTTCGTAAACTATCGATTGAGTTTATTTAACCAAAATGCACTTCTTTTTTAAGATAACCCTGTGTTTCACGCGCTACGATGTATGCATTGTGTAATATGTTAGCAGCTATATCGACTTGCGTTGGTGATATCACCAAAGTTAAAGACTGCTGCTGCAATAAGTGATGTTGTACATCAATTTCGCCTTCAGACAACAATCCATGTGAACTGACCACAATTTCTTGCGTTCGGCTTCCTACCACAGTTAACAAACTAACATATTCACTATTACGGATTTTTTCAGCAAAAACTAGTTTTAATTTAGCACTTATGTCCGGTTTGATAATGAGCGCTGCCCGTTCTGTTTCCTCGATCACACTACAGACTTCGATCCCTAACAACTGGCAATGCGACATGAGAGACGGTAAATCTTGATTCAAACACTCGATGCGAACCATATCTCTTTGAATGGCTATCCCAGCAATATCATTCAAACAATCATTACCCGCGATGAGAGTGCCCTCGCCTTCTTCAAAACTCGAAAGTACTCTCAGTGGTACATTGTGTCGCCACGCATGCTGAACACATGGCAGGTGCAAAACCTTCGCGCCTCTGCGAGCCATTTCTTCCATAGAGGGAAAGTCTAAGGTGTCTAATTTTTTAGATTGCTTAACCACTCTAGGGTCGCAGGAATATACGCCATCAACGTCGGTATAGATCTGACACTCTTTAGCTTGAAGCGCGCCCGCTAATGCAACGGCCGTGGTATCTGAACCACCTCGCCCTAAGGTTGTGATGTCACCTTTCGCATTAACGCCTTGAAAACCTGCAACAATGACAATCTGGTCATCATCTAACAGCGCTCTAATAGGAGCGGTATCAATACGCTCAATCGTCGCATTATTATGATTAGAATCGGTGTGTATCTTGGCTTGATAGCCGGTCATCGATGTCGCTTCATAACCCAACTTGTGCAACGTCATCGCTAACAAAGCCATGGAAACTTGTTCTCCAGCCGTTAACAGCACATCCAACTCTCTAGCATTTGGCACGCTATCAACTTGTGAAGCTAAGTTAACCAACCGATTTGTTTCACCTGACATAGCAGAAACGACAACCAAGATCTGGTTCCCTTCATTTTTCGCTTCAATGATTTTTTCTGCTACATGATGGATCCGCTCTATTGAACCCACCGACGTTCCACCAAATTTCTGCACGATAAGAGGCATTTTCACCCGTCCTCACCTTCCCAAGACCAATGTCTATATATGACAAAAAAACACATACTCCGCGTCAGGGCGAAGCAATAAAAAATTAACCAAGGAGTCTAACGTTTCCATTGGACTTCTTGGTTAATCTCAATCAAACCTTGTTTAAACACGCTTCCAATAGGCAAAATAAAAGATGCCCAATCAACTGATTGGGCATCTTTATATCAATTACTAAAGCTTAAAGACGCTCTTCTAGCCAAGTACGCACAGATTTAAGCGCTTCTGGCAGTGCTTCAACGTCGGTACCGCCCGCTTGAGCCATATCTGGACGACCGCCGCCTTTACCGCCAACTTGCTCAGCAACCATCTTAACGAGGTCACCCGCTTTTACTTTGCCGATAAGGTCTTTGGTTACGCCAGCAATCAAGCCAACTTTACCGTCTGCGATATTCGCAATTAGGATGATGCCGCTACCTACTTGGTTTTTAGCGTTATCAACCATAGTACGTAGGTTCTTGTTGTCTGCGCCTTCAATTGCAGCAACCAAAACTTTAGTACCAGAGATGTCTTCTACTTTGCCCATGATATTTGCGCTTTCTGCAGCAGCCATCTTTTCTTTAAGCAGTTGGATTTCTTTCTCTAGCGATTTCGCTTTCTTAGCTGATTCAGCCAATTTCTCTTCGTAAGCGTTAGCCTGAGCTTCTACTGCATCTAGAGCCGCTTCACCCGTTACCGCTTCGATACGACGAATACCTGCAGCGATACCACCTTCAGATGTGATCTTGAATAGGCCGATATCACCCGTATTGTTTGCGTGGATACCACCACAAAGCTCAGTAGAGAAATCGCCCATCGACAGAACGCGAACTTCATCATCGTACTTCTCGCCAAACAGTGCCATTGCACCTTTTTCTTTCGCTGACTCGATGTCCATGATGTTGGTTTCAATCACGTGGTTCTTACGAACTTGTGCGTTAACCAAACGCTCTACTTCTTTAATCTGTGCCGGTGTTACCGCTTCAAGGTTAGAAAAGTCAAAACGTAGGTTGTCTGGCTTAACTAAAGAACCTTTTTGAGCAACGTGCTCACCTAGAACTTCGCGCAGTGCGGAGTGAAGTAAGTGAGTTGCTGAGTGGTTTAGTGAGATAGCAACACGACGCTCAGCGTCAACCGTTGCTTCTACTTTATCGCCTTGAGCAAATACACCTTCAACTAGCTCACCGTGGTGAGCAAATGCGTTACCTAGCTTCTGAGTGTCTTGTACTTTGAATAGACCAGATGCTGTTTTTAGCGTACCAACGTCACCACATTGACCGCCTGACTCAGCGTAGAATGGTGTCTCTTCAAGGATGATGATTGCTTTGTCGCCAGCCGATAGTGAAGATACTTCTTCGCCGTCAACAAATAGCGCAGAGATTTCACCAGCGCCTTCAGTCGCTGTGTAACCACAGAACTCAGTGTTAGTGTCTACTTTGATCGTTGCGTTGTAATCAGTACCGAATTGGCCTGCTTCACGTGCACGCTTACGCTGTGCTTCCATCGCCTTCTCAAAGCCTTCTTCATCGATAGTAAAGTCGCGTTCACGAGCTACATCGTTAGTAAGGTCAGCAGGGAAGCCGTATGTATCGTAAAGTTTGAATACTGTTTCACCGTCAAGCTCTTTGCCTTCAAGTGCGTCTAATGCGTCGTTTAGGATAACCATGCCGCGCTCTAGCGTGCGACCAAAGTTCTCTTCTTCGATGCGAAGTACTTTTTCAACAAGCTCTTGCTGTTTCTTAAGCTCTTCAGCCGCAGAACCCATCACTTCAGCCAGTACACCCACAAGTTTGTGGAAGAACACGCCTTGTGCACCAATCTTGTTACCGTGACGAACTGCACGACGAATAATACGACGTAGAACGTAGCCACGACCTTCGTTTGAAGGCATTACGCCATCAGCGATTAGGAATGAACAAGAACGGATGTGGTCAGCAATAACGCGCAGCGATTGGTTAGATAGGTCGTCGTGACCTACTACTTCTGCTGTCGCCTTGATTAGCTTTTGGAATACATCAATTTCGTAGTTAGAGTGAACGCCCTGCATAATTGCAGAGATACGCTCAATACCCATACCAGTATCTACAGCTGGCTTAGGTAGCGGTTCCATAGTGCCGTCAGCGTGACGGTTGAACTGCATGAATACGTTGTTCCAGATCTCGATAAAACGGTCACCATCTTCTTCAGGTGTACCAGGACGACCGCCCCAGATGTGCTCACCGTGATCGTAGAAGATTTCAGTACATGGACCACAAGGACCTGTGTCACCCATTGTCCAGAAGTTATCAGACTCAAACTTCTTGCCGCCTTCTTTGTCGCCGATGCGAACAATCTTGTCAGCTGGGATGCCCACTTTCTTGTTCCAGATTTCGAATGCTTCGTCATCTGTCTCGTAAACCGTTACTAACAGGCGATCTTTTGGCAGACCTAGTGTTTCAGTCAGGAATTCCCAAGCAAATCCAATCGCTTCTTCTTTGAAGTAATCGCCAAAGCTGAAGTTACCTAGCATTTCGAAGAATGTGTGGTGACGAGCCGTGAAACCTACGTTTTCAAGGTCATTGTGTTTACCACCCGCACGTACACAACGCTGAGCCGTAGTTGCTCGAGTGTAGGCACGCTTTTCGGCGCCTAGGAAGCAATCTTTGAATTGGTTCATACCTGCGTTAGTGAACAGCAGGGTTGGATCGTTATGTGGAACTAACGATGAACTGTCTACGATTTGGTGTTCTTTGCTCTCAAAGAACTTAAGGAACGCGTTGCGAACCTCATCAGTGCTCATGTACATGCAGCTCTTCCTGAAAATAGTCGAGTTAGAATTTTGCCGTATTGTAGATCATGGTTAAGGCTTCGACTAGTTTTCTTGTAGAAAAGACACCCTTGGGCAGGATTTTAGTTGGAAATCGATAAAATGAAGAATATTCCACTAGCTCAGATAGGGAACAAACAAAAAATTGGCAAGCTACCTCAAACAACCAAATAGATCTAGCAAGGCGCTGCAAGGATGGGGACAGATACTTTGTCTCGTCCTAAAATACGTTGACAAAAAAAGCCCCGCATAAAATATGCGAGGCTTCCTATTCTTTCAAAGCGGATGTTCCTTTCAAACACCCGCTCTATAAACCGTTAGCTTATAGCTCTTCGTTTTCTTCTTCTTTCTCTGCGCCTTTCTCTTCAAGAACAGCAGGAGTCAGTAGCAATTCACGAAGCTTAGTGTCAAGTTCCAGAGCGATCTCTGGGTTTTCACGTAGGTGCTTACAAGAGTTCGATTTACCTTGGCCGATCTTGTCGCCTTTGTAGCTGTACCAAGCGCCCGCTTTCTCTACTAGCTTATTCTTAACACCTAAATCGATAAGCTCACCTTCGCGGTTGAAGCCTTTGCCGTAAAGGATTTGAGTTTCAGCTTGTTTGAATGGTGCAGCAATCTTGTTCTTAACAACCTTGATACGAGTCTCGTTACCAACCACTTCATCACCATCTTTGATTGCACCAGTACGGCGAATATCAAGACGGACAGATGCGTAGAACTTAAGTGCATTACCACCGGTTGTTGTTTCTGGGTTACCGAACATCACACCAATCTTCATACGAATTTGGTTAATGAAGATAGCCATACAGTTAGACTGCTTAAGGTTACCTGTTAGCTTACGCATTGCTTGAGAAAGCATACGTGCTTGAAGACCCATGTGGCTATCGCCCATTTCGCCTTCGATCTCAGCTTTAGGTGTTAGTGCAGCAACCGAGTCAATAACAAGAACATCGATAGCACCTGAACGAGCCAGTGCATCACAGATTTCTAGAGCTTGTTCACCGGTATCAGGTTGAGATACAAGCAAAGCATCGATATCAACACCCAACTTTTGAGCGTAGATAGGGTCAAGTGCGTGTTCCGCATCCACGAATGCACACGTTTTACCCACTCTCTGCGCTGCAGCAATAAGCTCAAGCGTTAGCGTTGTTTTACCTGATGATTCTGGACCGTAAACTTCAACGATACGTCCCATCGGTAAGCCACCAGCACCTAGTGCGATATCTAGAGATAGAGAACCTGTAGAAATAGTTTCTACGTCCATTGTGCGGTTATCACCAAGACGCATGATAGAACCTTTACCAAATTGCTTTTCAATCTGACCAAGGGCTGCAGCTAACGCTTTTTGTTTATTCTCGTCCATTTCTATCTCCACATAATCGGTTGTCTCAACAAGCGACTTAGAATCTATTTCTAACCCACAAGGGGTGACTAATTGGCTTTTATTATACTGTTGATTCATACAGTGTCTATACCTGTATGAAAATAATTTGTACAAATGTTACTTGTCTTCCATTGATAGGTAATCATAAATAACTTGTAGGGCATGGTGCGTAGCTTGTTGGCGTACTTGTGATCTATCGCCTGTAAATACATGCGTTCCTACTTTGTTCCACCCATTTACTGCTTTCCAAGCAAAACACACAGTCCCTACGGGTTTATCTTCCGTGCCACCGCCCGGGCCAGCAATACCGCTGATAGACACAGAAATAGTGCCGTTTGAATGTTGTAGCGCCCCGTGAGCCATTTCTATAACCACTGGCTCACTCACAGCACCAAACTCAACTAAGGTTTCAAGCTGAACACCGATCATCTCTTGTTTCGCTTCATTACTGTAGGTCACAAAAGCACGGTCAAACCATGCAGAGCTCCCTGCGATATCCGTTACCGCGCTAGCAACACCACCGCCAGTGCAAGATTCAGCCGTCACTAATACATGTTTATGCTTCGCAAGTAAGTGTCCGAGTTTTTCACTAAGAGCTTGAGTCGTCTGCATCTTTGGCTTCCCTTAATCTAGATGTATATCATTTGGATTTGCATCTTTTCGCATGTGTCGCTTTTCGCACGAAACGCTTTCACGTATCCTAAGCCGCAATAGAAATAAACGAAAGAAGTTAACTGTGAAAGCCGATCAAAAACATACTCCTATGATGCAGCAGTACCTAAAACTAAAAGCAGAAAATCCAGAAATTTTGCTGTTCTACCGCATGGGAGATTTCTACGAGCTTTTCTACGATGACGCTAAGAAAGCCTCTCAACTCCTCGATATTTCACTAACTAAGCGTGGCTCTTCAAACGGTGAGCCTATCCCTATGGCGGGCGTCCCATACCATGCCGTGGAAGGTTATCTTGCGAAGTTAGTGCAGTTGGGCGAGTCCGTAGCAATTTGTGAGCAGATTGGTAATCCAGCAACTTCAAAGGGCCCTGTTGATCGCGCTGTCGTAAGAATTGTGACTCCGGGAACCGTAACCGACGAAGCATTGCTTTCTGAGCGTGTTGATAACCTGATTGCATCCATTTACCACCACAATGGTAAATTCGGCTACGCGACGCTTGATATTACTTCTGGCCGATTCCAGCTATGTGAGCCGGAAACCGAAGAAGCAATGGCGGCAGAGCTACAAAGAACGTCACCACGTGAACTGCTATTCCCTGAAGATTTCGAACCTGTAAATTTGATGGCAAGTCGTAATGGCAATCGCCGTCGCCCGGTATGGGAATTTGAATTAGATACAGCGAAGCAGCAACTGAATCAACAATTTGGTACTCGTGACTTAGTTGGCTTTGGTGTTGAAAGCGCAAAACTAGGTTTATGCGCTGCGGGTTGTCTGATTCAATACGTAAAAGACACGCAACGTACCGCTCTTCCACACATCCGTTCACTCACAATGGATAAGCAAGATCATTCGGTGATCCTTGATGCGGCTACTCGCCGTAATTTGGAGATCACCCAAAACCTTAGTGGCGGCACAGACAACACCCTAGCCGAAGTACTCGATCATACTGCGACTGCAATGGGCAGCCGCATGCTTAAGCGTTGGTTACATCAACCCATGCGTAATATTTCAGCTCTTGATCAACGCCTAGATGCGATTGGTGAGATGAAAGATCTGGCTCTGTTTACTGAGTTACAACCAACGCTGAAACAGATCGGTGATATCGAGCGTATTCTTGCTCGATTGGCACTTCGTTCTGCTCGTCCACGTGATATGGCACGACTCCGCCAAGCAATGGAATACTTACCAGAGCTTGCAGAAACGCTAACGCAACTTAAGCACCCATACCTGACTCAGCTTGCTCAGTATGCATCTCCTGTCGATGAAGTGTCAGAGCTGCTTGAGCGTGCGATCAAAGAGAACCCACCGGTGGTGATCCGTGATGGTGGCGTGATAGCTGAAGGCTACAACGCAGAACTTGATGAATGGCGCGATCTTGCCGCGGGTGCAACCGAGTTTCTGGATAAGCTTGAGCAAGAAGAGCGTGAACGTCACGGTATCGACACGCTTAAAGTTGGCTACAACAACGTACACGGTTTCTTCATTCAAGTTAGCCGCGGACAAAGCCATCTTGTGCCACCACACTATGTTCGCCGTCAAACACTGAAAAATGCAGAACGCTATATTATTCCTGAGCTGAAAGAGCACGAAGACAAAGTTCTCAGCTCTAAATCGAAAGCCCTAGCTATCGAGAAGAAGTTGTGGGATGAGTTGTTTGATTTGTTACTGCCTTATCTAGAGCGACTACAAAACATTGCTTCTTCAGTGTCTCAACTGGATGTTCTACAAAACTTAGCTGAACGCGCAGACACCCTTGATTACTGTCGTCCAACCATGACTGAATCAGCTGGCGTACAAATTCAGGCGGGTCGCCACCCCGTTGTTGAACAAGTAATGGACGAACCGTTTATTGCTAACCCTATCGACCTCAATGATCAACGTAAGATGTTGATCATCACGGGTCCAAACATGGGTGGTAAGTCGACCTACATGCGTCAGACCGCACTCATTGCGCTGATGGCTCATATCGGTTGTTATGTTCCAGCAGAAAGCGCAACGATTGGTTCTATCGACCGTATCTTTACGCGTATTGGCGCATCCGATGATTTGGCTTCGGGTCGTTCAACATTCATGGTTGAGATGACAGAAACCGCGAATATTCTGCACAACGCAACACCAAATAGCCTTGTGTTAATGGATGAAATCGGTCGTGGTACCAGTACTTACGATGGTCTATCTCTAGCTTGGGCAAGTGCTGAATGGCTAGCCAATCAAATCAATGCGATGACACTATTTGCAACGCACTACTTTGAGCTAACTGAGCTACCGAACCAAATTCCAACCTTAGCGAACGTACATTTAGATGCGGTTGAACATGGCGACAGTATTGCCTTTATGCACGCAGTTCAAGAAGGTGCAGCAAGTAAATCTTACGGCCTTGCGGTTGCTGGATTGGCTGGTGTACCTAAAGCGGTAATCAAAAATGCACGCGCGAAGCTGACTCAGTTAGAGGCATTGAGTATCGACTCTCCAACATCAAAGCCAAGCGGCGTTGATATCGCTAACCAACTGAGCCTGATACCTGAACCGAGTGAAGTAGAACAAGCACTAGCGAATGTTGACCCTGATGATTTAACTCCTCGCCAAGCGTTAGAAGAACTCTATCGTTTGAAGAAGTTGCTTTAGTCTCTTTCCAAGTAGCTTGTTATTGTCGCTTGCTATTGTCGTTTTGTACTGTCACTTAAATAGGCAGCATCAGATAAAAAAGCCACAAACAAAAAAACGCTGACTTAGAGTCAGCGTTTTTATTTGGCTTCTATTCAAAGAAACATCATCAGTTCATTTAGTCATTTTCTACATTGAACAGATTTTCCATATTCAGACCTTGCTTGATAAGAATCTCACGTAGACGGCGAAGGCCTTCAACTTGGATTTGACGAACACGTTCACGAGTCAGGCTAATTTCACGGCCTACTTCTTCTAGTGTTGACGGTTCGTAACCAAGTAGTCCAAAGCGACGTGCAAGCACCTCTTTCTGCTTAGGATTCAGTTCATCAAGCCAGAAAATCAATGAGTTCTTGATATCGCTATCTTGAGTTGAAACCTCAGGATCTGAATTGTTGATGTCTGGAATAATATCCAACAGTGCTTTCTCACCGTCACCACCAATTGGCGTATCAACAGAGCTCACTCTTTCGTTTAGACGAAGCATCTTACTCACATCACCAACAGGCTTATCTAGCTTAGAAGCAATTTCTTCTGCCGTTGGTTCATGATCAAGTTTTTGTGATAGCTCTCTTGCGGTACGCAGGTAGATGTTCAGCTCTTTCACAACATGGATTGGCAAACGGATAGTGCGAGTCTGATTCATTAGCGCACGTTCAATGGTTTGACGAATCCACCATGTCGCGTAAGTTGAGAAGCGGAAACCACGTTCTGGGTCAAATTTCTCTACGGCGCGAATCAAACCTAGGTTGCCTTCTTCAATAAGATCAAGAAGTGCAAGACCACGGTTACTATAACGACGTGAAATTTTTACCACTAAACGCAGGTTACTTTCGATCATGCGTTTACGTGCTGCTTCATCACCGCGCAGAGCTCGTCGTGCATAAAGCACTTCTTCTTCAGCGGTTAGTAGTGGTGAGAAACCGATTTCGCCTAGATAAAGCTGAGTAGCATCTAAACTTTTAGACGTAACTTCAACTTCTTCTTTCGCTTCGGTTTTCTTTTTGACTGTTCGTTTTGCTTTTCCAAGAGCTTCCGGTTCCGTGGTTGCTTGGTTAAGATCGAACTCTTCTTTGGTTACTGCATTGCTTATACTCATAACGCCTCCCCCTGGCGAAATTAGCATGACATCACAACTTGATATGTCGCTAAATGACTATGTCACTCCATACAATACGTAATTTTTGCATATTGTATTTAAGGTAAATATCGTTTTGGATTGACCGATTTACCTTGGTAACGAATCTCAAAGTGCAGCCTAACACTGCTGGCTCCAGAGCTTCCCATAGTTGCAATCTTCTGCCCTGGTTTCACACTTTGCCCTTCAGATACTAATAGTCGGTCGTTATGCGCGTATGCACTTAAGTAATTATCATTGTGCTTCACAATCACTAGATTGCCGTAGCCTCGTAGTGCATTACCCGAATAAACAACCGTTCCCCCTGCAGTAGATACTATTGGCTGACCTCGCTGTCCTGCTATGTCGATGCCTTTATTTCCTTGTTCGCCTACAGAGAAATTCTTGATTACTCTCCCTTTAGTTGGCCATAACCATTTGGATACTTTATCACTTGTTGGTTTGGTGGACGGTGTAACATTCTGTTTACCTTTAGAACCAACATACTCCTTTGATTTGGATTGTTCAACCTTCTTTGGTGGATCTTTTTTCACCACTTTGGTGGTAGTTTGAGCTGGAGCAGGTTTAGAGTTTTTACTCTTCTGTGGCGTAGTTTTCGGTTTACTTGCCGCAGATGAAGTTGTGGATGCCGCGACAGGCGCAGCAACGGCTGCAACCGCTACTGTTGATTTACCATACGCTGGCGCATTGTAACTCGGGCGCCACAACTTAAGCTTCTGCCCCGGGTGGATAGTGTAAGGAGCAGCGAGTTTGTTATAACCGATGAGGTCTTTAACGTCTTTATTGGTGACATAAGCAATGAAGTAAAGGGTGTCGCCTTTTTTTACTTCATAGTAACTGCCGCGATAACTACCACGATCAATCGATGAGTAATTCTTGTTTAGGCTTGAAACGGGCGCAGGTGAATTCGCCGCACACCCAACAAGTGCACAACTAAGCAATAAAGTACTTCCTTTTAACAACTTCGAACGCATCGACTCTCTATCCACCTACACCATTAGTCTTTTATTAAGCTAGCTCACCAGGGACGAGAGGTACAAATCTCACCATCTCGATAACACTCGATAAAAACTCGTCACCATGGCGAACAATCTTCAACAATTGCTGTTCGTCATCACCAACAGGAATCAATAAGCGACCACCATCTTTCAGCTGTTGCAAAAGCGCTTGAGGAATCGACTCTGCGGCAGCAGTTACGATAATCGCATCAAAAGGGGCTTTCGAAGACCATCCTTGCCAGCCATCACCGTGCTTGGTTGAAATATTGTAGAAATCGAGCTGTTTAAGACGACGCTTGGCATCCCATTGCAATGATTTAATTCTTTCAACCGAATACACATGATCAACCAGTTGAGCCAAGACCGCCGTTTGATAACCTGAGCCAGTTCCGATTTCTAAAACACGGCTATCTTGCTGTAATTCTAGCAACTCTGTCATCTTAGCAACAATGTACGGCTGAGAAATCGTCTGGCCCTGTCCGATAGGAAGCGCATTATTATCATAAGCTTGATGATACATCGCCTGTGATAAAAAGCTCTCTCTCGGCAGTTGATAAATAGCATCAAGAACCTTTTGATCCTGAATACCATTTTCAATCAGAAAAGTAATTAAGCGCTCTGCATGCGGATTACTCACTTACTTCTCCTCTAACCAAGTTGTCATCGCACCCAACGACTCGTGCGCAGTCAGGTCAACTTGTAATGGTGTTACCGATACAAAGCCATGCTCGATAGCGTAAAAATCCGTGCCTTCACCGGCATCTTGCTCTTTTCCCGGAGGACCAAGCCAGTAGATATCATGACCTCGTGGGTCTTTTTGCTTAATCATATCTTCAGCATGATGACGAGCACCTAAGCGTGTCACCTGAGTACCAGACAACTGCTCTAACGCTAAATCAGGGATATTGACGTTTAACAGGCGATTGGTTGGGATTGGGTTTGCTAAATGTTGTTCGACGATACGACGAGCAATGGCCGCCGCTGTCTTAAAATGTTTTTTACCCACCAGAGAAAACGCCACCGATTGAACGCCTAAAAAGTGCCCTTCCATTGCGGCTGCCACTGTACCTGAATAAAGCACATCGTCACCCAAGTTAGCACCATGATTAATACCCGTTAATACCAGATCAGGCATATCATTCTTTAGCAGTTCATTTAACGCAAAATGTACACAGTCGGTCGGTGTCCCTTGTACCGAATATGTATTTTCGGTAATTTCTTGAACACGTAGAGGCTGTTCTAAAGTTAATGAATTTGAAGCACCCGAGCGATTACGGTCAGGTGCCACAATGATAATTTCAGCAAGATCACGTAATTCATTGGCCAGCTCATGAATACCTTGAGCGTGCACACCATCATCGTTGCTGAGTAAAATCTTCATCTTGTATCCTTTCTTTTGTTCCAATGCCAAGTCACTTAATTTCCGATATCAAGTGACTTCGCTCCAAGCAGAATCGTTATTGCTCGTAGCTTCTCTCTACGTGAACTTCTTCAACCAATTCACGAACAATAGCGGTTGCGAAACAACCTGAATCGAGAGAGAACTTAAGAGTGACATTGTCTTCGTTCACTTCCCACGCTAAACCCATCGGCTTCAGCGAAGCTTCGCGGCGATCATGGCGCATACGGTTGCCACAAATAAGAGCCATTAGATCCGGTTCAGCATCAAGGTGCTTCTGCTCTAAAGCTTGAGAGGCATCCGTCGTCGGTAACGCATTATCTCCTGCTAAAGCAACAGTAATAAACGCAGAGCCGTTCGCGATGTCTTGGTTTACCGCTTCGATGTTATCCGCTGTTACCGCTAATTGAGCGCCGTCTTTCACGACAATATCGCCAACCAATGCCGACGCAAACGCATCTTGCTCAATACGGTCAGAAAGAATTAAGTTGTAAATCCAAGAACGAGCCGCAGAAAGATACAAGCTGCGCTTATTCTGATTACGCGTACGAACGTTTTCACGACCCCAACGACGAGCTTCAGATAAGTTGTTACCTTCATTACCAAAGCGCTGAGCACCGAAGTAATTTGGCACGCCCACTTGAGCGACTTTTTCTAAACGCTTTACCACATCATCACAATCCGTTACTTCAGACAAAGTTAGCTCGAATTGGTTGCCAACTAAATCGCCTGGACGTAACTTTTTGTTGTGACGTGCTGTCGCCAAGATCTCAATGCTTGGGTATTGTGCTAAGAAAGCTGAAAAGTCAGGCTCACCTTTAGGTAAGTGCACACTCAACCACTGTTCTGTAACAGCGTGACGGTCTTTCAAACCCGCCCAGCTCACGTCTTTCGACTTAACACCGCATGCTTTAGCCAGTTCGTTTGCAACGAAACTCGTATTTTCACCCGTTTTACGAATACGAACCATTAGGTGTTCGCCTTCACCAGTGAACTCAAAACCCAAGTCTTCATTAACGACAAAGTGTTCGGCTTTTGCTTTTAGTTTTGCTTTCGCAGTTGGTTTACCGTTTAGGTAAACCAATGAAGATAAAATATCTGACATGCTGTTCTTTTCGTGTTGGTGCTTACGCACTTTTGGTAATTAGGACCACCGCTTCACACGCGATGCCCTCTTTGCGACCTGTAAAACCTAAACGCTCAGTAGTCGTCGCTTTTACATTCACATTACTAATGCTAGTTTCTAAATCTTGTGCAATAGCTTGGCACATAGAGTCTATATGAGGTGCCATTTTAGGAGCTTGAGCCATGATAGTAATATCAGCATTACCGATCTCATAACCTTGCTCTTTGACTCGACGATATACATCTTTAAGCAGTTCACGGCTATCCGCGCCTTTCCACTCATCATCAGTATCGGGGAAATGACGACCAATATCACCCGCAGCAATAGCACCTAGCAAAGCGTCACACAACGCATGAAGGGCGACATCTCCGTCTGAATGTGCAATAAGCCCTTGCTCGTAAGGAATGCTCACGCCACCAATAATTACTGGGCCTTCACCGCCAAACTTATGCACATCAAAGCCATGACCAATACGAATCATCATTATTCCTTATTCTGACTTAAATAAAACTCAGCCAAAGCTAAATCTTCAGGCTGAGTAATCTTAAAATTATCTGAACGCCCAGCAATCAATGCTGGTGATAAACCCTTCCACTCAAATGCAGAGGCCTCATCGGTAATCGAAACGCCTTGTTGCAAGGCTTCGCTCAAGACTTTCCGTAAAGGCTTAGATCGAAACATCTGAGGGGTAAGCGCATGCCAAAGATCGACACGATCGACCGTGTGTTCAATTTGTCCTTGCACACCACGTTTCATTGTATCGCGAACCGACGCAGCTAAAATCGCCCCCACATCATGGGTCATGGCCCCAGAGATCAGTTTGTCGATATCGCTCAGCTGGATACAAGGCCTAGCGGCATCATGCACCATCACCCAGTCACTGAGTTGCTGTTGAGTAATATAATCCAGAGCAGAAAGCACCGAGTCGGCTCTTTCCGTTCCGCCTGAAACTCTGATCACCTGCGGGTTAAGGTTAAGCGGTAATTCAGGGTAGTAAGGATCATCGTCGCTGACCGCTACCACAATTTTAGACACCTGAGGGTGAGACAACAGTTTCTCAACCGTGTGCTCTAAAATCGTTTTACCGTGAATTTGAAGATATTGCTTGGGACGGTCTGCCTTCATTCGGCTGCCGACGCCCGCAGCGGGGACCACTGCAATAACGCTTTGAAGTTGGTTGGACATTAATGAGATTCCTCACCAATAATACGATAAAACGTTTCGCCTTCTTTCACCATACCCAGCTCATGACGTGCGCGTTCTTCTATCGCGTCTAAGCCTTGGCGTAGATCGTCGATTTCCGCAAACATCTCTGCATTACGAAGATGAAGCTTTTCATTTACTTGCTGCTGAACTTGGATTTCGTTGTTCACACCGTAGTAATCAGAAATACCATTTTTACCGAGCCACAGTGTGTGTTGTAGCCAGCCAAACACTATGAGCAGTACTAAAGCAAAAATTCGCATAACACCTTTCGCCGGTTGAAAAAGAAGGAACTAGAATAAGGCACATATATACCATAATGCGCTTATTGGTGCGAGATATGTGGTGTCAGGGGATCAATAAGTCGAGGAATTATTGGACAGAATAGTGAGTGGTAACAATGAAGTTCCCTACTCCTTTCTTCGTCAGTCTAGGGAATGACGAATTTGAGGCAAAAAAAATGCCCCGCATAAGCGAGGCATTTAAAAAGCTTAGATGAATAATTCGCTAGGAATTATTGACCTTTAACTTCTTTAAGACCGTTGAAAGGAGCTTTAGAACCTAGAGCTTCTTCGATACGGATAAGTTGGTTGTACTTAGCAACACGGTCAGAACGGCTCATAGAACCAGTTTTGATTTGACCTGCAGCTGTACCTACCGCTAGATCAGCGATAGTTGCATCTTCAGTTTCGCCAGAACGGTGAGAGATTACTGCAGTGTAGCCAGCGTCTTTAGCCATCTTGATAGCAGCTAGAGTCTCTGTTAGAGAACCGATTTGGTTGAACTTGATAAGGATAGAGTTAGCTACGCCTTTCTCGATACCTTCAGCAAGAATCTTAGTGTTTGTAACGAAAAGATCGTCACCAACGATTTGAAGCTTGTCGCCTAGAAGTTCAGTTTGGTGCTTGAAGCCATCCCAATCTGACTCGTCAAGACCGTCTTCAATAGAAACGATTGGGAAGTTGTTCGCTAGTTCAGCTAGGTAGTGGTTGAACTCTTCAGAAGTGAAAGTTTTACCTTCGCCCTTCATGTTGTAGATGCCAGCTTCTTTGTCGAAGAACTCAGATGCTGCACAGTCCATAGCAAGAGTAACGTCTTTACCTAGTTCGTAACCAGCAGCTGCAACAGCTTCTGCGATAACTTCTAGAGCTTCAGCGTTAGATTTAAGGTTAGGAGCGAAACCACCTTCATCACCAACTGCAGTGCTGTAGCCTTTAGACTTAAGAACTTTAGCTAGGTTGTGGAATACTTCAGCGCCGATACGCAGACCTTCTTTAAGAGTTTTAGCGCCAACTGGTTGGATCATGAACTCTTGGATGTCAACGTTGTTATCAGCGTGCTCGCCACCGTTGATGATGTTCATCATTGGTAGAGGCATAGAGAACTGACCAGCAGTACCGTTTAGCTCAGCAATGTGCTCGTATAGAGGCATGCCTTTAGCAGCAGCAGCAGCTTTTGCGTTAGCTAGAGAAACAGCAAGGATAGCGTTAGCGCCAAACTTAGACTTGTTCTCAGTACCGTCTAGGTCAAGCATAACTTGGTCAACGTCAGCTTGTGCTTTAGCGTCTTTACCAACTAGAGCGTCAGCGATTGGGCCGTTTACAGCTTCAATTGCTTTAAGAACACCTTTACCTAGGAAACGTGATTTGTCGCCGTCACGTAGCTCAAGAGCTTCGCGAGAACCAGTAGATGCGCCAGATGGAGCAGCAGCCATACCTACGAAACCGCCTTCTAGGTGTACTTCAGCTTCTACAGTTGGGTTACCACGTGAATCGATGATTTCACGACCTAGAACTTTAACGATCTTAGACATTGAATGTTTCCTTCTCGTTGAATATATAAATGTCAAATTTAAAGGTAGCAGCACAACTTACGCAGCTACCTGGATTCCTTTTTACTTTTCTAATTCGCCGCGCTGGAATTCGCCAGCCGCTTTAACGAAACCTGCAAACAATGGGTGACCATCGCGAGGTGTTGAAGTGAACTCTGGGTGGAACTGAGCAGCAACGAACCATGGGTGGTTCGGGTTCTCAATAACTTCAACCAGTTTCTTGTCCGCAGATAGACCCGATACTTTTAGGCCCGCTTTTTCAATTTGTGGACGAAGATTGTTGTTCACTTCGTAACGGTGACGGTGACGTTCATGGATCGTCGCGCTACCGTATAATTCGTAAGCTTTCGTCCCTTTCGCAAGGTGACAAAGCTGTGAACCAAGACGCATTGTGCCGCCTAGGTCAGATTTTTCAGTACGCTCTTCAACTTTACCTTCGCCGTCAATCCACTCAGTGATTAGGCCAACAACAGGGAATTTAGTTTCTTTGCAGAATTCAGAAGAATGTGCACCTTCCATCTTCGCAACGTTACGAGCGTACTCAATAAGAGCAACTTGCATACCTAGACAGATACCTAAGTAAGGTACTTTGTTTTCACGAGCGTATTGTGCAGCAAGGATCTTACCTTCAACACCACGATCGCCAAAGCCACCAGGAACTAGGATTGCATCTAGGTCTTGTAGAATTTCTGTGCCTTTAGATTCAACATCTTGTGAATCTACATATTTAATTGTGACACTTAGGCGATTTTTCAAGCCTGCGTGTTTCAGCGCTTCATTTACTGATTTGTATGCGTCAGGCAGTTCAATGTACTTACCAACCATACCAATCGTCACTTCACCCGTTGGGTTAGCTTCTTCGTAAATTACTTGTTCCCACTCAGACAGATCAGCTTCTGGTGCATTGATACCGAAACGCGTACATACAAGATCATCAATGCCTTGAGCACGGATTAATTGTGGGATCTTGTAGATTGAATCTACATCTTTCATAGAGATAACGGCTTTTTCTTGTACATTACAGAAAAGAGCAATTTTCTTACGTTCGTTTGCTGGGATAACACGATCGGAACGACAAACTAGGATGTCAGGTTGAATACCGATAGACAGTAGCTCTTTTACAGAGTGTTGCGTTGGCTTAGTTTTCACTTCACCCGCAGCTGCTAGGTATGGCACTAGAGTAAGGTGCATGAACATTGCGCGTTCACGGCCTAGTTCTACTGCTAACTGACGAATCGCTTCCATGAATGGTAGAGATTCGATATCACCTACAGTACCACCAACTTCAACAAGCGCGATATCGTGGCCTTTAGCGCCAGAGATTACACGTTCTTTGATAGAGTTAGTGATGTGTGGAATAACCTGGATTGTTGCACCTAGGTAGTCACCACGACGTTCATTACGTAGAACGTCAGCATAAACACGACCTGCTGTGAAGTTGTTACGCTTAGTCATCTTGGTGCGAATGAATCGCTCATAGTGACCAAGGTCAAGGTCAGTTTCAGCGCCATCTTCCGTAACGAACACTTCACCGTGCTGAGTCGGGCTCATAGTGCCTGGATCAACGTTGATGTAAGGGTCAAGCTTCATCATAGTCACTTTAAGACCACGAGCTTCTAAAATAGCCGCAAGAGATGCTGCTGCAATACCTTTACCTAGAGAGGATACAACCCCGCCAGTAACAAAAATGTAATTTGTCGTCATGTTTAACCTGAAATTGGTTGAATGAGGGAAATGGATTACTTCTGGACGGGATGAAAATATACCAGAAGCCCCTTATCGCCACAACGTGAAATCTATCACACTGCAATTTTTTATTTTTTGCTTCAAATCAATTCATGATAAAAGCTTTGATGATCTTTTCTCCGCCACTTTGACTTCATCCCACATGGAATCAAGCTGTTGTAGAGAAAAGTCGGTCAAAATTTTATCTTGCTGACGAACTTTTTGTTCCACACCTTTAAAGCGGCGTGAAAATTTTAGATTGGCTTTATTGAGAGCCGTTTCTGGATTTTTACCCAAATGTCGCACTAAATTGACGGTAGCAAACAACAAATCACCCAGTTCTTCTTCAACTAAATCTTCATTTGGCGTTACTTGAAGAACTTCTTCTAGCACCTCATCAACTTCCTCTAAAACCTTATCAGCGACGGGACCAATAGAGTCCCAATCAAAGCCAAACTTCGCGACTTGCTTTTGAATCTTTGTAGCACGCGAAAGTGCAGGTAGAGAGTTTGGTATTGAGTCTAGAATACTTTCTTGAGTTTTGCCTGCCTGTGCTTTTTCTTTGGCTTTTTCAGCTTCCCAGTTCGCATTAATTTCTTCATCACTGGCAAACTCAGTATCAGAGAACACATGCGGATGGCGGCGCGTTAGCTTCTCATTGATACCGTCGACCACATCAGAGAACTCAAACAAGCCCTGCTCTTTCGCCAGTTGGCTGTAGAAGATCACCTGAAACAGCAGGTCGCCCAACTCTTCTTGTAGATTCGGCCAATCTTTATTGTGAATCGCGTCCACCACCTCGTAGGTCTCTTCGATAGTATGCGGCACAATTGTTTCAAAATTTTGTTTTAAATCCCAAGGACAGCCACTTTCAGGATCGCGCAGCTTAGTCATGTTCTGTTCAAGTTGTTCAATCGGGTGATTCATCGTTTTCTTCCTATTCACTGTCTTTGATTTTTAAATTTATAACGTCTTCTAAAACTAAAAAAGGTGAGCAGCCAAAACCACTCACCTTTGTTGATACTGTCTGATTCTCTAAATAATTGAAACTGTGGCTAGGCGACAAGCAAGCGAGACTCCTGAGCATAGCTTGTCTATGTGATTGAGCGAGTGCGCGCAGGCAACAACGCCATCAGCTTCAAGTATGACGAGAATTTTAGCCGAGGCGTTTTACGCTCATGACATCTTTGATTTGTTCTACTCGGCTCGTCACTCGACTCAGAATCTCAATATTGGTCACTTCCAAATCAAAATCCATCACCGACAGTTGACGTTTATAGTCAATACGGCTCTTCATTGTCGTCACACTGACTTTTTCGTTCAAAAACAGTGACGTTATATCTTTCAACAAGCCTGTGCGCTCTAGGGCCTCTACACGCAGCGTTAAGATATACGAGCCGACAAAACCATCGCCCCACACAGTATCGATGATACGTTCGGGTGCATGTAGGTTAAGTTCACTTAACTGTTCGCAATCGCTACGGTGCACTGAAATACCGCGACCTTGAGTTATGTAACCTTTGATCACATCGCCTGGGATTGGCTGGCAACAACGAGCCAAGTGGGTCATTAGGTTATCGACACCTTCAACGACGACAGCATCCTTTTTCGGACGACTCTGATGAGCGGGCTTATTGTCAGACTCAAGCAACTTTTCGAGCGCTTTTTTATCTTCTTCTTCCGCTGTCGGCTTGTTGACTAAAGCATTGATGTGATTAACGACTTGGTTGATACGCATATCGCCGCTACCAATACCCGCATATAGTTCATCTGGAGTATTGACGTTGAATCGTTTCAGCGCGTATTGCTCGGCATCTTTCAGCGTCGCTCCGACTCTGCCTAATTCGACTTCAAGAATATCTCGTCCGGCTTCAAGGTTTTTCTCACGACTCTGAGCGCGGAACCAGGCGTTAATTTTTGCACGAGCTCGACTTGAGTGAACAAAGCCTGTGGTCGGGTTTAACCAATCACGTGATGGGTTCGGTTCTTTTTGAGTGATGATCTCAACTTGATCGCCCATCGCCAGCTTATGAGTAAACGGGACGATTCGACCTGCTACTTTGGCACCGATACAACGGTGTCCAACCATCGAGTGGATGTGGTAAGCAAAATCCAACGGTGTTGCACCCATTGGTAAATCGACCACATCACCACGAGGTGTAAAGGCATAAACACGGTCATCAAAGACTTGGCTGCGCACTTCATCCAGCATTTCACCAGAATCCGACATCTCTTCTTGCCAGTCGATAAGCTTACGAAGCCAGGTGATTTTCTCATCGTAGCCACTGCGTACGCCGCTTGAAGCACCTTCTTTGTACTTCCAGTGCGCTGCAACGCCTAATTCAGAGTCTTCATGCATCTGCTTGGTACGGATCTGAATTTCAATGGTCTTGCCTTCAGGGCCAAGAACTACGGTATGAATCGATTGATAACCGTTGGGTTTAGGGTTCGCCACATAGTCATCAAATTCACTTGGGAGGTGTTTATATTTGGTGTGAACCACACCTAAACCGGCATAACAGTCTTGCAGTTGGTCTGCGATAATACGCACCGCACGTACGTCAAAAAGCTCATCAAACTCTAAGCCTTTTTTCTGCATTTTACGCCAAATACTGTAGATGTGTTTTGGTCGACCGCTGACTTCAGCATTGATGCTTGAGCGGTTCATTTCTGACGTTAAATCGTCAACAAAGTCAGTGATGTATTGTTCGCGCACGATACGGCGCTCAGACAGCTGTTTAGCAATCTGCTTATAGATATCGGGTTGTTGGTAGCGGAAAGCGTAGTCTTCAATTTCCCACTTTAGCTGACCAATACCTAAACGGTTTGCTAGAGGAGCATAAATATTGGCACACTCTTTTGCTGCCGCACGGCGCACAGCATCAGGAGCCTTTTTTACTTCTATTAGGTTACAAATTCGCTCTGCTAGTTTGATGACGACGCAGCGGAAGTCATCCACCATCGCAAGCAGCATTCGTCGAACATTATCGACTTGACCCGAGGCAGCACTGCCTTCAAGGGTGACGTTTAGCTGGCCCAAAGCCGCCATTTCTTCCACGCCATCAATCAGCTTTACGGTTTCCTTTCCGTAACTTTCTTCAAACGCTTCACGCTCAAAAACACCGCTTGATACGACAGGGAAAAGTTGCGCTGCCACTAAAGTTGCGCGATCCATAGACAAGGTGACCAAGATTTCAATCATCTCGCGCCCACGCCAAAGCAAAAGCTCGCCTTGCTCGTGATCTTTTAATAGCTCTTCACAGTGACGATAAACTTTGGTCAGTTTATTCGAGGTTTTCGCGTCTTGATTCAGTGACGCAATCCAATTATCTAGCTCAAACTGTTCGCTTGGGTTTAAATGTGCGCTTCGTACCGCAACCATCATGCCTTCCTAGTTATTATGTTTTATACCCAATTCAATATGACTAACTGATTCCAAGTTAGTTCGACTCATATTGATATCAGCGCAGGCTTCCCTGCACCTTTGTGATTCATTTTTAAGTCTTGTTTAAGGGCCTCTAAGCCTTGATAAAGAGAGCCATCGATTCTAGATGACTGGTGTGTGGGAACATGTCCAACATACCCAGCTTGGCTAATTGATAGCCTTGTTTTTCTAAGCTCTCTGAATCTCTAGCTAGAGTAGCAGGATTACACGAAACATAAACCACACGCTTCGCACCTAACCCTGAAATTTGATCAACGATCCCACTCGCTCCAGCACGTGCTGGATCAAGTAAGATTTTATCAAATCTTTCTTTTGCCCAAGGCTGTGAAGAGAGCTCTTCTTCAAGATTCGCTTGGTAGAATTCTGTATTACTCAATTGATTTAAAGTTGCGTTAGATGTGGCCTGTTGAACCATTTCATCAACACCTTCAACACCCACTACAAACGCAGATTGTTGTGCAATAGGCAAACTGAAGTTCCCTAAGCCACAAAACAGGTCGAGCACTCGCTCATCGGCTTGAGGCTCTAGCCACTCAATCGCTTGAGCAACCATTTGCTGATTCACTTTCTGGTTAACTTGGATAAAGTGGTTTGGCTCAAAAGGTAAAGTCACGCCTGTTTCGCTATAAGCTGGCACATCACCGACTAAACGAACGAGCTTGTCCGTTTCAGGCATAGTATACAACGTGGCACCTTCCGCTTTAGCGAGTGCAATCAATGCTTGCTCATCTTTCTCAACCAAAGGCTTAAGGTGACGTAGCACCATCACCGGGCCAGTATCGCCCAACACCAATTCAACGTGTCCTAAAGACGTAAGGTTGCTGAAAGTATTGAGCAAACTTTTCAGTTTTGGCAGCAATACATTAAGGCGAGGATCCAGCACGGCACAATCGGTGATGTTTTCAATCTGCTTACTTTGTTTCTTACGGAAACCGAACTGAAGCTGCTGTGTCTTCTTATCAACAAACAGGCTGATACGCGCGCGACGTCGATAGCCGGTTTCATCACCCACAATCGGCTCAACAACTTCGGTGTTAGCCGTTTGGTATTGACTCATCAGGTGCGTCAAAGATTGCGATTTATGCTCAACCTGAGAAGCGTAACCAAGATGTTGAAGGTGACAGCCACCACACTGATTAAAGTGCTTACAGAATGGCTTTAAACGCAGCTCACTCGGTTTAAGTAATTTGATGAGTTTTGCTCGCGAAAACTTACTTTTGCTCTCAGTAAGTTGAATAACCACCTGCTCACCGGGCAATGCGCCATCAATGAAAACAGGTTTATTCTTCTGATAAGCGATGCCAGCGCCATTGTGATCCATTCGTTCAACCAAAACCGATTGATGCTTGGTCTCGAGTTGAGTTTTCTTTTTTGGTTGGAAAAAACGTGCCATTGCTTGTGCCTAATGTATCTTTTAATAAGTAATTGGTATCCAGGACTCACTATTATGTCTTGGAATCATTGTCGAACGTCACCGCTTTGATTAAGCTTACCGTTCACTTAACCGCCATTGTGTGCGTTATTTTCCCATATCCAGACCTCGATGTAATTAAAGAACATGACCAGATATGGCTTAAGAGCCCGTGTAATTACCTTAACTCTAGCTCCAACCTTGATTATTGGGTTGCTATTGAGTGCATTTTTCTCATTTAACCGCTATCAAGACCTTGAGGGCCAAGTGGTTAATACTGGTACTAGCATCATTGAACCACTGGCGATTGCGAGTGAGTCAGGCATGAAGCTCGAGAGTCGAGAGTCTGTTCGTCAGCTTATTAGCTATGCGCATCGAAAAAACTCTAAGCTGGTGCGCAGTATCGCGGTGTTTGATGAACGTCATGAGTTGTTTGTAACCTCAAACTTCCACCCTGATTTTGAAAGCCTGACCTATCCGAAAGATAAACCCATCCCGCATTTAAGCTCATCGAACCTGCTCGATAATACGCTAATTCTTCGGACACCCATCATCGCTGAAGGTCAATACATCAACTCAGCCAATGGGCAGTCTCAAGCCAACCAAGCGATCGGCTATATTGCGATTGAGTTAGACTTGTCGTCACTTCGATTGCAGCAGTATCAAGAAGTGTTCTCTGCCTTCTTGGTGTTGATTCTGGGGCTGGGACTTTCTGGTGTATTTGCTTTTCGCTTGATGCATGACGTAACCCAACCGATCACACATATGAAAAACATGGTCGACCGAATTCGTCGTGGTCATCTCGATGTGCGTATCGAAGGCAAAATGCACGGTGAGCTAGACTCACTGAAAAACGGTATCAACGCGATGGCGGTATCGCTATCAGAATATCACGTCGAGATGCAGCACAGTATCGACCAAGCTACGTCTGATCTGCGTGAAACCCTAGAACAATTAGAGATTCAAAACGTTGAGTTAGACATTGCGAAAAAACGCGCTCAAGAAGCGGCACGTGTTAAATCTGAGTTCTTGGCTAACATGTCTCACGAATTGAGAACACCGCTTAACGGTGTGATTGGCTTTACTCGTCAAATGCTTAAAACCCATCTATCGACCAGTCAAACAGATTACTTGCAAACCATTGAACGTTCAGCAAATAACCTACTCAGCATCATCAACGACATTCTTGATTTCTCGAAACTGGAAGCCGGTAAATTAGCACTCGAGAACATCCCATTCGAGTTCCAAGCCAGCCTTGAAGAGGTTGTGAACCTTCAAGCGACCAACGCCCATGAGAAAGGCCTAGAGTTAACTCTTAAGATAGACCCGAAAGTGCCACCAGGCGTTGTTGGTGACCCACTGCGTATTCAGCAGATCCTAACCAACCTCGTTGGTAACTCAATCAAGTTTACTGAACGTGGCAACATTGATATCAGTGTTGAACTTCGTTCACAAAGCGAAGACAGCATCGAGTTGCAATTCATGGTTCGCGATACAGGTATTGGTATCTCTGAGCGTCAACAAGCTCAGCTATTCCAAGCCTTCAGCCAAGCCGACGCAAGCATCTCTCGTCGTTATGGCGGTACGGGGCTAGGCCTAGTTATCACCCAAAAACTGGTCAGCCAAATGGGTGGAGAGATCAGTCTTACCAGTCGCCTACACCAAGGTTCAACCTTCTGGTTTACTTTGAGACTATCAACGACTGATATGCCGATGACTGAGCTGATTGAGACTCAGTGTCTGCAAGACAAGCAGCTGCTGCTTATCGAGCCAAACATGCAAGCGGCGTCGATTACTCAGCAAATCTTAACTCAAGAAGGCTTAGTGGTAACGTATCGTTCGGTTATGCCAGACGAGAGCACCTCGTATGACTACGTACTGTTGAACCTAGCTGCAAACCAAGAGTATCAATTTGATACCGTGAGTGGTTGGGCTATTGGTGCGAAGAAAATCGCTCAGAACGTAATTATTGGTACGCCGAGTACTGAGCTAGCGTTGGGTGAGCAACTAATGAAAGAGGTCGATGTTCAATGCATCACTAAACCTCTTTCTCGCAAGAAGTTACTGCAAACTCTGGTATCAAATCAGGCGCCAACCTTGATTGCACCCGCGATTGAAACACACTCAGAAGAGAAGCTACCGCTCACTGTATTGGCGGTCGACGACAACCCAGCAAACCTTAAATTGATCACCGCGCTACTAAAAGAGCGTGTAGAGACTGTCATCAGTTGCACCAGCGGACAGAAGGCCATAGACAAGGCGAAGGAGACCCCATTTGATATCATTTTCATGGATATCCAAATGCCTCAAATGGATGGTGTGACGGCCTGTAAGAATATAAAAGAGCTAGCGAATAATGCGAATACCCCCGTCATTGCCGTCACAGCACACGCGATGGTTGGCGAACGTGACCGTCTGCTTGAAGCCGGCATGGATGACTACCTAACCAAACCGATTGAAGAGCACGTGTTACAGCAGGTTCTGATTCATTGGAGCCCTACCTCTGAGGTTGAGCACATTGAAAAAATAGACCCCGCCCACCCAGCAGTCTCTGCGGAAGTAGACAATAGCTCAGTTTCAGATTCTGATTCTGAGGCTAGCGTGCATAAGAATATCATCATTGATTGGCAAGCAGCTATGAAGCAAGCCGCCAACAAAGAAGACCTCGCACGCGATATGCTGCAAATGCTAGTCGACTTCATTCCTGAGGTTTATGAAGCCGCAGAGAAAGCGATAGAAGACAGTGACTACCCCGTTGAAGCGCTGACACACATCATCCACAAGATGCATGGCAGCAGCTCATACAGCGGTGTACCAAGGCTGAAGTCGGTGTGTGCGACGATAGAGAAAGAGCTGCGTTCCGGCACTTCCGTTGAAGATATTGAACCTGAACTTTTTGAACTTCAGGATGAATTAGATAAGGTTCAAGCAACCGCGATTCATTATTTGAAACCAGCCAAGACCTAGCGAACATTTCTTACTCACAAATATTCGTTAAACGGTTTACCAGCCAATAAAAAAGCAGAGCTCATGAGCTCTGCTTTTTTCTGTCTAGAACCTCGGGCACTAGATATAGAGTAACGGTAATCTATTTACGACTCGAGTAGTACCGTCGCCACCGCATAATGGCGCTCATCTGAGATAGTCAGATGAATCGACTTTGTACCACTCGCTTCTGCGATTTCACGCGCCTTTTTATGTAGGCTTAGAACTGGCTTGCCATGCTCATCGTTTGAAATCTCGAAATCGTGAAAGGTCACACCAAGCGCGATACCCGTGCCCAACGCCTTAGATGCCGCTTCTTTTGCAGCAAAGCGTTTTGCAAGGTAACGTCCTTTTTGCTTCAGTTGCTGAAATACTTCAAACTCAGAGTCGGTCAAAATACGCTGAGCAAAAGCGTCGCCACTTCGTGACAGTGCCTTTTCAACACGTTCGATTTCTGCGATATCTGTACCTAATCCAACAACAGCCATGTTTACCCTACTACCAAACTTCTATCTATTAACTTTATCGATTCTACTGATTAACCGCTTAACGCTTACTACTAAACTAATGACGAGTTAAAGAACTAAGCGTTGTTGCGTGCTGTTTCCATCACGGCTTTCATGTCTGCAACGGCTTTATTCAAACCATCAAATACTGCGCGTCCCATGATCGAGTGACCGATGTTCAACTCGTAAATCTCAGGAAGTGCCGCAATCGGCGCTACGTTATGATAAGTCAGACCATGACCAGCATTCACTGTGATACCAAGATCGTCTGCGTAGCTTGCGCCTGCAGCAATCTTTTTAAGCTCATCTTGCTGATCTTCTTCTGTTTTCGCATCCGCGTAATGACCAGTATGAAGCTCAATGAACGGTGCGCCACACGCTTTTGCTGCGTCGATTTGCTCACGATCTGCATCGATAAACAGAGATACTTTGATACCCGCAGCCGACAGTTTTTCCGTCGCTGCTTTGATCTTTTCAAGTTGACCAACCACGTCCAAGCCGCCTTCCGTCGTCAGCTCTTCACGCTTCTCTGGAACCAGACAAACGAACTCAGGATTAGTATCGAGTGCAATTTGAACCATCTCGTCCGTCACTGCCATCTCTAAGTTCATGCGAGTCTGGATTGTCTCAGCAAGAATACGTACATCGCGATCAACAATATGACGGCGATCTTCGCGCAGGTGAATGGTAATGCCGTCAGCACCCGCACGTTCAGCAATTTCAGCTGCGTGTACTGGATCTGGGTATTTAGTACCACGTGCATTACGTAGTGTAGCAATATGGTCGATATTAACGCCTAAAAGGATTGAGCTCATTTTCCAATACTCCGTGCTCTAGAGAGGGCTATTGTGGGCATAAATAGCTCTCTACTTTTTAATGGTTTGCCGCCAAGATACGGCTTTAAGGCTATGCGTGTAAAGCGTTTTGCTGCTTTTAACTGCTCTTTAGTGATAAACCTGCGTTCACTGATTGCGATAAGTTCATCGCCCATAAATGTCAGGTTATCTCGACGTACAGAAGCGATGAAACCTTTCTGCTCTCGATAGCGATAAGTCATACTTGGATCGATCGCTTCACCAGTACCAGCACAATGCAAAAAGTCGACGCCATACCCCATAGCGGAAAGTAGAGCCAATTCAAAACGACGTAGCGCTGGCTCAGGGTTCTCATTATGAGCGAGTTCTGTTAAAGCATGAAGATAGTCGTGAAAAAATGCGGGCATGGCCACTTCGGCCATCAACACACGGCCAACTAGCTCATTGACATACATAGCGGAATACAGATTAATACCGGCAAGAGGAAGCCCCAAGCTGATCGGTTCAGCTTGGCGTAACGTTTTCATTGAACCATTGCCAGACCACTTAAGCAGTAGCGGCGTAAAAGGTTGCAATGCACCTTTCAAATTAGAACGCTTACTCCGCGCACCTTTAGACATCAAAGTCACCCGACCGTATTCTTCACTGAAGACGTCCAGAATCAGGCTCGACTCACTGTATGGTCGACGGTGCAACACAAAGCATCGCTGTAACCCTTCGCTCAATCACTTACCCTTCTTACAGATACAAAAAGAGAGAGTTCGCACTCTCTCTTGAAATTATATTCAGTTCAACTTTCTTAATCTCAGAAAGTGACGTTCAATATATTATAGATCGTCGATGTAGCCTAACGAGCGAAGTGCACGCTCATCATCAGCCCAACCAGACTTAACTTTAACCCAAGTCTCTAGGTAAACCTTACGACCGAACAGTTCTTCCATGTCGATACGAGCTTCACGACCAATCGTTTTGATCTTCTCGCCCGCTTTACCAATCACCATCTTCTTCTGACCGGTACGTTCAACAAGAATCAAAGCATTGATGTGGAAGCCATCGTTATCAGGGTTGTAATCGAAACGCTCGATTTCAACCGTTACTGAGTAAGGTAGCTCTTCGCCTGTGAATCGCATCAGTTTTTCACGGATGATTTCAGAGGCCATAAAGCGCTGTGAACGATCCGTTACGTACTCTTCAGGGAAGTGATGCGTCGCTTTAGGTAAAGAGTTACGAACGTGCTTGCGCAGTACATCGATATTCTTACCTTGCTTCGCCGAGATTGGCACAACATCAAGGAAGTCCATCTTCTTAGACACTTCCATCATATGTTGCATCACGTCGGTACGGTCTTGAACGTTGTCTACTTTGTTAATACAAAGGACGACTGGGAAATCTGTTTTTCTCAGCTTGTTCAGTACCATTTCATCGTCGTCAGTCCAGTGAGTACCGTCAACAAGAAAAAATACTAGGTTCACATCGCTCAGTGAGCTGTTCGCCGCACGGTTCATCAAACGGTTGATTGCGCGCTTTTCTTCGATATGAAGTCCAGGAGTATCAACGTAGATCGCTTGGTAATCACCTTCAGTTTCTACGCCCATAATACGGTGGCGTGTTGTCTGAGGTTTACGTGATGTGATCGAGATTTTCTGACCCAAAATATGGTTCAGAAGCGTCGATTTACCTACGTTTGGTCGACCCACGATAGCGATGAAGCCACAGTGTTGGTTTTCCGGTAGGCCCGTTTTTTTGCTATCAGATGAAAAGAATGCATCGATATCGAAATCTTGATTGTTATCAGACATTGCTTAGTTGCTCTAATGCTGTTTCAGCAGCCGCTTGTTCTGCCTTGCGGCGGCTAGTGCCTTTACCGATAACAGGTTTATCCACACCTGCCACTTCACACTCAACCGTAAACTCTTGGTTGTGTGCTTCACCTTTAATATTAGTCACTGTGTAGACAGGTAGGGGATTTCTTCGACCTTGTAAAAACTCTTGTAAGCGAGTTTTCGGATCTTTTTGAGATACACCAGGCTGAATAGACTCTAGGCGAGATTGGTACCAGCTTAAAATAATGCGGCGAACAACCTCGGTATCACTATCTAAATAGACAGCACCAATGATCGCTTCTACTGCATCCGCTAGAATAGAATCACGACGGAAACCGCCACTCTTCAACTCACCTGGACCTAATTTTAAGTAATCTCCTAGTTCGAATTCACGACCTAGTTCTGCCAATGTATGACCACGTACTAATGTTGCGCGCATGCGGCTCATATCACCTTCGTTTACCTTAGGGAAACGGTGGTAAAGATCATCAGCGATAACAAAACTTAAAATTGAATCGCCCAGAAACTCAAGACGTTCGTTGTGTTTACCTGCGGCGCTACGGTGAGTCAGCGCCAAATGGATAAGATCGGCATCATTAAACTGATAGCCAATCTTTCTCTCTAGTTTATCAATTGGAGAATTCATGCTCTCTCGATGTGTTATGTGATCGATTAGTGAATCCCACCGATGCGATTAAAACGCACACCAGTAGGAATCCATGTTGGAAGTACACTGTCTGAACCGCGTTCGAATTCGAAGCTGATCCAAATAGCAACGGCCTTACCAACAAGGTTTGCTTCAGGGACAAAGCCCCAGTAACGGCTGTCAGCACTGTTGTCACGGTTATCACCCATAACAAAGTATTGGCCTTCTGGAACGATCCACTCGTTAACACCATTGCGAGGTTGATATGCTTGCACACGATCACGACGTAATGGGTTAACTAAGATTTGGTGCTCCACGTCACCCAGTTGTTCATTCAACTGAATCAGAGGCACACCATCTTGAATAAATTGGCTTTCTTCAACGTTACTTAACTTCACTGGTTTACAGCTACTGCCACCCTTCGCTTGAATGCAGACTTCTTTATTGCTGCTGTAGCGAATGGTATCACCCGGCATACCAACAACACGCTTGATGTAGTCGATATTCGGCTGAGGTGGGTATTTGAATACGATTGAATCACCACGTTCTGGTTTGCCCGTTTCGACTAGTTGAGTGCGCCATACCGGGTCTTTTAGACCGTATGCGTACTTCTCTACTAAGATGAAATCACCAACCAATAGTGTTGGCATCATCGAACCAGATGGGATTTGAAACGGTTCATAAATAAATGAACGCAAAACCAAAACAAATGCAATTACAGGGAAAATGGACACACTGTTCTCAACCCACCAAGGCTGAGCCGTAACTTTTGCGCTGGTTGCAGCGTCTAGGCCATTCGATTGTGCTTCAACGTCAGCAAGCTTTTGCTGGCGTTTCTTCGCCCACACAAACTTTTCCAACGCCCATACAATGCCGGTCACTAGAGTTACGATCACTAAAATAAGCGAAAATGTATTAGCCATTGATATCCCTTAAATTTCATTTCTTTAAAAATAACGAAAGTGAAAGAATAGCGAGCTACTCTTCCACTTTCAATTATTCGTTTAATGCTGGATAAAGTTAGTCTTTACCAACATGAAGAATCGCTAAGAATGCTTCTTGAGGCAGTTCAACGTTACCGATCTGCTTCATACGCTTCTTACCTTCTTTTTGTTTCTTAAGAAGTTTCTTCTTACGACTGATATCACCACCGTAACATTTTGCGATTACGTTCTTACGCAGTTGTTTCACTGTAGAACGAGCAATGATGTGGTTACCAATCGCTGCTTGAATCGCGATATCGAACATCTGACGAGGGATGAATTCTTTCATCTTCTCAACCAGTAGACGACCACGAGACTGTGCAATGTCTTTGTGCGTAATGATAGCCAGTGCATCAACCGTTTCGCCATTAAGCAATACGTCTACACGAACCATGTTCGACATTTCAAAACGTTGGAAGTTGTAATCCAGTGACGCATAGCCACGAGATGTTGATTTCAAACGGTCGAAGAAGTCTAGAACCACTTCTGCCATTGGTAGGTCATAAGTCACAGCAACTTGCTTACCGTGATAAACCATATCCACTTGAACACCACGTTTTTCTACACATAAGGTAATTACGTTACCTAAGTAGTCAGACGGTACAAGGATATTACAACGAGCGATAGGCTCACGAATTTCTTCTACATCATTAGTCGCAGGTAGTTTAGCTGGGCTATCAACGTAAAGAATGCTGCCATCCGTTTTTACAACTTCGTACACTACGGTTGGTGCCGTTGTGATTAAGTCTAGGTCGTATTCACGCTCTAAACGCTCTTGGATGATCTCCATGTGAAGCATTCCTAAGAAGCCACAACGGAAACCAAAGCCAAGTGCTGCTGAACTTTCTGGTTCGTAGAACAGTGATGCATCGTTCAGGCTTAATTTGCCTAGTGCGTCACGGAAGTTTTCGTAGTCATCAGACGATACTGGGAATAGACCTGCGTATACCTGAGGCTTCACTTTTTGGAAACCAGGCAGACGTTCTGTGCTACCGCCTTTTGCAAGCGTCAACGTATCACCAACAGGTGCGCCAAGGATGTCTTTAATACCACAAACAACCCAACCAACTTCGCCAGTATTTAGCTCTGTTGTGTCGATTTGCTTAGGTGTGAAGATACCTAGACGGTCAACACCCCAAACTTGGTCTGTCGACATTACTTTAATCTTGTCGTTCTTCTTCAGCTTACCGTTCTTGATACGAACCAAAGAAACAACGCCTAAGTAGTTATCGAACCAAGAGTCAATGATCAACGCTTGTAGTGGCGCGTCTGGATCACCTTCCGGTGGTGGGATAGCTGTTACGATGTTTTCAAGAACGTCATCAACACCGATACCGGTTTTTGCAGAACAACGCGTCGCTTCCATCGCATCGATACCAACGATCTCTTCGATTTCTTCAGCAACACGCTCAGGTTCAGCAGCAGGTAAGTCAATCTTGTTCAAGATTGGCACTACTTCCAGTTCCATTTCTATAGCGGTGTAACAGTTTGCTAGAGTTTGTGCTTCAACACCTTGACCAGCATCCACAACCAATAGCGCGCCTTCACAAGCGGCTAGAGAACGAGATACTTCGTAAGAGAAATCTACGTGTCCTGGAGTGTCGATAAAGTTAAGTTGGTAAGTTTCACCATCTTTCGCTTTGTAATCTAAAGTCACACTCTGCGCTTTAATTGTAATACCACGCTCGCGTTCTATATCCATAGAATCGAGGACTTGAGCTGCCATCTCACGTTCACTTAACCCTCCACAAACTTGGATTAAGCGGTCAGAAAGGGTCGACTTACCGTGGTCGATGTGGGCGATAATCGAAAAATTACGAATGTGCTTCATAGGCTTGGTGTGACTAAACTCTTTGAATAGGGATAATAAGAAAGCCGCGACGCGTCCAATCTACAGTCAGCATTGGTGGCGGCATTTCAATCAAGTTGGCAGATTCTACCCAATTTAAGGGCAAGAAGCATCATAAATTAGACGAGAGGCTCGCCTAGGATTCGAATCAAGACGACTTCTTGCTTGGATTTGTCTTCCATAGGTTTGGCTAACCGCTTCGCTAAGGCAATGCCACCAGCAGTAAACAGAGCAGCGCTTAAGATAACAATGCCCTCGCCCCCTTGGAGTAAGGGTTGCAACAAGAGTTGTCCAAAACCAGCACCAATCATCAACATGAAAAGTGGAATGAGGTAAACAATAGCCGCAGACTGCAGTAGGCTTTTTTCTGGAAAGCCAATTTCCACGATCTGTCCGGCTTTAACTAAACTTTTGGTTTTTAGCTGCCAAAACAAAGATTTATTGCCGACAGCTTTAGTGACAATACCCGTTCCGCAGCTTTTTTGAGATGAGCAACTGCTGCAACTGGTTTGTTGTTCGCAGCTCAGTTGAACAAAGTATTGTTGACCGCTTTGTTCAACCGAGCTAACGGTTGCCAGCGCCGTCATCATTGCGCTGGTACCGGTTTATTGAACGTAACTGATTGCGCAATACGTTTGGCGGTTGCTGGCGGAATATCACCCACCACAGAGATCTCTTTGTCACCAATCACTAAGCTGTGTAAGGTTCTGCGTCCTTGGCGTACCAACTGCCCTTTCAATGAATGTTCGTCTTTATCGGCGATATAAACTGAAAAGCTAAACAACCCATCACTGAAAAGTTGGCTTTCAACCATTTTATCGGTCGCAGCCATTGGATAACGACTAAGCTCTTTTGACTTAAATCCTTCAGGAATCCAAGAGGCTTGCCAGTTAGTTTCACTCACTAAGCCTTCCGGCAGTGATAAGACTTTCGGCAGTTGAGCGCTATTCAAGCCCCCCATTGCCTCAGCAATCTTATCGTTCACCACGAAAGAGATAGTACGGTACTGTTCAAGCACTTCGCCATCACGATCCAACAGGTCGGCACGTAAAGGAAGACTCGTTTTTTCATCTACCCAAACGACGTAAGAGTAACGAAGGCCATCTTTCGGTACCACGCGCAATACTTGCGTAGTACTTCCAGCTTCACGAGCACGGCCAACTTTAACGAAATCGTAATAGTCGTTGAGCGCGTCAATATCTCGATTAATCATCGGAATAACAGGTGCAACCATACTGCCAGATTGAATGGTAAACGGTTCTGTGCCCGGTTCAATATAACTGACTTCATCACCACGTCGAATAACTTCACGGATAGGCCCGCTCAAGTAAACAAGGTGTGCAAGTTGTTGGTCGTCGTTAACCGCATGGCGATAAACAAGAGGTTCAATACTGCTCTTCTTTATCAAAATGTAGGAGAGTTCGTAATTTAGATGCTGACTGGCCTCGTTCATCTGATGTAACAACGCCTTTGCAGTGGGTTCCTCTGCAAAGGCTGTTGGAGACATCAAGCTGAACAGTGTCAGTGCACTGACCAGGATTTTCTTCATTCAATGTCCGATTCTAGATGTGCATCTTGCATTGGCGATGCATCACTGTTTAATCTTAGCTGCAGCTCATAATCTTCTAGCATTGCATGAACGCGTTTACGCTGCTCTTGCAAGTTAGCTTCAGATGCTGGCTTCTCAACAGAGTCACGCGTTAAACTTACTGGTTCCGCAGAACCCGCAAATGGAATCGTCTGGAGTACAGGCAACTGCTCTGGCGCAGCAGGGTCGCTGCCACCATATTGTTGAACACCTAATACAACGACGAGTGAGACACACGCTGCCACGGCAACTTGTCCAAACTGTTGTAACCACGCCGGAAGCTGACGCTTCGCTTGCTGAGGTTTAGGCTGCTCTTCAATTGGAGCAACAGTTGGTTCAACACGCACTTGGTGCAGGTTCGGCATTACACTATGTGCAGGCTCATTATCAAGCGCTGCCGCAACACTGTTAGCAATGTTCCACTCTGGAGTTTCTGGCGCATCCCCACGCATAACATCACCAATTAGATGGTAACTCTGCCAGGTATCCATGCTTTCTTGATCAGATTCGAGATCTACAATGAGAGCTTTATCGATCGTTTCACCATCCATGAGTGCCGAAAGCTTTTCTTTATCAGCCATTATTTTCACCATAATTATTACAAGTTCTAGCGTTGCAAAAGAGGCTTAATTTTCTTTTCCACCGCTTCACGAGCTCGGAAAATACGCGAACGTACGGTTCCTACAGGGCAATCCATTACTTCTGCAATCTCTTCGTAGCTCAAACCTTCGAGCTCACGCAACGTCATTGCAGTTTTTAAGTCTTCTGGTAGCGCTTCAATCGCTCCAAAAACAACTTGTTTCAATTCGTTTGACAGCGTTAAGTTCTCAGGGTTCGATATTTCTTTTAACGCGCTGCCTGTTTCGTAATATTCTGCATCTTCTGCATCTACATCTGTTGCTGGCGGCCTACGGCTCTGGGCAACGATATGATTTTTAGCGGTGTTCACGGCAATTCGGTACAACCATGTATAGAAGGCACTCTCGCCACGAAAGTTAGGTATCGCGCGGTAAGCTTTAATAAAAGCTTCTTGTGCTACGTCAGGTACATCACCGGAATTATTCACGTATCGAGAGATAAGATTACAAACTTTATTTTGGTACTTAACCACTAGTAAGTTAAAAGCCTGCTTATCTCCACTCTGAACTCGCTCAATCAACACTTGATCGGTTAGCTGCTCGTTCATTCGAGCGGGTACTCCTATTGTTATAACCCTTACCTTCACAGATATGGGTACTAATTATGCGAAATGTAGTATTGACACCACCGTCTACAAGAGCACTATTGTGACTAAGCCAAATACCGAAAGTTCCAACTTTCTTAAAATTATTTGCCATTATTGTTTCACAATGTGATGTAATAAAAATAGCTATCCCTATCAATTTGGGGAAACTTGAGCAAAAGCAATGGTATTGAGCAATTAAATATTTCTAGATAGCTGTCTGTACATTGATTTTGTGTAGCGTTTTAGGATGACTTTGGAAAGATTATAACAGTCTTAGCCAAACTCCTAAAACAAGACAACGTCAATTGAGAGTGGACAACTCGACTATAGCCCGGGATTTAATAAGTTTTATGAACGCAAACCGTGAACATCAGTGTGATGTATTAGTGGTAGGAAGTGGTGCGGCAGGCTTGTCATTAGCCTTACGTGTAGCAGAACATGCAAAAGTAATTGTATTAAGCAAAGGACCACGCAGCGAAGGATCGACGTATTACGCACAAGGTGGTATCGCCGCGGTGTTCGATGAGTCGGACAGTATTGAGTCTCATGTAGAAGATACTCAAATTGCTGGGGCTGGGTTATGCGAAGAAGATACAGTTCAATTCATTGCTGAAAATGCTAAAGAGTGTGTGCAATGGCTGATTGATGGTGGTGTTCCATTTGATAAAGATGAGAACAGCACGGAAGGCCAACCAAAATATCACCTCACTCGTGAGGGTGGCCACAGCCACCGCCGAATTCTGCACGCTGCCGATGCAACTGGCATGGCAATGCAAACCTCACTGCAAGATAACGTCAACAATCACCCCAACATCGAGATCTTCGAGCGCCACAATGCGCTAGATTTGATCACAGAAGATAAGGTTGGTGGTTCGAAAGACAAAGTTATCGGTGCCTACATTTGGAACCGTAACCAAGAACACGTTGAAACCGTGCGTGCTAAATTTGTTGTGTTAGCAACAGGCGGCGCTTCAAAGGTTTACCAATACACCTCTAACCCAGATGTCTCTTCAGGTGATGGTATTGCTATTGCTTGGCGTGCGGGTTGCCGTGTAGCCAACCTTGAGTTCAACCAGTTCCACCCGACTTGCTTGTTCCACCCAGAAGCGCGTAACTTCCTACTGACGGAAGCACTACGTGGTGAAGGTGCCTACCTGCGTCGTCCAGACGGTTCTCGCTTCATGAAGGACTTCGATGAGCGCGGTGAACTGGCTCCGCGTGATGTGGTTGCTCGTGCGATTGACTTCGAAATGAAGCGCCTAGGTGCTGACTGCATGTATGTTGATATCAGCCACAAGCCTGAAGAATTCATCACAACGCATTTCCCAATGATCCATACTCGTTTGATGGATTTAGGGATTGATATGACCAAAGAGCCAATCCCTATCGTACCAGCTGCGCACTATACCTGCGGTGGTGTGATGGTGAATAAGCAAGGTCAAACCGACTTAACTAACTTGTATGCGATTGGTGAAGTGAGTTACACCGGCTTACACGGTGCGAACCGCATGGCGTCAAACTCACTGCTTGAATGTGTAGTGTATGCTTGGGCAGCAGCAAAAGATATCGTTGAAAACATCGACCAATCTCAACTGTGCGCCGAACTGCCTGCATGGGACGAAAGCCAAGTCACCAACAGTGATGAAGAAGTGATCATTCAGCACAACTGGCACGAGCTAAGACTGTTCATGTGGGATTACATGGGTATTGTTCGAACGGACAAACGTCTAGAACGTGCAATGCGCCGTATTCAGATGCTGCAGCAAGAAACTCATGAGTACTACAGCTACTTTAAGGTTTCGAACAACCTATTAGAACTGCGTAACTTGCTACAAGTGGCTGAGCTAATGGTTCGCTGTGCGATGCAACGTAAAGAGAGCCGCGGCTTACACTACACGTTGGATTACCCAGAACTTGCAAAAGACAGTGGCCCAACGATTCTGACGCCAGAGAGAAACCAGTCGTAATCATTATTTGAAAGCTATTAGCTAATCAACTAAACGCAATCAAACGAAAAGGAGCCTAGTGCTCCTTTTTCTTTTATCTCGCGTCCTCATTTACCTCGTGCGATCGTTGTAAGTTCGCCAGAAAGTGGCGATATTCACGCTCACGACAACTATCACGCCAAAGTATTACCGAATGCCCACATTCGAATTTTAGTTTGACGAAAAACTGTGCCCAGATCTTATCAACGGACTTAAGTGTGTAGGATTGGTCATTGAGTCGAATCTCGCCATCTTCTTTATAATCAAAGCATCCATGTGCTGTATTCAAGATTACATGATTGGCTTTAAACAAACGGAACATTAGAGCTAAACAATAGAGGGCAACAACGAGTGGGATAGAAGAAAAGACAATGAAAAACAAAAGGCACCCAAAAACAGTGCCTTTTGCAAATAATGCGGAATATGAAGGTTTAAGCTGAAGCTTAACGAACCTTGCTGAGGTTATGCGCGACAATTTTATCAACCATTGAAGCATGGCCTAGATTTTCACTGCGCCCATGTCCCATAACCCAAGTAAACAAATCTGGGTCATCACACTCAAGTAGAGAAACAAACTCACGCTGTTCCTGCTCTTGCAATGAATCAAAACACTCTTCAAAAAATGGCATGATGACTACATCAAGTTCTAACATGCCACGACGGCAACCCCATTTAATTCGTGCTTTCTGCTCTGCAGTGTACATTGGCTATCCTCACCTATAATTTTTCTTTCTCGGAGTGTAACAAGTCATACGCTCTGCAACTACTATGTGAGTCACAGTCCCTATCTAAGCTCACAAAAAAACCTAGGCTGACAAAGAAACAGAACCGGATTAACATAGAGCCAAATAAAATTCTTAGGAAAGATAAAATGGATTGGAAAAACACATTTCAGCCGCTCGCTCATACGCAAAATGAATCGCTTCCAGAACTGATGATCACACACGTGTCAGACTGGAGCGCAATCACCATGATAGGCGATGACAAAAAGTCGTACCTACAAGGTCAAGTAACGTGCGATGTCGTCACTCTTCCTAATGATGATTCTACATTAGGCGCGCATTGTGATGCGAAAGGAAAGGTTTGGAGTATCTTTCGTTTGTTCCACCACAATGGTGGTTACGCTCTTATGCAGCCTAAATCGGCAATTGAAGTCGAGTTAGTTGAAATCAAGAAATACGCCGTGTTCTCTAAAATTGATATCGAGCAGACGTCTGACGTTGTTATCGGAATCATGGGTACTTCAGCGAACCAATACGTTGATTCGATTGCAGAGGGTCAAGGTAAAGTGCGTGCTATCTCTGGTGGTACAGCCGTTCAAGTCTCAGACAACCGTTGGGCTCTACTTGTTACTCAAGAAGCAGCAGAAGCCTTGGTATCAAGCAGCTCAGCTGAAAAAGTATCAGAAGCGCTTTGGCAGTATCATGAAATTCTTGATGCTCAGCCTAACCTATCAAAAGCAGATCAAAACGAGCACATCCCTCAAGCTCTTAACCTACAAGCGATTGGCGGTATCAGCTTTTCAAAGGGATGCTACACAGGTCAAGAAACGGTTGCTCGTGCCAAGTACCGTGGCATGAACAAGCGTGAGATGCGCATTGTTTCTGGAACGACTTCAGATGTACTGTCTCTTGAAAATACGATTGAACTAGAACGCAGCGTGGGTGAAAACTGGCGTGGTGCAGGCCGACTATTAAACGTCTATCAATTTGCTAATAACCAAGCGATTGGTTTGATGGTACTGCCAAACAACCTTGATGACGATGTTCAGCTTCGACTGACCGCGCAACCTGATCAAACATGGAATATCCTGCCACTGCCTTACAGCCTTGACGACGAGTAACCACGTGGAAACACTGATTACACGATGGCTGGATCAACAGCAGGTGAACTATCGCCTGCTGATGCAAAGTAAACCAACCACCAGCATCGAAGAGACAGCTCAAGAGCGAGGCATCGACGCCTCTCAAATGGTGAAGTGTATCCTGCTCAAGGATATGGGCAACCAATATGCGTTGGCCTGTACTGCTGGAGATCGCTCTGTCGACCCCAAGAAAGTACGCTCGGTACTGAATTGCCGTCGAATGACCTGTGTATCACTCGCTGATGTTGAAACGATCACAGGCTTTAAGGCTGGATGTGTTGGCCCTCTTGCTCTAAAGAGATACATGCCGATCATTTTTGATCCTTCAATTCAAAAAAACTCGACGGTTACTATTAGCTCGGGTGATCGAATGGCTGGTATTGCGCTGGATCCCAATGATCTTATGACCCTTTGCGCACCAATCGTTGCTGACATCAGTCGATGACCTTTTCGATCGAGTCATCGTTCGCAAACTTAAGTACAAATTTTCATTGAATACATTTTTAGTGTGAAGTTCGTCATAAGAAGAACATACCAATAATAAATAGTTACTCAAAATAAAGGCATAAGTAGTCACAAGGGCGAATTTACGTTATTGTAAATTTACTGACTCGCTTTTAAGCAAATCAGTACAAGTGAATCCACTGAGTAACATCAGTATCCACTTTTGTGTAATGCATCTGTGACTATTCGCCCGTTTTAGACGGGCTTTTTTTTGTCAAAAATTTACAATTTGATTACACAAACAAAAAAATCCCGCCTATTCTTATACTTGTAACATTATCACTGCTTAATACCGAACAGGAAAGTTCACAGCAGTTCACTACTCAGTATTATTTTGGGGAGGAGCTCACGTAAAAATAGATATTTACTGAAGAAAGTGCTTAGAACAGCACAAATATCTAATTCACGTCAACTCTACTGCATATTACTCCATGCTTATCACAATTATTATCTCGGAGTTTTTCTATAATATGCAGGCTAGGTAAATATAAGGATAATTAAAATGAGACTGTTTAAGCGCTATACACCGAGTATGATTGCTAAACATGTAAGTCGACTTTTCAAAGGACGAATCTACATTTACGGCGTAGGCAAATTTGAGTTTGATAACGGTAAACTCGTGCTGCCAGACCGAGCAGAAAGGCGTCACTTTCAAACGGTAAAAGAAATAAATAGTGAAATCATGAAACTGCGCTGCGCATACGCATGACCTGATTCTCTACAGAATTAAAAACAAAAAGGGTTGGCATAATGCCAACCCTTTTTTCGTGTTCAGATTGAGTCAATGGCAATCAGCTGCAGCTGCTGACCATCAACAACGGCTCACCCGTGCGCGACTATTGATTTGCGATTGTTGATTCACGATTATTGGTGCGTAACTGGACGCTTGGCTAGATCAGGAAGATTGCCTGACAAACCCAGTGCTCGCTTCATGATCTCATCTTTCGCCCCCGGTAATTGGCCCGCGAGCTTCATACCGATGCCACGAATCAGCTTCTTGGCTGAGTTATCGCCTTCAAACAGATCTTTAAAGCCCTGCATTGAAGCAATCATCTTCGCCGCCTCAGCTTTTCTCCAGCGTTCATAGCCACGAAGGTTACGTTTAGTACCAATGTCCTCGCCAGCAGCCCATAGCGTTAACAGCTCTTGCGCTAAGCTTGCTGCGTCTAATAGGCCAAGGTTCACGCCTTGCCCTGCTAACGGATGAATCGTATGAGCAGCATCACCAACCAAAGCCACACGCTCCACCGCAAAGTCACGTGCATAGCGCATGCGCAGTGGGAAGGCAAAACGGTCACCAACCACTTCGCATAATCCAAGCTTTGAGTCGAACTCTGCCGTTAGCTGCTTATTAAAATCAGCATCCGACATGGATACAAGCTTCTCGGCACGATTAGGCTCCGTAGACCAAACTATCGAACTCATGTGGCTTGGCTGCATTGGTAGGAATGCCAATGGCCCTTGTGGTGTGAATATCTGACGAGCAACGCTGTGATGCGGCTCTGTGGTCTTGATATTCGCGACAATCGCACTATGGCCGTAATCCCAATGTGTTAGTGGGATATCTTGCTGTTTGCGAACCCAAGAGTTTGCACCGTCAGCTCCAACAACCAACTTAGCGGTCAGCGCTTGACCATTGTCTAGCGTTAACCATGCTTCGCTCTCACCAATCGCCATCGTTTTGCACGTAGCTGGCATGTATAGGCTGACATTATCTTGCTTCTTCACCTGTTCAAGCAGTGCGAGTTGAATCACACGGTTTTCAACAATATGACCGAGATTCGGCTGAGCCAAACGTGTCGAGTCAAACTCAATACGAGCAAAGCTATCTTGTTCCCACACCTCCATCGCTTGGTAAGGTGCCGCACGTCTTTGTTCAATGCCTTGCCATGCGCCTAAGTTACGAAGAATCACTTCACTAGAGCGGCTCAATGCCGACACACGCACATCAGGCAATTCGCTAAGCCCTTCACTGGGTGCCCTGCCTTCAATGACGGCTATTCTTAGGTCACTGTCTTTCAACGCAGCAGCAAGCGCTAGGCCAACCATGCCTCCACCAACAATCGCGATATCAACACTTTGCATCATTATTTTTCTACCTTATCTTTCTACTAGGCCAAGCGTATGACGCAAAAGTGGACCTTTAAGTGGTGGAAGGTTATCAATTACGGCTAACCCAAGATTACGCCCAATGCGAGCGGTCAAAAAATCGTTTGAGAATAAATGGACTAGGCTTGATGTCAGCGTAATCGTCGTGTCTCTATCTTGTTCTCTACGCTTTCTAAAGTTAACAAGACCATTGTAACGCCCAACATCATCGAGTTGGGTACACAACTCTTCCGCCAAGGAAGCCACATCACGGATGCCAAGATTAAAACCTTGTCCTGCAATTGGGTGAAGCGTTTGAGCGGCATTACCAATAATCGCAAATCGATGAGAGATATTTTGCTGACGATGACGAAGAATCAGTGGGTAACTGGCACGCTTGCCTACCTTCTCGAGTCTGCCAAGTCGCCAACCAAAGTCACTCTGCAACTGCTCAAGAAATTCGTTGTCGTTTAGCGTCACCACTTTTTGCGCTTGCTCCGGTGACAAACACCAAACCAGCGACAAACGGTTGTCACTCATCGGTAAGAGAGCGACTGGCCCATGATGAGTAAAACGCTCAAATGCTCGACCTTGATGAGGTTCGCTCGCCACGATATTGGCAATCACAGCAACTTGTTCAAAGTCATGCTCACTCAATGAGATATTGAGTTGCTTGCAACAGGTTGAGATAGCGCCATCGGCAGCGACCAATAACTTAGTTGTTACTGTTTGCCCACTTGTCAGTTCAATCGTCGTTTGCAACTCTTCACGTTCGACTTTACTGACAGACTCAGGGCAAAACATCGTAATTGCAGCTTCGGATTCAAGCTTCTGCTGATAGATTCGACCCACATCCGCCAACTCCACCACATAGCCAAGCGCATCAACAGCAAGCTCTTCACTGTAGATGTCCGTCATTCCGGCATGCCCTCTATCCGATACATAGATATCTTTAATCGGGGTTGCTACCGGTGCGATAGATTGCCACAAATGCAAAGAATCAAGGATCTGCACCGTGCCATAAGACAAAGCGATCGAACGAGAATCAAAACCAGGGTGAGCTTGATGATCAACCTGATAAGGCTCTACTACCGCGATCGATAGTGAACCTTGACTGAGGTGATTCAGAGCAAGGGCTAAGGTCGCCCCTGCCATTGCGCCACCAGCAATTACAACATCATACTGAGCCATTATAACCTCAAACCGACAAGCGGATTAATGAATGGTTGGAGCTGCATCTGCAGATGGGCGAGCACCGAATTCAGCATGAATCGTTAGTGCACACGCTTTTACGTGTTCAATAACGTGCTCTAGAAGCTGCGCCTGCTCTTCCATATCATCTTCTTCATCAATACCCAGCTTTGCCATCTCTTCAAGATCAGCCAAAGCTTCTTTGGTACCGTCAGAGGCTTTATTCAATTGAGCGCCAACCAAGCCTAAGCCAGAAATGAAGTGGTTAATCCAATCAGACACACCGTCCGCAAGATCAAACAGGCTTGCGCTTGCGTCTTCGTCCGGCAACAACATAGACAGCTCCATGCCTGAACCTGTGATTTCGCTGGTCGTTACTTTTAGCGTTGCTTCCGCAAGCGTTAATGCGCGATCTGGCCAGCCCATACCTTCATTGGTGTAATCAAAGATCAGTGGTTGCCAGCTTTTATCTGCCAGGTTTAAGCCTCCGCTCAACATACCCGTTAATAAACCATGCATCTCAGCAGGGTTTACGGCTAGGCTTGCCGATTGAAGTTCAGTCGCAACCGTTAGGTAGTCAGGTAAAGTAGTTTCGCTCATCAGATAGCTCGCTCAGTTATTCTTTATATCGATAGTATAATCGTACCACTTCACCCCAATTCTGATAAGCATCGATCCTGAGCAATTGAAGGATGACTGACTACCAATTGTTCAATTTGCTGAATTACTGTGTGCTCAAGCTCTCATTTACAAACAGTCACTCTGAAAAGCTTGAATCTTAATAGCGGTTTACCTATAGTTTCTCCCTCAGAGGAGATTGCTTCCTCATCGGTACTTGCACTTTTTCTTTGTAAAAATATGATAAAGGGCAACAGCCTTAAATAGTGCGTTAAAGAGTTCATCCATCATGAGTAATCAAGCGGTAGACGTTGAAATATTAGGAAAACTGACTCGAGTGAATTGTCCCCCAGGGCAAGAAGAGTCATTGATTGCAGCGGCGGCCGATCTTGATAATCGATTGAAAGAGATGGCTGAACGTACTAAGGTAACCAATGAAGTGAAGCTGCTAACGATCGCAGCTCTGAACATTTGCTATGAATTACAAACCAAGAAGTTTGAAGCAAATGATGAACAAAACGCACTGACCGAGCGAATGGAACAGCTCACGACATCACTTTCAGATGTCCTCAGTAAAGTTAAGCACGGACAGCAATAGCGTACACAAAATTTACCCTGGAGTGTTTGTCAGAGGATTCACGTCCCCGAGCCGATAAGCAATCCCTAAGGGTTAGTACTTGAGTGCTATTGAGCATGCTCGGTCCGCCGAGAAGCCTACGGTAATCATTGCTGATCCGCCTTGAACTCGCTGGTTCAAGGGCCATCTATTCTCAACGGCACTTTGGGGTATCCCTTCTTATGAAGACGCTCACACGCAGCGAATTTCGCAAACAGATCCGTATCAAACGCAATGCCTTATCTGGCGACCAACAAACTCAATCCGGTATAGACTTAGTTAAACAGTGCTCTCAGCTTGATGAGATTCAGTCAGCTCAACATATCGCCCTCTATATTTCCATTGATGGCGAACTCGATACCCAGCCTTTAATTGAATGGTTATGGGCGCAAGGCAAGCAAACTTATTTACCAGTATTACACCCCTTCTCTGCCGGACATTTGCTGTTTCTGCATTACTCACCAACCACACCCACTGTTTTGAATAAGTACGGCATTGTCGAACCTCAGCTCAATCAGATGCTGGTTAAACCTTGTCAGCAACTCGACGTCATTCTGACTCCCCTTGTAGGCTTTGACTCTCAAGGGCATCGCTTAGGCATGGGCGGCGGATATTACGATCGTACCTTGGTTCGATGGTTTGAGACTGGTGAAGGCGCAACGCCAATTGGTTTAGCTCATGATTGCCAGCATGTCGATACACTGCCAATTGAAGAGTGGGACATTCCGTTACCTAAAATCGTGACTCCGAGTAAGACTTGGCAATGGGAAAACAGCCATTAAAGCGCTATAATCGCGCCGCAAACGTTAACCTCGATATCCAAACGTTAACTTCAATACGCGAACGATTAATTCAAAGCGCAAGACCTTATTCAGGAGAATGGCATGACTCAAGATGAAATGAAAAAAGCAGCTGGCTGGGCAGCACTTCAATATGTTGAAGAAGGCAGCATTGTAGGTGTAGGTACTGGCTCTACAGTAAATCACTTCATCGACGCACTAGGCACAATGAAAGAAAAAATCAAAGGTGCGGTTTCAAGCTCTGTAGCCTCTACTGAAAAACTAGAAGCGCTAGAAATCAAAGTATTTGAGTGTAATGACGTATTCAAGTTAGACATCTATGTTGATGGCGCAGATGAGATCAACGGTTCACGCGACATGATCAAAGGCGGCGGTGCTGCTTTGACTCGTGAAAAAATCGTAGCGGCTATCTCTGATAAGTTTATTTGTATTGTTGACGGTACTAAAGCCGTTGATGTGTTGGGTAAATTCCCATTGCCTGTTGAAGTTATCCCGATGGCACGTTCATATGTTGCACGTGAACTAGTAAAGCTTGGTGGTGACCCAGTTTACCGCGAAGGTTGCACCACTGATAATGGCAACGTGATCCTAGATGTATACGGCATGGCGATCGAAAACCCAAAACAATTAGAAGATATCATCAACGGTATCGCTGGTGTGGTTACGGTTGGTCTATTTGCTCACCGTGGTGCTGATGTGGTTATCACAGGCACACCTGAAGGTGCAAAAATTGAAGAATAAATAATAGAAGATTGAGTTTTTCTGTTACTTCATTACATACGGTGCCCAAGGGCGCCGTTTTTTTTGCTTTTCGCCCGTAAAATTATGTCTTATTCCGTAATTTTCTTACCCAAAACATTTTTTTTTTGTTACTTTATTGTTCAGAAGACGCACAGGGAAAACGTTTGTCTCCTGACAAAATGGTGAATAAGTTCCTCTTTTAGCCGTTTTGTAGCACGTGCGCCGCATTTGCCCAACCTTTCCATTTTAAGGACGAGAACAATGGCCAAAGTTTCACTGGAAAAAGAAAAAATTAAAATTCTACTTCTAGAGGGTCTTCACCCTTCTTCTGTAGAAGTACTGCAAGCCGCTGGTTACACAAACATTGAGTACCATAAAGGCTCACTACCTGAAGATGAACTTCTTGAAGCAGTGAAAGATGCTCATTTCATTGGTATCCGTTCTCGCACCAACATCTCCCAAGAAGTTATTGATGCAGCTGAAAAGCTAGTTGCAGTCGGTTGTTTCTGTATTGGTACTAACCAGGTTAACCTTCAAGCGGCAGCAAAACGCGGTATCCCTGTTTTCAATGCACCGTTCTCAAATACTCGAAGCGTTGCTGAGCTAGTTCTTGGTCAAGTTCTATTGCTACTACGCGGTATCCCAGAGAAGAATGCTCTTGCTCACCGTGGTATCTGGAAAAAGAGTGCTGACAACTCTTACGAAGCTCGTGGTAAGCGTTTAGGTATTATTGGCTACGGTCACATTGGTACTCAGCTAGGTATTATTGCTGAAAACCTGGGTATGCGAGTTTACTTTTACGATATCGAAAACAAACTGTCTTTGGGTAACGCAACTCAAGTTCACACTATGACTGACTTGCTGAACAAGTGTGACGTGATCTCTTTGCACGTACCTGAAACCAATGAAACGAAGAACATGATGGGTAAAGAAGAGTTCGAGCGCATGAAGCCTGGTTCTATCTTTATCAATGCAGCACGTGGCACGGTAGTAGATATCCCAGCTCTGTGCGGCGCTCTAGATTCTGGTCACCTTTCAGGTGCAGCAATCGATGTATTCCCAACGGAACCAAAAACCAATGCTGACCCATTTGAGTCACCATTGATGCAGTTCGATAACGTGATCCTAACGCCTCACGTGGGTGGTTCAACACAGGAAGCACAAGAGAACATCGGTGTAGAAGTTGCAGGTAAGCTTGCTAAGTACTCTGATAATGGCTCAACGCTATCCAGTGTTAACTTCCCTGAAGTATCATTACCATTGCATACAGGTGCTTCTCGCCTGCTACACATTCACGAAAACCGTCCGGGTATCCTAACTCAAATTAACACCATCTTCGCAGAGGAAGGGATTAACATCGCAGGTCAGTACTTACAAACTGCAGCAGATATGGGTTATGTGGTTATCGACGTGGAAGCGAATCGTTCAGAAGAAGCTCTGCTTAAACTGAAAGAGATCGAAGGCACCATTCGTGCTCGTTTACTTCACTAATCATCGAATTAGATCATAAGTAAAAATAGAAAAGGCTCTCGTAATGAGAGCCTTTTTAGTATTTGGTCTACTGTAGGTAAATAGATCATGATGATCTAATCCCTTCCTGAGGTATGTTCACTACTCTTCTAGTTGGTAGATCACATTCACTCGATCACGAATGGTGATCGTCGAATCTTCATAAGAATTCGACTCGGTTCTCGCATCCATTGCCATTGAACGCATCAATACAGGCTGAGAAGATTGTGCGTTGTAATCTATGCGCCAGACATCACCTAACTCGCGCTCAAAACCGCTCGCTAATGATTTAGCTTTTGATGTCGCATCTTTAATGGCCTCCAAGCGCGCTTGCTCCTGATACTTAGCTTGGTCACGAACCTGAAGTTGGATATTATCGATCTGGTTAATACCCTGCCCGATGGCAATATCCATGTAGTCATTTAAGTTGGCTAGCTCATTCACTTGAACGGTCACATTACGTGACGCACGGTAACCAACCAGTTCAGGTTTACCATTTTTCGGGTAATGATATTGAGGAGATAAATACAGGTTAGAGCTGTGTACACTCGCCTCATCAACACCCGCTTGATGTAGCTTATTTAGAAAGCCAGTCACCACTTTATCAACGGTATTTTTAGCCTGCTCAGCAGTCATCGTCGATTCCACGACTCTAACTGAAAATGTCGCCATGTCTGGTGTCGCGATCACTTCACCATAGCCTGTCGTTGAAATATGCGGAAAAGATGGCGAGTCAGCCAATGATGGAAAACTCACAGCACTCAATGCTGCAGTAAGAGTAAGAGACGTTGCTAACATCTTTGGTACAAACTTCATTAGGTAGACCTATGCTGAAAAAATGTTCTTTTATCATAGAGCAATTTGTCACATAACCAATCCCGCGACAGGACTTCTAACACAACTTTGACGCTGCAAAAACCAACAGCTTACTGAGGTAAGTGGTTGTGGGCATAATTTAATATCGCTTGAGATATCTCTTTTAATACCCCGCTCTCTAATTGCCAATGGTGCCAATAGATTCGGTAAGACAATAAAAAGCCGGGCGTAATATCAATCAAAGCACCAGACTCTAGCTCCTCGATAATCTGCAATCGAGGAATCAAACAGTAGGCAACGCCCGACAATGCCAAGCGTACAAATGCTTCTGAACTACCGACAGTATGATTGATCACGCTATCTCTCGGGACGTTAAAATGATCATGCAAAAATTTCTTATGCAGATCATCGTATTGGTCGTACGAAACCGCTGGGGCTTTGGTTAGTGTCGAATAGTTCACTCCATCAGAGAAGTAACGTTGATGGAAGCTAGGGTTCGCCACACACACATAATCCATTCTTCCAAGATAGTCCGCACTGCAACCCGGAATAGGTTGAGGTTCGAGGCTGATAGCCCCAGCAACCTCACCACTTTTAATCTTCTCAATGGTTCTTGATTCACCATGAATCGCGAGGTTAAACTCAACTTGACGTGAATTCATCACATCAGATAACGCAGGAAGTAACCATGTCGCCAAGCTATCAGCATTGGTCGCAATAGACAGAGAAAGAGGTTGAGCTCCCTCTTCGTTCATTAACTCTGGGACAAGCTCGTGCTCTAACAAGCGAACACGACGATACAAACCCAACAGTTTTTTTCCTGCTGGTGTTGGCCTTGGTGGGCTCTCTCTTACCAGAGCAGGCTGTGCTAACCATTTTTCCAGCTGTTTGATGCGTTGAGACACCGCAGACTGGGAGATATATAACTGCTCGGCTGCCCTTTCAAAACTGCGTTGTTTCACCACCGCGTCCAGTGCTTCTATCCATTTATAATCCAATCCACGCATCAACTTGCTTCCTTTTTGACCTAACTACCGCCAACATTAGCAACTCTAATAATAGATTAAAATCATTAATTATACTTATTTAAAGTGTCAGAGTATCTTCGCCATATAGCACGTAAATATCGTTAATTAAGTGGAGGTTGAAATGAATTTTTGGGTTTTATTACAAGGTTTTGGTCTAGGGGCGAGCATGATCATCCCTATTGGCGCTCAGAACGCGTACGTCTTAAATCAAGGGATTAAACGCAATCACCACCTAACCACAGCGACGATTTGTAGCCTACTCGATACCTTGTTCATTTCATTGGGTATCTTTGGTGGCGGAGCGATCCTGTCGCAAAATGAATTACTGCTCACCTCAGTGACACTGGGTGGTATCGCATTCCTAACCGTTTATGGTTTCTTGTCACTGCGCAGTGCGTTCAGAACACATATTAGTGATGAATCAAAGGGTGAGATACTGGCTCGCGGTAAGCGCACCGTTGTTTTAGGTGCATTGGCAGTAACCGTATTAAACCCGCATCTTTATTTAGATACTGTAGTGATTCTTGGATCCATAGGCGGGCAGTTTGAAGGCAACGATAGAATAGCTTTTGCTATGGGGACTATCTTAGCTTCATTCGTGTGGTTTTACTCTTTGTCATTAGGTGCTGCAAAGCTAGGCCCAACACTATCGAAACCCAAAGTTAAGAAAGGCATCGATATCGCGGTAGCAACCATGATGTTCGCTATTGCACTTGTACTCGCCAATGGACTCATTGAGCAGTACGGCTAAATCCGTTCATATTGAGTCATCCACAAACTTAACTCATCAAAAAAAGGCGGATAACCTAAGTTATCCGCCTTTCCTTATAAAAGCTTATAGCTAGAAAAACTAACTAGAAATTAAGCTTCTACTTTATTCATGTGCACATCCACTTGCGGGAATGGGATTTCGATACCTTCGTTATCCAAGCCTTCTTTGATTGCTTGCATCAGGTCGAAGTAAACATTCCAGTAGTCAGCAGTGCTGACCCAAGGACGAACAACAAAGTTAACTGAAGAATCCGCTAGTGTGTGAACACCAACTTGAACGCCAGGCTCTTTAAGTACACGCTCATCAGATTCACAGATCTTAGTCAGTAGCGCTTTTGTCTTTTGAAGATCGGCGTTGTAAGAAACACCAATCATTAGATCAATACGGCGCGTATCATGACGAGAGTAGTTAGTAATTGGGCTACCAATAACGCTGCCGTTAGGTACTACAACCATTTTGTTGTCTGGTGTTGTTAGAACGGTTTGGAAGATCTGAATTGAATCTACTGAACCCGCTACACCACCAATTTCCACGTAGTCACCAGACTTGAATGGACGGAATGCAACGATAAGTACACCCGCAGCAAAGTTAGATAGTGAGCCTTGTAGTGCAAGACCAACAGCCAAACCAGCCGCACCAATAACAGCGACTACAGATGCAGTTTGAACGCCTAAACGACCAAGTGCAGCAATTAAAACAATAACAAACAACAAGTAACGAACTAAACCATGGACGAATTCCACAACTGCTCGGTCCATTTTCTTCTTCTGAAGAACCTTAGACACGCTATTCGCTACTGCTTTAACAATAAGATTACCAATAAATAGAATTATCAGTGCTGAGATAATGTTTACACCGTATTGAATAAACAGATCTGAGTTATTTGTTAACCACTGCTCTGCGTGAGACAAACCATCCACAATTGGAGTCTCAAGCGCTGTCGAACTATCAGCCATAATGTGCATCCTCTATATAATATGCTATGAGCTAAACTGCCTTAAGCCAAACTTACCCAACAACAAAATAAACCGTACAACTCATGTTAAGTCGTTGTGTTAAAAGTAAATTAAAGCCAAGTCCTTTTTTATAAACTGAACCAAGTTCAATTTTTCGGCACGATATCCTATCTTTGACAGATTGCAAAGTCATATTTATGTAAGCTTTTGAATTAATAAAACTTACCAATAAACACAAATACCGATAACTAAAAGACTACGAAATTTATTCACCGCACGCTAGGTTTTTTACATATTTAGTACAAGTTTTTATCAGACATAAAAAAACCCGCTCAATGAGCGGGTTTTTAAAACTTAAAGAGTACTTAATTCAAAGAATTACAGTACGTCTACAGCGTTAAGGTCAGCGAATGCTTTCTCAAGACGAGTAACCATTGAAGACTGACCAGCACGTAGCCATACGCGTGGATCGTAGAACTTCTTGTTTGGAGCAGCTTCGCCAGTTGGGTTACCGATTTGACCTTGTAGGAAATCACGGTTCTCAGCTTCGTAAGTACGAACGCCATCCCATGAAGCCCACTGAGTATCAGTATCGATGTTCATTTTGATAACGCCGTAACCGATAGACTCTTGGATTTCTGCTTCAGAAGAACCAGAACCACCGTGGAATACGAAGTTAAGAGCGTCAGCTGCAATGCCAAACTTCTCAGCACAGTATGCTTGAGAATCACGCAGGATAGTTGGAGTAAGTACAACGTTACCAGCTTGGTAAACACCGTGTACGTTACCGAAAGAAGCTGCGATAGTGAAACGTGGGCTAACTGCGTTTAGTTTCTCGTATGCGTATGCAACATCTTCAGGAGAAGTGTAAAGCTCAGATGCGTCCATATCAGAGTTATCAACGCCGTCTTCTTCACCACCAGTACAACCAAGTTCGATCTCGATTGTCATGTTTAGTTTAGCCATGCGAGCTAAGTAAGCTGCACATGTTTCAATGTTCTCTTCTAGAGACTCTTCAGAAAGGTCTAGCATGTGAGAAGAGAATAGTGGCTTACCAGTTTGTGCGAAGAACTCTTCACCAGCGTCTAGTAGACCGTCGATCCATGGAAGAAGTTTCTTAGCAGCGTGGTCAGTATGAAGAATAACTGGAACACCGTAAGATTCTGCTACTGCGTGAACGTATTTTGCACCAGCTACAGCGCCAAGAATTTGTGCGCCTTGACCTTCAAGTTTAACGCCTTTACCAGCGAAGAAACCAGCACCGCCGTTAGAGAACTGAACAACAACTGGAGCTTTTGCTTTAGCAGCAGCTTCAAGAACAGCGTTGATAGTATCAGTGTTGATTACGTTTACTGCAGGAAGAGCAAATTTGTTTGCTTTTGCTACTTCAAATACTTTCTGTACGTCATCGCCAGAAATCACACCAGGTTTTACAAAATCGAAGATCTTAGACATGGAAATAGTCCTATTTATTCTATCGTTTTAAGATTAAAAAACTTAAGTTTAAAAATTTGCAATCGTTTGCTCACAACTTATGCCATTCTAGCAAAAAAGTGTGATATGCAGCAAACGTTAAAAGGCGAGATTCACATCTCGCCTTTCTAAATCAATTATGCTTTAGCACGCTCTTCAAGCATTGCTACTGCAGGAAGTACTTTACCTTCAACAAACTCAAGGAAAGCGCCGCCGCCAGTAGAGATGTAAGAAACATCTGCTTTGATACCGAACTTGTCGATAGCTGCTAGCGTGTCACCACCGCCTGCTACTGAGAAACCTTCAGAGTCAGCGATTGCCTTAGAAATGCCAGCAGTACCCGCTTCGAAATTTTTGAATTCGAATACGCCTACAGGGCCGTTCCAAAGAATTGTTTTTGCGTTGCCGATGATTTCAGCTAGAGCTGCAGTTGAATCTGGGCCAAGGTCGAAGATCATGTCGTCGTCTTGAACTTCAGAAACGTGCTTGATTTCAGCTTCTGCGTTTTCGTCGAATGCTTTAGCACATGCAACGTCAGTCGCTACTGGGATAGCACACTCTTTCATTAGCTTCTTAGCCGTTTCAACTAGGTCAGCTTCGTATAGAGACTTACCTACGTTGTGGCCTTCAGCAGCGATGAACGTGTTCGCGATACCACCACCAACAACAAGTTGGTCAGCGATTTTAGAAAGAGATTCTAGAACAGTTAGTTTAGTAGATACTTTAGAACCACCAACGATAGCCACTAGTGGGCGAGCTGGGTTGTCCATTGCTTTACCAAGAGCTTCAAGCTCAGCAGCTAGAAGAGGGCCAGCACATGCTACAGGAGCGTAAGTACCAACGCCGTGTGTAGAAGCTTGAGCACGGTGAGCTGTACCGAATGCGTCCATCACGAAGATGTCACATAGTGCAGCGTATTGCTTAGAAAGTGCTTCTTCGTTCTTCTTCTCGCCTTTGTTAAAGCGAACGTTTTCAAGAACAGTTAGTTCACCAGCGTTTAGCTCAAGACCATTTACGTAATCTTTCGCTAGTTTAACGTCGCAGTCTAGTGCGTCGTTTAGGTAGTTAACTACAGGAGCTAGAGAGAACTCTTCGTTGTATTCGCCTTCAGTAGGACGACCAAGGTGAGAAGTAACCATAACTTTTGCGCCAGCTTCTAGGCAAAGTTTGATAGTTGGTAGAGATGCAAGGATACGTGCATCTGAAGTTACTTTACCGTCTTTTACTGGTACGTTTAGGTCAGCACGGATGAATACGCGTTTACCTGCAAGTTCCAGGTCAGTCATCTTGATCACAGACATGATTTGTCCTCTCAAATTTAAATAAAAATAAAGTTTTGGAAACTCAGCAACCCTGCTAAGCCTATAAATTATTCAACTGGTAATTCTTTAACTACTCATAATATGTGGACACTTAGCATTTATTTCAAGCTAAAAAATAAATAATCCACACATTTGCTTCTAGGTCTTACTTCTTGCCTTCAGAAGCTTGCATTGCAAGAACCGTATCCAGCATCCGGTTCGCAAAGCCCCATTCATTGTCACACCACACAAGCATTTTTACTAAGTGGCCGTTGCTCACTCGAGTTTGTGAACCATCAACAATTGCGCTATGGGGATCGTGATTAAAGTCGATGGAAACGAGCGGCGCTTCAGTATAGTCAACTATATTGTGTAATGTACACTGGGATGCATTAACAATGGTTTGATTTACGTCATTAACTTTCACATTTGCATTAATTGTGACACTTAAATCCATCGCAGTGACGTTTACCGTCGGCACACGCACAGATATAGCTTCAAATTTGTTAGAAAATTTCGGGAAGATCCTTTCAATACCTTTATGCAATTTGGTATCGACAGGAATGATGGATTGGCTTGCTGCTCGAGTTCGACGTAGGTCGCTGTGGTACGCATCGATCACTTGCTGGTCATTCATAGAAGAGTGAATGGTCGTAATCGTGCCGGACTCAATACCAAAGGCATCATCAAGCACCTTGATGATAGGGACAATACAATTGGTGGTACATGAACCATTGGAAACGATTCGATGATCGGCTTCGATAGTCTCGTGATTCACACCATAGATAATGGTGTTATCAAGGTCATTAGCACCAGGATGTGAAAACAGCACCTTTTTCGCTCCAGCAGCGATGTGTGCTAGGCCGTCATCTCGGCAACCGTAGACACCGGTACAATCGAGAACAATATCGACTTCAAGGTCACGCCAAGGCAACAACTCAATATCAGCAAGATGTAAGATACGAATCGTATCGAACTCTCCTTTATCTTCAGCACCAATACCATGATGAACATAGATGTGCTCTTGATCGTTAGAGATTTTCTTGCCGAAGCGGCCGTGACTGGTGTCGTATTGCAATAGGTGAGCCATAGCGTCAGGCTGAGCAAGCTCATTGACAGCTACTACTTTGATTTGTTGGCTTTTGCCACTTTCATAAACAGCGCGTAATACATTACGCCCTATTCTTCCAAATCCGTTTATCGCGACTTTTAGCATAGTTCCGTACATCTAACCAAAATTTCGTGCAACAGATGATAACTGAATCCTACCTAAAAGGCATTACTTGAATAACTCAGCTTACTTATGACAGATTGATCTGTTGCTTGTAAGCCTTAGTCTAAGTGATAACAAACCCCAGATACAAAAAAACCGAGCTCAGCGCTCGGTTTTTTCCTTCATTTAACTGTTAGCACAAGGCCATCAGTCAATGATTAAGCAAGAAGCTCTTTCGCTGTGTTTACTACATTTTCAGTAGTGAAACCGAACATCTTGAATAGCTCACCCGCTGGTGCAGATTCGCCGAACGTTGTCATACCGATGATCTTGCCACCGAAACCAACGTACTTGTACCAGAAGTCAGCGATGCCAGCTTCTACAGCGATACGTGCTGTTACGTCAGATGGAAGTACAGATTCACGGTATTCAGCGTCTTGCTTATCAAACGCGTCAGTTGCAGGCATAGAGACTACGCGTACTGCTTTACCTTCAGCTGTTAGTTGTGCTGCTGCTTCAACAGCAAGCTCAACTTCAGAACCTGTAGCAATGATGATTAGCTCTGGCTTGCCAGCACAATCTTTCAGGATGTAACCACCCTTCGCGATGTTTGCTACTTGCTCAGCGTCACGATCTTGTTGTGCAAGGTTTTGACGAGAGAAGATAAGTGCAGAAGGACCATCTTTACGCTCGATTGCCAGTTTCCAAGCAACAGCAGACTCAACTTGGTCACATGGGCGCCATGTGCTCATGTTTGGAGTCAGACGTAGAGAAGCGATCTGTTCAACCGGTTGGTGAGTAGGACCATCTTCGCCTAGGCCGATAGAATCGTGCGTGTAAACTTGGATGTTCTGAATTTTCATCAGAGCAGCCATACGCATTGCGTTACGCGCGTATTCCATGAACATTAGGAACGTTGCGCCGTATGGTACGAAACCACCGTGCAGAGCGATACCGTTCATGATAGCCGTCATACCGAATTCACGTACACCGTAGTGGATGTAGTTACCAGAGAAGTCATTTGCTTCAAGCGACTTAGAGCCAGACCACATAGTCAGATTAGAAGGCGCAAGGTCAGCAGAGCCGCCCATGAATTCAGGTAGCATAGCACCGAACGCTTCTAGAGCATTTTGAGATGCTTTACGTGATGCGATGTTTGCTGGGTTAGCTTGAAGATCAGCAATGATTGCGTTTGCTTTTTCTTCCCACTCAGCTGGTAGTTCGCCGTTAGTACGACGTTTAAATTCTGCTGCTAGCTCTGGGTGAGCGGCTGCGTATGCGTCAAACTTAGCATTCCAAGCAGCTTCTTTCGCTGCGCCCGCTTCTTTCGCATTCCACTCAGCTGCGATATCAACCGGGATTTCGAAAGGACCGTGTTCCCAACCAAGTGCTGCTTTAGTTGCTGTGATTTCATCAGCGCCTAGTGGAGCACCGTGACAGTCGTGCGTACCCGCTTTGTTTGGAGAACCAAAACCGATAATAGTTTTAGTACAGATAAGCGTTGGACGAGGATCCGCTTTAGCTGCTTCGATAGCCGCGTTGATAGCATCAGAGTCGTGACCATCAACGGCCGAGATTACGTGCCAGCCGTAAGCTTCAAAACGCTTAGGTGTATCGTCAGAGAACCAACCTTCAACTTCGCCATCGATAGAGATGCCGTTGTCATCCCAGAAAGCAACCAGCTTACCAAGACCTAGCGTACCTGCTAGAGAACATGCTTCGTGAGAGATACCTTCCATCAGACAACCATCACCCATGAATGCATAAGTGAAGTGATCGACGATGTCGTGGCCTTCTTTGTTGAACTGTGCAGCCAATGCTTTCTCAGCCATCGCCATACCAACAGCGTTAGTGATGCCTTGACCTAGAGGACCAGTAGTCGTTTCGATACCAGGAGCGTAACCGTACTCTGGGTGACCAGGAGTCTTAGAGTGCAGTTGACGGAAGTTCTTAAGGTCTTCAATTGAAAGCTCGTAACCTGCAAGATGAAGCAGAGAGTAAATCAACATTGAACCATGCCCGTTAGACAGAATAAAACGGTCGCGGTCAGCCCACTCTGGGTTTGCTGGGTTGTGGTTCAAGTGACCACGCCAAAGAACTTCAGCGATGTCAGCCATACCCATAGGTGCGCCAGGGTGGCCTGAATTTGCTTGTTGAACGCCATCCATGCTAAGTGCGCGAATTGCATTGGCTAGATCTTTACGAGAAGGCATGTCTGCTCCTGAGTACATAAGCGATTTAAAAAAGAGATTGATGCTAAAATTTTCATTTTTATTAGCGCGGGTATTCTCTCAAACGACTTTAGCGACTGCAAACGTTTTACTGGCATTTTAACGGTCACTTTTCGCAATTTTCGAACATTTACATCACTTAGCAATGTGTTATCTCGACCGATACGCAAACGATTAGTTATGACATATCATAAAAAAGAGCTTGTAATTCGACCGCTGGAATTTAGAATAGCCGTCTAGATGTAGAAACACCTACAAAATATACTGTATTTAATGGCGGCGCTTCCTAGCTTGCGACGCCTAAAATTATTTGCATTTAACTATTTGCAACTAAAAACTAAACTAAAAGTGGAGCTCTCATGGCTAAGCACCTATTCACTTCTGAATCTGTTTCAGAAGGCCATCCAGATAAAATTGCAGACCAAATCTCTGATGCTGTTCTTGATGCCATCTTGGAACAAGATCCAAAAGCACGTGTTGCTTGTGAGACTTACGTAAAAACCGGCATGGTTATGGTTGGCGGTGAAGTAACAACGTCTGCATGGGTTGATATCGAAGAAATCACTCGTGAAACAGTTCGTGAAATTGGTTACGTTCATTCTGATATGGGCTTTGACGCAGACTCTTGTGCTGTACTAAACACAATTGGTAAGCAGTCTCCAGACATCAACCAAGGTGTTGATAAAGCCGATCCTAAAGATCAAGGCGCAGGCGACCAAGGTATCATGTTTGGTTACGCGACTAACGAAACACCAATCCTAATGCCAGCTCCAATTACTTACTCTCACCTTCTTGTTAAGAAGCAAGCTGAAGTACGTAAGAGCGGCAAGCTTGACTTCCTTCGTCCAGATGCGAAATCTCAAGTTACGTTCCAATACGACCAAGGTAAGATTGTTGGTATCGACGCAGTTGTTCTTTCAACTCAACACTGTGATTCAGTTACAACACCTGACCTACGTGAAGCGGTAATGGAAGAGATCATCAAGCCAGTACTTCCTGCTGAGTGGATCAATAAAGACACTAACTTCTTCATCAACCCAACCGGCCGTTTCGTAATCGGTGGCCCAATGGGTGACTGTGGTCTAACAGGTCGTAAGATCATCGTTGATACCTACGGCGGCGCAGCTCGTCACGGTGGCGGTGCATTCTCTGGTAAAGATCCATCAAAAGTTGACCGTTCTGCAGCTTACGCAGCGCGTTACGTTGCGAAAAACATCGTTGCTGCTGGCATGGCTGACCGTTGTGAGATTCAACTGTCTTACGCTATCGGTGTTGCAGATCCAACATCTATCATGGTTGAAACGTTTGGTACTGAGAAAGTAGCTCACGAGATCATCATTGAAGCTGTTCGTCAAAACTTCGACCTACGTCCATACGGTCTTCAAGAAATGCTGAACCTTCTTCAGCCTATCTACAAAAAGACGGCTGCATACGGTCACTTCGGTCGCGAAGAGTTCCCTTGGGAAGCGACGGACAAAGCAGCAATCCTTGCGGACTTCGCTGGCCTAAAATAATTTAGCCACTGCGATTTGTTTCTTTAAAGCCCTTACTTCTTAGTAAGGGCTTTATTTTTATGTACTTACCAAACCTTCCCCTGCTAGAACACCCTGTCCAAGTCTTCTTTACCGTTAACCACTTAGTATAAAAATCCGCTGATAATTTGTGTTTTCTAGCACTACTGACAATAGTTAAGGTAACTCCTAGGCGATCAAGCTCACATTTAACTTAAATTAATTCAGTCCGATAGCGCTCGTTAAATGTACGCAAGAACAATAACTGGGATGACAAAGAGCAGTTTAGCTCAACACCATAACGCTCTCGTAAGCGATACTTCAGAGCCTTGTGGAATTATAACTAGGACGTTATTTAACTAGGGGGATCTATGCCTCGTACCGTGCACCCATCCGAACTAAACGATAAGAAACACAAGGTCAGCGATCAGGATTACGCTCGCACCATTCCTTGTAACCAAGTAAGCATATCCGCCCCATTCCACTGGTTATCGCTTGCACTGCATGACTTAGTGAAAATGCCAATAATCAGCGCATTTTACGGATTGTGTTTCATGGCTGCGGCCATCGCCATCGTGCAACTTGTCCAATGGCAAGGAACACATTTGGTCGTTATGCCAAGCTTGATTGTGTACATGCTAATAGGGCCGTTTCTTGCCCTAGGCTTGTATGACGCAGCCTGGGAAAGAGAAAAGGGGCACAACGCTAGCCTGCTGCATTCGATGAAAGCCATCACACGGAACTCAACCCACCAATGGGCGTTTGCGATTGTATTAATGGTCGCGATGATATTCTGGATGCGTATCGCTGCATTATTGCACGCACTTTACCCTTCAGTACAAGGTGCACCATTGACCGAATTTGCTCCCTTCTTAATTACAGGGTCTGTGATTGGTTTTGTTATCGCGAGCCTGATATTTAGTATCTCAGCATTTTCAATTCCACTAATGATGGAGAGACGTGTAGATGTAATGAGTGCGATTTTTACTAGCTTCAACGCTGTTAAATCAAACATCCCTGCGATGGTCGTTTGGGCTGGTATCATTGGTACTGGTATCTTAGTCGGCTTCGCGACCTACGGTGTGGGTATGATTGTAACGATGCCATTACTTGGTTACGGAACATGGCATGCTTACCACGAAGTAATCAAAAAGAAACATCACGTTTAAATCGTTTCACGATCGATGAGCAATGTTATGATGAGGCCTTAGCTTAAACGCTGAGGCTTTTTTTGGAGTTAACAACGCTTGTCTTACACCCCGCAACAACATCGAGTAAATAAAAAACTGGGCGAATGCCTAGCTATTGCTAATCAACATTTTTCTCGTGAATTTCCATGCCCAACCGTCACTTACAAGTTAAGAGGAAAGGCAGCGGGAAAAGCCTACCTCCAGTTAAACGAGATAAAACTCAACCAAGTGCTATTCAGCGAAAATGAAGACGCCTTTATTAACGAAGTCGTGCCTCATGAACTCGCACATCTGATCACACATCAGGTCTTCGGACGAGTTAGGCCTCACGGCAATGAGTGGAAATACGTGATGGAAAAGGTATTCAATGTACCGGCCAGAACGACCCACAGCTTGGAAATCACCTCAGTGCAGGGCAAAACTTTTGAGTATCGCTGTGATTGCACCACTTATCCCCTGTCGATAAGACGACACAACAAAGTCATCCGCAACCAATCAACGTATCGTTGCCAACAATGCCAGCAAACCTTAGCTTTTACCGGCCTTCAATTGAGCTAAGTCTTAAGCTCACAAGGTAACGCGAATAAATGTAATAGAGTGAACTAACATTTGAGTGCTAGACTGTTGTTTACCATACTTTCATCAGTCTTTTTCTATGCAAAAAACCTCTCCAAAAGTATTTGGCCTATCGGTGCCATTTTGCCTATCAATAGTATTTGGCCTACTGGTAACCCAAAGCGTTTTCGCCGCCCCGCCTAGTTCATTCTCGAAAGCAAAAAAGGAAGCAGTAAAGATTTATCTCGATCACCCTACTTCATTTTATTGTGGCTGTGACATCACTTGGAAAGACAAAAAGAAAGGTATCCCCGACCTCGACGCCTGTGGTTATCAAGTGAGAAAACAGCAAAAGCGCGCTTCCCGTATTGAGTGGGAACACGTGGTTCCAGCTTGGCAATTCGGCCACCAGCGTCAGTGCTGGCAAGATGGCGGACGTAAGAACTGTACTCGCAATGACAAAATATTTAAATCGATGGAAGCCGACCTTCATAATCTAACTCCGGCGATTGGCGAGGTTAACGGTGATCGCTCCAATTACAATTTCAGTCAGTGGAATGGAATGGATGGCGTGAGCTACGGTCAGTGTGAAATGCAGGTCAACTTCAAACAACGTAAAGTGATGCCACCCGACAGAGCAAAAGGTTCTATCGCGCGTACTTATCTTTATATGAGCCAAGAGTATGGTTTCAAGCTATCTAAGCAGCAGACTAACCTGATGATGGCGTGGAACAAGCAATTCCCTGTCGATAAGTGGGAATGTACCCGTGATGAGCGAATCTATGCCATCCAGGGGAATCACAACCAATTTGTATTTGAAAGCTGTAAATAATAGCCAGCAAGATAAAAAGGCCCTTGTCACACAGGGCCATAATCACTTTTAATGCTCTATTATTAAGTTTAGTTTTCTAAGTCTTCTAGATAACGAGTATTCTCACTAAAACCTGTCATTGAAGCCGCCGAAATAACGGAGCGCGCCTCAGGGTTTACGTCCATCAATTTCTGACTTGCACACCAACCTTGCCCAACACTTAACATTTCAGGAGCGGCAGGAAGAGAAGCCAATTCAGCTCTAATCGTCAACTCTGATTTACCCAATATACCACTAGCAACAAACACGGCTCGATCTTGAACATCATTATCAGATAAACGAGAACGTTGGCCCCACTGCACTTTCCAGTCGTTACATGAATAATCTTCTATTTGTGGAATACTAAGAAAAGCGACATCAGACAAAGCGCGGTACTTTTTGTACATCATGTAAGCTTCAAAGAGCATAGCCACATCTTCAGCAGGACTTGAGTAAGAGTAGAATGCCGCTGCTTTATCGGCTTCAAATGCATCCCCGGCAACCTCTCCTGTAAGTCGTCTAATTTCGTTTGTCATTGATTCACCTTGAAAGGCAATTTGAGCCGCTTTATTCAGCAGGTTTGAAGTTAAAGGATCCCTTTCAATAAGCTCGTGATTTAATTTTTTTAACGGATGAATATAGTTAGTGATATCCCCATAAGAAGGGATTTGAGTCAGGTCGTGCTCTTGCAAGAAATCATTCGCGTGTGCAAGTTCATGAGAAAGGAGCCTAAATAAACCAGGAGCAATATGATTCGCTTCTCTCGATTCATTCCTTAACGGGGTATAGGTATTTGAATAAGAGATATAGTCATTTGTTGCTTCATGAATATAGCGCTGAGCTTTATCGAATTTAAACTCTGTTTGAAAACCATTTCGATAATCTTCTTGCTTATGAATAGAATCCCACTCGCTTTTATTGCGCCATACATACTTAGGGTCTATATACATAGATGCTGTAGACGTTGTGTAAAATGATGGGCGAATATCATAACTGATCACAATGCTGTTCAATGGCTTAAAAAGATTCAGTAAATCTTGGTCATTAATTTCTTTTAATGCTTCGATAAAACTGTCGGCCATCCACTGATGGGACACTACTAACCTTTCTTGAATCTGCTCAATTGTCACATTTACTTGGTTAACCCCAAGAGGCTTTATTACCGATAAATCACAAGAGCTATTCACTAAAAATGCTTTTGAACATTCTTCAATATCCTTCGACATACTCGAAGTTTGGTAAGTCGAAACAGACGCTAAACTTGGCGTTCCGTTCACATTAGGTGACACGATACTAGCAGGAACATCGGAAGATGAATCCGATCCACCACCACAACCCGCCAAGAGTAAGCTACTGACTGCACACGTTAAAATAGAACGTCTTTTCATACAAAACATAGATAAAGCCTTTATTAATTATATTTATATTCAATCGGTTGAATTGTATTTATTGGCTTTATAAATTTCAAACTCTAAATCATAAGGATAAGATCTCTCGCCTATTTTTGTTCGCTACTTGTTTTTTCCTTACTTAGCATCCATGTTAGGCAGAGACAAAATACCCAAATGACACTATTTATAGGTTTACCAGCATGAGAATCCCTCGTATCCATCACCCAGAACGCATTCATCAGTTAGGTTCACTCGCTTTAGGCGAAGATGCCACGGGTCATGTTGGTCGAGTCCTTCGTATGAAAGAAGGTCAAGATGTTCTTCTATTTGATGGCAGTGGCGCTGAATTCCCTGCGACAATTGCTGAAGTATCAAAAAAGAACGTCACAGTTAATGTTACTGAACGTATCGAGCGCAGCAGCGAATCTCCGTTAGACTTACATTTAGGCCAAGTGATTTCACGTGGCGACAAAATGGAATTCACGATTCAGAAATCGGTTGAGCTTGGTGTGAACACCATTACCCCCCTTATTTCAGAGCGCTGTGGAGTTAAGCTTGATACTAAACGCTTCGAGAAAAAGCTCGCGCAGTGGCAAAAGATTGCTATCGCGGCATGTGAACAATCTGGCCGTAATACGGTTCCAGTTATTCGCCCAATCATGCAACTTGAAGAGTGGTGCAGCGAACCGAGCGAAGCGTTAAAACTAAACCTGCATCCTCGTGCAAAATACTCAATCAATACCCTTCCAGAGCCGATCAGTAAGGTGCGCCTATTGATCGGTCCTGAAGGCGGACTGTCAGCTGAAGAAATCGGTATGACAGAACAATACAAATTTGAAGAGACGCTACTCGGCCCACGTGTACTTCGTACCGAGACAGCAGCTCTAACCGCAATTACTGCCTTACAAGTCCGTTTTGGCGATCTAGGCTAGGAGAAAAAAATGATCAAACTTGGCATCGTAATGGATCCAATTTCATCCATTAACATCAAAAAAGACTCTAGCTTTGCCATGATGCTTGAAGCTCAGCGTCGTGGTTACGAAATCCATTACATGGAAATGGATGATCTACATTTAGATCAAGGCGTAGCCATTGCTGACACTAAGGTTGTTGAACTAAAAGAAGATCCAAACGGCTGGTACGAATTCAAATCAGAACAGACTATCGCTCTCTCTGATTTAGATGCAGTACTGATGCGTAAAGATCCTCCGTTTGATACAGAATACATCTACGCAACTTACATTCTTGAGCGTGCTGAAGAGAACGGCGCACTGATCGTCAACAAGCCACAAAGCTTACGTGACTGTAACGAGAAGCTATTCACGGCTTGGTTCCCTGAACTGACACCAACCACTATCGTGACTCGTAAAGCTGAAAAAATTAAAGCATTCCGAGAAGAGCACGGTGACGTGATCTTAAAGCCACTTGATGGCATGGGTGGCGCGTCTATCTTCCGAGTAAAAGAGGGCGATCCAAACGTATCAGTGATCATTGAAACACTGACTAACCACGGTCAAAACTACGCTATGGCACAAACCTTTGTTCCAGACATCAGCAATGGTGACAAGCGTATTCTTGTGGTTGACGGTGAACCAATGCCTTACTGTCTAGCGCGTATTCCTGCAAAAGGGGAAACTCGAGGTAATCTTGCTGCTGGTGGTACAGGTGAAGCTCGCCCGCTGAGTGAAACAGACTGGGCTATCGCAAGAGCAGTTGCTCCAGCACTGAAAGAGAAAGGTTTAATCTTTGTAGGGCTTGATGTTATCGGTGACAAGCTGACTGAAATTAACGTGACTAGCCCTACTTGTATCCGTGAAATTGAAGCCGCTTTTGATATTTCAGTTACAGGTAAATTAATGGATGCAATTGAGCGTCGCGTTAACGCTAAATAGCCTAAACTAAAGAAAGCCTTAGCTATTCGAAACACAAAAATATCTAGGCAAAGAACAATGAGCGGCTTTACGCCGCTCTTTTTCCTTTACTGGGAACACACTGGCAGGAGGCTCTATGAATTTAACGAACCACTTTCTGGTCGCTATGCCCGGAATGAAAGACCCATACTTTCAAAATTCGGTGATCTATCTTTGTGAGCACAATGACGAAGGTGCGATGGGTTTGATGATCAACGCTCCTATCGATGTCACTGTCGGCAGCATGCTTAAGCAGGTTGAGGTTGACTCTGAACAACCGAAACCCAATCAAGCAAGCCTTGATAAGCCTGTATTGAATGGTGGGCCGGTCGCAGAAGACCGTGGGTTTATTTTGCACAAACCTAAAGGCAGCTATCAATCCAGTATCAGCATGACGGATCAAATATCGGTGACAACCTCAAAAGATATCTTGATGGTATTAGGTACAGAAGATGAACCGATGAATTATCTAGTCGCTCTTGGTTATGCCGGATGGGAACCTGGGCAACTGGAAACCGAACTGACTGAAAACTCATGGTTAACCGTAGAAGCAGATCCAAAGGTCATCTTCGATACGCCAATTTCAGACCGCTGGAAAGTCGCAGTGCAGATGTTAGGTATTAATGCCGCTCAGCTTTCTGCTGACGCTGGTCACGCCTAACTCAGACTCAGACTCAGACTCAGACTCAGACTCAGACTCAGTATATAAACTCTCAAACACAGATTAATTTGGAAACCCCATGTCACGAACAATTATGGCATTTGACTACGGTACAAAAAGTATCGGCAGTGCGATAGGACAAGAGATCACAGGCACAGCCAGCCCTTTAAAAGCCTTTAAAGCGAAAGATGGCATCCCAAACTGGGATGACATCGAAAAGCAAATCAAAGAGTGGCAGCCGAATATTATCGTGGTTGGTCTTCCTACCGACCTTCATGGTAAAGATCTAGCCGCGATTACACCAAGGGCGAAAAAATTCGCTAACCGTCTTAAAGGACGCTTTGGTGTCGATGTTGAATTACATGATGAGAGACTTTCTACGACAGAAGCTAGGGCCGACCTTTTTGAAATGGGCGGCTATAAAGCACTAAGTAAAGGTAACGTCGATAACCAATCCGCAGTTGTTATTCTAGAAAGTTGGTTTGAAGCACAATATTCTTAGTAAAAACTAAGCGATTAACATTTGAGCTAATTTATGATCCCACATGAATTTCACGCCGTAGTGCCAGTGCAATTCATAATAAGGACGTGGGAGTTCATATGAAAATTTTTTTAGTCATCTTCGCTTCTCTAGCAATCACAGCATGCAGCTCTATGAGCGGAGGCTCAGCAGGTTATACCGGTGAACAATATCCGACAAAAATCAAATTAGAGAAAGAACGAGGATATTCTGGTAAAAACAATAGTTACGGTAACCACTAAATTATCTAGCCTCAAAAAACCGCCTTCACAGCGGTTTTTTATCGTTCAGCATTCAGCATTCAGCATTCAGCATCAATCTAACCCATATCAATCTTCACGCCAGCCAAAGCACCAGTTCCGTAGTCATCATCACCACGTCTGGTTTTTAGCATTAAGCGTAAGTCATTCGCGGAATCAGCACTGTGGAATGCGTCTTCTTCACTGATCTTGCCTGCAAGCACCAAGTCATACAACGCTTGGTCAAAGGTCTGCATACCAATCTCTTTCGATTTAGCCATAGTCGCTTTTAGTTCATGCAACTCACCACGACGAATCAAGTCAGACACTCGCGGGCTGTTAAGTAGAATCTCAAACACGCCATGGCGACCGCTGCCATTCTTATCTCGGATTAATTGCTGAGCGACCACACCACGTAGATTCATCGACAGATCAAACAAGAACTGCTCTTTCTGCTCTTTAGGCACCAAGTGAAGAATACGTTCTAACGCTTGGTTGGCATTATTCGCGTGCAGTGTTGCCATACACAAGTGGCCCGTTTCAGCAAAGGTCATCGCGTATTCCATGGTTTCACGGCTACGGATTTCGCCAATCAAAATCATATCAGGTGCTTGGCGCAAAGAGTTCTTAAGCGCAACTTCATAACTCTCGGTGTCGAGCCCAACCTCACGTTGAGTCACGATACACTTTTTATGTTCGTGAACGAATTCAATCGGGTCTTCAACCGTCAAAATATGCCCGGAACGATTGGTATTGCGATAACCTGTCATCGCAGCCATCGAGGTTGACTTACCGGAGCCCGTCGCCCCAACCACCAGCACAAGTCCACGCTTTGCAATTGACAGGTCTTGCAGTACATCAGGAAGCTTTAATTGCTCAAAGGTTGGGATGTTAGTCTCGATACGACGAATTACCGCTCCTGGTAGCTCTCGTTGAAAGAATGCGCTAACACGAAAACGGCCAAAATCACGCACGATGGCAAAATTAGCCTCACGCGTTTGCTGATATTCATCACGTCGGTCTTGATCCATCATCGCGTCAAGCAACTGTGCGACCTGAGCCGAATTCAGCTTATCTCCTTGAGGGCGAAGTTCACCATCCACACGAAACAGGATTGGAGCATCGACAGTGATGTAAAGATCCGACGCTTTTTGTGAAAGCATCCCCTCAAGGATTTGATTCAATTCCATTTTGTTCACCTTGATTAAAACATAGAGGTTTGAATTTCGATCTTTTTCTCGACCTCTTCCGAATCAACCAAACCTTGAGCCATAAGCTGCTTCGCATTTTGCTCCATGGTCTGCATACCATGTGCCGCGCCCGTTTGAATTATCGAATACATCTGCGCGACCTTGTCTTCGCGGATCAAGTTTCTAATCGCAGGTGTCGCCATCATGATTTCATGACAAGCCACACGACCACCACCTACACGCTTTAACAGCTTCTGAGCAATCACTGAACGTAACGATTCAGACAGCATTGAACGCACCATATCTTTGTCGCTACCCGGAAATACATCGATAATACGGTCTATGGTCTTTGCAGCAGAGCTAGTATGCAAGGTACCAAAAACTAAGTGACCTGTTTCTGCAGCGGTTAACGCTAAGCTGATCGTCTCTTGGTCACGAAGCTCACCAACAAGGATTACGTCTGGATCTTCACGTAACGCACTACGCAACGCCGCTTTGAAGCTGTGAGTGTCGCGGTGCACTTCTCGTTGATTGATTAGGCATTTGTTGTTGGTATGAACAAATTCGATCGGATCTTCAATCGTCAATATATGCTTATTATGGTTACGGTTAACATAGTCCACCATCGCCGCCAAAGTTGTCGACTTACCTGAACCAGTGGGCCCAGTGACCAATACTAGACCTTTTTCGTAATTAGATATTCTTTCAAATATCTCAGGAGCCCCTAGCTGTTCAAGGGTGGGAATCTCTACTGGAATGGTACGAAACACAGCAGAGCAGCCACGAGATTGGTTAAAAGCATTAACACGGAAACGACCAACGTTGGGTAATTCAAAAGAGAAGTCGACTTCCAGTTTTTCTTCAAATTCACCGCGTTGTGAATCACTCATGATCTCAAAAACCAAACGATGCACATCAGCATGGCTCAAAGCTGGTATTCCAAGCTTCCTTACTTCACCATCTATACGTACCATTGGAGATACACCCGCAGAAAGATGTAGATCTGACGCGTTATGCTTTACACTAAAATCTAGTAACTCAGTGATATCCATTTATTTTCCCTTAAGTAAAGTCAGCTATGAGTAGTATTCAACAAAATATCGAACAAATCACCTCACAGATACGTAGTGCTGAGCAAAAGTGCGGACGAGCTCCAGAGTCCGTGCAACTTTTAGCCGTCAGCAAAACTAAACCTATTGATGCGATTCTAGAAGCCGCACTCGGAGGCCAAGTTGCCTTTGGTGAAAACTATGTTCAAGAAGGTGTTGATAAAGTAAAACACTTTTCAGAACAACATTCTAACCTAAATTTAGAGTGGCATTTTATTGGCCCAATTCAATCCAATAAAACCCGCCCAATCGCAGAAAGCTTCCAATGGGTGCATTCTGTTGAACGCGATAAGATCGCACAAAGACTTAGTGACCAACGACCAAGCGAACTTCCACCTTTGCAAGTTTTGATTCAGGTAAACACCAGTGGTGAAGAATCCAAGTCTGGAGCGTCAGAAGAAACAGTTTTTGCACTCGCGGAGTTGATTTCGTCGCTCCCTAACCTCACTTTAAGAGGATTGATGTCGATTCCTGCAAACGTATCTGACTATCAATCTCAGCTTAATGCATTTTCTCAACTGGCGGAGCTTAAAGACAAGCTAGCCGCAAAGTATCCAAACATAGATACCCTTTCGATGGGTATGAGTGGTGATATGGATGCAGCAGTTGAGGCTGGCAGCACAATGGTTCGTATTGGAACGGCTATCTTCGGTGCTCGTAATTACGCGAAATAGCAAATAGTTAGCGACCAAAAGTCGATGATAAGTATTGATATCGCTTCGCTTTAACTGCGCAGCGACACGCTCAGGATTTTATATATGGAACATAAGAACATCGCCTTTATTGGGGCGGGAAATATGGTTCGCTCGATTGTAGCGGGCTTAGTGGCGAGTGGTTACCCAGCGCAAAAGATTACGGCAACAGCGCCTTCAGACACCAGAAGGCTGCCGTTAGAGCAAGAGTACGGCATCAATACCACCAGCGATAATATTGCCGCAGCAGAGCAAGCAGACGTTGTTGTGTTATCCGTGAAGCCACAAATGATGGCTGATGTATGCAAACCCTTACAAGATATCGACTTCAGCAACAAACTGGTTATCTCAATTGCCGCGGGCATTAATGCGAATCGACTCAATGAGATGTTAAACTGCCAGCTGAACCTTGTGCGTGTGATGCCAAACACGCCATCACTACTTGGTAAAGGGATGAGCGGCCTTTATGCTGACTCAACGGTTAGTCAGGGCGATAAAGAGTTCGCTTCTCAGCTAATGCAAGCCGTAGGTGAGGTAAGCTGGGTTGAACAAGAGTCTGGTATCAACAACATCATTGCAGCTGCAGGGAGTGCTCCGGCTTACTTCTTCCTGTTTATGGAAGCGATGCAAGCTGAAGCAATTAACCAAGGTTTTGACCAAGAAACCGCTCGTAAATTAGTGCAGCAATCTGCATTAGGCGCGGCAGAGATGGTAGTAGCAAATCCAAATACTGAATTATCAACACTGCGTGAGCAAGTGACTTCAAAAGGCGGAACGACCGCAGAAGCATTGCGCACGTTTAACGACCATCAACTATCAGACATCGTAGCGAAAGCCATGCAAGCGGCGGTTGCTCGAGCTGAAGAGATGGAAAAACTGTTTTAATACTCGTTACAGTACAAAAGCATTGTGCCGTTCGGGTTATACCTAGCGGCAAGTAAATCCGAAAAAGGAAACAATATGAATTCGATGAGCTTTCTGATCTCGACCGTTTTTGATCTTTACATCATGGTTGTGATCTTGCGTATCTGGCTACAAGCATCACGTGCAGATTTCTACAACCCATTCTCACAATTTATCGTAAAAGCGACACAACCGGTTGTTGCCCCACTACGCCGAGTGATTCCATCAATAGGCAGCCTTGACCTGGCGACAGTTGTTTTCGCTTATGTGCTGTGTGTACTTAAGTTCGTCGCTCTAAACTTGATTATCTCTGGCGGTGCGGCTGTATTTGATATCAGCTTCCTGATCTTTGGCGCACTATCTCTGCTAAAAGCGGCTGGTGGGTTAATTTTCTGGGTTCTGCTAATCCGTGCAATCCTGAGCTGGGTTAGCCAAGGCCGTAGCCCAATCGAATACGTATTCCACCAGTTAACAGAACCAATGCTAACGCCGATTCGCCGTATCCTTCCTGATATGGGTGGCTTCGACCTAAGTGTGCTTGTTCTGTTCATTGTTCTGCAATTTGCGAACTTCCTAATGGGCGACATGATCGGTCCTATTTGGTATCAGCTATAATTAAAGTACGAACATCAGGTACTTTGACGATGCCAAAAGCAGTTTGGGCCGAAGAAGACGATATTCTTCTTAGGCTCTATATCCAACCCAAAGCAAGCCGAGACAAGATTGTCGGCTTGCACGGAGAGGAACTGAAAATTGCCATTACTGCACCACCGGTTGATGGCAAAGCAAATGCTCACTTAGCGAAATACCTTGCGAAACAATTTAAGGTCGCTAAAGGGCAAATTAAGATAGAAAAGGGAGAGCTCGGTCGACATAAACAAGTTCGAATATGCTCACCAAGCCAGATCCCAACTGAAGTCAAAGCCATCCTATGATGGCTTTTTGCTATTTATTGGAGTCATTATGCGTCTATGGATAACAGCACTACTCACCGCTCTGATTGCCCTACCAAGCTCGGCAGGACAGTTTAAAAGTATCAAGGATGTCGAGGTTCATTACTCGGCTTTCAATTCCACGTTTTTAACTGCGCAGGTTGCTAAGCAATATAAGCTGAAACGAAACGGATACTCAGCGATTCTAAATATCAGCGTGCTAGACAACGCTTCCCTCGGCAAGCCTGCAACAACGGCTAAAATTACGGGAACCGCACGAAACCTAGTAGGTAACACTCGCACGCTTAACTTCCGTGAAATAAAGGAAGGCGATGCGATTTATTACCTTGCAGAGTTCCCTATCACTCACGAAGAAAACATCACTTTTAATATTGATGTTAACGCAGGTTTGAAAGGCACAGGTCCACTACGTTTCACACAAAAATTCTATATAGAAGAGTAGCTTCAAAGCTCACTTTTCTAGTCATTAACTTATTAGAGCCACATCCCCATGAGTAAGATTGTTTTAGCAACAGGCAACCAAGGCAAAGTTCGCGAGATGGCAGATATTCTGTCTGAGTTTGGTTTCGACGTTGTCGCGCAAAGTGAGTTTAACGTTTCAGAAGTCGCTGAAACGGGAACAACTTTCATTGAAAATGCCATCATCAAAGCTCGCCACGCTGCGAAAGCAACGGGGCTACCAGCCATTGCTGACGATTCTGGCTTAGAAGTTGATTACCTTAATGGTGCACCCGGTATCTACTCAGCGCGTTACTCTAGTGAAGGGGCGAGTGATAAGCAGAACATCGAAAAGCTGTTAGATGCCATGCAAGGTGTGGCTACTGAAAAGCGTACCGCCCGTTTCCACTGTGTGTTGGTGCTAATGCGTCACGAAAACGATCCAACACCATTGGTGTGTCACGGTAAATGGGAAGGTCGTATTCTGACTGAAGAACACGGTGATAATGGCTTTGGCTACGATCCTGTGTTCTTTGTGCCAGAAGATAACTGCGCCTCAGCAGAGCTTGAATCATCACGTAAGAAGCAACTGTCACACCGTGGTAAAGCCCTCACGTCATTATTTAAGACTCTCAAGGAGCAAGCTCTGTAATGCACAATGCAGCGCTTATACCACCCGCACTTAGCCTTTATGTCCACATCCCATGGTGTGTACAAAAGTGTCCGTATTGTGATTTTAACTCTCACGCTCTCAAAGCCGAGATTCCTGAAAAAGAGTACATCGATGCACTGCTTGAGGATCTCGATACCGATATCGAAAAATACCAACTCAATGGCGCACCTCGCCCATTGCATTCGATCTTTATTGGTGGCGGCACGCCGAGTCTATTTTCTCCAGAAGGAATAGGTCGATTACTACAAGGTATTGAACAACGCATCCCGTTCAAACCTGAAATAGAAATCACCATGGAAGCCAACCCAGGCACCATAGAGGCTGAACGTTTCGCAGGTTACCAAAAGGCAGGCATCACACGAATCTCAGTAGGCGTACAAAGTTTTGAGCAAGAGAAACTGGAAAGGCTTGGCCGTATTCATGGTCAAGATGAAGCAGTGAATGCGGCTCATTTAGCGCATAAGATTGGATTGAATAGCTTCAACCTAGATTTAATGCACGGCTTGCCCGATCAAAGCATTGATCAGGCCTTGGCTGATTTGGACAAAGCGATCGAACTTAATCCTCCACATTTATCTTGGTATCAACTGACAATAGAACCTAACACCATGTTCTATTACAAAACGCCAAAGCTACCTGACGATGATGACCTTTGGGATATCTTCGACTTAGGCCATAAGAAGCTCTCAGACGCAGGTTATGTGCAGTACGAAATTTCAGGCTACAGCAAGCCGGGATATCAGTGTCAGCATAATCTCAACTACTGGCGCTTTGGTGACTACCTAGGTATCGGTTGTGGCTCTCATGGCAAGCTGAGCTTTGCTAATGGACGTATTGTTCGCACTACCAAGGTTAAACACCCTAAAGGCTACCTAGCAGCGTATCAGAATCTGGTGAAGCCCTATCTGTCGGATGAACTTGAAGTACCCAATGAGGACCGCCCTTTCGAGTTCTTCATGAACCGCTTCAGGCTAATGGAAGCGTGTCCAAAGCAAGATTTCATTGATACGACGGGGTTAGAGTTTGATTCGATTCAGCCAACGATAGAGTGGGCCAAAGATCTCGGTTATCTCAATGAAACCGACAGCCATTGGCAGATCACTGAAAAAGGAAAACTCTTCTTAAACGATTTGCTTGAAGCCTTTATGGCAGAAGAAGACGAATAGTTCGAGATTCGAGATTCGAGATTCGAGATTCGAGATTCGAGAAGTATTGCGTAAGGGTTGGCTTTAGGGTCAACCCTTTTCTAATTTGCACGCCGACAAATAATAGATTCCCGATTACGCTCCTTCGTCGCTATCGGGAATGACGGGTATCAAACAAGTCTTATCCCCCAAGAAGTTAGGGGCCAGTACGTCGAAAGTTACAAACAACACCGTCATCCTCAAGAACGAGGGACGAGTGAGTTGGGGATCTCTTGCAAATGTAGAACCCCAACTAAAAAGCGCTTTTAAAAAATAGAACGACCAATGCGCTCAGAGAGCAATTCTAAAGCCTGAGTTCCCGCCAGTGAATTACCCGACGCGTCCAGTTCTGGAGACCACACCGCGATCGTCATTTCGCCAGGAACAATCGCAATAATCCCGCCACCGACACCAGATTTTCCGGGCATACCAACACGATAAGCAAACTCTCCCGCCCCATCGTACAAACCACATGTCGCAAGCAAAGCATTCAGCTGTTTGGTTTGAACTGGCGTGATGATCTCTTTCTTGGTCTGAACCGACACACCTTTGTTTGCCAAGTAGCTAAAGGTTTTCGCCAAGTCAACACAGGTCATTTTAAGCGCACAAGCATGAAAGTAATTGTTGAGTACAGGGATAACATCATTCTCAAAGTTACCAAATGAACGCATCAAATACGCGATGGCAGCGTTGCGATCGCTGTGCATCATCTCAGAAGCCGCCACAACCTTGTCATACACAATATGAGTATCGCCCGATAGCTGACGCACAAACTCCAATAAACGGTGTCTAGGTGCAGATAGACGGCTTTGCAATAAGTCAGCAACGATAATAGCGCCAGCATTAATAAACGGGTTACGAGGGATGCCGTGCTCCATCTCAAGCTGAATCATCGAGTTAAAGGCTTGGCCGGAAGGCTCTTTGCCTACGCGTTGCCAAATCTCTTCAGGCTTATACAACACCATCGCCAACGTCAGACTTAAAGCTTTAGAGATTGATTGCACAGAAAAGGCTTCATCGGCATCGCCAGCTTGAATAACTTCACCTTCATTGGTGTATACCGCAATCGCCAGTTTCTGATTAGATACACGAGCCAATGCAGGAATATAATCAGCGACCTTTCCCTGACCAATTAAAGGGCGAACTTCATCTAAAATCTCGGCCAAAATAGCTTGAGTTGGTTTCATGTTTGCTTACTTCTTTATTGTTATTTTTGTAGGGGGTGTGACATTACTTTCTGTCCTTAAACCTTTATCGCAATAAAAGCCTAAGGACAAAAAAGCCAACATTACAATAATGTTGGCTTTAATCAATCCCATAAAGTGTAGGGTTTAATCCTAAGTCGGATTCACCTTCACTTAATTTGATTCAGAATTACTTAGTACGCTTGAACTTAATGTCCCAAACACCATGACCTAAACGGTGGCCACGCGCTTCAAACTTAGTTAGCGGACGCTCATCCGGACGAGGAATGTAATCACCATCTTCAGCGATATTCTCGAAGCCAGGAGCAACCTTCATCACTTCAATCATGTGTTCTGCGTAGTTTTCCCAGTCAGTAGCCATGTGGAAAATACCAGTATCAAGTTGAAGCTTGCCGCGAACCATCTCGGCGAATTCAGCCTTAACGATACGACGCTTATGGTGACGAGCTTTGTGCCATGGGTCAGGGAAGAACAGTTGCAGCGTATGCAGGCTGCTGTCTGGAATCATGTGTTCAAATACTTCTACTGCATCGTGACACATTACGCGTAAGTTAGTTACACCCGCATCACGAGCGGTACCTAAACACGCACCAACACCTGGACTATGAACTTCAATACCTAAGAAATTTTTCTCAGGTGCATTCTTTGCCATTTCAACCAGTGATGCACCCATACCGAAGCCAATTTCTAGTACAACAGGGTTGTCGTTGCCAAACACTTCTTTCCAATTTAGAAGTTCTGGGTTGTAGTCGATACCCATTGTTGGCCAACATTCGTTCATCGCGTTTTCTTGGCCTTTTGTTAAGCGGCCTTCGCGGCGAACAAAACTACGGATCTTACGAACCAGTTTGCCGTCTTCAGTATATTCGTTAGTGGTCACTTCACTCATTGATTTTTGCCTGCACATTGATTAATCAAAGCGGGGATTATCCAAAGAATTGCCTCCGGTGCAAGTCTTTCCGTGGATAAATTCCCACACAATTTGTCTGTTTTACATCCAACCGTAAGTGTGGTGCAATTTCACCCCTAATAATAGCAAAGCATAGAGCATGTCGTGACTCCTTTCGCAACCGCCATATTAAAGTGGTATGACGCCTTTGGGCGTAAAGAATTACCTTGGCAACAAAACAAAACCGCCTACACCGTTTGGCTATCTGAAATCATGCTTCAGCAGACTCAAGTCGCCACGGTGATTCCATATTACCAGCGCTTCTTAGAACGCTTTCCAACGGTGATTGACCTAGCGAATGCCGAGCAAGATGAAGTGCTGCACTTATGGACAGGGCTTGGCTATTACGCACGAGCTCGTAACTTACACAAGGCTGCCAAGATTGTTACCGAGCAATACGGTGGTGAATTTCCTCTTTCTATCGAAGAGATGAACGCGTTGCCAGGAATTGGACGATCTACTGCCGCTGCAGTTCTGTCTTCTGTTCACAAGCTTCCTCATGCGATTCTTGACGGTAACGTTAAGCGTACACTGGCGAGAAGCTTCGCTGTAGAAGGTTGGCCGGGGCAAAAGAAAGTCGAAAATAGGCTTTGGGAGCACGCTGAGGCGCAGACGCCCGATAAAGATGTCGATAAATACAATCAAGCCATGATGGATATGGGTGCCATGGTTTGTACTCGTAGCAAGCCTAAATGCACGTTGTGCCCGATTGAAAACATGTGTGAAGCTAAGAAGCTCGATAGACAGCTCGATTTCCCTGGCAAAAAACCTAAGAAAGAAAAGCCAGTAAAGGAAACATGGTTTGTAATTCTGTACCACGACAATCAAGTATGGCTCGAACAGCGCCCTCAATCTGGTATCTGGGGAGGGTTATTCTGTTTCCCTCAAAATGAAAACGCAGAGATTGAACATCAATTAGATCTTCGCTCGATCAAAGATAGTGAAATACACTCGCTTAAGACCATGATTGCGTTTAGACATACTTTCAGCCACTACCACTTAGATATCACGCCTGTATTAGTAAAATTAGATAAACAACCGGATTTGATAATGGAAGGGACTAAAGGTCTCTGGTATAACTTATCAAAACCGGAAGAAATTGGCCTAGCCGCTCCTGTAAAGCAGCTTATTGAGAGCCTACCCTTTGAACTAAACGACGACGTTTGAATCAACGAACGCGATAAGAGGAACCACTATGAGCCGCACTGTATTTTGTGCTCGCCTTCAAAAAGATGCTGAAGGCCTAGATTTTCAACTTTACCCAGGTGACTTAGGTAAGCGTATCTTTGACAACGTCTCTAAAGAAGCTTGGGGACAATGGCAGAGCAAGCAAACCATGCTCATCAATGAGAAGAAGCTAAACATGATGGATCCAGACCATCGTAAACTTCTTGAAACTGAGATGGTTAACTTCCTTTTCGAAGGTAAAGATGTCGTTATTGATGGCTACACTCCACCAAGCGAATAAGACATTTATTTAAGCAAATTTTAATGACATCATGGTTAACGCTGCGATGTCATTTTTGTATGAGGAACTATGAAAAAGCTAAGTTACTTCCTAACAGCCATGTTGTTAACTGGGTGCAGTCGTGAATTTGTCGAAAGCATTTATGATGTTAATTACGAACCAACCAACCGATTTGTAAGTAATTTAGCGGAGCTACCCGGTCAATTTGAAAAAGACACTGGGGCGTTAGATTCTTTAATTAATAGCTTTTCTGGCAATATCCAAAAACGTTGGGGCAGCAGTGAAGTAAAGATGGCGGGCAAGAGTAACTATGTGAAATACATAGATAATTACTTGAGCCGCTCAGAAGTAAACTTTAGCCAAGGTCTAATCACAGTTGAAACCGTATCCTCAACTGATCCTAAAAAGCACCTCAAAAATGCAATAATGACGACACTTTTAACGCCAGATGATCCTGCGAATGTCGATCTATTCTCTTCCAAAAGCATCAAGTTAGAAGGTCAACCTTTCCTCTATAACCAAGTCGTTGATCAAGATAAGAAGCCTATCCAATGGACATGGCGCGCTAATAAATTTGCTGATTACCTGATCGCCAATAACTTAAAAACCAAGGAAGTCGACTTTAAAAAAGCGTATTACGTCGAAATTCCAATGGTGGCCGATCACGCCAGCAAACGAAGCTATAAGTACGCAGACATCGTTCGTCGCGCATCTCAACGTTATGACATTCCTGAAGACTTGATTTATGCGATCATCAAAACAGAGAGTAGTTTTAACCCATACGCTGTGAGCTGGGCGAATGCTTATGGACTTATGCAGGTAGTCCCAAAAACCGCAGGCCGAGATGTCTTTAAGCTCGTCAAAAAGAAACCTGGTGAACCAAGTCCTGAGTACTTATTCAATCCAGAAAACAACATTGATGCTGGCACTGCGTACTTTTACATCCTTAAAAATCGTTATTTGAAGGACGTGCAGCACCCAACAACGCTTGAGTACAGCATGATCTCAGCATACAACGGTGGCACTGGTGGGGTACTAAATACCTTCAGCAAAGACCGAAAGCGAGCAATGCGTGACTTAAATTCATTGCAACCTAGTCAAGCTTACTGGGCACTGACAAAGAAACACCCAAACAAAGAGTCGCGTCGATACTTAGAAAAAGTAACAAAATTCAAGAAAGATTTTAACCAAGGTAAAACGTAAGCCTCACTTTTGAATAAAAAAACAACTAACGAACGTTTTTTTTAATTATTTTCAAAAAAGGTGTTGACGGTTATGCAGAAAATCCGTTTAATAGCGCTCCGTTGCCCGGATAGCTCAGTCGGTAGAGCAGAGGATTGAAAATCCTCGTGTCGGTGGTTCGATTCCGCCTCCGGGCACCACAATTTGATTTGTTGGTGTCATTACTCTTTAACAGGGAGTAGCAACACGAACAAAAGCATAAAGAATTTAGTGTGCCGACTTAGCTCAGTAGGTAGAGCAACTGACTTGTAATCAGTAGGTCACCAGTTCGACTCCGGTAGTCGGCACCATTCTTTTGCCTCGATAGCTCAGTCGGTAGAGCAGCGGATTGAAAATCCGCGTGTCGGTGGTTCGATTCCGCCTCGAGGCACCATTATTTGGTACTTAACAAATAATGGTCTTTATAGACCTGATGTTGAGACAAGTAATTCCCCTTTAGTTCAGTTGGTAGAACGGCGGACTGTTAATCCGTATGTCGCAAGTTCAAGTCTTGCAAGGGGAGCCATTTTAAAGAACTTCATTTTATATGAGGTTTTAATTAGAGAGCTTACTCTCTAAAGCAAAGAATTTAGTGTGCCGACTTAGCTCAGTAGGTAGAGCAACTGACTTGTAATCAGTAGGTCACCAGTTCGACTCCGGTAGTCGGCACCATTCTTTTGCCTCGATAGCTCAGTCGGTAGAGCAGCGGATTGAAAATCCGCGTGTCGGTGGTTCGATTCCGCCTCGAGGCACCATTATTTGGTACTTAACAAATAATGGTCTTTATAGACCTGATGTTAAGACAAGTAATTCCCCTTTAGTTCAGTTGGTAGAACGGCGGACTGTTAATCCGTATGTCGCAAGTTCAAGTCTTGCAAGGGGAGCCACATTCAAGAAAGCCAAGTCGAAAGACTTGGCTTTTTTTCGTTTGAGCTAACGCTAACGCTAACGCTAACGCTAACGCTAACGCTAACGCTAACGCTAACGCTAACGCTAACGCTAACGCTAACGCTAACGCTAACGCTAACGCTAACGCTAACTCTAACTCTAACTCTAACTCTAACTCTATTCAGTATTGCCGCCAGCTCAACATCAAGCCCTGATCACCCCCATAAAGTTAAAGCATCCCCTTTCCTATCTCGACAGTACCCATCCTTGAATTCGTCCAAACCCTCTCGATACAAACTAAACCACCTCTGAAATTAAGCACCTTTAGCCGCGTATCGTCACATAAAAATAAACAGCATGATAACTCGTTACTTTTTTTGCTTCGTAAATTTAATCTCTATCATGTTTTGATATCTTTCTGATATCTGCCCTACACGACTTAGATTAAGATTCGATGAATTATATCTAATACTAATTATTGAATCGCTACGCAGGAAAATATGAAATTAAAAACGCAAGCTTACTTATTATCGGGCATCATCTTGATCGCTCTGCTAGCGCTAACTGCTACTGGTTTATGGACATTGAGAGTCGCTAGTAACATGGACAACAAAGCTCGTGTGACTGAGCTATTTAAGAGCGCATACAGCATTCTTACTGAAGTCGAAAAAATGGCTATTGATGGCACTCTAGAAGAACAACAGGCCAAACAGCTTGCCACTCGCCTACTACGTAACAACATCTATAAAGATAATGAATACGTTTATGTTGCGGATGAAAACATGACCTTTGTTGCGACACCTCTGGATCCACAACTACACGGAACCAGCTTTAATGATTTTAAAGACGGTGATGGGAATAGCGTTGGCCAACTCATTCAACGAGTACTTGGCAGTCGTACTGGCCAGATCATTGAGTACACCTGGACGCAAAAACTTCCAGATGGAACAATTGAAGAAAAACTATCAATGGCAGAGAAAACGCCACATTGGGGTTGGGTTGTCGGCACAGGTATCGGCTTCAATGAAGTTAACGCGCGTTTCTGGTCTACCGCTCAATGGCAGCTATTCCTTTGTGTGGCAATTGCGGGTCTTATCCTATCGAGCTTGATTGCATCCATAAAGCGCATGCTAGCGCTTCTTGGTGGCGAGCCTAAGGATGTAAGAGAAGCAGTACAAGCAGTCGCAGAAGGCCGCATTCAAACCTATTTCGAAACTCAGGCAACAGACGGCAGTATCTACCACGCCGTACAACAAATGAGTAAGTCACTGGCTGAGTTGGTATCAAACCTTGACACTTCAATGCTGGCATTAAGGGGCGAACTGCAACGCGTAGAAGATCGTGCTGGGGCAATTGCTCAGCTAACAGAGACACAACAGCAATCAACAGAGATGATCGCAACAGCAATGACCGAGATGGCCTCTTCAGCCAACAATGTTGCTGATTCAGCGGGTGATACTGCGCGTAATACTGACGAAGCTGATAAACAGAGCCAACATACTCAGCAGTTAATTCACAACACGGTAGATAACATTCAAGGTCTAGCAGGCCAACTAGGAACTGCCAGTGAAGCCGTCGCTAACCTAGATAGCGATGTACATAACATCGTTAAGGTCTTAGACGTCATCGGTGATATTGCAGAACAAACTAACCTTCTAGCGCTAAATGCGGCAATTGAAGCTGCGCGCGCTGGTGAACAAGGCCGCGGATTTGCGGTTGTGGCTGATGAGGTTCGTAACCTTGCAGGTCGAACACAATCAAGCACGAAAGAAATCCAGCTAATGATCAATAACCTTCAAGAAGGCTCTCGTAACGCAATAAAAACTATGGAAGTGTGTGCGACGACCAGTGAAAGCACCGTAACAGAGTCCCAGAATGCCTCTGAAGCTCTACAACAGATTGTTATCGCATTAGAGTCTATTTCATCGATGAGTCATCAAATCGCGACAGCCGCCGCTGAGCAGACTCAGGTGAGTGACGATATTTCGAAGCGTATCAATATGATCGAAGAAAGTGGCAACCAACTGAGTAATGTGGTGACAGAAAGTCATAACAGCACTCAAACTCTCACCTCCCTTTCTAACGAATTAGAAGCTTGGGTTAATAGGTTTGAAGTAAAACACTAAACTCTCGAGTAAATTCTTAAATATAAAAGCACGTTTTCATACGTGCTTTTTTTGTTTCGGTGCCTATTCAGTCCAGTTAACCGTAGTTTCAGTATCTTTTAGAGCATGCTAGACCTAGGTTTTTAGCCCCAAACGAACAAAAACAATCCACTAAGTATAGAAAAACATCAAACGATACTTTTTTTGCAATTTAATGTTGACCCAGAACGCGAAAACACGTTTAATACACCTCGTCGCCCGGATAGCTCAGTCGGTAGAGCAGAGGATTGAAAATCCTCGTGTCGGTGGTTCGATTCCGCCTCCGGGCACCACAATTTATTTGTTGGTGTCCTAGACAACAACAGTAAAGCACAAAGAAATATTATGTGCCGACTTAGCTCAGTAGGTAGAGCAACTGACTTGTAATCAGTAGGTCACCAGTTCGACTCCGGTAGTCGGCACCATTTCTTTAAAGCTTTAAGAATAATTCCCCTTTAGTTCAGTTGGTAGAACGGCGGACTGTTAATCCGTATGTCGCAAGTTCAAGTCTTGCAAGGGGAGCCAAGTTAATCATCAAGCATAAGCTTTTTGATTCATGATGCCGACTTAGCTCAGTAGGTAGAGCAACTGACTTGTAATCAGTAGGTCACCAGTTCGATTCCGGTAGTCGGCACCATTCTCTTGATTAGAGACTAAACAATCAATTCCCCTTTAGTTCAGTTGGTAGAACGGCGGACTGTTAATCCGTATGTCGCAAGTTCAAGTCTTGCAAGGGGAGCCAATTAGAAAAGGCCGCATCATTGATGCGGCCTTTTTGCATTTAAAGATCCGAACTCATCCATACCAGTCTACTCACCTTTTACTACCTCATTTAATTCGAAAACCAACACTTTTAATGCTCTTCTAAAGCAATCAGACTTTTCTCTTTAATTCCGCTCAAGCTATCACAAGAACAAACTTGTCACTCTTGCAAGAAGCCAGTCATCACGAAGGGCTACTTTCGTTATCTATAGAAGTGCTCTGCTGAGAAATTCTAGTCGTAATGGGGGCGGGAATTAAAAGCTAAATAATGAATTCAAATAAGCTCTAGAAAGGCTCTGTTGGTTGCTTAAATTGAAATGGCATACGACTCACTCTTTATCGAAACTATCCACTACAATCGCTCCCATAGACGCTGGCATAGAAATAACAATTACCCTTTTGATAGATACAATTGGATCGCTTAATAAAGGAAGCTTGTCCAAACAAGTCAGCACCAAAGCAACAACCAATGCAGTCATCACATAAGCAATAACAATTCTGAAAATAAACACTGGCAACCGAGCGACAATATCTTTCTGAAATACACTCTCATACGTGTAAAAGCCCAGGAATACAGCAGACAATAGAAACAACAACAGCAAGTTAGCTGTGGGCAAAGTCTCTCCTAACTTCCACGCTTCTTCAGAAAAAGAAATCGGCACGGCCAAAGCAAAAGATCCTACAAAGATCTGGCTCGCATCTTCAAAGTTAAAGCTTAATTTCATAATTCGACCCATTAGGTTTTAAGGCTTTATCTATTTTTAAAATAATCACAAAATTATCTGCCGATGATTTGGGGAATTTTCTATTCTTACCAAGCAACAGAAATGACAATTCTTAGCTTAATATTAGTCGTAATAACTTAAACATAGCTTGAACTAACCAGCAAGAAATCAATATGTTCAGAGTAAAAGCGGTGAAACAACTAATTCATATCGAGTCAACAAGCACATCAGAATCGAAGAAATACCGGCAAACATCCTAAGATACCAGTACCTAGAACCAGAGAACCTCAATCAGTTGGGTGATAAACATCACTGCACGGATCGGGGGATAGTCTATTTCTTAGCTTATATATCCTTCCAGCATCACTTGGGGAGCTCAACCTAGCGACTCTCACCTTCAAACTGAATCTAGTCCGCTTTCCCCCTTTGAGATGCTTCAAACAGGGTGCTCAATACAATTAAGATTGGTTTAAGTTTAATGCATAGCAAGAGCATGAAAACGAATCATTAAGGGCTCTAGCGTTCTTAGCAGAAGTCCCCATGATGGAGTCCTAATTACACACCAGAACTATCCTCTAGATTCACAGATAGAACAGATAGAACAGAAGTCAGGTTTCCTAGACAAAGATCTATTAACTAATACTTGAGGAGGGCTCCAAGCAATGAGCAAGCAGGATGAGTTGTAATGCTTGTATAGTTTCAGGTATTGAATTGGGGCGCTGAGTCAGAACAGTCTCATTAGACTAACTTACAACGTCGTATGGCTCGAGTATTTGATTAGTAAGCTTAAAGATCTGCGTGCGTTTGAAGTCATTCTTGTATCAAACCACAATTGGAATCAGAAATGATGTGATTCTAGTCGTAGGATTGGGATTTCTGATAAGTGACGGAATTATGGGGACGCGTTGGCTAGGAGTTATGGTTTACGGGAAACCTTATGTGGAAGTCATTAGATGGAAGGGCGAAACACTATAATTTAGATGTAAAAAAGCCCCGCTATTTCTAGCGAGGCTTCTAAATAAGTGGCGGAGTGGACGGGACTCGAACCCGCGACCCCCGGCGTGACAGGCCGGTATTCTAACCAACTGAACTACCACTCCGCAGTGTCTATTCAGCATAATGCAATTTAAGCCTGACGATGTCCTACTCTCACATGGGGAAACCCCACACTACCATCGGCGCTATTGTGTTTCACTTCTGAGTTCGGCATGGAATCAGGTGGGTCCACAATGCTATGGTCGTCAAACAAATTCTGTTGTCAACTTGATTAATCAAATCAACTAAATAGTGGTGCTGATACCCAGACTCGAACTGGGGACCTCACCCTTACCAAGGGTGCGCTCTACCGGGCTGAGCTATATCAGCAATTCAGGATTCGTTTAAAAACGATTCTGAAAACTTTTGTCTTCACTTTTAAAAAGTGAAAATAAATTTAAAGCCTGGCGATGTCCTACTCTCACATGGGGAAGCCCCACACTACCATCGGCGCTATTGTGTTTCACTTCTGAGTTCGGCATGGAATCAGGTGGGTCCACAATGCTATGGTCGCCAAGCAAATTTTAAAATTCGGAAAGCTAATCTAAAAGTTATTTCTCTTCAAACTCATTCAAGGTCTGGTACTTCTGAGTCCACAAAACCCCTTGGGTGTTGTATGGTTAAGCCTCACGGGCAATTAGTACAGGTTAGCTCAATGCCTCGCAGCACTTACACACCCTGCCTATCAACGTCGTAGTCTACGACAACCCTTTAGGACACTTATAGTGCCAGGGAAAACTCATCTCAAGGCTCGCTTCCCGCTTAGATGCTTTCAGCGGTTATCGATTCCGAACTTAGCTACCGGGCAATGCCATTGGCATGACAACCCGAACACCAGAGGTTCGTCCACTCCGGTCCTCTCGTACTAGGAGCAGCCCCTTTCAATTTTCCAACGCCCACGGCAGATAGGGACCGAACTGTCTCACGACGTTCTAAACCCAGCTCGCGTACCACTTTAAATGGCGAACAGCCATACCCTTGGGACCGACTTCAGCCCCAGGATGTGATGAGCCGACATCGAGGTGCCAAACACCGCCGTCGATATGAACTCTTGGGCGGTATCAGCCTGTTATCCCCGGAGTACCTTTTATCCGTTGAGCGATGGCCCTTCCATTCAGAACCACCGGATCACTATGACCTGCTTTCGCACCTGCTCGAATTGTCATTCTCGCAGTCAAGCGGGCTTATGCCATTGCACTAACCACACGATGTCCAACCGTGTTTAGCCCACCTTCGTGCTCCTCCGTTACTCTTTGGGAGGAGACCGCCCCAGTCAAACTACCCACCAGGCACTGTCCGTAACCCCGATTCAGGGGCCAACGTTAGAACATCAAAACTACAAGGGTGGTATTTCAAGGACGACTCCATCACATCTAGCGACGCAATTTCATAGTCTCCCACCTATCCTACACATGTAGGTTCAATGTTCAGTGCCAAGCTGTAGTAAAGGTTCACGGGGTCTTTCCGTCTAGCCGCGGGTACACTGCATCTTCACAGCGATTTCAATTTCACTGAGTCTCGGGTGGAGACAGCGTGGCCATCATTACGCCATTCGTGCAGGTCGGAACTTACCCGACAAGGAATTTCGCTACCTTAGGACCGTTATAGTTACGGCCGCCGTTTACCGGGGCTTCGATCAAGAGCTTCGACCGAAGTCTAACCCCATCAATTAACCTTCCGGCACCGGGCAGGCGTCACACCGTATACGTCATCTTACGATTTTGCACAGTGCTGTGTTTTTAATAAACAGTTGCAGCCACCTGGTATCTGCGACTCTCGTCTGCTCCATCCGCAAGGGACTTCACTGATAAGAGCGTACCTTCTCCCGAAGTTACGGTACCATTTTGCCTAGTTCCTTCACCCGAGTTCTCTCAAGCGCCTTGGTATTCTCTACCCGACCACCTGTGTCGGTTTGGGGTACGATTCCTTACAATCTGAAGCTTAGAGGCTTTTCCTGGAAGCATGGCATCAATGACTTCACTACCGTAGTAGCTCGACATCGTATCTCAGCGTTAATGAAAGTCCGGATTTACCTAAACTTTCCGCCTACATACTTGAACCTGGACAACCGTCGCCAGGCCCACCTAGCCTTCTCCGTCCCCCCATCGCAATTGTAAGAAGTACGGGAATATTAACCCGTTTCCCATCGACTACGCCTTTCGGCCTCGCCTTAGGAGTCGACTTACCCTGCCCCGATTAACGTTGGACAGGAACCCTTGGTCTTCCGGCGAGGGAGTTTTTCACTCCCTTTATCGTTACTCATGTCAGCATTCGCACTTCTGATACCTCCAGCATGCCTTACAGCACACCTTCAACGGCTTACAGAACGCTCCCCTACCCCACATACCCTAAGGTACGTAGCCGCAGCTTCGGTGTATAGCTTAGCCCCGTTACATCTTCCGCGCAGGCCGACTCGACCAGTGAGCTATTACGCTTTCTTTAAATGATGGCTGCTTCTAAGCCAACATCCTGGCTGTCTGAGCCTTCCCACATCGTTTCCCACTTAGCTATACTTTGGGACCTTAGCTGGCGGTCTGGGTTGTTTCCCTCTCCACGACGGACGTTAGCACCCGCCGTGTGTCTCCCGGATAGTACTTACTGGTATTCGGAGTTTGCAAAGGGTTGGTAAGTCGGGATGACCCCCTAGCCTTAACAGTGCTCTACCCCCAGTAGTATTCGTCCGAGGCGCTACCTAAATAGCTTTCGGGGAGAACCAGCTATCTCCAGGTTTGATTGGCCTTTCACCCCTAGCCACAAGTCATCCGCTAATTTTTCAACATTAGTCGGTTCGGTCCTCCAGTTGATGTTACTCAACCTTCAACCTGCCCATGGCTAGATCACCTGGTTTCGGGTCTAATCCTAGCAACTGTACGCCCAGTTAAGACTCGGTTTCCCTACGGCTCCCCTAAACGGTTAACCTTGCTACTAAAATTAAGTCGCTGACCCATTATACAAAAGGTACGCAGTCACACCACGAAGGTGCTCCTACTGCTTGTACGTACACGGTTTCAGGTTCTATTTCACTCCCCTCACAGGGGTTCTTTTCGCCTTTCCCTCACGGTACTGGTTCACTATCGGTCAGTCAGTAGTATTTAGCCTTGGAGGATGGTCCCCCCATATTCAGACAGGATATCACGTGTCCCGCCCTACTCGTTTTCACTGATTATGAGATGTCGACTACGGGGCTATCACCCTTTACTGCGGCACTTTCCAGAGCCTTCGTCTGTCTCATTAAAAGCTTAAGGGCTAATCCAATTTCGCTCGCCGCTACTTTCGGAATCTCGGTTGATTTCTCTTCCTCGGGGTACTTAGATGTTTCAGTTCCCCCGGTTTGCCTCCTGTTGCTATGTATTCACAACAGGATACTTGCTTATGCAAGTGGGTTTCCCCATTCAGGAATCCCAGACTCAAAAGGTTATTACTACCTAATCTGGGCTTATCGCAAGTTATTACGCCTTTCATCGCCTCTGACTGCCAAGGCATCCACCGTGTACGCTTAGTCACTTAACCATACAACCCGAAAGGGTCTTAGTGTATGGCAACTAACCAAGGTTTTTGGTTGTCATTAAGAAGGGTTAATTCTTGATAACTGTTTGCCGGACTCAATTGTGAATCAAACTCAGTTTGATTCGAATACAAGACACTTGAATGTGTTTGTTGTGTTTATCTAATGAAAGATAAACATTGAGAACTTTTAAATTTGATTTGAATTACTCGTAAGTAATCAAATCAGTCAGCTTTCCAAATTGTTAAAGAGCTAGATTTCTTTCGAAACCATTTTTAAATATTTTCAGATAAAAACACTTAAAGATGGTGGAGCTATGCGGGATCGAACCGCAGACCTCCTGCGTGCAAGGCAGGCGCTCTCCCAGCTGAGCTATAGCCCCATCTTTGTTTCTAGTCGATATTGGTGGGTCTGAGTGGACTCGAACCACCGACCTCCCGCTTATCAGGCGAGCGCTCTAACCAGCTGAGCTACAGACCCAATATCGTCTCTTTTACTTTCTAAACCTAATCAATCTGTGTGGACACTCATCGTGGTATCTTCGTATAAGGAGGTGATCCAGCCCCAGGTTCCCCTAGGGCTACCTTGTTACGACTTCACCCCAGTCATGAACCACAAAGTGGTGAGCGTCCTCCCCGAAAGGTTAAACTACCCACTTCTTTTGCAGCCCACTCCCATGGTGTGACGGGCGGTGTGTACAAGGCCCGGGAACGTATTCACCGTGACATTCTGATTCACGATTACTAGCGATTCCGACTTCATGGAGTCGAGTTGCAGACTCCAATCCGGACTACGACGCACTTTTTGGGATTCGCTCACTATCGCTAGCTTGCTGCCCTCTGTATGCGCCATTGTAGCACGTGTGTAGCCCTACTCGTAAGGGCCATGATGACTTGACGTCGTCCCCACCTTCCTCCGGTTTATCACCGGCAGTCTCCCTGGAGTTCCCGACATTACTCGCTGGCAAACAAGGATAAGGGTTGCGCTCGTTGCGGGACTTAACCCAACATTTCACAACACGAGCTGACGACAGCCATGCAGCACCTGTCTCAGAGCTCCCGAAGGCACACCTGCGTCTCCGCTGGCTTCTCTGGATGTCAAGAGTAGGTAAGGTTCTTCGCGTTGCATCGAATTAAACCACATGCTCCACCGCTTGTGCGGGCCCCCGTCAATTCATTTGAGTTTTAATCTTGCGACCGTACTCCCCAGGCGGTCTACTTAACGCGTTAGCTCCGAAAGCCACGGCTCAAGGCCACAACCTCCAAGTAGACATCGTTTACGGCGTGGACTACCAGGGTATCTAATCCTGTTTGCTCCCCACGCTTTCGCATCTGAGTGTCAGTGTCTGTCCAGGGGGCCGCCTTCGCCACTGGTATTCCTTCAGATCTCTACGCATTTCACCGCTACACCTGAAATTCTACCCCCCTCTACAGCACTCTAGTTCACCAGTTTCAAATGCAGTTCCGAGGTTGAGCCCCGGGCTTTCACATCTGACTTAATGAACCACCTGCATGCGCTTTACGCCCAGTAATTCCGATTAACGCTCGCACCCTCCGTATTACCGCGGCTGCTGGCACGGAGTTAGCCGGTGCTTCTTCTGTTGCTAACGTCAAGATGCGCAGCTATTAACTACACACCCTTCCTCACAACTGAAAGTACTTTACAACCCGAAGGCCTTCTTCATACACGCGGCATGGCTGCATCAGGCTTTCGCCCATTGTGCAATATTCCCCACTGCTGCCTCCCGTAGGAGTCTGGACCGTGTCTCAGTTCCAGTGTGGCTGATCATCCTCTCAGACCAGCTAGGGATCGTCGCCTTGGTGAGCCATTACCTCACCAACTAGCTAATCCCACCTAGGCATATCTTGACGCGAGAGGTCCGAAGATCCCCCTCTTTGGCCCGTAGGCATTATGCGGTATTAGCCATCGTTTCCAATGGTTATCCCCCACATCAAGGCAATTTCCTAGGCATTACTCACCCGTCCGCCGCTCGACGCCCAACAAATCCTCCGAAGATTCAATGTTGTCGTTTCCGCTCGACTTGCATGTGTTAGGCCTGCCGCCAGCGTTCAATCTGAGCCATGATCAAACTCTTCAATTTAAGATTTTGTGACTCAACGAATACTGACTTCAAAACTACTATGTAATTTTAAAGCTATTACCATTCCAACAGAATGGTAATGAATTGACTGTGCCAAATAACCCCCCTCTATATAGAAAGTAATTATTCGTATTGGTCACTCAGTTCATTGAAATCATTGTGTTACCGAAGTAACTGTTTTACTTCTCTTAATAAAAGGGAAGATAAAACGTTTTGATATTCATCAACGAGTGCCCACACAGATTGATAGGTTTAAATTGTTAAAGAGCGTGTTCTCTAAAAAGAGAACGCTTTCAGTGCCTTAGCACTTAAGCAGGACGCGTATAATACGCTTTCCACTTTGAAAGTCAACATAAAACTCTAAGAAACTTAGAACTCTATGGTGACTTGTCTATTAAATAGACAAAGTCGAAATTAAAGCCTGGCGATGTCCTACTCTCACATGGGGAAGCCCCACACTACCATCGGCGCTATTGTGTTTCACTTCTGAGTTCGGCATGGAATCAGGTGGGTCCACAATGCTATGGTCGCCAAGCAAATTTTAAAATTCGGAAAGCTAATCTAAAAGTTATTTCTCTTCAAACTCATTCAAGGTCTGGTACTTCTGAGTCCACAAAACCCCTTGGGTGTTGTATGGTTAAGCCTCACGGGCAATTAGTACAGGTTAGCTCAATGCCTCGCAGCACTTACACACCCTGCCTATCAACGTCGTAGTCTACGACAACCCTTTAGGACACTTATAGTGCCAGGGAAAACTCATCTCAAGGCTCGCTTCCCGCTTAGATGCTTTCAGCGGTTATCGATTCCGAACTTAGCTACCGGGCAATGCCATTGGCATGACAACCCGAACACCAGAGGTTCGTCCACTCCGGTCCTCTCGTACTAGGAGCAGCCCCTTTCAATTTTCCAACGCCCACGGCAGATAGGGACCGAACTGTCTCACGACGTTCTAAACCCAGCTCGCGTACCACTTTAAATGGCGAACAGCCATACCCTTGGGACCGACTTCAGCCCCAGGATGTGATGAGCCGACATCGAGGTGCCAAACACCGCCGTCGATATGAACTCTTGGGCGGTATCAGCCTGTTATCCCCGGAGTACCTTTTATCCGTTGAGCGATGGCCCTTCCATTCAGAACCACCGGATCACTATGACCTGCTTTCGCACCTGCTCGAATTGTCATTCTCGCAGTCAAGCGGGCTTATGCCATTGCACTAACCACACGATGTCCAACCGTGTTTAGCCCACCTTCGTGCTCCTCCGTTACTCTTTGGGAGGAGACCGCCCCAGTCAAACTACCCACCAGGCACTGTCCGTAACCCCGATTCAGGGGCCAACGTTAGAACATCAAAACTACAAGGGTGGTATTTCAAGGACGACTCCATCACATCTAGCGACGCAATTTCATAGTCTCCCACCTATCCTACACATGTAGGTTCAATGTTCAGTGCCAAGCTGTAGTAAAGGTTCACGGGGTCTTTCCGTCTAGCCGCGGGTACACTGCATCTTCACAGCGATTTCAATTTCACTGAGTCTCGGGTGGAGACAGCGTGGCCATCATTACGCCATTCGTGCAGGTCGGAACTTACCCGACAAGGAATTTCGCTACCTTAGGACCGTTATAGTTACGGCCGCCGTTTACCGGGGCTTCGATCAAGAGCTTCGACCGAAGTCTAACCCCATCAATTAACCTTCCGGCACCGGGCAGGCGTCACACCGTATACGTCATCTTACGATTTTGCACAGTGCTGTGTTTTTAATAAACAGTTGCAGCCACCTGGTATCTGCGACTCTCGTCTGCTCCATCCGCAAGGGACTTCACTGATAAGAGCGTACCTTCTCCCGAAGTTACGGTACCATTTTGCCTAGTTCCTTCACCCGAGTTCTCTCAAGCGCCTTGGTATTCTCTACCCGACCACCTGTGTCGGTTTGGGGTACGATTCCTTACAATCTGAAGCTTAGAGGCTTTTCCTGGAAGCATGGCATCAATGACTTCACTACCGTAGTAGCTCGACATCGTATCTCAGCGTTAATGAAAGTCCGGATTTACCTAAACTTTCCGCCTACATACTTGAACCTGGACAACCGTCGCCAGGCCCACCTAGCCTTCTCCGTCCCCCCATCGCAATTGTAAGAAGTACGGGAATATTAACCCGTTTCCCATCGACTACGCCTTTCGGCCTCGCCTTAGGAGTCGACTTACCCTGCCCCGATTAACGTTGGACAGGAACCCTTGGTCTTCCGGCGAGGGAGTTTTTCACTCCCTTTATCGTTACTCATGTCAGCATTCGCACTTCTGATACCTCCAGCATGCCTTACAGCACACCTTCAACGGCTTACAGAACGCTCCCCTACCCCACATACCCTAAGGTACGTAGCCGCAGCTTCGGTGTATAGCTTAGCCCCGTTACATCTTCCGCGCAGGCCGACTCGACCAGTGAGCTATTACGCTTTCTTTAAATGATGGCTGCTTCTAAGCCAACATCCTGGCTGTCTGAGCCTTCCCACATCGTTTCCCACTTAGCTATACTTTGGGACCTTAGCTGGCGGTCTGGGTTGTTTCCCTCTCCACGACGGACGTTAGCACCCGCCGTGTGTCTCCCGGATAGTACTTACTGGTATTCGGAGTTTGCAAAGGGTTGGTAAGTCGGGATGACCCCCTAGCCTTAACAGTGCTCTACCCCCAGTAGTATTCGTCCGAGGCGCTACCTAAATAGCTTTCGGGGAGAACCAGCTATCTCCAGGTTTGATTGGCCTTTCACCCCTAGCCACAAGTCATCCGCTAATTTTTCAACATTAGTCGGTTCGGTCCTCCAGTTGATGTTACTCAACCTTCAACCTGCCCATGGCTAGATCACCTGGTTTCGGGTCTAATCCTAGCAACTGTACGCCCAGTTAAGACTCGGTTTCCCTACGGCTCCCCTAAACGGTTAACCTTGCTACTAAAATTAAGTCGCTGACCCATTATACAAAAGGTACGCAGTCACACCACGAAGGTGCTCCTACTGCTTGTACGTACACGGTTTCAGGTTCTATTTCACTCCCCTCACAGGGGTTCTTTTCGCCTTTCCCTCACGGTACTGGTTCACTATCGGTCAGTCAGTAGTATTTAGCCTTGGAGGATGGTCCCCCCATATTCAGACAGGATATCACGTGTCCCGCCCTACTCGTTTTCACTGATTATGATGTGTCGGTTACGGGGCTATCACCCTTTATTGCGAGACTTTCCAGACTCTTCACCTGCATCATTAAAAGCTTAAGGGCTAATCCAATTTCGCTCGCCGCTACTTTCGGAATCTCGGTTGATTTCTCTTCCTCGGGGTACTTAGATGTTTCAGTTCCCCCGGTTTGCCTCCTGTTGCTATGTATTCACAACAGGATACTTGCTTATGCAAGTGGGTTTCCCCATTCAGGAATCCCAGACTCAAAAGGTTATTACTACCTAATCTGGGCTTATCGCAAGTTATTACGCCTTTCATCGCCTCTGACTGCCAAGGCATCCACCGTGTACGCTTAGTCACTTAACCATACAACCCGAAAGGGTCTTAGCGTATGGCAACTAACCAAGGTTTTTGGTTGTCATCAAGAAGGGTTAATTCTTGATAACTGTTTGCCGGACTCAATTGTGAATCAATGTAAACATTGATTCGAATACAAGACACTTGAATGTGTTTGTTGTGTTTACCTAATGAAAGATAAACATTGAGAACTTTTAAATTTGATTAACATGACTCGTAAGTCAGTTAATCAGTCAGCTTTCCAAATTGTTAAAGAGCATAAAGCAAAAAGCTTTAATCAATAACTTACGTTATTAATTAAAGCTCTGGCTTTAACTAAATCTAAACCATCAATCTGTGTGGACACTCATCGTGACTATCTTCGTATAAGGAGGTGATCCAGCCCCAGGTTCCCCTAGGGCTACCTTGTTACGACTTCACCCCAGTCATGAACCACAAAGTGGTGAGCGTCCTCCCCGAAAGGTTAAACTACCCACTTCTTTTGCAGCCCACTCCCATGGTGTGACGGGCGGTGTGTACAAGGCCCGGGAACGTATTCACCGTGACATTCTGATTCACGATTACTAGCGATTCCGACTTCATGGAGTCGAGTTGCAGACTCCAATCCGGACTACGACGCACTTTTTGGGATTCGCTCACTATCGCTAGCTTGCTGCCCTCTGTATGCGCCATTGTAGCACGTGTGTAGCCCTACTCGTAAGGGCCATGATGACTTGACGTCGTCCCCACCTTCCTCCGGTTTATCACCGGCAGTCTCCCTGGAGTTCCCGACATTACTCGCTGGCAAACAAGGATAAGGGTTGCGCTCGTTGCGGGACTTAACCCAACATTTCACAACACGAGCTGACGACAGCCATGCAGCACCTGTCTCAGAGCTCCCGAAGGCACACCTGCGTCTCCGCTGGCTTCTCTGGATGTCAAGAGTAGGTAAGGTTCTTCGCGTTGCATCGAATTAAACCACATGCTCCACCGCTTGTGCGGGCCCCCGTCAATTCATTTGAGTTTTAATCTTGCGACCGTACTCCCCAGGCGGTCTACTTAACGCGTTAGCTCCGAAAGCCACGGCTCAAGGCCACAACCTCCAAGTAGACATCGTTTACGGCGTGGACTACCAGGGTATCTAATCCTGTTTGCTCCCCACGCTTTCGCATCTGAGTGTCAGTGTCTGTCCAGGGGGCCGCCTTCGCCACTGGTATTCCTTCAGATCTCTACGCATTTCACCGCTACACCTGAAATTCTACCCCCCTCTACAGCACTCTAGTTCACCAGTTTCAAATGCAGTTCCGAGGTTGAGCCCCGGGCTTTCACATCTGACTTAATGAACCACCTGCATGCGCTTTACGCCCAGTAATTCCGATTAACGCTCGCACCCTCCGTATTACCGCGGCTGCTGGCACGGAGTTAGCCGGTGCTTCTTCTGTTGCTAACGTCAAGATGCGCAGCTATTAACTACACACCCTTCCTCACAACTGAAAGTACTTTACAACCCGAAGGCCTTCTTCATACACGCGGCATGGCTGCATCAGGCTTTCGCCCATTGTGCAATATTCCCCACTGCTGCCTCCCGTAGGAGTCTGGACCGTGTCTCAGTTCCAGTGTGGCTGATCATCCTCTCAGACCAGCTAGGGATCGTCGCCTTGGTGAGCCATTACCTCACCAACTAGCTAATCCCACCTAGGCATATCTTGACGCGAGAGGCCCGAAGGTCCCCCTCTTTGGCCCGTAGGCATTATGCGGTATTAGCCATCGTTTCCAATGGTTATCCCCCACATCAAGGCAATTTCCTAGGCATTACTCACCCGTCCGCCGCTCGACGCCCATTAACGCACCCGAAGGATTGTTAGTGTCGTTTCCGCTCGACTTGCATGTGTTAGGCCTGCCGCCAGCGTTCAATCTGAGCCATGATCAAACTCTTCAATTTAAGATTTTGTGACTCAACGAATACTGACTTCAAAACTAATATTTACCGAAGTAAACATGTAATTCTAAAGCTATTACCATTCCAACAGAATGGTAATGAATTGACTGTGCCGAATAATTTCTTTCTACAAGAGAAAGTCGTTAGACGTATTGGTCACTCAGTTCATTGAAATCAATTTGTTACCGAAGTAACTGTTTTATCCAAAGGATAAAACGTTTTGATATTCATCAACGAGTGCCCACACAGATTGATAGGTTTAAATTGTTAAAGAGCTTCACTTGTTGAGCGTTCCTTTTTAAGTAAGGAGCCTCTCTAAGTGGACGGCCATTCTAGCGTTTTAATTCTCAGTGTCAAACACTTATTGGGAATTAATTTCTACTTTTAAAAAGTAGGAGCGATTAAACGCTTTAAGCTAGTTGCCTTACCAACATTCTGCGCTGAAGCCTTGTGGCGTCTGCCGTGTCAGTGAGGCGGCATTATAGAGATGCAGCTCTTATTGGCAAGCATTAAATGCGTTTTTTATTGAAAAAAGAGGTTAAGCGAAGACATTTCAACCAAGGGCTTATTTATACCACTTTCAACCCAAGTTTCGAACAAATTACCCACAACACCCTGTGGATAACTACTCACCATTATCAAAAAAGTAAGATAAACGAGCCCTAGGGTTTAGATATTCTCTAACTTGTTCCGGTAACTTACTTGGATGAACTGCATTGACAATTTTTATCTCTTTACTAAAGAGGTCAATGATCGGGGCTTGGGTTCTTGGCACGCTAGGATCATAGATCAGTACATTCGGGTAAAGCATGTGTTTAGCATTAACTGAAATCACTATTCCAATTGATTCATTTGAAAGCTGCACGACAGTGCCCGGTGGGTACACTCCCATAAACTTGACTAACAGACTCAAGTTATCCTGACTATATAGGTGTTTGCAGTTCTTATATAAATGAGAGAGTGCTAAGTAAGGGATCTTCTGCTGGGATTGCGCTTTACTGTGGCAAAGGTTATCAAATGCATTTGCTACCGTGACTATTTTTGCAAACTCATCTATACCATCTTCAGTTAAGCCTTCTGGATAACCCGAACCGTCATTCATTTCGTGATGCTGACCAATAACTCTCTTCGCACTGTCAGGAAAACCCTCAATAGCCGTGACTATATCTACCCCATACTTAGTATGAAGTTTGAGATAATTCGCCTCTGGCACAGTCAAAGCTGCCTGCTTTCTTAGTATCGCTACGGGTATCTTTATTTTACCTATATCGTGAAACAACGCGGCAAATGAAAGGTCTTTCAACTGTTGCGTATTGTAGCCTTTTGCTTTACCAATCATTAACGCAACAACAGAGACATTTAATGTATGGAAGTAAATGTCTTCAAAGTCAGCTTTTGCATTCATGAGATGCAAGGTTACGTTATCGTCACTCACTAGCGTTTCAACAATATCATCAACAAGAGCTTTAACCTCCCCTACCGCATCTAATGGGCGATTACGGATTTTGGTCATCACAGAACGCATTCGGGCAAGCGAACGTTCGAACTCTTTCTCGCAATGACTCACCCTACGACGGTAAGAGCTTAGAGTTTCGATACGCTCATGCTTATCTTTCCACATTCTTTCGGCTTCAAGACTTACTTGTAAATCAGTATCAAGGTCTTGTTCGCTCACATGATTAACGGGTAAAGGTGATGTATCGCTTTGGTTCGGATTTATATAGACGTGCTTAATCCCAAGATGTCGAATTACTTGTACTTGAGCGTCATCTTTGATTTTAAAGCTGTTAAGTAGAAATGGGTGTTCATTCCATTTTACTGGGAGTCGTACATGTAGACCGGGCTGAATGCGATCTACGGTAATCTTTATGCTGCCCATTTTTATATATAATATTGATCAATAATCTCTATTTATAATTCTAATAAAACCGAGCAGCAATTTCACTATCCAATTTCACAGGTTCAACTTAAAGAATCACAGTGCACCATCCAACGTATGCCGAACTTATCTTCCACTTTGCCAAACCGAGCTCCCCAAAACGTATCCGCTAAAGGTGTCATTATTCGCCCACCTTGCTTCAGGTTTTCAAAGATTTGCTCTTGAGTCGCGGTATCCTCAGTAACAAGGGAGAGAGCGAGGTTGTTACCTTCGAGCTCTTTCGCTTTAACACCATCAGACATCATCAGCTTCATACCAAACGCTTCAAACTCAGCATGCATAATCCAATCAGGTTGAGCTCCCTCTATTACTTGTGGCGCATCACTAAAAAGTTGTTTCGATAAAACCACACCGCCAAAACACTTATGGTAAAAATCCAACGCTTCATTACAACGGCCATCAAAAAACAAATAAGGGGTTACTGTCAGCATATCTCTCTCCTCTGCTATTTCTTTAAACATAGACAATAGAAGAGAGAATGATAGGTAACATTCTGATTTAAGGTGATTAATTTACTAAGAAGTTGAACTACGAAAGGAAACGGTGAAATTTCGGGATGAAACATAAAGATCTGACTGATTGGACAGGCATTCCTGCCGCCACAACGAAGGCAACGTTTTCTGTTCTCCAGATACAACAAAGCCCCGACTTGAGTCGAGGCTTTGTCATTTAAATATGGTACATGTAGGCGACTTGACTGGGCTTGCATCCAAGCCGACACGCTGGGTTAGGAATTCACAAACGCCCAAAACGACGAAAGGTCGCTATAAAAGCAATCTTTCTATATTTGGTACTGGCTAGACGGACTGATTGGACAGGCATCCCTGCCGCCACAGCGAAGGCAACGTTTTCTGCTCTCCAGATACAACAAAGCCCCGACTTGAGTCGAGGCTTTGTCATTTAAATATTGTACAGGTAGGCGACTTGACTGGGCTTGCATCCAAGCCGACACGCTGGGTTAGGAATTCACACACGCCCAAAACGACGAAAGGTCGCTATAAAAGCGACCTTTCTATGTTTGGTACCGGTAGGCGGACTTGAACCGCCACGCCCGAAGGCAACGGATTTTGAATCCGTCGTGTATACCAATTTCACCATACCGGCATTATCTTGGGGCATTGCCCTTTCGATGTCTGGCATTATACGTATGCGAACTGATGTGGCAAGTATAAAAACTTGAATTCATGTGTGTTTGCCGATAATTTCGCCACTAAGTCATAAGCTGTGCGTCATGTCTCTTTTCACGCCAGGCCTTAGACTATATTCTGACGCCTAAATTTTTGAAGAAGTAATAACACCATGACATCAACAAACACAATGCCACCAGCAGGAGTAATGCGCCGATTTGGTGCCTTGTTCTATGACGCCCTTATCGTAATCGCTATTGAGATGCTGGCGGCTGGCGTCATTGTCGCTCTGCTGCATGCGCTCATGGCACTTGGCGTTTTTAACCATAGCGGTTATGCCGATGTTAGTGACTTCTTGAGCAACCACCCGATTTGGAGCCCTGCATATACCTTTTACTTGGTCGTAGTTTGGGTGTACTTCTTTGTGTTCTTTTGGACAAGAGCAGGTCAAACGCTAGGCATGCGAGCTTGGAAACTGCGCATTCAAAACAAAGATGGCTCCGCTATTACTGTAACCCAAGCTCTGATTCGCTTAGGTACTTCAGGATTTGGATTAGCAAACTTATGTGTTCCATTCGATCCTCAGAAGCGTGGCTTTCACGACATCTGGGCGAAGACCGAAGTAGTAGTGTTACCACAAGCACGATAACGCGATCAAACTTGCTACAGTCAAGATCAAAAAAGGAAGGTGTTATGCCTTCCTTTTTTCTATTTACAGTTTCCGCCTCAAGAGCATTACGGCGATTCCGAGGAATACCACGCTAGGGGCTAGCGCACCAAAGGCCGGTGGTATTTGATAAACCAAACTGACCGGACCAAAGAACTCACTGGATATATAGAAGGTAAAACCTGCAATAACCCCCGAAAGAATCCTTGCTCCCATAGTCACACTTCGTAATGGGCCAAAGATAAACGACAATGCCATCAACATCATGACCGCTATCGAAATCGGCTGAGTTATCTTTCTCCATAAGGCGAGTTCATAGCGTGATGCATCTTGCTCCGAGGCTTTAAGGTAGGAAACATAATCGTACAACCCACTTAAAGACAGCTCTTCTGGTTTAACCGTCACGATCGCAAGCTTATCCGGAGCGAGTGATGTTTCCCAAGTATAAGTTGGTAAGCTTTCTTTGGTAATCTGAAGATCATTTTCGAAAGACGTAATCTCGACATCGTTCATAGTCCAAACGTTGTTTCCAACGTAATCGACTTCTTTTGAATATATAGCCGTTTTCAGAGCCTTGTTCTCATCAAAGCGCCACATATTCATACCATATAACTTCTCATCGTCTATTTTGACAATGAAGATAAAGTCATTGGCATCACGCGCCCAAACCCCACTTTGGGTAGAGATAATATTACCACCAGCAATCGATATAGTTCTTAAGTCACGAGCCATCTTCTGTGCTTGGGGCGCTCCCCACTGACCAAGAAGAGTCACCACTATCATTAGTGGAATAGCGGTTTTGAGTACCGATAGGCCAATATCTAATTTAGAGAAACCCGCCGCCTGCATTACCACCAGTTCGGAACTCGCAGCAAGCATACCCAGTCCAATCAACGCACCAAGTAATGCAGCCATTGGAAAGAACATTTCGATATCACGAGGGACACTCAATAAAACGAAATACAGTGCTTGTAGTAGATCATAGGTACCACGACCAACTTTTCTCAGCTGCTCTACATACTTGATAATTCCAGAAAGACCAACAAACGTCACCAATACCAGTGACGTCGTTGCGATGATGGTTCTGCCTATATATAAATCGAGAATCTTAAACACGGCTTAAGCTAACCTTTTATTCTTGAATTTTTCTTTTAAACGCCTTACTGGCACGCTATCCATAAAGTTTGCACCAATTGCGACAAATAACAATAACGCATTAATTGGCCACATGCCGACTACCGCTGGGATACTCCCTTCTTCAATCGAAGATTTGGTTGCACTGATTGCTAAGAAATAGGTTAGGTAAATAAGGATTGCTGGACCAATTTTAGCGAAACGACCCTGTCGAGGGTTTACCGCAGACAGTGGCACTACAAGCATGGTCAACAATGGGATACAAAGCACCAAAGAAATTCGCCACTGCAATTCCGCTTTCGCACTGTTTTCTGGGTGACCAATCAGTTCGAATGTAGGAATGGCTTCCCAATCTCGACCTTTTTTCTCAACTTCACGCTGACCAATTAAGCCTTCGTACTCTTCAAAGTGCGTCACCATATAATCAAGACGTGTCGGAACCCCTTCATGACGAGTGCCGTCATACATAACGATGACTTGGCGACCATCGCTCAGTTCTTTGACATCACCCGACTTAGAAAACATCACACTAGGCAATACCGAATCACGTGGGCGCATTTGAGCAACGAACACATTTTCTAACTTATTACCGTCGATATCATCAATGAAAACGACAGAAGAACCATCCGGCGTACCTTCAAACTTACCTTTCGGAAGTAAATCAACACTGTTTTCTGCAGCCATCTCTTCATACATTTGTTCAACTTTATCTTGCGACCAAGGAGACAACCAAAATGAGTTGAAGGCAGCAACAGATGCAGTAATTAAAGCCAAATAAAGCGCAGATTGGATAAGGAATTTATTACCAATACCCGTTGCGTTCATTACGACTATTTCACTTTCAGCGTAAAGACGGCCAAAAGTAAGCAAAATACCAATATAGATACTGAGTGGAAGCATCAATAAACCCATCGCTGGCATATTTAGACCAACAATCGACAATATGAGGCTCGCAGGAATATCACCATCAGAGGCGTCCGCTAAAACACTGATGAATTTTTGGCTGAGAAACACGAGAAAGAGAACAAAAAAGATCGCAAATTGGCTCTTGATTGTCTCGCGGATCAAATATCTAACAATAATCACGCTCAAATTACCTATACAAAACTTGTTTTTTTGATTGAATCACTATAATTTCCCGTTGAACCTTTTATTTTTTTAAATTTTTAGCTAAGTGTTAGCGTTCTTCTTTAAGGTTAGTTCCATTATAGGATCCAACAAGTAAGAACCCATTATCTAACATTTAGTTCGATTTGTCTTCAGGATGTAGGAGTACGCATGGAGTTCAGTGTAAAAAGTGGCAGCCCAGAGAAACAGCGCAGCGCATGTATCGTTGTCGGTGTATTCGAACCGCGCCGCCTTTCTCCAGTAGCCGAGCAATTAGATAAGATTAGCGATGGCTACATTAGTTCACTGCTTCGTCGCGGTGATCTAGAGGGTAAACCTGGCCAGATGCTGCTACTGCATCAAGTACCTGGTGTACTTTCAGAACGTGTTCTACTGGTAGGCTGTGGTAAAGAACGTGAGCTAGGCGAGCGTCAATACAAAGAAATTATCCAAAAAACCATCAGCACACTAAACGAAACTGGTTCTATGGAAGCAGTATGTTTCCTTACAGAACTTCACGTTAAAGGTCGCGACACTTACTGGAAAGTTCGTCAAGCGGTAGAAGCGACTAAAGATGGTCTTTACACATTCGACCAATTTAAGAGCAACAAACCAGAGACTCGTCGTCCATTGCGTAAATTGGTCTTCAACGTACCAACTCGTCGCGAGCTAAGCCTTGGCGAAAAAGCGATTTCTCATGGTCTTGCTATTGCTTCAGGTGTGAAAGCATCTAAAGATCTTGGCAACATGCCACCAAACATCGCAAACCCTGCTTACCTAGCTTCTCAAGCTCGTCGTTTAGCTGACGATTATGAGACAGTAAAGACTAAGATCATCGGTGAAGAAGAGATGGAAAAGCTGGGTATGACTTCATACTTAGCTGTAGGCCGTGGCTCTAAGAACGAATCTATGATGTCTATCATGGAATACAAAGGCGCTGCTGACCCAAATGCAAAACCTATCGTTCTAGTCGGTAAAGGTCTTACTTTCGATTCAGGCGGTATCTCGCTTAAGCCTGGTGAAGGCATGGATGAGATGAAGTACGACATGTGTGGTGCTGCATCTGTATTCGGCACAATGAAAGCACTGGCGAAACTTAACTTGCCAATCAACGTTGTAGGTATCCTTGCGGGCTGTGAAAACATGCCTGGTAGCAATGCTTACCGCCCAGGTGACATTCTAACAACCATGTCAGGCCAAACCGTTGAAGTATTAAATACTGATGCAGAAGGTCGCTTGGTTCTATGTGATGCCCTAACTTACGTTGAGCGCTTTGAACCAGATTGTGTTGTCGATGTTGCTACGCTAACTGGTGCATGTGTTATCGCTCTAGGTCACCACATCAGTGGCGTTCTATCTAACCACAACCCACTGTCTCATGAACTTGTTAATGCTTCAGAGCAAGCAAGTGACCGCGCATGGCGTCTACCTATGGCAGACGAGTACCATGAGCAGCTGAACAGTCCGTTTGCTGATATGGCAAACATCGGTGGCCGCCCTGGCGGTACTATCACCGCAGGTTGTTTCCTGTCTAAATTCACTAAGAAGTACCACTGGGCTCACATCGACAGTGCAGGTACTGCGTGGAAGTCAGGTGCAGCGAAAGGCTCGACAGGTCGTCCTGTCTCAATGCTAGTCCAATTCTTATTGAACCGCAGCGGCCAAGAGACTGAAGAGCAATCTTCAAAATAATGAAAAGGGCCTACGGGCCCTTTTTTAATAAGCGCTATTTGTTAGACCCTGTTAACCAAGTAATATTGATATCCACGATTTTCAGTTCAAGTTTTGAGTGTTAAGTATGCAGACTGCCACGTTTTACATTGTGCCTTCAGACAGCCCGCAAGCCAGCGAAGATGGTTTTGCTCGCTATGTGTTGTTTCTTGCTCAGCACTTTGCTAAACAAGGCGCTAAACTTTATCTCAACTGCAATGACAAAGAACATGCCGAACGTATCGCTGAGGTTTTCTGGCAGGTCGAACCCAATGAATTTATTGCACATAACTTAGTTGGCGAAGGCCCAAAGTATTCAACCAACATCGAAATTGGCTATCAAGGCGTAAAACATAATTGGAATCGCCAACTGGTAATAAATCTGGCCGATAATAATACAACCTTTGCGAACGCCTTTGCTCAGGTGATAGACTTCGTTCCTTGCGAAGAAAAAGCTAAGCAACTCGCTCGAGAAAGGTATAAAATTTATCGTCAGGCTGGATATCAGCTACAAACTATCGAGATTCAACATCCATAGTCAAACCTCATAGTTAAAGCTATCTTTGGATTTAGATTCAAGAAGCTTCACTTATGAAGTTTGACCACGATTAACCATTCACAGTATCCGTTATAAGAGCACTATGGAAAAGACATACAACCCAACATCAATCGAACAAGCTCTGTATAAGACTTGGGAAGAGAAAGGCTACTTTAAGCCACACGGTGACACATCAAAAGAAGCTTACAGCATCATGATCCCGCCACCGAACGTCACTGGCAGCCTACACATGGGTCACGCGTTCCAAGATACGATCATGGATACGCTTATCCGTGCTCAACGTATGAAAGGCAAAAATACTCTTTGGCAAGTGGGTACTGACCACGCTGGTATCGCCACTCAAATGGTTGTTGAGCGTAAGATCGCCGCTGAAGAAGGCAAAACAAAACACGACTACGGCCGTGAAGCTTTCATCGACAAGATCTGGGAATGGAAAGGCGAATCAGGTGGCACGATCACTCAACAACTTCGTCGTCTTGGTGCTTCTGTAGATTGGGATCGTGAGCGATTCACTATGGATGACGGCCTATCGGCTGCGACTCAAGAAGTGTTTGTTCGTCTATACGAAGAAGACCTAATCTACCGTGGTAAGCGTCTAGTAAACTGGGATCCTAAACTGCACACTGCTATTTCTGATCTTGAAGTTGAAAACAAAGACAAAAAAGGTTTCATGTGGCACTTTCGCTACCCATTAGCGAACGGTGTTAAAACGGCTGACGGCAAAGACTACATCGTCGTTGCTACTACACGTCCTGAAACCATGCTTGGTGATACCGGCGTTGCGGTTAACCCAGAAGATCCTCGCTACAAAGATCTTATCGGTAAAGAAATCCTGCTTCCTATCGTAAACCGTCTTATCCCTATTGTAGGTGATGAGCACGCGGATATGGATAAAGGCACAGGTTGTGTAAAAATTACGCCAGCCCATGATTTCAACGATTACGAAGTGGGCAAGCGCCATAGCCTACCAATGATCAACATCCTAACGTTCAACGGTGATATCCGAGATGCGGCTGAAATCTTCACAACTAACGGTGAAGAGAGCGATGTGTACTCAACAGAGCTTCCAGCTAAATACCAAGGTATGGAGCGCTTTGCTGCTCGTCGTGCAACGGTTGCTGAATTTGATGAACTAGGCCTACTTGAAGAGATCAAAGATCACGATCTAACCGTTCCTTACGGTGACCGTGGTGGTGTGGTTATCGAACCAATGCTGACTGACCAATGGTATGTGCGTACAGCACCTCTTGCTGCTCCTGCTGTTAAAGCCGTTGAAGATGGTGAGATCCAATTCGTACCTAAGCAGTACGAAAACATGTACTTCGCGTGGATGCGTGACGTGCAAGACTGGTGTATCTCTCGTCAACTTTGGTGGGGTCACCGTATCCCAGCATGGTACGACAACGATGGTAAAGTTTACGTAGGTCGCACTGAAGAAGAAGTTCGTGAAAAGAACAACCTTTCACCGGTAATTGTTCTTAAGCAAGACAACGACGTTCTTGATACATGGTTCTCTTCTGCACTTTGGACGTTCGGCACACAAGGCTGGCCTGAAGATACTGAAGCAATGAAAACATTCCACCCATCAGAAGTACTAGTATCTGGTTTTGATATTATCTTCTTCTGGGTTGCTCGTATGATCATGATGACTATGCACTTCGTGAAAGACGAAGATGGCAAGGCTCAAGTACCTTTCAAAACAGTTTACATGACGGGCCTTATCCGTGATGAAAACGGCGACAAGATGTCTAAGTCGAAAGGTAACGTACTTGACCCAATCGATATGATTGACGGCATCGGCCTTGAAGAGCTAGTAGAAAAGCGTTGTGGCAACATGATGCAACCTAAACTGGCTGCTAAGATCGAAAAAGCAACACGTAAGACTTTCGAAGATGGTATCGAACCATACGGTACTGATGCACTGCGTTTCACTCTTGCTGCTATGGCTTCAACTGGCCGTGACATCAACTGGGACATGAAGCGTCTTGAAGGTTACCGTAACTTCTGTAACAAGCTATGGAACGCAAGCCGTTACGTACTGATGAACACAGAAGAGCACGATTGTGGCATGTCACTGTCTGTTGAAGACCGTGCAAACATGGAATTCTCTCTAGCAGACAAGTGGATTGAATCTCAGTTTGAAGTTGCAGCGAAAGAGTTTAACGCTCATCTAGACAACTACCGTCTAGACATGGCAGCAAACACGCTTTACGAATTCATCTGGAACCAATTCTGTGACTGGTACCTAGAGCTAACTAAACCTGTTCTTTGGAAGGGTACTGAAGCTCAACAACAAGCGACTCGTTACACGTTGATCACGGTTCTTGAGAAGACACTACGTCTTGCTCACCCTGTTCTTCCTTACATCACTGAATCTATCTGGCAGAGCGTCAAGCCGCTAGTAGACGGTGTTGAAGGCGAGACAATCATGACTCAAGCGCTTCCTCAGTTTAATGAAGCTAACTTCAATGCTGAGATCGTTGACGACATCGAATGGGTTAAGACTTTCATCACTGCTATTCGTAACCTACGTGCGGAATACGACATTGCACCAAGCCAAGGCTTAGAAGTAATGATCAAAGTAGCCGATGAAAAAGACGCTGCTCGTATCGAAGCAAACAAGATTGTTCTAAACTCTCTAGCAAAACTTGATGTACTTAAAGTGCTTGCAGACGGTGAAGCAACGCCAGCGTGCGCAACGAAACTCGTTGGCAAATCCGAGCTAATGGTGCCAATGGCTGGCATTATCGACAAAGATGCTGAACTTGCTCGTCTAAACAAAGAAAGCGCAAAGACTCAAGGTGAGATTAAACGTATCGAAGGTAAGCTAGGTAACGAAGGTTTTGTTGCTAAAGCACCAGAGGCGGTTATCGCGAAAGAGCGTGAAAAGCTTGAAGGTTACCAAGAGACTCTTGTTAAGCTTGAAGAGCAAAAAGCGACAATCGCTGCTTTGTAATTCATGCTGTAGTCTTTAAAAAATAAAAAGGGCAGATGAGTATCTGCCCTTTTTGCTATCTGTAATTCTTTACGCATCGTCTGAGTAAAGTACTCAATTGTATATACCTTAACGAGGTACTAATGTGCAGCTCTTAATGACTCAATTCGTTCACCTAATTCAGGGTGAGAGCTGAGCCATGTGGGTAGTTCAGCATGTCCATCAGAACTCTTTCCAAGCAATTCAAACATCTCAATCATCGCTTGATTAGAACCATGTAGCTTCATCATGGCATCAGAAGCAAAAACATCCGCTTCACGCTCTGCTTCTTGAGATTGTCCGTTATTAGCAACAAATACTCCTAACCCCGCGAGATTGTCGATCACACCAGAACTTTCACCCGTCAATAGCGCCACTGTCATCGAGAGCAAACTCGATCGAACTAATACTCTCATGACATGCTGATGCTGAATATGCCCTAATTCATGCAATAGAATGCTGTCTAACTGCCTATCCGTTTTAGTTAAGCGAACGAGGTCATCCAAAACAATAACTGTCCCACCACTGAGCGCAAAAGCATTCGCTCCGAGTTTTGAAGAACGAAACTCGAGCTGCACTCCATCATAAATCTCTATATCTTTCAGATGGGAGTCAAAGCGCTGGCGAATGCGAGCTTGTTCCTCAATAGGAATAGTCGAGTTATCAAAAAGCTGTTCATCCAAAGATTTTAGAACTTGTCTTTCAACGAGTTGAGGCACCGAATCAGGCAAATAAGTGACTATTTTATGAGTTAACCACGGAACCCCATGAGTAAACATAGAAATGGTAAGTAACACAAGAACAACACTACTAACTAAGATAGCCGTGATGTTCTTCTCTAATTTACCTAAGAAATTATGTTTACCTCTGTCTCTCAAATAGGAGTCCAATTCATCACTTGCCTCCGTGATAAATTGCCATCCATCTGGGAATTTGAGCTTTGTTGGAGCGGATCCAACGCCTCGCATAATTTCAACACGTTCGAAATATGCAGAAACAATAGAACCATCCACACTCAGGAGCAATTTATCAGGGTGAGATATATCTAAAATGGCCTCGCAGCGTTCAGAACTACGAGGCGGGTGTGCAACACCAGAGATCATTTAGCCAATACCAAGATCAACATTAAACGCTTGAGCTATCTCATCAGAAATAGCCGATTTCACATCAGACGGTTGGTCGTTTGCTATTAATAAATCTAAGTCGCCTTGAACATACGAATTCTCCGACAAGTAGTTCATCGTTCTTACCATCACCCATGGTCTAGCTAACCCGAGGGTAATCACTTGAAGCAGAAAGTTAGTTAATACTAAAAGCATGTAGCTTTTTATCGTTAATGTCGAAGCAAAATTTAACGTTGAATCGGCCTCATTTTCTTTTCCTTCAAGCACTAATTCAGAGAACGTGTAATTTCTAATTTTTACTTGAATGTAAGCAGCAATCGCAATACTCATAACAATGAAAACAAAGTAGTAAGCAACCATCATTGAAGTCAAACTTCCGTTGTTAGCGATTTCGGATAACGACTCAGGGTTGCTGATCATGTTGAAGCCAACGGCACTGAATAAAGCCAAAACGGCAACAATAGAGGCAACCAGCCATGCAATCATACTGATGAAGTATACTTTGAAATAAAAGCCATCTTGGTAATCAGCTTTAAACTGACGATCGCCATAGCGATAACCATTAGAAAAATAATTGGCGATACCGGCAAGTAGCCAGGATTGTAAATAAACATAAGAAGGTATGGATATTAAAATGGCGATGCCACCAGCAATCATGTTCATTTGCATAGTAAATATTATTGCCATGATTGCCGTAAATACGCCGACACCCACAACAAGACCGCGCCCAAGAATTGCCCAGTAGGCTCCGGAAACAGTACCATGGAAAGAGAAGTGAACATTGCGAAAGCTTGTCATTGCAGAATCAAAACGAGCATTGCTGCGAGATAACAATGGTAACAATGCAAAAAAAACCAGTAATAAAACCAATGCCACCTGAGGGGCAAACTGATTACTGACTCCCCAAGCGACTACACAAATCAACGCAATGATTCGCCCTTTCAATATTTGCATAGGCTTACCATGATATTCAAAGCTATCACTACCAATAAATGTATTCCCATAAAAGTAACGTTTATTTCGAACTTTCGCCCAAGCCGAGTAAATACCCAATGTGATGACGGATAAAAGAATATTAACGATCCAAATACCAAAATATTCGTTACCCTTTCCCTTAAAATTCACCCTAGTTTCTAACTGTTTTGTTTCCATTTCTCTATTCCATTTGACGTTTTAAAAACAACCATGTACATCTACGTGCACATCAACAGTGTAAAAATATAGAAACACATCATTCTGATCAATTGATAATTAATATAAAAAGAGAGCAAACTATCAACACTAACCCTTTGATCTCTAATTTATTCCCCCTACTTACAATAATCCTGTTGACATGGTTGCGACGCGCAATTAAATTATAGTTGTACATCGCAACCATACTGAGAGGCAACATGACTTCAGCACAACTTAGAGAATTATCACGTCAACTCGTTCGACAACTTGGAATGCTAGACAAAGATTGTGGTGATATTGCCCTACCTCCGATTCAAGCTCATACACTTATCGAACTAGAGCAGCAGCCATTAACCGTGAATCAATTAGCGGATAAGCTCAATATTGATAAATCCAACGCCAGTAGAGCAGTCAATAATCTAGCGAAGAACTCGTTAATTCAAACCTCACCACACCCCAACGATAAGCGCAGTGTTGTTGCTTCAGTAACAGAGCAAGGGATAAACACTCTTGCCCAACTTCACAGTCAACAGAATCAGTTTTATGACTCGGTACTTGAGCGTTTAACAGAAGCGGAAACTCAACAAGTTTCTGGGGGAATTAAGCACTACCTTAAAGCACTGCAACAAAGCCACGCTTCAAGCGGTGTAATGGTTCGTTCCCTACAACAGCAAGACAACACCGCAGTGGCCAATGTAATTCGCCAAGTCTCTTATGAAAACGGGCTAACTGAAGATAAAGGTTATGGTGTGGCTGACCCCACCTTAGAAGACATGTTCAATGTTTATAACAATGAAAGATCTCAGTATTGGGTAATTGAACTTGATGGAAAGGTTGTCGGTGGTGGCGGATTTGCACCATTAGCAGGTATGCCAGAGGTCTGTGAACTGCAAAAGATGTACTTCTTGCCAGAAACAAGAGGCAAAGGCTTAGCGAAGAGGTTGGTTAATATGTCGATGGAGAAAGCTAAGGAACTGGGTTATCAACATATGTATCTAGAAACGACCGAATGCCTTAATGCCGCCATTAAACTTTACGAAAAATTGGGCTTTGAACACCTTGATTCAGCTTGGGGAGAAACAGGCCATGACGCTTGTGAGGTTGTCATGGCCAAAACGCTATAATATGTTTTGAAATAGGGTTAGCGTCGGCAGTTCATCAGATGACAAGCAAGTGAGCGAATTGATTCCTTACGTAACTGGTTAATTAAATAACCGCTAACTACGCAAAAAATTACTGACGCAAGAAGCTGGATTCAAGGCGACAAAAGAGCTCTCTTCCTGGCCATCAAGTACCACTTCTAACGAGTATAAATGTTTAGGGTTAGGATTCTCAATATCAAAAATGATCGGCGCCTCAACCTGGAAAACAACACCCGTATGTTCTGCTCGCACATCTATCGGCATCACCAATGTCATACCATTAAACTTGATTGATGCCGATATTAGCCCCGGCTTTAGCGTTTGATAGATAACATCCACTTTGAACTCACAACCACCACCGTAATGCCAGATCTGCTCTGTCACAACTTGCTCAAGCTTGACGTGACGAACGAACTGCAGATATGGCGCTTGCCAGATTCCGATACGAGAATCCGATTTAGCGACAGCCGATGAAGAGACTGACTCATCCATATCCTCTTCAAGCAATAAGCTCTCCTCTTCTTCAAGGAAAAGAATCTCAAAACGGTTGCGACCAGACTGCATGTAAGGTCGAATATCTTTACGATATTCGACTTGGCTACCATCACAATCAAACACAGCCACACCATTGAGTCGAACTTCCGCAAAGTAATCAACACCTGCCATTACTAACTCAACAAACGGGCACGCCAACATCGCATCATCCACTTCGATGTCATGCATCAGGTGCCACTCTTGCTCTGCGATTTCACTTTCACTCAAGCTATCAGGAAGCTTTGAACTTAACGGAGCCGGAAAAGTAATGTCATCTTGTGGAATAGAGAGGTCCGTCAGTGGCGATATTTGCCAAAGACCATCGAGAGGTAATCGCATAGCATTCCTTGAGCTAGATCAATTTTGACCGCATTATAATGAATGAATGCATATAAAGACATTTATTTTTCTGAGGATAAAAAAATGCCAGCTCAAGGCTGGCATTCTTTAAAACTGGGAAGAAATTACTCTTCGTCTTCATCATCTTCGTCTGGGTAGATAGCATCTTCACCTTCGTAGTAAGTGCCCCAACCGTCGTAGATAATGTCAAACTTCTCTGCAAGATTTACAAGCTTCTCAACTTGCTCATCAATCGCTTCTGCATTCAGAGTACACTGCATCGTTGCATCACAACAAAGTAGCTTGTTGCCATCTTCGTCTTCTGTCTCTTCAGCTTCAAGCACTTCAAAGCCCATTTTGAATGCTTCAACAACGGCTTTCTCAAGTACTGCGAAATCTTCAGCAAAAAGGTGATGCTCGATATCGTATAGAGCTTCAGGATCGCTACCATCTTCGATTAGTGCTTCAATGATGTCGCGAGTCTCTCCTTTTTGAAATTCAATTAATTCCGCTACTGATAGATATTCATCTTCGTGAGACATGTGTCTGCTCCAGAGTGTTGACTATGAAAAGATCAAATTTGATTGCCACGAAATATGGCATGGATCGCCTAGAAAAGCCACCTAGATCAGGTATAGAAGAGTAAGTTTATCGCTAGATAACAGAGGGGATATCAATTAAAAAGTGAAATCAAAATCACAGAAACAAATTTTCAACATATTATTAACTAACGTGTGTTTTAGCATTTCATTTTTATTGTTACTTTTCGCCTTACTTCTCTAAAACTGAGTGGTTAGTCATATCAAATGCATACTGACGATCACTTCATTGGTGCATAAGATCTCATTTTAGAATGGATAATTGCATAAATTTTGAATGAAAAATCATGTTCACCAAGCAAAATGGATTATCGAATCACTGAAATTTGAGCATAGAACCGCAAAAAGTTTGTTCCAGCATTGAGTCTTTCAATTGGATTTTAATATCACTAATTTTTAATTAATCAGCATTAAAAACCAATAATTGATAAATAACACAACCTTTACGCAAGTTTCAAAACTTGCATATTACGAACAAGCTTGTCATAAATAGACGCTGGATTAATAGTAAGGATGCAAAATGAGTAAGCTGTACGTTGGCTCCGAAGTCGGTCAATTAAGACGAGTTCTCCTAAATCGACCTGAAAGGGCACTCACCCACCTCACCCCTTCTAACTGTCATGAGCTACTCTTTGATGATGTACTTGCAGTAGAAGCGGCAGGTGAAGAACACGATGCCTTTGCGACGACACTTCGTAACCAAGACGTCGAAGTGTTATTACTGCATGACCTACTGGTTGAGACACTCGCTGTGGCTCAAGCTCGTGAGTGGCTACTGACGACTCAAATCTCAGACTTCCGTTACGGCCCTACATTCGCACGTGATTTAAGAGAATACCTTGCTCAAATGGACAACGAGCACTTAGCCACGATCCTACTGGGTGGTTTAGCCTACTCTGAACTTCCTATTAAATCTTCTTCAATGCTACCGAAGATGCACCGCCCGCTTGATTTCGTTATTGAGCCGCTACCCAACCATCTATTTACCCGCGATACTTCTTGTTGGGTTTATGGAGGTGTCTCTCTTAACCCAATGATGATGCCTGCTCGTCAACGAGAAACGAATCACTTGCGAGCAATTTACCGCTGGCACCCTGTATTCGCAGGCCAAGATTTCATTAAGCACTTCGGTGACGAAGATCTTCACTATGACAACGCGAATATTGAAGGTGGAGATGTACTGGTTATCGGTAAAGGTGCCGTGCTTATCGGTATTTCAGAGCGTACTAAGCCACAAGGTGTTGAAAACCTAGCCGCTAGTTTATTCAAATCCGGTCAAGCTAAAGAAGTGATTGCGATTGATTTACCAAAGCACCGCTCTTGTATGCACCTTGATACGGTAATGACACACATGGATATCGACACATTCTCAGTCTATCCAGAGATCGTTCGTAAAGACCTAGATACTTGGCGCTTAACGCCGAAAGAAAATGGCGAAATGCGAGTAGAGAAAGCTGAAAACTACCTAACAGCGATTGAAGGCGCACTGGACCTCGATCAACTGAAGATCATCACAACCGGTGGTGATAACTACGAAGCTGAACGTGAACAATGGAATGACGCTAACAACGTACTGACGGTGAAACCGGGTACGGTTATCGGTTATGAGCGTAATGTTTACACTAATGAGAAATACGACAAAGCAGGTATCGAAGTTCTGACGATTCCGGGCAATGAGCTAGGTCGTGGCCGAGGTGGCGCTCGCTGTATGAGTTGTCCTATCGAAAGAGACGGTATCTAAGCCACAAAACTCAATAAAGCGAACACACTAACTTATCTAGGCCAGTATCATTGCACTGGCCTTTTTTATCAAATTAATAAAATAAATATTCACAAATATAGCATTTTTATGTTTAACTGAGTTCTTCATTGATTCTATATACGCAAGGAGCGAGAGATGGCCTTTAATCTTCGCAATCGTAACTTTCTAAAACTTCTCGACTTTACTCCTAAAGAGATTCAGTTTTTACTCGACCTGTCTGCCGACCTTAAAAAAGCTAAGTATGCAGGTACAGAGCAGAAAAAGCTTAACGGTAAAAACATCGCTTTGATCTTTGAAAAAGCATCCACTCGAACTCGATGTGCTTTTGAGGTAGCTGCTTTTGATCAAGGTGCTCAAGTCTCTTATTTAGGCCCTTCTGGTTCTCAGATTGGTCAGAAAGAATCAATGAAAGATACAGCGCGTGTATTAGGTCGCATGTACGATGGCATTGAATACCGAGGGTTTGGCCAAAGCATTGTCGAAGACTTAGGCGCTTATGCCGGTGTACCGGTTTGGAATGGCTTAACCGATGAGTTCCACCCTACTCAGATCTTGGCTGATTTCCTCACTATGTTTGAGCATGGTCGTGGTAAACATCTGCACCAAATCAGCTTTGCTTACCTTGGTGATGCACGTAATAACATGGGTAACTCTCTGTTAGTGGGCGCCGCGAAAATGGGCATGGATATTCGCCTTGTCGCGCCAAAAGCATTTTGGCCAGAAGAGCAGCTTGTCGAAGAGTGCCAAGCTATCGCGCAAAGTACAGGTGCAAAAATCACGCTGACAGAAGACGTTGCTGAAGGTGTGAAAGGCTGTGATTTCCTTTATACCGATGTTTGGGTTTCTATGGGTGAAGCGCCAGAAGCTTGGGACGAACGTGTGGCTGTAATGACACCTTACCAAGTGAATATGGATGTCATTAAGCTCACAGGTAACCCTCAAGTGAAATTCATGCATTGCCTGCCCGCTTTCCACAACAATGAAACCGTGATCGGCCAGCAAGTTGCAGACAAATATGGAATGAACGGTTTGGAAGTGACTGATGAAGTGTTTGAGTCGGACTACTCAATTGTGTTTGATGAAGCTGAGAATCGCATGCACACCATCAAAGCGGTAATGGTTGCGACCTTAGGTCAATAACGAAGAATCAAACATAAACAAAAGCTTGATGTAATCGCTTGCGCTCACAGATTGAAAGCGTATAATTCTCGGCAATTTGTCTGAGAGTAGTGAAAATGACGCCAAGCAATGTTGTGATAAAACATAATGATATTGTGAAAACACATAATAAAATTGTGGAAACACCAAATATTGCTCGCAAGCTAGCATGCTTACCAGGCCGTCTATTCTGCTTTTCAGCACTTTTTTAAAGCCTCCCATTACGGGGGGCTTTTTTATGGCCAATACATTATTGTGGGGAAGAAGATCATGGCGAATTCGCTCTATCAAAAGCACATCATCTCAATTCCAGAGCTTTCTCGTGAAGAGCTAGAATTGATTGTTCAAACGGCAGGTCAACTAAAAGCTGAGCCAAACCCAGAGCTCATCAAGAATAAAGTTGTTGCAAGCTGCTTCTTCGAACCTTCAACGCGAACTCGTCTCTCTTTTGAAACGGCTATTCAGCGCATCGGTGGTGATGTGATTGGTTTCGACAGCGGTGGTAACACTTCACTGGCAAAGAAAGGCGAAACGTTGGCAGACTCAGTACAGGTTATCTCTTCATACGTTGATGCTTACGTAATGCGTCATCCTCAAGAAGGTGCTGCGCGTCTGGCTTCTGAGTTTTCTAACGGTGTACCGGTTATTAACGCAGGTGACGGCGCAAACCAACACCCAACACAAACGCTATTAGACCTATTCTCTATCGCTGAGACACAAGGCCGCCTAGACAACCTCAACGTTGCATTCGTTGGTGACCTTAAGTACGGCCGTACGGTTCACTCGTTGACTCAAGCGCTAGCGAAGTTCGATAACATCTGTTTCTACTTCGTGGCACCTGAAGCACTGGCGATGCCAGACTACATTTGCGAAGAACTTGATGAGGCGGGTATCAAGTATCAACTGCTGACAGACATGGAAGATGTCATTCCAGAGCTTGATGTCTTGTACATGACTCGAGTTCAAAAAGAACGCTTCGATGAATCGGAATACGCGCACATCAAATCAGCGTACATCCTGACGGCTCCAATGCTGGAAAATGCACGTGATAACCTAAAGGTTCTTCACCCTCTTCCTCGTGTTGATGAAATTACTGTCGATGTCGATAAAACACCTTACGCTTACTACTTCCAGCAAGCAGAGAACGGTGTTTACGCACGCGAAGCACTGCTAGCCCTTGTTCTTAACGAAACGCTGTAGAGGAGAGATATCATGTCTAAAGAGACTCAATTAAAAGTTGAAGCAATCAAGAACGGAACGGTTATCGACCATATCCCAGCCAACATCGGGATCAAGGTACTCAAACTGTTCGACATGCATAACTCTAATCAGCGAGTAACGATTGGCCTAAACCTGCCATCTTCTGCTCTAGGCGGTAAAGACTTACTCAAGATAGAGAATGTGTTTATCACGGAAGAACAAGCGAGCAAGTTAGCACTTTACGCGCCTCACGCGACCGTAAACCAAATCGAAGATTACGAAGTGGTTAAGAAGTTGGCGTTGGAACTTCCAGAGCAAATCAACGATGTGTTTGAATGTCCAAACACCAACTGTATTACTCACAATGAGCCCGTTGAAAGCAGCTTTAAAATCTTTGAAAAGAAAGAAAGTATTCGACTGAAGTGTAAGTATTGCGAAAAAGTATTCTCTCGCGAAATTGTGACTGAAAGATAACGCCATACGGCAACACCATTTGAATGAAAAAACTATCAAATACCTCGCTTGTGCGAGGTATTTTGCTCTTTACCTATCCAAAGTTTGTAGGCACACTGAAAATTGCTTTTTATCTAATAACTGATGGAATAAACCAATGACTAAAGTACTTCACACAGAATCTGCTCCAGCTGCAATCGGCCCATACGTACAAGGTGTTGACCTTGGCAATATGGTACTGACTTCTGGTCAAATCCCAGTAAATCCAGCAACTGGTGAAGTATCTGCAGATATCGCAGAGCAAGCTCGCCAATCTCTAGACAACGTTCAAGCAGTTGTTGAAGCTTCTGGCCTGACTGTAAAAGACATCGTGAAACTAACAGTATTCGTTAAAGACCTAAACGACTTTGGCACAGTAAACGAAGTTTACGGCAAGTTCTTTGATGAGCACGGCGTTGCAAACTACCCTGCACGTTCATGTGTTGAAGTAGCTCGTCTACCAAAAGATGTTGGTATCGAGATCGAAGCTATTGCGGTTCGCAAATAGATTTTAGGCTCTAGAATAAACAAACGACTTCGAGTAAATGGCGGAGTGCTGAACGTTTATCAGATATAAAAAAGGTTGCCCATTTGGCAACCTTTTTTATTGTTCGTTGTTTTGCTTAAATTATTTCTTATTAAGCTCAATCACTTCTTTGTCTAATTCTTCAAGCTTAGCGGCCATTTGCTCACGGGCTTGGTTAGCGAGTTGACGAACATTAGACTTGTCGTAACCTTCAGTGCTAATTGGTGGCAACATTTCAACAATCACATGACCATTGTTCCAACGGTTCAGCTTCACGCCACCTGTAGAGCTACATACGATTGGGATAACCGGTAAACCAGCACCAATTGCCGCATGGAAAGCACCCGTTTTGAATGGCAACAAACCACGACCACGAGAACGAGTCCCCTCAGGGAACATCCATACTGAGACATCGCTCTCTTTTAAGCTAGTCACTACCTGATCAATCGTACCTACTGCTTTACTGCGGTTAGCACGATCAATGAGGATGTTACCCGTCAACCAGTAAAGCTGACCAAAAAGAGGCATCCACGCTAGGCTTTTCTTACCAACAGTCACTACCTTAGGTGTCACCGCTGATGAAATCGTGAATAGATCCCAGCTGTTTTGATGGTTCGCAACATAAACATGTTGGCCACGAGAGTAGGCATCTTCCGGGATACGAAGCTCTAACTTCATGCCGAATATTTTCGACATGCGACCGAAATAGCGGCCAAAGGTAAATACGTGTTTCGGGTTACGTGGACTAAGTAGACAGTAACCACACCCAAATACAAACATAAGAATCGCAAATATCGCCAATGCGAAAATACGTAATACTGCTATCATTTTGTTCCTCACCAACCACAAAGCTCATTCATCTATTCCCATTAAAATAGGCGATAGATTCACTTGCGGTAAATACAACTATAAAAAAGCCGAAACCAAGGTTCCGACTTTTATGTTTTCATCTTACTGATTCATGAACTCACTAACCTAAGTTAGCTCGACTCACTAAATCGTGTAATGTTTGCGCCTAAAGCTGAAAGCTTATCTTCAATCTTATCGTAACCACGATCGATGTGGTAAATACGGTCAACGATGGTTTCACCTTGAGCGATACAGCCTGCAATAACAAGGCTCGCAGATGCACGAAGGTCCGTTGCCATTACTTGAGCGCCACTCAGTTTTTCCGTTTCACCACAGATAGCCGTGTTACCTTCGATTTCTGCTTTTGCACCCATTCGCTGTAATTCAGGAATGTGCATAAAGCGGTTTTCAAAGATAGTCTCAGTGATAACACCACTGCCCTTCGCCATCATATTAAGCAAGGTAAACTGCGCTTGCATGTCCGTTGGGAAACCCGGGTGAGGTGCAGTTACGATTTTCACCGCTTTCAACTCACGATCTGTCATATCAAGACTGATCCAGTCTTCGCCAGTTTCAACTTTCGCACCCGCTTCTTCAAGCTTCGCTAAAGCAGCTTCAAGAAGATGAGCGTTAGTATTACGACAAGTTACCTTACCGCCAGAAACAGCAGCTGCAACAAGGAAAGTACCGGTTTCAATGCGGTCAGCAACCACAGAGTGTTGACCACCACCAAGACGTTCGACGCCTTCGATAGTAATCGTGTCTGTACCTGCGCCAGAAATTTTAGCACCTAGCTTGTTTAAGAAGTCAGCCGTATCAACAATTTCAGGCTCGCGCGCTGAGTTGTCTAATACTGTTGTGCCTTCTGCTAGCGTTGCTGCACACATGATAGTAATGGTGGCACCCACACTTACTTTATCCATCACAATGTGCGCGCCTTTCAGACGACCATCAACACTTGCCTTCACATAACCATCTTCCAATACAATGGTTGCACCTAGCTGTTCTAGGCCATGGATATGCAAATCGACAGGTCGAGCACCAATTGCACAACCACCAGGAAGTGACACTTGGCCTTCACCAAAACGAGCAACTAGAGGACCTAAAGCCCAGATAGAAGCACGCATTGTTTTCACTAAATCATACGGCGCGCAGAACTCGTTGATTTCGCGGCCATCAACGTGAACACTACCATTACGCGATACTTTTGCGCCTAAACGCTTAAGCAGTTCCATCGTAGTATCGATGTCACGTAGGTGAGGAACATTACTTACTTCAACTGGCTCTTCAGCAAGAATTGAAGCAAATAAGATAGGTAGCGCTGCATTTTTTGCGCCTGAGATCGTCACTTCACCGCTTAGCGGTTTATCCGATCCAATAACTCGAAACTTTTCCATCATAAACCTTAAAGTGACATCAGTTTCTTATCACGTTCCCACTCTTCCGGCGTGAAAGCCTTAATAGAAAGAGCATGGATATCATTGCGTTGAATGTATTCCACTAGTGGGCCGTAGATTAGTTGCTGCTTCTTAACTCGACTCATGCCGTCAAAGCATTCATCAACCGCAACAACTTCGTAATGACTGCCTTCACCCTTCACGATAATTTCCTGAAGGTTCAGTGCCTCTGCTAATAATTCTTGTACTTTTGTGCTGTCCACAAATAGCTCCTGCCTAATTTTTTATGTGTTCTGCCATCATTGGCTGGATATTGCTCAATTGGAACAACGTTCGTAATTGTTCTGGCACGAAACTGAGCATTATATGACAGTTTTGATTTTTTGCATGCTCTAATAAGTGAATTAGCATCACCATTCCTGCTGAATCGACTCGATTTATATGGCTAAGGTCAATTTCAACGCTCGATTCCGTCGTTTGCCACTTTTCCAATATACGCCAGATTGCAGGGACACTGTCTCGGTCTATGTCACCGAGCAGCTGATACTCTTTAGAGCTTAGTGCTTGCCATTGAGAGTGGCTCATTATTTATTACTCTCAAAACGAATCGGTTGTGCTGCAAGTTTCTCTAATTCATCGGCAACTTGTAAAATGCCTTCTTGACGAATTTTAGTATTCCACTCTGATTGCTTGCTCGATAACAGGCTAATACCTTCAGCAACCATATCAAACGCCTTCCACTCGCCTGACTTCTTGTCTTTGCGTAGCTTAAATTCAAGCTTAATGTTTGGTCGCGGCGTATCTATGATACTAACCTTAATACTGGTAATACGGCTATCTGCTTTGATTTTTGGTTCTGGACCAAATTCAATCGTCTGATCCGAGTACTGAGTCAGTACTTGAGCGTAAGAAGAAACGAGGTATTTACGGAACGCATCGATAAATACACGTACGTCTTTTCTGTCCGCCCCTTTTAGGTTAGGTCCTAACAACTTAAGTGCCGCATATTGCGCGTTCACATAAGGCATCAATTCATCTTCCACAATGACCTTCAATAACTCAGGATCTTGCTGGATATTCTCTTGCTCACTCTTTAAACGATCAAATGCCACTTCAGCAACTTGCGTCATCATCTGATAAGGCTGAGTGCGATCAATCGATTCTGCAGCAAAAACTTGAGCAGAAATAAGTGAAGCCATTGCTACCATAAACATTGATTTCAAGTAACCGATAACTTTGAAGTTACTAATAGTTTTCAACATCATCTTATTCCTTAACTTCGCTGTCATCAGAGCCACCAACGCTATACAGCACTTGGCCAATCAAATCTTCTAGTACTAATGCTGACTTGGTGTCTTCAATAGAATCACCATCAACCAACATCTCTTCATCATCAAAAATGAAGCCAGGAACCAGACTGATGTACTGCTCACCGATTAAGCCAGAAGTTAAGATTTGAGCACTAGAGGTATCTGGAAATTGTGAGTACTTCGCATCAATCGATAATTCAACGACAGGAAGGTAACTCTCGGTATCAAGCTCAATACTTTTAACTCGACCGACAACGACGCCACCCACCTTCACTGGAGAACGAACTTTTAAGCTACCAATGTTGTCAAAGGTCGCTTTTAGATTGTAAGTATGGTTCGAACCTAAGCCTTTTACGTCAGCGACTTGAAAGATCATGATTAAGATTGCGCAAATTCCGACAATAACAAAGGTGCCGACCCATAATTCTAATTTTCGAGTTTGTTGCATGATTAATTCCCAAACATCAATGCGGTAAGAACAAAATCTAGCCCTAATACCGCTAGAGAAGAGTGCACTACAGTGCGTGTGGTTGCCTGACTAATACCTTCTGAGGTCGGTACCGCATCATAACCATTAAAAAGTGCGATCCAAGTTACTGTGATAGCAAAGACCATACATTTGATCGTGCTGTTACCAATATCTCGGCCTAGCTCAACGGAAGACTGCATCGCAGACCAGAAACTACCGTGGTCAATGCCCTTCCAATCGACACCAACCAATTGAGCACCCCAAATCCCGACCGCCATAAAGATCATCGCGAGCAGTGGCATTGAAATAAGCCCGGCCCAAAGGCGTGGCGCAATAATGCGTTTAAGAGGATCGACGGCCATCATCTCAAGGCTAGAGATCTGTTCGGTTGCTTTCATTAAGCCGATCTCAGCCGTTAATGCTGAACCTGCGCGGCCTGCAAACAATAACGCAGTCACCACTGGGCCCAACTCACGTAACAGTGAAAGCGCGACCATTTGACCAAGGTTACCTTCAGCACCGTAGTCGATTAACACGACATAGCCTTGCAGGCTGAGCACCATGCCAATAAACAAACCCGAAACTAAAATGATAGCTAATGACTGAACACCAACGCTATAAAGTTGTTTAACGAATAAAGGGAAATTCTTTAGTCTCGGGATGCCAAACAAAGCCCCGAATAACATCAGGCTTGCTCGACCAAATGACTCACAGATCGCAAGTGTTCGCTTACCGACACCCGCAATAGCTTTAACAATCATATTAAAACAAATCCTCTTTTAAGCTCTTCGCAGGAAATCTAAACGGCACAGGGCCATCCGCGTCACCTTGCAAGAATTGCTGCACTCTCGGATCGCTGTTGTTGTACAACTCATCAGGTGCACCAGCAGCAATGATTTTTCCATCAGCCATCAGATAAACCCAATCGGCAATACTCATCACCTCAGGCACATCATGAGAAACGACAATAGAGGTTAAGCCCAAAGCTTGATTGAGATTACGGATCAGCTCAACCAAGACGCCCATGGTGATCGGGTCTTGGCCAACAAACGGCTCATCGTACATGATAAGTTCAGGATCCAATGCGATCGCACGAGCCAACGCAGCACGTCTCGCCATCCCACCAGACAATTCACTCGGCATCAATTGCGCAGCACCTCGTAACCCTACAGCTTCAAGCTTAAGTAACACGATGGTACGAATGAATTTTTCGTTAAGTTCAGTGTGCTCTCGCAGCGGAAACGCCACATTATCAAAGACATTAAGATCAGTAAAAAGTGCACCCGATTGGAAAAGCATGCTCATTTTCTTGCGGGCTTGATATAGCTTACGACGTGATAATGCAGGGATATTGTCGCCATCAAACCAAATGTCGCCCTCATCTGGCGGTAATTGTCCGCCAATCAAACGCAGCAAGGTCGTTTTACCGATCCCTGACGGGCCCATGATTGCGGTTATTTTGCCTTGAGGCACCTCTAAACTGATGTCATCAAAGATAACGCGCTCACCGCGTGAGAAGCTGAGGTTCTTAACTTTCACAAGCTCAGTGTTCAACATATTTTTGTTGTTTCCTTGCTTTAAAATACGCCAATTATGGCTGCAATAATAATGAGTCTACTTTAGAATTAAAAGCACTGTTCAATTAATTCATATTAAACAGGAATCTATGCAGGGATTTGAAAGCCTTAGAAAATTATCTATTGAGCTCTCTTTCTTGCCTGCTAACTGGTAATTAATTTGCCGAGTGACTTCCCTTTTATCTAGCAACAGGTCAAAATTAGCGGTTAATTCTCCGTTTTTTATTAATTTTTTAGGAATCATCATGCTTGAAGCGATTGCGTTTCTTATTATCGGTCTAGGTTTTTTGGTGTGGAGTGCAGATAAGCTGGTTTACGGCGCCGCTGCTCTTGCTCGCAACTTTGGTATCTCACCATTAGTTATCGGTATGACGATTCTAGCAATGGGGTCTTCGGCTCCTGAAATGATGGTTTCAGCAACAGCTGCTCTTGATGGAAAAACAGATACGGCTGTAGGTAACGTTCTCGGTTCAAACATCGCCAACATCGCACTGATTTTGGGTATTACAGCGCTTATCAAACCGCTATCAATTAGCTCTGGTGTGATTCGCCGTGAGCTACCATTGATGATTGGTGTCACTCTACTAGCGGGTGCTTTGCTGTGGGACAACCATTTAGGGTTCTACGAAGGCGTATTGTTGTTTGTTCTTTTTGCCGCATTCTTATTCGCAATGCTGCAAATCAGCCGCAGTGAGAAAAAGAACGGCGATGCCTTCCTTGAAGAACAAGAATCTGAAGTTCCTGAAGGCGTGAGCAACCCTAAAGCCGCAATGTGGGTGGTAGTTGGTCTGGTAATTCTGCCTCTAGCTGCCAACATGTTGGTTGATAACGCCGTTGTTATCGCGAAATTCTTTGGCATGAGCGACCTTGTGATTGGTTTAACCATTATTGCCGTTGGTACAAGTCTGCCTGAGCTAGCAGCATCACTTGCTGGCGTAATGAAGGGTGAGGATGATATGGCCGTGGGTAATATCATTGGCTCGAACGTATTCAACATCCTTGCTGTTATGGGTATCCCTGGCATCCTCAACCCTTCAGTCTTGAGCGAGTTTGCGATGGGTCGTGATTTCTGGGTAATGCTAGGTGTATCGCTACTTCTTGTTGTAATGGCACTAGGTAAATCACGTAGTGTGAATCGTATTGAAGGCGGTGTGTTAATAGTGACATTCGTGGCCTACCAAGCTTACCTACTTATGAACATGTCAGCTTAATTATTGATTTAACTTCCCGTACTTGGAGTATTTAATGTCTCAGTCATTCGATTATCGCAGTGTTGCAAAGCAAGTTTTGGAAACCGAAGTTGCAGGTCTTACTCAATTGGACCAATATTTTAATGATGACTTTTGCAAAGCTTGCGACCTTATCCTGAACAACAAAGGAAAAGTGGTTGTGATGGGCATGGGAAAATCTGGCCACATCGGCAAAAAAATAGCAGCAACACTAGCAAGTACTGGGACATCCGCTTTCTTCGTACACCCAGGGGAGGCTGCGCACGGTGACTTAGGAATGATCGGGGCTGGCGATGTTGTTATAGCAATATCCAACTCTGGCGAATCAGGTGAAATCCTAAGCTTATTCCCGGTATTGAAGCGTTTGAACATCAAGATTATCAGCATGACAGGTAAGCCAGCATCAAACATGGCGACTTTGTCTGATATTCATTTACAAATATCAGTACCAGAAGAAGCGTGTCCACTTGGTCTTGCGCCAACAACCAGTACAACGGCTACCTTGGTGATGGGTGATGCATTAGCCGTCGCACTTTTACAAGCCAGAGGCTTTACTGCGCAAGATTTTGCTTTGTCCCACCCTGGCGGCGCTTTGGGTCGACAACTATTATTGAAGCTTGAAGATATCATGCATACGGGCGATGCACTCCCTGTGGTAGCACCGGAAGCGTTGGTACGAGACGCTCTTTTGGAGATATCTCAAAAAGGCTTGGGGATGACGGCAGTCGTGAGTGAAGACGGTCTAATGGCCGGTATTTTTACTGATGGTGATTTGCGCCGTATCCTAGACAAGCGCATCGATATCCATGACACGCAGATCGGCGACGTGATGACGCTAAATCCGACGGTAGCAGAACCAAACATGCTCGCGGTTGAGGGTTTGAACTTGATGCAAGCTAAGAGCATCAATGGCCTAATGCTGTGCCATGAAGGCAAACTAGTCGGAGCGTTAAACATGCATGACTTACTGAAAGCAGGAGTAATGTAATGACACAGACAGTCGAAACTCTATACGGCACAGTAGATTCAGAAGTGTTTGCCGTAGCAAAAGAGATCAAATTGCTTATTTGCGATGTCGATGGCGTATTCTCAGATGGTCGCATCTACATGGGCAACAACGGTGAAGAACTGAAAACCTTCCACACTCGTGATGGCTATGGCATTAAGTCACTGATGAGCGCCGGTATCGAAATTGCAATCATCACTGGCCGTAAATCTCAAATTGTTGAGAATCGAATGACCGCTCTCGGTATTAAGCTTATTTACCAAGGTCAGGATGATAAAGTTAAGGCCTATCAAGATATTTGCGATAAACTTTCAGTGAACCCTGAAAATACGGGCTACATCGGAGACGATCTGATCGACTGGCCTGTGATGGAAAAAGTTGGCTTGAAGGTATGTGTAGCAGATGGTCATCCACTACTTGCAAAGCGTGCAAATTACGTGACAACCATTAACGGTGGTCACGGCGCGGTACGTGAAGTTTGCGACCTTATTTTACAAGCAAGAAATGAACTCGACGTGCATAAAGGTTTAAGCATATGAGTTTTACTCGTATTATCTATTTAATACTCATATTTATTGCCTCTTGGTCAACCTATTACTTGTACGACAAAGAGCAAACATCAACGATACAAGTGGCTCCAAATTTGGAGCTGCCCGCGTTTAGTGGCAAAAGTCTAAACAACATTAGCTATGACGAAAGCGGTATTCGTAGCTATCAGGTTGAATCGACGTATTTAGAGCACTACTCAGTGGTTGGCGATACGCACTTTCAAAACCCGGTTCTTTCGGTATTCCGAGAAGGGCACACGATTGAATGGCAAGTCACCGCTGATCGCGCGATTATGGATGAGAATCAAGTTGTCACGTTTTATGACAACGTCGTGGCAAAGAACCTGTTGCCAGAAGCTAGCTTCGATACTATGACCACAGATAAAATGGTTGTTGAGCTGCCTAGCCGAGATTTTTATTCAGAGACTCCGGTCCATATGATCGGTACATTGTTTGAAACTGAGGGACAAGCAATGAAAGGTAACTTCGGTACCAACAATGCAACCCTCTTTAATTCTGTTCAAGGTAGATATGAAACTCTTACACCTTAGTTTATTCGCTTTGACCCTTGCGGCGCCTAATGTCTATGCCCTTTCTTCGGATAGCGAGCAACCTGTCTACATTGACTCAGACAGCCAGCAATTGGATATGAAAAGTAACCAAGTGACTTTCCTTGGTGATGTAAACCTTAAGCAAGGCAGCATCAATATCAATGCCGATAAGGTTATTGTTACCCGCAACGCCGTAAACGGTGAGATTGAAGAAATTCAAGGCTTCGGTAAGCCAGCGACCTTCTCTCAACTGACTGACGACGGGAAGACACTCTACGGTGAAGCTGACGACTTACATTACCAGCTTGTTGCCGACAAATTGATCATGACTAAGAATGCAATGCTATCTCAAGATGGCAGCATCATTCGTGGCTCTAAGATCACCTACCAGATCGGCTCTCAAAAATTAGTCGCTGACAGTGGTGAAAACAAACGAGTGTCAACGGTTTTACAACCAACGGAAGTGAATAAGTAACGATGGCTGTTCTTAAAGCAAAAAACCTAGCGAAAACCTACAGCAAGCGCAAAGTTGTTACCGATGTAAGCTTGCAGGTAGAGTCAGGCCAGATCGTTGGTCTGCTTGGCCCTAACGGTGCGGGGAAAACGACCTCTTTCTATATGATAGTTGGCCTGGTTGCGCGTGATGAAGGTACTATCAGCATTGACGACCGTGACATCAGTATCTTGCCAATGCACAGTCGTTCTCGTCTTGGTATCGGTTACCTACCGCAAGAAGCATCGATTTTCCGTAAGTTGTCTGTTGAGAACAACATCATGGCCGTTTTACAAACCCGTGATGAAATGACTAACGAACAGCGCCAAGATAAGCTGGAAGACCTTCTAGAAGAGTTCCACATCCAACATATCCGCACCAGTAATGGTATGGCTCTGTCAGGTGGTGAGCGTCGTCGTGTGGAGATTGCTCGAGCTCTAGCAGCAAACCCGCAATTCATTCTGCTGGATGAACCGTTTGCCGGTGTTGACCCGATCTCAGTTATCGATATCAAGAAAATCATTGTTCACCTACGTGATCGCGGCTTGGGCGTTTTGATTACCGATCACAACGTTCGTGAAACATTAGATGTGTGTGAAAAAGCTTACATCGTAAGCCAAGGACACCTGATCGCTGAGGGTACTCCTGAAGATGTTCTCAATAACGAACAAGTTAAACAAGTTTATCTAGGCGAACAATTCCGTCTATGATTATATAGAGATTATCGAGAGTTCTAAGAATAATAACTAGGTAAGTCACACTGAATGAAACCCTCATTACAACTTAAGCTAGGCCAACAGTTAGCAATGACTCCTCAATTGCAGCAAGCGATTCGTTTGTTGCAATTGTCTACTTTAGATTTGCAGCAAGAGATTCAAGAAGCACTTGAATCTAATCCACTACTCGATGTCGAAGAAGGCAATGAAGATACGCCTACATCGGAAGAGAAACCTAGCAGTGACGAGAAAGAAACAGTTGAAGCCACAGAACAAGATTTACCTGATAGCTCAGACTTAATCGAAAAATCAGAAATTGGCAACGAACTAGAAATCGACACAACTTGGGAAGACGTCTACAGCGCAAACACAGGTAACACTGGTATTGCGATTGATGACGACATGCCTGTTTATCAAGGCGAAACGACTCAAAGCCTACACGACTACCTACTTTGGCAACTCGACCTAACACCATTCTCTGAAACTGACCGAAGCATTGCTTTCGCGCTGATTGATGCCATTGATGACTATGGCTACCTCACCGTATCTTGTGAAGATATCCTTGAAAACTTCGATAGCGAAGAAGTAGAGCTTGATGAGATTGAAGCCGTCCGCAAACGAGTTCAGCAGTTTGACCCGCTGGGTGTCGGTTCAGTGAATCTACAAGATTGCTTGTTACTGCAACTGGCAACCTTTCCCCAGGATACCCCTTGGCTTAACGAAGCTAAGTTAGTACTTACTAGCCACATCGACCAACTCGGTAACCGCGATTACAAATTAGTCATCAAAGAAACCAAACTGAAAGAAGCGGAACTACGTGAGGTTCTGCAACTGATTCAGCAACTGGATCCTCGACCTGGCAGTAAGATTACACCGGACGAAACTGAATATGTGGTTCCTGACGTAACGGTGTTCAAAGATCTTGGAAAGTGGTTAGTCACCATTAACCCTGATAGTGTCCCTAAGCTGAAAGTAAATCAGCAATATGCCGCTCTTGGTAGTAAGGGCAGCAGCGCAGACAACCAATTCATTCGCTCAAATTTGCAAGAAGCAAAATGGCTAATCAAAAGCTTAGAAAGCCGAAATGAGACGCTACTCAAAGTTGCGCGATGCATTGTTGAACATCAGCGTGATTTCTTCGAACATGGCGAAGAAGCGATGAAGCCAATGGTTCTGAATGATGTTGCGTTAGCCGTTGATATGCACGAATCCACGATCTCTCGTGTGACGACTCAAAAATTCATGCACACGCCACGTGGCATCTTCGAACTCAAATACTTTTTCTCAAGCCATGTCAGCACTGACAATGGCGGTGAATGTTCATCTACAGCAATTCGCGCACTGATTAAGAAGCTTGTCGCAGCGGAAAATACCGCGAAGCCTCTCAGTGATAGTAAGATTGCTGCTTTACTGGCTGACCAAGGAATTCAGGTAGCTAGACGTACCATAGCGAAATACCGTGAGTCTCTGGGCATTGCCCCATCGAGTCAGCGTAAACGCCTGCTATAAGCTAATTTAGTTAACTATTAATTTGGTTATAATCTGGCAACCAACTGAAAAGGAAAGTCTATGCAAATCAATATTCAAGGCCATCACGTTGATCTTACCGATTCAATGCAAGACTATGTTCGCACTAAATTCGACAAGCTTGAGCGCTTCTTTGATCATATCAATAGCGTTCAGGTTGTTTTAAAAGTTGAGAAAATCAATCAAATCGCGGAAGCTACCCTGCATATAAATCAGGGGGAAATCCATGCGACAGCAACTGATGAAAGCATGTATGCCGCGATTGATTCATTGGTTGATAAACTCGTCCGCCAACTCAACAAGCACAAAGAAAAGCTAAGTAGTCACTAACATGCAATTAAGCGAAGTACTTTCATTGGACTGCACCAAAAGTGCAGTCCAATGCACAAGCAAAAAAAGAGCCCTTGAGCTCATCAGTCAGATCGCTGCAGAAAGCTGTGGTCAAGATTCAACAGAACTGTTTGAGTGCATGTTGAGCCGTGAAAAAATGGGCAGTACTGGTATTGGTAACGGCATCGCTATTCCTCATGCTCGTATGAATGTCAGTGATAAAGCGATAGCTGTATTACTACAATGCCAAGACCCAATCGAATTTGATGCGATTGATAATCGTCCTGTCGACCTACTATTTGCCCTGCTTGTTCCAAGTGAACAGTGCAAGGAACATCTAAAAACCCTTTCATGTATGGCAGAACGACTTAACGACAAGCAGACTCTTAAAAAGTTGCGTAATGCTCAAAGCGATCAAGAGCTTTACGACATCATGATCCAAGTGCCAACTTGCGAGCAATAACATGCGATTAATCGTTGTGAGTGGCCAATCTGGGGCCGGTAAAAGTGTTGCGTTACGAGTCCTTGAAGACTTGGGGTATTACTGTGTTGATAATCTTCCTGTAAACCTGCTAAGCGACTTCGTCGAATCGGTACGCGAGATCAATCAAAACGTCGCTGTTAGCATTGATATTCGCAACCTACCGAAAGAACCGCAGTTAGTTACAGAGACACTAGAACAACTAGAAGCCGCCACTGATATTGATGTGAACGTTTTGTTCCTAGACGCAAGTAAGCAAACGCTACTCAAACGCTACAGCGAAACACGCAGAATCCACCCTTTATCGATCGGCCAAGAAAAGTTATCTCTTGAGCAAGCGATTGATTTAGAAAAGACACTCCTAACACCTCTCGCAGAACAAGCCAGCATTGTGATTGACAGCAGTGACTGCAACCTCTACGAATTGAGCGAAAAGGTTCGATTTAAAGTTGAAGGCAAAGAGAAGCAAGAGCTGATCATTGTCTTTCAATCTTTCGGTTTCAAATACGGACTACCAAGTGATGCTGACTATGTGTTTGATGTTCGCTTTTTGCCAAACCCTCACTGGGAACCAGCACTACGACCATTAACGGGTCTTGACGCACCCATTCACTCTTTTCTTGAAAAACACTCAGAAGTTCTTGAACTCAAGCAGCAAATTCAAGGCTTTGTTGAGCAGTGGTTGCCAATGTTAGAGAAGAATAATCGCAGTTATCTAACGGTCGCGATTGGTTGTACTGGCGGTAAACACCGCTCGGTTTACCTAACTCAGAAAATTGGTGAATACTTCGAACAACTTGGCCATCAAGTTCAAATCAGACACGCCTCCCTAGAGAAGCACCAACAGGGCTAACCATGGAATTAACTCGAACTGTACTGATCCAAAATCGCTTGGGTCTTCACGCTAGAGCAGCCGTAAAATTGGTTGAGCTTGCACAAAGCTTTGATGCAACCATCACTATCCATAGTGAAGAAGATAAAACGGCAACAGCAGACAGTGTAATGGGGCTACTTATGCTGGAGTCGGCGCAAGGGCAACACATCACTATCCAAGCCGCAGGCACCGATTCACAGCAAGCGCTTGATGCCGTTTGTCACCTAATTGAAGACCGGTTTGATGAGGGCGAGTAGCAAAAACGCTTCACTCACAACATCTAAAACTCAAACCACGCATCAACCAATATTAATTCTTAGTTCTACCTAAGTTAATGATTTAAATAAGCCCCAGAATTAAGTTACTATTCCAAGCATTGTTAGAATAATGAGATAGGAGGAAAATATGGCAGAGCAATTAGAATTCGACCAAGCTCACCAAACCCTCCAAGAAGTCAGCGAAGCCCTAGAAAACGGCCGATTTGTTCACGTACGCCGACAACTTCAGGATATGGAACCTGAGGATATTGCACACCTTTTAGAAGCCTCCCCTCGCAAAAGTCGTGACGTACTCTGGCAACTCACCGATCCAGAAGACTACGGTGAAATTCTTGATGAGCTAAACGAAGATGTCAAAGATGCTCTTGTGTCAAAAATGGCACCAGAAACCTTGGCAGAAGCAACCGAAGGTATGGAAACCGATGACGTCGCGTACGTACTTCGAAGCCTGCCGGACGATGTTTCTCGAGAAGTCCTTTCCCAAATGGACTCTGTCGATCGTGCATTAGTAGAAACTGCCCTTTCGTACCCTGAAGATTCAGCGGGTGCGTTAATGAACACCGACGTAATCACGATCCGCGGTGATGTCGATGTTGAGGTCGTACTGCGTTATTTACGTATGCGTGGTGAATTACCTGACGCTACCGATGCATTATATGTTATCGATGACGACGAACGCCTCATTGGTAACCTATCGCTCAGCACACTGATTACAACCCAGCCTGATGTGTCTGTTTCAGAAGTGATGGAAGATGCCGACGAAGCGATCGCCGTTGAAACCAGTGCCTCTGATATCGCCAGCCTGTTCGAACGTCGTAACTGGGTGTCAGCTCCTGTTGTCGATGTAAATCAACACCTTGTAGGTCGTATCACGATCGATGATGTGGTTGATGTCATTCGTGAAGATGCTGAACACTCAATGATGAGTATGGCGGGTATGGATGATGACGAAGATACCTTCGCACCGGTCGTAAAATCCGCTCGTCGTCGTAGTGTATGGTTAGGTGCAAACGTTTTAGCAGCACTCGCGGCAGCGTCTGTGTCTAATATGTTTGAGGCCACACTGAATGAGATGGCCGCGATTGCCGTTTTGATGACTATCGTACCGTCCATGGGTGGTGTTGCAGGTAACCAAACCGTCGCTCTAGTGATTCGTGGTTTAGCGCTTGGTCACATTGGTGACAGTAACAAACGCGAACTACTACTCAAAGAAGCCTCTATCGGCTTCCTTAACGGCATTCTATGGGCCGTTATCATTGGCGGTATAGTGGTTGCTTGGAAAGGCAATTGGATCTTGGGAGGCATCATCTCAGCAGCGATGATGACAAACTTGATTGTCGCGGGTATTGCCGGTGTAACCATTCCTGTAATGCTGAAGAAGATGAATATCGACCCTGCCCTTGCTGGCGGTATGGCTCTGACCACAGTAACCGATGTGATTGGCCTATCGGTATTCTTAGGCCTAGCCACCATTCTTATCTAACTCATGCTTATCTAACTCATACATATCTAGTGTAATAAACAGATAGCCTATTCTAAGACGAGATGCTGAATACAAAAAGGGAGCCAGAGGCCCCCTTTTTAATATGTCAGATTTACGCTTCAGGTTTGAGCTTCAGATTTAAACTAAAGCAAATTAAGCAAATTACTCACCCGCGACTTTCATCGATTCAAGCAGGATAGAACCGGTTTGAATTTGTGAACGAGTTTCAACGTCGTTACCTACCGCTACAATCTGAGTGAACATATCTTTTAGATTGCCCGCGATCGTCACTTCCGATACTGGGTATTGGATCTCTCCGTTCTCAACCCAGAAACCTGCAGCACCACGAGAATAATCACCTGTCACGGTATTAACACCTTGACCCATCACTTCAGTCACAAGGAAGCCTGTGCCTAACTCTTTTAGCATTTGCTCAAAGTTTTGACCGGTCGATTTAACGAACCAGTTATGAATACCACCCGCATGACCTGTTGGCGTCATATCCATTTTACGTGCGGCGTAGCTCGTTAGCAGGTAAGTTGCTAACACACCGTCGGTGATGATTTCACGATCTTGAGTGAACACACCTTCGCTATCGAATGGGCTTGAAGCCAAACCACGTAAGATATGTGGACGCTCAGAGATATTGAACCAATCTGGCAAGATTTTCTGACCTAGATGGTCCAGTAAGAACGAAGACTTACGGTAAAGATTACCACCGCTAATTGCCATCACAAGGTGGCCAATTAGACCTGTAGCGACATCGTTCGCGAACATAATTGGATATTGGCCTGTTGGTAGCTTTTTAGCATCCAAACGGCTGATGGTTTTTTCTGCCGCTTCTTGACCAACACGCTCAGGCGCCCATAGCTCATCACGATGACGTGCAACGGTATAGCTGTAGTCACGTTCCATTTCACCATTAGTGCCTTGTCCAATCACACAGCAGCTCGTGCTATGGCGGCTTGAGGCGTAGCTTGCTAGTAAGCCATGGCTGTTACCATAAACCTTAACACCATAGTGACTGTCGTAGCTTGCACCATCACTTTGTTTGATCTTGTCGCTATAAGCTAGCGCTTGCTTCTCAGCAGCAATCGCAATCTCAGCGGCATAGTCGGGGTTTGGTTCATCAGGGTGGAAAAGATCCAAATCTGGAATTTCTTTTACCATGTATTCTTTTGCTGCAGGACCTGCAAATGGGTCTTCAGAAGTGTACTGAGCGATATCAAGCGCAGCCGCGACTGTTTGAGCAATTGCCTTTTCACTCAGATCAGATGTAGATGCGCTGCCTTTTTTCTGGCCGCGGTAAACAGTAATACCTAGAGCACCATCACTATTAAATTCAACGTTTTCCACTTCACACATACGTGTTGAAACACTTAAACCCGTTGACTTAGTAATAGCGACCTCAGCTGCGTCTGCACTCACTGATGCCATATCCAACGCTTTAGCTACTGCGGCTTCTAGCTCAACTCTTTGCTGGGCGACTTGCTGTTTTACATCCATATCTATTCTAATTTTTTAGGTCAATATTAGGTAGGATAACAAGAATTTCGCTTTCTCCCCAAGATTCTTGCTAAAATAGGCAATATATTCGTTTGAGATAGTGACATAGGCAGAAAAGATGGCTCGCAAAAACCAAAAAGCCCCATGGGAACCAGAAGAAGAAATCATCTGGGTAAGTAAGACAGAAATGAAAACGGACATGGATGCCCTGCAAAAGCTGGGAGAAGAGCTTGTTGAACTAAAGCCTTCTATTCTTGATAAGTTCCCTTTGTCTGAAGACCTGGCACAAGCGATTAAAGATGCACAACGCTTTAAAAATGAAGCAAAGCGCCGTCAGCTTCAATACATTGGTAAAGTAATGCGCAATGTAGATCCAGAGCCAATTCAAGCGGCTTTAGATAAAATTCGCAACAAACACTCTCAAGCAACAGTTGAACTACACAAACTAGAACAACTGCGTGACCGCGTTGTTGCAGAAGGCGATGCTGCCATTTCTGACGTTATGGAAATGTACCCTGAAGCAGACCGTCAACGTCTTCGTCAGCTAGCTCGCCAAGCTAACAAAGAGAAATCAGCAAACAAGCCAGCGAAGTCTTCTCGCGAGATCTTCCAAATCTTAAAAGAGCTAAAGCAAGGCGACTAATCTTAGTCTCCCTTTGCTCAGAAAGATAATAAAAGACCTAGCACATGCTAGGTCTTTTTTTTTCGACTTACTCAATGTCAAAGCCCACAAGACCAATACTCAGTCGTCACTCACCCGCTTTAACAAACGAACTTAATTCTTGCTGAGGGTGAGTAGCTGTCAGTACCTCTATCGAGTCTTCAACCAACACCTTACCTAGCGCCACAAAAATAAACTTATTCGCGATACTGCGTGCATCACCTAAATGGTGCGTCACCATCAATACCGTAATATTTCGTTCTGCCGCTAATCGCTTCACTAAGCTAAGCATCTCCTCGCGCAGCAAAGGATCAAGCGCAGAGAAAGGTTCATCAAGCAACCAGATATCATGAGGCTGAACAAAACAGCGGGCTAACGCGACACGCTGGCGCTGGCCACCCGATAAATGCTCAGGCAATCTATCTAAATACTCTGCAACACCTACTTGTGCGGCTGCTTGCTCAACTTTGAGCTTTTGGGTTGCTGTAAGCTTTAATCCTGGATGCAGCCCTAAACCAATATTTTCACGTACGGTGAGATGGGCAAAAAGATTGTGTTCTTGGAACAACATCGCCAATGGACGTTGGTGCGCTTCTTTACCAATAAGCGATTGTCCTGCCACTGATATCTCACCCGATGTAGGCTCTATGAATCCCGCAACTAGCGCCAACAACGTTGATTTACCAGCGCCACTCGGCCCCATCAACGCGACAATGTCGCCCTGCTCAGCTTGGAAATCAAAGCGAAACAACTCTCGGTGATAGTGGTAGTCCACCTCTTTCATCACTAACATCATCGGTTCCTTAACTCTTTAGCATTAGGGTTTGAGCTTCGAGTAAATAAAAATTCTATTAAGCTAAAACTGCCTACACTTAGCAGCAGCAAACTCACCGAAACCACCGCCGCAGCTTCCATTTGATAGCTGCCTAACAATTGGAATAGATACAAAGGCAGCGTTCTAAAATCTTGGCTACCAAACAAGGCAATGGCACTCAAGTCCCCCATCGCCAGCATAAAGCTAATAGAAAAGGCTTGCGCCATTGGTTTACGTAGTGCGCGCCACTCCACCAGCCTAAAACGTGTGAAACCTGTCATTCCCAAGCTTGCACACACGTATTGATACTGTTGAGATAAATGCAACATAGGTTGGGCTAAGGTTTTGATCACATAAGGCAGTGCCATTAAGCTATTTACTGCAATCACAATAAAGAAAGCTAAGCTAAATACATCGGTAAATGAACGCAGTAATAAGAAGAGTCCCGTACTGATCACTAACCCTGGTGTCACTAAGATAATGGTACCAATCAGCTCGATTTTATCGGCTCTAAAGTTCTTGTTCTGCAAACGCCATGCACGACTGGTCAGCAGTATCGCAATACCAATACCGACGGCAATAACACTTGCTAAGGACGCAACTTTAACTGAGGTCATTAGCGCAGCCCAAAACGGTTCGCTGCTGAGCACAGTCAGTGCTTGTGAGTTAATACCACTGACGATAACCATGGCTAATGGCGGCAATACCAGCATTGAGACTACTATGATCCAAAAGCTATCCCAAGCTTTTGACCACCAGCAGTCCTTAACCAAATATTTCTCTTCCGACAACTGACTGGCCGTCACTGAAATAGGTTTCGACAGGCGCTGAATACTCACCGCGAGCACTCCACACAGCAGCATTTGCCATATCGCGAGTAACGCACCAGCCTGTAGGTCAAAATCGAACTTAATCGCTTGATAGATTGCCAACTCGATAGTGGTCGATTTCGGACCTCCACCTAGCGCCATCACGGTAGCAAAGCTAGTAAAGCACAACATGAAGACTAAGCCACATACATGAGGCAGTTGTTGTCTCAATCGCGGCCATTCGACCCATTTGAATTTATTCCAATGACTCATACCCAAATGAGCACACAGCTTATGTTGCTCGGCAGGCACGGTATCTAAAGCTTGTAAAAGTAAACGACTGGCATAGGGAAGATTAAAGAAGACATGTGCGAGCAAAATGCCATTCAACCCATAAATCGAGAATGGTAATTCAATATCGAAGTTCGCCAGAAATTTAGCTAACCAACCACTGTTGCCATAAATTGCAAGCAAGCCAAACACACCGACTAACACAGGCAAAACCAAGGTCGATGCGAACAGCCTTAACAACAGAGCTCGCCCAAAAAATTGCCTGCGACACAAAGCATGAGCAATAGGTATAGCAAAGCCAACACTCAGCACAGTTGAGAGTGTCGCTTGATAAAAACTGAATTTCGTTACGTGCCAATAGTAAGGATCGGACCATACTTGGCTGATATCAAGAGAAGGGGCATTGCTAAGCAATGCCCCAACTGCTGAAACCACAAAGGCGGTAATGAGTATCGCAACCCAGATCCCGACCTTAGGTGTTTTCTTTATCATAAATTGATTTTTTACCGTAAGCGGTTCACTCAGTTAATATCGAACGAACCTTTAAATACAGAAAGTTAGAAAGCTGAGCTTTAGGAAACTCATCTTTAGAAAGTTAAGCTAGAAAGCTAATCCTTTAAAAAGTAAGTGCACTCTGCCATTCACGAATCCATGGCTTACGCTTAGCAGCGATTTCTTCAGGCGTAAAACTCAGAGCTTTCTGCGGTACTGTTAACTGCTCGAACCCTTTGGGTAGCTCGATACCCGTCACTGGGTACATCCAGTTGCCAGTTGGCATCGCCGATTGGAATTCATCACTTAAGATAAACGCCATAAACTCATCGGCCAGTTTTTCATTTTTGCTGCCTTTAACTTTCGCAGCCACTTCCACTTGAGTGTAATGACCTTCTTCAAAGCTTGCAGCTGCATACTTAGAATCACTTTCTGCAATGATGTGGTAAGCAGGAGATGTTGTGTAAGACAAGACTAAGTCCGACTCCCCCTTTAAGAACATAGAGTAAGCTTCAGACCAACCTTTAGTAACCGTAACCGTCTTCTGAGCAAGTTTCTTCCAAGCTGCTGTCGCTTCATCACCGTATACTGACTTCATCCATAGCATCATGCCTTGACCCGGCGTAGATGTACGTGGGTCTTGGTAAATAACCTTGAGGTCGTCACGCTGCTCAACCAGTTCTTTCAAGCTCTTAGGTGGGTTTGCTAGTTTCTCTTTGTTATAGATAAACGCAAAGTAACCAAAATCATAAGGAACAAAGGTGCTGTCGTCCCAGCCGTTAGGAAGTGTCACTGAAGACGTATCAACATTGTGCTCAGCCAATAAGCCCGTCGCTTTCGCTTCAGCCATCAGATTGTTATCTAGGCCTAACACGATATCAGCTTTGCTGTTACCACCTTCAAGACGTAAGCGGTTCAGAATAGATACGCCATCTTCTAGCGCGACAAAGTTCACATCGCAGCCACACTTTTCTTCAAATGCTTTTTCAACGGCAGGACGAGGGCCCCAATCCGCAGCAAAAGAGTCATAGGTATAAACCGTTAGGGTATTGTCTGCAGCAAAGGCAGAAAAAGAGATGGCTGTAGTAACAGCAAGAGTTGTTAATGTAAATTTCACTGGACGCTCTCCATGGTCTGAGCGGCACAGGTTTGAGGGAGGAGAACGGTAGAAGTTGTTCCTAACTCAATTCCTACGCCAGCATTATCTGGTTCAGGTTTACGGGTCCCAAGCACTTGCTTGATCTCAGCTCGCATTCATTATTTGAATGGTTCGCTCCCCGATGAGTGTTCAGAATTGTAATTCGAATTTTAACAATAAGCTATCAAGTTTGGATCAATTACGTTGATCGTAACCCCAACGTGGCACTAAACCTTGCTCGATGCCAAGATGGTCCAAAATGCGCGCCACCATAAAATCGACCAGATCTTCAATCGACTTAGGTTGATGATAAAAACCCGGAGCGGCAGGCATGATCGTCACGCCCATAGTCGATAGCTTATGCATGTTCTCTAAGTGCAGCGTCGAGAATGGCGTCTCACGAACCACCAACAACAGTTGGCCTCGTTCTTTCATGACCACATCTGCAGCACGCTCAATCAGATTATCCGATAAGCCATGAGCAATTGAAGCCAAGCTTCCCGCTGAACATGGACAAACGACCATCTGCTTCGGCGCTGCAGAGCCAGAGGCAACCGGTGAGAACCAATCATCTTTGCCACACACCACCAGCTTTTCGGGGTCACACCCAAGGTGTTTAACCAAAGCTTGTTTCGCTGCATCGGGTCCTGCAGGTAACTTAAGTTCATGCTCGGTCGCCAACACCACTCGCGCAGCCGACGATATCAGTAAATAGACCTGATAATCCGCCGCCAAAAGGCATTCAAGTAAACGCAGGCCATAAGGCGCACCTGATGCGCCAGTGAAAGCGAGGGTTATAGCTTTATCGTGTTTTGTCATGTTCTCAATTACTTCAAAATATAAGATCGTGGATCAGTTAGCCTTTGAGTGCCAACGCATCCAACAGTTTCTGGTGAATACCACCAAAGCCACCATTGCTCATTACCAAGATTTGGTCGCCCGCTTGTGCCTCTGAGACAATTCTAGCAACGAATGTATCCATGTCATCACTTACATGTGCGGGTTGATGGCACGCATCGGCAACATCTTGTACAGACCAATCAATGTTATCTGGTTGGAATAAGTAGGTAGAATCCGCCTGTTTAAGAGAATCAGCCAAGGTTTCTTTATGCACACCACGCTTCATGGTGGCAGAACGAGGCTCTAAAACGGCAATGATTTTTTTCGTATCGACCTTATTACGTAAGCCACCCAGAGTAAGTTCAATCGCTGTAGGATGATGAGCAAAATCGTCATAAACAGAAACACCTACTACCTCACCTTTGAACTCTAAGCGACGCTTGGTATTAATGAACGCCGCCAGTGATTCACATCCTAAGTCGGGTGTCACACCAACATGTCTTGCCGCCGCAATCGCCATCAAGGCATTACTTACGTTATGATCGCCAACCAAATCCCAGCCTACGGTTCCAACACATTCGTCTTGGAAATAGACCTCAAATTTGGAGCCATCTTTAACCAGTTTCTTGGCATCCCAATCGCCAAGTTCGCCGCTCGATTCAGTCTCACTCCAACACCCACGAGAAAGAACATCTTCAATAGCCGTATCTTGCTTCGGTGAAAAAATACGACCATTACTTGGCACAGTGCGAACCAAATGATGAAACTGTCGCTTGATCGCTTCAAGATCATCAAAGATATCCGCATGATCGAACTCAAGATTATTCATGACCAAGGTTCTTGGGTGGTAATGAACGAACTTAGATCGTTTATCGAAAAAAGCACTATCGTATTCGTCGGCTTCAACCACGAAGAACATGCTTTCACCAAGGCGAGCAGATATACCAAAGTTACCCAACACACCACCAACTAAGAAGCCCGGTGCATAGCCACAGTCTTCCAAGATCCAAGCCAACATGCTTGATGTAGTAGTCTTGCCATGCGTTCCCGAGACCGCAAGAACCCAACGGTCATGCAGTAGAAATTCTTGCAACCATTGCGGGCCTGATGTGTATCTAAGGTTATTATCCAATACATACTCTACACACGGGTTACCACGGCTCATGGCATTACCGATAACCACGAGATCAGGCCTTGGCTCTAATTGACTAGGGTCGAACCCTTCAATAATTTCAATCCCTTGCGATTCCAACAAAGTGCTCATTGGAGGGTAAACATTCGCGTCACTACCCGTAACCTTGTGACCTAATTGACGAGCCAATACCGCGGCACCACCCATGAAGGTGCCACAAATTCCTAAGATGTGAATATGCATATATTGCTTCCAAACGCTTGGCTAAATGAGCCATGTCTAAATCAAACTACTTGCACTCATTATCATTAAATGGCGATTAAAAGCGAGCAGCAATGCAAAACAAATTTAGTCGACATAGTAAGTGAGATCTGTGTCGCTTAGTTCATTACCATTAAAAAGATCTAACCTTTAGAATTTAGGTAAGCGTCTAGATGAATAAAGCCCACTCAAGAGGCCTAATCTACAGTGCTCAAATCCCCCCTAATATTGAGAGAAGTTTAAGGAAATAACATGTCTGAGATGCGCACCCTTGGTGAGTTCATTGTTGCAAAACAAAATGATTTCCCCCATGCAAGTGGTGATCTATCATCCCTTTTGTCATCAATTCGTCTTGCTGCAAAAATTGTTAACCGTGAAATCAACAAAGCAGGTCTTGTCGACATTACTGGCGCTGTTGGTACAGACAACGTTCAAGGTGAAGAGCAACAAAAGCTAGACCTTTACGCGAACGACAAATTTAAAGCGGCTCTAGAAGCTCGTGACCAAGTTTGTGGCGTTGCAAGTGAAGAAGAAGACGAAGCTGTTGCCTTCAATAAAGAGCTCAACAAAAACGCAAAATACGTTGTTCTGATGGATCCACTTGATGGTTCTTCAAACATCGATGTGAATGTATCGGTTGGTACGATTTTCTCTATCTACCGCCGAGTGTCACCGATTGGTACCCCACCAACACAAGAAGATTTCCTACAACCTGGACACAAACAAGTCGCAGCTGGTTACGTAATTTACGGTTCTTCAACCATGCTTGTTTACACAACAGGTGCTGGCGTAAATGGTTTCACCTACGACCCATCACTGGGTACCTTCTGTCTATCTCATGAAAACATGATGATCCCTGATGAAGGTAAGATCTACTCGATCAACGAAGGTAACTACTTCCGCTTCCCTACCGGTGTTAAAAAGTACATCAAGTACTGCCAAGAAGATGAGCCGAGTGATAACCGCCCTTACACCTCTCGTTACATCGGTTCTCTAGTATCAGATTTCCACCGTAACCTGCTGAAAGGCGGCATCTACTTATACCCAAGCACACAAAGCCACCCTCAAGGTAAACTGCGTTTACTTTACGAGTGCAACCCAATTGCTTTCCTTATGGAACAAGCGGGTGGTATCGCTTCAGACGGTGCTCAACGTATCATGGACATCAAACCAACTGAGTTACACCAACGTGTACCTTTCTTTGTTGGCTCAACAGACATGGTTCGCAAAGTAGAAGAGTTTCTTGAGCTTAACCGAGACTAATTCTCTCGCTTATTTCTCAAAATAACGTCACTAAAAAAGCCAGCATTTATATGCTGGCTTTTTAGTGCTCACTAAGTGATTGTTTACCGGTTTATCGAACCTGATACTTCGATTCAGCCCCCCGTTCAAAGTTGAAACGGAACCATTTATCAACGTCATCGCAAATCCCAAGGTAAGTCTCACCTCGACGCCCTAACGCTCTTGGGTTTTGAGAACAATACTGAGTTTTTCCGACTTCATAACCTTGCCCATAAGCGGCATACAAATCGGCATCAATTGATGGTGAAGACGCAGCTTCAGCCAAGCTTGCTTCAGTCTGCTTCGTTTTGCCTTTCATCGCCATTTCTTCGCCAAAGCTCTGCCAATCAGTAGCATTCGATGATGTTGGTGGTGGAATTTGCGCACAACCGAATAACATTACTGATAGCACCAATAATAGATATTTCATGATTTCCTCCTGATGGAAAAAAGACTAGCCTGTACATTGAGACTGTTAGCTATTACGTCAGAATGCTTTCATTAGTTCACTCACTAGAGCGGGTTATTCCGCTTACACCAGTCACCCGAAAGTATTTCTTTATTAGCTGTTAGATCAAGCTGATACAAATATACCCATGCTAATCCAAATATAGTCTCTATTTGCTCGCGACGATACTCAACAGGAACATCTTCTAGCCGATCGAGCGACTCCAAAATTTCGTCGTTAATGATATAGACCTCGCCAGCGACACTTTTCTTTCCGAAAATCATCGCCGGATACGCAACTAAATCAAAAAGTGCGTATTCCTCAGGTGTGTCAAACCTTCCTAAACACTCACACGGTTTTAAATAGTGGTGGTTCGATTGGTCTTTTCTCAATGTTCCATAAACAAAAACGAGGTGCTGCATGCTCACTCCCTAGCATTCGTCATCCGCTAATCAATCACCGCTTAAAGTGTTACTCGAATTCAAACTGATAGAGAAGATCCACAGCACTGTCTAGACCCGATACAGCCTCAACGTAGAGATCCTGCATCAATCGATAACGAACGGTAAACTCGCCTAACGAGTTAAAGATACCCACACCATACTTCACCTGTAAACCAGGCAGAATGTAGCCACTTACCGTTACTTGTGAGTCATCCCCAGAGCCTGCTGTATCCAGTTGTAAATCTTGTACACCAAAGGCTTCACCGATTTCGCCAACAACCTTACCACTCTTCGCCAAACTCAAACCGATCAAGGTTGTTGTCATCGAACCGCTCGACTCGCCATCAATATCTTGGCCACGCAAAATATAAGACAGCGCATTGGCTTGCGGCATCGCTGGATCAGAGTAAATCTCGATGGTCGGCTCAGTCGCTGGGCCCGTCACTCGAATGCCGGCGGTCACATCGTCCTGAGTATTGTCAGGATTACGAATCGCGTTGATGGCTACATATGGCTGATCCGGTGGACCATTCATTAGAATTTTACCCTCTTCGATCAAGAGGTCTTGCCCGAATGATTGGTAAGTACCATCGACGATATTCACTTCACCAGTGATGAATGGGCCTTGGTCTTTTTGAGCTACATTGAGCTTACCAACCAAGTCGCCTTCAAGACCGAAGGCAGACAATTTAAAGTCATCACCAATGGAGATATTAATATTGGTCATCACATTGAATGGGATCGTATCTTCACTTTCAGGCTCAAGATCTTTGTTCAATATAACCTGATCGGAAGACACACCAACCGCTGACGGTGGTAAGTCTTCTACCACAATTCGTCCCCATGGTAGTGCTATGTCACCCGTAATTTTTGCCAGCTCGGGCGTGACATCAATAGTCATATCAGGTACGACCTTAACCTTGACCATCGGCGGGATATCAACCATCAACTCATCGGCAAAAACTCTAACGTTAGAGTGCCATGCTTTAAGATCTTGCCAATCCCCGGTTCCCTCAATATCAAGATGACCGTCAGGCGTTTCTACATTCGCATCCAGTTTTGCACTATAACCATCAAAATCGAGGTCGATGCGGCCATCTTTCACATCAACAGGCGTAACGTCGCCTTTGACTTGAATACCATCAACCGAGAACTGACCAAAAACTTGAGGGTGCATCAAAGATCCTTTAACTTGAAGATCACTCTCAAGGTCGGCTTTCAATAGGCTGTACTCACCTAGGATTGGTTGCAAGAAATCGAGGTGGAACGTAGTCAGCTTAATTGCGGCATCGACCATTTTGTCTTCGGCAAGAATATCCGGTAACGACACCGTACCAGACAGGTCACCATTATCAGACACATCCAACTTAAAATCGGCATCCAGTTTGTTATCTTTCAGCTGGGCATTCAATGCAATACTTTCCCAACCCAGTGTGATTGGCTCGCCAACTTGTTGAACAACCTGACCTTTCGGCATATCAACGCTTACCGTAACCTCCGGCTCACCTTGTTCAGACCACTTAGCATGGGCAGTCGCATTGACTAAGCCCTGTAATTGCGTCTCTTTTGGCACAAAGGCTTTAATCTGCTCGAAATCAAATTGATTGATGGCCACCTTGGCCTCACCCGATTTTCCGACACGAACGTCTTCGTCCAAACACACACTCGAACCAGATTGTTTCCAACAGTGCGCTTGAACATCGGCAAACTGTTTATCGACATCCGCCTTTATCGCGACAGGTTGATCTAATACCCAAGGGCCTTGCTGAGTAGTTATTTTGACGCGGTCTAACGACCCATCCCAAATAATAGAAGGCTTTTGAATCAACTCACCAGAGATGGCCAAACTTGTCGACACGATGTCGGATATCACATCAAGTGTCACTGTGTGTTTCTTCTCGCCACCACTGACCGTGAGATCAATGCTTTCCACGCTTTGATCTTGATAGGTTAAGTTCTTAGCTTTGAGTACAAGATCGGCTTGAGCCTCAGGTAATGGAAGAGGGATCACAGAGCCATTAAGCGACAAGGATTCTAGTGTTGCTTCGTTATTCCAATCGACCTTATCAACATTTAAAGCGAGATCAACTTCAGGCTCTTTCGTTGGGCCGCTAAGTTGGATGCTACCGATCACTCTACCTTTCAGCTCAGGACTACTTTTTGCAAGCTCAGGGAAGAAGATCTCAACGCCCATGTCCCATTGCTTATCAAGTTGCCCCTGTGCCTTAATCGAGTTAACACCATGAGCCAAGCTCAAACCGCTGGTTTTCAGCTTTGGTTCACCGCTCGCGCTGCGATCCGACGCTGACAACTGACCTTCGATATCCAGAGGGTACTCTCGCAAGATCCCTTCAATATCCAGTTTAGGCAATTCAATCGCCCAACCGCCCGCTTCCGTCAACTCACCCGAGGTGACGATGCTTCCGCTAATGTTACCCTCGGCTTCTGGCCATTGCAGGCCCGGCTGAATGTCTTTAAGTGTTACATCAGCTTGCCAGTTAACGAGACTCTTCCAGTTAGCTTTGACCACACCATTCAACTCACCACCTAATGTATTCAGCTTTAGACGCTCGAACTCAATCTGTTCCGTCGTGCCTTTACCCTGCAGATCGATGGCTAACTCAGGGATTTCCTTACCATCGGCCTCACCTTTAAGTAGAACATTGAAACCATCTAGTGAGCCATTAGCTTTGAATTGCTCAATTGTCGCTTGGTAATCGCTTTTTCCGGTAAGAGGCCACTGCGCTTGTCCGCCCTCTAAAAGAAGGTCAAATGGTAGAGTAGGCTCTAAGGGTTGAATATCCCCAGATAGCTTTACCTCAATCAGCTCAGAAAACTGAGAATCTAAGTGCAGCTTAGCCACGCTTCCTTGTGCTTTTAGTGATAATTTCTGACCAGCAAGGTCGGTTTCTTTCACTAACGCATCCAAAGAAAGTTCTAGAGGATATCCCCCCTTGAGCTCAACCTTCGTCGCTAAATTCGCACTTGCTTGGGGCATATCAAGCTCTAGAGTGGAAACATCTACCGTGTGCTTACCCGCCGTAGCTTCAAGGCCAAGGTGGTTGACAATAATTGGCGCTTCTTGTTCTAAGGTGAAACGGTTTAGGTCAAAACGCTCAAGTACAACCTGCAAAGGAATTAAGACTTCAGGTAACTCGATAGCCGTTTTAGTGGCAGCCTCTGGTTCTACAATTTCTGTTTGCGGTTCTTCTGTCGATTCAGCAAGCTTAATTTTTAGGTCATTGAACAAGGTTGGCGAAACCGTCAGCGTTTCACCCTGCATGCTCAGAGCGGTTGAGAACAAACCCCATTCAATTTCATGACCCAAGATATTCAGTTTGATATCAGATAAAGCGATTCGATTGATCACTATTGGTAGTGGTGTTTTCACCGATGTCACGGGCGGAGTAGGTTCTGCTTCTTCTTTAGAAGCTGGTGGTAATTCAGTAAATGCGAAATCCAACCCTTGAATCGCTAAGCGGTCAACACACAATTTAGGGTCGAGTAAACAACGAGGGTTAATAGCCAAGTTCAGCTTTTGAACCTTGGTGTCGATATGCAGGCTGTCATCTTTAAACTGAACATTATTAAGCGTAAAGCTTGGGAAAAGTGCCCCTTTAGTACTTTCCACTTTAAGTTGTGGTAATGCTTTTTCAGCGCCCCACAGCACAGTGTTCAACCCCGGGTTAGTGAACAAAACAAAACCGAGCAGGGCTATCAACAACAGCAAAATAGACGTCAATGAGATCGACGTCCACTTCAAGCACTTGCCCATCACTTTGATCATAATTCTGGCCCTAAACTAAAGTGTAACTGGAACTCATCACCTTTTGCTGCATCTAGGCCCCAAGCAAAATCTAGACTCACTGGACCAACGGGGGACGCCCAACGCACCCCAACACCGGTGCCGTGCTTCCACTCTGGTTTGTCATTAAATGCATCACCAATATCGTAGAATGCTGCGCCCCACCAGTTTCCAACCAAGCGGTATTGGTATTCAAACGAGCTGGTTGCCATGAATTTCGCACCCGTTAATGCACCACTTTTATCGCGAGGAGAGATCGACTCATAACCGTAACCACGAATGCTGTTATCACCACCGGCAAAGAATCTTAGGGAAGGAGACAGCTTCTCAAACTCGTCGGCAAAGTTACCGCCAAATTGAAGCCGAGTTAGGCCTCGGTGGTTATCGCCAATGCTTCGAATCCAAGCGGTTTGGCCTTGAAAACGAACAACCTTAGTTTCGGATAACAAGGTATCATCGGCCGCTTCAAACATAATGGTTTGTTTATCGCCCCACATCGGCATCGAACCACCTCGCGTTCGAGTTCGTGAGAAAGAGAAACCCGGCAAAACAAACTGTGCCAAGTCATCTTGTAAACCTTGTTCATAGTTTTCGACCAAGTATCGAATGAACACCGTGCGTTGCCAGCCGTTATCTAGGCGCCAGTACCTTTCTAAGGCGAGGTTTGACTCCAAACTTTTGGTATCTCGGTTATCCAAGTTCTTCATACCGTACTTAATTTGATAGTAGTCATTAAGCACGTCATCCAATGGGATTTTATAAGCCGCGGTAATCGTCTGCTCGGGCTTGGAGATCGACAAACTACTATTGAAGCTATGACCTTTCTCGTTAACCCAAGGTTTTTTCCATTTGAGAGTGCCTTTCACGCCCAAGTCTGTTGATACACCGATACCTGTTTCGATTTGGTTACGCGCTTGCGGAGCAAGGCTAACCTTCATCGGGATTTCTCGGCCTTCGCCTAACTGACTTAAATCTGGTTCAACAAATACCGAGGAGAACCAATCCGTATTGGACAGGTTTTGGTTGTACTCGCCGACTTTGGTAATTGAGTAAGGTTCACCATCTTCAAACGGCTTGAGAGATTGCACTTTGTCATCTTCAATTTGACTGCCCGTCACAGTGGTTGTGCCAAAGTGATAGCGGATGCCACTGTTATAATGAAGGCGGACATAAGCGCGGTTTAATTCAGGAGCGACTTCTAGCTTGCTAAGATCATACGCCCCATCGAAGTAGCCTTTCGCTAATCCAAGGTTGCGGATCGATGATTTCAAAGAATCATAATTGCCATGATTCAGAATCGAACCTTTAGACAGCTTACTCCTAGCTATTAAAGCCAAAAAGTCAGGATCATCTTTGGCTTCACCAGTCAGAACGATATCTGAGGTATAAATAACAACAGGCTCTCCCGGCTCAACCGTAACGGTCATTTCGGTATCATCTTGGGAGTGAGAAAATGTGATCTTAGGGTGGTAGTAACCTAACGCATTCAGGGCTTCTTTTATCATAGACTCCAAGCGAGATTGGAACCTTAATGAAACCGAGTACTCTTCTTCAGGAATCGCACTCAGATAAGCATCAACATTATCCTCAAGCGCTCCATTAAGCCCTTTAATTTCAAGGGAAACATCAGCGAAAGCGAGCGTCGATGACAATAGAGTGCCAATCAGAACTGGTAAAGTTTTTCTTATCATGCTTAATTGGTGAAGAAGTTATCAATACGTTAATAAATGAAAAGAAATAATACCGCTAAAAAGACATTGAGTCTGTAATAAATCTTGGAATAACACGGTCTAATTTAAAGACTTAATCAATATGAACCTACAGTTAATATAAACCTGGATCTAATGTTAACTTAAGCGGTAAACGTATGCGAAAAGGAATATAACATGCTAAACAAACAACAACTGGTTTCCGCAGCAACCGCATTACCGGGAAATGCAGACCCAATCCGAATCACTGAGCGCCATTTTGTCAATCAAACGGACTTGCTCGATGCTCCTATGGGTTCCCAACAAGAAGTCCTACTTGGTATGGGATGCTTTTGGGGAGCTGAGCGTTTGTTTTGGCAACTTGATGGTGTTATTTCCACATCCGTTGGCTACGCAGGTGGATACACAGTAAACCCAACCTATGAACAAGTATGCTCAGGACAAACAGGCCATACTGAAGTGGTTCGTGTTGTTTTTGATAGCGAGCAAACCTCATTAGCAACGTTGCTTGAAACCTTCTGGGAAAGTCACGATCCCACTCAAGGTATGCGCCAAGGTAATGATTTAGGCACTCAATATCGCTCCGCTATCTACACCTTCAGTGAGCAACAACAATTGGTTGCTGAACAATCTAAGCAGGAATACCAACGAGCGGTCACTGAATCATTAGGCAACGAGATCACGACGGAAGTTCTGCCTGCTGGAAAATATTTTTTCGCAGAAACCTACCACCAACAATACCTAGCCAAAAATCCTAACGGTTACTGTGGGTTGGGTGGTACGGGTGTCTGCTTCCCTCCGCAATAATGTGTGTTAGGCATACAAACGAGAACAACATCCATTAAAAAAGGGCTTCCGCTAGGAAGCCCTTTTTTAATGGAAATCTATTTGACGCAATGCAAATCTATAACAGTCAGTTACACCGGCAGCGCAGCAATGGTGCCGTTAACTTCTTTAAAAATAGTGAGCTTTTGTTTGTCTGAAACTTCAGGAAGAAGCACTTTGCCTTGGTCGAAGCGAAACTCTCCGATACCCTCAATAGCAAACTGGCCTTTGAATAGGACTTTAACGAAACGTGCCACTTGGTGTGGACGATAAGTAGAAAATTTTCTTAACATAATACAACCTCAATTCCATTTGAGTACTACAGTCACGTACCTAAACACCAACGTATTCAAAGCACATTCAATCGCTAATTCCTTTAGCAAACAGCAAGATAATCTATTGTTCATCTCGATATTGATGCATTATACCTTTTGGTAACAACCCTGCAACTTATTTCTACGTCGTACGATAAAAAAGTTAAAGAGGCATTTTTCAAATTTCATATTATACTTCCAGAGCAAACCAATAAGCGGAACAAAAATATAATGAAAAACAAAACTCTACTGGCTTTTTTAGCCGCAGCCTCTCCACTCTTCGCCAATGCTCACAACCTATCTGTAGGTACAACTCTACCTGCTGTCGATGTTAGCAACTATGGTGAAATCGTACTAAACGACGGAAATACCGGATATCAAGCTTGGGCAACCAATGATCTTCTAGGTAAAGTTCGCGTCGTTCAAGCTATTGCTGGCCGTAGCAGCTCGAAAGAGCTCAACGCACCACTGATGGCAGCCATTACAGCATCTAAATTCTCAGAAGACAGCTACCAAACCACGACCATCATCAACCAAGATGATGCGATTTGGGGTACTGGGTCTTTTGTTAAATCGTCAGCAGAAAGTAGCAAAGAAGAATTTCCATGGTCTTCTATGGTGCTAGATGAAGACGGCACGGTAGCGTCATCATGGGCTTTAAAAGAAGAAAGCTCTGCGATTATCGTTCAAGACAAGCAAGGTAAAATCTTGTTTGTTAAAGAAGGGGCATTAAACGAATCAGAAGTCACTCAAGTCATTGAGTTGATTAAAGCGAGCCTTTAATAAGATATTCGCGTCTTTTTCGAGACCTGACCAAAGGATATTGTTATATTATAACAGTATCCTTTTTTAATTCTGTGGTTAATCATACTCATGTGGCAAAACACACCTAACAATGTGAAACGCAAAACAGGCTTCTTGCTTGGGCTGATGCTCATGTTAAGCGTGTTAGCGGCAACACATATGGTGGATATTGACCCCGATCACCACACTTCGCATCACTGTGAGCTGTTTTCGATAAATCAGTTCATTACAGGGCACTCACTGCCACAAGTTCCAGAGTTCCATTCAGAATTTACTGTCGCTATCACAGAGTCAGTCATTTCGTTACAGCGCCTGTATTTTGCCTATTTAGCACGTTCACCTCCTGTAAAGATTGCTTAATTACCACTACTTTTTAACTAACCTTTATCCAGGAAAAAAACATGAAACCTACTATTTTAGCCGTTGTTATCGGCATGACTGTCTCAACGAATGTTCTAGCTAACGAAGAATTCCGCTCTCACGAAGCACACGTGCACGGTAAAGTTGAAGTGAACATCGCTCAAGATGGGCAAGAGCTGCTTGTTGAAGTAACAGCTCCCGGCGCTGATGTGGTTGGCTTTGAACATGCTCCAGAAACTGCCGAGCAAAAGAAAGTGTTTGAACAAGCTATCGCGCAACTGAACAAGCCAGAAGAACTATTTGGTTTCAACAATGCAAGCTGTACTTTGAAGTTCAAGTCAGTGACGAACACCCTAGAAGACGATCATGATGACCATGAAGGCCATGACCACGCTGAAGGCGAACATGACGACCACGAAGGCCATGACCACGCTGAGCACGATCATGACGACCACGAAGGCCATGACCACGCTGAAGGCGAACATGACGACCACGAAGGTCATGACCACGCTGAGCACGATCATGACGACCACAAAGACCATGACCACGCGGAACACGGTCATGATGACCACGAAGGCCATGACCATTCAGAAGGTGGCCACGGTGAATTCACGGTTGAGTATCACTACCAATGTTCAGACATTGCGAAGCTAGATACGGTGAGCACTCAATGGTTCTCTAAGTTCAGCAACACAAAATCAATGACGGTAAACCTGCTAACTGACAGCGCTCAAATTCAAGAAGTGCTTAACGCAGATCGTATTAGTTTTCGATTCTAATCAGTATTAGATTGAATTAAACGTAGATAAGCAGCCAAGTAAGTATTCACTTACTTGGCTGTACAAATCGGTGTGCTCTGGGAATTTATTATTCGAATAACTGTCCAGTAGATACACCGCTTTAATTATTGGAGCTAATATGTCTTCTGACAGTTCATCACTTGTCGTCAAACTCGAAAATATCAGCTTTCGTTGGAAGCCTGAATTGCCCCCAACGCTAGAGATCCCCTCACTGCATATCCAAGCCCAAGAGCACCTTTTCATCAAAGGGCCTAGTGGTTGCGGGAAATCAACATTGTTAGGGTTACTGACCGGAATCAACCAAGCTGAACAAGGCGAAGTATCTATCTTAGGCCAAGACCTCACTCAGCTAACACCTCGCCAGAGAGACAAATTCAGAGCCGATCATATTGGTTATATATTCCAACAATTTAACCTGCTTCCTTACTTGTCAGTCATCGACAACGTGACGCTTCCTTGTCAGTTTTCTAAGATTCGTAAGCAGCAAGTCACTGAAAGTCAGAACAGCCTGCAAGCAACCGCTCAAGAGTTGTTGCTCAGATTAAAGCTACCTCAAGCTCTAATGGACAAGCCCGTTACCGAGTTGAGTATTGGTCAACAACAACGTGTTGCTGCCGCTCGTGCTTTGATCGGCCAACCCAAAATCATTATTGCCGACGAACCGACATCGGCTCTGGATCATGACAACCGAGAAGCCTTTATCGAACTGTTGCTAGAACAAGCGAATCAGGCGGGTTCTACCCTGATCTTTGTTAGTCACGATCCAACATTAGAAAAACTGTTCACTCGAACCATAGATTTAAAAACCGTTAACCAAGCTAAGGTTGTCGTATGAAAGTAATTACTCACTTAGCCTTAAAAAGCGTACTCAACCGTAAAGCCACAGCCATTCTAACTATTCTCACTGTGGCGGTGTCAGTCATTCTATTACTCGGTGTGGAACGTGTAAGAACCGAAGCTAAGAGCAGCTTTGCGAATACGATTTCAGGTACTGACCTTATCGTCGGTGGCCGCTCTGGTCAGGTAAACCTGCTGCTTTATTCCGTATTTAGAATCGGTAATGCGACCAACAACATCGACTGGAAAAGCTATGAAGAATTTAGCCAGCACAACGCTGTAAAGTGGGCGATCCCAATCTCATTGGGTGACTCACATAAAGGCTTCCGCGTAATGGGCACGAACCATAGCTACTTCGAGAATTATCGCTATGGAAGTAAGCAACCACTTACTTTTCAGCAAGGCAAAGAGTTCAATCAGCTATTTGATGTCGTGATTGGTGCCGATGTCGCGAAGAAGTTAGATTACAAGATTGGTGATCACATCATTCTGGCGCACGGTATCAGTGATGTCGCCTTCAGTCGCCACGACAACCTGCCCTTCACCATTGTCGGAATACTCGCGCCAACCGGCACACCAGTAGATAAAACGGTGCATGTTTCGTTAGAGGCCATTGAAGCGATTCACGTTGGTTGGGAATCGGGGGCTAACCTCGGGCACACACCGAATGCTGAAGCGCTAAAGCAACGTGACTTCCAACCGAAGCAGATTACCGCGATGATGGTTGGCCTTAAGTCGAAGATCCAAACCTTTGCACTGCAACGAGAGATCAATAACTACCGCCAAGAACCTTTGAGCGCCATTATGCCAGGCATTGCGCTTCACGAATTATGGGGAATGATGGCAGTAGCAGAACAAGCACTACTGATTGTTTCAGGGTTTGTTGTAATCGCGGGACTGTTAGGGATGCTGAGTAGTCTACTCACTAGCTTGCAAGAAAGACGTCGAGAGATGGCTATTCTGCGCGCGATGGGAGCAAGGCCTCGTCATGTGTTTGGTTTACTGATCAGTGAAGCAAGTGCCCTAACCTTCCTCGGTATCACATTGGGTGTTGCCGTGTTGTTTGCCCTGATCGCAGTAGTTGCTCCTATTGTGCAACAAAGTTATGGTATCAACATATCGATATCCGCAATCACACCTCATGAGTGGAAACTGCTTATTTTGGTGCAAGTTGCCGGAATCATTATCGGCTTTATTCCCGCTTTCAGGGCTTACCGTCAGTCATTGTCTGATGGCATGACTATTCGAATCTAAAATAGGAACCTACGATGCAACGCAAATTCCTACTGATACTTGGGTTACTTATGTTCCCATTTATCAGCACAGCTCACGCTGAAACCACTCAGACTGACGAATCGGTATTAACACTCGATTGGATTGACTTGATTCCAGAATCAGAGCGAGCACAACTCGACTCATTTGGCATGCCGATGGTTAACCACGACAGTATGGACAAACCTCAACAATCGACACTTGGCGCTGTTCGCCCAGAGCTGAATGGCAGCACAGTCAAGATTCCTGGCTTTGTGATTCCATTGGAAGGCGATGAGAACATGATCACTGAGTTTCTGCTGGTACCGTACTTTGGCGCATGTATTCACGTGCCACCGCCACCACCAAACCAAATCATCTACGTGAAGTTCCCTAAAGGTGCACCAATCCAGCAGTTATGGGATGTGATCTATTTAGTGGGTACGCTGAAAACTGAGTCAATAAGCCATGACTTGGCGCAAACCGGTTATCTTATTGAAGGTACTGCGATTGAAGAATATGACGACATGTAGTCATTAGAAGGGTGGCTCAAGGATGAGCTGCCGTCACTGAACGAGTGAGATCATTCAATAACAGTTTAATAACGATTATTTTATTCTAAATTATGCGATGTAATTAGATAAGTACGCTAGAACAGCGACATAAGTAGCGAGTAATAACCCTATACTAAGCTGTTTCTTCAGCTTGTTATCATTGACTTGATTCATAACTCCTCCTTGAGAATTACAACAAATTTAACATTTTATTATCATTAGCAAAAGTAAAATTTTGTTGAAACCTTCAACTCTGCACGCAAAATCTAGCCACCAATAAGATAAAGAGTTACATTTTAGACAGTTAAGTCGTCTCCTAACGGTACTCTTATGTCAGAAACTAAACAGCCAGTGATCATTGAGCATGCTAGCGATACACAGCAAAAGCATGAGAAAAAGCCTCATATTACCGACAGTGCAAGCAGAATGCTGCACATCGCACAAAGCTTCGGCCTCGATTCCTTAATTAGTCATAGTACAAGGCCAAACGATAAAGCTGAGAGTACGCTTATCGAACGGGCACTATTACGAGAGAAAAAACGTAGAGAGCTTCGCCAAAAGAACCTAGAACAAATTCTAAAGTTGGCACACTCTTCATGTAAGGATGAAGCGGCTGGAGACCCTGATCAGGACTGGCTATACCGCTTCTTCGATATGGCACAAGAGATCCACAATACATCGATGCAGAGGCTATGGGCTCAAGTACTGAAACGAGAAGTCACCAACCCAGGCTCGACGTCAATGAAGGCGCTTCAGATCTTAAAAGACATGACACCAAAAGAAGCGCTCACCCTGCAAAGAGCCGCGTCACTGGGTTGTAGCTTTGGTAGTGATAACAGCAGGAAACTATTACTCGGCTTTAAATCCCATGCTGGAATCTTCAGCTTTGGCAAAAGGGACACCACCAACACCATCAACCTTGGTGGACACAACCTGCCCTACTCTAGTTTGCTCCACTTGATTGAACTCGGGATTATTCTAGGAACAGAATTAGAATCTGGAGAGATTGATTTCGACCCAGCTCTACACCTAACTTATCAAGGTAAGGGCATGTCACTGGCACCGTTATCAAAAGGCGTGAAGCTGGTTTACTTTCGATTCAGCCCAACAGGCAATGAGCTTTGTACCTTGCTTGGCAACAAGCCAAACACGCAATATTACGACCAACTGATTGCGCTATTGAGCCAGAAATTCACGGTTCAGACAGAAGTTAAAAGCAGCGTAAATTACACCGTCTAGACACTCGACGGTGCAAAAAATAGACGGTGTAAAAGTGAAGTGTATTGAGAGGAATAAAGAGAATCTAGAGGATAGGTTTCTTGTCTCGGTAAACCAAGGCTGCACGACTTATCAGTCATAAATCAATAGATAAGTAAGTGCTCAGCCTTAATCATACCAACGATCTCAATTGGCTAAAATATTACGCTTCTCTAACGCATCAATACACAGCTCGACCAATTCATCGAGTGTCTTCTCACCTGCGGGTAAATTAATCTCAGGGTTCTGAGGCGCTTCGTAAGCTGAACTAATACCAGTGAAGTTCGGGATCTCTCCAGCACGTGCTTTCTTATACAGGCCTTTAGGATCACGCTGCTCACAAACCTCAAGTGGCGTGTTCACAAACACCTCTAAAAACTCGCCTTCAGGTAGCAAGTCTCGCACTAACTGTCTTTCAGCTTGATGTGGGGAAATAAAAGCAGACAACACAATTAAGCCCGCATCTGCCATCAGCTTAGCTAGTTCACCAATACGACGGATATTCTCTCGGCGATCCTGCTCAGAGAAGCCCAAGTCGCTACATAATCCGTGACGCACATTATCGCCATCCAATAAATAAGTATGGTAACCAAGCTGTGCCAAGCGGTTTTCTAATGCTCCAGCGACTGTCGACTTCCCAGAACCAGATAAACCCGTGAACCAGAGCACGGCTGGTTTTTGTGATTTCAGATCAGAGCGAAATGTTTTATCAATCGAGTGTTGATGCCACACAACATTCTCATCTTTTGGTTTGAGTACTGCGGTCATAATTAGTCCTTTAAATAAACAGCATTAAAATGGGAAAAAGTAAGGAATTAGGGTCAGCACCAAGCCCGAATAGACAATCGAGATTGGGATGCCGATACGCAGATAATCCGTAAGGTGGTAATTACCTACGCTATAAACAAGTAAGTTGGTTTGGTAGCCGTATGGCGAAATAAAACTGGCACTGGCACCAAACAGAACCGCCATAATAAACGGCATTGGATCGACGCCATAGCCCACGGCCATACTGTAGCCAATGGGGAATGAGAGTGCCGCTGCCGCATTGTTGGTCACCAACTCAGTCAGGACCAGCGTCATGAAATAGGTCGCGACTAGCGCTCCAAATACGCCCCAGCCATTAAAGGCCTCCATAAACATCAGCCCCATTCGCTCAGACAACCCAGATGAAATCATCAGTTGAGCAATAGAGAGTGCCGAACCAACGATCACGACAATATCGACGGGGAAGCGGCGGCGAAGCTCACCAAGTTGTACTACGCCAAATGCCAACAGCAATAATAAAAATCCCGCTAGCCCTTTAATAATAGGGACTACATCAGCGAGCGATAACCCAATCACACTAGCAAATCCGAGCAACACAAACGTCGATTTATCGGCATCAAGCTTGGCGCTTGAGTCTAGGTCGTTCATCAACACAAATTCTTTATTGTGTTGTTGACGCTGTTCTTCAAAACGTTTTCCGGGAACCAAAATCAAGGTATCACCAGCGGTCAATGTGATATTCCCTAACCCACCTTCAAGGCGCTCATGGCCACGACGAATAGCGACTACAACCGCATCAAAACGATCTCTGAACTGGCTGGTTTTTAACGTTTTATTACAGAAGCTTGCCGATGAACTGACTACGACCTCAACGAAGCTCTGGCCGTTCAGGTGGTGCTGACCAAACAGAGTTAGCCCTTGGATCTCTTGCAGTGTCGCAACACTCTCGACATCACCACAAAACAGTAATCGATCACGAGCTTGAAGAATAAAATCAGGGTCAATAGACGCGGTTGTTTTACCGTCTCGAATCACTTCCGCTAAGAACAGTTTTCTCAATGCTCTGAGGTTATTCTCGCTGACGCTGCGGCCAACTAAAGGAGAACCCGGCTCAACTCGCGCCTCGAGAAAGTAAGGTAGATCGTCTTGAGATCCATCATCGTAGCTGGGTAAGAAGTAGCTCAGCGGAATGAGGATCAACACACCACCGACCAACACCGCTAAACCGATCAAGGTCGGTGTGAAAAAGTTTAAACTTGGCAGTCCAGCATCTTCAACAAAGCTATTGATGATCAAGTTGGTAGAGGTGCCGATCAATGTCAGGGTTCCACCTAAGATGGCAGCGTATGACAAAGGGATTAGCAGTTTAGATGGCGCATGCTGTTGATTACGTTTGATCGCCCCGATCAAAGAAACAACCACCGCCGTGTTATTAGTAAAAGAAGAAAGTAACGCTGTGGAAATACCCAACTTCGCAACCACGGTACCTAGCCTACCTTCAGAGATATTACGGCTAACCCAACTGATTAAGCGAGTTTTCTCCAACGCACTTGATGCGAGGATAAGAAGAATTAAAGTCAGTAACGAGGAGTTAGTGAAGTTATTGGCTAAGCTCGACAAATCGATCATGCCAGCCATAAAAGCAATAAACGCCGCGCCAGCAAAGATAAAGCTTGGCTTAATACGGGTAACGAGCAGGCAAGTAATGATGCCGAGCAAAATCGCTAATACAAATCCTTGTTGCCACATATACCCGTCCTTTATGGCGGAAACGATGGGTTTCCGCCTGATTCAATAAGCTGTTACTTAGTCGTTTATGACTTCAGTAATTGGCTTAGATCTTTGGCATCCCAATGAGGGAAGTGCTTGCGTACCAATGCGTTGAACTCAAGTTCAAATGCAGAGAAGTTACCGACTTGCTGTTCAACAGAGTCCAAACGGTCTCGAATCAAACCAGCACCAACCGTCACGTTAGTTAGGCGGTCGATAACAATGAAACCACCGGTATCGGCACTCTCACGGTATTTATCCAGCGCGACAGTCTCGTTCAATGACCATTCACACAAACCAATACCATTCAGTGGCAACTCATCAACAGCGTAAGTCGACAAGTTGTTGATGTCATATTGGTGACGAACCGTTTCAACCTGACCGACGGTTTTCTTGCCTGCGATTTTGATGTCGTAAGCTTTGCCTGGTTGCAGTGGTTGCTCTGTCATCCATACGATGTCAGCCAATACATGGTTAGTAGATTCAATTTGAGCATTTTCCAGCACAATCAAATCACCACGGCTGATATCGATTTCATCTTCAAGAGTCAGCGTTACTGCCAAACCCGCTTGCGCCGATTCAAGTTCGCCATCAAAGGTCACAATGCTTGCCACCTTAGACGTTTTACCTGATGGCAGCGCCTTGATTTCATCACCCACGCTGACACGGCCAGAGGCAACGGTGCCAGCAAAACCACGGAAGTCTAAGTTAGGACGATTGACGTACTGAACAGGGAATCGGAATTCACCCGCAGAGCGTTTTTGGTCAATGTCTACGTTCTCTAGTACTTCTAATAGAGATGGGCCTTCGAACCATGCAAGCTCTTTACTTGGCGCTGCAACGTTAATGCCTTCAAGCGCGGAAACAGGCAGAATTTGAATATTAGTTTCGCCTTCTAGGTTTTCAGCAAACTCTAGATACTGATCGCGAATCTCCTCAAAACGATCTTGCGAATACTCGACGAGATCCATTTTGTTGACTGCGACGATGAAGTGCTTCAAACCAAGCAGGTTAGAAATAAACGAGTGACGACGTGTTTGATCCAGAACGCCCTTACGAGCATCAATTAAGATCACCGCTAGATCACACGTTGAAGCGCCGGTTGCCATGTTGCGCGTGTACTGCTCATGCCCTGGGGTATCAGCAATAATGAATTTACGCTTTTGAGTCGAGAAGTAACGATAAGCCACATCGATCGTAATCCCTTGCTCACGCTCAGCCTGTAGTCCGTCAACAAGCAGTGCTAAATCAGGTTTCTCACCTGTGGTACCCACTCGTTGGCTATCAGAGTGAACCGCCGCTAGCTGATCTTCATAAATCTGTTTTGTATCATGGAGCAAGCGACCGATTAACGTACTTTTACCGTCATCTACCGAGCCACAAGTTAAAAATCTAAGCATAGATTTATGCTGATGCTGACTTAGATAACCTTCAATCCCTAGTTCAGCCAATTCGGCTTCTACTGCACTATTCATTTTTCTTTCCTTAGATTCTTAGAAATAACCTTGGCGCTTTTTCAGCTCCATAGAGCCCGACTGATCATGGTCAATCGCTCGACCTTGACGCTCACTAGACGTCGCCACCAGCATCTCTTCAATAATGCCTGTTAGCGTATTCGCCTCAGATTCAACCGCTCCGGTTAATGGGTAACAGCCTAAAGTACGAAAACGAACGCTTTTCTCTTCAATCACTTCACCTTCTTGCAGCTCCATACGGTCATCATCAACCATGATCAGCATGCCATCACGCTCAACTACAGGGCGTTTGTCTGAAAGGTAAAGTGGAACAATATCGATGCTCTCTAGGTAGATGTATTGCCAGATATCGAGCTCAGTCCAGTTAGATAAAGGGAATACACGAATGCTTTCGCCTTTATTAACCTGACCGTTGTAAGTGTGCCAAAGCTCTGGACGCTGGTTTTTTGGATCCCACGTATGGTTCTTATCGCGGAAAGAGTAAACACGTTCTTTCGCACGAGATTTTTCTTCATCACGACGCGCACCACCAAAAGCCGCATCGAACCCATACTTGTTTAACGCCTGCTTAAGGCCCTGTGTTTTCATGATGTCAGTGTGCTTCGAAGAACCATGTACAAATGGGCTACAACCCATCTCAATACCTTCTGGGTTCTTATGTACTAAAAGGTCGAAGCCGTACTTTTTAGCCGTACGATCACGAAACTCAATCATCTCGCGGAATTTCCAATCCGTATCTACATGCAATAGTGGGAATGGAATCTTGCCTGGATAAAACGCTTTGCGAGCTAAATGAAGCATCACAGAAGAATCTTTTCCGATGGAGTACATCATCACTGGGTTATCAAACTCAGCCGCTACTTCACGGATAATATGAATACTTTCCGCTTCGAGCTGTTTTAGGTGGGTTAAACGTTCTTGGTCCATTTCAGTGCTTCCTTTAAGGCTCGCGTTACGAGCAATTCATTACTTGGTCTTGCCAAGCAAGGGATTTAACTCATCCACTTGAGTGAATGGGAGTATTGGCACTAGAAGAAAACAGAAGCTTCGTTTTGAGCTATCCTTGCTATTCATCTGCCTGATACGTCCTTGATATAGGCATTATGACGAGCCTCTCATATTACTGGAAATTCTAAAATTTCATTTTTTATTCGAAAAGCTGATAAGGGATTGAATTTACCGATAAGCAGGTGAAATGAATGGACTAATATTATCGATATCAGTTGCGCATCGATTGAACAGCTTTGGGAGGCGTCTTGCAGAACACCATAAAGTAATCGATCTAAGTCACGAATTAACATTCGTTGTAATCATTGTTTCATTCGGTTTTGTTACATTACGCAACGAATTTTCTACTATCCACTTTGGAGCTACAAAATGAAAGTTGCAATGAAACCTTTGTCATTGGCTGTACTTGCGGGTCTTGGTTTGACTTTAGCAGGCTGCACAACAACACCAGATACCGATGAAGTGATTAAATTACGTGTCGTAGAAACGACGGATATCCATACCAACCTAATGGATTACGACTACTACAAAGACAAGCCATCGAAAAAAATCGGCTTAGCACGTACTGCAACTTTAGTAAAAGAAGCTCAAAGCGAAGTAACCAACAGCGTTTTAGTTGATAACGGTGACTTGCTGCAAGGTAGCCCAATGGGTGACTACATGGCAGACAAAGGCATCGAAGCTGGCGAAGTTCACCCTGCATATAAAGCAATGAACCAACTAAGCTACGACGCTGCAAACCTAGGTAACCACGAATTCAACTACGGTCTTGAGTTCCTAGAAGAATCGATCAACGACGCTGATTTCCCTTACATCAGTGCTAACGTTTACGACGCAGAAACCAAAGAACACTACTTCACGCCTTACATCATCAAGACGCACACGTTCGAAGATACTGCTGGCGTAGAGCACGAAGTAAAAGTGGGTTACATCGGTTTTGTTCCACCACAAATCATGACGTGGGATAAGAAGAATCTAGAAGGCAAAGTGATCGCTCGCGATATCATTGAGACGGCTAACGAATTAGTGCCTCAAATGAAAGCGGAAGGCGCTGAAGTTATCGTTGCTATCCCTCACTCAGGCGTATCAACTGACCCATACAAAAATGGCGAAGAGAACTCAACGTTCTACCTATCTGAAGTAGACGGCATCGATGCGATCGCATTCGGCCACTCTCACGCAGTTTTCCCAGGTAAAGGTTTTGATGACATTCAAGGCATCGACAACGAAACTGGCACAATGAACGGCGTTGCGGCAGTAATGCCAGGTCGTTGGGGTAGCCACGTTGGTGTTATGGATCTAACACTTGCACAAAAAGACGGTAAGTGGGAAGTTGTTAAAGGCCAATCAGAAGCACGCCCTATCTACGACAAAATCGAGAAGAAATCGCTTGCTGCAGCTGATGAAGGCATCGTAACAGCACTAGAAAAAGACCACGCTGGTACTCGTGAGTTTGTTAACCAACCGATTGGTAAAGCAGACGATGTGATGTACAGCTTCTTGTCTCTAGTACAAGACGATCCAACAGTTCAAATCGTTAACCTTGCACAGAAAGATTACGTAGAACAGTTCATCCAAGGTGACCCAGACCTAGATGGTACGCCAGTACTTTCAGCGGCAGCACCATTCAAGGCCGGCGGCCGTAAGAATGACCCAGCGAACTTCACTGAGGTTGAATCTGGTCAACTGACATTCCGTAACGCAGCTGACTTGTACCTTTACCCGAACACGCTAGTTGCGATGAAGGTAACAGGTCACGAAGTAAAAGAGTGGCTTGAGTGTTCTGCAGGTCAGTTTAACCAAGTGGATGTTAACTCCACAGCACCACAACAGTTGATTGAGTGGGATAACTTCCGTACTTACAACTTCGATGTTATCGATGGTGTTGATTACCAAATCGACGTAACTCAACCTGCTAAATACGATGCAAACTGTAAAGTCGTTAACCCTGACTCACAGCGTATTGTTGGCCTAACTTACCAAGGTAAGCCAATCGACATGAAGCAAGACTTCCTGATCGCAACCAACAACTACCGTGCATACAGCGCTAAGTTCCCAGGCACAGGTGAAGACTTCATCGCATTTGATGCACCAGATGAGAACCGTACTGTTCTTGCAAACTACATCTCTCGCGTAAGCAAAGAGCAAGGTCAAGTGAGCCCAAGCGCGGATAACAATTGGTCATTTGCGCCAATCAAAACAGATAACAAGCTAGATATCCGCTTTGAAACATCTCCAAGCGACAAAGCAGCAGAGTTCATTAAAGAGAAAGGTCAATACCCGATGAAACGTGTTGCGACTGACGATGTTGGTTTTGCTGTTTACCAGATTGACCTAACTAAATAGGTTGCTTAAGTAATCCATAGTTAACGTTATGAAAGGCTGAGTTTAACGACTCGGCCTTTTTCTTTTCTTATAAATGTTCAGTCCAAAGCTCTAATTTGTCGAACGACAAACTCTCGTTCAACCCGCTTCCAAATGCCACGCCTTCAGCTTCAAACAGCAGTCAAACAGCAGTCAAACAGCACGACTCAAACCACCAATTGAATAAATCCAACACAAAAAAACACTAATCAGCTGTAAGTTTTTATCTGCTCCTCCTGTCTATTTAATTTACTACACTCAATGAATGGTGGTTAAGCCATTCATCTATAGGATAGATAAGGACATTTGATGAGCACCGTCGAGAGCATTCAAGCATGGTTACATTCAGGAGAGGAGTCGCTGCTATGGCTGATGCTTGGCATCATCGCGCTTTCTTATCTGCTTGAAGATCTTGCGATTGTTACGGCGGCAGGTATCTCGACTCAAGGTCTAATACTTCCTCAATATGCGCTGCTTGCTATTTTCATCGGTATTGCCACGGGTGATCTCGGTCTTTATTACCTTGGTAAATCAGGACGTTACTTCCGAGGTGTTCGATATAAAGCCCTCACTAATAAGTACTTTCGTTCGCTTCGTACCAAATTACGTCAGAACGCATTCAGCAGTCTTTTTGTTATCCGCTTTATTCCAGGGCTTCGCACCGTCGGGTTTACCTTAAGTGGCTTTTTCGCCATCCCACTGCCTACTTTCTTGTTTGCTGTCATCAGCGCCACCGCGATCTGGACTGGCATTGTCTTCTCTGCCATCTACCATTTAGGGACATCAGCGTGGCTGCAAGCCTCTGAATATCAATGGATCGTTATCCCGTGTGCCATCGCTTTGCTGTTTATCGGTAATCGATTAATGAATAAAACCTACTCTAGAGGATTATCATGAGTTCACCGCAAGATATTCGCATCATTCCCGCACATCAAATCAATGCAGGCATGCCTTTGCTTGAAAAAGATACCGTGCGCAGTGTCTCTCCTTATGAGTTTCTTCCGACTTGGTTCTTCTACACGCCAGTGGTGATTCAAAGCCTGATGCAAGGGTTACGGCACTTTGACTGGGCACTGCCGCTCATTGCCAACCCAAGCATCAAGTTAAGCGGAATGGTAGGCGAATCAAAACACGAGATATTAAGCCTTGCCGGATCTTCAAGTCAGCGTTGGATCTCTCCGTTTATCACCCTCACCAAAACGGATCTCAGCGGTAAGAAACAAGCTGAAGATGCACGCAGCGCACTAATACAATCCGATCTTGATTTCCCGATTGTAGCTAAACCAGATCTTGGCTGTCGAGGCGTTGGCGTCAAGCTGATCAACACACAAGATCAACTTGAGCAATATGTTGAATCTTTCCCAAATAATGCTCGCTTTCTACTGCAAGAAAAGGCGCCTTATCAGGCAGAAGCTGGCGTTTTCTATGTTCGTTACCCAAACAAAAAGCAAGGCGAGATCATCTCGATCACACTCAAATATGCGCCAATGGTGATGGGTGATGGCAAGTCGACACTCAAGCAGTTAATTGAAAATAGCCCGCGTGCTGGGCAGCTCAGTCACCTGTATCTACCAAGGCATGAAGATAAATTGGATCACGTGCTCGCAGAGGGCGAAGAGTTCCAACTCGCGTTCGCAGGTAGCCATAGCCGTGGCTGCATCTTCCGAGATGGCAATCAATACATTACTCAGGCTTTAACTGAACGTTTAGACGAGATATTCGATGACTTCGATGGTTTTCATTTTGGCCGACTCGACGTCAAGTTTAAAGACATGCACAGCTTAATGAACGGCGAGGATTTCACGATCCTTGAGGTCAATGGCGCAAGCAGTGAGGCTGGGCATATCTGGGATCGCAACACACCGCTGCGAGAGATATTTTCTACGCTACTTCTGCAATACCGCATTCTTTTTGATATTGGCGCTCAGCAAAAACAACGAGGCCATAAGACTCCTTCTTTCAAGAGCTTATTCGCTGCGTGGCAAGAAGAGCGACGTCTTGTTCAACAATATCCGACCACTGACTAACTTTGTACGAGGACCATGAATGAACCCCATAGCCCAACCGAGCGCCCTCACTTCTTTCTCTCCTTGTATCAAAGGAGCGGTAGAGATATTGAATCAGGGTCTAGAGTTTTTGTTAGCGATATCTGACAGCGACTATCTGACACGAGCAAAGCCGCACGTCACAAGCTCTATTGGTGAGCATACTCGTCACACGCTCGATCTTTTTCACGCCTTAATCTTAAAAGAGAATGCGACCGTTGATTACAACACTCGTCGTCGCGGTCACCCGGTCGAATACGACCGCTCTATTGCAGTAAAAGAGATCCATTATGTGATCAACTGGCTTGAACGATTAGACCGCAGAGATCTCGAAGCGCCTATCATGATCCAAACCGAAGTTTCAATGGATACACAAGTATTCGCCAGCCTGCCTTCTACGTTAGAAAGAGAGGTCACCTTTGCTGCTCTGCATGCCAATCATCACTATGCGATGATCAAGGTGATCACGACCTTTCTTGATGTCGAAACATGCAATACCTTTGGTTATGCCCCAACCACCAGCAGCTATCTGAGGGAGCAATAATCATGTGTTCAGTATCTTGGCTGCTTGAAGAAAATGGTTATCAGGTCTTTTTTAACCGTGACGAACAAAAGACGCGAGCACTAGCAATGCCACCTAAACAATATCGAGTTAACGGCATCGATATCATCATGCCACTCGACCCAACTGGCGGTGGTAGCTGGATCAGTATCAATGAGTTCGGGCTTTCGCTATGCCTACTCAATAACTATCAAGGCATCGTACCTGATGGCCTTTTAGTCAGCCGTGGTTTGCTACTCAAGAACCTATCATCGAGTCGTAACATCAGCCTGCTCTCTGAAGCATTTCATCAGCTCGACCTGCACTCTTTTGCCCCGTTTACCTTGTTGGCTTTTGCGCCGAATTTAACTCAGAACAATGGTTTGGTTATCGCCTACATGTGGGATGGTATTCAACAGCACATCGTCGACACCGATTCTCCACTCTTCTCATCCGGTGTTGATTTAGAGCAAGTGCAAGCCTACCGACAAGCGAAATACGATCAGCTTATGACAACAGGAAAGAATCAGCAGAACTTACTTCAATTTCACTCTCACCATCACAGCGAACAACCTCATTTAGCGACCTGTATGCATCGTGAAGACGCACATACGGTGAGCTTTACACACTTACGCAATCTACACGGCCAAGCCTCGATGTTTTATGCACCCGGCTCGCCTTGTGAACCCATTAAGCCATGCCAGATAAATCAACAGCGCTTTACCTTCGATTTATCACCCGTAATCAATCTATAGATGGAGTCCATCATGAGAAAACTATTAACCATGGTCATGCTACTTGTTAGCCCGTACGTATTTGCCGCCGATGAAATCTACACCGGGTTCTTTAGCAGTAAGGCGCTCGATGGCTACGACACTGTGGCTTATTTCACTTCAGGCAAGCCCATCGAAGGCAGTAACAAATTCAGCACTGAGTACAAAGGCGCGGACTGGTATTTCTCTTCTGAAAAGAATCTGACTTTATTTGTTAATAATCCTGAAAAATATGCCCCTCAATATGGGGGTTATTGCGCTTGGGCTGTTTCAGCAAAAAGTGACTTTGCACCTGGTGACCCGAACCAATGGACAATTGTTGATAACAAGCTTTACCTCAACTACGACCAAGAGATTAAACAGCGTTGGGAACAAGACCGAGCACAGCATATTCAAAAAGCCGACACCGTTTGGCCGCAACTGATCAAATAAGGGAATAACCATGACATTCACTCCAGCTAAACATATTCCTGCGGCATTTATCGCTTTCGTATTTGTTCAGTCGCTGTTTTTTAAGTTCACAGGCTCATACGAGACTGAGCATATCTTTGGCACCTTGGCAACATGGTCTGGCTTAAGTTGGTTCGGTTCATTTGGCGGCTACTTGATTGGGTTCGCTGAATTGATTGCGGCCATTTTGCTGTTTACTCGTTGGCATGGCCTGGGTGCCATCATGAGTGTGGGGATTATGAGTGGCGCGATATTTTTCCATCTGTTTACGCCGCTCGGTATTCAAATGCCTGAGTTTAACGCAGCGGGTGAAATTGTCGGTTATGACGGCGGATTACTGTTTGGCATGGCATGCCTAGTATGGCTTTGCGGTGCATTTTTAAGTGTAAAAGATTTCAAGAATCAAGACGGTTTCCTAAACAACTTTAGTCAATAAGGTAACTTCATTATGATTGATAGTCCTTTTCGTTTACCACGTTACACGCCTTTTGGTTTAGGTGAGTCTGTTGTCGAGTGGGCAACTGGGCTATCTAAGCTAGATAAGCTCTATCAAGATAGACCTGATGAGTTATCTAGCTTTGAATTCATGCATCACACCTTGTCAGCATTGAATATCGACTATTCCGTTTCAGCAGGCGCCACTGATAATATTCCCGAACAAGGGCCAGTAGTCATTGTAGCTAACCACCCGCTTGGTGCGATTGAAGGCGTGATCCTTGCTGATCTCGTAGGATCGGTAAGAAAGGATGTGAAGGTGTTGGCCAATGAGTTGCTCAAGCGACTGCCTGAACTGGATGATCTTTTCATTGGGGTCGATGTCTTTAACAGTAAAGAATCGAAACGCACCAATGCTAAAGCTATTCGAGATGCCAATCGTCATTTAGCAGACGGTGGACTCTTGATTGTGTTCCCTGCTGGCGAAGTATCGAGTTACCGTAAAGGGGCCAAGACACTAACAGACATCGAGTGGAGCAAATCAGTCGCAAAGTTTGTTAAGCGTCACCAAGCCACCACGGTGCCTATCTTTATCAATGGCAAGAACAGTGAGCTTTTCTACCAAGCGGGCCGTGTTCACCCACTACTGAGAACGGCTTTACTTGGCCGTGAACTTCTTAATAAACAGGCGACGACTATCTCTATCTCGATTGGCTCTTCGATTCCGTATTCAGAGATCAAATCGTTTGAAAAAGAGATGGATATCGTCAACTACCTACGACTCAATACCTACCTAATGAGTCAACAAGATAGCCCGAATACGCCAATCCACGCGCCCTCTTTTGACACCCAAGTGATTGCGCCTATTCCACCAGAAGTGTTGGCAATAGAGGTCGGTTCTCTTCCTGAAGAGATGAAGTTACTTGAGCAAGGGGACTTCGAGGTCTACTGTACGCCAAGCCAATCTATTCCTAACTTAATGCGCGAAATTGGTCGAGTTAGAGAAGAGAGTTTCCGAGAAGTCGGAGAAGGCAGCGGGCTTGCCTGTGATTTAGATGAGTATGACCTTTACTACCATCAACTGTTTGTTTGGAATAAAACCAAGGCTGAATTAGTGGGTGCATACCGACTTGGTATGGTCGACAAGCTCATCGCTGAGCACGGGCTTGATCAACTCTATTCCCGCAGTCTGTTTAACTACAATCAAGAATTCATCGATACCTTAGACAACAGTATCGAGCTTGGGCGTTCTGTAGTAAGCAAGCCTTATCAAAAGAGCCTTAACTCACTATTACTATTGTGGAAAGGTATCGCGGCCTTCGTGTATCGTCACCCTCAATACACTCACCTATTCGGCCCGGTCAGTATCAGTAATGATTACAGTCATAATGCTCGCCTGTTGATTGCGACGACTTTATCGATACATCATTATGACGAAGAAAAAGCGAATTTAGTTTCTCCTTCGTCACCACTCAATACCAGTAATCATGTGTTCTGGCAGAATCACCTGTTATCGTCACTGGCAAGTGTTCCTCTGCTCTCTAAAGTGTTAGCACGTATGGAGCAAGGAAAAGGCCTGCCAGTACTACTGCGCCAGTATCTAGGGATGAACGGTAAGTTGGTGTGCTTTAACGTCGACCCATCATTTAATGATGCTCTGGATGGCTTGATTGTGGTTAACCTTAAGAAAGTACCATTGAAAACTCTTGGTAAATACATGGGTAGAGAACTTGCTCAAGATTATCTAGAACAGCACGCTCGACGCTGATTTAGCCTGCTCTGTACCTATACTCAAATAAGTGCGATGATTTCGACACTTATTTGGGTTAGGTTATTTTCATGCACACCTCTTTTATCAAACAACTACAAAGCTTTGACTTCTCTGAGAGTCAGGTTGAATCTCTATTAGCTGTCGCGAAGCCGCTTGAGCTGCCAACCCGACACATCCTGATCAATCAAGGTGAGATGGCGAGTTCAATCTACTTTGTACTTGAAGGCTTATGCCACGCTTGTTATCTCACTAATGACGGTAAGCAATACAGCAAAGAATTCTACTGGGAACAAGACTGGATCATCGGCTTTGAGAGTTTGATAAAGAACCAAGCGTCCCCTTACCTACTAGAAACACTCACACCAATTACTATGTTAGAACTGCCAATGAATGCGGTTATTGAGTGGCGTGCAGCAAATAACCCTTTGTATTTAAAGCTGTTAGAAACTCAGCTGATGCATAAGGAAAACAAAGAACGCTTTATGCTGCTCTATACTCCAGAGCAACGCTATCAGCTTTTCTGCGAACATTACCCCGACCTTGAGCAGCGCTTGAACGACAATCAAATTGCGGCCTATCTAGGAATAACCGCCATCAGCCTGAGCAGAATTAAAGGTCGAATTAACAATAGTTAATGCCAACAATCATCGCACATAGTACATTCAGAGCATCGATAACCTCTGGATGTAAACATGATCACTTGGCACTCAATTCCCTTCTCTGAACTTTCAACACAACAGCTTTATCAACTACTTAAATTACGAGTAGATGTGTTCGTCGTTGAGCAAAATTGCCCTTATCCAGAGCTCGATGGTAAAGATACACTCGCAGGTGTTGAACACTTGCTTGGCTATGCTGATGCAGAGCTAGTGGCGTGTGCACGTTTGTTACCACCCGGCACCTCTTACGACAACACGAGCATCGGCCGAGTGGCGACCAAGCAATCGGCAAGAGGTGATGGCTTGGGTCATCAATTGATCAAAGAATCGTTAACACGCTGTGAGTCTCTTTGGCCGAACAAGACCATCGATATTGGCGCGCAACAACACCTAGAAAACTTCTATGCGAGCCACGGGTTCGAAACTATCTCTGAGATGTATCTGGAAGACGATATTCCGCATGTAGACATGAGATTAGAAAAGTAATGACGAATATCACTGTCGGTATTCTATTGTTGGTTGCAGGTAACTTGTTTGCCTCGCTTTCCGACGTAGCGGTAAAACTATTGAATGGCGAAGTACCGCCCTTACAGTATATTTTTTTCCGACAGTTGATATCTCTGCTCATCATCACCCCTTTGTGGCTACAGCAGAAAAAAGAACAACGGCGCTTACAACAAGCTAAAGTGACCTTTATTCGAGGACAACTGATCCTAATCGGCAGCGGATGTATGGTCGTCGCGATCACCCACCTTTCTTTAGCTACCGCCAACGCAGTATTTTACGTCGCGCCCCTGTTGATGTTACCTCTCTCTATGTTTCTACTCAAAGAGCAACCGGCACTTGGCAAGGTTATCGCCACCACTATCGGTTTTATTGGTGCATTGATTGTCTTGAGGCCATCACAATTTCATTGGGCAGCACTGTTTGCTTTGGGTACAGCACTCACCCTCGCACTATTCAATGTATTGGTAAGAAAGCTTCCTAGTGAGCAAACGGTGGTTACTACGCTGTGGTGGACAACGTTATGCTCTATTCCAGCCTCATTAGTACTGTGCTTCTTATACTGGCAGCCGGTGTCTGTGGAGCATTTGGGATACATAGCATTAAGTGCGACGCTAATTTTAAGCTACAACGGACTTGCGGTCGCTGCCTACCAAAAAGCACACTCTAGTCAAATTGCCTTGGCTGAATACTCAGGCTTAGTGTTTGTCGCAATAATAGGCGCGATATGGTTTGATGAGATTCCAGATACGTTAACCTTTATCGGAATTATGCTCATCATTTTACCGCTTGCACCTTTCAAGCGACCAAAAAAAAGAGCTAATCATTAGCTCTTTTCTATCGACTGTCTGTATCTGACGAAGCGCTTTAACGCAGGCTCAGTATTGAGCTATTTACTACGGCCAAAGCCACCGTCTGACAATCGGAAAAACATCACCGAAGTGTTGCCTTTTTCTAGCTGAAGAATGTCTAGTTTCCCGGTCTCGGCGAGTTTGAATCGAACTAGCTGGCCTTTACGAATCTGACTAAGTGGTTTGTCTGCCCCTTCAATACGCACTAGCGCGTTCAAGTCAGACAACGGTAAGTCGTTATTTCGAAAAACCTGCGCTAACGTATCCCCTTGCTTCACAAGATACTCTTGCCAATTGTTGTTACTCGGTTCTGATGAACTGCTCTTGGCATTTTGCTGTTCGCTTAAGCCAACCGTGTTTATCTCAAGCTCGACGCGCGATGTTGCTGGGGCTGCGTCTACTTTAGGTTCTGGTAGCGGCACAAAAAGTAAGATCAATACGATCGGCGAAATCACCATCAATAGTCTCTGGTGTAATTTCGGCAATGATCCCCAGGCCTGCACGGTTGAGGTTTTCATTTTCTTGATATCGATCGAACTTAATTTATCTTTGACCTGATTCAGTCGATCCTTGAACTCTGCTAAGTGGTCTACTTTCTGTTTTTTCTTTTGACGACGATTCATGCCACTGCGTCCTATACATTGAATAACTACAGTATAAAAACCAAAGTACCAACAGTATAGATCTTTCCGCCACAACAGAGACCAAAGCAAGAAAATTGACATAGCTGTGATTTGGACACGGTAAAGCGTAAGTGATCAGGGGCTAGCCGTTTATTCAGGCTGCTAATACTGGTATTCTTACCCTTTTCGTACTGACAAAAAGAGTGACTTTTCATGTCTGAAGTAAAATTTGAAACTGTAGAGCAAAAAGCTAGCTACGGTATCGGTCTACAAATGGGCCAACAACTTGCTGGTTCTGGTCTTGAAGGCCTAAACGTAGACGCAATCGCTGCTGGTATCGCAACAGCTCTAGTTGGTGACATGCCAGCTATCGAAGTTGACGAAATCAACAACGCACTACAAGAGCTACACACTCGTGGTGAAGCTGCACGTCAAGAACTAGCTAAAGCAGCTGCTGCTGACGGCGAAGCTTTCCTAACTGACAACGCTCTTCGTTCAGAAGTAACAGTTCTTGAGTCTGGTCTTCAGTACGAAGTACTAACTGAAGGTACTGGCGAAATCCCTACTGCAGACAAGCAAGTACGTGTTCACTACCACGGTGAACTAACTGACGGTACTGTTTTCGACAGCTCTGTATCTCGCGGTCAACCTGCTGAATTCCCAGTAACTGGCGTAATTCAAGGTTGGGTACAAGCTCTACAAATGATGCCTGTTGGCTCTAAGTGGAAGCTATACATCCCTCAAGATCTAGCATACGGTGAGCGCGGCGCAGGTGCTGCAATTCCACCATTTGCAGCTCTAGTATTTGAAGTAGAACTTCTAGCTATCCTTTAATTTTTATAAAAACCTTTAGTAAAACAAAATACTATAGGCAAATAAAATTAAAATAATCCAACGGCGATGTGACTACATCGCCGTTTTTCGTTTATAGTGAATAGGTCGATTACTTTATTACTTAAGGAAGAATAATGAAGAAAATACTCATCACTATGCTCAGCAGCCTTGCTGTAGTCTCTTGCGCTAGCACTAGCGACTCTGAACAAACCGGTTCAACATCAGATACCAACTATTCCCAACTATCACAAACTGCCCTGATGGCAGCTGTAAATATGTGGTCTCAACAAAACGAAACAACACCACTTGCAGATACCGTTGCTGATCAAGCATCTGTAACAAGCGATCAAGCGATTGGCGGTATCGGTTCAATGCTAGCACTTGCACAAAATTCGCTTGGCACTGCAGACAATAAAGAACTCGCATCACTCATTCCTGGAATGTCTTCACTTGAATCGACTGGCTTATCATCAGTTCTAAGCTCACAAGGTGCTGTTGAAAGTGCGTTTGCTGGGTTAGGTATGGATTCGTCAATGGTTACGACATTTGCACCCATCATTCTTCAAGCACTTCAATCACAAGGTGCAACGAGTGGCCTTATGGATTCACTCGCCGCTCTTTGGCAGTAGGCCATCACGATTAGCGATTAGTTGAAGAATATTGTAAGGGCACTTCGGTGCTCTTTTTTGTGCGTGGAAGAAAAGATATTTGAGATACGAGATACGAGATACGAGATACGAGATACGAGATACGAGATACGAGATACGAGATACGAGATACGAGATACGAGATACGAGATACGAGATACGAGATACGAGATATTTTTAAAAAATAGAGCTGAGCAGGCAAGCAAAAATGCCAAACATCGTGGTGCAATTTTTCAATTCGATAGAAACAAAAAAAGCCGAGCTAATGCTCGGCTTTTTGTATTAAGAATCTAGTATAGATTACTCAGCAGCTTCTTCAGCAGCTGGGCGGTCTACAAGCTCAATGTAAGCCATTGGAGCTTTATCACCAGTACGGAAACCACATTTAAGAATGCGAGTGTAACCACCTTGGCGAGCCGCGAAACGCGGGCCTAGTTCATTAAATAGTTTTGCCACAACTTCGTTATCACGAGTGCGAGCAAATGCAAGACGACGGTTAGCAACACTGTCTGTCTTAGCTAGGGTAATCAATGGCTCAATTACGCGACGTAGTTCTTTTGCTTTAGGCACGGTAGTTTTAATAACTTCGTGACGAACAAGAGAGCTAGCCATGTTGCTGAACATCGCTTTGCGATGACTGCTGTTGCGGTTGAGTTGACGACCACTTTTACGATGGCGCATGACCTAATCCTTCTAACTTTTCGATTAATCTTCAGCGATTGACGCTGGTGGCCAGTTTTCTAGGCGCATGCCTAGAGAAAGACCACGTGAAGCAAGCACATCTTTAATCTCTGTAAGAGATTTCTTACCAAGGTTTGGCGTTTTAAGTAGCTCAACCTCAGTGCGCTGTACAAGATCACCGATGTAGTGAATCGCTTCTGCTTTCAAACAGTTAGCAGAGCGAACTGTTAGTTCAAGATCGTCTACAGGACGTAGTAGGATAGGATCGAATTCTGGCTTCTCTTCCTTCTCCTCAGGTACACGTACATCACGAAGATCTACGAACGCATCCAGTTGTTCAGCTAAAATAGTAGCTGCACGACGGATTGCTTCCTCAGGTTCTAGAGTACCGTTCGTTTCCATATCGATAACAAGCTTGTCTAAATCAGTACGTTGTTCTACACGTGCCGCTTCTACAGCATAGGCGATTTTATCAACCGGGCTGTAAGTAGCGTCAACTAATAGACGACCGATAGGACGCTCATCTTCTTCAGTATGGATACGAGCTGAAGCTGGAACGTAACCACGACCACGTTCTACTTTGATACGCATAGCGATCTCAGCATTGTCATCCGTTAGGTGACAAATTACGTGCTCAGGGTTAGCGATCTCTACATCACCATCGTGGGTGATGTCACCTGCAACAACAGGGCCTGAGCCTGATTTGTTCAGTGTAATAAACACTTCATCTTTGCCTTCAGCAACGCGTACAGCTAAACCTTTAAGGTTTAGAAGGATTTCCAGGATATCTTCCTGAACGCCTTCTTTAGTGCTGTATTCGTGTAGCACACCTTCAATTTCAACTTCTGTTACGGCACAACCCGGCATAGAAGATAGAAGAATGCGGCGAAGAGCATTACCTAGAGTGTGGCCGAAACCGCGCTCTAATGGCTCAAGAGTTACTTTCGCGTGTGTCGTATTGATCTGTTCAATGTCAACAAGACGCGGCTTAAGAAATTCTGTTACAGAACCCTGCATTGTGTCCTCTCTTTTTTTAACCTTACTTAGAGTAAAGTTCGACGATCAAGTGTTCATTGATGTCAGCTGATAGGTCAGAACGCTCAGGCATACGCTTGAATGTACCTTCCATTTTGCTAGCATCTACTTCAATCCAAGTTGGCTTTTCACGTTGTTCAGCAACTTCTAGAGCCGCTTTAATACGAGATTGCTGTTTAGCTTTCTCGCGGATAGAAACAACGTCGTTAGCCGCTACTTTGAAAGAAGGAACGTTTACAACTTTACCGTTAACTAGAACAGACTTGTGGCTAACTAGTTGACGAGATTCAGCACGAGTAGCGCCAAAACCCATACGGTAAACTACGTTATCAAGACGACCTTCAAGAAGCTGAAGCAGGTTTGCACCTGTGTTGCCTTTAAGACGTGCAGCTTCTTTGTAGTAGTTGCGGAATTGTTTTTCTAGAACGCCGTAGATACGACGAACTTTTTGCTTCTCACGAAGCTGAACGCCATACTCAGATAGACGACCGCGACGAGCGCCGTGTACACCTGGTGCGTTATCAATTTTACACTTGGTATCGATCGCACGGACACCAGACTTAAGGAATAAGTCAGTACCTTCGCGACGGCTAAGCTTCAGCTTAGGACCCAAATATCTTGCCATGATCTTTCTCCAATATTCCTAGAAACGAAACTTAAACGCGACGTTTCTTAGGTGGACGACAACCGTTATGAGGGATTGGTGTCGCATCAACAATGTTAGTGATACGGAAACCAGCAGCGTTCAGTGCACGAACAGTAGATTCGCGACCTGGACCTGGACCCTTAACCATAACTTCCAAGTTCTTTAGGCCATATTCTTTAGCCATTTCACCACAACGCTCAGCTGCAACTTGTGCTGCGAACGGAGTAGATTTACGAGAACCACGGAAACCTGAACCACCTGCTGTAGCCCATGCAAGAGCGTTGCCTTGGCGGTCAGTGATAGTTACGATTGTGTTGTTGAAAGAAGCATGAATGTGCGCTACGCCATCAGCTACTTGCTTGCGTACGCGCTTACGCGCGCGAGTTGGTTGTTTTGCCATTGTACTCTACCTTATCCGACTATTTCTTGATCGGCTTGCGCGGACCCTTACGGGTGCGAGCGTTGGTTTTAGTACGCTGTCCACGTAGTGGTAGACTGCGACGATGACGAAGACCGCGGTAACAGCCAAGGTCCATAAGACGCTTGATGTTCATCGATACTTCACGACGTAGATCACCTTCTACAGTGTATTTAGCTACACCATCACGCAGTTGATCGATCTGCTCTTCAGTTAGTTCACTGATCTTAGCATCTTCAGCAATACCCACTTCAGCTAGAATAGCTTGAGAGCGAGTTTTACCAATACCGTAGATTGCAGTAAGTGCAATTACAGAATGCTTATGATCAGGAATGTTAATGCCGGCTATACGGGCCATTATTCACTCCTAAGGGGGTTCATAAAAGAATTATCCGCAGCAAAGCCCGTTATGGATACGCTGCGGCATACTACTTCTTTTGCACGCAAAAGGTAGGCCGAGGAATATACTCGACTCTACCTAGTATTTCAAGTAAAAATTTCTGCTGATTAGCCTTGGCGTTGCTTATGCTTTGGCTCACTGCAAATCACGCGAACGACACCGTTACGCTTGATAACTTTACAGTTACGGCAGATTTTTTTAACGGAAGCACGAACTTTCATTGCTAAACTCCGTAAATGGAATCGAAATAATTACTACCGAATTAACGGCCGTAACCTTTCAGATTCGCTTTCTTTAACACAGAATCATACTGTTGTGACATCAGATGAGTCTGTACCTGTGCCATGAAATCCATGATAACAACCACTACGATTAGTAGGGAAGTGCCGCCAAAGTAGAAACGAACGTTCCACGCGACCATCATGAACTCAGGAATCAGACATATAAAAGTAATGTATAGAGCGCCCGCAAGGGTTAGTCTAGTCATCACTTTATCGATATATTTCGCTGTCTGCTCACCTGGGCGGATACCGGGTACGAATGCACCAGACTTCTTCAAGTTATCAGCTGTTTCACGTGGGTTAAACACCAACGCTGTATAGAAGAAACAGAAGAAGATTATAGCTGCTGCATAAAGCATTACATACAACGGTTGACCTGGGCTAAGAGCTAATGACACGTCAGTTAACCAACCGAACGCGCTGCTTTCACCATTTTGACCAAACCACTGCGCTAATGTTCCTGGGAACAAAATAATACTTGATGCAAAAATCGCTGGTATAACACCTGCCATATTAATCTTAAGTGGCAAATGAGAACTTTGTGCTGCAAACACTTTACGACCTTGTTGACGCTTCGCATAGTTAACGACGATACGACGTTGACCACGCTCCATGAAAACCACGAAGTAAATTACAGCAAAAGACAATACCGCGATAAACAACAGAAGAAGCACATGCAATTCACCTTGACGCGCTTGCTCGATTGTTTGACCGATTGCAGAAGGCAATCCAGCAACAATACCTGCAAAAATCAGAATGGAAATACCATTACCGATTCCTCGCTCAGTGATTTGTTCACCTAACCACATCAAAAACATGGTACCAGTTACTAAACTCACGGTAGCAATAAGCGTAAACATGGTTTGGTTGATAACAACCAGATTGTCGACCATGTTTGGTAAGCCTGTTGCGATACCAATAGCTTGGAATGTTGCAAGTACAAGCGTGCCGTAGCGTGTATATTGGCTTATCTTACGACGGCCTGCTTCACCCTCTTTCTTGAGTTCCGCTAACGCTGGATGAACTACAGTTAGCAATTGGACTACGATCGATGCCGAAATGTACGGCATGATACCCAATGCTAATATAGATGCACGCTCAAGAGCACCACCGGAGAACATGTTAAACATTTCTACGATGGTACCTTTTTGCTGATCGAACAAATCGGCAAGTACAGCTGCGTCAATACCAGGGATCGGCACAAAAGAGCCGGCTCGGAATACTAAAAGTGCACCAATTACGAATAATAAGCGCGACTTTAGTTCACTTAAGCCGCTTTGAGCACTACGAAAATCTTTTCCTGGTTTCTTAGCCATCTGTACCTCGTTCCTCGAGATTATTCCTCGATTTTACCGCCTGCAGCTTCGATTGCAGCTTTAGCGCCTTTAGTCACGCGTAGACCTTTAACAGTCACAGCTTTGCTTAGGTCACCAGAAAGAACGATCTTAACAAACTCGATGTTCTTAGTGATAACGTTAGCAGCTTTAAGGCTGTTAAGATCAACTACGTCACCTGTTACTTTCGCTAGCTCAGCTAGACGAACTTCAGCAGACACTAGGCTCTTACGAGAAGTGAAACCGAATTTAGGTAGACGTTGTTTTAGAGGCATTTGACCGCCTTCAAAACCTGGACGAACAGAGCCGCCAGAACGTGACTTTTGACCTTTGTGACCGCGGCCACCTGTTTTACCAAGGCCAGAACCGATACCACGACCTACACGCTTCTTAGAAGGTTTAGAGCCAGCAGCCGGTGATAGAGTATTCAAACGCATTCTGATTACTCCTCAATCTTAACCATGTAGTAAACCTTGTTGATCATACCGCGTACGCACGGTGTATCTTCAAGTTCTACTGTATGGTTGATGCGACGAAGACCTAGACCTTTAAGACACGCTTTGTGCTTAGGTAGGCGACCAATTGAGCTTTTAGTTTGAGTTACTTTAATAGTTGCCATCGTGTTCTTACTCCGAAATAGATTCAACAGTTAGACCACGTTTAGCAGCAACCATTTCTGGTGACTTAACGTCTACTAGAGCACCAATCGTTGCGCGAACAACGTTGATTGGGTTCGTTGAACCGTATGCTTTAGAAAGTACGTTATGTACGCCTGCAACTTCAAGTACGGCACGCATTGCACCACCGGCAATAACACCTGTACCTTCAGCAGCTGGCTGCATGTAAACTTTAGAGCCCGAATGACGACCTTTCACCGGGTGGTGAAGAGTGCCTTCGTTAAGCGCAACAGTAACCATGTTACGACGCGCTTTTTCCATTGCTTTTTGAATCGCAGCAGGTACTTCACGAGCTTTGCCGTAACCGAAACCTACACGACCATTACCGTCACCAACTACTGTTAGTGCAGTGAAGCTCATGATTCGACCACCTTTAACCGTCTTAGATACACGGTTAACAGCGATCAGCTTTTCTTGCAAATCATTAGCTTGTTGTTGTTCTTTAGCCATCTTCCAACCCTACCTTAGAATTTCAGACCAGCTTCGCGAGCAGAATCTGCTAGCGCCGCTACTCGACCGTGGTATTGGAAACCAGAACGATCAAATGCAACTGTAGCTACGCCTTTTTCAAGAGCGCGCTCAGCAACAGCTTTACCAACTGCTTTAGCTGCATCAACGTTACTAGTGTTCTTAACTTGCTCACGGATCGCTTTTTCTACAGTAGAAGCAGCTGCGATAACCTCAGAGCCGTTTGCCGAGATAACTTGAGCGTAAACATGGCGAGGAGTACGGTGTACTACCAAGCGAGTTGCGCCAAGTTCTGCAATCTTACGACGTGCACGTGTAGCACGACGGATGCGAGATGCTTTCTTATCCATAGTGATACCTTACTTCTTCTTAGCTTCTTTAGTACGCACATTTTCATCTGCGTAACGAACACCTTTACCTTTATAAGGTTCAGGAGCACGGTAAGAACGAATGTCAGCCGCAACTTGACCTACTACTTGCTTATCGCAACCAGTAATAATGATCTCAGTTTGGCTAGGGCACTCAGCTTTAATACCTTCAGGTAGAGCGTGCTCTACTGGGTGAGAAAAGCCTAGTGTTAGACCTACAGAGTTGCCTTTGATAGCAGCACGGTAACCAACACCTTTAAGAGTTAACTTCTTAACGAAGCCCTGAGTAACACCCACAACCATGTTATTAACTAGAGCGCGAGCTGTACCAGCCTGTGCCCATGCGTTAGTAACACCTTCTTTCGGACCGAAAGTTAGGTTGTTTTCTTCCTGTGCAATAACTACGGCGCTGTTAAGAACGCGAGTAAGCTCACCTTTGCTACCTTTTACAGTAACTTCTTGGCCGTTTAGTTTCACCTCTACGCCAGCTGGAATAGCGACAGGTGCTTTAGCAACACGAGACATAATCTACTCCTTAAGCTACGTAACAGATGATTTCACCGCCAAGACCTGCTTTGCGAGCAGCACGGTCAGACATCAGACCCTTGGAAGTAGAAACAACTGCAATACCAAGACCACCCATCACTGTAGGTAAAGAGTCTTTATTTTTATAAACTCTTAGACCAGGACGTGATACACGCTTGATTTGCTCGATTACAGGTTTAGCTTGGAAGTACTTAAGAGTAACTTCTAGCTCAGGTTTTACTTCGCTGTCAACAGCGAAGTCTACGATGTAACCTTCAGCTTTAAGTAATGCAGCAATTGCAACTTTAAGCTTTGAAGAAGGCATTTTTACAGCAACTTTATTTGCTGCCTGACCGTTACGAACTCGGGTCAGCATATCCGAAATCGGATCTTGCATGCTCATAAGATTTACTCCAAATGATTAAGTGGCAATTACCAGCTAGCCTTACGAAGACCCGGAATCTCGCCTTTCATGCAAGCTTCACGAACCTTAATGCGGCTTAGACCGAATTTACGTAGGTAACCGTGTGGACGACCAGTTTGGTTGCAACGGTTGCGCTGACGTGATGCACTTGAATCACGTGGAAGAGATTGCAGTTTAAGAACCGCATTCCAACGATCTTCTTCAGATGCGTTTACATCGCTAATGATAACTTTTAGCGCAGAACGCTTTTCAGCGAACTTAACTACTAGTTTTGCACGTTTAGCTTCACGTGCTTTCATTGATTGTTTAGCCATAACAGTAACCCTACCCTTACTTACGGAATGGGAAGTTAAAGGCAGCCAGCAGAGCTCGGCCTTCCTCATCGGATCCCGCAGATGTCGTGATAGTAATATCAAGACCGCGGACACGATCGACTTTATCGTAGTCGATTTCCGGAAAGATGATTTGCTCGCGAACGCCCATGCTGTAGTTACCGCGTCCGTCAAAAGACTTAGCGCTAACACCACGGAAATCACGTACACGTGGAAGTGCGATAGAGATTAAACGCTCTAAAAATTCCCACATGCGCTCACCACGCAAGGTTACTTTACAACCAATTGGGTAGCCTTCACGAATTTTGAAACCAGCTACAGATTTACGCGCTTTCGTGATAAGTGGCTTTTGACCAGAGATCGTTGCCATATCAGATGCTGCGTTTTCTAGCAGTTTCTTATCGTTGATTGCTTCACCAACGCCCATGTTTAGGGTGATTTTCTCAATCCTAGGGACTTGCATGACGCTTGTGTAGCTGAACTCTTTGGTAAGCTCAGCGACTACAGACGACTTGTAGTAATCATGCAGTTTCGCCATAGTAGAACTCCAAATTACTTCTAATTAGTTAGAAACAGTTTCGCCGTTAGATTTGAAGAAACGAACTTTCTTGCCATCTTCGATACGGAAACCGATACGGTCTGCTTTACCAGTAGCCGCGTTAAAGACTGCAACGTTAGAAGCATCAATAGCTGCTTCTTGTTCAACGATGCCACCTTGTTGACCTAGAGCCGGAACCGGCTTTTGGTGTTTTTTAACAAGATTGATGCCTTCAACAACAACTTTACCAGTTGTCAGAACCTTAGTTACTTTACCTTTCTTGCCTTTATCTTTACCAGCAAGAATGATTACTTCGTCGTTACGACGGATTTTAGCTGCCATGTTGCCGCTCCTTACAGAACTTCAGGTGCAAGTGATACAATCTTCATGAATTTCGCGTTACGAAGTTCACGAGTCACAGGACCAAAGATACGTGTGCCGACTGGTTGCTCAGTAGTGTCATTTAACAATACACAAGCATTACTGTCGAAGCGAATGACAGAACCGTCTGGGCGACGAACGCCTTTACGGGTGCGCACTACTACCGCCTTCAGAACATCACCTTTCTTTACTTTACCGCGAGGAATCGCTTCCTTCACTGTAACCTTGATGACGTCACCGATATGTGCATAACGGCGGTGAGAGCCACCCAGAACCTTAATACACATTACCTTGCGCGCGCCAGAGTTATCTGCTGCGTCAAGTGTACTTTGCATCTGGATCATTGTTAGTGCTCCGCTAAATATTAAAACTAGACCCTCTCGGGTCGGGCTGCCTCTTTAAAAGGGACGCGAATTGTACCACCCTTTTTTTAAATTGGGTAGACAAAAAACAAGCGGCTCCAAAAAATAATTTGGAGCCGCTTATAAGTTATAGAATTACAAAGATTAAATCTTCGCTTTTTCTAGAACTTTAACCAATGTCCAAGACTTAGTCTTAGACAGAGGACGACACTCAGCGATTTCAACTTTGTCGCCTAGGCCACAAGTGTTGTCTTCGTCGTGTGCGTGTACTTTAGTCGTGCGTTTGATGAACTTACCGTAAATTGGGTGTTTTACAGTACGCTCAATAGCAACAACGATAGACTTGTCCATCTTGTCACTTACTACACGGCCTTGCTGGATGCGGTTAGTTTCGCTCATTATGCGTCTGCCTTTTCAGTCAAAACAGTTTTCACACGTGCGATGTCACGGCGTACAGCTTTTAGAGTATGAGTTTGCTGAAGTTGACCAGTTGCAGCTTGCATGCGCAAGTTGAACTGTTCACGTAGCAAATTCAATAGCTCAGCGTTAAGCTCTTCAACGTTCTTTTCGCGTAGATCTTGTGCTTTCATCACATCACCTGCTTAGTTACAAAAGTAGTTTTAACAGGCAGTTTACGCGCCGCTAGGCGGAACGCTTCACGTGCCAACTCTTCAGGTACGCCATTCATCTCGTACATAACTTTGCCTGGTTGGATTTGAGCAACCCAGTACGCAACTGAACCTTTACCTTTACCTTGACGAACTTCAAGAGGCTTTTCAGTAATTGGTTTGTCTGGGAAAACACGGATCCAGATTTGACCTTGACGCTTAATGTGACGTGTCATAGCACGACGTGCCGCTTCGATTTGACGTGCAGTCAGACGACCACGGCCAACAGCTTTAAGACCGAATTCGCCGAAGCTTACTTCAGTACCTTTAGCTAGACCACGGTTACGACCAGTCATAACCTTGCGGAACTTAGTACGTTTTGGTTGTAGCATCGTTCGACTCCTTACTTACGGCCTTTACGCTGCTTCTTAGGCTTATCGCCTTTTGGCTCTACTGCGTTAGCAGCTGGCATACCGCCTAGAATCTCACCTTTGAAGATCCAAACTTTAATGCCGATCACACCGTATTGAGTGTGAGCCGAAGAAGTTGCGTAATCAATGTCTGCACGTAGAGTGTGTAGAGGCACACGGCCTTCACGGTACCACTCTGAACGTGCGATTTCAGCACCGCCAAGACGGCCGCCTACTTGTACTTTGATGCCTTTAGCGCCTAGACGCATAGCATTTTGTACCGCACGCTTCATTGCACGACGGAACATAACACGACGCTCTAGTTGAGACGCGATGCTATCAGCTACAAGCTGACCATCTAGCTCAGGCTTACGTACTTCAGCGATGTTAATTTGCGCTGGTACACCTGCGATTTTAGCTACAGCTGCGCGTAGCTTCTCTACGTCTTCACCTTTCTTACCGATAACAACGCCAGGACGAGCTGTGTGAATAGTCACACGGATGCTCTTCGCTGGACGCTCGATAACGATACGAGATAATGATGCTTTTTGTAGTTCCTTGGTAAGGAACTGACGTACCTTGAAGTCGCCGTCTAGGTTGTCAGCGAATTCGTTGGTATTAGCAAACCATGTAGCATTCCAAGGCTTGACGATGCCAAGACGAATACCATTAGGATGTACTTTCTGACCCATTGCTTACTCTCCTAGTCTTTAGCGATCTGCTACAACAATAGTGATGTGGCTTGAACGCTTCAAGATACGATCCGCACGGCCTTTAGCACGAGGCATAATACGCTTCATGATAGGGCCCTCATCTACGAAGATTTTAGCGACATTTAGATCGTCGATATCTGCACCTTCGTTATGTTCCGCGTTAGCGATAGCTGACTCAAGAACTTTCTTAACTAAAACAGCAGCTTTTTTGTTGCTGAAAGTTAGAATTTCTAGAGCCTGGTCTACCGACTTACCGCGAATTTGGTCTGCAACTAAGCGAGCTTTCTGTGGAGAAATACGAGCAAAGTTATGTTTAGCTAAAGCTTCCATCATCTACTCCTTATTTCTTCTTAGCTTTCTTATCTGCAGCATGACCGCGATAAGTACGAGTTGGTGCAAATTCGCCTAGTTTGTGACCGATCATTTCTTCGGTAACGAAAACAGGGACGTGCTGACGACCATTATGGACAGCGATGGTCAAACCAATCATTGTTGGGATGATCATTGAGCGACGGGACCAAGTCTTAATAGGCTTTTTGTCTCCGCTTTCCACCGCTTTCTCTACCTTCTTCAGCAAGTGTAGGTCAATAAAAGGACCTTTCTTGAGAGAACGTGGCATGGCGATTCCTCTTTATAAATTATTTAGTGCGACGACGTACGATGTACTTGTCAGTGCGCTTATTCTTACGAGTCTTGAAGCCCTTAGTAGGAACGCCCCAAGGAGATACTGGGTGACGACCACCAGATGTGCGGCCTTCACCACCACCATGTGGGTGATCCACCGGGTTCATTACTACACCACGTACGGTTGGACGTACGCCGCGCCAGCGTGAAGCACCAGCTTTACCAAGTTCACGTAGCATATGCTCAGAGTTACCAACTTCACCGATCGTTGCACGACCTTCAGAAAGTACTTTGCGCATTTCACCAGAACGTAGACGGATAGTTACGTATGCACCATCGCGAGCGATGATTTGAGCATAAGCACCAGCCGAACGAGCTAGTTGTGCACCTTTACCAGGCTTAAGTTCAACACAGTGTACAGTAGAACCTACTGGGATGTTGCGCATCGGCAGAGTGTTACCTGCTTTGATTGCAGCATCTACGCCAGATTGAATCTGGTCGCCTGCGTTAACACCTTTAGGTGCAATGATGTAACGACGCTCACCGTCTGCGTACAGAACTAGAGCGATGTTAGCACTACGGTTTGGATCGTATTCTAGACGCTCAACTTTCGCTGGGATGCCATCTTTAGTACGTTTGAAGTCAATCAGACGGTAATGGTGTTTATGACCACCACCGATGTGACGTACTGTAATACGACCGTTGTTGTTACGACCACCGTTCTTAGAGTTTTTCTCTAAAAGTGGTGCGTATGGCTTACCCTTGTGCAGGTCAGCGTTAACAACTTTAACGACGTGACGACGACCAGGGGAAGTCGGCTTACATTTAACAATAGCCATTTTTACTACTCCTGTTATTCCGCGCCGCCAACGAAGTCAAGATCTTGACCTTCTTTCAAAGTAACGTAGGCTTTCTTAACGTCTGAACGACGGCCTTCACGCATACCTTGACGTTTGGTCTTACCCTTTAATACAAGAGTATTTACAGACTTAACTTCAACTTCAAATAGCTTTTCTACAGCTGCTTTGATCTCTTTCTTAGTTGCATCTTTAGCTACTTTGAAAACGATAGTGTTCGCTTTCTCAGCTGCCATAGTTGCTTTTTCAGAGATGTGCGGAGCACGTAGAACTTTTAAGATACGCTCTTCAGTGATCATGCTAGCATCTCCTCAACTTGCTTAACTGCGTCAGCAGTCATCAGAACCTTGTCGAAAGCGATTAGTGATACTGGATCAACACCAGCAACATCACGTGCATCTACTTTGTATAGGTTACGAGCAGCTAAGAATAGATTTTCATCTACTTCGCCAGTCACAATCAGAACGTCGTTTAGCTCAAGCTCTTTAAGCTTAGCTACAAGTTCTTTTGTTTTTGGTGCTTCTACAGAGAAGTTATCAACAACGATTAGACGCTCTTGACGAATCAACTCAGACAGAATGCTCTTCATAGCACCGCGGTACATTTTTTTGTTTACTTTTTGGCTGTGATCTTGTGGTTTCGCAGCAAAAGTAACACCACCTGTACGCCAGATTGGGCTACGAATTGTACCAGCACGTGCACGGCCAGTACCTTTTTGGCGCCATGGCTTAGCACCGCCGCCTGATACTTCAGAACGAGTCTTTTGAGCACGAGTACCTTGACGAGCACCTGCTGCATATGCAACAACTACTTGGTGTACTAGAGCTTCGTTAAAGTCACGTCCGAAAGTAGTCTCGGAAACAGTTAGTGCATCAGCACCTTTAACCATCAATTCCATTACTTACTCCTAGACGTTATGCTTTAACAGCAGGTTTTACGATCACGTTACCGCCTGTTGAGCCTGGTACTGCACCTTTAATAAGGAGTAGATTGCGCTCAGCGTCAACACGTACGATCTCTAGGTTTTGAGTCGTTACACGCTCAGCTCCCATGTGACCTGCCATTTTCTTGCCTTTAAACACGCGGCCTGGAGTTTGACATTGGCCAATTGAACCCGGTGCGCGGTGAGACAAAGAGTTACCGTGAGTCATATCTTGAGTAGAGAAATTCCAACGCTTGATAGCGCCTTGGAAGCCTTTACCTTTAGATGTACCAGTAACGTCTACTTTTTTAATTTCGTTGAAAAGTTCTACGTTTAGCTCAGCGCCAACTTCAAACTCTTCGCCGTTTTCTAAACGGAATTCCCAAAGACCGCGACCTGCTTCTACACCCGCTTTCGCGAAGTGACCAGCTTCAGGTTTAGTTACACGGTTAGCTTTCTTAGCACCAGTAGTTACTTGGATTGCTGCGTAGCCGTCTGTCTCAAGAGTTTTAACTTGAGAAATACGGTTCGCTTCAACCTCAACAACAGTTACTGGGATAGAAACGCCTTCTTCAGTAAATACGCGGGTCATACCCACTTTACGTCCGACTAGACCAATCATTATTCTTATCTCCCTTAACCTAGGCTGATTTGAACATCAACGCCAGCTGCAAGATCAAGACGCATTAGAGCATCAACAGTTTTATCTGTTGGCTCAACGATGTCGATCAAACGCTTGTGAGTACGAATTTCGTACTGGTCACGTGCATCTTTGTTGACGTGTGGAGAGGTAAGAACAGTGAAACGCTCTTTACGAGTAGGAAGTGGAATAGGACCACGAACCTGTGCGCCAGTACGTTTTGCTGTTTCAACGATTTCCGCAGTTGAAGCATCGATTAGCTTGTAATCAAACGCTTTAAGGCGGATACGAATACGTTGGTTCTGCATGAGACAGAGCTCCAATTATTAAAAATTACACAAACAATATCGCCACTCAAGCTCGAAAGAACGAGAGAATGCCGATTGATTTATGTGAAACCGTAGCATCCAAAATCAGGACGCATTGTCAGTTAACTTTTGAAGTAAACACGAAGTTTACTATTTTTATTAACCGCGAACATAAGCTGAGTATACATTACTAGGTAAGACCTACTCCTCAGTGCTCATTGGTTCACAAACCGGCGTTAGCCAGTGCGATGCATTATACAGATCACGTTTTAGTATGCAAGTAGTGTTGGGAAAATAATCGGAATATATTGAAAAAGGAACTTGGGGAGATATGGAGTATTGCGCGGGACAGGAATGTTTCTCTATAAATAATAAAAGGGAAGCCGAAGCTTCCCTTTTCAGATGCGTGCTCTTCTAATGAAGAGTGTGCAAAAATCTAAATGCTATTAAGCGAAGATTTTAGCTACAACACCAGCACCAACTGTACGGCCACCTTCGCGGATTGCGAAACGTAGACCTTCGTCCATTGCGATTGGAGCGATTAGCTCAACAGTCATTTGAACGTTGTCACCTGGCATTACCATTTCTACGCCTTCTGGTAGAGTGATATCGCCTGTTACGTCAGTTGTACGGAAGTAGAACTGTGGACGGTAACCCTTGAAGAAAGGAGTGTGACGGCCGCCTTCGTCTTTAGAAAGTACGTATACTTCAGACTCAAACTTAGTGTGTGGGTTGATTGAACCTTTAGCAGAAAGTACTTGGCCACGTTCAACGTCATCACGCTTAGTACCACGTAGAAGTGCACCAACGTTCTCACCTGCACGACCTTCGTCAAGCAGCTTACGGAACATTTCAACACCAGTACAAGTAGTAAGAGTAGTTTCTTTGATACCAACGATTTCTACTTCGTCACCTACACGTAGGATACCGCGCTCGATACGACCAGTAACTACAGTACCACGACCTTGGATTGAGAATACATCTTCAATAGGAAGTAGGAACGGTAGGTCAACAGCACGCTCTGGAAGTGGAATGTAAGAATCTAGTGCTTCTGCAAGCTCAACAATCTTGTCTTCCCACTGCTTTTCGCCGTTTAGAGCGCCAAGTGCAGAACCTTGAATTACTGGAAGGTCGTCTCCTGGGTACTCGTACTCAGAAAGAAGTTCACGTACTTCCATTTCTACTAGCTCAAGTAGCTCTTCGTCATCAACCATGTCACATTTGTTCATGAATACGATGATGTAAGGGATACCAACTTGACGACCAAGTAGGATGTGCTCACGTGTTTGTGGCATAGGGCCATCTGTAGCAGCAACAACTAGGATACCGCCGTCCATTTGAGCAGCACCAGTGATCATGTTTTTAACATAATCGGCGTGTCCAGGACAGTCTACGTGTGCGTAGTGACGTTCAGGAGTATCGTACTCAACGTGAGAAGTTGCGATTGTGATACCGCGCTCGCGCTCTTCTGGAGCGTTATCGATAGATGCGAAATCTTTAGCAACACCGCCGTACACTTTTGCAAGTGTAGTACAGATAGCAGCAGTTAGAGTTGTTTTACCGTGGTCAACGTGGCCGATAGTACCAACGTTTACGTGCGGTTTCGTACGTTCAAATTTTTCTTTAGACACAATCGTGTTCCTTCCTAGTTATGATTCGCCACGTTCATTATTGAGCGAGACGCGCCAGAAATTGCTATTTTATGCGCCAACTCTCGTTAGCGCAATATTTGGACGCATTGATCTTTCAAAAAATGAAAAAAATGCATCCCTTTTGTTTAACCACGCTCTGCAATGATTGCATTAGCAACATTTTTTGGCACTTCGGCGTACTCACTAAACTCCATAGAGTAAGAAGCACGACCTTGTGTCGCAGAACGTAAATCAGTTGCGTAACCGAACATGACAGACAACGGAACTTGTGCACGAATTATCTTCAGGCCAGCTGTCCCCTCGTCCATACCTTCGATGATGCCGCGACGACGGTTAATATCGCCAACAACGTCACCCATCCAGTCTTCTGGAGTAGTTACTTCAACTTTCATCATAGGCTCAAGCAGAACCGGTTGCGCTTCAAGTGCACCCGATCTGAAAGCCATAGAGGCAGCGATTGTAAACGCCATCTCACTTGAATCTACTTCATGGTAAGAACCATCATATAGTGTAGCTTTGATATCCAAAACTGGATAGCCAGCAAGTACACCATTGTTCATCTGCTCTTCAACGCCTTTAGCGACTGAAGCGATAAACTCTTTAGGTACGATACCGTTGGCAATTTCATCAACGAAGACAAAGCCTTCGCCAGCTTCTGATGGTTCAAGTTTTAGCCACACGTGACCGTACTGACCTTTACCACCATGCTCACGGATAAATTTGCCTTCCGCTTTCGCAGTACCGCGAATCGTTTCACGATAAGCTACTTGCGGGTTACCAACGTTGCAGTTGACGTTAAATTCACGCTTCATACGGTCAACGATGATATCTAAGTGTAGTTCGCCCATACCAGAAATCAGTGTCTGGCCAGTTTCCGCATCCATATCAACGCGGAATGATGGGTCTTCTGCTGCTAGTTTACCTAGAGCGATAGTCATTTTATCTTGATCAGCTTGAGAGCGAGGCTCTACAACGATCTGAATAACTGGATCTGGGAATTCCATACGCTCAAGAACGATTTTATGGTTCTGATCACATAGAGTTTCACCAGTAGTAACATCTTTAAGGCCGATAATGGCTGCGATGTCACCTGCTCGTACTTCTTTTACTTCTTCACGTTTGTTTGAGTGCATTTGAACAATACGCCCTAAACGTTCACGTTGTTTCTTCACAGAGTTGTAAGCTGTTTTACCGCTTTCAACAACTCCAGAGTAAACACGGATGAAAGTTAAAGTACCAACAAATGGGTCTGTTGCAATTTTAAATGCTAGCGCTGAGAACGGTTCTTTGTCGTCCGCGTGACGCTCAATTTCATTCTCGTCGTCATCAACACCTTTAATTGCCGGTACATCGACTGGAGAAGGAAGGAAATCAACCACTGCATCTAGAACAGCTTGTACACCTTTATTTTTGAATGCACTACCACAAGTGGCCAGTACGATTTCATTATTAAGGGTACGAATACGAAGACCTTGCTTGATTTCAGCTTCTGTTAATTCACCTTCTTCAAGGTACTTATCCATCAGCTCTTCATTTGCTTCTGCAGCAGCTTCAACAAGTTCGGTACGATATTCTTCAGCCATTTCTTGCATGTCTGCAGGAATATCTTCGTACGTGAAAGTCATGCCCTGGTCAGCGTCGTTCCAGTTTATTGCCTTCATCTTGAGAAGATCGACAACACCTTGAAAGTTTTCTTCAGCACCAATGTTCAGTTGAATTGGAACAGGGGTTGCGCCTAGGCGGTCCTTGATCTGTTCAACTACGCGCAAGAAATCTGCGCCTGTACGGTCCATTTTGTTAACGAAAACCATACGTGGAACTTGGTACTTATCAGCTTGACGCCATACTGTCTCTGACTGAGGTTCAACACCAGACGAGCCACAGAAAACAACAACTGCACCATCAAGTACACGCAGAGAACGTTCTACTTCGATTGTGAAGTCAACGTGTCCAGGAGTGTCGATGATGTTGATACGGTGGTCCGAGAACTGAGCTTCCATACCACGCCAAAACGTAGTCGTTGCTGCTGAAGTGATCGTAATACCGCGCTCTTGCTCTTGCTCCATCCAGTCCATGGTTGCTGCACCATCGTGAACTTCGCCGATTTTGTGAGAAAGACCGGTATAGAACAGAATACGTTCACTTGTGGTTGTTTTACCTGCATCTACGTGAGCAACGATACCGATATTACGGTATTGCTCTATAGGAGTTTTACGAGCCACGGTTGAATCCTCTTATTAGAGACTTAGGGACTATTGCTATGTCTAGATTATGCGTTAAAAGCGATACTTCGCTAAAAAGTGCTTGCCCTAGAAATAGCAATAGTTCCTAGCATAAGCATAGGAACTAAAGAAGTGCTGCAAGGAACCTTGCAGCACTAAAAAGGTATTACCAGCGGTAATGTGCGAACGCTTTGTTTGCGTCAGCCATGCGGTGAACGTCTTCACGTTTCTTAACCGCAGTACCTTTGTTCTCAGACGCGTCTAGCATTTCAGCAGCTAGGCGTTGAGCCATAGATTTTTCACCACGCTTACGCGCAGCTTCAACTACCCAACGCATAGCAAGAGCGTTACGGCGAACCGGACGAACTTCTACAGGTACTTGGTAAGTTGAACCACCCACACGGCGAGATTTAACTTCTACCGCTGGGCGAACATTTTCAAGAGCTTCTTCAAATACAGCTAAGTGATCTTTACCAGATTTCTCAGCCATAGTTTCTAGTGCAGTGTAAACAATCTTCTCTGCAGTAGATTTTTTTCCGTCAACCATAAGGATGTTAACGAATTTTGCCAGCAGTTCAGATTTGAACTTAGGATCTGGAAGGATCTTACGCTGGCCTATTACGCGACGACGTGGCATGGAATTTCTCCGTTGTCTTCTTCAGGTTTTTTCCAAAACTTTTCAGAATAATAAATAAATAGTGTTTGGCCTTACTTAACGCTTTCTTTTTAAAAAAGACGCATTAAGACTTAGGACGTTTCACACCATACTTAGAACGACCTTTCTTACGGTCGTTAACGCCTGCACAGTCAAGTGCACCGCGAACAGTGTGGTAACGCACACCTGGTAAATCTTTAACACGACCACCACGGATAAGAACAACACTGTGTTCTTGAAGGTTATGACCTTCGCCGCCGATGTATGAAGTAACTTCAAAGCCGTTAGTTAGACGAACACGACATACTTTACGTAGTGCTGAGTTCGGTTTTTTTGGAGTAGTAGTATATACGCGAGTACATACACCACGTTTTTGTGGGCACGCTTCTAGTGCAGGCACGTTGCTTTTAACAACCTGCTTTACACGAGGAGTACGTACCAACTGGTTAATAGTTGCCATTAACTAGCTCCTGATTTACTTGAAAGTAAGCTTGATGAAAAATCTAGCCCTATTACACATAGTGTAAATAGGGACGCAAAATTCTATTCAGCAGTGGGATGTGTGTCAAGAAATATACAGATCTTTTTTAGCCGTCTAGAGCTCAGGATGGTCTTTTTTTAACCATACTGATAAAACACAGCTACCAAGTTACTGATTTGTCGTTCAAAACCGTTAGTTTGACGAATCCGTCGAAGTCCACTTGATCCAGAGTGCTTGAAGCAAGTTGTTGTAAACCTCGGCTATCGAGATCTGTTTTTAATACCGACACATGTTCAACGGTTGAGATTTGATTGAATAACTCATGATTTGGAAGGCAAACATACACCGCATCTTCAACCAAAAGGATGTGATCCTTTTGTTGCGAGTACGCCAATGCAAGCTTGAGTTTGTCTACTGATTTTACAATATGAAGCATAACGTTCCCTAGAAAGTCAGTATTTTTTGGCTCTGAGCTAACTTCTGCGTCAACTCATTCACTTCTAGCGCAGTCACATCGATCAGTAAGTTATCGGTCGAAAGACCAAACTGATTGAGGCTATGTTGACATACGTAAACCTGCTCGATGTCGTAGAGGTCCATAAGCTTGAATGCAGAAATATAGTCACGTGATAGGGATTCATCAGGCTGTTGAGCCTTGAGGAGCTGTGTAACGCCATTACCGACAAAGAACACGGTAATGTCTTCACTATAGGCTGAAGCCGCTAGCAGTGCGTCTAGCCCTTCCCTGCCAGCTGCCGTCGTATGAGGAAAAGTGTTAAATACAAAGGCCAATTTACTCAAAACTGTACAACCCTATCTTTCGTCAAAAGTGCTTCAGATAAGCTCCCTAACCCAGCTTGGGTAAACCCAGCCGCCAAGTTAGATGCACTCAATTGATGTTGCGTTGCTTCATCCGTGCTGATCACTCCGCGTCTAAGCGCAGCAGCAACACACGTTTCAAGGCTAACATTGTGCTCATCCGCCAGTTTTTGCCAAGCGGAAGCCAAGTCGAATTCATCATTAGCAGGTACGGTAAGGTCAGAGCCATTACTGACGCCATCTTGATAGAAGAATACACTGTGAAGTTTGTGGCCCTGATTAATAAGAGCCACTGCAAACTGGTAAGCACTTCTTGCCGACTGTGAACCGTAGACCGGTCCATTCACTAAAAGTGTATAGCTTAACAACCCTCTTCATCCTCTGTTTTACGTTGTCGGATGTATAGGTATACGGTGTGCTTAGAGATGTTCAATCGCTCAGCAACACGGTTAATCGCGTCTTTAATATCGAAAATACCTTTGTCGTAAAGCTCCATCACGATTTGACGGTTCTTAGTATTGTTCGATACTGATTTGTCGGCATTGATTTCTTCAATGGTGCGTTCAACCGTCTGGTCGACAAGCTCTTCCACATCACTCGCAAAGTTTACTGATGATGCTGCTTCGTCCGCATCTTGCGTAGGCATGAAAGATTGCAGTACTTGTGAGAATGGCGCATCTAAGTTTACGTTAATACACAACAAACCAATCACTCGGTCTTCACCATTGCGGATAGCAACCGTGATCGACTTCATCAATACTCCGCCTTTAGCGCGAGTAAAGTATGAACGTGAGAAGTTACGCTTAGAACCTTCAATATCTTTCAGCATCTTCAATGCGAGATCGGTGATCGGCGAACCAACCTGACGACCTGTATTTTCGCCGTTGGCAATTTTAATCGCAGAAGTATTGAGGTCTTCTAAAGAGTGTAAAACGATTTCACAAAACGGACCGATAAGACTCGCAATACCGTCAACCACGGCCTCATAAGATCTTAGAATGATTTTATCGTGTTCACTGAATGGCATAACGTGGACTGATTCCATTTCAAGTAACACATCTGCATTGACTGTTTCTGTAGTAGTCACTTATTCCTTACCTTCGTGTGAAAAATCAACAAATTTATGTAAGTTTATCAGAAAATTTTAATTGCACACCTAGCTAACATTGCAACTAGTGATTTAGAACAAGTTTAAAAATCAAATACTCACCTTCAAATCATAAAAAAAGCCTAACTCAAAGTTAGGCTTTTTGTTCAATCAACGTATTTTAGAATAAAACTTTTAGCTGATATTACTGAGCAGGAGCCGCTTCAGCGTTATCAATTTTAAGTAGTTCAACTTCGAATACTAGCGTTGAGTTAGCAGGGATAGTCGGTGTGTCTTGCTCACCGTATGCTAGCTCTGGCGGGATTACGAATTTGTACTTAGAACCAACTTGCATCAGTTGTACGCCTTCAGTCCAGCCTGGGATTACGCGGTTTAGTGGGAATGTTGCTGGTTCGCCACGATCGTAAGAGCTGTCGAACTGAGTACCGTCTGTTAGCGTACCTTTGTAGTGTACTTGAACGGTATCAGTGTCTTTTGGAGAAGCACCTTCACCAGCCGTCATTACTTGGTAAAGTAGACCAGATTCAGTTTGCTTAACGCCTTCAGTTTTAGCGAACTCAGCACGGAAATCATCACCGGCTTTCTTCACTTCTGCAGATTTTTCTGCCGCTTGTGCTTGCATTGTTTCAGCAACACGCTTGTCTAGAGCTTCAAGAGCTGCGCGAGTTTCTTCTTCGTTAAGTGCTGTTTTCTCTGCGAATACGTCTTCGATACCTTGAAGAACCATATCTTTGTCTAGGTTAATGCCTAGCTCGCTTGGCTTATCAATGCTTGTGCTTAGGTAGTTCGCGAAAGATACACCGATTGCGTATGCCGCTTTGTCATCTTCTGTTTTAAAGTTTACTGCTGCAACTTTAGCTTCTTCTACCTGTGGAGCTTCTGCCTTTGGTTCTTCTTTCTGACAACCAACTGCTAGCATAACCGTTGCGGCAAGCAGTGATACTTTTAAAACTGATTTCATTGAATTCTCCAATTAATGGCCAAGCCATTGGTTATTGTGCACAAATCTAATGATTAGATTGGTGTGAATACGTTAGTTATAACAATATACTAGTCATATGTCTTTCGACACAAACCGGATTATTAGATGTGATGCGAATATTTTTCCACTCATTGCTATGTACGATTGTCATCACCTTGTTAAATGGTTGCTTTTTCTTTCAAGATGATGAGCAACGTTGGGAAATTGAACCCAATGGTGCCACCAGCTTTGCACTAAGCAGAGATGGACGCTTCGCCCTGCTCTACTCTCAGCAAAAACAACTGTTACTCTGGGACCTCGTCCAAGATAAAGAACTCGCTCAACTCGGCCCGCAAGATCAATCAGAAAACCAAGTATCGCGTATCCGCATCTCGGACAACGGCCGCTTCGCCATTACCGCCAGCCAGATGAATTTCGCCGTTTGGGACTTATCTTGGACTCAAGCTGAAGGGCTTTGGTCTATTTCCGATGGCCTAATTCGTGATGTCGATATATCCAGCAATGGTGAAAAAGTCTTACTTGGCCTGTCTAATGGCAAAGCTATCTATGTGGACTTAGTCACCGGACGCCGTCTTGAGTTCCTTGCTCACCGAGAAAAAGTTAATTCAGTCTCCCTCTCTTCTAATGGCCGCTACGCATTATCAGGCGGCAACGACTACAAAGCTTACCTTTGGGATACCGAATCAGGCTTGGTGTTACGTACCTTCGAGCATGAACAAAGAGTAGTACGAGTTGCACTACAACGGGATGGAGAATTGGCTTTTACTTCCGATGGCGGCAACCAAGCGATGATTTGGGATCTAGAAACAGGTGAACCTCAAGCGCAATTGCAGAGCTGGTCTCGACAGCTGATATTCTCTAGTGCTCGCTTTTCTGACGACGGCAGTATGTTGGTGACGGGTACACCATCCAGCCAAGTGAGTGTGTGGCATACTCAAGATGGAAAACGCATTTCTCGTCACGATGCCGAGCCATTAAAAGATGCTCGCCCTCCCCGTGCGGTAGTGTATGATGCAGCCTTTGATGAAAAGAACCGTGTGATATCGGGCACCTCTGCGGGCATCGCCCAAGCTTGGAATGTGGATTAAGAACGATGACAGAAAAGCGAATTGAACAACTAGAAAGCCGCGTGAATGACCTAGAATGTCAGTTGGCTTTCCAAGAACAAACCATTGAAGAACTCAATGAAGCGCTTAGCCAACAACAGATGTTGATCACGAGAATGCAAGATCAAATGAAGTTCGTGGTGGGTAAAGTGAAAAATATGGATGGCTCAAACCTCGCTGACGCATCAGAAGAGACGCCACCTCCACACTATTAAGCGCCGTTCAAAATGACGAATTGATTCTAGTGACGTGTATCACTAGAAATATGCAAACTAAAAGGGCGACAGATTCTTATCTGTCGCCCTTTTGTTTGTTTAGTCTGCGCTAATTCAACCAAAGCTAGTTAAACCAATATAAGCTTAGTCATCGGCATAAATCTTCACTTCCACGCAGCCGTTAGTATCAACACTCGCGCGATACATTCCTGAACTGTTCATACCGAAGTGAATATCACCTTGGCCATCGATAGCAATCAAGCCGCCTTCGCCACCCATGGTTTTCAGTTCACCTTGAATGATGTGTTCACAAGCCGTATGCACATCTTCCTTGAGATAACGCATTCTTGCCGCCACATCACTGGCGACCATCTTTCTAAGGAAGAACTCACCCATACCTGTCGTTGATACGGCCACGTTGCCATTTTCAGCAACAGTGCCTGCACCGATGATTGGAGAATCTCCCACACGACCGTATTTTTTATTGGTTACGCCACCGGTACTGGTTGCTGCAGCTAAGTTACCGGCCTGGTCTAATGCTACTGCGCCAACCGTGCCGTACTTTTTATCATCTGGATATTTTTGAGCTTGTTGCTCATCGTATTTTGCTTCAGACAAAGCAAAGATACCTTTCTCTTTCATCGACTGAAGTTGGTCATAACGACGCTCAGTAAAGAAGTAATCTTGCTCGGTGAAGATATACTCATGCTCAAACGCAAACTTCTCTGCGCCTTCACCAATCAGCAGCACATGATCGCTTTTAAACATCACATCACGCGCAAGCTCAATGGGATTTTTGATATGGCGGACACCTGCAATAGCACCCGCATCCATTTCGCGACCGTGCATCACAGAAGCATCCATCTCAACAAATTCGTCATGAGTTAAAACAGAGCCTTTACCGGCATTAAAATGCGGGCTGTCTTCCATCACTTTAACCGATGCAACCACCGCATCCAGCGCATCTCCACCCGATTGCAACACTTGATAGCCGGCTAAAACAGACTTTTCCAAAGCCTCGGTAATACCCGTTTTTAGTTCATCGTTCATTTGCTCTCGTAAGATGGTTCCTGCACCACCATGAATGGCAATTGAAAAAGGCTGTGACATGCGAACTCTCCACTGACGTCGTCTTATAATGTTGTGCTATCAATACCACATCCATGGTTTGATGTCTGATAGCGAAAACCACACTTTCTACTAATGCTTAGATTTGCGGACACTTAGATTTGCAGACACTTAGTTCGCTAGATTAAAAGTCAGCTCAAAAAGCGAGACTTCTAAACGAAGAAAGCCTCCGCAAGGGAGGCTTTCAGTATTCTTAAACTAAACCGCTAATTCGGTATTAGTGAGAACCACAGCTACCGCCGCCGCAGCAGCCGTCTTTTTTCTCTTCAGCGTGGTCATGGCCTTCGCCACCACAGCAACCGCCTTCGTGGTCATGATCATGGTCGTGACCGTGGCTACCACAGCCGCCTTCTTGGTGTACGTGACCGTGTTGAACTTCTTCTTCAGTCGCTTCACGAACGGCTACAACTTCAACGTCAAACGTTAGAGTTTGGCCGGCTAGCATGTGGTTACCATCAACAACAACTTCGTCGCCATCTACTTCAGTAACTTCAACTGGGATTGGACCTTGGTCAGTATCCGCTAGGAAACGCATGCCAACTTCGATTTGTTCAACACCTTGGAATACGTCTGCAGGAACACGTTGAACTAAGTCATCGTTGTGCTCGCCGTAAGCGTCTTCTGGAGTAACCGTTGCTGAGAACTTGTCGCCAGCTACTTTGCCTTCAAGCTCTTTTTCAAGACCTGTAATTAGGTTGTTGTGACCGTGAAGGTAATCTAGTGGAGCTTCTGCAGTTGATTGGTCAACTACTACGCCATCTTCAAGTTTCACTTGATATGCAACACTAACTACTACGTTCTTTTCAATTTTCATGAGAGCTCCAAGGAGGTTTGGACTAAGCTCGAACAGTTGAGCTTAGGAAAAATTCTGTACCGGGATATTATGGGGATCAATTAACGAAACTCAATCATTCTGGCTTAAAAATACCGATCATTTCTTGATTCGCGTGTTCAGATTTCTCTACAGTTTTCGGTTTGCGCTGCTCTGTGAAGTCACAATCGACGCATTCCACCAGCTCAATATTATTTTCAACCCACCAGCGGAGTGTGTCTTGAGTCTTGCAGCTTGGGCAGCTCGCCCCTGCGATAAAGCGTTTTTTCTGTTTCACGTTCATATCCTTTACTACTCTGGGTTCGCAGTTCTTCCCACATGCTCTATTCGAGACTAAGCAGAGACCGCGTTTATTATTAGATTGGTTCTTTAAGTTACAGTTTTTAAGAACAACTATAGAGCTAAGCTCAAGCGATTAGTTCTAAGTTCTAAGTTCTAAGTTCTAAGTTCTAAGCTCAGGCTATTGCCAATAGTTTCTAGATTGGTGATCATTTTCCATCTCATGTCCAAAGATCTCTTCAAGCTCTTTACGAGCCTCTTTCGCTCTCTGAGCTAACTCGGCATCTTCGCTATGCTGAGGAAGCAACTCTTTGAGCATACCATTATCCAATTTCCTAAAATGTGCTTCTGCTCGCTTCGCTTTATATGGATGCATACCAAGTTCAGTCAATGTTTGACGACCTAAATCTAGAGCCCCAAGGAAAGTTTCACGAGAATAGTTGCTTACACCATGGTTAAGTAATTGATACGCTTCAACACGGCTTCGAGCACGCGCTAAGATCTTCAACTGCGGGAAATGCTGCTTACACAAATCCACGGTCTTCATGATTTCATCGGGAGAGTCGGTACACAGCACAATGGCTTCAGCCTTATCCGCTCCCGCAGCTCGTAATAGTTCAAGGTGAGTTGAGTCACCGTAGAATACCTTGTAGCCGAATTTTCTAAGGATATGGATTTGGCTGGCATCACTTTCAAGAACGGTGATACGAATCTTGTTGGCATACATTAGACGCCCAATGATCTGACCAAAACGACCAAAGCCCGCAATAATCACTCGAGGGCTGCGATCAACCACATCCGAAGACATTGCGCTTTCACTGATTTGATTGAGTTGACGAGCAAAGAAACGATCTTGCAGCTTAAGCATCAATGGCGTGGTCACCATCGAAAGGCTCACAACAACCAGTAAGAACGACACTTGGTCACCACTTAGGATGCCTTGTGCACTCGCTGCGGTAAAAATAACGAAAGCGAATTCACCACCTTGGCTGAGAATCATCGCCATACGGCTGCGCGCTTTAGTTTGAGTGCCGAAGATACGAGCCAGCGTATACAGCACTAAGCCTTTCAATACGACCAGAGACGACACCGCGATCAATATTGCGAATGGACTTTCTGCCAGTAAACCTAGGTTCACCGCCATACCCACAGAGATAAAGAACAGCCCGAGCAGTAACCCTTTAAATGGGTCTATGGCGATTTCAAGCTCATGTCGATATTCACTTTCAGCCAGAAGTACGCCCGCTAAGAAAGTACCTAATGCCATCGACAAACCAATCTGCTGCATGATGACGGCAATACCAATAACCAATAATAGCGCCGCGACCGTGAACAACTCACGCACACCGCTCATGACTACGTATCGGAACAGTGGTCTCAATAAGAAGTGACCACCGACAAGCAAGCCAATGACACCACCTAGCATCCACAACATGTCAGCCCAACTGCCGCCCGTATTACCCGCAAGTAGAGGCAACATCGCTAGCATTGGAATAACAGCAATATCTTGAAAAAGTAGTACTGCAAAGCCGGATTGCCCCGCTTCTTTTCCGCCAAGCTCTCGCTCTTCAATAACACGTAAGGCTATGGCTGTCGAAGACAGCGCTAAACCCATACCTATTACGAGGCTGGTTTGCCATGTTAATCCGAACAAACAGGCGATAGCGGTAATAATCAAGGTGGTGATCAGCACTTGCGCTCCACCGAGTCCGAGAATAGGCGCCCTCATCTGCCACAGTTTTTTAGGGTTAAGCTCTAAGCCAATCAAGAAAAGCAGCAGCACCACCCCGAATTCGGAGAAATGTAGAATCGCCTCGACATCACTGATTAAACCAAGCCCCCACGGGCCAATCGCCACGCCAGCTAATAGATAGCCGAGTACTGAACCTAAGCCAGCTCGCTGCGCGATAGGAACCGCAACCACAGCAGCCGCTAAAAATATAACGCTACTTTGTAGAAAATCATTAGTCAGAGCCATCATTCGCCCCTATATCTTGTAGCGGGTCTCGCAACCAATTTCGATACGCTTCTGCGTGTTGGTAAAGCGTCATATCCGAAACATTTCTCGCCCAGTGTAAAACTAAGGGGGATATCCAGTGCATCTGACACAAAGCAGCGGTTAACTCGAATGGTTGCAAGATCTCTTGTAATGGATATTTATTATAGCCTGCGGCGCCAAACGCCTCTTCTTTACCACCGGTAGTAATAACGCTGCGCCAGTGTTTGCCTTTAAGCGCACTCTGCTCACCGAATGCAAATCCTTTTCCTAACACACGATCAAACCACTCCTTCAATAACGAAGGACAGGAATACATAAACAGAGGATGCTGGAACACAATCACATCGTACTCTAGGAGTAAGTCATGCTCATAAGGCACATCGATAAAGAAGTCTGGGTAGATGGCGTAGAGATCGTGAATTTTGACATGACCGAGCGACTCGACCTTTTTAACCATCATTTGATTAGCAATAGAGGTGTGTGGCTCTGGGTGTGCGTAGATTATTAACACCTTTGGCACGGCTTTGTCTGTCGAGGGAGTAGTACTCATTCCTTTGAAACATTCCTTTGAGGGCTAAACGGTGGCAAGGCCACAAGAATTTAAGCAAAAGTTATTAATATGTTATTGGCATCATAACGCAAATTGCATTGTGATCGACTTTTATCTGGTTTCAGCCTACTATGCAGGCGTCTGTTCACCTCTAATTTCTATGCTATTTCAATTATGATTACTTTCTCTGATATTCAATTGCTCCGCGGTGGTAAGCCACTCCTCGACCAAGCATCTGCGACTTTTCATCCTGGCGACAAGATCGGTTTGGTTGGTAAAAACGGCTGTGGTAAATCTACGCTGTTCGCCCTAATCAAGGATGAACTGTCTATTGATGCAGGCTCGTTCAGTAAACCAGCTCATTGGGAAATGGCTTGGGTTGCTCAAGAAACACCAGCATTAGAAAGAACAGCCATTGAATACGTGATTGATGGCGACCGTGAATACCGTGGCCTTGAAGATCAACTAGAGAAAGCGGAACAAGCCGACAACGGCACATTAGTCGCAGAGATCCACGGCAAGGTTGAAACCATTGGTGGTTACAGCATCAAAGCACGTGCTGCCGAGTTATTGGATGGCCTAGGCTTTCGCCAAGAGCAAATGACATGGAACCTAACCCAGTTCTCGGGTGGTTGGCGTATGCGTTTGAACTTAGCGCAAGCCCTTCTATGTCGCAGTGACTTACTGCTACTCGATGAGCCTACCAACCACTTGGATTTAGACGCAGTAATGTGGCTAGAGCGCTGGTTACAAAACTACCCAGGCACACTGGTTCTTATCTCGCACGATAGAGACTTCTTAGATCCTATCGTCAACCGCATCGTGCATGTTGAAAACCAGCAGCTCAATGAATACACAGGTAACTACTCGTCGTTTGAAACTCAACGAGCACAAAAGTTAATCCTGCAGCAGGCAATGTTCCAAAAGCAGCAGAAACAAATGTCTCACATGCAGAGCTACATTGACCGTTTCCGCTACAAAGCATCAAAGGCTCGCCAAGCGCAAAGCCGTATTAAAGCACTAGAGAAAATGGAACAAGTGCTACCCGCTCAGTTTGATAATCCATTCAGCTTTGAGTTTAGAGAGCCAGACGCGCTGCCGAACCCAATAATGATGATGGATGAGGTATCGGCGGGCTACGATGACAACCTGATTCTAGAAAAGATTCGCCTTAACCTCGTTCCGGGTAGCCGAATTGGTCTGCTTGGTCGAAATGGTGCTGGTAAATCAACGCTAATCAAGCTGCTTTCAGGTGAACTGAAACAGCAAGGCGGTGAGCTGAGCTATTCGCAGGGCGTTAAGATGGGTTACTTCGCTCAGCATCAATTGGAGACGCTGCATCCAGAAGAAACGCCACTTCAGCACATGATGCAAATTGCACCGAAACACACCGAGCAACAACTACGTGACTACCTAGGTAGCTTTGGCTTCCAAGGTGAAAAAGCACTCGACAAGGTGGCCCCATTCTCGGGTGGTGAAAAAGCGCGTTTAGTATTAGCGCTACTGGTATGGCAAAAGCCGAACCTGTTGTTACTCGATGAACCAACCAACCACTTGGATCTCGACATGCGTCAGGCGTTGACCTTCGCCCTACAAACGTTTGAAGGCGCGATGGTTATCGTATCGCACGACCGCTACCTACTTCGTGCGACTACCGATGATTTATACCTTGTACACGACCGTCAAGTTGCACCGTTTGATGGTGACCTAAGCGATTACTACAAATGGCTAACCGAACAGCAGAAAGTTGAACGCAAAGAAGCACAAGCATTGGCACCAGCAAAAGACGGCGCCAACAGTGCAGCAGCGAAAAAAGAGCAGAAACGTAAAGAAGCCGAGTTCCGTAAACTGACGGCACCACTTCGTAAAAAGCTGACTCAATTTGAAAAGCAGATGGATAAGTTAACGCTATCTCTCGAAGAAGCTGAGCAAGAATTATCCGACACTTCACTGTATGAAGCTGAAAATAAGGCTAAACTGAATAAAGTACTCGCTCTGCAAGCGAGCAGTAAGTCACAGCTAGAAGAAGTTGAAATGGATTGGATGTCCACTCAAGAAGAGCTTGAGCAGATGGAACAGGATATGGATAGCTTATGAGCCCAGAGCACGCACCAATATCACTAACACTGGAACGACTATGGCAATTTAGCCTTCAGTATTACAGTGTGCGCGGTGTAAAGGATGCGTGCCTAGCTTTGCAAAACCAGTTCCACGGCAACGTCAATCTACTGCTGCTTCTCAAATGGCTCGATGAGCAGCAATTGTCTTTTGCCGAAGAAGAGTGGCACAAGGTACAACAGTGCTTAAGCCGCTCTGAAACCCTGCTTCATAGCTATCGAGAGCTGCGTAAGCACCTCAAACCTCAAGTCGTCGATTCCCTCTACCGTGAAGCTCTCCAATTTGAACTGCAGTTAGAGAAGCAACAGCAATCTGATCTCGTCGACTGCATTAATTCTCTTCAGCTTACGGCTAACCAGCAATCACCACTCGCTTTTCAATACTGTCGTTTATTAGGGGCAGAAAACCTCTACGACGCTTTTTCTGAACCAGCACCCCAACCCTAACGCGTTTCCTTTCTCTAATCTTCAATCAAGATCCCAGCTGACCTTGGTAGTATCGCTCTTCGTTTTCACACGGGAGTGGCGCGCATGACTGGCAATATGTTTGAAGCTCAATCTCGACAATATTCAACCAGTTACCTACACCCTGTTTTTGTAACCCGTATCAGTGAAACCCTTGCGCTTATACCGAGAATCAACCAAGCTCAAATAAAAACGTGGGCGTTTCGCTAAAAGCTCAACACTTTATCAAAGCCCATAAAAGAAGCATGGACTGTTTTTATGACAATATTTACCGCAGCCGCTGGTTTATCTAATCCGCACTTACAAACCTTAGTGCCACGATTTATTAGAAAGCAGGCATTGTTTGACCCTCAATGGCAAACCTTAGAAACCCCTGACGGTGACTTTCTCGATCTTGCTTGGAGCGAATCGCCAGAGGGTGACACCCCAAGTAATGAGGCTCGAAGTAACAAGCCGATATTCGTTCTATTCCATGGCTTAGAGGGAAGCTTTGAAAGCCCTTATGCCAACGGACTGATGAATGCCTTTGCTAAAGATGGCTGGCTATCAGTGATGATGCACTTCAGAGGCTGCAGCGGAAAGCCCAATCGCTTGGCTCGCGCTTACCATTCAGGTGAAGTCGAAGATGCACGCTTTTTCCTAAGACATCTACACGCCCAGTTTCCCAATAACCCGAAGGTAGCGGTTGGTATATCTTTGGGCGGTAACATGCTGGCGAACTATTTGGCTGAGTACGCGGACGACCCACTGCTGTCGGCGGCGACGATTGTCTCTGCACCTTTTGATCTGGCTTGTTGCTCTAGTCGTATTGAGCGAGGTTTCTCTAAGCTCTATAAAAAGTACCTGCTCAACTCTCTCAAATCGAATGCCTTGAAAAAGATTAAGCTGCTGCAAGAAAAGCTCGGTATCACCGCCGAAACCATTAAGAAGATAGACAAGCTGTATGAGTTTGATGAACGTATTACTGCGCCTCTGCACGGGTTCAAGAATGCTCAGGATTACTATGCTCAGTGCTCAGCGCTTCCTAAACTTAATAAGATTAAACTACCGACTCAGATCATCCATGCCAAAGACGATCCGTTTATGACAGACGACGTGATTCCAAAGTTCGTGTTGCCTGACAACATCGACTATCGCCTATTTCAAAAAGGCGGCCATGTGGGGTTCATTACCGGTAGCACGCTCAAACCAAGGTTTTGGTTAGAAGAAGCGTTACCCGCCTACTATGAAAGTATTCAAGATTCGGCATAATGGCCGAGCCTTTTTAAGGACTGAGTGGTAGACGTCACTAGACACAGTAATCAACACATCAATAAACCTATTTATGAACATAAAAGAGAGAAGTATTTATGATCATCCCATGGCAAGACATTGCGCCAGAAACACTGGAAAACCTCATTAAAGAATTCGTGCTGCGTGAAGGCACAGACTACGGCGACGTAGAGGTTTCACTGCAAAACAAGATTGATCAAGTGAAACATCAATTAGCCTCAAAGGAAGTCAGCATCGTGTTTTCTGAGCTGCATGAAACCGTTGATATTCAAGTCACAAAACGCTTCTAAGCTGCGCTCATAAAGGAGCCGTGTTATAGTGGTAAACGATTGCTAACAAGTAAGTTACTCAAAAGACAAGGGTTGTCATGTCCGCTAAACATCCAATTATTGCGGTGACGGGTTCATCAGGAGCCGGCACCACCACTACCTCAGAAGCCTTCCGAAAAATGTTCAATATGATGGACGTGAAGGCCGCTTGGGTTGAAGGGGATAGTTTCCATCGCTTCACTCGACCAGAGATGGACGTCGAGATCCGTAAGGCTCGCGAGCAAGGTAAGCACATCAGCTACTTTGGTCCACAAGCCAACGATTTTGGCGCATTAGAAGAGTTCTTCCGTCAATACGGTAATGAAGGCACGGGTAAAGTCCGTAGTTACCTACATACCTTCGATGAAGCCGTGCCTTACAATCAAATGCCGGGCACCTTTACGCCATGGCAAGAGATCCCAGAAAATTCCGATGTGATGTTCTACGAAGGTCTTCATGGTGGCGTAGTCGATGGCGATATTAACGTCTCGCAACACGTCGACCTGCTTATCGGCATGGTACCTATCGTAAACCTAGAGTGGATCCAGAAATTCGTTCGTGACACACGCGATCGTGGGCATTCTCGCGAAGCGGTGATGGACTCGATTGTTCGCTCAATGGATGATTACCTTAATTACATCACCCCACAATTTTCGCGTACTCACATCAACTTTCAGCGTGTTCCAACCGTAGATACATCGAACCCACTGAACGCCAAAGGGATTCCAAGTTTAGACGAAAGCTTCGTGGTTATACGTTTGCGTGGCATCAAAAACGTCGATTTCCCCTACCTTCTAGCTATGATAGATGGCTCATTTATGTCACGCCACAACACGCTTGTGGTGCCAGGCGGCAAGATGAGTTTTGCTATGGAGCTCATTGTAAGGCCCATCCTACAACAGCTCATCGAAACCGGAAAAATAGGTTAACAAGACACCATTCTGGTTGATTACTTTTCATACCGTGATCATGTGCACAATTTTGCGTAAAAAATCGTAGCTTGGTCACGATTAAAATCAAGAAATAGTACCTGAAAAAGGATACTATTCTTAAACGAAACACAAGATAGCTTGCAGCGCTCAACGAGTGCTCTTATCCTACAAGTCAATCCAGGCTTAGCTAAAATACGGAAAGCGGCAAGCATACCCTGCAGAGGAAGTAAGATATTATGGTTCTAGGTAAACCCCAAACCGATCCAACATTAGAGTGGTTCCTTTCACACTGTCATATTCATAAGTACCCTTCAAAAAGTACTTTGATTCATGCTGGTGAAAAGGCAGAAACCTTGTACTACATCGTTAAAGGTTCTGTGGCAGTTCTTATCAAAGACGAAGAAGGTAAGGAAATGATTCTTTCTTACCTAAACCAAGGTGACTTCATTGGTGAACTTGGCCTCTTCGAAGAAGACCAAGAGCGTACTGCATGGGTTCGTGCAAAATCTCCTTGTGAAGTAGCTGAAATTTCTTTCAAGAAATTCCGTCAGCTTATCCAAGTGAACCCAGATATCCTAATGCGCCTTTCAGCGCAAATGGCAAACCGTCTACAAGTAACTAGCCAAAAGGTTGGCGACTTAGCGTTCCTTGACGTAACAGGTCGTATCGCTCAAACGCTACTTAACCTAGCGAAACAGCCAGATGCAATGACTCACCCTGACGGCATGCAAATCAAGATCACTCGTCAAGAGATTGGCCAGATTGTTGGTTGTTCTCGTGAGACAGTAGGTCGTATCTTGAAGATGCTAGAAGAGCAGAACCTAATTTCTGCACACGGTAAAACTATCGTGGTATACGGCACTCGTTAATCTCGATTAACTGAGCCAAAAATTTGAAAGCCACCAAATGCAAATTTGGTGGCTTTTTTGTTTTCTAAAGATCTAGAGAGCAGATGCGAGATGCGAGATGCGAGATGCGAGATGCGAATGGAGCACCTCCCGCGTCCAAGCGCAAACACTCTCAAAGCGAAGCGTACCCGCATCTTTAGGGTAAAGCCCGTGCTCGTATCTTTCTTTAACCGTTGGTGCTCTCAAAGATCTTGTCAGCCGATACTGCAACAAATCCTGTATAAATCTCACCATTCGCCATCGCATAACGCTTAGCGAACTCGTAGAAGCCACCAGGAATCACCTCATTGCCTTCAACAAATGAAACTGGCACTTTGTCTGCCATTGTAGATGATTGCTCTAATAAGACCTCTGGAGAGCCTTTAACCTGACCGCCAGATGCATTGATAGTGAAACCTGAATCACTCAAATAGTCATTCACAGTCTGTACTTCATCGAACTCATTAAGCTGGTTCACACTCACCGTAAAGTGGTTTGCACCGTAACCATGAGCCGCTAGCCAAGACGCGTATTCACTCTCTTTTGCTAGCACTTGGAAATCCGCGAAACTCAGATCCCAAAGGCGACCACCAAACAAGAACTCATGACCTTGAAGCTTGCTTGCGTCTACTTGCTCAACCAACTTCGCAACGATCTGTTGTAAGTCACTTGAACACTCTTCTACCTTCAACTCACTAATGAACACTTTCGGTTGGTTTGGGTCTGGGTGCTCGTAGTGCTTAGCCACTAACTTCTTGCTCTCAAACAAGTAGTCGCCACACGCCTTGTAGCCTAATTCAAGAAAAGGCTTGGCCAGTGTTTCAATGCCCAGAGGTGCAACATTGAAAGTACGCAGTGCAATGTGATCATTAATCAGGGATTCGTCTTCTTTCAGCAGATGATGAACTTTCTCGGCCGATGGGCAAAGCCTGTGAATGTAATCGTCCCATAGTGATTTAAAGAGTAGATCGGGCGTCATGGTGACTCCTTGTCAGAGGTTCTAGCAAGCTAGTAATTTGGATTAGAGAGGGAGAGGCTGGACACAGAGTCAGCAGCCATCAGCCTGTGACATACTTGTTCTATTATTATCTACCGCCCAATCAAGGTGTCGGACGTGATGGAAAAGGAAGCGATAACACCGCTTCCTCATTACACAATTAACCAATGAATCTGTTATTCATGAACCTAGAGCTCATAAGCTTATGATTCATGAACTTATAGCTTAAGAGCTTAAACTAAAGCTCAATACCTGGGCTAAATGTCGCTGGCAGTTGAGTTTCACCACCTTCCATTGAAGCCATAGGATAAGCACAGTAGTCAGCTGCATAGTACGCACTTGGGCGTAGGTTGCCTGAAGCACCCGGACCACCAAATGGTGCATCACCACTTGCGCCTGTTAGCTGGCGGTTACGATTAACAATACCCGCACGGATATGGTCAACGAAGTATTCCCACTCTGAATCGTCGGTTGAAACTAGGCCTGCAGACAAACCAAAGCGCGTGTCATTAGCCAATTCTACCGCTTGCTCTAGCGATTGGTAACGAACCACTTGCAACAATGGACCGAAGTACTCTTCATCTGGTAATTCAGCAATGTTGGTTGCATCAATAATACCCGGAGAAACAAACGCCGCTTCACCCGCCTTTGCTTCTACTAGGCTTACACCGCCTAACGATTGCAGATTAGCTTGCGCGTCCAGAATGAATTTAGCCGCAGCTTCCGAAATTTGTGGCCCCATGAAGGGTGCTGGCTCAGCGAATGGCTGATCGACACGAATCTTCAAGGTCGCAGCCACGAGCTTGTCCAGCAGTTGATCGCCCTTCTCTCCAACAGGCACATACAAGCGACGTGCACACGTGCAACGTTGACCCGCACTGATGAAAGCCGATTGAATGATGGTATAAACCGTCGCGTCAGCATCACCAAATTGGTCAGTGATCACCATAGGGTTGTTGCCGCCCATCTCTAGCGCCAGCATTTTGCCCGGTTGACCCGCGAATTGACGGTGAAGAATATGACCAGTATTAGCACTGCCTGTAAATAGCACACCATCAAGACCTTTAGCATCAGCCAATGCGATGCCGGTCTCTTTAGCGCCTTGCACTAGGTTAATCACGCCAGCAGGAAGGCCAGCGTCTTGCCATAGTTTCATCGCAAATTCACCTGTCCAAGGTGTTTGCTCTGACGGCTTAAATACCACGGTATTACCCGATAGCAATGCTGGAACAATATGACCGTTAGGTAGGTGACCTGGGAAGTTGTAAGGACCAAATACCGCCATTACGCCTAATGGACGATGACGCAGTACGATTTGGTTGCCTGCCGCTTCACGTGAAGCCTCACCAGTACGCTCATGATAAGCACGAATAGAGATAGCGATTTTACCTGCCATCGCACCCGCTTCAGTACGAGTTTCCCAAATCGGCTTACCCGTCTCTTTCGCGATGATTTGTGCGATTTCTTCGTTGTTTTCTTTTACTTTCTCAGCAAAATTCAACACGATCGCTTCACGCTCTGCAAAGCTCATCTTTTTCCAAACTAGAAAAGCTTCACGTGCCGCTGATACTGCAGATTCAACCTGTGCTGGAGTTGCACTATCACCTTGCCACACTACTTCATTATTGTATGGGCTTACCGATGTCATGGCGTCACCTTGACCTGCCACCCACTGTCCTGCTATCCACTGAGTCATACTTCTATCCTTAAAATCTTCGACAGATAATCGCCGCTCTTATTGAGCCAACATGCGAACAAATTCGCCTTCTTTTACTTCAAGAGCGCTTGCTACTTCAGATGATAAAATCACTGTGTCGCTTGCTTGGTCATACGCACCTTTCGCAGCTACTGCGCGGAAGTTCTCAAACGAGGTATTACCAATTAGGAAGTCTTTAGAGCTAGAGTGCTCTGCAATTTTCACTTGAGCACGAATCGCATTACGCACCGATTCGATATTTCTTAAATCACACTCAACCGTTGGGCCTGCATCAAAGATGTCGACATAACCGCGGTTAGTGAAACCCTCACGTTCAAGCAGCTTGAGTGCAGGGCGCGTATTGTCATGTACCTCTCCAATCACTGCCTGAGCTTCTTTGCTTAGTAGGTTCACGTAGATAGGTAACTTCGGCATCAGATCAGCAATGAAGCCTTTCTTACCAATACCGGTTAGGTAATCGGCGAGCGTGAAATCAATCGAGAAAAAGTGCTCTTGCAACCATTGCCAGAAAGGAGAGTTACCTTCTGCATCTGATACGCCACGCATCTCAGCAAAAATGGTTTTTGAGAAACGCTCTGGGTGCTCTGCCATGATCAAAAATCGGCACTTCGACATCAAACGACCATTCAAACCACCACGGAAATCAGGGCGTAAGAATAGCGTGCAGATCTCACTGCAACCTGTGTAGTTATTGCCGAAAGTTAGTAGCTTAACAACGTTATTCACGCCTAGCTTTTGTGATGAATGGACAACTTTACTGATGTGATAAGAATAAAACGGTACATCCCAGCCAATCGAAGCTTCGATGCCGGTCGTACCTGCCACATCTCCAGTTTCGCTATCGCAGCCAACCATCAAGTAACCTTCGTCACCAGGTTCGGTCACGTCTTGTTTAGCGAAGCTATATTCAGAGTGAGTAATTCGGTTGGTTAACAGTTCTTCGTTAACCGGAAGAGATGTAAATCCGTGTCCTGACTCAACGGCGCAGGTATGCAGCGCATCGTAATCAGATAGTTTAATTGGGCGAACAACTAGCATCAATATTCCCTCCAGATGCAAAATAGGCCCAAAACCAGAAGCTTGGGCCTTTAGCAGAACGTCATAGGAGTCGCTCTAATGGCGAACATTCCTATAACGCCGCTCAGGCTAAACTAGCGTAGCGATTGCTTTGTCTAGTTTTGATAAGCCTTCTTCAATTTCTTGTGTGGTGATAACCAGTGATGGCGTAAAGCGAACCACGTTTGCACCCGCAACCAATATCATCAGGCCTTGTTCGCCTGCTGCTACTAATACGTCACGTGCACGTCCTTGCCACTCATCATTCAGCGCAGCGCCTAACAATAGGCCTTTACCGCGAACTTCACTGAATATTTGGTATTTGTCGTTAATCTTAGCTAGCCCTTCACGGAACATTGCTTCACGCGCTTTCACGCCTGCCAAAGTTTCAGGTTGGCTAACAACATCAACAACCGCTTCAGCAACAGCACACGCCAGTGGGTTACCACCGTAAGTAGAGCCGTGCGTACCGACTTTAAGGTGCGTAGCGAGTTCTGTAGTCGTTAACATTGCGCCGATAGGGAAACCACCACCTAGTGATTTCGCAGTGCTTAGGATGTCTGGTGTAACACCTAAGCCTTGGTATGCGTAAAAGTTACCAGTACGGCCATTACCTGTTTGCACTTCATCAAAGATAAGCAGCGCATTGTGTTTGTCACACAGCTCACGAACTGTGTTCACGAACTCAGATGTTGGAGAGATGATACCGCCCTCGCCTTGCAGAGGTTCCATCATGATTGCACAAGTGCGATCAGAGATGTGCGCTTCTAGCGCTGCAATATCGTTGTAAGGCAGGTGCGTAACATCGCCTGGTTTAGGACCGAAACCATCAGAGTAAGCTTCTTGACCACCAACGGTTACTGTAAAGAAAGTACGACCGTGGAAACCTTGTTTGAATGCAATGATTTCAGATTTCTCAGGACCGTGAACGTCAGCAGCCCAACGACGAGCTAACTTCAGCGCAGCTTCATTCGCTTCAGCGCCAGAGTTAGCGAAGAATACTTTTTCTGCAAAACATACGTCTGTTAGCTTTTTAGCTAAGCGTAATGCAGGTTCATTGGTCATTACGTTACTTAAGTGCCAAAGCTTATTTGCTTGCTCAGTAACGGCATTCACCATTGCTGGGTGACAGTGACCCAAACAGCTCACAGCGATACCACCAGCAAAGTCGATATATTCTCGGCCTTGTTGGTCCCAAACGCGTGCGCCCTCCCCTTTTACCGGGATCATTTCCATTGGGTTATAACAAGGCACCATCACCTCATTAAAAAGACTACGTTCTACATTATTTTCCACTGTCATCGTACATTCCTTCTCGATACCGCAAGCTTCGCAAATAAGCGTAATGGTTCATAAGTGAGACAAAGATATTTTGTCCCGCCATAATCCCGCTGCAGCATTATATTTACATTTAATTAACCTTTTCAATAGTAGATTATTCTTTAGCCATCACTCACTACCAGCTAAACATCACTACCTATGACTATTTATGCATCAATTAATCTGTTTTATGAAGCTTTTTTTACCTAAACGCATGACAGGCAACAGCAAAGCCTTACTGGCACTGCGGTATATTGGGTTCGAGAGGAAATAAGGCGAATAATATTGCATAGACTAAAAACTTAGCCTGAAGAGGGAGAAATGTTATAAAAGGTGATCAGCGTCAGAGGGATAGAGACGCGTAGTGCCCCGAATTTAAACGCTTAACAAGTAAGTTGATACGTTTAACTGGCTTACTAACACGGATAAAGAGTCGAATTAAAACACTCAACGTGCCAAGAAGTTAGCGAGAAGCTGATGTCCTTGCTCTGTTTTAATCGATTCCGGGTGAAACTGCACCGCATCAATCGGCAAGGTTTTGTGTTGATAACCCATGATTTCATCCATGCTGCCATCTTCAAATTCCGTCCATGACGTCAATTCAAAGCAATCCGGTAGCGTGCCATTTTTCACGACTAAAGAGTGGTAACGCGTTACGGTCAGAGGATTATTAAGCCCTTGAAAAACGCTTTTGCCGTTGTGACGTATAGGAGAAGTTTTACCATGCATCACTTGTCTAGCTCTTACCACTTCACCACCAAAAACTTGGGCAATGGCTTGATGACCCAGACACACACCCAAAATAGGCAATTTACCAACGAAGTGTTCAATCACCTGTAGAGAGATTCCCGCATCATCAGGCGTGCAAGGGCCCGGCGAGATAACAAGATGGCTAGGATTTAGCGATTCAATACCTTCGATATCAATCTCATCGTTGCGTACAACTTTCACAGTGACCCCTAACTCACAGAAGTACTGATACAAGTTATAGGTAAAAGAGTCGTAGTTATCGATGATAAGTAACATGGGTCGAAATCGTTTGCTAAATACTAAATGATTGGGAGATATAGGGGCGGTATTGTGCAATACCCATGGCGAAAGGCAAGTGGAAACTGCATTTCGCCAATAATTAAGGCCAACCTAAGTTGACCTTAATTGTTTACAGATAACTTTCAGTTACCTGAATTAGCTTGTATGACTTATGGCTAATCTATTTGCGAGTACGACGGCGTAGGAAGCCAAAGCCGAACAGAGCAAATAAACCGCTTAGACCAAATGATGCACCTGATTTCGAACTGGTTTCAACGTTTTCTGTAGAGGCTTCACTAATAGTGATATCTGCAGAAACTGTTGATTTCACGGTACCCGCACTGTCAGCCAATTCTTGAGTCATAACATAACTAGCTTTTTCTGGCTCTTTATCAAAGCTAACTTGTACAACACCTGCATCAACATCTGGTTGAGTTAAAGTAGTTGAAGCTGTTAGATCATCAGAAGCAGCCATTGCTTTTAATGCCGCCTGGCTTTTCTTCGCTAAACGAACCGTCACAACATCTCCAACAACAGCCTCTTCAGGTAAGTAATATTCAACCTTCAGTTTTTCGCCTTTAGCAGGCAATTTGATCTTATTCGATTTCGCGTAATCAAGAGCAATGATCACTGGATCATGATCCGATGCCGAGAACACATCTGCGTACTTTGGCATCTTGCCCGTATACTTAGATGAATACTCAAACATTGTGCTTTCTGACGCATTGATATGCCAGTCTGTAATTGAGGTTACTTTGTTAGCCAGCGATGGATTTGCTAAAGCATGATCCAAGTTACCTTGCTCACCGCCGTAAGTGTAAGAGAACGTATCAGCTCCGTGGAACTTAGTATTCAAGTTAATGTAACCAAAACCTTTCGTTATGACACTACCCGTAGCTTCATAAGGTTTATTTTCACCAGCGTCATCTTTACCTAATGTAGTAAATGAAGCTGTGCGGATCTCGCGATCATATTTCGCTTCAGAATAGTCAGTTAGAGTAAGAACAGGATCTTCCATGCCATAAGCATTCAAATCACCAATAATCAGCACATCACCTTTAACTGATTTAAGGCTATCGCCTAATACTTTAGTTGCTGAAGTACGGAAGCGATTACACTTACCTTGTAGATCTGCTGGATCAGATTTCTCTTCAAAACTCTGCCACTGCTCAATACAGTGAGAGCCTTTTGATTTTAAGTGGTTAACAACAACCGACAGCGGTACGGTACTACCTTTTGCAGTAAAGGTTTGTAGCAGGCTATGACGCTGATATTTAGAAAGCGCAGTATTTGACTCTTGCGTTCCGTCTTCTTTCGTTCGTGTTAACACATCCGCAGGAATATGCTGCTCAGGAGTAACTATAACTTTCGCTTTGCCTTTTGGTACTACTTTGTCAGCACGGTATAGCATAGCTACCATAATGGCGTCGCTACCAAAGAACTCCCCCTTGGTCATGTCCGCTTTTTTGATTTCTACATAGCTGTAGTGCTTTTTAACGTCATCAATTGTCGCGTTGAGGCCATCGGTTAGATCTTTAAGTGCACTACCATCTCCAAAGCCATTGTTTTCAACTTCCATCAAGCCGATAATGTCAGAATCCATTGCAGCTAGTGCTTTTATAATTTTTGCTTTTTGAAGCAAAAACTCATCATTCACTTTGGCACCACGGTTACAGCCTCTTGAGGCATCAGCATCTGCCTGATCACTACAAGATGCATTCAGCGGCCCACCAATACTGCTGTGGCTATTGAAGTAGTTCAGTACGTTGAAACTAGCAATACGTATATCAGCATTCGTCAGTTCCGGTGCTGCTTTACGGGTCACATCAAAAATTGTGTTACCTTGAGCATCAACAGCTTTTGTTACAAAAGTATCTTTGGTTGCTGTATTAGTCGCGATTAAACGATATTGGCCATAGCTGTAATCTACAACCCCTTGTAGGCCTTCCACGCGAGAACCCAAACGAATGTGGTTTTCTGAACTGCCGTCTTGGTCTGTATCTTTAGCAAAATCAGGGTAGTACGGTATTTCGCCAGAAGCGGCTTTATAATCCGACTCTAGGTAAACTTGGCTTACTGCATTTTTCTTTGCCAGATCGGTTGCTTGTGCACTTTCAGCGGCGAAAACTTGAGTTGGCTTCATCAGTGGCTTCTCATGAGCCAATACCATGTTATTTCGACGACCTGCATAGTCGTAGCTAAAGTTTCGAGTGACAAACAACTTGGAGTCTGCTGACAGCTCTACATTCATGCCCTCGTAACGCTCTAACGCTTGATGCAATGTTTCACCATCGGCAACAACAAACTCTACCGCTGTTGGCGCAGCTTGCGAACTTTGCTTAACAAAGCTATTAGCATCTGATTTCAATTGCGTTCGGTTAAACAGCTCATGCGCCTTACCTTTCACACACACCACATCGCCAGGGGATAAGCCAGTATCTGAACTGCCGGTTTCTACAAAGAGACCTTCGGATGTTTTAGCGTTGTAGTCATCCTCTAGGGCTTGTAAGTAGAAGCCTTTAGTAATGCTTTTCGTTACAGCTGAAACGACACCAGTAACAAAGATATCTTGCTCTGATTCAAATTTACCGTCAGGTATTAGTGGCGAACGATCACCATCCCCCTGAACGGCTTGAATAGAGGTAAACGTTGGAGTAGCACCATCATCGGTACAAGTAAAGGCTGGTGGCGGCTCTGGCGCATCATATCCTAGAGATCCAAGGCCTGTGATGTCATCTTTAACAAGTTCTTTCCACTGTGCTTTATCGTAAGAAGCATTTGACGTCATTGCTTCATCTTTACGGATAAAAGTTTTATCTTTAGCAAAATCAACATCGCCCATAACACCAAACATGTCATGTACTTCACCTTGCGCGTTTAGTAACGCAATCGGATCGTTACCATTAAAGTTAGCTACTGCTCCGTCTTGCTGATTTGCTAGTGCTTTAATTGCATCACTGGCTCTTGAGTGAGCTAACACCCAAACACTTTTTGCGTTAAGTATTTTACCAGTCAAGTCTATTTTAGTATCCCAGATACCACCACCGTTACTTGATTTGGCAAGCGAGAAGCCATCAAGAGAAACCGCGCTGTCACCAGTATTAGCGATCTCAATGGCTTTATTGTAGCTGCCGCCTTCTACGTATTGCGAAATGATGATTTCAGCCGATGCACTCGCGGCAAAGACACTACTCACCGCGAGGGCGATTGCGGTATGGGTAAGTTTGCGTTCCATGGTTATTTACCTTTAATAATGAACTTGATATCGAGAGCAAGCACAAATTCCACTGGTTTATTTGCACTTGCTCTACCAAAGATGGCCATTACTGAACTTTGCCAAACGTGAGACTAAAAATAGGGAAGTCTCTACACATTATGACTTATGGCAAAAATCAGCGTTATTATCTTATTTAGCCAATGTCTCTTTTTTATGAAACACACAAAAGTAATTCAGCATTTTAATGAGAGATTAATCGCTAGTGACTTTTCACTCTTTTGACTCACTGTCCAGTTCCAACAGAACTCGAGGCTAAGCAACATTTTTTTACATAACGTAGTAAAAATTAGAGCTATTACTCATTTTTTGTTTTCATTTTGCTTTATATGATTTGACATTAAATTAGTAATCACTAATAAAAAAGGCCACCCTATTAAAGGTGACCTTTTATTTATAATTAATGATTTTTAAAGTGATTTACATGCCAATCTACGGACGAGTTACAAAACCTACCGCTTCGTATGCTTTTTTCAGCGTTACGGCAGCGCGCTCAGAGGCTTTTTCAGCACCCGCTTTCATTACTGCATCCATATAAGCACGGTCAGCACGGATACGGTGGTATTCAGATTGAATTGGCTCAAGCATCTCAACCAATGCTGCGCCTACATCTTTCTTAAATGGACCGTACATTTCAACGCCTTGGTATTGCGCTTCGATCTCTTCGAACGTTTTACCCGTCGCTGCAGAGTACAGACCCATTAGGTTAGAGATACCCGCTTTGTTTTCCCAATCGTGAGCAATACGTGGTGGTGTTTCTGCGTCAGTCTGCGCTTTGTTGATCTTCTTGATGATCGACTTAGGCTCTTCTAGCAGAGTAATCACGTTCTTACGGTTATCATCAGATTTAGACATCTTCTTAGTCGCATCTTGCAGGCTCATCACACGTGCATTCACTGTTGGAATGTAAGGTTCTGGTACTTGGAAGATTGGCGTTTCAGGACCGTAGATGTTGTTAAAGCGATTTGCGATATCACGCGCTAGCTCTAGATGTTGTTTCTGGTCGCTACCTACTGGCACTTGGTGAGCACCGTAAAGCAGGATATCTGCAGCCATCAACACTGGGTAGTCGTATAGGCCTACGTTTACGTCATTTGAGTGACGTGCAGACTTATCTTTAAACTGAGTCATACGGCTCAGTTCACCCATTTGTGTGTAACAGTTAAGAAGCCAACCAAGTTGAGCATGCTCTGGTACGTGTGACTGAACAAATAGCGTGCTCTTCTTTGGATCAACACCGACAGCAAGACAGATTGCTAATGCGTCTAGAGTGGCTTCATGCAGTGCTTTCGGATCTTGGCGAACCGTAATTGCGTGAAGGTCTACAACACAGTATTGGCAATCGTAATCATCTTGCATCTGTTGCCATTGACGTAGAGCACCCAAGTAGTTACCGATACTTAGTTCACCAGATGGTTGAACACCACTCAATACGATGGGCTTGCTCATGCTTTTAATTCCTTTGCTTGTTCGCTAAGCTCGTTAACTTAGTTTCTTAACGTAGTATCTGAAAAACTTAGCTTCTTAACTTTAAAATAGAAAAGCCGCACAGCTCTTCTGTACGGCTCATCCAGTGTACTCATTGATAAGTATTTTGCTAGTAGGTTAGCTAACTTTTGTCCGCTTTATGCTGAAACTAGAACGACATCTAGTAATTGTGCAATGTTGTCTGCGACATAGTCAGGGTTTGATACTGAAATCGGCTCACCGTGGTTATAACCGTAAGTCAGACCAAACGAGTGGCAGCCTGCGTTCTTAGCCGCTTTGATGTCGTTGCTTGAATCGCCTACCATCAGCATCTCTTCAGCCTTCACATTATGCTTTTCCAGCAACCAGTTCAGCGCTACTGGGTTCGGTTTCTTCTCTGGGAAAGAGTCGCCACCCAACACATCAACAAAGTACTTATCGATACCGTGCTGCGCCAGAACATCTGGTACAAATTTCGAAGGCTTGTTGGTGACAAGCGCCATGGTGAAGCCCGCTTTGTCTAGCTCAGCTAACGTCTCTTTAACCGATGGATAAAGGTGACTCAGCTTATGGCCGCCCTGCTCGTAGAAATCATCAAACAGGATACGCGCTTTCTTCAAAAGATCAGGCTCAAGGCTTGGATCAACCGTAAGATTACGGCTCAATGAACGTCCAATAAGAACATCAGCACCATTACCCACATAGTCGCGAACTTGTTCTTCGCTTACTGAAGAAAAACCCAGTTCCTGACAAGCTTGGTCAGCGGCGACAGCCAAATCAGGCACGCTATCTAACAAGGTTCCATCCAAATCAAAGGCAATCAGTTTTATTGAGCTTAATGACATCTTACTTTCCTATTTATTATGTTCGTCTTATGAGTTGAGCTCCAAGACGTAAAAAAGGGGCCAATTAGCCCCTTAATATTCAATCTATCTGTAGTTTTACGATTATGCGTTTACTTTTGCAAGCTCTGCACGCATCTCATCAATCACTTCTTTGTAATCTGGTTGATTGAAGATAGCTGAACCGGCAACGAACATATCTGCGCCCGCTTCTGCGATTTCACGGATATTATCTACCTTCACGCCGCCATCAATCTCTAGGCGGATATCACGGCCTGACTCATCAATAAGTTTACGAACAGCGCGCAGCTTATCAAGAGTATGAGGAATGAAAGATTGACCGCCAAAGCCAGGGTTCACTGACATCAGTAGAATCATGTCGACTTTGTCTAGGATGTAATCAAGGCAAGAAAGTGGCGTTGCTGGGTTCAATACTACGCCTGCTTTACAGCCGTGTTCTTTAATTAGCTGTAGAGTACGATCAACGTGCTCAGACGCTTCAACGTGGAAGGTAATCATTGATGCACCGGCTTTAGCAAACTCAGGTACGATGCTGTCTACTGGCTTAACCATTAGGTGAACATCGATTGGAGCTGTGATGCCGTAGTCTCGCAGCGCTTTACAGATCGGAGCACCAAAAGTCAGGTTGGGTACGTAGTGGTTATCCATCACATCGAAGTGCACAACATCGGCACCGGCTGCGAGTACTTTTTCTACGTCTTCACCAAGACGAGCAAAATCTGCAGACAAAATCGATGGAGCGATTAGAAAATCTTTCATACCAAACCTCTTAAGAGTGAGTAAATTGCGAATATCACCGCCTTGTGACATCTCGTACACGAATACAAGACTCAATCCCAAGACTATTTGGTGTGCAATTCTACCTAAGCACCTAAGCAGATTCTAGCAGTTCGAAAGATTAGTTTGTGAAAGTACCCGTTGGTCACTCAATTTAATGAGTTTGGGGATTATGCTGACGACTACAATTCTGTTGAAACGTGTTGCTGGTTTTTCTCTTTATGAAAAAGTGCCAGTAACTCATCAACTTTATTACGCCCTGCGCCATTACGGCTAATGGTGCGCTTAACCTTGACCACGTTCAGTTCCGCACCATGGTATAAACGGCGCGTTAAGGTCGTATCATGGTTTGAAATCAAGACAGGGATGCCTCGTTCCATTGCCGCTCTTTCTGCAACATCAGCCAAGGCAGCTTGATCATCTAAGCTGAAGCCATTACCCGCATAAGAGGTAAAGTTAGCAGTACTAGACAATGGCGCATAAGGAGGATCACAATAAACCACACAGCCTTTACGGGCGCGGCTAAAGGTCTCGCTATACCCTTCACAAACAAACGTCGCTTTCTTCGCTTTCTCAGCAAAAAACTCCAACTCAGCTTCTGGAAAGTAAGGTTTTTTATAAGAACCAAATGGAACGTTAAAACCGCCCTTCTTGTTGTAACGACACAGGCCATTGAAGCCAAATCGGTTCATGTACAAGAAAGCTAACGAGCGATACATGACGTTATCTGTACCATTGAACTCAGCGCGAACATCTAAGAACACTTCTCTACGGTTATTCTCCGGACAGAACCAACGCTTCGCTTCAGTGATATAGGTTTCAGGATCGGTTTTAAGTAGATTGTATAGGTTGATAAGATCGGGATTGATATCTGCAAGCAGGTACTGTTCAAAATCAGTATTCAGAAATACTGAGCCGGCACCGACAAACGGTTCTACCAATTTACGAGCAGGTGGCAGGTGACGTTGGATGTCTTCAACTAGGCCATATTTACCACCAGCCCATTTTAGAAAGGCACGCTGCTTTTTCATTTACTGCTCTATCTATCAACTCAAAAATAAGGCTGCGGAATGTAACATATTTTGAGGCTAAGCTCAGGGTTATTTCGCACGTTCTATCTCTCGATGCACTTGATTCATCGATTTTGCCCAAGGTTCCAACTGCTGAAGTGGTTTTGATAACGCACTTACGGCATCTCGCGCGACTTGAATCGTTGGATAATCTTGATAAGTGATAATAAACCACTTAGTGTCATTGCGAAGTGTTGGGTAAATACGAACCTTGTCTTCGACTTCATATTCTTCAATAAAAGACTGAACATCTTCTAATGACGTCATCGCGCTCAACTGTAAGGTATAAGCGCGTGGCGAGATAGCTTGTAACTCTTCGCGAGCAAATGAGAAGGTGATCTTTTTCGTCGGCGGTGTTGATTCCGTTAGGTCAGTATCTTCATCAACTGAAGCTTGTGACTCGTTTTTCGCCGCATCAGGTTGCGCGCTAACCGCGGCACCTGTATTTTCTTCTACGGCAGCATCAATCGCACTGGTATCGGCACTTTTCGGCTTGTCATCAAGCAAGGCATCAACCACATCAGAAGTAATCACCACACGTTGCTGCTCTTGTTTCACCTCGCCAACACTGGCTGTACCTTCCACCACAACCGGTGGTAAAGATGAACTGTCATCGTCAGCACCTTGATAGCTCATGTCAGCTTCGGCTTCAGAATCTGAAGATCCGTCGACTCCGGCTTGCTCGGTACCACTTTCCACTTCAAACGTTGGGATAGCGGTTTGTTCGATGGGAGCGATAAGTGATTGCGCTTTATCGTCAGGGGTTGGTTGACTGAACATCCACCAATAGCCACCACCAATTAAAACCAACAACAAGGCCACCACAATCGCGATATTGATGGGTGAGCCAATAATTGAGCGAATAATAATCCTTTTTTCCACTTTCAATTCTCCTAAAGCCATTAACTCGCCGGGCAAAGGTTGCGCTTTATTAAACGCACGTCGCACGCGAGTTTCAGACTCATCATCAACATATCGAATCACTAGGGATTCAAAGAAATGTTCCGCTTCTGGTTGAGAAAGATCATCGATTTCGAGGTCGATAGGCTTGTGTGGTTGCCCGTAACTAAGACGTGTTAGTAGCGTGTCTAGATGGCCAATTTCCGAGAAGAGAACGATATTAATCGTCCATTGAGGGTTTGATTGAGCTTCAAGTACCAACATCCATAATTCGGATACCAATAGCTCAGACAGTCGATGGGCATCATCTACAACGATAACCACATTACACGACTCTCCATCCAGTAGCCTTGCGAGGCTATCTGATAAAGAATCATGTTGATTAAACAGGGGATCAGAAACAATTTGGCTAAGAATAAGCGCGCGACGTTGTTGATCGTCTTGGCTTGGGTGACAAAGCAGTAAGCACTGATTTTTTTCTGTCGACCACGCCTCAAGATAACGTTGAGCCAACCAAGATCGGCCAGAGCCAGCTTTGCCCGCAACCGTTACAAGGTTTGAACCAAAGTTAGTCAAAAGCTGTAAGCGCTCTAGCAGCTCAACTTGAGACTCTAACTCTAATACTCTTAATTCATGAGCCAAACTCATTGGGGATCCCTACTGATAAGATCGATCAGTAAAACGCTTCAGCAGCCTAGAGTTTAGCTAGGCAACCTCACAACCAAATTTAAAGAGTACGGCAGAAATCAATCGCTTGTTTAATGATGTCTTGAGGCACATCAGCGACCACTTCAGCGGTACCAATACTTGTTGGTAATACCAAACGTAACTGACCAGACAGCACTTTTTTATCACGCATCATGTGCTTCATAAAGTCTTCAAAAGACATGCTTTCTGGCGTATGGATTGGCAGTTTCGCATTCTTGAGTATAGAAATAATTCGCTCAAGTTGCTGCTGAGAGATCAGTCCCTGTAATTGAGCGGTTTTCGCTGCCATTACAGTGCCTGACGACACAGCTTCACCATGTAGCCAATTACCATAGCCTAGTTCTGCTTCGATCGCATGACCAAATGTATGACCTAGGTTCAATAACGCTCTGATTCCTGACTCTTTTTCATCTATAGCAACCACTTCAGCCTTAATTGCACAACAACGAGCAATCGCGGTAATCAGTGCATCTTCATCAAGTTGATAAAGTTTCTCTAGATTCTGTTCCAACCAATCAAAGAAGACTTCATCGTAAATGATGCCGTATTTGATCACCTCAGCAATGCCCGCTGCGAACTCACGCTCAGGAAGCGTTGATAGGCAGTTAGTATCGATGATGACAGATTTTGGTTGGTAAAAAGCGCCGATCATATTCTTGCCAAGAGGATGGTTCACTGCAGTTTTACCACCTACAGAGGAGTCCACTTGAGAAAGAAGGGTCGTCGGGATTTGAATGAAATCAATACCGCGCTGGTAGCAAGAGGCAGCAAAACCGACCAAATCACCGATAACACCACCACCCAAAGCAATCACCACCACATCGCGGCTGTAATTTCCTTCAAGCATGTAGCTCATCACTGAGTTGAACGTTTCAAGTGTTTTGTATTGCTCACCGTCTGGCAACTCTAAAAGAGAAGTTTGACAGCCTACTTGATCCAACAACGATAAAATTTTATCGGCATAAAGAGGCGCTACTGTCACATTACTGATAACAACAACTTTCTGTTTGCCTGATAAAAAAGAAAGGTACGCCGGGTCTTCAAATAACCCGGCGCCAATAGAGATAGGGTAGCTACGCTCAGCTAGATTGACCGTAATCCGTTCCATGGGTTTGCTCTCCGAAAAAATGAACTTAACGTTCTTCTAGCATTTTTACGATCTGGTTGGCTACCACTTTTGCACTTTGATCGTCGGTACGAACTGTGTAGTCCGCCACTTCGTCGTATAGTGCGTTGCGAGATACAGCTAGATCTTCTAGCACATCACGCGGGTTGTCTGTTTGAAGTAGAGGGCGTTTCTTGTCGCGGTTAGTGCGAGCAAGTTGCTTTTCAATTGTTGTTTCTAGGTATACAACAATGCCTCGTGCAGATAGACGGTTACGGTTTTCTTTGCTCAGCACTGAACCACCGCCTGTCGCAAGAACAATACCTTGTTCTTCTGTCAGATCGTTGATTACAGATTCTTCGCGCTTACGGAAACCATCTTCGCCCTCAACATCAAAAACCCATGCGATGTCTGCGCCAGTGCGCTCTTCGATCACAGTGTCAGAGTCTAGAAACTCCATATGAAGTTGGGAAGCTAGGTGTCTACCAATTGTACTTTTGCCGGCGCCCATTGGGCCAACAAGAAAAATATTGCGTTTCTCAGCCATGTTTTTAGCAGTAATTTACAACGTTAATTCAATGACATCGCCACAAGGTAGGTCAGTACAAGTACTGAAATTAAAAGGCCCGTGGCACCGATTCCTCACAGATAATTCGTGATAAGACCCGAAATTATCAAGGTTAGGTGCCACTAATGCAACTTTATTTTTAATCTAATTGCTCATTACTGAATCACAACTTTGGGTGTAACAAAAATAAGTAGTTCACTTTTACCCACATTTTCATAGCTACGACGGAATAATGCACCCAAAACTGGCAGGTCTCCTAACAGAGGAACTTTGTCCACTGTACTGCTCACACTGTGCTGAAATATCCCGCCAAGCACGACTGTTTCACCATTATTAACAAGCACTTGCGTCCCTATGCGTTGAGTATCAATGGCAACAGCCTCACCCGTTCCCGTTTTTACTACTTGCCCTGGCCTATCTTGGGTCACGCTTAAATCCAATACCAAACGATTGTCGGGCGTGATTTGTGGTGTCACCTTAAGACTCAACACTGCTTTCTTAAATGCGACCGAAGTAGCACCACTTGAAGACGACTCTAAATAAGGAATTTCAGTACCTTGCTCAATATAAGCGGGTTTTTTATTGGTGGTGATTAAACGTGGGCTAGAAATAATCTCAGCTTTTGACTCTTGTTGTAGTGCCGACAATTCAAGATCAAGCAAGGTATCTGAACCCAGTTTGGCCACCTGAAACGCAATGCTTGATGCATTAGGAGACGTTGCCCCTAGATTAACGTTGAGGAAATCGTCAATCGCACTATTCCCACCATTATCGTCATACGGCGTAATTTGCGATGGGTGGTTGCCCTCTATCGAGCCGCCAACTTTGAAGCTACCGTTGGTGGAAGAAACACCCCAACGCACCCCTAACTCATCAAGGTTACCCTCGGTAACGGTTACGATGCGCGCCTCTATCTGGACTTGCTTCACGGGGATGTCCAAAGATTCAATGATGCCTCGTATCACGGCAATGTTTTCTGCCAGTTCACGAATCAATAGGGAATTGGTGCGTTCATCAATGGTGATCGAGCCACGATCGGACAACATGCTCACCGCACCTTCACCGCCAATCATGTCGGCAATGTCGGTGGCTTTAGCAAAATTAATCTTGATGATTTCCGACTTAAGCTCCCCTAACTCCTCTTCCAAGCGAGATTTCTCTAACGCTTGTTGCTCTCGAAGATCGAGTTCTGCTTTTGGCGCCACCAAAATAACATTGCCATCAACGCGCTTATCTAGTCCTTTAACTTGCAAGATAATGTCGAGAACTTGCTGCCAAGGTACGCCATCTAAACGTAAAGTGAGGTTACCCGCTACTGAGTCAGACACCACGAGATTGAAATCGTTGTAGTCAGCAATCAGCTGCAGGACATTTCGTACCGGGATATCTTGGAAGTTAATCGATATCAGTTTGCCCTCTTTTTCTAAAACGCTTTTCTCTTTGGTCGCTTCATTGATAACAGGCTTGCTGATCACCACCTCTATGAAGCGACCTTTTAGGTTATATTCATACTGATAGTCGCCAGCGATCGTCGCCAACAGTCGTGTGCTGGGCGTCTCTTTATAGACTTCAATACCTTCCACTAGGGTCGCGAAATCCTTCACATCCAAAAGATAAAGCTTATCGTCATTAACTTGAGTATTGAGTAATTCGATACTTAACCCTTCCTGAGCACGTTGAACATCCACCACAGCGGTGCTGGTTGCCAGCTCAATAATAATGACGGCGTCTTTATCTTTGTTTACCCTAAAATCAATATTCTCCAATTGATTAGGTAAGCTCTCGGCGTGACTGAGCACGCTAACAACCAACATCACAGACACAGCAAAACCTTGTAGAGCCTTGCTCACTAATCCACTTATTCCTTTAATCATATTTACATCTCATATCCACATCATGTGACATTGGTTTACTTCAGAGCCAGTCTAACGTTGCGCTTATGCCAACAACCTAAGCCATCTGGAAGAGTTTCATTAATCTGAACGTACTGGCTCGTCACTTTAGTAACTCGGCCGTTATTTAAGCCGATAAACTGGCCTTTTTTGACGTTTACCACGTTCCCTTTGGGTGTTTGCACTAACCCAAACACACTTGTTCCGCTTCCCATGACGCCTCTTAAACGAAGCTTACTCAACGGGTACTTTTCTAATTTCCCATTACGAGAACGCGCGCTAGGTTGCCAACAGTCCTTCTTAACTAAAGGCTGGTTTTGCACGATGGCTTCTTTAGGCAGTTCAAACGGAGGACGAAAGGCTCGGCGCTGATAAGTAGCGGCCAAAAACTCAGTCGCAGGAACCAATTGTTCCACCTCTTTTCTCGCTTTGGCCTCAACTTGCACTACAAAGTCTTCTAACGAATCTTCATTCGCTTTACAGCCCGTGAGCACAAGCAATAATAATGTTGAATAAAACACGCTATTGGGTTTCATCATTGACCTCCGATTTAAATTGGTAGGTATAAGCTCGAACCCTGAAGTGCAGCGTGCTACTTTCTTGACTGACTCGCTGCCAATTCACGTCATCAAAGCTGATGATGCGTGGCAGCTTAGCAATGGCCGCAGAGAAATCACCAATCTCGTGGTAGTCACCCGTCAGCTCGATGTTGAGCGGTAAACGATAGAGAAACTCTTTGTTCTGCTTCTGCCCCCAGTCAATTCGCGTAAATGTCAGCTTATTATCCAATCCAAGCTCGTTCACAGAGGCCAACATACTGGCTAGCTCTTTTTGAACGGGCAATTGCTCCAATAGATAGTCATAACGGCTAGTTAGCTCATCCAGCTGGCTCTGAAGCTTAGGTAAGGCCGCAACCTTATTGGCCTTTATTCTCAAGGTCGCTTTTAAGGTCTGCTCCTGTTGCTTCATCTGTTGCAGTTCATCGTCGAGCGGCAGCACATAAAGCCAAGTGCCAACACCTTGGATTAACACTATCAACACCAGAATCACGAGAAGCTGAGGCAACAATGGCCATTCGGTGATCTCATCAACATCGAGATCTTGCAAACTCATCCTGTTTTGCCAACTAATCTTATTTTGAAGGTTAGCCATGATGCGCCCCCTTCTCTTTTCTGCTCGCGGTTGTGTTTTCTAAAGACACAGGGCTAAACACAAAAGAGACCTTGAAGGTCTGAAACTCTTTATTGAAGCGCTTGCGGTTATGAACGATAGAGTGCATCTCGACCCCTTCCAGAGAATCTGAACGCTCGAGGTTGTCCAACATCGTAGCGAGACGAGCAGTACTGTCGCTAATGCCCGACATTTCAATCTCCTGACCATTCATCTTTATCTTGTCGACATACACACCCTCAGGAATCAGCTCCGGCATCAAGTTCATAAAGTCGGTGGTCTTATTGCGGCCAAGCTGTAGCGATTCGACTACATCAAGCCTAGTCAGAATCGCTTTATGCTCCTGCTCTGCGACCTTTAATGACTGAATTTGTCGGTCGAGCTCGGCAATATATCGATTGAGGTAACTAAGACGGGCTTGCTGCTTGGCTTGTTGGTCGTAAAAATAGTGACCAACCGCCCATTGCCCTGCAAGCGCGATGATGACACCAAGAATGATCAGATGGATAAAGCGCTTCTTATGCTGAGCGCGAATCTCATCACGCCACGGCAGCAGGTTAATTTGATGCAACATGCTTTTCTCCCTGCCACTTGAGTCCACTCATCGCCATACCCGCCGCAATACCGAAATGTTGCCAGTTCGTTGGTAATCGACGTCGCTTCGCCACCTTATTCTCAAATAGAGACAAAGGGTTCAGTGACTCGCAACTCAACTGGAATTGACGTTCTAGCTCTTCGGTTACCATAGGAATGCTGGCGCCCTCGCCCATCAGCCAGATCCCTGAGATAGGTTGCTGCGCATTTCCCGAGGAATAGAGCTGTAATTGACGCTTGAGCTTCTCAATCAAATTAACAATAAATTGATGTGTATCTTCAGTGGTGGCGAACACACTCTCGATATCACTTACAGCACCATTGCTGCGAAGATCTTTGGTACCAAAAGCGATATCTTTATAAAACGGTGCCAAACCTTGTGGAATAATGCCTAACGACGTTTGGTCGATTCCCACATCCACCAGCAGCCAATTTTTCTTTTCGGGGTACAGGCGCGATGCCATTTGCCAGATGTTAAGCAACCCATGCGCCTGCGTGTCTACCACCACAGGTTTAAAACCAGCTTTGGTCAAAGCATCCGCTCGGCTATCCACCACTTCTTTACGAGTGGCGTATACCTGATAACTGCTTGTCGAACCTTTACCAAATCGTTTGTCTTCCAGCTTTACAAAATCTAAACTCAGCTCCTCTATCGGAAAGGGAGATTGATGAGCAAAGGTTTGATAGATCGAAAACTCCTTTTCTCTGTCTTCTAACTCACTCTCTATTTGCAGTACTTTGCTGATCACCGTGTTATCAGGTACTGAAATGGCGACGTTGCAACAGCCAAAAGGCAGCCCTTTCCTAAGTTCTTTAAGTTTCTTAACAGTTTTCTGATACTCCAAAGTATGGTTAGCTGTAAAAATGTCGTCCGAAATCGGCAGCTCTTTGTATCCCACTAGGGCATACAACTCCCCCACGGGTTTTAGTACCACAGCTTTGATGCTGTGATGATTTATATCTATACCTGTAATTAATGATGAACCCATGTGACCTAGCTCCTGAAGTGCCAAGCATTTCGTTGATTATCTAGGGGTTGTGATTATTAGTTAAATAAGCGTTAATAAACGAAAGCTAAGTTTTTAGCCTAGAGTACAAGGGTTTGCTGCTTCTCAGCCTTAACTAATCAGGGATTATCCGGTGAAGTTCATAAAGCGATTATTCATATTTACATTGATTTGCATGATTCTTGGAGTCAGTACAATTTTTGGGTTTTATTATTACGTAAAACCAGAGTTGCCTGATGTTGCCACTTTGCGTGATGTGAAGCTCCAAACGCCAATGCAAGTCTTCAGTCAAGACGGTAAGTTGATCTCTCAATTTGGCGAAAAGCGTCGTAACCCAGTGACTTATGACGAGATTCCTCGCCACTTAGTTGAAGCTCTGATTGCCACCGAAGATAGCCGTTTTTACGAACACCCAGGTATTGATCCAATTGGTATCACCCGTGCAGCGCTCGTCGTTGCAATGTCGGGTTCAGCCAAACAAGGGGCGAGTACCATTACTCAGCAGCTTGCGCGTAACTTCTTCTTATCTAATGAGAAAAAGATCATGCGTAAGATCAAAGAGATCTTCATTGCGATCCATATCGAGCAACTGCTTAGCAAAGAAGAGATCATGGAGCTTTATGTAAATAAGATCTTCCTTGGTCACCGCTCGTACGGTTTTGGCGCGGCAGCGCGTGTTTATTTCGGTAAAGATCTCCCTGAGCTTACCCTGAGTGAAATTGCTACGCTGGCGGGTATGCCAAAAGCACCGTCCACGATGAACCCTATCTATTCGATTGAGCGCGCGACTCACCGTCGTAACGTGGTATTACGTCGTATGTTAGACGAGAAATACATCACTCAAGCAGAGTTCGATGAAGCTCGTAGCGAGACATTGATATCGAAATATCACGGTGCAGAGATTGAACTGAGCGCGCCGTATGTTGCTGAAGTAGCACGTGCGTGGATGGTTGAACGCTATGGCGAAGCCGCTTACACATCAGGTATGAAGGTTTACACGACCGTTGATTCAAAACTGCAAAAGGCAGCGAACCAGGCGGCGATTAAGAACCTACTTGGCTACGATGAGCGTCACGGCTACCGTGGTGCAGAAAAAGTATTGTGGCAGACGGCTCAATCAGCTTGGGATCAGGAACAAATCGTTAAACACCTTAAGTCTCAACCAACCTATGGTGACTTAGTCCCTGCGGTTGTTACCGCGGTTGATTCGAAAAGCGCTCAAGTTTGGGTTAAAAACCAAGGCGAAGGCACTATTGAGTGGCAAGGCATGAACTGGGCGCGTAAATTCCTAACGGATAATCGCCAAGGACCAGCCCCTTCTCAAGCGAAAGAGATTCTTGCTGTTGGTGAGCAAGTTTGGGTTCGCCATGAAGCAATTACAGGAGACGAAGTATCTGAAGAGCCGACAGAAGAGTCAGCAGAGGCGAAGTCAGAAACCCCTGTTGAATGGCGACTAAGCCAAGTACCCAATGCGAACACCGCTTTTGTTGCAATGAACCCGAACAACGGCGCAGTACTGTCGATGGTGGGTGGCTTTAACTTTGTTCACAACAAATTCAACCGTGCGACGCAATCTATCCGTCAGGTGGGTTCTGGTATCAAACCATTTATCTACTCAGCGGCCATTGATAAAGGCCTAACGTTAGCCTCACTGATCAACGATGCGCCTATCAATCAATGGGATAAGAGCCAAGGTACCGCATGGCGACCAAAGAACTCACCACCGACCTACGTGGGTCCTACGCGTTTACGTATTGGCTTAGCTCAATCTAAAAACGTAATGGCTGTGCGTGTGCTGCGTGAAGTTGGCTTAGATGATACTCGTAACTACCTAACTCGTTTTGGTTTTGATATTGACGAAGTACCTCGCTCTGAAACCATTGCTCTAGGTGCGGGTAGCTTAACACCAATGAAGGTAGCTCAAGGTTACTCAGTATTCGCTAATGGCGGCTACTACGTTGAACCTTTCTACATCAGCCGCATTGAAACGCCATTTGGTGAGACTGAATTCGAAGCGACACCAAAAGTGGTTTGTAAGGACAATTGCGATCATAAGGTTGCCACAGACCCAATGGCCGATGAGTTTGCAGAACAAGATGTGGATGCCAAAGTGCAATACGCGCCTCAAGTCATCTCTGAGCAAAACGCATTCCTTGTTCGCGAAATGATGTACAGCAACATCTGGGGCGGCGGTGACTGGAGTGCTGGCACAGGTTGGAATGGTACAGGTTGGCGAGCTCAGCCGTTGAAGCGTCGTGACATTGGCGGTAAAACCGGTACAACCAATGACTCGAAAGATACATGGTACAGCGGCTACGGCCCTGGCATGGTGGCAACGGTATGGGTTGGTTTTGATAACCACAACCGTAACCTAGGTCGAACTAAAGCGAACTCTAACCTTGGCAAGAGCCAAATTACCGGTGCCGAAGCGGGCGCTAAAACAGCAGAACCTGCATGGGTTGATTTCATGGGTACTGCGTTAGCGGGCGTTCCTGCTGAACGTAAAGAGATTCCGGAGAACATCGTTCGTGTTCGTATCGACCGTGAAACTGGCTTACTGACTAACAAGTTCGATAGCTCATCGATGTTCGAGTACTTCGAGAAAGGCACAGAGCCAACTGAGTACATCACTGAACGTTTCAATGATGACATCTACTCAACGTCATCAGGCGAAGCAGTAGAAGAGCTATTCTAGCTAGGGTTTGTTGAACCTAGTAAGATGAACCAACAAAAAAGGGTTGATATGAATTCATATCAACCCTTTTTTTATATCTACATCTGAACGAACTCAACTCTAAACTCGAGTGCTAAGCCGCTTTTTCCAATTGAGTTCGGATAGCCTCAGCCAGTTGCTCAAAACGCCCCTTTAGCGGAGAGCCCGGTCGGTAGGCAACAACAATGCGACGTGAAGGTGTTGGATTCACCGCTGGCACGTAACACACGCCATCTTTCTGTTTTTCCTTTGGAACCGATAACTGAGGTAACAAGGTAATACCCGCCCCTGCCGCTACCATGTTACGCAGCGTTTCTAAGCTGGTCGCTTTAAAGCGTTCATCATCTTTTGCACCCGCAGCAAAACAGAAGCCCAAGGCTTGGTCTCGTAAGCAATGACCATCGCCCAGTGCAAGTACGGTTTGTCCATTTAACTGCAGCATATCGACAGCATCCTGCTGTGCCCATTCATGATCACACGGTACGGCAACGCTTAATGGCTCGTCATAGACATCAATCTCTTTGAACGCCGCCGTTTCATCTACCGCAGCCAGCACCAAGCAATCAAGTTTGCCATCTTCTAACTGGCTCACTAACTGATGTGTCTGCGCTTCGTGCAGGTAAAGCTCAAGATCGGGGAAACTCTCTTTTAGATAAGGAATGATCTTAGGCAAAATGTACGGGCCAACGGTCGGGATAAAACCAATATGCATCGGCCCCGTCATCGCTTCACCGTGTCCACTTGCCATATCTTTAAACGTCTTTACCTCGTTGAGAATGCGCTTGGCTTGCTCAACAAGTTGTAAACCTGATTCTGTAAATATTACCTTCCTTGGGCTACGCTCGGTTAACTGAAGTCCAATTTCATCTTCCAGTTTGCGTATTTGACCGCTCAATGTCGGCTGACTTACAAAGCACGCTTCTGCTGCTTTTCGAAAATGTTTGTGCTCAGCGAGCGCCACCAAGTATTCAAAGTCACGAATGTTCATGCTCAGTCTCTTACCTCAGGTTTTAATAAGAACAAGGGTTTTAATAGAAACATTTAAAAGAAAAATGCTCTTGATAGAATTTACCTATCAAAACCATAACATCAAACGATTAGAGCTATCAAAGGATTTATCTAATAATGGGCTCAACGAAACGAAACAGAGCAAAGAAAAACGTTAAGCTCTGATAGAACAAAATTAAAATACTATTTAAGGAAATCAATATGTTTGCATCTAAAGAAGGTCAATCAATCCCTCAAGTAACATTCCCAACTCGCCAAGGTGATGCATGGGTTAACGTAACGACGGAAGAGCTATTCAAAGACAAGACAGTTATCGTATTCAGCCTACCAGGTGCGTTTACACCAACATGTTCTTCAAGCCACCTACCTCGTTACAACGAGCTGCACTCTGTATTCAAAGAAAACGGCGTTGATGACATCCTTTGTGTTTCTGTAAACGACACGTTCGTAATGAACGCATGGAAAGCAGACCAAGAAGCTGAAAAAATCACATTCATCCCAGATGGCAACGGGGACTTCACAGACGGCATGGGTATGCTAGTTGAGAAAAACGACATCGGCTTTGGCAAACGTTCATGGCGCTACAGCATGCTGGTTAAAAACGGCGTGGTAGAAAAAATGTTCATCGAAGAAGACGTACCAGGCGACCCGTTCAAGGTTTCTGATGCTGATACTATGCTTAACTACCTTGCTCCTGAACACAAAGAGCAAGAGTCAATCACAGTATTCACTAAGCCAGGCTGTCCTTTCTGTATGAAAGCAAAACAGAACCTAATCGACAAAGGTCTAAACTACGAAGAAGTGGTTCTAGGTAAAGACGCAACAACAGTAAGCCTACGAGCAATCTCTGGTCGCACTACCGTTCCTCAAGTATTCATCGGTGGCAAACACATCGGTGGCAGCGAAGAACTAGAAACTTTCCTAGGTTAATCACTTAGTCGCTAATAAACGCTAATAAACGCTTAGTGATTAAATAACCTAAGTAATTAAATAGCTTAGTAATACCAGCTAACTCACCTTTTTGTGGGTTAGCTATTCCAAACCACTCTTATCTGAGCTTTGGAAAAGAATATAGCTCGTAGCTCGCAAACCTAAGAGTCACAAGCTAAACCTAATAAAACAGAATCACAAAACTGACCCGCAATCCTGACTCTCAAAAAATCACCAGAGTTGGAGGGGTTCGTTCACACTAAATTTAGCCATTGCGAGAAAATTATTATGAAACAAGTCAATGTAGATGTAGCAGTTATCGGGGGCGGTACAGCAGGTCTAGGTTCTTACCGCGCTGCAAAAGCACACACTGACAGTGTCGTGATGATTGAAGGCGGCCCTTACGGTACAACCTGTGCTCGTGTTGGTTGTATGCCATCTAAACTGCTTATTGCAGCAGCTGAAAGCGTACACCAAATCGAGAAAGCTCCGGCTTTTGGCGTTCACCCACAAGGTGATATCGTGATTAACGGCCGTGAAGTGATGGACCGAGTGAAGTTTGAACGTGACCGTTTTGTTGGTTTTGTTTTAGAAGGTGTTGATGAAATCCCAGAGCAAGACAAGATTTCTGGCTACGCAAAGTTCTTAGACGACAACACGCTACAAATTGATGACCACACGGTTGTCACCGCTAAACGTATTGTTATCGCAACCGGCTCTCGCCCTGCATATCCGGCAGTTTGGAATGAGCTTGGTGATCGTCTGATCATTAACGACGACGTGTTCAGCTGGGATGATTTACCGGAATCAGTCGCAGTATTTGGCCCTGGTGTTATTGGGCTTGAGCTTGGTCAGTCACTGCATCGCTTAGGTGTGAAGACCAAACTGTTCGGTTTGGGTGGTCAAGTTGGCCCAGTAACCGACCCAGAGATCATGGCTTATGCAGATAAAGCCTTCAATGAAGAGTTCTATCTTGATGCTGACGTAAAAATCGAAAGCATGAAGCGTATTACCATTGAATCGGGTGAAGCTCGTGTCGAAATCCAGTTCATCAATAAGCAAGGTGAACTAGAAACTAACGTCGTTGAATACGTACTGGCAGCGACAGGCCGTCGTCCTAACACTGATAAGCTTGGCCTAGAGAATACCTCTCTTGAGCTTGATGAGCGTGGTGTTCCAATTGCCGACCACTACACGCTACAAACATCGCTACCATCAGTATTTATTGCCGGTGATGCAAGTAACCAACTGCCTCTGCTACATGAAGCAGCAGACCAAGCACGTATTGCCGGTGATAACGCAGGTCGCTTCCCTGAGATTCGCGCTGGCTTACGCCGCTCTAAAATCTCTGCGGTATTCTCTGACCCACAAATCGCGATGGTGGGTGAAACATACAAAGAGATCATAACCCGCTTAGGCACCTGTGGCTGTTTCGCAACAGGTGAAGTGTCTTTCGAGAACCAAGGTCGTTCACGAGTGATGCTACGCAACAAAGGTATTCTGCACGTTTACGGCGAGCAAGGTACAGGCCGTTTCCTTGGTGCTGAGATGATGGGACCAAACGCAGAACATTTGGCTCACTTACTCGCATGGGCACACCAGAAAAAGATGACGGTTTCTGAAATGTTGGATATGCCGTTTTACCATCCAGTAATTGAAGAAGGTGTACGAACAGCGCTACGTGACCTAAATGCGAAACTGCACCTTGGTCCAGAGATGGTGAAACACTGTCTAGATTGTGGCCCTGGTTGTTAATCTCAGGTCGTTGCAAAACTAGCAGTTTGGTCTATTAACAGAGACTAGGTACTAAAAAGGAAAGCCATTGGCTTTCCTTTTTGTTTTTGGCCACGAGCAAATAATAGATTCCCGATTACGCTCCTTCGTCGCTTTCGGGAATGACGATAATTTTCCTATACCGTCAATCCGAAGCTAACCAGTATAACGATGCTTTTTAATACGCATCTAAGCTGAAGCAGACCAAAGTGACGCATCAGCTAAACCAAAACTTAACCGTCATTCCAGAACCGAGGGACGAGGTATCTGGAATCTCTTGAAGCCATTACTTGTCGCTAAAGGCTTAGCGATTACTTCTCAGCAGCAATCACAGAGATCTCAACAAGTAGCGCTTCGCGAGCCATGTCGCCCGTCACACATGCGCGAGCTGGAGCGTGACCTTCTGGAACCCATGCATCCCAAACTGCATTCATTTCTTGGAAGTCTTTCATGTCTTTCAAGTAAATCGTTGCTGACAGCATGTGTTCCTTGTCGCTACCCGCTTGCTCAAGTAGGGCTTCTACTTTATCTAGCATCGTCTGTGTTTGCTCAGTGATGTCTTTGGTTGCATCAGCACACACTTGGCCACATAGGTAGATAGTGCCGTTGTGTTTCACAATACGGCTCATGCGTTGTTTGGTGTCTTGGCGCTCAATCATCGACTTTCTCTCTCTGTGTCACCGTGATCCAATATCTTGTGACGTGTTATTATCAGGGCAACAAGCATAACGCGAATCAAACCCAATATGACATGCATTCATTGCAATAAAAGTGAAAAAATCCGTAACAAACTCGGTCGCTGCCAGCGTTGCATGAATCAGCTGATGGTGTTGTCGATTTTGAGTTGGGGAGTATGGTGGCTATTTTTCAGAGAAGATCCAAAAACCATCAATGCCATCGCTTTGATGATGGCCGCTTTCGCGTTCAGTGGTTTGTTGTCGCTGCATTGGTTCATGAAGTTTGTGGTGCTGCCTTTAAGGAACAAAAAGCATTAATAACGAGATTGGTTGGATAGGCGATAACGGCTAGGTGCTAGATTCAATACACAAAAAATTAATCTCAACTCGAGTTATCATCACTTCTCAAACAACAGATAGAAAAAAGCCCCAGAACCAATCGATTCTAGGGCTTTCTTAGAAAATTCTAAGAAAAAGCAGTGGTACTTTAATAGACCGGACTTTTCTTAGTTTGTTCCCAAAAAAGATCAGATTTTTGATCTTTTTTTTAGGGAGCTACAAAATCAATGTGTTATGCCACATTAACCTTTGCGATAATCTGCTCTACCAAGTTTACTTCCAAGGCCACTTCATCACATGCATGTTGACGAGGGCACTGGTCACAATCTTTCAGCACCTTCTCAGGCAGCAGAGATTTTGATGTCGGTAAGAAGTCATGCTTCATAAAGAACTCTGGAGTACGAGTCAGTACAAACACCTTCTTAATGGCCATTTGTCGTGCTTTATCAACCAAGTGCTGCACAATCGCTGTACCCTGCCCTTGACCTTGCCACCCAGCCTCAACACCGAGCGAGCGAATTTCCGCTAAGCCAGAGTCATACACATAGAGTGAGGCGCAACCTGTCACCTCACCATGATGTTCTGCGACAGCAAACGAGCCAATATCACGCACCAGTTCATTACGAGAACGAGGTAGGTTTTCACCCATGTTCGCCCAGTAGGCCACCATGCCTTCCAACGCTTCAATATCCGTCAGACGAGCAGGACGAACCTTCACGATGGAAGTGTCACGCTGTGATAAACGCTTCTCAGCTTGGTCAACCGCGTAAGCCACTTGCTGTGGTGATACACCGCCTAGCGCGCTACGTTTTTCAAGACACGATTCAATGGTCAGAATGTCATACACATCCTCTTCAATCACCTCAGAGAACTCTTTCATCTCTGCGATGGTTAACTCTTCTAATGCACAGCCTTTAGCAATCGCCGCCACTACCGTCACACCAACAATATGGTGAGCTTCACGGAAAGGAATGCCTTTCGCTACTAGGTAATCAGCCAGCTCAGTTGAGTTCGCGTAGCCTTGTTTCGCTGCTTCAAGTGTACGTTCGCCGTTCACTTTAATGCCGTCAAAACAAAGAGCAGCCATTTCCATACAATCATTCCAAGTGTCTAAAGCGTCGAACAGACCTTCTTTATCTTCTTGCATGTCTTTGTTGTACGCCAAAGGCAGGGCTTTCACTGTCATCATCATTGCGGCTAATGAACCATAAACACGGCCAGTTTTGCCACGGATAAGTTCGAGCGCATCAGGGTTTTTCTTTTGTGGCATCAGAGATGAACCTGACGTCACAGTATCCGCTAACTCGATGAAGTTCGATTCACCTGAGTTATAGAAAATCATATCTTCTGCAAGACGTGAAAGGTGAAGCATAGAGATAGATGCAATCGACATCAGCTCCATCACATGATCACGGTCAGAGACTGAATCTAGAGAGTTGCGTGTTGCACGACGGAAACCTAAGTTGTGAGCTAACTCTTCACGGTCCATCGGGTAAGCAGTTCCTGCAAGGGCACCAGAACCCAGCGGACATGTATCTAGACGCTTAATCGCATCATTCAAACGCGAGTAATCACGCTCAAGCATTTCAACGTAAGCCAAGCACCAATGAGCAAAAGTTACCGGCTGAGCACGTTGTAAGTGAGTGTATCCAGGAAGCACGGTTTCTTGATGCTGAGAAGCGACATTCACCATTTGGCTTTGCAGACGATCAAGCGCGAGTAGCAGTTGGTTACCTTGTTGACGACACCATAGTTTAAGGTCGGTCGCTACTTGGTCATTACGAGAACGGCCAGTATGAAGTTTTTTGCCCAAATCACCGACTTTGCCGATAAGTTGTTGCTCAACCCAGCTGTGAATATCTTCTGCATCAGAACGTAAGATCTGTTCAGGATCTTCCATCACCTCGAGTTTTAGCTCGTTCAGTGCAAGCTCTAGTCTTTGCTGTTCTTCTTCTGTTAGAACGTTGACCGATTGTAGAGCCTTTGACCAGGCAATAGAGCCCACAATGTCTTGCTCAGCCAATCGGTAATCAAAACGAAGAGAATCGTTAAAATCTTTGAACCGGGTGTCTGCTGCTTGGGTAAATCTACCGCCCCATAATGCCATTGTGTATCTCCTAATTGCACAGTGCTCACTGTTTTTGCAAATGATAATTCTGATTAAGATTCAGTATTTTTCTGATGGTTTAAACTTACGGCAATTCAAAATGAAAATAAAGTATTAATTCATTATTTTCACATATTTATTCACCAAAAGTTCATTCCATTGATTATTTTCAGCGTGGAGAGCGAATTATATGCCATTCGACAGTAAAAACCGAAGCTGATTTATTAAACAAACAAAAAGCAAAAAGCCCACTCACTAATCAATAGTAAATGGGCTTTGCATAATGATGTCTGTTTACTGGCCTTCAACCTTTCGCTAAAGGCTAGCTCACTAACTCATTGTTCGGATTACTTTTGGCTATTCAGAGCACGGATACGGCTTGATAGCGAGTAAAGACGGATGAAGCCTTCAGCGTGGCTTTGGTCGTATACTTCATCTTCACCAAAGGTTGCAAACTCTTCTGAGTACAGGCTGTTGTCAGAACGCTTCTGAGTCACCGTTGCATGGCCTTTGTAAAGTTTGATAACCACTTCACCATTCACGTCTTGTGCTAGCTCATCTGTTGCTGCAAGAATTGACTTACATAGCGGAGTGAACCAACGGCCGTCATATACAAGGTGAGAAGCCTTAACACCCAGCTCTTCACGGAATTCGAATGCCGCTTTATCAAGAACCAATTGCTCTACTGCACGCAGTGCTTCCATCATGATTGTGCCACCCGGAGTTTCGTAACAACCACGAGACTTCATGCCAACAAGACGGTTTTCTACGATATCGATACGACCAACACCGTGTTTAGCACCCTTCTCGTTTAGGTAAACCAGCGCGTTGTATGGCGTCATTGTTTCGCCATCAACCGCAACCACTTCACCTTTTTCAACTTTAAGCGTCACTGTTTCAGATTCGTTTGGCGCTTGCTCTGGGTCTACAGTCCAAGCCCAGCAATCTTCATCCGGTGCGTTCCATGTGTTTTCTAGAACACCACCTTCTGTAGAGATATGCCATGCGTTTGCATCACGCGAGTAAATCTTGGTAAGAGAAGCCGTACAAGGGATGTTACGCTCTGCTAGGTAATCTAGACACTCTTCACGACTTACTAGATCCCATTCACGCCAAGGTGCAATTACGTGTAGGTCTGGTGCTAGTGCAGCAAATGCACCTTCAAAACGAACTTGGTCATTACCCTTACCTGTACAGCCGTGACATAGAGCGTCTGCACCTACTTTACGTGCAACTTCAACCTGAGCTTTCGCAATGATTGGACGAGCCATTGAAGTACCTAACAAGTATTTACCTTCGTAGTAAGCACCTGTTTTAAGCGTTGGGTAGATGTAATCTGCCACCATCTCTTCTTTAAGGTCAGCGATGTAACACTCAGACGCACCAGAAGCTTTTGCTTTCTCTTCGATTCCAATCAGCTCTTCATCGCCTTGGCCTACATCAGCAACAAATGCGATAACTTCGCAGTCATAGTTCTCTTTCAACCATGGGATGATTACTGATGTGTCTAGACCGCCAGAGTAGGCTACTACAACTTTCTTTACGTTAACTTTGCTCATTTTCTTTCTCCTAGTTTCCATACTGCACATGGCGGTCAGCGTTGGAAATCACTTTAATAATTATATATTTAATTTATTTATCTAAATTCTTTAGTAGTAACTCGTAGTGAGGTCTACTGAGGTAAAAACTGTGTTCCTATGCTCTTACCTGCAAAAAGTTGTGTCAGCTTGTCTGGGTATCGCCAGGTTGCAACTTCAATTGGTCGTCCTAGGTCATTAGCCGCTTCTAGTGCAGCTTGTACTTTCACGATCATGCCATCGGTAATCACTTTACCTTTAATAAGGTCATCGGCTTGTTGCTGATTAAGGCTTGGAATCAGATGACCTTTACCATCCAACACACCACTTACATCAGAAAGCAGTACCAGTTCAGCATCAAGTGCGCCTGCAACAGCAACCGCGGCTTGATCGGCATTAACGTTCATCAGTTGTCCTTGATCAGTGAGACCAATAGAACTAATGATTGGTAATGCACCAGCATTTAGGATGGCTTGCAGAACGGTTGAGTCGCCCGGCTCAGCTTTACCTACTGCACCCAATTCAGGGTTCAGCTCGCTGACTTTACATAAACCACCGTCTGCTAGGCTCAAACCAACGGCATTGATACCGTCTTTGATCGCCTGACCTTGAAGTAACTTGTTGGCTGTACCCGCTAGCGCGCCAGCAATCACAGGGATCTGATCATAAGGAGTAACACGTAGCCCTTCTTTCTTAACGGTTTCGAGGTTCAACTTATTCATCAAATCATCAACAAGGTAACCACCACCGTGAACAATCACGATTGGTCGTTGTGCTTGTTGTTGGTAAGCAGAGATAGCACCAAATAACTTGCTAAGTGTTTCACCACAAGATAGCGCAGCGCCACCTAACTTTATGATTAATGGTTGATTATTAAGGCTCATATCTAGATTTCCTTACACTAACGCAGTTAATGGCGCAAAACCATAACGTAAATTCAAACACTGCATCGCTTGGCTAGATGCACCCTTTAATAAGTTATCAATCGCTGAAACAACGATGATGTGTTGACCTTGAACCTTCCAACCTAAGTCGCAGAAAGGCGTCTGTTCTACATCTTGAATTCTTGGCAATGTCTCTTCGAGTAATCTCACCGCTGGTTTACCTTGGTAAGCTTGCTCAAAGGCATCTTGTATCTGTTGTTCTGTCACGCCTTCGGCCAATTTCATGGTGATGGTCGCCAAAATACCGCGCTTAAAGTTGCCTAGGTGCGGGGTGAAAATCACATCACATCCTAAGTGTGCAGCCATTTCAGGTTGATGACGGTGATTGAATACCCCATAAGCTTGTAAGCTCACTTCACAGAAGCTGTTGACCATGCTCGCCTTACGACCGGCTCCGGTTACACCACTGGTTGCATTAATCACCGGCCATTGGTTTGTATCAAGTAGCTTTGCTTCAACCAAAGGCTTAATCGCTAATTGAGAAGCTGTTGGGTAACAACCGGCTACTGCGACAAGTTGAGCTTCTTTAATTTCTTGCTCATTCCACTCAGCTAAGCCGTAAGCCGCTTTATCGAGCCACTGTTCATGTTGATGCTCAAAACCGTAGAACTCTTGATAAAAGTTTTCGCCTTTAACTCTAAACGCGCCCGATAGGTCGAATACTTGGCAATCATTCTCAAGAAAGATGGGGGCTAGGTCGTGGCTTACTTCATGCGCGGTTGCTAAGAAAATCACATCAGACTGTTTAGCCACTTCTTCCGGATTTGTTAAAGGTTGTACTGGCATATCAATCAGGCCAGCTAACTTACCGTGCAGTGCAGCGATAGGTTTACCCGCGTCTACACTATTGGCTGAGACATATAAACCTGATAGCGTGAGCTCAGGGTGTCTGTTTATCATTAGAGCCAGTTCTGCTCCTGTGTAGCCGCTTGCGCCAATGATCGTGGTTTTCAACATCTCAACACATCCATTCCTGAGGTAAGTAACATTTCAAATTTGACTATTCATACTTAATTTTTAGCTTTATTTGATTTCTTATGCATTAAATATGATTTAATATGTGTTTTACCGACTTATGGTTTTCCTGTCAATAGTAGAAGTGAAGATATTATGCAATTACCGAGTTTCCTTGAGGTCTATAAAGGCCTAATTTCAACCGACTCTATTAGCTCTACCGATCCAAGCTGGGATCATGGCAACGAAAAAGTCATCGAGAAAATGGCTCAATGGTTTAAAGACTTGGGCTTTAGTGTAGAGGTCGTAGAAGTCGAACCCGGCAAACATAATATGGTCGCAAAGATGGGTTCTGGAGAAGGCGGCTTATTGCTTGCAGGACACAGCGATACGGTGCCATTCGATGAAGGACGTTGGAATTTCGATCCTCACGCACTGACAGAACACAACAACCGCTTCTACGGATTGGGCACCGCGGATATGAAAGGCTTTTTCGCTTTCGTTTATGAAGCTGCAAAGAAGATGGATTGGAGCAAGCAAACCAAGCCGCTTTATGTATTAGCAACCTGTGACGAAGAAACCACTATGCTGGGTGCACGTCATTTCACTGAAAATGCGCCGTTTAAACCGGATTACTGCATCATTGGTGAGCCAACCAGCCTCGTGCCGATTCGTGGTCATAAAGGCCATGTCGCTAATGCTGTTCGAGTCACGGGTAAGTCAGGCCACTCTTCAGATCCAGCTTTAGGCGTCAACGCCATTGAGATCATGCATGAGGTGCTGCTTGCCTTAATGCAGCTGCGTGACAAGCTAGTCAAAGAATACCATCACCCAGGTTTTGCAATTCCAAGTCCTACTCTAAACCTTGGTCATATTCACGGTGGCGACAGCGCTAACCGTATCTGTGGCTGCTGTGAACTACACTATGACGTTCGTCCTTTGCCCGGTATCAGCTTAGATGGCTTGGATAACATGCTGCGCAGCGCGCTTAAAGAAGTAGAAGCAAAATGGCCGGGCAGAATTGAGATTACTCCCCTGCATGAGCCAATCCCGGGTTATGAGTGCCAGCACGACCATCCATTTATTGGTGGCATGGAATCAGTTTGTGAAATTGAATCGCAAACCGTGAACTACTGTACTGAGGCACCTTTCCTTCAAGAGTTATGTCCAACCTTGGTGTTAGGTCCAGGCTCAATTGACCAAGCTCACCAACCGGATGAGTTCTTAAGCTTCGATTTTATTGACCCAACAATTGATGTTCTGAGTAAATCGATCCGTAAATATTGTTTCTAGTTATTACTTCCCTTCCAATATTTTCGTATAAAAGCCACCCCAAAAGGTGGCTTTTATTCTGTTATCCCTGACACAGCCTGATCTTGTAATTAAATTTCACTTTTTCCCTAAGTTTTGAAAAATTTACTTCTCCCGCATTTTTAAACCTAATAATTGCAAACTTAGAATGCTTTATTTGACTAGATACAGCACTTTTCGCTAGATTGTGTACTTAACAAGGAACAATGGATGTAATTTTTTTACGAGGCAGGATGACAATGAACGAGAAATACGCCGCTCTCAAGAGTAACGTAAGCATGCTGGGACGCTTGCTAGGTAACACAATCCAAGATGCACATGGTGACGTTATCTTAGAGAAAGTGGAGACTATCCGTAAACTTTCCAAATCCGCCCGCGCAGGCAACAAAGCTGACCGTGACAGCCTAGTTGAAGAAATCAAAAACCTGCCGAACGAACAACTCACTCCTGTTGCTCGTGCATTTAACCAATTTCTCAACCTCACCAACATGGCAGAGCAATACCACACCATCTCTCGCCACTGTGAGGAGCATGTTTGCGAACCAGACGTGCTGCAATCTCTATTTTCTAAACTAAATCAAAATGACATCAGCAAGCTAGACGCGGCTCAAGCCGTTCGCGACCTGAACATTGAACTCGTTTTGACCGCTCACCCAACAGAAATCACTCGTCGAACCATGATCAACAAGCTGGTTAAGATCAACGAGTGTCTGTCTAAATTGGAATTAAGCGACCTATCACACAAAGAACGCGTGAAAACAGAACGTCGTCTAGAGCAGCTTATCGCTCAAGGTTGGCACTCTGATGTGATTCGTCAGCAACGCCCGACACCACTTGATGAAGCTAAGTGGGGCTTTGCGGTTGTAGAAAACTCTCTATGGGAAGCCGTGCCTGATTTCCTACGTGATATGGATGGCCGACTAAAAGGTTACCTTGGTGAAGGCCTACCAATCGATGCACGCCCAGTTCACTTCTCATCTTGGATGGGTGGCGACCGCGATGGTAACCCATTCGTAACGCACACCATCACCAAAGAAGTACTGCGCCTATCTCGCTGGAAAGCCGCTGATCTGTACCTAGGTGACGTGAACGAGCTGATTACCGAACTGTCGATGACGAAGTGTAATGATGCCGTTCGTGAATTGGCTGGCGATGAGCACGAAGCTTACCGTGCAATCCTTAAGAGCCTACGCACTCTGCTGAACAACACGCTAGAAGTGCTTGATGCAAAACTGCATGATGCTGAAGTACCGAAGAAAGAAACACTACAGAACATCGACCAACTTTGGACACCACTTTACGCGTGTTACCAATCGCTGCACGAATGTGGCATGGGCGTAATCGCGGATGGTTCTCTGCTTGATACCCTACGTCGCCTAAAAGCATTCGGTGTGCATTTAGTTCGTCTCGATGTTCGTCAAGAAAGTACACGTCACTCAGATGTCCTATCTGAACTGACTCGCTACCTAGGCATTGGCGATTACGACCAGTGGAGCGAGCAAGACAAGATTGCTTTCTTAACCAATGAATTAAGCTCAAAACGCCCACTGCTACCGCGCGACTGGGAGCCATCTGAACAAGTCAAAGAGGTTTTAGACACCTGTAAGGTCGTTGCTGATCAACCTCGCGAAGCCTTTGGTGCTTACGTAATTTCTATGGCTCGTACAGCATCGGATGTGCTGGCTGTTCACTTGTTGCTGCAAGAATGTGGTTGCCCGTACCGCATGGACGTATGTCCATTGTTCGAAACGCTGGACGACTTGAACAACTCAGAAGCAGTAATGAAACAGCTAATGAGCATCGATTTGTACCGTGGTTTTATCCAGAACCACCAAATGGTGATGATTGGGTATTCTGACTCAGCGAAAGATGCCGGCGTAATGTCTGCAGGTTGGGCTCAATACGACGCGATGGACAAGCTGGTTAAGGTTTGTGATGAAGAAGGCATCGAACTGACTCTATTCCACGGCCGTGGCGGTACAGTTGGTCGTGGTGGTGCGCCAGCGCACGCAGCCCTACTTTCTCAACCACCTAAGAGCTTGAAAGGCGGCTTACGTGTAACAGAACAAGGCGAGATGATCCGCTTTAAGCTTGGCTTACCAGATGTTGCCGTAAACAGTTTCAACCTGTACGCAAGTGCGATTCTAGAAGCGAACCTTCTGCCGCCACCAGAACCAAAGCAAGAGTGGCGCGACCTAATGGAAGTGCTTTCTCAAGTTTCTTGTGAGGCTTACCGTAACGTGGTTCGCGGTGAAGAGAAGTTTGTCCCTTATTTCCGTCAAGCTACGCCAGAGCTAGAGTTAGGCAAATTGCCCCTTGGTTCTCGCCCTGCAAAGCGTAACCCGAACGGTGGCGTAGAAAGCTTACGTGCGATTCCATGGATCTTCTCTTGGAGCCAAAACCGTTTGGTACTTCCAGCATGGTTAGGTGCAGGTGAAGCAATCCAATACTCCGTAGATCAAGGCCATCAAGCGCTACTGGAAGAAATGTGTCGTGAATGGCCATTCTTCTCTACTCGTCTAGGTATGTTGGAAATGGTGTACTCGAAGTGCAACATGGAAATCGCTAAGTACTACGATCAACGCCTTGTTGATAAAGAACTGCTGCCGTTAGGTGAATTACTGCGAGAACAATTGCAGAAAGACATCAAAGCCGTGCTGAATGTAGAAAATAACGAGAACCTGATGCAGAGTGACCCATGGGGGCTTGAATCAATTCGCCTACGTAACATCTATGTTGAGCCACTAAACATGCTTCAAGCTGAGTTGCTTTACCGTACTCGTAAGTGTGAAACACCACCAGCAGAGCTAGAAGAAGCACTAATGGTGACGATTGCAGGTATTGCAGCAGGTATGCGAAACACTGGTTAATTAGTGATTCCTACTATAACCTAATCAGCATTTACATCTAAAAAAAGAACAAAAGGTCGCCATGTGCGGCCTTTTTATTTCACCAGATAACCACTAGTAAGTATTTTGTCAGTTTTTTGGGTTATTTTGTTCATGTATTCTACTTTATGCTTATTATTTAGATATACTACTGCTCCGCTGCGGAAACACTCCAACAAAATAATCTGCAGCAACTTGACCTATAAACTGGTCAACCTAGGTGATAAACGGCTTTGTAAGGTGACATAACCAACCGCCGAGTTGGTGCTACTTAGACATAACCAATATAACGTGCCATTAGAAGCACACTTGTTGTCTAAGTATTTGTTTACTGTTTACCATTTGGATTTCAGACATGTCATTACCACACGTAATTCTAACCGTTTTAAGTACACGCGATGCTACTGGTTACGATATCACAAAAGAATTCTCCTCAAGCATTGGTTACTTCTGGAAAGCTAGCCACCAACAAGTTTACCGCGAGCTAAATAAAATGGCTCAGAACGACCAGGTAACTTGCGTGCTTGAGCCTCAAGAAGGCAAACCTGATCGTAAAGTTTACTCTATCACTGACGCAGGCCGCAGCGCGCTAGGTGAATGGTTTGAACAACCAACTGCACACCCAACCGTTCGTGACGAGTTCTCAGCTAAGCTAATGGCTTGTGCTGTACAACCTGCTGACGCTTACCGTGTACAACTTGCTGAGCTAGTTGAAGAGTCTCGCAAACTGGTTTCTCACTACAAAGAAATCGAAGCGGCTTACTACGCAACGCCATCTACACTAGACAAGCAAGCACGCCTTGAGCGTTTAACGCTTCGTCGTAACCTACTTATCCGTGAAGCATGGATTGTTTGGGCGGACGAAGTACTGCTTGAACTTGGTGCTCTTGCTTAAGTTAAGCTAGACGCTAGAAAAGCAAAAGGCTTGAACTCTTAGAGTCCAAGCCTTTTTTGTATCTATCGGACTTGAGATTTACAGCAAATAGCGCTTTAACAAGGCTGAAGCTTAATTACAGCGCAGCAACTTGTGGGCGAACACCTAGAGTATGGCAAAGTGCGTAGGTCATTTCTGCACGGTTTAGCGTGTAGAAGTGGAAGTCTTTCACACCTTCACGGCTCAGCGTACGAACCATATCGATCGCTTGGCTCGCACCGACTAACTGGCGGGTCGTTGGATCATCATCCAAGCCTTCGAATTGCTTCGCCATCCAGCCCGGTACTTTTACGTTATTCATCGCAGCGAAACGAGACGCTTGCTTGAAGTTAGATACTGGCAAGATACCCGGTACAATCTCAACATCCACACCTGCCGCTACACAACGGTCACGGAAACGTAGGTAGCTTTCTACATCGAAGAAGAATTGCGTAATAGCACGGTTCGCGCCCGCATCCACTTTACGCTTTAGGTTAATAAGATCAGATTGAGCGCTTTTTGCTTCAGGGTGAACCTCAGGGAATGCCGCTACTGAGATATCAAAATCGTGGCGAGATTTAAGTAGCTCGACTAGATCAGATGCGTACATCTCTGGCGCACCGCCGCCTGCTGGAATGTCACCACGCAACGCAACAATACTTTCAATGCCATTTGCCCAGTAGTCGTCGGCAATTTGAATCAGCTCTTCGCGGCTCGCATCAATACATGTTAGGTGTGGTGCTGCCACTAGGCCAGTTTGGTTCTTAATTTCTTTAATGATTGAGTGGGTACGGTCACGTTCACCCGAGTTTGCACCGTAAGTTACCGATACAAATTTTGGTTGAAGTGTTTTAAGACGGTGAACAGAGTTCCACAAGGTCTCTTCCATCTTCTCACTGCTTGGTGGAAAAAACTCAAATGACACATTGATGTTGTCAGAAAGCTCAGCGATATTCTGATTTAAAGCGTCGATATGACTAGCGTGTGTGTATCCCATCTTACTCTCCCTGTGGCAAAAGCAACCACTAAAACTCAAATCCTTAAACGACGTTTAGACGTCTATATGTCTGTAGAATGTATTGAATACGATTTAATGTCAACAGATCCATTATGAATTTTTCTCAAGTAGATCGTGAGTAAAACTCAAGTCGTTAGATGGGTCGCAAAGCAGAAATAATGTAGAAAAAAGGCTGACAAACACATCGTGCTTTCAGCCTTATTTATCTTAGTGAATAGTATGCTATTTACGTACTAAACCAACCGATCTAAGTATCAAAACAGGCTAGACATTCTGTTTAGATCAGATTGAATTGCGCCAGCTGTTACTTCACGACCTGCACCCGGGCCACGAATAACCAATGGATTATCTTTGTACCATTTGCTCTCAATCGCAAAGATATTATCGCAGGGCAGTAAGTTCGCCAGTGCGTGCTCTTTCGATAGTGCTTCAACGCCTACGGTTGCTTTACCATTCTTCTCCAAACGCGCTACGTAACGTAGAACCTTTTGTTGAGAGTGCGCTTTTTCCAAACGCTCAGCTAACTCTTCGCTCAGCACAGAAGCCTTATCAAAGAAATCATCCACCGATAGCTCTTGCAGCTCTGCAGGTACTAACGATTCAACTTTAACGTTTTCAGGTTCAATATCCAAACCCGATTCACGCGCCAGAATCACCAGCTTACGCATGACGTCTGAACCATCAAGGTCAGCACGCGGGTCCGGTTCAGTCAGGCCTTGTTGCCACGCTAAGTCGACTAACTCGCTGAACGGCACCGTGCCATCAAACTGTTGGAACAACCAAGATAGAGTGCCAGAGAAGATGCCTGATAACGCAATAATATCATCGCCGCTTTCACGCAGGTCTCGTACTGTGTGGTTGATAGGTAAGCCTGCACCCACTGTCGCGTTGTACAACCAATGACGGCTGATCTTAGCGAAAGCATCTTGTACCTGATGGTAATACTCGCTCGATGCAGAACCAGCCACCTTGTTAGCCGAGATTAGGTGGATACCTTGTTGTGCAATTTGTAGGTATTTTGCAGCAAGCACAGGACTTGCAGTTACATCGAGTACTACTGCTTCATCGTAACCCTGAATAGAGCCCAAACGCTCTAACCAGTCGTTACCGTTGTTGGCAATCGCTTCGTCATCAAAACGCTTACCTACAGAAGTCGCATCAATACCTTGGTCATCGAACCAATAGGTTTGGCTATCAACCACCGCAACCAATTCAAAGTTCATCCCACGACGCTTTTCAAGTTCCGCTTTTTGCTCGGAAAACAGGCTTAACCAACTTGAGCCAATGTTGCCCTTACCACACAAGGCAATCGCTACACGCTTCTGAGCTTGGAACAATTGAGAGTGAATGCCTTTCACTAGGCTTGATGTTTCACTCTTACGAATCACGGCCACCAAGCTTAAGCCTGAGTTCGCTTCTGAGATGAACTCCACTGGCGAGCTCTTGAGCTGTTGGTAGAAACCGTAGCAATGGTTCGGGTTCTTAGTCACACCCGCCCCCACAGCAGCAATCAGAGAAAAACCTTCTTTCAGTTTAATCTCAGCTTCAATCGCGTGGTCTTGTAGATATTCTAATGCACCACCAGCGATCTCTTCCGTGTAAGCAAGGCGCAAGCAGTGTTGATCTGGTTCTAATTCATAAGCAAGCGGCTCTAATTGAGCACGCTTAAGCCCTTCAAGGACTTCACTCTCCAGACGGTCGAAATCATGGCCGTGACCAAAGGTCAGTTGCACGATAAGAACTTCATCCAAAGAGGTAATGATTTTTGCACCACGCCCCGATGCCAGTACTCGCTCTATCTGTGTAGAGCCTGCCTCCGGCTGGTAGCTGCAGCGCAAGCTGAGATCCATAGCACTTTGAGCGACAGGCTGTAGCGTTCGACTGTGTAGCACTGGAGCCGCAAGACGAGCTAATTCACTGGCTTCATCAAGGCGAAGCAGAGGTAATAAACACGCATCCGAAACCAAACGAGGGTCTGCGCTGTATACTCCCGCCACATCACTCCAGATTGTCACGCGTTCAACTTCAGCCAGAGCACCAATCACGGTTGCTGAGTAATCCGAACCGTTACGACCAAGCAGTACCGTTTCGCCTTCGCAGTTCTGAGCCATAAAGCCAGTAATTACCACGCGGCAATGTGCATGCTGCGCCAAGGCTTCTTTAATCAGAGGATAAGAGCGTGCGCGGTCAACTTCAGGTTGAGCACCCGCTTCTGCACGTAAAAAGGCACGCGCATCTTGAGCAACTGCTTGTAAGTCATGCTGGCACAACAAGGTCGCCAGCAAACGTGAAGACCAAACCTCACCATGACCCAGTACTTGTGCTTTTTGTGCTTCACTCAAGGGAGCTGTAAGCTCACCCAAAGCGGTAAATTCTTGTTGAATGGTTGCCGTTAGTTGCGAGGCAGCTTCACCTTCAAGCAGAGCCTCAATCAGTTCAAGTTGAAACTGACGAAGGGTTTGCAGGCATTCATGAGCAATACGACCATCTTTGTCGAGCGCTTCGACAAACTCAATTAAGCGGTTGGTTGTTTTGCCTGCGGCCGATACCACCACCAAATCCGTCGCTGATGAATATTCTCTAAGAATGTTGACCACGCGTTGGTAACATTCAGGGTTCGCTAAACTGCTGCCACCAAATTTATGTAGCTGGCGAAAGGTTGCCATTATTAAGCCTCCCCTTCAGCAATAAAGCGTTGTGTTTTTTCAAACGCTTGCTTGAGATCGTCGATTAGGTCTTCCGCATCTTCAAGGCCAACAGAAAGGCGCAGTAGTTGTTGAGAAACACCCGCTTCTGCCAATGCTTCTTCGCCCATCGCACGGTGAGTCATCGACGCAGGGTGACAAATCAGGCTTTCAACACCACCCAGTGATTCAGCCAAAGAAAATAGCTCTAACTTATCTACAAAATATTTAAGTGCTTCAAAAGAGCCCGCAAACTCAAAGCTCAACATGGAACCAAAGCCCAACTGCTGTTTCTTCGCGATCTCGTGACCCGGGTGTTCAGGAAGGCTTGGGTGGTAAATAGTGCCCACCAGATCTTGTTGTTGCAGCGCCGTCAGAATTTCACGTGAACTCTCTTCGTGAACACGCATACGCGCACCTAGCGTACGAATACCACGTAGAGTCATGTAACTATCAAATGGTGTACCGGTCGCACCAATACAGTTGCCCCACCATGCAAGCTCTTCAGCGTGCTCTTCAGTTTTCGTCACGACAACGCCACCAATAACATCTGAGTGTCCGTTGATGTATTTGGTGGTTGAGTGGATAACAAAATCAGCACCCAGCTCTAAAGGCTTTTGGAACACCGGCGTCAAAAACGTGTTATCGACAGCAACCAGAGCACCAACCTCTTTCGCTTTACGGCAAGTCTCTGCAATATCAACCACACGAACCAACGGGTTCGATGGGGTTTCTATTAAGATCAATTTTGGCTTGAGCGCGATCGCCGCATCCAATGCTGCTTGATCCGATTGATCAACGAACAAAACTTTGAAGTCACCTTTTAACGAGCGGGTATTAAACAGGCGGTAAGTACCACCGTAGCAGTCGTGTGGTGCGATAATAAGATCATCACCGCCTAAGAAAGCGGATACCCACAAGTTAAGTGCCGAAGTGCCGCAGTTAGTCACCACAGCACCTTTGCCAGACTCAAGCTCAAACAATGCCGTTTCTAATAAGCCACGATTTGGGTTACCAGAACGGGTGTAATCGTACTTTGGCACTTCACCAAAAGCGGGAAACCCATAGTTAGTCGAAAGATAAATGGGTGGGACAACGGCATGGTGTTGCGTGTCTGACTCGATACCAGTACGTACTGCGATTGTTGCTGGCTTCCGGCTGCTCATAGGTGCTTCCTTACAAGTTTTGCGTCTGAGAATCACAGCGGCTTGTCGGCATTCTGCGGCTGTGTTAGATATATGTTATTCACTTTACTTTCATAAATGTGAGACGTCAACACTTCTGGACGTCTATATGTCTTTGCTTATGGCAGTAAATCCCGCTAAAATCACCACTATTAATTTATTCTAACAACTAAAGTGATGAAGGTACGCAATGGCCGACTGGAATGGTGAATACATAAGCCCATATGCTGAGCATGGAAAGAAAAGCGAACAAGTAAAAAAAATTACAGTTTCTATCCCTCTAAAAGTGTTAAAGGTTCTTACTGACGAGCGCACTCGCCGCCAGATTAATAACCTACGCCATGCAACAAACAGTGAGCTACTGTGCGAAGCCTTTCTACATGCGTACACAGGCCAACCACTGCCAACGGATGAAGATCTCCGTAAAGACCGTCCAGACGACATCCCGACTGAAGTGAAAAAGCTGATGACAGAGATGGGTATCGAATTCGAAGCGTTTGACGAAGAATAAAAACAACTCAGTCACTGGCTTCAATATTGATTCGCTATAGCTGAACCTTATTTGTCACATCATCCACTATGTTATCTGTAGCTGTTCTGTGAATGATAGACATAAAAAAACCGACTCCTATGAGTCGGTTTTTTATTATTCTTTTTCGCTCAATAGAGCAACAGTTATTACGCTATTACGCTATTAAGGCATTAAGCCATATAGTTAGCAGGCATCTCAATACGAGCTACGCCAGATTCAACGGCCGCTACTGCAACCGCTTTTGCTACGCGAGGAAGTAGACGTGGGTCCATTGGCTTAGGAATGATGTAGCCTTTACCAAACTCCAGTGCAGTCTCACCTGCAGCAGCGAGTACTTCAGCCGGAACTTCTTCTTTCGCTAGTTCACGAATCGCTTTAACCGCAGCCAGCTTCATCTCATCATTGATTTCGCTCGCACGCACATCAAGCGCACCACGGAAAATGAATGGGAAACAAAGTACGTTGTTTACTTGGTTCGGGTAATCGCTACGGCCTGTACCCATGATAAGGTCAGAACGAACTTCATGAGCAAGCTCTGGCTTGATCTCTGGATCTGGGTTTGAACATGCAAACACAACAGGCTTATCAGCCATCAGCGTGAGTGCTTTAGCTGGTAGCAGGTTAGGACCCGATACGCCCAAGAACAGGTCAGCGCCTTCAATAACATCTTCAAGCGTGCGCTTGTCCGTGTTATTTGCGAATAGCGCTTTGTATTCATTCAAGTCTTCACGACGAGTGTGGATTACACCTTTACGGTCAAGCATATAGATCTTCTCACGCTGAGCGCCACACTTAATCAGCAGTTCCATACAAGCAACAGCTGCTGCGCCAGCACCTAAACAAACGATCTTACACTCTTCAAGCTTCTTACCTTGAAGCTCAATCGCGTTCAGCATACCTGCAGCCGTTACAATCGCAGTACCGTGTTGGTCATCATGGAAAACAGGGACATCACAACGCTCAATCAGGCGACGCTCAATCTCAAAACAGTCAGGTGCTTTGATGTCTTCTAGGTTAATACCGCCGAATGTATCTGCGATATTCGCAACCGTATCAACGAACTCATCGATTGTGCGGTGTTTTACTTCAATATCGATAGAATCTAAACCAGCAAAACGCTTAAACAGTAGCGCTTTACCTTCCATAACAGGTTTAGAAGCAATAGGGCCAAGGTTACCTAGGCCAAGAATCGCTGTACCGTTAGAGATAACTGCAACCATGTTGCCTTTACCTGTGTACTTATAAACGTTATCAACGTTCTGTGCGATCTCGCGAACAGGCTCAGCCACGCCTGGGCTGTATGCAAGTGCTAGGTCTTCTGCAGAGTTTGCAGGCTTCGTCAGTGCTACGGCAATTTTGCCTGGAATTGGGAACTCATGGTAATCAAGAGCTTGCTGACGGAATTGTTCTTGAGGCGATAACGCTTGAGAGGATTGATCTTGGCGGCTGTCTTCAGACATAGGTGTAGGTTCCTAGGATATTATTATTTGGGGGATCTTGTTCATGTTAATAGATGTACTTCAAAGTTCCTAGGTGGTTAAAGCCTCTGTCTCATTAAAAAACGAGATTTCACTACTAATAAGACCAGTGAGCAGTTGAAATTACTGTCGCTTGTTGAACTTTCGAGCGGATTTCGAGAGTGGAGTATTGGGTGTAAGTTATGAAACAAAACTCAAGCGGGTTGCCTGTCGTTTTCGAGAAGTTGATGGTTGAATATGATTCAGCGTTTTCTTAGATTTCAGGCAACAAAAAAGGACACCGAAGTGTCCTTTTTATGTCTAAATAGCGAGAATTACTTCTTGCTAGAAAGAGCACCGAAACGCTTGTTGAAGCGATCAACACGGCCGCCAGTATCTACGATACGTTGCTTACCAGTGTAGAATGGGTGACATTTGTCACATACGTCTAGGTGGATAGATTCTTTTGCAAGCGTTGAGTTGAACTCAAATGTGTTGCCGCAAGAACAAGTTGCAGAAACTGCTTTGTATTCTGGGTGGATACCAGTTTTCATGGGATAACCTCAAGTAGGCCGTGTCGCTATACGATTCTAAGCCGCACACCACACGTAGTTAAAAAATAAAATAAAGACACCGCTGCATCACTAAACTGCGATAAAGCCATACCTTTAAGGCGCAGTATAGTAATGAATCTATAAGGCAGGATCAACTGATTTGATACATTTTTCACCAATAGCCTCTTTTATTTCCTTTGTCGGCCTGAGATTTCGGGCTTTCGTTATCTTCCTGCGTTAACTCGATACTCTCATCCAAACTGCTCCTCGAATTTAACGCCCTTATCCATTAGACTGTTCGCTCTCGTCAACTCAGATAAAGCTGTCCCTTTATGCGTCCAATGATTGCCCGCGTGGCACTGCCTGTTCCACTAGACAAGCAGTTCGATTACAAGATTCCTAACCACCTATTCCCGATTATTGGTGGACGAGTATCTGTGCCTTTTGGACGACAAACCTTAACAGGTATTGTTACAGCTCTGGTTAACGAATCTGAATTCGAGCTAGACAAGCTCAAGCCCATTAAAGCCTTATTAGACAACCAACCTGTTTGGCCAGAATCGGTCTACTCACTCTTGGTATGGTGCAGCCAGTTCTATCAGTATCCACTGGGTGAAACCTTGGCTAATGCTCTACCAAGCGCTTTACGAAAAGGCAAAGCTGCCGACTTCGCAACGCTTGTCGAGTGGCAATTGACCCCATCAGGCAGAGATCAACTGATGCAAGGCTTTGGTCGTGCGGTTAAGCAAGCCAAAGTGATGCACATGCTTGAACACGGCCCTGTTCCTCATCAAGAGTTCATTGACGAGGAAGTAGGCAGCGCGGTGCTTAAGACTTTGGAAGAGAAAGGTTGGATTGAGTCGGTAGAGAAAAAGCCAAAGCGCCAGCCGTGGCCCGTTGAACTTGAAAACGAACAAGACAAGCCGAAGCTCAATGCTGAACAAGCGATCGCGATTGCGACAGTAAATAGCCAAACCGATTTTAGTTGCTTCTTGCTAGAGGGGGTTACCGGCTCAGGTAAAACCGAAGTCTACCTCAATATGATCAAGCCGATTCTCGAGCAAGGTAAACAAGCATTAGTCTTGGTACCGGAAATAGGCCTCACTCCACAAACGATTAATCGCTTTAAGCGTCGTTTTAATGTGCCTGTTGAGGTGATTCACTCTGGATTAAACGATTCTGAACGATTGAATGCTTGGTTATCAGCACGTGACAAAATAGCGGGCATTGTGATTGGTACGCGCTCGGCTCTGTTCACGCCGTTCGCTGATCTGGGAATTATCATTGTCGATGAAGAGCACGACGCCTCTTATAAGCAGCAAGATAGCCTACGCTACCACGCTCGTGATGTCGCGATCATGCGTGCTCATAAAGCACAGATTCCGGTTGTGTTAGGCTCGGCGACTCCGGCCTTTGAAACGCTGCACAACGCTCAGATCGGTAAATACAGTTACCTCACCCTGACCTCACGTGCGGGTGTCGCGCTGCCGACCACCAATAAAGTGTTGGATGTGAAGGGTGAATATCTAGAAAGTGGCTTGTCTGCTTCTTTGATTGCTGAAATGCAAAGACACCTCAAAGCGGGCAACCAAGTGATGTTGTTTCTCAACCGCCGTGGGTTCTCTCCCGCATTGATGTGTCACGATTGTGGTTGGACAGCGGAATGTAAGCGTTGTGATGCCTACTACACCTATCACCAATACAGCAATGAGATGCGCTGTCACCACTGTGGTTCTCAGCAGCATATCGTGCACAATTGCCAAGGCTGTGGTTCAGCGAACTTAGTGACGGTGGGTGTAGGTACCGAACAGTTAGAGGCTCAACTTGGTCAGCTATTCCCTGAATACAAAACCATTCGTATTGACCGAGACAGCACCCGCCGCAAAGGCAGCTTAGAAAGTGCGCTCGAGTCGATTCGTAAAGGTGAATACCAAATTCTTATCGGTACACAGATGCTTGCTAAAGGTCACCACTTTCCTGACGTGACACTTGTGGCGTTATTGGATGTGGACGCCTCTTTATATAGTAGTGACTTCCGCGCCTCTGAACGGTTGGCGCAACTGTTTACTCAAGTCGCCGGTCGAGCAGGCCGTGCCAGTAAGCCGGGTGAGGTTATCTTACAAACTCACCATCCAGAACATGGCTTGTTACAAGCGTTGCTGCACAAAGACTATAACCACTTTGCCCAAACCGCATTGGCCGAGCGTAAACAAGCGATGCTGCCACCTTATACCTTTATGACTCTATTTAGAGCGGAAGCCAATGACACACATTTGGTGGAAGAGTTCTTGCGTCAGGTTCGTCATACATTAGAATCGCACCCCTTGTTTGACCAATATTGCATGGTTCTAGGCCCCACCCCAGCGCCACTGGCCAAGCGAGCGGGCAAATCACGCTGGCAGTTGATTCTACAAACTCAGACTCGTTCGTTAATGCAGAAGTTATTAATGAGTGCGAAGCCGGCAATTAATATGTTACCTGCTGCGAAAAAAGTCCGTTGGTCACTCGATATTGAGCCGCAAGATTTGAGCTAAACCTACTTGGGTTAAAACTAATGATAAGTTTGTTCACAAATATTTCATATTTCTCGTGAGCAACCTCACACTAGTCATGTGATTTTTGTTAATCTAGCCGTAACTTTACACGGATGAAACGAATAAAATATTGCAATAAAAAAAGTGTTAGCAACACTTTCATAATATCTATCCGATTGTATTAATTATTCACGCCTTAAATACTTAGGCGACAAAGGAACTTAAAAGAGGGTTTAATTTATGGCGACAATGAAGGATGTTGCCCAGCTAGCAGGCGTCTCAACGGCAACAGTATCACGTGCATTGATGAACCCTGAAAAAGTCTCGGTTTCGACTCGTAAACGAGTTGAGACAGCAGTACTTGAAGCTGGATACTCACCCAATACATTAGCTAGAAATTTACGTCGCAACGAATCAAAAACCATCATTACTATCGTTCCTGATATCTGTGACCCTTACTTCGCCGAAATCATTCGTGGTATCGAAGATGCCGCTGTAGAGAATGACTACCTCGTTCTACTGGGTGACAGTGGTCAACAAAAGAAGCGTGAGTCTTCATTTGTTAACTTGGTCTTCACAAAACAAGCAGACGGTATGCTACTGCTTGGCACTGATCATCCGTTTGATGTCAGTAAGCCTGAGCAAAAGAATTTACCGCCAATGGTTATGGCGTGTGAATTCGCACCTGAGCTTGAACTGCCAACGGTTCACATCGACAACCTAACCTCTGCATTTGAAGCCGTGAATTACCTAGCTCAGTTAGGTCATAAGCGCATCGCTCAGATCTCTGGACCAACGACTGCAACCCTGTGTAAGTTCCGTCAACAAGGCTACCAACAAGCATTGCGCCGCGCTGGAGTATCAATGAACCCAGCTTACAGCACTGTGGGCGATTTCACCTTTGAAGCTGGTGCGCAAGCGGTTCGTCAATTACTCGCACTTCCTGAACAACCTACAGCGATCTTCTGTCATAACGATGCGATGGCGATTGGTGCGATTCAAGAAGCGAAGAAGCTAGGTTTACGCGTTCCTCAAGACCTATCGATTGTTGGCTTCGATGACATCCAATTCGCTCAATACTGCGATCCACCGCTAACCACTATTTCTCAGCCTCGTTATGAGATTGGACGCCAAGCGATGTTGATGATGCTTGATCTATTGAAGGGCAACGATGTGCAAGCAGGTTCGCGTCTGCTTGAAGCTAAATTAGTCGTTAGAGGCAGCACCGCACCACCTCGAATGTAACCCTCAGAAATACCCTTATAAATCTGCGGCACATTTTGATGTGCCGCTTCCATTTCTGCACTATTATCCTCGCGCAATCTGGATTACCATGAGGACAGAATCAGCAACTATTGAATTGTCTTGTGGCTAATAGAGATTATGTAAAGCGCGGTCGTGGCACGAAAAAACCGACCAAGAAACAAGCCCCTCGCCGTAAACCTTGGCGCAGTGGTCTTTTGGCGATCCTCCTTGCCGGTGGTTTTGGTTATGGACTTTACTTATTGAGTAATGATCCTGAGCCGCCAACTCCAGTGGTAACCAAACCAAAACCTAAGCCAAAACCAGCGAAAGTGATTCCACCGCCTCCTGAAGAGAAGTGGGACTACGTTGAAACGCTGCCAAGCCGCGAGATTGAAGTTAAAGCCAAAGAACAAGAGATCTCTAAGATCCCTTACGTGATGCAGTGTGGCGCTTACAAAACGTCAGCACAGGCAGAAACGCGCAAGTTAGATATTGCGTTCCAAGGTATCTCGAGTGAAATCCGTAAAAAAGACGGCAGTAGCTGGTACCGTGTGGTTCTAGGGCCATACAAATTGAAGCGAGATGCAGAGCGAGATCGCCATAAGCTGCAACGGGCGAAAATCGAACCTTGCGCGATTTGGAAAGACACCGATTAGATTTAGCGATAGTCTTAATCTTAATCTTAGCAAAAGCCGAAAACCAAACACCGAAAGCCTCCCATTGTGGAGGTTTTCTTTTATTTACTCCCTTTAGTCAGTTTTCCTTACAACTTCCGCCGATAAGTTGCGCGACATCACTCGCCCTTCCTTGAATTATCCGAGCACCATCCTCATATACTTTTTATACCCAAAGATAAGAAATATTAAGAGGCCCTACTCGTGACTACCATTGTATCTGTACGTCGTAATAATAAAGTCGTCATCGCGGGTGATGGACAAGTATCTCTAGGCAATACTGTAATGAAGGGCAATGCCCGTAAAGTGCGTCGCCTATACAACAACAAAGTACTGGCTGGTTTTGCTGGCGGTACGGCAGATGCTTTCACGCTATTCGAAAAATTTGAAAGCAAGCTGCAAATGCACCAAGGCCACCTAACCAAAGCTGCCGTTGAGCTGGCGAAGGATTGGCGTAGCGACCGTGCTCTACGTAAATTAGAAGCACTGCTAGCAGTCGCGGATGAAACCGCTTCGCTGATCATTACTGGTAACGGTGACGTCGTTCAACCAGAGAACGACCTGATTGCGATCGGTTCGGGCGGTAACTTCGCTCAAGCAGCAGCGACTGCACTATTAGAAAATACTGATTTAGATGCGCGTGAAATCGCAGAAAAGTCGCTGAACATAGCTGGCGATATCTGTGTATTCACCAACCATCACCACACTATTGAAGAACTAGAAAGCACCGTTGAGCTGCCAAAGCCAGAGTAACGACCGCTTCCATCAATAACGTTGTATTCAACAGTGATTAAAGAATTAAGGAAAAACCATGTCTGAGATGACTCCTCGCGAAATTGTTCACGAACTCAATCGCCACATTATCGGCCAAGACAACGCTAAGCGTTCAGTGGCTATCGCTCTACGTAACCGCTGGCGTCGTATGCAGCTTGAAGAAAGCCTGCGTGTTGAAGTATCACCAAAGAACATCCTGATGATTGGCCCAACGGGTGTGGGTAAAACTGAAATTGCTCGCCGTCTAGCGAAACTCGCTAATGCGCCGTTCATCAAGGTAGAAGCGACTAAGTTCACCGAAGTTGGCTACGTTGGTAAAGAAGTTGAGACCATCATCCGTGATCTAACGGACGTTGCGATCAAGATGACGCATCAACAAGCGATGGAAAAAGTACAATACCGCGCTGAAGAGCAAGCTGAAGAACGTATTCTTGATGCCCTTCTACCACCAGCACGTGATGCTTGGGGTCAGAACGAGCAATCAACTGAAGACACCACCTCTTCAAACACTCGCCAAATTTTCCGCAAGAAACTGCGCGAAGGTAAGCTAGACGACAAAGAGATCGAAGTCGATGTAGCCGCACCGCAAATGGGCGTTGAAATCATGTCACCTCCTGGTATGGAAGAGATGACGAACCAGCTGCAGGGCATGTTCCAAAACCTAGCGGGCGACACCAAGAAAAAACGTAAGATGAAAATCAAAGACGCATTCAAAGCACTGACGGAAGAAGAAGCTGCGAAGCTTGTGAACCAAGAAGAGCTAAAAGAGAGCGCGATCTTCAACGCTGAAAACAACGGCATCGTATTCATCGATGAGATCGACAAAATCTGTAAGCGTGGCGACAGCTCAGGCCCAGACGTATCTCGTGAAGGTGTTCAGCGCGACCTACTGCCTCTAATCGAAGGCAGCACAGTATCAACGAAACACGGCATGGTTAAAACTGACCACATCTTGTTTATCACATCAGGTGCTTTCCAAGTAGCTAAGCCATCTGACCTGATCCCTGAACTGCAAGGTCGTCTACCAATCCGCGTAGAACTTGAAGCACTATCAGCACATGACTTCAAACGTATTCTTACTGAACCAAAGGCGTCACTGACAGAACAGTACATTGCCCTGATGAAAACAGAAGATGTTGGCATTGAGTTCACTGAAGATGGCATCAACCAAATTGCAGACGCAGCATGGCGTGTGAACGAAACTACTGAAAACATCGGTGCGCGTCGTCTACACACAGTCATGGAGCGCCTAATGGATGAAATTTCATTTGACGCAACAGACCGAGCAGGCAGTAAATTGCTGATTGATGAAGCTTATGTAATATCTAAGCTTGGCGAGCTCGTGGAAGACGAAGACCTAAGTCGCTTCATCCTGTAGCACACAAAACTCCAACTTATTGCTCTATCTCAAAGAAATAGCAGCTAATAAGCGAATTCAAGGCCCACTTTCGAGTGGGCTTTTTATTACCCGAAAAATGGGCGTATACTCAAATCACAGTTTGAAACGAAGACTTACAAAGAAATAGACCTACGATGAAACAATCTCTACTGATTTGGCTTGATGCCGCACGACCAAAAACTCTGCCTCTCGCACTTGTCTCTATTCTTACAGGAAGTAGTTTAGCGTTCGCCGGCGGTCAGTTTTCTCTATCAATAGCCCTACTGGTTTTTTTAACTGCCACCTTATTACAAATCCTGTCGAACCTAGCCAATGACTATGGCGACGCAGTAAAAGGCACCGACAACGAAAACCGTCTGGGGCCAACACGCGCAATGCAATCCGGCGCGGTGACCGCGAAAACTATGAAGCAAGCCATCATCCTCAATATCGTGTTTACCATGCTCGCTGGGCTGATTCTTATTTTTCATGCCTTAACCTCGATTGAAAGCATCTTATCTTTCATCGCGTTAGGCGTATTAGCCATAATGGCTGCCATCGCTTACACCGTGGGCAATAAACCTTATGGTTATATTGGCCTTGGCGACTTATCGGTATTTATCTTCTTCGGTTTGTTAGGCGTTTCAGGCACATACTTCCTACACACTGGTCATGTTGAGCCAAGCCTATTTCTTCCGGCTTTAGGCTGTGGATTAATGGCGGTTGCAGTACTCAACATCAACAACATGCGTGATATCGAGAACGACAGCGAATGTGGTAAGCGCACCATGGCGGTTCGCCTAGGGCAACGCAAAGCCAAACACTATCATTTTGCACTGCTTGGGCTCGCCCTTGCATCTTTCGCTATCTACCTACTGATTCAAGAAAAGCCAGTCTGGATCAGCCTGCCGTTTTTACTGAGCATTATTATTGTTTATAAGCATGGCAAGGCCGTTTGGGAAACCGAAAAACCAGCGCAGATTGCACCAATGATGCCGGTGATTGTGAAATGCTCACTGGTCACTAACCTATTGTTTGCAGGGGTTGTCGTAGCTCAAACTCTATTGAGTTAAATGAGACTAATCATTGCAAAGGGATCAAGCACCGATATACTCAAAGTAAGCTCATTGTTCAAAAGGTATACTAATGGAATACAACACTTCAGCACTGTGCGACATATATTTGGATCAAGTTGATGTCGTGGAGCCCATGTTCAGCAACTTCGGTGGACGTGCATCCTTCGCAGGACAGATCACGACATTAAAGTGTTTTGAAGACAATGCTTTGATTCGCTCCGTATTAGAGCAAGATGGCTTGGGACGTGTGTTGTTAATCGATGGTGGCGGCTCACTACGCAAAGCGCTGATCGATGCTGAGATTGCCCTACTTGCCGAAGACAATGAGTGGGAAGGTATTGTGGTTTACGGCTGCGTTCGTGAAGTCGATGAGCTAGAAGACATGAACATTGGTATTCAGGCTTTGGCTTCTATCCCTGTTGGTGCGAGCCAAGAAGGTGTCGGCGAATTGGACGTACCGGTCAACTTTGGCAGCGTAACCTTCTTACCGGAAGATTACCTCTACGCCGACAACACCGGCATTATTCTTTCGGCAGAGCCTTTAGATGTAGAACTTGATCTGGATGTTGAAGAAGAAGAGGTCGAGTAACTCTCACTCAGCTTCAAATAATAAAACAAACCATAAGAACACGAAGCATAAGAATACAAACAAAAACGCCCGCTACTCAGTAGCGGGCGTTTTTTTAAATCTGAAGAGTCAATTACTCTACGTCATCCATTTTACCAAGAAGGTTACGGATGCGATCTTGCCACGCTGAATGCTCTTCCTGCATTTGCTGAGTTTTTTGCTCTAGCTCGTGACGGCTTTCTTTAAGCTCACCAGCTTCTGTTGCTAGTGCTTGTTTCTCTTCTTTAAGCTCTTCCACTTCCATTTGAAGAAGTGCAATTGTATCTACTGCTGTTTGAATTTTTGCTTCTAGCTGCTCTAGTACTTCAAAAGACATTCTGGCCTACCTTTAAGTTATCCGTTTGATGGTGAAGGTCTACTCCACTTATTTCCCCATTCTACTCAGCAGAGCAAGGATAAACACTCAATATATTCGATATTTTGCGCCATTCGATGAAAAAAACAGCGCTTTTTACCGAATATTGACGTGAATTATTACTACCGCGACAACAGACTGATTATTTTGATGAATATTACCTGTTTTCACCCGCAAATTGATCAAGAGCAATCCCCAAAAAACAAAAAGGCAAACGTTTCCTTTGGGATATGGTAAAATTCGCCGCGAAATTTCTATTCCCCTTTTGAAAATTTTGGAGTCCGCATGAAACGCGATTTAGCAATGTCATTCTCTCGTGTCACTGAAGGTGCAGCACTAGCTGGTTACAAGTGGCTTGGCCGCGGCGATAAAAACGCTGCAGATGGCGCTGCTGTAGAAGTAATGCGTAGCCTACTGAACAAAACCGAAATTAGCGGCGAGATCGTTATCGGCGAAGGTGAGATCGATGATGCACCTATGCTATACATCGGTGAAAACGTCGGTATTGGCGGTGATGCAGTAGATATCGCCGTTGACCCAATTGAAGGGACACGCATGACAGCAATGGGTCAATCAAATGCATTGGCTGTCTTGGCTGCAGGCGAAAAAGGTAGCTTCCTAAAAGCACCTGACATGTACATGGAAAAATTGGTTGTTGGTCCTGGCGCAAAAGGCGTGATTGACCTAGAACTGCCGCTGACAGAAAACCTAGAAAACATTGCGAAAGCACTAGGTAAAACACTCGATACACTGGTAGTAACGACACTGGCTAAGCCACGCCATGATCAAGTGATTGCCGACATGCAGGCGATGGGCGTTCGTGTATTCGCAGTGCCAGACGGTGATGTTGCTGCTTCTATCCTCACGTGCATGCCAGACAGCGAAGTCGACGTAATGTACTGCATCGGCGGCGCACCTGAAGGCGTGGTTTCGGCTGCGGTTATTCGCGCACTCGACGGCGACATGCACGCACGCCTGCTTCCTCGCCATGAAGTAAAAGGTGATACAGAAGAGAACCGCAAGCACGGTGAGCTTGAACTAGAGCGTTGTGCTGAAATGGGCGTAACGGCCGGTATCGTGTTGAAGATGGAAGACATGGCTCGTAGCGACAACGTTGTATTCTCAGCAACCGGCATTACTAAGGGTGACCTTCTAGAGGGCATCACACGTACAGGTAATATCGCAACCACAGAAACACTGCTTATCCGTGGTCGCTGCCGTACGATTCGCCGCATCAAATCTATCCATTACCTAGAGCGTAAAGACCCAGAAGTAATCGGTCACATCCTATAGACCTAAACTCGCTCAAGCAGAACATTCGAAGGCTGATACCAAGTATCAGCCTTTTGTTTTATTGGTCATCAATAATCTGTGCATTTCACCTGCACCATAGTAAATGGTTTGCTTTATAAACACCTTGCCTCATAATAGTAAGGTTCATGAGGTAGAGATAGTATGAAAACAAGCGACAAAATCTTACAGACCATTAAGCGTCAAGGCGCGGTAACCGCGAAACAGTTGTCAGAAGAATTTGGCATGACGACAATGGGTGCAAGGCAACATCTGCAAAGTCTGGAAGATGACGGTATTCTTGCGTTTCATGATGTTAAAGTAAAAGTGGGTCGCCCGACTCGCCACTGGTCCCTGACTCAACAAGGCCATGGTCAATTTTCAGATCGACACGGTGAACTCACCATTCAAGTGATCGATGCTGTCGAGAACCTGTTTGGTAAAGAGGGGTTAGCTAAGGTTGCGGCCGAGCGCGAACAACACACCCTTAAGCAATATCAAACCGCGCTGTCTGATTGTGAATCGCTGAGCAGCAAGCTTAAAAAACTCACCCAGCTGCGTGAAGACGAAGGCTACATGGCTGAACTTCAAGAGCATGACGATCACTACATCTTGATCGAGAACCACTGCCCTATCTGCAAAGCTGCAACTCGCTGCCCTAGCCTGTGCCAATCTGAGCTCAATGTTTTCAAAGAATTACTCAAAGATGAATGTCATGTGAGCCGCACTGAACACATCATTACTGGCGAGCGTCGTTGTACTTATACCCTAACGCCAAGTTACTGATCCTGTCTCAATATTGAGAAAACACCAATAGATTAAAATTTGTACAAATTTCTTTCTTAAGCTTAAAGCATATGAAACATGCTTAATGCTAAGGAAGGAATCATGGCACATCCACAGCCCAATCAAAAACTGCCCCCTTTTGATGAACTGGTCCAACTCGCGAAAAGCGATCCGAAAGCATTCGATCAATTCAAACACGAGATGTGCGAACAGATGATTTGCTCAGCCTCAGAGACCATGCAAAACAGGCTTCGCGCTCAACAAAGTCATATCGATTTAGTCGTCAGCCGCTGCAAGAATCCACATCACGCTAATGTTGTTCTGATGCAAGAGCTGCGCTGTCAGGTCTGTAAATTCCAAGATGCACTCAAAGGCCGCTGCGATTTTGAAGAATCTCTGCCTGAAAATGTCGTGCCTTTCAGGCCAAATACAGAGCCAAAAATGTACTAACCGTTAAAGTATACTAACTGTTGAAATGTACTAACCGTTGAAATGGACTAGCGACAAAAACCATTCAAAGAAAAACGCCTTAAAAAGAAAAAGGGAGCACAAGGCTCCCTTCTTACTTATCAATCATTCAACCTTTAAACGGGATCTTCGCCGTAATCATTGCGGCCTTCTGTGCCTTTCAACAAGCCACACTCAATCAGAATCCACAAGCCACACACTAATGCTGCAACGGTTGCCGCCATATGAACTGGCGATACCGACTCTGTTGTCGTTGCTACCATTGGCGAAGCCAAACGCCCAAGCACCAGTGGCACGTTCAACAACAGCCAGTAGTTCGACTTATTGCGGTCGTGCCAACGCTTGGCGGTGACCGCAAGATCTGGGATAACCAGCAACAGTAGGAAGATTGGTAGCAGGATATAGGAATATGCAGGGAACAGAACAGAAATACCGGAAGCAAAACCAGTAATCGCTACATAGTAGAAAACATTCCAAATCCAGTAAGTCTTACGACCAATTCTCCCCTTGAAAGAGAGCAGTAAATCTTTCATCGACATCTTAAATACTCAAAAAATTAATACGCTACCAAAAAGTTAGCAGCAAATAGTCAGTTAATCACTTTTAGTTAGTTGATTCTTTTTAGCTAGTTCATCACTTTCTGAAAGCAACTTTTATCCATATCTCGTATGTTGACCGTTAGGCTACGGATATGGCTTGCCTGTTCTTGTAAGGTTTGCATCAACAAACGCGACAATTCTCTTTTCTGTTCTTCGGTACGTCCTGAAAGTAACTCAAAGCTAATATGAACAAAATCCACATTGTCCTCTTCATCACCGACCAACCAGTTATGACAGCGCAGTGAACGAGACTTCACAGAGGGTACATCAAACAAACCACAGTTTAATGTAACTTGATGAAGGTCTTCCAGTAAACCTTGGATATTCACTCGCTCATCCACTGAATTTGAGTACTCTAGAACTAGATTCGGCATTATTACTTCCTATTGTTAACGCAATCGTTTGTCCCTTAATAGCAACTAACGATGAAAAATCCGAGAAGTTAGCTATTATTCTGTCTGCCGGATCACTGATATATGCTCAAAATCTACTCTGACCATTGAGTAAGATCCAAGAAAGTCATGACCACAGTCATGATCTGTTGATATTATTCTGTTATATTATTTCGTAATAAAGTTTACTTTTTTACATTCGATTTATTTAAATACTTTGGAGATATTCCTATGCGTCATCCTGTAGTTATGGGTAACTGGAAACTAAACGGCAGCAAAGAAATGGTTGTTGATCTACTAAACGGTCTTAACGCTGAACTTGAAGGCGTAACAGGCGTAGACGTAGCAGTTGCTCCACCAGCACTTTTCGTTGATCTTGCTGAGCGTACGCTTACTGAAGCGGGCAGCGCGATCATCCTAGGTGCTCAAAACTCTGACCTAAACAACAGCGGTGCATTCACTGGCGACATGTCTCCAGCAATGCTTAAAGAGTTCGGCGCATCTCACATCATCATCGGTCACTCTGAGCGTCGTGAATACCACGCTGAGTCTGACGAATTCGTTGCTAAGAAATTCGCATTCCTAAAAGAGAACGGCCTAACTCCAGTTCTTTGTATCGGTGAGTCTGATGCACAAAACGAAGCAGGCGAAACTGTTGCTGTATGTGCTCGTCAACTTGACGCTGTTATCAACACTCAAGGTGTTGAAGCTCTTGAAGGCGCTATCATCGCTTACGAACCAATCTGGGCTATCGGTACTGGTAAAGCAGCTACAGCTGAAGATGCACAACGCATCCACGCTCAAATCCGTGCACACATCGCAGAGAAATCTGAAGACGTTGCTAAGAAAGTTGTTATCCAATACGGCGGTTCTGTTAAGCCAGAAAACGCAGCAGCTTACTTCGCACAACCAGACATCGACGGTGCTCTAGTTGGCGGCGCAGCTCTAGACGCGAAAAGCTTCGCAGCTATCGCTAAAGCAGCAGCTGAAGCAAAAGCTTAATTTAAACGTCACCGTTTAGATTAAATGAAAGGTCAACTTAGGTTGGCCTTTTTTATTGCCTGAGATTTGGTTTTAAAACAACAGGCACAAAAAAACCGCTGATAAATCAGCGGTTTTTAATATTTTAAGCGAACGCTAAGCGTGTCTTAGAACAACTCTTCTGCAACGCGGAACAGCTCAGAACGGTCTGGGTTCTGCATGTTCTCGATACAGTCGATGATGTCGTGGTGAACAAGCGCTTCTTTCTCGATACCAACACAACGACCACCGTGGCCTTCTTGAAGAAGGTGAACAGCGTAGTTACCCATGCGAGAAGCCAGTACACGGTCAAATGCAGTCGGGCGACCACCACGTTGGATGTGACCAAGAACCGTTGCACGAGTTTCACGACCTGTTGAAGCTTCGATCTCTTTCGCTAGTTCATTCGCATCCATCATTAACTCAGTTAGAGCGATGATTGCGTGCTTCTTACCTTTCGCAATACCATCTTGGATATTGCTGATAAGCTGATCTTTATCTAGGCCAGTCTCAGGTGTGATGATGTACTCACAACCACCCGCGATTGCTGACATAAGCGTAAGGTCACCACAGTGACGGCCCATGATTTCAACAATAGAAATACGTTGGTGAGAAGAAGACGTGTCACGTAGACGGTCGATTGAATCAATAACAGTGTTAAGCGCTGTTAGGTAGCCGATTGTGTAGTCAGTACCCGCGATATCGTTATCGATTGTGCCTGGAAGACCGATACATGGGTAACCCATCTCAGTCAGTTTCTTAGCACCCATGTAAGAACCGTCACCACCGATAACAACTAGTGCTTCGATACCGTGCTTCTTAAGGTTCTCGATGCCTTTCTCACGAACAGCAACGTCTTTGAACTCAGGGAAACGTGCAGAACCTAAGAAAGTACCACCACGGTTGATCACGTCAGATACGCTTGAACGGTCAAGCTTTTCGATACGGTCTTCAACAAGGCCTTGGTAGCCATCGTAAATACCGTAAACTTCAATGCCAACTGATAGCGCAGTACGAACTACACCACGAACTGCTGCGTTCATGCCTGGAGCGTCACCACCACTGGTCAAAACACCGATCTTCTTAATCATGCTCACCCTCGATTTTTGGGAATCTATTATTCAATTCTTATTCTTGCTGATTGTATATCAACAAGATTTTAAATCTATATTTGTGCGTTATGTTACATTTCCTCAACAGGAATAGCACTTAAATCGCGTAAAATTATGTAACATTTCTACTTCTGTAAGAGTATTACAGTTTTACTCAGTAACTTTGTTGATTCACATCAGAATCAACATTAATTGTTACTAAGGTGGTTTTTGAATCACCGAAGAATTAGTAATTTTTACTCACTTTAGTTCAAAAGCCACCTACTTACCATTTGCCAACCCTTTTTTAGCTCGCTTACCATGAGTGAAATTTCTGCTGCTTCTCGGGTCCAAATACGACCGAATACGGGTCTTGATGAATTAATACATCAGCATCAGGGAAAACGGAGATAAGCTTGTCTTCTACTTCGTCAGAAATGCGGTGCGCTTCAATAAGTGGGATATTATCTTCGAGTTCTAAATGCAATTGAATGAACCGAACAGGCCCTGAACGACGCGTTCTTAGTTGATGCACGCCAAGCACACCTTCCACACTCAGCGATGTCTCTTTTATCTGTTTTAATTCTTCATCTGGCAGCTTTCTATCAAGCAGAGATTGAATGGCTTCTGTTGCCATTTGGTAGGCACTGTAAAGAATGTAGATACCGATACCAATCGCGAATACCGAGTCCGCTTGACCAATGCCAAACCAGCTCAGTGCTAGCGCGAGCATGATCGCTGCATTCATATAAAGGTCGGATTGATAATGCAGTGAATCGGCGGCTATCGCTTGGCTGCCCGTTTTGCTGACAACATGTTTTTGGAATCGAACCAAACCAAAGGTCATTACGATCGCGAACAAGCTGACATAAATACCAATTTCAGGAGAGTTCAGCTCATGCGGTCGGAAGAAACGCTCAATACCATTAAGAATAAGGAAACAAGCGGAACCGGAAATAAACATTGCCTGCGCTAATGCAGCAAGAGACTCAGCCTTACCATGACCAAAGGTATGTTCTTTATCGGCAGGCTGAAGAGAGTAGCGAACCACCACTAGATTGACGACAGAAGCGGCGATATCCAACAGCGAATCAACCACAGAAGCTAATAAACTGACTGAACCTGTCACCCACCACGCAGCAACCTTCACAACCAATAATATGGAGGCAATGATGGTGGCAGCCCAAGCGGCGAGCGTAACTAAACGTGCGTATTCTTGTTTCATAATTTGGCTATAAAGTGACTGATAGCACAAAGTATAACCTGCAAACAATCAATTGAATATGACAGCTCGGATGTAAAACATTCATTTCTAGGGATCAAAAAAAGCGACACTCGGCCGCTTCTTTCTCAACACTGTCATTCAGTCCGGCTTTCTCAAGCCATGAATTACTTGTCTTTGTTCATGCGTTTTTCCATTTTGTCAGCACACTTCGCCATGCGCTCTTGTTGGATTTCTTTCAGCTGAGTCTTTTGCTCAGGCGTTAGTACGCTCATCATTTGGTGTTGCTTCTTAAGCATAGCAACACGACGCTCTGTTTGCTTCTCAACCATTTGGCTTGCTAGGTCGTTTGCTGCAGCTTCATCAAAAGTATCAGCTAGAACTAGATCTTGAACTTTCTCGTGATGCGCTTTCATTTGCGCCATTTTATCTGCTTTGTTGCCTGAGTGTTTTGCTTTCATCTCAGCGCGGTTCGCTTCGCGCATCTCTTTTAGTTCTGTTTTTTGAGCATCCGTCAGGTCTAGTTGACGCATCACTTTCTTATCGAAGCCGCCACATTTACCGTGCATGCCTTTGTGGTCGCCTTTATCGCCGCCGCCATATGCGAATGCGCTTGCTGTACCTAACATTAGTGGAAGTGCCGCAGCTGCTAGTACAAGTTTCTTAGTCATTTTCATAATTGTTGCCTCAATTCGGTATAATAAGTCATGTGTTGCGTCTGTTTCTCAGCGCTTAGATATAGATTAGTCTTTCCCTCGTAAAGTGACGTTTAGAAAGCGTAAAGAATCGTAAAGAGTGAAAGTTGACGAATAATTAGCAGTATTATTAACCTGTAAATAGTAGATAACCGATTAAGGCTTCCCAATGGCGAACATTCTTCTTATTGATGACGACACAGAACTAACCAGCTTACTGAAAGACATCCTGAGCTTTGAGGGCTTCACTGTTTCCGAAGCCAATGATGGCTATGCGGGACTTGACGCTATCAATGATGAGATTGATCTGATTCTTTTGGATGTGATGATGCCGCGCCTTAACGGTATGGAAACGCTAAAGAAGCTGAGAGAAAACTGGGAAACACCAGTATTGATGCTGACTGCCAAAGGCGAAGAGATCGACCGTGTTATTGGCCTTGAACTTGGCGCAGATGATTATTTGCCAAAGCCGTTCAGTGACCGAGAACTGCTCGCTCGTATTCGTGCCATCTTACGCCGAACACAGACTAACACCGCGCCTAAATCAGCCAGCGACACCATTCAATATCAAGACATCGAAGTCTTCCCTGGTAAACAAGAAGCCTACTGCAATGGTCAGCTCATCGACCTCACCACAACCGAGTTCGCACTACTGAGTCACCTTATCCAAAATCCAGGGCAAGTGATCACCAAAGAAGCATTGAGCTTAGATGTGTTAGGAAAAAGGCTTGCGGCGTTTGACCGCGCAATTGATATGCACATCTCCAATCTGCGTAAAAAGATTCCTGAGCGCAGCGACGGAAAATCTCGCATCAAAACCTTACGAGGCCGTGGCTACTTATTGGTAGAGGAAGATTAATGCGTATCCCTAAAATCACCAGCTTATATGGACGTATCTTTGCTATCTTTTGGTTCACCATGTTACTGGTGCTTTTGTCGGTGCTATCACTTCCTCATTTAGATCCACGTGTAGCACGTGATGTGCCCGCGGATCATCTAAATAAATTGGAGCGTATCGCTAAAATCACAGAGAAACGCTACGCCAAAGAACCTAATCTAGGCAAAATTGTTTTCCAACTTGAGGCACCACGTAGCCGCAAGGATTCTCGAGCTCGCATCTATTTAACCGACCTTGAAGGTGCTGTCCTTACGTCGAAAAGACATTCGGACTATAAACTTAAGGCGATTCGCAACTTTGTTACCTCGATTGATAACCCTGAAGTACCAAAACAGAAACTATACGGACACTACATGGTGGCAGGGCCAGTACCTATCACACTCGCTGGTGAAGAATTACTGATGTATGCCGGAGTAAAATGGAACCAACCACCGCCATTTTTGCTACGACTATTTGATAGACCTTTACAGCTGTTGCTTGCGGTAATGCTAGCAAGTACCCCGCTATTGCTATGGCTAGCTTGGGCATTGAGTCAACCCGCACGTAGGCTTGAACGCGCAGCGCAGCGTGTAGCAAAAGGGCAATTTGAGGTTGATCCAACACTTGAAAAAGGCACATCAGAATTCAGACAAGCGGGTGAAAGCTTTAACCAAATGGTGGAAGCGGTAAACCAGATGATTTCAGGGCAGCAGCGACTACTTTCTGATATCTCACACGAACTGCGCTCGCCATTGACTCGTCTACGTATGGCCAATGCACTGGCAATTCGTAAGCAAGGTGAGAGCCAAGAATTAGAACGTATTGATACCGAAGCGCAGCGTTTGGAACAAATGATCAGTGAGCTACTGACGCTATCTCGTATGCAGGTCGACAGCCACATAACTCGCGAGGTTCAACCTATCTCGAGCTTATGGGAAGAGATCTTAAAAGATGCAGAGTTTGAAGCTGAACAGATGGGTAAATTACTGACGTTTTCAGAGATCCCAGAACGTTCTATTTCAGGTAATCCTAAGCTGCTGATGAGTGCCTTAGACAATATTACGCGCAATGCTATCTACTACGGTAAAGACCAAGTCGATGTGCAATTCCATGTTGTCCAAGATCAGCTGACGATTTGCGTCAATGACAACGGTGATGGTGTACCGGAGGATGAACTGGATTCTATCTTCAGACCTTTCTACCGAGTTTCAACGGCACGCGATCGTAATTCAGGTGGCACTGGGCTTGGCCTCACCATTACAGAAAGTGCGATTCGCCAACACAGCGGAACCATCACTGCAAGCCGTAGCCAGCTCGGTGGATTACAACTCGAAATCACCCTACCAATCTTGCCGGTATAATACCCCCACAAAGATCACAGTTGATAATAATTGTTATTATCATTATGGTAAATCCTCTAATTAAGGAGGATTTACCATGTCACACACTTTCCCTACTTTACCCTACGCTTACGACGCCCTAGAACCTTACATTGATGCTAAGACGATGGAAATGCATTACAGCAAGCACCATAGAACCTACTACGATAAGTTTGTTGCGGCTATTTCTGGCAGCGAGCTAGAGCAACAGTCTCTGACCGAGATCTTCGCTAACATTTCTCAGTACAGCCCAGCGGTTCGTAACAATGGTGGCGGTTACTACAACCACATCTTGTATTGGAACTGCATGTCGCAAGACGGTGGTGGTGAACCCACGGGCGAGCTTGGCGAGGCTATCAAAAGTACTTTCGGAGATTTCGAGACATTCCAAGATCAGTTCGCTCAAGCGGCAATCAATACCTTTGGTTCAGGCTTCGCTTGGCTAGTGGTTGAAGAAGGACAACTGAAGATCATCTCGACTTCGAACCAAGACAATCCGTGGATGGATACGGTTGCCAGTAATGGCGAGCCCATCCTTGCACTCGATGTTTGGGAACACGCCTACTACATCAGCTACCAAAACCGTCGTCCTGATTACATCAATGCATGGTGGAACGTAGTGAATTGGAATGCGGTATCTGAAAACTACGCGCAGGCACTAGCGAACCAGGCCTAAGCTGAGGGTGGCGAACTGTACTCACTCAGCTTGCCACCGTATACTCTGGCTATCTTTGATTATTCTTGTGAACCAACATGTTTGATATCGCTCTATATGAACCAGAAATCGCGCCCAATACGGGTAACATCATCCGCCTATCAGCTAACTGCGGCGCAAACCTGCACCTTATCGAGCCGCTTGGTTTTGATTTCGAAGAGAAGAAAGTTCGTCGTGCGGGTTTAGATTATCACGACCTCGCACGAGTAAAGCGTCACAAGAATCTAGAAGCCTTCCTTGAGTATCTAGAGAATGAACGTGAGGGTGACTACCGTATCTTTGCTTGTACGACCAAGACCACTGGCCACCACGTTGATGCGAAATTCCAACAAGGTGATGTACTGATGTTTGGCCCAGAGTCTCGCGGTCTGCCTGCTGAGTTCATCGAAAGCATGCCAATGGAGCAACGCATTCGTATTCCAATGATGCCAGAAGCACGTAGCTTGAACCTGTCTAACGCAGTGGCCATTATTGCGTTCGAAGCTTGGCGACAAATGGGTTTTGAAGGCGCGGTATAACCCAATCTCAGTAAATTAATCTCAGTAAATAACTGTTCACACGGCCTGTTATCTGTTCCTGCTAGCAATCGTAAATAGCAGGTAACATGCAATAAAAAAGGCTCTTACCATTATCTCTTTCTTGCGAAGGATAAAGGTAAGAGCCTTTCCTGTTTGTCTCTCTATATAAAGAGACAAACCATTAATTTAAGCGGTTACGATCGTTGTCGTCGTCTTTCTTCTCAAACTCACCCTCAAAGGTGTTGCCGTCTTTTGATTGGTCAGATGGACCTGAATTGAATGGGTCTTGTCCAAATGGGCTCTGGCCAAAACCAGCTTGTCCACCCGCATGAAAACCACCAGACATATTGGTCACCACCATTTTTTCCATCATTTTCTTGGCAATCATCGCTCTTGGTGCTGGTAACAATACCAACATACCGAGTGCGTCCGTCATAAAGCCCGGAGTCAGCAGCAATACGCCTGCAACCGCAAGCATCACGCCTTCAAGAATCTGTTGTGCTGGCATTTCGCCTTGTTGCAACCGACCTTGAACAGACATAAGTGTCTGAATGCCTTGGCTACGAACCAGCGATGCACCCACAAATGCAGTGATCAAAACCAACGCGATAGTTGGCCACAATCCTAAGAAGCCACCAACTTGAATAAATAACCCAATCTCAATGATAGGTACGAAGATAAAGAGTAATAATAAGATAGGAAACACACGCCCTCCTTTGTTACGTCCAGTTTACGCTGAAAGCCCTACCAATCTCAAATTTATCCTGTAAATAAGCGTGTTTATTGACCCGGAATAAGTTTGCTAAATATTGACGAAACAAAAACGAAAAAGGTGATCAACTTAATATTTTTATGCGCTAAGTACAGTATCATGTGCCACATAAGTCAGGACGGATTTATCAGCCCAATATTCTAGCGAACGGAGTATTTGCACACAGAATAGGCTAATAACTAACTATATAATCAGAATAATTCTCTAAGGATCCTGTTATGGCTACTCAATCAGAAGCTCAAGTTGAAGCTCCTCAAGCTACTCGTCTCGAAGAAGATCTATTAGGTCAACGTCATGTTCCGGCTGATGCTTACTACGGCATCCACACTCTACGCGCAGTTGAAAACTTCAACATCTCAAATGTAACGATCTCAGATGTACCTGAATTCGTTCGCGGTATGGTGATGACAAAGAAAGCAGCGGCTTTAGCAAACAAAGAGTTAGGTGTAATTCCAAGCGAAGTGGCTAAATACATCATCGAAGCTTGTGACCTCATTCTAGACACTGGCAAGTGCATGGATCAGTTCCCATCGGATGTATTCCAAGGTGGCGCTGGTACTTCTGTAAACATGAATGCTAACGAAGTTGTGGCAAACGTGGCACTTGAACTTATGGGCAAAGAAAAAGGCCAATATGAGTTCATCAACCCGAATGACCATGTTAACCGCAGCCAATCAACTAACTGTGCTTACCCAACTGGTTTCCGTATCTCTGTGTACAACAGCGTTCGTAAACTGATTGACGCTATCGAGTACCTAAAAGGTGCATTCGAGCTTAAGAGCCAAGAATTCAACACAATCCTGAAGATGGGTCGTACTCAGCTTCAAGATGCTGTTCCAATGACGGTTGGCCAAGAGTTCCACGCTTGGGCTGTAACCATCAATGAAGAAATCAAAAACCTAGAATACACTTCAAAGCTTCTGCTTGAAGTTAACCTAGGCGCAACAGCTATCGGTACTGGTCTGAACGCAGCACCGGGTTACCAAGGCCTAGCAGTTAAGCACCTAGCAGAAGTAACTGGCTTAGAGTGTGTAGCGGCTGAAGATTTAATCGAAGCAACGTCTGACTGTGGCGCATACGTAATGACGCACGGCGCACTTAAACGTCTAGCGGTTAAACTGTCTAAGATCTGTAACGACTTACGTCTTCTTTCTTCAGGTCCACGTACTGGCTTCAACGAGCTAAACCTACCGGAACTGCAAGCAGGTTCTTCAATCATGCCTGCTAAAGTAAACCCAGTTGTACCTGAAGTAGTAAACCAAGTTTGCTTTAAAGTTCTAGGTAACGACAACACGGTTTCTTTCGCAGCAGAAGGCGGTCAACTTCAACTGAACGTAATGGAACCCGTTATCGCACAGAGCATGTTTGAGTCTTTAGACATCCTGACAAACGCATGTGTGAACCTACGCGACAAATGTGTAGACGGCATTACTGTAAACAAAGAAGTATGTGAATCTCACGTATTTAACTCTATCGGTATCGTTACTTATCTAAACCCATACATTGGCCACCACGAGGGTGACATTGTAGGTAAGATTTGTGCTGAAACAGGTAAGAGTGTTCGTGATGTGGTTCTAGAGCGCGGTTTATTGAGCGAAGAAGAACTTGATGACATTTTCTCTGTTGAAAATCTGATGCATCCTCAGTATAAAGCTAAACGCTACGAATAACGGTAGCGAGAAAGGGCTCCAAACGGAGCCCTTTTTTAGGCTCCAATACGGTTAACCCTGCTGACCTTGTGGATTTCCGTTGGTTGCGTTTTTGCTTAATTAGACCTAAACCATAGAACTATTATGTGAACATTCCAGTGGCGAATGTTCACATAATAAAATCTAAAATGAGGTGTTACTTATGATTGCAGTAGAACTATTTGTCGTCCTGCTCTTTATCTTTTTGGGGGCCAGAATTGGCGGTATCGGTATTGGTTTTGCCGGTGGTGCTGGTGTTATTGCCCTTTCATTAATTCTTGGTGTTCCAACAAGCCAATCTTTTATCCCGGTCGATGTAATTTTGATCATCATGTCGGTTATCACCGCAATTGCAGCAATGCAGGTTGCTGGCGGTATGGACTGGTTGGTACAAATTGCAGAAAACTTCTTGCGTAAACACCCTGAACGCATCACCTTTTACGCGCCGATTGTGACCTTTGTAATGACACTAATGGCGGGTACTGGTCACACAGCATTCTCTACGCTGCCTGTTATTGCAGAAGTAGCAAAAGGCCAAGGTGTTCGTCCTTCTCGTCCACTGTCTATCGCAGTTGTAGCCTCTCAAATTGCGATCACAGCTTCGCCTATTTCGGCAGCAGTTGTGGCTTTCGCAGCGATGCTTGCACCCTTTGGTGTCGATTACCTAACGCTATTGATGGTTTGTATTCCAACAACCTTCATCGCTTGTATGGTTGGTGCGGTTGTCGCGAACTACATGGGCAGCGAACTGAAAGACGATCCTATTTACCAAGAACGTCTAGAGAAAGGTCTAATCAAGCTAGCAACAGAAGAGAAACGCGAAATTCTACCAACAGCGAAAAAAGCGACTTACATCTTCCTTGCGGCGATTGGTTTTGTTGTTTGCTACGCAGCCGCTATCTCTAGCTCTGTTGGCCTAATTGAAAACCCAGCACTGGGCCGTAACGAAGCGATCATGTCTGTGATGCTGGCAGCAGCAGCGGCAATCGTGATGTTCACTAAGATTGATGCAGCAAAGATTTCTTCAGCGCCAACATTCCGCTCTGGTATGACAGCGTGTGTATGTGTACTGGGTGTGGCTTGGTTAGGTTCAACGTTTGTGAATGCACACGTTGCTGAAATCAAAGACGTTGCTGGTGCTCTACTGGCTGACTACCCTTGGATGCTGGCTCTTGTTCTGTTCTTCGCTTCTATGCTGCTTTACTCTCAAGGCGCAACAACGGTTGCACTGATGCCTGCAGCTCTAGCGATTGGCGTAGCACCACTAACAGCCGTAGCTTCTTTTGCTGCGGTAAGTGCACTGTTCGTACTTCCAACTTACCCTACGCTACTGGCAGCGGTTGAGATGGATGACACAGGTTCAACTCGTATTGGTAAGTACGTATTTAACCACCCATTCTTCATTCCTGGTGTGGCAACAATCAGTACAGCGGTAGCACTCGGCTTCGCATTCGGCGGTCTATTTATCTAACACTCGCTGAAAAACCAAACCTAAAAGGAAGCTTCGGCTTCCTTTTTTCTTTTCTGAACAATGTGTTTATTTGATACGTATCAAATAAACATTATAAACTTAAAAACCCGAACAAAAATAACGTTTGAATAAAATTCCAAGAATATTCACGCCATTCATTAACAATGCCTGCCAACGCAACCACCCCTTGTTTCTCTCTAATTAACATCGAATATTAATCCAAGCTAACTAACCAAAAAACCTTGCTCTTTTTCTAACGTTTTTCAGCCTATTCATTGGTCACTATTTTTGTGAACAATACCAAAATTAAATGGCGACGTAAGGAATAAAATAACCGCAGTTAAATTAAATCTTAATTCATTTGGATATATAAATATAAAGATACTTATATTTAAAGTCGGCAACGTCATATAGATGAACGCTCTATAAGGGCAATAATTTTATATCGTTGAATGCTTTATAAATGTCACTGTATTTACAATCTATAAACATTAGTCGCTAATTCACGTCAATTCTATTTAGGATGATGTAAGGAGATAGCCATGACGACTCAGACGATACCAAGCGAGAAAAAAAAGGGCGGCTTCTTTGCCAACTTTAAATTCCCTTCTGCCTACACCATTCTATTTATTCTAATTGCATTCGTAGCCCTGCTTACCTGGGTTGTTCCAGCAGGCCAATACGACCGAGCAATGAATGAAGAGTTAGGTCGAGAAGTACCGGTAACCGGCACCTATCAAGCAGTAGAAGGTAACCCTCAAGGTGTGATTGACGTACTACTCGCGCCTATTGACGGTTTCTACGACCACAATAGCTATGAAGCTGCAGCAATCGATGTTTCGCTGTTCATCTTAATCATTGGTGGCTTCTTAGGGCTAGTAACCAAAACTGGCGCCATCGATGCCGGTATCGAACGCGTCACCGCCCGCCTAGAAGGGCGAGAAGAGTTGATGATACCGATACTGATGGCATTGTTTGCTGCTGGCGGTACCGTCTACGGCATGGCGGAAGAATCACTGCCATTCTATACGCTGCTAGTACCTGTAATGATGGCCGCTCGCTTTGACCCTCTTGTTGCCGCTGCGACCGTACTGCTTGGCGCAGGGATTGGGGTGCTAGGGTCAACGATTAACCCATTCGCGACCGTTATTGCTGCCAACGCCTCCGGCATTCCATTTACCGACGGTATCGTGCTGCGTGTTGGTATGCTGATTATTGGTTGGGGTATTTGTGTCGCTTACGTTATGCGTTACGCAAGAATGGTTCAAGCCGACCCAACAACATCGATTGTCTACGACAAATACGAAGAGAACAAAGCGCACTTCTTAGGTAATGCCAGCGGCGAAAAACTTGAATTCACCGCGACTCGTAAACTGATTCTGACCATTTTCGGTGGCTCTTTCGCTGTGATGATTTACGGCGTATCCGTTGCTGGATGGTGGATGGCCGAGATCTCCGCGATGTTCTTAGCGGCGACAATCATCGTTGGTATTGTATCTCGCATGAGCGAGGAAGAGTTTACGACTAGCTTCATTGATGGTGCCCGCGACCTACTTGGTGTAGCGCTTATCATCGGTATCGCGCGTGGTATCGTGGTCGTGATGGACCGAGGTATGATCACCGATACGATTCTGTTCTCTGCAGAACAAATGGTAACGGGGCTTTCTTCAGTTATCTTTATTAACGTGATGTTCTTCTTAGAGATTTTGTTGTCCTTCTTAGTGCCATCAACGTCTGGTTTAGCCGTACTCACCATGCCAATCATGGCACCACTGGCCGACTTTGCTGGCGTAGGTCGTGACCTCGTTATCACCGCTTACCAATCGGCATCTGGCTTGGTGAACCTAATCACCCCGACCTCTGCGGTTGTGATGGGTGGCTTGGCGATTGCCCGCGTCCCTTATGTTCGCTGGGTTAAATGGGTAATGCCATTAGTCGGTATCTTAATGGTGTTCTGCATCGTTGTACTAAGTATTGGTGCGCTGATCTAACTTAAAGCACTTCACTCCGTTCTCATCCAAAGCCGCTTCCATAGCGGCTTTTTTTATTGCTATCTAATCCAACTCCAACCCAATCACCAAAACAACCTGCCGAGCTGCACACGCTTCATTTAACACCTCTCTATGACCTATCTCAGTAGCAAAGCTTAAACAAGCAAAAACCACTTGCGACAAAGAGTAAGCCAACGTTTAAATATCAACATTAAGGCTAATAAAACGCCAACTATTCTTCGCTCTTATATTTATACAAATATTTAGTCATTTATTAACGTTAATTATATTTAAAGTAATTCACTCCGTAATAACCAAAGAGGAAACAGTAGTGATTTTTATAGAAAACCGGCTTAAAAAGCCCAATTATAAAGTGTGACCACAATAGCTTTATTCGCATTTAAATTGTTAAATAATAATTAATTCTACGTACAAAATTAAATATATAAATACTAACATTGCATACTTCCAATCTAAGCTCATTCTTATCAATAAAACCATTTTGCATATAATCCCTCACAAATTGGATTCTAGCTAGGCGAATGAAAAAAGCATGCATAATATTCCCAAGTAGTTAACTATTTAGAAAAGGCCAGCAATAGTTGAAAGTGCATAAAGTTTGTTAAAACCCTTGATTTTAAAGGGCTGCGGGATAAAAAACGATTTGTGATAGATCTCTAAGAATACCTGACTAGCAGGCGTAATATTAATTCCAGACAAGAGATATGAATAAAACAATTCATTCTTCTCAACTGAAAATAAATAATTACTCTTAGCGATAAAAGTAATTCAAATATATAAGAGAGAGACGATCATGAGTAAGTTCTATGTAGGTTCTGAAATAGGTCAATTACGCCGCGTTCTAGTTCACCGTCCAAGACGCGCACTGACTCACCTAACACCCTCTAACTGTCACGATTTGCTGTTTGATGACGTACTGGCTGTTGAGCGTGCAGGTAAAGAGCATGACGCATTTACTCAAACGCTACGTGATCAAGGTGTTGAGGTTCTTCTTCTTACTGACTTGCTAGCCGACACACTAGCGGTGTCAGAAGCGAAAGATTGGCTACTAAGCTGCCAAGTATCTGATTACCGTTTGGGTAAAACATTCGCCAATGATGTGCGCTGCTACTTGGGCGACTTACCAAACCTAGAGCTAGCAAAAATTCTAACGGGCGGTTTGTCTTACGCTGAGATGCCAATGAAATCATCTTCAATGATGCAAGGCATGCACGCACCAACCGACTTCATTATCGAGCCTCTACCAAACCACCTATTTACTCGCGACACGTCTTGCTGGGTATACGGCGGTGTCTCTATCAACCCAATGGCGAAACCTGCTCGTCAACGTGAAACCAACCACGTTCGCGCTATTTACCGCTGGCACCCAACATTCGCAGGCCAAGACTTCATTAAATACTTCGGCGATGAAGAAAAAATCAATTACGACAACTCTACGATTGAAGGTGGTGACGTTCTTGTGCTCGGTCGTGGCGCGGTGCTTATCGGTATGTCTGAACGTACAACAGCACAAGGTGTTGAACACTTAGCATCTAGCCTATTCAAACACGGTCAAGCGAAACAAGTTATCGCAATGCAGCTACCAAAACACCGCTCTTGCATGCACTTAGACACCGTAATGACGCACATGAACGAAGATACGTTCTCTGTTTACCCTGAAGTGGTGAGTAAAGATGTGCAGTGTTGGAACCTAACTGGCGATGAGTCAGGCGCAGTGAAAGTGAAAGAAGAAGGCTACTTCGTAACGGCTATCGAAAAAGCACTTGGCGTAGACAAGCTAAACCTAATCACAACTGGTGGCGACAACTTCCATGCAGAACGTGAACAGTGGAACGATGCAAACAACGTTCTAACGGTTAAACCTGGCGTCGTTATTGGCTACGAAGGCAACACATACACCAACGAAAAATACGACAAAGCAGGCATCACGGTTCTTCCGATTCCAGGAGACGAACTTGGCCGCGGTCGCGGTGGCGCACGCTGCATGAGCTGCCCAATTGAGCGTGATGGTATCTAATCACTAAGACGAAAACGGCCAAGTTGAACGATCTTAAATAATCTCAGCTTGGCCAAAATGAGAGAACACAATTATGACTAAGCAAACTGTTGTTGTTGCACTCGGCGGTAACGCCCTACTTCGTCGCGGTGAGCCGTTAGAAGCCGACGTTCAACGCCGTAATATTGAAACAGCGGTTAAAACCATCTCTGAAATCGCGAAAGTGTACAACGTGGTTCTAGTACACGGTAATGGCCCACAAGTTGGCCTACTTGCTCTGCAAGGTTTGGAATACAAAAAAGTAAACCCGTATCCGCTGGATGTATTGGGCAGTGAAACTCAAGGCATGATCGGCTACATGCTGATGCAAGAGTTCAAGAACTACCTGCCTGACCGCAACATCTCGTGCATGTTGACGCAAATGACCGTCGATCCGAACGACCCTGCATTTGCTGATCCAACGAAGCCAATTGGCCCGATCTACGAAGAAGCAGAAGCACGTGAATTGGCGGAAAAATACCACTGGATAGTGAAACCAGATGGCAAACATTTCCGTCGTGTAGTACCAAGCCCAAGACCGACAGGCATTGTTGAACACGAAGCGATCACACAGCTTATTGAGGCGGGTCACCTAGTCATTTGTACTGGTGGCGGTGGTATCCCAGTGAAAAAAGAGAATGGCAAATTAGTCGGGGTTGAAGCTGTTATCGATAAAGACATGTCGGCCGCTTTCTTAGCTAAACAATTGGATGCAGATGCCCTGCTTATTTTGACTGACGCTGACGCTGTATACCTTGATTGGGGCAAACCAACTCAACACGCACTACGCAGTACCACACCAGGTGAATTGGCGAAGTTTGAATTTGATGAAGGCTCAATGGGGCCAAAAATTGAAGCATCATGCGAATTCATTCAACAAGGCGGCAAAGTGGTTGGTATCGGCGCACTCGAAGATGGCTTGCAAATACTGCAAGGCCAAGCGGGCACCAATATCACCAAAGATTAACGCACTAGCGAGCTTTATCATCTTGAAAAACTTAAAGCTTGAGAACCTTAAAGCTTAAGAAGCTGAAACCTTGAGAGCTTTTAAAGCTTGCGAAAACAGAATTAAACGAAACAAACAGAACCGAACAAATTTAACTAAAAAATTGAATCGCGCTTTCTTGAATTTTCTTTCCCTGTAACAAGAAAGCGCCTAAATCTAAGAAGGAATACATCATGGCTTTTAACCTACGCAATCGTAACTTCCTAAAACTACTAGATTTCACTCCACGCGAAATTCAACACTTGTTAGATCTTTCTATGGAGCTAAAAAAAGCGAAGTACAACGGTTACGAACAGCCAACACTGACTGGCAAAAACATTGCGCTTATCTTTGAGAAAACGTCTACTCGTACTCGTTGTGCATTTGAAGTTGCCGCGTTCGACCAAGGTGCTCGAGTGTCTTACTTAGGCCCATCTGGCTCTCAAATTGGCCACAAAGAATCAATGAAAGATACCGCTCGCGTTCTTGGCCGTATGTACGATGGCATTGAATACCGCGGCTTCGGTCAAGAAATCGTTGAAGAGCTAGGCGCTTACGCTGGTGTACCAGTATGGAATGGCCTAACTGACGAATTCCACCCAACACAAATCTTGGCTGACTTCCTAACCATGACAGAATACGGTCGTGGTAAACAACTGCATGAAATCAGCTTTGCTTACCTAGGTGATGCTCGCAACAACATGGGTAACTCTCTGATGGTTGGCGCTGCGAAAATGGGCATGGACATTCGCCTTGTTGCTCCAAAACAATTCTGGCCACAAGAAGAACTATTGGCTCAATGTCGTGAAATCGCAGAACACACTGGCGGCAAAATTACGCTAACAGAAGATGTTCAAGAAGGCGTGCAAGGTTGTGACTTCCTATACACCGACGTTTGGGTATCAATGGGCGAAGCAAAAGAAGCATGGGCTGAGCGCATTAACCTAATGATGCCTTACCAAGTCAACATGGACATGATCAAGGCAACAGGCAACCCACATGTGAAATTCATGCACTGCCTACCGGCTTTCCACGGCGAAGATACCACAGTAGGCAAACAGCTTGCTGCTGAATATCCGCAACTTAAAGATGGCGTAGAAGTGACAGATGAAGTGGTCGAGTCTGAATACTCTATCGTGTTCGATGAAGCAGAAAACCGCATGCACACAATCAAAGCAGTCATGGTTGCGACATTAGGCAGCTAAGAAGTTAAGAAATTAAGCAGTTAAGCAGTTAAGCACTCACTTGTTCGCAAGACGTTAATAAGTTAAGTGCAATGACAGGGAAATGCGGGTGGCGTTCTTGGGATTTTGACCTTGGATAAAGCTCGCATTTTTTTTCATGTAGTTGAATAGGTTATTACCTAAAAAAGCCTGAGATTCTCAGTTCCAACAAAGGCTTAAATGGAAGCTTAAAATGGACGTTATTTCGCATAAAAATCCATTAAATGAATACTTTACAGAAAGTATTGCATGGACTTTTTATCTGAGTATAATCCTCCGCAATTTGTCTTAAGAGAGCAAAAAATGAACCGCAATTTTGTCGCACATGATTGTCAACCAATACGCCTTAGAATGGCGTTGGTGTCATTTTTATTTTGCTCTATTGATCGTTTCGAAGCCTCCTATTTTTAGGGGGCTTTTTTTTGTCCGCAATTTGACTGTATGCATAGAAAAAGGAAGACCCGTTATGGCGCATTCGTTATTTAACAAGCACATCATCTCCATTCCAGAGCTCTCTCGTGATGAACTGGAGCTTATCGTCGATACTGCCGCAAGACTCAAAGCAGAGCCAAATCCAGAGCTGCTGAAAAATAAGGTTGTCGCGAGCTGCTTCTTTGAACCTTCAACTCGAACTCGCCTTTCATTTGAAACCGCAGTTCAGCGTCTTGGCGGAACCGTCATCGGCTTTGATAATGGCGGAAACACATCACTGGCTAAGAAAGGCGAAACACTTGCCGATTCGGTGCAGGTCATTTCTTCTTACGTCGATGCCTTTGTGATGCGTCACCCACAAGAAGGCGCAGCACGTTTAGCCTCTGAATTCTCTAACGGTGTGCCAATTGTGAATGGTGGCGACGGTGCGAACCAACACCCAACGCAGACCTTGTTGGATCTGTTCTCGATTTACGAAACGCAAGGCACGCTCGATAACCTCAATGTGGCATTCGTTGGCGACCTAAAATATGGCCGTACCGTGCACTCATTGACGCAAGCATTATCAAAATTCAATAACGTGCGTTTCTTCTTTATCGCGCCAGAAGTGTTAGCGATGCCAGATTATATCTGTGAAGAATTAGAAGAGATGGGTATCCAATACAGCACCCACAGCAGCATTGAAGAAGTGGTGCCTGAACTGGATGTTCTGTACATGACTCGCGTACAGAAAGAGCGCTTTGATGCGTCAGAATACGCACACATGAAATCGGCTTACATTCTGACGGCCGATACGCTGAAAGACGCTCGCCAAAACATGAAGGTACTTCACCCACTGCCACGCGTCGACGAAATCACAACTGACGTCGATAAAACGCCACACGCTTACTACTTCGAACAAGCCGAAAACGGTGTGTATGCACGTGAAGCTTTATTAGCCCTAGTTCTAAACGACACTTTATAAGCAGGAGATACAGTCATGGTTAAACAAACTCAGCTACAAGTAGAAGCGATCCGTAACGGCAGCGTCATTGACCACATCCCTGCTCATCTTGGGATTAAAATTCTCAAACTGTTCAAGCTGCATAAAACAGAGCAACGCATCACGATGGGGTTAAACCTGCCATCATCAGCGCTCGGCAACAAAGACCTAATCAAGATTGAGAACATCTTTCTGACCAAGGAACAAGCCAATCAATTGGCTCTGTACGCTCCACAAGCGACAGTGAATCAGATTGAAGAGTACAAAGTGGTCAACAAGCTCACACTTGTACTGCCAGAACAAATCAACAGTGTGTTCGCCTGCCCAAATAGCAACTGTATTTCACACGGTGAACCTGTCGAAAGTAGCTTTAAAGTGCAGCTAAAACACGAAAACGTACAGTTAAAATGTCACTATTGTGAAAAAGTATTCTCTCGCGAGATCATGAGTGAAATTCGCTAACCCTTAGCGCTACTACCTCCGCAACAAAAACCCTTCATAACTTATGGATATTTATTCCCAACGCGGAATAAATATCCATTTAACCAAAGAATAAAACTCCACAATAAAAGCAATTAACCAGAATTTTGTTTGGTGATCGCCTTCAAAAAGATAACTATCCTTTAGTGGTAGACTCAATGCATAGATGATCATACATCTCGCATACCCTCCCTCTTATTTCGGGGTTCATCGGTAAGCCCTAATTAACAATCGTACTCTACGGCTTTGGGAGTGCGTTCTGCGCTATGGACAAGCGATATCAACACGTTGACCTTAAGGAGTTGTTCATGAACCAAATCACTGAGCACGGTTGCTTGTATTCAGCTGAAGATAAAACACTGACTGCCGCGTGCAAACGCTTACTACAACAGCAAAGCTTCTCGACCCAGAACCAACTGCGCGAGAAACTCGTCGATATTGGCTATACAGGTATCAGTCAATCGACCGTCTCTCGCATTTTGTCACAGCTTGGCGTTGTCAAAATTCAGAATGCCTGTGGCAAAAAGGTTTACTGCATCACGGTTGAAAGCGCGCCTGTGCGTGTCGATGCCTCAATCTCATCACAAATCGAATTAATTACTCACAACCAAGCGATGGTGATTGTAAAAACAAACCCTGGTTGCGCACAGTTGGTCGCAAGATTAGTCGATATCGACCCACATACCGAGATTATCGGTACGGTTGGCGGCAATGACACCGTGCTAATTATTCCGAAAGACACCACGAATATAGATGCTTGCGAACAAGTAGTAAGAGCACGCTTAGGAGTGGCTTAAATGTCTTATTGGCAAGGGCTGTTCACTGCAGTTGCGCAGCTAACCCTCTCTCGACTGCCTAAGAAAGTGGCTCACCCGCCCTAGCGGATATTTGCTGGTCGATGAAACTAATCACAAACTATTACGGTCTGATTGAGTTAAGATACCTTCAACTCCATTTTGATGACTAAATAGTATGCGACGACTTGCCACATTACTTTTTGTTTGTGTTTCCCTGTTCACCCAGCCTGCGTGGGCGCTTTTTGGAAACGACAACGCCGAGCCAAGCTTCGGAGGCAATAACAACGGTTTTGTCCCTGTAGACCAAGCTTTCCCTTTCAATTACTACCAGCAAGACGGCAAGGTTCTTCTCGACTGGCAAGTAAAAGAGGGCTACTACCTCTATCAACATAGCCTCTCGTTCACAGGCCAAAACCTCGCTATCGGCAACGTTGAAATGGAAGATGGCCAACCACACCAAGATGAATTCTTCGGTGAGGTAAGCATTTATACTCAGCCGTTATTCGTGCAAGTTCCTCTACAGAGTTACCAAGACGGCTCACAGCTGGTCGTTAAGTATCAAGGCTGTGCAGATGCTGGTTTCTGCTACCCACCAGAAACTCGAGTAATCGATATTGAACCGTTTACTGCGACGAGTTCTGGCGATATGAAAAGCAGTGATGTGCAAAACAGTGATGTGCAAAATAGCGGTGCCTCACAAGGTTCTTCTGATGCAGCAGGTGAAGCGGACAAATCAGTACAACCCTCTTCTCCTACAGCTGACGCAGCAAGCAATACCACTCAACAAACCAATACTCCCGTTTCAAAAGAAGCAGGCTTAGCCGATAAGCTGGGTGACAGTTGGTGGACTCCATTATTATTCTTAGCACTCGGTGTTGGCTTAGCCTTTACGCCGTGCGTTCTGCCTATGTACCCAATTCTGACGGGTATCGTATTAGGTGGCGGCAAGCTCAGCCAAGGTCGTGCGCTGATGCTGTCTTTCATCTACGTGCAAGGCATGGCGTTAACCTACACCTTATTAGGTTTAGTGGTTGCTTCAGCAGGTATGCAGTTCCAAGCTGCCATGCAGCACCCTTACGTATTAATCGCGCTGAGTGTTCTGTTCGTGACGTTGGCGATGTCGATGTTCGGCGTTTATAACCTACAACTACCAAGCAGCATCCAAACTTGGCTTAACAACCAAAGTAACAAGCAACAAGGTGGCAATACCTTGGGCGTGTTCGCAATGGGCGCTATCTCTGGCTTGGTATGTTCACCTTGTACCACAGCGCCACTGTCAGGTGCACTGCTGTATGTGGCTCAAAGTGGCGACCTATTAACCGGAGCGATCGCTCTTTATGCGTTAGCGATGGGTATGGGTATTCCGCTGATTTTGGTTGCGGTGTTTGGTAATAAGCTACTACCAAAAGCAGGTAGCTGGATGGACAAGGTGAAGATCGTATTCGGCTTTATCTTGCTGGCAGCACCTATCTTCCTGCTAGAGCGAATTATTCCTGAATTGTGGGCAACGGTACTTTGGTCTGGTCTTGGGTTCATCGCCTTTGGTTGGCTTTACCACAGCAAGAATGCACTGCCATTCGGTGGTTGGAAACAGAGCGCTGTGGGTATCATCGCGATGCTTGGCCTGTTCGCATCAGCTCAACCTGCACTCAATTACTGGTTCGCAGAAAAGAGCGTTGTGGTTGAGCAACAAATCCAATTTGCACGCGTCAACACGGTTGAAGAGTTAGAAATCCAGCTCATCGAAGCCAAGAAACTCGGCAAACCAGTGATGCTCGATTTCTACGCCGATTGGTGTGTGGCATGTAAAGAGTTTGAGAAGTACACCTTCCACCAAGCTGATGTTGAGAGCAAGCTTTCTGATTTCGTCCTGCTTCAGGCTGACGTAACGAGAAACATGCCTCAAGACATTGAACTGCTTAAACAATTACAGGTGCTGGGCTTACCAACAATTGAGTTCTGGGATGGTGAGGGTAACCATGTTCCAAATGCTCGTGTCACTGGTTTTATGCCTGCAGATGTATTCTTAAAACATATGCAAGACCACCAGCTATAACGGCAATATTCACCGGAATATCCGCCTAAACGAAAGCCGCACCGCCCCTCAGTAACGAGATGGCAGTGCGGCTTTTTTGCTATTCAGAGTAACGCTTTCTTATTCCGGGGATAAAAGTCGATATGGTTCAGACTTTTCATGCATAGATATTGTCCACATACTCAATCAGGATGATAATAAATATTAACTAAATTGTTAAAAGTATGAACGTCATGGACTCGACCTATACCATCATCATTGCTGATGACCATCCTCTTTTTCGCAACGCCCTGTTTCAGTCAGTTCATATGGCGATCAGTGGTGCGAACCTGCTTGAGGCTGATTCCCTCGATGCCTTACTGACTCTGCTAAAGAAAGAAGATGAACCAGACCTGTTGCTTCTCGACCTTAAGATGCCGGGGGCTAATGGGATGTCTGGCTTAATTCAACTGCGTGCTGAATATCCAGATTTACCGATTGTAGTGATCTCTGCCAGTGAGGATGCCAGCGTCGTAACTCAAGTAAAGAGCCACGGTGCCTTTGGCTTTATTCCTAAGTCGAGTGATATGCGTGAATTGGTCAGCGCACTCAATCAAGTGCTGAATGGCGACCCGTTCTTCCCTGAAGGGCTGATCACCAACAATGCAGCCTGTAGCGACCTTGCGGAAAAGCTTTCCACATTGACGCCTCAACAATACAAGGTGTTAGGAATGCTATCGGACGGTCTGCTGAACAAGCAAATCGCGTATGAATTGAATGTTTCGGAAGCGACCATCAAGGCACATATGACAGCCATCTTCCGTAAACTGGATGTGAAAAACCGAACTCAAGCAGTTATCTTGCTACAAGAAATCCACAATTAAGCTTCGTTTACATCCTCTTCTAAAGTCGTCTTAGGCAAACATAAACCCAGCTTGACGACTTTATGATCATCTATATCTGCAACCACCCAAGTGATGTCATGCCACTCAAAGCTATCGCCTAATACCGGGTGTGCACCAAGCTCTTGATCAACCAATTGTTTTAGCGTCATTTCTCGCTCTTCTTCCGAGCCAAGTTCAATACCATAACAATCGCTTACCGCAGCGACCGATAACCCAACATCTAAGAAGAAGTCACCAAAGAATCGAGCGGCTTCTTCTGCCAAAGGTGCCTCACTGAACAGCTCACTTAGACTATTTAGATCTTTATCTTGACCAAGTACACAGAGAATATCGTTCGCCTCTAATATGGTACTGCCCGATGGGTGAAGTAAGGCATCTTGTCGAAACAGTGCGGTGATGCGCGTCCCTTCAGGCATCGATAAACGCTTGAGCGGTTCACCGACACACCACTTTTCCTCTTTCAGCTTGTAGACAAACATCTCCCACTCACTGGTCGGGTAAATCTCGATACCGGTGCGAGAAATAGGTGTCGGCGTTGGTGGTAAGGTCACTTTAGCGAGTCTTGCGACTTTCATTAAGCTGCCGCCTTGAACAATCAACGAAACCATAACCACGAAGAAGGCGATATTGAAATACAGCTGAGCATTTGGCAGGCCTGCCATCATCGGGAAAACCGCCAAAATGATCGGAACTGCACCACGTAAACCGACCCAAGAGACAAACCAGCGCTCCTTGGTGGTAAAGCTTCTGAACGGCAGCAAACCCAACCAAACCGACACTGGACGAGCAAACAAAATCATACCGAAAGCCAGTGCTAACGCAGGAAGTGCAATGTCCATTAAGGTCGATGGCGTAACCAATAGCCCCAGCACCAAGAACATCACGATCTGGCTTAGCCACGTCATGCCATCAAGAACATTAAGAATAGAGTGTCGAGAGCGAGTTGGACGATTACCAATGAATAGACCGACTAGGTAAATCGATAAGATGCCACTACCACCAAGCATGTTAGAGAACGCAAACAGAGCCACGCCTCCACTGAGTACCAGAATGGAATAAAGGCCATCAGCCAGCTGTACTCGATTGATTAAGCTCCATAGAACCCAGCCGCCGCCGATACCAACAAGAGTACCGATACCAAACTGCATCGCAAAACTTTGCAGTAGGAAGTTCATTCCCATCTCAGCGTCAGGGTAACCTAACAGCGCAATTAAGGTCACCGTCAGAAAGACTGCCATTGGGTCGTTAGTGCCTGATTCGATCTCTAGAGTTGAACCCACACGCTCATTGAGACTCTGCCCTTTCAACAAAGAGAATACCGCTGCCGCATCGGTTGAGCCAACAATCGCCCCGACCAAGATGCCCTGCATTAATGACAAGTCAAACAGCCAAGCCGCCATTAATCCGGTTAAGGTTGCTGTACATGCGACACCTATCGTCGCCAGCGAGAGCGAAGGCCAGAAAGCGACCTTGAAGCTCGCTACCTTGGTTCGCATACCGCCATCCAACAGAATCACAGCAAGCGCAAGGTTACTCACCAAGTAGGTCAGTGAGTAATCATCGAAATGAATATTACCGGGTCCATCTTCACCCGCTAACATACCAACGAACAAAAAGATCAAAAGAATAGGAACGCCCAATCGAGAGGACACTTGTGAGAAAAGTACGCTGATGGCGATGAGTACGGCACCAGTCAAGAATAAGTGGTTAATGGTTATTGCGTCCAATTCGTTCCCCCAAAGAATAAAATCCGAGCTTTAAGCCTGTTGATCTTCTGCCGTTTAGCAAGGCACGGTCGGTGAAAGTGCCTTAGTTACTATAACAAACTTATGTTTCGCTTCGTGTCATAAGCAGAGCTAAATACCGTTTCTCGGTCATTTAGTTGTTAAATTTTATGACTCGCAGTCTAATTCATCCCTTTTTGTTAGACCTTTGGCTAATTTAACAATACTGTAACATCACATTTTTCTATGGTTATGTCTCCTAGCTCCCATATTTCAGTACATTAGCGCTAATACCATCCCGACTAAAGTTGCACAGATCCCTTGACTTATCCTTGCTACATTCTAAATCGTAACATTACGTTAACACGCTATTTTACAAAACGGTTTCACAAAAACGGTTTCTACGAAAACGGAATAAAGGAGAAGGCAATGGCGTTCGAATCTACGGAACATGCTCAAGCCTACTGGAAGGAAAACTTGGGAATAATGGGAACACTACTCGCAATATGGTTTGTGGTGTCTTACGGCGCTGGCATCTTATTTGTGGATGTCCTCAATACCATTCAATTTGGCGGATTTAAGCTAGGTTTTTGGTTCGCTCAACAAGGTTCAATTTATACCTTCGTGGCGTTGATATTTATTTACGTTGTTCGCATGAATAAGCTGGACAAAAAATACAACGTACAGGAAGACTAGAGGCTAGAACATGGATATTCAAACTTGGACGTTTATTCTCGTCGGTATTACTTTCGCAGTATATATCGGCATCGCAATCTGGGCTCGCGCTGGAACAACTAGTGAATTCTACGTTGCTGGCGGCGGCGTACACCCAGTAGCAAACGGCATGGCAACAGCCGCTGACTGGATGTCGGCAGCATCGTTCATCTCAATGGCAGGTATCATCTCATTCGTTGGTTACGACGGTGCGGTTTACCTAATGGGTTGGACAGGTGGTTACGTACTACTTGCGTTATGTTTAGCACCTTACCTACGTAAGTTCGGTCAGTTTACGGTTCCTGATTTCATCGGTGAACGTTACTACTCGAAAACAGCACGTATGGTAGCGGTATTCTGTGCAATCTTCGTATCATTTACGTACGTTGCAGGCCAGATGCGTGGTGTTGGCGTTGTATTCTCTCGTTTCCTAGAAGTTGATATTAACCTAGGCATCATCATTGGTATGGGTATTGTGTTCTTCTACGCAGTGCTTGGTGGCATGAAAGGCATCACTTATACGCAGGTAGCTCAATTCTGTGTCCTCATTTTCGCCTTTCTTGTTCCAGCAATCTTTACCTCAATCATGATGACGGGTAACCCACTTCCACAAGTTGGTATGGGTTCAACGCTATCTGGCACGGATGTTTATCTTCTTGATAAACTGGATGGCCTAACCGAAGAGCTCGGATTTACCGCCTATACCGAAGGTAACAAGAGCATGGTGGATGTATTCTTCATCTGTGCAGCTCTAATGGTCGGTACTGCGGGTCTTCCACATGTAATCATTCGTTTCTTCACAGTACCAAAAGTACGTGATGCTCGTATCTCAGCGGGTTGGGCACTACTGTTCATCTCATTGCTATACACAACAGCACCCGGCGTTGCAGCGTTCGCTCGTGTTAACATGATTGAAACGATTAACGGTCCTGACATGCAAGGTGTCGCAGCAGCAGACGCACCAAGCTGGTACAAAAACTGGGAAAGCACTGGCCTAGTTGGTTGGGAAGATAAGAACGGCGATGGCAAAATGTTCTACTCGGGCGACGAACGCAACGAGATGAAGATTAACCGTGACATCATCGTACTGGCTTCTCCAGAGCTAGCAAAACTACCTAACTGGGTTGTAGCACTACTCGCAGCCGGTGGCCTAGCAGCCGCACTATCAACAGCCGCAGGTCTACTATTGGTAATCTCAACGTCGATTTCACATGACTTGTTGAAGAAAGGCTTTAGACCAAACATGACCGACAAGCAGGAGCTATTAGCTGCTCGTTTGGCCGCCATGGTCGCGATTGTCGGTGCTGGTTACTTAGGTATTAATCCACCAGGTTTCGTAGCTCAGGTAGTAGCGTTTGCCTTCGGCTTAGCCGCAGCATCCTTCTTCCCTGCCATCATCCTAGGTATCTTCTACAAGAAGATGAACAAGGAAGGCGCTATTGCAGGTATGTTGTCAGGTATTGCCTTCACAGCAAGCTACATCATCTACTTCAAGTTCATTAACCCAGCAGCAAGCACACCGGAAAATTGGTGGTTTGGTATCAGCCCAGAAGGCATCGGTACGCTAGGTATGTGTCTAAACTTTGTAGTATCAATTGCAGTGAACAAAGTGACCGCTGAAGTTCCTGAAGATGTACAAGAGATGGTTGAGTCTATCCGTTATCCTAAAGGTGCTGGTGAAGCTCACGACCACTAAGAAGCTCGCTACTTAGTGACTAGGATAAGAAGCACTTAGAAAATGAATCAGTACTTACATTGTAGGGATTAGGTACTGACTCAAGAAAGCCGATACTTTATGTATCGGCTTTTTCTTTTTTCCTGCCATTTTATAAAAAGACTAAAGAAAGGGTTGTTTTTAAATTCTCATTTGATAATAATTATCATTAACATCCATTAAAGAGATGCAAATGATGATGAAAGAGCAGCAGGTTCTCTATTCGAGATTTTACAAAGCACAGGATCGCTTTGCTTCATTAGAGCAAGTTCAAGGTAACGAACCGTTTGTGATTCGAGACTATATCGAATGCGCACTCACGCTTTCGGCTTACTATGAAAAGCATGCCGCTCAAGAAAATATCTTGTTGTGCGAACTGTACCTGCGCCAAGTTTTCTTTCATTTAATTGAAGCGATTGAGTCTCCTGACCGTAGTTTCGCCTTTCGTCATATCTGCCTAGACTCTATTCACTCTCCACTATTTTATTTAAAACGCTACTACCGCCAGCAACCGCACGGCCAAGCGCGTTTTTTGAATATCAGCCAGACACTACAACAAGTCCAAGCCCCACTTGGCTAACAAGGATAGAACATGACCCAAGAATTTCGGATTGAGAAAGACAGCATGGGCGAAGTTAAAGTTCCTGCCGATGCTCTATACCAGGCACAAACTCAACGTGCCGCGGATAACTTTGCGTTTAGTTCGCACAAGATGCCAACCAGCTTTATTCAAGCACTGGCGTTAATTAAGCAAGCCGCCGCCGATACCAACGCTCAATTAGGCTTATTAGAAGGTGATATTGCCAACGCAATTGCCGAAGCAAGCCAAGAGATCATTGAGGGTAAACACCTCGAGCAATTCCCTATTGATGTCTATCAGACGGGCTCTGGCACTAGCTCCAACATGAATGCTAACGAAGTGATTGCTACACTCGCTTCAAGAAGCCTGCAAGGCGAAGTGACCCCCAATGATCACGTCAACATGGGTCAAAGCAGTAACGATGTCGTGCCAACGGCGATCCAAATAAGCGTTGCTTTGATGACAGAAAACAAATTGTTGCCTGCATTAGCTCACCTTTCTGCAGCACTTACCGTTAAACAGCAAGAGCTTGCTGAGGTAGTAAAAACAGGTCGTACTCACCTAATGGATGCGATGCCGATTACCTTTGCTCAAGAGCTTGGTGGTTGGAAGTTCCAGATTGAACACGCCAAGCAAGCCATTGAAAGCAGTTTGCCAGCAATCAAGGCGCTTGCTCAAGGTGGCACAGCGGTAGGTACGGGCATCAATGCCGACCCACGCTTTGCCGATAAGTTTGCGAGTAACCTGTCTCAATCGACAAAGATCAGTTTTACCTCGAGTGAAAACTTCTTTTTTAGCCTCAGCAGCCAAGACGCGATCGTTGCGTTTTCTGGTCAGCTTAAAACTGCAGCAGTTGCGATCCTCAAGATCTCAAACGATCTTCGCTGGATGAACTCAGGCCCGCTGGCTGGCTTAGGGGAAATTGAGTTACAAGCGCTGCAACCGGGCTCGTCTATCATGCCAGGAAAGGTCAACCCTGTGATTCCAGAGGCTGCTGCCATGGCGGCGGCGCAAGTGATTGGTAATGACACCACGATCACGATTGCTGGCCAATCGGGTAACTTCCAATTGAATGTGATGCTGCCGGTTATTGCTCATAACGTTCTAGAAAGCATAGAGTTGTTAGCAAACAGCTCAGTCGCACTGGCTGATAAAGCGATAGCTACCTTCACCGTGCGCCAAGACAATCTCGATTTGGCACTGTCAAAGAACCCAATTCTGGTGACAGCGCTCAACCCTGTGATTGGCTATCTAAAGGCAGCAGATATTGCCAAGAAAGCTTATAAAGAGGGCTTACCGATTCTTGATGTGGCAGAAAGAGAAACTGATCTCAGCCGAGAAGAACTTAGCAAGCTACTTGATCCAACCAAACTGACGCAGGGTGGTATTGCCGGTTAGTTAGTTAGTTAGTTAGTTAAAAAGCGAACAGGCATTAACGATCCTTACTGAAACAACAAAGGCCTCATCCGAGGCCTTTTCTACATCCGTTCATTAATTAGAAATTCGAGCTGATTATTCCTAATTAGCTCACCCGATTTAAGACCGCTCTGAGTTTTAGCGGCTTGACGGGTTTAGCGATAAAGCTGAAGCTATTGGCTTTTATCGCCGCCAGCATGTCATCGGTTCTATCAGCACTGATGATGACCCCTTCAAAAGAGTCCCCAAGACGTAAACGACACTGTTGCAGGACTTCGAGTCCAGTTCGACCATTATCCAAACGATAATCAGAGAAAATCACATCCGGCTGCCAACCATCATCTAGGCACTTCAAACTTTCAACTAGATCAACGGCTGTCTTAACCTCACAACCCCAACGACCAATCAAGTTCTCCATACCGACTAAAATCTCTCGTTCATTATCGACACACAATATTTTCAAGTGCTCGATATCACTGGTCGCCATTGGCGTCGAAGCTTGTACAACCGGAGCCACCTTTTCAGCTCTCGCTAAGGTGATGGAAAAGACACTGCCTTGACCCGGCCATGAACGCATCGATATTTGATGACCAAGCACATGGGCAATACCTTTGGAGATGGCTAATCCTAGCCCTAACCCCTGATCAGCACGCACTTGGCTACCACGAGTAAATTCTTCGAAGATCTCTTGTTGCTTGTCTTCATCGATACCGGTTCCGTTATCCCACACATCGATTCGCACCTGACCATTCACTCGTCTCACACCGAGGACCACTTTGCCCTCAGGGTTATAGCGGAACGCATTAGTCAAAAAGTTCTGAATCACGCGTCTTAATAATTTAGGGTCAGAATGAATGAACAATGACGATGGGATCATTTGAAACTGGATTTTTTGTTGTATCGCTAAAGCGCTAAATTCCGCATTCAAATTGGTTAGTACATCATGCACGGCAATCGCATGAATATTGGTTTCTAACTTGCCGGATTCCAAGCGAGAGATATCCAACAAATCACCAATCAGATCTTCAGCCGCACCAAGCGCACTTTCGATATGAGAAGAAAGCTGTTTGACCTCTTGTTCTTTGGCGACCTCAGATAACGAAGAAGCAAACAAGCGAGCAGCATTTAATGGCTGCATCAAATCGTGACTCACAGCCGCAAGAAAACGACTCTTGGATTGTGATTCTTGGTCAGAGATTTGCGTCGCCTTTACCAAGCGATGATTCAGTTTTTCTAGCTCTTGAGTACGCTCATGCACTCTCGATTCCAAGCTTTCATTGGCATCTTTTAGCGCTTGCTCTGCTTGTCTGAATACCGTGATGTCGGTAAAGCTCATCACAAAGCCACCGCTTGGCATCGGGTTACCTTGCACCTCAATCACTCGACCATCAGGACGAATACGAGAAGAAGTATGTCGGGTGCCTTGTTCAAGGTGATAAACACGGCGGCGTACGTGATCTTCCGGGTCGCCAGGACCACACAAACCTTGCTCAGCATTATGGCGAATCACATCTGAAATGGGTCGACCAACCTGAATCAAGCCAGCAGGGAACTCAAACAGTTCTAAGTAACGTTGATTCCACGCCACCAGCCTCATTTGTTTGTCGATTACTGCAATACCTTGGCCAATATGTTCAATCGCACCTTGCAGTAAACCACGACTGAAGTCGTACAGCTCAGAGGCTTCATCAACGATAGTCGCAACCTCTTCAAGCTGCATGTTTCTGCCTTGTAAAGCAGAAGTGAGTACTAACTTAGCAGACGAAGCACCGAACACCCCAGCAAGCACGCGCTCTGCATGTCTAATCAGGCTTGCAGGTGCTTGTTGATTAGGAAGTAACGGCTGGCCGTGTTGTTGCCAATAGCTGTGTAAGGCGCTTTTCGCTCGCTTTCGACCCACAAAACGCGATGCCAACATCTCTAATTCTGCGACTGTCACACGGTTCTGATAGAGGCTGATGTTCTCATTTTCAGGCAGTGGTGTACCAACAAATGCTGCCGATTGTAAGCGCTCACTTAGGCTTGGTCTGGTCGTCATCGAGACCACGGCATAGCACAAGGTATTGAGTAAAATACTCAGCACTATGCCCCAATTAGAGCTGCTAACATCCCAACTTCTCAGCAGTTCTGGCGGCGTGATAATCCAAAGCAGTAAGTTACTTTCGCTATCGCCCGCTAGCATGCTGGTTTGACTCATCAGGGTAATCAGCCAGATCACCGAACCGACAAGCAAACCGACATAGACACCCTTTCGGTTTCCGGGACGCCAGTACAATCCACCAATTAATGCAGGAGCGAACTGAGCAATCGCAGCAAAAGAAAGAAAGCCAATAGCCGACAATGAATGGATAGTATCGAGGGCCTGATAAAACAACCAAGCACCAAGTAACAGCAGCAAAATTAACCCGCGTCGAATCACCAGTAACAGGCCAGAAAAATGTCGATGTGTTCTTTGGGTTAGACGCATACGGCGCAGCAGCAATGGCATCACTAAATCATTCGATACCATGATCGCTAATGCGATGGTCGATACAATCACCATGCCACTCGCCGCCGAAGTACCTCCGAGGAAAGCTAACAAAGCAATGTGATTGGCACCTTCTGCCATTGGCACGCTGATAACGTAAGTATCAGCCGGCATGTCAGTGAGCAACCCTTGTCCTGCCCAAGCAATTGGCAGCACGAACAGTCCCATCAAAATCAGATAAAGCGGAAACAGCCAGCGAGCAGTATGCAAATCTTGAGGACGTTCGTTCTCAACCACCATGGTGTGGAATTGGCGCGGCAGACAGACAATCGCCAACATGGTTAAAACGGTATGAATAATTAAGGTCGGAATATTCGGCGATTCATAGGTGGAAGCCGCCACATCAAGCAGGTCGATTTTATCACTGCTCACCGCCAGGTACATGATGAACAAGCCAACAATCAAAAATGCCGCGAGCTTAACGATGGATTCAAACGCTACAGCCATCATCATGCCACGGTGGTGTTCAGTGTTATCGATGTGTCGCGTGCCAAACAACATCGTAAAAATGGCCAATGCACCGACCACAAACCAAGAGACGTGATAGTCCTGATAACCAAAATCAGTGGCTAGGTTTGGCGCAACAATATCTAAGCCCATGGTAATACCGCGCAATTGCAGGGCGATATAAGGAAGAATGCCAACCACAGCGATAATGGTCACCGCCACCGCCAAGCCTTGAGATTTTCCATAACGAGCCGCGATAAAATCGGCAATAGAGGTGATGTGTTCACGCTTGGCGATGAGGATCAGCCGAGCTAAGATCCGCCACCCCAACGTGAAAACTAAAATAGGGGCGAGGTAGATGGGTAAGAATGACCAAGGATTGTTACTGGCCTGCCCGACCGTTCCATAGAAGGTCCAAGAGGTACAATACACCGCAATAGAAAGGCTATATATCCATGGACGCCAGCGTGATAGCCAACGAACTTGCCTGTCTCCATACCAAGCGATCAAAAACAACACGCCCAAATAGGCTAAAGAGACTGGAATTACTATCCATCCTTGCATTAAAAACCCTTTTTCATCCATAAAAAAACCTCTCCATAAGGGAGAGGTTTCATTTAACTAGGGAAGTGTGTTTAACTCAATCGCATCGCTTAAATTCTGTGCTTTAGGCTTTAATTCTGAGCATCAGATTGAGCTGAGGCTGTTTGATTAACCTCAACCACGGAGCTTCTTTCATCGACCTTAATAAACAAGGCAAGTGCTCCCATTGCGGCCATACCCCAGAAAATATTGGCACCCCAAAGCTCATATCCCCAACCACTTAAGGTGGTCATTAGTGCGATAAATGCACCCAATGGAATCGCATTATAGAGAGCTTGTAGCGCAACCATCTTGTTCTGTTCTTCAGATTGGATGTATTGAATCGCTGCGATGTGTGCCATAGCAAACGTCACACCATGCAGCAGCTGCACCATAACCAGTGCGAAAATTGCTGTGGTAGAAGCGGTAATACCCCAACGAGCCATCACCCCAATTGCCGCTACCACGAACAGAGTACGCAGTGACCAACCAGAGAATAAGCGCTTACTTAACGCAAATACGGCCACCTCAGCGACAACACCAAGGCTCCACAAATAACCGATGATCGCTTCTGAGTGACCGGCTTCTTTCCAATAAATTGCACTAAAACTGTAGTAAGCCGCATGGCTACCTTGCAACAGTGCCATCAAGGCTAAAAATTTCACCACTGATGACTCGCGCAGTAACTCACCTAGTTTTGGTCGCACCGCTTGTTGCTCAGATTGTGTTACTGGCATCACATTGGGATTTCTCATCGCAAGAATCAACGACAACAACACACCGGCAAGCGCAGTATACAAAATCATGTCAGTACCGAATTCAGCCACTAGATAACCAACCACGGTTGAACCCGCGATAAAAGAAACCGAACCCCAAAGGCGAGTTCGGCCGTAGTCGAGCATCTTAAGACGACTGTAATGGTTAGCCATTGCGTCAGAAAGAGGAATAATCGGCCCACAACACAGGTTAAACAGTACCGTTGCCAGCAACATCAGTATAAAACTGCCACCCGTGAAAAAGTGGAAGCCTACAAACAACAGCGCGGCGAAACTCAAACAGCGTAAAGCTGGCATCAAGTGTTCAACTTTATGGATACGTGGCGTAATCACTAGGTTGGCCACACAACGCGTCGCAAAGCCGATACCAATCAATACACCAATATCACCAGCAGACACGCCTTGGTCTTCAAACCACAACGCCCAAAATGGCAAGTACACGCCATACGCAAAAAAGAAACCAAGAAAATACTGAGAGATCCAGCCATAGGGTGAAGGGCTAAACATAAATAACCTATAAAGTGTGCGGAAAAAGGCAGCACCAATTATGCCTATCTCGCATACGATGAAAAAGGGAATTATTACTGGGATGCTATTCCTATATTCAATTTACTTGGATATCGCATTTCAACGAGATATCTCAGGCTCATCAATACCCATACTCTCATTTAGACTAAAGTCGTCTGGAGCTTCGCTGGTATTTTGTCAGACTGATTAAAGACTCCCATTTCTTCTTGTGATGCTTATGCCTGACAAATTTAATATGCAGCACCCACCCTTCGATAGCCTGTCCGACACCGAACAGTTAAAGCTGCGCTCTTCATTAGACGTGGTGTATTACCGCTCTCAAGAAGTAATACTGGAAGCCGATAGGCCGAGCCGACACCTGCACATTTTGATCAAAGGAGCGGTTGAAGAGCGTGCGAGCAGTGATGGCGAGATTTACGCACACTATGCCAATGACGATATTTTTGATGTGCGCAGCCAATTTGAACCTCACACCAAACACCAATATATCGCGCTCGAAGATACATTAAGTTATCTGCTACCCACTGATATTTTTCTCGAGCTTTACCACGCCAATGGCCAATTCGCCGCCTACTTTGATAGTAACCTATCAACACGTAAAGCACTGATCGAAGCCGCCCAACAACAGCAGAATCTAGCCGAGTTCATATTGACCAAAGTGGATGACTCTATCTATCACCCACCACTGATACTTGAACCGAACCAACCTATCAACCAAGTCACTCAAACCCTTAAAGAACGAGGGTTGGACTCAGCTCTCGTTCATTTGGAACATGATGACCCAAAAGCTTTTGGATCATCATGTTCCTTACCGTATGGAATCGTCACTCGAACCAATTTATTGCATGCTGTGATGCTCGATAATTTCCCACTGGATGCGCCCGTCGGCAAGATCGCGACGTTTCCGGTGATGCACGTAAATCAAGGCGACTTCTTATTTAACGCCATGATCACCATGACCAGGAATCGGGTAAAAAGGTTGATGGTTTGTGATGGTCTAAATGCCGTCGGCATGGTGGACATGACACAGATCCTCAGTGCATTCTCCACTCACTCTCACGTTCTTACTTTGCGTATTGCGCGAGCCACCAGCATTGAAGAGTTGTCAATGGCCTCTAACAAACAGCGTCAGCTGGTCGAGAGCTTGCTCAGTAACGGGATTCGCACACGCTTTATCATGGAGCTGATTTCTGCGGTTAATGAACAGATCATAGAAAAAGCTTTTGAGTTGGTGATCCCACCAGCACTGCATAATCATTGCTGCCTAATCGTATTGGGTTCCGAAGGCCGTGGAGAACAAATTCTCAAAACCGATCAAGACAACGCGCTAATAATTCAAGATGGCTTGGAGTGGCATCAATGCCAAAGTGCCATGAACGATCTCACCCACACACTGCAGCAATTGGGCTATCCACTGTGCCCGGGCAATGTGATGGTCAACAACCCGAAATGGGTACATTCAGAACAAGAGTGGAAACAAACGCTCACCCGTTGGGTAAAAAAAGCCACGCCAGACACCGTGATGGATATTGCTATCATGGCGGATGCACACGCCGTTGCGGGTAACAGAGAGTTATTAAAACCAGTAAAACAACACCTCAGTGATTTGATGCTCGGACAGGAATTGATTCTGACTGAATTCTGCCGCCCTGCTCTGAACTTCTCGGTTCCCCTCACCCTGTTTGGTAATGTAAAAAAATCCAAATCAGGGCTCGATATCAAACAAGGTGGCATTTTCCCTATCGTGCATGGTGTGAGAGCACTTTGTCTTGAGCATGGCGTCACGGTCAACAACACCTTCGAACGCATTGAGCAACTGGTCAGCAAGAAGGTATTAGAGCAAAGCACCGCAGACAATCTCAGTGAAGCTCTCAAACAATTCTTTAAGTGGCGCTTAGCCCAAAGGCTTTCTCAGCAGCACAGCAGCAACAAGATCAACGTCAAACTGATGGAGCGAGCAGACAGAGATCTGCTTCGTCATAGCTTACATGTGGTGAAGAAATTCAAGCAATGGCTAGGTTACCACTATCAAATAAGAGATTAGGCGGCTGAACGATGAATAGATTGGTTCGTTATTACTGGCATCACAAGCTCAAAGGCTCTCCTTATCAGCCTCTGTTTGCTACGCCTACACATAATGAATATGTATCGCTCGATTGTGAAACCACTAGCCTCGACCCTAATCAGGCGGAATTAGTCACTATTGCCGCGACAAAGATCATCGGTAACCGAATCATTACCAGCCAACCTTTTGAAGTTCGACTCAGAGCACCTCAGTCACTCGATTGCAATTCCATCAAAATCCACCGCATTCGCCATCAAGATCTAAAGCACGGTATAGAAGAGAAACAAGCTTTAATTGAGCTACTGAACTTCATCGGAAATCGTCCTTTAGTCGGCTATCACATCCGCTATGATAAAAAGATTCTCGACCGTGCCTGTTTAAAACAGCTTGGATTTCCACTGCCTAACCGATTAGTCGAAGTGAGCCAGCTCTACCAAGATAAACTCGAAAGGCAGCTGCCGAATGCCTATTTTGACCTCAGTATCGATGCCATCTGTCGTCAGCTCGATTTACCTATCCCGGTCAATAAACATGATGCATTACAAGATGCTATCTCCGCTGCGCTGATTTTTGTTCGCCTAAAGCACGGCGACCTACCGCGCTTCAACTCTTCGTATACCTAATTCAACTACTGCCTTTCCACATAGAGAGCAATCTCTCAAAAATGAACTTAACTCGCTATTTTTTAAGTGAAAAGCGGCGTCTCATCCTAAAGTCTAATTGTGGAAATCGCCGTCCTAGCCGAGAGTGATAGCACAACGACGGTTCTGTAATAGACCTAGAAACTGAACACAAAGGAAGTTGCCAGTTCATTAGGAATGTAGGCACAAGGAGAGATGCAATGAGTGAAGCCCACGTTTATCCGGTAAAAGAAAATATTAAATCAACCACACACGCGGATAATGACACTTACCTAGCCATGTACCAGCAATCTGTTTCTGACCCTGAAGGCTTTTGGGGTGAACACGGAAAAATCGTTGATTGGATTAAGCCTTTCACACAGGTAAAAAACACCTCTTTCGACCCTGGCCACATTGATATTCGCTGGTTTGAAGATGGCACGCTTAACGTTTCGGCTAACTGTATCGACCGCCACCTTGCTGAGCGCGGTGACGAAGTCGCTATCATCTGGGAAGGCGATGACCCGGCTGATGACAAAACACTAACTTTTAATGAACTACACAAAGAAGTGTGCCTGTTTTCAAATGCTCTAAAAGAGCAAGGCGTACGCAAAGGTGATGTGGTTTGTTTATACATGCCAATGGTTCCAGAAGCTGCAGTTGCGATGCTGGCATGTACCCGTATCGGTGCGGTTCACACAGTCGTATTTGGTGGTTTCTCACCAGAAGCACTGTCTGGTCGTATTATCGATTCAAATTCTAAAGTCGTGATCACTGCCGATGAAGGCGTGCGTGGCGGCCGTGCAGTTCCACTGAAGAAGAATGTGGATGAAGCACTAACGAACCCTGAAGTGAAAAACATCGAGAAAGTTGTCGTATTCAAACGCACCGGCGGTGATGTTGCTTGGCACGAACACCGCGATGTGTGGTGGCATGATGCTATCGCAAATGTATCTGCAGATTGCCCACCAGAAGAGATGAACGCAGAAGACCCACTATTCATCCTTTATACGTCAGGCTCTACAGGTAAACCGAAAGGTGTTATGCACACCACAGGTGGCTACCTTGTTTATGCAGCCATGACCTTCAAATACGTATTCGACTACCAAGAAGGCGAAACCTTCTGGTGTACAGCGGATGTGGGCTGGATTACTGGTCACACTTACCTTGTTTACGGACCGCTTGCCAATGGCGCAAAAACAATCCTATTCGAAGGCGTGCCTAATTACCCGAACACCAGCCGTATGAGTGAAGTGGTCGATAAGCATCAAGTTAATATTCTTTATACTGCACCAACAGCGATTCGTGCTTTGATGGCGAAAGGCAATGAAGCGGTTGAAGGTACTTCTCGTGACAGCCTAAGAGTCATGGGTTCGGTAGGTGAACCTATCAACCCTGAAGCGTGGGAGTGGTATTACAAAACAATTGGTAATGAGCAGTCTCCGATTGTCGATACATGGTGGCAAACAGAAACGGGCGGTATCTTAATCTCACCACTGCCGGGCGCAACAGACCTAAAACCGGGGTCAGCGACTCGCCCATTCTTCGGTGTACAGCCCGCGCTGGTTGATAACATGGGTAACATCATTGAGGGTGCAACAGACGGCAACCTTGTGATTCTTGACTCTTGGCCAGGCCAAATGCGTACCGTACATGGCGATCATGACCGTTTTGAACAGACTTACTTCTCAACCTTTAAAGGCATGTACTTTACGAGTGATGGTGCTCGTCGTGATGAAGACGGTTATTACTGGATTACGGGCCGTGTGGATGACGTGCTTAACGTATCAGGTCACCGTATGGGTACCGCTGAGATTGAATCCGCTCTAGTGGCGTTTGATAAGATTGCTGAGGCCGCCATTGTCGGTATTCCTCATGATATTAAAGGCCAAGCCATTTACGCTTACATCACGTTGAATGATGGTGAGTTCCCAACTGCAGAGCTTCATAAAGAAGTGAAAGACTGGGTACGTAAAGAGATTGGTCCTATCGCAACGCCAGATGTCCTGCATTGGACAGACTCTCTACCAAAAACTCGTTCGGGTAAGATCATGCGTCGTATCCTGCGTAAAATTGCCACCGGCGATACTGGAAATCTTGGTGATACCTCGACACTGGCCGACCCAAGCGTGGTTGATAAACTGATTGCAGAGAAAGCTGAACTGGCATAAGCAAGCCGTCACATTAGCTAATCACTGTTTAAAACAGACCATAACGAAACCGTCACCTATGTGGCGGTTTTTTTATGGCCGATCTTGATCTCAAATATCTTCGATAAAATTAAAGCAATCGTGGTTTTTTGTTAAGTTGATAACAATTCCATGCTGTACTTATAGGAGATTAGACCAGTAAATTGCTGCGATTTGCGCTGAATTAGCTATAATCTGGTTCTAATTTTTAAATTTGGGTTTTTCTTACTGGAAATTAACCCCAAATTTTCAATAAAATGGCAACATTCACATTCGTAAACACGATAAAGGAAGATAGCCCCACAATGTCTACAAAGTTTCGCATTCTAGTTTTAAATGGCCCAAACCTTAACCTGTTAGGCCTTAGAGAGCCTGCACACTACGGTTCTCAAACACTTGACCAGATTATTAGCTCATTGACCGAGCAAGCGAAAACACAAGATGTTGAGCTGTCTCACTTACAGTCAAATCGTGAGTATGAACTGATTGAAGCTATCCATAGTGCTTATCAAAATGTTGATTTCATTATTATCAACCCAGCGGCCTTTACACATACCAGTGTGGCGTTGCGTGATGCACTACTTGGTGTTGCTATCCCATTTATTGAGGTTCACCTATCGAATGTTCACGCACGTGAACCATTCCGTCACCACTCTTACCTATCTGATAAAGCAGAAGGTGTGATTTGTGGCTTAGGTGCCCAAGGTTATCAATTTGCTTTGACGGCTGCGCTCAACAAGCTCAACGCAAAGTAAATAAAAACAACGAACTATTACTAACCTACTCAGTCAAAGAGTAAGTTCAATCAACAGATAAAGAGAAAGAAACAATGGATATTCGCAAAATCAAAAAGCTAATCGAATTGGTTGAAGAGTCTGGTATTTCTGAGCTAGAAATCTCTGAAGGTGAAGAGTCAGTACGAATCAGTCGTAACAGCCCTGTATCTGCAGCACCTATTCAATATGCAGCGGCTCCAGCTCCTGTAGCGGCAGCACCTGCGGCGGCACCTGTAGCAGCAGAAGCAGCAGCTCCTGCAGTTCCAGCTGGTCACCAAGTTCTTTCTCCAATGGTTGGTACTTTCTACGGCGCTCCAAGCCCAGATGCAAAACCATTCGTTAAGGTTGGTCAATCTGTAACTGCTGGCGAAACGCTATGTATCGTTGAAGCAATGAAAATGATGAACCAAATCGAAGCTGATAAATCTGGTGTTGTAACGGCTATCCTAGTTGAAGACGGTCAACCAGTAGAATTCGACCAAGCTCTAGTAATTATCGAATAATAGAGAGCACTCATTATGTTAGATAAATTAGTAATCGCGAACCGTGGTGAAATTGCACTGCGTATTCTGCGAGCATGTAAAGAGCTTGGCATCAAAACAGTAGCTGTTCACTCAACAGCTGACCGCGATCTTAAGCACGTACTGCTTGCAGACGAAACCATTTGTATCGGTCCAGCTCGTGGTATCGATAGCTACCTAAACATCCCTCGTATCATCAGCGCTGCTGAAGTAACGGGTGCAGTCGCTATCCACCCTGGCTACGGCTTCCTATCTGAAAATGCAGATTTTGCAGAACAGGTAGAGCGCAGTGGTTTTATCTTCGTTGGCCCTAAAGCAGAAACCATTCGCATGATGGGTGACAAAGTGTCAGCTATCACGTCAATGAAGAAAGCTGGCGTACCTTGTGTACCGGGTTCTGACGGCCCTCTTGATGATGATGAAGTGAAAAACAAAGCGCACGCTAAGCGCATTGGCTTCCCTGTAATCATCAAGGCATCTGGCGGCGGCGGCGGTCGTGGTATGCGTGTTGTTCGTACTGAAAAAGAACTAACAGAAGCTATCGCAATGACTCGTGCTGAAGCAAAAGCATGTTTCAATAACGACATGGTTTACATGGAAAAATTCCTAGAAAACCCACGTCACATTGAAGTACAAGTGCTTGCAGATGGCCAAGGCAATGCTATCCACCTAGGTGAGCGTGACTGTTCAATGCAGCGTCGTCACCAGAAAGTTGTGGAAGAAGCGCCAGCACCAGGTATCACTGAAGAGATGCGTAAGTACATCGGTGACCGTTGTACTCGTGCATGTCTTGAGATTGGTTACCGCGGCGCAGGTACATTTGAATTCCTATACGAGAACGGTGAGTTCTACTTCATCGAAATGAACACTCGTATCCAGGTTGAGCACACGATTACTGAAATGGTAACGGGTATCGACCTAGTGAAAGAGCAACTTCGCATTGCTGCTGGTCAGCCTCTATCATTCACACAGGATGATATTAAACTGCGCGGCCACTCAATCGAATGTCGTATCAACGCGGAAGATCCAGTTCGCTTCTTGCCATCTCCAGGTAAGATCACGCGCTTCCATGCTCCAGGTGGTATGGGTGTTCGTTGGGAATCTCACATCTATACTGGCTACACAGTACCACCACACTACGATTCAATGATTGGTAAGCTGATCACTTACGGTGAGAACCGTGATGTCGCTATCGCTCGTATGAAGAACGCATTGGGTGAGATGATTGTTGAAGGTATTAACGTTAATACTGAACTTCAATTGGCTATTATGAACGACGAAAACTTCCAACACGGTGGTGCAAACATCCACTATCTTGAGAAGAAGCTTGGTCTACAATAGAAGCTAGCCTTCCGTAATGAGTTCTCTATAGAACACTAATAAATGCTCACTTCGGTGGGCATTTTTGTTTTTAAACACTCGCAAAAATCAATCAATAATCCCTCTTATAATCCGCGGTGTTTTGATGAATTTGCTCATATTTTCTGCTAGACTCCCCATCCAATTTTTCTCATATAGAAGATGCAGCCATGCCTTGGATTCAAATCAAGCTTAATGCGACCAATGAAAATGCCGAACAAATCGGCGACATGTTAATGGAAGAGACTGGTGCTCTTTCCGTAACTTTCCTGGATGCACAAGATACTCCTGTATTTGAGCCTCTGCCGGGTGAAACTCGCCTTTGGGGTGATACTGACATTCTCGCGCTTTACGACGCTGAGACTGATACTGGTGTCGTTCTAGCGCAGATTAAAGCAAGCAACATGTTCCCTGCAGACTTTGCTCATAAAGTAGAGCAAATTGAAGACAAGGATTGGGAACGTGAATGGATGGACAACTTCCACCCAATGAAGTTTGGTGAGCGTTTATGGATCTGCCCTAGCTGGCGCGATATCCCTGAACCTGACGCTGTAAACGTAATGCTGGATCCCGGTCTTGCATTTGGTACAGGTACGCACCCGACAACGGCATTGTGTCTTGAGTGGCTTGAAGGCCTAGACCTGGCAGGCAAAACCGTGATCGATTTCGGTTGTGGTTCAGGCATCCTAGCGATCGCTGCGATCAAACTTGGCGCGGCAAAAGTTATCGGGATCGACATTGATCCTCAAGCCCTGCTTGCATCAAAAGACAACGCACAACGCAATGGCGTGGCAGAGCAACTAGAGGTGTTCTTACCACAAGATCAACCGGAAGGTTTGCTTGCTGACGTTGTTGTTGCCAACATCCTTGCAGGTCCATTACGCGACCTTTCTGGCATCATTAAAGGCCTAATTAAGCCAAATGGTGTACTTGCGATGTCGGGTGTTTTAGATACACAAGCGGAAGATGTTGCGACTTATTATCGTGATGAGCTTCACATTGATCCGATCATTGAACAACAAGAATGGTGTCGAATCTCAGGTCAGAAGCAAGGCTAGGTAAGACTTTAAGCGCTAATTGACTGAAATTTAAACAAATTACAAAAACAAATTGTAAATGCTCAAATATTAGTCTTTTCACGCAGCGAAAAAATGCGTAAAATGCGCGCCCTTGCTGGTACAGAACTGTGATGACATTTTTGAAAATCGGAAATTATCAACTTAAGAACAATCTAATCGTCGCTCCTATGGCTGGCGTAACGGATAGACCATTCCGTGAGTTGTGTCTTCGTTACGGTGCGGGGATGGCAGTCAGTGAAATGATGTCCTCCAATCCTAAAGTTTGGAAAACGTCAAAGTCTCAGCAGCGTATGGTACATGAAGGCGAATCGGGCATTCGTTCAGTACAAATCGCTGGTGCAGATCCACAGCTTATGGCCGAGGCTGCTCAATTTAATGTCGATAACGGTGCGCAAATCATCGATATCAACATGGGGTGTCCAGCCAAAAAAGTGAATAAGAAGCTTGCGGGCTCAGCCCTACTGCAGCATCCAGAACTCATTGAAGATATTCTGAAAGCGGTGGTAAATGCTGTCGACGTTCCAGTAACGTTGAAAACGCGCACAGGCTGGGACACAGACAACAGAAACTGTGTTCAAATCGCGAAAATAGCCGAAGACTGCGGCATACAAGCTCTTGCCCTTCATGGGAGAACTCGCGCTTGTATGTACAAAGGTGAGGCAGAATACAAACACATTAAAGCAGCGAAACAAGCAGTATCTATTCCGGTTATCGCTAACGGTGATATCGATAGCCCGGAAAAAGCGAAGTTTGTGCTGGAGTACACCGGTGCTGATGCTTTAATGATAGGTCGACCTGCCCAAGGACGTCCTTGGATTTTTAACGAAATCCTACACTATTTGGAAAACGGCACCACGATGGACCCGCTCCCGATTTCGGAAGTGAAAGACATCATGCTTGGTCATGTGAACGCTCTACATGAGTTTTATGGCGAGTTTTTAGGCCCCCGAATTGCTCGTAAGCATGTGGGTTGGTACCTAAAAGAACATGAACAAGCGAGTGAGTTTCGCCGTACCTTCAACGCATTCGAAGCAGGTGATCTGCAGCTTGAAGCGCTAGAAGGTTTTTTTGATAACGTTGCACCATAATTACGAGAAGAGCTAGACCGAATATGTTCGAACAAAATCTGACTTCAGAAGCATTGACAGTAACTACAGTTACATCACAAGACCAAATCACGCAGAAACCACTACGTGACTCAGTTAAAGCATCATTGAAAAATTACCTTGCTCAATTAAACGGTCAAGAAGTCAGCGAGTTATACGAATTAGTATTAGCTGAAGTTGAACAGCCACTACTAGACACTATCATGCAGTACACTCGCGGTAACCAAACTCGCGCAGCAACCATGATGGGTATTAACCGCGGTACTCTTCGCAAGAAACTTAAAAAATACGGCATGAACTAATCGTTCTTTCGTAATTTATTGAATGGAAAGCCAAGCTCATTTTTTGAGTTTGGCTTTTTTTTTGGCTTGTCGAACCGTAATAGGTGGCTGATTACTCTCCAGTGCGACAGCAGCGCTCTTTATCAACGTTTGCTGAATCCAAGGCTGCCAGAATAGAACAATGGCTTGCATCGTCGTCTACGTGGCCACAACACGCATCATTGATCTTTTTAAGTGCAGTGCGAATCTTGGTTAACTCGGTAATCTTCTCATCGATCATCTCTAGTTTTGCTGAGGTAATTGATTTCACTTCGGCGCAACTGTGCTGTGTGGCTTCGAGACGAATCTCAAGCAATTCTTTAATCTCGTCCAGACTCAGTCCCAACGCTTTAGATTTGAGAATAAACGTCACCTGTTTCTGGTTATTTTCATCATATAGACGATAACCCGACTCACTGCGACTGGCTGGCGCGATCAGGTTATTCTTCTCATAAAATCGTAAGGTATCGGCTGTCACACCGCATCGTTTCGCTAATTCACCGATCTGAAACATGTTTTTTCCTACTGTTCCGTCCATTCCACAATTAACCTTATCGTTACTTTTCAGGCTGAAATGGCACTTTTCATAATTAATTTTGAGATGCCAAACGATTGCGCGAGCTTTTTTGTAATAAATTAGTTAGAATCTGCGCCATCAAATTTGGAGTTGGTTATCTTATAGCTTAATCATAAGACTAACCCAAAAGGTCTTTACCAAAACTGGCCAATATTTTATCTCTTACTGGTATCTAAGATAATCCACGCTAAGAAGATAGAAACAAGTTCTTTTTTGGCAAATATCTTTATTTTAACCCCATGAATTTGAGGAAGATGGAAGCATGAATAACGCTCGTCCAATTCGCCGCGCTCTCATCAGCGTATCAGACAAAACTGGTATCGTTGAATTTGCACAAGCTCTTGCTAACCGTGGTGTAGATATCCTATCTACCGGTGGCACTGCTCGCCTGCTTGCTGAAAAAGGCATCTCTGTTACAGAAGTATCTGACTACACTGGTTTCCCAGAAATGATGGATGGCCGTGTTAAGACTCTGCACCCTAAAGTTCATGGTGGTGTTCTAGGCCGTCGTGGCCAAGATGATGACGTGATGGAAACTCACGGTATCAACCCTATCGATATGGTTGTTGTAAACCTATACCCATTCGCAGAAACCGTTGCTAAAGAAGATTGTACCCTTGCTGACGCTGTTGAGAACATCGACATCGGTGGCCCTACAATGGTTCGCTCTGCAGCGAAAAACCACAAAGACGTAACGATCGTTGTAAACGCACACGACTACGAGCGCGTTGTCACTGAAATGGACGCTAACGAGCAATCTCTAACCCTAGAGACTCGCTTCGACCTCGCTATCGCGGCATTTGAGCACACGGCTTCTTACGACGGCATGATCGCTAACTACTTCGGCACTATGGTTCCTAGCTACGGCGCGAACAAGGAAGGCGATGAAGAGAGTAAGTTCCCTCGCACGTTCAACCAACAGTTCGAGAAGAAGCAAGACATGCGCTACGGTGAGAACAGCCACCAAGCAGCAGCATTCTACGTTGAAGCGAACCCTGAAGAAGCATCAGTATCGACTGCTCGCCAAATTCAAGGTAAAGCCCTTTCTTACAACAACATCGCTGACACTGACGCAGCGCTTGAGTGTGTGAAAGAGTTCAACGAGCCAGCATGTGTGATCGTTAAGCACGCTAACCCATGTGGTGTAGCATTAGGTACAGATATCCTAGAAGCTTACGACCGCGCATTCAAAACAGACCCAACGTCTGCATTTGGCGGCATCATCGCATTCAACCGTGAACTAGACGCGGCAACAGCGACGGCTATCACTGAGCGTCAATTCGTTGAAGTTATCATTGCACCATCTGTTTCTGCTGAAGCAGTAGAAATCGTAGCGGCTAAGAAAAACCTTCGCCTACTTGAGTGTGGTGAGTGGACAACGAAGACGACTGGCTTTGACGTGAAGCGTGTTAACGGTGGTTTGCTAGTTCAAGACTGCGACCAAGGCATGGTTTCTGAAGACGACCTGAAAGTCGTTTCTAAGCGTCAACCAACGGCTGAAGAGCTAAAAGATGCTCTATTCTGCTGGAAAGTAGCGAAGTACGTTAAGTCTAACGCTATCGTTTATTCGAAAGGCGACATGACGATTGGTGTCGGCGCTGGCCAAATGAGCCGCGTTTACTCTGCGAAAATCGCAGGCATCAAAGCTGCTGACGAAGGTTTGGTTGTTGAAGGATGTGCAATGGCATCAGATGCATTCTTCCCATTCCGTGACGGTATCGACGCGGCAGCTGAAGCGGGTATCAAGTGTGTTATCCAACCGGGCGGCTCTATGCGTGATGACGAAGTTATCGCAGCAGCAGACGAACACGGCATGGCGATGATCTTTACGGGCATGCGTCACTTCCGCCACTAATATTTAGTTCACCTAAACAATTAGTAGCTATCGAGCCTCTCAATTTTGAGGGGCTTTTAAGAATTAAAGACTTAAGGATTGAAACATGAACGTATTAATCATCGGTGCTGGCGGTAGAGAACATGCTTTGGGTTGGAAAGCAGCACAAAACCCAAATGTTGAAACAGTATTCATTGCTCCAGGCAACGCAGGTACTGCGCTAGAGCCTAAACTTGAAAACGTAAAGATTGGCGTTGAAGACATCGCAGGTTTAGTCGCGTTTGCTCAAGAGAAGAAAATCGAACTGACTATCGTGGGTCCTGAAGCACCATTGGTTATCGGTGTGGTTGATGCATTCCGCGAAGTAGGTTTGCCAATCTTTGGCCCTACTCAAGCCGCAGCACAGCTTGAAGGCTCTAAAGCATTCACTAAAGACTTCCTAGCTCGTCATGAGATCCCAACAGGTTACTACTCAAACTTCACTGAGATTGAGCCAGCTATCGCTTACGTTCGCGAGCAAGGCGCTCCAATCGTAGTGAAAGCTGATGGTCTTGCCGCGGGTAAAGGCGTTATCGTTGCGATGACACTTGAAGAAGCAGAAGACGCAATCAAAGACATGCTAGCGGGCAACGCCTTTGGCGAAGCTGGCAGCCGCGTGGTTATCGAAGAGTTCCTTGAAGGCGAAGAAGCAAGCTTCATCGTAATGGTTGACGGTTCTAGCGTACTTCCTATGGCCACCAGCCAAGATCACAAACGTGTTGGCGACAAAGACACTGGGCCGAACACGGGCGGCATGGGTGCTTACTCTCCTGCGCCGGTTGTAACTCCAGAAATCCACAACCGTATCCTTGAAGAAGTTATCTACCCAACGGTACGTGGCATGGACGCGGAAGGCGCACCTTACACAGGTTTCCTTTACGCTGGCCTAATGATCGATGCTGACGGCACACCTAAAGTTATCGAATACAACTGCCGCTTCGGCGATCCAGAAACGCAACCTATCATGATGCGTATGGAGTCAGACCTTGTTGAGCTTTGCCTAATGGCTATCGACGAGAAACTCGACGAAGCAGAATCGAAGTGGGATCCACGCGCTTCTATCGGTGTTGTTCTTGCGGCTGGTGGTTACCCTGCTGACTACGCAAAAGGTGACGTTATTTCACTACCAACAAGCGAAGTTGAAGGCCAAAAGGTTTTCCACGCGGGTACGACAAATAATGAAGCTGGCGACGTTGTGACAAACGGCGGTCGTGTACTTTGTGCAACAGCACTGGGCAATACGGTTTCTGAGGCTCAAGAGCGCGCTTACGCGTTAACTAAGCAAGTTAACTGGAATGGTATGTTCCACCGCAATGACATTGGTTACCGTGCGATTGCGCGCGAGCAAGAGCAGTAATCAACATCATCATTCGGCTAGATTCGAATATCAGCAAATGAATGACTGCAATTGAATAAAAGAAAAGGCGCCTCAACAGGCGCCTTTTTTATCGATTAGTGGTACTTGTACTGACTAATCAGCACTTTGCCTATAGTAGGGTAAATACTCTGATACTGTTCAAGCGATCTCTATTCTTTCAGCAATGAGGGCCTTGATACACACTCATGATTTTCATCTGCCAATATCAAAAACTCAGCAACCGACAATTTTCTCAAAGACGCTTTACCGACAAAAGCACCATAGCTCTCTACAGACGATAAACGGTTAATCACAAAATTAGGCAATGTTTGGTTGAACTCAAAGTCATCAAACTGTTTACCAGAACAAGTCTGAAACGTTTTGCCATTCCAATAGCCCTGCAAAAGTTCTAACCCTTCATCATTTTGCTTCTCGGTAACATCGAGAACGGATGTCGCTTCCTGTTTATATCTGTCGAGTTGAACTGACTGTAACGGTAATACTTTTTTACCAATACGATACTGTTGATACACAGCCTCACCAGACTGATTAAAGCGCACATGTACACGATATGGAACCAACGCAAGTGAATCATCGCGTAGCTCACCTTCACGTACAAATTCACGAAGCACATCTTCCGACCAAACATAGTCAGTTTTGTACCAGCCGTAATCGCCCATGGTGACATAGTCAGCAGAAGTATGAGGTTGTGTTAGCTTGTTGGTGACCCAGTAGAAACTTGTCGCGTCGCCCATGACTTGGCCGCCGGTGTGAGTTTCAAATTGCTCTAGGTTTTTGCTGGGGCTGGTTGATGAACAGCCAATGAGGAATGTAGATAATAGTGAAACGAGAAGAAATGCTTTTTTCATAAAAACCTGTACCGAGGTGGAATATGACTACCTCGGTACAGTTTAGATTATTTCACTGAATCTTTCAGCGCTTTACCTGCAACAAATGCTGGAACATTTGCAGCAGCGATTTGGATCTCATCACCAGTTTTTGGGTTACGACCAGTGCGAGCTGCACGGTGGTTTACTTTAAAAGTACCAAAACCAATTAGCTGAACTTGATCGCCATCTTTAAGAGCATCTGTAACACCGCCAAGAGTCGCTTCTAGAGCAGCTTTAGCTTGTGCTTTAGAAAGGTCCGCTTTTTCAGCAATAAAGTCGATTAATTGAGTCTTGTTCATTTTAGGTTTCCCTTCTTTGTATTTTTGAATTCAATTTACTCTAAAACATAAATGCCCCATCTGGCAAAGGTTTGTCGTCGATCTTTAGCTCTAATGCCGTAGTTTTAGCCATAATATGAGTAATAACTCACAATTTGTTACTGATTTTATTGAGCAAGCCCTTGTTTAAAAGGGGCTGAGAGGCAAATTAATGATGACCTAGCCACTACTTTATCTCTATAATCCACGCTGAATCGCTGCTAAAGCGTACAATTTAATTTAAGGGCAAACATGCTGCTGCTAACTATTTACGTCTCCATTGCTATTGGAGTTTCTTTCATTTGTTCTGTTTTAGAAGCTGTACTTTTGAGTATTAGTCCGAGCTATATTGCTCAACTAAAACAAAATGGGCACCCTGCAGCAGAGTCTTTAGACAAACTGAAAACAGACATTGACCGCCCGCTCGCGTCAATTTTAACGCTCAACACCATCGCGCACACAATCGGTGCTGCGACGGCAGGTGCACAAGCGGCTGTGGTTTTTGGTAGCCAATGGTTAGGTGTATTCTCTGCCGTACTGACTTTGGGTATTTTGGTTTTGTCTGAGATTGTTCCAAAAACCATTGGTGCAACCTACTGGCGCCAACTTGCTCCTGCATCATCAAACGTACTTCGCTGGATGGTTTTCTTTCTAACACCGTTTGTCTGGTTCTCAGAACAGATCACCAAACGTCTTGCTCGTGGCCACCAAGCACCAAAAATGCGTGATGAGCTGTCTGCAATGGCTATTTTGGCAAAAGAAAGTGGTGAGTTTGCTGAAGGCGAATCAAAAATTCTGAGCAATCTATTAGGCATTCAAGATGTGCCCGTGACGCAAGTGATGACACCGCGCCCTGTTGTATTCCGCGTCGATGCCGAAATGAGCGTGAATACGTTCCTAGAGCAGCACAAAGACACACCATTCTCGCGCCCATTAGTTTACAGCGAGCAAACTGACAACATCATTGGTTTTGTACACCGTCTGGAGCTGTTTAGATTGCAACAAGCGGGTTGTGGCGAGAAAGCTCTGGGTGAAGTAATGCGCCCTATCCACGTGTTGCTGAACAATATGGGCTTGGCTAAAGCCTTTGACCAAATGATGGCAAACCGCCTGCAGCTTTCCTTAGTGGTTGACGAGTACGGTACGATTCAGGGCATCATCACCCTAGAAGATATCTTTGAGCACCTAGTGGGCGAAGAGATCGTCGACGAGGCAGATAAGACAACTGACATGCAAGAACTGGCATTTCAACGTTGGGAACAATGGAAAGAAACACACGGTGTTATCGAAAACCGCGATGAAGAGGACGAGCTAGAGGAAAAAACTCTAACAGACAACGACACCTCAGACTCAAAGTCAGCGGATGAAGACAAGGTTCAAAAAGAAGACAAAAAAGACGCTTAATCTCAATTTGATACCGTCAGATACAACAAAGGCTCCCTAGGGAGCCTTTGTTTTTATTCGTACTTTGGTGCGATAGCGAATTATAACGCTACACCAATGTTACTTACTGGGTCTTCACGCAGTTCGTGGCGTAGATCTTTGATCAGATCTAGGTCACGCTCAGTCGTTTCACGTAGAGGTCGGAAGATGGCCCACTGAACGTCCCACTCTTCACACACCGCTTCGTTTTCTTTCTGATTTTCGTTTGTCACTTCTTCAGCGCCTTGAGCAAACTCAAGCTCAGCAACCGTCTTCACCGATTGTTGACTCACTTTAATTACAGTTTCAAGCAGATGTTCACGATCAAGTAAGCCATGAATTAACGTTGCCAAGCCTTGGCACGCGTCCATCGCAGGGTAAACACCGTAAAAATCAAAATCATCTCCACTTGGGAATAGCTCTTCGACTTTCTCAAGTTGACGCTCAAAATTCACCTTTGCCGTTTTAACGGTTAGGATTTCCCAAATGCTATCCAAAACATCACGATAGATTCGAGCTTCCGCAAATTCTGTATTCTCACAAAACATGGCATAGTTAGGGTACATACGCTCACATAGACACGCCATAAAGGTAATTTGTTGCCAAGGTTCTAACTTTTCTAGACGAACCTGCAGTGGATTCTGAAGCATAGTCACTCAATAATTGCAGAAAAAGACAGCGAAAGTGTACTTGATAAACCTAGGATGGAAAAGGTAGGCCGATGAACAATTTTACGAATAAGCTCTATATTCTTACTGAGCATGACGATACTTATACGCAACTGATTCTAAACCAAGGGTTACCTGACCTCGAAATCACTCAAAACCCCGAATTAGCTGAGATCGTGCTGGCTTCTCCTCCTTTAATCGCGGAGCGACTTAATGAGTTTAAACATCTAGATTGGGTGCAAAGTACCTACGCAGGAATCAATAAACTCACTCAGCCGGATCTGCGTCAAGATTATACGCTGACCAACGTCAAAGGCATCTTCGGCCCTGCGATTGCTGAATACGTGTTAGGTTACACGATCAGCCACTGTAGACACTTCCCTCACTACCACCAGCAACAAGCACAACGAAGCTGGCAACCACAGCTATATACTAGCCTAACTGACAAAACCATGGTGATTTTAGGGACAGGTTCAATCGGCAGTCATTTAGCGAAAACCGCAGCTGCCTTTGGTATTCATACCATTGGAGTCAACCGTACCGGCATTCCATCAAAGCAAGAGACCTTTAAAGACACTTTCCACATCAATGAGATAGAGGCTGCCCTTAAGCAAGCGGATATCGTGGTCAACACCTTGCCATCAACAGATGAAACCTATCAATTACTCAATCAAACGACCTTAAGTTACTGCTCGAATGTGCTGCTCTTTAATGTTGGCAGAGGAGAGAGCTTAGATAACAAAGCCTTGCTGCTTGCGATTAAGAATAAATGGGTTGAGCACGCTTTCTTGGATGTGTTTGAAAGTGAGCCCCTCTCGCAGGAACACCCTTTCTGGACATTGCCGCAAGTGATCATCACCCCGCACATTGCAGCGCTGAGTGAGCCAAGGCAGGTGGTAGAGATCTTCGCCGAGAATTACCAACAGTGGCGAGATGGCTTTAAACTTAACCATGTCATCGATTTTGATAAAGGTTACTGATGCCCTCATCGTTACTCAAAGAGATTCGACAATGCCGAGCTTGTGAGCCTCACATATCACACGGTGCTAACCCGGTGATTCAAGCGCATCCAAACGCGCGCTTGCTTATTATTGGGCAGGCACCCGGCATCAAGGTTCATGAGTCATCGATCCCTTGGAATGATGCCAGTGGCGAACGATTAAGAGAATGGTTAGGGATAGATAGCGATACGTTTTATGACGAACAAAAAGTCGCGATTGTTCCTATGGGGTTTTGTTATCCGGGAAAGGGAAAGAGTGGCGATCTCCCACCACGTAAGGAGTGTGCGGAGCTTTGGCATAACAAAGTGCTGAAATCGCTACCCAACATCCAAATGACACTGCTGATTGGTCAGTACGCACAAAACCATTACCTAACAAACAAAACCACCAGCACACTGACCGCAACCGTACGTGATTGGCAAAGGTGGGCGCCTGAGTTTTTGCCTCTACCTCATCCTTCGCCACGCAATAATATCTGGCTCAAGAAGAACCCTTGGTTTGAGAGTGACGTTATTCCTTACATCCAAAAGCACATCTCGGAGCATTTGGCCTACCATGATCCAAATACCTAATTAGCTGCACATCCACGATGATGAAGCCGATATTGGATGCGGATAAAAAGGTAATAAAAAAGCGCTGCCGATTTCTCGACAGCGCTTTTTCTAAAAACACATACTTAATTACTTATGGTATGGCTTAGATAGGTCATGAACTGCGTCCACAAATACACCAGCATTCTCTGGTGGCACATCTAGGTGAATACCATGGCCAAGGTTAAATACGTGACCAGTACCGCCGTCACCAAAACCTTCAAGGATAGTGCCGACTTCTTCACGAATACGCTCAGGTTGTGCGTAAAGCACTGATGGGTCCATGTTGCCTTGTAGAGCCACTTTATCGCCAATACGCGCTTTTGCATCCGCAATATTGATTGTCCAGTCTAGACCCACCGCATCACAGCCAGTCGCTGCGATAGATTCTAGCCACATGCCACCGTTCTTAGTGAACAGAGTAACCGGTACACGGCGACCTTCGTTTTCACGGATTAGGCCATCTACAATTTTATGCATGTACTGTAGTGAGAACAGGTTGTAGTCACGCGGAGTAAGTACACCACCCCATGTGTCGAATACCATTACCGATTGTGCACCCGCTTTAATTTGCGCGTTCAGGTATTCAATAACGGTGTCAGCCAGTTTATCTAGAAGTAAATGCAGTGTTTGTGGCTCTGCGTACATCATCTTCTTGATCTTAGTAAACGCCTTCGAGCTGCTGCCTTCAACCATGTAAGTTGCCAGTGTCCAAGGGCTACCAGAGAAACCAATCAATGGCACTTCGCCTTTCAGATCTTTACGGATCTGACGAACGGCATTCATTACGTATTGAAGCTCTCCTTCTGGATCAGGTAGGCCAATCTTCTCCACGTCAGCTTTACATGTGATAGGACGTTCAAACTTAGGACCTTCACCAGTTTCAAAGTACAAGCCTAAGCCCATTGCATCAGGGATAGTTAGGATGTCAGAGAACAAGATTGCCGCATCAAGCGGGAAACGACGTAAAGGTTGAAGTGTTACTTCTGATGCCAGTTCAGCGTTTTTGCACAAAGACATGAAATCGCCAGCTTCAGCGCGCGTTGCTTTGTACTCTGGAAGATAGCGGCCAGCTTGGCGCATCATCCATACTGGTGTGTAATCAACAGGCTGTTTTAAAAGTGCGCGTAAATAGCGATCGTTTTTTAATTCGGTCATTCCGTTAAATTCCAATTCAATCTTGTCTAGTTTTGATGGCAAGTATTCTAACACTGATTGAAGGGTAAAAGCTGTGTGCTTTGCAACCTAGATCAAGTTATTAACTTTTAAATCAATGCTTAATTTGCACCCAATTGCAGGAGCATGTTAAAAATTTGTTCGCTAGCGAAAATTACAATTATAACATCTGAGTAGTCACTACTCAGCATCTCATAACGACATCTTACTTACCCCCTCCACTTGTGGAGGGTTTTTTTTAGCTTTTGACCACCTATAGGCCAAATACTATCATAGGTATATTAGTACTCTATCGTCTGCTCCGTCACATCATCTTTCGCCACGTCACCCACAGTTTTCTCAATCAATTGTCTCGCAATCGTTCCTACAGGTGCAACATCAGGCAGGCTTGTTACATCAAACCATTGGGCATCCGACAATTCACTATAATCTGGTTTAAGCGTTCCACCAGCATAGTCAGCCAGAAAGGCCATCATCATACTCGACGGAAACGCCCATGGCTGGCTGCTAAAGTAACGAATATTAGCAACATCGATACCAGTTTCCTCTTTGACTTCTCTTGCCACACACTGCTCTAAGGTTTCTCCGACCTCTAGGAAGCCCGCTATCACGGTATACATACCAGTTTTATGCCTTGGGTGCTGTGCAAGCAATATCTTGTTGTCGTTACGTACAGCGACAATGATGCACGGGAAGATACGAGGATAATGAAGCGTTCGGCAATCTCCGCATTGCATCGCCACCTGATTATGATTGAGGTGATTACGACCGCCACACTGAGGACAAAAACGCATACTTTGCGTCATGTGCCCATACTGGATAGCTTTGCTTGCTGTCAGAAAACTCGATTCAGGCCAGTGTAATAACTCACGTAGGTTTATCATGGTCAACTCACTCTCAACATCACAGTCGTTGAGCCAATACACCTTACGACCTTGATGCTGACCAATACAGATTGCATGCTCGACACTCAGCCCTAGCTCCTCTGCTGAGCCATAAGGAAACTGATCATTATTAACCCAAATATCACTACCTGAAACGACGCACCAATAAGCTTGCTCTGTCATTTTGTTATCACTTTTTTTTAACATCCCTATGCCTCATTGCTTGCAGTTCGTTCATTTTACTGGCAATCTAATTTCATACTAGAGTTGTAGCAGAGAATATTTCAAGCTATTACTTTTAGTAGTTACCAATAAACGGACCTTGCTTAGGCAATTACCATGATCACAAGGTTGTGATCAGATCATGAGGACATGGTCATGCTAAATAAATTCAAACAAATACAAGAACAATGGGGTGGCTCTAATGAGGTCATCGATCATTGGCTCGAAACTCGACAGTCTCTAATCGTTGAGTATTGTAAGCTTGCCGCTCTACAGCCTTCATCGTCGAAAGCAACGGCAATCACCGAACTGCCTTCTCCAGAAGAACTCCAAAAATTCAGCCAACACCTTGTTGATTACATCTCCGAAGGTCATTTCAAAATCTATGACATGGTGATGGACAAATGGCAGTCTACTGGCTTCAAAGCAACAGACGAAATCAACCAGTCTTATGGTCATATCGTCCTTACCACGGACCCTCTGCTCAACTTCACCGATAAGTACGCCGCCATTGAAGCTAGTGATACATTAGAAAGCTTTGATAGTGAGCTGTCACTTATAGGTGAGATTCTTGAGGCTAGGTTTGCGGTTGAAGACCAGCTGATACAACAAATTGCCGACAGCCTAGCGGTTCCACCAGGAGCTTAATGGCTTAACATCTTCTAAGCTTGCCTCTGTGCAAGCTTTTTGTTTTGTCTGTAGCGTTACCTAACACATCCAACTCTTTTATCAGAGCCTATTGGTTCGTCCCTACTCTGATGTTTTGCGATAACCCGACGTAACACTTCTCACCAGTTTCATCCTCAGCGCCTCCCTGTAAACACGCAAGCTGCCTTAGAGAAAGTACTATCGACTAAGTCCACCAGCCAAGCAATCGACAAGCAATCGACAAGCAAGCATACCTATCAACTTCGAATCTATAAGCCTCTCATTAAACACCTATACGCCAGATACAAAAAAGGCACCCAAAGGTGCCTTTTCTTATCTCTTAGAGACTACTCGTAGAGCTTACTCTTCTGAAGAGAAACCAGCGTTTAGAAGTGCTGCTAGATTGTCAGTAGCTTGTTCAGCTGAAGGACCTTCTTGCTCTTCTTCACGTTGCTTTTGACGCTCTTGGTGGTATGCGAAACCAGTACCAGCTGGGATCAGACGACCAACAATTACGTTCTCTTTCAGACCGCGAAGGTCATCACGCTTACCAGAAACCGCAGCTTCTGTTAGTACGCGAGTCGTTTCTTGGAACGATGCAGCTGAGATGAATGACTCAGTTGCAAGAGATGCTTTAGTAATACCTAGTAGATCACGTTCGAAACGTACTAGTTCTTTACCTTCAGCTTCTAGCTTACGGTTAGCAATCTTAACATTGTGGTACTCAACTTGTTCGCCAGGTAGGAACGGAGAGTCACCAGAATGAGTGATTGTACACTTACGTAGCATTTGACGAACGATAGTCTCAATGTGCTTATCGTTAATCTTTACGCCTTGTAAGCGGTAAACTTCTTGAACTTCGTTCGCGATGTACTGAGTTACTGCGTGGATACCACGTAGACGCAGGATATCGTGTGGAGTTTCAGGACCGTCGGCGATTACATCACCACGTTCAATCTTCTCACCTTCGAACACGTTCAATTGACGATGCTTAGGAATCATCTCTTCGTAAGCGTCACCGCCTTCACGAGTGATTACTAGACGACGCTTACCTTTCGTTTCTTTACCGAAAGACACAGTACCTGTGTGCTCAGCAAGGATCGCAGGCTCTTTAGGCTTACGAGCTTCGAATAGGTCAGCTACGCGTGGTAGACCACCGGTGATATCTTTGTTTCCGCTCGATTTTTGAGGGATACGAGATAGTGTGTCACCAATGCCAACTTCAGCGCCATCTTCGATGTTTACAATCGCTTTGCCAGGTAGGAAGTAGTGAGCTGGCATATCAGTACCAGGGATCATTACGTCGTTACCTTGCTCATCAACAAGTTTGATAGCTGGACGCATATCTTTACCTGCTGCTGGGCGAGCTGCTGCGTCTGTAACTTCACTTGAAGAAAGACCCGTTAGATCGTCAGTGTTACGAGAAACTGTAATACCATCGATCATATCTACGAATTGGATACGACCTGCCACTTCAGTGATGATTGGCATGGTATGCGCTTCCCAGTTAGCTACAACTTCACCAGCAGTAACTGCTGCGTTGTCGCCTTTGGTTAGCATCGAACCGTAAGGAAGTTTGTGCTTCTCTTTCGTACGGCCGAATTCATCAATAATCGTCATCTCAGATGCACGAGAAGTGATAACCAGTTTCTTATCTTTGTTAATTACGAACTTAGCATTGTGAAGCTTCACAGTACCAGTTGTCTTAGCTTGGATGCTGTTCTCTGCTGCTGCAGTAGATGCCGCACCACCGATGTGGAACGTACGCATCGTTAGCTGTGTACCCGGTTCACCGATAGATTGTGCAGCGATAACACCAACTGCTTCACCTTGGTTCACTAGGTGACCACGTGCTAGGTCACGACCGTAACACTGTGCACAACAACCGAAGTCTGCATCACAGGTAACAACAGAGCGCACTTTCATGCTATCTACTGAGTTGTCTTCCATGATTTGACACCACTTCTCATCAATCAGAGTATTACGTGGAATCAGTACATCTTCAGTACCAGGCTTAAGAACATCTTCAGCAACAACACGACCAAGAGCAAGCTCAGAAAGTGCAACTTTAACGTCACCACCTTCGATGTGAGGCATCATGTCGATACCTTCATGCGTGCCACAGTCATGTTCGTGTACTACAACGTCTTGAGCAACGTCTACTAGACGACGAGTTAGGTAACCCGAGTTTGCTGTTTTCAGTGCTGTATCCGCAAGACCCTTACGAGCACCGTGCGTTGAGATAAAGTACTGAAGGACGTTTAGACCTTCTTTAAAGTTCGCAGTGATCGGCGTTTCGATGATTGAACCATCTGGACGCGCCATCAGACCACGCATACCTGCTAGCTGACGAATCTGAGCTGCAGAACCACGTGCGCCCGAGTCGGCCATCATGTAGATGCTGTTGAACGATTCTTGCTGTTCTTCTTCGCCGTCACGGTTAATAACTGTTTCAGAAGATAGGTTATCCATCATTGCTTTCGCAACGCGGTCATTCGTAGATGCCCAGATATCGATAACTTTGTTGTAACGCTCACCCGCAGTAACAAGACCAGATTGGAATTGCTCTTGGATTTCGCGAACTTCTTCTTCAGCAGATTCAATCTCGTCGTATTTCGCTTGAGGAACAACCATATCGTTGATACCTACAGAAACACCAGAAAGTGCCGCGTATGCGAAACCTGCGTACATGATTTGGTCAGCAAATACTACTGTATCTTTTAGACCAAGCTTACGGTAACACTCGTTAAGAAGAGTAGAGATCTGCTTCTTACCTAACTTTTGGTTAACGATGCTGTACGGAAGGCCTTTAGGAACGATCTGCCATAGCATTGCACGACCTACAGTCGTATCTACTAGGCCAGTATTCGTTGTGCTATTGCCGTCTTCGTCTACTACTGTTTCAGTGATACGTACTTTAACGCGAGCATGTAGCTCAGCAGTCTTAGTACGGTATGCCTTTTCAGCCTCAGCAGGGCCAGCAAGGTACATACCTTCACCTTTCACGTTGATCTTGTCACGTGTCATGTAGTAAAGACCCAATACAACGTCCTGAGAAGGTACGATGATCGGATCACCTGATGCTGGCGACAGAATGTTATTCGTCGACATCATTAGGGTACGAGCTTCAAGCTGTGCTTCTAGAGTTAGAGGCACGTGTACAGCCATTTGGTCACCATCGAAGTCGGCGTTGTATGCCGCACATACTAGTGGGTGAAGCTGAATCGCTTTACCTTCGATTAGTACTGGTTCAAACGCTTGGATACCTAGACGGTGAAGTGTAGGTGCACGGTTAAGCAGTACTGGGTGTTCACGGATAACTTCGTCTAGGATATCCCAAACGATCGCTTCTTCGCGCTCTACCATTTTCTTAGCAGCTTTGATTGTCGTAGCCATGCCACGAGTCTCTAGCTTGCTGTAGATGAACGGCTTAAATAGCTCAAGTGCCATCTTCTTAGGAAGACCACACTGATGTAGACGAAGGTATGGACCTACTGTGATTACAGAACGGCCAGAGTAGTCTACACGTTTACCTAGAAGGTTCTGACGGAAACGACCTTGTTTACCCTTGATCATATCAGCAAGAGATTTCAGAGGACGCTTGTTAGAACCCGTGATCGCACGGCCGCGACGACCGTTATCTAGAAGGGCATCAACAGACTCTTGCAACATACGCTTTTCGTTACGTACGATGATGTCTGGAGCCGCTAGCTCTAGAAGACGCTTCAAACGGTTGTTACGGTTGATCACACGACGGTAAAGGTCGTTCAGATCTGAAGTCGCAAAACGACCGCCATCTAGAGGAACTAGAGGACGAAGATCTGGCGGTAGCACTGGAAGTACAGTTAGGATCATCCACTCAGGCTTGTTGCCTGACGAGATGAACGCTTCAACTAGCTTCAAACGCTTAGTAACTTTCTTACGCTTAGTTTCAGAGTTAGTTGTTTCCAACTCTTCGCGCATTTCTTCCACTTCTTGATGAAGGTCCATTGTTGAAAGCAGATCTTTGATCGCTTCAGCACCCATCTTAGCAGTGAATTCGTCACCCCACTCTTCTAGACGATCCAGGTACTCTTCTTCAGTAAGCATCTGAGATTTTTCTAGATCAGTCATACCCGGTTCAGTTACTACGTACATTTCGAAGTAAAGAACACGTTCGATATCACGCAGAGGGATATCCATTAGTAGACCGATACGAGACGGTAGTGATTTTAGGAACCAGATGTGAGCAACTGGTGAAGCAAGCTCGATGTGGCCCATACGGTCACGACGAACTTTAGTTTGTGTAACTTCAACGCCACACTTCTCACAGATAACACCACGGTGCTTCAGGCGCTTGTATTTGCCACAAAGACATTCGTAGTCTTTAACTGGACCAAAAATACGTGCACAGAACAGACCATCACGTTCAGGTTTGAACGTACGATAGTTAATTGTTTCTGGCTTTTTAACTTCACCAAAAGACCACGAACGGATCGTGTCTGGTGAAGATAGACCGATTTTGATTGCATCAAATTCTTCGGTCTTATGCTGTGCTTTTAGAAAGTTTAATAAGTCTTTCACGTTCAGCTCCTGTAAGGAGTTAAAGGAGCTCACCGACTAAAGTGAGCCCCCTTTACCAAGTAATCCAATCTTCTTTATAAAAAAGAGGGATTACTCTTCGTCTTCTAGCTCGATGTTGATACCTAGCGAGCGAATCTCTTTCAACAGTACGTTGAACGACTCTGGCATGCCAGGTTCCATGCTATGGTTGCCATCTACGATGTTCTTATACATCTTAGTACGGCCGTTAACGTCATCCGACTTAACTGTTAGCATTTCTTGTAGAGTATATGCAGCACCGTATGCTTCTAGTGCCCATACTTCCATCTCACCGAAACGCTGACCACCGAACTGAGCTTTACCACCAAGTGGTTGCTGAGTTACTAGGCTGTAAGAACCAGTTGAACGAGCATGCATCTTGTCATCAACCAAGTGGTTCAGTTTCAGCATGTACATGTAACCAACAGTTACAGGACGCTCAAACGAATCACCAGTACGACCATCAAACAGTTTAAGCTGACCAGATTCTGGCAGATCACCCAGTTTAAGTAGTTCTTTGATTAGAGACTCAGAAGCACCGTCGAACACAGGAGTAGCAATCGGTAGACCGCCACGTAGGTTCTTAATCAGTGTACGAACTTGATCATCAGACAGTTCAGCAATATCAACTTTCTGACGAGTATCACCAAGATCATAAACCTTCTGTAGGAACTCACGGAACTTATGCAGTTCTTGTTGTTCCTTAACCATTTGGTTGATCTTGTCACCGATACCTTTCGCAGCCAAACCTAAGTGAACTTCTAGGATCTGACCGATGTTCATACGCGATGGTACACCCAGCGGGTTAAGTACGATGTCTACAGGCTGACCTTTCTCATCGTATGGCATGTCTTCAACAGGGTTAATCTTAGAGATTACACCTTTGTTACCGTGACGACCGGCCATCTTATCACCAGGCTGGATACGACGTTTAACCGCTAGGTAAACTTTAACAATCTTAAGAACGCCAGGCGCTAGATCATCACCTTGAGTGATTTTACGACGCTTAGTTTCAAACTTCTTATCGAAGTCTGCTTTTAGCTCATCCCACTGCTCAGCAAGTTGCTCAAGCTGAGTTTGTAGCGCATCGTCTTCTAGAACTTGCTCTAGCCATTGCTTACGACCGATAGTATCAAGCTTAGCTTCAGAGTAACCACCAGACAGAAGTACAGCTTTAACACGGTTAAGAAGACCACCCTCAAGAATTTGGAACTCTTCAGTTAGATCTTTCTTAGCTTCTTTAAGCTGCATCTGTTCGATTTCAAGTGCACGTTTGTCTTTCTCTACGCCATCGCGAGTGAAGACTTGTACATCGATGATAGTACCCGAAACAGAGTTTGGTACACGTAGAGAAGTATCTTTAACATCAGATGCTTTCTCACCGAAGATAGCACGTAGTAGCTTCTCTTCAGGAGTCAGTTGAGTTTCACCTTTAGGGGTTACTTTACCAACTAGGATGTCGCCACCCTTAACTTCAGCACCAATGTAAACGATACCTGACTCGTCTAGTTTAGACAGAGCAGACTCACCTACGTTTGGAATATCAGCTGTGATCTCTTCAGAACCCAGCTTAGTATCACGAGCCACACAAGATAGTTCTTGAATGTGGATTGTCGTGAAACGGTCTTCTTGAACTACGCGCTCAGATACTAAGATCGAGTCTTCGAAGTTGTAACCGTTCCAAGGCATGAATGCGATACGCATGTTTTGGCCAAGAGCAAGTTCACCAAGGTCAGTTGAAGGACCATCAGCAAGAACATCACCGCGTGCAACTGGTTCACCAGGAAGTACAGTTGGACGTTGGTTAATACATGTGTTTTGGTTCGAACGCGTGTACTTAGTTAGGTTGTAGATATCGATACCAGCTTCGCCAGGTACCAATTCATCTTCGTTAACCTTAACTACGATACGAGAAGCGTCTACAGACTGAACTTGACCACCACGTTTAGCAACCGCTGTAACACCAGAGTCAACTGCGATGTTACGTTCAATACCAGTACCTACTAGAGGCTTATCAGCTCTAAGTGTTGGTACCGCTTGACGTTGCATGTTGGCACCCATCAATGCACGGTTCGCATCATCGTGTTCTAGGAACGGGATAAGCGAAGCAGCGATAGATACTACTTGGTTTGTCGCAACGTCCATGTAGTCAACGTGCTCGCGTGGGTGAAGACCAGATTCACCTTTCTGACGAGCTGTGATTAGCTCATCTGCAAACGTACCTTCTTCTGTAAGAATAGTGTTTGCTTGCGCGATTACGAATTGACCTTCCTGGATTGCAGACAGGTAATCAACTTCTTCTGTTACTACACCATCTACTACACGACGGTACGGAGTTTCTAGGAAACCGTAATCGTTACAACGTGCAAACGCAGATAGCGAGTTAATTAGACCGATGTTTGGACCTTCAGGCGTTTCGATCGGACATAGACGACCGTAGTGAGTTACGTGAACGTCACGTACTTCGAAGCCTGCGCGCTCACGAGTAAGACCACCAGGACCTAAAGCAGAGATACGACGTTTGTGCGTAACTTCTGACAATGGGTTGTTTTGGTCCATAAACTGTGAAAGCTGTGAAGAGCCAAAGAATTCTTTAACTGCAGCAGAGATCGGCTTAGCGTTGATAAGATCTTGAGGCATGATTGCATCAAGGTCACCAAGGCTTAGGCGCTCTTTAACGGCACGTTCTACACGAACTAGACCAACACGGAATTGGTTTTCTGCCATTTCACCTACAGAACGGATACGACGGTTGCCAAGGTGGTCGATATCGTCCACTTCACCAATACCGTTACGGATGCCGATCAGTTTCTTCATCACTTCGATGATGTCTGATTCATCCAGAGTACCGCGCTCTTCTTCTTCTTCACGCTCGATAGAGCTGTTGAATTTCATACGGCCTACAGTTGATAGGTCGTAACGATCTTCAGAGAAGAATAGGCTTTCGAACAATGATTCTGCAGCTTCTTTCGTTGGTGGCTCGCCAGGGCGCATCATGCGGTAGATTTCTACCAATGCAGAGATGCGATCTACTGTGCTATCCGCACGTAGAGTGTCTGACATGAATGGACCATGGTCTAGGTCATTCGTGAACAGCACTTCTAGAGTCTTGTGACCTGCTTGAGACAGGTTAGCAAGTGCTTCTAGGCTAATCTCTTGGTTTGCGCCAACGATGATCTCGCCAGTTGCTTCGTTGATGTAATCTTTCGCAGCAATCTTTTCAACGATGTACTCTACTGGTACTTCGATGTGCTCAACGCCATCTTTTTCAAGTTGACGGATATGGCGAGCAGTAACACGACGACCAGTCTCAACGTAAGTTTTACCGTTTGATTCGATGTCGAATGACGCAGTTTCACCACGTAGACGATCAGGAACCAACTCCATAAGTAGAGTTTGGTCTTTAACTTCGAAGTTCACCTTGTCGAAGAACAGATCTAGGATCTCTTCAGTCGATTTACCAAGTGCACGAAGAATAATCGATGCAGGTAGCTTACGACGACGGTCGATACGTACGAATAAGTTATCCTTAGGATCGAACTCAAAGTCTAACCATGAGCCACGGTAAGGAATTACACGTGCGTTATAAAGAACTTTACCTGATGAGTGGGTCTTACCCTTATCACTGTCGAAGAACACGCCTGGGCTTCGGTGCAGCTGGGATACGATAACCCTCTCGGTACCATTAATTACGAAAGTACCATTGTCTGTCATAAGCGGAATTTCGCCCATGTAGACTTCTTGCTCTTTAATGTCTTTTACAGTGCCTGCTGGTGCGTCTCGATCAAAGATAACTAGACGTAGTTTTACGCGTAGTGGCTTTGAGTAAGTTACACCGCGGATTTGACATTCTTTAACGTCAAAAACTGGCTCACCAAGACGGTAGCTAACGTATTGCAGCTCAGAATTGCCGTTGTAGCTCTGAATTGGAAATACAGAACGGAAAGCAGCTTCAAGACCGTATTGACCTTCTGGATCCTGTTCGATGAATTTATCGAAAGAATCAAGCTGGATCGATAACAGGTATGGAATGTCCAAAACTTGTGGACGAGTACCAAAATCCTTACGGATGCGCTTTTTCTCGGTATAAGAGTAAACCATGGGGTTCCTCAGCTCGCTGATAAGTGACCCAAACCACCCAAAACACTCTTCAGAGGGGGCGGTGACAAACAGCTGTTTACTGTAGTTGAACAATCATTTCGAAAAAATGACTGTTTTTTTGCTCGGATTATGACGGTTAAACAGCGGGAAATTCGTCATAGCCCTACAGCGCAAAAAGGCCGGTGGTTAATAAACCACCAGCCAATAGCCTTGCGGCTAGGAAATTAAGTAATAATTACTTGATTTCAACAGAAGCGCCAACTTCTTCTAGCTGTGCTTTAAGAGCTTCAGCTTCAGCTTTGTCAACGCCTTCTTTAAGCGCTGCAGGAGCTGAGTCTACAAGACCTTTAGCTTCTTTAAGACCTAGGCCAGTTGCGCCACGTACAGCTTTGATAACTTGTACTTTGTTAGCGCCAGCAGCAGTAAGGATAACGTCGAATTCAGTTTGCTCAGCAGCAGCTTCAGCAGAAGCACCACCAGCTACAACTGCAGCAGCAGCAGTAACACCGAATTTTTCTTCCATAGCTTCGATAAGCTCAACAACTTGCATTACAGACATTTCTGCAACTGCGTCTAGGATTTGCTCGTTAGTAATAGACATAACAATTCTCTTTTAAGTCAACAATAAGTTTAAATAGCAACCAGTGAAAAGCAAGGCTTATGCCGCAGCTTCTTCTTTTTGGTCGCGAACAGCAGCGATAGTACGAACCAGCTTGCCAGCAGAAGCTTCTTTCATGCACATCATTAGGCGTGCGATAGCTTCGTCGTAAGTTGGTAGTGTCGCTAGTACATCAGCATCAGTAACTGCGCCTTCAAATGCAGCAGCTTTGATCTCGAATGTTTTGTTCTCTTTAGCGAAGTCTTTGAAAAGACGCGCTGCAGCACCAGGGTGCTCGTTAGAGAACGCAAGTAGGCTAGGACCAGTAAATGTGTCTTGTAGACACTCATACTCAGTACCTTCTACTGCACGGCGTGCTAGTGTGTTACGAACAACTCTCATGTAAACACCCGCTTCGCGAGCTTGTTTACGTAGAGAAGTCATCGCGCCAACAGTAACGCCACGAGAGTCAGCTACAACTGCAGAAAGTGCACCACTGGCTGCTTCGTTGACTTCAGCAACAATTGCTTTTTTGTCTTGAAGATTTAAAGCCATTTGGATTAACCTCTGGTTGTGATTACAGCACTCAATATAAAATACATTGAGCGTTTACGATGTTATTCAAAAATGAATAAATTCATTTCAAACGACAACATCGCCTACGTAGGTTTTATTAAGCTTCACCTTAAAAGGTTCAGCGCCTACGGTCTTGGGATAGACAGTTATGAATTGCTTCAAAAACCACCCAACCACAAATATTAGGCGCAGAAGTATACACTAAATCTGCGCCAAAGCAAATTAGTTTGCTTGAGTGTCAAGACTAGCTTGATCAACAGTAACACCAGCACCCATCGTAGTAGAGATGCTTACTTTCTTCAGGAAAGTACCTTTCGCTGAAGAAGGCTTAGCTTTCTTAAGAGCAACTAGAAGTGCTTCTAGGTTCTCTTGAAGCTGGTTAGCTTCGAAAGACGCTTTGCCGATAGTAGTGTGGATGATACCGTTCTTGTCGTTACGGTAACGAACCTGACCAGCTTTAGCGTTCTTAACCGCTTCAGCAACGTTAGGAGTTACAGTACCAACTTTAGGGTTTGGCATTAGACCGCGTGGACCTAGGATTGTACCTAGTTGACCAACAACGCGCATTGCATCAGGAGAAGCAACAACAACGTCAAAGTCCATTACGCCTTTTTTCACTTGCTCAGCAAGATCTTCCATACCAACGATATCTGCGCCAGCTGCTTTAGCTGCTTCTGCGTTTGCACCTTGAGTGAACACAGCAACGCGGATTTCACGGCCAGTACCGTGAGGTAGCACAGTTGCGCCACGTACGTTTTGGTCAGATTTACGAGCATCGATGCCTAGGTTAACAGCAACATCTACAGACTCAACGAATTTAGCAGTCGCTAGTTCTTTAAGAAGAGCAACAGCTTCGTTGATTTCGTATTCTTTAGTTACTTCAACTTTGTCGCGGATTACGCGCATACGCTTAGTAAGTTTTGCCATGATCTTATCCCTCTACCACTAGGCCCATTGAACGAGCAGTACCAGCAATAGAACGCTTCATTGCTTCGATGTCAGCACCAGTCATATCAGCAGCTTTAGTTTCTGCGATTTCCTGAACTTGAGCGTCAGTTACAGTACCAACTTTCTCAGTGTTTGGACGACCTGAACCAGACTTAACGCCAGCAGCTTTCTTAAGAAGAACAGCAGCAGGTGGAGTCTTAGTTACGAACGTGAAAGAACGGTCGTTGTAAACAGTAATTACTACTGGAGTAGGTAGACCTTTCTCAACAGATTCTGTTTTTGCGTTGAACGCTTTACAGAATTCCATGATGTTCACGCCGTGTTGACCTAGAGCAGGACCAACCGGTGGACTTGGGTTTGCCATACCAGCTGCAACTTGCAGTTTGATATAAGCTTCAACTTTCTTAGCCATGATATTTCCTAATTTTTGGGTACATGCGCTAGCCCTAAGGCAAGCTCCCCTTAATTTCAATTAACTCTTTCTTACTTCGATAGAAGCAAAAAGGCGCGAAATTATAATCATAATTCGCGCCTTTAACAACCCTAAAAAGGTGGTTTTTTATACTCTTTTATTTTGAACAACTTATGAAGTATTTATCCACAGCTTGTTCAAAGATTAGAGTTTTAGTCTAGCTTTTCAACTTGACCAAATTCAAGCTCAACCGGTGTTGCACGACCAAAGATCGATACAGATACCTTAATGCGGCTTTTCTCGTAATCTACTTCTTCAACTGTACCGTTGAAATCAGCAAACGGACCATCGTTCACACGAACCACTTCACCCGCTTCGAACATTGTCTTAGGACGTGGAGACTCGCTCGCTTTCTCTAGACGGTTCAAGATAGCATCAGCTTCTTTGTCAGTGATTGGTGCAGGACGATCAGAGGTACCACCAATGAAGCCCATAACACGAGGAATACTGCGCACTAAGTGCCATGATTCATCATTCATGATCATTTGCACTAATACGTAGCCAGGGAAGAACTTACGTTCGCTTTTACGGCGTTGACCTGCACGCATTTCCACTACTTCTTCAGTAGGTACTAAAACGTCACCAAAGAACTCTTCCATGTCGTGCATTTTAATATGTTCGCGTAGCGATTGAGATACACGACCTTCATAGCCAGAAAAGGCTTGAACTACATACCAACGTTTTTTTGGAGCTTCACTCATGAATCAGAACCCTCTACACCCCAGTCGCTAGAGAAACTAAACGGACCATAATGCCGTCAATTCCCCAAAGCACTAGAGACATAACAATACATACAGCTAAAACGATCAATGTAGTTTGCATAGTTTCTTGGCGAGTAGGCCAAACAACTTTACGAATCTCCATACGAGATTCTTTTGCAAAATCGATCGCAGCTTTACCTTTAACTGTTGTTGCTGCAACGCCTAGTGCGGCAGCAATCAGCACAACTACACCTGCAGCGCGAATTACAACAGACAATTCACCATACAGGTAATTACCCACAACAGCAGCAGCCAACAGTACAAAAGCGACTACCCACTTCATTGTATCTGCTGCACCTGAGCTATCAGGAGTTTCAGCGTTTGCTTTCATAAAACCAACCTGTGATAAGTCTTAAATATAGACGACAATAACCCCGCTGTTGCAGGGCACATTCCTTTGCGTTGCAAAACAACACATCTAACAGTCATTTTAGTCAAAAAGACCGTTTAATTCTTTGCTGAGAGCTAAAATTGATGCCAAAACATCCAACTCTTTTTTCAGCGAAGAAAAAGGGCATCAAATGATGCCCTTTTTACTAGTGGTTCGTCAAATCTTATGCAAAGATTTTAGCTACAACACCAGCACCAACTGTACGGCCACCTTCGCGGATTGCGAAACGTAGACCTTCGTCCATTGCGATTGGAGCGATTAGCTCAACAGTCATTTGAACGTTGTCACCTGGCATTACCATTTCTACGCCTTCTGGTAGAGTGATATCGCCTGTTACGTCAGTTGTACGGAAGTAGAACTGTGGACGGTAACCTTTGAAGAAAGGAGTGTGACGGCCGCCTTCGTCTTTAGAAAGTACGTATACTTCAGACTCAAACTTAGTGTGTGGGTTGATTGAACCTTTAGCAGAAAGTACTTGGCCACGTTCAACGTCATCACGCTTAGTACCACGTAGAAGTGCACCAACGTTCTCACCTGCACGACCTTCGTCAAGCAGCTTACGGAACATTTCAACACCAGTACAAGTAGTAAGAGTAGTTTCTTTGATACCAACGATTTCTACTTCGTCACCTACACGTAGGATACCGCGCTCGATACGACCAGTAACTACAGTACCACGACCTTGGATTGAGAATACATCTTCAATAGGAAGTAGGAACGGTAGATCAACAGCACGCTCTGGAAGTGGAATGTAAGAATCTAGTGCTTCTGCAAGCTCAACAATTTTGTCTTCCCACTGCTTTTCGCCGTTTAGAGCGCCAAGTGCAGAACCTTGAATTACTGGAAGGTCGTCTCCTGGGTACTCGTACTCAGAAAGAAGTTCACGTACTTCCATTTCTACTAGCTCAAGTAGCTCTTCGTCATCAACCATGTCACATTTGTTCATGAATACGATGATGTAAGGGATACCAACTTGACGACCAAGTAGGATGTGCTCACGTGTTTGTGGCATAGGGCCATCTGTAGCAGCAACAACTAGGATACCGCCGTCCATTTGAGCAGCACCAGTGATCATGTTTTTAACATAATCGGCGTGTCCAGGGCAGTCTACGTGTGCGTAGTGACGTTCAGGAGTATCGTACTCAACGTGAGAAGTTGCAATTGTGATACCGCGCTCGCGCTCTTCTGGAGCGTTATCGATAGATGCGAAATCTTTAGCAACACCGCCGTACACTTTTGCAAGTGTAGTACAGATAGCAGCAGTTAGAGTTGTTTTACCGTGGTCAACGTGGCCGATAGTACCAACGTTTACGTGCGGTTTCGTACGTTCAAATTTTTCTTTAGACATGGGGTGTCCCTCTAGGTACGGATTAGGTGGCTTAAAATAAGACCACGCAACCAAAAAAAATGGTTTTCTTTATTAAAGGAGAAGAAGCTTTAGACTGGTGCTAATACCCAGAGTCGAACTGGGGGCCTCACCCTTACCAAGGGTGCGCTCTACCGACTGAGCTATATCAGCACACAAAAATGAGTTGGAGCGTGCAGCGGGAATCGAACCCGCATCATCAGCTTGGAAGGCTGAGGTAATAGCCATTATACGATGCACGCAACACGTAACTCTTTTGAGCTATTTAACCTTTAGAATATGGTGGAGGGAGACGGATTCGAACCATCGAAGGCAGTGCCGGCAGATTTACAGTCTGCTCCCTTTGGCCACTCGGGAACCCCTCCAAATTTTGATCTTTCTCTCGCTCTCTATAAATAGAAGGGAGAAAGTGGTGCCGACTACCGGAGTCGAACTGGTGACCTACTGATTACAAGTCAGTTGCTCTACCTACTGAGCTAAGTCGGCACAAGTGGGGCGCATTTTATTGAATGATTTTCCACCTTGCAATAGTAAATTGCAAAAAAGTGTAAAATTCTCTTATCAAATTCCTATATACGGTTATTTAGCTCAAGGTTTCTGCCTTTAATCCGCATCTAGTAAAGGAAGATATTTAATTTATCTATCGCTTGATGTATTTTCCATGCACTTGTTTTGTTATCCACTATAGAGTTTTGTATGAGCCCATTTATGTCATTTGACCGCGCGCAGTGGTCTGAACTAAGGAATTTAGTTCCAATGACACTTTCTGAGAGCGATTTGAAAGAGCTTCAAGGCATCAATGAAAAGCTGACAATGGAAGAAGCCGTAGAGATTTATCTACCGTTATCGCGCCTGTTGAACCTCTATGTGGCTGCTCGACAAAATAGAAACTCAGTGCTCCATCAATTTCTGGATAAGAAAGAAACTGCGCCACCATTCATTATTGGTATCGCTGGCAGTGTTGCGGTAGGGAAAAGTACAACAGCTCGTCTACTGAAAGCGTTGCTATCTCGTTGGGAAAACCATCCTAAAGTTGAATTGGTTACGACAGATGGCTTCTTATACCCCAATGAAATACTGGAAGAAAAAGGCTTAATGAGTAAAAAAGGGTTCCCTGAGTCTTATGATATTAAAGCGCTAGTTAATTTTGTATCAGACGTGAAGGCATGCAAGCGTAATGTGACAGCACCTGTGTACTCTCACCTCACCTACAACATTACCAATGAAGTAAAAGAGGTCGACTTACCAGATGTGCTTATTATTGAAGGACTCAACGTTCTACAAAGCGGTATGAATTACCCACATGAGCCTCATAGAGTCTTTATTTCAGACTTCCTCGACTTCTCGTTATATGTCGATGCTGAAAGCGCTCAAATTCAACAATGGTATGTAAATCGTTTTATGAAGTTTCGTGAAGGTGCCTTCGCTAAACCAGGGTCATACTTCGGGCACTACACTAAATTATCAGATCTAGCCGCTAAGGAAAAAGCAGAAGGTATTTGGCAATCAATCAATGGTTTAAACCTAGAGCAGAATATCCTTCCGACCAGAGAAAGGGCTCACCTGATTCTACGCAAGGGCGCAGATCATATGGTTGAGGAAGTGTTACTAAGAAAGTAGTAACCTCTTAGTCCCCTTTTCTTAGGGATATCTCTCCACCGATATAACTCTCAACACCGTTCTCAGTTTTGAGTAACACGGCACCTTGTTCATCGATACCCTGTACAACACCTTCTATTTCTCTAGGTCCAATGATCAGTCTAACGTTGCGACCTAAGAAGTTATCTAAACGATTCCAGCGTTCGACAAAATTCGACATCCCTTTCAACTCATAGTCGGCAAGTGACTTGTCCCAAGCATTGATCAGAGCCTGTGCTAACTGGTTACGGTCGGGCACTTTTCCATCACAGACCTCTTTGAGAGAGGTCCACGGCTGACCAATACCTGATGTTGTCGGGTCCATGGACAGGTTTAGTCCCAAACCAATAACAATATGAGCAGCGCCACCAGACTGTCCTGACAACTCGACTAAAATACCCGCGAGTTTCTTGTCATTATGGTAAAGATCATTCGGCCATTTCAGTTTAACGCCTTCAACACCCATCTCTTCCAAGGCTTCAACAACAGCAACACCAACGACAAGGCTTAACCCCATAGCGGCAGCCATGCCTGCATCGAGCCTCCAATACATTGAAAGGTAAAGATTTGCACCAAATGGCGATACCCACTCTCTTCCACGACGTCCACGACCTGCAGCTTGATATTCAGCAATACAGACCGACCCCGATTCGAGGGTATTAGTACGCTCTAACAGGTGTTGGTTTGTTGAACCTATGATTGGAATGAGTTCAAGAGAAGCATCACGACTGACAGCGGACAATTTTTCTTGGTCAAGCATATCTAAACGACTGGCTAGCTTATAACCTTTGCCTTGTACTCGATAGATGTCTAACCCCCACTCTTGGATACCTTTAATGTGCTTACTGATAGCCGCTCGTGATACACCGATCATTTCACCTAAGTCTTCACCAGAATGAAACTCACCATCGGCAAGACATCTCAATAGTGCAAGCTTGGTATTGTGCTCTCTCATGCCAATGACTCCAAAGCTTTATCTAGGTTTGTCTCACTGTCTTGACCCATGAAGCGAACTTCGTGTTCCAATGATATGTCGAACTTGTCTAGAACAGCTTGACGTACTCGCGCTGCAAGTCTGAGGATATCCGTAGCAGACGCTTCATCATAATTGATGATAACCAAAGCTTGATTTGGATGAATTTGAGCACCACCTTCAATCACACCTTTAAACTGGCATTGATCAATGAGCCACCCAGCGGCGACTTTGATCATGTCGTTACTCTCATAACCGACAATGTTTGGGTATAACGCAGACAGCCGATCAAAATGATCTTTGGTGATCACAGGGTTTTTGAAGAAACTTCCCGCATTACCCTGTACGGAAGGGTCTGGTAGCTTGCTTGAGCGTATAGCACACACTTCATCAAATATAGAACGAGGAGAAAGTGTCTCTAAAGGTAAACTTTTAAGCGGGCCGTAGTGGTTACATGGCTTCCACTCTTTAGGTAGGGTCAAACCAATCGCAACAACAATCGCTTTACCATAGAGAGCGTGCTTAAAAATAGAATCTCGGTAGCCAAAGAGACATTCCTCTTTGCTTAACCGCTTAACTGTATAAGTATCCAGATACAGAATATCAACATATTCGCATACGTCTTGCAGTTCAACACCATACGCACCAATATTCTGAATCGGAGCAGAACCTGAACAACCAGGTATCATTGCGAGGTTTTCTAGACCACCCAGACCTTTATCAACACTCCACTCAACCAAGCTTGGCCAATCCTCACCACCACTCACATGCAGAAGGTGATGACGGTCCGTCTCGGTCATCTCAATCCCAGCTAATTTATTGACAATGATCAAACCAGCGAAATGCTTGGTAAAAAGCATATTGCTGCCCTTACCCAGAATTAACTTAGGTGAAGTTGACCATTTAGGATTCCTATAAACCGAAATCAGTTCGTCGATCGTAGTTACTTCAACCAACGCATCACAGGTCTGATCGATAGAAAAAGTATGAACATTTTTTAAACTAGCATTGAGATGGAATTGCATGGCGATATTCAATTAACTTACACTGCCATCATTCTACAGCAGATAAACCAATGGCGCAGTGACTGAATGAACAATGTCATCATTACTCAATTAGACCCCGTAAAGGTTCCCCTCGTTAAGCGTTTTTACAAAGAGCATTACCCAACAGGTAAAGCCAACAAAAGCGAAAAAATCTACTCATTAGAACTAGACGGCCAGTTATGTGGTGTAGTTCGCTTTCGAACGATAGAAGATGCACGCTTACTTACCGGAATGGCTATCTCTAAGGAATACCGTGGCAAGCGATTAGGTTCAGAGCTAATGGATTATTGTGTTCTTCACACGCTGACGGAAAAAGATTATTGCTTCGCGTATTCTCATCTGACTAATTTCTACAATCGTCATCAATTCATACAAATCGATCCCAATGAACTACCAAATGGTTTGAGAGTCTTATATGAGCGCTATTCGAATAGCGGAAAAGATCTCATTCCTATGCATTATCAGCAAAATTGTTAGAGAATGACTCGATTATCTAGTATTTGATGCTATCCCTTTGGTAAAATTAAAGGTTCGCAATTTTGCATATTTTTAAGGTAAAACAGTCAATATGATTGCCAGTAGGAATCCATTCATACAGTTGCCAACCATAGCGCAGAATCCTGACAAGTTTGAAGTACTACTATCAGCGCAAGAGTTTAGAACTCGCTTACTTGATGAGATATCTCGCGCAAAAACTCGTATTAGTTTAGTCGCTTTGTATCTTGAAGATGATGAGGCTGGCCGTGAGATCCTAACTGCCTTATATGAAGCAAAGCAAAAGAATCCAGAATTAGATGTGAGTGTATGTGTCGATTGGCACAGAGCTCAACGTGGATTGATTGGTGCGGAGTCTTCTGAAGGCAATGCAGCCATGTATAAAGAGTTTGCGGAAAAATATCAGCACTCTGTACCCGTCTATGGCATTCCAGTTCGCGGCAAAGAAGTCTTTGGCGTATTGCACTTAAAAGGCTTTATCGTCGATGACAGCGTGATATACAGCGGTGCAAGCCTTAACAATATCTATTTAAGTTATCATGATCGTTACCGTTTCGATCGCTACCATGTTTTAAACAACGCAACACTTGCTGACTCAATGTTCTCCTATGTCCAAGAACAAATGATCTCAGACATCGCTGTTTATGATTTGGCTGATAAGAACAAACCAGTTACCAAAGAACTGAAACCTGCAATCCGTCAATTCAGAGCATCATTAGCACGCTCTCAATACAAGTTCGACTCTCAAGATGTCTCCGCAGAACAAGTGGCCGTAACTCCTTTAGTTGGTATAGGTAAGAGACGTAACCGCCTAAATCAGGGAATTAACCAACTGGTTGCTCAAGCTAAAGATGAAATTTTCATTTGTACGCCATATTTCAATTTTCCGCCTAGCCTAGCGAAGGAAGTGAAGAGAGCACTTAAACGTGGCGTAAAGGTCACGATTGTTGTCGGCGATAAGACAGCCAATGACTTCTTTATCTCCCCAGAGGAAGAGTTTAAAACGATTGGTGGCTTGCCTTACTTATACGAATTGAACCTGCGTCGATTTGCGAAGGCAAATGAAGCGAATATAGCAAGTCGTAACCTGTCTATCCGACTTTGGCAACACGATTCCAACAGCTTCCATTTGAAGGGCATTTGGGTTGATAAACGCTACATGCTACTCACAGGTAATAACCTAAACCCACGCGCATGGAAGTTGGACTTAGAAAATGGCATATTCATCCAAGATAACTATCATCATCTAACGGATAAATTCCAAGCTGAGGTTAATAATATTGTTCAACACACACAGCTAATCTGCACTTATAAGCAATTGGACAAGATTGAGAGCTATCCGATGGAGGTTCAGAAGTTGATTCGTAAGATCACTCGTGTCAAAGCCGATAGAGTCCTTAAACAAATATTGTAGTCGATGTTATTAGGAACATTATTTATCAACGCCTAGCAAACGCTAGGCGTTTTTGTATCTGTGAGATAAGTTTGTTTGTTGTAATTTCGCTATTTACTCAAGACTAGTGCCAACGCTTAAATCTCCAAGTACCTACCTTTCTTAGTCAGCCTAATAATTAAGATGCGGCTATCAGATACAAATAACAACCACGTAAGATACCAACTCAATCGACAATTACTTTCTATATCCTGATCGCCACTCCTTACAGCGAGAACTAGCGTGACAGCCCCTGATATTCACTTGTATTTATACTGGTCTAATTTGATGCTCCGTTATCTTTAGAGGGTGTAGCAAAAAGAATTAGAAGTAACCATCTCAATTCGTCAGGTTTAAATGTAAAACAGCACGAGCCTCCCTCTATCTAGAGAGACACCTCAATATATAGCGATAAGGTCTGTAACCAAAATCCAAAAACTCATACCCGAGAAACGACGAAAGCCTAGTCGTCAGACTAGGCTTTCTAATAAGTAGCGGAATGGACGGGGTTGCGGACTTCAGGCAACCCCTTTGTGGGACTCATTCGACCGAAGGGCAAAACACCTTTCTTGAGATGTAAAAAAGCCCTGCTATTTCTAGCAGGGCTTTTTTAATAAGTGGCGGAGTGGACGGGACTCGAACCCGCGACCCCCGGCGTGACAGGCCGGTATTCTAACCAACTGAACTACCACTCCGCAGTGGTCAACTCACTAAGTGAGCGTCCATATCTCCAGGTCGGTCAACCTAAAGATTTAATTTAAAGCCTGGCGATGTCCTACTCTCACATGGGGAAACCCCACACTACCATCGGCGCTATTGTGTTTCACTTCTGAGTTCGGCATGGAATCAGGTGGGTCCACAATGCTATGGTCGCCAAGCAAATTTTAAAATTCGGAAAGCTAATCTAAAAGTTATTTCTCTTCAAACTCATTCAAGGTCTGGTACTTCTGAGTCCACAAAACCCCTTGGGTGTTGTATGGTTAAGCCTCACGGGCAATTAGTACAGGTTAGCTCAATGCCTCGCAGCACTTACACACCCTGCCTATCAACGTCGTAGTCTACGACAACCCTTTAGGACACTTATAGTGCCAGGGAAAACTCATCTCAAGGCTCGCTTCCCGCTTAGATGCTTTCAGCGGTTATCGATTCCGAACTTAGCTACCGGGCAATGCCATTGGCATGACAACCCGAACACCAGAGGTTCGTCCACTCCGGTCCTCTCGTACTAGGAGCAGCCCCTTTCAATTTTCCAACGCCCACGGCAGATAGGGACCGAACTGTCTCACGACGTTCTAAACCCAGCTCGCGTACCACTTTAAATGGCGAACAGCCATACCCTTGGGACCGACTTCAGCCCCAGGATGTGATGAGCCGACATCGAGGTGCCAAACACCGCCGTCGATATGAACTCTTGGGCGGTATCAGCCTGTTATCCCCGGAGTACCTTTTATCCGTTGAGCGATGGCCCTTCCATTCAGAACCACCGGATCACTATGACCTGCTTTCGCACCTGCTCGAATTGTCATTCTCGCAGTCAAGCGGGCTTATGCCATTGCACTAACCACACGATGTCCAACCGTGTTTAGCCCACCTTCGTGCTCCTCCGTTACTCTTTGGGAGGAGACCGCCCCAGTCAAACTACCCACCAGGCACTGTCCGTAATCCCGATTCAGGGACCAACGTTAGAACATCAAAACTACAAGGGTGGTATTTCAAGGACGACTCCATCACATCTAGCGACGCAATTTCATAGTCTCCCACCTATCCTACACATGTAGGTTCAATGTTCAGTGCCAAGCTGTAGTAAAGGTTCACGGGGTCTTTCCGTCTAGCCGCGGGTACACTGCATCTTCACAGCGATTTCAATTTCACTGAGTCTCGGGTGGAGACAGCGTGGCCATCATTACGCCATTCGTGCAGGTCGGAACTTACCCGACAAGGAATTTCGCTACCTTAGGACCGTTATAGTTACGGCCGCCGTTTACCGGGGCTTCGATCAAGAGCTTCGACCGAAGTCTAACCCCATCAATTAACCTTCCGGCACCGGGCAGGCGTCACACCGTATACGTCATCTTACGATTTTGCACAGTGCTGTGTTTTTAATAAACAGTTGCAGCCACCTGGTATCTGCGACTCTCGTCTGCTCCATCCGCAAGGGACTTCACTGATAAGAGCGTACCTTCTCCCGAAGTTACGGTACCATTTTGCCTAGTTCCTTCACCCGAGTTCTCTCAAGCGCCTTGGTATTCTCTACCCGACCACCTGTGTCGGTTTGGGGTACGATTCCTTACAATCTGAAGCTTAGAGGCTTTTCCTGGAAGCATGGCATCAATGACTTCACTACCGTAGTAGCTCGACATCGTATCTCAGCGTTAATGAAAGTCCGGATTTACCTAAACTTTCCGCCTACATACTTGAACCTGGACAACCGTCGCCAGGCCCACCTAGCCTTCTCCGTCCCCCCATCGCAATTGTAAGAAGTACGGGAATATTAACCCGTTTCCCATCGACTACGCCTTTCGGCCTCGCCTTAGGAGTCGACTTACCCTGCCCCGATTAACGTTGGACAGGAACCCTTGGTCTTCCGGCGAGGGAGTTTTTCACTCCCTTTATCGTTACTCATGTCAGCATTCGCACTTCTGATACCTCCAGCAGCCCTTACAGACCACCTTCAACGGCTTACAGAACGCTCCCCTACCCCACATACCCTAAGGTACGTAGCCGCAGCTTCGGTGTATAGCTTAGCCCCGTTACATCTTCCGCGCAGGCCGACTCGACCAGTGAGCTATTACGCTTTCTTTAAATGATGGCTGCTTCTAAGCCAACATCCTGGCTGTCTGAGCCTTCCCACATCGTTTCCCACTTAGCTATACTTTGGGACCTTAGCTGGCGGTCTGGGTTGTTTCCCTCTCCACGACGGACGTTAGCACCCGCCGTGTGTCTCCCGGATAGTACTTACTGGTATTCGGAGTTTGCAAAGGGTTGGTAAGTCGGGATGACCCCCTAGCCTTAACAGTGCTCTACCCCCAGTAGTATTCGTCCGAGGCGCTACCTAAATAGCTTTCGGGGAGAACCAGCTATCTCCAGGTTTGATTGGCCTTTCACCCCTAGCCACAAGTCATCCGCTAATTTTTCAACATTAGTCGGTTCGGTCCTCCAGTTGATGTTACTCAACCTTCAACCTGCCCATGGCTAGATCACCTGGTTTCGGGTCTAATCCTAGCAACTGTACGCCCAGTTAAGACTCGGTTTCCCTACGGCTCCCCTAAACGGTTAACCTTGCTACTAAAATTAAGTCGCTGACCCATTATACAAAAGGTACGCAGTCACACCACGAAGGTGCTCCTACTGCTTGTACGTACACGGTTTCAGGTTCTATTTCACTCCCCTCACAGGGGTTCTTTTCGCCTTTCCCTCACGGTACTGGTTCACTATCGGTCAGTCAGTAGTATTTAGCCTTGGAGGATGGTCCCCCCATATTCAGACAGGATATCACGTGTCCCGCCCTACTCGTTTTCACTGATTATGAGATGTCGACTACGGGGCTATCACCCTTTACTGCGGCACTTTCCAGAGCCTTCGTCTGTCTCATTAAAAGCTTAAGGGCTAATCCAATTTCGCTCGCCGCTACTTTCGGAATCTCGGTTGATTTCTCTTCCTCGGGGTACTTAGATGTTTCAGTTCCCCCGGTTTGCCTCCTGTTGCTATGTATTCACAACAGGATACTTACTTATGTAAGTGGGTTTCCCCATTCAGGAATCCCAGACTCAAAAGGTTATTACTACCTAATCTGGGCTTATCGCAAGTTATTACGCCTTTCATCGCCTCTGACTGCCAAGGCATCCACCGTGTACGCTTAGTCACTTAACCATACAACCCGAAAGGGTCTCTATTTGCTTTCACTTTAAAAAGTGAAGACAAATAAGCGTATGGCAACTAACCAAGGTTTTTGGTTGTCATCAAGAAGGGTTAATTCTTGATAACTGTTTGCCGGACTCAATTGTGAATCAAACTAAAGTTTGATTCGAATACAAGACACTTGAATGTGTTTGTTGTGTTTATCTAATGAAAGATAAACATTGAGAACTTTTAAATTTGATTGAATTACTCGTAAGTAATCAATCAGTCAGCTTTCCAAATTGTTAAAGAGCTAGATTTCTTTCGAAACCATTTTTAAATATTTTCAGATAAAAACACTTAAAGATGGTGGAGCTATGCGGGATCGAACCGCAGACCTCCTGCGTGCAAGGCAGGCGCTCTCCCAGCTGAGCTATAGCCCCATCTTTGTATCTAGTCGATATTGGTGGGTCTGAGTGGACTCGAACCACCGACCTCCCGCTTATCAGGCGAGCGCTCTAACCAGCTGAGCTACAGACCCAATATCGTCTCTTTTACTTTCTAAACCTAATCAATCTGTGTGGACACTCATCGTGGTATCTTCGTATAAGGAGGTGATCCAGCCCCAGGTTCCCCTAGGGCTACCTTGTTACGACTTCACCCCAGTCATGAACCACAAAGTGGTGAGCGTCCTCCCCGAAAGGTTAAACTACCCACTTCTTTTGCAGCCCACTCCCATGGTGTGACGGGCGGTGTGTACAAGGCCCGGGAACGTATTCACCGTGACATTCTGATTCACGATTACTAGCGATTCCGACTTCATGGAGTCGAGTTGCAGACTCCAATCCGGACTACGACGCACTTTTTGGGATTCGCTCACTATCGCTAGCTTGCTGCCCTCTGTATGCGCCATTGTAGCACGTGTGTAGCCCTACTCGTAAGGGCCATGATGACTTGACGTCGTCCCCACCTTCCTCCGGTTTATCACCGGCAGTCTCCCTGGAGTTCCCGACATTACTCGCTGGCAAACAAGGATAAGGGTTGCGCTCGTTGCGGGACTTAACCCAACATTTCACAACACGAGCTGACGACAGCCATGCAGCACCTGTCTCAGAGTTCCCGAAGGCACACCTGCGTCTCCGCTGGCTTCTCTGGATGTCAAGAGTAGGTAAGGTTCTTCGCGTTGCATCGAATTAAACCACATGCTCCACCGCTTGTGCGGGCCCCCGTCAATTCATTTGAGTTTTAATCTTGCGACCGTACTCCCCAGGCGGTCTACTTAACGCGTTAGCTCCGAAAGCCACGGCTCAAGGCCACAACCTCCAAGTAGACATCGTTTACGGCGTGGACTACCAGGGTATCTAATCCTGTTTGCTCCCCACGCTTTCGCATCTGAGTGTCAGTGTCTGTCCAGGGGGCCGCCTTCGCCACTGGTATTCCTTCAGATCTCTACGCATTTCACCGCTACACCTGAAATTCTACCCCCCTCTACAGCACTCTAGTTCACCAGTTTCAAATGCAGTTCCGAGGTTGAGCCCCGGGCTTTCACATCTGACTTAATGAACCACCTGCATGCGCTTTACGCCCAGTAATTCCGATTAACGCTCGCACCCTCCGTATTACCGCGGCTGCTGGCACGGAGTTAGCCGGTGCTTCTTCTGTTGCTAACGTCAAGATGCGCAGCTATTAACTACACACCCTTCCTCACAACTGAAAGTACTTTACAACCCGAAGGCCTTCTTCATACACGCGGCATGGCTGCATCAGGCTTTCGCCCATTGTGCAATATTCCCCACTGCTGCCTCCCGTAGGAGTCTGGACCGTGTCTCAGTTCCAGTGTGGCTGATCATCCTCTCAGACCAGCTAGGGATCGTCGCCTTGGTGAGCCATTACCTCACCAACTAGCTAATCCCACCTAGGCATATCTTGACGCGAGAGGTCCGAAGATCCCCCTCTTTGGCCCGTAGGCATTATGCGGTATTAGCCATCGTTTCCAATGGTTATCCCCCACATCAAGGCAATTTCCTAGGCATTACTCACCCGTCCGCCGCTCGACGCCCAACAAATCCTCCGAAGATTCAATGTTGTCGTTTCCGCTCGACTTGCATGTGTTAGGCCTGCCGCCAGCGTTCAATCTGAGCCATGATCAAACTCTTCAATTTAAGATTTTGTGACTCAACGAATACTGACTTCAAAACTAATATTTACCGAAGTAAACATGTAATTCTAAAGCTATTACCATTCCAACAGAATGGTAATGAATTGACTGTGCCAAAATTAAGTAAACTTAACTTTGTATTGGTCACTCAGTTCATTGAAATCAAGTTTGTTACCGAAGTAACTGTTACTACCTAAGTAATAACGTTTTGATATTCATCAACGAGTGCCCACACAGATTGATAGGTTTAAATTGTTAAAGAGCTTTGCTTTCAGCGCCTTAGCACGTAAGCAGGACGCGTATAATACGCTTTCCACTTTGAAAGTCAACATAAAATACTAAGAAAACTTAGAACCCTATGGTGACTTGTCTATTAAATAGACAAAGTCGAAATTAAAGCCTGGCGATGTCCTACTCTCACATGGGGAAACCCCACACTACCATCGGCGCTATTGTGTTTCACTTCTGAGTTCGGCATGGAATCAGGTGGGTCCACAATGCTATGGTCGCCAAGCAAATTTTAAAATTCGGAAAGCTAATCTAAAAGTTATTTCTCTTCAAACTCATTCAAGGTCTGGTACTTCTGAGTCCACAAAACCCCTTGGGTGTTGTATGGTTAAGCCTCACGGGCAATTAGTACAGGTTAGCTCAATGCCTCGCAGCACTTACACACCCTGCCTATCAACGTCGTAGTCTACGACAACCCTTTAGGACACTTATAGTGCCAGGGAAAACTCATCTCAAGGCTCGCTTCCCGCTTAGATGCTTTCAGCGGTTATCGATTCCGAACTTAGCTACCGGGCAATGCCATTGGCATGACAACCCGAACACCAGAGGTTCGTCCACTCCGGTCCTCTCGTACTAGGAGCAGCCCCTTTCAATTTTCCAACGCCCACGGCAGATAGGGACCGAACTGTCTCACGACGTTCTAAACCCAGCTCGCGTACCACTTTAAATGGCGAACAGCCATACCCTTGGGACCGACTTCAGCCCCAGGATGTGATGAGCCGACATCGAGGTGCCAAACACCGCCGTCGATATGAACTCTTGGGCGGTATCAGCCTGTTATCCCCGGAGTACCTTTTATCCGTTGAGCGATGGCCCTTCCATTCAGAACCACCGGATCACTATGACCTGCTTTCGCACCTGCTCGAATTGTCATTCTCGCAGTCAAGCGGGCTTATGCCATTGCACTAACCACACGATGTCCAACCGTGTTTAGCCCACCTTCGTGCTCCTCCGTTACTCTTTGGGAGGAGACCGCCCCAGTCAAACTACCCACCAGGCACTGTCCGTAATCCCGATTCAGGGACCAACGTTAGAACATCAAAACTACAAGGGTGGTATTTCAAGGACGACTCCATCACATCTAGCGACGCAATTTCATAGTCTCCCACCTATCCTACACATGTAGGTTCAATGTTCAGTGCCAAGCTGTAGTAAAGGTTCACGGGGTCTTTCCGTCTAGCCGCGGGTACACTGCATCTTCACAGCGATTTCAATTTCACTGAGTCTCGGGTGGAGACAGCGTGGCCATCATTACGCCATTCGTGCAGGTCGGAACTTACCCGACAAGGAATTTCGCTACCTTAGGACCGTTATAGTTACGGCCGCCGTTTACCGGGGCTTCGATCAAGAGCTTCGACCGAAGTCTAACCCCATCAATTAACCTTCCGGCACCGGGCAGGCGTCACACCGTATACGTCATCTTACGATTTTGCACAGTGCTGTGTTTTTAATAAACAGTTGCAGCCACCTGGTATCTGCGACTCTCGTCTGCTCCATCCGCAAGGGACTTCACTGATAAGAGCGTACCTTCTCCCGAAGTTACGGTACCATTTTGCCTAGTTCCTTCACCCGAGTTCTCTCAAGCGCCTTGGTATTCTCTACCCGACCACCTGTGTCGGTTTGGGGTACGATTCCTTACAATCTGAAGCTTAGAGGCTTTTCCTGGAAGCATGGCATCAATGACTTCACTACCGTAGTAGCTCGACATCGTATCTCAGCGTTAATGAAAGTCCGGATTTACCTAAACTTTCCGCCTACATACTTGAACCTGGACAACCGTCGCCAGGCCCACCTAGCCTTCTCCGTCCCCCCATCGCAATTGTAAGAAGTACGGGAATATTAACCCGTTTCCCATCGACTACGCCTTTCGGCCTCGCCTTAGGAGTCGACTTACCCTGCCCCGATTAACGTTGGACAGGAACCCTTGGTCTTCCGGCGAGGGAGTTTTTCACTCCCTTTATCGTTACTCATGTCAGCATTCGCACTTCTGATACCTCCAGCAGCCCTTACAGACCACCTTCAACGGCTTACAGAACGCTCCCCTACCCCACATACCCTAAGGTACGTAGCCGCAGCTTCGGTGTATAGCTTAGCCCCGTTACATCTTCCGCGCAGGCCGACTCGACCAGTGAGCTATTACGCTTTCTTTAAATGATGGCTGCTTCTAAGCCAACATCCTGGCTGTCTGAGCCTTCCCACATCGTTTCCCACTTAGCTATACTTTGGGACCTTAGCTGGCGGTCTGGGTTGTTTCCCTCTCCACGACGGACGTTAGCACCCGCCGTGTGTCTCCCGGATAGTACTTACTGGTATTCGGAGTTTGCAAAGGGTTGGTAAGTCGGGATGACCCCCTAGCCTTAACAGTGCTCTACCCCCAGTAGTATTCGTCCGAGGCGCTACCTAAATAGCTTTCGGGGAGAACCAGCTATCTCCAGGTTTGATTGGCCTTTCACCCCTAGCCACAAGTCATCCGCTAATTTTTCAACATTAGTCGGTTCGGTCCTCCAGTTGATGTTACTCAACCTTCAACCTGCCCATGGCTAGATCACCTGGTTTCGGGTCTAATCCTAGCAACTGTACGCCCAGTTAAGACTCGGTTTCCCTACGGCTCCCCTAAACGGTTAACCTTGCTACTAAAATTAAGTCGCTGACCCATTATACAAAAGGTACGCAGTCACACCACGAAGGTGCTCCTACTGCTTGTACGTACACGGTTTCAGGTTCTATTTCACTCCCCTCACAGGGGTTCTTTTCGCCTTTCCCTCACGGTACTGGTTCACTATCGGTCAGTCAGTAGTATTTAGCCTTGGAGGATGGTCCCCCCATATTCAGACAGGATATCACGTGTCCCGCCCTACTCGTTTTCACTGATTATGAGATGTCGACTACGGGGCTATCACCCTTTACTGCGGCACTTTCCAGAGCCTTCGTCTGTCTCATTAAAAGCTTAAGGGCTAATCCAATTTCGCTCGCCGCTACTTTCGGAATCTCGGTTGATTTCTCTTCCTCGGGGTACTTAGATGTTTCAGTTCCCCCGGTTTGCCTCCTGTTGCTATGTATTCACAACAGGATACTTGCTTATGCAAGTGGGTTTCCCCATTCAGGAATCCCAGACTCAAAAGGTTATTACTACCTAATCTGGGCTTATCGCAAGTTATTACGCCTTTCATCGCCTCTGACTGCCAAGGCATCCACCGTGTACGCTTAGTCACTTAACCATACAACCCGAAAGGGTCTTAGCGTATGGCAACTAACCAAGGTTTTTGGTTGTCATCAAGAAGGGTTAATTCCTGATGACTGTTTGCCGGACTCAATTGTGAATCAATGTAAACATTGATTCGAATACAAGACACTTGAATGTGTTTGTTGTGTTTACCTAATAAAAGATAAACATTGAGAACTTTTAAATTTGATTGAATTACTCGTAAGTAATCAATCAGTCAGCTTTCCAAATTGTTAAAGAGCATGAGACTTTAAGAACCAGTGTTCTAAAATTCACATTTTCTAAAGACTCTCAGGGTCAAACATACCAACCAACGACAAAAGAAGTGGTTTGGATATGAAGATAACCAAGAATTTTTAGAGAATGGTGGGCGATACCGGGCTCGAACCAGTGACCCCCTGCTTGTAAGGCAGGTGCTCTCCCAACTGAGCTAATCGCCCACGATAGTTTTAATTCCTTCGCGGAGAAAGAATGGTGGGTCGTGCAGGATTCGAACCTGCGACCAATTGATTAAAAGTCAACTGCTCTACCAACTGAGCTAACGACCCAATGGTATCCCGTAGGGGAGTCGAACCCCTGTTACCGCCGTGAAAGGGCGGTGTCCTAGGCCTCTAGACGAACGGGACACTGCAATTTATCTCTACTTTAAAAAGTAGAAACAAACTTCGAAGAACTTGGGAGTTCTTCATCTCTTTGCTTTTCTAAACCTAATCAATCTGTGTGGACACTCATCGTGACTATCTTCGTATAAGGAGGTGATCCAGCCCCAGGTTCCCCTAGGGCTACCTTGTTACGACTTCACCCCAGTCATGAACCACAAAGTGGTGAGCGTCCTCCCCGAAAGGTTAAACTACCCACTTCTTTTGCAGCCCACTCCCATGGTGTGACGGGCGGTGTGTACAAGGCCCGGGAACGTATTCACCGTGACATTCTGATTCACGATTACTAGCGATTCCGACTTCATGGAGTCGAGTTGCAGACTCCAATCCGGACTACGACGCACTTTTTGGGATTCGCTCACTATCGCTAGCTTGCTGCCCTCTGTATGCGCCATTGTAGCACGTGTGTAGCCCTACTCGTAAGGGCCATGATGACTTGACGTCGTCCCCACCTTCCTCCGGTTTATCACCGGCAGTCTCCCTGGAGTTCCCGACATTACTCGCTGGCAAACAAGGATAAGGGTTGCGCTCGTTGCGGGACTTAACCCAACATTTCACAACACGAGCTGACGACAGCCATGCAGCACCTGTCTCAGAGTTCCCGAAGGCACACCTGCGTCTCCGCTGGCTTCTCTGGATGTCAAGAGTAGGTAAGGTTCTTCGCGTTGCATCGAATTAAACCACATGCTCCACCGCTTGTGCGGGCCCCCGTCAATTCATTTGAGTTTTAATCTTGCGACCGTACTCCCCAGGCGGTCTACTTAACGCGTTAGCTCCGAAAGCCACGGCTCAAGGCCACAACCTCCAAGTAGACATCGTTTACGGCGTGGACTACCAGGGTATCTAATCCTGTTTGCTCCCCACGCTTTCGCATCTGAGTGTCAGTGTCTGTCCAGGGGGCCGCCTTCGCCACTGGTATTCCTTCAGATCTCTACGCATTTCACCGCTACACCTGAAATTCTACCCCCCTCTACAGCACTCTAGTTCACCAGTTTCAAATGCAGTTCCGAGGTTGAGCCCCGGGCTTTCACATCTGACTTAATGAACCACCTGCATGCGCTTTACGCCCAGTAATTCCGATTAACGCTCGCACCCTCCGTATTACCGCGGCTGCTGGCACGGAGTTAGCCGGTGCTTCTTCTGTTGCTAACGTCAAGATGTGCAGCTATTAACTACACACCCTTCCTCACAACTGAAAGTACTTTACAACCCGAAGGCCTTCTTCATACACGCGGCATGGCTGCATCAGGCTTTCGCCCATTGTGCAATATTCCCCACTGCTGCCTCCCGTAGGAGTCTGGACCGTGTCTCAGTTCCAGTGTGGCTGATCATCCTCTCAGACCAGCTAGGGATCGTCGCCTTGGTGAGCCATTACCTCACCAACTAGCTAATCCCACCTAGGCATATCTTGACGCGAGAGGTCCGAAGATCCCCCTCTTTGGCCCGTAGGCATTATGCGGTATTAGCCATCGTTTCCAATGGTTATCCCCCACATCAAGGCAATTTCCTAGGCATTACTCACCCGTCCGCCGCTCGACGCCCAACAAATCCTCCGAAGATTCAATGTTGTCGTTTCCGCTCGACTTGCATGTGTTAGGCCTGCCGCCAGCGTTCAATCTGAGCCATGATCAAACTCTTCAATTTAAGATTTTGTGACTCAACGAATACTGACTTCAAAACTAATATTTACCGAAGTAAACATGTAATTCTAAAGCTATTACCATTCCAACAGAATGGTAATGAATTGACTGTGCCAAAATTAAGTAAACTTAACTTTGTATTGGTCACTCAGTTCATTGAAATCAAGTTTGTTACCGAAGTAACTGCTATTACCTAAGTAATAACGTTTTGATATTCATCAACGAGTGCCCACACAGATTGATAGGTTTAAATTGTTAAAGAGCTTTGCTTTCAGTGCCTTAGCACGTAAGCAGGACGCGTATAATACGCTTTCCACTTTGAAAGTCAACATAAAATACTAAGAAAACTTAGAACTCTATGGTGACTTGTCTATTAAATAGACAAAGTCGAATTTAAAGCCTGGCGATGTCCTACTCTCACATGGGGAAACCCCACACTACCATCGGCGCTATTGTGTTTCACTTCTGAGTTCGGCATGGAATCAGGTGGGTCCACAATGCTATGGTCGCCAAGCAAATTTTAAAATTCGGAAAGCTAATCTAAAAGTTATTTCTCTTCAAACTCATTCAAGGTCTGGTACTTCTGAGTCCACAAAACCCCTTGGGTGTTGTATGGTTAAGCCTCACGGGCAATTAGTACAGGTTAGCTCAATGCCTCGCAGCACTTACACACCCTGCCTATCAACGTCGTAGTCTACGACAACCCTTTAGGACACTTATAGTGCCAGGGAAAACTCATCTCAAGGCTCGCTTCCCGCTTAGATGCTTTCAGCGGTTATCGATTCCGAACTTAGCTACCGGGCAATGCCATTGGCATGACAACCCGAACACCAGAGGTTCGTCCACTCCGGTCCTCTCGTACTAGGAGCAGCCCCTTTCAATTTTCCAACGCCCACGGCAGATAGGGACCGAACTGTCTCACGACGTTCTAAACCCAGCTCGCGTACCACTTTAAATGGCGAACAGCCATACCCTTGGGACCGACTTCAGCCCCAGGATGTGATGAGCCGACATCGAGGTGCCAAACACCGCCGTCGATATGAACTCTTGGGCGGTATCAGCCTGTTATCCCCGGAGTACCTTTTATCCGTTGAGCGATGGCCCTTCCATTCAGAACCACCGGATCACTATGACCTGCTTTCGCACCTGCTCGAATTGTCATTCTCGCAGTCAAGCGGGCTTATGCCATTGCACTAACCACACGATGTCCAACCGTGTTTAGCCCACCTTCGTGCTCCTCCGTTACTCTTTGGGAGGAGACCGCCCCAGTCAAACTACCCACCAGGCACTGTCCGTAACCCCGATTCAGGGGCCAACGTTAGAACATCAAAACTACAAGGGTGGTATTTCAAGGACGACTCCATTACATCTAGCGACGCAATTTCATAGTCTCCCACCTATCCTACACATGTAGGTTCAATGTTCAGTGCCAAGCTGTAGTAAAGGTTCACGGGGTCTTTCCGTCTAGCCGCGGGTACACTGCATCTTCACAGCGATTTCAATTTCACTGAGTCTCGGGTGGAGACAGCGTGGCCATCATTACGCCATTCGTGCAGGTCGGAACTTACCCGACAAGGAATTTCGCTACCTTAGGACCGTTATAGTTACGGCCGCCGTTTACCGGGGCTTCGATCAAGAGCTTCGACCGAAGTCTAACCCCATCAATTAACCTTCCGGCACCGGGCAGGCGTCACACCGTATACGTCATCTTACGATTTTGCACAGTGCTGTGTTTTTAATAAACAGTTGCAGCCACCTGGTATCTGCGACTCTCGTCTGCTCCATCCGCAAGGGATTTCACTGATAAGAGCGTACCTTCTCCCGAAGTTACGGTACCATTTTGCCTAGTTCCTTCACCCGAGTTCTCTCAAGCGCCTTGGTATTCTCTACCCGACCACCTGTGTCGGTTTGGGGTACGATTCCTTACAATCTGAAGCTTAGAGGCTTTTCCTGGAAGCATGGCATCAATGACTTCACTACCGTAGTAGCTCGACATCGTATCTCAGCGTTAATGAAAGTCCGGATTTACCTAAACTTTCCGCCTACATACTTGAACCTGGACAACCGTCGCCAGGCCCACCTAGCCTTCTCCGTCCCCCCATCGCAATTGTAAGAAGTACGGGAATATTAACCCGTTTCCCATCGACTACGCCTTTCGGCCTCGCCTTAGGAGTCGACTTACCCTGCCCCGATTAACGTTGGACAGGAACCCTTGGTCTTCCGGCGAGGGAGTTTTTCACTCCCTTTATCGTTACTCATGTCAGCATTCGCACTTCTGATACCTCCAGCAGCCCTTACAGACCACCTTCAACGGCTTACAGAACGCTCCCCTACCCCACATACCCTAAGGTACGTAGCCGCAGCTTCGGTGTATAGCTTAGCCCCGTTACATCTTCCGCGCAGGCCGACTCGACCAGTGAGCTATTACGCTTTCTTTAAATGATGGCTGCTTCTAAGCCAACATCCTGGCTGTCTGAGCCTTCCCACATCGTTTCCCACTTAGCTATACTTTGGGACCTTAGCTGGCGGTCTGGGTTGTTTCCCTCTCCACGACGGACGTTAGCACCCGCCGTGTGTCTCCCGGATAGTACTTACTGGTATTCGGAGTTTGCAAAGGGTTGGTAAGTCGGGATGACCCCCTAGCCTTAACAGTGCTCTACCCCCAGTAGTATTCGTCCGAGGCGCTACCTAAATAGCTTTCGGGGAGAACCAGCTATCTCCAGGTTTGATTGGCCTTTCACCCCTAGCCACAAGTCATCCGCTAATTTTTCAACATTAGTCGGTTCGGTCCTCCAGTTGATGTTACTCAACCTTCAACCTGCCCATGGCTAGATCACCTGGTTTCGGGTCTAATCCTAGCAACTGTACGCCCAGTTAAGACTCGGTTTCCCTACGGCTCCCCTAAACGGTTAACCTTGCTACTAAAATTAAGTCGCTGACCCATTATACAAAAGGTACGCAGTCACACCACGAAGGTGCTCCTACTGCTTGTACGTACACGGTTTCAGGTTCTATTTCACTCCCCTCACAGGGGTTCTTTTCGCCTTTCCCTCACGGTACTGGTTCACTATCGGTCAGTCAGTAGTATTTAGCCTTGGAGGATGGTCCCCCCATATTCAGACAGGATATCACGTGTCCCGCCCTACTCGTTTTCACTGATTATGATGTGTCGGTTACGGGGCTATCACCCTTTATTGCGAGACTTTCCAGACTCTTCACCTGCATCATTAAAAGCTTAAGGGCTAATCCAATTTCGCTCGCCGCTACTTTCGGAATCTCGGTTGATTTCTCTTCCTCGGGGTACTTAGATGTTTCAGTTCCCCCGGTTTGCCTCCTGTTGCTATGTATTCACAACAGGATACTTGCTTATGCAAGTGGGTTTCCCCATTCAGGAATCCCAGACTCAAAAGGTTATTACTACCTAATCTGGGCTTATCGCAAGTTATTACGCCTTTCATCGCCTCTGACTGCCAAGGCATCCACCGTGTACGCTTAGTCACTTAACCATACAACCCGAAAGGGTCTTAGCGTATGGCAACTAACCAAGGTTTTTGGTTGTCATCAAGAAGGGTTAATTCTTGATAACTGTTTGCCGGACTCAATTGTGAATCAAACTAAAGTTTGATTCGAATACAAGACACTTGAATGTGTTTGTTGTGTTTATCTAATGAAAGATAAACATTGAGAACTTTTAAATTTGATTGAATTACTCGCAAGTAAATCAATCAGTCAGCTTTCCAAATTGTTAAAGAGCTTGATTCAAACTAATGAACCATTTTTAAATATTTTCAGATAAAAACACTTAAAGATGGTGGAGCTATGCGGGATCGAACCGCAGACCTCCTGCGTGCAAGGCAGGCGCTCTCCCAGCTGAGCTATAGCCCCATCTTTGTATCTAGTCGATATTGGTGGGTCTGAGTGGACTCGAACCACCGACCTCCCGCTTATCAGGCGAGCGCTCTAACCAGCTGAGCTACAGACCCAATATCGTCTCTTTTACTTTCTAAACCTAATCAATCTGTGTGGACACTCGTCGTGGTATCTTCGTATAAGGAGGTGATCCAGCCCCAGGTTCCCCTAGGGCTACCTTGTTACGACTTCACCCCAGTCATGAACCACAAAGTGGTGAGCGTCCTCCCCGAAAGGTTAAACTACCCACTTCTTTTGCAGCCCACTCCCATGGTGTGACGGGCGGTGTGTACAAGGCCCGGGAACGTATTCACCGTGACATTCTGATTCACGATTACTAGCGATTCCGACTTCATGGAGTCGAGTTGCAGACTCCAATCCGGACTACGACGCACTTTTTGGGATTCGCTCACTATCGCTAGCTTGCTGCCCTCTGTATGCGCCATTGTAGCACGTGTGTAGCCCTACTCGTAAGGGCCATGATGACTTGACGTCGTCCCCACCTTCCTCCGGTTTATCACCGGCAGTCTCCCTGGAGTTCCCGACATTACTCGCTGGCAAACAAGGATAAGGGTTGCGCTCGTTGCGGGACTTAACCCAACATTTCACAACACGAGCTGACGACAGCCATGCAGCACCTGTCTCAGAGTTCCCGAAGGCACACCTGCGTCTCCGCTGGCTTCTCTGGATGTCAAGAGTAGGTAAGGTTCTTCGCGTTGCATCGAATTAAACCACATGCTCCACCGCTTGTGCGGGCCCCCGTCAATTCATTTGAGTTTTAATCTTGCGACCGTACTCCCCAGGCGGTCTACTTAACGCGTTAGCTCCGAAAGCCACGGCTCAAGGCCACAACCTCCAAGTAGACATCGTTTACGGCGTGGACTACCAGGGTATCTAATCCTGTTTGCTCCCCACGCTTTCGCATCTGAGTGTCAGTGTCTGTCCAGGGGGCCGCCTTCGCCACTGGTATTCCTTCAGATCTCTACGCATTTCACCGCTACACCTGAAATTCTACCCCCCTCTACAGCACTCTAGTTCACCAGTTTCAAATGCAGTTCCGAGGTTGAGCCCCGGGCTTTCACATCTGACTTAATGAACCACCTGCATGCGCTTTACGCCCAGTAATTCCGATTAACGCTCGCACCCTCCGTATTACCGCGGCTGCTGGCACGGAGTTAGCCGGTGCTTCTTCTGTTGCTAACGTCAAGATGTGCAGCTATTAACTACACACCCTTCCTCACAACTGAAAGTACTTTACAACCCGAAGGCCTTCTTCATACACGCGGCATGGCTGCATCAGGCTTTCGCCCATTGTGCAATATTCCCCACTGCTGCCTCCCGTAGGAGTCTGGACCGTGTCTCAGTTCCAGTGTGGCTGATCATCCTCTCAGACCAGCTAGGGATCGTCGCCTTGGTGAGCCATTACCTCACCAACTAGCTAATCCCACCTAGGCATATCTTGACGCGAGAGGCCCGAAGGTCCCCCTCTTTGGCCCGTAGGCATTATGCGGTATTAGCCATCGTTTCCAATGGTTATCCCCCACATCAAGGCAATTTCCTAGGCATTACTCACCCGTCCGCCGCTCGACGCCCATTAACGCACCCGAAGGATTGTTAGTGTCGTTTCCGCTCGACTTGCATGTGTTAGGCCTGCCGCCAGCGTTCAATCTGAGCCATGATCAAACTCTTCAATTTAAGATTTTGTGACTCAACGAATACTGACTTCAAAACTATTCTTTATAAATAAAGAGTGTAATTTTAAAGCTATTACCATTCCAACAGAATGGTAATGAATTGACTGTGCCAAAATTAAGTAAACTTAACTTTGTATTGGTCACTCAGTTCATTGAAATCAAGTTTGTTACCGAAGTAACTGCTATTACCTAAGTAATAACGTTTTGATATTCATCAACGAGTGCCCACACAGATTGATAGGTTTAAATTGTTAAAGAGCGTGTTCTCTAAAAAGAGAACGCTTTCAGTGCCTTAGCACGTAAGCAGGACGCGTATAATACGCTTTCCACTTTGAAAGTCAACATAAAATACTAAGAAAACTTAGAACCCTATGGTGACTTGTCTATTAAATAGACAAAGTCGAAATTAAAGCCTGGCGATGTCCTACTCTCACATGGGGAAACCCCACACTACCATCGGCGCTATTGTGTTTCACTTCTGAGTTCGGCATGGAATCAGGTGGGTCCACAATGCTATGGTCGCCAAGCAAATTTTAAAATTCGGAAAGCTAATCTAAAAATTATTTCTCTTCAAACTCATTCAAGGTCTGGTACTTCTGAGTCCACAAAACCCCTTGGGTGTTGTATGGTTAAGCCTCACGGGCAATTAGTACAGGTTAGCTCAATGCCTCGCAGCACTTACACACCCTGCCTATCAACGTCGTAGTCTACGACAACCCTTTAGGACACTTATAGTGCCAGGGAAAACTCATCTCAAGGCTCGCTTCCCGCTTAGATGCTTTCAGCGGTTATCGATTCCGAACTTAGCTACCGGGCAATGCCATTGGCATGACAACCCGAACACCAGAGGTTCGTCCACTCCGGTCCTCTCGTACTAGGAGCAGCCCCTTTCAATTTTCCAACGCCCACGGCAGATAGGGACCGAACTGTCTCACGACGTTCTAAACCCAGCTCGCGTACCACTTTAAATGGCGAACAGCCATACCCTTGGGACCGACTTCAGCCCCAGGATGTGATGAGCCGACATCGAGGTGCCAAACACCGCCGTCGATATGAACTCTTGGGCGGTATCAGCCTGTTATCCCCGGAGTACCTTTTATCCGTTGAGCGATGGCCCTTCCATTCAGAACCACCGGATCACTATGACCTGCTTTCGCACCTGCTCGAATTGTCATTCTCGCAGTCAAGCGGGCTTATGCCATTGCACTAACCACACGATGTCCAACCGTGTTTAGCCCACCTTCGTGCTCCTCCGTTACTCTTTGGGAGGAGACCGCCCCAGTCAAACTACCCACCAGGCACTGTCCGTAATCCCGATTCAGGGACCAACGTTAGAACATCAAAACTACAAGGGTGGTATTTCAAGGACGACTCCATCACATCTAGCGACGCAATTTCATAGTCTCCCACCTATCCTACACATGTAGGTTCAATGTTCAGTGCCAAGCTGTAGTAAAGGTTCACGGGGTCTTTCCGTCTAGCCGCGGGTACACTGCATCTTCACAGCGATTTCAATTTCACTGAGTCTCGGGTGGAGACAGCGTGGCCATCATTACGCCATTCGTGCAGGTCGGAACTTACCCGACAAGGAATTTCGCTACCTTAGGACCGTTATAGTTACGGCCGCCGTTTACCGGGGCTTCGATCAAGAGCTTCGACCGAAGTCTAACCCCATCAATTAACCTTCCGGCACCGGGCAGGCGTCACACCGTATACGTCATCTTACGATTTTGCACAGTGCTGTGTTTTTAATAAACAGTTGCAGCCACCTGGTATCTGCGACTCTCGTCTGCTCCATCCGCAAGGGACTTCACTGATAAGAGCGTACCTTCTCCCGAAGTTACGGTACCATTTTGCCTAGTTCCTTCACCCGAGTTCTCTCAAGCGCCTTGGTATTCTCTACCCGACCACCTGTGTCGGTTTGGGGTACGATTCCTTACAATCTGAAGCTTAGAGGCTTTTCCTGGAAGCATGGCATCAATGACTTCACTACCGTAGTAGCTCGACATCGTATCTCAGCGTTAATGAAAGTCCGGATTTACCTAAACTTTCCGCCTACATACTTGAACCTGGACAACCGTCGCCAGGCCCACCTAGCCTTCTCCGTCCCCCCATCGCAATTGTAAGAAGTACGGGAATATTAACCCGTTTCCCATCGACTACGCCTTTCGGCCTCGCCTTAGGAGTCGACTTACCCTGCCCCGATTAACGTTGGACAGGAACCCTTGGTCTTCCGGCGAGGGAGTTTTTCACTCCCTTTATCGTTACTCATGTCAGCATTCGCACTTCTGATACCTCCAGCAGCCCTTACAGACCACCTTCAACGGCTTACAGAACGCTCCCCTACCCCACATACCCTAAGGTACGTAGCCGCAGCTTCGGTGTATAGCTTAGCCCCGTTACATCTTCCGCGCAGGCCGACTCGACCAGTGAGCTATTACGCTTTCTTTAAATGATGGCTGCTTCTAAGCCAACATCCTGGCTGTCTGAGCCTTCCCACATCGTTTCCCACTTAGCTATACTTTGGGACCTTAGCTGGCGGTCTGGGTTGTTTCCCTCTCCACGACGGACGTTAGCACCCGCCGTGTGTCTCCCGGATAGTACTTACTGGTATTCGGAGTTTGCAAAGGGTTGGTAAGTCGGGATGACCCCCTAGCCTTAACAGTGCTCTACCCCCAGTAGTATTCGTCCGAGGCGCTACCTAAATAGCTTTCGGGGAGAACCAGCTATCTCCAGGTTTGATTGGCCTTTCACCCCTAGCCACAAGTCATCCGCTAATTTTTCAACATTAGTCGGTTCGGTCCTCCAGTTGATGTTACTCAACCTTCAACCTGCCCATGGCTAGATCACCTGGTTTCGGGTCTAATCCTAGCAACTGTACGCCCAGTTAAGACTCGGTTTCCCTACGGCTCCCCTAAACGGTTAACCTTGCTACTAAAATTAAGTCGCTGACCCATTATACAAAAGGTACGCAGTCACACCACGAAGGTGCTCCTACTGCTTGTACGTACACGGTTTCAGGTTCTATTTCACTCCCCTCACAGGGGTTCTTTTCGCCTTTCCCTCACGGTACTGGTTCACTATCGGTCAGTCAGTAGTATTTAGCCTTGGAGGATGGTCCCCCCATATTCAGACAGGATATCACGTGTCCCGCCCTACTCGTTTTCACTGATTATGAGATGTCGACTACGGGGCTATCACCCTTTACTGCGGCACTTTCCAGAGCCTTCGTCTGTCTCATTAAAAGCTTAAGGGCTAATCCAATTTCGCTCGCCGCTACTTTCGGAATCTCGGTTGATTTCTCTTCCTCGGGGTACTTAGATGTTTCAGTTCCCCCGGTTTGCCTCCTGTTGCTATGTATTCACAACAGGATACTTACTTATGTAAGTGGGTTTCCCCATTCAGGAATCCCAGACTCAAAAGGTTATTACTACCTAATCTGGGCTTATCGCAAGTTATTACGCCTTTCATCGCCTCTGACTGCCAAGGCATCCACCGTGTACGCTTAGTCACTTAACCATACAACCCGAAAGGGTCTTAGCGTATGGCAACTAACCAAGGTTTTTGGTTGTCATCAAGAAGGGTTAATTCTTGATGACTGTTTGCCGGACTCAATTTACTTTTTGTTTCCACTTTTTAATAAAAAGTAGAATCAAAAAATGAACAATCATTTCTGATCATTCGAATACAAGACACTTGAATGTGTTTGTTGTGTTTATGCCGTTCTTATTAAATAAGAGCAGATAAACATTGAGAACTTTTAAATTTGATTGAATTACTCGTAAGTAATCAATCAGTCAGCTTTCCAAATTGTTAAAGAGCATAAAGCAAAAAGCTTTAATCAATAACTTACGTTATTAATTAAAGCTCTGGCTTTAACTAAATCTAAACCATCAATCTGTGTGGACACTCATCGTGACTATCTTCGTATAAGGAGGTGATCCAGCCCCAGGTTCCCCTAGGGCTACCTTGTTACGACTTCACCCCAGTCATGAACCACAAAGTGGTGAGCGTCCTCCCCGAAAGGTTAAACTACCCACTTCTTTTGCAGCCCACTCCCATGGTGTGACGGGCGGTGTGTACAAGGCCCGGGAACGTATTCACCGTGACATTCTGATTCACGATTACTAGCGATTCCGACTTCATGGAGTCGAGTTGCAGACTCCAATCCGGACTACGACGCACTTTTTGGGATTCGCTCACTATCGCTAGCTTGCTGCCCTCTGTATGCGCCATTGTAGCACGTGTGTAGCCCTACTCGTAAGGGCCATGATGACTTGACGTCGTCCCCACCTTCCTCCGGTTTATCACCGGCAGTCTCCCTGGAGTTCCCGACATTACTCGCTGGCAAACAAGGATAAGGGTTGCGCTCGTTGCGGGACTTAACCCAACATTTCACAACACGAGCTGACGACAGCCATGCAGCACCTGTCTCAGAGTTCCCGAAGGCACACCTGCGTCTCCGCTGGCTTCTCTGGATGTCAAGAGTAGGTAAGGTTCTTCGCGTTGCATCGAATTAAACCACATGCTCCACCGCTTGTGCGGGCCCCCGTCAATTCATTTGAGTTTTAATCTTGCGACCGTACTCCCCAGGCGGTCTACTTAACGCGTTAGCTCCGAAAGCCACGGCTCAAGGCCACAACCTCCAAGTAGACATCGTTTACGGCGTGGACTACCAGGGTATCTAATCCTGTTTGCTCCCCACGCTTTCGCATCTGAGTGTCAGTGTCTGTCCAGGGGGCCGCCTTCGCCACTGGTATTCCTTCAGATCTCTACGCATTTCACCGCTACACCTGAAATTCTACCCCCCTCTACAGCACTCTAGTTCACCAGTTTCAAATGCAGTTCCGAGGTTGAGCCCCGGGCTTTCACATCTGACTTAATGAACCACCTGCATGCGCTTTACGCCCAGTAATTCCGATTAACGCTCGCACCCTCCGTATTACCGCGGCTGCTGGCACGGAGTTAGCCGGTGCTTCTTCTGTTGCTAACGTCAAGATGTGCAGCTATTAACTACACACCCTTCCTCACAACTGAAAGTACTTTACAACCCGAAGGCCTTCTTCATACACGCGGCATGGCTGCATCAGGCTTTCGCCCATTGTGCAATATTCCCCACTGCTGCCTCCCGTAGGAGTCTGGACCGTGTCTCAGTTCCAGTGTGGCTGATCATCCTCTCAGACCAGCTAGGGATCGTCGCCTTGGTGAGCCATTACCTCACCAACTAGCTAATCCCACCTAGGCATATCTTGACGCGAGAGGTCCGAAGATCCCCCTCTTTGGCCCGTAGGCATTATGCGGTATTAGCCATCGTTTCCAATGGTTATCCCCCACATCAAGGCAATTTCCTAGGCATTACTCACCCGTCCGCCGCTCGACGCCCAACAAATCCTCCGAAGATTCAATGTTGTCGTTTCCGCTCGACTTGCATGTGTTAGGCCTGCCGCCAGCGTTCAATCTGAGCCATGATCAAACTCTTCAATTTAAGATTTTGTGACTCAACGAATACTGACTTCAAAACTAATATTCATGTAAACATGAACATGTAATTCTAAAGCTATTACCATTCCAACAGAATGGTAATGAATTGACTGTGCCGAATAACTACAAGTAGTTAAACGTATTGGTCACTCAGTTCATTGAAATCAATTTTGATTCCGAAGAATCTGTTTTATCTAACGATAAAACATTTTGATATTCATCAACGAGTGCCCACACAGATTGATAGGTTTAAATTGTTAAAGAGCGCTAGCGTTTTGTGATTTACATCTCAGTCGCTAGGGGTGCGTACTATACCTGCACCACTTAGAGAGTCAAGGGTTATTTTCAACTCCTTTTTCTCTACCGATTTCGCTGTGTGACTTTCGTCTCACTCCGTGTCGGTGAGGCGGCATTATAGAGAGATCGACATAGAGCACAAGGGCTTTTTTGAATAAAAGTTTTGTTCGCCTAAAAAGCCACCAGATCCGCATTTTTCGAATAAAAACTAAACATTTGAGACGTATCACAGCAATACATTGGCAAAATGGAAACCATGAACGTAAGATTCATGTATCTATTTTGTTAAGAGTAGATGCGTCTATTTCGTTTATTAATATGTAGTATTCCGATATGAACTCAAAAAAATCGATGTTGTTAATTGTCGCACTAGCTGTTCTAGGTGGCATTGTTTTCTCTCAGGTAGATATACCGCCTGAAATTACCTTTATCCTTGGTGTCTTGGCTTCCGCTTTTGTTGTTAACTTTTCAAGCACCGACTCAAAACCAGGCTCAGAACCTAAAGCATCAACAAAAACACTTTATGTAGGTAACCTTCCATACAAAGCGAATGAGTCACACGTACGTGAATTATTCTCAGAGTATGGTGAAGTATTTGCAGTACGCTTAATGAAAGACAAACGTACTGGTAAAAGAAGAGGCTTTGGATTTGTCGTAATGGCTAGCAATGATGTGAATCATGCTATTTCAGAACTTAACGATAAAGATTACATGCAACGAACTTTAAAAGTGCGAGTTGCAAATGATCCTAAACATCCAGAAACGGACGAAGCTGAACTGAGCTAAATCCTAACTGCTTTAACATGCTATTTAGTGCACTTTCTTTCTTAGGAAGTGCACTACAAAAAACCTCACGCACTCCCCCTTCTTTATCACTACTTTCCAAATCCAATAAATCTTGAACTCGCTTCGCTATCGCTTTACCAGAATCAACCAATAAAACACTCTTACCGAGGACTTGTTGAATCTCTGATTTTATCAGCGGGAAATGTGTGCATCCTAAAACGGCTACATCAATTGTATTGATCATCGGTTGAAGGATGAGTTGCAGCTCTTCAAGGTCAATAGTCTCCCCCCTGAGTTTATCTTCAGCCATATCCACCAGCCGAGTAGAACCTAAAAGTTCGACTCTTTTATTACTTGAGAAGTTTTTGATGAGCTCGTGTGTGTATTCACGAGTAATCGTTGCAGGAGTAGCAATAAGACCCACCGCTTTATTGGCAAGCAGGGATGCAGGTTTGATTGCCGGAACAACGCCAACAATTGGGATTAGATTATTAGCACGCAGTGTAGGTAAGACAATCGTACTTGCGGTATTACAGGCTATTACTACGATATCAATAGCGTGGCTAGCCACAAAGCTAGCGACGATATTTTGGACTCTGCGGACAAGAACTTGTTGATCGAGTTCACCATATGGGTAAGCCTCGTTATCGAATACATAAGTATAGTTATGATTCGGTAGTAACTGGCTTATCTCCTTATATACAGATAGGCCACCCACTCCAGAATCAAAGACCAATATATTTTTTTGCAGACTATCCGACACAACGATTACCTATAATAAATTTCGCTGCAATGATACTCCTTCGCTTAGTTTTCGCCAATCCTCACTCTATATAATGCAAGCTTGATAACGTTGATGAACAAAGCGCTTACCTTGCTCCACATTTTCTAGATCTACCTTGAGCTTACCTTTAAAGCATGGCGCTGATGTCACTAAGGTATGGAACTCGCCATCTTCGCCACATGGATCAACATGACTCGGTAAGCTGTCTATTAGTTCAAGCGTGTATTTTTTCCCGCAATAGCTCATGTCTAATGCATCGCTATCGACCGTGACGAGAAAGGTTTCGATGCCTCTGTCTATTATTTCACTCGCAAGTGCCTGACTGCTCTCTCCCATTAGGGGAAACACACACTCCCAACCCGCTGGTTCTATATAGCTTCTTCGATAATCGGCAATGCCATTACAAAACATGTCTCCAAACGCAACCGCATCGATTGATAAGCCAGAACCTTTAAGTGCAGAGACAATGGTACTTTGATAAATCTCATTACTAGGAAACACTTCCGGCAGCTCAATCGTGATTAATGGTAAACCGACTAATTGCGCCTGCATTGCAACCACATCAATCGGAGTCACTTGGAAAGGAACCTCATCTCCAACATATGTCGTATAGAGAGCGACAACTTCATATTCGGAGCTTTCAAGTAGACGCTCTAGCGTTAATGTCGAGTCTTTACCTGACGACCAACTTATGACGACTTTCTTTTTCATTGATATACCCAATAAGAAAAAACCGCCCGGAGGCGGTTTAGGTGTAAATTAGAATTGGTAAGCTACGTTCAAGTAGTAAGCACGCTCTGCGGCTGGGTACCCTAAAGCCGTTTCGTAGTCTTCATCAAGTAAGTTATCAACACGAGCACTGATCGTAGTGTTCTCATTAGCATAATAGCTAACAGCAGTGTCAACCAATGAGTAGGATGGTAGAGTTACATCACCATATGGCCATGTCCCGTAATCAACATCAGGTCGCTTACCGACATATTGATAGCTTATAGACCAATCGACAACGTCAAATGCCACCAATGCATTCCACTTATACAGCTCTTTTGCTCGGCGCTGCAGTTGCTTACCGTCATCACCTTCTGCATCTTTATAATCAGCACTCAACTGGTGTTGAACAATGCCCGTATCAAACTCGGCAGTCACTTCTACACCTTGAATATGCGTCTCACCGTCAACGTTGATGTACTTATATGTTGTTGGGTGGTAATCGATTAGATTGGTGATCTTGTAATCGTATCCAGTTAATGTCCAATATACGTCTTTCACTAGGCCATAGAAGCCCACCTCAATCGCATCAGACTCTTCTGGCTTAAGATCTTGAGTTCCATAAGACGGATCATACTGCTGGTAAAGGTTCGGAGCTTTAAAAGCTGTACCGTATGAAGCTTTCACACCAAATTCTGGAATAAGTTGATAGCCAGCCCCGACGTTATATGTCGTTTCTGTACCAAATTCTTCATTGTCATCGACTCTTGCGCTTGCCTCTAACGTCGCAGAATCAACAGTGACTGAAGATAGGCCGAATACTGCCAAGTTAGAACGGTCGAATGTTTTATTTGCGTTTTTATCTACATATGATTCATCGCGCCAATCAACGCCACCAGCTAACACAACATTCTTGTTCAATTTATAGCTATTGACCCACTGAACATTGTTTTGTTCTAATTCGTCTTGAGTTCCAGAAGTTTTGCTTTCACCAAATTGATAATTCCAAGAATCTTGGCTTTGTACTGTTGCTTGCATCTCAGAGTGTAATTGGCTGCCTTGATAAGTACCACCAATAGACACTGATAAATCGTCTTTTTCAGACTCCATATAGCTACGTGTACTATATGTATTGTCATATTGGTAAATATTCTCATAAGCACGAACATTACCAAATACACTGAATTGTTCATTCAACTTATGAGTATAACCAATCAAACCATTCAACGTTTCAAAGCCATGGCGGTCGCCATCATTTAAGCCAGGTACGGGCTTAACATTGTAGCCTTCATCGCTCTCATGGCTAATAGCAAGGTTTAACTGACCATTTTCAGAAGTCGCAACGCCGGATGCTAGACTAAGTTCTTGATAATCTAAGCTACCCAAACCAGCACTCAATGTTGTTGACTCATCCGTCGCACGAGCAATCGTAATAATGTTGATTACACCACCAATTGCTTCAGAACCGTATAAAGAAGCTCTAGCTCCTCGTACATACTCGATTCTCTGAACATAACTCAATGGGATCTGGTTGAAATCTACTGCACCTTTTGCTGCACGAGCAAAACGAACACCATCAACTAAAACTAGAACTTGATCAGAACTTGTTCCGCGAACAAATATAGAAGCGAGCTGTCCTCTACCACCATTTTGAGTAATCTGGATCCCTGTTAATCTTCTCAACACCTCTGGGATTGTTTTAGCTTGTGTTCTTTGAAAATCTTGGCGAGTAACAACTTCAACATCAGTTAATGTCGCAGTGGCAGACTGCTCAAAACGGTTAGCCGTTACTACCATGGTTTCGTCAGTAGATGCTTCTTGGGCGTGTAAATTGGAGATAGGTGAAAGCAGCGATGCTACAGCAACCGCTAAAAGGGATTTGTTCATGTTGTGATCCTAAATCGCGTAAATTCCTACCAAACCACATTGTGTGGTTTAGCTACTGGCAGGTATTCGGACTCAAGAGCACAACCTTATGGTTTACCTCATATTCGACTTCCCACAAAAAGCTATTTGCAGTGTCTTTGAATACTCGTTCTCTCTTACCGCTGCGCGTCAGTTCTGGATTCACACCAGATTCCCTCTTCAGCCATCTATACATCCAAATGGCACCAGCTTGCGGGAGATAGTATTAACCTATGAATCATTTGTCTAGTCTAAGATAGTTATAAGCTATAGTTTTCATGCTCGATTTACATTGAATGGCTCTCAACACTGGACAAGCGCCTGTGATTGAATAAAATCTGCGATCTTGATTTAAAAGCACGACAGCAAAAAGGCATAACAATGGCGAATTTAGATGTAAACCCGCAACGCTACCAAGAACAGCTCGCAGAAAAGACTGAGCGTCTTACTGAGATGTTCTCACAATACGATGTGCCTGAGTTGGAAGTGTATGAATCTCCAGAACAACACTACCGCATGCGTGCTGAATTTCGCGTGTGGCATGAAGGTGACGATATGTATTACGTCATGTTCAATCAAGAGACCAAAGAAAAATACCGTGTAGACCAGTTCCCAGCAGCTAGCCGTCTTATCAACGATTTAATGCCTCTACTAACAGATGCAATGAAAGAGAACCACTCTCTGCGCCACAAGCTATTCCAAGTGGATTTTCTTTCTACGTTGAGTGGTGAGATTTTGGTATCACTGCTTTACCACCGTCAATTGGGTGAGCAATGGATTCAAGATGCTAAAGCACTAAAGCAGCAGTTAAACGATGAAGGTTTTAACCTAAACCTGATTGGCCGTGCGCGTAAGATGAAGATCGTACTGGATCGCGACTTCGTCATTGAAAAGCTAGACGTGAATGGTGACAGCTACATCTACCAACAAGTAGAGAACAGCTTTACTCAACCAAACGGTAAAGTAGCAGAGAAAATGCTTGAATGGGCTGTCGACTGTACTCAAGACAGCAAAGGTGACTTATTAGAGCTTTACTGTGGCAACGGTAACTTCTCATTAGCTCTGGCACAAAACTTTGAGCGTGTACTTGCAACTGAGCTAGCGAAGCCATCTGTTGAGTCTGCTCAATACAACATTGCGGCGAACAAGATTGATAATGTTCAGATCATTCGTATGTCTGCGGAAGATTTTACCGTAGCAATGGAAGGTAAGCGTGAATTCCGCCGCCTACAACAAGCAAACATCGATCTAAAGAGCTACAACTGCAACACTATCTTTGTTGATCCACCGCGTTCAGGTATGGACGTTGATACTTGTAAGATGGTTCAAGGCTACGAGCGTATCATGTACATCTCTTGTAACCCTGAGACATTAAAAGAGAACCTAGACATTCTAAGCGAAACACACGACATCACTCGTTTTGCTCTATTTGACCAGTTCCCTTATACGCACCACATGGAAGCCGGTGTATTCCTAGAGCGTAAAGCGTAAGTATCGCTATCTAGGTCGAAGTCGAAGCTAAACAGCAGATACAAAAAAACGAGCCAATTGGCTCGTTTTTTTATTTATACGTTGGTTTAAGCGGTTTTACCGATAAAGCCTAGTTTCTTACCTACCCAAGCGAGCAGTAGCATCGCGACGATAATCGCGAAGAAGTTTGATCCTGCATCAGGGTGTTGTGCTTTCACAAAAGCCGAATGGCCAAATGCACCTACAAAGAAACAAGCTAAACCCACTAATGGAATATCTTCAGATACTGGATTAGTTAGGTATTCTTGGTAAAGCGCTTGTACAGCCAAAACTAAAGCAATCAATGGGAAAATAGAGAAGCCCACTTCGCTCATTGTTACCCAAGATAACAGTGCATCACCACACACACCTGCAACAACAGCAAGTACGAGTGTCTTTCTTTCAGAACCACGGTTTACAGTATTATTTTCATTCGACATTATTCAATCCCGCCTTTTAATCGGTTACGTTCACGTTCTTTACGATACCAAAAAGCACCTTTGGCCATCATTCGCAATTGCATGATCAAGCGATCAGCCAATTCATCTCGCTGACGTCGATCTAAATCTAATGCTTCTGCCCCTGAGTTGAAGACCAAAATGACGGAGGCTTCAGCTTGAGTAAAAGCTTCATCTCGTGTCATGCCAGTCGTTATCAAATATTCGGTTAACTCAGCAGAGAAGTGCTGTATCTCACGAGCTACCGCAGCACGAAACTCAAAAGAGGTTCCTGAGCGCTCTCGCAATAACAGTCTGAATACGTTTGGGCTGCTTTCAATGAACTCCATAAAGGTTTCAACCGAGGTACGAATCACACTGCCTTCTTTTACTATGCGTTGCCTAGCTTGACGCATTAGCTGACGCAACAGTAAGCCACCTTCATCAACCATGGTTAAGCCAAGCTCATCCATGTCTTTGAAATGACGATAAAAGGAAGTCGGCGCTATTCCAGCCTCACGAGCAACTTCTCTCAAGCTTAGGTTGGAAAAGCTACGATCGGCACTGAGCTGGCTAAATGCTGCGTCGATTAAGCTGCGACGAGTTTTTTCTTTTTGCTGCGCGCGAATGCCCATTGGTTTCATACTTTATCAAACTCTTCTTTTACAGCCTAAACAGGCATGCCTAATACTCTGTTCAATATAACGCGAATCACATATTTATATAAGGCACTCTGGTTATATAAGACACTAAACACACCTCTTTGTTCACGTACCGAAGTAAATACGTTCGAAGAAAAAATTTCAATATCCACACTGTCATTTGGAGACATACGACATACCAAATATTATTTTTTCGATAACACTGCGTGATCCCACCGACTCTCTGATGCCCTTTTCATGTACCCAAGAACAGAATCAGTTAAAATCTCGCTAAAGCAATGTTAATCAAATATAACAAGGAAGATATCTATGCCGCACTCCAACCACTTTGATGTAATCGTAATTGGTAGTGGCCCCGGAGGCGAAGGGGCAGCGATGGGATTAACCAAAGCCGGGTTGAACGTTGCAATCATTGAAAAAGAGAGCAGCGTTGGTGGTGGTTGCACCCACTGGGGAACGATTCCTTCAAAAGCGCTACGTCATGCAGTAAGCCGCATCATTGAATTCAATAGCAACCCGCTGTTTTGTCAGAATAATAAAAGCATTCACTCAACGTTCTCCAACATTCTGGGGCATGCTAAGTCAGTCATCGACAAACAGACTCGATTGCGTCAAGGCTTCTACGACCGTAACCAGTGCACATTAGTGTTTGGTACTGCGCGTTTTATCGATACTAACACTATCTCTGTCATGCAGAGCGATGGTACTGAAGAACATTACAGCGCAGACAAATTTGTTATCGCAACAGGTTCTCGCCCTTATCAGCCAGACAACGTCGACTTTCTGCATGAACGTATCTACGACAGCGACTCGATTCTTTCTCTTAAACACGACCCTCAACACATCATCATCTATGGTGCTGGCGTTATTGGTTGTGAATACGCTTCAATCTTCCGTGGTTTAGGCGTTAAAACCGATCTTATTAATACTCGCGATCGCCTGTTGTCATTCTTAGACAATGAAACCTCGGATGCTCTGTCTTATCACTTCTGGAACAGCGGCGTTGTTATTCGTAATGATGAAACCTTTGAGAAAATTGAAGGTACTGACGATGGCGTGATCATTCACTTAGAGTCTGGTAAGAAAATGCGTGCCGACTGTCTACTGTATGCCAATGGCCGAACGGGTAATACTGACAAGTTGAATCTTGGTGCCGTTGGCTTAGAAGCGGACTCTCGAGGACAAGTATCAGTCAACAGCAACTACCAAACCAGTGTTGAACATGTTTACGCTGTTGGTGATGTGATTGGTTATCCTAGCCTAGCAAGTGCTGCTTATGACCAAGGTCGATTCGTGGCTCAAGCCGTGGTGAAAGGTGAAGCAGAACGACACCTTATCGAAGACATCCCAACAGGTATCTATACTATTCCTGAGATCAGCTCTGTCGGAAAAACAGAACAAGAGCTTACCGCGGCTAAAGTACCTTATGAAGTGGGACGATCTTCATTCAAGCACTTAGCTCGTGCTCAAATCGCAGGTAAAGATATTGGTAGCTTGAAGATACTTTTCCATCGTGAAACTAAAGAGATTTTAGGTATCCACGTGTTTGGTGAGCGTGCTGCTGAGATCATCCACATCGGTCAGGCAATCATGGAACAGAAAGGCGAAGCAAATACCATCGAGTACTTTGTGAATACGACCTTCAACTATCCAACAATGGCCGAAGCTTATCGCGTCGCAGCGCTGAACGGACTTAACCGTTTGTTCTAAACAAAGAACCAATAGGACTATTTGACCACCTGTAGGCCAAATACATAAACAGCAAGCCATGAGCTTGCTGTTTTTATTTAAACTACTGAATTATATAGTCATGCTAGCAATTAGATCATGACGTTCCAAATGCCACTTTACCTGCACAGCTTCTCTTTTTCGCTCCCTGAACTAATCTATCTAAGCTATCTATCTATCTATCTAAGCTAAGCGAGAAACTCCCCTTTCTTCCACTGAGAGATAAATAGAACACCAAGACCAATGCCGCGCATTGCCATAAAGCTCAACATTGCTAGCCACAGCGCATGGTTCTCTAAACCTGATGCTAAGTAGAAAATCGCAAAGAAACTGCAGGTGGCCACAAACATACTGTTACGCATATCTTTGCCTTTGGTAGCGCCCACGAAAATACCGTCTAGCAAGAAGCACCACATAGAAACTAGCGGCATCGCAATCAGCCATGGCAGATATACCTCAGCCTGACTCTTAACCTCTGGAATTGTAGTAATCATATTAATCAAACTAGACCCAACAATCGCGAACGCTATGGTCAGTACCAAACAAATATTGAAGCTCCAGAAGAAAGTGCCAATCAAAGACTGATTTAACTCTTCTTTATCTCTCGCGCCAATCGCCTTTCCGACCATAGCTTCCATTGCATAAGCAAAGCCATCCATCCCATAAGAGATGATCATCAAGAAGCTCATCAATACCGCATTGGCCGCCACAACATCATCACCAAAACTTGCACCTTGGAAGGTCATAAAAGTGAAAGTCGCTTGCAGACACAGCGAGCGCAGAAAGATATCGCGATTCAGTTTTACGAAACGACTCAAACCTTGGCTGGTTTTCTTAAGCAGCTCCCATGGAGATGGCAGTTGCCTCTTCATCCAGATTCGATAAACACAAATTAAGCCAAACGTTAAACCCGCATAGTCCGCTATCACCGATGCCAATGCCGCACCTTCAACTTGCCAACCGAAGCCAATCACAAATACGATATCTAAAACAATATTGGTGATATTAGTAATGATCACCATCCACATAGGTGCTTTAGCATTTTGGGTTCCGAGCAACCAACCTAAAATTACAAAGTTAGTTAGCGCAGCAGGCGCACTCCAGGCACGGATAGAGAAGTACTGCAGGCCATAATGTTTGACTTGCTCGCTGGCACTGCTCAATGAGAAAACCGCATCCGCAACAAAGCTGTGTAAAAGCAAAAAGACACCAGCAAACCCTAAGGCCATAGTCACGCCTTGCACAAAGACTAAACCAAGCTGCTTACCATCATTCGCACCATAAGATTGCGCGGCCAATCCAGTCGTCGACATACGCAGGAAACCAAGCAACCAGAAGGTCACACTGATCATGGTGCCGCCTAAGGCCACACCACCTAAATACCAAGAATGCTCTAGGTGACCGATAACCGCAGCATCGACTAAACCCAGCAGTGGCACCGTAATATTAGAGAGAACCATCGGGATCGCGAGCAATAGCACTTTTTTGTGCATCGCCTGATTGGATAGCGTTTGAAAAATAGTTTGGGGATTAAATAACTTCACGATCACCTCTTTGATTAGAGGCGATAGTTTAACCTAGTGGGTGGGGTTTTACTTATCTTGGTACTTCTATTCAGCTACCTGCAAACAAAGTCGCTAGCACTACCACTTAACAAGCACTAACTGTGGCGTTAAGCGCTTTTTGACCTGAGAGATCTTACACAGTAATCGCTGCCACAATTTCCAACGATTGCATTGTTGATCAAGTGGAGAAAACGCTTTTACCCATTGCGCCCATGGCAGCCAATTAAGAACACTGTCTACTGGAGAAGATAAGCCATGTGCATATTTTCCTGAACCAAGCTTTTGCCCCAGAGCACTAGAGCTTTTGTCTCCAGCTAACACTAAACACGCGTGTGCATGAGTAAAGTAACGACTCAATGACTGAATAAAATATGCGGTTTGTTGTTCATTGCAATCAAGCAAAGCATGTTCGCACACCACCATCACCGAGGCTTGTTCTGGGATATTAAGCTCATCCAACCAAGTCAGATCATCAACCGAACCACATTCCAAACGATAGCGTTCATTTTTGTGGAACAAGCGTTGGCGCCAAACTAGATTTTCAGTTACATCCAATTCAACCCAATGACAGCGGCCATTATCTAAACGGTAGAAACGAGTATCGAGGCCTGCCCCAACATTGATAATCCAAGCATCTGGGTTATGAGATAGAAATTGTTGAACTTGAGAGTCACAAAGCTGAGTCAATGTTGCGTAGAGAAGTTGTTGTTGGTCGAGTTCACCAGTAAGACATTCTGGTGCTAATTGGCAGCGCTTGCAGGCTTGAGCTGCGATAGGGTCATAGACTAAGCCGTCATCGGCAAGGCTTTCGCGGCTACGAAACCAAAGATGTTGAACGAGATCCGTCGGAACTTGGAATTCCTGATGTGCAGACCCTCGATCAAAAGGAGCCTTTTGAACAGAAGAGCGCGGCTTAGGAATAAGCGGCTTCATTTGAGGTTTGGTTGGATTTGGCATCATCATCTTCCTTGTATCTCGACAAAGAAGATGATAATGAATATCAATTACAATAACAAGTTATTGAGAATAAATATCAATAAGCTGTTTGTACTGATTACATCCAGTCAGTGTTCCGGATAATACCAACCGCAAGCCCTTCAATAGACAAGTGTTGAGATTCCAGATCGACATGGATTGGAGAAAACTCTTCATTTTCAGCGTGTAACAGCACCGTTGAACCTTTACGTTCTAGGCGTTTTACCGTTACATCATCATCGACACGAGCCACGACAACCTGACCATCGCGGACATCTTGTGTTTTATGAACAGCTAATAGATCACCGTCCATAATGCCGATGTCTTTCATACTTTCGCCATTTACACGGAGTAAGAAGTCAGCTTGTGGTTTAAACATGCCTGGATCAACTTGATAATGCATTTCTACATGCTCTTGAGCCAAAATAGGCTCACCAGCGGCAACCTGACCGATTAGTGGTAAACCTTGCTCTTCATTCGCTGCATCTTCAAGCAAAATACGAATACCACGAGACGCACCCGGGATAATCTCAATCGCTTCTTTACGAGCAAGAGCTTTTAAATGTTCTTCTGCAGCATTAGCAGAACGGAAGCCAAGTTCGCGCGCGATTTCTGCACGTGTCGGTGGCATACCGAAATCTTCGATCTTACTTTTGATAAGGTCAAAAACTTGTTGCTGGCGGGGCGTTAACGGCTTCATGATTCACCTGTCTTTTTATACAGTTGACTGTGAGTATATCCAGTAACTGAACAAAAGCAAAGCAATTGGTTGTTTTTAGTTCATTTTTAGCGAATTACAAAAACAAGATATCTAGCCACACGTAACCCGCTAATACTAAACAGATAAAAACTGCAGCTGAGCCAACATCTTTCGCCATCCCAGAAAGCTCATGATGTTCACTACCGATTCGGTCAACGACCGCTTCAATCGCGGTATTGATCAACTCGACAACCATCACCAACACGACTGCTGAAATCATCAAGATTCTCTCAACTTGGCTTACATCTAAGTAAAACGCCAACGGAATAAGCACTGCGGCCATGAAGACTTCTTGTCGAAATGCCGCCTCATTTTTAAACGAGCTCGTGATGCCTTGCCATGAAAAGCCCGCCGCTTTCACTATACGTTTGAATCCGGTGTTTGATTTTTTGGTCATTTTTAACCCTATACTCAATCAGTCGATGAATGATTTTCCACAAACTTAACGGCAATATGACTATTTCCATTAAAAGGTTAGACCAGTTTCTGGTATTCTTGCATCGATTAAATTTACGCCTAGGCTTATCCCTATTTCACTCACAGGATTTATCCTTTTCATCATAGAAATAGAGATACGCTTGAGCACATTGAAATAACTATTGAGGCAGTGAACCTATATGTCTTCTGGACAATCTTTTTCACGTTCATTAATGAAGCTACCTTTATCCGTATTGGTAAAGGGCACATCAATTCCTTCAAACCCTGTTGAGGATTTGAACATTGATTTGAGCAAACCGATTGTATACGCCTTACCGTTTCGCTCAAGTGTAGACATTCTTACATTGCAAAAACATGCACTTGAATTAGGGTTACCTGATCCGTTGAGCAAGCTTGAAATCAATGGCAAATCACTGCAACGCTACGTTTTTATCTCTTCTCGCAAAACTCTACTGCAAGACGATGATTATGTACCAAGCTCATCAATTGAAGTCTTCTCTGAGCTGCTTTCACTGCATGCTGAAGACTCTGATCTCGACGTTCAAGTTATCCCTGCCACTGTATTGTGGGGTCGTAAGCCAGGTAAAGAGAATAACCAGAAACCTTACCTACAAGCAATGAACGGCTTAGAGAAATCAAAAGCGGTATTACTGGCAGGTCGTGACTGCTTGGTTCGCTTTAGTCCTGTGGTTTCTCTGCGTTACATGGCTAACTCACACGGCACCGACAACACCATCGCACACAAACTGGCGCGGGTGGCACGTATTCACTTTTCTCGCCAAAAATTGGCGGCATCAGGTCCTAACCTGCCAAGTCGCCAAGCTCTGTTTGACCGCCTACTAAAATCTGAAGCGATCAAGAAAGCGATTGAAGATGAAGCACAAGCAAAGAACATCTCGATCGAGAAAGCGAGCAAAGAAGCTCAAGACATCATGGACGAGATTGCTGCGAACTTCTCTTACTCGCTAATCAAACGCGGTGAGAAGATTCTTGGTTGGTTGTGGAATAAGTTGTATCAAGGCCTGCATATCAGCAACGCTTCAACCGTTCGTAAGCTGGCTCAAGATGGTCACGAGATTGTTTATGTGCCTTGTCATCGTAGTCACATGGATTACTTACTGCTTTCTTACGTGCTTTACCACGAGGGCATGGTGCCGCCGCATATCGCTGCAGGTATCAATCTGAACTTCTTCCCTGCCGGTCCTATTTTCCGTCATGGTGGTGCATTCTTTATTCGTCGTAGCTTCAAAGGCAACAAGCTGTACTCGACTATTTTCCGTGAATATCTGGCAGAATTGTTCGCCAAAGGTTACTCGGTCGAGTATTTCAGTGAAGGTGGTCGCTCTCGTACGGGTCGTCTACTGCAAGCGAAAACGGGCATGCTAGCAATGACCATTCAGGCGATGCTGCGTGGTATGAACCGCCCTGTGACTTTGGTTCCTGTATACATCGGCTACGAGCACGTAATGGAAGTGGCGACCTACGCAAAAGAACTTCGTGGTAAGCGCAAAGAAAAAGAAAATGCGAGCCTAGTGATTCGTACGCTCCGTAAACTGCGCAATTTTGGTAAAGGCTACGTGAACTTTGGTGAGCCGATTCAGCTTAACCAATATCTGAACGAGCACGCTCCAGAGTGGACTAAAGATATCGATCCAATGGGAACCAGCAAGCCACAATGGATGAATCCAGTGGTCAATGACTTGGCAACCAAAATGATGACACACATCAACGATGCGGCAGCGACCAACGCACTAACACTTTGTGCAACGGCGTTACTGGCTTCAAGACAGCGTGCATTGTCTCGTGATTCTTTGGTTTCTCAGATCAACTGTTACCTGTCTCTGCTTAAGAACGTACCTTACTCTGATACATTTACGGTACCAAAAGACAGTGCTGAAGATCTGGTAAAACACGCTGAATCGCTAAACAAGTTCCTAATTGAATCAGACTCAATGGGCGACATCATTTCGCTAGACCGCCACCAGTCAATTCTGATGACCTACTACCGTAATAACATCATTCATTTGTTTGCTCTACCATCATTAATTGCTCAGATGACCATTCGTCAGCACGGCCTAACCATTGACACGATTCAAGAGAACGTTGCTGCTATCTACCCGTTCTTGAAGAAAGAGTTGTTCTTAAGCTACGACGAAGATCAGCTTGAAAGCGTGGTGGCGAACATCATTGAAGAGCTTGTTGGCCAAGGTATGCTTGTGGTGTCGGACAACCAAGTCACCATCAACCAGTCAAACAGCCAAGCACTGATGCTGCTAGGCCGTACGATTTCAGAAACGCTACAGCGCTACTCTATTGCTCTGAACCTATTGGCAGAGAACCCTGATTTGGATAAATCTGATCTTGAGCAGAAGAGCCAAGACATCGCACAACGACTGGGACGTCTACAAGGCATTAATGCACCAGAGTTCTTCGATAAAGGTGTGTTTGCGTCGATGTTCGCAACTTTGAAACAGCAGCAATATTTGGATAACGATGGTAACTGCGATTTAGAAAAGACTCAGCAATTCGCTAAGCTTCTTTACTCAATGCTTTACCCAGAGGTCCGTCTGACGATTCAAGAGAGTATCCACCAAGCAGAGTAATCGCTTGGTTAGCAATTGCTTTAATCACTAGACTGAACACGATCAAAAAAGGCACCCATTGGGTGCCTTTTTATTGAGCGTTAGTTTTGCAAAAAACTCGTGCTTACCAGAAGGTGATGAATAAGCCTGCTGTCACTGCCATTCCAACATAATTGTTGTTTAGGAAAGCTTGGAAACATAAATCTCGATCACGGTGGCGCATCAGATGTTGTTGATACACAAACAAGCCCCCCGCAACCAGCAGTGCCCAATAAAAGGTATCTCCTAATTGGTAATGCATGCCTAACGCTATTAACATCGCCAGTGTCACTAGCTGTAGGAAGCCAACGATAAGCTTGTCGAAACGACCAAATAGAATAGCCGTCGATTTGATGCCAATTTTTAAGTCATCATCTCGGTCAACCATTGCATATTGCGTGTCGTAGGCAATCGTCCACAGCGCATTGATAATGAAAATAAACCAGACCACATTAGGTAGCTCATTAGTTTGCGCCGCCCAAGCCATTGGGATAGCCCAACTAAACGCTAAGCCGAGGAACAACTGTGGAAGGTGCGTAAAACGCTTCATAAAAGGATAAATGAAGGCTAAGCCAACACCGATAACAGAAAGCTTAATCGTCAGCGGATTCATGGTTAGCACCAGTAAGAATGAAACCATGGCTAGCACTAAAAAGAGCAGAATAGCTTCCTTACTGGAAACCAAACCTGAAGGTAATGGGCGCTGCTTGGTTCGTTTTACATGACCATCCACTTTACGGTCAGCAAAATCATTGATCACACAGCCAGCTGAACGCATCAATACCACGCCGAGTACGAAAACAACCAAGACATCAAAATCAGGCATGCCTTTCGCGGCGATAATCAGCGACCATAAGGTCGGCCAAAGGAGTAACAGGGTACCAATCGGGCGATTCATTCGCGTTAATTGCCAATACGCCTTCGCTTTGGTGGCAAGCATTTACACACTCTCCTTAGAGTAAATGGGTGATGTTGGCAAAAACAGTTCTGCCACAAGCATCGGTTTATGGTTCATCCATAATCGAGAACGACGCGCGAGCAGTCGCTCATCGCCTGCGATAACCCAACCGACTTGCAGCGCATCTCGCTCCACGTTCTCAGCGCTGAACACGGTTAAACCAAGTGGGACATTACCTTGTTGAGAAAGGTCAGAGTGCTGATGATCTTCTAATGTGACTCGAGGAATCAATGTTCGCCCTAACACCCACGGCTCATCATCACCCTTCAAAATTACTTTACGCAGTAAGCAATCAAACGATGATAAAAGAAGTTCCTCGTCCTGTTGTAGCATTGAGCGTTCTACAACTTGATTATGAAGCAACTCAACAGACAGGTGCTGACAGCTCTTGCCCAACTTGCGGGAAAGAGAACCTTGCTCCAAAAGCCACTCTCTGGTGGTTTTATTAGGAAAATCAAATGTTTCTGTGCTTTGCCAATCTACATTCATTAACGAATTAAGATACAGCGATATTGGCTGATTCATACTAGTATTCAATAGGTGACTTTACACGTACAATAAAGCTTCAACTTTCGAACAAAATTAAAGCGTTCTTCGAATTGTAAACGTATTTAGATTTAGACCGCTCATTGTAACAAGACTAATGCGTTTCGAATATCGCGAATAAACTAAAGAAAAGTCACAAATATGCACAAACGTTATGTAGCCCAAATATTTCTTGCGATTACCCTACTCTTTTCAGCATCAAGTTTCGCTGAAGAGGAATCGGCACCCAAACTAGCCTACTTCACGCTAGAGCCTGACCTGACCACCAATTTTTACACTAAAGGTAAAAAACTGGGCTACATTCAGGTTCGCCTCGATATTATGGTTGCGAATAGTAACGACTTGGCAGCCATTGAGCACCACCAACCACTGATTCGTGATGCTGTGATTGAATTGCTCGGTAAACAAAACGAAGAAACCATTAAGTCTCTATCTGGTCGTGAAGATTTAAGAAAAACCTTAGTTGAACATCTCAACAAGGTATTGCTTCCTGAAACAGGCAAAACCCTCATTGCTGACCTACTGTTTACCAAATACCTTTATCAGTAATAATGATGTAAAAACGAATCCAAATAAGAAAGCGGCTCATCAGGCCGCTTTTTTGTCTCTATTATTTAGCTACTGCCAAAAAGCATCTACTCGCTTCGTGCTGAACTCGGTGCTTTCATAGCATCAATCCAACCAATAATGACCCCAGCGGCTAGGCCAGCCAAATGAGCGGTGTTTGCAATGGCCATGAACGGTTGCATGTACCCAAGCACTAACCAGACCAACATAAAGCCGACGATCTGTCTTGGAATACCTAAACCAAGCTGAGGGGCTTTTGCACCCACCACCCATAGATAGCCAACCAAGGCATACACAACACCAGACAAACCACCGAAATTCGCCCCTTCAACCCAGTACTGCCCAGCACCTGAAAGCGCAGAAGAGACAGCAAAGATCTGAAGTAGCTTGAGGCTACCTAGTTTTTTCTCAATGTCCCCACCTAACTGCCACCACCACAAAATATTAAATGCGATATGCATAACAGAGAAGTGCAGAACAGCATGGCTTAACCAACGCCACAATTGCCATTGTTGTCCGTCAACCGCAGGGAAATGTAGGGCGTTGAAAATAGCTTGACCAAAACCGACTTGCTGCAGTGCAAAAATTACCACACACACCAACATCAGGCTGAGTGTCACGGGGCCCGCTTTGGCTTTTGACATGCCCATAAAACTTGGCGTGTGATAATGAAAGTTGCTCTTTCTGGTCTCTGCCATGTCCCAAGATGCTGCTTGATAGCGCTTATGATTGGGTTCCGACAGGAAACGATTGAGCTCGGCCTCGGTTTCAACCTGATATTGACCATCAAGAAGCCAAAGAGCAAAACGCCCTTCTCCCTCAGGTGACATCTGAATAGGGATCTGACGAGAGGCCATATAATCAATAAACGCTTGAGCAAGACGTGGATTGTCTAACACCATCAATCTAATCATTGTTACTTCCTATTCATGCTATGAGAGATGCTTGAAGCGGTTCAAGTGATAAAGGCTATTAACCCGCGATCACTGGAAGTTCAGCACGATGCCAAGCTTCAAATCCACCATCAACACTATATACCTCTTCAAAGCCTTGGTTCACTAAATATTGTGCCGCACCTTGGCTACTAATACCGTGATAACACATCACTAAGATTGGCTGTTCGAACTCAACCTCATCCATGAACGACACCATCGTATCGTTAGTAAGATGGTAAGCGGTTTTTGAGTGAGCTACCGCAAAAGACTGCGGGTCACGTATATCGACAAGTCGAGCTTCGCCTTGTTCAATAAGGGCTTGAGCACCTTTAACATCGATATGTTTAAACTGGTCCATGACTTTCTCTTTTATACTGATTTACTTTGCTGCCATTGTAACCTATCCCAAGGCTAACAATCACATCCACTTAATAAGGTTATCCACCAGCGATCACTTTTACACCATTTGTGGATAAACCTGTGAATTGCGTGAATAAAGTGCTTTTTTAAAAATAGATCCACAACATGTAGTAATGATCCTGATCTAGCTGTGGGTTAACTGAAACATATCCCCACTCGAAAAACCCCTTCAAAGCCTTACTACACCCTGCTTTTAGACAGCTGACGAATAAACTTCTCACAGAGTTATCCACAAAATCACTTTGCAAATTTCGATCGCAAAAATTGAGAAATCGATCCAAAACAAAAAGGCCGAGATCTCTCGATCTCGGCCTTTTCAAAATTCAGCGATTTGCTAGCTCTACTATTAGATAGAAGCTAGATGCGATTAGAAATCGCCAACGGCTTGTTTCAATTTCTTCATCGCATTCTTTTCTAACTGGCGAACACGCTCTGCAGAAATGCTGTAGGTATCCGCTAAGTCTTGCAGTGTCGACTTGTTATCATCCAACCAACGTGAGCGCACAATGTGCTGGCTGCGTTCGTCTAAGCTCTTCAATGCGAGTCCTAAACGATTATTGGTATGAGATTCCCAGTTCGCCGCTTCAACCGTTTCTGCAACGTCTGATGCTTTGTCTTCTAGGTAGTAAACTGGAGCCGTGTAAGCAGAACCACCGTCATCGTCATCCATCGGGGCTTCAAACGTAGCATCTTGTGCCGCTAAGCGTGATTCCATCTCACGAACTTCTGAAGGCTCAACACCCAACTCACGTGCAACCGTCTCAACTTCGCCGTTATTGAACCAACCTAAACGCTTTTTAGACTTACGAAGGTTAAAGAACAATTTACGTTGTGCTTTCGTTGTTGCGATCTTAACGATACGCCAGTTACGCAAAACGTACTCATGAATCTCAGCTTTGATCCAGTGAACAGCAAAAGAGACTAGACGAACACCAACTTCTGGATTGAAGCGCTTAACAGCCTTCATCAAGCCGATGTTACCTTCTTGGACGAGATCAGCCATTGGTAGCCCGTAGCCAGAGTAGCCTCTTGCAACGTGCACCACGAATCTTAGGTGGGAAAGGATCAAGCCTTTCGCAGCGTCGATCTCACCTTTGTAATGTAATCGCTCTGCAAGTCCACGTTCCTCTTCAGGAGTCAGCATAGGGTAGCTGTTCGCTGAGCGGATATAGCTATCTAAACTATCTTGTGTGACTAAAGCCATTTGATACGCTTGGTTTGCCATTCGGTTCCTCATCAATCTCTGATCTGGAGTAATACATCTATTAAAACCCGACAATCTTGAACCTAAAATGAACAGGTTTCAAGGAGGGGGAAGTAATTATGCATAATCAATTCGTCTATACAAGGCAAAAACTGGTTAAGAACTGCCTATTTTTCGTATAAATATGACTCTATTCACCTAAACTGGTTCAATTTCTTTTAGGTGACGCTGTGCAGAAAGCTTCGCAGCCACACTACCAAGCAGGGTTCCGACGATCAAAAGTAATAAAGACTCATCCCAACTCAGGCCAATTAAGCGGAAATGGCTATCATAAAGCTGAGCCAAATCATCCACTGCACTGTTGAGCAATACGGTAATCAATGCCGTCATAACCCAAGCACTAATCGAACCTAAAACGCCAAACCACATCCCAGCATAAAGGTATGGTCGAAGAATGTAGCTGTCGGTGGCACCAATCAGCTTCATGGTTTGAATCTCGTCTTTATGCGCCAACACATTAAAGCGTAATGTATTGCCAATAATCAAAAATACCGCGCCCAACATCAATACCGTTAGGGTAATAACGATGACCGCTGCTAATGCTTTGATCGCATCTAATCGAGCTAACCAATCTTCGTCTAAACGAACATCGGTCACTAGCTCTTGTTTTTTAACGTTGCTTGCTAATTCTTTGATTAAGACATCACTGTGCACGCTTGGCGTAATCACCAACACACCTGGCAATGAATAGTCATCTAGGATAGTCAGGGCATCTTCAAAACCAGAATACTGGCTTAGATCCGCAAGCCCTTGTTGCGGTGAAATGTATTCCACCAGCTCGACTTGATCCCAACTTTCAATTTCATCCTTAAGCACCATTACTCTCGGCTCAGGAATACCATCCTCTACATAAGCACTTATTTGTGACGGGCTGGTGACATCTTGAGCCACTTCACCAACGTTCTTACCCAGTAGGTACAAACAAGCTGGCATCGCCAAAGCCATTGAGATCACCGCAAGGGTCAACAAGTTGCCCAACGGACGTTGCCACATTTGCGAGAACGATGACTTAGCTTGTTTCCAATGAACAACAAAGAAGCCGTCGCTTGAAGCCCGGTTTGCTGCTCGATTGGATTGAGGTTTTTTAATGCGCTTATTCGCGGCCATAGTCTTCAACCTCACTCAAAAAGCCTTGGTTTAACTCAAGATGACGGTACTGAGGGCGAGTGTTCACTAACCCGATATCGTGCGTCGCTAGGATGATCGTGACACCTGCGCGGTTGAACTCTTCAAACAAACGTAATACACGGTTAGATAATTCAGGATCGAGGTTGCCGGTCGGCTCATCCGCTAAAAGCAGAGTTGGACGGTTAACCACAGCGCGAGCGATACCCACGCGTTGCTGCTCACCACCAGAAAGCTGGCTTGGCAAACAACGGGCTTTGTCTAGTAAGCCGGTTTTATCCAACGCAGCACTGACTCGGCGTTTTATTTCATTTTCAGAAATAGATTCAATACGCATAGGCAGTGCGACGTTATCAAAAATCGAGCGATCCATCAGTAGGCGATGGTCTTGAAAGACAATCCCGATGTTACGACGTAAGAAGGGAATGTCTTTAGCTGGAATACGAGTGATATCGTGATCGTTAAACCAAACACGTCCGTCAGTTGGACGCTCGATGGCGCAGATCAACTTCAGCAAGGTACTTTTACCAGCGCCAGAGTGCCCACCCAAAAAAGCCATCTCTCCACGTTTAAGGTGAAAGTCCACTTTTTGGAGCGCTTGTCGTCCGCCTCGGTAGGCTTTGCTCACTTGCTGAAATTTGATCACCGAAAATTCCTCTTACGATCACTCATATCAAATTTAAAACGGTAGCAGGTTAAGGATAAACCACTTTGCTACTCGCGTTACTCTTCGCGGCTAAATAGTGCTTCAATAAAGTCTTTAGACTCAAATGGACGCAGGTCATCAATGCCTTCACCCACACCAATGTAGCGGATTGGAATCTGGAACTGATCAGCAATTGAGAAAATCACGCCGCCTTTCGCCGTACCATCTAGCTTAGTGAGCGTAATACCCGTTACTGGTGCCACGTCACTGAACAGCTTCGCTTGGCTGATAGCATTCTGACCGGTACCTGCATCTAGCGTTAACATGATTTCGTGCGGTGCAGAGTCATCAATCTTCTTCATTACACGAACAATCTTACGCAGCTCTTCCATCAAGTTGCTCTTGTTCTGCAAACGACCTGCAGTATCAGCAATCACAACATCAACACCACGCGCTTTCGCCGCTTCAATGGCATCGTAGATAACAGACGCGCTATCGGCACCTGTGTGCTGAGCGATCACAGGAACATTATTACGTTGGCCCCAAACCTGAAGTTGTTCAACTGCTGCCGCACGGAAGGTATCACCCGCCGCCAACATCACTTTCTTGCCTTCACTTTGGAATTGTTTAGCCAGCTTACCGATGGTGGTTGTCTTACCGACACCGTTCACGCCAACCATTAAAATAACGTAAGGTGTTTTAGTCGTATCAACAACCAATGGCTGTTCCACTTGGCTTAAGATATCTGCCATCTCTTCTTTGAGCAGACCATATAGAGCTTCACCGTCTTTTAGGTCATTGCGAGATGCTTTTTCTGTCAGATTTTCAATGATCTTAACGGTGGTGTTCATACCCACGTCTGCAATCAGAAGTTGCTCTTCTAGTTCTTCAAACAGATCCTCATCGATTTGTTTACCCTTGAACAAGCCAAAGAAGCCAGCACCGATGTTTGCTTTAGTACGGCTAAGGCTACGCTTAAGGCGCGCAAAGAAGCTTTCTGTCGGCTTATCTTGAACTTCTTCAACCTGAGCTTGAGGAACAGCAACTTCTTCCTGTTCTGCTTCTGCTTCTGCTTCTGCTTCTGCTTCTGCTACGACAGGCTGCTGCTCTTGCTGAATCTCTTCAAGCGCTTGCTCTGAATCAACTGGCTTAGATTCAACTGGCGTAGTTACCTCTAGTTCAGACTCGGCTTGTTCAACCTCGACTTGTGATTCAACTTCAGTTTGATCTTCAACGTTTTCTACGTTCGCTTCATTCTGAGTTTTTGGGCTTTGTTCTTCGTCACCAAAACCAAGCCACGATAATAATCCGCGCTTCTTTTTTTCCGTCATCAGAGGAGTTTCCTAGATCTACTAATTAGCTGTATTGACTTAATACACGTCGACTCTTTGCTATTGTTATACAATACAAGCTTGTACAAACGAATAGTAAAGAAAAATGACAAAGCAGTGATAAGTTTGCTTTTAGCTTGATACACTTTGTCATTGCAAATTTATTTAATACTCGAACCCACTTAAATTGGGCTCGGTATAGTATCACTTTATTAGCGGTCAAAAAATCTATGGTAAGACGTCGCCAGCAAAACACATCACAAAAAAAGCCATCCGGAGGCTTTGTTCGAATTATTAGTGGCTCATGGAGAGGTAGAAAGCTGCCTGTTCATGATTTAGAAGGATTACGCCCAACCATTGACCGAGTAAAAGAGACACTCTTTAACTGGGTGGCTCAAGATATCCCACATTCAACTTGCTTGGATGTATTTGCCGGTTCTGGCGGTCTAGGTTTTGAAGCAGCTTCTCGCCAAGCAAAAATGGTGACACTGCTCGAAATGAATCAAAAGGCAGCCAAACAGCTTTCTGATAACGCGAAAGAGCTCAAAGCAGACAACATCAGTGTCGTGAATACTGATGCTATCTCTTTCCTTAAGAAGCCAGGTACTCCTTACGATATGGTTTTCCTAGATCCACCATTTCGTAAAGGCTTACTTGCAGAAACTGTACAACTGCTTGAGAGCAATGGCTGGTTGGCAGACAACGCCATCATTTACGTAGAGACAGAAAAAGAGCTGCAGCTTGAGGCTATGCCAGAAAACTGGGAATTACATCGCGATAAGACCACTGGCCAGTCTAGCTACCGACTGTTTAATCGAACCACTGAAGAATAGGAGTTATTGAATGAAGTTCTTACTTCCACTAGCAAAAGTAGCCATCGCCTTTGTTTGGTTTATCTTAATCGTAAATATTTTCTACCCATTCCCAGGTAATGCTGCGATTGCGCTTTATATCATGACAGCATTCTTGTTCTTCATGCACGGCCTGCAGATGCTGATTTTCATCGGTGCTTTTGGCGATAAGATCGAAATGTCACGTTGGGAGAAGTGGTCAATATTGATTTTCGGAGTCTTTGCTCTCCTCGATATCAGACGCAAACACATGATGTAATAAAACTTAAGCTCAGATACAAAAACGCCGCTCATTTGAGCGGCGTTTTTTTTATTCAGCAATGATACTGATGTTAGCCCATGTAGCCTTTTACACCATCTAGGAACATTTGCGTCGACAACATAACCAACAACAAGCCCATCAAGCGTTCGATGGCTTTAAGGCCTCGCTCACCCAGCACTCGCAGGAAGAAACCATTAAACATCAGAATAAAGAAGGTCGCGCCCCAAGCCAGCATCACTGCGCCTGAAAGCTCTAACATGTTGTCAGGGTGCTGTGTCGACAACAGAATCAATGCAGCAATCACCGACGGGCCTGCAATCATAGGGATCGCCATCGGCACGATAAACGGTTCTTCACCCGCCGCTAGGCCGGTAATACTGCCCGCACTTGGGAAAATCATCTTAATCGCGATGATGAACAGAATAATACCGCCAGAAATGCTCAAGGTTTCAGGCTGCACGTGCAGGAAGTTCATGATGCTTTGACCGGCAAACAAGAACAACAGCAGGATAATCAGCGCAAACATCAGTTCACGAACAAGAACAATACGGCGACGCTTCGGATCAATATGCTTAAGGATAGAGAGCACGATTGGTAGATTGCCAAGCGGATCCATAATAAGAAACAGCATGGTCGCTGCAGATAAAATTTCCATAAGTTTGTCTCGAAAAGCGTAAGTGCGCGGAGTATAGCAGCCTCAACATTGATTTTCGAACGCAGTAATAAAAGGATTAACTTACGTAATTAGAAGGGAATTTTGCGAGAGCAGATAGAAAGCTAGAAGAGATAATTTAAAGAGTGGAGCCGAAAACATCGCATCCACTCATCTTATATAAAAGTCAAAAGGCTCAAAAAACCAGTTGTTACTCGAGATTAGTGGTTACACACACGTTCGCGATTGGTGCAAAGTTTGTCATCAACAACCACGACCTTTTCCATCTTCAGAAAAAATTTCAGCAGGCCATCCAAATCCAGACCATTTAGCTTACACGTATGGAAGCGAGTTTCTGCACCATATGTTTGAGCGAGCTCTTGCGTCAACTCTTCACGAGTCAGGGGCTTTTCACTCAGTAGGTTTAAAACGTTGTGTGCATGAATTTCGGTAGTCATAACTCTATCTCATGTTTAATGAAGTAGACGTAGAGTACCTACTTTCATCTTAGCTGCCTTGATGTAGCTCAGAATTAAGCTAGCTCTACCCTAAATGGTAAGGGAAGCAACAATGAGAGCGTGCGCGAGAAAGTAACTGCCCGTCACCCAAAAGTAGGCACCTTTGATTGGGCTACGATAGAAATTTAGCGCATACGCCAGTGCCGAAAGTAGTAACACGCTACAGCCAGCAAAACCAACCGCATGTGACAATTGAGGATCAAGCAACCAGAGCTCACCAGAAGCCCATGCAAGCTGAATAAGCACTATACCCATGATGACCACAGGAAAGACGAGTTTGTCTAAGCGAGGCAGAAGTAAGAAGAAAGCAACGACACAAGCCGCTAATAGGAGCGCGAACAACCACCAGACCATTTCTCCTGATAGCTGTAACCAAAATGCTTTGCTGTAACAGAGCTGAGCCAATAAGAAGCACACAAAATGCAAAGGACGCTTTTGAGTAACCGTATGAAGGACATCTGCGATTGCAGAGATCGCCAACCCAGCGACTATCCAATAGGTAAAGTCAGAAACGACAGATTGAGTTAAAGCAATGGTCGCCAATAATACAAAGGTAAATACCTTATACGACAAGGCCTGACCGATATGTCCATGTTTCGTTCCTGCTATTGCTCCGATACCAGATAAGGAAACCGCCAACCAACTCCACATACCATTTGCCCCATTGCTTTAAATCGTCGCCAGTCTAGGCACACGAGTGTTGATGTAAAGCCTCAGCCCCTCAAAATTGGATCTTGATTACGCTTCCACTAAAAAGAGCCTCTTTAGATTGAAGTCGTAACAATTACTATGATGACTATGGCTATTCTTTTAAAACTAGAGCGATTCATCGACAAACTTATTTAAATTGGCATTAGAGCGTCCAGACTTGAATTTTAGTCACTTCTAACCTATAGACTCCTTATAAAACCCCCATATATCATCAAATACCACACTTGAAAATTTAAAAAACACCGCACTTAAGGTCAATTATAACAATAACTTAAACAAACAAACCCAGAATTAATAGGGGAATGAAAACACCACATCACTCTAGACTTACAAAGTAAGTGGCTTGCTTTCTTAAAACCCAACTTTGTCAGGTTTTTTCAAGTCCTCTGTAAAAATTCCTACAAAAATCAATCCGAAAAATTTAAAACGGAACAAAATCAAAGCCAGAAACCACCAACCCCTATTAATACAGTTTAACAACCTTTAACAATATAAATTACACAAAATGACCATTACAAAACAACAACTTAAATCAAAAATGGATAAACATGAAGCACAACGTATAAAATAAGAACACACCAAAAGACACAGTTAAACACACCCAAACAAGCCAAAAACCAATAGTTTTCTACTACTTTTAAAGCTTTCGAAAGTAATTCTTGATCTAAACCTATAAGTAGTGCTATTCTTTAAAACATAGCGAGAGACAACCAAATTTAGGAGTAGTGTTATGATTTCATCTTCGCAAAGACAAGGACTTGTAATGATCGCGGTAGTTGTAGGTCTAATGACACTACCGATGATGTACTAAGCAAGTTACAAATAAAAAAAGGGACGCCATGAGCGTCCCTTTTTTGTTCAATTTTTTCACTTCGAAAACAGATGCAGTGTTAGCACATCCCAGTTCGCATAATAGAAACCCGCGGCTGCTAAAGTCATTGCCATCATCAGTAAGATCGCAACTCGCCAGATAAAACGACCACTACGTGGAGTCAGCTCCTTCTCACAGTCGTTACACATCATGATGAACTTATGTTGGTCTTCCAACTTAGCCTCATGTTCATTGACTACCTTATTACGACACGTTGCGATATAACGCAGCTTGCTCACCATATCGTGCGGTAGCCTTTCTTCACAGCTTGTTACAAGCTCATGCAATCCTTCGCCTTCGGCATGATATTGAAGCCTCAATAACTTCTCTATATTGCGAGTTCTTGTCACCACTTTTTCAATATCGGTCATCTTGGCCCTCCCACTCCACACTATAATTCTAGTCGAGCATTCCCTTATTTTTATACAAATTTACTGATATTTACGTGAGAAAGAGACAATAAATAACAATGCTTTATCCCAAACAAGCCACTAAATGTGATGTCTGCCGAAAAATAATCAGCTTGGCTTACAACAGTTCACGAATAACAGCTTTAAACACATATCCCTATTGCTTGAAAGACTAGAATAACCATCACGACTACATGGAGGTTATATGCCTAATTCACTCTTTTTTGCCATCTTTGCACTTGCTGGTCTAGCGGCTTGGGTATTTATTGGTTTCTATCGAAAACACTCGCAAGGTGAAAATGCGCCAGAAAAGAAAGTGAATGTCACGGTATTAGACAAACAATCCATCGACCTTCCTGATGCAGAACCAGGCCAAGAAGATCAAGAGTACTGGATTTACGTTCAACGTGGTGTCGTTGGTCCAAAACGAGAATTCCAAGTCGGCATCCACTACTTCCACGCCCTTAACCCTGGCGACAAAGGAACCTTAACCTACCAAGGCGATAAGTTCTTACACTTTGCGTTGAAGCGCTAACCCTAGCCGCCTCAACTGTCTCTTCTAAGCAACCCATCAAAAAGCCTTAGCCCCTACCGCTAAGGCAATAACCAACGCGTTCTCTCTGACTTTGAGACCAAACAGCTCATCCATAACGCGCCAGCTCCGCTGATCACAATCCATAATGGAATAACCCAAGCAGGGTGTCCTTGGTACCAACCGAACTCTTTCATTGGCCACAAGAAAATCGGGTGCAGCAGATAAATACCTAAGCTGTGTTTACTGATAAAACCAACCACTTGATTGCTCTTCTCAGACAAGCCTTCACCATAATAACGACATACCATGAACACCATGCTCGCTGCTAATACGGTATTCAACGTTTTGTAAGATAGCCAGCGCCCTACCGTGTACTCTTCTGCCACCAAGCTTGCATCAACCACCATGTAAACCGTGGTTAGTAACGCTAGCCCACCCAGTAACACACTCACGCCAACTGTCATCTTGTTAAGTGGCACAATCTTATACAGCAAGTAACCCAATGGTAAGTAACCGGTGTACAACCACAATTCGTGACTCCAAGGGCCATCGATTTTCAATAAGAACAATAACGTAGTGAACAACCATACCGCCGTAAAGGCATAGACAGATCTATCACCGTACTTTCTGACCATGATCTGTAAAAAAGGAATCACAAAGTAGAGTGGGATGAAGTAATAAAAGAAGCCAAGGTGATAGTAGGTATAGTGATGATAGCTATTGAGTAGCACATCCCAACTGACGGCAGCATCGAAGCCCATGACCGACCAACCCGATAGGTAGGTATAGAAAAGCGACCAGACAATGAAAGGGATCAGCACCTTACCCAGACGACGCTTGAGGTAGTACTTGGCGTCAAACGGGCGCTGATCACTCAGCATCAGAGCACCAGTAATCAAGATGAACACCGGCACCGCCCAACGACTGAAACCGTTCACCGTAATGGCGGTCAGCCACTCACCGAAAGGAATGGTGCCTAATTCATTCCGATAAGGCGCCAAAACATGAATCGCGATAACTGCTATGGCCGCGACACATCGTGCTAAATCAAAAAAGAGAATTCGCTGCTTCATGTAAATGCCTGATTAATATTCAATCATTCTACTATAGCAATAAAAAAGCTGACCGGAATAAATACCAAGTCAGCTTAGTGTTAAAGGAGAGGCTTATCGCGAATTTGGCTCGTGTGAATTTAGTACGTGAGGCTGAAGCTTATGCTGCTGAGATTTGCGGCACTTTAGGTAAACGCAGAGAGATCACCGTCGTTATCGCTAAGAACGCAAAAGATACCCACAGACACGCAGACAAACCGGCCATTTGGAATACCAAGCCCGACAATATCGTGCCAATCAAGCGACCCATCGCGTTTGCCATGTAATAGAAACCGACATCAAGAGAAACGCCATCGCCTTTCGCATAACTCACAATCAAATATGAGTGCAGCGATGAGTTCACCGCAAAGATGGCACCAAACACCATCAAGCCACCGATAATAACGAACTCGGGTTGCCAGCCAATTTGCACCGCATAGGCAATACAGGCAGTCACGATAGCCAACGCACCCGCCCATAATAGCGCTGCATGTCCATCAGGCACCTTGCCTTGGTCTTTACCGGTAATCTTCGGCGCTATGCCCTGTACAAAGCCATAAGCAATTGTCCAAGCTGCTAAGAAACCACCCACCCATGAGTGATCCCAACCAAACACACTGCCGAGGTAAATCGGCAAAGCAATCACAAACCACACATCACGAGCACCAAACAGGAACATACGCGCAGCCGACAAGATATTGATGGATTCAGACTTAGAGAAGATTTGTTTAAACTTAGGTTTGGTTTTCGCTTTGCCCATGTCCGCTTCTAAGCTCACCAAACTGCCAATGAACACCAATGTCAGCACAACAGCCATCGCTAGCACTGCGTATTGGAAACCAATCGTCGAAAGCAGTAAGCCACCGATAAAGAACCCAGCACCTTTCAGTGCATTCTTAGATCCGGTCAGAATTGCAATCCACTTATAAAGTGCACCTTGTTGCTCATCCGGAACCAAGGTTTTGATTGAGCTCTTGGCACTCATCTTATTGAGGTCTTTAGCAATACCAGACAACGCCTGCGCCGCCATGACCCAAGGAATAGTCAACATTGCGCTTGGCACCGCGAGCATACCCAAGGCGACGACTTGTATCCCTAACCCGATGTTCATGGTCTTATTGAGCCCAAGACGCGCCCCTAACCAGCCACCGATTAGGTTGGTCACCACACCAAAGAATTCATAGAAAAGGAACAGTGAGGCGATTTCTAGTGAACTGTAGCCAAGGTCGTAAAAATACAGAACCACCAGCATACGAAGTGCACCATCAGTAATGGTGAAGTTCCAGTAGTTGAAAGTCACCAACATGTATTGGCGAACGCTCTTACTTAGATTTGAAAACATAACGCTATCTCTGCAATCTAAACAAAAAGAGCTTTTAGAACATAGGTATCCAAAAGCTCTAATTCTTACTTTCCACTTAACTTATACTCAAAATAATTGGAGTTGCAGCTAGGCAACAAGCAAGTTCAGCCCTATGAGCATAGGTGTTCTATGTGATTAGGGCGGCCGGCGCTCCGGTGAACTTGCACAGTTAACAACGCTGCAGGTTCAAGTATGAAGAGCTACGCAGAAGCTACGCCGTTGATATACTCAACCTGAATGGGCTTAGTAAATGCACCCGGACGCAGTGCCTGTACCTCTTGAATAATCTTGCTCATGTCCCAGTTCTTTTCTAGCAATAAGTGTGCAGCTAGTAAGCCCGTGCGGCCAGAACCGCCCATGCAATGCATCGCAACCTTGCCGCCGTTATCAACCACTTGATGCAACGCAGGGCTAGCCGCTTGCCATTTCGCAGTAAAATCAGCGCCTGGCGCGCAGTCGTCTTCAATCTCTATCTGGAACCATTGCATGCCTAGTGCTTGCGCTTTCTCGCCAAGTGTCGCCACGTCTTTGCTTGCAAGCTCATGATCATCAAGTGCTGTCACGATAGCTTCAACGCCTTGTGCTTTCAGTTGCGTTAACGATGCATCTAGGTCAGTGTCTTTAGTACCTGGGCACGGAGTAAGCACTAACGCACCAGTTTCTAGATCTAGTTGCCATGTTGGGTGTACTTGAGAATTCGTCATCGTCATCAATCTCTTAAAATTCTTTTGTATATAGACCGATACTCAAAATAATTGGAGTTGCAGCTAGGCAACCAGTAAGTTCAGCCCTATGAGCATAGGGGTTCTATGTGATTAGGGTGAACTTACGCAGTTAACAACGCTTGCAGCTTCAAGTATGAAGAGTATTAAGCTAGGCCAACTGTACGTACTAGCTCTGCCGTACGTGTCGCGTAACCCATCTCGTTGTCGTACCAAGCGTAGATCTTAACCATGCGCTTACCTACCAACATCGTTGATAGTGCATCCACGATGGTTGAGCGTTGATCGCCTTTGTAATCGATAGAAACCAGTGGACGCTCTTCAAAGCCAAGGATACCTTTCAGTTCATTCTCAGACGCTTCTTTCAGCATCGCGTTAACTTCTTCTGCTGTGGTGTCTTGCTTCACTTCGAAGATGATGTCGGTCAGAGAAGCATTCGCTAGTGGTACACGAACTGCGTGGCCGTTGATGCGGTTTTCAAGCTCTGGGAAGATCTCAACAATCGCTTTAGCACTGCCCGTTGTTGTCGGAATAAGGCTCATGCCACATGCACGAGCACGACGTAAATCTTTATGGGGCGCATCAAGAATAGTTTGCGTATTGGTTAGATCGTGAATAGTGGTGAAAGCTGCATTTTCGATCCCCAGCTTCTCGTTGATCACTTTAACTACTGGCGCGAGACAGTTGGTTGTACAAGATGCTGCAGTTACGATTTTATGTAAAGCTGGGTCGAAGATATTGTCGTTCACACCGACAACGATGTTTGCAATGCCTTCTTCTTTCACTGGCGCCGATACCACAACGCGCTTCACACCTTGCTCAAGGTATTTATTTAGGAAAGATGCCTTACGGTGAACACCGGTCGCTTCAAGGACAACATCGCAACCAGACCAATCGATCGCATCGATGTCGCGCTCTTGCGTAGTTCTAATGCGTTGACCGTTGATGATCATCTCATCGCCTTCAACCGCGACTTCGTGGTTCCAGCGACCTTGAACCGAATCGAACTCAAGAAGGTGAGCCAATGTCGCGGTGTCGCCAGCCACATCGTTAATCTGTACGAACTCGATTTCCGCCCAATCAAACGCTGCGCGAAGTGCTAAACGGCCGATACGACCAAAACCATTGATACCTACTTTGACTGTCATTTTCTATTCTCTCAGCTCGTGGTGAATCTAAAAATATTAAATTAAACGCAACATTGAGGGCGTGAAGTCATGGCTTCTAAGCACTCAATATCTTGCTGGTATTCAGTTTTCAAACAGTTCGATGCGATAAGGTCGTCAATTAACTTTAGCATCCAACCTGGTAAATCTTGTGACAGGCGGTAAAACACCCACTGCCCCTGGCGAACATCAGTCAAAATGCCGTTTGAACGCAACTGCGCAAGATGGCGTGAAACCTTTGGCTGACTTTCTTGCAATGCCTGAGTCAACTCACCAACAGATAAGCACTCATTGCGAACGATCAACATTAAGCAACGCACTCGCGTTTCATCGGACAGTAATTTAAAAAATTGGTGAGGAAGCATAAATACATACTCATATATGGATATGCATATATATTAGATGTAAAAAAACGCACGTCAAGGCGTGCGTTATAATTGTCATAAAAGTTTAACGAAGATAAATCAGAGCTGATTGGTTACGTTATGACTCCAGCGTCGAGCTTCGGTGAGCTCAGTTTTAACCTGTTCCACACTCAATCCTAAATGAGCACAGTGCTCATCCATTTGCTGCCAATCGGCATGTTCAAAGCTCTCTTCAAGGGCCAGCAAGGTTCCATATGGCCCTTCTCTACGTAGCAAAGCCACCTTGATACTTTTACACAAAGGCAGTTGCTCAACTAAATTCTCTAACGACAAGTCGAGCAGCGCATCAAGCAACGAGAACAATCCAATCATAAAGGCTTGCTCGGCATGCCCTTCAAATGCCTGATAACGAGACATACGTTGGCAGAACTGAGCTCGCTGAAGCGATAAGCCATATAGCTCTTTTGGCTTTTTATCAGAGACATAAGACGCCACTGCCAACGAGACAAACATTTTCAATTTCTCTTGCCCCAGATAAACCAAAGCCTGGCGGAACGAAGAGATGGTGACCTCAAGGCGAGGTGACATGGTATTCACAAAACGCAGTAACTTATACGATAAGGCGACATCTTTCGCGACGATGCTTTCGACACGTTGGAAGTTGACTTCCGGCTTACACACTTCTTGGAACAGCTCCATCGCAATTACTTGCTCAGGGCTAATGTACTTGGTCTTGATGATTTCAGGTTTGCTGAAGAAGTACCCTTGGAAGAACTTAAAACCCGCCTCTTTCGCTTGCTTAAACTCTTGCTCAGTTTCGACTCGTTCAGCCAGAAAGCTAAACTTCTTCCCTTGATGAGCTCTTACCAAATCACACGCTTCATTCAAGCCCATTTGCATGATATCGAGCTTAACAATATGCGTGTATTTAAGGAATCGTTCCCATTCTGGCGTAGAGGTAAAGTCATCTAGGGCAATCATGTACCCCGCTTGATAGAGCTCTTTGACCGCCTCTAACAGCTCATCCGTCGGTTGGCAGGTTTCAAGAATCTCGACCACAACCTTGTCTTTCGGCAAGCCTAAAGGAAGCCGACGAATCAAGCTTTGATGAGGGAAATTAATAAAACAGCGCGAAGATGGAATCGAAGGGTTATGCCCAACCGATAAGAAGTTCTCAACAATCAGACGGTACGTTGCTCGATTAGACTCAATATGCGCTGGGTAGGCATTCCTTTCTCCGTCGCGAAACAACAGCTCATAACCAAGCGTGTTCTTGTTACGGTTTAAGATAGGTTGTCGAGCAACGTAGGTAGCGGTCATTTATCTATAACTCTATTGATTTATCTATAACTGTATTGCTTTACTAAGCTTTAGCGGCAGCAAGCAAGGCACCGCAACCCATGAACATACCACCAAATATTTTATTTATCTTACTCATTATACGATCAGAACGAATAAAACGTCCCATTTGTGAAGCTAATGAGGTGTAGCCCAACATAACAACACTATCAATGAATACTGTTGTAACTCCTAACACTAATAACTGCGGTGCTTGCGGTTGTGTAGGATCGATAAACTGAGGAAACAGAGCCACCAAAAACACGATAGATTTTGGGTTAGTTAGATTGATAAGCACGGCATTTCTAAGCAGCTTACCACTCGATAGCGTTGAGCTTTCTTCTGAAGCCACCAAGCTAGAATTATCACGCCATTTTTGAATACCCAACCAAACAAGGTAAACCACGCCTACCCATTTGATGATGGTGAACGCTAACGCAGATTGAGCCACCAGAGCACCAATACCTGCACCCACCAGCATGATGTGGAATGCAAGACCGAGCTGTAAGCCGGCGATCGACGCAAGTGACTTCTTGGTGCCATAACTTAGCCCATTGCTGATTGAGTTAACGGTACCTGAGCCCGGAGCCAAACTAAACAATATCGCCGTGACGACATAAGCAAGCCAAACATGAGTATCCATTTGCATTTCCTTACTAGTTCTTTAATCTAACAACATTAGTAGCGATAAAGCTCTCACATGCATCAGTTCAGGTAATTTCCCATGGAAAACCACAGTGCCGCCCCATTTTCGTACACGCAAGAACCTGAGTTCGAGCAAGCGATTAAACACCCGATCCCTGCCCTTTGGCAACAACGTAAAGATGGGTATGTCACATCATCAGGTAAAAAGAAGCTGTACTGGTGTAGCCTAACCTCACCAATGCACACCAAAGCCATTGTTATTTCAAATGGCCGCATTGAGTGTTGCTTGAAATACCAAGAACTCTTTTATGATTTTTATCAGCAAGGCTATGACGTTTATTCATTTGACCACCAAGGTCAAGGCCAGTCGGAACGTATGGTAACAGACTCTGACATTGGTCACATTCATGAGTTTGATGATTACGCCTCAGACATGTCTGACGTCATTGCCAGTTTTGACCTAAGCCGATACTCCAATCGCTACCTACTGGCACATTCAATGGGCAGCACCATAGCTACTCGCTATCTACAAACTCACCCCGATCACCCATTTGACAAAGTTACTCTGTGCGCTCCGATGTTTGGGATTAAGACTGAATGGTACTTCAAGCCCATCGCGATGGTTGTTGGGCAAGTACTCACCGCTTTCTATGCTAAGCCGACTTATGCCCCGGGGCAGCAAGCGTACTACTCTAAGCCCTTCGAAAATAACTTACTCAGCCACAGCAAGGTACGCTATCACTGGTTCCGTTGCTTGTATGACGGATCCCCTTCTTTGCAGGTTGGCGGACCAAGCACTCGCTGGGTATGGCAAGGGTTAATGGCAGCGAAGCAGGCGATACAACAAACTCGTCAAATCAAGATCCCACTGTTATTGATTCAAGCTGGAGAAGAGAAGATTGTCAGCAACAGCGCTCAAGTGAAGTTCATCAATAAACTGAAGAAAACCAACTCAGCCTGCCAGTTTAAGGCCATTGAAGGGTCTAAGCATGAGGTGCTGTTTGAGAAAGACGAATATCGCAATCAAACACTGAATGCTATCAATCAGTTTTTTGCCTAGAGCTAATAAACTAATAAGCGAATAAGCGAATAAGCGAATAAGCGAATAAGCTGAGTAACCGACCAAGAACATAAGTGCTAAAGAGGAAGAGAAGTAAGTGAGCTTTGCCCTCTTTTCTTGCATGAAATTGGCATACAATTTCTACCTAGAGATATTGTAGTTAAAACGATTCTAGCGTTGGCTAGCGTCGATATTGGTTAAGCATTTTTGCAATGAGGGTTAAATGAGTATTCCTGCACTAAAAGATTCCGTGAAAATTGTTGCTTCTGATTTAGATGGTACGCTTTTGGCTCCCAACCATCAGCTCAGCGACTTTACCAAGCTAACACTTAAGAAATTACACGACCAAGGTTATACCTTTATCTTCGCTACGGGTCGTCACCACGTCGATGTGGCGGGTATTCGTCAGATCGCAGGTATTCCGGCGTACATGATCACTTCAAACGGTGCACGCGTGCATGACCAGAACGATCAACTGATGTATAGCCAGAACGTGCCTCAGGAACTCGTTCAACCTGTTATCGATATTGTTCGCCAAGATCCAAATCTCTTTATTCACATGTACCAGAATGAAGATTGGCTATTGGACCGTGAAGACGAAATGCTGGCAAAATTCCACAGTGAGTCTGGCTTTAGCTACAAGCGCTTTGAAGCAGAAAATGCACCAAGCGAAGGTATTGCGAAAGTCTTTTTCACTCACCCAGAACAGGACCACGAATATCTCGTCACGTTTGAACAAAAGCTAAGAGATACTTTTGGCGACAAGCTGAACATCGCCTTTTCAACGCCTTGGTGTTTAGAAGTGATGGCCGCTGAAGTTTCTAAAGGCCATGCCTTAGACGCTGTCGCGAAGTCACTGAACCTGACACTGGATAACTGTATTGCCTTTGGTGACGGAATGAACGATGCCGAGATGCTGGCTATGGCAGGCAAAGGCTTAGTGATGGGTACATCGCATGAGAAAGTATTTAAAGCTTTGCCAGACAATGAAGTGATTGGCAGCAGCGCAGACGACGCCGTTGCGCACTACCTAGAAAAGCACCTGCTCTAACCTCATCTCGTCGAAGAGATCTGAATAAATAAAAAGGCAGCCAATGGCTGCCTTTTTTGAACCTTACGTAAAAAGCTCTCTCTAACGCTAACGAGAACCTAGCACTTCTTTGCTTAAGATCGCCTGCCACTCTTGCTCTGTAACCGGCATGATGGATAAGCGATTGCCCCGTTTAACCAACGGCATCTCTGCTAGCTCAGGCATCGCTTTAAGCGTTGCCAAAGGAATTAAGCGCTCAGTCACTCGCACAAACTCGACATCCACCATTATCCAACGTGGGTTGTCTGGCGAAGACTTGGCATCGTAGTAATCACTTTCTGGATCGAATTGAAAATGGTCTGGGTAGGCTTCTCTGGTTACTTTAGCGATCCCCGCGACGCCCACTTTTTTACATGATGAATGGTATATCATCACCAGGTCTCCAAGCTTAACGTCATCGCGCATCATGTTTCGAGCCTGATAGTTGCGTACACCCTCCCAACAAGAGGTTTTTTGTACTCTCAGAGTCTGAATAGAGAAGGTGTCAGGTTCTGTTTTAAATAACCAATATGCCATAATAAATCCAATTAACGGTTGCTCCGAGGAAGATATAACATGAAGGTAATGAAAAACCCAGTGACATGGCTAGTCGCATTCGCTCTACAAGGCTGTGTCACAGCACCAGATTCCCCCCAAAAGCCAGAACTACCACCAGCAACCTTGGATGAGCCACTAAGCATTCAACCGCAAACCTTCATCATGCGTGGCCAGGTGGTGGTTGGCCATGAAAGCCGAACCTTCACCCCTTGCGGTAGCCAACAACAATACTGGTTAGATTTAACGCCAGAACTCGCATTAGAAGCGCAAGGGCTCTCAACGAGACCTTACCAAGCCTTATACGGCGAGCTGATTGGTCATCTAACCGTACCGAGCCAAACAGGGTATAACGCAGATTTCACGGCACGTTTCGTGGTTGATCAAGTGAATATCCTCACCGCAGAAAACCCTGATCGTTGTGACCAACCCCTGCGTTCAACACGTGTATTCGGCAATGAACCTTTCTGGTCAGCAAGCTTCGATAAGGACCAGCTCAAATACACTAAGATGGGCGAGCAGCCACAGATCCTCGATATTGAATCAAGCCGCACCACACCAAGCAGTCGTGATTACCAATTAGAAGGTAAAGCAGCGCAAGGCAAACTCAACCTTACAAAAGAGAGTTGCAGCGACGGCATGAGCGATTCTATCTATGGATGGCATGCCAAGCTTAACCTCAATGACAGTAACTATAATGGCTGTGCAACGGTCTCTAACCAAGATCCAACATTGGACTGGAGCGGACTCTACTTCGCTAGCTCAACGCAGAACACTGGATTCTCTATCAACCTTGAGCTCAACGATGACCACAGCACCATTACGACATACTCGTACAGCAATGGCGACCCTTCTATTGTTGAACAAGGCTTCTGGCAGCAACTGAACCAAAATCAGGTACAAGTGGTTATGACTCGCCACCAGCAACAGTATTTAATCTCCGAGCGCATCTTCACGCTCGATAACGGCAAGCTGGTCGCTGAAAAAGAGAAAGTGGGCAACGTTGTCTACCCGATTGCCAATGGCGGTCTGGTGCTATTCGAAGCTAAGAATGCACAAGCGCAAGTAAACACCACCGCTAACGTTGATCTAACCGCAAAGCAGGTGAACTCCAGTGATCAACTTGATCAAAAAGTCGACCAAGCGATCCGTGAGTATTTTAAGATCAACAACAGCTCACCTGACGATACCAAGTACCGCTGGTTAACCTACGACTTAAATGGCGATGGTAAGGAAGAACTGTTTGCCCAGCTCGATTGGTGTGGCTCTGGTGGCTGTACACTGCTTATTTTTGAAAATCATCAAGATAACTGGCGCTTCAATAGTCGAGTGACATTGGTTAAGGGCGACATACGCTTAGGTAAATCACAAAACCACGGTTGGCAAGATCTGATCTTCAATGTCAGCGGCGGCGGTGCAACACCTGCGAAACACACATTGTCATACTCTGGTGTGAGCTACCCACTCAACCCAAGTGTTGCTCCAATTGCGGATGATGCTGATATCAGCGATGTGGTTTTGTTTGCTGATGGTGTATCACCTACACAAAGTGGAGTTAAGCTGTAAAGATGAGTAACCAACAAGCTTGCCATGGTTGTGGCTTCACTCACCAGTGCGTTTGTCATCTAATACCGACGGTTGAAAGCCAAACCGATCTTGTACTACTGACTCATGAGAATGAGCTGTCGCGAGACACCAACACCGGAAAGTTGCTTCAGCAATCCCTTGAGCAGTGTCAGTCCATTCTGTGGCAAAGGAAAGCACCACCAGCCAAGCTAATGGCGCTGCTTGAAGATGAAACACGACAACCGTTTCTTTTATTCCCGAGTGATCAAAGCATCGAGTGTCAGCAAGCAATGACGACCCAAGCCATGAGTCGAAAACCGCTATTCATTATCTTGGATGGCACATGGCAAGAAGCGAAGAAGATGCTTAACAAGAGCTCGTGGTTACAAGCTGTCCCACAAGTTCACCTCAACATTACCAGCGAATCCTCTTACACCTTGCGCCGCAATCAAGACAGTGGCCATCTGTGTACTTGCGAAGTGGGTATTGAGTTACTCAAATCTTTAGGTGAAAGTGAACCTGCCAAGCTCATTGATGACTACTACCAACAGTATCTAAAAGTATTCCACGCCGACAAATGTGGCCACGCTCTCAAATAGATCAAGCAGGAGCGTAAGAAGGCAATAAGCACATTTCAGGGCGGGACAGATACTAAAAACAAAAAGGGTGAGCCGTAAGCTCACCCTTTTCACATCGTACTTTAATCTATTGAACCATTTAGTGTTTCACGTGAAACGCACACGCTGGCTGTTCGCTGAAAAGAGATTTTACTCTCCCTATCAGAATAAGCGTTGAGGCTGACCAAAGTAGTAACCCTGCAAATAATCGACCCCCATATCCTCTGCGATTCGACACACCTGTTCGTTATGAACAAATTCAGCCACCGTCTTAGCATTCAGAATCTGACATAAGCTCACCAGCTGTTGCGCTATCTTGCGTTGCTTTTTATCCTTATCGATATTGCGAATTAAACTGCCATCAAGCTTTATCACTTGTGGTTCCAGTTTCAATATCTCATCAATGTTCGAATAGCCTGAACCAAAGTCATCGACAATAATATTCACACCAAGATCTCGGAAGTGATTACACACCTCGATCAAGCGACCATAATCCTGAATTTGCTCGGTTTCCAACACTTCTAAACCAATACGCTGTGGGTGACTGATTTTTTTGATGGCTTGCTCAAGGTGTAAAATGGTTTTCTCATTGCTGAAATCTTGTGGCGCTAAGTTAATTGAGAACGAGTCCGTTCTTTGGCTCATAAAATCAAAAGTGCGCGTTATCATTTGGCGACTCAGGCGCGTATAGAGGTGGGTTCCTTCAATGATTGGTAAGAACTTACCCGGAGCGATCAGCTGACCATCTTCTTCGATTCGAACCAAGCACTCGTAGCTTTCTACTTGATGACTATGCGCCGATACAATGGGTTGCGAGCAAGCAACAATATTTTGGTTGAGCACCGCGCGGCTGACACACGATAGCCAACCGAGTTGTTCTTGGCGATGCTTCTCTAATTGAATTAACGCCTTGGCACTCACCAGATGTTTATTCTGACTCACCGCGCTGCGTCGAGCTTCAATCGCTTTCAGTAATAAATCATCAATGGAGGTCGTAGGGAAATCGCGACGACTCGCGACACCTGCGCAGACCGAAACCGAAAGATAATCGATATCGGGTAGCCCCATCGGCTCAAAATTAACATGCTCGGTTTGATCTGAAAATTCAGAGAAACGCTGATGAATGTGTTCTTGGCTGGCCCAACTATCAAACACCACCGCCCACTCACCAATACCAATACTGTAGAGCTGGCAACCCTCATCAAAAAACTGCCACAGTGCTTTCTGAAAGTACTCACTCAGATCATGCAGAAGTTTGTCACCTACTCGATAACCATACTTCTCATTGATTTGACCAAATGTGGTGACCTTCAAAGCCAACAAATGACTGTCAGAGCTCATTTGTGACAGCTTCTCACGCAGTACACTTCTATTGGGTAACCCAGTGCGACGATCAATTCGGTAGCTCGCCGTCAATGCGGTCGCTTGCTGCTGAATCTTACTCGCCATGCTATTGTTCATGTCATCAACATCAAGCAGTGCATTTCGAATCAATGAAAACAGAGGCGATATGTTGGTCGTGGGTTGTGTCTCTAATGGCTGTACAGCCTTGCCTTCACCTTCTCTAAGCGCGAGATAAGTGAGGCTATGATGCAGGATTCGTTGTTGGCCACGATCTTGATAGAGTTCTCCCATGCAGTACACACCATAGGTGTCTGCGAGCTTCTGGAAGACTTCTACTTCTTGGTTACCATCAATAAAATCGATACGAGAGGTGCAGTTGTAGATAAAAAACTGCTCCGGTCTATGAGAGGCAATCTGTTGAACACCGAGTCGGATCTGCTCCAAGGTCAGTGAAGGGTGGTCGTAACAAAACCTGACCTCATCACCAATCTGAAAATGACCACTAAATTCTATCTCTCCACATTCTCTCACCTTGAGTGGCAAGTGAATGTTTTGCTCTTTCGGGTCGCCGACCATCAAGGGGAAATTATGCAGTTGCTCGAAAGGTACTTCGAGGCCATCAGCAAGGTAGCGATTATAAAGATCGCGAACAGGCATACCATCCAATTCAGCCAACCGGTTATCTTGAGCACCAGTGACACGAAAAGTGCGGCCAATAGGGTTCCACTCGGTGTAATAACCCTTGGTGGTTACGAGCTCGACACTGTGCAACGCCAACATCACATAAGCATTCTCATAGCAAATGCCTTCTAGCATTACCCATCGCCCATTATCTGTGATGGTCGATGCACCGCCACAAATAGGCAATGAATATCTCGATTGTTCAAACGCTGAAAATAAGTCGCGGTTGTTTATCTGCAAGCGATCGGCGAAACAGATGATATTTTGAGTATTGGTATTACACTCAAGCTGCTGCCACATCGATTGACTATCTAATAGTGGTTGCTTGCTGTATTCGACAACGCCACAAGTGTAAGAGGTCGCATCGAAGCGAGTGACAATAAGATAGAGACCTTGATGCAGGATGACGCCTTGGCTGATGTAGTGGTTTGCACTACAGCCAATCAGCCTAGCATTAGGGAAAGTCGCTTGAATCACTTGGCAGGCAGCCAAAACCGAACCTTTCTCGAAAGAAGAAAACACCTGAATCAGTAGGTCTTCATGTTGATGAAAATCTATCTTTTGCAATTCACGCTGGGTTTGCTTTATATCTTGTATCAGGAGAGAGGTCGATTGCATATTCACATTAATCGTTACGTTAATGATTGGTTATTGTGCTTATTATAGATAAGGCTTGCACGGAATACTTACGATCGTCTTATAAATAATGTGACGTTAGTTAGACATCATTGATTCCATCCAAAACAGTCACCAATAGCGGCAGAACACTTTTTAAAGCAAGTCACAATAGGATAAGGAAAGCTTTAACAACTAAAACAGTCGCTTAGGCTCACCAAAGTAGTAACCCTGCAGATAATCGACACCCATTTGCTCTGCTATCTCACAAACCTGTTGGTTATGGACAAATTCAGCGACGGTTTGCGCATTAAACACCTGGCATAAGCGAACCAACTGAGAGGCGATATTTCTTTGTTTTTGGTCTTTGTCGATGTTGCGAATCAGACTACCGTCGAGCTTGATAATCTGCGGCTCAAGCTTAATGATCTCATCAATATTGGAATAGCCAGACCCAAAGTCATCAACAATGATTCTCGCCCCAAGAGCACGGAAGTGATCACACACCTCAATCATACGACCGTAATCTTTAATCTGCTCAGACTCAAGAACCTCTAGGCCAAGTCGAGTGGGATCGTTCATAGCACTGATGGCGGTCTCGAGTACCTCAAGCGTCTTGTCGCTCAACAAATCTTGTGGGGATAGATTGATAGAAAATGAGCTTTGCTTATCCGCCATATAACCAATGGTGTTCTTAATCATGTGTCGGCTGAGGCGAGTGTAAAGGTGCGTGTCGGCAATGATAGGCAAGAACTTACCTGGTGGCACAATGGTACCGTCTGACTCCATGATTCTGACCAGGCACTCTTGGCCAATCATTTCGTGAGTACCGGACGCCACAATTGGCTGGGAATAAGTGATGATGTTCTGATCTAAAATCGCACGACTTACACAGCTCAGCCAGCCAAGTTGCTCTTTACGATCTTCTTCACTCACCTGAATGTCTTTAGCATTGGTGATGTGAGTGTTATTCCTGACCCCATAACGTCGAGCTTCGATCGCTTTCAATAAGATCTCATCACCGCTATCAGTTAGGAAATCGCAACGACTAGCGAAGCCGCCACACAGAGAAACTGACAGATAATCAATATCAGCCAAGCCATACGGCTCAAAATTGATGTGCTCAATATCATCAGCAAACTCAACGAAACGTTGTTCTATCTTATCGCAGCCAACATTGGCGTTAAAAATGATCGCCCATTCACCGATACCAATGCTGAACAGCTCTACTTTCACCTGAGATTCTTTAGCCACACTAAGGTGTAATCGCTCGACAAAATGATTAGACAGATCAAGTAACAGCTGGTCACCCACTTGGTAACCATACTTCTCGTTAACTTGATGGAAATTAGTCAGCTTTAACGTCAGTAAGTGCTCACTGAAGAGAATCGTATTGAGGCGCTCTTTTAACACGATACGGTTGGGCAGCCCGGTGCGGGAATCAATACGGTAGCTTTCGGTTAAACGACGCGCCTGTTGATGAAGTTTTTTCTCCATCTGCGTGTTCATACTGTCGAGATCAGCTACCGCATTTCTGACGAGATTAAGCAGTGGCGATACCGTTGAGTCACGCTGGAAATCATCACAACGAAACTCATTAATCTCGTCCGACTCTCTCATCGCAATATAGGTGAGGCTGTGATGCAGTATCTCTTGGCGATCGTCGTTGCGGTATAGCTCACCCATGCAGTATGCGCCGCACGCGTTTACTATCCCCTCAAATGGCTTGAGCTCAAGTTTACTGTCGATGAATTCAAGTCGAGAGACGCAGTTATAGATGATCACCGATTCCGGCTGATGCATGGCAAGCATCTCAGCGCCGTGACGCACTTTTTCTGCGGTCAAAGAAGGATGGTTATAACAAAACTGTGCCTCTTCGCCCACATGCCAAGGACTATCAAACTCGATACTGCCATCATCATTAATACGCAGCGGTGTCGATATGCCCTTCTTTCTGCCAAGCTCCCGATAAAGCGGAAAACTCATCAGCTGACTGAAAGGAAGGTCTTTGCCATCTGCAAGGTAATGTTTGAATACGTCGATAGCCGGCTTGTCATTCAACGCATATAAACGGTTACCCACTGCGTGAGTGACTCGCAGCTTCATCCCGATCGGGTTCCACTCAGAATAGGCATCTGACCAAACCTTCAATCTGGGGTTAGTCAGAGCCACCGCCACACAAGCGTGTTGGTAGGTCTGTTCGTTATGCATAACCCAACGCCCGTATTCATTCTCATGACACAAGCCACCAGCAACAGGCAATGTGTAGGGTAGGTTTTCAAAGGCGCTATAGATAGGATAATCACGACCTTCAACCTGATCGCATAGGCTGATGACTGTTTTAGCATCTTTCGAGAGTTCTAGTTGAGAAGCGAGCTCTTGGCTGTCTTGGTTTGGGTTGCCTGTAAAAGGCTGAACCGCGGAGGTTAAACGGGTTTCATTAAACTCACTGATAATGATTAAGGTACAACGACTCTCAAGACAATTGTCACAGATAACATGACGAGCACTCTGGCCAATTAAGGTGGCATTGCTTAGGCGATTGAGAGCAACACTCGCGATTCGACGAGCCATATCAGAAGATTGGGTAGAGAAAAGTTGAATAAGATATTGTTTGCTGTCACACCACTCTCGCTGATCAAATTGAGATTTAAATAGCTCCTCAGTATTTGCGAGAAATGTAAATGTTTGCATGCCAACCCTTGATCGAAATAGAGTGAAGTGAAGAACCCGCAACCACTGCTATGACTGAAATGAATCGATAAAAAGTAGTCGCCAATTATCCTAGCCTAAACAGGCATTTAATTGCGACTAATGTAACAATTCAATATCATAAATGCGACACAATAAGCTTACAGAGGTCTTTAAATTAGTCGCATGAGATCGCTAAGTTGCTCTATTTCAACATCAGGCAGCACACTCGCCTTCGAAGAGAGGTATAAATTGGAACCAATGTCATTAAACCAGCATGCTTGGAAGCCATTTTGCTTAGCTCCGTAAACATCCGTTCTAAGGTGATCGCCGACATGAAGAATGTTGATGGCATCAACATCTAAGTATTGTTGCGCTTTATCAAACATATCTGGGTAAGGTTTTGCTCTACCGTTTGGGCCAGCTTTAAGGATTCGTTGAAAATACTGCCCTAAACCAATTTTATGTGGATCGACATTGCCATTGGTAATCGCAACCAAAGGAATGCGTTGGCTAAGTTCTGCCATCACTCGATGCGTTTCTTGAGGAACATCGACTTGATTGCGCAACCACAAAGCATGTTCTATCCCCTCACGAGCCGCCTGTTCAGCTTGCTGCTGAGAGTAGCCCAACTGCAGTAAGCCACTCTTAATCTGTGTTTCACGCCAAACGGTAACATCATGCTTTAAAGCTGGGTTTTCAGAGGCGACTTGCTGCTTAATGCCCTGCCACACTTCAAGCGATAAAGAAGCCGACACTGGGTGCTTTTGGTAAAGCCACTGCGCCATCTCTTTTTCTACCTTCATGATCACAGGCCAGTTGTCATACAGGGTGTCATCCAAGTCAAAGGTCATGGCTTTGATGGGCTTCAACCCTCGATAAATTCGCATAGTAAAACCTTTAATCTAATCTTTATTCTTCTTACGCGCTCTTGGGTGAGCTTGATCGTAAGCTTGTGCTAAGTGTTGAAAGTCCAAGTGAGTATAAATTTGGGTTGTCGAGATGTTTTCATGCCCCAACAACTCTTGGACAGCACGAAGATTCTGGCTCGATTCAAGCACGTGAGTTGCAAAGGAGTGACGCAGTTTATGCGGGCTAATATGACTCGCGACGGATTGCTTCTTACCCCACTCTTCCATGCGCTTCTGAACACTGCGATGAGAGATCCGGGTCCCTAACTTGGACACAAACAGGGCCTTTTCTCCCGGGGAAGCAAGATCACCGCGCACTTTGAGCCATTTATCGACCCACTCTTTAGCCAGTCCTGAAAACGGCGCTTTGCGTTCTTTGTCGCCCTTACCAATCACTCGGATTTCGCCTTGCCGGCCCAGCACATCTTTAAGATTGATGCCAACCAGTTCAGCGAGGCGTAAACCTGCACCATACATCACCTCCATCATCGCTCGATCACGAATCGATAATGGATCGTCTTCATTCACGTCTAGCAACTGTCCGACTTCATCGACATCGAGATTTTTAGGTAAAGGACGCTGTTTGCGAGGTGCAGAAACCCCTTTGGCTGGATTTGCAGTCATTTCGCCACGTAACACAAGGAAATCAAAGAAGCTGCGTAGTGACGATAAGCGCGTCGCGATACTGCTCGCTTTCATTCCTTCTCGCATGCCTTTACTGGCAAGTTGTCTTACCCACGCCGCGTCTACTTGGCCCCAATCTTTCAGTCCAAGTGTGACCAAATGAGAAGCCATAGTTTCAAGTTGTTGTTTGTAATTACGTTGGGTGTGCAGGCTGAGTCCCTTCTCGCTTCTGAGATATTCATAGAAGCGAGAAAGTGGCTTTTGAAGGCTGTTAGGAAGAGGTATTTTGGGCTCTAGGCTCATTATTTATCTGCCAAGGTAAGGTGTCCGCCAAATGAGACACAACAAGTGCTAAATGGCGTAAAAATAGCGTATCCATATGAGGTTGGAAATGTCCGCCATCTTCACTAGAAAAGGCAAGCAAACCCAATGGAGACTGCTTAGCAAGTGGTAGTACTACATAAGAGCCTAGCTCTGGAACTTGGAAATCACCAAACAAATCGTGTCTGTCGGCTTTTCTCAAGCGTCCTAGATAAGCATCTTTACCATTGAAATGGTTGATCGAAAACTTCGAATAGCGCTCTTCACTCAGCTTATAAAAGCCAGGTTGCGAGAGAATTCGTACATGGGCCTTCAACCCTAAATCTAACGCTTTTTGTTCAACAGCCTTGATAACCTGCATAAAGTCACTGCATTTCAGCACGTGAGCTTGCAGATCCATAAATTCATAGAAGGTTTTATCGTTATTCGCTGCCAACGACATCAAGCCAGTGATTTCTTCCTCTAGCTCTTCGATTCGGTGGCGTTGGCGTTTAAGCTGAACCTCCACCAGAGAAACAGCACCCTGCTCAACATTATTGATAGCAAGGCGATCAACCAAACCTTTCCTGTCTTGGAAAAAATCAGGGTTATCACGTAAATATTCCGCGACCACTTCTGCGGTGAGTGCGTCGGCTTGAACGTAAGACAAAACCTATCCTTTATTTTTATGAATCTATTGGTTATGAATGTTTATTAGCAAGAAAGTTGACCATCAAACACATGGGTTGCCGGGCCAGTCATAAACAGAGGTTTACCCGGACCTTGCCAACTAATCTGCAAATCACCACCAGGTAGACGAACTTTCACGTTCTCAGCCAGCAAACCTTGATTGATACCAACCGCAACCGCGCCACATGCACCGCTGCCACACGCCTGAGTTTCACCCGCACCGCGTTCATAAACACGCAAGCGAACCTCTTCACGGTTAATCACTTGCATAAAGCCAGCATTAACACGCTCAGGGAAGCGTTCATGTGATTCGAGAAGCGGACCTAAGGTCTCCACATCTGCAGTATCGACATCATCAACAACGGTAACCACGTGCGGGTTACCCATACTTACGGCACCACAGAACAAGGTATGTACATCCGTTCTTAAGATATACGTCTTCTCAGGCTGCTTTGCCTTGAATGGGATTTTGCCAGGTTCAAACTCAGGAATGCCCATGTTGACAGTGATCTGGTCATTGTCTTCAATCTTGAGAACCATTTTTCCTTTCTTGGTGCTCACGTTGATGCTGTACTTATTCGTTAAGCCTTTCATGCGAACGAATCGTGCAAAACAACGAGCGCCATTGCCACACTGCTCCACTTCACTGCCATCCGCATTGAATATGCGGTAATGGAAGTCAGTTTCTGGATCATAGGGAGCCTCAACCACAAGTAGCTGATCAAAACCCACACCAGTGTGACGATCCGCCAAACGACGGATCAAATCTGGAGAAAAGAAAATATTTTGAGTAATGCAGTCCACGACCATGAAATCATTGCCCAAACCATGCATTTTAGAAAAGTGGAAGTGCATAACGCTTAAAATTACTCCGGAAGAATGTTTTCAAGTTCCCACAGACTCGTAAGCTCTTCACGCTGACGAACCAAGTGAGTTTTATCGCCATCAACCATCACTTCAGCCGCACGCGAACGAGTGTTGTAGTTAGATGACATAGCGAAGCCATAAGCACCAGCAGAACGAACGGCCAGTAGATCGCCTTCTTCAAGAACAAGGTCACGATCCTTACCTAGGAAGTCACCCGTCTCACAGATAGGGCCAACCAAGTCGTAAGTCACCGCTTCACCCTGACGCGGGCTCACTGGCACAATATCCTGCCAAGCTTGGTAAAGTGCCGGGCGCATCAGATCGTTCATTGCCGCATCGATGATGGCAAAGTTTTTATGCTCTGTTGGCTTCAGGAACTCAACTTTCGTTAATAATACACCAGCGTTCGCAGCAATCGCTCTTCCAGGCTCGAAAATCAACTCTAGATCAGAATGATTGTCTAAACGAGCCAACAAAGCCTTCGCGTAATCTGAAGGTTGTGGTGGTAATTCATCTCGGTAAACCACGCCCAAACCGCCACCGACATCAAGGTGTTTGATGTTGATGTCATTCGCACGTAGTTGGTCGATCAGTGCAAGCAGGCGGTCAGTGGCATCGATGAAAGGTTCGATATCCGTTAACTGAGAACCGATGTGGCAATCAATACCATGGATAGACAAGTTATCGAGTGTTTTTGCAAACGCATAAACTGCAGGAGCACGGTCGAAGGCAATGCCGAATTTGTTATCACGCAGACCCGTAGAAATGTAAGGGTGAGTGTTCGCATCAACATCTGGGTTAATACGCAGTGAAATCGGCGCTTTAACACCAAGCTCACCAGCCACTTTATTCAGTCGCTCCAATTCTGGCTCAGACTCTACGTTAAAACATTTTATGTTCAACTCAAGCGCACGCTTCATTTCAGCGGCTGTTTTGCCGACACCAGAGAAAACAACTTTTGCTGGATCGCCACCGGCAGCAACTACACGCTCTAGCTCACCGCCAGAAACGATGTCGAAGCCAGAGCCCAAGCGAGCCAAAGTATTCAACACGCCAAGGTTCGAGTTAGCTTTAACGGCATAACACACCAAGTGTGGGTGCTCGCCAACCGACGAATCAAACGCATTCCAGTGGCGCTCTAATGTTGCACGAGAATATACATACAGCGGTGTACCATATTGCTCTGCTAGTTGTGAAAGTGCGACGTCCTCAGCCCAAAGCTGGCCATCTTCCTGATAGTTGAAGTAATCCAAAGTTCTTATCCCTTATAAATAACGATTTCTGCGTGTTTTCACTTATTGTGATTGTTCAGTCTGCTGAACTTCATCAGGATCGTACAAAGGACCCGTTTGACCACAACCAGAAAGTCCAATAACGGACACCATAAACAGAGCGGTAATTAATTTTTTCATTTTGCATATCGTGATTATTAACTCAATGCCCCCTATAATCGCACCACACTCAGGAAAAGCAATAGGATAGAAAGGATGAACGAGACTGAATTTCATCAACTGGTCGATATACAGATGCAAAACATCGAAGAAGCTATCGATGAATCAGAGGCAGATATTGATTACGAAGTGACTGGTAACGTAATGACGCTGGAGTTTGAGAACCGCAGCCAAATCATTATCAACCGCCAAGAACCAATGAAAGAAATCTGGTTAGCGTCTAAATCTGGTGGTTTTCATTTCAAGCTAATCGACGACAAGTGGACATGTTCTAAGACGGGCATGGAATTGTTTGAGATGGTTAAAGAAGAATGCGCGAAGCACGCAGATGAAGCGATCAATTGGGTCTAATTATTGGTAAAAAACAAAAAGGAGTGAATCAATCACTCCTTTCTTAATATCAATTATCGAGAATAAACCTAGATGTTGACTATCTTTGAGCTCCGAGAAGCTAAAGTCGCATCATTACGGTAAGGCACCACGTAAGAGTTACCTTCTTCAGGATGAACAATTTGGTAGTACTGAGGTAGATTGAAATTAATCAACTTAGATGACACCTTCGACTCATCTTTTACTGAAGTGTAGAAAGAATTCACGCTCGCGATCATCTCATCTTTTTCACCGCTGTATTGGTGATACACCTCAACTTGATTCGACTCGTCCAATACATAAATATTGAAACCTTTGTCGGTATCCTCAAAGAAAAATTGAATTAAACCTTCACTCGCAAAACCATCAACCACTTCTGGTAGCTGATACTCTTGCTCTTTATCGAGCATCAGTAAAGGTGAGCCCTTCAGCTTATTCGTCGAGATACTACGATAGAAATCGACCGAGTTTTCCAGCATCTGCACCGAAACGCCACGACGTTCAAAGAACAGGCCAAACATCTTATTTGCCAGACGAATAGCCTTGAAGCGGCGGCGCTTCTCCGGCTCAATCGGTTTCAATCGTAAGTCGATACACTCAGCAAGCAGTTGATACACCATATTACGCATCACACCACGCAGGTTTTTGCTGTAACAGAACACATCGACCGATTCTGGCGGTAAAGCATCTTGGTGCATTTTACCAAGTACCGTCTTCAACGCGTCGAGCATTGCAGTATCACCTTGGAAATGAAGCGTACGTACTTCATGCCAAGAGTTACGATAAACCAGATCAACACTTCCGACTAAACTCTTACCCTCTTCACCAAAACTGAAGATATCGGCGTTCTTAAGATCAACCTTCAACGCACGACCACTTAATTCAGAAGTTGGGTCACTTTCAAAATTGATGAACATCGCCAGCTGGCTTATTTCACACGGGCTCGCCAGTGCTTGCATGCTCGGGCGGCGCTTACGTAAAGAGAAGGTATTGCGCAGATCGCTCACCATTTGATAGAACTTATCGATATCAATGTGAGCATCACGTACCACAGAGTGCAAACGCGTCGACTCTGTAATCAAGCCATTAAAGAATGACCAAGCAACCAGTTTACTCAAGTACTCATGGTGCTCAAGTGAAGGCTGACCAAGAATACGATGCGCTACCAGTGGCTGCTTATACAAGTACCAACCGGCTTTATTCGACTGACCTTGACGAACTTCGATGAAGCTCAAGTCTGGTTCATGCAGATCAGGAGAGATTTGTGGGTTCAGTAGTGTCACTTTACCTGGCAATACCTCAAACGCAGCATAAAGCTTACGCGCCAAGATACTGATATCTTGTGGACTAATTGCCGAAGTGATGTCGTTACGACGCGCAAATTGAATCAGATTGCGGTAGCTCAGCATCAAGGCATCAAGCAGTGCATGGTGGACCACTTTAACCTGCTCTACCTTCCAGTTACGGCGGTTATCGAGCTCAGCAATGGTTTCATGTCCCCAATTCCAAGACTTAGTCATCTCAGTTAAGGCTTCACGACGCCACGCAACAGAACCAATGCCCGCATCTCGTGACAACTTCTCATGGGTCTTAAGGTAGAAACAACGTCTCACCAAGTCCAATCGAGTGTGGTCGTTAATGCGTTCTAGATAGCGCGTTACCTTCTCGAGCATCAGATAGTAGCTATCCATGCCATACAGATCCGGTTCATCCGCGAAGAAGCGACGCTTGGTATCAATACTAAGCAGTTGGGTGTTTGGGTATTCCCATGAATAAGCTTCTAACAGGATCGCCTTCAAAACCGATTTATACGGTGAGTCGATACTCTTATAGAGCTGCCATAGGTTTGAACCAAAGTACTCTTCAGCAGGGATGCGGTTCAGCTTGCCGAAATCGATCCACTGCGAGCAATCAAGATAACCATCCTGACACAGGCCTTGGACATACTCGTCGTAACACTCTTCCATTTCTGGCGGAATTATTTGCCACAACAAACGCTGGCCAGACAAACGAACGGCAGAGCGATAGAACTCATCAAGCAGTAATAAGTGCTGTGAAGAGCCACAGTTATCACCGGTCATCTCTTCAGAATGGTTTGAGCGGAAACGCTGTTCATCCATCAAGAAGAAGTTAGCTTCAACCCCTAAGGTTTCAGCCCAGTCGGTAATCAACAGACATTTGTTGGTCAGGCTGTCGCGAGATGCGCCATCCATATCCGGAGAAACACACACCCAGATATCGAGGTCACTTGAAGTGCTTTGGCCAATAGAAGAAGTACTGCCCATGGTGTACAAGCCCAGGATTGCCGGTTCAGAAGCCTCGGTGAGTTTTCCACCCAGCGTTAATTCGGTATCAGAGACAAATTGCTTTTGGAATTCATTAGGCGTGAAGCTACGAATTCCAAAAGGAACTTGTTGATCATAATAACCAGGCATCATGGGATGATTGAAGTGAAGTAGTGCAGGAATAAGGTTGAAAACTCGCTGGCCTTGGACATTCATCAACGCCAACGCACGATCAATGCGCTGCTGATTAAGATTGTCTAATCGTTGAATCAAAGTCTGAGTGTAAGCCTGCAAGGTAAGTCCTTGGTTTGAGATTAAATGCACTTCTGTTTAGTTACTGAACGAAAGGAGCAACAAAACGTGATCAATTTAACACTTTTACCCTTAATGGTAAAGCAAAGGAACCTGTCATACTGGCCAATGCCTTGATGACAAAAAGTTAAACTCACGGCGCCGTAGTGTCCTCTTTATTACCTATTTCTAATAATAGCCCATGTTTCAAATGAGATACCAATCACACTATTTTGGTGAACTCATGAAAATCCCTCAGCTATCAAAGCATGGAATGATCAAACAGTAAGAATTTTCGCCTCACAATGGTAGGATTAGCCTATTACAGAACCTATATCGGAAACACCATGACAAATTCAGCACCAATCCGTATCGCGACCAGAAAAAGCCCTCTTGCCCTTTGGCAGGCATACTTTGTAAGGGATGCACTGCAAGCTGCTCACCCTGGTTTAGAGGTTGAGTTGGTAACTATGGTGACCAAAGGTGACATCATCCTAGATACCCCACTGGCTAAAGTGGGTGGTAAAGGGCTGTTCGTTAAAGAACTCGAAGTGGCGATGCTAGAAGGCCGTGCTGACCTAGCCGTTCACTCAATGAAAGATGTACCGGTCGACTTCCCTGAAGGTCTAGGTCTAGTAACTATCTGTGAACGCGAAGACCCTCGCGATGCTTTCGTTTCAAACACTTACAACAACATCGACGAGCTACCACAAGGTGCTGTCGTGGGTACATGTAGCCTGCGTCGTCAATGTCAGTTGCTAGAATACCGCCCAGATCTCATCATCAAAGAACTGCGCGGCAATGTTGGTACTCGTCTAGGTAAACTCGACGATGGTCAATACGATGCGATCGTACTCGCTGCTGCAGGTCTTAAACGTCTAGAGCTAGAAGAGCGTATTCGTAGCTTCATCGAACCAGAGCAGTCTCTCCCTGCTGTTGGCCAAGGCGCTGTTGGTATTGAGTGTCGCCTTGATGACGAGCGTCTGATTAAACTCCTTGAACCACTGAATCATAAAGACACGGCTGATCGTGTACTGTGCGAACGTGCAATGAACCTTACCCTAGAAGGTGGCTGTCAGGTTCCTATCGGCAGCTACTCATTATTAGATGGCGATAATATCTGGCTACGTGCATTAGTAGGCGAACCAGATGGTTCTAAAATGGTTCGTGGTGAGATCTCTGGCCTTCGCAAAGATGCAGAAGCGCTTGGCGTTACTCTGGCAAATCAATTGCTGGATGATGGCGCGAGAGAAATCTTAACCAAGCTCTACGCTGACCAAGAATAATCATGACAGTGTTGGTGACACGTCCCGGCTCAGAGGGACAATCGCTTTGCCAACAACTAGCGGATGAAGGGATTCAAGCAATCCATCATCCGCTTATTCGTATCGTTGATAATCCACACTCATCGGATTTAAGCACCCAGCTTAATAACAGCGATATCATTATTGCAGTCAGTCACCACGCTGTTACCGCTGCCCAAAACATCCTTTCGAAAACTTCATCTATTTGGCCAACTTCGCCGCTTTATCTTGGCGTTGGTCAAAAAACTGCGCACGTTTTAAGCAAAGTTAGCAAACAAAAAGTAAACTATCCCCAAGTGAGTGATAGTGAACATCTTCTCAAACTTACTGAACTTAATGGCGTAGATAATAAATCCATTTTGATACTGCGTGGAAATGGTGGGCGTGAGCTCATTCGAGATTCTTTACTCAATCGAGGTGCACAAGTCTCCTATTGTGAGACCTACCGTAGAGAATATATTCCCATTAACGATCACAATATCTATCAAACATGGATAAACAAAAAAACGTCCAAAGTTGTCATCACTAGTCAGGAACAATTGGAGTATCTCTGCTCAATTACCCCTGATGAGTATTTGGTTTGGCTTTCAACGAGACAACTATTTGTCCCAAGCCAGCGCATAGTAGAACGAGCACAACAACTCGGTTTCTCGAACGTGACCAATACTCACAGTGCTACGAACCAAATATTACTGGCTGCTCTCCGGCCCTAGCTAGAAACAGGAAATAAGCATGACAAGCAAAAAAAATAATGAGCATATTGAACCTGAAAAGAAACCAGACACTCAGCCAGTAGTTGTTGAAAACGAAAAAGCTGAATCTACAGAGACAAAACAGCCTGAAAAAAAACTTGATGCCTCTGCGTCAAATACGGTTCAAAGTGAACAGCCCCAAGCTGAGCATAAAGAACAAATCGAGAAAGCAGAAAAGCAAGGTAAGCGCGGTGTCAAACTAGGCGCTATTGCGATCGCTATTTCTATTATTTTCAGTGGCGGTATCGCATTTCAAATGCAGCAAAAGAGCGCTGAATACTCGGCTCAAATCTCGGCTCTTCAAACACAACTGCAAAATACCCAATCTGCAGTAAATAAAGACCTGCAAACCATCAAGCAAGAGACTATCCAAGAAGCTTCTCACGCAGTGGAGAAAACTCAGGTCGTACAATCCCAGCAACAAAAGAGTATTCAAAGTCTGCAGTTAGCAGTAGCTGACGTTAAAGGCCGTCGACCAAATGACTGGTTGCTTGCTGAAGCCGATTACCTAGTAAAACTAGCAGGTCGTAAATTGTTCCTTGAGCATGATGCCGTTAGCGCAACCAAACTAATGGAAAGCGCCGATCAACGTATCGCAGCACTAAATGACCCAAGCTTAGTATCACTGCGCCAATCAATGACCAATGACATTACTAAGCTTCGCACTATCCCTCTTATCGACCGCGATGGCTTAGTTCTACGCATCACAAGTCTACAACAGCAAGTCGATACGCTACCGCTTGCCAATGCAATTCTTCCAGAAGCTGCAGTTGTTGAGAAAAAAGCGGTATCGAAAGATATTAATGATTGGCAGAACAACCTGATGACGTCGATGAAAGACTTCTCAGAAAACTTCATCACCTTCCGTAGTCGTGATGGTGAAGTCATCCCTCTACTCTCTCCTGAGCAACACTTCTACCTACGTGAGAATATCAAGGGCAAATTAGAGACCGCAATTCGCGCTGTCTACAAAGAGCAAGGTGATGTCTACAGTGCAGCACTTAATACCGCTAGCGAGTGGTCGAAAGCGTACCTAAACCAAGATAACAACTCAGTGATTGAATTTGAGAAGGCGATTAAACAGTTAAGTGAACAGAATATCTCTGTGAAATACCCTGTAAAACTTGAGTCTCAAAATGAGTTGTCAGATGTTATACGCGAGCGCCTACGTCGTGAAGTGACCGTTATGACCACGGAGGAGAAATAATGATTCGCTGGATTTTTCTTTTTCTCGTTCTAGGTGCCGGATTAGTTGTCGGTACCCAGTTCTCAGGTCAACAAGGTTATGTCCTGATCTCGATAGCAAATAAGACCATTGAGATGAGCGTGACAACACTGGTTATATTTGTCATTGCTCTTCTCGCTGCTCTATTCGGCTTGGAGTACCTATTCAAAAAGCTTATGTACGCAAGCTCAACGACTTGGAACTGGTTCAGTGTTCGTAAACTAAAACGCTCTCGTCGTTATACCAATGAAGGCATCATCAAGCTTCTTGAAGGTGATTGGAAAGGCGCAGAGAGGAAAGTAACTCGTTGGGCTAATCATCACGACATGCCTCTGCTTTGTTACTTAGTCGCTTCTCAAGCTGCTCATGAACAAGGTAATACGAGTGAGCGTGATAAGTACATCGAACTTGCTAGCCAACAAGAGGACTCTCTACTGGCCGTTGAGCTAACTAAAGCAAAACAACAAATCAGTGAGTCGAACTACGAAGCCGCATTCGATACACTTTCAACATTGAAAGGTTCGTACCCGAATAACACCGCCGTACTTGGCCTGCTAAAAGCCACTTACATGCAGCTTAAACTCTGGCAGCCATTACTAGAGTTAACCCCTAAACTAGCTAAAAACAAGCTTCTTACCGCTGAGGAGCAAGTTGAGTTGGAGCAGAAAGCACAATGTGGCTTACTTCACGATGTTGCACAGCAGCAAGGTAGCGAAGGTTTAATCAGCCATTGGAACAAGCTTTCAAGAAAGCAGAAACAAAGCTCTCACCTTGTTTCCTGCTTTGTGAAGCAACTGATCGCTCGTAAAGCTGACTCAGAAGCCTTCACTGTGATCAAAGAGAACATTGCGAAGAGTGGTTCAAATGAGCTCTACATGTTGCTTCCAGAGCTTAACCTTGCCGATCACCACCCAGTCGTTGTGATGCTAGAGCGCGCCATCAGTAAAGATGGTGGCAATGCCGAAGCACACAGCGCATTGGCTCAGTTCTACTTAAGAGAACAGAAGTGGGCAGAAGCACAAACCCACTTCGAGAAAGCACTAGCACTTCGCTCAAACGTATCAGATTACGGATACCTATCTGATGCACTAGAAAAGCAAAACTTAACGAAGGCAGCTCACGAAGTTTCTCGTAAGGCACTCGCTCTGGTTCAACCAGCTTAAACTGATACAACTAACATGAAGCCGATGCCTAGCATCGGCTTTTTTGTATCTACTGTTTACCTTAAGTAACTTGCTCAGTACGAATAAGCAAACACTAGAGATGGTAGTAAAAGTCTTCCATCCAGATCCCTTCTCCACACCCAGCTTATTGCTGACCGAAGCATCGTCCATTTTTAATAGGACCTACCTAGCTCGTAACAATCCATAAGTCACACATCTTGATCATGGATTTTCAAATGCTATTAATGCTTTATAAGTACTGATTTTAAGTCATGAGGTTAAATCTTCTTGGAATCCCCCGCAAGGTTTCCTAAAAAACACTGAGGGATACTTTAGATATATCCGTATGTAGTTTTAGCCAATTATAAAACAAGCTGTTTAGAATCCATTTGAGCTGACTGACAACCTTTATATAGATTTTTGAAGGAATAACGATCAGATAGCTTGGTTTAAGATTGAAGAAGTGAATGTATAGCAGCCGAGTTTCAGACTCTAGACGAAATCAATTCTGGGACACAGCAAAACTCCGAAGTTTAAAGCGCGGCTTAATCATCACTCAACAGAAGTAATTAAGAAGCCACAGCCACTTAGAGAACTCCTGCTAACTTATTAATTAAAATCAATTTGTCATGTTAGATCGCAAAGCCCGGCTATTGCTTAGCACAGCTTTCTAATCAACCGTCGATTCAACGATTACTAGCCAAAGCAACCTTTTACGGAAGCCAAAGCCAAGAGTTAAAACACATACCCGAGAAACGACGAAAGCCTAGTCGTCAGACTAGGCTTTCTAATAAGTAGCGGAATGGCCGGGTTGCGGACTTCAGGCAACCCCTTTGCAGGGCTCATTCGGCCGAAGGGCAAAACACCTTTCTTGAGATGTAAAAAAGCCCTGCTATTTCTAGCAGGGCTTTTCTAATAAGTGGCGGAGTGGACGGGACTCGAACCCGCGACCCCCGGCGTGACAGGCCGGTATTCTAACCAACTGAACTACCACTCCGCAGTGGTCAACTCACTAAGTGAGCGTCCATATCTCCAGGTCGGTCAACCTAAAGATTTAATTTAAAGCCTGGCGATGTCCTACTCTCACATGGGGAAACCCCACACTACCATCGGCGCTATTGTGTTTCACTTCTGAGTTCGGCATGGAATCAGGTGGGTCCACAATGCTATGGTCGCCAAGCAAATTTTAAAATTCGGAAAGCTTATCTAAAAGTTATTTCTCTTCAAACTCATTCAAGGTCTGGTACTTCTGAGTCCACAAAACCCCTTGGGTGTTGTATGGTTAAGCCTCACGGGCAATTAGTACAGGTTAGCTCAATGCCTCGCAGCACTTACACACCCTGCCTATCAACGTCGTAGTCTACGACAACCCTTTAGGACACTTATAGTGCCAGGGAAAACTCATCTCAAGGCTCGCTTCCCGCTTAGATGCTTTCAGCGGTTATCGATTCCGAACTTAGCTACCGGGCAATGCCATTGGCATGACAACCCGAACACCAGAGGTTCGTCCACTCCGGTCCTCTCGTACTAGGAGCAGCCCCTTTCAATTTTCCAACGCCCACGGCAGATAGGGACCGAACTGTCTCACGACGTTCTAAACCCAGCTCGCGTACCACTTTAAATGGCGAACAGCCATACCCTTGGGACCGACTTCAGCCCCAGGATGTGATGAGCCGACATCGAGGTGCCAAACACCGCCGTCGATATGAACTCTTGGGCGGTATCAGCCTGTTATCCCCGGAGTACCTTTTATCCGTTGAGCGATGGCCCTTCCATTCAGAACCACCGGATCACTATGACCTGCTTTCGCACCTGCTCGAATTGTCATTCTCGCAGTCAAGCGGGCTTATGCCATTGCACTAACCACACGATGTCCAACCGTGTTTAGCCCACCTTCGTGCTCCTCCGTTACTCTTTGGGAGGAGACCGCCCCAGTCAAACTACCCACCAGGCACTGTCCGTAACCCCGATTCAGGGGCCAACGTTAGAACATCAAAACTACAAGGGTGGTATTTCAAGGACGACTCCATCACATCTAGCGACGCAATTTCATAGTCTCCCACCTATCCTACACATGTAGGTTCAATGTTCAGTGCCAAGCTGTAGTAAAGGTTCACGGGGTCTTTCCGTCTAGCCGCGGGTACACTGCATCTTCACAGCGATTTCAATTTCACTGAGTCTCGGGTGGAGACAGCGTGGCCATCATTACGCCATTCGTGCAGGTCGGAACTTACCCGACAAGGAATTTCGCTACCTTAGGACCGTTATAGTTACGGCCGCCGTTTACCGGGGCTTCGATCAAGAGCTTCGACCGAAGTCTAACCCCATCAATTAACCTTCCGGCACCGGGCAGGCGTCACACCGTATACGTCATCTTACGATTTTGCACAGTGCTGTGTTTTTAATAAACAGTTGCAGCCACCTGGTATCTGCGACTCTCGTCTGCTCCATCCGCAAGGGATTTCACTGATAAGAGCGTACCTTCTCCCGAAGTTACGGTACCATTTTGCCTAGTTCCTTCACCCGAGTTCTCTCAAGCGCCTTGGTATTCTCTACCCGACCACCTGTGTCGGTTTGGGGTACGATTCCTTACAATCTGAAGCTTAGAGGCTTTTCCTGGAAGCATGGCATCAATGACTTCACTACCGTAGTAGCTCGACATCGTATCTCAGCGTTAATGAAAGTCCGGATTTACCTAAACTTTCCGCCTACATACTTGAACCTGGACAACCGTCGCCAGGCCCACCTAGCCTTCTCCGTCCCCCCATCGCAATTGTAAGAAGTACGGGAATATTAACCCGTTTCCCATCGACTACGCCTTTCGGCCTCGCCTTAGGAGTCGACTTACCCTGCCCCGATTAACGTTGGACAGGAACCCTTGGTCTTCCGGCGAGGGAGTTTTTCACTCCCTTTATCGTTACTCATGTCAGCATTCGCACTTCTGATACCTCCAGCAGCCCTTACAGACCACCTTCAACGGCTTACAGAACGCTCCCCTACCCCACATACCCTAAGGTACGTAGCCGCAGCTTCGGTGTATAGCTTAGCCCCGTTACATCTTCCGCGCAGGCCGACTCGACCAGTGAGCTATTACGCTTTCTTTAAATGATGGCTGCTTCTAAGCCAACATCCTGGCTGTCTGAGCCTTCCCACATCGTTTCCCACTTAGCTATACTTTGGGACCTTAGCTGGCGGTCTGGGTTGTTTCCCTCTCCACGACGGACGTTAGCACCCGCCGTGTGTCTCCCGGATAGTACTTACTGGTATTCGGAGTTTGCAAAGGGTTGGTAAGTCGGGATGACCCCCTAGCCTTAACAGTGCTCTACCCCCAGTAGTATTCGTCCGAGGCGCTACCTAAATAGCTTTCGGGGAGAACCAGCTATCTCCAGGTTTGATTGGCCTTTCACCCCTAGCCACAAGTCATCCGCTAATTTTTCAACATTAGTCGGTTCGGTCCTCCAGTTGATGTTACTCAACCTTCAACCTGCCCATGGCTAGATCACCTGGTTTCGGGTCTAATCCTAGCAACTGTACGCCCAGTTAAGACTCGGTTTCCCTACGGCTCCCCTAAACGGTTAACCTTGCTACTAAAATTAAGTCGCTGACCCATTATACAAAAGGTACGCAGTCACACCACGAAGGTGCTCCTACTGCTTGTACGTACACGGTTTCAGGTTCTATTTCACTCCCCTCACAGGGGTTCTTTTCGCCTTTCCCTCACGGTACTGGTTCACTATCGGTCAGTCAGTAGTATTTAGCCTTGGAGGATGGTCCCCCCATATTCAGACAGGATATCACGTGTCCCGCCCTACTCGTTTTCACTGATTATGATGTGTCGGTTACGGGGCTATCACCCTTTATTGCGAGACTTTCCAGACTCTTCACCTGCATCATTAAAAGCTTAAGGGCTAATCCAATTTCGCTCGCCGCTACTTTCGGAATCTCGGTTGATTTCTCTTCCTCGGGGTACTTAGATGTTTCAGTTCCCCCGGTTTGCCTCCTGTTGCTATGTATTCACAACAGGATACTTGCTTATGCAAGTGGGTTTCCCCATTCAGGAATCCCAGACTCAAAAGGTTATTACTACCTAATCTGGGCTTATCGCAAGTTATTACGCCTTTCATCGCCTCTGACTGCCAAGGCATCCACCGTGTACGCTTAGTCACTTAACCATACAACCCGAAAGGGTCTTAGCGTATGGCAACTAACCAAGGTTTTTGGTTGTCATCAAGAAGGGTTAATCCTTGATAACTGTTTGCCGGACTCAATTGTGAATCAAACTAAAGTTTGATTCGAATACAAGACACTTGAATGTGTTTGTTGTGTTTATCTAATGAAAGATAAACATTGAGAACTTTTAAATTTGATTGAATTACTCGCAAGTAAATCAATCAGTCAGCTTTCCAAATTGTTAAAGAGCTTGATTCAAACTAATGAACCATTTTTAAATATTTTCAGATAAAAACACTTAAAGATGGTGGAGCTATGCGGGATCGAACCGCAGACCTCCTGCGTGCAAGGCAGGCGCTCTCCCAGCTGAGCTATAGCCCCATCTTTGTATCTAGTCGATATTGGTGGGTCTGAGTGGACTCGAACCACCGACCTCCCGCTTATCAGGCGAGCGCTCTAACCAGCTGAGCTACAGACCCAATATCGTCTCTTTTACTTTCTAAACCTAATCAATCTGTGTGGACACTCGTCGTGGTATCTTCGTATAAGGAGGTGATCCAGCCCCAGGTTCCCCTAGGGCTACCTTGTTACGACTTCACCCCAGTCATGAACCACAAAGTGGTGAGCGTCCTCCCCGAAAGGTTAAACTACCCACTTCTTTTGCAGCCCACTCCCATGGTGTGACGGGCGGTGTGTACAAGGCCCGGGAACGTATTCACCGTGACATTCTGATTCACGATTACTAGCGATTCCGACTTCATGGAGTCGAGTTGCAGACTCCAATCCGGACTACGACGCACTTTTTGGGATTCGCTCACTATCGCTAGCTTGCTGCCCTCTGTATGCGCCATTGTAGCACGTGTGTAGCCCTACTCGTAAGGGCCATGATGACTTGACGTCGTCCCCACCTTCCTCCGGTTTATCACCGGCAGTCTCCCTGGAGTTCCCGACATTACTCGCTGGCAAACAAGGATAAGGGTTGCGCTCGTTGCGGGACTTAACCCAACATTTCACAACACGAGCTGACGACAGCCATGCAGCACCTGTCTCAGAGTTCCCGAAGGCACACCTGCGTCTCCGCTGGCTTCTCTGGATGTCAAGAGTAGGTAAGGTTCTTCGCGTTGCATCGAATTAAACCACATGCTCCACCGCTTGTGCGGGCCCCCGTCAATTCATTTGAGTTTTAATCTTGCGACCGTACTCCCCAGGCGGTCTACTTAACGCGTTAGCTCCGAAAGCCACGGCTCAAGGCCACAACCTCCAAGTAGACATCGTTTACGGCGTGGACTACCAGGGTATCTAATCCTGTTTGCTCCCCACGCTTTCGCATCTGAGTGTCAGTGTCTGTCCAGGGGGCCGCCTTCGCCACTGGTATTCCTTCAGATCTCTACGCATTTCACCGCTACACCTGAAATTCTACCCCCCTCTACAGCACTCTAGTTCACCAGTTTCAAATGCAGTTCCGAGGTTGAGCCCCGGGCTTTCACATCTGACTTAATGAACCACCTGCATGCGCTTTACGCCCAGTAATTCCGATTAACGCTCGCACCCTCCGTATTACCGCGGCTGCTGGCACGGAGTTAGCCGGTGCTTCTTCTGTTGCTAACGTCAAGATGCGCAGCTATTAACTACACACCCTTCCTCACAACTGAAAGTACTTTACAACCCGAAGGCCTTCTTCATACACGCGGCATGGCTGCATCAGGCTTTCGCCCATTGTGCAATATTCCCCACTGCTGCCTCCCGTAGGAGTCTGGACCGTGTCTCAGTTCCAGTGTGGCTGATCATCCTCTCAGACCAGCTAGGGATCGTCGCCTTGGTGAGCCATTACCTCACCAACTAGCTAATCCCACCTAGGCATATCTTGACGCGAGAGGTCCGAAGATCCCCCTCTTTGGCCCGTAGGCATTATGCGGTATTAGCCATCGTTTCCAATGGTTATCCCCCACATCAAGGCAATTTCCTAGGCATTACTCACCCGTCCGCCGCTCGACGCCCAACAAATCCTCCGAAGATTCAATGTTGTCGTTTCCGCTCGACTTGCATGTGTTAGGCCTGCCGCCAGCGTTCAATCTGAGCCATGATCAAACTCTTCAATTTAAGATTTTGTGACTCAACGAATACTGACTTCAAAACTATTCTTTATAAATAAAGAATGTAATTTTAAAGCTATTACCATTCCAACAGAATGGTAATGAATTGACTGTGCCAAAATTAAGTAAACTTAACTTTGTATTGGTCACTCAGTTCATTGAAATCAAGTTTGTTACCGAAGTAACTGTTTTACCCAAAGGATAAAACGTTTTGATATTCATCAACGAGTGCCCACACAGATTGATAGGTTTAAATTGTTAAAGAGCGTGTTCTCTAAAAAGAGAACGCTTTCAGTGCCTTAGCACTTAAGCAGGACGCGTATAATACGCTTTCCACTTTGAAAGTCAACATAAAACTCTAAGAAAACTTAGAACCCTATGGTGACTTGTCTATTAAATAGACAAAGTCGAAATTAAAGCCTGGCGATGTCCTACTCTCACATGGGGAAACCCCACACTACCATCGGCGCTATTGTGTTTCACTTCTGAGTTCGGCATGGAATCAGGTGGGTCCACAATGCTATGGTCGCCAAGCAAATTTTAAAATTCGGAAAGCTTATCTAAAAGTTATTTCTCTTCAAACTCATTCAAGGTCTGGTACTTCTGAGTCCACAAAACCCCTTGGGTGTTGTATGGTTAAGCCTCACGGGCAATTAGTACAGGTTAGCTCAATGCCTCGCAGCACTTACACACCCTGCCTATCAACGTCGTAGTCTACGACAACCCTTTAGGACACTTATAGTGCCAGGGAAAACTCATCTCAAGGCTCGCTTCCCGCTTAGATGCTTTCAGCGGTTATCGATTCCGAACTTAGCTACCGGGCAATGCCATTGGCATGACAACCCGAACACCAGAGGTTCGTCCACTCCGGTCCTCTCGTACTAGGAGCAGCCCCTTTCAATTTTCCAACGCCCACGGCAGATAGGGACCGAACTGTCTCACGACGTTCTAAACCCAGCTCGCGTACCACTTTAAATGGCGAACAGCCATACCCTTGGGACCGACTTCAGCCCCAGGATGTGATGAGCCGACATCGAGGTGCCAAACACCGCCGTCGATATGAACTCTTGGGCGGTATCAGCCTGTTATCCCCGGAGTACCTTTTATCCGTTGAGCGATGGCCCTTCCATTCAGAACCACCGGATCACTATGACCTGCTTTCGCACCTGCTCGAATTGTCATTCTCGCAGTCAAGCGGGCTTATGCCATTGCACTAACCACACGATGTCCAACCGTGTTTAGCCCACCTTCGTGCTCCTCCGTTACTCTTTGGGAGGAGACCGCCCCAGTCAAACTACCCACCAGGCACTGTCCGTAACCCCGATTCAGGGGCCAACGTTAGAACATCAAAACTACAAGGGTGGTATTTCAAGGACGACTCCATCACATCTAGCGACGCAATTTCATAGTCTCCCACCTATCCTACACATGTAGGTTCAATGTTCAGTGCCAAGCTGTAGTAAAGGTTCACGGGGTCTTTCCGTCTAGCCGCGGGTACACTGCATCTTCACAGCGATTTCAATTTCACTGAGTCTCGGGTGGAGACAGCGTGGCCATCATTACGCCATTCGTGCAGGTCGGAACTTACCCGACAAGGAATTTCGCTACCTTAGGACCGTTATAGTTACGGCCGCCGTTTACCGGGGCTTCGATCAAGAGCTTCGACCGAAGTCTAACCCCATCAATTAACCTTCCGGCACCGGGCAGGCGTCACACCGTATACGTCATCTTACGATTTTGCACAGTGCTGTGTTTTTAATAAACAGTTGCAGCCACCTGGTATCTGCGACTCTCGTCTGCTCCATCCGCAAGGGACTTCACTGATAAGAGCGTACCTTCTCCCGAAGTTACGGTACCATTTTGCCTAGTTCCTTCACCCGAGTTCTCTCAAGCGCCTTGGTATTCTCTACCCGACCACCTGTGTCGGTTTGGGGTACGATTCCTTACAATCTGAAGCTTAGAGGCTTTTCCTGGAAGCATGGCATCAATGACTTCACTACCGTAGTAGCTCGACATCGTATCTCAGCGTTAATGAAAGTCCGGATTTACCTAAACTTTCCGCCTACATACTTGAACCTGGACAACCGTCGCCAGGCCCACCTAGCCTTCTCCGTCCCCCCATCGCAATTGTAAGAAGTACGGGAATATTAACCCGTTTCCCATCGACTACGCCTTTCGGCCTCGCCTTAGGAGTCGACTTACCCTGCCCCGATTAACGTTGGACAGGAACCCTTGGTCTTCCGGCGAGGGAGTTTTTCACTCCCTTTATCGTTACTCATGTCAGCATTCGCACTTCTGATACCTCCAGCATGCCTTACAGCACACCTTCAACGGCTTACAGAACGCTCCCCTACCCCACATACCCTAAGGTACGTAGCCGCAGCTTCGGTGTATAGCTTAGCCCCGTTACATCTTCCGCGCAGGCCGACTCGACCAGTGAGCTATTACGCTTTCTTTAAATGATGGCTGCTTCTAAGCCAACATCCTGGCTGTCTGAGCCTTCCCACATCGTTTCCCACTTAGCTATACTTTGGGACCTTAGCTGGCGGTCTGGGTTGTTTCCCTCTCCACGACGGACGTTAGCACCCGCCGTGTGTCTCCCGGATAGTACTTACTGGTATTCGGAGTTTGCAAAGGGTTGGTAAGTCGGGATGACCCCCTAGCCTTAACAGTGCTCTACCCCCAGTAGTATTCGTCCGAGGCGCTACCTAAATAGCTTTCGGGGAGAACCAGCTATCTCCAGGTTTGATTGGCCTTTCACCCCTAGCCACAAGTCATCCGCTAATTTTTCAACATTAGTCGGTTCGGTCCTCCAGTTGATGTTACTCAACCTTCAACCTGCCCATGGCTAGATCACCTGGTTTCGGGTCTAATCCTAGCAACTGTACGCCCAGTTAAGACTCGGTTTCCCTACGGCTCCCCTAAACGGTTAACCTTGCTACTAAAATTAAGTCGCTGACCCATTATACAAAAGGTACGCAGTCACACCACGAAGGTGCTCCTACTGCTTGTACGTACACGGTTTCAGGTTCTATTTCACTCCCCTCACAGGGGTTCTTTTCGCCTTTCCCTCACGGTACTGGTTCACTATCGGTCAGTCAGTAGTATTTAGCCTTGGAGGATGGTCCCCCCATATTCAGACAGGATATCACGTGTCCCGCCCTACTCGTTTTCACTGATTATGATGTGTCGGTTACGGGGCTATCACCCTTTATTGCGAGACTTTCCAGACTCTTCACCTGCATCATTAAAAGCTTAAGGGCTAATCCAATTTCGCTCGCCGCTACTTTCGGAATCTCGGTTGATTTCTCTTCCTCGGGGTACTTAGATGTTTCAGTTCCCCCGGTTTGCCTCCTGTTGCTATGTATTCACAACAGGATACTTGCTTATGCAAGTGGGTTTCCCCATTCAGGAATCCCAGACTCAAAAGGTTATTACTACCTAATCTGGGCTTATCGCAAGTTATTACGCCTTTCATCGCCTCTGACTGCCAAGGCATCCACCGTGTACGCTTAGTCACTTAACCATACAACCCGAAAGGGTCTTAGCGTATGGCAACTAACCAAGGTTTTTGGTTGTCATCAAGAAGGGTTAATTCTTGATGACTGTTTGCCGGACTCAATTTACTTTTTGTTTCCACTTTTTAATAAAAAGTAGAATCAAAAAATGAACAATCATTTCTGATCATTCGAATACAAGACACTTGAATGTGTTTGTTGTGTTTATCTAATGAAAGATAAACATTGAGAACTTTTAAATTTGATTGAATTACTCGTAAGTAATCAAATCAGTCAGCTTTCCAAATTGTTAAAGAGCATAAAGCAAAAAGCTTTAATCAATAACTTACGTTATTAATTAAAGCTCTGGCTTTAACTAAATCTAAACCATCAATCTGTGTGGACACTCATCGTAAGTATCTTCGTATAAGGAGGTGATCCAGCCCCAGGTTCCCCTAGGGCTACCTTGTTACGACTTCACCCCAGTCATGAACCACAAAGTGGTGAGCGTCCTCCCCGAAAGGTTAAACTACCCACTTCTTTTGCAGCCCACTCCCATGGTGTGACGGGCGGTGTGTACAAGGCCCGGGAACGTATTCACCGTGACATTCTGATTCACGATTACTAGCGATTCCGACTTCATGGAGTCGAGTTGCAGACTCCAATCCGGACTACGACGCACTTTTTGGGATTCGCTCACTATCGCTAGCTTGCTGCCCTCTGTATGCGCCATTGTAGCACGTGTGTAGCCCTACTCGTAAGGGCCATGATGACTTGACGTCGTCCCCACCTTCCTCCGGTTTATCACCGGCAGTCTCCCTGGAGTTCCCGACATTACTCGCTGGCAAACAAGGATAAGGGTTGCGCTCGTTGCGGGACTTAACCCAACATTTCACAACACGAGCTGACGACAGCCATGCAGCACCTGTCTCAGAGTTCCCGAAGGCACACCTGCGTCTCCGCTGGCTTCTCTGGATGTCAAGAGTAGGTAAGGTTCTTCGCGTTGCATCGAATTAAACCACATGCTCCACCGCTTGTGCGGGCCCCCGTCAATTCATTTGAGTTTTAATCTTGCGACCGTACTCCCCAGGCGGTCTACTTAACGCGTTAGCTCCGAAAGCCACGGCTCAAGGCCACAACCTCCAAGTAGACATCGTTTACGGCGTGGACTACCAGGGTATCTAATCCTGTTTGCTCCCCACGCTTTCGCATCTGAGTGTCAGTGTCTGTCCAGGGGGCCGCCTTCGCCACTGGTATTCCTTCAGATCTCTACGCATTTCACCGCTACACCTGAAATTCTACCCCCCTCTACAGCACTCTAGTTCACCAGTTTCAAATGCAGTTCCGAGGTTGAGCCCCGGGCTTTCACATCTGACTTAATGAACCACCTGCATGCGCTTTACGCCCAGTAATTCCGATTAACGCTCGCACCCTCCGTATTACCGCGGCTGCTGGCACGGAGTTAGCCGGTGCTTCTTCTGTTGCTAACGTCAAGATGCGCAGCTATTAACTACACACCCTTCCTCACAACTGAAAGTACTTTACAACCCGAAGGCCTTCTTCATACACGCGGCATGGCTGCATCAGGCTTTCGCCCATTGTGCAATATTCCCCACTGCTGCCTCCCGTAGGAGTCTGGACCGTGTCTCAGTTCCAGTGTGGCTGATCATCCTCTCAGACCAGCTAGGGATCGTCGCCTTGGTGAGCCATTACCTCACCAACTAGCTAATCCCACCTAGGCATATCTTGACGCGAGAGGCCCGAAGGTCCCCCTCTTTGGCCCGTAGGCATTATGCGGTATTAGCCATCGTTTCCAATGGTTATCCCCCACATCAAGGCAATTTCCTAGGCATTACTCACCCGTCCGCCGCTCGACGCCCATTAACGCACCCGAAGGATTGTTAGTGTCGTTTCCGCTCGACTTGCATGTGTTAGGCCTGCCGCCAGCGTTCAATCTGAGCCATGATCAAACTCTTCAATTTAAGATTTTGTGACTCAACGAATACTGACTTCAAAACTATTCTTTATAAATAAAGAGTGTAATTTTAAAGCTATTACCATTCCAACAGAATGGTAATGAATTGACTGTGCCAAAATTAAGTAAACTTAATTTCGTATTGGTCACTCAGTTCATTGAAATCAAGTTTGTTACCGAAGTAACTGTTTTATCCAAAGGATAAAACGTTTTGATATTCATCAACGAGTGCCCACACAGATTGATAGGTTTAAATTGTTAAAGAGCTTCACTTGTTGAGCGTTCCTTTTAAGTAAGGAGCCTCTCTAAGTGGACGGCCATTCTAGCGAATTAACATTCAGTGTCAAACACTTTTTGAAAATTAATTTTTTGTCGCTTTCCGTCTGACTGATTGTTGCTGAAGCCTTGTGGCGTCTGCCGTCTCAGTGGTGTCGCATTATAGGGAACCCACTCAGCTTAGCAACTACTTTTTCATAAAAAATGAATAAATAGGGGTTAACTGCCTAATAGTTCACCTAAACAGAAAAAAGAGAACATTTCTGCTCTCTTTTCGCTCAAAATCCAAAAGAATTCTTAGATAAATGCGTAAGCATCTGCGTACATATGGTCACGCTTTGCTTCTTTATTCTGAGTAAACAAGTCTCTTGCAGCACCTGCCATTTCGAAACGACCCGCAATGTAGATATCGAAATCAGCTAATGATTCGAAACTTTGCGTGATTGCTTCAAGTACATTACCCGTTTGACCGTGCCAAACTTCAGGCGCTTCTTCTACTACTGGTACAAAATGTACATTGCTGTGTTTTGCTGCAATGTCGACAAGCTCTTCTTTCGCATACAGCTGACACTCATCTTTTGCGCCCCAGTATAGATGAATCTCTTTTTTACTGTTCTGCGCGATGCAGTGATCGAGAATAGAGCGCACGTAGCTAAAGCCAGTACCACCAGCAATGAGTAACAGAGGACGATCGCTTTCTTCTTTAACCCACGCATCACCGTGCGGAGCATCAATAGCTATATCGCCATCTTCAGCTTGCGCTTTCTTCATTGCCTCAACGACTTCTGAAGCGTAAGCATTGTGCTCAGCTGCACCAATGTGTAACTCAAGCTCGCCTTCATGGCGACAAGGGCTGCTTGCAATCGAAAATGGACGCTTATCTTTCTCGCCCATTTCAACCATCAGATATTGGCCCGCTTTAAAAGCGACCGGTGTTTCTGGGTGAAGTAGGATTTGGTAAGTATTACAAGCCAAAGGCTCAATAGACTTCACTTTACATTTAATAGTCATGTTCTTCCTCTTACTAACCCTTAATCGGCAAAGGTTAGAACTAAATTACTTTCTGCAAATGCTTGGCAAGCAAAAATCCAGCCTTGTTGCTGCTCTTTCTCTGTGAGCATGGGTTCAAGATGGTAACTCACTTGCCCTTCTAATTTTCTGCACATACACATCGCGCATGCGCCGACTTGGCAACGGTTTGGGAAATAGATATCGCTGTTGAGCGCAGCATCCAAGACCGTTTGCCCTTTTTCTACGGTAAAACTGATGTTTTCTGGGTATAAGACTACTTGGTAGCTCATGAAATTCCTAGCTGTTCCCAGATGCTATCAATCTTTTTAACGACATCAGGATCTTTTGTGATTGGAACACCCCACTCACGCAGGCATTCGCCTTCCCACTTATTGGTCGCATCTAGACCCATTTTTGAGTGTCCTGTTTCATTCTGTAGGAACAACGTATCTCTGGCCGGATCCATTCTTGTGGTCACCGCCCAAATAATGTCATTCCAATCACTCACGTTGACATCGCCGTCACACACGATAACAAACTTGTTCTCATCAAATTGAGACCAAACAGCTTCCATGATTTTCTTACCATGACCTGCAGCTTGCTTATCAATAGACACCACAACCATGTTGGCATTATCGTTTTGCAGGTGAATATCAATAATTTCAGGTTGAGTCTTGGTTAACTCAGCTAAGCTGCCCTCTATATGTTCACTATTTACAGGTGCTGATTCGACATCTGGCGATAGTGCTAACTCTGCATCCCACTTCTTAGTGATGTCTAGGCCCATCTTAGAACCTAACCCAACCACAGGTGATGCAAAATCCAATGAATCGATCGGCGTGTTCTCTATCATCAGGCTATCGCGTGACGGATCCATATGTTCACACATAGCAGCGGTCACTTGAGACCAGTCTCGTGCATTCACATCTTCATCGCACACCAATACAAACTTGGTGTACATGAATTGGCGTAAGAAAGACCATACACCCATCATCACTCGCTTAGCGTGACCTGGGTATTGCTTCTTCATGGTCACTACAGCCATTCGGTATGAACAACCTTCAGGCGGTAGATAGAAGTCTTCAATCTCTGGAAACTGCTTTTGAAGAATAGGAACAAACACTTCATTGAGCGCAACACCCAATACCGCAGGCTCATCAGGTGGACGGCCAGTATAGGTGCTGTGGTAGATAGGGTTTTCGCGCATGGTTACATGAGTAATAGTGAACACATGGTGCTTTTCTTTCTCGTTGTAGTAACCAGTATGATCTCCGTAAGGCCCTTCGTCCGCGAACTCATTCGGGTCGATGTAACCTTCCATCACGATTTCCGCACTTGCAGGAACGTCTAAATCATTGCTGATTGATTTAACAACCTCAGTTTTACTACCGCGTAGTAAGCCTGCAAACGCGTATTCCGATAAAGTATCCGGCACTGGCGTAACCGCACCAAGAATGGTGGCAGGATCTGCTCCAAACGCTACAGAAACTGGGAATGGTTTACCTGGGTTAGTTTCCATCCAATCACGCAGATCAAGCGCTCCACCACGGTGGGCTAACCAACGCATAATGACCTTATTCTTGCCGATTTTTTGCTGGCGATAGATGCCTAAGTTTTGGCGTTTCTTATTAGGCCCGCGAGTAACCGTTAATCCCCATGTTAGCAACGGCGCGACATCGTCGGCCCAACAGCTCATCACGGGAATTTTATCAAGGTCGACGTCATCACCCTGCCATATCACTTGTTGGCATGCCGCTTTACGAAGACGTTTAGCTGGCATATTTAAGACTTGCTTAAACACCGGCAGTTTATCGAGAGCGTCTTTAAAGCCTTTTGGTGGCTCAGGTTCCTTCAGGTAAGCTAACAACTTACCCACTTCACGCAGTTCTTTCACTTCCTGACGACCCATACCAATAGCCACACGATTAGGTGTACCAAATAGATTGGTTAAAACAGGCATGTCATAGCCTATTGGATTTTCAAATAAAAGAGCCGGGCCACCAGCACGTAGAGTACGGTCGCTAATCTCGGTCATTTCATAGTCTGGATCGACTGGGTGAGAAATGCGTTTCAACTGACCAATACTTTCAAGATGGTCGATAAAATCACGTAAATCTTTAAAACTCATAGGACTTCTACATGCTGATTATTCTGCGCTCAGTATATCAAAAAGGGTGACGCTGAGATCCCCCTTTTTAGTGTGGTTATTGAGAGGCAAAATCCACTTTACGGTAATGCTTGCTCGATCAAAGAGCTCTTCACCTGAGGGTTATCATTTACAAGATCTTGCAACCATCGCGTATGACCTTGTTTGGCTAATTCACGGGCGACTAATGGCGCTTCATCGGCAATCGCCATCCTAGAGACAAGAAACTCCTTCACCTCTTCTGATAGCGGGTTAACCTTGGTAAGCAAAGTAATCGCTTCATCTTTCAAACGAGGGTTCTTAGTCGCAGCCATTACTTGTTCAAGTGCGAACGCTTGTTTGGTTTCAGCAAGGCGGACTAGCTCAGCTTGGCTATGATAATCGGCCTTCATTCGCCATAGAATCTTGTAGACCTCTGGGTCTTCGCTCACTTGCGCTAATCGAACCACCACCTCAGTAGAAGGTAGCCAGCTAACAATCGAGGAGGCCGTGAGTTGCTTAGTCAGATAATCAACCGCTTCAGGAGACAAACTGTCTAGCTCTCTGATTAACAATGCTTCTCGTGTTTGAACTTGATGCTCAGATCCAGATAACCACTCTTTTAGGTCGAGTTCTTGTTTCTCTGCATCTAACACAAACACCAGCGTCTTCTGGTCTTGGCGCCACTGTTTGATGAGCCGGTTGGCAATCGAAGGGTAATTAAAGGCAGGTACCGTAAACTCATAACCATCGCCACGCTCTAAAACTTGGTAAGTTGGCGTGATAGCGAGTTGCTGCTCAATGAAGATAGACATCTTGGGGGTGAGGACAATTTTTTGCTGTTCGAGCTTCTTCAAGAGTTGGTAACGAGCCACTTCTTGTTGGGGAAATGTCAGACGCTCAAGCGCGAAGCGCAGCGAATTAACTTCGTCACGCACGACAAATTCGAGTAATTCAGCAGTTTTCAGTTTTACTTGATCATTCTCAAGCCAAGACTCTACTGTAATTGGAGACATCTCGGTGGCATAGCTCATACCGACCGGGGAAAGTAACAGTGAAGTAGACAGGAGTAATGATGACAACAGTCCATGTTGCATTTTAACTTCCTTTTAACACTTTTGCTCATTCTGCAAGCTGTCGCTATAAAATGCAAATAAAAAGCGCCACCCGAAGGCAGCGCTTTTTAATAACTATCAGCTAATCAAGACTACTGACGACGCATTGCGTCAAAGAACTCATCGTTCGTTTTAGTCATTGCTAACTTATCGATAAGGAATTCCATTGCATCAGTTTCGCCCATAGGGTGAACAATCTTACGCAGGATCCACATCTTCTGTAGTTCATCGCTCTTAGTAAGAAGCTCTTCACGACGAGTACCAGAGCGGTTGAAATCAATCGCTGGGAATACGCGCTTTTCAGCAATCTTACGGTTAAGGTGCAGTTCCATGTTACCTGTACCTTTGAATTCTTCGTAGATTACTTCATCCATCTTAGAACCAGTATCAACCAGTGCTGTTGCGATGATAGTTAAGCTACCGCCTTCTTCTACGTTACGTGCCGCACCGAAGAAACGCTTTGGACGATGTAGAGCATTCGCATCAACACCACCAGTAAGAACTTTACCTGATGAAGGAATAACAGTGTTGTAAGCACGAGCTAGACGAGTGATTGAGTCCAGTAGGATAACCACGTCTTTTTTGTGTTCAACAAGACGCTTCGCCTTCTCGATTACCATTTCTGCAACTTGCACGTGGCGAGATGCTGGCTCATCGAAAGTCGATGCGATTACTTCGCCTTTAACTAGGCGCTGCATTTCTGTTACTTCTTCTGGACGCTCATCGATAAGTAGAACCATTAGTTCACACTCAGGATGGTTGCGTGCAATGCTTTGTGCAATATTTTGCAGAAGCATTGTTTTACCTGCTTTAGGCGGAGCAACAATCAGACCACGCTGGCCTTTACCTATAGGTGAAGCAAGGTCAAGAATTCGAGCTGTGATATCTTCAGTCGCACCATTACCCGCTTCCATCACCATACGTTCGTTGGCGTGAAGAGGAGTCAGGTTTTCAAAAAGGATTTTGTTACGAGCGTTGTCTGGCTTGTCGTAGTTAACCGTGTTTACTTTAAGCAGTGCAAAGTAACGTTCGCCATCTTTAGGTGGACGGATTTTACCGCCAATCGAGTCACCGGTGCGAAGGTTAAAACGACGAATCTGGCTTGGTGATACGTAAATATCATCTGGCCCAGCAAGGTACGAACTGTCGCCGCTACGCAGGAAACCAAAACCGTCTTGAAGAATTTCTAGAACACCATCACCAAAGATGTCTTCACCACTTTTTGCATGCGCTTTAAGGATGGAGAAGATAATGTCTTGTTTTCTTAGGCGAGCTTGATTTTCAAGACCTAGGCTTTCGCTAAGTTTAACAAGTTCAGACACAGGTCTGTTCTTCAGTTCAGTAAGATTCATAGTGGTGGAAGTTTGTTTAGTCAAAATAGGATCTGTTTTCTTAAGTTAAGAAGGAGTTGGTCACAGGATCGACCAAGAAGAGAAATTCGTTCAATTAACGTGCGATAAATTAGCACTAAAACTAAGAGTAGTCCATAGCTTAGAAAAAACAAAACCGCGCATTTGTTAACTGCGCGGTTTCTTTTCAAAGGCTCACCTAATTAAAGGTTAGCGTCTAGGAACTCTTTAAGTTGAGTTTTAGACAATGCACCAACTTTAGTTGCTGCTACGCCGCCATCTTTGAAAAGAAGCAGCGTTGGAATGCCACGAATACCAAATTTTGGTGGAGTTCCAGCATTTTGGTCGATATTTAATTTACCGATTGTGAGCTTGCCTTCGTACTCGTTTGCGATTTCATCAAGAATCGGCGCAATCATTTTACATGGACCACACCATTCTGCCCAAAAATCAACAAGAACAGGGCCTGCAGCATTGATTACATCGTTATCAAAACCGTCATCAGTTAGCTGCAAAATCTTATCACTCATCTTCCACTCCAATGTATTTTTTAGAACTGGTTGGATGATAACCAGTAAATAGATGCCCTATTGGAATGTATTTACTTTCGTATTGCAAGCTTAAGCTGATATTCTATAGCAATGAAAAAGACGCATATCACAGAGCAAAAGTTCGCCGACTTGGATTTACTTCCTCAAGTCATTGAAGGATTGGAGAAAAAAGGGTTCGATTATTGTACCCCTATCCAAGCCTTGGCGCTCCCGGTACTGCTCACCGGCCAAGACATTGCAGGCCAGGCCCAAACGGGTACTGGTAAAACGCTTGCGTTTCTAACTGCTACTTTTAACCACCTGCTAAAAACACCTGAGCATGAAGGGCGTAAGCCTAACCAGCCACGTGCAATTATTATGGCACCAACGCGTGAACTCGCGATTCAGATCTACAACGATGCTGACTCTCTGGTTGAAAGCACGGGTATCAAAGCAGCACTCGCTTACGGTGGCGAAAGCTACGACAAGCAGCTAGGTAAGATCGAAGAAGGCGCAGATATCTTAATTGGTACGACTGGCCGTATCATCGATTTCTACAAGCAAAAGGTATTTAACCTTAACCACATTCAAGCTGTTGTGCTTGATGAAGCCGATCGTATGTTTGATCTGGGCTTTATTAAAGACATTCGCTTCTTGTTCCGCCGTATGCCTGAGCCAAAAGATCGCCTGAACATGCTGTTCTCTGCGACGCTGTCTTACCGCGTACAAGAGCTAGCGTTCGAGCACATGCACAACCCAGAGCACGTGGTTGTTGAGCCTGAGCGTAAAACAGGTCACCGCATTCAAGAAGAGCTGTTCTACCCTTCTAACGAACATAAGATGGCTCTTCTACAAACGTTAATCGAAGAAGAATGGCCAGATCGCGCAATCATCTTCGCTAACACGAAGCACAAATGTGAATCAGTTTGGGGCCACTTGGCTGCCGATGGTCACCGTGTAGGCCTGCTAACGGGTGATGTTCCTCAGAAGAAACGTGAAAAGATTCTTGAGCAGTTCACCAAAGGTGATGTTGACCTTCTTGTCGCAACGGATGTTGCAGCTCGTGGCCTACACATTCCTCAAGTAACACACGTATTCAACTTCGACCTACCTGATGATTGCGAAGATTACGTTCACCGTATCGGTCGTACAGGTCGTGCTGGTGAAAGCGGTCACTCGATCAGCTTTGCTTGTGAAGATTACGCAATCAACTTGCCACCAATCGAAGAATACATTGAGCATGCTATCCCAATGTCTGACTACGATGCTTCTGCACTACTAGAAGATCTGCCAGCACCGATGCGCTTACGTACACGTAACCCGCAACAACGCCGCTCGAACAACAATGGCCCACGCAACGGTAACCGTAAACCAAACCAGAACCGTCGCCCACGCCAACCGCGTCATAACAAGGAAGCTTAGTCGCTTATGAGTCAAACAGTGTCACCCCCGCTTTATGCTGCAATCGACCTCGGGTCGAACAGTTTTCATATGCTCGTTGTGCGTCACATCGATGGCAGCGTACAAACCATGGCTAAGATTAAGCGTAAAGTGCGTTTAGCAGCAGGCTTAAATGAAAATAATGCGCTTAGTACAGAAGCTATGCAGCGCGGCTGGGACTGTTTGAGTCTCTTTGCAGAGCGACTGCAAGATATTCCGAAAGAAAATATCCGCATTGTGGGTACAGCGACCCTACGTACCGCTATCAATGTGGATATATTTCTAGAGAAAGCGAACCAGATCCTTGGTTACGACATCAATGTTATCTCTGGTGAAGAAGAAGCTGCGACTATCTATAAAGGCGTAGCACACACTTCTGGTGGCAGCGGCCGCCGACTAGTGGTTGATATTGGTGGCGCAAGCACCGAAATGATCATAGGTGAAGGCTTCTCAGCGAAAGCACTAACTAGCCTGAAGATGGGCTGTGTTACCTGGCTTGAGCGCCACTTTAAAGATCGCCAATTAACCGCAACCAACTTTAACAATGCCATTGAAGCGGCTAAGTCTACGTTGGCTCCTATTCTAGATAGCTACACGGATATTGGATGGGATGTGTGTGTTGGTGCCAGTGGTACCGTTCAAGCACTGCAAGAAATCATGTTGGCGCAAGGCATGGATGAAGTCATTACTCATGCCAAACTTAAGCGACTACAGAAACAAGCCATGATTACCGAGCGCTTGGAAGAGCTAGAAATAGAAGGTTTGACCCTAGAGCGTGCATTAGTGTTCCCAAGTGGCCTTTCTATTCTTATCGCTATTTTTGAGCTACTTGAAATTGATTCAATGACACTCGCAGGCGGTGCACTCCGTGAAGGCCTAGCCTACGAGATGGTGGATGAACTTCGCCAAGAAGATATTCGTGCGCGTACCATCAAGAGCGTGCAATCACGTTACCAAATGGACGTAAGCTACGGTGAACAAGTTGCTGTCGTCGCACAAACTCTGTTAGAGCAAGCGGGCGCCGAAGAGTGGGTTTCAGAACCTCAAGCTGGCGTGCTATTGCAAACCGCAGCTAAGCTTCATGAGATTGGTTTAACCATCGATTTCAAAAAAGGCGGCGAGCACAGCGCTTACCTACTGCAGAACTTAGACCTGCCAGGCTTTACTCGAGCGCAAAAGCACTACTTGGGTGAGTTAACACGTCGCTACCGTGAACAGTTAACCTCATTGCCTGAGCAACATGCAATTTCAGGCACCAGCAGCAAGCGTATTTTACGAATTCTGCGTTTAGCTATTTTGCTGACCCACCGTCGCAATCCAGCGCTAGAGCCTGAGTTTAAGCTTGCAACCGATGGTAACAACCTGACCTTAACGCTTTCTAAGCAATGGCTAGCAGACAACCCGCTGACCGCTGCTGAGCTAGAGATCGAGTCGAATAGACAAACCGATATTGGCTGGCCATTGAATATTGAATGCCTCTGATATTAGTATCTGACGCTAGAAATTAAAAAAGCCCAAGTTAGTAGACTAACTTGGGCTTTTTCTTATCGCTGCATTAATGCTTTGTGTTACAAATCTCAAACTTAAGCGTTAACACCTGTCGCTTTAAAATCAGGGTTCACTGCGGTTAACTTCTTAACCACGTAATTAAGAAGCACACCGTACATAGGCACGAACAAACCTAAGCTAATGATGAGTTTGAATCCGTAATCAACCAACGCAATTTCAGTCCAGTGCTCAGCCATAAATGGATCTGGGCTTTGGTAGAAGGCAATCGCAAAGAACGCGATGGTATCAATGGCATTACCGAATAACGTTGAACACGTTGGCGCAACCCACCACTGCTTCATTTGACGTAAGCGGTTGAACACATGCACATCCAAGATCTGACCAAGCAAATAAGCCATGAAGCTTGCTGCTGCGATGCGTGCAACAAACAGGTTGAACTCGCCTAGTTGGCTAAAGCCTTGGAATGAACCTTCAAAGAACACCACAGACAATAAATAAGAAACGGCCAGTGCAGGCAACATCACTAAGAAAATAATTTTACGAGCAAGCTGCGCGCCAAAAATGCGTACTGTGAGATCGGTCGCTAGGAAGATAAACGGGAAAGTGAAAGCACCCCAAGTGGTGTGCATACCGAAGACGGTAAAAGGTAGTTGAACCAAATAGTTGCTTGACGCAATAATGACCAAATGGAACAAAACTAATAGTGCTAGGGCTTTGCGCTGTTGCGCAGGGGTAAAGTTACTCATGCTGTACCTTTTTAGTTTGGTTTGGGGGTGAGGGAACCCAAATCGAGTCATTTCTTCGAATAATCCAAGAAAGCTCTTACCAATAATGTGAATTAAAAATGTTTCTATAATTTGCTCTATTGAGCGGCGGGCGATTATACATTAATCAATATTGGCTGCAATGGTGAGAACAAACGCAAACGTTTATCCTCACTTTTATTGATGAATGACGCTAGAAGCTCTGTTTTTTAAAGCTATGTTTTTAGAAGCGATGCTAAACGTTAGAAACCACGCTTGAAGTTAGAAACCATGCCAAAAGTTAGAAGCCGCGCTTGAAAAGCGTCGCGAGATAATCGAACTCTTCTCGGCTTTCTTCAGCGTTTAACGACTCAAACCAAATTGATTCGCTGTAATGCTCAGACTTTAAAAACATTCGACAATCTTCAAAATCAATCAACCAAGAGTGCATGTCAGCGTCCCATTGTTTTTCAACTATAGACGCTGACAGTAACGCCACCAGCTTTTCACCTAACACTTCGTAAGAATCAAAATCAAAACTTGGAGACGTAATCAATAAACGTCCTTCCTCAGCCAAATACTCTCTTAAGCCAAATTCTGTTGGTGTTGTCATGTCCCTATCAACCTTATTCTTTTTCTATGAGCTAATGGTTTTTATAAGCTAAACACTTCTGAAAACTAGCAATTAGCCGTGTGTAGTGATGTGTTCTTGAATCAAATCTAAGAATGGATCAGCGTACTTATCCAGTTTGCGTTGACCAACGCCATTGACTGCCAGCATCTCGCCATAAGATGTGGGTAGGATTTCAGCCATATCAATCAGCGTCGCGTCACTGAATACCACATAAGGTGGTAAGCCATCTTCATCTGCAATCGACTTACGCAGCTTTCGCAGTTTCGCAAACAGCTTCTTATCGTAGTTCTTACTGCTCAGCTTGTCGGACTTCGCATTACGCACCGCGGTATCTAAACGAGGAACAGCCAACTCCAAAGACATCTCACCACGCAGTAACGGGCGGGCTTCTTCTGTTAACTGTAATGTCGAGTTACGAGTGATGTTTTGGAACAACAAACCTTTGTGAATCAGCTGACGGAAGATACTGATCCAGTAATCATGACTGTGGTCACGGCCAATACCGTAGGTAGACAGCTTATCGTGGCCATTATCGCGCACACGGATATTCTGCATGCCACGCATCACTTCAACCACATAGCCCATACCAAACGACTGATTCACACGGTACACACAAGACAACGCCTTCTGCGCTTCTTGGGTCGCATCAAAATGCTTAGGTGGGTCGAGACAGATATCGCAGTTGCCACATTGCTTCTCACGATATTCACCAAAGTAGTTAAGCAGAACCTGACGGCGACAGGTTTGTGCTTCAGCAAAGGCACTCATCGCGTTCAGCTTGTGCATCTCAACTTGTTTTTGCGGGCCTTCTTCTTTCTCATCCAACATACGACGCAGCCAACCCATATCAGCAGGGTCAAACAGCATCATGGCTTCAGCAGGCAAGCCATCACGACCCGCACGGCCAGTCTCTTGATAGTAAGACTCAATGTTGCGTGGAATATCAAAGTGCACTACAAAGCGAACGTTGGGTTTATTGATACCCATACCAAATGCCACGGTCGCCACAACGATCTGAATATCATCACGTTGGAAAGCTTCTTGAACGTAAGCACGTTCGTCGGTGTCCATGCCAGCATGGTAACCCGCAGCGCGAATACCGTTATTGCACAGCTTCTCGGTCACCATCTCCACTTTCTTACGGCTACCACAGTAGATGATGCCGCAATTGCCTTTCTGTGTTTCTAGGTAGCGAACCACCTGTGACACGGGCTTGTGCTTCTCAACCAAGTTGTAGCGAATATTAGGGCGATCGAAGCTGCCTAAATGCGTATGCGGATCCACCAACTGCAAACGCGAGATAATATCTTTGCGCGTCGCATCATCAGCGGTTGCCGTTAGCGCCATGTAAGGTACATGTGGGAAATACTGTTTAAGCTGACCTAATGATGCATATTCAGGGCGGAAATCGTGTCCCCACTGAGAGATACAGTGCGCTTCATCGACCGCAACCATCGAAAGCGGTAAGCCTTGTAGACGCTCGATAAAGTCACGCATCAACACGCGCTCTGGCGAGACATACACCATTTTCAACTGACCTGAGTTCATACGATTAAAGACCGAGATCAGATTCTCACGCGGCATCGACGAGTTAATGCACTCTGCCGCGACACCGTTGGCTTTCAACTGATCAACCTGGTCTTTCATCAATGAAATCAGCGGTGAGATAACCAGAGTCAGCCCTTCACGAACCAAAGCCGGGATTTGGTAACACAGAGATTTACCGCCACCGGTTGGCATAATCACCAAGCTGTCTTTGCCCTCAACGGCCAAATCAATAACCTCTTGCTGACCATCGCGAAAGCTTTGATAGCCGAACACATCTTGCAAGATGGTTTGCGCATCATTCGCGGGAGTTGGTATTTGCTCAGCAATCAGAGTGGCGGTCATTATGGTTCCTAATCGAGGTATGAAATCAGCAAGCATCTTCGGCAAGCAAGTCGCACATTGTAGAGGGGAACGCTGGCGAATTAAACCGCAAATTGTTAGGTGAAAAGGGTTATCGCTCCTATACTGACCAACTCTCTTATAAATCTTATTAATAAGCACTCAGTGCTAGAGAAAGATGCATGACACAGGAAGAACAACAACGTACGCGCCAGGGGGTTTTGCTTGCCGTCGGCGCCTACACAATGTGGGGTATCGCCCCTATATATTTCAAATCTTTAAGTGACGTTTCCCCGTTAGAGATCCTTAGCCACCGTGTAGTATGGTCCTTTTTCCTACTCGCTTTCTTACTGCACATTGGCCGCAGCTGGCGTAAAGTCCGCGACACCCTGACCTCGAAACCAAAAATGCTCTATTTGGTGGCGACGTCTATTTTGGTGGGCGCTAACTGGCTTATTTTTATTTGGGCTGTGAATTCCAATCACATGCTTGATGCCAGCTTGGGGTATTACATCAACCCACTGATTAACGTGTTGCTCGGGATGCTCTTCCTCGGCGAACGCTTACGTAAGCTGCAATGGTTTGCAGTGGCTCTTGCTGCGATTGGCGTATTAATCCAATTAATTGCCTTCGGCTCAGTGCCGATCGTCGCCATTGCCCTAGCCTTTAGCTTCGGTTTTTATGGCTTACTGCGTAAAAAGGTGAGCTTAGAAGCGCAAACCGGTTTGTTCATTGAGACTCTGGTTATGTTGCCTCTCGCAGCAACGTACCTACTGTTTATTGCTGATAGCCCAACCTCGGACTTCTCAATGAACCCTATGCAACTCAATCTGTTACTGGTTGCTGCTGGTGTTATTACCACTATTCCACTGCTGTGCTTTACTGGCGCTGCAACACGCTTGAAGCTATCGACCCTCGGCTTCTTCCAGTACATTGGACCAAGCTTAATGTTCTTGTTAGCGGTGCTGATTTATGGCGAAGCGTTTACCAGTGACAAAGCGATTACCTTCGCCTTTATTTGGGGAGCGTTGGTGATATTCAGCTTTGACGGTCTGCGTAACAACAGAAAGAACAAACGCGCTAAGCAGTAACACTGATCGTTTTTTACAAGACAATCCCTTAATACGAAGATAAGCTTGGTTGAATTGATGACTATTTGACCAAGCTTTTTTGTACCATGGATAAAGTCCACTATTACTCCACCCCAACAGAAGATATCAGCCTGATCCAAGCTCAATACCAAGAGTTTGCTTTTCAGCGCCACTATCATTTGGACTTTCACATTGGTTTAATTACCCAAGGACAGCAGAAATTCGTCTATAAAGGGACGAGCCACAATGTAGGTGCTGGCCAAGTTGTTATCATGCCACCCGATGAGCTACATGATGGGCACTCCAAGCTCGATTCGGGTTATCAAGTCAGTGTGTTTGCCGTGTCTCCCCAATGGTTTCAAGATCTTGCCGATCCCAAGCAAAATGGTCACACATTGGGCTTTTCTGAGTTGATCCTCTCCGATCAAGCTGCATTTTCACAATTACGCAACTTACACGGCCTATTAATCCATCAAAACATCAGCCAGCTCGCTCAAGATTGCTTACCTTTCGAAGGGTTCTCGACGATTGTCGATCGTTATGCGAAGTTTGGATCGAAGAGTGACATCAAACTGGGTAATCAATCGATTGATACGCTAAAAGACTATTTGATGGCGAATTTGGATCAACCAGTGCGATTAGAACAATTGTCTGAGTTGTGTGGTTTAACCACGACTCAATTCCAACGCCATTTTAAAAACAGGATGGGCATTACGCCTTATGCATGGCTGAGCCGTTTACGTATGGAACAGAGCATGCGTCTGATTAAGTCTGGGATATGTGGTACCAAGGTCGCGCACCAAGTAGGCTTCTATGATCAAGCACACTTCTCTAAGGCTTTCAAAACCACGTTCGGCGTCCCACCGTCACAAATCAACTAAGTGTTGATAATTTACAATTGCTCGATTTCAAATCACGGTAAGCTACGCTCAATACGATTACTTATTTAAAAATAGCGGCAACGTTATTGAGAACTGACGATGAACGAAGTCACCATACTGATCACCCTAGCCTCTATCCACTTCATCGCTTTGATGAGCCCCGGCCCTGATTTTGCGTTAGTCGTGCAAAATGCGACGCGTCACGGACGCCAGACAGGCTTGTACATTGCGCTTGGTTTATCTTGCGGGATCTTGCTGCACTCATTGCTAAGCCTGACGGGAATCAGTTACCTAGTCCACCAACAACCGACATTATTTGCCATTATCCAACTAGCCGGCGGTAGCTACTTGCTGTACTTAGGCTACGGTGCACTTAAAGCAACCTGGCAAATCATTCAGAACCACGATGATGATGCCGATATCGTCAATTCCAACGATCTGATTCTGACCAATAAGCGTCAGGCATTTTCGAAAGGGTTTGCGACCAATATTCTCAACCCAAAGGCTTTGGTGTTCTTTATCAGCTTGATGTCGAGCCTAGTGCCTGCCGACATGTCTCTGTCAGGTAAGGGCTTTGCGCTTATCATCCTATTTGGTCTGTCTCTGTTTTGGTTCTCACTACTGGCGTGGATGCTTTCGACTAAGGCATTGCAAAAGAAACTCAGCGAAGCAACGGTATACATCGATGGCTTATGTGGCGTGGTATTCAGCCTTATTGGCGTGAGTATTCTTTGGCAGTCGCTGTCCGGTTTAATCGCTTAAATTCGAATCAAGATTACAATTCGTTAACAACACTCTGGCTATCTCATCTTTCCACTGCCAATCTAGCTCTGCATATTAAAAGGAGAAGATCATGCAGTGGAAAACAAAACTAACAACCCTCGCCACTTCTACCCTACTTTTTGCCTCTCACGTCAGTTGGGCAAATCAAGCTGCCGATTCCGTCGCACCCGAACAAAGTAGTGGTTTAGAAACCAAACAGCTCGTTAAAGCCAACGATTGGATGGTCACCGCGGCCAACCCTCTTGCCACACAAGCCGGTGCTGATGTACTTGCTCGTGGTGGTAACGCGATAGACGCCATGGTTGCTGTGCAGCTTATGCTTGGCTTAGTGGAACCTCAGTCATCAGGTATTGGTGGCGGCGCGTTCCTTGTTTATTTTGATGGCAAGGACAAGCAACTCAAAACCTACGATGGCCGTGAAACCGCGCCGCTTGATGCCACACCACGTCTATTCCAAGACGAAAACGGCCAACCGCTTAAATTCTATGATGCCGTGGTTGGCGGTCGTTCTGTTGGCACGCCAGGCACGGTGCAATTACTGTGGGACACTCACCAGAAGTACGGCAAGCTCGAATGGGCGTCACTGATTAAGCCTATTGCTCAGCTGGCTGAAGAAGGTTTTACTATTAGTCCACGTTTAGCCACCTTGATTGAGAATGACCAAGAACGTCTAAGCCGCTTTGCCACTACCAAAGCCTACTTCTTCAATGCCGATGGCAGCCCGAAAACCGCAGGTACTCAACTTAAGAACCCAGAATACGCGGCCACGTTAAACGCTATCTCGAAGAACGGCGCTAAGGCCTTCTATCAGGGTGAGATCTCTGCCGACATCATTAATACTGTGCAAACTGCCAAAGGTAACCCTGGTGTATTGGCACAGAAAGATTTCGACGCGTATTCAATTAAGCAACGCGAGCCGGTTTGTTCTGCTTACGAGAGCTATCAAGTATGTGGAATGGGGCCACCAAGTTCAGGTGCATTGACGGTTGGACAAATTCTCGCGATGACCGAGCAGTTTGATCTTAAATCATGGGGACCAAACGACGCAAAATCTTGGCAAGTGTTAGCAGACGCTTCTCGCTTAGCCTTTGCAGACCGTGGTATGTACATGGCCGATCAAGATTACGTACCGATGCCTACCCAAGGGTTAGTGAATACTGACTACTTGCAGGGACGCGCTCAGTTAATTACCGCAGGTAAGGCATTGGCAAGCGCATCTTCAGGCACACCGCCGTGGGATCACGCGATGCAGAGAAGCCAAGATGTTTCTATTGAATTACCGTCCACCAGCCACTTCAATATTGTAGATAGCGATGGCAATGTCGTGTCGATGACCACCACCATTGAGAATGCCTTTGGCTCACGCTTGATGGTAAGAGGCTTCCTACTCAACAACGAACTTACGGATTTCTCATTCAAGACCCATAACGATGGTAAGCCTATCGCCAACCGACTTGAACCGGGTAAGCGTCCGCGCTCTTCAATGGCACCGACCATCATCATGCAAGACGATAAACCTTACATGGCAATTGGCTCTCCGGGCGGCAGCCGTATCATAGGTTATGTGGCACAAGCGATCATTGCTCATACCCAATGGGACATGGATATTCAGCAAGCCATCAATCAACCACACTTCCTAAACCGCTTCGGTACCTTAGATTTGGAAAAAGGAACATCAGCGGAAAACTTCAAACCTGAGCTAGAAAAGATGGGTTTTGAGGTCAATGTTCGCGATCTTAACTCTGGTTTACACGCGATTCGCATCACAAAAGATGGTTTAGAAGGCGCTGCAGACCCTCGTCGTGAAGGTGCAGCCATTGGTCAGTAGGGAATAATCCTCCCTTTTTACTCGCTGCCTTGTGCGAGATCTCTCACAAGGCAGTGAGTAAATATCGATATTTGATGACGAAATTAGTCACCTAGATATCGTAACCAACTGAAATAAAACGATACGTACATTTATCATTCAAATAATTATATGGAAATTCGCTTATGCACCATTGCTGATAAATAAGGAATCGGTAATATGAATGGTGTCGGAAGGATGCTGACACGGAACAGGAAACGCCAAGGACTTGGTTATCTTCAGGATGAAGATTCGATTACTCAGGATGAATAATCGGCATGGATAGCGAAATGGACATTGAATGGACGCAATAGTAACTAGGATGGTTGCTACTAAGGAAAGACAATGGACACCTCTGGACGAGGAAAGGACTGAACATCAGGATGATGTAAAGGACACCGCTCAAGGAACAAGTGACGCGCGCTAACGAGGATTGTTGGCAGATCAGGATAAGATCAAGGACACCGCTAGGAAGGCGACGAAAGGAATACGCTGAAGGATAACAGCACACTATCATGGATTTGATGCATGGAGCACACTTAGTAGCCGGATTGCTGCGAGTAAGACTATAGACCCCGATGAGCGCAAGCTCTCGGGGTTTTTCTTTATCTGTCGTTTCACTTATTCTTCTCTCAAACAAATAAATCAAAGACCTTTAATTACAATTCTGACATTTAAAGCATTCACTTCTTAACCACTTCCGAGTAACGTAAGTCTTACTAGGCTCAACTAGTTTCATAACCATAATTAAACTAAGGACAAATTCATGTCACACGTTACCTTCAAAGGCGCTGCTGTACCGCTAACAGGCACATTCCCACAAACTGGCGAACAAGCACCAAGCTTTGCACTGACCGCAGGCGATCTTTCTGAACTAACTCTTGCTTCTCTTGAAGGCAAGAAAGTAGTTCTAAACATCTTCCCAAGCATCGATACAGCAACTTGTGCGACGAGCGTACGTACGTTCAACGCAAAAGCGGCAGAGCTTGAGAACACGGTTGTTGTTTGTATTTCTGCTGATCTACCGTTTGCTGCGGGTCGCTTCTGCGAACTAGAAGGCATTGAGGGCGTTCAACACGCTTCAACTTTCCGCTCTCCTGCGTTCGCATCAGACTACGGCGTGGCGATTGCTGAAGGCCCACTAGCAAGCCTAACAACACGTGCAGTTGTCGTTGTTGATGAGAAAGGTCTGGTAACACACAGCGAGTTAGTTGCAGAGATCACTGAAGAACCAAACTACGAAGCGGCACTTGCAGCACTGTAAGTCTCACTTTAAGGCAGTAATGTCTTCAGCTTGTATTAACCTAATTTAGGTCGGTACAAAGCAATAAAAAGAGCAGCTATTGGCTGCTCTTTCTATTTTTAATAATGAACGATTTTTAGATACCGAGGTAGCAGATTAAAGCTGCTCTAATCGAGCATAAGCCGTTACTAACCACTTGATGCCTTCACCGTTAAACGCGACTTGAACTCGGCTCTGCGGGCCACTTCCCTCGAAGTTGATGATGGTGCCTTCACCAAACTTAGGGTGCTTAACGCGAGAACCCAAACTAAAGCCTGTTTCGTTAAAGTTCTCTTTCACGGCGGTTTGGCTAAAGCGGCCACTGCTTGCAGGACGGCTCACTTGCGCTTTCATACGAACCTCATCCAGACAGGTTTCTGGTAGTTCACGAATAAAGCGTGATGGTTTGTGGTACTTATCCTGACCGTACAAACGACGCATCTCAGCGTAAGTGATGTAAAGCTTCTCCATCGCACGCGTCATGCCTACGTAACACAGGCGACGCTCTTCTTCTAAGCGCCCTGCTTCTTCTGCTGACATCTGGCTTGGGAACATACCTTCTTCCACACCCACCATGAAGACCATTGGGAACTCTAGGCCTTTGGCGCTGTGCAGAGTCATTAACTGAACTGCATCATCAAACTCATCAGCTTGGCCTTCGCCCGCTTCCAAAGCCGCATGAGTTAAGAATGCTGTTAGCATGCTCATTTCATCCGCTTCTTCTGGTTTTTCAAACTGACGCGTTGCCGTTACTAATTCTTCCAAGTTCTCAATACGTGCCTTCGACTTCTCGCCCTTCTCTTGCTCGTACATCGCAAACAAGCCCGACGATTTGATCACGTGGTCGGTTTGCTCATGAAGCCTCAGTTCTATCGTGTCATCTTCAAGCGCATTGATAAGCTCGATAAAGCGGCTCAATGCACCCGCAGCACGGCCTGGGAGCACTTGCTCTTCTATCAGAGCAATACTGGCTTGCCACATGGTTGCACCACGGTCACGCGCCGCAAGGCGAATCGTTTCTAACGTTTTATCACCCAAGCCACGCGTTGGCGTATTGACGACACGTTCGAACGCCGCGTCATTGCTGCGATTGCTCATGAGGCGCAGGTAGCTCAAGGCATCTCTGATTTCTTGACGCTCGAAGAATCGCATGCCGCCATAGATTCGGTAAGGTAGACCACCTTGAATCAAAGCTTCTTCAAGCACACGAGATTGGGCATTGTTACGATAAAGCATCGCGGTATCTTCTAGCGCACCGCCTTTCTCTTGCCACTCTTTGATTTTGCTGACCGTGAAACGCGCTTCATCGAGCTCGTTATAAGCCGAGTACACAGAGATTGGCTCACCATCGTTGCCATCGGTCCAAAGCTCTTTACCCATACGCTCGGTGTTGTTCGAAATAAGCTCGTTCGACGCCTGCAGAATGGTTTTGGTTGAACGGTAGTTTTGTTCGAGTCGAACCGTTGAAGCTCCTGGGAATTCATCCAAGAACTTTTGAATATTTTCGATTTTCGCGCCGCGCCAACCATAGATAGATTGGTCATCATCACCCACGATCATCACGCGACAATCCGGGCCTGCCATCATACGTAGCCAAGCGTATTGAATGTTGTTGGTATCTTGGAACTCGTCGACAAGGATATGCTTGAAGCGAGCTTGGTAGTGCTCTCGGATGTGTTTCTTATCGCGCAGTAATTCATGCGATCGCAACAAGATTTCAGCAAAGTCGACCAAGCCAGCACGATCACATGCCTCTTGGTAAGCAGAGTAGATCTTTAACCACGTTTGAGTTATTGGATCATGGTAGGCGTCAATGTGACTTGGGCGTAGCCCTTCGTCTTTCTTACCATTGATCCACCAAGAAGCTTGCTTGGCAGGCCACTGCTTTTCATCAAGGTTTTGCGCCTTGATTAAGCGACGTAGTAAACGAATCTGATCATCTGAATCAATGATCTGGAAATCTTCTGGCAGTTTTGCATCTAGGTAGTGAGCACGAAGGATACGGTGACAAATACCGTGGAAGGTACCGTTCCACATACCCGATGAACTTCCCATCATCAACTCTTCAATACGGCCACGCATCTCTGCTGCCGCTTTGTTGGTGAAGGTAACCGACATGATAGAAAACGGCGATGCTTGCTCTACGCTTTGCAGCCAAGCAATACGATGCACCAACACTCGCGTTTTACCACTGCCAGCACCAGCCAGAATAAGTAGGTTTTCTAAAGGTGCTGCGACCGCCTCACGTTGTTTATCGTTTAGGCCATCGAGTAAAAGCGAAGGATCTATCATTGGATATGCTCACTACTGGGTATTTATACATAAAAGCTGATTATAACCTAAACACTAGGCTGCGTTTAGGATAATAAGAAGAAAAAACAATCAAAAAATAACATCATATAATCAGTAACTTAATAGCCAACACATCATTAATATTGATATTTTTTATAATGCAGTGAAATTATTTCCGAGTTCTTCCTATCCTTTTTAGTAAGCAAGTTAACAACTTATTAACCTGCGATATAAAAATACTATTAAGTCCTAGAGGGAATGACTATGAAAAATTCTAATCTTGCTGTTACAGCTGCAATCACAAGTGTACTCGCGTTCGGCGGTGCAGTTCTTACATCAGCACCTGCGGAAGCAGCAGCAAAAGAGAAATGCTACGGCGTGGCAAAAGCTGGCCAAAATGATTGTGCAACCAAAACAAGTTCATGTGCGGGTACAGCAAAAGAAGACAACCAATCCGATGCATTCGTAGTCGTACCTAAAGGGCTGTGTGGCAAATTATCAGGTGGTAACACTCAATCATCATAATTGAGCTGCTTAGTATGGTGAGCTGACATTCAGCTCACCTCCACTTCCTATTAGGAGAATCGTTGTGACTCAAACTCTTCACCCCAACGCAGGGGTTGGCCTTAGAACACCGCACTTGGACTTCTTTAGCCAAAACCCAGCTTTAGTGAGTTGGTTAGAGGTGCACAGCGAGAACTACTTTTTAGCTCAATCACCGCAACGTCAACAACTGAGAGAGATTCGTCACGCACACAACATAAGTTGTCACGGCGTTGGGTTGTCATTAGGTTCTGTTGATCGCATCAATCAACATCATCTGATGCAGTTAAAAGAACTCATTGATGATATCGAACCGTTCTTGGTTTCTGATCACCTAAGCTGGAGCCAAACTGGCGGTCATTACTTCAATGACTTATTACCGCTGCCTTATACCGAAGAGGCGTTAGAAGTCTTTTGCCGTAACGTGTTAGAGGTTCAAGATAGCCTACAACGCCCTATGCTAATTGAGAACCCATCCAGTTATCTCGCCTTCAAGCATTCAACCATCCCAGAGTGGGAATTTTTGGAAGAGGTACAGAAGCGCACCGGGTGTCGACTATTACTCGATTTCAATAATATTTTTGTCTCATCTTTTAATCATGGCTTCAGCTGTGAAGAATACTTAAGTGGAATTCCTGCAGACAAAGTGGAAGAGATTCACTTGGCAGGTTTTACCAAAAAGAAACTCGAACAAGGTGAGATCTGGATAGACACCCATAGCAAGCCTGTCTGTGACGAAGTGTGGCAACTTTACACGCAATGGATAGCACAACATGGTTCGCGCCATACCTTGATAGAGTGGGATTTAGATATCCCAGAGCCACAAATTTTATTGGCTGAAGCGGCCAAAGCCAGTGATATTTTGTATCAACACGACAAGTTCAACCAAAGGAGTCGCGCATCATGAGCCACTCTTTAGCTAATGTGCAATCGGAGTTTGCCAACGCCCTACGCTATCAAAACAATGGTGAGCACTGCGACATAGTGAGCGACCACTTTACCGATGAACAGCGCATACAGATCTACCGTAATAACTTTGTGATTAGCTTGAGCGAAGTACTGGCTGCCATGTATCCACTCACTGAAATGCTGGTTGGTGAAGAATGCTTCCAACAGATGGCTCGTCGACATGTCTTAAGTTATCCATCAACCTCTGGTGATGTCAGTGGTTACGGTGAACACTTTGAACAAACTATCCAAGCCTTTCCTGCTGTTATCGAGGCTGCACCTTATCTCGGTGAAGTGGCTTTGTATGAATGGCAAAAAGATAGCTTGGTGAGATGCGTTTCAGAATCACATGTCGACCAACATCCTCTTTCTCGTTTAGCTGATGTACCGCAAGAACAACAGGGCGCTTTAGTCTTTCATCTCAAAGATTCAATAACGCTCATTAATTCTAGCTATACGATCATCGTGCTTGAGCAAGCTATCTACCAGCAACAACTCGATGGGTTAGACATCAACCAACCTGAATTTGGGGTGTTAATCCGCGCCGAGAATTCACAGGTTGAGAGCCATTGTGTGACAGAAGAATGCCACCAACTATTAACTGAATTGCAATCGGGTCAAACGCTCTCAGCGATAGACCCTTTACTACTACAACATCTGAATACTGTCATGGCACTTAACGTCATCTCAGGCTTTTCAATCAATGCCGAATTGGAGACATAATATGGATAACAACACAGTCACGAACATGATGGCTCAATACGACAGTTTGATTGAGAAATCACAGGCACTTTTTGTTCCCGTACTACTTCTGTTTTGTCGCCTATGGGTGGCGTGGGTCTTCTTTAATTCAGGACTCACCAAGATAGCCACTTGGGATAGCACCCTTTACTTGTTTGAATTGGAATACCAAGTGCCTCTTTTGCCTTGGGAATTGGCCGCTTACATGGGTACCGCAGCTGAATTGATTCTGCCGGTATTCTTAGCGCTTGGCTTGTTAACCCGACCAATGGCTGCAGTGCTGTTCGTTTTCAATATCATGGCCGTCGTGTCATACCCTGTATTGTGGGCACAAGGCTTCTATGATCATCAGCTTTGGGGATTAATGATTCTTATCGTCGTGGTATGGGGAGCAGGACCATTTTCATTGGATAGAATCTTAAAAGCGCAGTTCAAAAGCTAAACCTCTTTTCCATGGTCTTTAAATTTACATAGGTCCAAAACGCAAAAAACCACTCAATTGAGTGGTTTCTTTTTATCTGGAATAAACTACTTGTTTAGAAAAGCTTGTAGCTCTTCAGCAGAGATACCTTGCTCGGCTAGCTCTTTTGCTAGTAGCTGAACTTGTTCACCTTTACGAGATTCAACCACGCGTTGAAATTGGTAAATGATATCTCGCAAAGTATCAATTGGAACTTGTTTTGCCGCACTGCGAATACGCTCTTCACTTTGGTTTCCTAGCTCTTTAAGCAATTTACCAAACATGACCTTTTCAGGTGCATCTTCCATTTGTTCTAAGATGCGCGCCATTTCGTAGGTTGTTAATGACATTACAGTATTTTCCGTTGGGGACTAACGTTTCAATGAGTGACAAATATACCATGTTTTAACGTTTCGCAAACCGCCATTTGTATATTTTGTCACCCTTGAGACTTATGCCTTAGCAAACGTCATGTGCCATGACTTACCCGCTTTGCTCGCAAGCACTAACAATGCAGGAACAATAAGGAACATTTGCAGCGCAATCATCACTTGAGACGTTAAATCAAGACGTTGCATCGTACCAACAAGCAGTCCAGAACCGCTCATTTGGAACAAGCCAAGCAACGCAGCTGCGGTACCCGCACGGTCACCAAAAGGTTCAAGTGCCTTACCGGCTGCGGCACCAAGAATCCAAGCGAAGCCAACTGAAGATAGGAAAATCGGCAGCATAAATGCGATCGCGCTAGCATGCTCAGCAAGCACCAGCATAACCACACCCGCTAAGCCAAGCGTTGAAATACCAACAACCAATGCTTTGTAAGTACCAAAACGGTCCATGAACTTAGGCGCTGTGAATGCAGCCGTGATATTGATAACCGCGTTAATACCAAACCAGAAGGTAAATTCGTTCATCGTCAAACCTAGGTTTTCCATCAACACAACAGGTGCAGAGGTAACGTAAGCAAGAATTACTGCCATCGCCATTAAGCATAAGGTTGCGTGGAAGATGAACGATGGTGTTTTCAATACCGACCAGTAACGCTCTAATTTGAACACCGCGACCTTCTCTGTCGCTGGATTAGACTCTTTCATTTGGAAAAACAAAATGGTGCCAACCACGACAGCGAACACAGCCATAAAGCTGAAGTTCGAGCGCCAGCCAAACTGTTGAGTCAACCAAGCACCAAGAATCGGTGCCAGTGCAGGAATAAAGCAAATTGCACCATTGAGGTAACTGATCATGCGGCCACTTTTTTCAGGGCCAAATAGATCGCGAACCGTCGCAAAGGCTGCTACAGAAGTCGCACAAGCTCCTAAGCCTTGTAGCAGCCGAGCTATTAGCATCATATCAATCGATTGAGCTGCCCACGCCAAGCAAGCACTCAATGCATAGATACTAACACCTCCCAATGCAACGGTTCGACGTCCTAACTTATCAGCCAAAGGGCCTGCAAATAATTGCCCGACACCCATGGCGAATAAAAACCAAGTAATCGTATCTTGTGCTAATGCGTGTTCCACGTGAAACGCTGTTGAAATTTGTGGCAGAGCTGGAAGATAAATATCTATAGCCAGAGGGCTAAATAGAACCAGCATTGCCAATAAAGCAACCTGCAGTTTACTAGGGGTTGGAAGCGCGTTAGAAGGCACAAGATTCTCCGAATGAGTTAATTTAGGTGCATAATAACCAACTAAAGATATGAACAAAAATGGCATATACTCATTAGCATTATTCCAAATAGGAAACTCACATGAATATCGAGAAACTATCACGCCTCGACCTCAATCTATTGGTTTGCTTGCAGGTGCTGATGGAAGAGCTGAGTGTCACTCGCACTGCACATCGATTATGCTTGAGCCAGTCAGCGGTGAGTAAGTCGCTAGCCAAGCTTCGTGAACAATTTAATGACCCCCTTTTTACACGAAGTGCTCATGGCCTACGACCAACACCGAAAGCTGTTTTCCTTAAGCCTCGGTTAGAAACGTTGATCAACCAACTTGATGTTCTCACTCAGCCTGAGACATTCATACCCAACAATAGCGACCACAGCTTTCACATTGCTGCCGTTGAGAGTGTTTATCCTCTGATTCTTCCGCACTTCTTACCGGCGATATTTCGACAAGCGCCTAAGGTTAATATCAACACCCATGCGTGGACGGAGCAAACCTTTAAGAAGCTGCAGCTTGGTGAGTTAGATATCGGACTCACCGGCAAAGACATCGACATCAACGATGCGCGTTTAACCATGCTGCCGCCAGACGACATCTGCGAACAAGAGATCTACCGTGATGCACAGATGTGTGTGTTAAGACGCAACCACCCTGCTCTGAGCGGTAAATGGGATCTGGAAACCTACCTTGCGCAGCGTCATGTACAAGTAAGATGTGATGGTAACGACCGCTGGCTGCTCGACTACAAACTGGCTGATCTTGGTCATCAGCGAGATATCGCTATTTCTGTTCCAGACTTCAATAGCGCCGCAAGCCTATGTACCTACACCGACTTTGTGTTTACCGCACCAAGCCATTTTACTTACCTCGTCGCCAAGCAACTCGACTTAGTGGTTGTTCCTTTACCTATGGAATTCCCACCGATGGCATACACTCTGTTTTGGCACCGTGACAGAGAAAATGACCCAGCGTTAACTTGGCTGCGAGATATCATCAAAGAAAAAACTCTGCACCTTAGATAAAAATGGCGTACAGCGTTTGCAGCAAACGAACAAAAGCGCTAGCTTATTGACCTAATAAGTCCCCTCGCATATATATCGACTGTGAGTGTTAACAAGGACCCTAACAATAAGGATAAACACAGATGCACAATATCACTGCTGAACGCGTTGATGCGGTTCGAGCTTGGCTTGAAACAAACAACCTAGATGCCGTTATCATTCCACACGAAGACGAATATCTAGGTGAATACGTTCCAGCTCATAACGAGCGACTTCACTGGTTAACAGGTTTCACAGGCTCTGCAGGTGCCGCTGTTATTACTCGTGAAACTGCTGCTATTTTTGTTGATGGTCGCTATACCGTTCAGGTTCGTAAGCAGGTGCCAGCAGAGTTATTTGAGTATCGCCACCTTATTGAAGAACCAGCTTTAGATTGGATCGTCAATTCATTACCACAAGGCAGTAAGGTTGCATTCGACCCACGCATGCACACTGCCGCTTGGTTGAAAGGCGCACAAGCAAAACTAGCAGAGAGAGTTGAGCTCACAACGCTATCAGCAAACCCGATTGATGAGCTTTGGTCTGATCGTCCTGAGCCTGTCGTGTCTGATGTGCGCCTAATGGCAACAAACGCCGTTGGTCAATCAAGCGAGAGTAAGCGCGCTGAGATTGCTGGCTTGTTAAAAGCAAAAGGTGCAGACGCCGCTATCCTTACCGAGCTTGACTCAATCTGTTGGTTACTTAACGTTCGCGGTTTAGACGTATCCCGCCTACCTGTTGTGCTGTCTAATGCAGTCATTCACGCTGATGAAAGCGTCGATTTCTTCCTAGACCCAGCACGCATCCCAGCAGGCTTTGAAGCACACGTTGGTAATGGTATTCGAGTTTCTCACCCATCAGAGCTTGAAGCGCGCCTTCAGTCTTTAGAAAACAAAAATGTGTCTGTCGATTCAGGTACAAGCAATGCTTGGTATACGCTTGTTCTTCAAAACGCTGGCGCTCATATCATTGAAGCAGCAGACCCATGTCTCATGCCAAAAGCCGCTAAAAACGAAACTGAAATTGCCGGCATGAAAGCGTGTCACATTCGTGATGGTGTGGCGATGGCGAAATTCCTATCTTGGATTGATGCAGAAGTCACACAAGGTAACCTGCACAACGAAGCGGTATTGGCTGACAAAGTACAGTCGTTCCGTGAGCAGGACCCAACGCTGATGGACCTAAGTTTTGACACGATTTCAGCAGCGGGCGGAAACGCAGCTATGTGTCACTACAACCATGAGAACCAACCTAAACCAGGTCAGTTAGAACTGAATACTTTGTACCTAGTCGATTCAGGCGGCCAGTACTTAGATGGTACAACCGACATCACTCGTACTATCGCGATTGGCCAACCAAGCGACGAAATGATTCAGCAGTTCACTCTCGCACTAAAAGGTCACATCGGCATTGCACGTGCACGTTTCCCTCAAGGTACTCGTGGTTTCCAACTGGATATCCTAGCGCGTCAGCACTTATGGGCAGAAGGCTTCGACTACGACCACGGTACTGGTCACGGTGTTGGTCATTTCCTAAGTGTTCATGAAGGACCGCAAAGCATCTCTAAGAAGCTGATCGACGTACCTCTAGTTGAAGGCATGGTGTTATCGAACGAGCCGGGTTACTACCGTGCTGATGAATTTGGTATCCGCATCGAAAACCTAGAGCTCGTGGTTGAACTTCCAACTCAAGGTGATTTCTCAGTACTAACGTTTGAGTCGCTAACACGTTGCCCTATCGATAAGCGCAACATCAATGTTGATTTGCTAACACGACCTGAACTGGCATGGCTGAACGACTACCATCAGAAAGTTTGGAACGACGTTAGCCCATTAGTTGAAGGTGATACATTGGAATGGTTACGCCAATCAACCACTCCATTGGCTCACGCTTAATGCTTCGCTAAGCTGTTAGCTGTTAGCTGTTAGCTGAACCAAAATGAGCTTGCTAGGTTAATAAGTTAAATAGCAAATAGCAAAACGGCTACCCAAAGGTAGCCGTTTTTATTTGCCTGTATCATTACATCGATGTTTCACGTGGAACATCAACCAATATGTTGATTAACCAGAATAGGCACTGTGCCAGTCTCGCCACACTGGGTCGAAACCACGCTGACGAATCATCGACTCAACATCAGCAGCACTTCTCTCATCACTGATCTCAAACTGCTCGAGTTCTTCCTCACCGGAAGCATAACCACCGGGTTGGGTTTTCGAAGCTGCCGACATACTGGTGATACCCAAAGGCAACACGTTATTGCGAAAAGTTGCCGACTCACGGGTCGAAAGGGATAACTCGACCTCAGGATTCAAGAGTCGATATGCGCAGATAAGCTGAACCAACTGTTTATCGTTCATGACTGATTTAGGCTGTAAGCCTCCACTAGACTCCCCACCTTCACACGGGCGAAGACGTGGGAATGAAATCGAGTAACGTGTCTGCCAATAAGTACGCTCCAGGTAATCTAAATGAGCAGCAACAAAGAAGCAGTCGGTTCGCCAATCTTCCAAACCAATCAAAGCACCAATCCCTACCTTATCAATACCCGCTTTTGCCAAGCGATCGGGAGTTTCAAGACGATATTCAAAATCCATTTTATTGCCACGTAGATGATGCTCAGCGTAGGTCCTTGGTTGATAGGTCTCTTGATAAACCATCACCGCATCTAAACCGAGAGTTTTAAGCTCTGCGTAATCATGTTGATCAAGCGGCTGCACTTCCATCGCAAGGTAGTTGAATTGCTTTTTGATATTCGGCAGCACCTGTCGAAAGTAATTCATCCCGACCTTAGTTTCATGTTCACCGGTGACTAACAAAACGCTATCGAACTTCATCTTTTTGATGGCCCCACTTTCGGCATCAATTTCATCCAAAGTAAGCGTGCGACGTTTGATACGGTTCTCCATTGAGAAGCCACAATACGTGCACGCATTAGCGCATAGGTTAGATAGGTACAAAGGAATATAAAGCGATATCGTATTGCCAAATCGCTTGCGAGTTAGTGCCAACGATTGTTGTGCCATCTGCTCTAAGTAAGGTTCTGCCGCCGGAGAGATCAGAGCCTTGAAGTCTTCTAAGTCGCGTTTGGGTTTACTCAGAGCGCGTTCAACATCCGCTGCCGTTTTACTGAAGATAGACATACCAATGTCATCCCAGTTTAGCTGTTTAAATCGATCAACAAACGTCATAACAATACTACTCGTCTAGGAATGAAGTTAGCGGGCTCGAAGCAACCGCGTGAGATACTTTTCCTGCAAGTCCAGCAAGATAAGCCATTCGACCCGCCTCAACCGCCAACTTAAAAGCAATCGCCATATCAACAGGCTGTTGCGACGCAGCTATAGCCGTATTCACTAACACAGCGTCTGCACCCATTTCCATTGCACGAGCAGCATGAGATGGCGCACCAATGCCCGCATCAACAATCACAGGGACATTCGCTTGATCGATGATGATCTCTAAGAAGTCTGCAGACGCAATACCCTTATTTGAACCAATTGGCGCACCTAACGGCATAACCGCAGCACAACCCACCTCTTCCAAGCGTTTACACAATACTGGGTCGGCATGGCAGTAAGGCAACACAACAAAGCCATCTTTAACCAGTTGCTCAGCGGCTTTAAGCGTTTCAATTGGGTCTGGCATCAAGTACTTTGGATCTGGGTGAATTTCCAGTTTGAGCCAATTTGTGCCTAGCGCTTCACGAGTCAAATGCGCAGCAAAGACGGCATCCTTCGCGTTCTTAGCCCCAGAGGTATTTGGTAGCAAGTTCACGCCAGCATCCATGATGGGCTGCAAAATATCATCTTGCTCAGAGCGAATATCGACTCTCTTTAGTGCCATGGTTGCCAGTTGAGAACCTGAAGCTTCGATAGCACTAGCCATCAAGTGCTTATTGGCAAACTTGCCAGTTCCAGTAAAGAGTCGAGATTGAAACGTTTTATCGGCGATAGTTAACATGGTTAGCCTCCTGCAATGGCTTGGAAAAGAGATATAGCGTCGCCTTCATTAACGACTGTTTGTTGCCACTGGCTACGCGGGATAACCGTATTATTGATTGCAAATACACAACCTAGATCAGGTAATGCTAGAACTTGGATAATGTCTGCTAGAGACGACGAGTGTGCTACTTGTTCTGATTGTTCGTTTATCGAGATCGTTATATGGCTCATTGGATTTCTTCTTCTAAATGCTTAACTACAGACGCACTGCACACAGGACATTCACTATCTTGAGTGACCATTAAGTTATGCCAATTCATCGTTTGGCCATCGAACAGTTTGAGCTGGTGTGTTGCGACCTGAAACTCACCACGAGCTAAGCGTTGAATAGCAGCCAAAGCTTGAAGGTTACCTATGGTGCCAACAACCGGACCTATGATGCCGCTATCACTACAACGAGTCGTTTGTGGATGATGACTGAACGGGAACAAACAGTGATAGCACCCTTGCTGATTCTGATAATCAAATACAATAAACTGGCCTTTCCAACCGATTGCAGATCCAGAAATCAAAGGTGTAATGCTACCGAAACACGCACGGTTAACCTGCTGGCGTGACGCGAAGTTGTCAGTACAATCCAACACTAAGTCAGCTAGCATCACTTCAAGCTCAAGCTGACTTTCACTCATTCGTTGATTGATGGTTCTAACTTGGCTGCGACTATTGAGCTCACTCAGTTGTTGCTTCAGAGCTTCAACCTTAGGCGAACCTAACTGACCTTCTCTGAACGCGACCTGTCGTTGCAGGTTCGATGAATCTACACAATCATCATCGACCAGAACGACCTTTCCAACACCAGAAGCTACGAGGTAAAGAGCCGCAGCATTACCTAAGCCACCACAACCAATCAACAGCACATGACTATTTAGTAGGTTGCGTTGCCCTTGCTCACCCACTTCAGGTAACGCAATTTGTCGTTGATAACGAATAAATTCAAAGTCACTCAGCATAGCTAGGCTCCTGCATAACCTCTTCTTTGGTAGTCGGAGGTTTAGGCGTCATCAGTTTTTCGAAAAATTCGATCACTTTTTGTGGGTCTTCCGCCAATGTAATCGCACGTACCACCGCTAAACTCGACACCCCACACTCCCACACCTGCCCAGCTGTCGATTGATCAATACCGCCAATAGCAACCGTCGGATAACCGGTGAGTTGTTCTGTGTATGGGATAGTATCAATCAGCTGTTGATACAGAGATAAACGAACTAAACCTTGAGGCTTCGATGGCATCTGTTTAGTTGTTGTTGGGAAGATATGCCCCAGCGCAATATAGCTTGGGTTGATTTGAACAATGCGCAGCAACTCGTAATAGCCATGAGTCGAGAGACCGATCTTTATACCCGCTTGGCTCAACTGTGAGAGGTTTGATTCTTCAATATCCTCTTGCCCTAAATGAACACCAAAAGCACCATGCTTGAGTGCAAGCTGCCAGTAATCATTGATAAAAACTTGAGCGTTATACTCACGACCAAGATCGATAGATCGTGCGACTTGTTGTTCTAAATCCGCTTGCTGTGGATTCTTAATACGTAGTTGGACAGTGTTGATTCCAAGCTTGAGCAATCTTTCGATCCACTCAACATCATCAACTACTGGGTATAAACCGAGGCTACTCTTACTCAACTCAGGAAAAGAAAGTGATGTCCCTTGGTTAACCCAACCTACGCTTATGTCCAATCGTTGATCTTCAAGAACAGGGATAGGAAAGTTTTGGTAATGTGCAGGCCATGTTCCACGTGAAACATTGGACGCTGCGCGAGCTAAAACTAGTGCGTCTTCTAATGGGAACTCCAACGCCAACAAAGTAAGTAACCAGGCAAAATGGCCGCGATTATCTAATTCCTTATGAGCTGTAGTTGCACCCTTGATAGCACGATTAGCATCTAGGTGTGACCAGATATCCAATACAGCCGAATCATCTAAGACGCCAATATAGATAGTATTCGGAGTTTGTGCCAAGGCATCGCGGACGCCAGCTAGCACCACTGAATGACTGTAATCAACAACATGGTTCAGTTCTGCTAGCTGACACACCGTCAATGAATCAACATCATGAGCGAAGCCAATAGATAACGACTGCTGAGAATCAACAATAGAGAAGTATTGAGTTGGGCTTACGCCCAACTCAACTGCATCGGTTGCCAAGCCTTGTCGCTTAGCAACCAATAGACAGTTCTGCACCTCTCCCGTTAACTCAATATTTTGAGATGGGATGAGTATCTTCACTGTCATTATTCCTCTAATTGAGCTTCTTTTGCACCTACTGCAGGGTGGTAAAGTTCAGAGCCAGTATCACGGAACTCTTGTGATTTTTGACGCATCCCTTCCAACGGGTTATCTAGCATCTTAATCTCGATAGCCTGATCCGCGGCTACTTGTTCGGTGTCTTTCGCATACTCTCGAACTTCCTGAGAGATCTTCATCGAGCAGAATTTAGGTCCACACATTGAGCAGAAGTGAGCAACCTTACCCGACTCTTGTGGCAGGGTTTCATCGTGGAAAGAACGCGCGGTTTCCGGATCTAAAGCTAGATTAAATTGGTCTTCCCAACGGAATTCAAAACGCGCCTTTGATAATGCATTGTCGCGGATCTGTGCGCCCGGATGTCCTTTTGCCAAGTCTGCTGCATGTGCTGCCAGCTTATAAGTAATCAAGCCAGTCTTCACGTCTTCTTTGTTTGGTAAGCCTAAATGTTCTTTGGGAGTGACATAACAGAGCATCGCACAGCCGTACCAACCAATCATGGCCGCGCCAATTCCAGAGGTAATATGGTCGTAACCAGGGGCAATATCTGTCGTCAGTGGACCTAAAGTATAGAAAGGCGCTTCGTGGCAGTGCTCTAACTGCTCGTCCATGTTCTCTTTGATTAAGTGCATTGGCACATGTCCAGGGCCTTCAATGATCACCTGAACATCATATTCCCAAGCCACTTTAGTCAACTCACCTAGAGTACGTAACTCCGAGAACTGAGCCTCATCATTGGCATCTGCAATAGAACCAGGACGTAGGCCATCACCTAATGACAGTGCAACATCGTACTTCGCACAGATCTCACAGATCTCTCGGAAGTGGGTATAAAGGAAACTTTCTTGGTGATGAGCAAGACACCATTTCGCGATAATAGAACCACCACGAGAAACAATACCGGTCACGCGTTTAGCCGTCATCGGAACGTAGCGAAGCAACAAACCAGCATGGATAGTGAAGTAGTCAACACCTTGCTCTGCTTGTTCAATCAAGGTATCGCGCATCACTTCCCAGTTAAGGTCTTCGGCTACGCCATTCACTTTTTCAAGCGCCTGATACATAGGAACCGTACCAATCGGCACTGGACTGTTACGTAGAATCCACTCGCGAGTCTCGTGGATATTACGGCCAGTTGAGAGATCCATTACGGTATCGCCCCCCCAACGAGTTGACCATACTAGCTTCTCAACTTCTTCTTCAATCGAAGAGCTTACTGAAGAGTTACCGATATTGGCGTTCACTTTCACTAAGAAGTTTCGGCCAATAATCATAGGTTCTGATTCTGGGTGGTTGATGTTTGAAGGGATAATAGCTCGACCTTCTGCAACCTCTTTACGCACGAACTCAGGAGTAATTTCTTTCGGCAGGTTTGCGCCAAAGTTATGGCCAGGGTGTTGATGGTTAAGCTGCTCATCAGCGAACTTCTGACGTCCCATGTTCTCACGTATGGCAATGTACTCCATCTCAGGCGTGATAATGCCCTGACGAGCATAATGCAATTGGGTAACACATTGGTTGTCTGTAGCACGGCGAATTCTAGGTAGGTTGCCGTAGCGAAGGTCGTCTAGGGTTTCATCTTCTAAACGTTCTTTGGTGTAAACAGAGCTTACATCGTCTAACAGTTCCGTATCACCACGCTCTTCAATCCATTGCTCTCGCAACTTAGGAAGACCGCTATACAGGTCTATTTCGTGTGTAGGGTCTGTATAAACACCGGAGGTATCGTAAACTTGAATAGGTACATTAGGTTCGAATACAGGCTCTTTTTTGCTGCCACCCACAAGGCTATCAGCGAGTGATATTTCTCGGACAGGGACTTGAATGTCCGCTCGAGATCCTTGGATGTAAGCTTTTTTTGAATTTGGATAAGGTTGTACGGATAAAGAATCAATGAAATTCTTCGCTTCCAGTCTTGCTTGTTTACGACTCGACATAGCATTTTTCCTTGGCTTTTAGCCATTATTTATAGGGATAAAAATGCTTGACGGATTTGATGCTACAAGAGGGATCACAACAAGAAAATACAGTTGTGATCTGGAGATAGATCTCTAGAAGGATTCTAGTTAGATATCTACTCTTGTTCCCTTCGCAGGTATTAGCCTGATCAGGTTCAACGGATCCCGAGTTAACGGTCTCAGCCATATGGCACTCCGACAAGTTCGATCGAGTATATAAAAACGGCTTGGATAAACCAAGCCGAGTTGTTAACAAATCGTAAGAAAGTTTTAAGACTTTATCAAAAGTTGGAAGCCGATCCATGCAGCTGAGATGCTGAGAACCACGTTGAGTAGCACATTGAGTCCCATCTTAAAGAAAGCACCCTGCTGCATAAGAAGCACGTTATCCATCGAAAATGTAGAAAATGTAGTCAATGCTCCAAGGAAACCAAGACCGATGATCTGCCTCCATGGTTCTGTCGCAACCATCTCATTCTCAAACGCTGCGATGAGCAAACCCATAATTAAAGAGCCAATTACGTTAACTGTCAGTGTACCGTAAGGGAAACCACGTCCTAGCATCACCACACATAACTCTGAAATCAAATAACGCGAACAAGCACCAAATGCGCCACCAATGGCAATAAAACCTAAAATAGATAACTGACCCATGAATCCTCCCAAACAATAGTCCCTATATTCTAGCTTTACCGTCGATAAAAGCGAGGGTAGAAACTAAGAATGCATGCGCAAATATTAAACGTTACAGGTGTCACTTAACTTCAATATATCCCATCAATCCTGTTTTCATGTGCTCAATTACATGACAGTGGTACATCCAGCGTCCTGGGTTGTCTGCAACAAATGCAGCTTTAGCTCGGCCATTTTTTCCAAGTAACACTGTATCGGTATGGAAAGGCTCTTCAATTTTTTTACCATCAAGTTCCAATACAGTAAATGTATGACCATGAATATGAATCGGGTGATGATATTGAGTGACGTTCTTAAGATCGAATATGTAAGTCTTACCCAACTCTAAAGTCGCCAACGGTTCAGGAATATTGTCTTTGCTCATTCCTTCCCATGCTCTTTTATTTGTTAGCCAAAACTTAGGCATCGATTTTCCATCTTTGGATACTGGAGAAACAGCCCCTTCCCATTCAAATAAAAAGTCGATCTCTTCAGCATTAGCAAGATCTAGGTTGGGCACTGGATTCAATGGTAGTAATGGCAACGAACGTCCTTGAGCAAATGCTGAATCTACGACTTCAAATTCACACAAAGAAAATGGGAAACGCCCCTTCATATGGAGAACGTTAACTCGCTCACCAGCTTTAGGAGCGATCAGTCCGATATCAACACGCATACCCGGACCAATTTTATGTTGAGTCAGTTTATAAGGCGTTTTTACAGGATTACCATCGATGGCTATAACCCATGCTTCAGCCCCTTCGACAGCAATAGGGTAAGTGATCGTATTATCGACATTAGCAATACGCAGTCTAGTCGCTGCATACTGCTTCAACTGATATACGGGTTCATGGACTCCATTAACACTACTCCACTCCCCAGGAGTGCCCATGCGAGCACTGAGTCGTGGGATCATTAAATCTTTCCATTGACCCTGCTTGTCGATGTGCCAATGCTTAAGCATCAATGCGTGTTCTTCATCGAACCGTACTGGATTGCTCTCTTCTACGATAATAAGACCAACTAAGCCCATACCAAGCTGCTTCACGCTATTCATGTGTGGGTGATACCAAAACGTACCGGCATCTGGCGGCGTAAACTCATAAATGAATGTTTCACCTGGCATGATTGGTGGCTGACTTAAGAAGGGAACCCCATCCATTTCGATAGGAATTCTTAAACCATGCCAATGAATAGTCGTCGGCTCTGATAGCTTATTCGTAAAGCGGATCGTGACCTTTTCACCCTGTCGACATCGAATCGTTGGCGCTGGAATCTGGCCATTAAAGCCTAGAATATTAGTCTCAAATCCCGTTACTAGTTCAGCGGTTGAAGGCTCTGCCGTTAGGTCGTAAACATACTTTTCTTGTTCATCAACCAACCGTTTAATTGAGCAAGCGGGCAGTACAGTGAGTGCTGATATAGCGAGAGATGATATAGCGAGAGATGATTGAATAAACTTACGACGGGAGATATCCATATTTGTTGCCTTTTAGTAATAACGACCAAAATGTAACAAAATATTGAGAATAATTCTCATAAAGAAGTGGGGATTGTGCTGTTGATTGTTTATAAAAGAGGCTGGGATAAGTAAGCACTTACACTTTTAAGGCTAGGTTTTATTAAAAGCAGGAATTGTCGACTAAAAATCGAACAAATATAAAGTGAAAAAACAGAACTTCTGCTGAGGCATTGATATGGCAGGGTGGAGGTTTCGACTCCCAACAAGCTCTATTTTGGTAAGTCGGAGAATCCGCTGCTTTGCTAATGGCGTATATATTAGATTCAGAAAGCAAAAAGGCTCTAGCATTTCTGCTAGAGCCTTAAATATGGCAGGGGTGGAGAGATTCGAACTCCCAACACGCGGATTTGGAATCCGCTGCTCTGCCAATTGGAGCTACACCCCTAAAACTTTTTACTACGTCAGATTCGAAAAAACCTCGCACTAGGCGAGGTTATCGAATAAGTGGCGGAGTGGACGGGACTCGAACCCGCGACCCCCGGCGTGACAGGCCGGTATTCTAACCAACTGAACTACCACTCCGCAGTGGTCAACTCACTAAGTGAGCGTCCATATCTCCAGGTCGGTCAACCTAAAGATTTAATTTAAAGCCTGGCGATGTCCTACTCTCACATGGGGAAACCCCACACTACCATCGGCGCTATTGTGTTTCACTTCTGAGTTCGGCATGGAATCAGGTGGGTCCACAATGCTATGGTCGCCAAGCAAATTTTAAAATTCGGAAAGCTAATCTAAAAATTATTTCTCTTCAAACTCATTCAAGGTCTGGTACTTCTGAGTCCACAAAACCCCTTGGGTGTTGTATGGTTAAGCCTCACGGGCAATTAGTACAGGTTAGCTCAATGCCTCGCAGCACTTACACACCCTGCCTATCAACGTCGTAGTCTACGACAACCCTTTAGGACACTTATAGTGCCAGGGAAAACTCATCTCAAGGCTCGCTTCCCGCTTAGATGCTTTCAGCGGTTATCGATTCCGAACTTAGCTACCGGGCAATGCCATTGGCATGACAACCCGAACACCAGAGGTTCGTCCACTCCGGTCCTCTCGTACTAGGAGCAGCCCCTTTCAATTTTCCAACGCCCACGGCAGATAGGGACCGAACTGTCTCACGACGTTCTAAACCCAGCTCGCGTACCACTTTAAATGGCGAACAGCCATACCCTTGGGACCGACTTCAGCCCCAGGATGTGATGAGCCGACATCGAGGTGCCAAACACCGCCGTCGATATGAACTCTTGGGCGGTATCAGCCTGTTATCCCCGGAGTACCTTTTATCCGTTGAGCGATGGCCCTTCCATTCAGAACCACCGGATCACTATGACCTGCTTTCGCACCTGCTCGAATTGTCATTCTCGCAGTCAAGCGGGCTTATGCCATTGCACTAACCACACGATGTCCAACCGTGTTTAGCCCACCTTCGTGCTCCTCCGTTACTCTTTGGGAGGAGACCGCCCCAGTCAAACTACCCACCAGGCACTGTCCGTAATCCCGATTCAGGGACCAACGTTAGAACATCAAAACTACAAGGGTGGTATTTCAAGGACGACTCCATCACATCTAGCGACGCAATTTCATAGTCTCCCACCTATCCTACACATGTAGGTTCAATGTTCAGTGCCAAGCTGTAGTAAAGGTTCACGGGGTCTTTCCGTCTAGCCGCGGGTACACTGCATCTTCACAGCGATTTCAATTTCACTGAGTCTCGGGTGGAGACAGCGTGGCCATCATTACGCCATTCGTGCAGGTCGGAACTTACCCGACAAGGAATTTCGCTACCTTAGGACCGTTATAGTTACGGCCGCCGTTTACCGGGGCTTCGATCAAGAGCTTCGACCGAAGTCTAACCCCATCAATTAACCTTCCGGCACCGGGCAGGCGTCACACCGTATACGTCATCTTACGATTTTGCACAGTGCTGTGTTTTTAATAAACAGTTGCAGCCACCTGGTATCTGCGACTCTCGTCTGCTCCATCCGCAAGGGACTTCACTGATAAGAGCGTACCTTCTCCCGAAGTTACGGTACCATTTTGCCTAGTTCCTTCACCCGAGTTCTCTCAAGCGCCTTGGTATTCTCTACCCGACCACCTGTGTCGGTTTGGGGTACGATTCCTTACAATCTGAAGCTTAGAGGCTTTTCCTGGAAGCATGGCATCAATGACTTCACTACCGTAGTAGCTCGACATCGTATCTCAGCGTTAAGAAAGTCCGGATTTACCTAAACTTTCCGCCTACGTACTTGAACCTGGACAACCGTCGCCAGGCCCACCTAGCCTTCTCCGTCCCCCCATCGCAATTGTAAGAAGTACGGGAATATTAACCCGTTTCCCATCGACTACGCCTTTCGGCCTCGCCTTAGGAGTCGACTTACCCTGCCCCGATTAACGTTGGACAGGAACCCTTGGTCTTCCGGCGAGGGAGTTTTTCACTCCCTTTATCGTTACTCATGTCAGCATTCGCACTTCTGATACCTCCAGCAGCCCTTACAGACCACCTTCAACGGCTTACAGAACGCTCCCCTACCCCACATACCCTAAGGTACGTAGCCGCAGCTTCGGTGTATAGCTTAGCCCCGTTACATCTTCCGCGCAGGCCGACTCGACCAGTGAGCTATTACGCTTTCTTTAAATGATGGCTGCTTCTAAGCCAACATCCTGGCTGTCTGAGCCTTCCCACATCGTTTCCCACTTAGCTATACTTTGGGACCTTAGCTGGCGGTCTGGGTTGTTTCCCTCTCCACGACGGACGTTAGCACCCGCCGTGTGTCTCCCGGATAGTACTTACTGGTATTCGGAGTTTGCAAAGGGTTGGTAAGTCGGGATGACCCCCTAGCCTTAACAGTGCTCTACCCCCAGTAGTATTCGTCCGAGGCGCTACCTAAATAGCTTTCGGGGAGAACCAGCTATCTCCAGGTTTGATTGGCCTTTCACCCCTAGCCACAAGTCATCCGCTAATTTTTCAACATTAGTCGGTTCGGTCCTCCAGTTGATGTTACTCAACCTTCAACCTGCCCATGGCTAGATCACCTGGTTTCGGGTCTAATCCTAGCAACTGTACGCCCAGTTAAGACTCGGTTTCCCTACGGCTCCCCTAAACGGTTAACCTTGCTACTAAAATTAAGTCGCTGACCCATTATACAAAAGGTACGCAGTCACACCACGAAGGTGCTCCTACTGCTTGTACGTACACGGTTTCAGGTTCTATTTCACTCCCCTCACAGGGGTTCTTTTCGCCTTTCCCTCACGGTACTGGTTCACTATCGGTCAGTCAGTAGTATTTAGCCTTGGAGGATGGTCCCCCCATATTCAGACAGGATATCACGTGTCCCGCCCTACTCGTTTTCACTGATTATGAGATGTCGACTACGGGGCTATCACCCTTTACTGCGGCACTTTCCAGAGCCTTCGTCTGTCTCATTAAAAGCTTAAGGGCTAATCCAATTTCGCTCGCCGCTACTTTCGGAATCTCGGTTGATTTCTCTTCCTCGGGGTACTTAGATGTTTCAGTTCCCCCGGTTTGCCTCCTGTTGCTATGTATTCACAACAGGATACTTGCTTATGCAAGTGGGTTTCCCCATTCAGGAATCCCAGACTCAAAAGGTTATTACTACCTAATCTGGGCTTATCGCAAGTTATTACGCCTTTCATCGCCTCTGACTGCCAAGGCATCCACCGTGTACGCTTAGTCACTTAACCATACAACCCGAAAGGGTCTTAGCGTATGGCAACTAACCAAGGTTTTTGGTTGTCATCAAGAAGGGTTAATTCCTGATGACTGTTTGCCGGACTCAATTGTGAATCAATGTAAACATTGATTCGAATACAAGACACTTGAATGTGTTTGTTGTGTTTACCTAATAAAAGATAAACATTGAGAACTTTTAAATTTGATTGAATTACTCGTAAGTAATCAATCAGTCAGCTTTCCAAATTGTTAAAGAGCATGAGACTTTAAGAACCAGTGTTCTAAAATTCACATTTTCTAAAGACTCTCAGGGTCAAACATACCAACCAACGACAAAAGAAGTGGTTTGGATATGAAGATAACCAAGAATTTTTAGAGAATGGTGGGCGATACCGGGCTCGAACCAGTGACCCCCTGCTTGTAAGGCAGGTGCTCTCCCAACTGAGCTAATCGCCCACGATAGTTTTAATTCCTTCGCGGAGAAAGAATGGTGGGTCGTGCAGGATTCGAACCTGCGACCAATTGATTAAAAGTCAACTGCTCTACCAACTGAGCTAACGACCCAATGGTATCCCGTAGGGGAGTCGAACCCCTGTTACCGCCGTGAAAGGGCGGTGTCCTAGGCCTCTAGACGAACGGGACACTGCAATTTATCTCTACTTTAAAAAGTAGAAACAAACTTCGAAGAACTTGGGAGTTCTTCATCTCTTTGCTTTTCTAAACCTAATCAATCTGTGTGGACACTCATCGTGACTATCTTCGTATAAGGAGGTGATCCAGCCCCAGGTTCCCCTAGGGCTACCTTGTTACGACTTCACCCCAGTCATGAACCACAAAGTGGTGAGCGTCCTCCCCGAAAGGTTAAACTACCCACTTCTTTTGCAGCCCACTCCCATGGTGTGACGGGCGGTGTGTACAAGGCCCGGGAACGTATTCACCGTGACATTCTGATTCACGATTACTAGCGATTCCGACTTCATGGAGTCGAGTTGCAGACTCCAATCCGGACTACGACGCACTTTTTGGGATTCGCTCACTATCGCTAGCTTGCTGCCCTCTGTATGCGCCATTGTAGCACGTGTGTAGCCCTACTCGTAAGGGCCATGATGACTTGACGTCGTCCCCACCTTCCTCCGGTTTATCACCGGCAGTCTCCCTGGAGTTCCCGACATTACTCGCTGGCAAACAAGGATAAGGGTTGCGCTCGTTGCGGGACTTAACCCAACATTTCACAACACGAGCTGACGACAGCCATGCAGCACCTGTCTCAGAGTTCCCGAAGGCACACCTGCGTCTCCGCTGGCTTCTCTGGATGTCAAGAGTAGGTAAGGTTCTTCGCGTTGCATCGAATTAAACCACATGCTCCACCGCTTGTGCGGGCCCCCGTCAATTCATTTGAGTTTTAATCTTGCGACCGTACTCCCCAGGCGGTCTACTTAACGCGTTAGCTCCGAAAGCCACGGCTCAAGGCCACAACCTCCAAGTAGACATCGTTTACGGCGTGGACTACCAGGGTATCTAATCCTGTTTGCTCCCCACGCTTTCGCATCTGAGTGTCAGTGTCTGTCCAGGGGGCCGCCTTCGCCACTGGTATTCCTTCAGATCTCTACGCATTTCACCGCTACACCTGAAATTCTACCCCCCTCTACAGCACTCTAGTTCACCAGTTTCAAATGCAGTTCCGAGGTTGAGCCCCGGGCTTTCACATCTGACTTAATGAACCACCTGCATGCGCTTTACGCCCAGTAATTCCGATTAACGCTCGCACCCTCCGTATTACCGCGGCTGCTGGCACGGAGTTAGCCGGTGCTTCTTCTGTTGCTAACGTCAAGATGCGCAGCTATTAACTACACACCCTTCCTCACAACTGAAAGTACTTTACAACCCGAAGGCCTTCTTCATACACGCGGCATGGCTGCATCAGGCTTTCGCCCATTGTGCAATATTCCCCACTGCTGCCTCCCGTAGGAGTCTGGACCGTGTCTCAGTTCCAGTGTGGCTGATCATCCTCTCAGACCAGCTAGGGATCGTCGCCTTGGTGAGCCATTACCTCACCAACTAGCTAATCCCACCTAGGCATATCTTGACGCGAGAGGTCCGAAGATCCCCCTCTTTGGCCCGTAGGCATTATGCGGTATTAGCCATCGTTTCCAATGGTTATCCCCCACATCAAGGCAATTTCCTAGGCATTACTCACCCGTCCGCCGCTCGACGCCCAACAAATCCTCCGAAGATTCAATGTTGTCGTTTCCGCTCGACTTGCATGTGTTAGGCCTGCCGCCAGCGTTCAATCTGAGCCATGATCAAACTCTTCAATTTAAGATTTTGTGACTCAACGAATACTGACTTCAAAACTATTCTTTATAAATAAAGAATGTAATTTTAAAGCTATTACCATTCCAACAGAATGGTAATGAATTGACTGTGCCAAAATTAAGTAAACTTAACTTTGTATTGGTCACTCAGTTCATTGAAATCAAGTTTGTTACCGAAGTAACTGCTATTACCTAAGTAATAACGTTTTGATATTCATCAACGAGTGCCCACACAGATTGATAGGTTTAAATTGTTAAAGAGCTTTTCCTTTTTGAGCTTCGCTCAAATCGGACGGCCATTTTAGCGATTTAAGTTTTAGTGTCAACCACTATTTTCAAAACTTTTTTCAAGCGCTTAGCTTGGCTAATTTGACCTGCTGATTCGTTTTGGTTTCTTACGAAGCCTTCCCGTTTCAACGAGGTCGCATTATAGAGATTTCGATCACACTGGCAAGCCCTTTTTGAAGTTTTTCTTACTTTTTTGATTGTTCGAGCGTTTTTTGTTCAAAACACTCCGTTTTCACTAGTATTCCCCTTAATTAAAGGCTTAAGGTGCCTATATAAAGGAGGATTTATGAGTTCAATGCGCAGTTATAAAGGAATATCCCCTCAGATTGGACAAGGTGTCTATATAGATACAAGTTCGGTACTGGTTGGTGATATCAAAATCGGTGACGACTCTAGCGTGTGGCCTTTGGTTGCAGCTCGAGGAGATGTGAACCACATTCATATTGGAGATAGAACGAATATCCAAGACGGCAGCATTTTGCACGTCACCCATAAGAATGCTGACAACCCTGAAGGTTATCCTCTACTAATAGGTAATGATGTCACTATCGGACATAAAGTAATGCTGCATGGCTGTACTATTGAAGATCGCGTACTTGTTGGCATGGGAGCTATCGTGCTTGATGGCGTGATTATTAAAGAAGAAGTGATGATTGGTGCTGGTAGCTTGGTTCCACCTAATAAGGTACTTGAAAGCGGTTATCTATATGTAGGAAGCCCAGTAAAACAAGCACGCCCATTAAATGATAAAGAGCGTGCCTTTTTACAGAAGTCAGCTGACAACTATGTTCAGAATAAAAACGACTATCTAGACTCTGTGCTGCCAGTCTAAAGCATTTTGATTTGAATCCGATTAGAGGAGTCATACTCCTCTTCTTCTATTAACTCTTCAGCTAGTTCTTCAATATCAAAACGTAACTCTGAAAAGATAACTAAAGCTTGATCGCCTTCTTCTATATCTTTACCTGCCAATCGAGACAGCTCTTCAATAGACATAACACACTCAATTAGTGCGCCAGACTGCTGTGCTGGGAATATGATTGATTGATTTTCTTCATCCCAATCTTGGATATCAGGAAATAGAATTGATTGATTCATTTTTTATAAATACCTTGTTACATCTCTAGGTTTTTGCGTAATTCTCTTAAAATCTGTTTTGTTCCTGGGCGAAGACCACGCCACAGCATAAAGCTCTCAGCAGCCTGCCCTACCAACATACCCAAACCATCATAAGCAGCGTGAACACCGTTATCTAATGCCCATTGATTAAATACTGTGGTTCCAGATCCGTAAACCATGTCATAAACAGCACTATTCGAATTGAAGATAATCTCAGAAACTTCAGGAAGCTGACCACTTAGACCAGATGAGGTCGAGTTAATGATGACATCAAACCCTTCATTAACATCGCTTAATCCCATTCCTTTGATGTTTCCATATGAAGAAAACATCTCAGCCAGAAGTTCAGCCTTTGAACTGGTTCGATTAGCGACTACCAACTGTTGTGGCTTTTGGTCGAGAAGAGGTTGAATCACTCCTCGAGCGGCGCCACCAGCGCCAAGCAGAAGAACGCGAGCCCCTTCTAGCATAACTTGATGTTGAAGAAGGTCTTGAACTAAACCCTCACCATCGGTGTTATCACCAATGATTTCTCCGTCATCGAGCTTCTTAAGTGTGTTTACGGCACCGGCTAGTTCAGCCCTCTCAGTAAGGCGATTGGCAAACTGATACGCATCTTCTTTAAAAGGTGCTGTGACATTACATCCTCTACCACCTTCGCTGAAAAAGGCTTTGGCAGCAGTGATAAATTCACCATGCTCTGGCTGTAATGCTGTATAGGTAAGTTGTTGGCTGGTTTGGCGAGCAAATAATGTGTGAATGAATGGCGATTTGCTTTGCCCAATAGGGTTACCGAAAACGGCATAACGATCTACTTGCTGTGTCATATCCTTACCTAACAGAAATAAAAAAGGTCATCTATATAGATGACCCTATCACTATCCCTATAAGGAAGGAAGAACTACCAAACTCGAGGCTTTAGGTAGTCGCTATAAAGCAGAGCTTCTGGTGAACCCGCTTGAGGTTCGTAGCGATATTCCCAACGAGCCAATGGCGGCATCGACATTAATATTGATTCTGTGCGGCCACCACTTTGTAGACCAAATAGGGTGCCACGGTCATAGACTAAGTTAAATTCAACATAGCGACCACGACGATAAAGCTGGAAGTCACGCTCGCGTTCACCGTAAGACGTCTCTTTTCGTCGTTCTACAATGGGTAAATATGCGGCTGCGAAACCTTCACCGACCGCCTGTATATAAGCAAAGCTCTTTTCAAAGCCCCACTCGTTTAAGTCATCAAAGAACAGACCGCCAACACCACGTGTTTCATCACGGTGAGGTAGATAGAAGTACTTATCACACCACTCTTTGTGTTCTTGGTAAACGTCATCACCAAATGGTGCACACAGGTCTTTAGCAGTTTGATGCCAAGATTGGCAATCTTCATCGACAGGATAGAATGGCGTTAAATCAAAACCACCACCGAACCACCAGATAGGATCTTCCCCTTCCTTTTCGGCAATAAAGAATCGTACGTTCGCGTGTGAGGTTGGGATGTATGGGTTTTTAGGGTGGATAACTAATGAGACACCCATAGCTTCAAACTTACGTCCGGCTAATTCAGGACGGTGAGCGGTTGCAGAGGCAGGCATAGCCTTACCAGCGACATGAGAAAAGTTAACACCGCCTTGCTCAAATACCGCACCATTGGTCATCACGCGAGTTCGACCACCGCCACCAAGGCGCTCGCCAGGTTCACGTTGCCATGCATCTTCTTCAAACAGTGCTGTACCATCAGCTTGCTCAAGCTGCTGGCAAATCGAATCTTGTAGGCTCAGTAAAAACTGCTTTACTGCTTCTTTATCAATTGCTGACATCTTACTTCCTTTGCAGGGCTTAACCCTGTCTTAATATTTTCGACGTTTTTGCATCTCTAATTTCGCTTGGCTTCTCACGGCCACCCGTTTGACCTTCTAGAATCGCGACTAAGTGCTGACCCAGTTGCTGTTGAACCTCTTCAGTCGTCATACAAGGCGGTTCACCTGTCAGGTTAGCACTGGTAGAGGTTAACGGCTTACCGAATTCATTACACATTCTTTGAACTAAGGGGTGATCCGTCACTCGCACCGCGATGGATTCAAATTGGCCACTGACCCAATCAGTTGCTTTACTGCTGGTTGGCATTATCCAAGTCACAGGTCCCGGCCATGTTGCTTTTACGGTCGCTAACTGCGCTTCAGTCAGTTGGCTTTCATCAATATAGGGCAGCAACTGCTCGTAACTCGCTGCAATTAGGATCAACCCTTTCTCCATCGGCCGCTGTTTTAAATCGAGCAATTTCTTAATGGCTTGTGGATTATCGGGATCACAACCGACCCCAAAAACGCCTTCAGTCGGGTAAGCAATGACTTCACCTTGTTGTAATGCCTGCAAAGTATGTTGAAAGTTATCCAAGGGTTGCCTCATTAATTCTGTTATCGAACTCGCTAAGTGTACAAATTATCATTCACTGTGACTAAAGCTATTTGTTTATAAAATGTATCAATTAACAACTTAGACTGACGCAAACGTTTTCCTTAAGCAATTTTACCCGTATAATGCGCGCAAAATATCTAATCACTAATTAAATCGTACCTGAAGGAGTTTGAGATGACTGTCGGTATTATCATGGGTTCTAAATCTGATTGGCCAACAATGAAGCTAGCTGCAGAAATGTTGGATCAGTTTGGCGTGGCGTACGAAACAAAAGTGGTTTCTGCTCACCGCACACCTCAGTTGCTTGCAGATTACGCAACCAGTGCGAAAGAGCGCGGTATTAAAGTGATTATTGCTGGTGCTGGCGGTGCAGCGCATCTTCCGGGCATGGCTGCAGCTTTCACAAGCGTACCTGTTTTAGGTGTTCCTGTTCAGTCTAAAGCACTCAAGGGCATGGATTCTCTGCTTTCTATCGTACAGATGCCAAAAGGCATTGCGGTAGGTACTTTGGCTATCGGTGAAGCTGGCGCTGCCAATGCTGGTATCCTAGCAGCCCAAATCATTGGTACTCACAATGAAGAAGTGATGGCAAAAGTAGAAGCGTTCCGCTCTGAGCAAACAGAAACGGTTCTGGCTAATCCAAACCCTGCAGAGGACTAATTCCCATGCATGTTCTTGTGTTAGGCGCGGGCCAACTTGCTCGCATGATGTCCCTAGCTGGGGCGCCGCTGAATATTGAAATTTCTGCTTTTGATGTTGGCAGCAAAAATATTGTTCACCCATTAACGCAAGCGATTCTAGGCAGCGGCTTAGACAATGCGATTGAGCGTGCGGACGTCATTACTGCTGAATTCGAGCATATCCCTCATGATGTACTTGAGGTGTGTGAGCGCAGCGGTAAGTTCTTACCGACAACAGAAGCAATCAAAGCTGGCGGTGACCGTCGCCTTGAAAAAGCCCTGTTAGACGAAGCAAGCGTGAAAAATGCTAAGTACTACGTGATTAACTCTCGCGAAGACTTTGACGCTGCGATCGCTCACGTTGGCTTACCAATGGTATTGAAGAGCACACTTGGTGGCTACGATGGCAAAGGTCAATGGCGCTTAAAGACATTAGATAATGTTGACGCGACTTGGACAGAAATGGCTGAGTGCATCGCTGCAACAGACAACCAAGCGATTGTTGCTGAAGAGTTTGTCCCGTTTGACCGCGAAGTCTCACTGGTGGGTGCTCGTGGTGCCAATGGCGAGATCCAAGTGTACCCACTGGCTGAGAATGTTCACACCGATGGCGTGTTGAGCTTATCAACAGCGATTGACGACATTGAACTGCAAGAACAAGCTAAGACCATGTTCACCGCAGTTGCAGAGCGTTTGGATTACGTTGGCGTACTCGCGCTAGAGTTCTTTGATGTTCAAGGTTCACTGCTGGTAAATGAGATTGCACCACGTGTTCATAACTCGGGCCACTGGACACAACAAGGCGCTGAAACTTGTCAGTTTGAGAACCATCTACGTGCCGTATGTGGGATGCCATTAGGCAGCACTAAGCTGATTCGTCCAACCGCAATGATCAACATCCTTGGTGAAGATACCCTACCTGAAGCAATTCTTGCTCAAGGTGGTTGCCATGTTCATTGGTATGGTAAAGAGAAGCGTGCAGGTCGTAAGATGGGCCACATTAACGTGAGCGCTGACTACAACGCAGAGCTGCAAAGAGCGCTATGCTCACTGGCAGACATTCTCGATAAGCAAGCCTACCCTGCTGTGCATGAATTTGCTGAGCAGATGAAGTAAATCTACATTGCTTGATGAATATAGAACGTTTATTGGATATAGCAACGGCGCTCATTGAGCGCCGTTTTTTTGTCTATAACATCAAGTTATTGAGATTGAATGTGATGACACTTGCGATCAGCACATTGCTTCTTAGTGCCACTGGCCGTTTTCTTCTCCAGCAACAGCGGGAACTGACACTGTTCACAACGACCTATAACAGGTGGCTGATTAACGGCGAACTTACACTTAGGGTAGTTATCGCACGCATAGAAGGTTTTGCCATAGCGAGATTTACGCTCAACCAAATGGCCTCTGCCACACTCAGGACAAGCAACAAGTGGCTGCTCTTCAGGTTGTTCTTTTGGTTGGTCCAAAGATTCGATGTGATTACACGTTGGGTAGCTACTACAACCAATGAACATACCAAAGCGACCTTGCCTTAATACCAATTCGTTTTGGCATTTAGGACACGGCACACCCAGCTCTTTCACTACGTGGCCATCGTTCTGATGCAGAGGTTTGATGTAATCACAGCTAGGATACTGCTTACAGCCTAAAAATGGGCCATGCTTACCATGACGAAGCTGAAGCTCTCCACCACACTGTGGACATGGTTCATGCTCTAATGCATGTTCATGTGCCGAAAAAAGCTGATTATCAATCTTACTACTCATGACAAGCCTGTATTAATGCAAGATACCTTGCTCTTTGGTGTACAACAGCTCTTCCATTTGCGTGTAAGCACTTTCATTACCCGGCACATTAAATAGCACCATTAAGATAATCCATTTCAGATCATCCAATTCAAATTCGCTCGTCTCAAGCCCCATCACACGATCAATCACCATTTCACGAATCTCTGTCGTGAGTACGTTGATCTGTTCAAGGAACAATAAGAAACCTCGACACTCCATATTAATACGTGAAATCTCTCGACTGGTATAAATACGCATCGAGGTATTGGAACACATAGTAATCGCCGCTTGATTCTCAGTATCTTGCAATGCCGCAAGATCTTCTAACCAATGGAGGGCCTTATAAATATCATCTTGGTGAAACCCTGCTCGAAGAAGCTCATCTTCCAGCTCATCTTGATCCACCTGCAATTCAGAATCGCTATGGATGTAGGTTTCAAACAAGTACATCAGTATGTCCATCATCATAGCTTAGCCTCTCCCCTTTCGAATATAGCCACCGGAAACTGCAACAACATGCCCTGAGAGCTCAAGCTCTAAAAGCTGCATCATGACCTCATGCACAGGTATATGGGTTCTCTGTGCCAAAATATCAACGGGTGTCGCCTCTAACCCTACGTTAGCTAACAGCTGTGGAAATGGCAATTGTTCATTTTCCCCCATACTGGGCGTAGGTTCGAACAAGCTGGGTTGCTGATCGATAGACCAGTCTAACAGACTCTTTATTTCAATCAGAACATCTTGTGCACTCTGTACCAAGCATGCTCCAGCTTTGATTAAGCTATTACCTCCTCGACTGGTTGGGTTATGAATAGAGCCAGGAAGCGCAAACACCTCTCGGCCTTGCTCCATGGCATAGCGAGCTGTAATCAAAGAACCACTCTTCTCAGCCGCTTCAACCACCAAGGTTCCGAGCGATAACCCACTTATAATACGGTTACGGCGAGGGAAATGTTCAGGTCGTGGTTTGGCACTTGGGCGAAACTCTGAAATCAACGCACCATTTTCACAGATCCTATCGGCTAAATTTCTGTGTCGCGCAGGATAAATGGAATCCAATCCAGAACCCAATACAGCAAAAGTTTCCCCTCCTTTATCTAGAGCACCATCATGAGCATAGCCATCGATACCGAGTGCTAAGCCACTGGTGACAATCAAACCGTTTTGGACGAACTCTTTGGCGAAGGACTTCGCGGTTTGCAACCCTTCGAGACTGGCATTGCGACTGCCGACCATAGCGATTTGAGGCTCAATCAGTTTTTCAACGTGACCTTTAACGAAAAGCACGCTTGGCGCGGAGGCGGTCTCATTCAGCAGTTTGGGATAATGCGAGCAATTCGGGGTAATGATGTGATGGTTGGGTTGTCTTGCTTGCCACTCTAGGCAAGCCTCCACTTCTCTTGGGGCTTGCTCTCTTAGATAGGCAATTTGCTTGGCAGACAAACCAAGCGCTTGCAGTTGCTGACTTGAGTAACCAACAATATTCAAAGGAGAATCAATACTCAACAGTCGAGAAAGGCGCTTGCCACCCAATTGCGGAACAAAACTTAGAGTTAACCAAGCACTCAGTTGTTGCTCATTCACTCGGTGCCCTTAGCTTCTTCCTTCAAAGCCAGATCCAAAGGTGATACCGCCAGAATATCATTACTAACCGGTTTTGAGCTCTGAGTGATCAAGGCCAAGCTAAAATACTCATAAGGACGAATGACCATCAAACTACCAAGTGAGGTACTTGGCAGCTGCACCTTATCGCTCGCTGCAGACTCTTTGTAGCTGTATTCACCTTGCTTACCAAACACCACAGCGCCGCTTTCACTGAGGGTAAACATAGAGCCTTGGCGAAGATTGTCCTGTGAGCCTTTATTAATAACGACCACTTGATTCTTTGCACTGTATTGGCTGCCATCTAATGAACCCAAGATATTAGCAAACTGCCCCGCAGCACTAGGCGCTGGATAAAATGTGGTTGAGAGCTTCACCTGATCAACGCCAAGTTCAGGTAACACGAGGTCATTAAGTAACACCTCTTGCAGTTGAGTCTCTATCTGTAAACTACTGAACTCAGCATCCACCTCTTTCAAGCGCGCCGTGGCGACCAAACGCAAAGAGGTAATACTCGCTTGAGGTTGTTGCCTTTGATAAGTCTCGACGGCACGGTAGATACCCCATTTTTGATGCTGCTGGTTCCCAGAAATAAACAATCGGTCTTCACCCGATAAGAAGCGTTTGCCATCACTGGTCCCTAACACTCGTTGCGCTGACTGGATATCTTGCTGCTCAACCAAGCGGTCAGATTGTAGATACGGTAGAACAAGCCCCTCATTCACGGTAGGTACTGCTTTCTTCTCTGATACACGAATCTTAGGGCTTAGCTTGATTACGGGTTTAAGGCTCAACACAGGCTCACCATTAATCCAAACCAGAGACAATTTATCTCCGGGGTAAATAAGGTGAGGGTTTTCTATTTCAGGGTTTACCTGCCATAGCCTTGGCCACAACCAAGGGCTATCGAGATACATCGCGGAGATATCCCATAAGGTATCCCCCTTAACCACCACATACGCCTCGGGTGCGTCTTGTTTAATGGTTAAAGGTTGCTCACTATTTCCAGCCATAGCGGCAAACGAAAGCGAGGCACAAATAAGAGATAAAGCGGGGAAAAAATGACGCATGACCTAGGTTCCTTGGTCTGAATATATGACATCTGATTAGAGAATTAACTTCAGGATGCTGTCATTTGACCTCTAAAATGTCTAGAATTGAGCCAACAAGGTTTAAGCTGTTTCGGCACAGTTCAATATTTCGAGTGTATATGTCTGTATTACAAGTATTAACATTACCAGATGATCGTCTACGTACCGTGGCGAAACCGGTAAAAGAAGTTACCCCAGAGATTCAAAAGTTCGTTGATGACATGATTGAAACCATGTACGACGAAGAAGGTATCGGCCTTGCTGCAACGCAAGTAGATTTCCACCAGCGCATCGTTGTTATCGATATTTCAGAAACACGTGACGAGCCTATGGTTCTGATCAACCCTGAAATTACCGACAAACGTGGCGAAGATGGTATCGAAGAAGGCTGTCTATCTGTACCAGGCGCTCGAGCTCTAGTCCCTCGCGCTGCAGAAGTAACGGTTAAAGCATTAGACCGTGAAGGCAACGAATTCACATTCGACGCTGACGACCTTCTGGCTATCTGTGTTCAGCACGAACTTGACCACCTAGAAGGCAAGTTGTTTGTTGATTACCTATCGCCACTAAAGCGCAAACGTATTCAAGATAAGCTAGCGAAGATTAAACGTTTCAACGAGAAACAAGGTTAATAACCGCTGCTATTACTAAATTAAGAAGGAAGTCTACCTTGGGTCAATCTTTAAGAATTGTCTTCGCAGGTACTCCGGATTTCGCCGCCCGTCACTTGGCGGCGTTGTTGTCTTCGGAGCATGAAGTTATTGCTGTTTACACACAGCCAGATCGTCCAGCAGGCCGCGGTAAAAAACTGACTGCGAGCCCAGTAAAAAACATCGCACTTGAAAACAATATTCCGGTTTACCAACCAGAAAACTTCAAGTCAGATGAAGCTAAGCAAGAGCTAGCAGATTTGAATGCTGACATCATGGTTGTTGTCGCTTACGGCTTGCTTCTTCCACAAGCTGTATTAGATACGCCTCGCTTGGGTTGTATCAACGTGCATGGCTCGATCCTACCGCGCTGGCGTGGTGCTGCTCCGATCCAACGCTCTATCTGGGCGGGCGATAAAGAGACTGGCGTGACGATCATGCAGATGGATATCGGCCTAGATACCGGTGATATGTTAAGTATCGCGACGCTACCAATCGAAACAACAGACACCAGCGCGTCAATGTACGAGAAGTTGGCAGGCCTTGGTCCTGATGCTCTTGTTGAATGTTTAGCTGACATCGCTTCTGGTAAAGCTGTTGCTGAGAAGCAAGACGACGAACTTGCTAACTACGCGAAGAAGCTGAGCAAAGAAGAAGCTAAAATTGATTGGAATGACAGTGCAGAACACATCGAACGTTGTGTGCGCGCTTTCAACCCATGGCCAATGAGTCACTTTGCAGTTGTTGATAGCAGCTCCAATGATGAAAAAAGCATTAAAGTTTGGCAGACGCGTGTTGATGAAGAATCGACACCTGCGCCAGCAGGCTCAATCATCAAAGCAGATAAGACTGGTATCTATGTTGCGACTGGCGACAAAGTACTGGTTTTGGAACAGCTACAAGTTCCAGGTAAAAAAGCCATGTCAGTTCAAGATATCTTGAACTCACGTGCAAGCTGGTTTGAAGTTGGTACTCAACTTTCTTAACCGCTTTAAAGCTACTCAATAGGCACTTAAAAATGTGTAGCTTGTAAAAACACAGTTTAGAAAACCTTTACGAGGGCAGAGATGCCCTCATGTATTCAAATAAATATTCGGTACCCCTCATGAATGTTCGCGCTGCTGCTGCAAATGTCCTATTCCAAGTTGTCGATAAAGGCCACTCTCTTTCACACGCTCTCCCTGCGGCTCAAAAAACGATCCGTCCGCGAGACCATGCTCTACTGCAAGAGATTTGCTACGGCGCACTTCGTTACCTGCCTCGCTTAGAGTCAATCGCTAACGAACTGATGGAAAACTCGCTTAAAGGTAAAAAGCGCGTCTTTCACCACCTGATCTTAGTAGGCATTTATCAGTTGGGCTTTATGCGCATTCCTTCGCATGCAGCCGTTGCTGAAACAGTTGAAGCAACCAAAACACTGCGTGGCCCAAGCCTCAGTGGTTTGATCAATGCCGTACTTCGCAGCTACCTGCGCGATCAAGAAGAACTAGACGAGAAAGCCGTTAGCCACAATGCTGGCAAATACAGCCATCCAAGCTGGATTCTAAAAATGCTTCAAGAGAGCTACCCAGATCAGTGGGAGCAATTGGTTGAAGCAAACAATAACAAGGCACCAATGTGGCTGCGCGTAAACCGCCAACACCACACTCGTGACGAGTATGTTGAACTGCTTAAAAACGAAAACATTGAATACACACTGCACCCTGAAGCAGCTGATGCCATAAAATTAGCCTCACCTTGTGACGTTACTTTGCTTCCTGGCTTCGACAGAGGCTGGGTATCTGTGCAAGATGCTGCAGCTCAGCTTTCCGTTGATTTCCTAACACCAAAAGATGGTGAGCTAATCCTAGATTGTTGCGCAGCACCTGGTGGTAAAACTGCACACATTCTTGAACATACTCAAGACACTGAAGTGGTTGCAATCGACAGTGATATTAAACGCCTAGACCGCGTTTACGATAACCTTGAACGCCTACAACTGCGTGCCGACGTAATCTGTGGTGATGCTCGCTACCCTGAAGAGTGGTGGACAGGCAGTCAGTTTGACCGCATCCTACTTGATGCTCCGTGTTCAGCGACGGGTGTAATCCGCCGTCACCCTGACATTAAGTGGCTACGCCGTGCCTCTGATATTGATGCACTAGCAGAGCTGCAAAGCGAGATCTTGGATGCAATGTGGCGCCAGCTAAAAGAAGGCGGCACCATGGTTTATGCGACATGCTCTATCACGCCGCAAGAAAACGTGCTGCAAGTGAAAGCATTCTTAGAGCGTACCGAGAACGCAACGCTGGTTGGGTCTGATATCGAAAAACCGGGTCGTCAAATACTACCTGGTGAAGAAGATATGGATGGCTTCTACTACGCAGTTCTAGTAAAACAGGCATAACAACTAACAGCGGCTAAGAATTTATTTCTTAGCCGCTGTTTCTTTCTAGTGCATTATCAAAGCGAAAAGAGATCACTAGAATTACAACGGCAAAAAATAAGAGAAAAGCTATGAAGATCATTATTCTAGGTGCTGGACAAGTTGGCGGTACCCTTGCTGAAAACCTAGTGGGTGAAAACAATGACATCACGATCGTCGACCGTAATGCCGACCGACTTCGTGAACTTCAGGACAAATACGACCTTAGGGTTGTAAACGGCTATGCCAGCCACCCGAACACACTACGTGAAGCGGGCGCGCAAGATGCCGACATGTTGGTTGCCGTAACCAACATGGATGAAACCAACATGGCCGCATGTCAGGTTGCCTTCTCTCTTTTTAACACACCGAACCGTATTGCCCGAATCCGCTCTCCACAGTATTTAGAAGAGAAAGAAGCACTCTTCAAATCAGGGGCGATTCCAGTTGATCATTTAATTGCCCCAGAAGAACTCGTCACCAGCTACATCGAGCGCCTAATTCAATATCCAGGTGCACTGCAGGTTGTGAGCTTTGCTGAACAGAAAGTTAGCCTAGTAGCGGTAAAAGCCTACTACGGTGGCCCACTGGTCGGTAACGCACTGTCTGCTTTGCGTGAGCACATGCCGCACATTGATACTCGTGTTGCCGCTATCTTCCGTCAAGGTCGCCCTATTCGCCCACAAGGTACTACCATCATTGAAGCCGATGATGAGGTTTTCTTTGTGGCAGCGAGTAATCATATCCGCTCAGTAATGAGTGAGCTTCAGCGTCTAGAGAAACCGTATCGTCGCATCATGATTGTTGGCGGTGGTAACATTGGTGCAAGCTTGGCAAAACGCCTTGAGCAAAGCTACAGCATCAAGCTTATCGAGCGCAGCTACACTCGCGCCGAGAAGCTATCTGAAGAATTAGAAAACACCATCGTATTCTGTGGTGATGCTGCCGACCAAGAACTGCTGACCGAAGAGAACATCGATCAGGTGGACGTGTTCATCGCTCTAACCAATGAAGATGAAACCAACATCATGTCAGCGATGCTGGCGAAGCGAATGGGTGCCAAGAAAGTAATGGTGCTGATTCAGCGTGGCGCTTATGTCGACCTTGTTCAAGGTGGCGTGATTGATATTGCGATCTCTCCACAGCAAGCGACCATTTCTGCTCTGCTTACTCACGTTCGTCGTGCTGATATCGTAAACGTATCCTCTCTACGTCGCGGCGCTGCAGAGGCGATCGAAGCGATTGCTCACGGTGACGAAACCACCTCTAAGGTCGTTGGCCGAGCGATTGGCGACATCAAACTGCCACCGGGCACCACCATTGGTGCGATTGTTCGCGGAGAAGAAGTACTTATCGCGCACGATAGAACCGTAATCGAACAGGATGACCACGTAGTGATGTTCCTAGTGGACAAGAAATACGTACCTGATGTTGAGTCTCTATTCCAACCGAGCCCGTTCTTCTTATAGCCTTGTTCTCGTAAGCTTGTTCTCGCAACTTTCTTTTTGTGAGAACGACGCTCCGGCACAAAGCTGTAATCAATTAAAGCTATGGTCTATTAAGCTATGGTCAACTTTCGTCCGATATTATTAGTGATAGGGTTAGTGTTATCAAAACTCGCCCTTTTCATGTACATCCCCACATTGGTTGCCTTTTTTACTGGCACCGGTGGTTTCCTCGAGTTTGGTCAATCAGTAGTGATCACGCACATTGTGGCGTTCATCTGCTTGAGCTTGGGCCGCTCCGCTAAGTTCCGACTTGGGGTGCGGGATATGTTCCTGATCACCTCTTTGGTTTGGACAATTGCCAGCGCCTTTGCCGCCCTGCCCTTTGTCTTCATTAACCACATCAGCTTTACGGACGCCTATTTTGAAACCATGTCTGGTATAACCACGACAGGCTCAACCGTATTAAGCGGCTTAGACAGCATGGCACCAAGCATTCTGTTGTGGCGTTCAATACTGCAATGGTTAGGCGGCATCGGCTTTATCGTGATGGCGGTAGCAGTTCTACCAATGCTCAACGTTGGTGGTATGCGCCTGTTCCAAACCGAATCATCCGATTGGTCAGATAAAAGCAGCCCACGAGCAAAAACCGTCGCGAAGAACATCGTAGCGGTTTATCTGGTTCTGACTGGTTTATGCATCATTAGCTATTTGTTTGCAGGCATGAGTATCTTTGACGCGATCAATCACGCGTTCACAACACTGTCGACGGGGGGTTACTCAACCTCAGATGGATCGATGAACCACTTCTCCAACAGTGCTCACTGGGTGGGAACACTGTTCATGTTCCTTGGTGGACTGCCGTTCTTACTGTTTGTTAGCGCACTGCGAGGCCGAAAACTCTCAATCCTCTACAAAGACGCGCAAGTGAGAGGTTTTACATACCTGTTCTTGGTCACCAGCGCCGTAATATCAACATGGTTGGTGGTTAGAGATGGCTACACTGTTATGGATGCGATGCGTGTTTCGATGTTCAACATCGTATCAGTCGTCACCACAACCGGTTTTGGCTTAGAAGACTTCACCGCGTGGGGTGCACTGCCAACGACCTTGTTTGCATTCCTAATGATGGCGGGAGCTTGCTCGGGTTCAACCTCTGGCGGTATTAAAATATTCCGTTTCCAGATCGCGATGACCATGCTCCACAAACAAATGATGAAGCTAATTCACCCATCGGGCGTGTTTGTTCAACGCTACAATCAGCGACCTGTGAATGACGATATTGTGCGTTCACTCGTGGCATTTGGTTTGATGTTCTTTATCACGATTATCTTAATTGCAGGCGGCTTGAGCGCGATGGGGCTTGATCCTGTGACCAGTATATCTGGCGCTATCACAGCCGTTGCCAACGTGGGCCCAGGCATGGGTAACGTGATCGGTCCAACGGGTAACTTTGCTCCATTACCAGACGCTGCTAAATGGCTATTAAGTTTGGGAATGCTGATGGGCCGACTTGAGATACTGACGCTAATTGTTCTATTTTTCCCTGCCTTTTGGCGACGCTAATTACGCGAATATTTAAGGAAACACAGATGAAATCATACGTACTTCTCGCTAGCGCATTGCTCGCAAACTCAGTATTCGTAAGTTCTGCCTTTGCTGATCAAATGGTCACATTGCCTGATGGCAAGCAAGTGTTACTAAAAGACAATTTTACTTGGCAGTATATGGCAGAAAATAAAACAGAAGAAACAACAACGACAGAGATAACTTCAGCGGTAGCGACGGCGCCAGTCGCAGCAGTACCCGTAGTCGCTGTCCCAGTTGCAACGAGTACGCGTGGTACTACGATTGTGGTTAATAGTAAAAAGCCAAGCTTGCAACTGTCTCAATCAGGAGTGGATGTCGTATTAGGCGCGAGCCGCTATGAAGGTGGTGAGCTTATCATTCCGACAGCCATCACCAACCAAGGCACTCAAGCTGTCATTTTGGTATCACTTAACATCAGCGTATTTACCGCAGAAGGTGAGTTACTGGCACAACAAGAAGTCGCAGTCTGGAAATCAATCAAACGAATGGCCGACACTTACCTGCGACCAAAGACAGCTGAAGAAGGTAAGTTGATAGAACTCGACCTAGCAGAGCACCCTGAATATCAGATTAAAGCCGAGATTATCGAAGTCGTTGCCCGCTAAACTGGTGTCACGAACAGATAGATAGCGAAGAAATGGCAAGCGCAGCCCGCCAACACAAACAAGTGCCAGATGGCATGGTTATAAGGGATGCGTTTTGCCACATAGAAAATCACACCCAGCGAGTAAATCACCCCGCCAACCGCCAGTAACACCAAACCACCTATATCGATGTTCATCGCTAATTGATAAACCACAATCAAAGATAGCCAACCCATCGCTAAGTAAATGAACAGCGATAAGCGCTTGAATCGGTATACGAAAGCAATCTTCATGATGATACCGACTAACGCAATTCCCCAGATCACCGCCATCAAGCCCATCGCTAGTGGGGTTCTTAAGCCCACCAAGAGAAACGGCGTGTAACTGCCCGCAATCAGCAAATAAATCGCACAGTGATCGAGCGTTTTGAGTAAGCGCTTGGTTTTCTCAGTGGTGATCGAGTGGTACAACGTGGAAGCAAGAAAGAGCAGAATAATACTGCTGCCATACACCGCCATACTGGCAACCGTTAGCATGTCAGCTTGGTAATCAAACGCACGAATCAGTAACAGGATCAGGCCCACTACGCCAAGTACGACGCCCAAACCATGGGTTATCGCATTAGCGCGCTCTTCGATGTCACTGTATTCGCTGGCTGATGATGCAGACATGAGTATCCTACTAGAGTAAATGTTCGATTGACCCAGTATTACACATTAAGCTTACACGTGTAAGCTTAAATTTTTATGACAAAATGACTTATAAAATGTGCGATTCAGCTAAGATGCGCTTTCTAAATACTCGACCACCATCTTACCAGCGTCTTCTGGTGAGGTATCAAGCGGGACACTCAATTGGCGCTGTAGCTGACCAATTCCCAGCAAACTCGCCAACATGCCTTTTGCGCCATCGCGATTGCGGTCTATCTCAAACCACAACTTAAGTTCTGTCTCACCACGATGAGCAACAACCTCAAGCTCACGCCAGCGACCATGATAAGGGCCAGTCGTCGGAACAAATTCGAACTCTTGCACAAACGGTAACTCGAAACCTTCCACCGCCTCACACTCGACTTGGCGAATGCGTAGCCCTTGAGCTTCAAGTTCGTTAAAGATGCCATCGAGGAGTGCATCAGGACGAACCGTTAAGGTATCTTTATCCGATGGGTCAATCGCCATCGCAATGTCCAACCCGGTTTCCAGCCACACCTTTGAATCACCAATCGTGACTGGTGTATTCAGCGGTACATCAAACTCACATTCAAAGTCACGGGTTTCTCCCGGCTGAATCACAAAGGCATACGGCAGGCTCCATTTAGCCAACGAGTACGTCTGATGCATTCGGCGTTTATGACCGCCCTCTTGCCTTTGCGAGTTCATGGTGACTTCTTTGACGTAACGACAGCACAAGTTGAGATCAATGTTGTCGATTTCTTGTGGCTGAGCGCCACCATAGACATGCACAATAATGCTCGCCTTCTTGCCTGGGTAAAGCACTTCCTGTTGCAATACAGAATCCACCTTGGCAGATCCAATACCAAAACTAGCTAACGTTTTCTTTAAGAACGACATATGCACCTCCTTTAAAGCATCATCTTAAGCCTGAAAGAGGTTCAAACTCAAATATACTGCTCACACTATTTTAGCTCTAATATCGTTTAATTATCACTCAGGCGTCGATCGATAACTTAGATAGTGATAATCTAAGCCTTGATATGCATGCATATCATTATCCTGATTTATTTTTCGGATTGGCGAAAGCCAGACGAGTGACTCTTCAAGTAATTGAAGCGAAGCTCATGATAAGTCAGGCCATTAGATTGGCAATGGATATGCCTGACCGTTAGGTAAATTAATGCGCCCAACAGCTGTCAGGTTCTCGCACACCAACCGTAGTGCGATGCGTCGTCGTAGTGGCTTTGTTGCTGCTCCAACGGCTAAGAAATTGGCTCCTACAATGACTCTCGTTCAGAAGACTGCTTTATTAGCACCGACTGCAACAAAAGTAATTAAAGCCGCTTAACGAAAAGCGCAGTTTTTACTGCGCTTTTTTCTTGCCCAGTCCCATCTTGAAATGCCTTTACACATTGGTATTCCCTACCCGATTTGATACCTTAACCACAAATCATTATAAAATTTGTGGAGAAGTAAAGTATGAAGTGTCACCGCATTGAAGAACTGCTTGAACTGATGGAGCCTGAGTGGCAGAAAGATCAAGAGCTTAACCTATTAGAGTTCATCATTAAGCTATCAAACGAAGCTGGCTATCAAGGCAAGCTTGAAGAGCTGACTGACGATGTTCTTATCTACCATCTAAAAATGCGTAACAGCGAAAAAGATGAAATGATCCCAGGTCTTAAAAAAGACCAAGAAGATGATTTCAAAACGGCAATTCTAAAAGCGCGTGGCATCCTTTAACTGCTTAAATGCGTTAAAGCTTAATTGCCTTATAAATAAATTGCTCAATTCTAAAAAGCGACCACTCGGTCGCTTTTTTATTTCTGTTCGCTATTTTTTCGTCACAACTGTTATGACTTTTGTTGTTAAAGGTTGATAGCGTTAAAGAAATGAGAACAAGATTGTCGTTATAATCGCCATCCATAAGAATCTTCTAAAATAATAAGAGTGAGTGCGATACCAACAAATGCACCAAGCTCAATTTCTACAGGTTCTCTAAACCATACTTTCAAGTAATGTCGTCATGCCCGACTTAACCGGGTAAACAAGCCACAAAAAGGATAGTCCATGAGTCAGGATAAAATCGACATCAAAGATGTGACTCCTAAAACCTTTAACCCAAAAACACATAAAGGTAATGGAGATCGATTTAACCCAAGTAACCGAATCTATGTTCGAGAAAGCAAAGGTAAATTCCAACAACTTCGTCGTTACGGCGGTTGGTTCTTACTTTTACTTTTTGCGCTTATCCCATGGATCCCATTTGGCGAGCGACAAGCGATCTTGCTCGATATCGGCAGCCAACAGTTCAACTTCTTTGGTACAACCCTATACCCACAAGATCTGACGCTACTCGCCATCCTATTTATGATTGCTGCGTTTGGCTTATTCTTCATAACCACCTTCTTAGGGCGAGTCTGGTGTGGTTATTTATGCCCGCAAACCGTCTGGACCTTCATGTACATCTGGTTCGAAGAGAAACTGGAAGGTGCTGCCAATAAGCGAAGAAAACAAGACTCGGGCAAACTGACAAGCAATTTAATTCTCAGAAAAACCATCAAGCACATCGCGTGGTGGGCGATTGCCATTGCGACGGGCTTAACCTTTGTCGGTTATTTCATCCCAATCAAAGAGCTGGTGGTTGGTTTCTTTACCTTTAACTCGACTTTCTGGCCGGTGTTTTGGGTATTGTTCTTTGCTGGGTGTACTTATGCGAATGCCGGGTGGATGCGTTCTATTGTTTGTCTGCACATGTGCCCTTACGCTCGCTTCCAGTCAGCTATGTTTGATAAAGACACTTTCATCGTAGGTTATGACACCGAGCGTGGTGAAAGCCGTGGTCCTCGCTCTCGCAAAGCCGATCATAAAGCACTAGGCCTTGGTGACTGTATTGACTGCAACCTATGTGTACAAGTGTGCCCAACGGGTATCGATATCCGTGATGGTCTTCAATACGAATGTATTAACTGTGGTGCCTGTATTGATGCCTGTGATAACACAATGGAACGTATGGGTTATGACAAAGGCCTAATCAACTACACCACCGAACACAGGCTCGATGGTCACACAACCAAGGTAATGCGTCCGAAGCTGCTAGGTTATGGCGCCATATTGATCGTCATGCTGGGTTTGTTCTTTGCACAGATAGTGAGTGTGGATCCGGCAGGATTAAGCGTGTTGCGTGACAGAAATCAGCTATTTAGAATCAATAACCAAGGGCTTGTTGAAAATACTTACACCTTAAAGGTGATCAACAAAACTCAGCAAGAACAAGAGTACAAGCTTGATGTCAGCGGGCTGCCTGATTCTATCTGGTACGGTAAACAAACCATTACTGTCGATCCGGGCGAGGTTTTGAACCTGCCTATCAGTTTGGGCGTCGATCCAGAAAAACTCAGTTCACCAGTTTCGACAATTCAGTTTATACTCTCGGATAATGAAGAGTTTACGATGGAAGTCGAAAGCCGCTTTATCAAGAAGCTCTAATACCAACAACCTCAACAGTTGGTATACATACCCAATAAATGGAAAAAGGCTCAGTAATGAGCCTTTTTTATTCTATGACGATACAAGCCTTTAACTTTGATAACTTAACACCTGACTTCATGTGGTACGCACTGGAGAGCATTGGAGTTCGAGCGGAATCAGGCCTGCTCGCCCTCAACAGCTACGAAAACCGGGTATATCAATTTATAGATGAAGACCGTAAACGCTACGTTGTGAAATTTTATCGTCCACAACGTTGGAGCACAGAACAGATACAAGAAGAGCACGACTTTACACTTGAACTGATCGATCAAGAAATTCCAGTCGCACCACCGATACGCATCAATGGTGAAACCTTACATGAATATAAAGGCTATCTGTTTACACTGTTTGAAAGTGTGGGTGGCAGGCAGTACGAGGTGGATAACTTAAACCAATTAGAAGGTGTAGGTCGCTTCCTTGGTCGAATTCATAAAGCAAGTGCAGGTAAAACATTCCAGCACCGCCCAACCATTAGCTTAGATGAATACCTCTATCAGCCTCGTAAAATTCTAGAAAGCTCCCAATTTATTCCAACACACCTTGAGAATGCTTTCTTTAACGATATCGATTTACTGATCAAAGAGTTAGAACACCAATGGCCGACAGAGGTTGATAATATTCGCCTACATGGCGACTGCCACCCAGGTAATATTTTATGGCGAGACGGACCAATGTTCGTCGATCTCGACGATTCACGTAATGGACCTGCGGTACAAGATCTGTGGATGCTACTTAACGGCGAACGCCAAGATAAGCTGATGCAGTTGGATATTTTGTTGGAAAGTTATCAGGAGTTTTGTGATTTTAATCCATCACAACTGAAACTAATCGAACCACTGCGCGGTCTACGTATGGTGCATTACATGGGATGGTTAGCAAAACGATGGCACGATCCTGCTTTTCCTTTGGCCTTCCCATGGTTTAATGACCCTAAATATTGGGAGCAACAAGTACTTGCTTGTAAAGAGCAAATTGCTACCCTGCAAGAACCACCACTTTCGTTAATGCCTCAGTGGTAACAACAATCGCAACATACAACTAGATAAAAATTCAAACATAATGGAGATTGGATAAATGAAAAAGCTATTCGCATTTTTCTCATTGATCATGTTGAGCCTTTCAGCTCACGCTGCGAAATTTAACGAAGGTGAACACTACAAAGTTCTCGATCTAGAAGCATCAAAAAAACCAATGGTGACAGAGTTCTTCTCTTTTTACTGCCCACACTGTAATAGCTTTGAGCCAATCATCCAGCAGCTAAAACAACAGCTACCTAAAGACGCTAAGCTACAGAAGAACCATGTTTCATTCATGGGTGGCAACATGGGCCTGCCAATGAGCAAAGCTTACGCGACCATGATTGCACTGAAAGTTGAAGATAAAATGGTGCCAGTGATGTTTAACCGCATCCACACCATGAACAAGCCACCACGCGATGAATCAGAACTGCGTCAAATCTTCCTAGATGAAGGCGTTGATGCTAAGAAATTCGATGCGGCATACAACGGCTTTGCAGTAGATTCGATGGTTCGTCGCTTCGACAAAGCATTCAAAGACAGCGGCTTGTCAGGCGTTCCAGCTGTTGTAGTAAACAACCGCTACCTGATTGACGCTCAAGGTATTAACTCTCTCGATGAGTACTTCGAGCTGGTTAACTTCTTATTAAAGAAGTAAGGTAATGATTAAAGGAAGCTTCGGCTTCCTTTTTTTTCCTAGTTCAAAAATCATCATTGATAAATAATCAGCCATAAAATTCAGAGCTTTACTGGTATTAATAACCCGTCCTAAGAACCGGTGGGCAAGGAGCCCTTAAATGAAAATAAAAATCACACTTCTCGCATTAAGCGTTGTTACTTCGCCAGCCTTTGCCAAACTTGCAGACGAACAAGGTTTCAGTGGTGAAATCTCTATCAATACCGGGGTAACCTCTTCCTCCTCAAATTTTAATACCGATGCTGATAGCACCCTCTCGTCAAATAAACAGAAAGCCTCATCTGAAAGCTCATTTCTTGTCGCACCTTTAGGCAGTGTCGCTTACACCTTTGGTGAGAAGCTAAATCACCAGGTGTACACAGGTACTGCTCGTGATGATGTGGCAACCGGTACTGTTGTGCTGGAGGTTGGCTATAAATACCAACTAGAGTCAGGCATGACTATCGACGCGTCACTCCTGCCAACCATTATGTCAGGTGAAACTTGGGCGAATCCATACACAGAAGACGTTGCTCGAAGCAAAACCGATGAAACCGGCAATGCCTTTCGTTTGAAATTAAGTAGCATCGCAGGTTCTGCATTCTCGCTAGATATGGCCTACGCGACTAAAGATGTGAAAGATGATCGAGTTGAAGAAGCTCTACAGCGTGATGCCGAAACTTTCTACCTGAAAGGCCAATACCGCGTTCCATTGAGCCGCACCATGATGCTTATCCCATCGATCATTTATCAAACAAGAGATGCCGACGGCAACGCTGAGTCTTACGACCAATTTGGTGGTGAAGTAAGTTTATTTGGTGGCATGGGTCGCCATCAATATGCACTAACGGCGGGCTACAACCAACGTTCTTACGATGCAAGTAACCCGATCTACGATAAGAAACGCAGTGATGACAACATCAACCTGTTTGCCGCGTATGAATATGACCGATTTATGGATTGGGAAAACTGGTCGTTTGTTTCTCTTGCGGGCTATGGCACCAGCGACTCGAATATAACCTTCTACGATGAATCGCAATACATCGTCTCAGTCGGCCTGAACTACAAGTTCTAGTTAGGCATCACTGCTTGCTCATAGCCATTAGTTCATAACAACGAAAGCCTGCGTAAAAAGCAGGCTTTCTTGTTTGTATACCAATCACAGTAAATAAATGACCCGTTATTTACTACGATTGGCATGACTACACCGCTTGAGCCGTGAGTTGTTTCAACAGTCGATCCATCGCTCGGTAGCCAAGTGCCTCTGATAAGTGCTTCTTTTCAATCTGCTCATTACCGTCAAGGTCTGCAATGGTTCGCGCTACCTTAATAATGCGATGATAGGCACGGATCGATAAACCCAATCGATGTAGTGCGGTCTCGAGAAACTCCGCATCTTCACGTCGCAATGGGCAATACTTTTCAATTTCTCGACTACCTAACAGTGCGTTCGACTTATGGTTTCGAGATAACATCAACTGACGCGCTTGTTTAACTCGTTGCTTCACGACTTGAGTGGTTTCTCCACGATCGCCTCCTTCGGCTAGCATGCCTTTTGGGAGTAGTGGGATCTCTAATGACATATCGAATCTATCCAACAATGGCCCAGATAAGCGGTTGAGGTAACGCAGGATAATTTGCGGGTTCGCTCGAGCTTGATTGCCCTCGTAATATCCTGTTGGGCTTGGGTTAAGCGCACCGACTAATTGAAAGCGCGCCGGAAAACGCGTCTTACCCGCGACACGGGAGATAATGATTTCACCCGACTCTAGCGGCTCTCGCAGTGAATCAAGTACCTTACGCTCAAACTCTGGCATTTTCCTAATATTGAGTATTAGTAAGAAATATTGTCAGAGTTAGTGGAGTGAATCACTTCAGGTGCTCATGTCACGATAGGTAGTTTATTTTGTACGTGGTCGCGCAACTACTTATGCTACCCATTCAATCTTACTTTTTACCTAACCACGCTTATGAATGAATATTCATTTGGTCGTCAACTATAAATACTAATTAAATCAAAAAGGTCCTATCGAGAGTGGAACGACTACTTGCTGAAGTTGATCATAATTACCCTTCAACACTTTACACTCACACTAAAGCCATACGCTATGCACAACGTCAGGTAGCACAAGGTAAGCTAAACAGTTTTATCCAAAAACGTACTACATCTTTCATGTGATAGCACTCATTCGGAAAGGAGTGCCTTATTGCTTCTATCTATAATGATTAAATGGATAAACTATGTGATGATACGTATGTTTTTAACTATGCGATGAGCAAAATCATGACAAATAAATTTGAAAATGCGCTGCCTGAACTGAAAGAATTTGACTTGGAAAATGTTGCATTCAAAGTCGTTGACCCCACCCAGCTTCCAGAGAAAACTTTGTCTGCTTTTGATGAGTTTATGGCAGGGTCTACAGCACCACATCGTATTTACGTATATTCGCATGACTATGCGAGATTCTGTATGCTGGTTCGTGAAGGGCATATATCAATTAATTAGACTTCACCAACACCAGCGTCAGAAACACTTTTTAATATGTCATGCTTCTAATAAGAGCCCCAAGCCATGGCTATCTAAGAGGAACAAGTGCCTTAGACTTACCACTTAAAATACGTTTACTGAGTCAGCTTATTGTTAGTTTACCTCTATCAGTGATAGCCAACATGTAATCTGCAAGTCGACAAGCAAATGAACTTCTTCTTTTGATGAAAGATTTACACAGAGACAATGTGATAAGTTAACTCTATGCCTTGATGTAATTTTTGAGAACGTTTTAGTGAGTGCCTTATTCCAGATAATATCTGACCTGCATGAGGAGTTCTGCGGAACTACCATTGTGGATCTAGTTAACCCTGATGCTGATGTTGTAATTGTTGCTGGTGATATAACACATGGTGTGGGGCTAGCAGAGTTAGCATTGCAAGCAGCAAAATCCAATCCAGATCTTGAGTTTATTGTCATTTCAGGGAACCATGAGTTCTATCAGAGAGGTTTTGATTATCAGGATTATCTGTCCTGTATACCTCTTTGGAATCAATTGAGCGATAACTTACACTTCCTAGAAAACACTTCTGTTGTCCTTAACAAATTCGACCTTGAGTTATTTGGTGGCGTTGGTTGGACTAATCTTAGTCGGCTAAATGACGTAAATACACTGTCTTTACAAATGAAAATCAATGACTTCAAGAGCATCTCAGTAAATAACCAAGTATTGACCCCCTCTAAAATGAGAGAGCTCAATTTAGAGTTTAGAGATGCTTGTATTAACTCGATGTCAACCTCCACAGTACAAAACAAGATAGTTGTAACCCACTTCCCACAAAGCATTGAACTAAGACACTCTGGGTTTCCAGTCGACCTCTTGGCCTCCTACTTTTGCTCAGATGACAATAAACTAATTCGTGAATTAGCAAACTGTGGTGTAAAGGCGATGGTGAGTGGTCACACCCACGATAATTTTGATTGTATTGTAGAAGGTGTTCGGCAGGTTTCTAATCAGATTGGGTACGCACACGAAGGTAGCTATAACAAAAAGCTCCTCAATTCACGAAAATTGTTCAGATTATTCAATTGACCGAGTTTAATGCTAATAGCATTGAACTCGGTCACATTTGCTTGGATTTTGTTCTTTAAAGGCGAATAATGAGCAAAAGTATCTGTTTTATCGGCTTTTTTTCTATCTTACTCATACTTTCATCACCTCTGACTTATTTCAGGAGAGCTACGGCAATCGTGAAAGTTCAATAGTGGTTTTGACGTAGGGATCATTCTATTCATTGTGAGGTGCACTTTGATAGAGGTGACTGATAGCTAAGTTTGTGACAAGAGCGCCTTAGTGCGACTACTCCAAAGTATCTTAGAGTTATCACACTACAAACCAATAACACCACCAATTTACCCCATAGTTAACTAATGACAGGCTCTCACAAAGAGTTCCAGCTATTAGCTACGACCCTATGTTGCTTTCATCTCGCATCATCCTGTTGGGATTGATTCAAGCAGGATAGTGTCTACACATTCAGACTTTAAGCTCGTAGTATAAATGCTACTACAAATTTATTATTCAGCAGTACAAACATACAAAGTTAATAAAATGGCGACTTAACAGCCGCCATTTTATTCAGTATTTGAATCGCTTGTTTGGAATAATATTTAGCTTCTTAGCCAAAGAAGTCACCTTGCGGATCCTCCACCTAATTGTGCTTTCTTTCAAGCCTTCACCAACAATCTTAGTGAAAATATCTAAGCACTGTTGACCATTATTTATGGCATCCCATAGGTCTTTATACCCAGGATCTTGGAGCTGAGCCGTTAGCGCTTCCTCAAGCTCTTTGGTATTGGAAACTGCAAGTTGATCTCCAACTAGAACACCTGCATTTTTCAGGTCTGCTTTGGCTTTTGCCTGTTCTTTACCTGTAATTTCGTTGCCCTTGAGCAACTCTTCCGTCACTTGAATCATCATCGAGTAAGACGTAACAGGGAAGAACAAACCTTTGTTACCAGCACGATAGCTTGATATTTGTTTAAGATTTCCTAACTCTCTACCTACATCTGAGTGATTGCTACCAGTTAGCTTCAAATCACCATTTTTCTCTATCTCAATTATTTTTAGAGAAAGTAGCCATGACTTCAGAACAGTTGAATATTGTCCCCATGTTTTATCGGATGCATCAATGTATGGATAAAGCCTCGAGAACATATCTGGGATGCCAGATTCAGAGATCCGCTCACCCGCCATAAGGCCGCTGACAATAGTTTCAACAATCACATTATCCATAATTTTACGTCGCAGATACCCCGCGAGTAGACCTTGAGAGTAGATATCCTTGACATTTGTCGGGATCACCCAACAACCTTTGCTGCTTTTCGACGATTCTAATAAATCAAGGTTTCGACACTCCTTAACCGTATTGAACGCATACCCCTCACTCACATCCAATTCCTGTGACATCGTGGCTATATCGATTCTGCTCAAGTTTACTAATTTATGGAACTGAGAAAGTAATGTACTAGGGTACATCCTATAAATTGTGAGGGGTCTAAATTCAGGTAACTTCTCGTATACCAAATACTCTTTAAATACGTCGTTATATGTGTCGTACGTTGACCCGCTGAGTCTCACGAGCCTTGATGCAGTCAGCTTATCCAACACTTTAACTAAGATTGGATCTTCATCGAAGTGAACCTGAAGTTCTTTAAAGTCGGCAGGCAATTTCGCAGCAATCTTGGTTAGATAATCCTTCTCAATCTCATCTAACCCTTCCAGTTCCTCTTCAAATAAGTCATGCAATTTCAACCCTGCATTGATTAGCTCCTTTTGAGAATCACCTTGATTGGTTAGTTTGAGTACATGGGCAATAGTTCGCTTCAATAGCCAAGGGAAACCTTGTGCAAACTCAATGATGTAAGGAAGGATCTCTCGGCCAAGAATGTTGTTATTGTTCTCGTTGATCTTGTCGAGCAGAAGGATTGACTCATCTCTTTCGAAGTCTGGAAGAGTGTAGCTTTTAGACATCGAGTTGAGACGGGTAAGAGATACTTTCGTATCGTCATAAGTGGTTAACTGGTCGTTCTTCCTAGCAAAAATGACATACAGATTACCACCTATACGTGTGACGGCATTCGCTATGTACTCATAGCATTCATAAATGTCAGGGTTTAAGAAAGTTGACTCGAATTGATCGACAAAGAAGATAGCCTTTTTCCCATGGAGACTTTTATTTAGCTCAATTAGGTACTGATCAACTTCGTTATAGTTTGTCGGGATTGTATCTTTCCCCGTTAATCTAGCCAAAAGTGAAAATACATCATAGAAAGTCTTCACATCCCTCGAGTCATGAAGTTCTGTTACATTACCAGCATCAGCAAATTTCTGTTCGATAAATGAGATGACCGAACTTTTACCAACACCTGAACGACTCTTAATCTGAATGACATGAGGGATGTCATCATTGTTGATATGCTTGCTTATTTTGTCTACGAATTCATGCCTTCCCACAAAAACATTTGGACCAGCAGGTAGACGGTAGTCAGCCCAATCAGTACCAACTGAAAGCCCCTTTACGATCTCCCTAACATGCTTATTGTCTGAACTTGATGCATGTTGCTTTGCCTCAACAAAGTCGAAACCAGCTAGCTCGGGTAAGTTGTCTCTAAGTGCTTCACTGAATAATCGGTCTGAGAGTAGCTCACCACATGAATTGAATATAGCAAAAGCCGAAGGCGTGCCTGAATTTTTCAATTTCAGTATCAGTAGCTTAAATACCCCTGTATCTGTCTTTAGGATATTTGGCACGAGCAAATCATAACCAAGGTTATTGACGACTTTCTCAAGACTTTTATCAGTGGGAAGGTCTAAAGCTTCCGAAACTTCACTGTATAATTTTTGTCCTGTACTTGTGGTAACTCCCAAATAATCAACTGTAGAAAGGTAGTCCTCAGCATCGGGAGTCAGCGGGGAAATGGACAAAAACAAACCATGCACTTCCTTGGTGAGCAAGCCAAGCGGTAGAATCTTCCCAACAAAAGAAGAAATAATCTGACCAGACATACTTTTACTATGAGCCTTTGCCTCACCGATAATCTTTTGACCAGTGGCACGAGCCGTACCTTCGAGATCATACTCTAGACTAGAGTTTTTTTTGCGAAGCTCTACTACATACCCAACTTGCTCAAGATAGTCTTTAAGGAGGCCTTCGAAAAGCACGCCTTTGTGGTAGTTTACGTTCTTCGCATCTTGGTCGCTATGGTAAAACAAGAACATTCAATAGCCTCAGTTTGACTGCAAGCCGACAACCATAATCCCTAGGTATCAGGCTTATCGACATATAAATAATTGTGCATATCTTATTTTAAACATAGGTACTCAGCAAATAGAAAATAGGAGCAATATCAATATGTAGCTAATTTCGTGATCAAGGGTATCTAGAAGGTCTTCAACGATCCCCCTTTCGATTTTCAAGCTGCCTTTCTTATTGATGTGGATGAAAAAATAGGCCAACGGCTAGTAGTCAATTTACACAATTTGAAGTAGCCGAGATTATCCGAAATCTTAAAGCATCCAGAGCTTCGTAACACGAAAATGTCCACATGTATGATATCTCCGTCATGATACAGATGAAGAGGCTAGTGTTGGGGCATACTTATAGGTGATATAAATAACAGCAAAAGGCAGGGTTTAGTTATTTTGGGAAAACAACCCCCTTGTTTTCCCAAAATGCACGATAAACAGAGGAGTTCGTTAGGTTTGAGTGCACAAATCGAGTTTGAAAAATATAATTCAGAGTCGCCCTTAAGATGCCTCTATTAAGAGGCTAAAAATCGTTGCACTTGCCGTTTGGTATGATGGCTTCACACCTTATATCAGCATTATTAAAAGCCGGTATCAGGTACGAATGGCTGGATACCTAGTAGAACGATTGATTCGTTTTCCTTTATCAGCAATAGATCTCACAAGTCAGAAGACTGATACAGGTTAGTCAATGCCAGTGAGCACAATTATTGTTATGAAGAAACTATGCTTTTATCAATATCAGACTGAAAAGCTTCCAGTAACCCCTCAAACTCCCTAAGAGCTGCGGTAGTAGTCAGTTCTTTCTTTGTGACCTGCTCCTTTAATAACTCAACCTGACGTTTTGCTAAGTCAACACTCGACTTTAGAGACACTGCATTATAAACCTCTGTATATCCGTGGATATCTGCAAAAGCGAGATCAATGTACGTATTCAAAGAACTAAGCATCGTATGACCTGTCCATTGCTGAAGCTGCATTTTAAATGTTTGTGTGTGGAGTAAATGCTTTCGGAAATCATCTTTATCATTTACTTCTTTAGTGACAAGAATCAGCTCTTTGAGCTTGTCTGTAATGAATGCATGTCTCCAAAGGTGTGGGTGCAACTCCCCCTCAATGCCAAGCTCTTTCTTCCATAAATTCATGTACGTTGTCCATGAATCCGAAGATAAAGGCTGGCCTGTTTTTAAGCCGATAAAAAGGTAGTCATGTTGGACTTTTTTCTTCCTCATGACTTTCTTACGTACTTTTATGTAATCCGCAATCACTGATAATAAAAGGTGTGGTACAGGGATCTTTCGAGTGGTGTTACCGTCTTTACGCTTTAAAGTGGTAAGAGTGAGAATACCTGTCCGTCTTGCTTCCTCATAATCAGTCATTTTAATCAAATGAAGCTCCGACACTCGGCCACCTAGTTGCTCCATAGCTGTATAAAGCGCCATATCCCGTCTGCGCTTATCTTTGTTTTTCTGAGTCTTTATGTGTTCCCATACACGTAAGGCATCAGCTTGTGACACAGGGTGGCGCTTCCTGATCTCATCTTTTGTTGGCACAGCAGAGTGAGTAACTTTGACACCATGTATAAACCCTTTGTAACCTTCTTGCTTGCGCTTATAAGGCTCTTCAAGTATCTGAATTGAGTTTGCTTTATCTTTACCAATAAAATAACTCAAGTCATGAAAGTCTTGGACAAACTGTAAAAACTCTAAGCAGGTGAGGGCAATTTTTCTAACTGTATTATTTTGTCGAACCAACTCACCGAGGGGGGATCTCTCTGCTTGCAATGACTGAACAAAAAGGGTGAAGGTCTCATCAGTAAGTTGGCCGAACCGACTCAATATTGGTTGTTTCTCAATAAAGTGAACCAAATGAGTAACATCGTAAGCATACCCTCGAATTGTGTCACTTTTTAAGTTCCTCACTATCAAGCTATGAATGAAGGCATTAACCTCATAGCAAGGAGTATGGTCACTGTAAGTTACAAAAGGTATGTCCAAAGGCTTGCGAAAAACAAGCTTGCTATCAAACCCAAGGTGGCTCCATTGCTCGAAGTCTTTTAGCCTATAAACCGCCATCAGACCTCTCCACTCTGGGTATAGGTATAACTCATCTGAGCTTCGACTTTCCGATTGTGCTCTCGGTAAATCTCTTGTCGTTCTTCTACTGTTCCCTCATGTAACGCTACTTGCTTCAACTTAGAGCGCAACTCAGAAACCATAACGGTCAATAAAGAATTGCTTCGCTGCGCTGCATTCCGTTCCGATTCAAGCTCTGCGACTTTAAGCCTTAAACCTGCGACGGTTTGTTTATTTCCTTTGGTAGTTTTCTCAGTGTGATGCGTAGCCTCAATCACCAGTTTTGCATTAAGGCGAAGCTCATCTAAGGATAAGAAACCTCTCTCTAGAAGTGCTTCTGAGATGCTTTTAACCGTGTTTAATGAGCATGCTGTGATATTACGCTCTTGATTTTGATATTTGGCGATGCCCGATTGTGATTTAAGGGCCTTCATAAGCTCTTCATCATCTTTAAAGTCAGCAGGAGATGTGATTATTTCTCTCAACAACTTTTCTGTTTCAAGTACCTTAATTTGGTTTTTCTCTAGAACTTTCATTAGCCTGATCCTTAGTCAAGGTCTTTGATTTTTAAAATAAGATTAAAGGTTTGAGTGGCGTTGCCATCACTATCATCTATTGTAAAAAACTCTGGCTCCAGTGTGATTCGCCCCTCTTCCAGAAGGTGAAAAACCTCTGTTTCAATGTCCTGCTCTTTTTGAATTTGACTAATATGAGGGACGGTTAAGTAAGACTCATCATCGTAATCTTGTGCCGCTTCGCTCACTGACTCTATAGTAATCGGCGTTGAGCTATCACCTGTCAGTCGCTCTGCAATAATTTTCCGAACCTCTTCTATTCCATCTAGCTTGGTGAGCTCAGAGGTGGCATCAACTACACCACGAACAATCACACTCGCTTTAGCCCCATTAAGGACAGCCCCGGTCTCCGATTCAGAGATATAGTGGTATAGATGCTCCATGTCTGAGTGTCCGAGCATCCAACGCAGAGCATCCATACCATCAAACCCTTTAGACCAGAAAAATGCCATCGCAAAGAAGCGTCTCAATTGGTGTTGACGAACATAATTACGGCGGAACTCACCATTATCGTACTCTACCAAGTCCGTTTCTAAGTAATCACATAAAGCATCAAGGTGTGCATTATAGGTAGTGTGTACTACCCTACTTAATTGGCAAAGGTTTGAATTTATATTGTTAAACAGAGACAGCTTTCCTCTAGATAGATTTAACTTGCTCGCTTTGATGTTAAATTGCTCCAATTGCCAAATGAACTTCGCGATAGAGGAAGGGATTGGTCTTTCTATAGTGGCGTTGACACCTTTTGAGCCTGTTTTCTTTACTTTAAACTTCAGGCTGTACTCTACTTTTGCCCCTTTTTCGGAAAAGGGGGTGATATTCGGTGAAAGATTACTGTGTGGTTTCAATGTGATTAGCTCATCTTGTCTACGAGCCATTATTGCTCCTAACAAGACCTGTATAGCTCCTTGAAGTACAGAAAATAAATCAAATAAGCTTTTATTGGCTCGAATACGTTCATGCCGCTTTTCAGTGCTTCCAGAAAAGCTTTGAATCTGCTTTATTCCTTTTTTCAGATACTCACTACTTACGCAATTGATTGCTTCTGTTTGAAGCCAGTAACCTCGTTCAGTGCTCTTCATGCCTCGATGTGATTCTTCACTCCAAGAGCGGCTATTTTGTTGGGGAAGGAGTATATTGGAGCGTGATGCGGCAGATTTACTTCTTGCTTCAGATAAAAGAGTGAGCGTTTCATCCAGTAAATTCACAGCACCCTTATCTGCTATGAGATGCTCTCTGGCAAACTCATAGCAGTGACGAATTAAATTGAACACAAATTTAGGCGGTAAAGTACGAGTGCGTCCCGTTTTTTTTAAGCTAACTAACTCACTAATGCAGCCTGCATTGACACGTTCAGAGATAGTTGAGGGAGTAGCAGCATCCTCACGCTCAAGGTTGGTGTGAATAAATCGAATAGCTTCAATGTATCGCGTTATTGTTCGTTCATTTAATCCTGATGAAGTGTCTTTGTTATCAACTGGGCGATATTCTGAGTTACGTTTTGCCGCTTTAAGGTAGAGCTCAGGATAACTGGGTAAGCTTATGTCGTGATAAAGCATCTTCCCATCAAACAACAGTTCACCCAGCACAGTGGTACTACCTGTGTATCTAACGGCTTCTCCCGCATGATAATAGCCTTGCTCGAAAAGCCAAGCGCAAGCCTTCTCCCTCTCCGTTAGAGATAAGAGCCTTTCATCTTGCGCAACGTCCCGAGCAATATAGGGGTACTTATCTTTAAACTTTTGCACATCTGCATCCGAAATCCCCTTTGAAGCACTATCTAGTAATACTTGGGTGCGCTTATCGACCTCGAACATGCCTTGGAAATTTCCGTGTTCGGCGTATTTAGTCAAGATGTTCAACCAAAAGTCATCATTAACTTTCAGAAGGTGGTATTCAGCCAGCTTTAACTCCCTCGAGTGCAGCAAGATGGTATTGATAAGAGTAATAACTTTGTTAACTTTATAGTAAGCAGTTATTGGACTAATAATCTTTCCACCGTTATCTAGTGGGTTGTCTGCCGCTGTGATCCAGTATTTAAAACTATTTAATAATTTTTGATGCTTTATGTCCGTTAACTTCTTTCCATCATCTAAATACACGGTGTCCCAATGTAGCGTTTTTGGGGTTTTTCCAAATTTTAGAACCCATTTAGTTTCAGAAAAACTGGACTCTAGCCACTCAGGTTGCCTGTCATCGAAGCCGTAAATGCCCGTATGGATATTGGTGATGATATCCAATACTCGATAGTCATCATGTACTACTGAATAATTTATAATCTCTTCAAGAATATCTACACTCAGACCATCCAACCTCGTGTGGTCTCGCACGATGCTCTCAATAAGATTAGTAATAGAGGGATTATCGTCGGCAACACTTAACATAACAACGCTCCTTTAATTGAATCAGTATTCAGTTTGTTACTGGTTGCAATATCGAGCATTTCTATCAAATCCTCATCTACACTGTGCTTGCCAGAGCTCAGAGTATCTAAGACAAATACCGCTGATTGATACCAGTGGGAAACTGCATCTAAAAAAGAGTCCTCATCTTCACTACTCTCAACAACAAGGCGTATCGCCATTAGTAGCTGCAATAGAGGTGTGGAGATCGTATATGTCAACTGATCAAATACTAACGATTTTGAGGCTTCATTATCACTTGTGGCTTGTTGTTCAAAACCATGTTCGAAATGCTCAGGAATATTACTAATGCCGTGATTACATAAAAACTCTTCGATATCTTGAGCCCCCATATTAACGGCATCAAATCGGTACATAGAATCTTTCATGGCTTCAAGTAAAATAGCGCTCTGAAACTGACGTATCCAACGTGAATTAAAGAAATCCATTAGTGGTTTAGGAAGGTAAGAAGTCAATAACGTTACATCTTTTTCTTCATGACCTAGCATCTCCGCAACCGCATCCATTGAACGTGTTTCCAAGTAAATTTGAAGACCTCTGTGTCGTCTAATCGATCTTAATGAGTGAATCTCAGAAATAGCTTTAGCGTCCTTTAGGGAGATATCACTGTTCTTATCAAAGAGCGATTCATTTTGGAGAGTCTGATAAAAATCAGTTGCCCAATGAAGAGTTGTGTTGAGGTTGCTTGGACAAATTACATTAGAAGCGGTTGCGGTCAAAATCATCTTCCGCCAATTTACATTCCCTGTATCTTTTAGGTATTGACGACTCGTGTGAGTATGCCGTATTAAGAACTCAACGATAGATTTAGAAATATCATTGAGCACAACGTCCTGTTGCGCATTGGCTGAGCCTTTACGCGATTTGTAACTTACCGCAATGTGCTCAGTACCCACTTGCTTGTAGCCAACCTGATTACCATTTGCGTCAAATAGCTCCCACTTTTCTAACCAAGAGGGGGTTATCAAAGGGTGTTCCATAACAAGCAGGGTCAAAAGAGCATTCAGTGTTGAGCTAGTGGGTAAATTCAACTCAGTGCAAAGCTGTCTAGCATTACTCTGAAAACCCAAAAATGATGGATAGCCATGAGCTTTCGCAGCTATACCGTGTGCATAAAAGGTCGCGACGGTGTTGTCTAACTTATCTTCACCGACAAAATGGTTATATTGAACTTTACCTTTAGTGTCGTTAAGTGGCTTAACTAAGCCACTTTTTACAAAGACTTTATTTCTATCTTCTCGCTCTAAAAGTTCCTTAAACTTCAAGAAACATATATGCCTGATATGCGCCATATCTCGATCAATACGTTGTTGAATAATTGAAACTGCCTCTTCATCTTTAATTGTGATTGGGATGTTAGAGAACCATCTGCGATTTTCTGATTGAGTAGCATTACCACCTACAGAGAAAGTGGGAGCAGCATCTTTCGGCTCTTTCCAATCTGGAACGATGAATGGCTTGTGAGGTTCAGCGAAAACACCTTGGCTGATAAAGCACCTTGTATAATGGTGAATTGCCTCTCGCCACTTAGCATGAAATTTCTTGGGGCAGTGCTGGGCTGCTTGGGAGCGCACGAATAGCACTTTAAAAATCTTGTGGAAAAAGTGCTGCACTTGATTGCTGCTCAAGAGGACTTCTATTGTTGCTCCGTTACGTTCGTTATAAACAATAGACATGCCGATAAACAATTTTTTTAGCACTTGTAATATATGAATCAAGCTTGTTGATTTTTGTGTATAGGCATAGTTTTTTAAAGCAAGGTAGACTTTGTTTGTAAACACTTCACCAAAATTCACATAAAGCGTATCAAGATGAGCCTCGACGCTTTTGCCTTCTTTTGATGTCACCTTCCAGCCATTTAAGTAGTCAACTTTTGCTTTATCTTTCTTAAGACTGCCATACTGCGATACACAATTCGATGCGTCATCTGTAATTTTACTTTTTGATAGGTTTATCTCATCCAGTCTCAATTGCTTATCTTGTGCAATGTAGCGAAAAAGGGTTGTTAGTTTTTTACACAAAGTGTATCTGCGCTCGGATGTGATTTCATCGTGTCTATAAACGAAACCAACTAGCAACCGAAAATGTACATTGAGTGCGTACGAGTCACTCAAAATCTCAAATGCTGTATAGTTACCTTTTTCAACCAAGTAGCAGTAAGCTGCATAAACATTCAATGTTGCTTGTATATCTTTCTTGTTAATTAAGAGTTCAGCAGCAAACTTTAGATAGTTAGAGTATTCGACTGACAGCGCCGTTTTTAATAAAGACAACTCATTCAGTGTTTTGATATTCACAATCCCCCCCTATAGATTCAAATTGACAGCTAGTAATCAGTCTAGTTGTCAGATTGACAACTATCAAAGTGAGAGAAATCAAAAATCAAAAATAAGCCATTATATTTCAGACATTATCAGCATTTTGACATATTTTAATTATTGGGATTAGGCAAATCTCATCAAGAAACAATAAGCCATTATGCGCCAAAGATATCTCACCGGGGCGAGGTATCGAGCCACCACCGACCAATGCTGCCATCGAACTCGAATGGTGTGGGGAACGGAAAGGTCGTTGTTTCCAGTTGTATTGATTGATCTCTTGTTGCGTTAAAGAGGCTACCGAAGCGGTTTCCATCGCCTCGTCGTCACTCATTTCAGGCAACAAATCGCGCAATCGAGAAGCCAACATGGTTTTTCCAGTTCCGGGCGGGCCGAGAAAAAGTAGGTTATGGTTGCCCGCTGCGGCGATCTCCAGTGCTCGCTTACCTTGCTGCTGGCCAATAATATCTTGTAAGTCACGATTATCAGACACATCGACATGATGATGTTCGGTTCGATATAGACCAAGCTGAGCCTGGCCACACATATCAGCACAAACCTCTAGCAAGGTTTGCGCTGATTTATGGGCCCCCTTGCCGACTAAGGCCGCCTGATCACCATTGTGGTGTGGAACCACTAAGTATCGTTCGACACTATCGGCGGCTAAAGTCGCAGGCAGAACGCCCTTTACCGAGCGCAATTCTCCTGACAATGCCAACTCACCGATAAATTCATGTTGAGCTATTTTTGATGTCGGAAGTTGATCTGACGCCACCAAAATCCCAAGCGCGATTGGCAGATCGAAACGTCCTCCCTCCTTGGGTAAATCAGCAGGCGCGAGGTTGACTGTGATCCTTTTCGATGGAAATTCAAAGCGAGAATTGATGATGGCACTCCTGACTCGATCTTTAGACTCCTTGACCGTCGTTTCAGGTAAACCCACCAACGTAAAACCGGGCATTCCATTGCTGATATGCACTTCAACAGTCACTTCTGGTGCCTCTACTCCCACACTAGCTCGGCTATGAATTATCGCGAGTCCCATAACATTCCTTTGTCTTTGATTTAAAAGTATTCACTCTGGGTATTCGTTGCTCACCAAAGCAATAAGGTTGTTATATAGCGTGGTGGAATGGTGTTTTAATGTGAAAAAAGAATGACATTTTCCTTGTCATACTGCAGATTTGTGTGATAACACTAGAGATGTAGACTTTTACTGAAGACAATAAACGAGAAAACTCGAAAATTATGATTTTTAACGCTCGCATTTACGCACTGATTAACCTGATTATCGTAGTCATTATTAAGACTGCGCGGGGGCGAGTGGGAAGAAAGTAACCACGAATTAGAAAAAACCCCCGCACTGAAAAGTCCGGGGGTTTTTTCTAATTTAGCGATTCGATTTTTATAATTTTTATTATTTTCGGCCTTGCCGATTTACAGGAAGAATGGGAGCACAAGATGTGCAAAGACAATGGAAACAATTACCAAAATAAAGGTAATACGGAGGAATTACGATGAAAGGCGCAGAACTGGTCGTATCCGCACTCAAGCAACAAGGCATTGAGACCGTATTTGGTTACCCAGGCGGTGCCATCATGCCAATCTACGATGCACTCTATGACGGCGGGGTTGAACATATCCTATGCCGCCATGAGCAAGGCGCTGCAATGGCCGCTATCGGTATGGCTCGAGCAACGCAAGACGTGGCGGTTTGTATGGCAACCTCAGGCCCAGGTGCAACTAACCTAGTCACAGGCCTTGCTGATGCTTTTATGGATTCCATCCCACTGGTTGCCATCACAGGCCAAGTTGCGAGCTCCCACATAGGTACCGACGCATTCCAAGAAATGGATGTGATTGGTATGTCTCTGTCATGTACTAAACACAGCTACCTCGTTACCGATATTGAAGATCTTGCTCCAACACTCGCTGAAGCATTTATCGTTGCAAAATCAGGTCGTCCAGGCCCGGTTATTGTCGACATCGCCAAAGATGTTCAATTAGCAGAAGCACCCGTTAAAATTCTTCCTGAATTTACGCCACCAGCCATTCCTGTTGCGACAACTGACGCGATTGAACAAGCACAACACTTCCTATCTCAAGCGACTCGTCCTGTTCTATATGTAGGTGGTGGCGTTCAACTGGCTAAAGCAACCGACGCAGTTCGTGAGTTTTTACGTCTGAACCCAATGCCTGCGGTTAGTACACTAAAAGGCTTAGGCACCATTGAGCGTGATGACCCGCACTACCTTGGTATGCTGGGCATGCACGGTACTAAAGCCGCAAACCTAGTGGTTCAAGAGAGTGACCTGTTGATTGTTGTTGGCGCTCGTTTTGATGACCGAGTAACCGGCAAGCTTGATACCTTCGCACCACACGCGAAAGTTATCCATATCGATATCGATGCGGCAGAGTTCAGTAAACTGCGCCTTGCTGATGCGCCAATTCGCGGTGACATCAACAAGATCATGCCTCAACTAGAACTGAGCCAAGACATCTCATCTTGGGTTCACCACTCAGAAGGCCTTCGTAGCTCATTCAAGTGGCGTTACGACCACCCTGGTGATCTGATCTTTGCTCCACTACTACTAAAGCAGCTATCAGACATGATGCCAGCAAGCTCTATCATTTCGACGGATGTTGGCCAACATCAGATGTGGGCTGCTCAGCACATTCAGCCTCGCGATCCACAAAACTTCATCACCTCAGCCGGTTTAGGCACTATGGGCTTTGGTTTACCAGCCGCTATGGGTGCATCGGTTGGCCGTCCTGATGACCAATCGATTCTTATCTCTGGTGATGGTTCATTCATGATGAACATACAAGAGCTTGGCACGCTAAAGCGTCGTCAGATCCCAGTGAAGATGGTGCTTCTGAATAACTCTCGCTTAGGCATGGTTCGCCAATGGCAATCTCTGTTCTTTGATGGCCGACACAGTGAAACCATCTTGGATGACAACCCTGATTTCGTCATGCTCGCGAAAGCATTTGATATTCCGGGCAAAACCATCACGCGTAAAGAAGAAGTAGAACCAGCATTGAAAGAGATGCTAGAAAGCAAAACCGCTTACCTACTTCATGTTCTTATCGATGAAGAAGAAAACGTATGGCCACTAGTACCGCCAGGTGCTTCAAACAGTGAGATGTTGGAGAACACATAACATGAAAAGATACCTATTAGACATCAAAGCCGATGATAAGCCAGTACTACTAGAGCGTGTTCTTCGTGTTATTCGTCACCGTGGCTTCATTGTTAAGCAAGTTGCGGGCACTCAAAACCACGAAAGCAAAGTGGCGAGTGTAGAGATCATTGTCGACAGTGACCGTCCGATCTCTTTTTTGGTAAACCAAATCGAAAAGCTGTGGGATGTACGTTCCGTTGACGTTATCTCTATCAGTCGTAATGAATTGCCAAACAACAACTTACAGCAAAAGATAAACGCATAAGGAACCGCAAACATGACAGCTAAAACAGCAGACTATATTTGGTTTAACGGTGAAATGGTTCCTTGGGCAGAGGCGAACGTTCACGTCCTGACTCACGCAATGCACTACGGTACTTCTGTGTTTGAAGGTGTTCGTTGTTACAACACGCCAAAAGGGCCGGTAATCTTCCGTCACCCAGAGCATGCAAGACGCCTAAAAGACTCAGCGAAAATCTACCGCTTTCCTATTCCTTTTACTGAGGAAGAAATTATGGAAGCGACTCGCGAAACGCTGCGCCAAAATAAGCTACAGTCTGCGTACATACGTCCACTGGGCTTTGTAGGTAATGTTGGTTTGGGTGTGTGTCCGCCAGAAAATACTGAGATGGATCTGATCATCGCTGCGTTCCCTTGGGGTTCTTACCTAGGTGAAGAAGCGCTAGAGAATGGTGTAGATGCGATGATTTCAAGCTGGAATCGTGCCGCTCCAAATACTATCCCTACCGCTGCGAAAGCTGGTGGTAACTACCTATCTTCATTACTGGTTGGTGGTGAAGCTCGTCGTCATGGTTACGATGAAGGTATCGCACTGAGCGTCGATGGTTACCTTTCAGAAGGTGCTGGCGAGAACATATTTGTGATTCGTAACGGTGTGTTATCAACGCCACCAGCAACCAGCGCGATTCTACCGGGCATCACCCGTGATTCAATCATGACACTAGCAAAAGACATGGGTTACGAAATCCGTGAAGAAAACATTGCTCGTGAAGCGCTATACCTTGCCGATGAAGTATTCATGACAGGCACAGCTGCAGAGATCGTTCCGGTTCGCAGTGTAGACAAAATTACAGTAGGTGAAGGCAAACGCGGTCCTATCACTGAAAAAGTTCAAGCAGCTTACTTTGGTTTATTCAATGGAACCACTGAAGATAAGTGGGGCTGGTTAGACTACGTTTATCCAGCAGACCATGCGTCAGAAAACCAAACACAAACAAATAAGTAAGCAACAGCCAAATATTTTATAAGGATTTAAACAATGCCAATCTATCGTTCAGCAACGACAACCCACGGACGCAACATGGCTGGTGCGCGCGCTTTATGGCGTGCAACTGGCGTTAAAGATGATGACTTCGGTAAGCCAATCATCGCGGTTGTAAACTCTTTCACTCAATTCGTACCAGGCCACGTTCACCTTAAAGATATGGGTCAACTGGTTGCGGGTGAAATCGAGAAAGCGGGCGGTATCGCTAAAGAATTCAACACCATCGCAGTCGATGATGGTATCGCAATGGGCCACGGCGGCATGCTTTACTCACTGCCATCACGTGAGCTTATTGCAGACTCAGTAGAATACATGGTCAATGCACACTGTGCGGACGCAATGGTGTGTATCTCTAACTGTGACAAAATCACTCCGGGAATGATGATGGCTGCAATGCGCCTTAACATCCCAGTGATCTTTGTATCAGGCGGCCCAATGGAAGCAGGTAAAACCAAGCTTTCAGATCAGATCATCAAGCTCGACCTTGTTGATGCAATGATCCAAGGTGCCGATCCAACGATTTCAGATGAGCAAAGTGAGCAAGTAGAACGTTCTGCATGTCCAACCTGTGGCTCATGTTCAGGTATGTTCACAGCTAACTCAATGAACTGTCTAACAGAAGCTCTGGGGCTATCTCAGCCAGGTAACGGTTCTATGCTGGCGACACACGCAGACCGTGAAGAACTGTTCATCAATGCCGGTAAGCGCATCGTTGATCTAACCAAGCGTTACTACGAGCAAGACGACGAATCAGCACTGCCACGCAACATCGCAAACCGCGCAGCCTTTGATAATGCGATGGCGCTTGATATCGCAATGGGTGGTTCTAGTAACACCGTTCTTCACCTTTTAGCAGCAGCTCAAGAAGGCGACATCGATTTCGATATGGATGATATTGATGCGATGTCTCGCCGTGTTCCACACCTATGTAAGGTTGCTCCTTCAACACCTAAATACCACATGGAAGACGTTCACCGTGCTGGTGGCGTAATGGCCATCCTAGGTGAGCTTGATCGTGCTGGCCTACTGAATAATCAAACTCGCACCGTACTTGGCTTAAGCATGCAAGAGCAGCTCGCTCAATACGACATCATGCAAACAGAAGACGAAGCCGTGCTTAAGTTCTTCCGTGCAGGTCCTGCAGGCATCCGTACCACCAAAGCCTTCTCACAAGATTGCCGTTGGGATCGTCTAGATGACGACCGCAAAGAAGGTTGTATTCGTACCAAAGAAAACGCATTCAGCCAAGAAGGTGGCCTAGCGGTACTTTCAGGTAACATCGCCGTTGATGGTTGTATCGTTAAGACCGCGGGTGTTGATGAAGAAAACCTTAAATTCCAAGGTCCTGCAATCGTATTCGAAAGCCAAGATACGGCAGTAGAAGGCATCTTAGCGGGTAAAGTAAAAGCAGGCGAAGTGGTTGTCATTCGTTACGAAGGTCCTAAAGGCGGACCGGGTATGCAAGAAATGCTCTACCCAACGACTTACCTAAAATCGATGGGTCTAGGCAAGTCTTGTGCTCTTCTAACCGATGGTCGTTTCTCTGGTGGTACATCAGGTCTGTCTATCGGTCACGCTTCTCCAGAAGCAGCAAGCGGTGGTGTAATTGGTCTAGTGAACACAGGCGATATCATCACTATCGATATCCCTAGCCGCTCAATCACGCTTGATGTTCCAGAAGCAGAACTAGAAGCGCGTCGTGTTAAGCAAGATGCTCTAGGCTGGAAACCAGAAAACCGTCAACGTGAAGTATCTTTCGCACTGAAAGCTTACGCAAGTATGGCGACCAGTGCCGACAAAGGCGCTGTGCGTGATAAGTCTAAGCTTGAGGGCTAACTATGAGTGATGACACCTCCAGTCCCAAAAAACAAAGTGGCGCAGATTATCTGCGCCAGATCCTGAGAGCTCCGGTTTACGAAGCGGCAATCGTGACACCTCTGCAAGATATGCCACGCTTAAGCGCTCGTATCGGTAATCAGGTTCAGCTAAAACGAGAAGACCGTCAGCCGGTACACTCGTTTAAGCTGCGCGGTGCTTACAACATGGTTTCAAGCCTTTCTGAACAACAGAAAGCAGCCGGTGTTATCGCAGCATCCGCAGGGAATCACGCACAAGGAATGGCGTTATCTGGCTCTAAGTTGGGTATTCAAACCACAATCGTGATGCCAAAAACGACACCGGATATCAAGGTTGATGCAGTACGCGGATTTGGCGGTAAGGTCGTTTTACACGGCAGTAATTTCGATGAAGCGAAAGCGGAAGCGGAACGTCTGTCGGCTGAACATGGCTTCACCTTTGTTCCACCTTTCGATCACCCACTCGTGATTGCAGGGCAAGGTACGATGGGTATGGAGATGCTGCAGCAAAACGGCCACATGGATTATATCTTTGTGCCGGTTGGTGGTGGTGGCTTAGCCGCTGGTGTTGCAGTGCTTATCAAACAACTGATGCCAGAGATTAAAGTGATTGCGGTAGAGCCTGAAGACTCGGCTTGCTTGAAAGCAGCACTGGATGCGGGTGAACCAGTGGTACTGGATCAGGTCAGCATGTTTGCTGATGGTGTTGCGGTTAAACGCATTGGTGAAGAAACCTTCCGTCTTTGCCAACAGTACATTGATGGTCATATTACCGTCTCCAGCGATGAAATTTGCTCTGCGGTAAAGGACATCTTTGAAGATACCCGTGCAATTGCTGAGCCTTCAGGAGCGCTTGCTCTGGCTGGCTTGAAGAAGTTTGCAGAACAAAACCAACTGCAAAATAAGCAACTAGCAACGGTACTGTCTGGTGCGAACACCAACTTCCACGGTCTGCGTTATGTCTCTGAACGTTGTGAATTGGGTGAGAAGCGAGAAGGTCTACTTGCGGTGACGATTCCAGAGCGACAAGGTGCGTTCCTAGAGTTCTGTAACATTATTGGTGGTCGAGCGGTGACTGAGTTTAACTACCGCCACAACGACGAAAGCCTAGCGAATATCTTCGTTGGTGTACGTCTGCAAGGTGGACAAGAAGAGCTCGAGCACATCATCAATGACCTACGTGAAGGCGGCTACCCGGTTGTCGATCTCTCAGATGATGAGATGGCAAAACTGCACATTCGCTACATGATTGGCGGTAAACCATCGAAAACCCTGAAAGAACGCCTATACAGCTTTGAGTTCCCAGAATACCCAGGTGCATTGATTAAATTCCTTGATACCTTAGGTACTCACTGGAATATCAGCCTGTTCAACTATCGTAACCACGGTGCCGACTACGGTCGTGTGCTGTGTGGCTTCGAGCTCGGTGATGACGATTTAGCTCAGTTCTCTACACACTTAGAAGAACTTGGCTACCAGTGCAAAGATGAAACAGACAACCCTTCCTACAAGTTCTTCTTGTCTTAAGAGTTAAGCTATCGAACCAAAAAGAGCGAGTATTAACTCGCTCTTTTTATTTGAGCGTTTCCGATAAACCTCACACGATCTTATTTCAAATAGATCATTAAAGTGCTTTACGATGATCTAACCAATCTTGGTGAAGCTGTTCACTTGATCCTAGATATTTGACCATCCATTCGATCAATTTATGGTTATCGTCTTTTCGCCACACCAAACAACAGTGACTCTGTGGGCTAGGCTCTGGTAATATTTTTTCCACCAGCAAGCCTTGTTCGATAATAGGCGCGGCAATATGCCTTGGCATGTAACCCACCCCAACACCATTCTTGAGGCACTCTATCGCACTGTACCAGTTCGGTAATAGAAGACGTCTCTGACTCGCATAATGGCCAGTGTGACGCTTTGGCAGTACGCTAGAGGTATCATCCAAGCAGATCGCAGGATACTGGCTAACAAAGGCTTCATTAAGGTTTTGCTCTCGCACACACGGATGACTGGGTGACATTACAAATGCCCAATCTAACCGCCCCATATCCTTAACTTCAAAGTCACCGCCAACCGGAATCGCCGAAGTGGCGCCAATGACGACATCGGCCCTACCCTGTGCAATAGCTTCCCAAGAACCATTAAACACTTCCATGTTGATCTGCAGCTCAGCGAACTCAAAGGTTTGATAAAACTCTTCAATCATAGGCTTCATCTTGTCGAGCTTAACCACGTTATCAAGGGTTAGACGTAAGGTTTTCTTCCAACCACGCGCAGCTCGGCGAGTTTGCGCACTGAGTTCTTCCATCTGTCTCAGCAGTTGACGAGCCTCTTCAATAAACAGCTCCCCAGCAGGCGTCAGCTCTACTTTTCTTGGTAAGCGTCTGAAAAGTAGAACATCAAGCTCTTGCTCTACCTGCCTAACCCCATAGCTGATCGCCGATGGCACTTTGTGCAATTGCTCTGCAGCCGCAGTGAAGCTGCCCAAGCGAGCAACGGTATCAAGCATTTCTAACGAGGATTTAGAGAACATAAGCCTTCAAATTTTTTGATTGATAACTACATATTTTAGCGTTTTATTTTATCAGCTCTGAAAAATAGAATGTCAGCATAAATAAACAGGGGTTCTTACTCCTGAATATCTAACAATTTTTTTGATGATAAAAACATCACTACCTTTAGCTTAATGGCATCTTATGAATATTTCTAAATTTCAATTGGTCTACCTTGCAGTTCTTTCCATGCTTGGCTTTATTGCGACCGATATGTACCTTCCTGCATTTAAGGCAATGGAAGTCGATTTTGCAACTGGTCCAGAGCAGATTGCTCTGTCTCTAACCGTATTCCTTGGTGGTATGGCAATGGGTCAGCTTCTTTGGGGCCTGGCGAGTGACAAGTATGGTCACCGTAATACGCTAGCGGTTGGTCTTGTTATCTTTACTGCAGCTTCATTCGGCTTAGCATTCAGCACCGAGGTATGGCACCTACTAACACTGCGCTTCATTCAAGCGATCGGTGTGTGTGCGCCTGCGGTAATTTGGCAAGCAATGGTTATTAAGCGTTACTCTCAAAGCAGCAGCCAGCAAATTTTTGCGACTATCATGCCTCTAGTAGCGCTATCTCCAGCATTAGCACCGCAACTGGGTGTGTTGCTAGCAGATAGCTTTGGTTGGCACAGTATCTTTATCACACTGACGCTAATGGGCGCATTGTTGATCGCAACGACCATGGCTCAACCAAAAGAAGCGCCAGAAGTAAAACAAACGTCGATCAAAACCGATATCAAAGCACTGCTTCATTCAAAGCCTTACATGGGTAATGTGTTGATGTTTGCTTCTGCGTCAGCAGCGTTCTTCGCTTACCTAACCGGTATGCCAGAGATCATGGCTCAGCTGGGTTATGAAGCAAAAGACATCGGTTTGAGCTTTATTCCACAAACCATTGCATTTATGGCGGGTGGTTACTTCGGTAAGCAGGCTGTGAAGAAGTATGGCGATGGTGTGGTACTAAGAAATCTTATTGGTTTGTTTAGTGTTGCTGCATTACTGATTTTCATTGCATCACAATGGGAACTGACTTCAATCTGGCCTCTACTGGCACCTTTCTGTCTAATTGCCGTAGCGAATGGCGCACTTTACCCAATCGTAGTAAACCGTGCCCTATCAAGCGCGAAACAGAGCCCTGCGACAGCGGCTGGCTTACAAAACAGCCTGCAAATCAGTATTAGTGGCCTAGCAAGTGCATTGGTTGCAGCAATGGCAAGCCAAGCACTAAGCGCAACAGGTATCGCGGTAGTGATTTGTTTAGGTGCATTGTGGATTGGCTATATTGTTTCGAACAAAGAGCTTTCTGAACACTTCGCAACACCAGATAACTCTCGAGTGGTTGTTGACGATAAGCAAGACTAGTTTCTCGTTTAACGAAAACAAAAAAGAGCGAGTAATCTCGCTCTTTTTTTATATCTAAAGTTATTTAGAAAGCAGCCAGTAGCATTGCTACTGGCTTATATCAGAATATTTTTGGACGTTAGTACTTACTTCTTAGTTGGACGTTTCCAATCAGCAATCTTACGTTCTTTAGCACGGCTGATAACTAACTCATTTTCAGCAACATCACGAGTTACTGTAGAGCCAGCACCAACCGTAGCGCCATTACCAATAGTAACTGGAGCAATTAATTGACTATCTGAGCCAACGAATACGTCATCGCCGATGATGGTCTTAAACTTGTTTGCGCCATCATAGTTACAAGTGATAGCACCTGCACCCACGTTTACGCGCTGACCAATTTCAGCATCGCCTAAGTACGTTAGGTGATTCGCTTTAGAGCCTTCACCAAGGCGAGTGTTCTTCATTTCGACAAAGTTACCAACGTGCGAGTTATTACGCATGTCAGCACCAGGACGTAGACGAGTGAAAGGACCAACCGTACAGTCTTCACCGACCGTTGCACCTTCAATTACACTGTATGGACGCACGATGGTGTTGTCATCGATCTCACAGTCTTTCAATACACAACCTGTACCGATAACCACGTTGTCACCAATGCTTACGCTACCTTCAATGATAACGTTAGTATCAATCTCAACATCCATACCGCACTGCAATTCACCGCGTAGATCAAAGCGGCTTGGGTCACGTAGCATAACGCCTTGCTTCAATAGTTTGTCGGCTTGCTCAGCTTGATAAGCGCGCTCTAAACGAGCCAGTTGAGAGCGGTCGTTCACGCCTTCAACTTCAATTGGGCTTACTGGGTGTACAGCTTCTACTGCACGACCTTCATCGTGAGCCGCTGCGATAACGTCAGTCAGGTAGTATTCACCCTGTGCGTTGTCGTTGCTTAGACCAGACAACCAACGCTTCAGATCGCCACCAGTCGCAACCATAACGCCAGTGTTGATCTCTTTGATAAGCTTCTGCTCATCGGTTGCGTCTTTTTGTTCAACGATAGCAACAACAGGACCATTACGACGAATAATACGACCGTAGCCCATTGGGTTGTCTAACACGACCGTAAGTAGCGCGATGCCACCATTTGGTTGAGCGTCTAATAGGTTTTCAATGGTTTGAGGTGAAATCAATGGAACATCACCGTATAGCACAAGTACTTTTTCATCATCAGCGAAATGTGCAGATGCCTGATCCACAGCGTGGCCAGTACCCAACTGCTCAGCTTGCAGTGCCCAGTTTACCGATTCTTCAGCTAAAGTAGCCTTCATCTGATCACCACCGTGACCGTAAACCAAGTTGATGTTTTGAGCACCAAGACCATTACAGGTATCGATAACATGTTTAACCATCGGCTTACCCGCAAGAGTATGCAGAACCTTTGGTGTGTTTGAATACATGCGAGTGCCTTTGCCCGCTGCGAGAATTACCGCGCTAAACTTCATTGTAAACCTATCCAACATTATTTTTATTAAGCCGACATTGTAACCGTTTTTAGCCAAAAAATTAAATATCAATGGCAACTAAACCATTACTGATACGTAAAACTGAACATTTCCGAGATTCCAGAAAAGCAAAAAGGCGACCCTAAGGTCGCCTTTATTACAGAACCAATAATCTTATAAAAGATTAACGACGCTGTTTTGTCAGTTCGATAACTCGTAACTGAGCAATGGCTTTAGCCAGTTCACCGGCCGCTTGTGCGAAGTCTATGTCGCCATGCTGATTTTGGATATTCTCCACAGCCTTGCGTTTAGCTTCTTCCGCCTTTGCTGCGTCTAGTTCTTCACCACGGATAGCCGTATCAGCCAGTACAGTCGCTGTACCAGGTTGAACTTCTACCATACCACCAGAAACATAAATAATTTCTTCGTGGCCGTGCTGCTTAACAATACGCACCATACCAGGCTTGATAGCGGTCAGCAGTGGAGTGTGACCATGGAAAATACCAAGCTCACCCTCACTACCGGTCACCTGAAACGTCTCAACAAGGCCTGAGAAAATTTGTTTCTCTGCACTTACAACGTCTAGGTGAAAGGTTATTGCTGCCATATCGCCTCCTAGTTAGCCTTATAGCTTCTTAGCATTCTCAATAGCTTCGTCAATTGCACCACAGTACATGAACGCTTGCTCTGGAATGTCATCGTATTCACCAGATAGAAGACCTTGGAAGCCACGTAGAGTCTCTTTAAGAGGTACGTAAACGCCTGGGTCACCTGTAAATACTTCCGCTACGTGGTAAGGCTGAGTTAGGAACTTCTCAATCTTACGAGCACGAGATACAACTTGCTTATCTTCTTCAGATAGCTCGTCCATACCTAGGATAGCAATGATATCTTTCAGCTCTTTATAGCGCTGAAGAGTAGACTGAACGCCACGAGCGATGTCGTAGTGCTCTTGTCCAACTACCAATGGATCCAGTTGACGTGAAGTAGAATCTAGCGGGTCGATCGCTGGGTATAGACCCATAGATGCGATATTACGGTTAAGTACTACCGTTGCATCTAAGTGAGCGAACGTTGTTGCTGGAGACGGGTCAGTCAAGTCATCCGCAGGTACATATACCGCCTGTACAGACGTGATAGAACCAGCTTTAGTTGACGTGATACGCTCTTGTAGAACACCCATTTCTTCAGCTAGTGTAGGTTGGTAACCTACCGCAGAAGGCATACGACCTAGAAGTGCTGATACTTCAGTACCTGCTAGTGTGTAACGGTAGATGTTATCAACAAACAGTAGAACGTCACGACCTTCGTCACGGAAGCGCTCAGCCATTGTTAGACCAGTCAGTGCAACACGTAGACGGTTACCTGGTGGCTCGTTCATCTGACCGTAAACCATCGCTACTTTTGATTCTTCAGGGTTTTCGATGTTTACAACACCTGCTTCCTGCATCTCAAAGTAGAAATCGTTACCTTCACGAGTACGCTCACCTACACCTGCAAATACAGATAGGCCTGAGTGTTGAAGTGCGATGTTGTTGATAAGTTCCATCATGTTAACGGTCTTACCTACACCAGCACCACCGAATAGACCGATTTTACCACCCTTAGCGAATGGACAAATCAAGTCGATTACTTTAACACCAGTTTCTAGAAGAGAAGTCTCGTTAGACTGCTCTTCGTAGCTTGGAGCTTCGCGGTGAATTGCGTAATGCTCTTCAGCACCGATTTCACCACACTCATCAATTGCGTCACCTAGGACGTTCATGATACGACCAAGTGTCTTAGTACCTACTGGTACCGAGATTGGAGCGCCAGTATTTTCAACTGTCAAACCACGACGTAAACCATCAGAGCTACCCATTACGATTGCGCGTACTACGCCACCGCCAAGTTGTTGCTGAACTTCAAGAACTAGACGTTCTGTCACTTCATTAACATTCAGAGCATCGTATACACGAGGTACTTCGCCCTGTGGGAACTCTACGTCGACTACCGCACCAATGATCTGTACGATCTTACCTGTAGCCATCGTTAATCCTCTAACTATTTAGTTTTACCTAAGCTTAAACCGCAGCTGCGCCTGAAACGATCTCAGAAAGTTCTTGTGTAATCGCCGATTGACGGGCTTTGTTATACACAAGTTCTAAGTCATCAATAATGTCACCAGCGTTATCTGTTGCTGATTTCATTGCAATCATTCGAGCCGCTTGCTCACAAGCAAGATTCTCGACCACACCTTGATACACTTGAGATTCGACGTATCGAACTAATAGTGCATCTAGTAGTGGTTTTGGCTCGGGCTCATAAATGTAATCCCAAGAATGACTGCGTTTCATTTCTTCGCTGTCTGATTTAGGCAAAGGAAGTAATTGATCGATCGTTGGTTCTTGAACCATAGTGTTTTCAAATCTGTTAAACACTACGAACAGGCGATCCAATTCACCTTCATCATATTTCTTCAGCATAACGCTTACAGAGCCAATCAAGTCTTCAAGGCTTGGGCGATCACCCAGACCAGAAACTTGAGCTGCTACTTTCGCGCCGCTGTTATTGAAAAATGCTGTTGCTTTAGAGCCTACAATTGCAAGCTCTACATCAGCACCTTTCTCAGACCAATCTTTCATGTCGTTCATAGCTTTTTTGAACAAGTTAATGTTCAAACCACCACAAAGACCACGGTCTGTAGAAACGATGATGTAACCAACACGTTTGGCTTCACGTTCCTCAAGATAAGGATGCTTATACTCGAGGCTACCATTAGCCAAATGACCGATCACTTTACGCATTGTTTCTGCATATGGACGAGTAGCTTCCATTGCGTCTTGAGAACGACGCATTTTCGAAGCTGCTACCATTTCCATTGCTTTCGTAATCTTCTGTGTGCTTTTAACACTACCGATTTTATTACGTATCTCTTTTGCGCCGGCCATCGTTACTCTCCGTTAATGGTATGAGGTGGCCCTAAGACCACCTACCAATTACCAGGTCTGGGTTGCCTTGAAATCGTCAACAAGCTTCTTCAGCTCAGCTTCGATTTCTTTGTTGAAAGCACCCGTTGCGTCGATCTGTGTTGCTAGATCAGCGTATTGACCACGAGCAAACGACAGTAAAGCAGCTTCAAAATCTAGAACTTTAGACAGTTCTACGTCTTGAAGGTATCCACGCTCTGCAGCGAAGATTACTAGAGCTTGGTCAAATACAGACATAGGAGCATATTGTTTCTGCTTCATCAGTTCTGTAACTTTTTGACCGTGGTCTAGTTGCTTTTTGGTCGCTTCATCAAGATCCGATGAGAACTGTGCAAATGCTGCAAGTTCACGGTATTGAGCTAGAGCAGTACGGATACCGCCAGATAGCTTCTTGATGATTTTAGTCTGCGCCGAACCACCTACACGAGAAACTGAGATACCAGGGTCAACAGCTGGACGTACGCCCGCGTTGAATAGTTCAGTTTGTAGGAAGATCTGACCATCAGTAATCGAGATTACGTTCGTTGGTACGAATGCAGATACGTCACCAGCTTGCGTTTCGATGATAGGAAGAGCAGTTAAAGAACCAGTCTTGCCTGTCACTTCACCGTTAGTGAACTTTTCTACGTATGCTTCGCTTACACGAGCAGCACGCTCTAGTAGACGAGAGTGAAGGTAGAAAACATCACCAGGGAACGCTTCACGGCCAGGTGGACGCTTAAGTAGTAGTGAAATTTGACGGTAAGCTACCGCTTGCTTAGATAGATCATCATAAACAATCAGTGCATCTTCGCCGCGATCACGGAAGTATTCACCCATCGCACAACCAGCATACGGTGCAAGGTATTGCAGCGCTGCAGATTCAGAAGCAGATGCAACAACAACAACAGTGTTTGCCAGTGCGCCGTGCTCTTCTAGTTTGCGAACTACGTTAGCAATAGTCGACGCTTTTTGGCCGATAGCTACGTAGATAGAGAAAATACCAGAGTCTTTCTGGTTGATAATCGCATCGATCGCCATTGCTGTTTTACCAGTCTGACGGTCACCGATTACTAGTTCACGTTGACCACGACCGATAGGGATCATTGAGTCAACTGACTTGTAACCAGTTTGAACAGGTTGATCTACCGATTTACGGTCGATTACACCTGGTGCGATAATTTCTACAGGCGAAGTTAGTTTCGCTTCGATAGGACCTTTACCATCAATTGGCTCACCTAGCGTGTTTACAACACGACCAAGCATTTCAGGACCTACTGGTACTTCAAGAATACGACCAGTACCTGTAACTTTCATGCCTTCCTGTAGGTCAGCATACGGGCCCATTACAACAGCACCAACCGAATCACGGTTCAAGTTTAGTGCTAGCGCGTAACGGCCACCCGGTAGTTCGATCATTTCACCTTGCATCACGTCCGCTAGGCCGTGGATGCTAAGGATGCCATCGCTTACAGAAACGATAGTACCTTCATTGCGAGCTTCACTAACAACGTCGAAAGATTCAATACGTTGTTTAATTAGATCGCTAATTTCAGTGGAATTAAGTTGCATGCTCCAATCCCCATTAAGACTGCAATGCATCGCTCAGGCGGTCTAAACGACTGCGCGCTGAGTTATCGATGACTAGGTCTCCGGCTCGAATAATAACTCCACTAAGTAGAGTCTCATCTATACTGCAATTCAGCTGAACTTTGCGCGCTAGGCGCAGTTCCAATTTGCTGATGATGCTTGTGCGCTGTTCTTCAGAAAGTTCAACCGCTGAAGTAACGTCAACGTCGATTTCTTTCTCGTGCTCTTGTTTAAGCAATAAGAACTGTTTACAAACATCAGGAAAGGCCATTAAACGACCATTCTCTGCCATCACTTTAATTAAGTTCTGGCCGAATTCATCAAATTGTTCACCACAAATTACAATGAATATTTCAGCTAACTTTTCAGCAGTCATTGAACTGCTTAATAAATTATGAACATCATCATTTTGTGCCACTTCGGCAGCAAAAGTAAGCATTTGACCCCATTGGTCTAGCTCACCTTTATCTACCGCAAAGTCAAACGCTGCTTTAGCATAGGGGCGTGCGATTGTAGTCAAATCAGACATATACAGCCCCTTGCTTTAAAGTTTTGCAGTAATGTTGTTAAGAAGATCATTGTGTACATCTTTATCGATTGTACGCTCAAGGATTTTCTCAGCACCAGCTATAGCCAGAGTTGCGACTTGTTTGCGCAGGTCATCACGGGCACGTGTGCGTTCAGCTTCAATTTCAGCTTCAGCTTGCGTTAAGATCTTCTGGCGTTCTGCCTGAGCCTCTTCGCGAGCTTCATCGATAATTTGAGCTTTACGTTTGTTTGCCTGATCAATAACCTCAGTTGCAGTGCGCTTCGCTTCCTTCATTTGCTCAGAAGCGTTGGCTTGTGCCAGGTTCAAGTCTTTAGCAGCGCGTTCAGCGGCTACAAGACCGTCAGCAATTTTCTTCTGACGTTCTTCAATTGCTTGCATGATTGGTGGCCATACATATTTCATGCAGAACCAAACAAACAGCGAAAAAGCAATTGCTTGACCTAACAGAGTTGCGTTCATATTCACAACAGCTACTCCTCGTTAAGAATCAACTACAAAAATTTAATTAACTATTAAGAGTTAATTAGCCTGCTAGCTGACTTACAAATGGGTTAGCAAACGTGAATAGTAGTGCGATTACGATACCGATCATTGGAACAGCATCCAGTAGACCAGCGATGATGAACATCTTAACTTGTAGCATTGGAGCCATTTCAGGTTGACGCGCAGCGCCTTCTAGGAATTTACCACCAAGAATAGCAAAACCAATTGCAGTACCTACGGCACAAAGACCAACAATGATAGCAACAGCGATTGCTGAAAAACTTAGTACAGTTTCCATTTACGTTCTCCGATTAACATTAATAGTTAGAATAAAGCTTAAAAATTTTTTTAGTGATCACTATCTTCATGGGCCATTGATAGGTAAACGATTGTCAACATCATGAAAACAAACGCTTGAATCAAAATAACCAAGATATGGAAGATAGCCCAAGGTAGTGCACCTACCCATTGTAAGTACCACGGTAGCATTGCCGCGATAAGAATAAACACCACCTCACCCGCAAACATATTACCAAATAAACGCATACCTAGAGATAGTGGCTTCGCTAATAGCGAAATTACCTCAAGTACCAAGTTAAATGGAATCATGATTGGGTGATTAAATGGATGCAGTGCCAATTCTTTAGCAAATCCGCCTAAGCCTTTTACTTTGATGCTGTAGTAGATCATCAGAGCAAAAACACCTAAAGCCATTGCCATTGTTATATTTACATCAGCTGTAGGAACCACTTTCAAGTAAGGGATACCTAGCCAATGCTCTGCAGGATACGGTAAGAAATCGATAGGCACTAAGTCCATCAAGTTCATTATGATAATCCAGCAGAATATAGTCAGTGCTAATGGAGCTACCAGAGGATTGCGGCCATGGAAAGTTTCTTTAACGTTGTCGCCAACGAATTCCACTACCATTTCAACAAAACACTGAAGCTTACCAGGTACACCTACTGTTGCTTTCTTAGCGACTGAGCGAAAAACCCAAAGGAATAACACCCCTGTCAGCACAGAAAAAAACAGACTGTCTATATGTACGTTCCAGAAACTTGTTTCCTCTACAAGACCAAACTTAGCTAAAGAAAGGTTTTGTAAATGGTGTTCAATGTATCCGGATGCTGTTGGCGCAGCCATAACTCATCCTATTTTTTATTGTTAATGAAAAGCACTGGCGCAAAGATATTAATACCTAGAACCAGTAAATAGGTCAGTTTGAGGGGAATTAATTCCACCTGCATATACATGTAGACAATAGAGAATAGTAAAACTGTGATTAAGATTTTGAGCACTTCGCCAGCATAGAACGACGCCGCAACTAACTTAGTTGCACGAGCTCCACAAAATAGGAAAGCACACACACAAAAAACTACATTCGCGATGACAAAAATACCGCCACCGATTAATGCAGCAAAACCCCAATCAGGATTAACAGCTAAACCTAACCCTATCGCCACTAATATAACCGCGCTAAGCTCGATCAATAACATTTGCTTTGCAAGCACTCGTCCTGGTCTTGCTAACGCCGCTACCATGTATTCGTTCCTCTTTAAGCCCACTTTACCACTCGCTTATAAGCGTGCTGAGAAATTGGCGAAAATTATACGTTCAGCCAAATTGATTGCAATCACAATGCAGCAATCTTTTACATTTTTGCATACAAACCGACAACTTTTGTACGAAATTACTTGTTTATTACATAATTGACCTAAATCAATTATCTCATTTAGTACTCTAGTTTAGCAATAAGTTGCTCTAATTTGTGAGGCTCATCAAGAGTAATCGTCACTTTTGACTTACCGCTAACAGAACGAGTAACTGAAACGTTTGCTTGCAATTTTTCCGTGAGTCTTCGTGAAAGTTCGATAGCTTCTGTGTCTTCAGGCTTCGATTCTGGTTCAACGTCTGGTTTTAAGCACTTTTTGACAAGCTGCTCAGTTTGACGCACGGTCATTTTTTTGGTTGCCGCAGTGTTGGCTGCTTCAATCTGGGTATCACCTTCAAGCGCAAGCAATGCTCGAGCATGACCCATTTCCAGTTGTTTATTGGAAACTAAACCTTTTACTTCATTTTCTAGCTGATTTAGACGTAATAAGTTACTAACCGTTGCTCTCGATTTACCGATCACTTCGGCGACTTGTTGATGTGTCAGCTCGAATTCGTTCTGTAAGCGCTCTAGCGCTTGTGCTTCTTCGATAACATTCAAGTCTTCACGCTGAATGTTCTCAATCAATGCCATCGCAATCGCAGCTTTGTCTTCAACCTTCTTGACCAAGCACGGCACCTGTTTTAAGCCAGCTTGACGCGCAGCTCTCCAACGGCGCTCACCAGCGATAATCTCATATTGACCATACGCTAAAGGACGCACGACAATAGGTTGGATAATACCTTGAGATTGAATAGATGCGGCCAGCTCTTCTAGCGCTTCTGGCGCCATATCCTTACGCGGTTGATATACACCTGGCTTCAAGCTACCAATGGCAATCTCTGTGAACTCGCCTTCTGCAGACAAAGCCTGACTATGAGAAGCAACTTGTTGTTTTTCACGAGCCAATGAGCTAGTTGCAAGCAATGCATCTAACCCTTTTCCTAAACCACGCTTAGACATTGAGCGAATTCCTTTGGTTAGACCTATACTGGGACTTCTTCACGACGCAACATTTCGCCTGCAAGAGCAAGATATGCCTTAGCACCTGCGGAATACTTGTCGTAGTACATTGCTGGCTTGCCATGACTCGGCGCTTCTGCCAAACGTACATTTCGAGGGATCACAGTTCGGTAAACTTTGCTACCGAAGTGTTTTTTGAGTTGATCAGAGACTTCATTCGATAAGCGGTTACGAGGATCATACATTGTACGAAGAAGACCTTCGATCTTCAGATTCTCGTTTACTACCGCAGCGAGCTTACTGATGGTATCCATCAACGCAGTCAAACCTTCCAAAGCAAAATATTCACATTGCATAGGAACCAATACGGAATCGGCCGCAGCCATCGCGTTGATTGTAAGAAGGTTTAATGAAGGTGGGCAATCAATAAAGATGAAATCATAGTTGTCGCGAATGGATTCGAGTGCGTTTTTTAAACGAACTTCACGAGCAAATACTTCCATTAACTTGATTTCTGCCGCAGTCACATCACCGTTTGCGGCGATGAGGTCATAATTGCCAGATGTACTTCGGCAAACTACCTCATCAAATGGGGTGTCTTCAACCAGCAAATCGTAAGCAGTTGCTTCAACTTGATACTTGTCGACACCGCTCGCCATAGTGGCATTACCTTGAGGATCGAGGTCAACAACCAATATCTTGCGTTTTGTTGCCGCCATTGATGCTGCCAAATTAATGCAAGTTGTTGTTTTTCCTACGCCGCCCTTCTGGTTGGCAATTGCTACGATTTTACCCACTATGGCCTCGCTGATTATCCCTGACGCGATAAAGTAACTAGATGACGCTCTCCATCAAGCTCTGGCACTTGCAAAGCTTTAATGTCTGTCACTGAACACCATTCAGGTAACAGGTCGATTTCGTCTCTAGGATGTTGTCCCTTAAGAGCCAAAAATACACCGGATTGCTCTTTAGGTAAATGGTGACACCACTCTACCATGTCTGTCATTGACGCAAATGCGCGACTGAGCACGGCATCAAACTTTTCTTCTGGTTGAAATTCTTCAACACGGCTTTGTACTGGAACAACGTTGTCGATGCCCAATTCATGAATAACTTGCTTAATAAAACGAATACGCTTGCCTAGGCTATCGAGCAAGTAAAACTCGCAGTCAGGGTTCATGATTGAGAGCGGAATCCCAGGAAGACCAGGGCCTGTACCTACATCAATAAAGCGCTTGCCTTGTAAGTGAGTGCTAACAATGATGCTATCTAAGATATGTTTCACCATCATTTCTTGCGGGTCACGAACTGACGTTAAGTTGTAAGCCTTGTTCCACTTGTTCAGTAACTCAACGTAGCCAACCAATTGGCCACGTTGCTTTTCAGATACTTCAAGTTCAGTCTGGCCAATCAGGTGATCCAGTTTTTCGCGTAATGCGCTCATTATGCTTCCTCACCTTTTTTCAGCAGGCCGTGTTTTTTCAAATAAACCAACAGAATTGAGATTGCTGCAGGCGTAATACCTGAAATTCGAGAAGCAATACCAATTGAGTCAGGCTTAGCAGTCGTTAGTTTAAGAACCACTTCGTTAGAAAGTCCTTTCACCTTGCTGTAATCGATATCAGCAGGCAATTTGGTATTTTCATGACGCAGTGATTTTTCAATTTCGTCTTGTTGACGCTGGATATAACCATCGTACTTCACTTGGATCTCAACTTGCTCGGATGCTTGTTGATCTTCCAATGCAGGGCCAAAACGATCCAATGCCGTTAGCTGTGAATAAGTCATTTCAGGACGACGAAGAAGATCTTCACCGCTTGCTTCACGAGACATAGGTGTTTTTAGAATTTGGTTCAGTTGATCAACATCTTCAGACTTTGGATTAATCCACGTTTCTTTTAGACGTTGACGTTCCTTCTCCATGTTTTCTACTTTCTCGTTGAATCGAGCCCAACGAGCATCATCCACCAAGCCAAGCTCACGCGACTTCTCAGTCAAGCGGATATCAGCGTTGTCTTCACGAAGTAACAAACGGTATTCCGCACGAGACGTGAACATACGGTAAGGTTCTTTGGTACCCATCGTCGACAAGTCATCAATAAGAACGCCCATGTAAGCTTGGTCACGACGCGGGCTCCAGCCCTCTTTGCCTTGTGTAAACAAACTTGCATTCAAACCGGCCATCAAGCCTTGTGCTGCCGCTTCTTCGTAGCCAGTGGTACCGTTGATTTGACCGGCAAAGAATAGACCCTTAATAAACTTAGTTTCGTAAGTCAGCTTAAGGTCGCGAGGATCAAAGAAATCATACTCGATCGCATAGCCTGGGCGGACGATATGAGCATTTTCAAAACCTTTCATTGAGTGAACGATTTTTACCTGAACATCAAATGGCAGACTTGTCGAGATACCATTCGGGTATAGCTCATGTGTCGTCAGACCTTCAGGTTCAATGAAAATCTGGTGACTGTTCTTGTCAGCAAAACGCATCACTTTGTCTTCAATCGATGGACAGTAGCGCGGGCCAATACCTTCAATCACGCCCGCGTACATTGGGCTGCGATCGAGATTGGCGCGAATAACGTCATGCGTATTTTCGTTAGTGTGCGTGATGTAGCATGGAATTTGGCGAGGCTGTTGAGCTCGGCTACCCATGAACGAGAATACAGGTGTTGGGTTATCACCGTGCTGAACCTCTAACTCTGAAAAATCAACGCTACGTGCATCGATACGAGGAGGTGTACCCGTTTTCAGGCGATCAACTCGGAATGGAAGATCACGAAGACGGTCAGCCAGTGCGATCGATGGTGGATCACCAGCGCGACCGCCTGAAGAACTTTCCATACCAATATGGATCTTTCCACCTAGAAATGTACCGACCGTCAGTACCACTGCGTTAGCGCGGAACTTAAGGCCCATCTGTGTAACAACACCCACCACTTGATCCTGCTCAACGATCAAGTCATCAACCGATTGTTGAAACAGAGTTAGGTTTGGTGTGTTTTCAAGAACATTTCGAACAAAGGCTTTGTAAAGCGCGCGGTCAGCTTGTGCACGAGTTGCACGTACCGCTGGACCTTTTGATGCGTTTAACGTTCTGAACTGAATACCTGCATGATCAATAGCTTGCGCCATTAATCCACCCATTGCATCGACCTCTTTTACCAAGTGGCCCTTACCGATCCCGCCAATCGCAGGGTTGCAAGACATTTGTCCCAACGTATCGATATTATGAGTGAGTAGTAACGTACTTTGACCAGTACGTGCAGATGCGAGTGCGGCTTCCGTTCCTGCATGGCCACCACCAACAACGATGACGTCAAATTTTTCGTGATAAAGCATGAACCGACCTCGGGTATTCAAACGTTTTCTAGATTGATAAAAAGGAGCGATATTCTACCTGTTTTCATAGCTTGAGAAAACGTTTTTGGGATTTTTCGATAAAGCTGTTTTTAATTAATATAGATAAGATCTTTATAGAGATCTTTTATTATATCTATTATTAGGATCGAGGGTATCTGTGGATAAGTCAAAAATGATCAACAAGATCATGGATCTTTTTTGGATCAAAGTATGTGATCTAACTTTGATCATGATGAGGATTAGCTGGGATCAAAATGGCTACTTATTCACAGGGGAGAATTGGCTTGAAAGTTGTTATTTGGATAACTATAGGTTAATCACCGTATATGTATGATCTTATCCACAGAGAAAATTGAGGTTTTTGCTTTAATTTTCGAATTTTTTTCAAAAAAGTTATTCACAATCACGATATTCAGAGACAAAAAAAGCGGCATGAGCCGCTTTTTGGGGAAATTGAGGGACTAGAACTGGTCACTATGATCGTTAAACCACTCTTCAGCTGCATCCTCAGGTACCGGAGTTTCCAATACATCGATGGTAAAGCAGTCTGAAATAGGCTGAGCACCGAGTTTTTTCAGTTGGCTGTGGACTGATTTTCCCGCAGAACAGAAGGTATCGTAACTTGAATCACCAAGTGCGATAACAGCATAACGAATAGCACTTAAATCTGGAGATTCTTGAGTCAATGCGTTGATCAACGGTTGGATATTATCAGGAAAATCGCCCGCACCATGTGTTGATGTCACCACTAACCAAGTACCTTGCTGAGGAATATTATTGTATTCAGGCTGATTATGAAGTTCTATCTCGTGCCCTTGAGCCTCTAGAAGATCGTTAAGGTGATCGCCAACGTATTCAGCGCCACCTAAGGTGCTGCCTGTAATAATGTGGATCATTAAGCTGTCCTTACAAAAGAAAAGGCCAGCGTAAGCCAGCCTTTATGGTTATTTACCGATACAGAATGAAGAGAAGATTCGACCTAAAAGATCATCGGAACTGAACTCGCCTGTGATCTCATTGAGGTGCTGTTGAGTGATACGAAGCTCTTCCGCTAATATCTCTCCGGCCATGTAGCCTTCAAGCTGTTGTTGCCCGATATCAAGGTGTTCCGATGCGCGTTCTAGTGCATCCAAGTGGCGGCGGCGCGCCATAAAGCCACCTTCATGACCACCAGCAAAACCCATGCAATCCTTGAGGTGGCTACGCAGAGTGTCGACACCTTGGCCTGTTTTTGCTGATAAGCGAATCAGGGTTGGATCGTTAACATGACAAATGCCTAACTCTTCACTGGTTTGATCCGCTTTATTACGAATTACCGTCATTCCGATGTTGTCTGGTAGACGATCAACGAAATCTGGCCAGATATCTTTTGGGTCTGTTGCGTCTGTTGTCGTGCCATCAACCATAAATAAAACTCGGTCTGCCTGAGCAATTTCTTCCCAAGCGCGTTCAATACCGATTTTTTCTACTTCATCAGAGGCATCACGCAGGCCTGCGGTATCGATAATGTGCAGTGGCATACCGTCAATATGGATATGTTCACGCAATACATCACGTGTGGTGCCTGCAATATCGGTCACAATCGCAGATTCTTTGCCAGACAGCGCATTCAATAGGCTCGATTTACCGGCATTTGGGCGACCTGCAATCACGACCTTCATGCCTTCACGCATGATGGCACCTTGATTCGCTTCTTGGCGTACAGCTTCGAGGTTATCGATGATAGCCTGTAAGTCAGTACTGACTTTACCGTCAGCAAGAAAATCAATTTCTTCTTCTGGGAAATCGATCGCTGCCTCAACGTATATTCTTAAGTAAATCAGAGAATCTACAAGCGTATTAATGCGTTTAGAGAATTCGCCTTGTAGCGATTGAAGCGCCGATTTAGCCGCTTCTTCTGAGCTGGCATCAATGAGGTCAGCAATCGCTTCGGCTTGAGTTAAATCCATCTTATCGTTCAAGAAGGCACGTTCTGAAAACTCACCTGGACGCGCTGCACGCACGCCTGAAATGGCTAGGATGCGTTTGATTAGCATGTCCATAACCACTGGGCCGCCGTGGCCTTGCAACTCTAATACGTCTTCGCCGGTAAACGAGTGCGGGTTAGGGAAGTAAAGCGCGATGCCTTGATCGAGTTCGATGCCATCGTCAGATTTAAACGGTAGGTACTCAGCGTAGCGAGGCTTGAGTGTTTTTCCTGTTACTTCTAGGGCAACCTGAGTCGCCAATGGGCCGGAAACGCGGATAATACCGACGCCACCACGGCCGGGCGCGGTCGCTTGAGCAACAATCGTATCTGTAGTCATAGTTGTGCCTGCTAGCATGTGAGAGCCAAAAAGGGGCGTTCACGATTAATCAATTAGCTGAATTGTAATCAGCTAAAAACAAAAAGGCGACCTTTTGGTCGCCTTTCTTTATCTCTTTCTATTATCGAACTTACTTAGAATGTAAGCCTTTCTTTTCCAGCGCGCGGTAGATAAGCGTTTGCTGAATCAGAGTTACGATGTTCGATACTAGCCAGTAAAGAACCAGACCTGAAGGGAAGAACAGGAAGAAGAATGTAAACATAACCGGCATAAAGGTCATGATCTTCTGCTGCATTGGATCCGTTACAGTTGTCGGGCTCATCTTCTGGATTAGGAACATTGAAGCACCCATCAGAAGTGGCAAGATGTAGTATGGGTCTTGTGCTGAAAGGTCAGTAATCCAACCGAAGAACGGTGAGTGACGCAGTTCAACAGACTCCATTAGTGCCCAGTATAGCGAAATGAAGATAGGCATTTGCAAGATGATAGGTAAACAGCCACCAAGTGGGTTTACTTTCTCTTTCTTGTACAGCTCCATCATTTCTTGGCTCATACGTTGACGGTCGTCGCCAATACGCTCACGCATTGCAGTCAGCTTAGGCTGAAGCATACGCATTTTCGCCATAGACGTGTACTGAGCTTTCGTTAGTGGGTACATCGCACCACGAACGATAAACGTTAGACAGATGATTGCTAGACCCCAGTTCACAACGATGCCTTGAATGAACGAAAGCAGAGTATGAAGTGGTTTAGCAATGAACCATAACCAACCGTAGTCAACTACTAGGTCTAGGTTTGGTGCTACAGCAGCCATTTGGTCTTGAAGTTTAGGACCAACCCAAAGCGTTGCTTTAAAGCTTGCTTCGTCGCCAGTAGCGATGGTTTTGTTCGGCATGCGAACACCAATGTCGCCAAGGTTACCGATTACACGAGTGTAAAGGTTGCTGCCTGCTTCGTCGCGTGGGATCCATGCACTTGCAAAGTAGTGCTGAATCATCGCTGCCCAACCTTGACCATTTGCTAGGTTAAGAGACAGGTTGCGATCTTGCATGTCGTCGAAGCTGTATTTTTTGTAACGCGTATCTTCCGTAGAGTAAGCACCACCACGGTAAGTTGGCATTGTTAAGCTACCGCCGTCATCCATAACATTTTGACGTAGGTGAGCGTACATGCCGAATGTCGCGTTAGTACCAGAGTTGTTGACTACATCGTATTCAACATCCATTGCGTAGCTGCCACGCTTAAGGACGAATGTTTTCGTGTAATCAAGGCCGTTCGCTTGGTAAGTCATCGGGATGCGTAGTTCATCCTGACCATCAGCAAGCGTGAAGCTGTCTGCTGAAACCGAGTAGCTAGGGCGGTTAGTGCTGCTTAAATCGATACCTTGAGGGCCAACTAGACCGCTTTGTGCGATAAATTGGTGACCAGGTTCGTTCTTAAGAAGAACAAACGTATCTTCAGAATCAAACTCAGCAGAGTAATCATTTAGGTTTGCTTGAACGACATCACCACCAACCGTATCAATTGACAGAGTCAGTACATCAGTTGTTACTGTGATAGTTTTTGCAGAAGCGACTTGTTGGCCCGGAGCTGGGTCTAAGTCATCTGCATAAGATGGCGCTGGTAGGGTGCTGCCAGATTGTGCCTGCTCAATCGCTTGTGGAGCTGGGTTCTGAGCTACGTTCCATTGTTGGAACAGTAGGAAAGAAACCAAAGCCAATGCGATTAACAGGATATTACGTTGAGAATCCATCGTTATTTATCTCTGTCTTGTTTTTGGACTGGTGGAACGGGGTCAAAGCCCCCTTCGTTCAAAGGATGGCATTTTAATAGACGTTTGCCTGATAACCAACACCCTTTTACAAAACCGTGAGCTTTCAACGCTTCTATCGCATATAAAGAGCAGGTTGGAGTAAATCGGCAGCGTGGGCCGATGAGTGGACTAATAAACCATCTATAAAAATAGATGGGTATTAGCGCTATCCACGCGAAGGGCGAGACAGGCGAAGCCATAATTTGTCGAGTAGCTTGAACATTTCTTCATTGCTTAAATCTTGCGCGCTCTTCTTAGCGATTACAACAAAATCTTTGTTAGGAAGTTTGTGTTGAGTGTTACGAAAGCTTTCACGAGTAAGACGCTTGAATCGGTTACGACCCACGGCGGTTTTAATCTGCTTTTTCGGAACAGCTAATCCAAGGCGAGGATTTGAAAGAGAGTTATTTCGGGCAATGATGGTGAAATGAGGGGAGCCTGCTCGATGAGCTTGCTTGAAGACATTCTGATAATGTTCGGGAGTTAACAAGCGTAACTCCCGACCGAAGGCTAGCTTATTCAAAATAATCAAAGATTACTTAGAAAGACGCTTACGGCCTTTTGCACGACGTGCATTGATTGTTGCGCGACCGTTCTTAGTAGCCATGCGAGCACGGAAACCGTGAGTACGCTTACGCTTTAGAACTGTAGGTTGAAAAGTGCGTTTCATTGTAATTACCTTACTGATCAGTAGTTTTAGGTTTTTGTTAAACCCGGCGTGGGCATTTTTTCTCTTCTTTATATAAGAAAGGAAAACCGACGCCTCTCAACAAAGAGGCGGAATTGTAATCACTGTCACAAAAAGTGTCAATGATTGGGTTAACTAAAATTCCGGTCGGGGGATTATACGTAGAATAACTAAAATCACAAGGATCCTTATTCGATCCCGACCTTATTTAAGAATTTCTTTAATTTAGGATCCTGTGGATTACCAAAAATATCCTGTGGAGATCCCTGCTCGACAATGTGACCATCAGCCATGAAGATCACTCGGTCTGCGACCTCTCTAGCGAACTGCATTTCGTGCGTAACCACCAGCATGGTTTGATGCTGATTTGCCAGTTTTTTCATTAAGTTAAGCACTTCGCCAACCCACTCAGGATCGAGCGCTGAAGTAGGCTCATCAAACAATAAAAGCTCTGGTTGTAGAGCCATCGCACGGCCAATACCAACACGCTGCTGCTGGCCACCAGAGAGCGCTGCTGGATAGCTATCTGTTTTTTCTCCTAGGCCAATATCATCGAGTATTTGTTGTGCTTTTTCATGAGCTTGCTGCTTTTTCCAACCACGAACGGTAATCAAACCTTCGGCAATATTCTGCCTTGCCGTTTGGTGAGCGAACAGTGCATAGTTTTGGAACACAAAACCGGTCTTACGGCGCAGTGCAAGCACCTCTGCTTTAGTGTGTTTCTGAGTATCAACCTTGATATCATCAATCGAAATCGTACCTTGATCGGCTTGCTCTAGAAAATTCACACAACGCAGCAGGGTAGACTTACCCGTACCACTTGAACCTATGATGACAATTATCTCACCTTGTTTGATTTCAAGGTCGATCCCTTTCAATACTTCGGTGTCACCAAACTGCTTGTGGATATTTTGTAATTTGATCATCGTACATACGCCTTATTCAGTTTCACTTCGGCCCAAATTTGAATACGAGTGAGGATAACTACCACGCCCCAATAAATCAGCGCGACTGCTAAAAAAGCCTCGAAGAAACGGAAACTTGAAGAAGCTTCCATCTGAGCTTTAGCCATGATTTCGGCTACACCTAGGGTGAATGCAAGTGAAGTCGACTTAATCATGTCGATGAAATAGTTCATTAAAGAAGGCAGTGCCACACGTGTCGCTTGCGGCAAGATCACTCGACGCATGGCTTGGCTGGTTGTCATACCGACTGATAGGCTTGCTTCCATTTGGCTACGATCGATACCGATAATCGCGGCACGAATACTTTCAGCCATGTAAGCAGCAAAGTGTAAGGTTAAGCCGATAACCGCGGCGCCAAACGCATCAAGTCCAACCATCCACGGAAACACTTGTGGTAGGCCATAGTATAGAAGGAACAGTTGCACCAGCAGTGGTGTACCTCGGAAGAAGCTAATATACAGCTGGCTAAGCTGGTCGAGTACAGGGATTTTGAATACACGAATGTTCGCCAGTATCAAAGATAGAATTAGGGCGAAAAATAAGCCCCAGATTGCCATCTCCATAGTGGTGCCTAAATACTTCAGCAGTATTGGCAACAGACCTAGCATGTAATTAAAGTCAAATCCCATAATCTATCTCATATTTTTATTGGAAGTATTGTTTGGAAATACTGTTATATCAGGCTTTTTAATCAGTGCACAAAAGCAAAAAGCCCACCGCTGTGTAAAGCAGTGGGCCTTAAATGGGAAAGTGAGTCGTTACTTCTGAGTAATGTCCGCACCAAACCATTTCTGAGAGATACTTTCTAGCGTACCATCTGCGCGCATTGCTGCTAATGCTTCGTTTACTTCTGCTTGCAGTTTTTGACCGTTGTCATTGTTTACGAAAGGCCAAGCGTTTTCGATTGTCTCGAATGGTTGTCCTGCTAGCTGTAATGGTAGACCAGTCTTCTTGATAAGCTCTAGTGCTGATAGGCGATCCATTACGAATGCGTCGGCACGACCAAGAGCGACATCATGTTCAATACCGGTATCGTAGGTTTTGACATTGATTTTGCCTTCTTTGTCGTAGCTGCGCAGCAGTTGCTCAAAGTTTGAGCCAAGGTTTACCGCAACCGTCTTACCATCTAGGTCTTCGATACCTTTAATGCTGTCATTACCTTTACGAACGGTAATTTGTGCGCCGTCTACTACGTAAGGGTCTGCGAATAGGTATTTCGCTTTACGTGCATCCGTTATTGTAATTTGGTTTGAAATGGTATCGATTCGACCCGTTTCAAGAAGACCAAACAGACCAGAGAAGTTTGCCGTTACGTATTCAACGCTATAGTCATTACGTTTACCGATCTCATCCCATAAATCCACTTCAAAACCTTGTAGTTGGTCTTGTTTAACGAACGTAAATGGGAAGTAGCGACCAGACATGCCGACTTTAACTTCAGTCGCGGCTTGAACAGTAGCAGCAGAGAGTGCGATAGCCGCAATTGCAGCCTTAATCCAGTTATTCATTTGGTAACTCCTTATATTTATAGGGTTGGATGTTACTGGGAAAATGCTCAATAGAATAAATAACCAGATGTTATTAACCATAACCAGATCGTATTCTCGATTTGGGGATAACTAGCAAGGATCCGGGCATAAGTGGATCGTTGTGTGAGTAAAGTAGGGGCAAGATGTGTGGATCCATCCAGTTTTGCACTATTTATTGTGAATAACTTGGATCTTATTCACTGGATCTGTGATCAATTGCTGGTGATCTGACTTATCAACAGGTAAAATTAGCGGTCATTTCATATAACTTAAATAGAGTGGGGCACC